>CAVWHD010000029.1:0-447075 GCA_963754675.1 uncultured Alphaproteobacteria bacterium | reverse complement strand
GCCTTGCGGTCGTATTTCTCTGCCCACAGGAGACCGCCGCTGGCGGCGTCGATCAACTGGGCATTGATGCGGACCTGATCGCCGGTGCGGCGGACGCTGCCTTCGACGATATAAGAGACGCCGAGATCGCGCGCCACATCCTTGGGCGCCGCCGGCTGTTCCCTGTACTTGAACACCGAATTACGGGAGATGACATCGACGGCCGACAGCTTGGCGAGTTCGGTGATGATATCCTCGGTGATGCCGTCGGCGAAGTAGGTGTCGGCGGCGCCGGCGCTCAAATTGGCGAATGGCAGGACGGCGACCGATGGCCGCTGCGCTGTAACCGGCCCGCGCCAAAACAACATGGCGGCCAGGAATGCCGCGACCAGCACCAGGCCAGCAAGCCCAGCCATTGCCAGCGGCAAGAGCACCCGCCGCCGCTTGGCAACGATCCTTCCGGCGGCGGCGGGGTCGAGCACGACCCGGTAAGCGCGCACCGGGTCGGCAATGTTCTTGAGGTGCAGTTCTCCCAGGCTTTCGAATCCGACACCGGCCTTGTGTGCCGCGTGATCGAAGGCTGTGCCGGAGACGCATATGCCGCCGGCTTCGCCATCGCCTCAAGCCGTGCCGCGATGTTGACGCCGTCACCGTAGATATCATCGCCCTCGACGATGATGTCGCCGAGGTTGATGCCGATGCGCAACTGGATGCGGCGGGCTTCGGCGGTTTCCGGATCAGGGGCGGCCAAGGCGCGCTGGATGGTGGCGGCGCACTCGACGGCATCGACCACGCTGGCAAACTCAATGAGCGCGCCATCGCCCATGAGCTTGATGATCCGGCCATGGAATTTTTCGATCGCCGGATCGATCACATCCCGGCGGCAGATTTTGAGGAGTGCCAGGGTGCCGGCTTCGTCCTCGCCCATGAGGCGGCTATAGCCAACCACATCGGCGACAAGGATGGCGGCTAGCCGGCGTTCCAAACCTGATTACCCTCTAACTTATAGCATCGCCCGCTTCGAATGTTACTTCATCAAACATTGCGAAGCCAGTCCCAGGCGATTGCAAGGCGAAGTGTGAGACTCAATCTACTACTCCACCAGCAAATCCTTGGCCTGATTGATCTTGGTGGCAAGATAGTCGCTGCCGCCCTTGTCCGGGTGAAAGTCCTTCATCAGCCGCCGGTGAGCAGTGCGCACGTCCTCGGCGCTGGCGCCCGGTTTCAGACCGAGGACCGCCAGGCCTCTTGCCTGGTCATGGCTTCCCGTGGCCCGCCGGGCTGGCGGCTGGACCCGGTCCCGGCTTGCTGCCTGGCCATTGCAGGCCATCGGGAAACAGCGCCGATTCGCCGATCATCCCGGCTCCCAGAATGAACAGCGGAATGGCCACGTTCGTGGCCCCGCGCAGCATCAGAAACCCCGCCCCGGCAATGATCGCCCAGCCCATGATCTTGCGCACCAGGCCGCGCACCTTGGCGGGCTGGCTGCCGGCGAGGGCACGGAGCAGCCACCATCCGCCGAGGATGATAACCAGTGCCAGGCCGAAATTGCCCATTGCGCGGAGGAGGTCAGGCCACGGGCTGGGCGGGCTTCAGCTGCACGCTTTCGCCGCAGCCGCAGGCCGAAGTCTGGTTCGGATTGTTGAACACGAACCCGGATTTGAGCGCCGTCGTCTGATAGTCCATCTCGGTGCCGAGCAGGAACAGCACCGCCTTGGGATCGATCAGCACCTTGACCCCCTTGTCCTCGACCACCTCATCGAAGGGCTTCTTCTCGCCGGCCCATTCCATGGTGTATTCCATGCCGGCGCAGCCGCCATTCTTGACGCCGATGCGAAGGCCAGCGACCGGCCGTTCGGACTTCGCCATGATCTGCCGCACCCGCTCGGCGGCGGCATCGGTCAGTTTCATCGCCTGCGGGCGGGGGCGGGGGTTGCTGTGGCCATTTCGTCTCCTTACCACATGTTGAGCGCAACGCGCGCCTCATCCGACATCCGGCTGTGGTCCCATGGCGGATCGAAAACGATGGTGGCCTTGCAGCTGGCAACGCCTGCCACCGTCGACACCGCATTCTCCACCCAGCCCGGCATGTCGCCAGCCACCGGGCAGCCGGGTGCTGTCAGGGTCATCTCGATTGCCACATTGCGGTCGTCGTCGATATCGACTTTGTAGATCAGGCCCAACTCATAAATATCGACGGGGATTTCCGGGTCGTAGACCGTCTTCAGGGCCGCCACGATATCATCGGTCATCCGCGCCAGCTCATCGGCGGGAATGGCGTTCATATTGGGTGGCGTCTCGGCCACGCTATGGTTCAGGGCTTCGCTCACAGGAATATCCTTTGTGCAGAGATAAGGGCTTCCGCCAGCACGTCAACCTCTTCGCGGGTGTTGTACATGGCAAACGACGCCCGGCAGGTGGCGGTGATGCCGAAGCGGGCGAGCAGCGGCTGGGTGCAATGGGTGCCGGCCCGGACCGCCACACCGGCCCGGTCGATGACGGTTGCCACATCGTGGGCATGGGCGCCATTCATGTTGAACGAGACGATGGCGCCCTTGTTGCGCGCCCGGCCATAGATCCGCAGGCTGTTGATTTCCGACAGCCGCTGGGTGGCATAGTCGCGAAGGCAGGCTTCGTGCTGGGTGATGTTCTCCAGCCCGATGGCGCTCATGTAATCGAGTGCTGCTCCGAGCCCAATGGCCTGCACGATGGCCGGTGTCCCCGCCTCGAAGCGGTGCGGCGGATCATTGTAAGTGACCTGTTCGGTGGTCACCTCGGCGATCATCTCGCCGCCGCCCTGATAGGGCGGCATGCGGCTGAGATGCTCGGCCTTGCCATAGAGCACGCCGATGCCGGTGGGCCCATAGGTCTTGTGGCCGGTGAATACATAGAAATCCGCATCAAGGGCGGTGACGTCGATTGGCATATGCACTGCCGCCTGGCTGCCGTCGACCAGCACCGGAATGCCGCGGGCATGGGCAATCGTGATCACCTCCGCCACCGGCACGATGGTGCCGAGCGCATTCGACATGTGGGTGATGGCGACGATCTTCGTCCGTGGGCTGAGCAGTTTCTCGAATTCGTCGAGCAGGAAATTGCCATCCTCGTCGATCGGCGCCCACTTGATCATGGCGCCCCGCCGCTCCCGGTGGAAATGCCACGGCACGATGTTGGAATGGTGCTCGAGGATCGACAGCACAATTTCATCGCCCTCGCCAATCACCAGCCCGCCGAAACTCTGGGCCACCAGATTGATCGCCTCGGTGGCATTGCGGGTGAAGATGATTTGCTCCTTGGACGGAGCATTGATGAACCGCCGCACACTTTCGCGGGCATCCTCGAAGGCTTGCGTCGCCGCGTTGGAGAGGAAATGCAGGCCCCGGTGAACATTGGCATATTCCTCCGTGTAGCTCTTCATCATGGCATCAAGCACCGCCCTCGGCTTCTGCGCCGAGGCCGCATTGTCCAGATAAACCAGCGGCTTGCCATAGACCTCGCGGGAAAGGATGGGAAAGTCCCGGCGGATGGCGGCAACGTCGAATGCCATGGCTTACCTCTTGCTCCCGCGCCCGGTGAGCCAGCTCCCGGCAAAATCCGTCAGCGCCAGGCGGATGCCGTCATGGGCAATTGCCTCGAAGGCCTCGCCCACGAAGGCCGCGATCAGCAGCGACTTTGCTTCCGCCTCCGGAATGCCGCGCGACTTGAGATAGAAAAGATGATCATGGTCGAGATCGCCCGACGTGGCGCCATGGCCGCACACCACGTCGTCGGCGAAGATCTCCAATTCCGGCTTGGCGTCAAACTCCGCCGTTTCCGACAGTAGCAGAGCGTGGCTCGACTGCTTGCCATCGGTCTTCTGGGCATCCCTGCGGACGATGACCTTGCCCTGAAAAATGCCGCGCGCCTGATCGTCCATCACGCACTTGAACAGCTCCCGGCTGGTGCAATGGGGCACCTGATGATCGACCACCAGACGCGAATCCACATGCTGTTTGCCCGCCAGCAGATAGGCCCCCGACACCTTCGCATCGCCACCGGGTCCTGCAAACACATAGGTGCCATTCTGGCGATTGACCCGCGCGCCCGACGTCAAAGTGAAATCGCGCAGCGCCGCCCCCTTGGCGAGTGTCACATGGGCATGTGCCAGGTGGAGCGCTGCCGCTCCTTCATGCTCCACCTTCACGCGGTCGAGGCGTGAACCTTCTCCCAGTGAAATCTCGGTGACACTGTTGGCGAGATAGGTGCCCTCGCCCATATGGGTTTCGATGATGGTGGCCGAAGCGCCCGCCGCAACCGCGATCACATTGCGAGTGGCGACCGTTCGAGGCGCCGCGTCAGTCGTGATGAACAGCAGTTCAATTGGTGTGTCGGCACTGCCAGAGAGCGTCAGTTTCGCGCCATCGGTGGCAAAGGCATCATTGAGCGCCAGAACTGGCTCATCCGCCTTGATCCCCGGCACAGCCTCGCCATTGGCCAGTTTGGAATGAGCCGCATCGTAGTGCCCATTGACGAACACCATGCGGGTGGCCGCCACCTTGCCGAACGGTGACGACTTGATCAGCCGCTCCACTTCGGACCGCGCGGCCTTGACGCTCACCCGCGGCGGATAGGGCCGGTCGATCAGCTGGCGCAGATCCGTCCACCGCCAGTCCTCCATCCGCCGGTGCGGCAGGGAGAGACCGAAGGCGGTTTCGGCCGGCGTTTTGGTGAGCGCAATGTTCATGCCGCATCCTTGGCGAATTCGGCGTAGCCCTTGGCTTCGAGCTCCAGCGCCAGCGACTTGCCGCCCGACTTGACGATGCGGCCCTGGGACAGCACATGCACGAAGTCCGGCACGATGTAGTCGAGAAGCCGCTGATAGTGGGTGATGACGATCATGGCGCGCGAGGGCGAGCGGAGCGCGTTGACGCCGTCGGCCACGACCCGCAGCGCATCGATGTCGAGCCCTGAATTGGTTTCATCGAGGATGCACAGCGAAGGCTCCAGCACCGCCATCTGCAGAATTTCGGCGCGCTTTTTCTCGCCGCCCGAGAAGCCGACATTGACGGCCCGCTTCAGCATGTCCTGGCCGATGCCGAGCCTCGCCGCCCGCTCCTTGACGAGGCGCATGAAATCGGGGGTCGAAAGCTCCTTCTCGCCGCGCGATTTCTTCTGGGAGTTCAGCGCCACCTTGAGAAACTGCATGGTTGCCACACCCGGGATTTCGATTGGATACTGGAAAGCCAGGAACACCCCCTTGGCGGCGCGCGCGTCCGGCGCCATGGCAAGCAGGTCCTCGCCCTTGAAGCTGACCGAGCCTTCCGTCACCTCATAACCCTCGCGCCCCGCCAGCACATAAGAGAGCGTCGATTTGCCAGAGCCATTGGGCCCCATGATCGCATGCACCTCGCCGGCCTTCACCGAAAGTGTCAACCCATTGATGATCGCCCGGTCTTCGTTTGCGAGCTTCACGTGAAGATTGTTTATTTCGAGCATAGTTCCCCTCAATTCGTCATTCCGGCGAAAGCCGGAACCCATCCGTCACCGCGACCGATGGATCAAATTCCGCATCGTGTCCGCCATGGGTCCCGGCTTTCGCCGGGATGACGGTGTATGGTTCGTTCATGTAACCGCGATGAACTCAATTCGATTTCCAAAAGCATCGTCGGTGAAGAACCGCGCAGCGCCCTCGATCGCATCGTCCTCGCGCACCGGGTATCCGGCGTCCGTCAGTTTTCGCCGAAGCGCATTTGCTCCCGATATTGCCAGCGCCACATGGGCCTTCCTGGCGGGCCGAAAATCCGCCTCGACGCCGAGATGAAGCTGAACCGGTCCAGCCTCGAACCACGCCCCGCCGCGCTTGGCCAGAACCGCGGGCTTCGCCACCTCGCTTCATACCGAGCAAGTCGGAATAGAACGCCCGCGCCCTCTCCTCTTCACCGGGTGGCATGGCCAATTGCACATGGTCGATGCGCTCGATCCGTATCATCCCACGCTCCCTTCCAAACTGATCCCGATCAGCTTCTGCGTCTCCGCCATGAACTCCATCGGCAGCTGCTGCAGCACGTCGCGCACGAAGCCGTTGACGATGAGGGCCACCGCCTCTTCCTGGCTGAGGCCGCGCGACATGCAGTAGAACATCTGGTCGTCGGAGATTTTCGACGTCGTCGCCTCGTGCTCGAACTGGGCGGTCGAGGTTTTCGCCTCGATATAGGGCACCGTATGTGCCCCGCATTTGTCGCCGATCAGCAGCGAGTTCGCATTGGGTGAAATTGCGCGCGTTCAGGGCCTTGCGGTGAGCCGAAACCAGGCCGCGATAGGTGTTGTCGCTCCGCCCCGCCGCGATGCCCTTTGAGATGATGCGGCTTGAAGTGTTCTTGCCGAGATGGATCATCTTGGTGCCCGAGTCCACCTGCTGGCGGCCGTTGGAAATCGCGATCGAATAGAACTCGCCGCGTGAATGATCGCCCCTGAGGATGCAGCTCGGATATTTCCAGGTGATGGCCGAGCCGGTCTCAACCTGCGTCCACGAAATCTTAGACCGTGCGCCCCGGCAATCGCCGCGCTTGGTCACGAAATTGTAGATGCCGCCCTTGCCCTCGGCATCGCCGGGATACCAGTTCTGCACCGTCGAATACTTGATCTCGGCATCCTCCAGCGCGATCAGTTCGACCACCGCGGCATGGAGCTGGCTTTCATCGCGCGTGGGTGCGGTACAGCCCTCGAGATAGGACACATAGGCGCCCTTGTCGGCGATGATCAGGGTGCGCTCGAATTGCCCGGTATTCTTGGCATTCATGCGGAAATAGGTGGAAAGCTCCATCGGGCAGCGGGTATTGGGCGGCACATAAACAAAAGAGCCGTCGGAGAATACCGCCGAGTTCAGCGCCGCATAGAAATTGTCGCCCTGGGGCACCACCGAGAACAGATACTTTTTCACCAGCTCGGGATGCTCGCGCACCGCTTCCGAGATCGAACAGAAAATGACGCCGGCCTTCTTCAGTTCCTCTTTGAACGTCGTCACCACCGAGACCGAGTCGAACACCGCATCGATGGCGACATTGCCCGAGCCATATTCGCCGCCTTCGCTGTCGAGTTCGCTTTTCTCGCCCTGCTTCCTGACGCCAGCGAGGATTTCCTGCTCCTTCAGCGGAATGCCGAGCTTGGCGTAGGTCTCCAGCAGCTTGGGATCGATCTCGTCAAGGCTCTTGGGCGACGCCATGCTCTTGGGCGCGGCATAGTAATAGAGGTCTTGGAAGTCGATCTTGGGATAATGCACCCTGGCCCAGGCCGGCTCCTCCATCTGGAGCCAGCGCCGATAGGCTTCGAGCCGCCAGTCGAGCATCCATTGCGGCTCGCCCTTCTTGGCGGAGATGAAGCGCACGGTTGTCTCGTCAAGACCCTTGGGCGCGAAATCCGATTCAATATCAGTGGTGAAGCCGTACTTATACTTGTCGACTTCGATGTCCTTGACCAGTTCGATGGTGTCGAGATCAGCCATTGCAATTCCTATGCGGCAACGCGGGCCCGGTGGCGCGCCAGGATGCGCTGCCACGTGGCGATGAAGTGTTCGATGTCTTCGGACGCCGTCGTCCAGCCGAGGCTGACGCGGATGGTGGCCCCCGACACCTCCGGCGCAAATCCCATGGCGCCCAGCACATGCGACCGCGCTACTTTGCCCGATGAACACGCCGAGCCGGAGGAGACCGCGACGCCAGCCAGATCGAACGCCATGACCAGCGTCTCGGCATTCATTCCGGGCATCGCAAAGCATGTCGTGTTGGGCAGCCTTTCGGCGCCCTGGCCGAAGATCGTAGCGCCTTCCAACTGCGCTTCGAGGGCATCTCTGAAGGCTTTGACATGATCCAGCCTGCTGGCGACCACTGCCGCAAATCCGCTGATGCCGGCGAGGTTTTCGGTGCCGGCCCTCCTCCGCAATTCCTGGCCACCGCCATGAATCAATGGTTGCAGCGGAAGTCCGTCGCGAACGACCAGGGCTCCACAGCCGGCCGGTCCGCCAGCCTTGTGGGCCGAAACGGTCATCAGGTCGGCGCCCAGCAGGCCGAAATTGAGTGGAATTTTGCCAAGGGCCTGCACTGCATCGGTGTGAACGAATGCGCCGTGCTCCTGTGCCATTGCCACAATTTCGCGAACCGGCTGGATCACCCCGGTCTCGTTGTTGGCCAGCATGACGCTGACCAGCGCCTTCGGCCCCGGCAGCATGAAGCGCAGCGCATCGAGGTCGGCCACGCCATCGCTGGAAACCGGGATCAGCTCGACGCTCTTGCCCGAGGCCTTGGCCGCCTCGATGACCGAAGGATGTTCGATTGCCGAAACCAGCACCCGCTCGGCGGCCACACCCTTGATTGCCAGATTGTTGGCCTCGCTGCCGCCGCTGGTGAAAATGACCATGGGCGCCGTCACACCCAGGGCCTGTGCCACGGCGTCGCGCCCATCGTCGGCAAGCTTGCGGGCGGCCCGGCCTTCGAGATGTACCGAGGACGCATTACCCACGGCTTCCATGGCCGCAAGCATCGCCGCCTTGGCCTCGGGCCGAAGCGGGCTGGTGGCATTATGGTCGAGATAGCTTCTCACGCGTGGGGCCTCACATGGCGCTCCTTGGCCTGCTTGATGGTGGCCGCCAGCGCCAGATTGCGTTTCGACACCACGTCATCGAGGGTGACCGCGTCGAGAAAATTCATCATCTGGCGGCCAAGCGACGACCACAAATCATGGGCGCAGCAGCGCGCCCCCTTGACGCATCCTTCCACCGCGTCACCTTCGCAGCGGGTGACCCTCAAAGGCTCGTCCACCGCCTGGATAATGGCCGACATGGCAATGCCGTCGGCTCCCCGCGCCAAACTGTAACCACCGCCGGGACCCCGCGAACTCTCCACCAGCCCGGCTTTGCGCAATTTGCCGAACAGCTGTTCGAGATATTCCTGGCTGATGTCCTGGCGGCCGGCAATTTCCCCTAGGGAAACGGGCTCTCCCTGCGAATGCTGGGCAATATCGATCATCGCCATCACGGCATAACGGCCCTTGGTGCTCAGTTTCATCGCGTGCTTTCCCGCTCCAGGCCCTACGAAAAGCTTGCTTTTGCACCCCTCACCCGTGCTAAAGGCGAGGTCCCTTTGGAGGGCCGGCGGAAGCTGGCTTTCTTGAACTGTTCTAATCCATGGATATAGAAAGCCCGACTACAGGAGTCAACTATTCGGCATAAATCGCCGGTTGATTTTTCGCTGGGATTGACGAGGACCGGTTTTTTCGATGCCTGAAGTTATCTTTAACGGCCCCGCCGGGCGCATTGAGGCCCGCTATCACCAATCCAGGGTGCCGGCATCCCCCATTGCCATTTTGCTCCATCCCCACCCCACCTTCGGCGGCACGATGAACAACCCGATCGTGCACTCGCTCTACCAGATGTTCGTGAGCCGCGGTTTCTCCGTCCTCCGCTTCAATTTCCGCGGTGTCGGCCGCAGCCAGGGCCTGTTCGAAAATGGCGCGGGCGAGCTCTCCGATGCGGCCTCGGCGCTCGACTGGCTGCAATCCTTCAACCGCGAAGCCAAGGTCTGCTGGATAGCAGGCGTCTCCTTCGGCGCCTGGATTTCCATGCAGCTCCTCATGCGCCGCCCGGAAATCTCCGGCTTCATCTCGGTCGCCCCTCTCGCCAAGCACTATGATTTTTCCTTCCTCGCCCCCTGCCCGGCTTCCGGCCTCTTTCTCAACGGCGAAAAGGACACTGTTACTCCGCCCGAAGCCGTCCACAGCCTGGTCTCCAAGCTCAAGACCCAGAAGGGCATCGTCATCGAGCACAAGGTGATCGCCGGCGCCAACCACTTCTTCCAGGACAAGATCGACGAACTGACCAAGATCTGCTCGACCTACCTCGACAAACGCATGGCCCGCGAGGGGCAGATGTAGGGGTTTGGCGCAACCCTGCACAATCATCTAGACAGACCCCGCACGGCCATGTAAATTTGACCCACGGTTCCCTCTGGGGCTGAGGTCCGTGGTACGGTGAGTAACAAGCGGCGGCAATCATTCGATATGAGGTCTTTTCTCGCGCGTTGCGGCGAGGGGCGGGCTATTGCCAAATACCGCGCGAACCAGACGGTTTTCCTGCAGGGCGATGGCGCCGATGCGGTTTTCTACATCCACAGCGGCACGGTGAAACTCACCGTCCTCTCCGCGCACGGCAAGGAAGCGGTCGTCGCATTGCTTGGCAGCGGTGCATTCCTTGGCGAGGCCTGTCTCGCCGGGCCGGCCCCGCGAACGTCAACCGCTACAGCCATGACCGATGCCGTCATCATGCGCATCGAGAAGCACGCTGCCATCGCCGCAATCGGCCGCCACCCCGCCTTCGCTCAGCTCTTCACCTCCTATCTCGTCGGCCGCGCCATTCGCGCCGAAGCCGACCTTGTCGACCAGCTGTTCAATTCGAGCGAGAAGCGCCTGGCGCGACTGTTGCTGCTGCTGGCCAACTGCGGCAAGGAGAGCGAGCCGCGGCCGATCCCCGCCAAGATCAATCAGGAAACTCTCGCCGAAATGATCGGAACAAACCGCTCGCGCGTCAACGGCTTCATGAACAAATTCCGCCAGCAGGGCTTCATCGACTACGACGGCGACCGCATCGAGGTCCGCAGCTCGCTCATGAACGCCGTGGCGCTCGAGAAGACCTGAACGCCTCCCGCGAAAAATCTCCCCAAGTGTTACGTTTGGAACAGACAGGCGGCCGGACCGGACCCCATGATGCGGGATGAATGTGTGGGTTTGGGAGCCTCCTGCTTGCCATAGATGCGCAATTTTTCCCATTTTCGGGTCAGGTTCTGGCGGAGGCCGGAGACCCACGCCCGAGTTCGTGGCGCCCCGCCCTCCCCACGGGGTGAGGGAGATGTAAAGAAACAGCAGATCAGGCAGCGCCAGCGGAGGCGCGTGAGTTTGGAGTATCGCGGCTGCGTCCCTCGCCGGGCGCACCATAGGACGGGGGCCATCATGACTTTTTCTCGCATCGCCACATCGCGCTGGAACGGCTGGGCAATGGCCTTGCTGCTGTTGGTCTCATTCAATGCGGCGCCAGCAACGGCGCAAACCCTTCCGACTTCGACGGTGCTGACATCGGCGCCCAACCCAAGTGATCTGGGTGAAATCGTGTCGCTCAAAGCGGAAGTGAGATCGCCGGGGAATACGGTCGATGATGGCCCGGGTGCGGGGCATGTGGCGCTCGGCTACTATCACAGCTGCGCCCTGATGGAGGGCGGGACGGTCAAGTGCTGGGGATACGACATCTATGGCGCACTCGGCGACGGCACGGCGTTTGATGACAGCCTCACCCCGGCCGAAGTGCCTGGCTTGACGGGAGTGAAAGCGCTCGCGGCAGGCTTGTTGCACAGCTGCGCACTCTTGAATGACGGGACGGTCAAGTGCTGGGGATACAGTGGATACTCCGCTCTCGGCTATGAGACTCCGCTCGGCTATAGCGCTGTTCCAGCCGATGTACCTGGTCTTACAGGGGTGACGGCGCTCGCGGTCAGCACATACCACAGCTGCGCCCTGATAAATGACGGAACAGTCAAGTGCTGGGGATACGACAATTATGGCGTGTTCGGCGATGGCACTCCTGGTGAAGCTACCCTCATCCCAACCGAGGTGCCTGGTCTGACCGGTGTGACGGCGCTGGCAACCAGCGACTACCACGCCTGCGCCCTATTCAATGGCGGGGCAGTCAAGTGCTGGGGTTACAACGCATATGGCCAGCTTGGCGATGGGACATTTGAAACTCACTACACGCCTACCGATGTGCCGGGCCTTTCAGGCGTGAAGTCGCTCGCTCTCAGCTTCTATTACAGTTGTGCAGTGCTTGACGACGCCTCGGTCAAGTGCTGGGGATATAACAATTACGGCCTGTTTGGCGACGACACGATTTATCCCTACCAAAACAGCCCGGTTGAGATACCTGGCCTAACAGAAGTCACGGGGCTCGCGATAAGCGCTGGTCATCGCTGCGCGCTGATAAGCGGCGGGACGGTGAAGTGCTGGGGATACAATGGCTATGGTCAGCTTGGTGACGGGTCGACTGTGGATCACTTCATGCCTTCCGAGGTTTCAGGCCTTTCCGAGGTGTCGGCACTCGCCGTCGGCGGTAACTACGGCGTCGATACTGCTAATTACACCTGCGCCCTTCTGCGTGGCGGGGCGCTCAAGTGCTGGGGATACAACGGCAGCGGCCAGCTCGGCGATGGCAGCTATACCAGTCAATCCTCGCCAGTCTCGATCATCGAGCCGGTCAGCGGTGACGTCAGCTTTCTCGATGACGCAACTCCCATCGGTTCGGGGAGCCTCGCTAACGGCGAGGCGGCGATGAACATCTCAACGCTCACGGCCGGTTCGCATCCGCTCACGGCATCCTTCGTTGACGCGACATTGGCGTTTGATCCATCGGTGTCGCCCGTGCACACACAAATTGTGCAGGAAGGCGAGGATACCGATCCGCCGGTGATCAGTGTTCCCGCTCCCATCACGATGAACACCGATCCCGGCCTCGCCACGGCGGTGGTTCATTACACGGTGACGGCCAGCGACAATTTCGATGGCACGGTGCCGGCTGTGCTGGATTCCGGCCCCGCCTCCGGAACGGCGTTCCCACTCGGTGTCAGCACGGTGACTATACAAAGCCAACGATGCGGCGGGCAACGTGGCCACCGCCAGCTTCACCGTAACAATTGAAGACGCCGAAGCGCCGGTGATCACGGTTCCCGCCGATATCGCCGTGAATGCCGATGCGGGTCTTGCCACGGCGGTGGTTAGTTACACGGTGAGCGCCATTGACAATGTCGATGGTGTGGTCACGCCTGAATTGGAGCCGGGCGGCCTAGCTTCTGGTTCCGCGTTTCCGGCGGGTGCAACCACGGTCACCCATTCGGCCAGCGACGCGGCTGGTAACATCGCCCACAAGAGCTTCACGGTGACGGTCATTCCGACGGTGACCGATCACGTACCCCCGGTGGTCACGGTTCCCGGCAATGTCACGGTCGTCAACGATCCGGGCTTCAATTCGGCGGTAGTTACCTATGCGCAGCCGACAGCCGTTGACGATGTCGATGGGCCGCTGACGCCTTCACTCACAGCGGGTCTCGCCTCGGGCTCCTCCTTCCCGCTGGGGTAGACTACGGTGACCTATTCGGCCACCGACGCAGCCGGCAACACCGGCAGCGCCAGCTTCACGGTGACCGTCACCAAGCAAACCGTGCCCACCGACGGCGATGATGTGTTGACCGGCACGGAGGCGGGCGAAACCATGTCGGGCCTCAAGGGCAATGACAAGCTCTATGCGCTTGGCGGCAACGACAAGCTCTACGGCGGCCCCGGCGACGATTATCTCGATGGCGGGCCAGGCGCCGACGATATGTATGGCGAGGAAGGCGATGACACCTATGTGGTGGAAAACACCGCCGACCGGGTGTTCGAACGTGGGAACCGGGAGCGCGACCACAAGGGCTATGATATCGTCCATTCCTCGGTCACCTTCCAGCTTCCCCATGATGTGGAAGAGCTGCAGCTCGAGGGCGCGGAGCCGATCAACGGCTATGGCAACGAGAAGGACAACCGGCTGGTGGGGAATTCCGCCGCCAACCGGCTCCATGGCTCAGGCGGCGACGATATCGTCGAGGGAAAGGGCGGAGCCGATATCATGGATGGCGGTTCCGGCACGGACACGCTGAGCTATGCGCTGTCGCTTCTTGGAGTCACCATCGATATGGAAAGCGAGACGGGCACTGGCGGCGATGCGCAGGGCGACAAGTTCGACCGCTTCCAGAATATCACGGGTTCGCCCGAGGCCGACACCCTGTCGGGCGACAAGTATGTCAACCACATCGCCGGCGGGCTGGGCGCCGACACGCTGAAGGGCCGCGGCGGCAATGACGATTTCGTCTATGGCAATGTCAATGAAAGTCTCCCCGATTCGCCCGATGTTATCGCCGACTTCTCCAAGGGCGACGAGGTCGATGTCGAAGCCATCGATGCAATCCCGGCCACACCTTCGGTCAACGATGCCTTCAAGTTCATCGGCACGGCGGCGTTCTCCGGAAAAGCGGGCCAGCTCCGCTTCGAGGCCGGCAAACTCCTGGCCGATGTGACCGGCGACGGCGTGGCCGACATGGCGATCGTGCTCAGCAATGTGACAAGCATCAAGGCCAACCAGCTTGATCTGTAAAGTTGCGATCTTTGTCCGTCACCCCAAAAAGAAGCGGGATGCCAGCTGGAGTTTACCCCCGGACTCGATCCGGGGGCTGGCATGACGGGATAGGGGGGATATCATCGATTTATCTCCCTTATCCCGTCACCCCAGCGAAAGCTGGGGTCCCGCTTTCTTTCATTCATTCAGACAGTTAGCGGGATGCCAGCGTTCGCTGGCATGACGGTGGCAGGGAATGGTGCGGCATTCGCAAGTCATGACGCCTTGCCCCTCGCCACAACGCCCCCGCCCAATGGCCGGGGCGCCATTGTCGTGCCTGGAAATGTAATCGGCAGGCCCTTCAGCGAGCGGACCGCCAGATAGGCCCAGGCTTCCGCTTCCATGGCGTCGCCGTCGAAGCCCGCCTCCTCCGCCGTGATCACCCGCCCGCCCAGCGGTTCCAGCAATCCGCGGATCGTGCCCATCAAAGTCGGGTTGTGGCGGCCGCCGCCACAGATGACGTAGGCCTTGGGCCGGGCCGGCAGATGGCTCACCCCGCGGGCAATTGAAGCCGCTGTGAAGTGGACGAGGGTGGCCGCCCCGTCTTCCGGGCTCAATCCGTCGAGGCACGAGACATCGAAGGCGTTGCGGTCGAGCGATTTGGGAATGGGCTTTTCGAAATATGGGTTGCGCGCCAGACGTCGCGTAGGCCTTGCTGTCGAGCACGCCACGCGCCGCGAGCCTGCCGTCGCGGTCCATGGCCTCGCCCAGATGCCGCTCGCACCAATCGTTGAGCAGCGCATTGCCGGGGCCCGTGTCGAATGCCAGCAACTCGCCATCGGCGCCGATCCATGTGAGGTTGGCAACACCGCCGATATTGACGAAGGCCACCGGCCGCTCCGCCAGCGCTCCCGCCAGTGCCTGATGATAGACAGGAACCAGCGGCGCCCCCTGCCCGCCTGCCGTCACATCGGCGGCCCGGAGGTCATAAATCACATCCACCCCCAGCCGCCGCGCCAGTTCCGGTCCATCGCCGAGTTGAACCGTCAGGCGCTGCTCCGGGCGGTGAATGACCGTCTGGCCGTGGAACCCGATAATGTCGATGTCACTGAGAGCCGTGCCCGTCTCCTGGACAAACCTCTGAGCGGCCTTAACGTGCCACTTGGTGAGTTCGCGCTCCGCCTTCGCAAGACACCCTGGCCGGGCATCGCGGCCGGTCAAGTCCCGCGCCTCCGCAATCGCTTGCCGAAGCAGAAGCCGCTGGGCAGCGTCATAGGGATAGGTGCGGCAGGGGCCACGCTCGACCACCGACTGTCCGTCGGTTCGAAGCAGAGCCACGTCAATCCCGTCGAGCGAGGTGCCCGACATCATTCCAATGGCGGTCAGCGGTTTTGACACCCCTTTATCCCGTGCTAAGAGCCGCTACGTTCAAGATGGTACACCATGAGCAAGTTTAAATCCGAATTCCTCAATACTCTCTCCACCCGCGGATTCATCCACCAGATTTCCGATCCGGAAGGCCTCGACGCGATCGCCGCCGCCGGAGCGATCACCGGCTATATCGGATTTGATGCCACCGCCACCAGCCTCCATGCGGGCTCCCTGGTGCAGATCATGATGCTGCGCTGGATGCAGAAGACCGGCCACAAGCCTATTGCCCTGATGGGCGGCGGCACCACCAAGATCGGCGATCCTTCCTTCAAGGACGAGGCGCGAAAACTGCTGACCGTCGAGCAGATCGCCGCCAACCTCGCCGGCATCAGGCAGGTCTTTGCCCAGTTCCTGAGTTTCGGCCCGGGGCCCAACGATGCGGTGATGGTCAACAATGCCGACTGGCTCGACCATCTCAATTACATCGACTTCCTGCGTGACTACGGCGTTCATTTCACCATCAACCGCATGCTGGCCTTCGACTCGGTGAAGCTCAGGCTCGAACGCGAGCAACCCCTCACCTTTCTCGAATTCAACTACATGATTCTGCAGGCCTATGATTTTCTCGAATTGAGCCGGCGCAACGGCTGTGTGCTGCAAATGGGCGGCTCCGATCAATGGGGCAACATCATCAATGGCATGGAACTGGGCCGCCGCGTCGATGGCCGTCAGCTCTTCGCGCTCACCACGCCGCTTCTCACCACCTCCTCCGGCGCCAAGATGGGAAAGACCGCCGCCGGCGCCGTCTGGCTCAACGCCGGCATGCTCAGCCCCTATGACTACTGGCAATACTGGCGCAACTGCGAGGATGCCGATGTAGGCCGCTTCCTCAGGCTCTATACCGAGTTGCCGCTCTCCGAGGCCGCGAGGTTGGCGGGCCTCGGCGGCTCCGAAATCAATGAAGCCAAGAAGGTTCTGGCCAACGAGGCAACCGCCCTACTGCACGGGCGCGCCGCAGCCGATGCCGCCGCCGAAACGGCGCGCAGAACCTTCGAGGAAGGCGCCAGCGCCACAGGTCTTCCCACCATCACGCTCGATCTCAAGTCCGGTGTGGGCCTGCTCCATGCCATCGTGGCGGCAGGCTTTGCCACATCCAACGGCGAGGCGCGCCGCGCCGTCCACGGCGGCGCCATTCGCATCAATGATCTGACGATCTCCGATGACAAGATGGCACTGACGGCCGCGCATGTGAATGCGGACGGCGTGATCAAGCTGTCCATGGGCAAAAAGAAACACCTGCTCATCCGGCCGCAATAGCGGATTTAACCATTCTTGTCCGGATTGCGGCTTCCTTGCAGGGTGCCGCATCGGCCGCCGCCGTCGTACTCGAAGAACTTTCGCAGGATGCCGGGCGCCACGGCGGAGACCGGATTGACTTCGAACTTTGGATTGTCGACGCCGCCGCCAAGGGCATAGGTCAGCCCGAAAATCCCCTCGCCGCCGCCGCCCGTCAGGAGGGTTCCAAGTAAGGGAATTTTACCAAGTGCCGCATTGGGACCATAGGCCGGAATAATCGTCCCCTTGATCTCGATCGCGCCATCGTTCTTGCGGATCAGTCCCTCGGCTGTTGCGCCAAGCTCGTTGCCGCTGATGAGCGTGTCGCAGAAGCGGATGAATTTCGCGTCGGCGGTGAACGGCAAGTTGAGTCTTTTTGAACGATATCCCTTCCTTGCGCGGTCCCGATTTCTTGGGCTTGCCCTTGGTGTCAAGCTGGGCGAGGGCCGCCTCGTTGCGCACGTCAAAGTCCCGCAACACCAGTTTACCCTCGCGTACCGAGGACTTGTTGCCGTTCGACAGAAGCGCGAAAAATTCGATCTGCCCGCCGGCGATCTTCGAATAGAGATTGGCGGCGCGCAGGGCTGCCCCGCCGTCGCGGCCGCTGATCCGCATTTCGCGCCCGCCCGCCACCGGAACGATGCGCATGACGATCGGCTGGCCCGACAGGAATGTTCCGCTAATCTCCGCCGCCTGGACAGAACCGCCGCGCGTTCGCACCTGCGCCGAAACGCCGGTGACGATCTCGCCGCGGTGTGCATAGATGCGGTCGACATTGGCCGTAATCGACAATTCGCCGCCGTCCTGATCGGCCTTGCCGCCGCCCGCCTTGGAGCCGAACATCGACTTGATCAGCGGCCTCGCATCGAAGCTGTCGCCATTGATGGTAACCGCCGTGCGCCCTTCGGAGTTCTTGATGGTGAGCGCAAACTGGTTCTCCTCGCTGAGTTCAACGCGGGCAAGCTTGGCCTCGCGTAGCCGCCCGTTATCGTCGAGGCTGACGTCGCCTTTGATGACCACTCCCGGTCCATGAATGTCGATATCCTCGACGCGCCGCCCCTGTTCGCCTTTGCTGCGATAGGTGAACGTAGCGAAAGTCTTTGCCTCCGCCGGACGCGACCAGTTTATCGCATCGATATGCATTGCCGCCTTGGACAGGTCGGCCTCGATGGCGATTGCGCCCTGCGCATCCGCCAGATTGTCGATCATGGCCTTGACCGCCACCGTTCCGGTCAGAAATTGGCTGAGATCGGCCCCGATCTTCTTGCGCTCGTCTTCATCGAGGGTTGTTTCGATTGTAGCCGACTGCTTGCCGTTGACGCCTGCTTCGCGGCGCCAGGTGAGCTTGGCGTCAACCCCGTTTATTTTGGCGGGTCCAGATGCCTCAAGCTTGCCCTGGCTGACCGCGAGATCGAACTTTCCGCCGGTTATATCGATTTTCGGCAGGGCGCCCCGCAAGGCCGCATCGCTGATCCGGGCCTTGGCCGTGACGGTCACCCGCTCTCGCGGCACGTCCTTGATTAGCGGCAATTTGAGTGTGACCGCAAGCTGGGCATCGCCCGATAGTTTCGAGCTGTCGACGCCCGATTTGCTGATGATGTTAAGGTCGGGGAGGTCGAGGTATTCGAGCAGCCCCTGGGCGCTTGAACTGGCCTCAAAGTTGAACTCCGCCGGAGTCTCGACCGCCAGAATGTCGGTTGCTTCCATTTTCCCGAGATCGAGCTTGACCCGCTTGCCCGACGGCAGCGCCAGCATGGCGCTGTCAACCGACAGGACGAAGTCATTGTCCTTGAGATGGGCCTGGCCCTTGGCATTCTGCAGGGGCGGCAGGTTCTTGAAGTATCCGGCCGTAACACCGTCCATGCTGAATTTCAGATCGATGGCATTGGGCGGCAGACGGCGCTCTCGCTGCGCTGTTGCCATTGCATCAACCGGCAGATTCACCACGAATTCACCCTCGGTGACCCGGCCTTCCTTGACGTTCTTGTTGATCCAGTCGCGCGTCTTGGGCGCCATGATGGGCGGCCACAGTTTTCGCAGCAGCGTGGCCGACAGGTCGCGGATGCGGCCGGAGAGTGCCAGACCGGCCGACTCGCCGCCGCCCGAAATTGTCCCGCGCATCCGGATCCCGGCATTTCCCGACATGATGACGAGATCGCCGATGTCGAGCCTCGCATCGTCCATTGCGGCCGTCCCCGAAAAATCGACCCGGTCGACCAGAACCGGCGATTTGATCGTTCCTTGCGCATCGATTGCGGCATTGCGGGCATGAAGATCGATCTTGAGGGCATTGAGCCGGCCATCCTCGTTGCGCACTGGCAGGATAACGCCGGTCAGCCCGGCTCGCGAACCGCCAACCAGCAAACTCGAATCGGTAATCCGGATACCGCCGGTTGCGGGATCGTAGTCGGCGCGGAGCGATCCTTCGTCGACGATGATTGGTTCCGCCAGATAATCCGGCAGCCCCACTTCGCCCGCGGCGGCGGCGAATTCGGCTGAAGCGCTGGTGATTACGCCGCCATCGGTAATCTCCATTTCCGCCTGTCCCGACAGGGGAATTTTGACTCGCGCCAGTTGCGACAACGCGAAAATTTCATCCGATACATTCGCCGGAACGAGATCGCTCAGCCGCGCACTGATTGCGAATGATTTGCTCTCCCGCCGGTAGCTTGCCGAGACCTCGGCGCGCCAGACGCCGCCCTCGGAACCATTGGCAACCGAGGCGTTGGTCACGATCGCGAAGCCATAGGGCATCCGGCGGAACGCCAACTCAGCCGAGGGAATGTTCCAGATCGCATCGTTGGCTTCGTCGAAAAGCTTGATCGATGCCGCGCTGACGCGGATGTCTTCCACCGTCCCCATGCTCGTCTGGCCGGCAGCATCGCCGCCGGCGAGGATATCGATCAGCGATCCGCCGCTCACATCGCTTGGCGTATCGACCACCGGCGGCTGTTGGTCCGACTTGCCGTCGGCCACCGCTTGGCCGGGTACTCCGTCTTCGACGGTGACGGATTCGCTTTCCGCCGCCGCCGGACTGCCGAAGCCGAGCTCCATGCCGCCTTCCAGGTTACGCTTGATGAAAATGCGCGGCCCAATCAGCTCGAGCGTTCGCGGCACGATGCTGCCGATCAGCAACGCCCCCTCATCCACCCCAATCGCTGCCCGGGGCGCGCGCGCAATCAGGTTTCCCTTGTCATCGCGCAGCGTGATATTGCGCAGGCGGAAGTGCGGAACACCGGTATCCGGCGACCGCTCGATCACCGCCCCATCGATGCTGACCGCCAGGCCAGACAAGTTTCCGTTGATCTGCGACTGCAGGGTGTCGGTCATGAAGTTCAACGACACCGGCCCCTGCGCCAGCCGGACATAGAACGCCGCCGCAATGACCAGAACCGCAAACAGGACCGAAATAATGCTGTATGCGGTTATCTTAAGGAATCTGCGCCGCACCTAATCTCTGCCCTGCCCTCATCCGACCAATAAAGCATCAACTACCCTGGCGGCCGCAACCCCGGTTGCCGGAACACCTGAAACCTCCCGACTTTGGCCATCAAACAACGGCCAAAGCGTGGCCAAAATCGGACTGCGCGACCGGCACCGGGCCGGGCATGGACCCATGCGCCATCACAATGCTTGGGATCATTTGCGCTTTGCCGATGACATGCCGGAAATGAGACGGTAGTCTGCGGTGATTCCGTTTGCTGCCGGGCCTCGTTTTTGGTTCGCCGCCGGCGGTTTTGTATCTGCGAGAGATCAGGTGGGTCCGGTATGTTCTTCAAGCGCGCTTCCAAGTCGGAACTGAACGACAACGCCGCATCCCCCAAGCCCGCCATAACATCAATCGCCAGTGGCACCGAATGCAATGGCAATCTTGCCACCGATGGCGAGGTGCATGTCGATGGCACCGTCAATGGCCATATCAACGCCCATGTTTGCCTCGTCTCCGCCAACGGCGTTGTTGCCGGTGAAATCTCCGCCGATGAAATCATCGTCTGCGGCCGCATAACCGGCCCGCTGCGCGCCTACCATGTTCACTTGCAATCCGGCGCCCGCATCGATGGCGACGTCATCAGCGACACCATAGCCGTCGATAGTGGCGCCATCCTCAACGGTTCCGTGCACCGCAGCGAAGACCCGTTTGAAAGCGGCGCTGTGGCCGCTCCGGTGAAGCTCGAACGCGACCGGTCGTCGTTCCTCGACAGCCCCCTGTGGATCGGATCGGACGCCGATTCGCAGCGACCGTTGACGGCAATCCGGCCGAAGTAGCCGTATGTTAGAGCGGGATGACTTTTGATCGACCCAGTTCGCCCTCTCCCGTGCGGCACGCATGGGAGAGGGTGCCCGACAGGGCGGGTGAGGGTCTCTATCAGCGTGGAAAGCGCTGAGACTATTGGGCAAAGTAAGAGCCCTCATCCGGCCTTCGGCCACCTTTTTCTCCCATCCCGGCACGTCCGGGACGGGAGAAGGCGCATTTTGCAACTATCCCCGCATGGGGAGGGAAATCTTGGTGATTCCATCCAACGTCATCCCGCTCTAGCGTTACGCTGGCGACAATCAGTGAATGATGGCGTTCTTGACGGCGATCGCCACCGCCTGCGTCTTGGTCTTGGCGCGCAACTTGGCCATGGCATTTTCCGTATAAAGCCGGATCGCCCGTTCGCTGACGCCCAGCACCTGCGCAGTCTCCCACGCCGTCTTGCCGTCGGCGGCCCACTTCAAGACCTCGCGTTCGCGCGGGCTGAGATCGAATTCCGCCGTCACCGGCCGGCCCAGGATCACATCCTTCATGCGCAGATGAAAATAATGTCCGAACAAGTGGAATACGCTGACGAGGTCGTGGCGCACCTCGTTCCAGTGGCGGTCGTCGCATTCGAAATTGACCGAGAACATCGCCTCGCCGAATCCCGGATCGCGGATCGGGAATGAGATGCCCTGCTTGCCGATGCCGTATTTTTCCGCCGTGTGGTGAATCGACTTTGTCGTATCGTCAGCCTCGCGAATTTCCGCCCAGTCGAGCGGCATCAACCGCGTGAAGCAAACTTCGAATGCCGGATCGCCGAGGGGCGAGTAGTCGCGCATGTAGATCGACATGTATTGTTCGTCATAGGTCGACAGCCAGGTCAGCCGGTCGGGAATACGCGTCGACGAACCGAGAAACCAGTATGACAAGTTCCGGACGTTGAACTTCTCGCGGGCCTGGCGGAGATAGAGCGCTGACTCATTGGCATCCGCGAAAGGTCGCGATGCTTCCGTGAAAATATCGAAGTGGGCCGCCATGTCCCGCGTGAAATCCATCTCACCTTAATAGCAGCGATTCTAGCAGCATGAAATGAAGTCTCGCTCAAACGCGAGGCCGGAATTGGAGTCAAATCGGCAGCAATTCCGTAGCGTAAATTGACATCAAAAGTGTAATCCTACTTGTAAAATCAGTAGGTTAACCAACTCTCTTAGGCCGCTGCCTCAGCTTGCTCGGCTTGCTTCATCGACGGGCCGGAGTCCTTGCCCTTCTCCGCCGGATCGCGGTCAACGAACTCAATGACCGCCATCGGAGCCGAATCACCATGGCGGAATCCGGCTTTCATGATGCGCAGATAGCCGCCGGCCCGCGCCGCATAACGCTTGCCCAGCACATCGAACAGCTTCTTCACCTGGGTCTCGTCGCGGACCTGCGACATCGCCTGGCGGCGCGCATGGAGCCCGCCCTTCTTGGCAAGGCTGATCAGCTTCTCGACGACTGGACGGAGATCCTTCGCCTTCGGCAGGGTGGTGACGATCTGCTCATGCTTGATCAGCGCCGCCGACATGTTGGCAAACATCGCCGTGCGGTGCGGCGCCGAGCGGTTGAACCGGCGGCCTCTGAAACCATGACGCATGATCTTACTCCTTCAGTCCCGGCGCCGCATGGGGCGCCGCACAAATCTTAGTAGTGAGTTTCGAATTTCTTGGCGAGCTCTTCGATGTTCTCCGGCGGCCAGTTGGTGACCTCCATGCCGAGATGGAGTCCCATCTGCGCCAGAACTTCCTTGATCTCGTTGAGCGACTTGCGCCCGAAGTTCGGTGTCCGGAGCATTTCGGCTTCGGTCTTCTGGATCAGATCGCCGATATAGACGATGTTGTCGTTCTTCAAGCAGTTGGCCGAACGCACCGAAAGTTCGAGCTCATCGACCTTCTTGAGCAGTGCCGCATTGAACTCAAGTTCCGGCCGCGTCTCTTCGGCCACCGCCTTGGACGGCTCGGCGAAATTGATGAACACCGAAAGCTGGTCCTGCAGAATGCGCGCCGCATAGGCAACCGCATCCTCCGGCGACATCGAGCCGTCGGTTTCGACCGTCATGATCAGCTTGTCGTAATCGAGGATCTGGCCTTCGCGAGTGTTCTCGATCTTGTAGGAAACCCGCTTCACCGGTGAATAGATGGAATCGACCGGAATGAGCCCGATCGGCGCATCTTCTGGCCGGTTGCGCTCCGACGAGACATAGCCCTTGCCGGTCGTCACGGTGAATTCCATGCGCACTTCGGCACCCTCATCGAGCGTGCAGATCACATGCTCGGGGTTGAGAACATGAATATCGCCGGTTGCCTGAATGTCGCCGGCGCGGACCACGCCCGGGCCTTCCTTGCGCAGCGCCAGCCGCTTCGGGCCTTCCGACTGCATCGAAAGCGCTATTTCCTTGATGTTGAGAACGATGTCGGTCACATCCTCGCGCACCCCGGCAATCGACGAAAACTCGTGCAGCACGCCGTCGATATGAACCGACGTCACCGCGGCCCCTTGCAGCGACGACAGCAGAATGCGGCGGAGCGCATTGCCCAGAGTCGTTCCGAAACCGCGCTCCAGCGGCTCGGCGACGATCGTCGCAACCCGCCTGCGGTCGCGGCCCGACTGCACATCGAGCTTGCCCGGACGGATCAGTTCCTGCCAGTTCTTCTGGTTCACCATCATCTATGTTTCCCGTCGAAATCCCGAAGCGGCCCGTTGAAGCCCGTCCGGCTTTACATTTTCATTTCACGCAAATTCCGCCGGTCCGGCGGCACCAAATCACTTGTCAGACACGGCGGCGCTTGGGTGGGCGGCAGCCATTGTGCGGAATGGGCGTCACATCGCGGATCGAGGTGACCTGAAGCCCGCATGATTGCAGCGCCCGCAGCGCCGACTCGCGGCCCGAACCCGGGCCGGAAACTTCGACCTCGACGGTGCGCATGCCATGTTCCATGGCGGCGCGTCCCGCCTGCTCGGCCGCCACCTGTGCCGCATAGGGCGTCGACTTGCGCGACCCCTTGAAACCAAGTTTGCCCGACGATGCCCACACGATGGCATTGCCCTGCACGTCGGTGATGGTGATCATCGTGTTATTGAACGATGCGTTGACGTGAACCACGCCGGAGGAAATGTTCTTGCGCTCTTTACGGCGCGGACGAGCAGCTTCTTTTGCCATGTTCTTTCAGCCCTTACTTCTTCTTGCCGGCGATTGCTTTGGCCGGGCCCTTGCGCGTGCGCGCATTGGTGTGGGTGCGCTGGCCGCGGACCGGCAGGCCCTTGCGGTGGCGAAGGCCGCGGTAGCAGCCGAGATCGACAAGACGCTTGATGTTCATCGACACCTCGCGGCGGAGATCGCCCTCAACCGTATAGTCGCGGTCAATCACTTCGCGGATCGCCAGAACTTCGGCGTCGGACAATTCGTTCACCCGCTTGGAGTGCGGAATCTTCACCTTGTCGCAGATTTCCACTGCGTTGACCGGTCCGATGCCATGAATATAGCGCAGCGAGATGACAACGCGCTTGTTGGTCGGAATATTGACGCCTGCGATACGGGCCACGCCTGTTCTCCTAGTTATTCCAATGGTTCATACCACTGGTCTGATGTTCTGCTCGAGCATTGGGCCGTGCCATTCAAAGGCACAAGGCCGCGCCTCCAGAGGTTACCCTCCCGAAGCCAGCCTTTTGTCGACCAAGATTGGCGCCGTCTTTAAGCTGGAATCGCAATCGCGTCAACCAGCCAAACACCCAAATATGGCCGTCAAATCCCGTTCAGCACCCCCTCGATCTGGCGGGTCACGCTGCCGATCTCCGCCATGCCATTGATGGTCTTCAGGCTCCCCCGGCCGCCGTAATAGGCGATCAGCGGAGCCGTCTGTTTGTTGTAGATTCCGAGACGGTCGCGCACCGTCTTCTCGGTGTCGTCGGCGCGCCTGGTGAACTCGGTCGAACCGCAGGCGTCGCAGACCCCGGCCAGCTTCGGCCGCTCGAATTTGTCATGGTAACCCTTGCCGCACTTGGCACAGGTATAGCGGCCGGTGATTCTCTCCACCAGCGCCTCGTCATCGGCCTTCATTTCGATCACGGCATCGAGTTTCAGCCCCTTGCCGGCCAGCATCGCGTCGAGCGCCTCGGCCTGGGCCGTGTTGCGCGGGAAGCCGTCGAGGATGAAGCCCTTGGCCACATCGGGTGCTCCCAGCCGGTCGGCGATGATTGAAACCACCACGTCATCCGGCACCAGTTCGCCCCGGTCCATGATGGCCTTGGCCTTTTTACCAGTCTCGCTGCCAGCCGTTACCGCGGCGCGCAGCATCTCGCCGGTCGACAGCTGTTTCATGCCGCGCCGCTCTTCGATGAGCTTGGCCTGTGTTCCTTTGCCGGCGCCGGGAGGTCCGAGAAGAATGATGTTCAACGCTTGCTCCCGCGGAGCTTGGACTTCTTGATCAGGCCCTCATATTGCTGGGCCATCAGGTGGCCCTGTAGCTGCGCCACCGTATCCATGGTGACGCTCACCACGATCAGCAGCGAGGTGCCGCCGAAATAGAACGGCACGCCGGTATAGCCGATGAGAATCTCGGGCAGGATGCAGACGATAGAAAGATAGAGTGCCCCTATTACCGTAATGCGGGTCAAAACATAGTCGATGTATTCGGCCGTGCGCTCGCCCGGCCGGATGCCTGGAATGAAGCCGCCATATTTCTTCAGGTTCTCCGCCGTCTCCTTCGGATTGAACATGATCGAGGTGTAGAAGAACGCAAAGAAGATGATCAGCAGCACGTAGAAGAACAGAAACAGCGGCTGGCCATGACCGAGGAGCGCCGTCAGTGTGTTGAGCCAGTCCGGCCCCTGGCCCTTGGTGAAATTGGCGACCGTGATCGGCAGCAGCAAGAGCGATGACGCAAAGATCGGTGGAATGACGCCCGACGTATTGAGCTTCAGCGGCATGTGCGAGGCATCGCCCTGATACATCTTGTTGCCGACCTGGCGCTTTGGATATTGGATCAGCAGCCGCCGCTGTGCCCGTTCCATCAGCACGATGAAGGCAACGACGGCGAGCGCCATGATGATGATGCCGAGAATGACGAAGGTCGAGAGCTGACCCGTCCGGCCAAGCTCCAGCATGGCGGCGATGCCCGACGGCAGGCCGGCAACGATGCCGGCGAAGATGATCAGCGAAATGCCGTTGCCGATGCCGCGCGCGGTGATCTGCTCGCCCAGCCACATCAGGAACACCGTGCCGCCGGTCAGCGTGATCACCGTGCTGAGCCGGAAGAACATGCCGGGATCGGTCACCAGGCCGGCCTGGCCTTCGAGCCCGGCGGCGATGCCGTAGGACTGAAGTGCGGCCAGAAGCACCGTGCCATAGCGCGTATATTGATTGATCTTCTTGCGGCCCTGTTCGCCTTCCTTCTTGAGCTGTTCAAGATGCGGCGACACCGACGACATCAGCTGAATGATGATCGAGGCCGAGATGTACGGCATGATGTTGAGGGCGAAGATCGCCATGCGGCCAAGCGCGCCGCCGGCCAAGCCGTTCACCCAGCCGAGGATGCCGGAACTGTTCTGGGCGGCGAATTTAGCCAGTTGAATCGTGTCAATGCCGGGAATCGGAATGTAGGTTCCGAGCCGGTAGACAATCAGGGCCGCCAGCGTGAACCAGATACGCTTCTTCAGATCTTCGGATTTAGCCAACGCGCCGAAGTTCAGATTAGCTGCAAGTTGTTCTGCCGCAGATGCCATTCCGTATCCTCGCGTTCGGCTCCAGACCCACCTATGTGGGTCCGGACGTTAACGCTTGCAAGCCTACTTCGCCTCGGCCGGCGCTTCCGCGGGCCTCAGAAATCTTGACGCTGCCACCGGCCTTTTCGACGGCCGCGATGGCGCCCTTCGATGCATGCCAGACTTCAAATGAAAGCTTGGTCTTGAGCGCGCCCTTGCCGATCAGCCGGAGGCCGCCAAGCTTGCGTGACAAGACGCCGGCCGCCACCAGTGATTCCATCGTCACCGGAGACTTGCCGTCGATCTTCTTGGAATCGACGGCGGCCTGCACGGCGCCGACATTGATCTCGCTATAGGCGACCTTGTTCGGCTTGTTGAAGCCACGCTTCGGCAAGCGCCGGTAGATCGGCATCTGGCCGCCTTCAAAGCCCGCCTTGGCGCCGCCCTTGCGGGCCGTCTGGCCCTTGCCGCCACGGCCCGCGGTCTTGCCAAGGCCGGAGCCAATGCCGCGTCCAACCCGCTTCTTCTGGTGCTTGGCGCCGGCGTTGTCGGCGATCTGATTGAGTCTCATCTGAGCGATCCCTATTCAACCACGCGGACCAGATGCGCCACCTTGGCGATCATTCCGCGCACCGCCGGCGTATCGGCCAGCGTCGTGGTCTTGTGCATCTTGTTGAGGCCGAGGCCAACTAGCGTCGCGCGCTGTTGCCACGGCCGCCGCTGCGGGCTGTGAACCTGCTTCACGGTGACGGTTTTGCCTGTCTTTGCCTTGGCCATGGACGAACCCTCTGTTTACTCGGCAACGGCGGCTTCGCCGCCGCGGCGGCCCAGCACTTCCGAAACCTTCTTGCCCCGCCGCGATGCCACCGAGCGTGGCGATACCTGCTTTTTCAGTGCATCGAAAGTGGCCCGCACCATGTTGTAGGGGTTGGACGAGCCCTTCGATTTGGCAACCACATCCTGCACGCCGACCGACTCGAAGACCGCCCGCATCGGACCGCCCGCGATGATGCCGGTTCCCGGAGGAGCAGCGCGCAGCACAACCTTGCCAGCACCCCAGCGCCCATCCATGTCGTGGTGCAGCGTGCGGCCTTCGCGCAGCGGCACCCGAACCAGCCCGCGCTTGGCCGCTTCCGTGGCCTTGCGCACCGCTTCCGGCACTTCCCGTGCCTTGCCGTGGCCGAAACCGACCCGGCCCTTCTGATCACCCACCACCACGAGGGCCGCGAAGCCAAAGCGCTTGCCGCCCTTCACCACCTTGGCGACGCGGTTGATGTGGACCAGCTTGTCGATGAACTCGCTGTCGCGCTCTTCGCGGTTGTCCCTGCGATCCCGGCCGCCGTGTTCTTTTGCCATATGCTTTCCGCCTGTGTCTGTGCGCAGAATTAGAAGTTCAAGCCGCCCGCGCGGGCGGCATCGGCGAGCGCCTTGACGCGCCCATGATAGATGTAACCGCCGCGATCGAACACCACGTCCTTGATGCCGGCCTTGACCGCCCGCTCGGCGATCAGCTTGCCGATCGCCGCCGCGGCAGCCTTGTCGGTGCCTTTCTTCGTGGCCGCCTTGAAGTCTTTCTCAAGGCTCGAAGCAGCCGCCACCGTTACGCCCTTCGAGTCGTCGATGATCTGGGCATAGATGTTCTTGCTGGAACGGAACACCGACAGCCGCGGGCGCAGGTTTCCGCGTTTCGCAAGCGCCTTGCGAACCCGCGCCATGCGCTTTGTAATGGGAGAAGATTTCGTAGCCATTGCCACCACCTGTTACTTCTTCTTGCCTTCCTTGCGGAAGATGTATTCGCCGGCGTATTTGACGCCCTTGCCCTTGTAGGGTTCGGGGCTGCGGAACTCGCGGATCTCGGCTGCAACCTGGCCGACGCGCTGCTTGTCGATGCCGCTGATCACGATTTCTGTGGGCTTCGGCGTCTTGATGTCGATGCCGGCCGGGATCGGATAGTTCACGTCATGGCTGTAGCCGAGATTGAGCAACAGCACCTTGCCCTGCACCGCCGCGCGGTAGCCCACGCCAGTGATCTCGAGATTCTTGCTGAAGCCTTCGGTGACGCCCTTGATCATGTTGGCGACCATAGTGCGCGACATGCCCCAGCACGAGCGCGCCACTTTCGACTTGTCGCGCGGATCGACCTTGATGCCGCCCTCCTGCATTTTCGCCAGCACTTGCTCGACGAAGGCCATCTTCAGTTCGCCCTTGGGGCCCTTGACCGAAAGATCGGACCCCTGAAGGTTCACCGTGACGCCGGCCGGAACCGGAACGGCTTTCTTGCCAATACGAGACATGACGCGCCTACCTCAGAACACCGTGCAGAGCACTTCGCCACCCACGTTGTGGGAGCGAGCGTCCGCATCGGACATGACGCCCTTCGGCGTCGACAAAATCGAAATGCCAAGGCCGTTGTAAACGGTCGGCATGGTGGTGACCGAGGCATAGACCCGGCGGCCCGGCTTCGACACCCGCTGGATTTCCCGGATGACCGGGGCGCCATCGAAATATTTGAGTTCGATTTCGATCTCGGCCTTGGCCGTGCCCTGTTGCACCGTGGCGAAGCCGCGGATGAATCCTTCGTTCTGCAGCACTTCCAGCACGCGTTCGCGCAGCCTGGAGGCGGGCACCGCCACCTTCGACTTGCCCCGCTCCTGGGCGTTCCGGATACGGGCGAGCATATCGCCGATCGGATCAGTCACACTCATCTCATTGCTCTCCTGAAGTCCGTATCTCTTACCAGCTCGACTTGACCATGCCGGGGATCAGACCCTGGTTGGCCATCTCGCGAAGCGCCAGACGCGACATCTTGACTTTTCTGTAATAGGCCCGTGGACGCCCGGTGATTTCGCAGCGGTTGCGCACCCGGTTCGGCGACGAATTGCGTGGCAGCTCAGCCATCTTGAGCTGCGCCGCGAAGCGCTCTTCCATGGTAGCCGTCTTGTTCCGCGCGATCGCCTTGAGGCGCGCGCGCTTGGCCGCGAATTGCTTCGTCAAACGCTTGCGGCGGTTGTTCTTTTCTACCGAGCTCGTTTTTGCCATGGGGCGCTACCTCAGCCTATTTCTCTCTATGCCGTCTCACGCCGCCTGCTTGCGGGTGGACTTGCGGAACGGGAAGTTGAACGCTTCGAGGAGGGCGCGCGCCTCATCGTCGCTGTTTGCCGACGTGCACACCACCACATCGAGGCCCCACACGCGGTCGATCCTGTCGTAGTCGATTTCCGGGAAGATGAGGTGCTCCTTGATGCCCATGGCGAAGTTGCCATTGCCGTCGAAGCTGCGGTCGGTGAGTCCGCGGAAGTCGCGCACCCGCGGCAGTGCGATGGTGATGAAACGGTCGAGGAACTCATACATGCGGATCTTGCGCAAGGTGACCTTGGCGCCGATCGCCAGGTTCTCGCGAATCTTGAACTGCGCGATGGCCTTGCGTGACTTGGTGATCACCACCTTCTGGCCGGCGATCTTCTCAAGCTCGGAGGCGGCGACTTGCACCAGCTTCGAATCCTGGGTGGCCTCGCCAATGCCCATGTTGAGCACGATCTTGGTGATCCGCGGCACCTGCATGACATTCTTGTAGCCGAACTGGGCCACCAGCTTCGGACGCACGACCTCGTCATAGTGCTTGCGCAGGCGCGGCACATAATCCTTCGGCATGACCTCGGCGGGACCTACGGGCTTCGCCTCGGTCTTGGCCGGCTTCTTGCCTTCGGCCTTCTTCGGCGCGGGCGCCGGGCCTGCGGCCTTTTTCGGGGCCTTCTTGTCTTTGTCCTCAGCCATCGATCACTTCTCCAGAACGCTTGGCCACCCGCACCTTCTTGCCGTCGGCGAGGAACTTGTAGCCCACACGTGTCGGCTTGCCGTCCTTGGGATCGCGCAAAGCCAGGTTGGAAATCTGGATCGGCATCTCCTTGGAGACGATGCCGCCCTCTTGCGCCGCGGTCTGGCGCGTATGGCGCTTGACCATGTTGATGCCGCCGACCACCGCGCGGTTCTCCGCCGGAATCACCCGCTTGACCTCGCCCTGCCGGCCCTTGTCCTTGCCGGCAATGACCACGACCTTGTCGCCCTTGCGGATTTTAAGCTTCACCGCCATCACAACACCTCCGGCGCCAGCGAAATGATCTTCATTTGATTCTTGGCCCGCAATTCGCGCGGCACCGGTCCGAAAATGCGGGTGCCCACCGGCTCGCCTTGCGGATTGATCAGCACCGCGGCGTTGCGGTCGAAACGGATGACCGAACCATCGGCGCGGCGGATATCCTTGGCGGTGCGCACCACGATTGCCTTCATCACCGTGCCCTTTTTGACGCGGCCGCGCGGAATGGCCTCCTTGATCGACACCACGATGACGTCGCCGATCGAGGCATAGCGCCGCTTTGAGCCGCCCAGCACCTTGATGCATTGAACCCGGCGGGCTCCGGAATTGTCCGCCACATCGAGATTGGTTTCTTGCTGGATCATCTGATCACCTGTTCATCAGGGGCGCTTGCCGCCCGCTTTTCCTCTTATGCGTGGGTGCCCACGACCTTTTCGACCAGCGTCCAGCGCTTTTGCTTCGAAAGGGGCCGGGTTTCCTCGATGCGAACGACGTCGCCGGTCTTGGCTTGGTTCTTCTCATCGTGGGCGTGATACTTCTTGGACAGGCGCACGGTCTTCTTGAGGACCGGATGGCGCAGGCGGCGTTCGACCTTGACCACGATGGTCTTGTCGTTCTTGTCGCTGACCACGACACCTTCCAATATGCGTTTCGGCATCTCTCGTTCTCCTACTTCGCAAGCTGCTGCGCCGCCACCGTCTTGAGGCGGGCGATGTCGCGGCGGATCTGGCGGACCCGCGCGGTGTTCTCGATCTGGCCGGTGGCTTTCTGGAAGCGCAGGTTGAACTGCTCCTTCTTCAGCTTGAGGATTTCATCCTTCATCTGGTCCTTGCTCATCGCCCTTGCGTCGCTGATCTTCATGACACTCAGTCTCCGCTCATTCGCCAAGCCGCGCCACGAAGCGCGTCTTGATTGGCAGTTTGGCGGCGGCCAGCGCCAGCGACTGTTCAGCCACGCCGCGCGGCACGCCGTCGACTTCGAAAATCACCCGGCCGGGTTTCACCCGCGCCGCCCAGTACTCGGTCGAGCCCTTGCCCGAACCCATGCGGACTTCCGCCGGCTTCTTGGACACCGGAATATCCGGGAATACCCGGATCCAGATGCGGCCGGCGCGCTTCATGCCGCGAGCGAGTGCGCGGCGCGCCGCTTCGATCTGCCGGGCGGTAAGCCGGTCGGGCTCCGCCGCTTTCAGGCCGAAGGCGCCGAAATCCAGCGTATTGCAGCTCGTCGCCTTGCCGTGAATGCGGCCCTTGAAGGCCTTCCGGTATTTTGTCTTTTTCGGTTGCAGCATGTCAGCCTACCTCAAACTCACGCGTGTGCGCCGTCGCGCTCGCGGCGGGGACGGTGTCCCCCGTCCTGCGGCTCGGCCATGCGCTTATCCTGTGCCATCGGATCGTGCTCGAGGATTTCCCCCTTGAAGATCCACACCTTGACGCCGTTGGTGCCATAGGCCGTGTGCGCCGTGGCAACCCCGTAATCGACATCGGCGCGCAGCGTATGCAGCGGCACCCGGCCTTCGCGGTACCACTCGACGCGGGCGATTTCCGCGCCCCCGAGGCGGCCCGCGCAGGTAATCTTGACGCCCTCGGCGCCCATCCTCTGGGCCGACTGCACCGCCCGCTTCATCGCCCGGCGGAACGCCACCCGGCGCTCCAGCTGCTGGGCGATGTTGTCGGCCACCAGGGTCGCATCGACTTCGGGCTTGCGCACTTCGACGATGTTGAGGTGAACTTCCGAACCGGTGAGCTCGGCCACTTTCTTGCGCAGCTTCTCGATGTCGGCGCCCTTCTTGCCGATCACCACGCCAGGCCTCGCCGAATGGATGGTGACCCGGCACTTCTTGTGCGGCCGCTCGATGACGATCTTCGACACCCCGGCCTGCTTCAGCTCGGTCTTGAGATAGTCGCGGATCGCGATGTCCTCATGCAGCAGCTTGCCGTATTCCCTGGCGCCGGCGAACCAGCGCGAATCCCACGTCCGGTTGATGCCGAGCCGGAGGCCGATCGGATTGACTTTTTGACCCATGTTATGCGGCCTCCTTGACTTCGCGAACGATGATCGTCAGCTCGCTGAAGAATTTCTCGATGTGGCCGACGCGGCCGCGGGCATTGGGCATGAAGCGCTTCATCACCAGGTTCTTGCCGACCCAGGCTTCCGCCACCATCAGGCTGCCGATGTCGAGCGAATGGTTGTTCTCGGCATTGGCGATCGCCGACTCGAGCGTTTTCTTGACGTCCTTGGCGATGCGGCGGCGCGAGAAGGTAAGCTCGGCAAGCGCCTTATCGACCTTCATGCCGCGAATGGTGGCGGCCACTTCATTGAGCTTGCGCGGGGACGTGCGGATAGACCGGGTCACGGCCTTGGCTTCGTTGTCGGCAAGCGAGCGTTTGCGGGCTGGTTTGCTCATGGCTTAACTCTTCGAAGGCGCCGCTGCCGCGGCTTTCTTGTCACCGGTGGAATGGCTGTGGAAGGTCCTGGTCGGCGCGAATTCGCCGAGCTTGTGACCCACCATGTCTTCCGACACGGTGACCGGAATGAACTTGTTGCCGTTGTGAACCTGAAATGTCAGGCCGACGAATTGCGGCAGGATCGTCGAGCGCCGGCTCCACGTCTTGATCGCCTGATTGCGGCCGGAGCCCCTGGCGGCTTCGGCCTTCTTCAAGATATACCCGTCGACGAACGGGCCTTTCCACAGCGAACGTGCCACGTGCTACCTCTTACTGCGACTTCTTGCGATCGTGGCGGCTGCGCACGATGAACTTCTGGGTTGACTTGTTCTTGCGGGTCTTCTTGCCCTTGGTCGGCTGGCCCCATGGCGTCGCCCAATGCTTGCCGCCATTGGTGCGGCCGCCATTGGGATGGTCGACCGGGTTCCTCGCGATGCCGCGCGACACCGGGCGGAAGCCCTTCCAGCGGTTGCGCCCGGCCTTGCCGATCACTTCGTTGACATGGTCCGGATTGGAGACAGCACCTACCGAAGCCATGCAGGTGGCGTTGACCATGCGGGTCTCGCCCGACTTGAGCTTGAGCAGCACATAGCCCTGATCGCGGCCAGCAACCATGGCGTAGGTGCCGGCCGCGCGCGCCAGCGAACCGCCGCCGCCCGGCTTGGTCTCCACATTGTGGACGATGGTTCCCACCGGCATGGCGCCAAGCGGCATGGCGTTGCCCGGCTTCACATCGACCGAAAGCCCGGAGACAACCTGGTCTCCAACCGTCAAGCGCTGCGGCGCCAGAATGTAGGACTGCTCGCCATCGGCATATTTGATCAGCGCGATGAATGCCGTGCGGTTGGGATCGTATTCCAGCCGCTCGACCACGGCCGCCACACCGTGCTTCCGGCGCTTGAAATCGATCAGGCGGTAGGCCGTCTTGTGGCCGCCGCCCTTGCGCCGCGAGGTGATGCGGCCGGTATTGCCGCGCCCGCCGGAATTGCTCTGGCCTTCGACCAGGGACTTGACCGGCTTGCCCTTCCACAGGTGGCTGCGGTCCACCTGGATCAGGTGGCGGCGGCCGGCGCTGGTTGGATTATATGTTTTGAGTGCCATTGTTCTATCTCTCAACCACTCATAGACCCGTCGTCACATCGAGGCGCTGGCCCTCTTCGAGGGTCACGTAGGCGCGCTTGATGTCGCTGAGCGTTCCCGCCCGTCCCTTGAAGCGCCGCGTCTTGCCCTTGCGGACCAGCGTGTTGACCGACTTCACCTTCACCCCGAACAAGCCCTCGACCGCCTTCTTGATGGCGGGCTTGGTGGCATCGGTCGCCACATTGAACACCACCGTGTTGCTCGCCGAAACCATGGTTCCCTTTTCGGTGATGGCCGGGCTCTTGATGATGTCGTAATAATGTTCCTTGCTCATTTGAACCGCGCCTCCAGCGCTTCCACGGCGGCCTTGGTGAGCACCAGCTTCTTGCGGCGCAGAATGTCGTAAACATTGATGCCCTGCACCGGCAGCACGTCGATATTGGGAATGCTGCGCGCCGCCTTGGCGAAGCCTTCGTTGACCGCAGCACCATCGATGATCAGCGCATTCGAAAGACCGAGCTTCGCAAAGGCCGCGACCAGAACCTTGGTCTTGCCGCCCGTCACTTCCGCCTTGTCGAGAATGATCAGCGAAGCGTCCTTCACCTTGCTCGACAGCGCGTGACGAAGTCCCAGGGCGCGGATCTTCTTGTTGAGCGACGTCTCGTGGCTGCGGAAACGGGGACCGAAGGCCTTGCCGCCGCCCACGAAAATGCCCGACTTGCGCGAACCGTGACGCGCCGTGCCGCCGCCCTTCTGATTGCCGTGCTTCTTGGTCGTGCGGTTGATTTCGCCGCGCGATTTGGCCTGATGGGTGCCCTGCTGGCGCTTGTTGAGCTGCCACTGGATCACCCGGTGAATCAGATCGGCGCGGGGCTCGAGGCCGAAGATGTGGTCGGCCAGCTCGACGCTGCCCGCCGTCTCCGCCTCAATAGTGTGAATGTCGGATTTCATCTGGCTCAACCCTCAACTTTCGCCGCTTCAACAACGGCCGCCGTGAAGGCGCCGGGCTTTGGCGCACTGTCCGGCAGCTTGCGCTTTACCGCGTCGCGCACCGAAACCCAGCCACCCTTGACGCCCGGAACCGCGCCGCGGACCAGGATAAGGCCGCGGTCCTTGTCGGTCTTGACGACGACGAGGTTCAGCGTGGTGACCTGATCGGCGCCGAGGTGGCCCGGCATTTTCTTGTTCTTGAACACCTTGCCCGGGCTCTGACGGTTGCCGGTCGAGCCGATGGAACGGTGACTGACCGAGACGCCGTGGGTGGCCCTGAGACCGCTGAAATGCCAGCGCTTCATGCCGCCGGCAAAGCCCTTGCCCATCGAAGTGCCGGTGACGTCGACAAACTGGCCGGGCACGAAATGGTCCACGGTGATTTCGGCGCCCACTGGAATGGCATTCTCCGGCGACACCCGGAACTCCTGCAGCTTACGCTTCGGCTCCACCTTGGCGGCGGCGAAATGGCCGCGCTCGGCTTTGCTGAGTCGCTTGATTTTGGGCACGCCGGCGCCAAGCTGCACGGCGGTGTAGCCGTGCTTCTCGTTCGTCTTCTGGGCAACGACCTGACAATTGTCGACCTTCAGCACGGTCACCGGAACAACCGTTCCTTCCGCCGTGTAGATCCTTGTCATTCCCAGTTTCAGGGCGATGAGACCAGAACGCATCGCTTCACTCCTCGACAGCCATTTAATCTGGCGCGTTTCCCTCTCGGGAAGCGCGCTAGAGCTTGATTTCAACATCGACACCGGCAGCAAGATCGAGCTTCATTAAAGCATCGACTGTCTGCGGTGTCGGATCGACGATATCCAAGAGGCGGCGGTGAGTCCGCATCTCGAACTGTTCGCGGCTCTTCTTGTCCACATGCGGCGAGCGGTTCACGCAAAACTTCTCGATGCGCGTGGGCAAGGGCACGGGCCCCCGCACTTGCGCGCCCGTGCGTTTCGCCGTGTTCACGATCTCCTTCGTCGAGACATCGAGAATGCGATGGTCGAACGCTTTGAGACGGATGCGGATGTTTTGACGTTGCATCTTGGTACCTGTTTCTAGTCGGTAATCTTGGCGACGACGCCGGCGCCCACTGTGCGGCCGCCCTCGCGGATGGCGAAGCGCAGCTTCTCCTCCATGGCGATGGGCGTGATCAGCTCGACGTCGAAGGAGATGTTGTCGCCCGGCATCACCATCTCGGTGCCCTCGGGAAGGGTCACGACACCGGTCACGTCGGTGGTGCGGAAGTAGAACTGCGGCCGGTAATTGGCGAAGAACGGCGTATGCCGGCCACCCTCCTCCTTGGTCAGGATATAGGCCTCGGCCTTGAACTTCTTGTGCGGCTTGACCGAGCCCGGCTTGCACAGCACCTGGCCACGCTCCACCCCCTCACGGTCGATGCCGCGCAACAGCGCGCCCACATTGTCGCCAGCCTCGCCCGAGTCCAAGAGCTTCCTGAACATCTCGACCCCGGTCACCGTGGTCTTCACCGTGTCGCGGAGCCCAACGATCTCGACTTCCTCGCCGACCTTGACGATGCCGCGCTCGATGCGGCCGGTGACCACGGTGCCGCGGCCCGAGATCGAGAACACGTCCTCGATCGGCATCAGGAACGGCTGGTCCTTGGCCCGCACCGGCTGCGGAATATAGCTATCCACCGCCGCCATCAGCTTGATGATCGACTCGCGGCCAAGCTCGGGGTTGGTGCCGTTCAGCGCGCACAGGGCGGAACCCCGGATGATCGGAATATCGTCGCCGGGGAACTGGTACGAAGTCAACAGCTCGCGCATCTCCATCTCGACGAGCTCGAGCAGTTCCGGATCGTCCACCATGTCGACCTTGTTCAGATACACAACGAGCGCCGGGACACCCACCTGCCTGGCCAGCAGAATATGCTCGCGCGTCTGCGGCATCGGCCCGTCGGCGGCCGAGACCACCAGAATGCCGCCGTCCATCTGCGCCGCACCGGTGATCATGTTCTTCACATAGTCGGCATGCCCCGGGCAATCGACATGGGCATAGTGCCGGTTCGCCGTCGAATACTCCACATGGGCCGTCGAAATCGTAATCCCGCGGGCGCGCTCTTCCGGCGCCTTGTCGATCTGGTCATAGGCCGTATAGGTCGCGCCCCCGGTCTCCGCCAGGACCTTGGTGATCGCCGCCGTCAGCGACGTCTTGCCATGGTCGACATGCCCAATCGTGCCGATGTTGCAATGCGGCTTGTCGCGCTTGAATTTCTCTTTGGCCATCGGAGTTCTCCGTTCTTCAAACTAATCAGGCGAATTTCTTCTGGACTTCTTGGGCAACTGCCGTCGGCACCTGCTCATAGTGGTCGAACTGCATGGTGTAGCTCGCCCGGCCCTGGCTCATCGAACGCAGATTGTTGATGTAGCCGAACATGTTGGCGAGCGGCACCATGGCATTGACGATCTGGGCGTTGCCGCGCATCGACGTGCCGATGATCTGGCCGCGCCTGGAATTGAGATCGCCGATCACGCCGCCGAGGAATTCTTCCGGCGAAGTCACTTCAACCTTCATCACCGGCTCGAGCAGGATCGGCCCGCATTTCTGCAAGCCCTCGCGCAGCGCCTGACGCGATGCGATTTCGAAGGCGATCGCCGAGGAGTCGACCTCATGATAGGCGCCGTCGATCAGCGCGATCTTGATATCCACCACCGGGAAGCCGGCAATCACCCCTGCCGTCATCACCGAGTTGAGGCCCTTTTCGACCCCCGGGATATATTCCTTGGGAACCGTGCCGCCGACGACCTTGCTCTCGAACTCGTAGCCGCCGCCCTTTTCATTGGGCTCGATCACCAGAATGACGCGGGCAAACTGGCCGGTGCCGCCGGTCTGCTTCTTGTGGGTGTAGTCGATTTCCTGCTTGCGGGTAATGGTCTCGCGGTAGGCAACCTGGGGGGCGCCGACGGCCACTTCCACCTTGTGGGTGCGCTTGAGAATATCGACCTTGATGTCGAGATGCAGCTCGCCCATGCCCTTGATGATGGTCTCGCCCGACTCCTGGTCGGTCGACACCCGGAAGGACGGATCTTCGGCGGCGAGCTTGTAAAGCGCCACCGACATCTTTTCCTGATCGGCCTTGGTCTTGGGCTCCACCTTCATTTCGATGACCGGCTCGGGGAATTCCATCTTCTCGAGGATCACCGGTTTGGCCGGATCGCACAGCGTGTCGCCGGTGCGCGATTCCTTGAGGCCCACAAGCGCCACGATGTCGCCGGCATAGGCCTCGGAGATTTCCTCGCGGTTGTTGGCGTGCATCAGCACCATGCGGCCCACCCGCTCGGTCTTGTCGCGGGTCGAGTTCAAGAGCGCGATGCCCTTGTGCAGCGTGCCCGAATAAACCCGGCAGAAGGTGAGAATGCCATACTGGTCGTCCATCAGCTTGAAGGCCAAAAGCGACAGCGGTTCGGTGTCGGACGAAGGACGCGTCGTCTCGGCGCCGGTCTTCACATCGATGCCCTTGATCGGCGGACGGTCGAGCGGCGACGGCAGATAGTCGACGACGGCGTCGAGCAACGGTTGCACGCCCTTGTTCTTGAAGGCCGAGCCGCACAGCACCGGGAAGAAGGCGCCGGTCAGCACCGCCTTGCGGATCAGCTTCTTGATCGTCGCGTCGGAGATTTCCTTGCCGTTGAGATAATCTTCCGTGGCCTGATCGTCGAGTTCGCAGCAGGCTTCCACCATCTCGGCCCGCGCTTGCACGGCGGCGTCCAGCAGATCGGCCGGAATGTCCTCGTCGTGGTAGTTGGCGCCGAGAGCCTCGTTCTCCCACACCACCGCCTTCATGCGCAGAAGATCGATGATGCCCTTGAAGTCGGCTTCCGAACCGATCGGCAGCTGAATGGGAACCGGCTTGGCGCCGAGGCGTTCCTTGATGTCCTTGAGGCACTGTTCGAAGGAAGCGCCGGTCTTGTCCATCTTGTTGCAGAACACGATGCGCGGCACGTTGTATTTGTCGCCTTGACGCCACACCGTCTCGGTCTGGGGTTCAACGCCCTGGTTCGAATCAAGCACGCAGACGGCGCCATCGAGCACGCGCAAGCTGCGCTCGACTTCGATGGTGAAATCGACATGGCCGGGCGTGTCGATGATGTTCATCCGCTTGCCCTGCCAAAAGGCGGTGGTGGCGGCCGAGGTGATGGTGATGCCGCGCTCCTGCTCCTGCTCCATGAAATCCATGGTGGCGGCGCCATCGTGCACTTCGCCCATCTTATGGCTCTTGCCGGTGTAATAGAGGATGCGCTCCGTCGTCGTCGTCTTGCCCGCATCGATGTGGGCCATGATGCCGAAGTTGCGATAGTCCTCGATGGCGTGCGCGCGTGCCATAATCCAGTGTCCTTGCAGCTCTTACCAGCGGTAGTGGGAGAAGGCGCGGTTCGCCTCCGCCATCTTGTGGGTGTCTTCCCGCTTCTTGACGGCCGTGCCGCGATTGTTGGCGGCATCGAGCAGCTCGCCCGACAACCGGTCGACCATGGTGGTTTCGTTGCGGCCGCGCGCCGCGATGATGATCCAGCGGATGGCCAGCGCCTGGCGGCGCTCGGTGCGCACTTCGACCGGCACCTGGTAGGTGGCGCCACCCACACGCCGCGAGCGCACTTCGATGGCCGGCGCCACATTGTTCAGCGCGTCGTGGAATGTCTGGATCGGGTCCTGCTTGGACTTGGCCTGGATCTTCTCCATGGCGCCGTAGACGATGCCTTCGGCGGCCGACTTCTTGCCGTCATACATCAGATTGTTCATGAATTTGGAGACGACGAGATCGCCGAACTTCGGATCCGGATTGATCTGGCGCTTATCGGCGCGGTGACGACGTGACATGTGACTCTGCCCTCCCGCTTACTTCGGACGCTTCGCGCCGTATTTCGACCGGCGCTGACGGCGCTTAGCCACGCCTTGGGTATCGAGAATGCCGCGGATGATGTGATAGCGCACACCCGGAAGATCCTTCACGCGGCCGCCGCGGATCATCACCACCGAGTGCTCCTGAAGGTTATGGCCCTCGCCCGGAATATAGCTCACCACTTCGAAGCCATTGGTGAGACGCACCTTGGCCACCTTGCGCAGCGCCGAATTGGGCTTCTTTGGCGTGGTGGTATAGACGCGGGTGCACACGCCGCGCTTCTGCGGGCACGATTGCATGGCCGGCACCTTGTTCCGGTATGTCGGCGCCTGTCGCGGCTTTCGGATGAGTTGGTTGATCGTCGGCATTGTGGCCTTGTCTCTACCTTGCGAAGCTGTGAACCCCTTCAAACACAGTAAAAGCACTGTCCGATCCGGGTTCATGGATCGCGCAGTGCCCAAAACCAGAGGACCTCGTGACCGGCAGGGCCAGGGGGTCTTGACCTTGAAATTTAGCCGTCTTGCTCTCCAGCCAACGTTTCGGCGCGCGAAGCACCGACTGCCTGCTGCTTGAGAACGAGGCGGGTTCTACGCGCGCCGCCTCGCACCCGTCAACCCCTGAAATCCGGAAAATTTCAACGCATTGATGGGCCTTCCGGCATTTCATTTGGAAGAATCGTACAGCGGCCACAATTCACCCAAATCCCGCCACATCATTGCCCCCGGTGCACTTCACCTTCCTGGTTAACGGCGACACGAACCAACCGAAACGAGCAATCGAGAGGGAGAATCTCGCCATGACACTGCCGAACCGGACCTGGTGGCACGAACTGAGCACCTGGGAGCCACAAACCGCCCTCGCCTTTTATGGCCGCACCCTGGGCTGGAAGTTCGAGGCGGCACCCATGCCCGATGGCGTTTCCTATTGGATCGCCCGCAAGGACGGAAGGCCCGTGGGCGGCATTTTTGCCCTGACCGCGCCCGACTACGAGGGCATCCCCTCCCATTGGATGACCTATATGTCGGTCAGCTGACATCGACAAGGCCGAATCGGAGACAGCCCAGGCCGGCGGCGAAGTCATGCGCGCCGCAACCCAGGTTCCAGGTGTCGGCAAGCTCGCCGTCGTCACCGATTCGACCGGCGCGCTGATCGGCCTGATCGAACCCGACCCGCTGCACGCGGCCGGAACGTTTCTGCACTGAGGTTGCACAGCTTCGGATTGAAACACCCCATCTCATCATGGCCGTGCTCGACACGGCCATCTTCGTCGCTACCGTCAAGAGGATGCCCGGATCAAGTCCGGGCATGATGAGCTGGGAAGAGCAGCCGCCGGACCGGGTCTTCTTTCCATCTGGCCCTGTGCAGCCCGGCATTTCCGGCTTAGCCTCCGCCGGATGTCGCCAGCCATTATCGGCTATAGCCTGATTTGCATTTTCCTCGCGGCAATCGTCCGCGGTTATTCGGGATTCGGCTTTTCACTCCTGGTGATCACCGCCCTGTCGCTGGTGCTGCCGCCGGCCGAAATCGTCCCGTCGATTTTCATGCTGGAAGTGGCGGCGAGCCTGCACCTGCTTCCCGGCATTTGGAAGGACGTTCACTGGAAATCCCTCGCCCCCCTCACGCTCGGCTGCCTGCTGGCAACCCCGATCGGCGTCTACTTTCTCGCCAATGTACCGGCTCCGCCCATGCAGGTGGCGCTCGCCCTGTTCGTGCTGACCGCCACAGTGCTGTTGTGGCGTGGTTTCGCGCTCAAGACCATGCCGGGCCTGCCTGCCTCGACCGCCGCGGGCGCTGCCGCGGGACTAGCCAACGGCGCCTTTGGAATGGCCGGCCCGCCGGTCGTTCTGTTCTACTTCGCCTCGCCGGCCGGCAACATCGTCGGCCGCGCCTCGCTCATCGCCTATTTCGTCGCCACCGACGTGATCGGCCTCGCCTTCCAGGCGCGCGAGGGCCTGGTCACCTGGGAGGCTTTCATCCGTGCACTGACATTCATGCCGGCCCTGTTCGCCGGCGTCTGGCTCGGCGCCCGCAGCTTCAAGGGCGCCGACCCGGCAGTGTTCCGCAACTGGGTGCTGATCATACTCGCGGCGCTCGCCGTCTTGACGGCAGCCAAGGGCATCTACGCCCTGCAATAAAAAACCCGGCGGATCGCGCCGCCGGGCTCAAAAAGTCTTAAATCGAAATCTACTCCGCCGCCGGCGGCAGCTCCGCCGCCCGCGCCTGCTCTTCCAGGATCAGCGCGTCGCGCTTCTCGGCCACCTGCTTCAGCCTGGCCAGCATGCCGCCGGTGCCGGCCGGGATCAGCCGGCCGACGATGACGTTCTCCTTGAGGCCTTCGAGCGTGTCGATCTTGCCCTGGATCGCCGCCTCGGTGAGGACGCGGGTGGTTTCCTGGAACGACGCAGCCGAGATGAACGACCGCGTCTGCAGGCTGGCCTTGGTGATGCCGAGCAGCACCGGAACGCCAGCCGCCGGCTTGAGGCCCTCGGCCACCAGCTTGGCGTTTTCCTGCTCAAGCTCGATCTGGTCCACCTGCTCGCCGACCAGAAGGGTCGACTCGCCCGCGTCGGTGATCTCGACCTTCTGCAGCATCTGGCGGACGATCACCTCGATGTGCTTGTCGTTGATGTTGACGCCCTGCAGCCGGTAGACTTCCTGGATTTCATTGACCAGGTAGGAGGCAAGCTCCTCCACGCCCTTGATCGCCAGAATGTCATGCGGCGCCGGATTGCCGTCCATGATGTATTCGCCCTTCTCGATGAAGTCGCCTTCCTGCACCGGCAGATGCTTGCCCTTCGGGATGAGATACTCCACCGCTTCCTGGCCTTCATCCTGCGGCACGATGCGGATGCGCCGCTTGTTCTTGTAGTCGCGGCCGAATTCGACGCGGCCCGAGATCTCCGCGATGATCGCGTGATCCTTGGGACGGCGCGCTTCGAACAGCTCGGCAACCCGCGGCAGACCGCCGGTGATGTCGCGCGTCTTGGCGCTTTCCAGCGGAATGCGGGCGAGAATGTCGCCGGCCTTGACATGGGCGCCCGGATCGACCGACAGCACCGCCTCCACCGACAACAGGTAGCGCGCCTCGCCGCCGCGGGCGAGCTTGTGCACCTTGCCGTCCTTGTCCTTCAGCACGATCGCCGGCTTCAGCCCGGTGCCGCGCTGGTTGGAACGCCAGTCGATGATCACCCGGTTGGTGATGCCGGTGGCTTCGTCGGCCACTTCGTTGAGCGAAATGCCTTCCACCACGTCCTCGAACTCGACCGTGCCGTCGACTTCCGTCATCAGCGGCCTTGTATAGGGATCCCACTCGGCGATCTTGGTGCCGCGCTTGACCATATCGCCTTCGTCGACGAACAGACGGGTGCCGTAGCCCACCTTGTGGACGGCCCGCTCATTGCCCTTGGCGTCCTCGACGACGATGGTCATGTTGCGGCCCATCACCATCAGGCGGCCGGTTGAATCGTGCACCATGTTCTTGTTGCGGATGACGATCTTGCCCTCGTGGTTGGATTCCACGAAGGACTGATCGAGCACCTGCGCCGTGCCGCCGATATGGAAGGTGCGCATGGTGAGCTGGGTTCCGGGCTCGCCGATCGACTGGGCGGCGATGACGCCCACCGCCTCGCCCATGTTGACCGGCGTTCCGCGCGCCAGGTCGCGGCCATAGCACTTGCCGCACACGCCGAACTTGGTCTCGCAGGTCAAGACCGAGCGGATGCGGATCTCGGTGATCCCCGCCTTCTCGATCTTCTCCACATGGGCTTCCAGGATCTCATCGCCGGCCGGCGTGATGACTTCGCCCGTGGCCGGATCCGTCACATCATTGACCGGCGTGCGCCCGAGGACGCGGCTGCCCAGGGAAGCAATGACTTCGCCGGCATCGATGATCGGCCTGGAGGTTATCGCCGCCTTGGTGCCGCAATCGACCTCCGAGATGATCGCATCCTGCGCCACGTCGACGAGGCGGCGGGTGAGATAGCCGGAGTTGGCCGTCTTCAGCGCCGTATCGGCGAGGCCCTTGCGGGCGCCGTGGGTGGAGTTGAAGTATTCGAGAACCGACAGACCTTCCTTGAAGTTCGAGATGATCGGCGTCTCGATGATCTCGCCCGAAGGCTTGGCCATCAGCCCGCGCATGCCGGCCAGCTGCTTCATCTGCGCCGGCGAACCGCGCGCCCCCGAATGGCTCATCATGTAGATCGAGTTCACTTGCTTTTCGCGGCCAGTGACCGGGTCGATCTGCACCGCCTGAATGCGGGCCATCATCTCCTCGGCGACACGGTCGGTGCATTTCGCCCAGGCGTCGACCACCTTGTTGTATTTTTCGCCCTGGGTGATCAGGCCGTCGATATACTGCTGCTCGTATTCCTTGGCGAGCTCGCGCGTCTGGTTGACCAGCTTCACCTTGGTTTCCGGGATGACCATGTCATCCTTGCCGAAGGAAATGCCGGCCTTGTAGGCGTTGTAGAAGCCGATCCCCATGATCTTGTCGCAGAAGATCACCGATTCCTTCTGGCCGCAATGGCGGTAGACCGCGTCGATCATCTTCGAGATGTCGCGCTTGGTCATCAGCTTGTTGCACAGGTCATAGGAGATATTGGGCGCCTTCGGCAGAAGCTCGCCGATCTTCATGCGGCCGGGCGTGGTCTCGACGATGCGCGAGATCATTTTGCCTTCCGGCCCAACTTCCTTGACCCGGCCCTTGATCTTGGTGTGCAGTGTCACCACACCGGCGGCCAGCGCATGTTCAAGCTCCGCCATGCTGGAATAGGCCTTGCCTTCGCCCGGCTCTCCCATGCGGGTGATCGAGAGATAATAGAGCCCGAGCACGATATCCTGCGACGGCACGATGATCGGCTGGCCGTTGGCGGGATGCAGCACGTTGTTGGTCGACATCATCAGCACGCGCGCTTCCAGCTGCGCTTCCAGCGACAGCGGCACGTGAACCGCCATCTGGTCGCCGTCGAAGTCGGCGTTGAACGCAGTGCAGACGAGCGGATGCAGCTGGATCGCCTTGCCTTCGATCAACACCGGCTCGAAGGCCTGAATGCCGAGCCTGTGCAACGTTGGCGCCCGGTTGAGCATGATCGGATGTTCGCGGATCACCTCGTCGAGGATATCCCAGACTTCCGGCTTTTCCTTCTCCACCAGTTTCTTCGCCTGTTTCACCGTTGAAGACAGGCCCTTGGCGTCAAGGCGCGAATAGATGAATGGCTTGAACAGTTCGAGCGCCATCTTCTTCGGCAAGCCGCACTGATGCAGCTTGAGCTCCGGACCCACCACGATGACCGAGCGGCCGGAATAGTCAACGCGCTTGCCCAGCAGGTTCTGCCGGAAGCGTCCCTGCTTGCCCTTCAGCATATCGGCCAGCGATTTCAGCGGCCGCTTGTTGGCGCCGGTAATGACGCGGCCCCGGCGTCCGTTGTCGAACAGCGCGTCAACCGCCTCCTGCAGCATGCGCTTTTCGTTGCGCACGATGATATCGGGTGCCCGCAATTCGATCAGCCGCTTGAGGCGGTTGTTGCGGTTGATCACCCGGCGGTAGAGATCGTTCAAGTCGCTGGTCGCGAAGCGCCCCCCGTCCAGGGGGACCAAAGGCCGCAGCTCCGGCGGAATGACCGGCACCTGGGTGAGGATCATCCACTCGGGCCGGTTGCCCGAACTCGATAAAGCTCTCGACGATCTTCAGGCGCTTGGCCAGCTTCTTCGGCTTGAGATCGCCGGTGGCGGTCTTCAACTCCTCGCGCAGATCTTCCTTGAGCTTGTCGAGATTGATCGCCATCAGCATCTCGCGGACGGCCTCGGCGCCGATCGAAGCGGTGAAGCTGTCGTCGCCGTAGTCTTCCTGCGCCTTGATGTATTCGCTCTCGGTCAGCGTCTGATAGAGCTTGAGGGGCGTCAGCCCCGGCTCGAGCACGATATACTGTTCGAAATACAGAACCCGCTCGATATCCTTCAGCGTCTGGTCGAGCAGCATGGCGATGCGGCTCGGCAGCGACTTGAGGAACCAGATATGCGCAACCGGCGCCGCCAACTCGATGTGGCCCATGCGCTCGCGCCGCACCTTCGAAAGGGTCACCTCGACGCCGCACTTTTCGCAGATGATGCCCTTGTACTTCATCCGCTTGTACTTGCCGCACAAGCACTCGTAATCCTTCACCGGCCCGAAGATGCGGGCGCAGAAAAGCCCGTCGCGCTCCGGCTTGAAGGTCCGGTAGTTGATGGTCTCCGGCTTCTTGATCTCGCCGAACGACCATGAGAGGATCTTCTCCGGCGAGGCGATCGAGATGCGGATCTGATCGAAGGTTTGCGCCGGGGTTGCCGGGTTGAAGACGTTCATGACCTCTTGGTTCATGGTGTCCTTTTGCTCCTGATTGCGGGGTGCCCCCGCGGAATGTCAATCGAAGTGGATGGAACGGGGATTGCTCCCCGCTCCGCTATTCATGGTTATTGCTGCGAGTTCTGCAGCTCGACATTGAGACTGAGTGAACGCATTTCCTTGACCAGCACGTTGAAGCTTTCCGGAATGCCCGCCTCGAACGCGTCATCGCCGCGCACAATGGCCTCGTAGACCTTGGTGCGCCCGGCGACGTCGTCCGACTTGACGGTCAGCATTTCCTGCAGCGTGTAGGCGGCGCCATAGGCTTCCAGCGCCCACACTTCCATCTCGCCGAAGCGTTGGCCGCCGAACTGCGCCTTGCCGCCCAGCGGCTGCTGGGTCACCAGCGAATAGGGGCCGATGGAGCGGGCATGGATCTTGTCGTCGACCAGATGGTGCAGCTTCAGCATGTAGATGTAGCCGACGGTCACTTCGCGGTCGAACGGCTCACCGCTCTTGCCGTCGAACAATTGCACCTGTCCCGAGGAAGAAAGCCCGGCATCCTTCAGCATCGCCGCGATATCCTCTTCGCGGGCGCCATCGAACACCGGCGTCGCAATCGGCACGCCGCGGCGGAGATTGCCCGCCGCTTCCACCAGTTCGCCGTCATCGAGGGCGTCGAACTCGGCGTTCTTGCCATAGATGCGAGCCAGCTCGTCGCGGAGCGGCTTTGCCTTGTTGGTGTCCTTGTAGGTATCGAGCAGCGCCCCGATCTTTTTGCCCAGACCGGCGCAGGCCCAGCCCAGATGGGTTTCGAGGATTTGACCGACATTCATGCGGCTCGGAACGCCCAGCGGATTGAGCACGATGTCGACGTGGGTCCCGTCTTCGAGGAACGGCATGTCTTCGACCGGAACGATGCGCGATACCACGCCCTTGTTGCCGTGCCGTCCCGCCATCTTGTCGCCCGGCTGAATTTTGCGCTTCACCGCCACGAAAACCTTGACCATCTTCATGACGCCCGGCGGCAGCTCGTCGCCGCGCTGCAGCTTCTCCACCTTGTCGAGGAAGCGGGTTTCCAGGCGCTTCTTCGAGTCTTCATACTGCTGCTTCATCGCCTCGAGTTCGGCCATCGCCTTCTCCGCGGCAAGTGCGATGCTCCACCACTGCGAGCGCGGAATGTCGTCGAGTGCGGCCTCGCTGATCCGGCCGTCGATCTTGTGGCCGCGCGGCCCCCCCGTGGCTTCCTTGCCATTGAGAAAGCCGTGCAGGCGGCCATAGGAGTTGCGGTCGAGGATGGCGAGCTCGTCGTCGCGGTCCTTGGCCAGGCGCTCGATCTCCTCGCGCTCGATGGCGAGCGCGCGCTCGTCCTTGTCAACGCCATGGCGGTTGAACACCCGCACTTCCACCACCGTGCCGGAAACGCCGGGCGGCAGCTTGAGCGATGTGTCGCGCACGTCGGAGGCCTTCTCGCCGAAAATGGCGCGCAGCAATTTTTCTTCCGGCGTCATCGGGCTTTCGCCCTTCGGCGTGATCTTGCCGCACAGAATGTCGCCCGGCTTCACTTCGGCGCCGATATAGACGATGCCCGCCTCGTCGAGGTTCTTGAGGGCTTCCTCGCCGACGTTCGGAATGTCACGGGTGATTTCCTCCGGTCCCAGCTTGGTGTCGCGCGCCATCACGTCGAATTCCTCGATGTGGATCGACGTAAACACGTCGTCCTTGACGATGCGCTCGGACAGCAGGATCGAATCTTCGAAATTGTAGCCATTCCACGGCATGAAGGCGACCAGCACGTTCTGGCCGAGAGCCAGATCGCCCAGATCGGTCGAAGGCCCGTCGGCGATGATGTCGCCGGCCTTCACCTCATCGCCCACCCTGACCAGCGGACGCTGATTGATGCAGGTGTTCTGGTTGGAGCGCTGGAACTTGGCCAGTGTGAAGATATCGACGCCCGACTTCGACGGATCGGTTTCTTCGGTGGCCCGGATGACGATGCGCTTGGCGTCGACCTGATCGACCACGCCGTTGCGCCGCGCCGCCACCGCGGCGCCTGAATCGCGCGCCACCACCGACTCCATACCGGTGCCGACGAGTGGTGCATTGGTGCGAACCAGCGGCACCGCCTGGCGCTGCATGTTTGATCCCATCAGCGCCCGGTTGGCGTCGTCATTTTCCAGGAACGGAATGAGCGCCGCGGCCACCGAGACGAGCTGCTTCGGCGACACGTCGACGAAATCCACCTTGTCGGCGGGAACCGTGAGAACGTCTCCCGCATGGCGTGCGATCACCAGATCCTCGGCGAACTTGTCGTCCTTGGTCAGCGCCACGTTGGCCTGGGCGATATAATGCTTGGTCTCCTCGATGGCCGAGAGATAGACCACATCGGTGGTCACCTTGCCGTTCACCACCTTGCGGTATGGCGTCTCGATGAAGCCGTACTTGTTCACCCGCGCATAGGTCGCCAGCGAATTGATCAGGCCGATATTCGGGCCTTCCGGCGTTTCGATCGGGCAGATGCGGCCATAATGGGTGGGATGCACGTCGCGCACTTCGAAGCCGGCGCGCTCGCGCGTCAATCCACCCGGTCCAAGTGCCGACAAGCGGCGCTTATGGGTGATTTCGGACAAGGGGTTGGTCTGGTCCATGAACTGCGACAACTGCGACGAACCGAAGAACTCGCGCACCGCCGCCGCCGCCGGCTTGGCGTTGATCAGATCATGCGGCATCACCGTGTCGATATCCACCGACGACATGCGCTCCTTGATGGCGCGCTCCATGCGCACCAGGCCAAGCCGGTACTGGTTTTCCATCAGCTCGCCCACCGAGCGCACCCGGCGGTTGCCGAGATGGTCGATATCGTCCACCTCGCCCTTGCCGTCGCGCAGGTCGTGCAGCGTCTTGATCACCGACAGGATGTCCTCGCGGCGCAGCACCCGCATCGAATCGGGCACATCGAGTTCGAGCCGCATGTTCATCTTGACGCGGCCCACCGCTGAGAGATCATAGCGTTCGGAATCGAAGAACAATCCGTTGAACAATGATTCCGCCGTCTCGCGCGTCGGCGGCTCGCCCGGCCGCATGACCCGGTAGATCTCGATCAGCGCCTGCTCATAGCTCTCGACCTTGTCGGCCTTCAGCGTGTTGCGGATATAGGCGCCGGTATTGATATGATCGATGTCGAGCATATTGAGCTGGGTGTAGCCCGACTCCTTGAGGTGGGCGAGCCTCTTCTCGTCCAGCTCGTCGCCCGCTTCGGCGAAGATTTCGCCGGTCGCATCGTCGACCAGCTCGTCGGAGATGTAGAGCCCGTAAAGCTCTTCATCGCGCACCAGCAGATCTTTCACGCCCTCATCGGCGATCTTGCGGGCAAGCCGCGGCGTGATTTTCTTGCCGGCTTCGACCACTACCTTCTTGGTCTTGGCGTCGACCAGATCGACGCCCGGCTTGATGCCCTTGTAACGCAGCGGATCGAACGGAACCTTCCAGCCGTCCTTGGTCAGCGTATAGGAGACCGAGTTGTAGAACGTGTGGAGAATCTGCTCGCTGTCGAGGCCCAGCGCGTGGAGCAGCGTGGTGATCGGCAGCTTGCGCCGGCGGTCGATGCGGGCATGCACGATGTCCTTGGCATCGAACTCGAAATCGAGCCACGAGCCGCGATAGGGAATGATGCGGGCGGCAAACAGCAGCTTGCCCGATGAGTGCGTCTTGCCCTTGTCGTGATCGAAGAACACGCCGGGGCTGCGATGCATCTGGCTGACGATGACGCGCTCGGTGCCATTCACCACGAAAGTGCCGTTGGCCGTCATCAACGGCATGTCGCCCATGTAGACATCCTGTTCCTTGATGTCCTTGACCGACTTCGACTGGGTATCGGGATCGATTTCGAACACGATGAGGCGCAGCGTCACCTTGAGGGGAGCGGCATAGGTCATGCCGCGCTGCTGGCATTCTTCCACGTCGAATTTCGGCGGCTCGAATTCGTAGCGCACGAATTCCAGCATGGCCTGGCCGGAAAAGTCGGTGATCGGAAACACCGACTTGAACACCGCTTGCAATCCGTCGACGATCCGTCCGCCGGCCGGTTCCTTCATCTGCAGGAACTGGTCGTAGGATTCCCGCTGCACTTCGATGAGGTTCGGCATTTCGGCGACTTCGATGCCCTTGCCGAAGAATTTGCGGATGCGTTTGCGGCTAGCGACGGTGTGTGTCTCGGCCATGTTTTTTCCTTGCGGGTCCTGTAACAAGCGTTATCGGCAGCTTGGCTGCGCCCCAATTTTTCAGGGGATCAGGCAAGCCGCCGTCAAATCAACTCAAACCGTGGCCGGCAGCGCCCCGGAGGGCGCCGCCGGAATAGAAACTACTTCAGCTCGACCTTGGCGCCGGCCGCTTCGAGCTTCTTCTTCATCGCCTCGGAATCGGCCTTGTTGGCGCCTTCCTTGACAGCCTTGGGAGCGCCCTCGACCAGGTCCTTGGCTTCCTTGAGGCCAAGGCCGGTGATGGCGCGCACTTCCTTGATCACTTCGATCTTCTTGTCGCCCGCCGCCATGAGCATGACGGTGAACTCGGTCTTCTCTTCAACCGCGGGAGCCGCGGCCCCACCACCAGCGGCGGCAACCGCCACCGGAGCGGCGGCGGAGACGCCCCACTTCTCTTCGAGCATCTTCGACAGCTCGGCAGCCTCCAGAACCGTCAGGCTCGAAAGGTCGTTTACGATCTTGCTGAGATCAGCCATTTTGTTTTCTCACTTTCAGTCGGTTTGTTGCGATGTTGGGTGGGCCGGCCGTCAGGCCGCCTGTTCCTTGCTGGCATAGGCGTTGATCACGCGGGCGATCTGGCCGCCGGGGGCCGCCAACACACCCGCGATGCGGGTGGCCGGAGCCTGGATAAGGCCGATGATCTTGCCCCTCAATTGATCGAGCGAGGGGAGTTCCGCGAGCACCTTGACCGCAGCGGCATCCATGATGGTCTTGCCGAGCGCTCCGCCGAGGACGACGAATTTCTCGTTCCCCTTGGCGAAGGCCGCCGCGACCTTCGGAGCCGAAACCGGATCGGCGGCGTAAGCCACCATGGTCGGACCCACGAAAAGGTCCCTGATCCCGCTTGCGTCAGTGCCATCCAGAGCAAGCTTGGCAAGACGATTCTTGGCGACCTTCACGGTCGCCCCCGCCTGGGCCATCTTGTTACGCAGGTCGTTGACCTGGTTCACAGTGAGGCCCTTGTTGTGGGCCACAACGATCACGCCGGTGGTTTTGAACACCTGGTTGAGCGTTGCGACGAGCTCTTTCTTCTCAGCTCTTTCCACTTGCTCTCTCCTTTTTGGCGGGTCACCATGAGGCAACCCAACCGTTGGACCAACCGCTCAAACGTCACCCACACAAGGCAGATGGCGTCGAAGCGGCGCTCACTTGCCTGTCCCCCTGAACCGTTTCCGGCACCGGGTCTTGAGGTCCAAACCGACTTTGAAACACCACATATGGTGTTCCGCATTCCGTTTTGACACCCATCTCATGCAGGCTTGGCGGTTTAAGCGAGGATTCCCCTCACGCCTGCAATCTCGGACAGGTAACCCAGGATTTACGAAACCCTGGCTAACCAATTGAGGAAACTTGTGATTCCCTCAACCGGAAACTTGTTATGCCGGCCCGGCCGGGGCTGTCACGCTGGCCAGGTCAAGCTTCAGGCCCGGGCCCATGGACGAAGAAATCGACAATTTCTTGACATAGGTGCCCTTGGATGCCGCGGGCTTGGCCTTGATCACCGCATCGACGAAGGCCCGGATGTTGCCGGCGATCTGATCTTCCGGGAAGCTCGCCTTGCCCACGCCCGCCTGCACGATACCGGCCTTTTCGACCCGGAATTCAACAGCACCGCCCTTGGCCGCCTTGATCGCCGCCGTCACATCCATGGTGACTGTGCCGACCTTGGGGTTCGGCATAAGCCCACGCGGACCCAGAACCTTACCGAGGCGTCCGACCAGACCCATCATGTCGGGCGTGGCAATGCAGCGGTCGAAATCGATGGTGCCCTTGCTGACGATCTCGAACAGCTCCTCGGCGCCCACCACGTCGGCGCCAGCATTCTTGGCTTCCTCGGCCTTGGCGCCCTTGGCGAACACGCCGACCCGCACCGTGCGGCCCGATCCATTGGGCAGCGCGCAAACGCCGCGCACCATCTGGTCCGAATGCCTGGGATCGACGCCTAAATTCATCGCCACTTCGATGGTCTCGTTGAACTTGGCGTTGGCCCTCGCCTTCACCAGCTTCACCGCTTCATCGAGACTGTAGAACTTGGCACGATCGATGCCTTCCATATTCTTTGCAATTCGCTTTGCCATCGTCTTACTCCACCACCTGCAGGCCCATGGACCGGGCCGATCCGGCGATCTCGCGCGCCGCCGCGTCGACGTCGCGCGCATTCATGCCCTTGAGCTTCTGTTCGGCGATCTCGCGGCATTGCGCCATCGTCACCTTGCCGGCGCTGACCTTGCCCGGCTCCTTCGAGCCCGCGGTGATCTGGGCCGCCTTCTTGAGGAAGAACGACGCCGGCGGAGACTTCATCTCGAAGGTGAACGACTTGTCCTGATAGGCGGTAATCACCACTGGAACCGGCGAACCCGGCTCCATCTTCTGGGTCGCCGCATTGAAGGCCTTGCAAAATTCCATGATGTTGAGTCCGCGCTGACCCAGCGCAGGCCCGATCGGCGGAGACGGATTTGCCTGTCCCGCCGGCACTTGCAGTTTGACGTAGCCGACGACTTTCTTAGCCATTTCTAGTCCCTCTTCTGAGGTTAGTGGTCAGGCCTTGGGCCTCCCACGGGTTGGATTACGTCTTCTCCGAAGGGAGAAGTCTTGCGAGCTACCTGATCTTCTCGACCTGGCCGTACTCGAGCTCGACAGGCGTTGGCCTGCCGAAAATGGACACGGCGACTTTCAGCCGTGACCGTTCTTCATCGACTTCCTCCACCTGGCCGGAGAAGGAAGCAAAAGGTCCATCGGCGACGCGAACTTGCTCGCCGACTTCGAAAGTGATCGTCGCCTTGGGTCTTTCAACGCCCTCGGCCACCTGGTTGAGAATGCGCGCCGCCTCCGTGTCGGTGATCGCGATCGGCTTGTTATCCGATCCCAGGAAGCCTGTCACCTTCGGCGTGTTCTTGATCAGGTGATAGGCCTGATCGGTCATTTCCATCTTGACCAGAACATAGCCCGGGAAGAACCGGCGCTCGCTCTTGATCTTGCGGCCGCGGCGGACCTCGATCACCTCTTCGGTCGGCACCAGCACCTGCTCGAAGAGCTCGCCCAACCCCTTCTGAACCGACTGTTCCTTGATCGACTCGGCCACCTTCTTCTCGAAGTTCGAGTAGGCGTGAACGATGTACCAGCGTTTCGTCATGTCAATCGCGCGCCTAAAATCCGAACAACACTTTTTCGACGCCCATATTCAGCAGGAAATCGACGGCCAGGAAGAACACCGAGGCGATCGCCACCATGATCATTACCATCACGGTCGAAACCATGGTCTCCTTGCGGCTGGGCCAGGTAATCTTGCCGCTCTCGTCGCGGACCTGCTGGATGAATTCGAACGGGTTGGTCTTGGCCATCTTTGTTCCTTTAATTGGCAGGGGCAGAAGGGCTCGAACCCTCGACCTGCGGTTTTGGAGACCGCCGCTCTACCAACTGAGCTATACCCCTATCAGGTGTCAGGTGTCAGATATCGGGTGTCAAGTAAAGCACTTCGAACTCGCTGGCACCTGACACCTGTTAGTCGGTAATCTTGGCGACGACGCCGGCGCCCACTGTGCGGCCGCCCTCGCGGATGGCGAAGCGCAGCTTCTCCTCCATGGCGATGGGCGTGATCAGCTCGACGTCGAAGGAGATGTTGTCGCCCGGCATCACCATCTCGGTGCCCTCGGGAAGCGTCACGACCCCGGTCACGTCGGTGGTGCGGAAGTAGAACTGCGGCCGGTAATTGGCGAAGAACGGCGTATGCCGGCCACCCTCCTCCTTGGTCAGGATATAGGCCTCGGCCTTGAACTTCTTGTGCGGCTTGACCGAGCCCGGCTTGCACAGCACCTGGCCACGCTCCACCCCCTCACGGTCGATGCCGCGCAACAGCGCGCCCACATTGTCGCCAGCCTCGCCCGAGTCCAAGAGCTTCCTGAACATCTCGACCCCGGTCACCGTGGTCTTCACCGTGTCGCGGAGCCCGACGATCTCGACTTCCTCGCCGACCTTGACGATGCCGCGCTCGATGCGGCCGGTGACCACGGTGCCGCGGCCCGAGATCGAGAACACGTCCTCGATCGGCATCAGGAACGGCTGGTCCTTGGCCCGCACCGGCTGCGGAATATAGCTATCCACCGCCGCCATCAGCTTGATGATCGACTCGCGGCCAAGCTCGGGGTTGGTGCCGTTCAGCGCGCACAGGGCGGAACCCCGGATGATCGGAATATCGTCGCCGGGGAACTGGTACGAAGTCAACAGCTCGCGCATCTCCATCTCGACGAGCTCGAGCAGTTCCGGATCGTCCACCATGTCGACCTTGTTCAGATACACAACGAGCGCCGGGACACCCACCTGCCTGGCCAGCAGAATATGCTCGCGCGTCTGCGGCATCGGCCCGTCGGCGGCCGAGACCACCAGAATGCCGCCGTCCATCTGCGCCGCACCGGTGATCATGTTCTTCACATAGTCGGCATGCCCCGGGCAATCGACATGGGCATAGTGCCGGTTCGCCGTCGAATACTCCACATGGGCCGTCGAAATCGTAATGCCGCGGGCGCGCTCTTCCGGCGCCTTGTCGATCTGGTCATAGGCCGTATAGGTCGCGCCCCCGGTCTCCGCCAGGACCTTGGTGATCGCCGCCGTCAGCGACGTCTTGCCATGGTCGACATGCCCAATCGTGCCGATGTTGCAATGCGGCTTGTCGCGCTTGAATTTCTCTTTGGCCATCGTCTTCTTACCCTGTTTATGTCGTCACGGCGGATTCACGCTATTGAAAGTCTGGAGCGGGTGAAGGGAATCGAACCCTCGTATTCAGCTTGGAAGGCTGCTGCTCTACCATTGAGCTACACCCGCCCGAATTCCGTTCTTAACTCCTCTACCCCTTGCAGCATCCGGCTCCCCAAGCGGTGGTGGGGGAGGTAGGACTCGAACCTACGAAGGCGAAGCCAGCGGATTTACAGTCCGCCCCCTTTGCCGCTCGGGACACTCCCCCGAATCGCCCTTGCAGAATTGGGCAAACCGTTGCTTGAGCCAAACGCCAACGAGCCCGGGTTTGGCCCGGGCCCCTGAGTGGCGGGGTATATGCAAGGGAAGATAGGCCAAGTCAAGGGAATGCTTGGCAAACTCCGCCAGCCAACACGCGCCTGGTTTGCGCCCATAGTCAACATCTCACCTGAAGCCTCCAATCCCTCATCTATCCCACGGTTCCAACAGCACAAAGTACAAAATAAGCAATTCCGCACATAATCATTGACCGTTCCTCGCCCGTGCGCTTCCCTGCCGCCATGAACCTGATTACCTCCACCGAATCGCTCGCCCGCCTGTGCCAGAACCTCGCCGCCGACCGCTATGTCACCGTAGACACTGAATTCATGCGCGAGACGACCTACTGGCCAAATCTCTGCCTCATCCAGATTGCCGGCGAGCGCCACAGCGGATTGATCGATCCTCTGGCGAGCGGCCTCGACCTCGGCCCGTTTTTCGAGCTGATGAACAACCCTGCGATCCTCAAGGTCTTTCACGCGGCCAGGCAGGATATCGAAATCATGGTCCACCGCTCGGGCGTCGTCCCCCACCCGGTGTTCGATACCCAGGTTGCCGCCATGGTTTGCGGCTTCGGCGACCAGGTGGGCTACGAGGCGATCGTCCGCCGGCTGGCCAAGGCCCAAATCGACAAGTCTTCCCGCTTCACCGATTGGTCGCGCCGTCCCTTGACCGAAAAGCAGCTGGCCTACGCGCTCTCCGATGTAACCCATCTGCGTGTGGTCTATGAGAAGTTGCAGGCCGAACTCGACAACAACGGGCGCGAGCCGTGGCTGCGCGAGGAGATGGAAATCCTCACCTCGCCCGCCACCTATCGCACCGAACCCGAAGATGCCTGGAAGCGCATCAAGGTCCGCCTCAAATCCAAAAAGCAGTTGGCCGTTCTTGTCGCCGTCTCCGCCTGGCGCGAGCGCGAGGCCAAGGAAAAGAACGTGCCCCGGGCCCGCGTCATCAAAGACGATGCGGTTGCCGAAGTTGCCATGCAGTTGCCGCAGACCCGCGAGGCATTGGCTCAGCTCCGTGCCCTGCCCCGCGGCTTTTCGACTTCGCGCGTCGGCGACGCAATTCTCGCCGCCGTGCAGCACGGCCTTGAGATGGATCCCAAGCACCTTCCGCCTCTCGATCGCGACCGCGACGAAACCTCCGATCAGACTCAAGCCGCCGCCGAAATCCTCAAGCTGGCGCTCAAGGTCGTCTGCGAGCGCGAAGGACTGGCGCCCAAACTCGTCGCCAATACTTCCGACATCGAAGCCGTGGCCGAGAACGATAATGCCGACGTGCCCCTCATGCACGGCTGGCGCCGCGAAGTCTTCGGCAACACCGCACTCGCATTGAAGCGCGGCGAGGCCGTCATCGGCTTCGAGGGCGGCCGCGTCCGCATCATGCCCGGCTCAATGCCAACCAAGACAGCGGCCGAGTAATCACCCGATCACCACCCTGCCGGTCCGCCCCATCTCGGCGGCAAGGCCTTGCAGGCGTTTGTCCACCCGCTCGCCCATGAGATCGGCGAGTTTCCTGGGCAGGCGCAGCACCAGCGTCTTGTTGTCAGCGAGTGCGAGCCCGATCTTCGGCAGCATTCCAGGCATCGCCGCCGAGAGGATATAGGCGAGGCGGAAAACATTGCTGAGCAAATGCGCCCGGGCGCTCGACTCATCGTCCAGCAGCCGGTTGAGATCGTCGCCACTGTCTTGGCCGTCGTAGCGGTAGAACACCGTGAGTGCCAGAAACACCCGGCCCGGATGATCCACCCCGACGAACGCCGCCTGCGAAATCATGCTGAGCGAGCGCTCGGCCCGGTAGTCTGGGTGAGCCCGCCAGCCGATATCGGCAAGCAGGCAGGCGGCGTAGCGCAGGCGTTTTTGCTCCGGACTTTCCTTGAGGCCACCGTCGCCGAAAATCTGATCGGTCCAGTCGCACAGTTCGAGCTCATGCTCGGGCGAGCGGGCATAGCGCCGGGCAAAATCCCAGCACGATGCCAGCAACGCATCACTTTCGCGCTTGCGCTTCGGAAGTTTCGAGTACAGCAGCCCCTCGCGAACGCCATAGACCGAGACTTCCACGCATTTGGGTTTTGAGTGGGCCAGCAACCGCTCCAGCACCAGCGCGCCGAACGGCATGGTATCCGACCGGCTCTTCGAGACTTCGCGGATAGCCTTCAGCGACGATGGCGACAGGCCGGCCACCAGATCGGCAACACCCGACGCCTGTTGCCGGCTCAGCCGGTAACAGTGCAGCACATGCAGCGGATAATGGCTTTGCGCCATCTGCAATTTCGCCAGGTTCCGCCAGGTGCCGCCGACGGCATAGAACACCCGGCCCTTGAGCCGCTCGAGGATCGCCGAACTTTCGAAATATTCGTCGATGATTTTTTTCGCCTTGCCGATCGAACCACCGGAAAGGTCGATCAGCCGGAGCGGCCCAATGGGGAGCGTAATTCCATCGCGCAGCTTGCCGTCCTTGATGTCGATGAGTTCCAGCGATCCGCCGCCCAGATCGCCTGCTACCCCGTCGGCGTCCGGAATGCCGGCGATGACGCCGAGTGCCGCGTAGCGCGCTTCTTCCTTGCCGCTCAGCACGTCAATTCCGACGCCAACGGCCTTCTCCGCCAAATCGATGAATTCGGCGCCATTGGAGGCCTCGCGCACCGCCGCCGTGGCGACCGCGAAGACTTCCTTGGCTCCGATCTGCCGGGCCAGAGTTCGAAACCGCCGCAGCGCCGCCAGCGCCCGGATGATTCCTTCCTGGCTGAGCTGGCCATTCAGCGCCACGCCCCGCCCCAGCCCGCAAAGTATCTTTTCGTTGAAAACCGGCGCCGGCGACCGCCGCAGACCGTCATAGACGACAAGCCGCACCGAGTTGGAGCCGATGTCGGTCACCGCCACTGGCCGGTACTTCGGTGGTTCGGTGCGAAAGCCCTTGTGCCAATTCACGCGCGCGCCTTCGCCTTCTTTCTGGTGACCGGAATGGCCGGCGGCAAATTACCTTCGAGCGCGCGTCCGCGGCCCGAGAGCGACGGATTATTCATGAAATAATCGTGGGCATTGAAGGGCTCCTCATCCGGCCCCGGCGACACGCGCCGCGAGCTGCCGTCCGGCAGAAGCTCCCAGCTCTGTTGATTGTCCTTGAAATTCGCCATCATGATCTGGTCGAGGATTTGGTCATGAACGGTCGGATTCTCGATCGGAATCAGCGTTTCCACCCGCCGGTGCAGGTTGCGCTGCATCCAGTCGGCCGATCCGATATAGACTTTCGCCTTGTTGTGGGGAAGCGCGCTGCCATTGCCGAAACACACGATGCGCGAGTGCTCGAGGAACCTCCCGACAATGCTTTTCACCCGGATATTCTCCGATAGTCCCGGTACCTTTGGCCTGAGGCAGCAGATGCCGCGCACCACCAGGTCGATTTGAACGCCGGCATTGCTCGCCGCATAGAGCGCATCGATGATCTCCGCATCGACCAGCGAATTCACCTTGCCCCAGATCTGAGCGGGCCGGCCAGCCTTTGCGTGTTCGATCTCGGCCGCGATATTTTCGAGAAGCCGCGCCTTGAGATTAATCGGCGATAGCGCGATTTTCTCGAGGTCTTCCGGTTGCGCGTAACCGGAGATGAAGTTGAACAGCCGCGCCGCATCGCGCGCCAGCGCCGGATCGCAGGTGAAAAATGAGAGATCGGTGTAAACCTTGGCGGTGATCGGATGATAATTGCCGGTGCCGTAATGCACATAGGTGCGCATCTGCGCGCCCTCGCGGCGCACGATCATCGACACCTTGGCATGGGTCTTGAGCTCGATAAACCCGAAGACCACCTGCACCCCCGCCCGCTCAAGATCGCGCGCCCACTGGATATTGGCTTCCTCGTCAAATCGCGCTTTCAACTCAACCAGCGCCATCACCGATTTGCCGGCCTCGGCCGCCTTGGCCAGCGCCGCCACGATCGGCGAATCCTTCGATGTCCGGTACAGCGTCTGCTTGATCGCCAGAACGTCGGGATCGTTGGCCGCCTGCAGCACGAACTGCACCACCACGTCGAACGACTCGTAAGGGTGGTGGACAATGATGTCCTTCTGCCGGATCGCCGCAAAGCAGTCCCCGCCATGCTCGCGGATGCGTTCCGGAAACCGCGCGACATAGGGTTTGAATTTCAAGTCTGCCCGTTCGTCGAGAATAAGCTGCTTGGTATCGGAATAGCCCACCAGGCCTTCGCAGGTGACGATCACATCGTCGCTCACATCCAGCTGGTCGGCGATGAATGCCCGCAGCGATTGCGGGCATGCGGCATCGACCTCCATGCGGATCACCGTTCCGCGCCGCCGCCGCTTCAGGGCGCTCTCGAACACCCGCACCAAATCTTCGGCTTCTTCTTCGATTTCAAGGTCGCTATCGCGGATGATCCGCACCAGCCCCTCGCCGAGCACCTCGTAGCCCGGAAACAGCCGCGGAATGAACAGCTCCAGCATCCTCTCCAAAGAAATGAACCGGGCCGGGCCACCCGCTTCTGTCGAAGGCAGGCGGACAAAGCGCTCAAGCTGCTGCGGAATTGGCAACAGCGCATTCATGTTGCCGCCGTCGCGCCGCCGCTTCAGTTGCAGACAGATGATGAATCCGCGGTTGGGAATGAACGGAAATGGATGCGCCGGATCGATGGCGATGGGCGTCACCACCGGCAGGATTTGCTCGAGAAAGCGCAAATCCAGCCAATGTTTTTCGCCGTCGGTGAGATTGCCGCCATCGACAATGACGATGCCGTGTTCCGCCAGTTCGGCCTTGAGCTGCAGCCAGCGCCGGTCCTGCTCCGCCATCAGGTCTTGCGCCAGCCGCCGCACTTTTTCCAGCTGCTCGGCCGGCGTCAGCCCATCGTCGCTCAGTTCCGAAAGCTTGGCCCGCATCTGGCCCGCAAGCCCAGCCACCCGCACCATGAAGAATTCGTCGAGATTATTTCCCGAGATCGACAGGAAGCGCAGCCGCTCCAGCAGCGGATGGTTCAAATTGCGCGCCTCTTCCAGTACCCGCATGTTGAAGCCGAGCCAGGAAACTTCCCGGTTGATGAAGCGCGCCGGATTGTCGAGAGCGATTGCCGTGGTCGCCGGCCGAGCCATGTCGTTCATTGAAGACGCCCTGGGAGCGAGGAATTCCGGCCTATATTACGCCGATATGACAGAACCGTGAACCCTTTCATCGCGGTTGCCTTAACCATCTTCGGCAAACAGCCCGGGCGCGTTCAACTTAGCCAAGATCCGCGCCACGAAGGGGCGGCTCACTTCGGCCTTGTCTTCCAGCGCCTTGCGGTCGATCTCGGCAACCACAACGCGTGCCGCATCGAGTGATCGCGGCATTCTCACCACGAGATAGGAAATAACCGATTCCTCCACCCCAATCTGCCGGTCGGCAAACAGTTTCACCAGCACGCCGCGCAATAGGCTGTCATCCGGCGCTCCAAGTTCGGCAACCGGAAGTGCGCGCAGCCGTGACCGCAAGTCGGGAAGGCTGACTCTCCACTGCCCGGGATTTTGGCTGGCCGTAATAAGCAAGCTACTTTCCTGTTGCCGCGCGTAGTTGAGAAGGTGAAACAGCGCCGTTTCGTCAAGCCCCTCGCCCGGCGCGTCTTCAACCGCCAGCGCGCCGCTGGATAGCAATTCCGGCACTGCGTCTTCGCGGAGCCCGGCAATGCCGATCCTGGCTGCCCCCGATTGCCGCCGCCAAACCTCTACAAGGTGCGACTTGCCGCTGCCCGGCGGCCCCACCAGCACGATTGCCGGCGAAGGCCAGCCGGGCCACTGGTCGATCATGGCGACAGCCGCCGCATTCGAAGCCGTCACCAGGAAATCGTCCCGCCCCAGAGCCGTGCGCTGCGGCAGCTCGAGCACCAGCTGCTTCATTTCTTGCGCCGCTGCTTGTTTCCCGCCGCGTCCGATGGCAGCGGTATGGCATCCGGCATGCCGCGATCGACGCCCAGATAAAGCCGCGAAGCCAGATACTGCCGCAGTGCGAAACGCACCAGAACGCCAGCCGCCGCCGCCATCGGCACCGCCAGGAGCAAGCCGACAAAGCCGAAAATATATCCGAAGGCAAAGAGCGCGAACATCAGCCACACCGGATGCAAGCCCACGCTTTGCCCCACCAGCTTTGGCGAAAGGAAATTCCCCTCGATGAACTGCCCGGCCACGAAGATTCCGGCGACCAGGAAGATGCCGCCGAATTCCGGCCAGAACTGCACTAATGCGATCCCGATCGCCAGCACGCCCCCGGTAATGGCCCCGGCATAGGGAATGAAACTCAAAAAACCCGTCACCAGGCCGATGGCCAGTCCGAACTTCAGTCCCGCAAAGCTGAGTGCGATTGCATAGAACGCCCCGAGCAGCAGGCACAGCGTGCCTTGGCCGCGGATGAACCCGGCCATCGCCGTGTCGATGTCGCGGGCGATACCGCGCACCGTTTCCACATGCTCGCGCGGCAGCCAGCCGTCCACCTTGGCCACGATGTGATCCCAGTCGATCAACAGATAAAACGCCACGATCGGCGTGATCACCAAGAGCGACAGAAGATTGACCAGCGCCATGCCGCCCGACAGGATCGATGACAGCAGGGTGACGATCCAGCCCGCCGCGCGCGTGGCAAGCTCCGACAGCGAACCCTGAATATTGGTTTCCGATTTCGCCAGCAGCTCCTTGAGCCATTGCGGCGCCAGCTCGTTGAAGCGGCCCGAAAGCGCCTGCAAGAGCGCGGGCAGATCGCTGGCGAATTTGCCGATCTGGTCGCTCAGCACCGGCACCACCAGCACCAGGCCAACCACCAGCACCAGCACGCTGAACAGCAGAATGACCAGTGTTGCGGCGAGCCGCGGCAACCCCATCCGCTCCAGCGCATCGGCCAAGGGATCGAGGAAATAGGCAAGCACGATCCCGGCGATGAACGGCAGCAGAATGGGGCTGAGCAGCCACAGCGCCACGATCAGCGCCAGCCAATGCGCCGATCCAGAAAGCAACCTGCCTTTGCAGCGTCATGAAGGTCCGCTCTTGCCTTGCCCGTTCGCCATATGGCGAACCCACTCGCGCAGGTAGGCCGCCCCCGATATCGCCGTCAAGATGGCAACCGAAATCATGCCGCCTTGCAGCGCCTGCCAATATTGCAGATGAAGCGCCTCCGCTCCCAGCACCGCCACCACGAAAATGATCTGCGCCGCGGTGTTGATCTTGCTCACCATCAGCGGCTTCACCGCGACCGGCCGCGCCATCAGCAGCGACAGAATGAAGGCGCCGACGATCAGCACGTCCCGGCTCACCACCAGAATGGCGAGCCACGACGGAATGACCTTGAGCAGCGCCAGCGTCACATAAACCGAAACCAGCAGCGCCTTGTCGGCGGCCGGATCGAGGTAGGCCCCAAGCTCGCTGCGCAAGCTGTAGCGCCTGGCAATGTAGCCATCGACCCCGTCGCTGACGCCGGCCACCACGAATGCCAGAAAGGCCCAACCATAGGCGTCGGAAATGATCAGCCAGACCGTAAACGGAACCAGCAGAAGGCGCGCGAGCGTTATCAGGTTAGGGATGTTCATGGCGGCATCTTACATCGGCTGGATCACCCAGCTTTGGCCGATCTGCGACAGCGACAGGCCGGTGCTCTGCATATTCCCCTGCAATGCCTCGACGCTGTCGACATAAGTCAGGCGGATCACCGCGCCCTCGCCCGACAGGCTGGAAACATCCACACCCTTCACATTGGGAGTGGCAAGAATGCGCGAACGGATGCCGTTCCACTCGGTGGGACTGCTGAACGGCACGGCGACCGACAATGCCTGTGGCCCCGCCGCCTGTTGTTCGGCCGCCGCGGCCTTGGCGGCATTCTGTTTGTATTTCCCGCTCATCAGCGCGTGAAACCGCTTAATCGCCAGCGCCGCCGACGTCTCGAGCCCGCCGTCTTCGGACTTGTAGATCTTGTCGACCGTCACCCGGCCGATCTGTGTATCGCCCACGATCAGCGAACGAATGCCGCCGCCTTCGGCAGGTTCCGCCACCGCGACCAGCAGGCTCGGCGCGTCATAGCGCCTCCTGATGGCTTCCAGCTTAACCGGATCGCCGTTGAGCGCGTCTTCCACCGATAGCGTCTCCGAGTCCTCCAGATCGCCGAGTGGCACGATAACAGGCACCAGCGACTGCTCCGCCCTGAGGTCGATCCACGCCTTGCGCCAGAAATTGTCCTCCCAAAGCTTCGAACCCGCGGCCTCGCGCAGCACTGGCAGGACGATGATGGCCGGCGCCTGCGTGGTTGGCACGCTGACGCCGTAGTCCCCCAGCAGCTTCTGCATCTTGCCGGGCAGAAACCGTACCGTAAACGTGCCGATATAGCGTCCGGGTGCGGATGTCTCTTTCTCGATCGACAGCGATTTGAGATAGGGCGCGATCTCCTCGGGCTTCAGCGTGGCGAGCTTCGCCGCGATCTCTTCCGAGCCCAATCTCGCAACCAGGATGAAGAACGCCTTGACCTGCACATCCATCAGCGCCTGATTTCTGGCCGCCGTGGCATCGGTGCTGGTGACGTCGACATCGACACCCTGCACCGCGAAGATGTTGGTCTCCACCGGCCCCGCCGCTTGGACCGTACAGAGGACGGACATAACCACCAGCATGGCCGCCACAACCATGCACCATAAACCGCAAAACCGCATTCCGTACGTCACTCCACCGTCCCGAGCCGCCCCTCGCGTGGCAATTCGGCCTTGCTAACACGCTTTATTCGGAAAGCGCTTCGGGCTATGCACCCGCCAACGGGCATAACCTGAGAATTGGGGCAAACTAACGGCATGGGCGATGTGAAACAAGCTTCTCGGGGCGGCGTCACCTATGCCGATGCCGGCGTGGACATTTCGGCCGGTAATGCATTGGTCGAAGCCATCAAGCCATTGGCCCGCGCCACCCGCCGCAAAGGCGCTGATTCGCGCCTTGGCGGTTTTGGCGGCCTCTTCGATCTCAAGGCCTGCGGCTACAAGGATCCCGTGCTGGTCGCCGCCAATGATGGCGTCGGCACCAAGCTGCGCTTGGCGATCGAAACCGGCAGCCACCACGGTGTCGGCATCGATCTCGTCGCTATGTCAGTCAATGATCTCGTCGTCCAGGGCGCCGAGCCTCTGTTCTTCCTCGATTACTTCGCCACCGGCAAACTTGATGTAGCCGCCGCGCGCGACGTGATCGCCGGCATCGCCGATGGTTGCAAACAGGCAGGCTGCGCCCTGATCGGAGGCGAGACCGCCGAAATGCCCGGCATGTATCATGGCCACGACTATGATCTCGCGGGCTTCGCCGTCGGCGCCGTCGAGCGAAGGAAAATCCTGCCGCGGGGCGATGTGGGACCGGGCGACGTCATTCTCGGCCTCGCCTCCAGCGGCCCCCATTCCAACGGCTATTCCCTGATCCGCAAGCTGGTCGAATTGAGCGGCCTCGCCCTTTCCGATCCCTCACCTTTTGCCAAAGGCAAAACACTTGGTGAAGCCCTGCTCACGCCCACCCGCATCTATGTGAAGCCCATTCTCAAGGCCCTCAAGTCAACGGCCGCCATCAAGGCCCTCGCTCATATCACCGGCGGCGGCTTCCTTGAGAACATCCCCCGCGTACTGCCGAAAGCCGCGGTTGCCGAAATCGATCTGGATCGGGTTCCCTTCGCCAAGGTCTTTGGCTGGCTGCAGCAGATAGGAGGCGTTGCCGAAAGTGAAATGCTGCGCACTTTCAACTGCGGCATCGGCATGATCCTCGTCGTGCGCCCGCGCGATGCCAAGCGCGTCGCGGCCTCCCTCACAAGATCGGGCGAGACGGTCGTCACCCTCGGCGCCATCAGGAAGCGCCGCGGCCGCGAGAACCAGGTTGCCGTTTCAGGCCACCTCACCGCGAAATGACCAAGTCCCGCGCCGCCGTTCTGATTTCCGGCCGCGGCTCCAACATGATGGCCCTGGTCGAAGCCGCGCGCGCCGCCGACTATCCCGCACAGATCGTCAGTGTCGTCTCCAACCGGGCGGACGCACCGGGGCTCGAATTCGCCAAAACCAACATCATCGCCACCAAGGTCATTGACCATAAGGCTTTTGCCTCGCGCCAGGCCTTCGATGCCGCCCTTGATAATTATCTCAAGAGTCAAGACATCGATATCGTCGCCTGCGCCGGATTTATGCGCATACTGTCACCGTCCTTCATTGAATCATGGCAAGGCCGTATACTGAACATCCACCCCTCCCTGCTCCCCGCCTACAAAGGCCTGCACACCCATGAGCGCGCGCTGGCCGATGGCGCCAGGACGCATGGCTGCACCGTCCACATCGTCACCGCCGAACTCGACGATGGCCCCATCGTCCTGCAAGCGGAAGTTCCGGTCCTCGCCAACGACACACCGGCGAGCCTCGCCGCCCGGGTGTTGAGCGAAGAGCACCGCATTTACCCTCTGGCCCTCGCCAAAGTGGCCCGCGCCCTTCAGGCAAAGACATCGACCTGAGGCCGGCCCGCCTCGCGCGCCGTTTCCTCCTGCCACTGCTTGAGCAGAACCTTGCGCCGCGCCGGATATTTCTCTTCCAGCACATCGATCCCCAGCATGCGATCGGTGCGGAAGGATCGAAATGCCACCCGCAGCTCGCACCACCCGATGATCAGCCGCTGGGCATCGAAATAGGCAACCGCGATGGGCCAGATCACCCGCCGGGTCTCGCGCCCGTCCTCGCTGCGATAATTGAGCGAAACCTTGCGTCCCTCGCGGATGGCGCCGCGCAGCTTCGCCACATCGACCTTGTCCACCGCCAGCTGGAAATGCGGCGGCACCAGTAACGTGGCATCGAACAGAAACGGCCTGAGCTTCTCCGGCAACACCGAGCCGATCTTGGCCACCGTGTCCTGCGCCGCCCGCGACAAATCCGTATCGCCCCGCCGCGCCACCCAGCGCAATCCCAGCATCACCGCCTCCAGCTCGTCCGGCGTGAACATCAGAGGCGGCAGGTCGAACCCCTCGCCCAGCACATAGCCCACGCCCGCCTCGCCGCGGATCGGCACCCGGTCGGCGACGAGCGACGCAATATCGCGGTAAACCGTGCGCAGCGATACCTCCAACTCCTGCGCCATGGTTTCCCCGGTCACCGGCCGGCGATGACGGCGGAGAATCTGAATGAGTTGCAAAAGGCGTTCGGCTCTGCGCATTGGTGTTTCCTTAGCCTAACCTGCTGACAGCATGTTGTCAGCAGTCTATAGCCCGCCGGCCGCCTTTGTCGCTAAGACGAACGGCCGCCAATCCAGAGAGCTTCCATGACCACGCCGCTTCCCATCATCATCGACACCGATCCCGGCCAGGATGACGCCGTCGCCATCCTCCTGGCGCTCGCCTCGCCGGAGCTGGAAGTTCTCGGCATCACCGCGGTCGCCGGCAATGTGCCCCTCGCCCTCACCGAGAAGAATGCCCGCAAGATCTGCGAACTCGCCGGAAGACCCGATATCAAGGTCCATGCCGGCGCCATCCGCCCCATGGTGCGAGGTCTGGTCACCGCCGAGGAAGTGCACGGCAAGACCGGCCTCGACGGCCCTGTGCTGCCCGAACCCACCATGCCCCTGCAAGCCCAGCACGCCGTCGACTATCTCATCGAAACCCTGATGAACCACAATGCCGGAACCATCACGCTGTGCGCGCTAGGCCCGCTCACCAATATAGGCCTCGCCCTGGTTCGCGAACCCCGCATCGCCTCGCGCATCGCCCAGATCGTCGCCATGGGCGGTGGTTACTTCGAGGGCGGCAATGTCACCCCGGCTGCTGAATTCAACATCTATGTCGATCCCCATGCCGCTAGGCTGGTGTTCGAAGCGGGCATCCCCATCACCTTGATCCCTCTCGATTGCACCCACCAGGCGCTCACCACCAGGGCCCGCCTCGACAAATTCAAAGCCATGACCAATCGCTCCGGCATCGCCTCGGCCGCCATGTTGGATTTCTTCGAGCGCTATGATGTCAGCAAATATGGCTTCGACGGTGGCCCCCTGCACGACCCCTGTGTCATCGCCTGGCTGCTCAAGCCCGGGCTGTTCGAGGGCCGTCATGTCAATGTGTCGATCGAGTGCGAATTGGAACTCACCATGGGCATGACCGTGGTAGACTGGTGGCGCGTCACCCAGCGCCCGCCCAACGCCACCGTAATGCGCTCCCTCGATGCCGATGGCTTCTTCAATCTGCTGACCGAGCGGATTGCCCGGCTTGCCATGATCAATATTCGCAATTTCACCCTTCTCCCGACGTAGTTGGGAGAAGGTGCCCAAGGGCGGATGAGGGCCGCTTGCGTAGCAAGACGGAACGCCGCAAGTTCCAACTCATGCCGTTCACTCAGCGCAAATCCCTCCGCCGCGCCAGGGGTCTTCGCCGCGAACAAACCGAAGCTGAAAAGAAGCTATGGGGCTATTTGCGAGACAGGCGATTGAATGGCCACAAGTTCGTGCGCCAGGAGCCGGTCGGTCCCTATTTCGCGGACTTTCTCTGCCGGGAGCGCAGGCTCATTGTTGAAGTCGACGGTGCAACGCATTCAGGGGTTGATGAGATTGCCTCTGACGACAGGCGTACACGATTCTTGGAATCGAAGGGCTACCAGGTTTTACGGATTTAGAATGCCGACGTATTCACCATTCTTCCCGATGTTCTCGACATGATTTTGATGGGACTGGAAGGCAAGCTTGAACTTGATTGAAGCACCGCTCGCTGGCGCGAGCGGCCCTCATCCGGCCTATCGGCCACCTTCTCCCAAACAAGTTTGGAGAAGGGTGAAATGCATTGAAATGATTTCTCGCAACGCTACTGCCGCAAGCCGATCACCACGCTGCCCGGCACCCGCTTTCCCGCCTGAAACGCCCGGATTCTGAGCCTCAGCATGGCGAGTGAATTGGATTGAATGGCTTCCGATATCTGCTCATGAACAAAGATTCGCTTGTGCTTGCCGCCGGCAAGGGCCGTGGCAGCCGTTGCCGCCGTGGCGGCAATCAATACCGCCACCATCAGAAAAAGTGCCTTGCGGGTCATCGCCATCAAAATCCAACCGAGTGGGCCTTGTGACCCAAAACCGTGTTAAGTTGAGGGCATATTACCGGCAATACTGTGAAGCAGGTCTGAGGCGGCTGTTCATCCGGCCGTTCATTTTCAGGCGGGCCGCAGCCACACCCTATTGTCGTGGAAACACCCGCCGCCGGCGGGCGCCGGCTGGTCCGCGCCGGTTAATGTATTGATGCCCTTGCCATCTTCAAAGGACCCGTTGGGCCAGATGCCCTCGGCGATCAGCACTCCGCGCCGGAGCCCGTCGAACGCCTTGGCATGGAGCACCACCTGCCCCCGCGCACTCCCCAGACGCACCTTGCCGCCATCGCCGATACCCAGCGCCTGCAAATCATCCGGGTGCACCAGAACCGTCGGTCGTCCCTCGCGCTTCAGCGAAGAAGGCGTTTCATTGAAGGACGAGTTAAGGAACGTCCGCGCCGGGCTGGTGGCGAGCCGGAACGGATATTCCTCCGTCGCCTCCTCGATCGCCTCCCAGTGATCGGGAAATTCCGGAATGCCGCGGTAGGGGCCAATCGGCCCGACGCCTGGCTTGAACGCCACCTTGGACCAATCCGGCCGGAAGCGGAATTTCCCGTCGGGAAAACCAAAGCCCTTGAGATTGTGCGAAGTCTCGAAGTCCGGCTGGACGTCGATCCAGTTGGCGTCATCGAGTGCCGCCAAATCCGGCCGGTTCGAATGGGTGAGTGTCCAGTCGATCAGCTCGCGCGGGCTCATGTCGAAGCCCGCATGGCTGGCGCCCACCCGCCTGCGCCAGATCGCAGATCACCTCGTGATTGTTGCGGCATTCGCCCGGCGCCTCCACCAGCTTGCGCCCCAGCATGATGTGCTGGTGGCCGCCGCCCTGATAGACATCGTCATGCTCGAGAAACATCGTGGCCGGCAGCACGATGTCGGCGAACTTCGCCGTCTCGGTCATGAACTGCTCATGCACGCAGGTGAACAGATCGTCGCGCGCCAATCCCTGCTTCACCTTGTCCTGGTCGGGCGCCACCGAGGCCGGATTGGTGTTCTGCACGATCATCGCCGCAATTGGCGGGCCGCCGGCGAGATCGTAAGGGTCGTTGAGCAATGCCGCGCCGATGCGGCTCTGGTCGATCATTCGCACCCCGGGCTTCTTGACGTCTAGCCCCTCGATCATCGTCTTGTTCCACTTGTACATGCCGCTGTTGGAATGCAGCGCCCCTCCGCCCTCATATTGCCAGGCCCCGGTCACCGCCGGAATGGCGGTCACCGCATGCATGTTGACGGCGCCATTGCGCGAGCGCGTGAAGCCATAGCCGATGCGGAAATAGCTCCGCTTGGTCTGCCCGATCAGCGCCGCGAAGGCCTCGATCTCGGCGGCGGGGATATCGCAGATCTTCGCCGCCCACTCCGGTGTCCGGGTCTTGAGATGGGCCTCGAAGTCGCGCGGCGCATCGGTGAATTTCTCGAGATAGTCCCTGTCGGCATAGCCATCGCGGAACAGCACATGCATGATGGCTGCAGCCAGCGCACCGTCCGTACCCGGACGAATCAGCATCTTCACATCCGCCTGCTTCATCGTCCCCGTATCGTAAATGTCGATGCAGGCGATCTTGCAGCCGTGGCTCTTGCGCGCCTTCATCGCATGGGTCATCACATTGACTTGCGTGTTGACCGGATTGCCGCCCCAGATCACGATCAAATCGGATTTCTGCATTTCGCGCGGATCGACACCGGCAACCTTGCCCACGCCCGCCAGATATCCAGCCCATGACAGCGCCACGCAGAACGTGTCATAGAGACCGCAATATCCCTTGGCATGGCGCAGCCGGTTGATCCCGTCGCGCATGACGAGCCCCATGGTTCCGGCATAGTAATAGGGCCACACGGACTCGCTGCCGTATTTCGCCTCGGCCCGCAGGAACGCTTCCGCCGTCTCTGACATGGCGTCGTCCCACGAGAGCCGCTGGAATTCTCCCGACCCCTTGGCGCCCTTGCGCTTCAGCGGATAAAGTAGCCGCTCTGGATGATGAATGCGCTCGGCGTAGCGCCCCACCTTCTCGCAGATCACCCCCAGCGTATAGGAATTCTCCCGCGCGCCTCGCACCCTGCCGATGGTCTGCCCGTCAAGCAGCTCCACCTCCAGCGCGCAGGCCGATGGGCAATCATGCGGGCACACCGAAATTCCGGTCTTGATGTTGGTCAGGATGTTCATGGACGGGCACTATACCCCAACCTATAGTCGCCGTCATGCCGGTCATTTCTTCCCTCCAGAACCCCGTGATCAAACTGATCCGCTCGCTTACCGAGAAAAAATACCGCCAGCAGACCGGGCTTTTCATCGCAGAAGGAGAAAAAGTGCTGGAGCGCGCCGGCACCTTGGGCTGGACACCGGAAACCTTGGTCTCCGTCGCCCCGCCCACACCCTGGGGCGATTCGCGGCTGTTGCAGGCCGCACCCGAAATCATGGCCAAACTCAGCGCCCAGAAAAACCCTCCCGCCACACTCGCTGTCTTCCGTCAAAAATGGCAAGCCCATGCAACACCCGACGGCCTGTGGCTGGCGCTGGAGGAGGTGCGCGATCCCGGCAATCTCGGCGCCATCATTCGCACCGCCGATGCCGCCGGTGCCAAGGGCATCATCCTCGCGGGTCCGTCTTGCGATCCCTGGGGCAGCGATTGCGTGCGCGCCACCATGGGTTCGATCTTCGCCGTCCCCCTGGTACAGATGTCCGTCCCCGCGCTCATCGGTCTTTGCCAATCCTGGCCGGGCGAGGTGGCCGGCGCCCATCTTCAGGCCACCGAGGATTACCGCCGCTCCTACCGCGAGCCCACGCTCCTCGTCATCGGCGGCGAAACCCGCGGCCTCTCGCCCCAACTCGCCAATGCCTGTTCCGTGCTGGTGCGCATTCCCATGCGGGCGCCCATCGACTCGCTCAACGTCAGCGTCGCCACCGGCCTCATGTTGTTCGAAATCGCAGCGGTCGCATTAACCTTTGCTTCAATTCCCTCGCCGACAATCACCGCCCATGCACAATGCCGCCTACATCATCTTTGTACTGTGCGCAGCCGTGCTCGGAGCCCTCCTCGGCATCGCCGCCCATTTTTGGCGCGCCCATGCGGCCTATGTTCCCGAAAAGCTCTTCGACGATGGCGACTTCGCCAACGGACTGTTCATGGACGACTACCTCGCCGAGAAATACGTCATCGGCGCCGAGTGGGACGACAACGGCTACTGGTCCTCCGGCAGCCCCCGCAACTTGCTCTACTATATGATCTCCGGCTTCGTAGCCCCCCTGGTCCTCGGCCTGGTCTTCTGGACCGAGCGCGAGACAATCCTCCAGGCCATCTGCACGACCCTCGCCCGCCTCGGCCTGTCATCGCCACTCTGCTAGCGCATGATGACATTCCATTGAAATGTTGTCTGTTATCTCCCGCCCCTTGTGGGGAGGAGCGAATTCTTATGAGTGCCGCGAAGCGGCGGGGGGTGGGGGTCGCTCCGGCCCATCATTGAGCTGCCCACAACATGACAATTGCGAGACCACCAGGCCCCCACCCCTAGCCCCTCCGCACAGGTGGGAGGGGGATTGCACTATTCATTCCGAAGTCATCGTGCCTCTAGCATCAGCGGCCAAGACAGTGATCGCTTCACACCGCCATCCCCGCCAGCAGCCCTTCATAAACCGCTTCCTCCGCCGTGCGCGGCGTCAGGCAATCGCCAATCGTATGAAGCTCGATTCCCATCTCCTTCACCGCCGCTTCCAACTCATCCACGGGATGATTGGGAACCGACAGCACCAGCGTGTCGACATCCTCGAACACCACCGCATCGCGCGCCGCCGTGTGGATGAAATAGGCGGTGCGCCCGTCGGCGCCAAAAAGCCTGAGCCATGGATGCACCTCGACGCCCAGCTTGTGCAGCCGCGCCGCCATCTCGAAGCGGATATAGGTCTGGATATTGGCGGCAACGCTCGCTCCGTTGACCGCCAGGCGCACATGGGCCCCTTCGGCGGCAAGCTTCTCCGCCAGCCCCGCGCCGATCCAGTCGGCATGCCAGTCATAAATCACCACCCGCGCGCCGGTCTTCACCTTGCCCGAGAGAACATCGACGGCATGCACCATCTGTGCCGCCTCGCCTTCGATCGAAGGCCAATGCGGGCGGCTTCCGGTCGCAAGAATAATCGCATCGGGCCGCGCCGCCGCGATCATTTCGGCGGTCACTTCGCTCCGCCGGTGAATGCTGGCGCCATGGCGCTCCGCCTCGCGGGTAAGATTTTGCGTCATGCCGCCGAACTCCGCCCGCGTCGGCAGTAGTTGCGCCAGTTTCACTTGCCCCCCGGTCTGCCCCTCGCGCTCATAGAGATCGACCTGGTGCCCGCGCTCCGCCGCAACCGCCGCGGCCTTCAGCCCCGCCGGACCTCCGCCCACCACCATGATGCGCCGTGGCCTCGCCGCTCGCGGCTTTGCTCCGAATGAAAGTTCGCGCCCGGTTTCCGGGTGCTGAATGCACGAGATCGGCAGGCCCAGTTGAAAATGCCCGATGCAGGCCTGGTTGCAGCCGATGCAGGCGCGAATGTCGTCGATCCTGCCGGCTTCGGCCTTCGCCGCCATCTCGGGATCGCAGATCATTGCCCGCGTCATGCCGCACATGTCGGCCGCACCCGCCGCCAGAATGCGCTCGGCCTCCTGCGGCTGGTTGATCCGCCCCGCCACCAACACCACCGACCCCGTCGCCTGCTTAACCTTCTGTGCAAACGGCGCCACATAGCCATGGGCGTTGGCCATCGACGGCACGATATGGGTGGCCCCCGAGGCGGAAGCCGAAGTGCCCGCGATCACATTGAGATAATCAAGCTCGTCCTTCAGCGCCCGGGCGATGGCGACGGAATCATCCTCGGTCATACCGTCCTGGTCATGCTCATCGCCCGACATGCGGATGCCGGCGATGAAGTCTGCGGGCACCTGCGAGCGGATCGCCGCGATCGCCTCGCGGGTGAAGCGCAAGCGGTTTTCCAGCGAGCCGCCATAGGCATCGTCGCGGCGGTTCACGTTGGCGTTCATGAACTGCGCCGGCAGATAGCCATGGCTCGCAACGATTTCGACGCCGTCCGCGCCTGCTTCCGCCATGCGCCGCGCCACCGCCCCATAGCCCGCGATGATCTCGCCGATGAGACCGCGTAGACATCGCCCGCGGGATGACATGAAAGCGTTCCGACGGCGAATGCGACGGAGCGTATGCCGGCTGCACCACGCCGTCCGGCCTTCCCAGCAATTCGCGGCCGGGATGAAAAAGCTGGACGAAGCACTTGGCGCCTTCAGCGTGAATAGCTTCGATCAATTTTCGAAAGTGCGGAATGCAATCATCCGACGTGCCCATCAGCAGCGCTTCGGTGTAGCGCGACGTCTCATGCACGCCCACCACCTGGATAATGATGAGCCCCGCGCCTCCCCTGGCCCGCGCCCGCTGATAGGCAATCAGCGCATCCGACGGCAATCCGCCCACCGGCAGATAGGTGTCATGCCCGGTCGAAAGGATGCGGTTGCGGATTTCGGTTTTCTTGAGGGTGAAGGGCGTAAACAGCAGGGGAAAGCGCATGCCCCGCACTCTGCCAAAAACATCAGGCGGCGTCGAGTAGTGTCCCAGTTTGAATTTTGCAGAGCCCGTCATTCCGGAATGCGCGGGCGAAGCACGGCGCATATCCGGAACCCAGCGTAAAATGTGTGGCCGAAGGCCACGCAAAAAAGCAATATGGAGTGCTAAGCGCTCTTTTTTGTGCTGGGTTCCAGACAGTTGATGCGCTTCGCGCACAACTTCTGGAATGACGAACAAGTGCCGAATTCAGGCTGACCCACTACCCGGCGTCGATCCTATTTCGCCGGGACGGCAGGTTTGAACTTGTCCTTGCGCGCCTCCGGCACCACCACCCAGGGCCTCGCTCCAGCCACGCCGCGCGAGGTTTCAATTGTCACCTTGCCGCCGTCAATGCGGATGCCATGGGAGCCGTTGCGCCACACGTCGAACCGGTCGATGCGGATGGCAACGCTCCGGCAAGCACCGCGCAGGGGATAGTTGGCAATCAGAATATCGACACCTCCACAGTCGAGCCGGGCACCGGGTGTCTCCTGCACGAACGCAACCCTCTTGCCCTTCACCGAGGCGAGGCATCTTCCGCCCGTGCAATTCCACCCCACGCGCTTGGCCGCCTCGGCCGGCGCCACCTCGTCGCCGCTTGCGAGGAGCCACTTCTCAACTGCAAACCGGCCCTTGCGCGCCAGTGCGGGTGCCAGTTCACCTTGCCCATTGCGAATGGCCACGTTGCTTGCCGTGCTCTCGATCAGAATGTCTGGACCCGTTGAACCTCGTGACGTAACAAGTCCCAAGACAATGATGGCAACGCCAATGAGCCGGATGGGACCAGCCAGCAGGCAAAGTGCTACCGATCCCGCCGCCAGCAGGATCGTCGAGACGGCGCTCTGCTGCGCCACCACCACATGGGCGCCGGGAAACCCCGCCACCCAGTCCGAAATCGCCATGACGAGATCGAGCCCCTGACCCATCGCCCACAACGGCCAGCCCTCCAGCCCGAATGGAATAAGCAGTGTACTGATCAATGCCATCGGCATGACGATGAAGCTGATCACCGGCAGCGCCAGCGCATTGGCGATAACCCCATAGGGCGCCAGCCTGCCGAAGTGATAGGCCGCCGGAATTGACGAGAGCCCACCGGCGATCAGGCTGGTCATGATCGAAACCACCAGCGCCGTTGCCAGCGATCGCGCCACTTCGGTGATGCGTCCGCCGCGCTGCCGCGCCACCCGCTCCTTGCGCCGCCGCCGCTCGACCCAGAATTCGAAGTAGGCAGCCAGCCCCATCACCGCCAGAAACGACATCTGAAAACTCGCCTCCGTCGCGGCTTCCGGCTCAAGGCCGAGAATGACGATCGCCGCCAGCGCCAGATTGCGCACCGAAATCGCCGGCCGGTCGGCGATGACGGCGAAGAACACTACCGCCACCATGATGTAGGAGCGCTGCGTGGCCACCCCGGACTGCGCCATCAGCATGTAGAAATAGCCAACAACCAAACCCGCCGCCGCCGCCCATTTCTTGATCGGATGGCGCAAGGCCAGCACCGGCACGGCGGCGAGCAGTGCCCGCACGATCCAGAATACGCCCCCCGCCACCAGCCACATATGCAATCCCGAAATCGACAGGATATGAAACAGGCCGGAGGTCAGCAGGCTCTGGTTCACCTCCTTCGGAATCGTGCTGCGCTCGCCGGTAATCAATGCTTCTGCAAAGGACGCATTCACCCCGGCAAGCTGGCGGCGGATGCTGGCGCCGATCTCCTGGCGCACCGTTTCGACTATGGCCGTGAGCTTGAGCCGCGCCGGTACATCCGTTGCCAGCACTTCAATGCCGCCGGTAATCCGCCCGGTGCCGCCGATACCGTCAAACCATAGCTGCCGTCCATAATCGAAGCCGCCGGGCATCACCGGTGTGGGCAGCGGCGCCAGCCGCGCTTTGGCTAGGATAGTTGAGCCAATGGCCGGAAGCCCAAGCCTCGCTGGCGCTGTGAGCCGCAGCCTGTGCGGCGTCGCCTCGGCGCTCAAGCCCTCGATATGATCGACCGCCAGAACGACGCCAATCCGGTTGGCCGAACTCATCGCCGCTTCTTCGACCACACCATTCACAACCACTTCCGCCGTGCTAGCCTTGAGCACCGGCGTGGCGGCAATCTCGCTTCGCACCTTGGCCAGCACAAACCCGGCGAGCAGCAAGCCGGCCAGCAGCACCAGCGGCCGCGCCCTTCCCGCCCAAAGACCGGCTGCCGCCAGAACGGCACACGCCCCGGTCAGCAGCCATCCCGGCTCCCGCGCCAGCCCAAAATAGATCCAGATGCCGAAAGCCAGCGCCACCGGAGACCATAAAAATCCCCGCCCCGCCTGCGCTTCAACCGCCTCTTGCACCCAGCGCCGAAGCCTGCCCTCAGCTCCCGCGCCAAACTCCCATGTTTCCGCAACCACGGGTCTTCCCCTTACGCCCCACGCCGGCCTGTGCTAAGGCGCGCCCGTGGGCCCGCCCGGCCACATTCCCTATGGTCAAGCATAAACGGAGAGCGGCGTCCATGTCATCGCCCGTCATCACCAGATTTGCCCCCTCGCCCACCGGTTACCTGCACATCGGCGGCGCCCGCACCGCCCTGTTCAACTGGGCCTATGCGAAGAGGCACGGCGGCAAGATGCTGCTCCGCATCGAGGATACCGACCGCGAGCGCTCAAACGCCGCCGCCATCGATGCCATCATCGAGGGGCTCACCTGGCTGGGCCTCGATTGGGCCGGCGAGCCCGTCTCGCAATTTGGCCGCGCCCACCGCCACCGCGAAGTGGCGGACGAGCTGCTGGCCCAGGGCAAGGCCTATCGCTGCTTCTGCACTCCCCAGGAGTTGGACGCGATGCGCGCCAAGGCCGAGGCCGAGAAACGCCCGATCCGCTATGACGGCGCCTGGCGCGACCGCGACCCCGCCACGGCACCTCCCGATGTGCGCCCGGTCATCCGCTTCCGCTCCCCCGATGACGGCAGCACCGTCGTCGACGATCATGTTCAGGGCCGCGTCGTCATTGCCAATAAGGACCTCGACGACCTCATCATCCTGCGCTCCGACGGCAATCCCACCTACAATCTGTCGGTCGTCGTCGACGATCACGACATGGGCGTGACCCATATCATTCGCGGCGTCGATCATCTCACCAATGCCGCCCGCCAGACCCAGATTTATCAGGCCATGGGCTGGCGGGTTCCCGAGATGTCGCATATCCCGCTGATCCACGGGCCCGATGGCGCCAAGCTGTCGAAGCGCCACGGCGCCCTCGGCGTCGAAGCCTATCGCGCCATGGGCTATCTCCCCGCCGCCATGCGCAATTACCTCGCCCGTCTCGGCTGGAGCCATGGCGACGACGAAATTTTCTCAACCGAGCAGCTGGTCGACTGGTTCGGCCTCGAAAGTGTGGGCAAATCGCCGGCCCGCTTCGATTTCGCCAAGCTCGAAAACCTCAACGGCCACTATATCCGCCACACGCCCGACGCAAGCTTGCTGGAGCAGTTCTTGAACTTCCTACCCCATGTGGACGGCGGCAAACACATGCTGGCCAACATTGATGATGCGATGAAGTCAAAGCTGCTGCGAGCCATGCCCGGATTGAAGGAACGCGCCAAGACCCTGGTCGAGCTGATGTCCAGCAGCCAGTACCTGTTCGCCGAACGCCCCCTGGCGATGGATGACAAGGCCAAGGCAATCATCGCCGGCGGCGGCGCTGCCGCACTCACCACCCTCATCCCCCTGCTCTCAGCCGCCAAGGACTGGACAGCACCCGCACTCGAGGCAGCCGTCAAGGCCCATGCCGAAGCAGCAGGCCACAAGCTCGGCAAACTCGCCCAGCCGCTCCGCGCCGCCCTCACCGGCGCCACCGTATCGCCCGGCATCTTCGATGTGCTCGAAGTCCTTGGGCGGGAAGAGTCCCTGGCGCGTCTAAAGGATCAGGTCAGCTAGTTTGACCTTTTCTTGCTGCAATGCAATAGTACCAGTAGTGTTTGATTGTGACTTTTCTGATCGTCATCGTGCTCACTGGTGTCTCCCTCCCCCTTGTGGGGAGGGGCGAGTTCTTACGAGCGCCGCGAAGCGGCCGGGGGTGGGGGTCGCTCCGAACCATCCAGTTCTGTGCGTCGATGTAGGAATGGCAGCCGCCGGAGCGACCCCCACCCCTACCCCTCCCCACAAGGGGGAGGGAGAAAAGGGGTCATCGACAACGACCATCGCAATGGTCACGAACTGAATTGAGGGAGACCGGCATGGCGGAAACAGGCAACAAGGCGACCCTGGTCATTGGCAACACCTCCCTGGACTTGCCGGTCAAATCGGGCTCCGTTGGCCCCGATGTGATCGACATTACCAAGCTCTACAGTGCCGCCAACGTCTTCACCTTCGATCCCAGCTTCACCTCCACCGCCTCGTGCGAATCCAAGATCACTTACATCGACGGCGACGAAGGCGTTCTCCTCTACCGCGGCTATCCCATCGAGCAGCTGGCCGAACAGGGCGACTTCATCGAAACCTGCTACCTCCTCTACTACGGCGAACTTCCCACCCCCTCGCAGCGCCGCGAGTTCGAGCATGCCATCACCCATCATACGATGATCCACGAGCAGATGGCCCGCTTCTACCAGGGCTTCCGCCGCGACGCCCATCCGATGGCGGTGATGGTGGCGGTGGTCGGCGCCCTGTCGGCCTTTTATCACGACTCCACCGACATCAACGATCCCAGGCAGCGCGAGATCGCCTCGCGCCGGATGATCGCCAAACTGCCCACCATCGCGGCGATGACCTACAAGTATCATATCGGCCAGCCCTTCGTTTATCCGAAGAACGATCTGACCTATGCCGGCAACTTCCTCCGCATGTGTTTCGCCGTCCCTTGCGAGGACTACACGGTGAATCCGATCCTCGCCCGCGCCATGGACAAGATCTTCATTCTCCATGCCGACCATGAGCAGAACGCCTCGACCTCGACGGTCAGGCTGGCGGGCTCATCCGGCGCCAACCCCTTCGCCTGCATCGCCGCCGGCATCGCCTGCCTGTGGGGCCCCGCCCACGGCGGCGCCAATGAAGCCGCCCTGGAAATGCTCGGCCAGATCGGCGATCCCGCCAAGGTGCCGGATTTCATCGCCAGGGTGAAGGACAAGACCACCAGCATCCGCCTCATGGGCTTCGGCCACCGCGTCTACAAGAACTACGACCCGCGCGCCAAGATCATGCAGAAGACCGCCCACGAGGTGCTGCTGGAACTCGGCATCAAGGATGACCCGCTCTTCGATGTCGCCCGCGAACTGGAACGCGCCGCATTGTCGGATCCCTATTTCATCGAGCGCAAGCTCTATCCCAACGTGGATTTCTATTCAGGGATAATCCTGCGCGCCCTGGGATTTCCCACGTCGATGTTCACCGTCCTGTTCGCGCTGGCCCGCACCGTCGGCTGGATTTCCCAGTGGAAGGAAATGATCGAAGACCCCAGCCAGAAAATCGGCAGGCCCCGCCAGCTCTATACCGGCTCTCCCAAACGCGACTATCTGCCGATGAGCAAAAGAGGGAAGTGAGGCGGGCGCCGAAGTTGGATTTGAAACCCGCTGGTTCCATCCTATAATCGCAACATGAACAAGGCAGAAATCATTGTTAGACTGGCCGGCCAACGCGACGCGATGCAGGCGTTGGGTGTTTCGGCGCTACGGCTCTTCGGCTCGGCGGCGCGCGACTCCGCGACCGATGCCAGCGATGTGGATTTCATCGTCAAATTCTCCGCACCACCTACTTTCGACCGCTACATGGATGTGAAATTGCACCTCGAACGTGTGCTTGGTTTACCGGTCGATCTAGTTACGGAAGCCGCAGTGCGGCCGGAGTTGCGCGAAGCAATCGAACGGGATGCCGTGCGTGTCGCGTGACTGGCGGCTCTACCTGGCCGACATGAGCGAAGCGGGCGAAAAGGTGCTGCGTTATACGAAGGGGATGGATGCCGCGTCCTTCGCAAGCGACGAGAAAACCCGCGATGCGGTCCTGCGCAATCTCGAGATCGCCGGCGAGGCGGCAAAGCGAATTCCGGCGGCCGAGCGCGCACATCTTACGCATGTGGACTGGCGCCGCATCGCCGGTTTCAGGGATATTGTCGCCCATGCCTATTTCGGCATCGACGATGCAATCCTCTGGGACATCGTTCACAACAAGATTCCGGAATTGCTCACCGCGCTCAAAGCGGAAAAGTCCTGACGGGAGTAAATCCAATCTTATACCAACAGTCTATGAATGTGACTCTTCTGTTCGTCATCGTGTTCGCTTCAATCTCCCTCCCCCTTGTGGGGAGGGATTAAGGGTGGGGGTCGCTCCGAACCAACCAGTTCTTTGTTTTGAAGCAAGAACGGTGGGCCTCCCCACAAGGGGGAGGGAGAAAGAGGGTCATCGACCGTGGCCGTTGGTATTAATTCCCGTCGCGCCAATTCGTCACCATGGCGCCGGCCGCGGCTTCGGTCGTTTGCGCCTGCTCTATACCGGCGCGCCCCAAGGGCGACTACGTGCCGAAGAGCGGGCGGGAGAAGTAAAGAATTGTCCCACGAGGACTGGCGGCCCGGTCCTTCAACAAACTCAGAAACCGCCAAGCGGACAGAGGCCCTCACCCGCCCTATCGGGCACCCTCTCCCATGCGTCCCGCACGGGAGAAGTCGCAACGGGGGATGAGGGCTCTTTCTTTCAATAAACTCAGATTGTGCCTCGCTGATAGAGGGCCCTTACCCGCCCCGCTCGTTCATCAGCATGGCGCCGATTTCGGCCTCGGCCACTTTCTTGCCGTCGACATGGGCCTCGGCCCAGTATTTCCACACCGGCGGCCGCCGGTTGGCGAGCTTCACATGGAAGCGCACCGTATCGCCGGGGCTCACGGGTTTACGAAAGCGCGCCTTGTCGATCGACATGAAGAACACCAGCTTGCCCGCGTGTTCCTCGCCCAGATGATTGAGCACCAGCGCGCCGGCGGCCTGGGCCATGGCCTCGATCAGCAGCACCCCGGGCATGATCGGCCTGCCGGGAAAATGCCCCTGGAAGAACGGCTCGTTGATGGTCACATTCTTGATCGCCGTGCCGCTCTCTTCGCCATCGATATCGATCAACTTGTCGATCAGCAGAAACGGGTAGCGGTGCGGCAGCAGCTTCATGATGCGCCCGATGTCGGCGCTGTGCAGAACCTTGATTTCGTGATTTTCCGGCATGCCATGTTCCCCAAAGCGCAACGGACGGCCCACCGGCCGTCCGCCACACTCTAAACCTTCGTATCGTTTCGTCTAGAACCGTGTTCCAATCGAGAAGCGGAACCATTCGGTCTTGTCGTATTTGGCTTTCATCAAGGGATAGGCGGCCTCGAAGCGCAATGGACCGAAGGGCGACTGCCAGATGATGCCGCCGCCGATTGAGGCGCGGAACGCCGTCGTGTCGAACACCGTGCAATCCGGACCACTGGCGCCCGTATTGCATGTACCCGTGCGATTGAGCAGCGTCGACTCTGGCGCGCCGAACACCGTGCCGAAATCCGAGAATGCAGTGCCCTCGATTCCCCATTCCTCCGGTATGCCGAGCGGGAAATTCATTTCCACCGTGCCGATCGCATAGGTCTGGCCGCCGATCGCATCGGTGCCGCCGCCATTCGATACTTGCCGCGGTCCGACACCGGAGACGGCAAATCCGCGGAATGAATCCGCCCCCTTGAAGAACCTGTCCTGCAGCGGAACATCATCGCCATTGAGCGACTCCATGTGCCCGGCATTGGCCTCCAGCTTGAGCACCACCGACTCTTCATATACCGGCAAGAAATACCAGGCATGGGCTTCGGCGCTGGCGTAGTAGACATCGCCGCCGAGCCCCGCGATATCGCTTACCAGCTGGCCGCGGAAGCCGTTGGTTGGCCGCACCGGACTATCAAGATTGTCCCAGGTGTAGGTGGCGCCGACGGCGGATTTCCAGCTTGAACCCTCCTGGGCGATGACCGCCGGCGAGGCATCGAGCACGTCGATGCCGCTGATCTCGCGCCACGCCAGACCGTATTTGAAATTGACCGAGGAATATTCATCGAGCCGGAAGCCGGCGCGCAGCGCGCCGCCGACCTGCTTGCTCTTGTACGAGGATACATCGGTATTGTCGGTCGCCGTGGCGAATGCGTCAAAACCGGCGGAGATCGGCAGCCCCATGAAATAAGGTTCGGTGAAGCTGAAATCGATTTCCTGGCGCTTGAAGCTCAGCGTCGTGTTGATCTTGACGTTCTGGCCCTTGCCCATGAAGTTGCGCTCTTCCAGCGCCACCGAGCCGACCACGGCTTCCTGGGTCGAATAGCCGATCGAGAAGTTGATCGATCCCGTGGACTTTTCCTGCAGCGCCACCACCAGCACGATCTTGTCTGGCGCCGATCCCGGATCCTCGCGGAAATCGATCTTGTCGAAAAAGTCGAGCGCCGTAAGCCTCCGCCTGGCCCGGTCGATCAGCACCCGGTTGAACGCATCGCCTTCGAACAGTTGCAGCTCGCGCCGGACCACCCGGTCCTCGGTCCTGAGATTGCCGACGATGTCGATGCGCTCGATATAGGTCCGTGGACCCTCGACGATGTTGTAGGTGATGTTGAGCGTGCCCTGCCCGGCATTGCGCTCGATGTTGGGCTCCACCTTGGCGAACACGAAGCCCTGCCGCGATGCTTCCAGCGTCAGGTTCTCCACCGTCTTGTCGACCAGGCTTGCATCGTAGTCCTCGCCGACGCCGGTGCGCACACCCGGCCGCAAACTCTCGGCATCGAGATTGGCATCGCCCACGCTCACCGCCACGTCGGCGACCTTGTAACGCGGGCCCTCTTCAATCGTGAAGGTGATGACGAAATGCTCGCCGTCCGGCGTCAGATTGGCATCGGCCGAGATGACGTTGACATCGGCAAAGCCGTTCTTGAGGTAATAGCGCCGCAGCAGCTCCTTGTCGTACTCCACCCGGTCCGCATCGTAGTTGTCGTTGCGCGAGAAGAATTTCCACCAGCTGTGCTGCGCCGTGCCGATCACACCCTTGAGATCGCCGTCGCTGAAACTGTTGTTGCCGTTGAAATCGATGGTCTGGACCGTCGTCTCGGCGCCTTCGGTGATCTCGAACACCAGATCGACCCGGTTTTGCGCCAGACGGATGACCTTCGGTGAAACCCTGACCGAATAATAGCCCGTCTTGCGGTAGAGCGCGATCACCCGCTGAACGTCGCCCTGCACCTTGGAGCGCGTGAACATCGTGCGCTCCTTGAGTTCCACTTCTTTGACCAGGTCGGTATCCTTGACCTGACTGTTGCCCTCGAAATTGACCCGGTTGATCATCGGGTTTTCATCGACCTTGACAACCAGCTGGTTGCCCCGCCGGAAAACCTGAACGTCGGCGAACAGACCGGTCTGGAACAGCACCTTCACCGACTCGTCGATCTTCAGCGAATCGAACGGCTCTCCGGGCGAGACCTGCATGTAGGACAGCACCGTGTCGGTTTCGACACGCTGGTTACCCTCGACGACGATCGCCGAAATGGACTGTGCAAGGGCCGGCCGCGCCAGAATCGACGGCATGGCGGCAGGCAAAAGGGTTGACATTACGAGCGCCAGAACCCCAACAATAACAAACCGATAACGCATCAATAGGCCATTCTTCCCCAAATGTGCCGTCCCACTCGAGCCCCCGTCGCCGTCCGCCGTTTTAGCTGCTTTCCCCTTGATTGCAAACTAAACTTGCCACCCTGGACTCAGCCTCCAATTGCCATCGTTATGAGCCTCACCACGTCGTTCCACGTCCCCACCACCATCAGCATGATCACCAGCGAAAATCCGATTCTGAACCCCCATTCCTGGGCGTTCGGTCCAAGCGGTTTTCCCCTGATCGCTTCGATGCAGTAATAGATCAGGTGACCACCATCCAGCATAGGAATTGGAAAGAGGTTAATGAGGCCGATGCTCACCGACAGGAACGCGATCACCGATATGAACTGAAAGATGCCGACCGAGGCCGCATCCCCAGCCGCCTTCGCCATGGCGATGGGGCCACCCAACTGATCGGCACTTTCCCTACCCGTGAACAGCTTGCCGAGATACTTGAATGTGGTCGCAACGATGAACCACGTCCGCTCGCCGCCTTTTTGAATGGCCTTGACGGGCCCAAGCCGTTGAAAGACGACATCGCCATCCGGATTGTGCCGCACCCCTAGCAAGCCGATGCGGAACTTGCCGCCGAAGCCGTCAGCCTCCTCATGCAATGCCGGAACCGCTTCGATTGTCAGTCTGCTGCCACCGCGCTCGACAACAATGATCACCCGCTCCTCGGCCCGCGTGACAATTGATTCCTGCAGATCGGAAAAGTTCTCGATGATCTTGCCGTCGATCGAAATGATCAGATCGCCGGGCAGAATTCCCGCCTTTTCAGCCGCACTTCCCGGCTGCACCTCGTCCACCCGCGGTTCGGTCAGCGGCACGCCGACAAGCATGAATGCCGCGGCGAAAATTGCGATTGCCAGCAGGAAGTTGGCCAGCGGACCCGCGACTACCACGGCGGCGCGCTGCCACAGCGCCTTGCCATGAAAATTTCCTGGCTCGTTCGCATGATCAGCTGAAGATGAAGTCTCCGGCATGCTGGCCGCGTTGGCGTCGCCGAGGAATTTCACATAGCCGCCAAGCGGAATCCAGCACAGTTTCCAGCGCGTTCCGTGGGCGTCATACCAGCCGGTGATCTCCTTGCCGAAGCCAATGGAAAACGCCTCGACCGCCACCCCGCACCACCGCGCCACCAGGAAATGCCCAAGCTCGTGAACGAACACGATCACCATCAGCGCGGCGAGGAACGGCAGCGTGTAAAACACCATGGCCGCCAGCGGCAGATGCAGTAAACTCAGAAAATCCATGGCCGTTTCCTGTTTCCCATCTGGAGCGTACCGGCACATCATTGCGCCAATTCCGCTTCACATGCCGTGCTCCCGCAAGGCTCATGCCAAGGCGTGAAAATCTTAACTGGCAGTTAACCACATGACGCGGCATTTGCGACAATATTTCGGCAAATTATAGTTACCAGACAAGCAGTCCCGCACCTGTGGCACCAGGGCCACTGCGCGCCAGACCGATGATCGCGGCGGCAACCGCCACCGCCATCAGCCCGTCAACCCGGTCGATGATGCCGCCATGTCCGGGAATGATGCGGCCCGAGTCTTTCACCCCATAATGCCGTTTCATCGCCGACTTGAAGAGATCGCCCCCCTGCTCCACCACCGCCAGCCCGCCCGCCAGCAGCGCCAGTGCGGCGATACCGCCCAGCCCGGCTATGCTGGTGAAGATAACCGACGCTGCGGCACTTCCGGCAATGGCGCCGCCCAGCCCGGCCCAGGTCTTCTTCGGCGACAGCACCGGCGCCAGTTTCGGCCCGCCGATGATCCGGCCGGCGAAATAGGCCAGCGTGTCGGCCGCCCACACGGTCACCATCACCCAGAGAATGGCGAGCGCTCCCATCTCCGCATCGTTGCGCAGCAGCATAAGCGCTATTGCGGGAATGCTCGCATAGGGAACGCCGAGAAAGCGCCAGACCCCGGCCCCTTCCTGGTAAGTGGCAAGTGCCGCGGACGCAATCCACAGAACGGCGATCGCCGCCAGTGCCGCGGCAAGCCCCGCCGTCAGCGGCAGCAGCACCGCGCACAGCGCAGCCAGCGCATGCAGCGCGAACTGCAGCGGATCCTGCCGGTGCACGATATTGGTCCACTCAAATGCGACCAGTACCCCCAGCAGCGCCACCAGCAGGCTGAACCACGCACCCCCCACCCACACATCGGCGATCACCGCCGGAATGAGCACCGCCGCGGACAGGCTCCGCAATCCAAGATCGCTCCATTTCGAAGCGGGCGTAACGCGGCCTTCAGCCATCAGGCGGATTGGACGCTGAGGCCGCCGAACCGCCGCTCGCGCGATTGAAATTCCGCGATCGCCCGGCGGAAAACCTCGCGGCTGAAATCCGGCCAGTATTCCGGCAAGAACACGAACTCCGTGTAAGCGCACTGCCACAGCAGATAGTTCGAAAGCCGCTGCTCGCCGCCGGTGCGGATCAGGAGATCGGGATCGGGAACGCCGCCGGTATCGAGATGATTGGCCAGCACCGCCGCCGTCACATCGGCCGGATCGATCTTGCCGTCCGCCACCTTTTGCGCGATCCTGCGCGCCGCCCGGGTGATTTCATCGCGGCTGCCGTAGTTGAAGGCAACCACCAGCTTGAGTTTCGAGTTCTCCCGCGTCAGCGCTTCCGCGTCTTCGATGAGCTTGACGATGCCCTGGTCAAGCCCCGCCCGCTCGCCGATCACCGTGATCTTGACATCCGCCTTGTGCAGTTCCGTCACATCCATGCGGATGAAGCGGCGCAGCAGTTCGAGAAGAAACGACACCTCCGCCGCGGGCCTCGACCAGTTCTCCGAACTGAACGAGTAAATCGTCAGATATTCGATGCCGAGGTCGGCGGCGGTGCGCACAGCATTCCGCAGCGCTTCCACACCTTGCTTGTGGCCGGCCGAGCGCGGCAGGCCGCGCGCCGAAGCCCACCGCCCATTGCCATCCATGATGATGGCCACGTGGCGGGGAACGCAATTGCTCTGTCCGGCGTTCGCCATTTCCCGAGGGCGCCCGCTCAGACTTGCATGATCTCGGCTTCCTTGCCCTTTAGCGCCGCGTCGATTTCCTTCATCGTCTCGTCGGTCATCTTCTGGGTTTCGTCGGCCTTCTTCTTGTGCTCGTCTTCGCTCATCATGTGTTCTTTTTCGAGCGCCTTGAGCTGATCCATGCCGTCGCGCCGCACATTGCGCGCCGCTACCCGGGCTTTTTCCGCGTATTGATGGGCGACTTTCACCAGCTCTTTGCGGCGGTCCTGTGTCAGGTCGGGCATACGGAGCCGGATCACCTGGCCCTCGGTCTGCGGATTGAGCCCCAGATTGGAGGCCTGGATCGCCTTCTCCACCGCGATCACCAGCCCCCGGTCCCACACGCTGATCTGCAAGAGCCGCGCCTCCGGCACGGTCACCGACGCCACCTGGGTGAGCGGCATGCTGGCGCCATAGGCATCGACATGAATGGGCTCCAATAGGCTGGCGGCGGCCCTGCCGGTGCGCAACCCGCCGAAATCGTGCTTGAGAGCTTCCACCGCGCCATGCATGCGGCGCTTGATGTCCGGCCCATTGAAGGGAGCAGGCTTGGCCATGGGATCAGTCCTTCGTAACAGTGGTAAACCGCCCGGTGCCGTTCAGTACCTCGCCGACGGCGCCGGGCTTGCGGATCGAGAACACCACTACCGGAATCCCGTTGTCCCGCGCAAGAGCGATTGCCGCCGGATCCATGATCCTGAGGTCTTTGGCCAGGATTTCGGTAAAGGTGATCCGCTCATAGCGCTTGGCGGAAGGGTCTTTCTTGGGATCGGCCGAATAGATGCCGTCGACGCTGGTGCCCTTGAGCAAGGCCTCGCAGCGCAGTTCCGCCGCCCGAAGTGCCGCCCCCGTGTCGGTGGTGAAGAACGGCAGTCCGGTCCCCGCCGCGCAAATGACGATCCGCCCGCATTCGAGATGATGGACACCCTTATGCGCCGAATAAGTTTCGCAGACGGTGGGCATCGCAATGGCCGACAGCACGCGGGCATCCTGGCCCTTGGAGCGCAGCACCCCCTCCATGGCGAGCGCGTTCATCACCGTGGCCATGATGCCCATATGATCGGCCGACACCCGGTCCATGCCACTGGCAGCCCCCGCCAGCCCGCGAAAAATATTACCGCCGCCGATCACCAGGGCCACCTCGGCACCCTGTTTGACACAGGCGATGATCTCGTCGGCCACCCGCCCCACCGTGGCAAGATCGATGCCGAACGGCTGCTCCCCCATCAGCACTTCGCCCGAGACTTTAAGAAGGATGCGTTTGTAGATGAGTTTGGTCATGAAAAAACTGCCTCGAACAATATTGCGGCCCCATTAGCAAATCTTTTCTAGCCCGCCAAATCTTGATTCGTCCCGTCAGGCAAACCTCTGCGTGGCGTCATAGCGCAATGCCTGTCCTGAACGTTGCTGCCCGCCGCTTGCCTGTATTCCAATGTCCAAAGCACCTATAGGCTCTCAATCCAATGGCCAATCCCCTTCCCAGCGCCGCAACCCGCGGAAAAAGCCCGTCATGGGGCCGGGCGTTCACCTACGCCGTCTTGGGGCTCTGGTCGATCGTCTGCCTGTTTCCGCTCTACTGGCTGACCATCGTGTCCCTTACCGGCGAGGCCGATATCGATCACGGGCCGCACTTTCTTCCCTTCGTCGATTTCATCCCCTCGCTGCGCGCCTGGGTGTTCATTCTCACCGCCCATAACGAGAACCTGCTGCCGCGCTTCTTCAATTCGGCGGTGATCGCGCTCACGTCGTCACTGTTGACAACCCTCGCCGCCGCCATGGCGGTGTACGGACTAACCAGGTTCCGCTTCAAGAGCTGGGGCCCCACCATCGGCCCCCATGGCGTCATGTTCGCGCTCCTCGCCACCCGGGTTCTGCCGCCCGCGGTGCTCGTCTTGCCGATCTACCTGATGGCCCAGGTGACCGGCACCCTCGACACCCGCTTCGCCCTCATCGTCACCTACACCGCAATCAATCTTCCGGTTGCCGTATGGCTGCTGCAGCCGGTGTTGGGGCCTGGCGCCTCCGACCAGGAAGAAGCAGCCCAGCTCGACGGCGCCTCGCAATTCCGCATCTTTTTCGAAATCGTCGTGCCGATGGCGATGTCCGGCCTCGCCGCCACCGGACTTCTGGTCTTCATCCTGTGCTGGAACGAGTATCTGTTTGCCGCCTACCTCGCCGCCGATCACGCCATGACCCTGCCGCCCTGGGCGGTGGGCCAGCTATCCCTGAAGGAAGCCCAGATCGGTGGAGAAGCCGAGGAATGGGCCAATCTCTCCGCCGCCACCATCCTCATGGCCCTGCCGCTGCTCGGCTTCACGGCGCTCGCCCAACGTGTCCTGAGCCGCAGGCTGCTGTGGTGGCGGTGAAAGACTGCATCGGCCATTTCACTTGCCAATGATGAAGGCAGTAGTGCGCCCGCCGGAAACTGCTAACTTGACGGCCGACCGCCAACCGGACATTCGCCTTCCATGGAACGCCGCCTCACCGCCATTCTTGCCGCCGACGTGGCGGGCTACAGCCGCCTCATGGGGGTGAGCGAGGTGGCGACGCTGGCGGCGCTGAAGGCTCACCGGACGGAACTCATCGATGGCAAGATCGCCGAACACCTGGGCCGCATCGTCAAGCTCACCGGCGACGGCATGCTGGTCGAGTTTCCCAGCGTGGTGAACGCGGTTGCTTGCGCCACCGCCATTCAGCGCGCGATGGGCACGCGCAACGCCGATATCCCACAAGACCGCCGCATCGAATTCCGCATCGGCATCAACCTGGGCGACGTGATCGTTGAAGACGGCGACATCTTCGGCGACGGCGTCAACATCGCAGCGAGAATCGAGGCCCTCGCCCAACCCGGCGGCGTCGCCGTGTCGGCTTCGGTCCGCGACCACGTCGGCAACAAGCTCGACTTGGCCTTCGAGGACATGGGCGAGCAGACGCTCAAGAACATCGCGCAGCCGGTGCGCGTCTACAGCGTCCTCTTCAATGCGGCCCCGCCCGGCGTCAGCACCCTGGTGGGTTTGAGTGAGCAGCGTCCGCGCGCTGGTTGGGTCGACCCGGACAAGCGCAGTGTCGCGGTTCTGCCCTTCCTCAACATGAGCGGCGATGCCGAGCAGGAATACTTCGCCGACGGGCTGACCGAGGATGTCATCACCGAGCTCTCGCGCTTCAAGAGCCTGTTCGTCATCGCGCGCAATTCATCATTTCATTTCAAGGGCCGCAACGTCAAAGTGCAGGACGTGGGGCGCGAATTGGCGGCGCAATATGTGGTGGAAGGCAGCGTGCGCAAGGTGGGATCCCGGGTGCGGGTCACAGCGCAGCTGGTCGAAACCGCCAATGGCAGCCATTTGTGGGCCGAGCGCTACGACCGCGAACTCAACGATATCTTCGCCGTTCAGGACGAGCTGGTGCGGGCTATTGCCAGCGCCATTCCGGGCGAGGTCAGCCGTCAGGCGCTCGAACAGGCGCGTCGCAAGGCACCGGAAAACCATTCCGCCTATGAATGCGAATTGCGTGGGCGTTGGGCCTTTCTGCACTGGTCGGAGGGTCAAGCCGCGGCGATCTCTTGGTATGAGAAGGCAGTCGCGGCAGACCCGGATTATGCCAGGGCGCGGGCCGGTCTGGCGTCTGCCTATGCCTTCAGCGTTTATGCCTTGGGCGAGGATCCGGCCGTTCGCTTCCCCATGGCGCGCGAACATGCGGCAAAAGCCATCGCTGGCGGCGACAATGACCCCAGCGTCCAGAGGGAGGTTGCATTTGTTTACCACCTCACAGGCGAGCGCGATCTTGCCCTTCACCACGCGGAGCGGGCGGTGGCATTGAATCCGAACGATCCCATGGTCTTGCAAACCATGGGCGATGCACTGTCCTACAGTGGCCGGATGACCGAGGCGCTCGAGTGGTATGCCAAGTCGCGGAATATCGAACCCTATGCGCCGGACGATCAGCGGCTGGATAACATCGAAGACACCTATTACATGCTCGGCGACTACGAAGAGGTCGTCCGCATCCAAAGCGTCTACCAGAACGTTCCGGCATTCCTCTATGTGATCTATGCGGCCGCGCTGGCGCAACTTGGCCGCACGGAAGAATCCCAGGCTGCCATGCGCCAGTTTTACGAAAAGCGCTTGCCAGGGCAGGATCCGGTTCTGATGTGCAAGACTCAGATCGCCATGTGTTCCCGGCTGGAAGACCGCGAACGCTGGCGCGAAGGCTATGGCAAGCTCGGATTGCTGTAGCAATTGACGAAATGAAATAAGTCTCCGGCCTCCCCAACGTGCCCGATGCCGTCATTCCGGAAAAGGGCGTGTTTTGCGAAGCAAAACGGCAGCCCTTTATCCGGAACCCAGCTTCGGGCGGTTGCCGCAATGACAGAAAGCTGGGTTCCAGATCGCTCGCTTCCGTTTGCTTCGCAAACACGCTCGCGTCTGGAATGACGGCGAGGAGATGTGTGCATTCGACAGCCACCTGTGGGGAGGGAAATACCGGTCGGCATTTCAGTTTGAAGTCATCACGCGTTAACTTGCTGCCGGATCGATGACAGGATACTCATTTCCCCATGGAACGCCGCCTCACCGCCATTCTTGCCGCCGACGTGGCGGGCTACAGCCGCCTCATGGGGGTGAGCGAGGTGGCGACCCTGGCGGCGCTGAAGGCCCACCGGGCGGAGCTCATCGATGGCAAGATCGCCGAACACCTGGGCCGCATCGTCAAGCTCACCGGCGACGGCATGCTGGTCGAGTTTCCCAGCGTGGTGAACGCGGTTGCTTGCGCCGCCGGCATTCAGCGCGGGATGCGCCGCGCAACGCCGATATTCCGCAGGACCGCCGCATCGAATTCCGCATCGGCATCAACCTCGGCGACGTGATCGCCGAGGACGGCGACATCTTCGGCGACGGCGTCAACATCGCGGCGAGAATCGAGAGCATCGCCCAGCCCGGCGGCGTCGCGTGTCGGCCTCGGTCAGGGACCATGTCGGCAACAAGCTCGACTTACCTTCGAGGACATGGGCGAGCAGACGCTCAAGAACATCGCGCAGCCGGTGCGCGTCTACAGCGTCCGCCTCGATTCCGCCCAGTCCATACCCGCCGTCATGCCGCCAGCGGCACCAGCCAACGACAGCATAGCCGTGCTGCCCTTCACCAATATGGGCGGCGACCCCGAGCAGGATTATTTTGCTGAAGGCATCGCCGAAGACATTCTGACCGAGCTCTCGCGCTTCCGCAATCTGTTCGTTATCGCGCGCAATTCGTCATTCTCGTTCAAGGGCAAGGGTCTGGGCATTCAGGATATCGCGCGGGCGCTCAACGTCGAATACATTGTCTCCGGCAGCGTCAGGCGCGCCGGAAACCGTGTGCGTGTGGCGGCACAGCTTGCCCATGCCGCGACCGGCCAGGAAATCTGGGCTGACCGCTATGACCGCGAGCTTGAAGATATTTTCAAGGTCCAAGACGAAGTCGTCAGAACCATCGTGGTGACGCTGGAGTCGCGCCTGGGAATGGCGATAGCCAACAATGCCGGAAGCCGGAACACACCAAGCCTGGCGGCCTATGAATGTGTGCAGCTCGCCAGGAAATACATCAACGTGCATGATGCCCCACGAGCACTGCCCTATGTTGAAAGGGCACTCGAGCTCGACGCCGGCTACGCTCTTGCTCATATTGTGCTGAGCGCGGCCTACTACGTAGAGTATCTTGAAAATTCGCAAGCCGTTTCGCTTGAAAGAATGGAAGCAGCTGCTCGAATGGCCGTCGCTTTGGATGGTGCCGATTCGAGAGGCCAAGCGGCGCTCGGCATGGCCCTGACTTTCAAACGGCAATATGAACTGGCGGGCTCTCACTTGGAGCGGGCCATTGGTCTCAATCCAGCCGATACGTCCGCCTTGGCCTATCAAGCCGAATGGCTGGTGCGCAACGGCGATGCCGCCAAGGCGTTGACGGTCATGGATCAATTGCTTCAGCGCGATCCCATACCGCCGCCATGGCACTGGGAAATCCGGGCCATGGCGCTGATCATGCTGGGGCATTATCAAGAAGCAATTCTGGCAATTTCCCGCACGGTCAAGCAGTTCTGGTACCTTCACGCACTTCTGGCGATTTGCCATGCAAGGCTCGACCAACCGGAAGAGGCGAAAGCCGAGATCGGCAAGCTCCTGTTGCTGAGGCCCGGGATGACAGTTCGGCAATACCAATTGTTCGATGTCTTCCGCAGACAGGAAGACCGCGATTTTATCGCCGAAGGCCTGCGCCTCGCCGGGTTGCCCGAATAGAGTGTGAAGAGTTTTGATTGAGCCGGTTCATTCTTCCCTTCGCCCCAGCGGGGAGAAAGAGTGGCCAAGCAACGCTTGGGAGGTTGAGGGCTCTTCCTTCGTTCGACAAACTCACAGACTGCCAAGCGGAGAGAACCCGCCCTATCGGGCACCGTCTCCCATGCGTACCGCACGCGAGAGGGCGATATGAAGTCATGCGCCTTCTCCCGTCCCGGCGAAGCCGGCCCCGTTCCTGATGGAACAGGGTCATGATAACCCATTTTGATGATACAAGGTCCCGAAGGGGGATGAGGGCCGCTCGCGCCAGCGAGCGGTGCCTCAGTCGATCCGGCCCCCCAACCAATAGCAGTAGTGCGCCCGGCGGAAACTGCTAACTTGGTGCCGGACCACTAACCAGAAGCCCACCCCATGGAACGCCGCCTCACCGCCATTCTCGCCGCCGACGTGGCAGGCTACAGCCGCCTCATGGGAGTTGAGCGAGGTGGCGACCCTGTCAGCCCTCAAGGCCCACCGGGCCGAGCTCATCGATGGCAAGATCGCCGAACACCTGGGCCGCATCGTCAAGCTCACCGGCGACGGCATGCTGGTCGAGTTTCCCAGCGTGGTGAACGCGGTTGCCTGCGCCGCCGGAATTCAGCGCGAGATGCGCGCGCGAAATGCCGATATTCCGCAGATGACCGCCGCATCGAATTCCGCATCGGCATCAATCTGGGCGACGTGATCGCCGAGGACGGCGACATCTACGGCGACGGCGTCAATATCGCGGCGAGGATCGAAAGCATCGCCCAGCCCGGCGGCGTCGCCGTGTCGGCTTCGGTCAGGGACCACGTCGGCAACAAGCTCGAACTTACTTTCGAGGACATGGGCGAGCAGACGCTCAAGAACATCGAGAAGCCGGTGCGTGTGTATAACGTGCTCCTCGATGCCGCCCCACTCTATCTCAGCGCCCTTGCCGGCATCGGCGCGAGTGTTCCCGCGAAACTGATGGCAACCCCCGGCCATAACAGCATCGCCGTTCTGCCCTTCGTCAACATGAGCGGCGATGCCGAGCAGGAATTCTTCACCGACGGATTGACCGAGGACATCATCACCGATCTCTCCAACGCCCCCGGCTTCTTCGTCATCGCCCGCAATTCCACCTTCGCCTACAAGGGCAAGCCCGCCGACGTCCGCCAGATCGCCCGCGATCTCGGCGTCAAATACATCCTCGAAGGCAGCGCAAGGCGTTCCGACAAGCGCTTGCGCATCAATGTCCAGCTGATCGATGCAGCCGAAGGTGGAAATCACGTCTGGGCAGAACGCTTCGACCGCGATCTCGTCGATATCTTCGCGGCGCAAGACGAAGTGACGCGCCGAGTCATCGAGGCCATTGCGGGAAAGCTCGGGACAACTCAAATAATTGAGCGCTACCGTCCCACAAATCTTGAGGCATACGATCTATGTGCGCGGGGTCGCAGTGAATGGCGGCATTCAGACGAGGCTGGAGCCAAAGCCCACGCCTTGTTCGAACGAGCCATCGAATTGGAACCGGGGTACGCAGAAACATATCGTTGGCTGGCCCTTGGGCAGTGCCTGTCGTGGCTGCATTTCAACGCGCCAATGCATCCGGCGCGTGAGCTTGCACTTGTCAATGGACGCAAGGCAGTTGAACTCGATCCGGCGGATGCAGCAAATCACTCGGTGCTCGGATTCGTCCTTATGTATGACAAAAGGCTCGAGGAAGCCGAGGCGGAATTGCAAACCGCCCTCCGCCTCAATCCAAATGAGGCCGATGCATGGTACAATCTTTCGGACCTTCGTGTCATGGAAGGAAGAGGGCTTGACGCCGTGGATTGCAGCGAGCGTTCATTGCGCCTCAATCCGCAGCCCATGGGCGCTTACTACTGGCTCTACGGACAGGCCCTGTTCGCGGCCGGGCAATACGAAGCGGCTGTCAAGACGTTGCGGCGGGAGGAGACCTATCGCACGGGCTCGCGCCGTTTCCTCGCCGCCGCACTGGCGGAACTTGGACGCCTTGAGGAAGCCCGTGAGGAAGGCCGGATGTTCATGGCCGCCAATCCCCATTTTACCATCAAACATTGGATCGAGACCCAGCCGTTTCGCGACTTGGACATGCGAGATCGGTTCGTGCAAGCCTACCGCCTCGCCGGCTTGCCGGAATGATTGCAGCGGCTCGTCTATAGCAACTTTTGCGCGCAATGATAACAGTTGACAGAGTCAACTATCGGGTGCCGAAAACGTGCAGCAAATGGTGCGCAAAACAAGCGCTTTTTGCAGCGTAAATGCACCCCGCGCGAGCCCTTTGGCGTCTTTCTGCGCGCACATAACGCCTTGCTCCGCCACGGCTATTTTCAAACTAGGAATTGTTTCACGTGAAACATCGGGGGCCAGACTACCCCGCCAATTTGGCCACTTCGCCGGCGAAATCGTCGGGACCCTTCTCAATGCCCTCGCCCAATTGCATGCGTACAAACCCTGTGAGCTTCACCGCCGCACCCGCCTTGGTGCCGGCCTCGGCAATGGCCTGGGCCACCGTCTTGGCGCCATCATGGACATAGGCCTGTTCGAGCAGGCAGTTTTCCTTGGCATAGGTCTTGAGGCCCGAGGCCACGATCTTCTCCATCACATGGGCGGGCTTGCCGGCGTTCTTCTCCTCGAGGATCGCCTTTTCCCGCGCCAGCGTCCCGGCGGGAACCCCCGAGAGGTCCATCGCCACCGGATTGGCCGCCGCGATATGCATCGCAAGCATGCGGCCGAACTGGGCGAGCTCATCCTTCTTTCCCGCCCCCTCAAGTGCTGCCAGCACACCGATCTTGCCCATGCCGGGCGCCGCCTGGTTGTGAATGTAGGAGCCGATGACGCCGTCCGCGACGCTCAGCGAAGCAGTGCGCCTGACCGTCATGTTCTCGCCGATGGTGGCCACCATCTCCGCCACATACTCGGCAACCGCATGAGCGGAGCCGGGGAATTTCATGGTCTTAAGCTTCTCAAGGCTGCCACCCGCCGCCACCGCCAGCTTGGCGATTTCCGCCACCATCGCCTGAAACTTCTCGTTCCGCGCCACGAAGTCGGTCTCCGCATTGACTTCCACCAGCGCTCCCGTGGTGCCGGAAACCCAAAGGCCAACAAGACCTTCGGCGGCCACCCGCGTCGATTTCTTGGCGGCCTTGGCCAGCCCCTTTGCCCTGAGCCAATCGACCGCCGCATCCATGCCGCCCTGGGTGGCGGTGAGCGCCGCCTTGCAGTCCATCATGCCGACGCCGGTCTTCTCGCGCAGCTCCTTCACCATGCCAGCGGTAATCTCAGCCATGAGCGGGCACTTCTTCCGCCGGCGGCGCCTCCGCCGCGCCGATGTCGTGGCCATGGCCGGTCTGCGCCAGCGAAATGCCTTCGATGCAGGCCCGGCTGATCAGCTCGCAATAGAGCGCCACGGCGCGGCCTGCGTCGTCATTGCCGGGAATCGGATGGCTGACCCCGGTTGGATCGCTGTTGGTGTCGATGATGGCGATCACCGGAATATTGAGGCGGTTGGCTTCCTTGATTGCCAGAGCCTCCTTGTTGGTGTCGATCACGAACAGCAGGTCGGGAGTGCCGCCCATGTCCTTGATGCCGCCCAGCGCCTTGTCGAGCTTTACCTTCTCGCGGGTGAGCGACAGGAGCTCGCGCTTGGTAAGGCCCACTTCTCCCTTGGCCAGCGTCTCATCAATATGGCGCAGGTGCTTGATTGAGTTGGAAATCGTCTTCCAGTTGGTCAACATGCCGCCGAGCCAGCGCGCGTTCACATAATATTGGGCCGAGCGCTTGGCCGTCTCGGCGATTTGTTCCGACGCCGCCCGCTTGGTGCCGACGAACAAAACCCGGCCGCCCTTGGCCACCGTCTCGGTAACCGTCACCAGCGCCTGGTGCAGCAACGGCACCGTCTGGGCCAGGTCGATGATGTGAATGCCATTGCGGCTGCCGTAGATGAAACTCTTCATCTTCGGGTTCCAGCGATGGGTCTGATGGCCGAAATGCACGCCCGCTTCAAGCAGCTGGCGCATGGTGAATTCTGGCACTGCCATGCGTATTGTCCTTCTCCGGTTGATCCGCCGCAGGGCCTTGTGACCGGATGATCCGGCACCGGAGGGACTGACGCTATGTGGGGATCTTGTGGGCTCCCGCGCGGCATTCCCAACCCTGCGTGTGTGGTTAAGCGCGCCGGTCTATAGCTGTGCACCGCACAATTGGCAAGGGGCCGCTCGCCCGCTCAAACTTTCGGCTTCCCAAAACCCGATTCGGTGTTAAGATGGTTTTTAGCTACAGACCTAATCCGGCGACGACAGTGGCAATCTAGAGATCGCGGCATCTTGTTGTTTCCTGAAAGAAATTGACCTGAGGGGGTTAGTTCTTAGAAGGAGGGAACGAAAATGCATGGACGTTTTGACAATTCCGCGCAAGCGGAATTGGGGGTTTGGCGTGTCTGCTCATTGCCCTGGGCATCACATATACAGCATTGGCGCCCCGGGAATGCGGCAGCTGCCGCGTTTACCCAGCCATCGAATTCCAGCCCCATTGCCCTGTCGGCCAACCAGAAGCTGGTTTGGGTGGTCAACCCCCGGCACGACACTGTCTCCGTGATAAGGACCGATCAGAACATCGTCATCGCCACAATACCGACAGGCGAGGAGCCGCGCAGCGTAGCGCTCGACGATAACAACACGTTTGCCTATGTCGCCAACGCTGGCGGCAACTCGGTCACGGTCATCAAGATCAATAATGCAATCCCGAATACTTTCGCAGCCGTCGTCGACAAGACACTCAAGACCGGCGCCGAGCCCTGGGATATCGTAGCCTCGCCGGATAGCAAACGGATTTTCGTCGCCAACAGCGGCCAGGATACGATTACGGTCATAAATGCGCAAAACCAGACGATCATCGGCCAGATCAACCTGCGCAATAGCCTATGCAACGATCCGGACCGCACACGGCATTTCCAGCCGCGTGGAATGGCCGTCCTGCTGAGCAATACGCAGCTCTATGTCACCCGCTTCCTGTCGTTTATCAGGGATGGCGGACATCAAAGCTTTGACAGCGGCAAGGAAGGGGCCGTGTGCCGGATCAGCATCAATACGGCTTCCACCAGCATCGCCGGCTATGTGCCGGCCCAGCTGATCCCCTTCAGAACCCGGATCTCCGGATTCAAAGTCGATTCCAGCGGTGACGGCGTCGCCGACAATACCTCGGCGTTTCCCAACCAGATGCAGAGCCTGGTGATCCGCGGCAACAAGGGTTCATGCCGAATATTTCAGCCTCTCCCGGCAGTCCCTTGGTGTTTAACAATTCGACCCAGGCCTTTGTCACCATCATGAACAACATTGGCACTGGCCTGCTAGCCCCAGGTGATGGCGGAGGCTTGAACTTGCATCTCGGCGCCCGTCAGCCGGAGGCCGGCAAGAAGCGCTTGTTCTTCGCCAACCCCTGGGCCATCGCATTCACCAATCAAAGTGCAATTGGAAATGCCTATGTCGTTTCCGCCGGAAGCGACCTCCTGGTGAAGCTGCGGATCAACGCCAACGACAACATCCAATTCACCGTTGACGACGATACCACCCGCTACATCGATCTGAACGACCCGCTCAATCCCAAGACGAGCGGGCTCAATGCCGGCAAGAATCCGGTGGGCATCGTTATCAGGCCGGCAAACGGATTTGCCTATATCGCCAACTTCGTTTCCGCCAATGTGTCGATCGTCAATACTGGTACCGACCAGGTTGTCAAAGTTGTCCAGACCGGCAATGCGCCAGCACCCGGCTCGGCCGCCGAGCGCATTCTGGTCGGCGCCGAAATGTTTTTCTCATCCCGCGGTCATTTCATCCATCCGGTGGGAACCACGGTCTCGACCGATGAACGGCTCTCCGCCGAGGGATGGCAAAACTGCGCCAGCTGCCATTTTAACGGCTGGACCGACGGCGTGGTCTGGCAGTTCGGTGCGGGCCCGCGCAAATCGGTCAATCTGGCCGGCAGCTTCAATCCCAACAATCCCAACCAGCAAAAAATCCTGAACTACTCCGCGATCTTCGACGAGATCGAGGATTTCGAACTCAATATCCGCAATGTCTCGGGTCCTGGCGGCTTGGCGGTTGCCGTGGCCTGCGAAACCGGAACCGTCACCAGCACCTTCAATCCCAATCAGGGCTTGCTCATTGGCGACAACGGCGACATCAACAAGCCGCCATGCGTTGTCAACCAATTCGCCAAAGCCAACGCAGGCCGCGAGCAGCAAAGGGTCAATCCAAATGGACCGACGGCTAGCGTAGATGCCCTGACCGCCCTGCGCGACTGGGTGAAGTTCGCGATTCGCCCCGCAAACGGACCGCTCAACAGCAGTGAAATAGCCGGCGGCGTGCCGCTTGCCGACATCAATGCCGGGCGGACTCTCTTCATCCAGCAGAAGTGCTCGAATTGCCACAATGGCGGGTTGTGGAGCAAGAGCGTCAAGAACTTTCCCTCTCCTCCGCCAGGCAATAGGATCGCCTGTGAAGTGGACCTGGCGGCGGCGGCACCTCCGGGATCATTCTGCACCACTCCGCCGGTTATCGGCGACCCGATCAACAACCAGTATCTTAACTCCTTCCTTGAAGACGTTGGATCGTTCAATCTCGGCGTGCCCGGCCAAGGCAACGGCATTGGCAACAATATCGGCGCCGAAGAGAAGGCGGGCAAAGCCTTGGTCGCTGGCGTTTCCCAAGTCCCGCAAGGATGCTCTCGGCATAGACTACAACAATGACGGCCGCGGCATTGGCTTCAATGTGCAATCGCTGCTCGGCGTCTTCTCGTCACAGCCCTACATACACAACGGAGCCTGCGAGAGCATCGCCTGCGTTGTCGGAGACGTCAAACATCGCACTGGCTAATGGGCAATTCAACGACATTCTCAACACCGCCGCCGAGCGCCAGAAAGTCGTTCGCTTCGTTGAGTTGATCGACGCCGCTACATCTCCAGTTCCTTGACCCCTCGGCCGCGCCCGACCACACCCCGGGCGCGGCAATCGTTTGTTGCCCACATGAACCCGTGCCAAGTTGAGGGCCACACCACCCCTCAAGGAGGCCCCTATGACCGGACCTTTGGCCGGAATTTGCGTTGTCGATCTGTCGCGCGTTCTGGCCGGCCCCTGGTGCACCCAAATCCTCGCGGACCTCGGCGCCACTGTTATCAAGATCGAGCGCCCCGGAACTGGCGACGACACCCGCGACTGGGGTCCGCCTTTCATTGAAGGCGCCGATGGCCGCCGTGGCGATGCCGCCTATTTTCTCGCCTGCAATCGCAACAAACGCTCGGTTGCCATCGACATCGCGACCGGACCAGGACAAAGGGCCGTGCGCGAACTGGCCGGGCGCGCCGATGTCTTCGTCGAAAACTTCAAGGTTGGCGGGCTGCTCCAATACGGGCTGGATGAGGCAAGCCTCCGCCGCCGCAATCCAAAGCTGATTTATTGCTCGCTGACAGGCTTCGGCCAGACCGGTCCTTACCGCCATCGGCCTGGCTACGACTTCATGATTCAAGGCCTCGGGGGCCTGATGTCAGTAACCGGCGAGAAAGACGGCCTCCCCGGCGGCGGCCCCCAGAAAGTTGGCATCGCCGTCGCCGATCTGATGACCGGCATGTATGCGGCGGTCGGAATTCTGGCGGCCATCACCCATCAACGCGCCACCGGCGAAGGTCAGCATATCGATGTCTCGTTGCTGGATTCGCAGGTGGCGATGCTGGCCGTGTTGAACATGAACTATCTGGTTTCCGGCCAGGTGCCCCAGCGCGCCGGCAATGCCCACCAGAACATCGTTCCCTACCAGGTTTTCGCCACCCTTGACGGTCACGTGATCGTCACTGCCGGCAATGACGGACAATTCGCCAGCCTCTGCACGATCGCCGGCCGCCCCGATCTCCCAGCCGATCCGCGCTATGCAAAGAATAGCAGCCGCGTCGCCAATCGTGACACGCTTGTTCCCATCCTCGAGGAATTGTTCCGTGCACGAACCAGCACATGGTGGCTCACCGCCCTGGAAGCGGCAGGCGTTCCCTGCGGACCCATCAATGATTTGGAGCATGTCTGGCGGGACCCCCAGGTCCTGGCGCGCCGGATGCGCGTCGATCTTCCCCACCCATTGGCCGGGAATTTGCCCTCGGTTGCAAGCCCGCTGCGCTTGTCGCAGACGCCGGTCAGCTACCATTCAGCCGCCGCCGGTTCTCGGCGCCGACACCGAAGCAGTGCTTCGCGAATTTCTGCAATGGCCGGCGGATCAAATTACAGAGCTGCTCGAAACTTCCGGTATTGCCACGTCATCAGAAGGGCAATTGAAGTAACCGAGGTTTACCGCTTCCTCGCCATCGTCAGCCCGTCGCAAATCGGCACCATGGCGATATCTACGCGGGAATCGGCGGCGATCTTGTCGTTCAGCGCCCGGATGGATTTGGTATCGGCATCGCTAACCGACGGGTCGGCCACCTCTCCGCCCCACAACACATTGTCGATCAGAACAAGGCCGCCCGGCCGCAGCAGCTTGAGGGCTCCCTCATAGTAGGCGTCATAGCCGGGCTTGTCCGCGTCGATGAACGCCAGATCGAAGCTTTCGCCGCCGCCGTTCGTCAATAGTCGCTCAATCACCGCCAGTCCGCCATCGAGATGAAGCTCGATCCGCCCGGCCACGCCGGCCGTTGCCCAGTAACGCCTGGCCACCGCCGTCCACTCGGCGCTGACATCGGCACAGGTGATATGCGCATCGCTACCAAGCGCCATCGCCAGGGCGGAATACCCGGTGAAGGTGCCAAATTCCACGATGCGCCGCGCCCCCATGAGCTTTGCCAGCATCGCCATGAAGGCGCCCTGTTCGGGACCAATCTGCATCCGCGCTTCGCCGCCGAGCTTGGCCGTCTCCTCCCGCAGGGCCTGCAGAATGGCGGGTTCGCGATAGGCATGTGTGCGGTAATAATCGTAGATGGGACCATCCAGTCCGATTGTTTTCCCTGTCACGCAATTCCCTCCCGCTGCACTATGCAGTCAAATTTGCCGGCTTCTGCACAAACCTTTGATAGAGCCAACCGATGCCGACCAGGCACAGCCCGAGGCCGATGAAGCTGGCGATCCGGTAGAGGCCTTCGAGGCTCGACATATCCCACAGGAAAACCTTGAGAACCACCAACACCATGACGGCAAGCCCGGCATAGCGGATATATTGTTTTGCCAGTCTGAGTCCGGCGATGAACAGCGCCAGAGCGAAGGCCAGCCAGACCGCGGAATAAGCATAGGACTCCGCGACCGACAGTGACCATGCCACCATGGCATGGCCCTGAAACACGCGCTTGGTTTCGAGTGTCACGTAAACAAAAGCCAGAACCAGGGCCAGCACGCCGGCAACCGGCCGCAGCACTCCCCAATTCAGCACATCGAGTTTCCGCGCAATCAGGCCGATGAGCACAACTGGAGCGAGGTAGGCCAGCAGCAGTGCATTGAACACAATATTGCCGGGCACCGGCTCCTCTGTGACCACCGGATTGAGAACGCCAAGGCTCAGCAGCACGATCGCTCCGCAAGCCCCCGCTATCAGGAGGCGAGCGCCCCAGGTGGAGATAAAGGACGAGAACAGCTGCTGCCGGTACATCAGGCCATAGGCAGCACCAAGCCATGTCAGGATATGGGCCGCCATTTCGAGAAACTGCGGCTCGTCATAGGTGATGCCGCCGGCGATCAGCACGCGGAGTTCCAAGGCAACCAGCGATATGATCAGGCCAAGGCTGAGCCCTTCCAGCGTGACCGCCGAGCGGACATGGCCGGCGGTCTTGAGCAACCGGCTCGCAACCAGAAACAACGCGGCCGGAACCCCATAGCCATATAGCGGCCAATGGGCGCCCAGCGGCAGGGTCTTGTCCTCCTCCCACAGTTCCCGCGAGACAAAAAGCCGGAGAGTGACGAACGAACCGAGCGCCGCCGCAATCGGCCCCTGCAGCTTGACCCGCATCGGCCCCGCTGCAATGGCGAAGGCCAGGGCAAGGGCGGCAATCGCCAATGTCAGCCAGATATTGTCGAGAAGGCGGAACAGGCTGAACACCAGCAGCAGTGCCGCACCGATCGACAGAAATCCCGACGCAAGATTGAAGTCCTGCTCCTCATGCCGGCCGCGGCCGAGCCAGGCGGTGCCAAGCAGCGCCGCGGCAAAACCGGCAGCCAGCAATGCCCAATTGCTTTCGCTGACAAGATCGCTGACCCGCGCCCAAGCCCCGGTGACGAATAGCGCAGCCGACGCACCTGCCATCAATCCCCAGTTTCGCGGTGAAGACTGCATCTTGCAGCCAAGACAGCCCACCGCTGTAAACACCGCGGCGGCACCCAACATGCTGTTGAGGAAGCGGGTGGCTTCAACGCCCAGCACCGATGACCACAAGCCGCGCTCATCCATGGCAAAGTCATGAATGGCAACGTCGTTCCACACCATGAGGGTGAATAAAGTGAGTGCGGACGCAATGACGGCGAGCAGAGATATGCCCGGCTTGCGCCAGGCAAACGCCACAGCCAGTGCCATCGCCGCGAAGAACATCACCAAGGCGGTGGAACCATGGCTGGTTTGCTGAACCAGCGCCATGAGCAGAATTGCCTCGGTTGCCAACCCCGCCAGCCCGATGGCGAGCTGCGGCGATATTGAAAAAGGTCGCAACAGTGAGCCACTCTCCTCGGCCATGATGGCCCATCCGGTTAAACCAAAAAAAGCGATCAATCCCACCGCGTGGGCAAAGAGGCCAATAGGCAAAGAATCCCCGGCCACAAATGGCCCGCTCGAAACCCACAAAAGCGTCCAGGCGGCCGCCCCGGCCAATGGCGGCGTATGCCAGCCACCACCAGTTGCGCCCGCGCAGCACGCCAAAGCTGGCCGCGACGATCACCAGAAGATAAGGAAAGAAATTCCATGCCGATGGATGCTCCGACGGGATGAGTGCGGGCGTCACATAGGAGCCGATCAGGCCGAGTGCCGCAATCAGCGGCCCCTGCACGCGAGAGAGCACCAGCGCACCCACCGCGACCACGGCCAATCCGCCAAAGGCCACGGTTGAAGCGATCAGTTCGTACAGCGCATAGGCCGCATAGATACTGCCGAAAGCGGTGGCGAGGCCCGCAGCCGATAGCGCCGCCGGCACATAGCTCCCAGCCATTGCAACCGGAGATTTCCGCCGGACGAACTCGCCGGCCCCAACCAGCGCCAGGCCCAAAAGCAGACCGAGTGTAACTTGCAATGCCGGCGAAATCAGTTCGTTGTCATAGGCGTATTTGACGAACAGCAGACCGCCGATGGCGATGGCAGCGCCGCCAATCCAGACGAACCAGCGCGAGGCAAGCGCCTGTTCGACATCTCGCGGCGGCCGGGCGGGTTCTGAAATCGCAGGTTCGACTGCCGCCTCTGCAGCAGCGGTCTCGGAAAAGGGGGATGGCGCAGCTTCAGCAGCATCGGTTCTTGCCGTTGCCTCAACCTCGGCAATTGCGGCTTCTGGTTGCGGGGCAGCGGCCTCCTCGCCAAATGCCGTGACCCCGTCGCGCCGCAGCTTTGCGATCTCATCGGCGAGATTGCCGAACTGCAGTTTCAACTGGGCGAACCGCGTTTCGAGTTTGGAATTCTTGTTGAGGGCAATCAGCACCATAACAAAGCTTGCGAATGCCACCAGCAGCCCGAGTCCGTCCATCAAGTCCTCCTGCCCCCGGTTCACAGACTACACGGCTTGCGTGGGAAAGTCGAAACTGGGAAAAGTGCTGCCGTGACCAGCCGCGCCAACATCAAGCAAAGTCTGATTTCAACCTCCCCCGTTGCATGGGAACTAGCGCCCGGCCGGTTTCCTATCCACAAGCGGTGTCGCGCATGGAGCGTGAAGTGGAAGCCATTGCCAAGGGCCTGGCGCCCGAGCGTGTCTGGCTTCTCGAGCACCCGCCACTTTATACCGCCGGCACCAGCGCCAATGATGCCGACCTGGTTATGCCCGATCGGTTTCCCGTCTACCGCAGCGGGCGAGGCGGCCAATACACCTATCATGGACCCGGCCAGCGCGTCGCCTATGTCATGCTCGATCTCAGGCGGCGCGGACAGGATGTAAGAGCTTTTGTCGCGGCCTTGGAACAATGGCTGATCGACGTCCTCGCCACATTTGCAATCAAGGGCGAGCGCCGCGAAGACCGCGTTGGGGTTTGGGTGAACCGCGGGGTCCGCGAGGACAAGATTGCCGCCATCGGCATTCGCGTCCGCCATTGGGTGACATTTCACGGCGTCAGCCTCAACGTCGATCCCGATCTCACCCACTTCGAGGGAATTGTGCCATGCGGGGTGCGCGAACATGGCGTGACCAGCCTGACGGACCTTGGAGTGACCGCCACCATGGCAGAGGTCGATGCGGCATTGCAGCAGTCGTTTGAGGCCATTTTCGCACAGCCACCCTCCTCACAAATAATTGTTACTTGAATTGTTACATAACGGCGCCATATGGAGTTTCCCAACCCAAGAGATAGAGGAACACCATGAGACTTTATTACGCCCCCGCCGCCTGTTCGCTCGCCCCCCATATCGTGCTCAATGAGCTTGGCACCAAGCACTCCATCGAGAAAGTCGATCTCGGCGCCAAGACCACCGAGACCGGCGCCAACTTCATCCAGATCAACCCCAAGGGCTATGTCCCCGCCCTTGATTTGGGTGGCGGCGAGATGCTCACCGAAGTCTCCACTATCATCCAGTATCTCGCCGACAAGGCGGCCGATTCGAATCTGCTTGCCAAAAGCCGGCACGATGGAACGCTACCGGGCCATGGAGACCCTGAATTTCATCGCGTCTGAATTGCACAAGGGTCTTGGCGGCCTGTTCAACAAGGCGATGCCCGAAGAGGGCCGCAAGGTCATCATCGAGCGCATCAACACCCGCCTCGATTGGCTCGATACCCAGCTTGCCAAGTCCGACTATCTTCTCGGCAAAAACTACTCGGTGGCCGACGCCTACGCCTTCACTATTCTCAACTGGGGCCAATGGGTCGGCGTCGATATGAAGGGCTGGAAAAACATTTCAGCCTTCATGGCGCGCGTCGCCGCCCGCCCAGCCGTTCAATCCGCCCTCAAAGCCGAAGGCCTCGCCGCCTAGAAATCTTATGCGTGAAGTTGAATTGCCGGCCTCCACTTTTTCGTCATTCCGGCGAAAGAGATTGCGAAGAAATTGGAGTCGTCGCTGATTTGGTCAAACAGAAGCGGTATGCCAGCTGGAGTTTACCCTCGGACTTGATCCGGGGGCTGGCACGACGGTTTGAGGGGGTATCATTGATTTTCCTCCCTTTTTCCGTCACCACAGCGAAAGCTTGGGGGGTGAATTCACGTTTGAAGTGCAACGGCTGATTTGATTTGCGGGGAGTTGCCCGGATGACGGGAGATGCAGCGCGTGTTGTGCGGCCGCAACGCGATCGGATCGGCTGGGAGATGGTCGATGTCGATGCGCTGTTGGAGCAAGAACATGCGGTGCGCCTGGCGTGGGCGTTTGTGACGCGGATGGATCTGGCGAAGTTTTATGCCGCGATCGGCTCACGCGCGGGCGGCGCGGGACGTCCTGCGGCAGAGTGGCTTTTTGCGGCGGTGGAAGGTGTAGGCCAGGCCGCGTGAGCTGGAACGGCTGGCGGCGTGGCGGCCCTGATGGCGGAAGGCCCGGTGAGCTTCGAAGAGGTGATTGCCGGCGGCACCAAGGTCCAGGCTGCGGCGGGCAAGGCAGCGCGAGCTGGGCGAACGGGCGGTGTTTGCACCGGTTGCGGACGAGCGCGCCGATGGGAAGCCGGACACGCTCCGGCGCAGGCTTGCCAAACGGCTCACCCAGCCGCGGGCGCTCAAGGACTGGCGGACGCGCATGGCCACATCCGCGGGGCCAGGACATCTTCAGGCGGCGCAAGCGCATTGAACTGGTCAACACCACCCTCAAGAACCGCGGGCTTGGCCGCCTCTCTCCGCGAGGGCTAGCCAAGGCCAAAATCCAAGGCCTCCCGCAAGTCATCGCCCACAACATCATGCTGGCCAACCATCCGCGCACCAAGGCCGCATAACCAGCCCAGGACACCAGCCACCATGCCAAAGTCCAAATCGATCAAAAGCCTGGGCCTGGTTCCCGCAACACGTCATATGAAATCCAAAACGCAATTCCTTCACAGCCTCGAAAGCTGGAATGACGAATTGAGGGAGTCTGCGACCCAATTCTTGCGGCCGCTGATACTACCTCACAAAGCTCCGCCTGACCGGCAGCGTGCTAACATTTTTGGGCGCCGGCGCATCGACACGGCGGGGCGTCGCCACCGGTCCGAGCGAATTGAGATAGCTGGCGTCGAACTCCTTGCCATAGACCGGGAACTCCGCCGGCCGGTCGCGGAAGCTCTTGGCCATCTGGCCGAGGCCGCGGATGCCGCGTTCGCGCGAACGGCGCACCTGCTCCAGATCGATTTCGATCGGAATGATTTGCTCGGTCGCATCGGCCTGGTGCAGCTTGCGGCCCGAGGGATCGAACACGCAGGACTGGCCGTTGCCGCCGGCGCCGAGCCCGTTGATGTCGAACACATAGCACTGCATCATGGCGCTGGTGGCATGGGCCACCGCGATGTCGATGTCGCGGTCGATGGTGTGGGTCATCACCGGATGGATGATCACCTCGGCCCCCATGGCGGTGAGCTGGCGCGACGTCTCGGGAAACCAGATGTCGTAGCAATTGAGCAGGCCGAAGCGGCCGATCCCGTCGATATCCCAGGTGAAGAACTCATTGCCCGGCTGCACACCCTGCTCCAAGGGCGTGAATGGGAACATCTTGCGGTAACGGCCGATGACCTCGCCTTCCGGGTTGATGATCGAGGTGGTGTTATAGATGGCGCCGTCGCGGCGCTCATACATCGAGCCGTTGATCAGCCAGATGCGGTGATGGCGGGCAATGGTCTGCAGTTCCTCCTCGGCGGGGCCGGGGAGTATCTGGGCATGGTGCAGCAGCGGCCCATGAACCGCGAGTTCGGAAAACATCACCATCTGCACCCAAGGATAGAGGTGCATGGTCAAATCGACCCGGTGCCGCATGGCTTCGATGTTCGAGCCGTGCCCGAGTTGCATTTGAATTCCGGCGATGGCAAAAGGTATCATGATCTCTCTTTTTCCGTGGAGGCAACAATCTTGCCCCAGATTCTTTGATTTTACCCGATATGGGACGTAGAATGCAAACGACCAGATGACGTAAGGCTAACCGCGCCATAACCATCGGACGCACAGTGATGAATATTCACAACCCCTCCCTCGATCCGGTAGTCGAACTTGCCGCCAATGTGCGCGTTCCCTTTGAGCAGGCCCGCGCCATGCCCAAGAGCGTCTATACCGCCGCAGCCTTCCTGGAGGCGGAGCTCCGCAACGTTTTCGCCCGTGAATGGTATTGCGTCGGCCGGGCGGACAGCCTGTCCAAACCGGGCGACTACACAACTTTCGAGCTTGCGGGACAGCCGCTGATGGTGATCCGCGACCGCGAGGGCATACTGCGCGCCCAATCCAACGTCTGCCTCCACCGCATGTCGACATTGCTGCAGGGAAGCGGCAACCGCGGCTCGATCACCTGCCCCTATCACGGCTGGACCTACAACACCGACGGCACGCTCCGCGCCGCCCCGGCGATGTCGGCCAATACCGGGTTCTGCAAGGAGAACTACCGCCTGCCGCAAATCCGCTGCGAGCAATGGCTGGGCTGGATCATGGTATCGCTCAACCCGGACGCCAAACCGGTGGCCCGACACTTTGCCGATGTCGAAGGCCTCATCGCTCCCTATGACATGGAAAACTATGTCGAATGGTTCACCGAGGAGATGGTCTGGGACACCAACTGGAAGGTGCTGGCCGAGAACTTCATGGAGAGCTATCACCTCCCCGTCTGCCACATCGGCACCATCGGCGGACTCTCCAAACTCGACGAAATGATCTGTCCGCCAAGCCCGCCGCATTTCAATTATCACACCATCCTCAAGGACGAATCCCTCAAGATCGCCATCGCCCACGCCAGCAATACCCGCATTGAGGGCGATCTCCGCCGCACCACATTCCTGCTGGCGCTTTACCCCAGCCTGCTGATCACCCTCACGCCCGGTTATTTCTGGTACCTGTCGCTCCACCCCAAGGGCGTGGGCCAGGTCCACATCAAATTCGGCGGCGGCATGTCCAGAGATTTCGCGGGCGACGCCGATGCGCCCAAACATTTCGAGCAGCTGAAGACCCTGCTCGACAAGGTCAATGTCGAAGACAAGGGCTGCACCGAACGCGTCTATAGGGGCCTCTGCTCCGAGCGGGCAGCACCTGGGCATTTGTCGCATCTGGAGAGGCCGAATTATGATTTCGCGACGTATTTGGCGGGGAAGACGTCAGCCGATTGATCCCTTCCCCATGCGGGACGCATGGGGAGGGTGGACGCGGAACGCGGACGGGTGGGGGTCTATCCGCGTGGAATGAGGCCCCCTCCGTCACGCGCCAAAGACGGCGCGCGCCACCTCCCCCGCCCTGGCGGGCGAGGAAGGAGGAAGATCAAAAATCCTGCACGTCAACCACCCCGTGGATCGCCTTGATGGCGCCCTTGATTTGCGGGGTTACGGTGAATTTGTTGCCGAGTGCGATCTCCACTTCACGGCCCTTGTCCATCAGCACCACCAGCCGAACCGGCGCGCGGCCACCGTTGCTCAGGCGCTGGGCGATCGAATCGATGGGCTTGGCATCGCGCACGAAAATCGTCAGGCCAGAGATCATCGCCGCCGCCGCCTTGTCCAGCATTTCCACGCCCTGCAGCCGCAGCTTCACGTCCTCACCCTCGACATCGGCCTCGACCCGCGCGATCACGGCCTTGCCGGGCTCCAGGAGCTCGCGCGTTACCGCCAGCGTATCGGAAAAGCAGATGGCCTCGAATTGTCCGGTCGGGTCGGAGAAGCCGACAAACGCGAATTTGTTGCCGGACTTCGACCGCCGCTCCTGGCGATGGGTAACGGTGCCGGCGAGCTTCGCGGCAGTTGCCCCCTTGGTCAGCGCCTTTTCCCGGAACGACGCCCAGGTTTCGATTCCCAGCTTGGCAAGTGGTTTCATGTAATCGTCAAGCGGATGGCCCGAGAGATAGAAGCCCACCGCCTCGAATTCCTGGGCCAGTTTATCCATCGGCAGCCAGGCGTCGCGGCGCGGCAACACCAGCTCGTCGGAAGAGCCGTGCAGCGAACCGAACAGATCGTTCTGACCGGCGGCGGCTTCCGAGCTGGTGCGATTGGCGAGCGCCAGTATCGATTCGACCGCCTCAAGAATTTGCGCCCGGTTGGGATTGAGGCAATCGAACGCCCCGGCCTTGGCGAGACTTTCCAGCGCCCGCTTGTTGACGCTGCGCGCATCGATGCGGCGGGCGAAACCGCCCAACGACGTGAACGGCCCGCCCTCTTCACGCACCGCCACCAGATGCTGCATGGCGCCCGTCCCCACGTTCTTCAGCGCCGCCAAAGCATAGACGACGGCGCCATCCTTCACCGCGAAGTCCACGGCACTGGCATTGACCGAGGGCGGCACGATTTTGACGCCCACCCGCTGCGCCTCCTGGCGGAACACCATCAGCTTGTCGGTATTGCCCATGTCGAGCGACATCGATGCCGCGAGGAACTCCACCGGATGGTTGGCCTTGAGCCAGGCCGTCTGATAGGCCACCACCGCATAGGCCGCCGCATGGGACTTGTTGAAGCCGTAGCCCGCGAACTTCGCCACCAGCTCGAAAATGAAGTCGGCCCGGTGCGCTTCGACGCCCTTGTCGACCGCGCCCCTGACAAAGCGCTCCTTTTGCGCGTCCATCTCGGCCTTGATTTTCTTGCCCATGGCGCGGCGCAGAAGATCGGCTTCACCCAGCGAATAACCGGAAAGCACCTGGGCGATCTGCATCACCTGTTCCTGATAGACCATGATGCCATAGGTCTCTTTCAGGATGGGCTCAAGCAGCGGATGCAGATAGTCCGGCTGTTCCTCGCCTTTCTTGCAGGCGATGAAACGCGGGATATTGTCCATGGGGCCCGGGCGGAAGAGTGCCACGATGGCGATGATGTCCTCGATGCAGTCGGCATGGATCTTCTTCAAGACATCGCGCATGCCGGAGCTTTCCAGCTGGAACACCCCCACCGTATCGCCATGGCCCAGCATCTCGTAGGTCTTCTGGTCGTCATAGGCGATGTGGTCGATATCGAACGAAGCCTCGCGCAGGCGGATCAGCTTCTGGGCCTTGTCGATCACCGTCAGCGTCTTGAGGCCGAGAAAGTCGAATTTGACCAGCCCCGCCTTCTCCACGTATTTCATATTGAATTGCGAGGCGGCAAGGCTTGAGCGGGGATCGCGGTAGAGCGGCACCAGCTCCTCCAGCGGCCGGTCGCCGATAACGATTCCCGCCGCATGGGTCGAAGCGTTGCGATTGAGGCCTTCGAGTTTCAGGGCAATCTCGAACAGCATCTTCACCATCGGATCGCGGTCGCGCTCCTCTTGCAGCCGCGGCTCGCCGGCAATCGCTTGCGCCAATGTCACCGGATTGGCCGGATTCATCGGAATCATCTTCGACAGCCGGTCCACCTGGCCATAGGGCATCTGCAGGACGCGCCCCACATCGCGCGTCACCATGCGGGCCTGCAGCTTGCCGAAGGTGATGATCTGCGCCACCCGGTCGGCCCCGTGCCGCTGTTGCACGTAGGTGATCACCTCGTCGCGCCGGTCCTGGCAGAAATCGATGTCGAAATCCGGCATCGATACGCGCTCGGGATTGAGGAAGCGCTCGAACAGCAAATTGAAGCGGAAGGGATCGAGGTCGGTGATCGTAAGCGCATAGGCGACCATCGAGCCAGCACCCGAGCCGCGCCCCGGCCCCACCGGAATGCCCTTGGACTTGGCGAACTTGATGAAGTCGGCAACGATCAGGAAGTAGCCCGGAAACTGCATCTTGACGATGACATTGAGCTCGAAGTCGAGCCGCTTCACATAGTCCTCGCGCGAGCGGCCAGCGATCAACCCGCGCGTGGCCAGCCGCAAATCGAGCCCCTCATGGGCCTGGCGCCGCAGCTCGTCGCCTTCGTCGCCTTGCGAAAATCGCGGCAGAATGGGATCGCGCGACTTCACCCGGAAAGCGCAGCGCCGGGCGATCTCGACGGTGTTTTCGATGGCTTCCGGCAGATCGGCGAACAGTGCCGCCATGGCGGCTTGCGGCTTGAAATAATGCTCAGGCGTCAGCCGGCGCCGGTCCTCGGCGGCGATCACTTCGCCCTCGGCGATGCAGATCAGCGCATCGTGGGCGGCAAAATCTTCCGGCTTCGGGAAGTAGGCTTCGTTGCTGGCGACCAGCGGAATATCAAGTTCATAAGCAAGTTCAACCAGCCCGCCTTCGGCCGCCCGTTCGGCCTCCGTGCCATGGCGTTGCAACTCGATGTAGAGCCGGTCGCCGAAGATGCCCGCCAACGTTTCGACATGGGATCGCGCCAGACTCGTTTGCCCCTGCACCAGGGCTTCATTTACCGGTCCCTGCGGACCCCCGGTCATGCAGATCAACCCATGCTGGTGTGCCGCAAGCAGCGCCAGCGGCACATGCGGCTCCGCCGTATCAGGGGTATCGAGATAGGCCCGGCTCGAAAGCTTCATCAGGTTCTGGTAGCCGGGCTCATCCTTCGCCAGCAACGCCAGGGATGGCAGTTTGCGCAACCCATGCTGAGGCCGCACTGCCGCATCGGGTCGCGGCGGCAACCGCCAGATCGACCTTAGTGTACAGCCGACAATCGGCTGGATGCCCTTCTCCCACAGCGCTTCGGAAAATTCCAACGCCCCGAACAGATTGCCAGTGTCGGTGATGGCGAGCGCCGGCATGTTCGCTTCCTTGGCCAGCACCGCCATCTGCTTTATCGGCAGGGCGCCCTCGGACAGCGAATAGGCCGAGTGAGTCCGCAAATGGATGAAGCTCACACTATGCCGTGAATCGTTCGCCATGGCAGGAGTGTAGCGCTGCCGGATCGAGATTTGCGACCTACTGTGTGTCCGTGTGCACAGCCATTTGGTGGGCGCCTTCGTAAGACGACAGGAACATGGCGAGATTGTCCGGCAGGTGCTCGGTCAGATAGCCGCCTTCCTGTACGATTACCGTGGGCAGGTGCAGGGAGGCGATGCGTTCGGCAATGCGGGCAAATCCGCCTTGGGTCACCTTGCCTCCCTTGAGCGGGTCGGCTTCATGGGCATCGAGACCCAGAGCCAGCACCAGAGCTCCCGGCCGGTACTCTTGAATTCCTTCGAGCGCCACATCGAGGGCCGCAAGCCAGTCATCGTCGCCGCTTCCGACGGGTAGCGGCAGGTTCAGGTTGAAGCCCTTGCCGTCAAACTCCCCGGTCTCGGCTGTGCTTCCCCAGTAAAATGGATAGAACTCCGCCGGGTCCGCATGAATGGATATCGTCAGCACATCGGGCCTGCGATAGAAAATGCTCTGGGTGCCGTTGCCGTGATGGACATCGATATCGAGAATGGCAACCTGATCATGGGCCGAGCGCAAATATTGGGCGGCCAGCGCCGAATTGTTGAGATAGCAGAACCCGCCGCAGCGATTGCTATAGGCGTGATGGCCAGGCGGCCGGCAAAGCGCGTAAGCCAGCGCATCGCCCTTCAACACGAGATCTGCCGCGGTGACGGCCGTCATCGCCGAAGCCTCCGCCGACCTCCACGTTTGCGCCGTTATCGCACAGGAAAAATCCATCATGAAGCGCCCGGCCAGTCCGAGAATATGTTCGCTGGCGATGTTCGCGTTCACCGTGGGCCGGATGCTTGCCATCAGCTCCGGTCCGGCTCCTTCGATCTGCAGCCACCGCCCGTGGGCGTCCTTGAGAAAGTCGAGATAGCCCTTGAAGTGAACATTGCGGTAAATCGAAACATCAAAGCGCCGCGAGGCACAGATGCTGGCGCCGGCCTGGCGGGCTCCTTCGAGCAGAACCCGCACCCGCTCGGGCGTCTCCGGGTAGGGAACAATGTTACCCTTGCTCAAGTAACGCGTGGGCGCGTGTCCCATCTGCAGTGCCGAAAATACTGCCTTCATTCGCTCCCCCTGCAAATCCGTCCGTTTTCAAGTCTCGCAATGCGCGACATTCCGGCGGCAAGCTCATAATTGTGAGTGGCCACCAACGCGCCAAGACCCTCTTCGCTTATCAGCCGCAGCAACTCCTGATGTACATGCCCCGCCGTTGCCGGATCGAGATTGCCTGTTGGCTCGTCGGCAATCAACAGCAGCGGGCGATTGGCAATCGCGCGCGCGATGGCAACGCGCTGCTGCTCACCGCCGGAAAGCTCCGCTGGCCGGTGATCGGCCCGTGGTCCGATCCCGAGGCGGTCGAGCAGTTCCTTGGCCCTAGCCGCGGCCTCTTGCTTGCTGGCGCCTGCGATCAGCTGCGGCATGACAACGTTTTCCAGCGCCGAGAACTCCGGCAGCAGATGATGAAACTGGTAGACGAAACCGATGCCGATGCGCCGGATGCGGGTTCTGGCGGCATCATCGAGTTCCGTGCAGTTCTGGCCGGCGACAAAGACCTGCCCCGCAGTTGGCGTCTCCAGCAGCCCGGCGATATGCAACAACGATGATTTTCCCGACCCCGAGGGTCCGACCAGCGCCACGATTTCGCCGGGATAAACTTCAAGATCGAGATCATGAAAAATGTCCAGTCTGCCCCGGCCTTCGGCATAAGAGCGGGCCACTCCTTTCAGCGCCAGCGCGCAAACCGGCGGCACTACTCATACCTCAGCGCTTCGACCGGATCGAGCCTTGCAGCCCGCCAGGATGGATAGAGCGTGGCGATGAACGATAGCACCAGCGACATCACTACAATAAGAAAAGTTTGCCATGGATCCATGCGCGCCGGCAACTGGGCCAAATAGTACAGCTCTTCGTTAAAGGGATCGACTCCCGACAGCCATTGGATGAACTGACGGATGCGCTCGACATTGAGGCAGATAAGCAGCCCCGCGATGAATCCTCCCAGGGTGCCCGCCGCGCCGATTGCCGCGCCAGTCAGAAAAAACACCCGCTGTATGGCGCCCCGCGTCGCCCCCATGGTGCGCAAGATCGCGATGTCGCGGCCCTTGTCCTTGACCAGCATGATCAACCCGGAGATGATATTGAGCGCCGCAACCAGAATGATCATCGTCAGCACAAGAAACATGACATTGCGCTCCACCGCCAAGGCGTTGAAGAACGTCATGTTGCGCTCCTTCCAACTCTGCACCTGCATGTCGGCTCCCGCCGCCTCATGGATTGCGGGCAACATGGACTCGACATTGTCGGGATTCTGCACCGTCACTTCCAGCAGGGTTGTGCCGGCTTCCACGCTGAAATAGTCCTGCGCCTCGCCAAGCGGCATGTAAATGATGTTTTCATCATAGTCTGACATGCCGACCTTGAAGATCGCCACGACGGGATACTCGCGAATCCTCGGCGCATTGCCAACCACGGTATCCGGGCCGTCCGGGGAGATGATTGTCAATGCGCTGCCCAGTCCCAGCTGATGACGCCATGCCATCCGCTCGCCGATTGCCACCCCTTCCGATTTGTCGAAACCGGCGAAGGATGGCTGCTCATCCGGAGTGCCTGGCACCTTTAGGGCCGTCCGCAACTCGCCATTGTTCACGCTCGGCAACTTGCCGATGTCCGCCTCGGAAATACCGCGCACCAGCGCTCCGGTATTGCTGCGTAGCGACGAGGCCATCGCCTGCCCCTCGACCAGCGCCGTCACCCGCACCACGCCATTCACCTTTTCCAGGCGCAATTGCACGTCTTTGTAATTCGCGATCGGCGCAAGGTCTTGCCCATAGATGCTGACATGGCCGGTGAACCCGAGGATCTTGTCGAGCAACTCGGCCCGAAATCCGTTGAGCACCGCCATCACCACAATCAGCGTGGCAACCCCCAGCAGAATGCCGAGAAATGAGAAGAGCGAGATCACCGAGATAAAGCCCTCCTTGCGCCGCGCCCGCAAATAGCGCCCCGCCAACATCCATTCGAAAGCTGCAAAGGGCCTTGTATCTGGCAACGCTCTGTCCATTACGCCTCAAATCGCTCGACAATCCGCTCAAGACTCACGTTCTCGCGCGCGCCCGTCTTGCGATTCTTTACTTCGCCAATGCCGTCCTTCAGGCCACGCGGACCGATGATCACCTGCCACGGCAAACCGATCAGATCCATCACCGCGAACTTGGCGCCCGGCGTCCCGCCGCGATCGTCATAGAGAACCTCGACCCCCTTCGCTTCCAGCGCCCGGTAAATCTTCTCGCAAGCTGCATCGGTCTCGCCATCGCCGGTCTTGAGGTTGATGAGACCCACCTTGAAGGGTGCCACCGGCTCGGGCCAGATAATCCCTGCCTCGTCATGGGAGGCTTCAATGATGCCTCCCACCAGCCGCGAAACCCCGATGCCATAGGAGCCCGATTGCACCGAGTATTTCTTGCCATCGGGACCCTGCACCTCGCAGCCCAGGGGCTCCGAATACTTCGACCCGAAGAAGAAGATATGGCCGACCTCAATGCCCCGCCCGGTGAGCCGCCGCTCGGACGGAATCCGTTTCTCGAATTCGACCTGATCGTGCTTTTCCTCGGTCGAGGCGTATTTCGAAGTAAAGTCGTCGACCACCTTGGCCACCGCGGCGATATCGTCGTAGTCGATGTCGAAGGCCGACCAATCCATGTCGTAGAAATCCTTGTCGAAGAAAACCTGGCTCTCTCCGGTCTCCGCCAGGATCAGAAACTCGTGGCTGTCCTTGCCGCCGATCGGCCCCGTCTCGGCGCGCATCGGCACCGCCTTCAGCCCCATGCGCGCGAAGGTGCGGAGATAGCTTACGAACATCTTGTTGTAGGAGTGCTGCCCCGCCTCGCGCGTGAGGTCGAAGGAATAGGCGTCCTTCATCAGGAATTCGCGGCCCCGCATGACGCCGAAACGCGGGCGGACCTCATCGCGGAATTTCCACTGGATGTGATAGAGGTTGCGCGGCAGATCCTTGTAGCTCTGCACCCCCTGGCGGAAGATGTCGGTGATCATCTCCTCGTTGGTGGGGCCGAACAGCATGTCGCGGTCATGGCGATCCTTGATGCGCAGCATTTCCTTGCCATAGGCTTCATAGCGCCCGGATTTGCGCCACAAATCGGCTGGCTGAATGGTTGGCATCAACACCTCGATGGCGCCCGCCCTGTCCTGTTCTTCGCGCACGATCTGCTCGATTTTCTTGAGAACCCGAAAGCCCATGGGCAACCACGAATAGCTGCCGGCCGCCTCCTGGCGGATCATGCCGCTACGCAACATGAGCTTGTGCGAAACGATTTCCGCTTCCTTCGGATCGTCCCGCAAAATCGGCATGAAATACTGGGAAAGGCGCATTGGAAACTCTGCAGAAGTTCGGTTTGCGCCCTTTTAAGGGAAAGCTTGGCGAACACAAGCCAGTGACACTCCGCCCGCAAATGTGGCAATCAACTGCGATGCGCTCGCGGATTGCCATGGCAATTTGGACCCTCTGCCTCGTACTGCCCATGCCGGCTGCGGCCCTTGCCAAGGGCGGCTGCCCGGTCGAGGGGGGCTCGCTGGTCGATGCGGTCCTGTCGTACCACCTGGAACAATCGGCAGATCTGATGAACATGCGCGGTCTGCCGCCGCCGCCCCGGCCTCGCGATGTCGCGGCCTTCGCCGAGGCGCTTCACACCTATCTGCAAGCTGGCACTGCCCTAGTCATGTATGGCGCGGATGGAGCCGACCTCTGTGTGGTTCTGGTCACCGCCGGCGAGACGCCCATAGGGGCCAGAGTGGCAAATGGGCTTCAAACAATCGACGCCGGCATGGCGAATTTCGCGAGCGCTCGCGGCATTGCCGGCACGATGGCAAAGCGGGCGCCCAGCAGTCGCGGTGTTAGCCCGGTCGAAACAGGGCCAGACGAACCAGTACTGGATGAATTCGATCTGAGCGTTGTCGCCCAAGCAATCTTTCCGCCGGAGATCCGGAAAGCACTGGCTGGTATCACACATCTCCTTATAGCACCGGGTGGCTCCATTGCCCGGGTACCTTTCGCGGCGCTGCCGTTGGACGGTGGTGACTTGCTGGTCGATCGCATGACAACGACCATTCTTCCGAGCGTGATCGCCGCCGCACCCGGATATCTGCACATCGAACCGGGCTATGAGTTGCTGCCGCCAGACCTTGCCGCCACTCTATCCACTCCACTTGGTCCGGCGCTGGTGGTTGGCGATCCCGACAGCAGCGGCGATCTCGACTGGGAGTTTCCGCAGCTGCCTGGCGCCAGGGTCGAAGCGTCCGCCGTCGCAAACCTCGTGGGCACGAAAGCCTTGCTTGGCGCGGAAGCAACGCCAGCTGAAATCCAGACCCGCCTCGCCGCCTCGCCAAAACTGATCTACTTCGCGGCCCACGGCATTGCCGACCCGGAGCAGCCTCTGGATGGCAGTTTTATCAAACTGGCCGGTGGCCGCCTGAGTGCCCGTGACATTCAAAGTTTGCAGCTTCCCCATGTGCCGGTGTTTCTGTCCGCCTGCCAGACCGGTCTGGGCTTTGCCCATGAAGGCGGCATGATCGGTCTCGCCCGTGCATTCGAAATCGCCGGCGCAGGCCCGGTTCTCATGAGCCTGTGGAACATCGATGACGAAGCAACAAAAGACATCATGGTGGAAACCGTCCGCGCTCTTGAAAAGCATTCATTGCCCGATGCTCTTCGCCTGGCGGTGTTGGACTATCGCAGAGTCCATCCCGGCATGCCCGAGACGTGGGCTGCGTTTTCGATTTTCGGCAGATAAAAGGCGATTCCCGAAGGTGTCGGGAATGAGGCAGATTTAACGTGACAAGGCAAAACTTTCTGCTAGCTTCGCGCCCAATAACAACAGGACTACGGTATCACTTCGAGGTGGGCCCAGGTCTGGGGAGGTGTTTCCGGGCGCGCGGCTGTGTTCGCCGCCCCTTCTTGCCAGTATGGGCGGGAACCAATAGGAAGCATGTTGAAACCGTGAAAAGCAGGGCAAACGCCCTGCTTTTTCTGTCTCGGTTCATCTAGTTTCCGGCTAATGGAAAATCGTCGATGCCGATCCACCCTTGCGTGATCGTGCCGTAAGGACGAGTACGAAAACAATGTCGCCAGGATGGTCGTTGCCAGCGCCTTGCGCCACAGCATCGGATTGATTGGAGCGCCGGCTTCATGGCCCGTCGCCGACAACAGTCGCCGGTTTCATGCGCATTGCGCACGCCGAAGGGCAGCACCACAAACAGGCACAGCCACCAGATGATGAAATAGATCGCGATGGCGCTGGTTGTGCTCATGCCTGTTCAAGCTCGACAAGCGTGCCGCAGAAATCCTTTGGGTGCAGGAACAGCACCGGTTTGCCGTGGGCTCCGATTTTCGGATTGCCATCGCCCAGCACCCGCGCGCCAGCTGCTTTCAGCCGGTCGCGCGCGGCGGCAATATCGCCGACCTCATAGCACACATGATGAATGCCCCCGGCTGGGTTTTTTTCCAGAAAGGCGCGGATTGGCGATGCTTGGCCCAGCGGCTCCAGCAATTCGATCTTGGTGTTGGCAAGCTCCACGAAAACAACGGTCACTCCATGTGCGGGCTCAGCCTGGGGTTCTGACACCCTGGCGCCAAGCATGTTCCGGTAGACCTCCACACCTTTCGCCAGATCGGGAACAGCGATGGCGACATGATTGAGCCGTTCGAGCATTGATCATCTCCTGTTGGCGGACCTTGTAGGGCTGGAAGACGCCAAGCTCAATGCGATGTTTGGTCTAAGCTCTTGACGATCCATTGGCGTTGTTCGGGCGCCTGGATGCCCCGCGGCCCGAAAACATGCCTTGCCAGAAAATGACCGGTCAAACGGAATCCGCTTATCAACTCATCGCTCGAAGCGGCTGCCGCGCTGGACATCAGAAACGGTGGCAAACGCAGAAGCCGGTCGCGGTAGGCATGACCGGCGGCAGCGCTAACGGCGCGCCCGGTTCGCGGAGAAACATAGGCCAAATCCTCGCTCGCTCCGGTGACCGCGCACTTCGAGAGGTCGAGTCCGAAGCCCAATTCAGCGAGCAATCCCAGCTCCCAGCGCACCAGCAGCGCGGGCCACGGGGCATCGTGCTCGATGGCCTCAAGCACAATCAACAGCGCGTCGTAAATGCGCCGGTGCGGCTCGCGCTCCGGCAGCAGTTGAGCCAGCCCAGCAAGTGTGGACAACCCCGCAAGCCGCGACGGATCGTCCATGATGGCGCCCGCTTTCAGCGACAGCGCTTCAACCGCGAAGTTTCCCAGGTGCTCTTCCAGCCGCGCCCGCCAGGTGAGCTGCAGCAGATTACCGGGCTGAAGAACCGGACGTTGCACCCGTGACCGCCCGCCACGCACCATACCGAGACACCGGCCATGCTCGGCAGTCAGCACTTCTGCGATGGCGCTGGTTTCACCGTGCTTGCGCACCGAGAGGACGACACCTTCGTCACGCCATTCCATCGCCGCTTATACGTCCAGCCCCATCATCCGTAGCCGCTCGGGGTCTTCCGCCCAGTTTTCCCGCACCTTGACGAACAGAAACAGATGCACTCTCCGTTCAAAGGATTTCTCCATGTCCTCGCGGGCCTGCTGGCCGAGGATTTTCACCGTTTGCCCGCCCTTGCCGAGGACGATGGCCTTTTGGCTGTCGCGCGCGACATAGATCACCTGATCGATCTTCACCGATCCATCCTTGCGTTCCTCCCATCCCTCGGTTTCAACCGTCGACTGGTAAGGCAACTCGTCGTGCAGGCGGTTGTAAAGCTTTTCGCGGGTTATTTCCGAAGCCATGAAGCGGAGCTGGACGTCGGCTACCTGATCTTCCGGGTAGAGCCACGGCCCCTCGGGCATCCGCTCCGCCAAATACTTGCGGAGATCGGCGGTACCTGATCCGTTCAGCGCGCTCACCATGAATGTCGCCTCGAAGGAGAAGGCTGCATTGAACGCCGCCGATGTTGCGAGCAGTGTTTCGCGCTTGATCAGGTCGATCTTGTTGATCACCAGTATGGCCTTTGCCTGGGCAGCGCTCAGGCCGTCGAAAATACGTTTCACATCTTCGCTGAGCCCCGTCCTGCCATCGACAAGCACCACGACGGCATCGGCTTCCCCTGCCCCACTCCACGCATTCTTGACCATCGCCGTATCGAGTTTGCGCCGCGGCGCAAATATCCCCGGCGTGTCGACCAGGATAATCTGTGACCGCCCCTCCATCACAATGGCGCGCAGCCTGGCGCGTGTCGTCTGGACCTTGTGGCTGACGATTGCTACTTTCGCTCCGGTCAGTTGGTTGACCAGTGTGGATTTACCGGCATTCGGCGCGCCGATGATGGCACAGAAACCGCAGCGCGGGGGGCCATCGGTCATATTCTGATCTTTTCCCGCTTAAGGAATTTTGTGGCTGCTTCCTGTTCCGCCAGCCTTTTGTTCTTGCCACTTCCTTCCATCGGCTCATGACCGGAAACTTCCACCGCCACCGTGAAAATCGGCGCATGCTCAGGGCCGTCGCGGCTCTTGAGCCGGTAGACCGGAATGGCCATCGCCCGGCCCAGCGCCCACTCCTGCAAGAAAGTTTTGGCGTCTTTCTCCTGGATCGCCGCCGACGACAGATACCCTTGCCAGTTGCGCAGCACGAATTCGCTGGCATTCTCGATTCCGCCGTCCAGGTAGATAGCCCCGATCAGCGCCTCCACCACGTCGCCCAGCACGCTGGTGTTGAGATTGAGGCCCTTGCCCTTCTCGCTCTGCCCCACGACGATGAACTCTTCCAGCGCCAGCGCGCGGGCGACTTCGGCGCAGGTTCCGCCCCGGACCAAGGCGCTGTGCCGGCCCGACATATGGCCTTCCCGGTCGGCCGGATGCAGCTTGAACAATTGCTCGGCGATGATCAGACCGAGAACCCGGTCTCCGAGGAATTCCAGCCGCTCATAGTCGTCATATTTTCGCTTGGTGCTTGAGTGCGTCAGCGCATGGCGCAACAGGGCCCGGTTCTTGAACTGAAATCCGAGGCGTGCGGCAATCTCGTTGTAACGCGCAGTTGTGAAACGGACCGCCACGGCTCAGATCAAGTTGAAGAAGCGGCTCCAGCGGATCGCAAACGGCCAGCGCCACACTTCCCACAGCGAAGCATCGCGTGAGATCGAAAAGAAGATGATGTCGGCACGTCCCACATAGTTCTCGACCGGCACGAAGCCAACCACATTCTGGTACCGCGAATCCTGAGAGTTGTCGCGGTTGTCGCCCATCATGAAGTAGTGATTTTCCGGCACCAGATAGACTTCGGTCGTATCGGCCGAACCGTTTGGATCCTCGTCGAGAACCCGGTATTTCACCCCATTGGGTAAGGTTTCGATATACTGGGGAATGGGGTTGGGTCCACCTTGAAAAGATGGTTCAGTATCGACATAATCTTCGATCCGTTCCTTCTTGACGGCTTCACCGTTGATAAAAAGGACGCCTTCGCGCATCTGGATCCGGTCGCCCGGCAGCCCAATCACTCGCTTGATGTAGTCGATGTCGGTATCCGACGGCAGCTTGAAAACCGCCACGTCGCCACGCTTTGGCGTATCCGCCAAGACGACCCGGCCGGCAAAATCGATGGGGCAGCACTTGATGATTTCATGGCCGAAACCGCCAAGCGAGAAATTGAACGAATACTTCCCATATCCATAGGAAAGCTTTGAAACAAAAAGATAATCCCCGACCTTCAAAGTCGGGTACATGGATTCCGAGGGGATATTGAAGGGCTGATAGAGAAAGCTTCTGACAAAAAACGCAATCAGCAGCGCCTGAATGATGACCTTGACCGTCTCCCACAAGCCGTCGTCGGACTTGCGCCGCGAATCCTGGGCTGCCGCCATGCTATGGTCTTTCTTGTACATCCCGATTCGAGCCTTAAGCTCTTCGTGCGTCCACCAAATTGGCCCTATAGCCTGTGCCTATGTGCGTTGCAACGCGACGGCCTTCAAGCTTCCCGACTGTTGCAATCATAACACAGTCTTACCAATGGACGTTGAACATGACTCTTCCGACTATCACGTTGCTCGCCCGTGTCCCCTTGCGGGGAGGGGCGAAATGCGCCCTCGATTTCATCCGTCAGCCGGGCGGCTTGCCTTTGGGGCAATTGGGTCTATGGTGGTTGCGGATTTAGCTAGGGAGGCGGTGATGCCGGAGCCTTGCAAGCGGTCAACGAAGGGTTGCCACTCTGTCGCTGACACTGTGCGCCCTGGCTGTCCTCGCCACGACGTCGCTCACGCGCCCCGGCGATGGCGTCGGAGTTTCCGGCGATCATCGATCTGTCGTCGCTCAATGGCAAGACTGGCTTCCGGCTCGACGGCGTGGCGGCAGTACGACAGTAGCGGCTATTCGGTTGCCAGCGCCGGTGATGTCAATGGCGACGGCTTCGCCGATGTGATCGTCGGGGCCTATAAGGCGGACACCAGCTATGTGGTGTTCGGCAGGGCATCGGGCTTTGCTTCCAGCCTCAATCTCTCCACCCTTGATGGCGCCACCGGCTTCCGCCTCGACGGGGTAGCGTCAGACGATGAGCGGAGCGGAATTTCGGTCGCCAGCGCCGGTGACGTCAATGGCGACGGTTTCGCCGACCTGATCGTTGGGGCCGCTTTTGCCGAGTCCAATGTCCCTGGTGCCGGCACCAGCTATGTGGTGTTCGGCAAGGCATCGGGCTTTGCTTCCAGCCTCAATCTCTCCACCCTCGATGGCACCACCGGCTTCCGCCTCGTCGGCTTGGCGGTCGGTCGCTGCGAGCAGCAATTTCGGCCGCCAGCGCCGGCGATGTCAATGGCGACGGCTTCGCCGATGTGATCGTCGGGGCTACGGGCAATCCCAATGGTAGTAGTTCCGGCTCCAGCTATGTGGTGTTCGGCAAGGCTTCGGGCTTTGCTGCCAACCTCAATGTCTCCAGCCTCGATGGCACCACCGGCTTCCGCCTCGACGGCGAGGCGGCCTTTGACAATAGCGGCTGTTCGGTCGCCGGCGCCGGTGATGTCAATGGCGACGGCTTCGCCGATGTGATCGTCGGGGCGTCTGGCGCCGATCCACAATGGGGGAGTATTCCGGTTCCAGTTATGTGGTGTTCGGCAAGGCTTCGGGCTTTGCTCCCAGCCTCAATCTCTCCACCCTCGATGGCGCCACTGGCTTCCGTCTCGACGGCGTGAAGGCAAATGACTGCAGCGGCCGTTCGGTTGCCGGCGCCGGCGATGTCAATGGCGACGGCTTCGCCGATCTGATCGTCGGGGCCCATGGCGCGGACCCCAATGGCAGTATTCCGGCTCCAGCTATGTGGTGTTCGGCAAGGCTTCGGGCTTTGCTTCCAGCCTCAATCTCTCCACCCTCAATGGCACCACCGGCTTCCGCCTCGACGGCGTGAAGGCCAATGACTGCAGCGGCCATTCGGTCGCCGGCGCCGGCGATGTCAATGGCGACGGCTTCGCCGATGTGATCGTCGGGGCCTGTGGCGCGGACCCCAATGGCAGTGATTCCGGCTCCAGCTATGTGGTGTTCGGCAAGGCTTCGGGCTTTGCTTCCAGCCTCAATCTCTCCACCCTTAATGGCGCCACCGGCTTCCGCCTCGACGGCGTGGCTGCACGATGACTATAGCGGCGGTTCGGTTGCCGGCGCCGGCGATGTCAATGGCGATGGCTTCGCCGATGTGATCGTCGGGGCCTATCGCGCGGACCCCAATGGCCGTATCGTTCCGGCTCCAGCTATGTGGTGTTCGGCCGGGGCCCTGACACGGCAAGAACGCGGATCGGTGCGGCGGCGGATCAATTCATCAGCGGCGGCGCCTTTGCCGATTCGCTCAAGGGTGTCGGCGGCAATGACGTTCTGGAAGGCCGGGGCGGTGGCGATGGGCTCATTGGCGGAGCCCAGAGCGACACGGCTTCCTACTTCTTTGCGGCGAGATCGGTCACGGCGAACCTCGCAACACCGGCAAACAACAGCGGGGCCGCGGCGGGCGACAGTTATACCTCGATCGAAAATCTGACCGGTTCGCAGTTCGATGACCGGCTGACCGGCGATGCGAGCTTCCGAACCGGATCACCGGCGCCAAGGGTGTCGATACCCTGACCGGCGGCAATGGCCCGGACATTTTCACCTACCTGAAGGCCGACGACAGCCTTCCAGGCGCCGGCCGCGACCGCATTACCGATTTCAATGCGGGCACTGCGGGAACGAACGTCGACCGCATCGACCTCTCCGCCATCGATGCCGAAACAGGCCCCGGCAATCAGGCCTTCACCTTCATCGGCACGGCGCCGTTCACCCTCGGCGTGAAAGGCCGGCTGCGGGTGCGGCCATCGGGCACCACCGCCATCATCGAGGGCGACGTCAATGGCGATGCCATCGCCGACTTGGAGATCGGGTTGGCGAATTTCACCAACCTGACAAAGCTCACCAGCATCGATTTCATCCGGTAGTGCGTGATGACTTCATCTCACGCTGCCTTCCGAAGTCTCCCTGCCCCTTGTGGCGAGGGAGGAAAAATGGCCGTCTCTAACGGCCGTTCGTACCTGGGTTAGGCACAGCCTCGATCATCACAATCGCCAGGGCATAAGGAAAATCGTCGGTGATTGTGAGATGGATGCGCGCCGAGTGATCCTTGGGGGTGATGCGCGCGAGCTGCTCGGCCGCCCCGCCGCTCAACACCATGGTGGGCCGCCCCGATGGTTCGTTGACTACTCCCATGTCTTTCCAAAATACCCCACGGCGGAAGCCGGTGCCCAGCGCCTTGGAACAGGCTTCCTTGGCTGCGAATCGCTTAGCGTAGGATGCCGCCCGCTGCGCCCTGCGCTCGGATTTGCGGATTTCGGTCTCGGTGAATATGCGCTCGATGAACCTCTCGCCATAGGTCGCCAGCGTCTTTTCAATACGCCGGATATCGACCATGTCGCTGCCCAGCCCAATGATCACTTGAGCCCCCGGCTTCCAGGCTTGATCGCTGGCAGGGCCGCCAGCTCCGGCGGCAGCTTGTCAGCGGCATAGGCGGGAATGTCGAGCTGGGTGAGTGCTGCCAGCGGGACCCCCAGACCGGCCTTGCCGCCAGACCGGTCGACAAGGCACGCGGCGCCGACCGTCTCGCCGCCCTCGTCTGCTATCCCGGCAATGCACTCGCGCGACGAAAGACCCGTGGTCACGATATCCTCCACCATCAGCACGCGGGCGCACTTGTCGATGGTGAAGCCGCGGCGCAGCACCAGTCTGCCGTCGGCCCGCTCGAAGAAAATCGCAGGCACTCCCAGTTGCCGCCCCATCTCATAGCCGACGATCACGCCGCCCATCGCCGGCGATGCCACCAGATCGATCCGCTCCTTGATCTTCGACCGCACAATCTCCGCAAGCGCCACGCATAATCGCTCGGCCCGCTTCGGGTCCATGAGCACCCGGGCACACTGCAGATAGCGCGCCGAATGGAGCCCCGAGGACAGAACGAAGTGTCCTTCCAAGAGCGCCCCCGCCTGGCGGAATTCATTCAGCACCTGGTCATGACTGAGCATCGTCTACCCGGTAACCCGCGAGACCGCGCTCACCGGATTCTTGGTGCGCAGGCTCGTCATGATTTCATTGAGATGTTTCAGATCGTGGACCTCGACCGTGATGTCGAGATCGAAAAAGTCGCGCGCTCCTTCGCGCGCCAGCATTTGCAGCGCATCGATGTTGCCGCCGTGATCGCCGATCGCTTGGGTGACCTGTGCCAATGCGCCCACTTCATTCAGGATGGTGACGGCAATTCGCGCCGGGAAACGGTGTTCGGTGGCGGTTGTGTCCCACGCAAGGTCAACCCACCGCTCGGGCTGGGATTCGAACTGCTCAAGCGCCTTGGCGAAGATCGGATAGATGATGATGCCTTCGCCGGGCATGGTGATGCCGACGATGCGTTCCCCCGGCACCGCGCCAGTTTCGGGATAGATCTTCATGGCCGTGCTCCGGCTGATGCCACGCACCGGGATTGAATGTTCATCGCCGCCATCGGCTTTGCGGCTGCCGTGCTTGCGCCGCTGTTCGCGCACAGCCGCATCGTCAACCGAAAGACCCATGGCGCGCAGCACGTCCAGGCCCGAAAGTTCGCCCCGTCCCACTGCCGCAAGTGAATTGTCGAGGTCCTTGTGGCCCAGCCGCGGAATGGCGGCCGCCACTTCCTTTGGCACATATTTGCGGTCATGCTTCGCCAGAAGCTTTTCGATGATTTCCCGTCCAAGCCCGGCATACTGCTTGCGCACCGCAACCCGGGTGGCACGGCGGATTGCCGCCCGCGCCTTGCCGGTAACGGCAAGACCTTCCCATGCGGCGGGAGGAACCTGCGCCTCGGAGCGGATGATCTCGACTTCGTCGCCATTATCGAGCTGCGTCACCAACGGCGCATGGCGCCCGTTGACTTTGCAACCGACGCAGCTGTCGCCAACCGATGTGTGGACCGCATAGGCAAAGTCAATGGGCGTCGCTCCCTTCGGCAGCGCGATGAGCTGACCCTTGGGCGTGAAGCAGAAAACCTGGTCGTGGAACAGTTCGAGTTTGGTGTGTTCGAGAAACTCTTTTGGACTCTCGCCTTCCTGCAGCATTTCCACCAGATGCCGGAGCCAGCGATAGGCATTTGATTCAGCCGCCGGCTGGCGAAACCCGTCGAGCCCCTCCTTGGCGTCCGGTGCATCCTTGTAGAGCGCGTGCGCGGCCACGCCGCGTTCGGCGATTTCATGCATCAGCATCGTCCGGATCTGCATTTCGACCCGCATATGATGGGGGCCGATGACGGTCGTATGCAGCGAGCGGTAGTCATTCTGCTTGGGGGTGGAGATATAGTCCTTGAAGCGCCCGGGAACCGCCCGCCAGGTGCGGTGCACGATGCCGAGCGCCCGGTAGCAATGGTCGACGGTTGCGACAATCACCCGGAAACCGAAAATGTCGGAGAGTTGGCCAAGCGACAGAAGCTTGCGCTCCATCTTGCGAAAAATCGAGTATGGGCGCTTTTCCCGGCCGTAGACTTCCGCCTTGATGCCGTTCTCGCCCAGCTTGACGACCAGTGCCTTTTCGATTTCGCGAAGCACGTCGCCGCTCTCGGCGTGGAGCTTCTCGAGCCTGGCGGTGATGATCCGGTTGGCATCCGGATTGAGGACCTTGAAGGCGATGTCCTCAAGCTCGTCGCGCACCGTCTGCATGCCCATGCGTCCTGCCAGCGGCGCATAGATGTCCATCGTTTCCTGGGCGATGCGCACCCGCTTGTCCGGTTTCACATGGGCCAGCGTGCGCATGTTGTGCAGGCGGTCCGCCAGCTTGACCAGCAGCACGCGCACATCCTTGGACATGGCCAGCAGCAGCTTGCGCAGATTTTCCGCCTGGGTCGCTTCCTTGGTCACCAGATCGAGCTTGGATATCTTGGTCAGGCCATCGACCAGCGAAGCGATTTCCTTGCCGAATTTCTCTTCGATTTCCTGATGCGTGGTGTCGGTATCCTCCACCGTGTCATGCAGCAGGGCTGCCGCAACCGTGGCGTCGTCCAGCTTCATTTCGGTGAGAATTGCGGCCACCTCGAGGGGGTGGTTGAAATAGGCCTCGCCCGAGGCCCGTTTCTGGTTGCCATGGGCCTTCATGGCGTAAACATAGGCGCGATTGAGCAGGTCCTCGTTCGCATCCGGATCGTATTTCACGACCCTTTCCACCAATTCATACTGTCGCATCATTTAAGCACTGTACGACAAAAATGGCCGGACGCGAGGGGCTCGGCCAGAAAATTCCATCGCTGCCCGGGTTTCCGCAATGGTCCCTCCGAGCCCAGCCGTTTTACACCTCAGCCGCATGCAACTGCCGGAGAATTTGTATTGCCTAGCACCGCCATCGGTGTCAAAATCCGCTCGCACAGAGCCGTCATTGAGGGGCTGCGGCTCACCTGTTGAGCAGCAGCGTGACGAGAGGTTGCCACATGCTGCCCTACTTGGTTTGGAGCAGCCTCGGAGTGACAGCCATGAAAGCTAAGCTGACTAAACATGCTATCGCGATTGCCCTCGGTTCCATGTCGCTGTTGTGGATCGGGGTGGCCAATGCCGCCCACCCGCCAAGCGTTGCAGGAGTTTGGGCGGCAACGGCGAACCAGACCCTCGGCCCCCTGAACATCGTCCAGGCGGTTAGCGCAAATGTTTGCAAGCCAATTTCCGGCACCATTTTCGGCAGCAGTATTCAAGGCTTCTATTGCCCGGTCACCGGACGCATCGTCTTCGCCCGCCGCACGGCCGCAGGGCTGCCCTTTCAGTTGTACGAGGGTCACGTTGGCCGAGATGCGGCCATCGACAGGATTGGTGGATCGGTTCTGATCTGGAACACCAGCGGCGGCGGTCTGGCAAACGAAGGCGTTGATTTTAATTTCAGCGCCACCAAGTAGCCAACCCGGATTTTCCGCCCAAAGAAAATTACGGTCAGCCGTCCAATTCGCCCATCGGGCAAAACAGGTTGGGCGGCTGGCTAATTATGCGGTCAGTAGCCGTTGCGCTGGCTGCCCGGACTTTCGGCTGGCGGCATGCCTTCCAGGCCCCGCAGGAGTTCTTCCTCGGTCATCCGCTCGAAATCGACCTGATCTTCGGCTGCCGCCGACTGGTCGTTAACCATGACCATGTCGCCCAACTGCTGAATCATCGGCACTTCGGTCGCCTCGGGTTCATCCACTTCGACATGCTTCTGCATGGCATGGATGTATTCCTCGCGCAGATCCTCGGTGATGATGGTCTCGTCGGCGATTTCGCGGAGCGCAATCACCGGGTTCTTGTCGTTGTCGCGATCGACCGAAATCGGCGCCCCTTGCGAAATCATCCGGGCGCGGTGGGCCGAGAGCAGAACCAGCTCGAAGCGGTTCGGCAGTTTGTCGATGCAGTCTTCTACAGTGACGCGCGCCATGGGGCTCGTCCGCTCCTTGCTGAATTGATCTGAATTGCCGGGCTTCTAGGCCGATTTCCGGGGAAAGGCAAGCCTTTGTCCAGCCTTGTCCATCGGCAAACAATTGGCAGTGGCGGCCGGAAAGGCCTATATTCGTCAATGGGTGGTGAACGAAACATGCGCACTCCAACCATCACGAGCCTGGCCTTGGCAGCGGCCATATCCGTGCAGGGTGCCTCCGCGCTGGCCGACGCCGTCCCCCACTATCCCGCCGAAACGCTCCCCTGGGCTTGGCAACAATACTCAGCGTTCTACTTCACCCACTACAACACCAACCTCGCTTTGCCCCATCGGCGCACCGCCCCAAGCCGGATGTTGTTCGAGCGCCTGATCGCCCGCGAAAACATCGACATGATCGTTGCGGCCCCCGTCGGCCGCGAAGCCAAACTGATAGAACTCGGCAAGATCCTTTCCGCCATGGGCTCGATCCGCGCCTCCTACAATCTGGCGGTCATCGCCGGCGAACCCCTCCAGGAGGAATTGACCGAGGTTCAGGTTTTCAACCTCTATCTCCTGGCGAGCTACGCCGAACTGGCCGGTGACGATCTTTCCGAAAATCCGGCGAGTTCAGCCATGAGAACCGCCTTCCTTGGCGTCGTGCAATCGATTTCCGAGGAAAACGTCTATTCGGCCGCCCAGGTCGCCAGATTGAGTGACGCCCTTGCCAGGCGATTCACCATTCTGAGTCCGCTGTTTCCGGACGAGGAACGCCGGTATCTGGTGCAGCGGCTCTCCCTGCTGCAATCCCGCCAGACCGATCCGCAGTCGCGCGATGCCCTCGCCCGGCTCGTTGCCACCGTTGCAGGCGGTTAGCGCCGCTAAGAGTTTGTCCGGGGAGTCATGCGGGATTGCAAAGCTTTCTGAGCATGAGACGGATTGAGGCGAGGCGGAGGAACTGGAGGGCTTTGTGGTTGAAGCGTTCCCAATCTCTTGCGAGCCTCCGGCAGCGGTTTAGCCATGCGAAGGTTCTTTCGACAACCCAGCGCTTGGGCAGGACGACAAAGCCCAGGGCGGTGTCGCTGCGCCTGACGATTTCAACGTCGAGCTTGGCGATGCCGCGCTTGGCGGCCTTCTGAAACGCCTCGCCGCTGTAGCCGCCGTCGGCATAGAGCTTGAGCAGGAAGGGATAGAGGCCGAAGAGCGTGGCGATGACGAGAGCACCGCCGTCGCGGTCCTGAATGCCCGCCGAATGCACCAGGGCGTGCATCAGGAGGCCCTGCGTATCGACGAGAATGTGCCGCTTCTTGCCCTTGATCTTTTTGCCCGCATCGTATCCCGGGCGGTCATGGACCCCCCTTTTTCGGCGCTTTTCACGCTTTGGCTGTCAATGATGGCGGCTGAGGGCTGAACCTCGCGGCCGGCCTCTTCGCGGCATTTCTGGTAGAGCGTGAAGTGAATACGGTCGAGCGTGCCGTCCCAGGTCCACAGGTCGAAATAGCCGTGCACGGTGGAGCGCGGCGGCAGGTCTTTCGGGATCGCCCGCCACTGGCAGCCGGTAGAGAGCACGTAGAACAACCCGTTCACCACCTCGCGGACATCAACCGTGCGCTTGTCGCCGCCGCGCTTGGCAGGCGGGATCAGCGGGCGGACAAGCGCCCACTCCGCATCGGTCAAATCGCTCGGATAGCGCAACTTGCTCCGGTCATACCGGCCCCGGTTCGCGGACGTCCACATCGCAGCCCTCCTTGAGAATCATCCCAAGGGCAATTGAATCACAACCAATTCATCCGATTCAAGGACTCCGCGGACAGACACTAACGGAAAGCAGCGACTCCTACCCTGTTTTCGCGCAACAATCGCGCCGCATCCGCGGCCCCCGGCTGCCCGGCGGCAATGCCAACCGGATAGCCCAGATAGGTCTGGCGCGGCGTTGAATAGTAGGTAATCCGCGTGCAGAAAATCGAAGCCGCGCTGCACTTGTCCGAGTAGGACATGATGGTGCGGAAGGCGCCGGTGAGATTCACGTAACCGAAATTGTACTGGGAGTTGGGCGCGGCGGACTCCACGTAGCGGTCATGGTAGAGTCCCATGTTGTGGCCCATCTCATGGGCGAGTGTCACCGTTCCCTGGCAGGCGGCATTGATCACCGAGAACCCGTAGTCGGCGCTCAGCCAAGAATAGTTCACCCAGGCAATGCCGCAATATTCCGGCCGGTCCGCATACATTGTCACCAGATCGGCGCCCAAGGTAGTACGCGCTGTTCGCAGCGCCGCAAAATTGAATCCCCCGCCCGAGGTGATATCATAGAGAGGCTGGGCCGCATCGGCGGAAACGCGTTCATTGTAGCCCGCTTGCACCGCCCTGATCCCCACCAGCTTGAACCGCAGTGGAACCTTGCTGTTTCTGAGCCCCTGGTTGACCAGGGCAATATCAACCTTGATCTTGTCGGCATATGTCGCTCCCAGCAGGGCCTTGGCCTTGGCGGTAACCGCCACCATGAGCGTCGCGTAGGTGATGGTGACAGTGCGGGCGGATGGTTTGGTGATCGCGCCTTTCTTCAGAAGTTTGCTCTTGGGCGGCTTGACGTGAACGTCCTCGGGATAGGCTTCCGTGTCGATCTCGCGGACACGGTGCGTGCTTCCGCCATTGACCGAATCAATCAGAAAATGCCGGCGGCCGGCTTCGATCTTGCCGCTGATCCGGTTGTTGTGAACGACCAGAATTCCAAATCCATCATTGCCGGCGTCGCCGCTCCACACCACGCCGCCGTCAAAGCCTTCCTCGACATCGCTGCGCCTGAGGTCGACAGTGAAATCGTCGAAGAGCTTGAGGGTTACCCGTCCCTCTCTTTTCCGCGAGCGCTCGGCGCGATCGGTGGCGGCGTCAGATCCGGCAGGCAAGAGCTGGTCGGCAAGCACTGCAGCGTCGACATCGACAAGTCGCTGGCGCTTGATTTTCCGGTCGGCCTTGGCTGCGCGTGAGGTGTCCTGGACTGCCGCTGGCACCAGCAGGTCCGCTGCAACAGCTTGCACCGGCATCAGCACACTGCCAATGACCAACGCACCCAGAGTCAACCTTGCGATCAATAGGAAACCCCGCAATGTCATTGCTCACTCCACTCAATTTGGCGCCGTCCGCTCATAAGCCAATTCTTGAAAATACAGGTGAACTGAAAAGCTTGAAATTGCGTAAAATTTTGACGTCCCCCGCCGCGCGCCCGTTAGCCAAGCCAAATCGCGGCCAACCCGAGAAACGAAAAAAATCCGACGACGTCGGTAACCGTCGTCACGAACACGCCCGATGCAATGGCGGGGTCAATGTCGAGCCGGTCGAGACCCAAGGGGATCAGGATGCCGGCCAGTGCGGCCGCGATCATGTTGATCACCATGGCCGCCGCGATCACCAGCCCCAAATCGCCGGAGCCGAACCACCACCAGGCGAACAGTCCGATCACCAGCGCAAACAGCAAGCCGTTGATCACTCCGACCGAGCCTTCGCGCAGTGTCACCCGCAGCGCATTGAGCGGCCCCAAATTGCGGGTGGCGAGCGCGCGCACCGCCACCGTCATCGTCTGGGTTCCGGCATTGCCGCCCATCGACGCCACGATCGGCATCAGGATCGCCAGCGCCACCATTTGCTCGATCGTTGCGTCGAACCACGAGATGACCCAGGACGCCAAAACGGCCGTCGCCAGATTGACGAACAGCCAAGCAAAGCGCGACCGGGTGGTGGCCCACACCGAATCTGAAATCGTCTCCTCGCCGCCGACTCCGCCGAGGCGCAGGATATCTTCCTCCGCCTCCTCCTGGATAACATCGACGATGTCGTCGACCATCAACATGCCGACCAGCCTGCCCGCCTCGTCGGTTACCGCCGCCGATACCAGATTATACTGCTCGAACTTGTAAGCGATATCCTCCTGCTCGTCGCCGACCTTGAACACCGTCTGTTCGTCATTCATCACGGCGGAGATTTTCTTGTCGCGGGGGCTGCGCAAGATCCGGCTCAGCGGTACAGCACCCTTGAGGTGAAACGCCGGATCGACGGCATAAATCTCGACAAATTCGCCGGGCAGCGCCTTCTCGGTGCGCATGAAATCGATGGTCTTGCCGATGCTCCAGTATTCCGGCACTGCCACGAACTCGGTCTGCATCAGGCGCCCGGCCGTGTAGTCCGGATAATCCAGCGCCCGCGAGAGCGCCACCCGGTCCTGCTTGGAAACCTTGCCGAGAATATCCTCGCGCTCGCTCCGGTCGAGGTCCTCGATTAGGTACAGCGCGTCATCGGTATCGAGCTTTTTGATGGCCGAGGCGATCACCTCATTGGGCAGTGCCTTGAGCAATTCATCGCGAACCGTTTCGTCGAGTTCGGCCAGGGCTTCCACGTCGAACGAGCGGCCGAGTACCGAGATGAGTTCAATCCGCTGCGGCTGTTCAAGCCCTTCGATCAGGTCGGCAAGATCGGCGGCATGAAGATCGCGGGTCCAGTCGCGCACCGCCCGCGTGTCGTTGGCGGGCAGCGCTCGCGCCACCGCCTCCACCAGTTCCGCTCCCACGGGATGCCCCGGCTCACGCCCGGGTAGGGTCTGCTTCGCCTCTGTCATCCCCACTCTCAAGAGCATTCCGCCGCCCCTTGCAAGAGCGGCGAAACCACAATCCGAGCGTGCGGAATTCAGTGGACCGCAAAGTTACCCGGGAATAGGATTTGTCTTGGACGCGGCGAAACAAGATATGCATCAAACAAAGAATGCAAATAGGGAGCGTTAGTTATGACCGGGAACAACTTCATAGCGTTTTCGCCGAAAATCGCCTCGGCTACCATCGCCCTGCTGCTGGCGGGGACCGCCCTCTCCGTAACGCCGGCAGGTGCTGCCGGCCTCAGGAAGGTCAGTGGTTTTAGTCCATTTTCGAATTGTGTCGCCGACAAGCCGGCAAGTCAGCTTGGCGACCTTTATCGTGATTCCGAGATCGAACCCTGGATCGACGTCAACCCCGCCCACCCCAACAACCTGATCGCCGGATGGCAGCAGGACCGCTGGTCGAACGGTGGCGCCCGCGGCTTGGTTGCCGGCTATAGCCTCGACGGCGGCCGGACTTGGGCGCGCATAGCACCTCGCGGCATTTCCAAATGCTCCGGCGGCGAATATGACCGCGCCAGCGATCCCTGGGTCACCATCTCGCCCAATGGGGCCGCTTATTTCATGAGCCTTGCTTTCAACAACGATCGCCCCGATGGCGGCCTCGGCAAGAACGCCGTGATCGTCCACCGCTCGACCAATGGCGGCGTGTCGTGGGGCAAGCCGGTTTCTCTCATCGTCGATACCGATGGCAAGGTGTTCAACGACAAGAACGCCATGACCGCCGATTGGCGCGACAGCGACTATGTCTATGGCGTCTGGGACCGCATTATCGACTTCACCCTGCCGTCCAGCGGCAGCAAGGCCAAACCCGCCCATTACGGCGGCGACGGCGCCGTGAGCGCCCGGGAACGGCTGCGCAAGCTGAAGACCAGGGCCGCCAGCGGCAAGGCGGAGCCCCGCGCCGTAACCTTCAAGGGACCTACTTTTTTTGTCCGCACCACCAATGGCGGCGCCAGTTGGGAACCGCCCAAGAAGATTTACGATCCGGGCCCCGATGCGCAGACCATAGGCAATCTGGTCGACGTGCTGCCGGGCGGCGACGTGGTCGTGGCTTTCACCGACATAACGGCACTCGGTGAAACCCATATCGGCCTTATAAAGTCAGCCAACCATGGCGCCACGTTTGGCGCTGCGTCTCTGCCGGTTTCAACCAATATCACATTCACCGGCACGTTGACGCCAGACGCAAAGGAATCGGTTCGCGACGGCAACATCCTCTTCGACATCGCGGTCGATAGGGGCAACGGCAATCTCTACCTGGTCTGGCAGGATGGCCGCTGGGGTGGTATCGACAAGGTCGCCTTCTCCCAGTCCAAGGATGGAGGCACAACTTGGTCTGCACCGGCACAAATCAACATGACGCCGGTGAGTGGTAAGAGGCTGCGCAATCAAGCCTTCGTGCCGTCGGTGGAAGTAGGTGCCGATGACAAGATCGCGGTCACCTACTATGACTTCCGCAATGACCTCAGCGACGGCTACGAACTGACCGATTACTTTGCGGTTTCCTGCTCGCCAAAGGCTGGCAATGATTGCTCCAAGCGGGAAAACTGGGGCGACGGCACCACCAAACTGAAGGATATCCGGCTGACCCCGCGCTCCTTTGATGTTCTCGATGCGCCGATCGCGCGTGGCCACTTCCTCGGCGACTATATGGGCCTGGTTCGCAAGGGCGACACCTTCGTGCCCGCCTTCGGCATCGCCGACACCGACAATCACACCACGATTTATTCGCGTCCATTCAGGTAGGAATGAACGCCGGGCGCGGCGGGAATTATTTTCCTGCCGCGCCAGTGCATCTTTTTGCGGTGGTGCGGGCGGAGGGACTCGAACCCTCACGGAGTTTCCTCCAACGGATTTTAAGTCCAACAAGCATATCCATAAGTAATTGATTTTGCGTGTGTTTTCCTAATTTGTTGTCTCTTGTGTGTAAGTTTATGTGGAAGCTTTGCCAGCCTCCGGCACCTGGTCTGCCTTGAAGCGGCAAAACTTCCAATGCGCACTTCACAACAACAGAAGCAAAACGAACAACCCTATTGTGGATGCCTTGGCGAGAGATACCTGCCACGTAGCCCACTGTAGACCTGAAGCGCTCCTCCACGCTCCGGAGCAAGCCAATATATTGTAGGGCAACGGCGCAAAATGGAGAACCAGGGCCAAAAAGGGCCGATTCCGATATCACATAGGAAACCAAAGACAGGCCACTGAGCAGTAAATTGATTGTCAGCCCGTAGGCAACTGAATACCCCCAAAATGCCCGGGCAAATCGAAGTTCCCCTCGCCAAAGCCGCGCGAACTCCGCCAACATCCTGTCACGAGCCCAGCAAGACGTTGAAAAATGCATCGAATGTGCGCTCGCCGATGCTGTCCACAAGCAAGCCAATTGAAGTGCTTCGGCGCCCATCAAATGATTGGACTGTCTTCGATAACCGGCGCCGGCGAAGTAATTCCTCACTCAACGCACCGCCCTCCGTGTTGGCAGGGAGGCGCGAGAAACCAATAACTTGTCAATTCTTCGCCCATCCATATCCACAATTTCAAACCGGTAACCCCGATCTTCAAGTAAGTCGCCGACAAGAGGCAGACGGCCAAACTTATCGAGGACATGTCCAGCGGCCGTTTGATAGTCGCGCCGCTCGGGAACCGGAAGTCCCAGCCGCTGCATGACTCGGTCAATGGGAGCCCATCCGGCGATCAACAGTGAGCCATCTTCCCGCTCAATGATCTCAGGTTCCGGCACTCCTTTTTCACCCGCGAAGACTCCAACGATGGCCTCAAGGATATCCGCCGACGTCACCACGCCTTCGAAGTGGCCATATTCGTCATAGACCAACCCGAAATGAACCGCCAACTCCTTAAGCTTCGTCACCACTTCCAAGGCATCCACCGTATCCGGAATCACCGGGGCTTGCTTCACCAGTTGCTTGATGTTCGATGACCGCTTCCGCAGCAGCGCTGCCGCCACGTCCTTTGCCTGAAGAACGCCAATAATGTTGTCGGGGTCATCCTTGTAAACGACAAAGCGCGAGTGGCCACTTTCCGCAATCTTCTTGCCGATGGCCGCGGCAAATTCATCGACATCTATCATTTCAACGTCCGCGCGAGGAATCATGACGGATCGCACCGGGCGGTCGCCCAACCGCATGACGCCCGCGATCATGCTCCGCTCCTCCGGTTCGATGACGCCAGCGGATTCCGCCTCGGCGATCATCGAATAAATCTCGGCATCGGTAACGGTGTCATCCTTCAACCGGGCCTGCCCAAGCATAGTCAAGACCAGCTTCCCGGAATGACTTAGCAACCAGACAAGTGGCAGTGAAACCTTGGCAAGAATTGTCATGGCAGGAGCGACCAGGCAGGCGATCCGCTCGGGATTCCTTAAGGCAATTTGCTTGGGCACCAGCTCCCCGATGATAAGAGACAGGTAAGTGATTCCGCCGATGACAAGCCCATAGCCCAAGGCCTCGGCAATCGTTTCGGATAGACCCAGGCCCAGAAACCAGCCGGACACCCGTTGCCCGAGCGTCGCCCCTGACACGGCACCAGCGACAATTCCGATGAGAGTAATGCCGATCTGCACCGTCGACAGGAAACGCCCGGGATCGGACGCCAACACCAATGCACGCCGGGCCCCGTGAACACCCTGCTCGGCCATTGAGCGCAGTCTCGGCATGCGCGACGACGCCACCGCGAGTTCCGACATGGCGAGCAGGCCGTTGATACCGGTTAGCAGCACGACAATCGCGATTTCAAAATAGGCCATCAGTTTTCCATATGAGACGATCTGAAGTTTGCGCTCCAGTGATGATATAGCAAGACCTGGCGGGCAGAAGCCATGCCACCAACTTGTTCTGGATGCCCCGTCGCCCGGCGTACCGCTATGCTCCCGTTCACGAGAAGCAGATCATCGGTTAATTTCAAATACGGCAATCCCCATCAGCAACATGCCAGCGACGATATCAATAGCGCGTAAGAGATTGCAGTTTTGTTCCATGTCGAGCGATGAACCGCGTCAGGGTCTGTCTCATAGAGACGGCGCCGAAAGCGGTCACAGAAAATACAAGTCCCACCCCGATCAGCATGGCCAGGGCGAACATCAGGCCCGCTTCCGGCACGCCGCGCGATGCTGCATAGGTCATGGTGAAGAGTGTCAACGGATAAGGAACGCGCCTGGCCTGCCGACAAAACATCATTGCCCAAGCTGCTGCGTTTGAACTAGTCTGACTCAGCTTGGAACACCAGCGACCCCGCCAAAGGGCTTAAGGGGATCGCCTGCTCCCGGCCTCATCGGATGTGAGCCGTACTCAGCTATTGGTGCGGGCGGAGGGACTCGAACCCTCACGGAGTTTCCTCCAACGGATTTTAAGTCCGTTGCGTCTACCATTCCGCCACGCCCGCAAACTGGCGGTAACGCTCTACACGGCTAGATGCCGCAATTCCAGTACCGGCAGATTGCTTGCGAAACCAGGTCGCCGGTTTCGCAGGCAAGTACCCAAGCCGCAGCTATGGCGCGGGCTTCGTCAGAGTTTCGCGCACTGATCCTCCTTGTTGCCCTGCACGGTGTTGCCGGAACCCGTCGGCTTCGGCACATTGGCCGTGCACTGCAGGTTGCCGTCGATGCGGTTGTCGCTGATTTCTGCGCCACCGGTGTTCTGGAATACCCGCACATCGGCGCCGACCGAATTGTTGAGCATGCGCAGCGCCCGGCGATTGGAGTTCGAGTTGGATGCTGCCGTCGATGCTGCTGTTGACTATTGCCGCAGCCCAGCCCTGAACGGCTTGGATCGACCCGCCAACCCGCGACGACCGGCGCACGGTGACGGACTTGGCACCTTCGGCCTGCACGCCGCCGATGACCAAATCGCGAAACTAAGACGGACGGCATAGGAACAATCGAGACACAGACAGGGCGCGGCAATGGCCGCGCCCTTTTGTTGCTCCCAACGTCAGATAGCGGAAAATCCGTGTAATATTACCAAAAGTTGACTTTCCACAATACCTAGTAGCTGCGCATAGATATGGTATATCCAGTAGTGAACGCAACAAGAACAGGATAAATTCAGAATGGTGGGTGATTCGCAAGAAATTAACATCCGAAAGAAAAAAATTACTATGAATGAACTATTTCCTATCGACGTTCCGAGTTCGGCTTTTGAACCAAAGCCTTGGTTTTTCAATCTCACAGCCCAGTAAAAAGAAGAGCTGGTCAGGGAAATACTGGAACATGTCAAAGAGAAAAGATGTAGTCGTGTCTGTGCCCATCTCTCCGGCCATCGTGCGCACGCTCCAATGCGTGGCGTTGGCGGGCCGTTCCTTGACCGTCTTCTCGACGACCTTGAGCTTGATCCCGGTGGTGATCGGCTTCTTGGCCTCGCGGCTTGGAGCGGCCTTTGAGCAGGCCCGCGACTCCGGCCTCGACGAAATAATCCTGCCCGCGCCAGACCGTGGTCTTGGAGACCTCGATCTCGCGCATGATCGCCGCGACGCCTCGTCCCGTAGCCGTCAAAAGGACGATCTTTGCCCGCTTGACGATCTTTTGCGGCGTGTTTCCGTCAGCTACAATCCGCTTGAGCTTGGCCCGATCTTTCGCCCCGAGTACGATTTCAATCCGATGTTCACGCATCCAGACAATGAATCAGATTCGCGGAACAATTGGATTCAAAAGTTTGTGACAGAACACTAGCAGACCACCAAGGAGGTTCCGGCATCCTAGAATATTTTCTTCCTAATTCGGACAACACCTGGTCTTGGCAGCGCTTCCCTGAGCCAGCGGGACCGCCTATAAGCGGTGGCGAATAGCAGGATTCGGCCTCTGGCAATGTCGTCCGTTCTCATTCTTAACGGTCCTAACCTCAATATGCTCGGTCTGCGCGAGCCCGCGGTTTATGGCTCCGAGACCCTCAAGGATGTCGAGGCGCGCTGTTCCAAACGCGCCAAGGCGCTCGGCTTTGACATCGACTTCAGGCAGAGCAACCATGAGGGCGAGCTGGTGAGCTGGATCCAGGCGGCGCGCGGCACGGCGGCGGGCATTCTGCTCAATGCCGGAGCATATACGCACACCTCGGTTGCCATTCACGATGCGCTGCGGGCCTGTGATGTGCCAGTCATCGAAGTGCATCTCTCCAACATCTACAAGCGCGAACCGTTCCGCCACCACAGCTATGTCTCGGCGGTGGCGCAAGGCGTCATTTGCGGTTTCGGCGTCCACAGCTATGAACTGGCGCTGGAAGCCATGTCCAATGTTCTCAAAGCAACCAAGACGGGTTAACCGAATGCCCCCCAAGAAGACACCAGTCGCGCCCACGGCCCCGATCAAAGCCGATCCGGAACTCGATCTGATCCGCAGCCTTGCGGGCATTCTCAACGAAACCGGGCTTTCGGAAATCGAACTCGACCGCAAGGGCACCAGGCTTCGGGTGGCCCGGGGCGTCACGGTGGCAGCGGCGGTTCATGCGCCGGTGCTGCATCATGGGCCGATGGCGGGCGCGCAGGCTGCCGCTTCCGCTCCCGGAAAAATGGCCGATGCCGATCACCCCGGAACCGTCAAGTCGCCGATGGTGGGAACGGTCTACCGGTCGGCGGCTCCGGGCACTCCCCCCTTCATCGAAGTCGGCAGCGAAGTGAAAATTGGACAGACGCTGCTGATCATCGAGGCGATGAAGACGATGAACCAGATTCCTTCCCCGCGCGACGGCCGGGTCACCCATGTGTTCGTCGACAGTGGCCATCCGGTGGAGTTTGGCGAGCCGCTTGTGGTCATCGAGTAATCCATGTTCGACAAGATCCTCATTGCCAATCGCGGCGAGATCGCCCTCCGGGTGCTGCGCGCCTGCCGCGAACTCGGCATTCAGACGGTTGCGGTTCATTCGACGGCGGACGCCGAGGCCATGCATGTGCGGCTCGCCGACGAAAGCGTGTGCATCGGTCCGCCGCCGGCGCGCGACAGCTATCTCAATATTCCATCGATCGTCGCGGCGTGCGAGATCACCGGGGCGGAAGCCGTCCATCCCGGCTACGGATTTCTGTCGGAGAACGCCAAGTTCGCCGATATTCTGACCGAGCATGGGCTCAAATTCATCGGGCCAAGCGCCGAACACATTCGCATCATGGGCGACAAGATCGAGGCCAAGCGGACCGCCAAGGCGCTCGGCATTCCGGTGGTGCCAGGTTCCGAAGGCGGCGTCTCCGAAGTTGACGACGGCAAGCGCATTGCGCGCGACATCGGCTATCCGGTCATCATCAAGGCAACCGCCGGCGGCGGTGGCCGCGGCATGAAGGTGGCGCGCTCGGAATCGGAACTTGGAAGTCGCCATGAGCACGGCCCAGTCGGAAGCCAAGGCGGCCTTCGGCAATGGCGATGTCTATATCGAGAAATACCTGGAGACTCCGCGCCACATCGAAATCCAGATACTCGGCGACGGCAAGGGCAAGGCGGTGCATCTGGGCGAGCGCGACTGCTCGCTGCAACGGCGGCACCAGAAAATCTGGGAAGAGGCCCACTCCCCTGCCCTCAACGCGGTGCAACGCGAGCAGATCGGCAATCGCGTGGCGAAGGCCATGGCCAATATTGCTTATGAAGGTGTTGGAACCATCGAGTTTCTCTATGAGAACGGCGAGTTCTACTTCATCGAGATGAACACCCGGCTGCAGGTGGAACACCCGGTGACCGAGGCGATCACCGGGCTCGATCTGGTGCAGGAGCAAATCCGCGTGGCCTCGGGCAGCGAGCTGCAATATGAGCAGTCCGATATCACGTTCTCCGGCCACGCCATCGAGTGCCGCATTAACGCGGAGAACCCTACGACCTTTGCGCCGTCACCCGGACGCGTCGATGCGGTGCATTTCCCCGGCGGCCTCGGCTGCCGCGTTGATTCCGCCCTCTATGCCGGCTACCGCATTCCACCCTACTACGACAGCCTGATCGGCAAGCTCATCGTATCGGGCAAATCGCGAACCGAATGCATGATGCGGCTGCGCCGGGCGCTCGGCGAATTCGTCATTGAAGGCATAGAAACGACCATTCCGCTGTTCCAGCAATTGCTGGCGGAGCCCGATATCATCGACGGGCATTATGACATTCACTGGCTGGAGCACTATCTCGCCCGGCATGCCTGATGAGCACGATCACGCCCCAAATCCTGCTGCGCGCCTACGCCGCCGGAATATTCCCGATGGCCGAGACGGCCGAGGATTCGGCGCTCTACTGGGTCGAGCCGGAAGAGCGCGGCATCATTCCACTGGGCGGGCTGCACATATCGCGCTCGCTGCGCAAGGCGGTGCGCACGCGGATATTCGATATCAAAATCGATGAGGCCTTCGCCCAGGTGATCGCGGCTTGCGCGGAGAAGACCTTCGACCGCCAATCGACCTGGATCAACGGCCGCATTCGCAGCCTTTATACGCAACTGCACCACATGGGCTGCTGCCACAGTGTCGAGTGCTGGCGGGATGGCATCCTGGTGGGCGGGCTTTATGGAGTGCGTATTGGAGCGGCGTTCTTCGGCGAAAGCATGTTCTCGCGCCAGCCCAATGCCAGCAAAGTGGCGCTGGTGCATTTGCTGGCCCGGCTCAATGCGGGAGGATTCCGGCTGCTCGATGCCCAGTTCATCAATCCCCATCTCGAGCGGCTGGGGGCGGTCACGATGGCAAAGGCGGAGTATCACCGCCTGCTTGAACCGGCGCTTAATGGGGAAGCCGATTTCTTCGCCTTTCGGGGCGACACCGATCCCGAGCTGGTCCTGCGCGCCGCGGCGGGTGATCGGGTTGCTGAATAATTGTGGTTCTCTATTTTTCATCATGGCCGTGCTCGACACGGCCATCTTCTTGGCCCGGTGAAGAGGATGCCCGGATTAAGTCCGGGCATGATGAGAAGTTGTATGAATTGCCATTAGAGATGACTCGCAAGCACCCCTAATTTCCGTCACCCCAGCGAATGCTGGGGTCCCGCTTTCTATAATTGATACAGGTAGTTAGCGGCTTCCGGCTTTCGCCGGAATAACTGAAATGGGGAAGTCTGCGAGTCATTTCATCCGGCCGTTGGTCTCATATGAGATGAAAGTCTGGGTGGCCGGGGAGAACGGGCCTGGCTACCCCGCCAACTTCACCAGCGTCTGCATCAGCTGCCGCGTGCCCTTCAGGCGCTCCTCGGGTTTCTCCCAGTTGCGCATGATGACCAGTTTCATGTCGGCGGCCCGGAGTTTGGCGAGGCTGCCCTGGCCGGTGATCCACTGCACCAGGGCGGCGGGCTTGGCGAAGGTGTCTCCGCGGAATGCGATGGTGGCGCCCTTGGGGCCGGCATCGACGCTGGCGACATTGGCGGCGCGGCAGAGGAGCTTGATGGAGACGACTTCGAGGAGGTGGTGGACCTCCTCGGGCATGCGGCCGAAGCGGTCGTGCAGTTCGGCGCCGAAGCCGTCGACGGCGGATTGATCGTGGAGATCGGCGAGCCTGCGGTAGAGGCCAAGGCGGGCTTGCAGGTCTTCGACATAGGTCTCGGGGATCAGCACCGAGGTGCCGATGTTGATCTGCGGCGACCAGGCGCCTTCGGCTTCCAGCGTCTCCTCGCCGGTGCGCAGCTTGGCGACCGCCTCCTCCAGCATGGCCTGATAGAGTTCGTAGCCCACTTCCTTGATGTTGCCGGACTGCTCCTCGCCGAGCAGATTGCCGGAACCGCGCAAGTCGAGATCGTGGCTGGCAAGCGTGAAGCCGGCGCCGAGGGAATCGAGGGACTGCAGCACCTTGAGGCGCTTGTCGGCGGCGGCGGTCAGGGTGCGGTTGGGAGGCGTTGTAAACAGCGCATAGGCGCGCTGCTTGGCGCGGCCGACGCGGCCCCGGAGCTGATAGAGCTGGGCCAGGCCGAACATGTCGGCGCGGTGGATGATGAGGGTGTTGGCGGTCGGGATATCGAGGCCGGACTCGACGATGGTGGTTGACAGCAGCACATCGAATTTGCGGTCGTAGAAGCCCGCCATGATGTCTTCGAGTTCGGTTGGCGCCATGCGGCCATGGGCGATGCGGAATTTCACCTCGGGCACCGCCTCGCGCAGGAAAGCGGCGATCTCGTCGAGATCGGAAATGCGCGGGCAGACATAGAAGCTCTGGCCGCCGCGGAAATGCTCGCGCAGCAGCGACTCGCGGATGATGACGGGATCGAAGGGCGAGATGTAGGTTCTGACCGCCAGGCGGTCGAGCGGCGGTGTGGTGATGAGCGAGAGTTCGCGCACGCCGGAGAGCGCCAGCTGCAGGGTGCGGGGGATCGGCGTGGCGGTCAGGGTGAGCACGTGGATGTTGGCGCGCATCTCCTTCAGGCGCTCCTTGTGCTTGACGCCGAAATGCTGCTCCTCGTCGATCACCAGCAGGCCGAGATCGCGGAACTTGATGCTGGCGGCGAGGAGCGCGTGGGTGCCGATGACGATGTCGATATCGCCCTTGGCCAGGCCGTCGCGCACCGCTTCGAGTTCCTTCCTCGGCACCATGCGCGAGGCTTGTGCGATGTTCAGCGGCAGGCCCTTGAAGCGTTCCCTGAAGGTGGCGAAATGCTGGCGCGAGAGCAGCGTGGTGGGCACCACGACGGCCACCTGCTTGCCGTTCATGGCGGCGACGAAGGCGGAGCGCAGCGCCACCTCGGTCTTGCCGAAGCCCACATCGCCGCAGACCAGCCGGTCCATCGGGCGGCCCTTCTGCATGTCCTCGAGAACGGCCTCGATGGAGGTGAGCTGGTCTTCGGTTTCCTCGTAGGGGAACCTGGCGCAGAACTCGTCATAGGCGCCTTCCGGCGGCGGCAGCACGTCGCCGGGCTTGAGCTCGCGCGCCGCCGCCGTCTTGATCAGCTGCTCGGCCATCTCGCGGATGCGTTCCTTGAGCTTGGCCTTCCTCGCCTGCCAGGCGCCGCCGCCCAGCTTGTCGAGGCCTATGCCCTGCTCATCGGCGCCATAGCGGGTGAGGAGCTCGATGTTCTCGACGGGCAGGAACAGCCGGTCGTTGCCGGCATACATGATGAACAGGCAATCGTGGGGAGCGCCTTGCACCTCGATGGTCTTGAGACCTTCGAAGCGGCCGATGCCGTGATCGACATGGACAACGAGATCGCCGGGGGACAGGGCGGAGAGTTCGGAGATGAAGTCCGAGGCCTTGCGGTGCTTGCGGGCCTTGCGCACCAGGCGGTCGCCCAGGATATCCTGCTCGGAGATGACGGCAAGATCGGCGGTTTCGAAGCCCTCTTCGAGGCCCAGCACGGTCAGGCCGACGACTGCGCTATCCCATTTCTGCAGATCGGACCAAGTATCGGCGGCGGCGAGCGGGGCCAGATCATGATCCTTGAGAATGCCTTCGAGGCGTTCGCGCGATCCTTCGGTCCATGTTGCAATGGCAACGCGTTTGCCCGCCTTGCGTAAACCTTCGGTATGGACCTTGACGGCCTCGTAGACATTGCCGCCGGCTTCGGCGCGCTCGGCGGCAAAGCCGCGGCCACGTTTGCCGGCGAATGAAATGGCTGAGGAGTCCGGGCTCTCGAAGGGCGACAGCGCCAGGGTGCAGTGGTCGGCAAGGGTTTCCGCCCATTGACCGGCGGTGAGATAGAGCGCCTCGGGCTTCAGCGGCTTGTAGGGTGCGGCGCCGAAACTCTTCTGGTCGAGGGCTTCGTGCCTGGCGTTATAGAATTCGTCGATTTGATCGCGTCTCGCGGCCGCCGATTCATCGGCTTCGTGGTCAAGGCTGATGACGGCATCGGGGAGATAGTGAAACAGGGTCTCAAGATGGTCGTGGAACAGCGGCATCCAATGTTCCTGGCCCTGGTAGCGCCTGCCGCTGGTGACGCTCTCATAAAGCGGATCGGAAATATCGAGGCCACCGAATGCCTCGGCATAGCCTTTGCGGAAGCGCGAAATGGCCTCAGGCGTGAGCAGCACTTCATTGGCGGGATGGAGCGTGAAGGGTTTTGAGCGCCCCGAGCGAGCGCTGGGACTGGGGATCGAAGCTCCGGAGCGATTCGAGCTTGTCGCCGAAGAAATCGAGGCGCACCGGCGTATCAGCGCCTGGTGGATAAATGTCGATGATGCCGCCCCGCACCGCGAAGTCGCCGGGATCGACGACGGTGCCGGTGCGCGAGAAGCCGTTGTGGGCGAGGAAGCCCAGAAGTTTCTCGCTATTGACGATCTGGCTGGGTGCTGCGGTGAAGGTGGCGCTTTCGATCAGGTGCCTCGGCACCACGCGCTGCAGCACGGCATTGATGGTGGTGAGGACAATGATGGGCTTGGCGATGGCTTGGGTGAGCCGCGCCAGGGTTGCGAGGCGGCGGGCCACGATGTCGGCGGCGGGCGAAACTCGGTCATAGGGCAGGCAATCCCAGGCCGGGAAGCGGACGATCTCAAGGCCCGGTGCGAAAAAGGCGAGTTGGTCTTCGAAGACCGAGAGCCGTTGATCGTCGAGGGCTACGTGAACCAGCGGGCGCGGGGCCAGGGCGCTAGCGATTCTCGGCAACAGCATGGCGTCGAGGCCCTGGGGCACGCCGGAGAGCTGCACGCGGCCCGGGGTGGCGAGGCGCGGTTTGAGGCGGGCTAGATCCATCATGGCCGGAAGGCGAGCAATTCCGTGAGGAGTGGCGTGGCTTGACCCTTCGGCACGGGCGCCTGGCCGGTGGCCCAGCTCAGGATATCGTGGTCGGGGATGGCGATGATGGTTTCCAGTTCGGCGAGTTCGGCCTCGCCCATGGCGGTGACGCGGGCCCGGGCGAAACCGCCGAGGAGCACGTCCATTTCCCTGATGCCGCGATGGGTGGCGCGCCACAGGAGCCGCTTGCGGCGGGCCTCGATTGTTTCGGTGGGGCGGGTCATCGCGGGCTTCCTTAGCCCGATCCGCCGATGCCCGCAACGCGATTACATCGGCACTTTTCAGGCGCGCAAATGTGGAGCACACTTTGGCGCGGAAGCCATGGAGGGAACGCCATGATCATCTATCCCGATCTCGAATTGCGCCAAGGACGCCTGGTCAATCTGACCCGCAACCGCATCGACAGTCCGATCGTCTATGACCTCGACCCGGTGCAAGTGGCCCATGATCTGGCCCAACAGGGGGCCGAATGGCTGCATGTGATCGATCTCGACGCGGTGTTCAACGCGGGCGAAAACAACGACATCATCAAACAGATCATCCGCACGGCAAGTTGCCCGGTGCAGGTGGGCGGCGCCATCCGCTCGATGGAGAAGGTGCACAGCTGGATGGACGCGGGCGCCGGCCGCGTGGTGATTGCGACCGCCGCGGTCAAGTATCCGCATCTGGTCAAGGCGGCAGCCACGGCCTATCCCGAACTCGGTGGTGGTGAGCGTCGATGCGCGGGCGGGTTTCGTGGTGATCGAAGGCTGGACCGAGACCACCAATTTCAGCGCCGCCGAGTTCGTCCACCAGTTCGACAATGTTGGCCTCGCCGCCATCATCTATACCGACATCGACCGCGACGAGGACCATCCCGAAAGCACCATGGCGCATGTGACGCAGCTTGCGGCGAAGGTCAGAACGCCGATCATCGCCAGCGGCGTGGTGAAGACGCTCGATGACATTTCCACACTTTCCTATCTCCCCAATATCGCAGGCGTGATCACCAGCCGGGCGCTGTTCGGCGGCAAATTCTCCTTCGCCGAAGCCAACGCAATCGCCACCGCGCGGCATGAACCAACAGCGCGATTGTTGTAGAAGCGGGCATCACCGGGACTCCGCGCTAGAATTCACGGCCTTCGACGAAGAAACCGTAGAGGCTGGTCAACATGGTTACGCCCAGTATGGTGACGACCCAATTCACCACCAGTTGAATGGCGATGCTGACCGACTGACCGATTTCGCCGGCCAATTGGCCAAGACCATAACCAATGCCGCCGGCTACCAGTGCGGCAACCAGCACCAACAAGAAATAGAGCAGCGCAAGCCCAAGGAGTTGCCAGGAATTGCCGCGCGTATCGGCCCACGCATTGCGCAAGCCGTACTCCGTCCGCTCGAGGGCTATGGCGGGGAGCTTGACGCTGAGGCGGTAGCTTGAGGGGATGATTGCAAGCAGGAGCACCAAGCTGGCGGGAACAATAATGACCAGCGCACTGTTGCCAAACATCGCGGCAACAATTCCGAATGCAAGAACAGCGGGCACAATGCACAAGGAGAGTAGCAGAACGATGAGCAGAACATTGCCGGCGTAGCGCCAAACAGTTGCATCGAGGCGCAACCTCTGCAGGCCCTGCGGCAATTCATCCCCAAGGATGTAGCGGTGCCAACTCACGGCAATTGATGAAAAGGCGATCATGCTGGCGGCACCCATGATGAATGTTGCCGCAATGACCTTGGGATTTGGCACTGAGGGCGGACCCACATCGTTGGCCCAAATGTAGAGATTGCCAGCGATTTCAATGGGAAACAGGGCCAGCATCCACGGCCAGCTGAGGTGAAAGGCAAAGCCCAGATTGTCCAGCGTCGAGCGCATGGCGTGCGAGAAGGCGGCGGCTACCGGCAGGCTTTTCATGGCTTCACGCATCCCAGAGAGTAAGCGGAATTTGATTAGGTAGTTTCCCGCGAGGATTCAATTGGACCATCCGAACGCCGTCTGGGCGCCGGCGGCCAGTGCCAAAGCCGTGGCCAGCATCGACAGGAATCCGATGCGGCTGCCGCCGGCAATCCAGGCATAGATGCATTTGGCCAGGCTGTTCACTGCAATCGTCAGGAGGATGGCATTGGTCATGACCGGCGAGACCTCCTGCAACCGGGCCACCGACAGGGTCATCGCATCGACGTCGGCCAGACCTGAAAGTGCCGCAAGCGAGAGCAGTCCCGCATCGCCAAATTCCTGGCGGGCGAGCGCCACCGCCAACACCACCAGTGACAGCAATGCGCCAAAGCGCAGGACTTGCAGCAGTTCGAAGGGGTTCTTGAGGATGAGCTCCTTGCCGTTGCGAACCGCGGCGCCGTGATCGAACCAAATCAGCAGGGCGGCGAATGCCGCCATCACCGCGATAGCCGGCAGCAATGCCGGAAGCAGCGTCCTGGCAAGTTGCAGGTTGATAAGTCCGGTGATGAGGATTACCCGGAGCAGCATCACCAGGCCCGCCGCCAGGATGCCCGCCGTAAGCAGTGAAAGCCGGCCGCGATTGGCGGGAGCCAGGCGGGCCAGGGACAATGTCACGGCTGTCGATGCGAACAGGCCGCCGAGGCCCGCTGCAAGCAGCAAGCCGCGCTCGGGCCCCGCGATTTTGACCGCGGCATAGCCCGCGAAGGAGACGGCGGCAATCAGGATGGTCATCAGCCAGAGCTGATGGGGGTTGAGAACATTCCACGGATCAACCGTGCGGTCGGGCAGAAGCGGCAGCAGGATGAAACTCATGGCGGCCAGCAACAGGCCGGAGCGCAGTTCCGGCCATGTCAGGCGGGTGAGCCAGCCATGGAGAAACTCTTTGTTGGCAAGCAGTATGACCGCGGCAACACCGGCGCCGGAGACGGCCCGGATATCGCCAAGCAGCGCAAAGGAGCCAAGCATGAACGTCAAGAGCGCCGCCACCAGGCTGGTGGCGCTGAAGTCCTCATCGTGTTCGCCTTCGCGCCACATGAAAGCGGCGAGCGAAGCGCCAACGGTTATGAACCCTGCTGTGATGAGAACTCGGTCGCCACCAAGCGACAACGCGCCGAACACGCCGCCGAGCAAGCCGATCAGCGAGAAGGTACGAATTCCTGCGGTACGGTGGCCTTCTTTCTCATCGCGCTCGTGCCAGCCGCGCTCGAGACCGATGAGAAACCCGATGGCAAGCGCAAGGCCAAGGCGGAGAAGTAGCTCGCTCTGTTCCATCCCCAGCGATCACGTAACAGCCGCTGCTACAGCGGAATATTGTCGTGCTTTTTCCACGGATTGCTCAGTTCCTTGTGGCGCAGCATGTTGAGGGCGCGGGCGACGCGCCGGCGGGTCGAATGGGGCATGATCACTTCGTCAAGAAAGCCGCGTTCGGCGGCGACGAAGGGATTGGCGAAGCGGGTCTCGAATTCCTTGATGCGGGCCTGAATTTTTTGAGGGTCCCCCAATTCGGCGCGGTAGATGATTTCGGAGGCGCCCTTGGATCCCATCACCGCGATCTCGGCGGTGGGCCAGGCATAGTTGACATCGCCGCGCAGGTGCTTGGACGCCATGACCACATAGGCCCCGCCATAGGCCTTGCGGGTGATGATAGTGATCTTGGGAACCGTCGCCTCGGCATAGGCGAAGAGCAGCTTGGCGCCGTGCTTGATCAGGCCGCCATATTCCTGGGCGGTGCCGGGCAGGAAGCCCGGCACATCGACCAGGGTGACGATCGGTATGTTGAAGCAGTCGCAGAAGCGGACGAAACGGGCGCCCTTGCGGCCGGCATCGCTGTCGAGAACGCCGGCAAGCACCATGGGCTGATTGGCGACGATGCCGACGGTGCGGCCGCCGATGCGGGCAAGGCCGGTGACGATGTTGCGGGCGTGGGCCTCCTGGATTTCGAAGAAGTCGGCCTCGTCCACCATTTTGACGATCAGTTCCTTGATGTCATAGGGCTGGTTCTGGTTGGCGGGGATCAGGGTGTCGAGCGACATGTCGATGCGCTCGGGATCGTCGAATTGCGGCATTTCCGGAATGGGCGAAGTGTTCGACGACGGCAGGAAGTCAATCAGCCGGCGCATCTGCAGCAGGGCTTCGACGTCATTGTCGTAGCCCTTGTCGGCAATCGAGGATTTGGTGGTGTGAACCGAGGCGCCGCCCAACTCCTCGGCGGTCACAGTTTCGTTGGTGACGGTCTTCACCACATCGGGGCCGGTCACGAACATGTAGCTGGTATCGCGCACCATGAAGATGAAATCGGTCATGGCGGGGGAGTAGACGTCGCCTCCGGCACAGGGGCCCATGATCACCGAAATCTGCGGGATGACGCCGGATGACAAGACATTGCGCTGGAACACCTCGCCATAACCGCCGAGGGCATTGACGCCTTCCTGGATGCGGGCGCCGCCGGCATCGAAGAGGCCGATGATCGGGGCGCGGTTCTGCAGCGCCATGTCCTGGATCTTGGTGATCTTGCGGGCATGGGCTTCCGACAGCGAACCGCCGAAAACGGTGAAATCCTTGGCGAAGACATAGACGACGCGGCCGTTGACGGTTCCCCAGCCGGTCACCACGCCGTCGCCCGGATATTTCGTATTCTCCATGCCGAAATCGGTGCAGCGGTGCTCGACGAACATGTCGAACTCCTCGAAGGAGGAGTCATCGAGGAGCAGCTCGATCCGTTCGCGGGCGGTCAGTTTGCCGCGGGCGTGCTGGGCGGCGACGCGCCTTTCACCGCCGCCGGCGCGGGCCTCGGCCCTCCTGGCTTCCAGCTTCGCAAGTACTTCCTGCATCGTGCCCTGCCCTAAATCGCAATAGTTCCAGGCTCTGTAAAGCAGGCAGGGCCGATCCCGTCAAATTGGAGGAAAGGCGGAGAGTGGTTTGTTTTGACATTCGGTTCTTGACCCGGAGCGGAGGTCAGGCTGAGTAGAACTCTCCGTACACATTTCGATACCGTCGTTTGCGCCAAGCCATTCGAAAGCACCAAGCCCAAAACCTGTCTTGTATCCACCAAGGAGCCTCGCCATGAGCGACATTTCTATTCTGGGGCTTGGACCGATGGGTTTGGCTCTAAGTCGAGCCCTCGTCGAGCGTGGGCACAAAGTAACAGTTTGGAACCGAACTCCCGGCAAGGCAGAGGCACTCGTCAAGGTGGGCGCCGACAGCGCAGTGAGCGTTGCGGCGGCAGTCGAGGCAAGCCCGGTAGCACTCGTCTGCGTCGACAATTACCAGACGACGCGGGCTTTATTTCAAACTCAAGACGTCATCAGCCTGCTGCCGGGCCATATTGTTGTCGATCTGAGCACCGGAACGCCCAACGAGGCCCGCGAGGCCGAGCCATGGTTCGTAAAGCACGGCGCACGCTATCTGGATGGCGCCATCCTGTGTGGAGTGCCGGCAATTGGAACTGCTCGCGGCCTGTTACTGTATTCCGGAGATCGCGGGGCATTTGAGCAGTGTCGCCCCTTGCTCGCCGCGCTTGGCGAGGGCACCCAATTCGTGGGAGAAGACATAGCAACCGCGGCAACCCTCGACATGGCCTGGCTTTCGCGCATCGCCGGAGAATACACTGGCATTTACCACGGCGCTGTCATTTGCCAGTCGGAGGGCGTCACTCCTGACCTGTATGCGAGCGTGTTCCCTGAGAATGACAGTGCGCATTTCTGGCTCGAACCGCTCAAGAAGAATGACTTTGGAAATGCTCCCGCCAACGTAGCCGTCTGGAACAAGGCTGCCAAGCGCATGGGAGAACAAGCGCGAGACGCTGGCATCAGCAGCGAAGTTCCAGATCTCGTGGCGAACATTCTCAGCCGAGCAGAATCGGCTGGCTATGGCCAGGAGCGTGTTGCTGCGATGGTCAAAGTCCTGTGTCGCGCAGGCGTCTTTCAGGGAAACGCTTAGTCACTTCGCACACTTCCGTCCATGGCCAAAGCAAGAACGCGGGTCAGTCCATCGCCAAGCGGCGGACTACTTCGCGGCAGCGATGACCTTTTCAATCCGGGCTTCGGCGTTGGCGCAGAAGCCGGCGTTGTCGGCGTCGGCATCGCCTTGCGTCTTGGCGTAGAGGGCATCGAGGTCGCCCTGGGCCAGGCCGCTCCTCTGCTCGGCCCGCTGGACGGCGTCGCCCAATTGGCTTGAAACATCGCTGGCCAGGTTGAGGCCGCACTTCTCGGCGGCGACGCCGGCCTTGTAGGCCGCCACAAGATCGGCGGGGGCGTTCTGGGCCAAGGCGGTTCCGGCGAGTGCCGCAAAAGCGAGAGCGAGAACTGCCTGACGTTTCATTTTCATGACTTTACCTTTGTAATCTATTTCCCGGGTGGGAATTGGCGGTCAAACGGGGCATTTGCGAGGCAGACAATCAAACTCCACGGCAAAACTCCACAAACCTGCAGCAGGCGGTGAATTCGGCGTGGCGGCGCTGGCGGCGTTCTGCAGCCTCTTCGTCCTGGCCCCATTGGGCGATCTGAAAGTCTTCATCGGCGTGGGCGGCGGACCAGGCCGCATCGGCGGTTAGACGCCCGTGCTTGAACATGAGGGCAATCAACGCGGAACCGCTGAGGGTCATGATGTTGTGAAGCCCGGCAAGGGTGAAATCATCGCATGTCGCAAATGCCTGCCCTATCCGCTCAAGCGCCAGAGAGGGCTGCGGGCGATGCCTGATGCCAACAACGGTTTCGAAAGGCGCGCCGAGCTCGGTCCGCGCCCATTCGACGACGGGATCCCACAGTGCGGCATGGCGTTCTACTAGCCCGGGCGGTTCGGCGGCGCGATAGCAGACCAGATCGCTTCCGGCATAGTCCACCATCTCGGCCAGGATGTGGGTCCGCTCGGGGCCAACCCGGTCAATCGCCGTGTTGGCGAGTTTGGTGAATGGCATCGAGGATGGCTTGATGGTTTCCACCTGAGCATCCCACTCGGTGGCCACAGCCTTGGCCATGTCTGGATTCGGCAAGACCAGTACCCTCTTGCCAGGGGTCTTGACTGGCTTGCCGTCAAGCGCAATGCCCAGCGCGGATGTAACCTCCACGGTCTTGTAGAAACGGCGTCGCGCGCTCATCCCTGGTCCTTGTCGTAGCGGGCCGGATCGAAGCCGAACATCGCCCAGGTCTCCAGCATATGGGGCGGCAGTGGCGCCGTCACATCGACAGTGCCGCCACGGGGATGGGGAAACACGATGCGGCGGGCGTGGAGGTGGAGGCGCTTGGAAACGCCTTCGGGCATATCGGAGTTGCCGCCATATTTCTCGTCGCCGAGAATCGGCGTTCCGATATGGGCCATATGGGCGCGGAGCTGATGCTGACGGCCGGTGACCGGTTTGAGCGACACCCAGGCGGTCATCGTCGAGGCCTTGTCGATGACGGAATAGTTGGTGACGGCGCGCTGCTCATCTTCTTCTTCCCCCTCCCCGCTTGGCCGCACCCGGTCGCCTTCGGGACCCTTGGCCTTGATCAGCGCGACATCGATGCGGCCCTGGTTGGGCTTGGGCACCCCCTTGAGGGCGGCCCAATAGGTTTTCTTCACGGCGCGGGTGGCAAAGAGCTTGCCGAGGGCCGCCGCCACCGCACGGCGCTTGGCCACGACGATCACGCCGGACGTATCGCGGTCGAGGCGGTGAACCAGCAGCGGGCGCTCGCCCAGTTCGGCGGCAAGCCCCATCAGCAGCCCATCGAGATGGTGATGGGTCTTGCTGCCGCCCTGGACGGCGAGTCCCGCGGGCTTGTTGAGGACGTAGATATCCTTGTCCTCATGAATGATCATGCTGTCGAACAGGCGGCGCTCTTCCTTGCTGAGCGGTTTGACATCGCCTTTCGGCGTATCGGCGGGGCGCTTGTCGAAGGCTAGGGGCGGCACACGAATTTCCTGCTCGGCGGCGAGCCTGGTATTGGTCTTGACGCGGGCGGCACCGACCCGCACCTGGCCGGTGCGGGTGAGTTTGTTCAAGTAGGCGAAGGTCACCTGCGGAAAATGCAGCTTGAACCAGCGGTCAAGCCGCATGCCCGCCTCGTCAGCGGTGACCATATGGCGTTTCACCTCAGTCATGATGCGAGCGCGCGTACCAGATGAAGCCCGGCGAATATAGCCGCGAGCGATAGCGCGACCGAACCTGCCGCGTAGGCTCCGGCGAGGCCATAGGACTTGCGCTCGACAAGAAACGCGAAATCCAGCGAGAAAGCGGAGAAGGTGGTGAAGCCGCCGAGGATGCCAGTGGTGAGGAAGGCGCGGGTGTCGTTGCCGACGTTGAGGCGCAGCGCCATCAACTCAATCAGCAGGCCCATGGCGAAGCAACCGGCGATGTTGACGATGAGCGTGTGCCAGGGGAATTCGCTTCCCAGCACGCGGCCGGACCAGACATTGACCTGGTAACGCGCGGCGGAACCGATGGCGCCGCCGAGGGCAACCCAGAGGAGCGTCGGCACTACAGCCAGCCCTTCCGCTTGAAGTATAGCCAGGGCAGGAAGGCCGACAGCAGCATGAGGGCTACGGCGAAGGGATAGCCATAGGTCCAGTGGAGTTCGGGCATGAAATCGAAATTCATGCCGTAGATGCTGGCAACCAGCGTGGGCGGCAGGAACACCACAGCGGCGACCGAGAAGATTTTGATGATGCCGTTCTGCTCGATGGAGATCAAGCCCAGCACGGCATCGAGCAGGAAGCTGATCTTGCCCGAAAGAAACGAGGCGTGGTCGGTGAGCGACTGGATATCGCGCTGGAGGATGCGGATGCGGGCGCGGTTTTCCTTCATTTCGCGGCTCTGCTTCACTTGGTCGATGATGGCAGTCATGAAGGCGGCGACTCGGCCGATGGAGACAAGGCTTTCACGCATCTTGGAGGTGAAGTCGCCCTCCTCGCCGATGTTCTCGATCAGCTCCTCGAGGTTCACGTCGCGGCGGCGGCCGGTGCGCTTCCGCTGGGCGCCCATGATGCGGCCGCTGCCGAAGGTCTTGCGCGAGGTTTGATCGACAATCTGGCCCACCCTTTCGAGATGATCGGCGGCGCGGTCGACGACGGCTTCGAGCAGGCTGATATAGACGCCCCAGCCGGTCATCGCCGTGGTCTGCGGCTTCATCGCCCGCTTCACATAGGCAGGGAAGGCCTGGGGGTGATGATAGCGGATGGTGATCAAGGTGTTGTCCTTGATGATGAAGGTGACGGGCGAGGATTCGGGCTGGTCGTTGTCGCCGCGGCGGATGAGATTGGCGGTCATGAAGGCCGCGCCATCCTCCTGATATAGCCGGCTCGAGGCTTCGATCTCGGCCAGTTCCTCGCGGGTCGGGATATCGATGCCGAGGGTCTTTTCGACGGCGGCTTCCTCTGCTTCGCTGGGCTCGACGAGATCGAGCCAAATGGCGCCCTCGGGCACCTGGGGTTCCGGTGTCGCGGCAAATTCAGTGAGACAGCCTTTGGCGGTTCCGTAGGCGGCGAGCATGACTTGAGACTCGTGGATGGGTTCGTCCGCACCATGCCGAAAGATTGAGGCAGGATCAACTGCCGCGCCAGCATTGCCAAGAGCGGATTTCCCGGCCTAGCATGGCGTCATGATCACCCTGACCCAGACCCATATCGACGCCTATGACCGCGATGGATTCGTCATCATCGAAAGCGTGCTGCCGCCCGCCGTGATCGAGGCGGCGCGCAGCCGCTTCGAGCCGATGTTCTCGGGTAAGTTCCAGACCGGGCTTTATCCCGATGAATGGAACTGGCGCATGGGGCGGGATGCGCCGGACCTAACGCGGCAGATCTGCAATGGGTGGAAATCGGATCTGACGGTTGCTTCGATCGTGCTAGCGCGTGAAGTGGGCGAGGTCTGCGCCAGGCTCAGGCGCTGGCCGGGGGCCAGGCTCGGCCAGGACAATGTGATCTGGAAGCCGCCTGGCGGCAAGCCCCTGGGCTTTCACCAGGATGATTCCTACAATGGCTGGATCGAGCCCGGTGAAATGAACACCTGTTGGTTCACGCTGGACGACACCAAGGCCTTATCAGGGCACCATCGAATATGTGCGGGGCTCGCATAAATGGCCGGTGTCGCCTCCGATCAAGCAGTTCCACGCACCCGACGATCCGCTCAACGATCTTCATCCGGCGGCCAAGGCAGCGGGCGTGGTCAAGCCCGAGATCGTGCCCATCGAAGTGCCGGCTGGATCGTGCGTCATCCATCATGGGCGGACTTGGCATGGTTCGCGCGACAACAAGGGCGAGCAGCCGCGGCGCTCGGTGATTGCCCATTGTATTTCTTCCGCAGCGGCGTTCCATCCGACGAAGCTCAGCTACATCTACTCGCGCTACAAGAAGGTGGGCTCGGTGGAGATGGACGAGAGCTATTTCCCGGTGCTGTGGCGCGCCGACGGCTACCGGACGCCGTGGCTCGACGATTACATCGCGGGCGCCAAGGCCGCCTGAAATATAATTTCCTTTGTTGCAACTGTGACCGAGATCACAGAATTCGGCGGCTTCGAGGATTATTGGGATTGCTCATCAAATCCCCCGAACCCCCCGGAGATTCGACATGACAACCAAAGCCTCATCCATTTTCAGCACGCTGAACCGGGCGATGCCATTCGGCTTTGCTTCCCGCCGCTACGTGCGCAACAGGGTCCTCAACGAGATCGGCAAACTCGACGACCGCATGTTGCGCGACATCGGACTGACCCGCAGCGACCTGGAGATCATGCGCCGCCAGTGGTGATACACGAAATCCTGCCGCAACAAAACTGGAGGACCGACCATGCACCCCTTTACCCTCGCAAGAGTCCGCGCCGAAGCAACCCGCGATGCCGGTGATCTGGTCAGCCACGCTATTGCCGGCCTGTTCCACCGCTGGCGCCGCCGCGCCTCACTGGGCGACCGGAACGCCACCTTCCGCCCGGGCGATCCAGGCTGAATCGGGTTTCGACAAGGCGATGGCGGAGCCACCGAGGTAGATTGTGCCCGATGCGGCCGAGAGGCGCATGGTGCGTTTGACCGGCTTTCTCATATGGATAAACGCGCCGAGCCCATCGGGCTCCTCGCCGCGCATGGCGGTGACGGTCTCTTCGGTTGCGTTCCACTTCAGCTGAAGCGTGGCGGTCACCTTGCCGCGCGATTGCCGGTCGGCCACCGAGGCCGAGGTGTTGAGGCTTGCCGAGGACAGATCCGCCGCCACGCGCAGCGAACCGGCGGGCAGGCTGATGACATCCTCGATATTTAGGCTGGCGGCATCGTTGCATTCATCGGCCTGCAGGATGCGAAGTTCCAGCCGCTCTTGGCCGGCGCCGCCTTTCCTTGCGAACACCGAAATCTCAGTGGAAATGCATCCAGTCCTGTCATGTGAAGAAAAAGTGGCGGCAACACTCAGCCTAGCCGGCTGGACGGCATCGGCCAGACCGGCCAGCGAGAAGATGGCAAGAACCGTTGCAGCAGATGTGACGGCGAATTGTTGGCGCATCTCGTTTGTCCCTGACAGTTTGCCTTCGCGGATATTCGAGCGGCCCCGGTCGTCATAAGCCAATCACCATAAACCGATTTGCGGCGGAATGGGAGTCCCGTAGTTGTTATTTGGGGTGATGCTGGCTGCTATTCGGCGATGGCGGGCCAGATGCCGCTTAGGCCGCCGCCCAAACATCAGTCATTGCGTCACCGTCCTCGCCGAAACGGCATTGTCTTGAAATTAAGTCAAATTCAAACGTCCGCGGCAATCCCACGCAAACTCAACCGCGAAATTCTACTCCAACTTCAGACCTCGCACTCTTGCCCCAGTTGCAAGTTTCGGCGATAATCGCTGTAATTGCAAAACCTATTGCCAGGTACTCAAGGTAGAGGCGGCGAAATGGTGAATTTGGAAACCGGAAAGCCTGACAGCTCGCGCATTGTTCGCCCCGATCGCCCTGCACCGCTGGGGATGGCGGATAGGCCTTCGTCGCGGGGCACGGCCCAGGCCAACCTGCCTGTGAATGGCGGCCTGCCCTCGCCCCTCGTGTTTACCATCGGCACATCCGGAAGCAACTCCGGAACCGTCCGCGTCGTCATCAAGGACGAGTCCGGCATAACCGTGGCAACCATGTCGCTTGCCGGACTGGTGGGTGCCCAGAATGTGATCTGGACGCCGCGACCTGGCATGGCGCCGGGCGCCTACGCCGCCTACTGGCAGGTGAGCGGCGACACCTAGTGGTATCCTGGCGAAGCGGCGGCCCCGATGCACATCACATCTGTGAGATATCCGGGCTAGCACTTGCGCTATGGACGGACAAACCAGCCAGATGGATTCATCAATGATTGCGCGTTCCGGGTTGCATCCAAATTTTCAAGAAATTCCGGCTGCCGAGTTTGTTTCCGTTCACTCTGCCGTTCACGAACTTCGCCAGCTGTTGAATTGCCCGGGCCCATTAGCAGCTTTTTAACGCACTCTGCGTAGTTTGCAGGCACGGTCGAATTGGGATTGTCTTCATTCCCAAAGGCATGATGCCGGTCTACCGTCCCGGCCGATCCGGCTTTTCCAAATCACATCTGTGCTTCCCATCCGAGTGCCGCGGCTCTGCTTCGCTGCGCCAGTTGTGAAATCAGTTTGCAGTCATTGGGCGCGTTCCCTGCCGGGCGCGTCCGCGATGCCGCGGCGCGTCCGCGCAATTGTCAGCCGAAGGATTATGGTAATGCCGGTCAATCTTACTCTTGGAAACACAGATAACACGCTGACGATCTCGACATTCAACTCACTGACCACCGGTACTGGCACCGACACGATCACGGTTACGGGCGCCCTGGTGAACGCTACCATCAATTTAGCCGCCGGCACCGACTCTTTGACACTTGGCAATCTGGGAAACACCGCCACCGTCTCCAACACCGAGACCAGTCACCGGCGGCACCGGCGCCGATGCCATCACCCTCGCCACAACCCTCACCGGCATGACCCTCAATCTGGCGGCCGGCGCCGATGCCCTGACGCTGGCCAATGTGGCCAACACCGGCACGATCTCCAATGTCGAGACCGTGACCGGCGGCACGCGCCGCCGACACCATCACGCTGGCCACCGCCTCACCGCGGGCATCATCAACCTGGCCGGTGGGACCGATGCCCTCACCCTCGCCAACGGCACCAATCAGATCACCGTCTCCAACAGCGAGACAGTGACCGGCGGCACCGGGGCCGACACCATCACGCTGGGCTCGGCCCTGGCCAACACCATGACCATCGACCTCGGCGCCGGCGGCGATAGCCTGGTGCTCGGCAACTTCAGCAATACCGGAACCCTCTCCAACGTCGAGACGGTGACCGGCAATGCCGGGGCCGATGTCATCACCCTTGCCACTCAGATCAGTGGCGGCAGCGTCAACCTGGCGGCGGGCAGCGATACCCTGATCCTCGGCAACTTCGCCAACACCGCCACCGTCTCCAATGTCGAGACGCTGACCGGCAATGCCGATGCCGACACCATCACCATCGCCGCCGCCCTGGCGGCGGCCACCATCAACCTGGGGGCGGGCACCGATGCCCTCACCCTCGGCAACTTCGCCAACACCGCCACCGTCTCCAACACCGAGACAGTGACCGGCGGCACCGGCGCCGATGCCATTACACTCGGTACAACCCTGACCGGCATGACGCTCAATCTGGCGGCCGGCGCCGATGCCCTGACGCTGGCCAATGTGGCCAACACCGGCACGATCTCCAATGTCGAGACCGTGACCGGCGGCACGCGCCGCCGACACCATCACGCTGGCCACCGCGCTCACCGCGGGCGTCATCAACCTGGCCGGTGGGACCGACGCCCTCATCCTCGCCAACGGCACCAACCAGATTACCGTCTCCAATAGCGAGACAGTGACCGGCGGCACCGGCGCCGATACCATCACCCTGGCCGCCGCCATCACCGCCGGGACCATCGACCTCGCGGCGGGAACCGATGTCCTCGCGCTTGGCAACTTCACCAACTCGCTCACCGTCTCCAATGCCGAGACCATCACCGGCAATGCTGGGGCCGACAGCGTCACGCTCGCCACCACGCTGACCGGAGTGAGCGTCAATCTGGGGGCGGGCAGCGATACCCTGGTGCTCGGCAACTTCGCCAACACCGCCACCGTCTCCAATGTCGAGACCTTGACCGGCAACGCCGATGCCGACACCATCACCCTGGGCGCCGCCATCACCGCCGGAACCATCAACCTAGCCGCCGGCACCGACGCCCTCACCTTCGGCAACTTCGCCAACACCGCCACCGTCTCCAACACCGAGACCATCACCGGCGGAACCGGCGCCGATGCCATCACGCTCGCCACAACCCTGACCGGCATGACCCTCAATCTGGCGGCCGGCGCCGATGCCCTGACGCTGGCCAATGTGGCCAACACCGGCACGATCTCCAATGTCGAGACAGTGACCGGCGGCACGCGCCGCCGACACCATCACGCTGGCCACCGCCTCACCGCGGGCATCATCAACCTGGCCGGTGGGACCGATGCCCTCACCCTCGCCAACGGCACCAATCAGATCACCGTCTCCAACAGCGAGACAGTGACCGGCGGCACCGGGGCCGACACCATCACGCTGGGCTCGGCCCTGGCCAACACCATGACCATCGACCTCGGCGCCGGCGGCGATAGCCTGGTGCTCGGCAACTTCAGCAATACCGGAACCCTCTCCAACGTCGAGACGGTGACCGGCAATGCCGGGGCCGATATCATCACCCTTGCCACTCAGATCAGTGGCGGCAGCGTCAACCTGGCGGCGGGCAGCGATACCCTGATCCTCGGCAACTTCGCCAACACCGCCACCGTCTCCAATGTCGAGACGCTGACCGGCAATGCCGATGCCGACACCATCACCATCGCCGCCGCCCTGGCGGCGGCCACCATCAACCTGGGGGCGGGCACCGATGCCCTCACCCTCGGCAACTTCGCCAACACCGCCACCGTCTCCAACACCGAGACAGTGACCGGCGGCACCGGCGCCGATGCCATAACACTCGGTACAACCCTTACCGGCATGACGCTCAATCTGGCGGCCGGCGCCGATGCCCTGACGCTGGCCAATGTGGCCAACACCGGCACGATCTCCAATGTCGAGACAGTGACCGGCGGTACGGCGGCCGACACCATCACGCTGGCCACCGCGCTCACCGCGGGCGTCATCAACCTGGCCGGTGGGACCGACGCCCTCATCCTCGCCAACGGCACCAACCAGATTACCGTCTCCAACAGCGAGACAGTGACCGGCGGCACCGGCGCCGATACCATCACCCTGGCCGCCGCCATCACCGCCGGGACCATCGACCTCGCGGCGGGAACCGATGTCCTCGCGCTTGGCAACTTCACCAACTCGCTCACCGTCTCCAATGCCGAGACCATCACCGGCAATGCTGGGGCCGACAGCGTCACCCTCGCCACCACGCTGACCGGAGTGAGCGTCAATCTGGGGGCGGGCAGCCGATACCCTGGTGCTCGGCAACTTCGCCAACACCGCCACCGTCTCCAATGTCGAGACCTTGACCGGCAACGCCGATGCCGACACCATCACCCTGGGCGCCGCCATCACCGCCGGAACCATCAACCTAGCCGCCGGCACCGACGCCCTCACCTTCGGCAACTTCGCCAACACCGCCACCGTCTCCAACACCGAGACCATCACCGGCGGAACCGGCGCCGATGCCATCACCCTCGCCACAACCCTGACCGGCATGACCCTCAATCTCCGTGCCGGTTCGGATACCTTGAACCTCGGCAACTTTACCAACACTGGCACGGTTTCCGGCGTCGAGACACTCAACGGAAATGCTGGCGCGGACACCATCACGATAGCCACGTCGCTCAATGGCGGCGTCATCAACTTGGCCGGTGGCAGCGATCAACTGACGCTCGGCGGGGCACTCAACAGCATCACCGTGTCAAACATCGAGACAGTAATCGGGGGTGCGGGAAGCGATACGATCGTCAATGCCGGCTCCGGCGCCGTTACCATGTTTGGCGGTGGCGGATTCGATACGCTGACCGCCGGCTCGGGTGCCGATACCATCGTCATCGACAGTCTCGGAGCAACGGATCTGACGACGATCAACCAGTTCCGTTTCAGCGGCGCCGACAAGATCGCCCTCGATGTTCTGGGCGTGAACACCTTCGGTTCCGATACCTTTGACATTGGTGGCACATCGCTGGTCGCCAATGTCAACATCACCAGCGCCGCCGACTATGACGCGGTGCTGGCGACCACGCTGTCAAACGGCGGCGATGGCGGGTTTGTCTATGAGCAGGACACCGGCAGCCTGTACTATTCGGCCGATGGCGATTTCTCCAGCGGGGGTACGCTTGTGGCTGTCATCCACACAAATGGCACGACCCCCTGGGTCTACGATATCAGCGGTTTCATGCTGGTGTAAGGGCCTTAGTCCAGCCCTAAAACTCCTCCCAGCTCTCAGCCGCGGCGCCTCCGCCCGCGGCGCGGAGTTTGGGGGCGGGCTTGCGCTGCTCGCGGGGGGCTTGGGGTGCTGGCCGGTGCTGGGCCTCGCGGCGCTGCTGTGGTGCAATCGCCCGTAGCGCCCTGGTGGTGAAGCTTGAAACCACGTGAGCCAGCTCTTGCGACTGGCCGGCCAAGGTGCGCGAGGCTGCGGTTGATTCCTCCACCATGGCGGCATTTTGCTGGATGGTCTGGTCCATCTGGCCAACCGCCGTGTTGACCTGCTGGAGGCCCGCCGCCTGCGACTGGGCGCTGGCGGCGATCTCGGCCACCACGGTGTTGACCTCGGCCACGCGGCTGACGATTCGCTCAAGCGAGGTGCCGGTCTCGCCGACCAGCTTCACGCCCTGCTCGACCTGACTGCGCGAGGTCTGCAGCAGGGCCTTGATCTCCTTGGCGGCTTCCGCCGAGCGCTGGGCGAGCGCCCTCACTTCCGAGGCAACCACGGCAAAGCCCCGGCCGGCATCGCCGGCCCTTGCCGCTTCCACCCCGGCATTAAGCGCCAGCAGGTTGGTCTGGAAGGCGATCTCGTCGATCACGCCGATGATCTGGGTGATCTGCTGGGAGGATTTCTCGATGCCGCCCATGGCGTCGATGGCGCGGCGCACCACCTCGCTGCTCTTGGTTGCCTCTTCCCGGGCGCTGGCCACCACGTCGCGGGCCTGCTGGGCGCCGGCTGGCAGTCTGCTTCACCGTGGCGGTGATCTCGGCCACCGCCGCTGCCGTCTCCTCGATGCTGGCGGCCTGGGTCTCGGTGCGCTTGGACAGATCGTCGGAAGCGGCCGAAATCTCCTGGGTGCCGCTGCTGATCGTCTCGGTCGAGCCCGACACCGCCCGGATCGCCTCTTCCAGTTGGTCAAGGGCAGAGTTGAAATCGGACTCCAACTTGCTATAAGCTTCCGGCATATTGCTCACCCGGTAGGTCAGGTCCTTGGCGGCCAGTCGGTTCAGGCCTTCGCCGATCGACTCCGACACCGTAGCGCGCTCCCCAGCGATGGCGGTCTCTTCCGCCTTGCGTTGGGCTGTCTCGGCCTTGATCTTGTCTTCCTCCTGCAGCTTGCGCAGGCGGATGGCCTCAAGCCCGTTTTGCTTGAACACCTCGACGCTTTTGGCCATCAGGCCCACTTCGTCCCTGCGGGTGGCACCCTCGACTACGCTGCTGGGATCCTGTGTTTCAGCATGCATGTACGATCCGGTTTCGAAGATCGGCGGCATGAACCATTACCTGCTTCCCGGTGAATCGATCGCCGAAAGGGGATCGGCCGCGGCGAGCTACGGCGTTCATTTGATGGAGTTGCTGATCAACGGCCTCTTGAAGCTGGGGGCGCGGCGTGAACGTCTGGAAACCAAACTCTTCGGCGGCGCCAGGACCATTGCGGGGTTGAGCGATATCGGATTGGCGAATACGAATTTTGCCAAACATTTCCTGGCTCAGGAAGGAATACCGATTACTGGAACCAGCCTGGGCGGCAATGCAGGGCGCCGGATTCAATATTGGCCGACGACTGGCAAGGCACGGCAGATGTTCATTTCCGGTGGCGAAAGCCTGCCGCCAGTTGACCTACGTCCGCAACTGGCGCCGGCAACTGGCGATCTCGAACTTTTTTGAGGCATGTGATGTCCATTTCTGTTCAAGATGAGCGGATCGTTTCGCTTGCCCCTGTCCTGTTGCAAGTGAGCGCGGAGCTGCAATCCATCGACATGATTGCGCAATCTCTTCTGGCCTTGGCCCAGGCTCCGAACTCCGGTTAACGCACTTTGCGGGTTGCGGAGGATGTGATTCCGTGAAGGCTCCTGATTTGGAGCCCGCCCATGACCGAGATTGCCCTTGAACCGTCATCCAAATCGCGCCTTGCCTGCCTTCTCGGGCATTTCGGCACGATCCCCGATCCGCGCGATCCCCGCTATGTCGCCCATCCCTTGCGCGAGATCATGTTGCTGGTGGTCTGCGGCACCATCTGCGACTGCGACGACTTCGACCTGATTTCCGATTGGGGCGAGGCGCATCTGGATTTCCTGCGCCGCTTCCTGCCCTATCACCACGGCGTGCCCTGTGGGCGCTGGCTCAACATCATGATCAACCGCACTGGACCTGCCTTGTTCCAGGCCGCCTTCACCGCCTGGGTCAGAGAGACCTGGCCGGAGCGGCCCGGCCTCATCGCCATTGATGGAAAGACGTCGAGGCGCAGCCACGATCATGCCGAGGGCTGCAAAGCCTTGCACCTGGTCTCGGCCTTCGCCACCACCTCAAGGCTGGTGCTCGGCCAGGAAGCAACGCCGGAGAAGAGCGGCGAAACCACTGCCATTCCGGTGCTGCTCGAGCGGCTGGCCGCCGGTGACGGCCTCAAGGGCGCACTCGTCTCCATCGACGCCATCGCCACCAACCCTGCCATCGCCCAGGCCATCCGCGATAAAGGTGCTGACTATCTCCTCGCCGTCAAGGCCAACCAGCCCACCATAAGGCGCGAGATCGAAGGCTATTTCGCCGATGCACCGCTTGACCGGCTGGCCAGCCATTACCAGGCAGACAAGGGTCACGGCCGCATCGAGGAGCGCACCGTCACCATCTCGGTCGAGACCGATTGGCTCAATGGCGCACGCCATTTTCCCGGCGAATTCCGCCTGCCGGACGCGGCCTGTGTGCTCAGCGTCAAGGCCCGCACTCACCTCAAGGACCATTGCCGCACCGATACCCGCTACTACATCTCCTCGCGCCGCTTCACCCCCGAAGATGCAGCCCATGCCGTGCGCGGCCACTGGGCCATCGAGAACAGCCTCACTGGACCCTCGACACCGTCTTCCATGACGACCTGCGCCGCAACCGCAAGGGCCACGGCGCCATCAACATGGCCATCATCCGCCACTTCGCCTTCAATCTCGTCAGGACGCTCGATGACAAACGATCCCTCAAAAACCGCCGAAAACGAGCCGGTTGGACACCAAGCACCTCTCAGCCATTCTCGGAACCCTGCCGTGTTAACCGGGATTTGGAGCCCTGGCCTTGGCCGGATTCAATGAGGTACTCGCCAACCAGGTGCTCGATAGTTGGCAAGTCGACATCTCCGGTGCTGCTGGATCGATTTCGCTGGCGGCAATGGCCAAGCGGTTTCATGAGGCGAGTGGACATCCAGTCCACGATCATCACTTCTCGGCTGGGGAGCTTGACTTGCTTTACTGACAATTGTGCCGGTTACTATTGGCAGGCCTCGCCGGGCATCAATTCAAGGTTTGCCAATTCGCCACCGAGCGCAAATTTGCCGTAGTCCAGAACCAGACCCGTGGCCACGCCATTGCCGTAGAGATCGAATCCCACCTGATAGGTTGGCGTATCCTGATCGCCGGTTGCCGCGGGATAGTAGCTGATTGAAATCGGCCATGACGGCAGGCTTACGAGTGCCGATGCGTTGCTGTTGGCCTTATCTCTCAGGTTGGCGCCTGCGTTCTTTCGCTTTCCGATGAATGTAATGGCCCGGTAGGATGATTTTCCATCAGAACCGTCATACACGATGCTTGTGTCGCGGGTTGCTCCCTCTTCCGCCATATCCATCAGCTTGAGCTGGTGTTGCACGGGAAAAAACGCACCAGCCGGGACGTCGAAAGAATTTTCTCCCTCCCCTGAAACAAGACCGGCGCCATCGGCATCCTGCGCTGAGCGCGACACTTTGATTTTTGACTCGCCCTGCAGCTTGCGGTTCATGAATTCCTTCTGATTGTAACGCATTTCCAGGCCGTCGCCGCTTTCGAAGGATGTCGATTGGGTATCGACCAGGCGAAGCTCTCCTTCGCTGGGGCGAAATCGGTTGACCATCCGGAAACTGACTGTCCAACCCTCACAGGCTGATCCCTGAACTTCAAACGCCAGGCGCCCATCTACACCGGACAGCGCGGCGCCTTGCTCCGCCTTGAGGAGCCTGAGATCGTAAACGGCGCGATGAGGTGCAACAGTGGCTGCATCGGCGCTTGCACCCACCCAGATGAGCAGGACCACTAGCGAAACGGCTCTCATAATCCTTGAATCTCCTTGCGCCCGATGGCCTACTATTGAAATAACCAGATTCCATCGCCAAAAGCCAAACATTAAGGCAAAGCAATCATGACCACAACCGGACAAGCCAGACTGCGCGTTCTGGTGACCCGCAAGATGATGCCGGAGGTTGAGGCCCGCCTGTCCCGTTTGTTTGTGGCAACACTGAATTTCGATGACAAGCCTCTGTCGCGCGATGAAATGCTGCGCTTGGCGGCCAGTCACGACGCTTTGCTGACCTGCTCGTTCGACAAGTGGGGACCGGACTATATCTCCACCCTGCCCGCCTCGATCCGCATGATAGCCACCCATTCGGTCGGCTATGATCACCTGAATATCCCCTTGGCGAAGGCCCGTGGCATCGCTGTCACCAATACCCCAGACGTACTGACGGACGCCACCGCCGACCTCACTCTCCTGCTCATCCTCGGTGCGGCCCGTGGCGCCTCCTGGGGCGACCGCATGGTGCGCGAAAGCCGGTGGGGTGAAACATCGCTGGTTGCCCCCCTCGGCCACGATGTCTCCGGGCGCCGGCTCGGCATTTTCGGCATGGGCCGCATTGGTCAGGCCGTGGCCAAGCGTGCCGCTGCATTTGGCTTGGAGCTGCACTACCACTCCAGGTCGCGAGTCCCGGCAGCTCTTGAATATGGCGCCCGATATCACCCGCGCTTCGATGCGATGTTGCCCCATTGCGACTTCCTCTCGATTAATTGCGCGTCAACGCCGGAGACACGGGGCGCGGTCAATGCCCGCGCTATCGCGTTGCTCCCCAACGGCGCTATCGTCGTCAACTCCGCCCGCGGCGATATCATCGATGATGATGCCCTGATCATGGCGCTCAAGACCGGGAAACTGGCAGCCGCCGGTCTCGATGTGTTCACCCGCGAGCCCGACATCGATCCTCGCTACAAAGAACTGGACAACGTATTCCTCATGCCGCATCTCGGCAGCGCCACGCCCGCCACCCGCACCGCCATGGGCATGCGGGCAATCGACAATCTTGAACAATTCTTCCGGGGCGAACGCCCCAACGATCTGCTCACTGGAGACTGAACATGGGAAAAATCGACAACCGGCTCGCCGAGCTTGGCATCACGCTTCCGAAACCAGCTATACCGGTGGCAAACTATGTTGGTTGGGTGCGAACCGGCAATCTGGTTTTCACCGCGGGCCAAGTGACTCTTGCCGATGGCAAGTTCCATTATCTGGGAAAAGTTGGCGGCGAAATATCCCTCGAAGATGCCAACAAAGGCGCCAGACTTTGCGCTGTCAATATCCTGTCGCAGTTGCGCGAAGCCTGCGGCGGCGATCTTGACCGGGTTAAGCGCATCGTAAAGCTGGTTGGTTTCGTCAACGCCGTGCCTGGTTTCACCGACCACCCCAAGGTAGTTAATGGAGCTTCCGACCTGATGGTGGAAGTCTTCGGCGACCGCGGCAAGCATGCCCGCTCCGCCGTAGGCTCCGGTTCGCTTCCGCTCAACGTCGCCGTCGAAGTCGAGGCTATTGCGGAAATCGAATGAGAGCAAAACCCGGATTGGACTGGCTGACCGCCAGGCCCATCGCCCATCGCGGACTGCACGACAGTGCTCGCGGCGTCATTGAAAATACCAGCAGCGCTTTTGCCGCCGCCATCGCCGATGGTTATGCAATCGAGTGCGATCTGCAACTGACCGCCGATGGCAAAGCCGCTGTTTTTCACGACGATACGCTTGAACGCCTTACTCTCGGTTCAGGCCATGTGAGGGACCACACCCTGGCGCAAATACAGTCCATCGCGATCCGCAATTCAACCGACCGCGTTCAATCGCTGGCGGAACTGCTCGAGCAAGTCGATGGAAAAGCACCGTTGATTATCGAATTGAAGTCCCATTGGGACGGCGATGTGACGCTGGTTCGTCATGTGCTGAACACACTCACCGGCTACCATGGCAACTATGCGCTGATGTCTTTCGATCCTGACATGATTCAATCCGTGCGGACACATGCGCCTTCCACCATTCGTGGCATGGTGGCGGACCGGGCGTTCGACGCGTACTATGATTGCCTATCCGCCTCTCGCCGGAACGAATTGCGCACATTAGCGTATCTGAGCAGGGCTGCGCCGGATTTTGTTGGATTTTATTTTCGCGAACTTCCCTACGCGCCCGTTCATGCACTACGCCAGCAAGGCATGCCTGTGATCAGCTGGACCATCCGGTCACCAGAGCAGGCCCGCGATGCTCTGCGCCACAGCGATCAGGTGACCTTCGAGGGATATCGCCCCTGAATGCTGAGCCGCGTCACCAGCGTGCGCGATATTGACAAGGAAGATTGGGACCGGCTTGCCAATCCCCCGGACGGCGAATTCAATCCGCTCCTGTCGCACGATTTCTTCCGCTGCCTGGAACAATCCGGTTCGGCAACGGCGAAGACCGGATGGGCCGGCCGCCACCTCATCGAAATGAACGAAGCATGGCAAGGTCGCCGGAATAGTCCCCTGCTATCTGAAAAGTCATTCCCAAGGCGAATATGTTTTCGATCATGGCTGGGCCGATGCCTTCCACCGGGCCGGCGGGCGCTATTATCCGAAATTGCAGGTGTCGGTGCCATTCACGCCGGTTACCGGCCCCAGGCTGTTTTCCACCGATCCCCAAATGCGGCGGCATCTCGCCCAAGGCCTCATCGATCTCTGTGTGCGCAGGAGCATGCATCCTCCGTCCACATCACCTTCCTGCCCGAGCTCGATTGGTCCGTGCTGGGCCATGCGACCCTGGCTGCGCCGCACCGACATCCAGTTCCACTGGCACAACGCCGGTTATTCGAGCTTCGCCGAATTTCTCGCAACACTATCCTCGCACAAGCGCAAGAACATCCGCAAGGAGCGCGACAGCGTGGCAAGGGCTGGCATCACACTGCAATGTCCTTACCGGCAGCGACATCAGCGAAGGCCACTGGGATGCGTTCTTCGATTTCTACATGGACACCGGCGGCCGCAAATGGGGCAGGCCCTATCTCACCCGCGAGTTCTTCAGCCTGATTGGCGAGATCCATGAGCAGACACATTCTGCTGGTCATTCGCCAGCCGCGGCGGCCGGGCAATCGCCGGAGCCTTGAACTTTATCGGAAGTCACGCCCTCTATGGCCGCAACTGGGGCGCCATCGAGCATCATCCCTGCCTGCATTTCGAAACTTGCTACTATCAAGCCATTGAATTTGCCATTGCCCGCAAACTCGCGCGCGTCGAAGCCGGCGCCCAGGGACCGCATAAGCTGGCCCGCGGTTATCTCCCGCAAAAAACCTATAGTCTCCACCACCTCGCCCATCCGGGTCTTGCCCATGCCGTCGCCCAATACCTGGAAGCCGAGCGCCAGGGCATCGAACAGGAAACGGAGTTACTTGCGGCCCATTCACCGTTCCGGCAGGAAAGTGATTTCTGAGAGGATGATGCCATGACCTATGATCCCAATAACATCTTCGCCAAGATCCTGCGGGGCGAAATCCCCTGTCACAGAGTCTACGAGGACGATGCGACACTGGCCTTCATCGATGTAATGCCCCAGACCGACGGCCACACCCTAGTTATCCCCAAGGCGGCTTCGCGGAATCTGCTTGACGCCGATCCGATGGCCTTTGGTCCGCTAATGGCCACAGTCCAGAAAGTGGCCAGGGCCGCCAAGACCGCATTCGCCGCCGACGGCGTGCTGATAAAGCAGTTCAATGAACCAGCCGCCGGTCAGACCGTGTTCCACCTGCATGTTCATATTCTGCCCATCCGCGAGGGAATCTCGCTCCGCCCCCACACCGGCAAGATGGCCGAACACGCCTTGCTCGCCAAGCATGCCGGATTGATAATAGCCGCTTTGAGTGCTTGAGGTTTCGATCAGCCGGCGGCGAGAAACTTCTCCACCAGCGCCGCCCAGAAGGCTGGTCCCTTTGTCAGCAAGGCGTCGTTGAAATCATAACCGGCATCATGCAGGCTGCGGCTCGGCCCGTTGCCGAGTCCGAAATAGCAGGAGGGCACCGCCTCCTGCATGTAAGCGAAATCCTCGGAGAACATGAAGGGCCCCCGCATGTCGATGCGGGCCGGATCCTGGCCGGCTGCAATCGCCACGCTGCGCACCAGGTCGGCTTCGGCGGGCGAGTTGAATCCAGAGGGATAGCTGAATCCGTGACCATAGGAAATCTCCGCCTCGCAGCCGAAAGACTTTGCTTGTCCGTTGATAATCTCCGGAATTCGCCGGCGCATCAGCTCGCGCACGTCTTTGGTGCACGTTCGCACTCCGATCTGCAGTGTGGCGATTTCCGGAATGACCGTCGCCATGTTTCCCGAATTGAAGGCCCCCACCGTAATGACTGCGGCATCATGCGGGTCCACATTGCGGGCAACGACCGTCTGCAGCGCCAGCACAACGCCCGAAGCAGCCACGATCGGATCGACCGCTTTCTGCGGAATGGCGCCATGACCGCCCACGCCGCGAATGGCTACGTTGACAATGTCGACAGCCGCGGTAATGGCGCCGGGGCGCACGATGATCTGACCCACGTCCTCGCCGGGAATATTGTGGAGCGCAAACACCGCATCGCAGGGAAACCGATTGAACAGTCCCTCCTCGATCATCTTCTTGGCGCCGCTTTCATCCTCTTCGGCGGGTTGAAAAATCAGATGAACCGTGCCGTTGAATTTCTTCGTCTCCGCCAGATAGCGCGCCGCGCCGAGCAGCATCGTCGTATGGCCATCATGGCCACAGGCATGCATCTTGCCCGCGGTCCGGGACGCATAGGAAAGATTGGTCTGCTCATGAATTGGCAAGGCGTCCATATCGGCCCGTATGCCAAGCGACCGCGACCCCGCGCCATTGCTGAGCGTACCGATGACACCGGTACCGGCAATGCCGGTTGTAACTTGATAGCCGTAACGGGCAAGCTCGGCCGCCACGATGGCGCTGGTGCGATGCTCCTGAAACAGCAGTTCCGGATGCATGTGCAGGTCGTGACGGATTGCCGTCAGCTCACCGTGAAATGCCGCGATGCGCTCTTCGATCATCGCTTCTGCGGAACCTGGGCCTCGATGCGGGCAATAATCCGTGTAATGATTAATGTTAGTATGAAGTAGATCAGCGCTGCAAGCAGAAGCGGTTCATAGACACGGTATGTCTCTTGCCTGATTTTGGTGGCCACTCCAAACAGGTCAAACACCGTGACAGTCGAAACGACGGGTGTGGATTTCAGTTGCGAAATGACCTCACCGCCAAGTGTCGGCAATACAGTGCGGATGGCACGTGGCAGCCAAACGCGGCGGACGACGGTGAAAGGCGACATGCCGAATGCCCTTGCCGCCTCGATTTCGCCCTTGGGCACGGCGAGTAAGGCGCCACGCATGATTTCGCCTTCGTAACCGGCTACACTGAGCGTGAGAGCCAGAAAGCCGTAGTAATAGCCTTCGCGAAGAATAGGCCACAGGAAGCTCTGGCGAATCTCCGGATAGCTCTGAAACAAGCTGCCCAAGCCATAGTACAGCATGTAGAGCTGGAGCAGAAGCGGGGTTCCGCGGATGACCGTGCAATAGCCTTTCGCCAGCCAGGCCAGTGGCCATGGGCCTGTGACCTGTACCAAGCCAACAGGAACGGCGAGCAGAAACCCCACAACCAGCGAGAAGGCCAGCATCTGCAGGGTGATCGAGATGCCATTCAGAATTTGACCAAAATACTTGCCAAACCAGGTCCAAACAGTGATGTCGATGAAGGCGCCCGCCAGCCAGAAGATGCTATAAAGCACAAACAGCGAGCCTATTGCATAGCCCACAAGGGTCAGGATATCCGGCATCGTCCGTGCGATGGCGCCGTTATCGTCAAAGCGTGATCCAAGAATGACGGCATGGCGAAACAACCAGGCTGCAAGGTAGAGCCCAACAGCAACCCATAGGGCGATGCCAAATCCCCAGGCCGAAGTATCCAGGAAACTCATCATCAGGGCAGGTTCGGCTTGCTGTTCCATAATTCGCCCTAAGCCTTTGCCTGACCGACGCGAACCCTATCCTCGAGTCTGCGGAACAGCCACATCGACACGAGTGAAATCATCAAGTAAAGCGCCATGCTGGCGAGGTAGAAAGTGAAGTACCACTTGGTTCCGCCCGCAGCCTGCCTTGTCTGGAGAGTGAGTTCGGCATAGCCGACAACGCCGACGAGTGCTGAATCCTTGGTAATGTTGAGCCAGAGATTGGACATTCCGGGAATGGCATGGGGCAACATGGCTGGAAGCACAATGCGCCGAAAACTGAGCCACGGAGACATTCCATAGGCTTTTGCGGCTTCGATCTGCCCCACGGGTATGGCCTGAATTGCGCCACGCAGAACTTCCGTTTGATAGGCGCCGGACACGATGCCAAGAACGACGCTTGCCGCAACGAATCCATTGATCGTGACTTTGATGCCATACTGACCCAGAACGGCATTGAGTGTCTGGGTTCCGAGATAAAACAGAATGACGATCATCAGCAACTCGGGCAACGAGCGAACCAATGTCGTATAAACGAGCAGGATACCACGCACAATCGGCCCACCAGAGAGCTTGCCAACGGCTCCGGAAAGTCCCAACACAAAGCCGAGGCTATATGCGCAGAGTGATATTAGTATGGTGTTGACGGCACCAACAAGGAGATTGCCGCCCCACAGCATCAGCAGATCGTAGGCTTGGCCCACTGTCCCCCCAAAGATTGCGACGATAATTGCGCCGGCGCCTGACCGTGGCAGGCGCCGGTGCCGGTACTGTTACTGTGGTACGATCATCTTACCGACGAGTTCGGGATACTTGTTGGTGATTTCCTCAAATTTGCCGGCCTTGGCCAGCTCGGCAAGCGCCCCGTTGATCTTGTCCCGGAGTGCCGTGTCTTCCTTGCGGATGCCGGCGCCGACGCCCTCTCCCAGAATCTCCGCGTCGGGGGGCACCTGACTCTTGAACTCGCAACAGGCGGTTCCGGCTTCCGTTGCCAGGAAAGCATCGAGGGCAGCGCCGTCCGCCTGGGCATAGTCAAGCCGCCCGGCAGCAAGATCCTGGTTGGCCTCGTCCTGCGTATTGTAAGTCTTTACCGTCGAAGTGGCGCCGAAATATTTCTCGACATACTTGGCATGGATGGTGGCAACCTGGACGCCGATTGTCTTGCCCGCCAAATGCTCCGGGCTGATGTCCTTGTCGCCGGACTTGGCGCCGATCATGACTGTCGGCGTGTCGTAGTACATGCTTGAGAAGTCAATCGTCTGCTTGCGCTCGCCGGTGATCGACATCGAAGAGAAAATCACGTCGATCTGCTTGGCGGTAAGGGCCGGAATGATACCATCCCACGCCACTTCGACCAGTTCGCACTTTTCCGCCATCTGGGCGCACACCGCGTCCATCAGGTCGATTTCCCAGCCGACCCACTTGCCGGACGCATCTTTGGAAGTGAACGGCGGATAGGGTTCGGCGGCGACACCGAACTTGATATCAGCCATGGCCGGTGCAGAGCTTGCCATCATGGTGGCCGCCGCAAGTGCGAAAATTACGCGACGCGATAGTTTCATTGTCGTAGTTCTCCCTGTTGTTGGCGGCCCTTGTGCAAGGCCACACTGTGAAAATCTAAGCACGTCCGTTTGGGCATGGCTAGTGAATGCCGGAAACGAATTGCTTGCAACGCTCACTTTTTGGCGCCCCGAAAACCTGTTTGGGCGGGCCCTCTTCCTCGATCACGCCCTTGTGGAGGTAGATGACGTGACTGGAAACGTCGCGGGCGAATTTCATTTCATGGGTGACCAGGATCATCGTGCGGCCTTCTTCCGCTAGGTCACGGATGACTCTCAGCACCTCGCCCACCAATTCCGGATCGAGCGCCGAAGTGGGCTCGTCAAACAGCATGACCTTGGGTTCCATGCACAGGGCCCGGGCGATCGCCGCGCGCTGCTGCTGGCCGCCCGACAGAAACGCCGGGTACTGGTCGCGCTTTTCGTAGAGGCCAACCTTGTTGAGCAGCTTTTCGGCCCTGGCGATTGCTTCGGCCTTGGCAAGCCCCAGAACATGCACCGGCGCCTCGATGACGTTTTGCATCACAGTCATGTGCTGCCACAAGTTGAAACTCTGGAAGACCATGCCAAGCCGGGTCCGGATGAGTTCCAGCTGCTTGCGGTTGGTCGGATGCAGATTGCCATCCTTGGCAGGCGCCATGGCAATGTCCTCGCCTGTTACTTCGATGCGGCCTTTGGTTGGCATTTCGAGGAAATTGATACAGCGTAGAAACGTGCTCTTGCCCGAGCCTGACGCCCCGATCATCGAAACCACATCACCTTCCCGTGCCTGCAGCGAGACCCCCTTGAGAACTTCCAACTGGCCGAAACTCTTGTGAAGGTCGTCGACTCTGACGGCGACTGGGCGATCCGCGCCTGCGGCCCTTTGCACTGCTGCCACCATCTTCCCCTCCGCTGGGTCCGCGACCCTTATAGTTTGACGCACCTTAGCAAGAATTCTGCATCTTGCAATTCGGCAGTTTGCCGGTTGCCTGACGACAAAACGGCACGGCGTCGGGAAGCGCGACGGTTCGCTTTACTTCGCCTTGGCCTTGGGCTTCGGTTTGCTCACCGGTGGTTTCGCTTTGGACCGTGGCAGGGCCTTGCGTTCAATCGGCTTGGGCAGCGCCTTCTCTTCGTCCCGGCTGAGATACTGGAAGGCCAACCCATCACCCTTTAGCAGTATGCGCACCGTGCCGCCCTTGGCCAGTTTGCCGAATAGGACTTCTTCAGCCAAAGGCTTCTTGACATGTTCCTGGATGATGCGGGCCAGGGGACGGGCGCCCATCTGCTGGTCGTAACCTTTGACTGCCAACCAGTCCCCCGCCTCTACCGACAGTTCTATGTTGACTTGCCGCTCGGCAAGCTGCGCCTCAAGCTGAAGCACGAACTTCTCTACAACCTTGCGCACGATCTCCGGCGCGAGATGCCCAAACGCAATAACCGCGTCCAGCCGATTGCGAAATTCCGGCGTGAACAACCGTTTGATAGCCTCCTGATCGTCTCCTTCGCGCACCGTTTGAGTAAATCCCATCGCTTCGCGCACCATGTCCTGCGCGCCTGCGTTGGTCGTCATGATCAGAATGACATTGCGGAAATCGACCGACTTGCCATTGTGGTCGGTGAGCTTGCCGTGATCCATGACCTGCAGCAAGATATTGAACAGGTCTGGATGCGCCTTTTCAATCTCGTCGAGCAGCAAGACGGTGTAGGGATGCTGGTCAATGCCATCGGTCAGCAAGCCACCTTGATCGAACCCGACATAGCCCGGTGGCGCACCGATGAGTCTCGAAACCGAGTGACGTTCCATATACTCCGACATATCGAAGCGCAGCATGTTCACACCAAGCACTTCGGCGAGCCGCTTGGCCACCTCGGTCTTGCCCACGCCCGTGGGACCTGAGAACAGATAGCAGCCGATTGGCTTCTCCGGCTCGCGCAGCCCCGCGCGCGCCAGCTTGATTGCGGAAGTCAGCGCCTCTATCGCCTTGTCCTGGCCGAACACCAGGCGTTTCAGTTCCGCGCTAAGATTGCGCAACACCGTTGCATCATCCCGCGACACGGTCTTGGCGGGAATTCGCGCCATGGTGGCAATCGTCGCTTCGATTTCCGGAACGTCGATGGTCTTCCGCCGCTTTTCCTCAGCCACCAGCATCTGCGAGGCGCCAGTCTCGTCGATCACATCGATCGCCTTGTCCGGCAACTTGCGGTCGCTCATGTACCTCGCTGAAAGCTGCACCGCGCTCACGATTGCCTGATCGGTAAAGCGCACTTTGTGGAAATCCTCGTAATAGGGTTTCAGCCCTTTGAGGATTTCAATGGTATCCGGGATCGAAGGCTCATTGACATCGATCTTCTGGAATCTCCGCACCAGCGCCCGGTCCTTCTCGAAATGTTGGCGGAACTCCTTATAGGTGGTGGAACCGATGCAACGCAGCGCGCCTCCGGCCAGAGCCGGTTTCAACAGGTTGGATGCATCCATGGCGCCGCCCGATGTGGCGCCTGCGCCGATCACCGTATGAATTTCATCGATGAACATGATGGCGCCCGGACGCCCCTCGATTTCCTTGATGACTGCCTTCAAGCCGTTCTTCGAAATCGCCGCGGTAACGCGTTCCCGCCAATAATGCGCCCATATCGAGTTGAAACACCGTGCAATCCGCCAGAACCGCCGGCACATCGCCCTTGATGATCTTTCGCGCCAGCCCCTCGGCGATCGCCGTCTTGCCGACGCCGGGATCGCCGACGAACAGCGGATTGTTCTTCTGCCGCCGGCACAAAATCTGGATGGTCCGATTAACTTCGGATTCGCGCCCAATCAGCGGATCGATCCTGCCCTCGGCTGCTTTCTTATTGAGATTGATGCAGTAGGCATCGAGGGCGTCGCCTTCGCCCTTTTTTTTGGGCGTTTCACGATCCTCGTTATCGCTTCCATGCTGTTGGTCCTGGTCAACTCCGCGCGCCGGACGGGTTTCCGAAAGTCCAACCCGCTTGGCAATGCCGTGGGAAATGTAGTTGACGGCATCATAGCGCGTCATGTCCTGTTCCTGCAGGAAGAACGCCGCGTGGCTCTCCCTCTCGGCGAATATCGCCACCAGCACATTGGCTCCGGTGACTTCCTCCCGCCCCGACGACTGCACATGGATGACCGCCCGCTGAATCACCCTCTGGAAGCCGGCCGTCGGTTTCGATTCCTCGCGGTCCGCCGAAATCATGTTGGCGAGATCGTTGTCGATGTAGCCTTCAAGGCTGTGCCGCAACGCATCGAGATCGACATTGCACGCTCGCATGACGGCGGCCGCGTCCTTGTCCTCGATCAGCGCCAGCAACAGGTGCTCGAGGGTTGCATACTCATGGCTGCGTTCGTTGGCTATCGCCAAGGCGCGGTGCAGGGCCTTTTCGAGGCTTCGGGAGAATGTGGGCATGCCGCTGCTATTCCTTTTCCATCGTGCATTGAAGCGGATGCTGATTGCTGCGGGCGAAATCCATAACCTGCGTCACCTTAGTCTCCGCGACTTCGAAAGTATAGACTCCGCAAATGCCGACGCCTTTCTGATGAACGTGCAGCATGATGCGCGTCGCCTCCTCCCGCCCCTTGCCGAAGAAACGCTCAAGCACATGGATTACGAATTCCATCGGCGTGTAGTCGTCATTGAGCAGCAGCACCTTGTAGAGCGACGGCTTCTTGGTCCGTGTTTCGGTGCGTGTGATGACGCCGGTCTGGTTGTCGTCCTTGTGTGTGTCGCGCTTTGGCATGGCCCAATTATATAATTGCTTTGTGCAAAAATGGGAGTGCTTAATCGCAATGCGCCGCAATACGCAAAAAGGCCGCCAAAACCGGCGGCCCGCATAGGCTCAGGACTGGTAGCCCGGATTAGGCGCGCTTGCGCGGCGGCGCTTTCTTGACGGCGGCTACAGCCCGTTTTGGCTTGGCGCTGGTGGGAACCGCCGCTTCGGCGTGAACCAACTCATTGGCTTTGAACCAATGGGCCTCGGCCCGCCCATCTGGACGTCCTTCCGCGAGCCACAGGCCGTAAGCTATGGCGCTGATCTGGTCTTCACTATGCTTGGTCGATGTATTGCTCATGGTGCTTTCCCGATTGATACGGCTTCGCCATGACACAAATTATGGTGCAACGCAACAATAATTTTGCAACGCACCATTTTTTGACCAAATGTTCAAAGAAATGGCCGCGAATGCGGCCAAAGTTTATTCCGGTGGAAGTGTCAACACCACGGAACTCAAAAACCCGGAAACCTCAGTCCGGAGGCGGCCACAGTCATGACCAGCGTCGTCGAAGCGATTTCGTAGGCGATATACCATCCGCCGAGCTTCAGAACCTTCTTGGCCATGTGTGCCTCCTTGAGACATCGGAAAATTCGATATCAAAAGCACTGCAACAGCCATGCCAGCCTCAGTTTCGCGCCAATTCGGACAGCCTGACACATAGCCTGCTTCGTGGATTGGCAAATTCATTCACGATGGAAAAGTGGTTGGCGCCGGCCAGTTCAGAGTAGAGAACGGAAAGTCCCAAGCCAGTCCACGCCGCAGCCAGGCTGCGCGATTGCCGGAGAAACTCGCAGCTCTCCTCTCCACCGACCCAAATATCGAAGGGGCATTTGGCCTGCATTGGCCAGAGCATGGGGCTTGAAAGGACCGCGGAAACGGCATCGAGTCGCAGATCGGCATTGAGCGGCGTTGCCATTAGTGGCCGGAGGTCGAAGATGCCGCTTGCCGAGAGTCCGGCACGAATGAGGTCGGGGCGAGCGCCATAATCTTCCCACCGGGTAGCCGCCAGGCAAGCCGCAAGGTGACCGCCCGCCGAATGGCCGGTAACCACCAGTGGCCGCCTCATCCTGTTCCAAAGAAAGAGGCAGCACTGGCGAAGTTCGGCAATGATGTCAGGAATAGCGGCGTCCGGGCAAAGCGAATAACTCGGAACGGCTACCGGCAAACCGTGCGCAAGGGCGCCTGCGGCCATGTGGCTAAAGCTGGATTTGTCGAAACTCCGCCAATAGCCGCCATGGATGAAAATCACCAGTGGGCCGACTGATGTAGCAGCGGACTGAAAGACGTCCACGCGGTTCCGCGGCGCCGCACCATATTCGAGGTCAAATTCTCCCCCAGCCATCGCGCGGAAACGCTCCGCATCATAGGCCCACTGGGCGATTATCTCGGGGTGTTCCCTGACCCGCGCACGGTTATCATATTCGACTGCCAAGTCCATGCTTGGCAGTCTCGCAAGAAAACCGCGCTTACACCAGAGCCGTTAGGCCGCCTTGATGCCGGCAATTCTCTTAGCCAGCTGATCGAGCGAAGAGCTTTTCTCCGGCTGCGGCAAGACGTCTTCCGTTATCGTCGTTTCGCGTTGCAGCCAGTCTGGCTCCGGCATTTCCGCTGCCGGCCTTGCCTCGGCTTCGATCAAATCGGTTGCCCGCAGCCAGTGAGCTTCTGCTCGCCCGTCGGGGCGGCCTTCTTCTTCCCACAAGGAATAGGCAATGGCCGCGATACGTTCTTCTTTCGCAAGATGACTGATTTCGGGATGGGTGCTCATGCTGGTGATCCTTTGTTTTGACCTCGACCACACAACTCACAGTTTGTTTACATAGTCTGATTCTACTTGACATGAATAGAGCCAATGAGTTGGCGGCAATAAAATTCTACCCGCTTTATCTCGCGTGGACCTCACCCGGGCGCACCTCAAAGCAGGGCGGCAGCAACCGAACCGTGTGCCGCCCGCAGTTCTGCCACGTCGATGCCCACTGGGTTGCCATCCAAAACTTTCCACTCGCCGGCAATCATCACCCGATCGGCACGGTGGGCGCCGCACAGCACGAGCGCCGCAAGTGGGTCCCCTGCCCCGGAAAAGCGCAGTTCGTCCAAGGAAAAGAATGCCAGATCGGCCTGCTTGCCAACGGCGATTGCGCCAATATCATCGCGGCCCAGGCAGCGGGCCGAACCCACGGTTGCCCAGCGCAGCACATCAAGATGGCTGACAGTTGCATCATAGGTAAGGCGATTAATCAACAGGGCGTGGCGCGCCGCTTCCATCAAATTGGAACTGTCGCTCGACGCCGAGCCATCAACTCCTAGCCCCACCGCCACGCCCGCTTCCTCGAGTTCCCGGGTTTTGCACTGTCCCGACGCCAGCACCATGTTCGAAGACGGACAGTGGCAAACACCCACACCATGTTTCCCCAGCCGCCCGATATCCGAACTGGTAAAATGAATGCCGTGGGCAAGCCAGGTTCGCCGATTGAGCCAACCAACGTCCTCAAGATAATCCAGCGGTCTCATGCCAAACTTCGCCTTGCAAAACTCATCCTCGTCGTGAGTTTCAGCAAGATGGGTGTGCAAGCGGCAATTGTGTTTTTCCGCCAATTCGCCACAAGCGCACATGAGGGACTTCGTCACTGAAAACGGCGAGCACGGCGCCAGCGCCACCTGGATGAATGCCCCTTCGCCCCGCTGATGATGTTTTCCGATCACCCGCTCGCAGTCCGCCAGAATTGTGTCGTCGTCCTGCACCACGCTGTCGGGCGGCAGGCCACCATCCTTTTCCGACAAATTCATCGATCCGCGCGTCACCATGAGACGCATGCCGAGTTTGCGCGCTTCATCGACCTGAATATCGATCGCATCGTCCAGGCCCTGTGGAAAGAGATAATGATGATCCGACGACGTCGTCACCCCGGACATCAATAGCTCGACCAGCGCAACACGGGTGGCCAGCCGGTGGGCTTCTGGCGTAATCCGCGCCCACACCGGATAGAGCGCCTTCAGCCAGTCGAACAGCTTCTTGTTGATCGCCTGCGGGTGTGCCCTCGTCAACGTCTGGTAGAAGTGATGGTGCGTGTTGATCAAACCCGGCAGGACAACGTGCCGGGAAGCATCGAAAACCGCATCAAAACCGCAATAGCGGGCGCTTGCCGGGCGCCACCAGTTCGGCAATCCGGCCCTGCTTGACAACAATGCCGCCCATTGCATCTTGTGCCAGGCAAGCCAGCGGCGCTTTGATGAACATGCCGGCCATTTGCCTCCCGCTTCCCTTGTCCATTTGTTCCGGCTAGACTTGTGTCAAGCCCTGGAATAATGGGCATGGACAACATCGCATGGGTCCGGTGTCGATGCCAAGATAGTTCAACCGAACGGACCACAGGGAGAATTGCAAATCATGACAAGCATGAAACGCGCGATCGTTTCAATTACTGCTCTCTTGGCGGCAGCCAGCATGGCCTCCGCCCAGGAAGTGAAGAAGGAGATTGGCGCCGGCGAAGGCCAGGTCGATATCGTCGCCTGGCCCGGATACATCGAGCGTGGTGAAACCGACAAAGGCTACGACTGGGTCACCGATTTCGAAAAGGCCACCAGCTGCAAGGTCAACGTGAAGACCGCGGCGACCTCGGATGAGATGGTGACCCTGATGAACCAGGGCGGCTTCGATCTCGTGACAGCTTCGGGCGATGCTTCGCTCCGCCTGATTGCCGGCAAGAAAGTGCAGCCGGTCAACATCGACCTCATACCGAATTACAAGAACGTTGACGAGCGCCTGCAAAACGGCGCCTGGCACACCGTCGATGGCATCCACTATGGCACGCCATACCAATGGGGCCCCAACGTACTGGCCTACAACACCAACATCTTCAAGGAAGCGCCGAAGAGCTGGTCCATCGTATTCGAGGAGCAGAACCTTCCCGACGGTAAGAGCAATGCCGGGCGGGTCCAGGCCTTCGACGGCGCTATCTACATTGCCGACGCAGCGCTCTATCTCATGAAGAAGAAACCCGAACTCGGCATCAAGAATCCCTATGAGCTGAACAAGGACCAGTATGCCGCGGTGCTTGAACTGCTCACCGCCCAACGCAAGCTGGTTGGCCGTTACTGGCACGATGCCATGGTGCAGGTCGACGACTTCAAGAATGAAGGCGTGGTAGCGTCGTCATCCTGGTCTTTCCAAGTGAATATGCTGCAGGCCGACAAGCGGCCGGTCGCCTACACGGTTCCCGAAGAAGGAGCTACCGGATGGGCCGATACCACAATGATGCACGCAGAGTTGGCACACCCCAATTGCGCCTACATGTGGATGAATCACTCGCTCGAGCCGAAGCTTCAGGGCGACGTTGCCGCGTGGTTTGGTTCGGTGCCTGCCGTTCCCGCCGCCTGCACCGGTAATGCGCTGCTGACCGATGCCGGTTGCGAAACCAACGGCTTTGGCAATTTCGACAAGATCTGGTTCTGGCGCACGCCGACCGGAAAATGCGAAGCCGAAGGCACCTGCGTGCCCTACTCGCAATGGTCGAAGGACTATATCGCCATCCTCGGCAAGTAACCGGCCAGAAACTATCGGCCCCGGACAGCAAGTCCGGGGCCGGATCTCATGGATGGTTCATGACCTCAGCCGTCAGCTTCCAGAACGTTTCCCGTCATTTCGGCAATGTGCGCGCCGTCGACAATGTAACGCTCGACATCGCTCCCGGCGAGTTTTTTGCCATGCTCGGCCCCTCCGGATCCGGCAAGACCACGTGCCTCCGGCTGATTGCCGGATTCGAGCAGCCCACTTCCGGTCATATCGAGATTTTTGGCGAAACCGCCGAAGGCCTGCCGCCTTACAAGCGCAATGTGAACACGGTCTTTCAGGATTACGCGCTCTTTCCCCACATGACCGTCGGCCAGAATGTCGCCTATGGTTTGATGATCAAGGGCGTGGGCCGGGCCGAGCGCGAGGACAAGGCCGTCCAGACCCTCGCCATGGTCAAGCTCAATGGCTACGAGGCCCGGCGGCCGAGCCAGCTTTCAGGCGGTCAGCGCCAGCGTGTTGCACTTGCCCGCGCCCTGGTCAATGAACCTAAGGTTCTGTTGCTCGATGAGCCGCTCGGCGCCCTCGACCTCAAATTGCGCGAGCAGATGCAGGAAGAATTGAAGGCCTTGCAGAAGCAGCTTGGCATCACCTTCGTCTTTGTCACCCATGACCAGGGCGAAGCGCTGTCGATGGCCGACCGGGTTGCCATTTTCAATGAGGGCAAGATCGTCCAGGCTGGATCGCCCACCGAGGTCTACGAGCGCCCGCGCTCGCGGTTTGTTGCCGATTTCGTCGGCTCGTCCAACGTGATGAGTCCGGAATTCTCCTCCGCCCATGGAGGACCATCGGCCTGGACGAGTCTCCGCCCCGAGAAGATCGGCGTACAGAAGGCGGACAGCAAAACGCCCGCCGGTTTCGACAGCGCCGGCGGAATGATTGCCGCGATTCATTATCAGGGAGCCATAACCCGCATCGTGATCGACGCCTCTGGCAACCGCCTGACCGCGGCGATTCCAGCCGGTTCCGCCCACTTCAGGGAAGGCGAGGCCGTGCGCTTCTTCTGGTCGAAAGACAGCATCGTTGCAATGGAGCAGGCCTGATGGCAGCGGCATTGCGGGGCGGCCCCTTCACTGCACTCTCGGACCTGTTCTTCCGCCGGCCGGGCCTGCTCACACTAGTCCTCCTGCTGCCTCCGCTATTATGGATCGGCCTTGTCTACATCGGCTCGTTGATCGCCCTGCTCCTCCAGAGTTTCTATTCCCTCGATGATTTTTCCGGCCTCATAATCCACCAGTTCACCCTCTCGACCTATGCTGAATTGCTCGAACGCTCCAGCCTCGAGATTATCGGCCGTACGGTTTTGATGGCCACCGCTGTCACACTGGCTTGCGCCGTCATCGCCTTTCCGATTGCCTATTTCGCCGCCCGTTATGCCCGCGGCAAAACCAAGGCGATGTTCTACCTGGCCGTCATGATGCCGCTGTGGTCGAGCTATCTGGTCAAGGTCTATGCCTGGAAACTGATCCTCGCCAAGGAAGGCATCATTACCTGGATTGCCACCCAGCTCCATCTGGTCTGGTTGCTTGATGCCATCCTCTCTATTCCGTCAATCGGCGGACCATCCCTGTCGATCAGCTATATCGGCACGTTCCTGGTCTTCGTTTACATCTGGATTCCCTACATGATCCTGCCGGTTCAGGCGGCGCTTGAGCGCGTGCCCAAGAATTTCATCGAGGCGGCAGCCGACCTCGGCGCCAATCCGGGGCAATCCTTCAGGACCGTCATTTTCCCCCTCGCTTTGCCTGGAGTGATCGCCGGTTCGATCTTCACGTTCTCGCTGACGCTGGGCGACTACATCGTGCCGCAGATCGTCGGCAATTCACGCCTCTTCATAGGCCAGGCCGTTTACACCCTGCAGGGCACAGCCGGTGACATCCCACTTGCCGCGGCGTTCACCGTCGTGCCGATGGTGATCATGGGCATCTATCTCGCCGCCGCCAAGCGCATGGGAGCCTTTGATGCGCTCTGATGCCGGCATCATGCTCAAGATCGGCGCGGGCCTAGGTCTGCTGTTCCTGCATTTGCCCCTGGCGCTGATCATACTCTATGCCTTCACCACCGAGGAAAGGAGCTTCCAGTTCCCACCACCGGGCTTCACCACCCGTTGGTTCAGCGCCGCCTGGTTCGACCGGCCCGACATCTGGCCGCCATTGCTTCTGTCGGTCAAGGTGGCCCTGATCGCAACTTTCCTGGCGCTGATTTTTGGCACGCTTGCCGCCGCAGCACTTGCCCGCGCCCGCTTTTTCGGCAAGGATTCACTGTCGCTGCTGTTCATCCTGCCCATCGCCCTGCCCGGCATCATCACTGGCATCGCCCTTCGTTCGGCCTTCGACATCATGAGCCTGCCATTCTCCACCTGGACCATCATTTTGGGTCATGCCACTTTTTGCATTGTCGTTGTTTACAACAACGTGCTGGCCCGCTTCCGGCGCACTTCCGGCAGCATGATCGAGGCGTCGATGGATCTGGGCGCCGACGGCTTCCAGACCTTCCGCCATGTGGTCCTGCCGCAGATTGGCTCGGCCCTGTTGGCCGGCGGCATGCTGGCCTTTGCGCTCTCTTTCGACGAAGTGATCGTCACGACCTTCACCGCCGGCCAGCAGTCCACGCTGCCCATCTGGATGCTCAACGAACTGATCCGCCCGCGCCAGCGGCCGGTCACCAATGTGGTGGCCATTATCGTCATTGCCGTCACCTTCATCCCAATTCTTGCGGCCTACTACTTGACGCGCGAAGGCGAGCACACCGGCGGCGCGGGGAAGTAGCTTCAGTTTCTTCTTTTGCGGTCGGCGATCAAGCTGATGATCTCAAACATCACATGAGCCGCCACCATCGCCGTAATGTTGTTGCGGCTGTCCTTGGTGGGCATGAGGCAGACAACATCGCCGCCGATCACATTCAGTCCCCGCACCGATCGCAACAGCCGGTTGGCTTCATCGATGGTCCACCCCGCAACTCCTGCCTCGATATTGGAAACGCCCGGCGCGACCGTGGGATCGAGGCAATCGAGATCGAATGTGATGTAGAGTGGCGTGTCGCCAATCCGCTTGCGGATAATCTCAATGCAAGCCTCCGGACCGATCTCCCGGTAGCGCTCCATGGTAATGACTTCGTAGCCGAGATCGTATGACGGTTTCAGCCAATCGCGCCGCCGGGGGTTGCCGCGGATGCCGATCTGCACACTTCTGCTTGCATCGACATTGCCCTGCCGCACCAGATAGGCCGCCCAGTGCGCGGCGGATTTCACCGCACCCATCCAATGTGGAATGTTTTCAAAAGAGTCGGTGTGGGCGTCGAAGTGCAGCAGTGCGGCCTTGCGCCCACCCGTCAACCTTGCCTTCTCTCCCGCGATTGCCTGCACGATGGCGCCAGTGATGCCGTGATCGCCGCCGATTGAAACGGGATTGGCGCCGGCCGCATCGATCTTGGCGAAGTAAGCGCTGATCCTCTCGACGCAGGCTTCGTTGTTCATCGCCTCCGGCAACGGCACATCGCCAAGTCGTTGATCCGGCATACTTCCCAGGGCGAGAAATCGAAGCTCTGGTGATAGCGGCGGTTGTGCGATGAGACATGCCGGACGGCGCGCGGCCCCAGATGCTGGTCGCGTTCCGTCGATCCATTGCCCGAACTGTGCGGCACGCCCACAAGGGCGATATCGGTCTGCGCCGGATCGGTCACATGCGGGCAGCGAAACAGCGTCGCCACCCCCCACCAATAGAGCGACTCCATCATCATCCGGTCGGTCGCATCGTCGCTCATCCACCATATCCTCCAAGTTCGAGAATTCCATGGGCCTCAAGCGCCGCCTTGAGTTTGGGCCGCTCCCGCACCGCCTGGGCAAGCCGCGCTAGCTCCGGAAACTTGCCGTGCAACGCCGTTTCACTGGGTTTGCTCCACAGGGTGAGCATGAAAGCGTAGATATCGAGGGCCGAATAGGCCTCGCCCATCAGCCACGGCCCTTCCTGTTTCAGCTGATTGTCGATGATCCCCCACAGTGCATCGCACTTCGCCGTGGCGGTTGCTACGAGATGGGCATCCTGTTCAGGCGTCATCGCATAACCACTGCCGGGAAATGTCAGGCTGATTGCCGGATAAAGGTTGGTGCTGAGAAAATGCAGCCAGCTCAAAAATTCTCCGAAATCGTCCGACCCCGGAGCCGGAGACATCGCCTTGTCGGGATGCGCCGTCAGCAAATAGGTGACGATTGCCGCTGACTTCAAACAGGGTTCGCCCGTCCTGCAGCCCAAGCGCGGGGATCAGCCCCAGCGGGCTGATCGACCGGAACTCCTCGGCTTTGACCTGTTCCGCCGTCATCCAGATATTGGTGTAGGGCACCCCCATTTCTTCCAGCAGAAAATGCACGCAAACCGATCCCCAGGCCCTGACGTTGTAAAGCTTGTACATTGTTGTTCTTCCCACCCTGCGACCGTCCCATAGCCATTGTTCCGCATAATTGGCTTTAGCGCTAGTATCTCTCGCATGACTCCGCTCCCTGGCCAGGCGGGCTTCTGCCGCGACTGTTTAACGCCCACCTTGGACGGCGAGCCCCGTTGTCACACGTGCGGCAGCCCGCGCCTGATCCGTCACCCGGAGCTTCATGTTCTAGCCATCGCCCATATCGATTGCGATGCCTTCTATGCGTCGGTCGAAAAGCGCGACAATCCGGAGCTTCTCGACCAGCCCGTGATTGTCGGTGGCGGTGTGCGCGGCGTGGTCTCAACCGCCTGCTATGTCGCCCGCATCAGGGGCATCAAGTCCGCCATGCCGATGTTCAAGGCCCTGGAGCTCTGTCCCGACGCGGTGGTGATCCGGCCCGACATGGCGAAATACGCCAAGGCCGGCCGCGAGGTTCGCGCTCTCATGCAGGAGTTGACGCCCCTGGTCGAGCCGCTTTCGATCGACGAGGCTTTTCTCGATTTGACCGGCACCGCACGGCTGCATGGCATGAGTCCCGCCCTTTCTCTTGCCAAACTGATCAACACCATCTCGGCCAAAGTTGGCATTACCGCCTCCGCCGGCCTCTCCTACAACAAATACCTGGCCAAGGTAGCCTCCGATCTGGAAAAGCCCCGCGGCTTCTCGGTGCTTGGCCAAGCCGAAGCGGTCACTTTCCTTGCTGAAAGACCGGTGAGCCTTATTTGGGGGGTCGGCCGCGCCATGCAGGAGCAGTTATCGCGCGATGGCATCACCCGCATTGGCCAGCTTCAGACGATGGACAAGATCGAGCTGATGAGGCGTTATGGCAGCATGGGCGCCAGGCTTTTTCATCTGTCCCGCGGCGAAGACTATCGCAACGTTTCCAATGAAGATCGCTCAAAAAGCATCAGCGCCGAAACCACGTTCAACACCGATATCGGCGCCTATGATGAACTTGCGAGGATTCTCTGGCGCCTGTCCGAAAAAGTCTCGCGCCGGGCCAAGGGCGAGCGTCTTGCCGGGCAGACGGTCGTGCTGAAACTCAAGACTGCGGATTTCCGCATCCGCACGCGCAATGTCTCGTTGGAGGAACCCACCCTGCTCGCTAGCCGCATATTCGAGGCGGCAACGCCGCTGCTTAAACGCGAGGCAACCGGCGCCAGGTTCCGCCTCATCGGCGTCGGCATTTCCAGCCTTTATCCCGCTGAAGCCTCAGTTGAAATAGAAACTCTCGATGCCCGATTTGCTGCCAAGGCAAAGGCCGAACTTGCCATCGACAAACTGCGCGAAAAGTTTGGCCGCGATGCCGTCGAACGCGGCATCGTGTTTGGTGGCGAAGATAAGAATTGAGCAGTCCCTGCTCAGGCCGCCGAAACACCGCCAATGTTCCGCGACTCCACCAGGGACTTGGCTCTGCTGTGGAAATAGCGGGCAAACCCGCAGAACGAATCCATGATCCGGCGTTTTTCATCCGGCCACTCGGCGGCAGCGCAGTCGGCATTGACGGAAAACATGATGGAGCGCTTGGGACCATCACTAAATGGATAGGAAAGTCCAAACTTGCCAATTCCATACTTGGCGGCCGCCCGGTGCATGGCTTGCGCCGATTCATCATTGGCGCTGAAGTCGGCCCAGTCGATAATTTCCCTGTCGCCGCCGGCGGAATCAAATGCAGGATCGCCCAGCGGTGTGTAGTGGCCCATATAGAAATTCATGTAGGCCGGATCGTAGGTTGCAATCCACGTTACTTCGTCAGGCAGCCCCTCGCTGAGGCTCAGACTCCAGTAGGAAAGATGGCGCACCCGCAGGACCGAGCACATCTGCTCAAGAAACTGCGTTGCCTCTTCAAAAGAAGCAAACTCGTCGCCGGAGATTTTGTTCGGACCAAACACCATGAACACCCAGTATTCTGCATTTCTTATCAACAGAGGCTTAAAGTGTAGTGCAGCATTGCCCCGCCAATTCACCCAAAAGTTGAGCAAAGCTGTTAATTATTCTTCTTCCATTGACATCAGGGCAGCATTGCCTCCGGAAGCTGTCGTGTCGATGGAGCACACGCGCTCAACCGCAAAGCGATGCAAGTAGTGCGGTCCGCCGGCCTTTGGCCCCGTTCCGGAAAGCCCTTCCCCGCCAAAGGGTTGCGCTCCCACCACGGCCCCGATTTGATTGCGGTTCACGTACAGATTGCCAACCCGCGACAGCCGCCGAACTTGCTCGACCGTCGATTCAATTCGCGTGTGGAGCCCAAGTGTCAGTCCATATCCCGTCGCATTGAGCGCCGCGCAAACATCGCCAACCCGGTCCCCGGCAAAGCGCAAGACATGCAGGATGGGTCCGAACACTTCTCGTTTTAGCGGGCCAAGCGAACTCAACTCATAGGCCGCGGGAGAAACGAAAGTACCAGCTGAACAGTGCGGCCCGAGTGGGAGATCGATAATGGTCCTCCCCTCGGAACGCATTCGCGCCTTGTGCGCGTCCAGAGCAGCCTTGGCTTCCCCATCGATAACGGGGCCCACGTCGGTTGCATAGTCGAGCGGATCGCCGACACGAAGTTCCGCCATCGCCCCTTCGAGCATCTTGATGACCCGCCCGGCGACATCGTCCTGCACAAACAAAACACGCGCCGCCGAACAGCGCTGGCCCGCGCTGTCGAAGGCCGACGCCAGCACATCCCGCACCGCCTGTTCGGGCAGCGCGGAACTGTCGACGATCATCGCATTCATGCCCCCGGTTTCGGCAATCAGTATGGCGATGGCCCCACCACGCGCGGCCAATGCCTGATTGATGACCGAAGCCGTGTCATTCGAGCCGGTGAACGCAACTCCTGAAAGTGCCGGATGCGCCAGAAGCTGCTTCCCGATCCGCGCTCCATCGCCGGGAAGAAAGTGCAGCACCGAGGCCGGTACTCCCGCCTGATGCAGGAGTTTGATGGCCTCATGGGCAACCAGCGGAGTTTGCTCCGCCGGTTTGGCAACCACACTGTTTCCCGCCGCAAGTGCCGCCGCCACCTGGCCGGTAAAGATCGCCAGTGGGAAGTTCCATGGCGCAATGCAAGCGAAGACACCCCGGCCATGCAGACTGAGCTCATTGCGCTCACCCGTAGGACCCGGAAGGCGAAGTGGACCGGCGAAGTCGTGCCGCGCACGAACTGCGTAGTAGCGCAGAAAATCCACTGCCTCGCGCAGATCAGCAACCGCGTTGTCCAGCGACTTTCCGGCCTCACCAATGAGCAAGGCGAGAAAGCGTTCGGTATGTGCTTCAAACAAATCGGCAGCCTTCTCAAGGATGCCGGCCCGGCCCGCGCCGCCAAGCTGGTCCCACTCAAATTGCGCCGCGGCGGCAGCCGACATCGCCCGGGCCACACAGGCATCATCGGCTTCACGCACATCACCGATGATGGCCTTGCGGTCATGCGGCGAGGCGATTTCACGGCTTAGCATCTGCCCTTCCGCCCTGCCGTCGACGATGGCCGTGGCCAAAATTCTCTCGCTCAAGACCCGGGATATTCCTTTCGACAATCCTTCCCGCGTCGCGTCATCCCACATGGCATAGCCAGCCGAATTACGCCGTCCGGCGAAAATATCGGACGGCAACGGAATGCGCGGATGTGGAATTGCCGATAGCTCCCTCACCTCAATCACCGGGTCGGCAATGATCTCGGCAATCGGCGCCTCGTCATCCGCCAGGCGGTTGACGAACGACGTATTGGCGCCGTTTTCCAGAAGGCGCCTGACCAGATAGGCCAGCAGATCCTCGTGACCTCCAACCGGCGCATAGATGCGGCAGGGTTGATTCATTTTAGCTGGCGCCCACCACTTGCTCAAAGAGAGCCTGGCCCATGCCATGCAGCCGCTGGAACTCGAAGTTCCGGTCATTGCCGGCCATCACCGAAATGGCGGCCAGGGTGTGTGCATTGTGAGTGGCGAACTGGGGATAGAAAACGTCACGCCTTGCGAGAAGGAACCGGGCGCAAGCGAGATAGCTGACATCGGTCGAAACCTTGCGCGTAAACAATGGATAGCCAGTAAGCCCCGCCTCCTGGGCGCGCTTGATCTCGGTGTCCCAATAGGCGCCCTTCACCAGCCGCACCGGCAGCTTTCGGCCTGTTGCCTCCGCCAAACTTGCCAGCCATTCCAGAACCGGTTTTGCCCGCTTGCTGTAGGCCTGTACGGCAAGACCCAGCCCATTCCAGCCGCGCAGCTTCGCGTTTCCCGCCAGTCTGCCGAAAAGCTCGAGCGACAAATCGAGGCGATTCACCTCTTCCGCATCGATCGTGAAGCCAACATCGAGTTGCTTGGCCAATTGCGCCAGCTCGCTCACCTTGGGCAACAGCTCGGCCATGACCCGGGCTTCCTGCTTTTCCTCATAGCGCGGATGAAGTGCCGAGAGCTTAACCGAGATCGACGCCCGCCCAAAAATGTCCTTGCCCTTGGTTTTGGCGCCAATGGTCTGCAGGGCATTGCGATATGAATCGAAGTAGCGCTCGGCGTCCTCCATCGTGAAAGCCGCTTCGCCCAGCATGTCATAGGAAAACCGGTAACCCTCCGCTTCCAACGGTTTGGAAACCGCGAGCGCTTCGTCAATCGTCCGCCCAAGGACGAATTGCTTGCCCATGATGCGCATGGCCTGTTTCATCGCCTGGCGGATAAAGGGCTCGCCCGAGCGCGATACCAGCCGCTTGAGGTAACCACCGATGTCGGTGCGCGCTCCCTTGCCGAGTTCCATGAACTTGCCGGTGAGCATCAGCCCCCAGGCCGACGCATTGACGAACAGCGATTCCGATTGGCCGAGGTGGCCCTCCCAGTCCCGGCCGCCGATCTTGTCGGCAATCAGCCGGTCGGCGGTTTCACCATCGGGAATGCGCAGCAGCGCCTCTGCCAGGCACATCAGCACAACGCCCTCCTCCGACGACAGCGAGTATTCCTGCATGAAGGCGTCAATGCCGCCCTGCTGGCGCCGCCCCGCCCGCACTGCCGCAACAAGCTGCCGGGCAAGCTCGGCAACCCTCTTGCTGTCCTCCTCCGCGAGGGCGGCTTCGCTTGCTAGTTGCCGCACGACCGCCGTTTCATCGGCAAAAAGTTTTGCGGAAATCTCCAACCGCGACGGCAAAACGGTCATGTGCATTCTCCCCGCGGCGGCCGCCGGGGCCGCTTCGCCTTTGACCCGGCAATTGCAATATCATAGAGGATTCCAGCAATAGCCAATAGAACTTGCTCGACAATGCAGCCAAGAATCGTTCGAACCGTTGCGGCCCTGCGCCATGAGACCGCCAAATGGCGCGGCGGCGGCTTGCGTTATGCCGTCATTCCCACCATGGGCGCCTTGCACGATGGCCACCTCACACTCGTGAAGGAGGGCCTGGCGCGGGCCGATCGGGCGATCGCCACGATTTTCGTGAACCCCGCGCAATTTGCCGCCCATGAGGATCTGGGCCGGTACCCCCGTGATGAGGACGGTGACCTGAAAAAGCTGGGCGCCGCCGGCGCCCATCTGGTGTTCGCTCCGGCTCTTGAGGAAATCTATCCGGCCGGGTTTTCGACCACCATAACGCTGACTGGCCCTGCCAGGGCAGGACTAGAGGATAAATTCCGCCCGCAATTCTTTGCCGGTGTCGCCACCGTCGTTGCCAAGCTCTTCATCCAGTCGGCGGCGGACTTCGCCATATTCGGTGAAAAGGACTACCAGCAGCTCCAGGTGGTAACCCGCATGGCCAAGGACCTCGACATCCCGATTGAGGTTGTGGGCATTCCGACCATCCGCGAACCCGATGGCCTCGCCATGTCTTCGCGCAACGCCTACCTCTCGGAAACCGAACGCCAACAGGCCGCTGCCATCCACCGTAACCTCTCACAGGCAGCGGCCAAAATCCGGGCCGGTGCAGCCCTCCAGACTGCGTCACGCGCCGCCCATCGCTCATTAACCAACTTGGGCTTCAAAGTCGACTATCTCACCGCGCGAAATGCCGAAACCCTTGCAATGCCCGCTTCCGCTGCAGAGCCGCTACGGCTGATTGCCGCTGCCTGGCTCGGCAAGACGCGCCTCATCGACAATATCGCCGTCTAGATTCGCTACGCCCGCAATCAAATCCGCTTGCAGAGGATGAGCCGGCCTTCGCTTTCGAATCCCAGCCGTGAATAATATCTCGCCAATCCGTGTTGCGCGCTCGCAAATGGCGTGACCGTTACCTGGTAGCCGGCTGCACCCTCGGTCCTTCAGAAACGTTTCAACCGCCCCAACCATCTGCCGAGATAGTCCCTGCCCCCGGTACTCCGGCACCAAATAGAGATCGCCCATTTCCGCCCACCAGCCATACTCGATGCCGAACTCCATTGAAACCGTTGCGACGCCAATGGTTTTGCCCCGATCTTCCGCAATGAACAGGCCGCAGGCCTCGATCCCCGCCAACTGCCGCACATGGGCCGCGATGGTTTCCGGCGCGGTGTCGAAACCTTCCTCGGAAAAAAAGCGGCAAAGTAGTTCAATCGCCCCGGCCAGATCGTCGGAGCCGGTGAGCCTTCTGATCTTCACAGCAATCCCAATTCCGAAAGTTCCCGTTTCATTTTCTCCGTCATTCCCTTGGCCGGCCCCCCCTTGGTCAGGTCCGGCGGCGCATCTGCCGCCTCGAGATAGCGCCAGCCCTGAAAGGCGCGCCGCGGCGCCGGCCTTACCGGTATGATCTTCGGCTTGAAATCGATGCGGCACCGGCCGATGCCGTCCTCACCTTTGACGGCAACCAGATCGGCGATCGGTTGCCGGCACAGGATCAGGCCCCGGATAACCCAGTAAAGCGACCCGCCGGCCAGAATTTCCTCACTCCGTTTAGGAAAACTGCGGGTCGTATGGTCCAGGCTGTCGCGTCCGGCCCTGGCCTCGCGCACCCAGTGCTCGAGTTCCTCGATTTCACTGACGCCGACACAAAGCTTGATAAGATTCAGGGCCATGACTGCAAACTGAAAGGGTGACGCGCTGCCATCATATGATAGCATGGAGGCGGAGAGTATCTCCCTGTCACAGTTATCCGCAATCAGGAGTATTGCCATGTCCAATGCCGTCGCCAAAGTCATCGAACTCATCGCCTCCTCGCCCAAAAGCATTGAAGACGCTGTTGAAAACGGCATCCGCCGGGCCGATTCCACCCTCGACCAGGTCGAAGGCGCCTGGCTTCAGGACATCAAATGCGTGGTCAAGAACGGCAAAGTGTCCGAATGGCGGGTCAACATGAAAATAACCTTCCTCCTCAAGGAGTAACGCATTTTCACGCAAGCGTGAGCCGGCTGACGGCCATGTGATTGGCAGGTGATGGCGTACTCCGTCATGTCTGGGTGACGGCCATTGCAGCCGGACAACAGAGATGAACTTGAGGAGACTACCATGAAGCACTTTGCCAGATCCGGCGCAGCCCTTGCCGCCGCCGCACTGACTTTCGCGGTCACCGGCATGACAATGCAGATAGCACAGGCCGATGACGCGAAAGTCCATTGTCTCGGCGTCAACGCTTGCAAGGGCCAGTCCGAATGCAAGACTGGCAATTCCTCCTGCAAGGGACTGAATGCCTGCAAGGGCCACGGCTTCCTGTCGACCACCAAGGCCGAATGCGATTCCCTCGGCGGCAAAGTCGAGAGCTGATCTTCAGTTAAATGCACCGGGCGGGCTGTGTCCTGCAGGCCTCGGCCCGCCGGCCCCTTGGACGATCATGAACACTGCCAAACCCGCCTATCTCGGATTCGGTCTGGGCCTCAGGGCCCAGCACTACAATGAGATTCTCGAATCCGCGCCAAGCATCGATTGGTTTGAGATCATTTCCGAAAATTACATGATCCCAGGCGGTCAGCCGCTGCATATGCTCGATCGCATTGCCGAACGCTACCCGATCGTCATGCATGGGGTATCGCTGTCGATTGCCTCGACCGCCCCCCTCGACATGGATTATCTGGCGCAGCTTAAGACGCTGGAGCGCCGTGTCAGCCCGAAATGGATATCCGATCATTTGTGCTGGACTGGCGTTCACGGCATCAACCTACACGACCTGATGCCGGTGCCCTATACCGAAGAAGCGCTGTGTCATGTCGTTGACCGCATTTCCAAGGTGCAGGATTTCCTTGGCCGCCGTATCGCCATTGAGAACGTCTCGAGCTACATCGAATATTCCTGCTCGGAAATGTCCGAGTGGGACTTCGTTGCCGAAGTGGCGAAGCGAGCGGACTGCTGGCTTCTGCTTGATGTCAACAATGTCTTCGTCTCCGGCATGAATCACACATTTGTGCCTTCTGCCTTCATCGAGTCAATTCCGCCGGAGCGCGTCGTCCAGTTTCACCTCGCCGGTCACTCCGAGGGCAACGACTGCCTCATCGACACCCATGATCAAGCGGTCTGCGCCGAAGTCTGGGACCTCTACGGCCGGGCTCTCAAACACTTCGGCGCCGTCTCCACCATGATCGAGCGCGATGATAACATTCCGTCCTTGGCGGAACTCGTCGCGGAACTAGACCGGGCCCGCTCGATTGCCAGTAGTGTTTTGTCGGCGGCAGCTGCATGAGCACGAAGCTTGCCGAACTCCAGGAATGCATCCAAGGCGCCATCCTCGGAACCGGCACCAGCGCGGCAGCACTGGTAAAGTCTCCCCCTCATGGCAGCGCCAGTGCCCGGCTGGATGTCTACCGCAACGGTTATGGCCAGCGCCTGACCGGGTTCTTGGCCAACGATCATCCCAAGCTCGGCTGCTACATGGGGGAGGTCAAATTCGCCGGCCTGGCGCGCGCCTATATCGCGCAATACCCATCCAGCAATCCAAACGCCCGCTGGTACTCGCGCCATCTGGCGGAATTTCTCCGGCGCACCCAACCGTACTCGCGCTACCCCGAACTCAGTGAATTGGCCGAGCTTGAACGCGCCCTCAACGACGCCTTCGATGCCGCCGAAGCGCCCATTGTAGGAATGGCGGACCTCGCGGCAATCGATCCCTCGGAGTTTGGCAATATTGCTTTTGCCATTTCGCCGTCGGTGCGGCGCTTCAAGGTCCGCACCAATGTGACAAGCCTGTGGGCAAGCCTCAAATGCGATGAAACTCCACCCCATCCGATCAGACTTGAGCAGGATCAGGAAATTCTGGTCTGGCGCCAGGGGCTCGCATCGCGTTTCCGCATGCTCGGTGAAGAAGAAGCAATGGCGCTCGATGCCGCCAACGCCAATGTTCCTTTCGCGGTGGTTTGCGAAATGATCGCGACTTTGGGTGACACCGGCACGGCGGCATTCCGCGCCGCGACCTATCTGCGCGGCTGGATTGAAGCTGAAATTATTTCGGAGCTGAGTATCGCTGCTGATCGTGACGGAAATACTCCGGGTCGATCCTCTTGATCTGATAGGACTGCTTGACCGACACCCCGATATTGTAACGGATCATCAGTTCCGCAAACTTCTCGCCATCGACGAGAACGACGCGCCTCGATACCTGCTGGCAAAAATTGACCGCGGCCTGGGAAAAATGGCTGGTGGTCAGAAAAACACCCTTGCTCGCGTGGTGAGCATCAAGGCTGCCGGCAAAATCGCGTACGTCCGAGATTGGCACAAGACAACCGGGTTTGATGCGCTTGGCCTGCAAGTAGATCTGGTCAAGACCAAGCTCATCCTGCGAAATAATTCCGTCAACGCCTCCATCCCCTGTACGTCCGAGTTTGCGGGCCAAATCCCGCCGCCGGCTGCCGTAGCCCATGGCAAGCAACACGTCGATCACCAGTCTCTCGAAAAACCCAGGTTCGCGCGAATGCACCAGATTGAGCAATTCGGCAGCGAGGTTTGACTGCGCCCGAACGAACGCCTGCTCGATATCCCTTTCAATTGGGCTTGCAGCACTGTTGCTGGAACAAGGATCGCCTTCCAAACCGGAACGATCCTGTTCGTACCATGACCGCATAAGGCGCTGGTAATCGGCAAACATCGCATCCCTCAGAATGGCTTCCGGGAACGATCTACCACATGAAAGCTAAGCTTCCGCTAAGTCAATAGATTACTATTCGATGTTATTCGACGGAATTGCAACCGGTGATAGGCTCTAAGAAGAGGCCTTGCTGATAAAACAGGTAACACCGCCCGATTTGAGTTTTGAGCAGGCGCTCTTGGCGTCGCTCTGGCTTTCAAACCCGGTAAGGCGGACGCGGTAAAATGTGCCTTTGGCGCCCAAATCCGCCCGCATTACCACCGGTTTTTTGCCGGACAGAATGCGGTGCTTTGCTTGCATCTTTTTCCAGGTTGACCACGCCGCACCTTCGCTAGCCGCGGATGCGACCTGCACGCTCCAGCCCGAAACAGCAGGACTAGCGGTTTCCGGGGTTGGCGCCGAATTCCCGGCGGAAGCTTGTTTAGCCTTAGCGGGCTCCGGTGACTTGGTTTCAACGGCCGGTTCAATTGCGACGATCTTTTCCTCAATAGTTGAGGCATCTGATTCAGGCCCGACGGCGGGTTGAGATTCGGCCAGCTCCATCGGAACACGGTCATTGATCGGTTTCTTTTTCTGGACTGTGGCGGCAGTTGCCTGGCCATCGTCGTTTCCAAGCAAATCGGCCGCTGGTGCCGATGGCTTCGGTAACACAGCTTTGCGGGCCACGATACCACCGGACGTCCCGCCAATCGAAGCTGTAGCTATTAAATCGACTATGCTGGCGGCTTTGCGAACCGGAGAATTTCCTGCAATACGGGCCTTGGCGGGCTCGAATTTTGGGTTGGCCGCCAGTGCCTTTTCCGTCGCATCCCGGGCATTCTGCGGCCGTTGCAGGGCATCGTAGGTCAAAGCCTCGCCGTAATAGACCCGCGCCGGATCCGGATGCTTGAACTGAATGGCTTTCTCGTAGTCGGAGAGTGCAAAAAGAAACTGCCCGCCTTCCCTCAACAAGTTGGCACGGCTGTAATAGGCATGAGCAAATTCACCATCGAGAAATAGTGCGCTGGTAAAATCTTCGATTGCAGAACCGGATTTCATCAGCTTTTGGTAAGATAGCCCACGATTGTAGAGCGCCATCGCCCGCAACTTGGCGCTCATCGCATCGATGCGCAACGCCGCCGAGTAATCGTCGACGGCAGCCTCGTGTTGACTGAGGTACTGGTGCGCAAGTGCCCGGTTCAACAGGGCATTTGCCAGCACCTCCGGTTCGAGTTCGCGCGACTCGATGGCCTGGGTGTATGTGGAGACCGCCGTGGCCGGATCGCCGCCAGCCAGCGCCTCATAGGCGGAAGCAGCAAGCAAGGCGTTGGGATTTTGGGACGCGGCGGCGGCTGGACCGGACACAGCTACACATGCAGCAAGGAACGCGGCGCTAACAGACGCAAACAGAACGGTACGGAAGCTCATGACTCGGGATCATCCCGGATTAGAGTTAAGAGACCGTTTCAGGTCGCCGCCGCCACCTGGACGTCGCATTTGCCGCCCACCCCGTCGCCCGGCAGTTGACGAAGCACCCCAATGCCTGCCACAAAGTAACCACGTGGTGCCTCGTAGCCGGACGGTGAGAGGCCGAACAGGGAACACGGTGTGGATGACCCAATCGGGGCCAATTCCGTGACTGCCCCCGCAACTGTGAGCGGCGAGGTCTAGAGCGTTATCGGCCACTGGGTAACCGGGAAGGCCGCTCCAGACCAAGGACCCGCAAGTCAGGAGACCTGCCGCGTATCGCCGGGGCCATGCGCCCCACAACAGTTCGGTCGCACGGAGGGTGTCAATGACCACACGTACCAATACCGTTTCAATTGCCGTATCACGGCGCATCGCCGCTGGTCTCGTGGCTATTTTCGTTGGCGCTATACTGCTTTACGCCGTGGGCTTGTCGCATATCGCCGTGGCGCACAATGCCGCCCACGACACCCGCCACGCTATCGGCTTTCCCTGCCACTAAGCCAGCACCGGAAATGATTGGGCGAGTTCTGCTCGCCGCGCTCCTGGCGGGGATTGCGGCGGGACTCATCATGGGCGCCATCCAGCATGTGCGGCTGACGCCTCTCATCGTAGCGGCCGAAAAATTTGAAAGTGCCACGGCGCCCCCAACTGATGGGGCCAGCAGGACATTCTACACCACCGTCGCCACAATGCTGACTGGCGCAGCCTTCGCCGCCATTTTGGCGGGCATATCGCTTCTTGCGGGGATTCCGATCACCGCCCGCAACGGCGCGATCTGGGGCCTCTGTGGCTTTCTTGCAGCAACCCTGGCGCCGGCGGCCGGCCTTCCACCGGAACTTCCCGGCATGCCAGCCGGTGACCTGGCCGCCCGCCAAATCTGGTGGCTTGGCACCATCGCCGCAACCGGCGCGGGCCTCTATCTCATTGCCGCAAGGCGTGAAGTTTGGGCGATTGTGGTGGCAATTCTCTTCATCGCCGCACCACATGTGATCGGCGCTCCCCTGGCTCAATCCCACGAAAGCGCCGTTCCAGCAGGCCTTGCCGCCGCTTTCGCCGCCAACTCGATCGCCGCAGGCGCTGTGTTCTGGTGCTTCATCGGCCTGTTCCTAGGGTTGGCCATCGACAAATTTGCCAAGGATATTCACAGCACATGAGTCTGCAGAAAATTCCGGCAACGGTCATCACCGGCTTCCTCGGCGCCGGCAAGACAACGCTCATCCGTCACATGCTCGAAAACGCGCGAGGCCGCCGCATTGCGCTCATAATCAACGAATTTGGCGACGTCGGTGTCGATGCCGAAATACTCAAAGGCTGTGGCGATGCTCTGTGCAAGGATGAAGATGTGATCGAGCTCTCCAATGGCTGCATCTGCTGTACCGTCGCCGATGACTTTGTGCCCACCATGAAGAAGCTGCTCGACCGCGCCAATCCTCCTCAGCACATCGTCATTGAAACGTCGGGCCTTGCCCTGCCCCAACCGCTCATTCGCGCTTTTGGCTGGCCGGATATCAAATCGCGCGTCACCGTCGATGCTGTGGTGACCGTCGTCGATGCCAAGGCGCTGTCAGAGGGGCGTTTTGCCGATGACGAAGAGGCTGTTGCCGCCCAGCGCGCCGCCGATCCCAATCTCGACCATGAAAATCCGATTGAGGAGCTTTTCGAGGACCAACTCAACTGCGCCGACATGGTGATTGTCAACAAGACCGATTTGCTTGGTCGAGGTGAACTTGCAACCCTGTCGCACGGGCTGAAGATCCAACTGCGCGACGGAACCAGATTGGTGCCAACCCGCCATGGCGTGATTGATGTCTCCGTGCTGCTTGGTGTTGGCGCCGCGGCCGAGGACGACATGGGCAACCGCCTGTCCCACCATGAAATGGAGGGTGAGCAACAGCACGACCACGATGACTTCATCACCTTCGTAGTTCCGCTGGGCCATATCGCCAGCAAGGACGCTCTGCTCCGCCGTATCGAGCGCACCATTGCGGACCATGACATTCTGCGCATCAAGGGCTTTGCCGATCTTGAAGGCTCGGCGTCGCGCCTTCTCATTCAGGCCGTCGGCCCAAGGTTGAACAGCTACTTCGACCGCCCATGGAAGCCGGACGAAGCCCGAAGCACCCAGCTCGTGGTCATCGGCGAAAAACACCTGGACCGTGCCGCCATCGAAGCAGCACTTCGCGGCTGATGCATCTCCTTGCCACCACGTCGGGCGTAATCGACGGCGCAGCCGAAGCAGTCGACCTCAATCAATCGCCCGGCGACATTGTGGTGCTCTCGGCCGCCGACAGCGAAATCGCGGCTTTGGCGCGCGCCTATGATGGTAACACCGGCCCCACTCTCCGGCTCGCCAATCTCCTGCATCTCCAGCACAACCTTTCCGTCGACATCTACATCGAAAAAACCCTGGCGGGTGCCAAACTCATCGTCCTCAGATTGCTCGGCGGTGCCTCCTACTGGAACTATGGCCTTGAGCAAGTCGAAACCCTGGCGCGCGAGCGGGAAATTCGCCTTGCTGTGCTGTCCGGCGATGCCAATCCAGACGAAGCGCTAACGGCCCGCTCCACGCTGTCTCCCGCCCATTGCGAGCGCCTTCGCCGTTATCTCGTGGCAGGTGGCGAACGCAATGCCGGAAGTTTCCTCGCATATTGCAGCCACTTGCTTACCGGCAGCATTGTTCCTGCGCCGCCTGCTCACCTGCCTAGGGCTGGTGTCTACCGCGACACCTCCTCGGATGGGCAGTCAGATGCCGCCATCATCTTCTACCGCTCGTTAGTCGAAGGTGCGCAAACCGCCCCGATCGATGCATTGATCGATGCCTTGAAGGCGCGCGGCATCGCCACGCGCGCGCTTTATGTGGCAAGCCTCAAGGATCAGGCGAGCGCCGCGCTGATTGCCAAAGAGCTGGGCGCGGCTCAACCCGGCATCATCCTCAATGCCACCAGCTTCGCAGCTTCCGCTGGCGGAGCTGACCCGCTAGCGGCTTTCGACTGCCCGGTCTTGCAAGTCGTCCTCGCTGGTACTTCCGAGCAAAACTGGCATGACAACTCCCAAGGTCTCGGCGCCCGCGATCTGGCGATGAATGTGGTGCTGCCGGAGCTCGACGGCCGCATCATGTCGCGCGCCATTTCCTTCAAGGCCGACAGCCATTGGCATGAAGCGGCCCAATGCCGGATCGTCACCTACAAGCCGGTGCCGGACCGCGTCGAATTTGTGGCCGATCTTGCCGCCAATTGGCTGCGCCTCCGCCAAACTCCGGCACTCCAACCGCAAGGTCGCCATCATCCTTGCCAACTATCCCGACAAGGACGGCCGCATCGCCAATGGTGTTGGCTACGACACGCCGGCCAGCACGCTCGCCATACTCGATGCATTGAAGGATGCGGGCTATTGCGTCACCCAGTATCCGGCGACCGGCAACGCCATTATCCACGCCCTTACGTCTTCACGGGCAAGGCCGGAAACTATATCGCAAGATGACAGCGTGTCGCTGAGCCTCGAAGACTATCGCAACCACTTCGCCGCCCTGCCCAAATCCATCCGCGCACAGATCAACCAGCGCTGGGACCAACCCGAGGGCGACCCCTTCTTCGCCGGCGGCGCATTCCATCTCGCCGTCAGGCTCTACGGCAATGTTGCCGTAGCGATCCAGCCGGCGCGCGGCTACAATATCGATCCCAAATCAACCTACCACGATCCGGCCCTGGTGCCGCCCCACGGCTATCTCGCCTTCTATTTCTGGCTCCGCCACCACTTCGGCGCCCATGCCCTGATCCACAATGGCAAGCACGGCAATCTCGAATGGCTGCCCGGCAAGGCCAATGCACTCACCTCCGCATGCTATCCCGAAATCGCCCACGGCCCCCTGCCGCAGCTCTATCCCTTCATCGTCAACGACCCCGGCGAGGGCACCCAGGCCAAACGCCGCACCGGCGCGGTGATCATCGACCACCTCACCCCGCCGCTCACCCGCGCCGAAACCTATGGTCCGCTCAAGGACCTCGAGGCCCTGATCGATGAATATTATCTCGCCTCCGGCCTCGACCGCCGCAGGCTCGCCGCCCTTAAGCGCGACATTCTCGATCTCACCCGCGGCCACCGCCTCGACCTCGACGCCGGCTTCACCGGCGACGACGACAGCGATCTGCGGAAGCTCGACGCCTATCTCTGCGACCTCAAGGAGGCCCAGATCCGCGACGGCCTCCACATACTCGGCTCTTCGCCTGAGGGACGCCTCGAAGCCGATCTCCTGGTGGCTCTCACCCGCGTGCCCCGCGGCCTCGGCGAAGGCGGAGACCAGTCGCTCATCCGCGCCCTCGCCGCCGATTTCGGCTTCGGCGATTTCGATCCGCTGACCTGCGCGATGGCGGAGCCTGGCAGGGGCCGAAGCCCGAGCATTGCTTGCCGATCGAGCGCCGATCCTTGGCGCACCAATGGCGATACGGTGGAGCGGCTTGAGCTTTATGCGCAGTCCCTCCTCCTATCGTCATCCCGGCGAAAGCCGGGACCCATCGATCCGCATGCGCCGGGCGGCAATATGGGTCCCGGCTTTCGCCGGGATGACGGAAAGAGGGCGGATGTCTGTTCTGGACGAGATCGTGCGCAAGATCCGTCCCGCGCTCCGCGCCTGCGGGAAAAACGAAATCCAAAGTCTCTTGCGCGGCCTGTCCGGCCGCTTCGTTTCGCCGGGTCCTTCCGGCGCGCCAACCCGCGGCCGCCTTGACGTGCTGCCGACCGGCCGTAATTTCTTCTCCCTCGACAATCGCACCCTGCCGACGCCAACCGCCTGGACCCTCGGACAGAAATCCGCCGAAGACCTGCTCGCCCGCCACTTCCAGGATTTCGGCCAATATCCCAAGGCGACTGGGACTCTCGGCCTGGGGCACCTCCAACATGCGCACCGGCGGCGACGACATTGCCCAGGCCCTGGCGCTGATCGGCGCCAAGCCCGTGTGGGAACCATCAAGCTGGCGCGTCACCGGCTTTGAAATCGTGCCGCTTGCCAGGCTTGGCCGTCCCCGCGTCGACGTCACCTTGCGCATTTCAGGCTTCTTCCGCGATGCCTTTCCCGCCCAGATCGAACTCCTCGACAAGGCCATGCGAGCCGTCGGAAGCCTCGATGAAGACGCCGAAGACAATCCCCTCGCCGCCCGCATGAAACTCGGAATCGGCGGAGCTTGTCGCCTCCGGCATCGCCGAAGATACAGCCCGCGACATTGGCCGGTCACCGCATCTTCGGCTCGCAACCAGGCGCCTATGGCGCGGGGCTGCAAGCATTGATCGATTCAAAAATCTGGAACGAGCGCGCCGATCTCGCCGCCGCCTATGTCACCTGGGGCGCCTACGCCTATGGCGCGAAAACCCACGGAGCCAACGTCGTCGCAAGCTTCCGCCAGCGCCTTGCGCGCATTGAAGCCGTCGTCCACAACCAGGACAACCGCGAACACGATCTTCTCGATTCCGACGACTACTACCAATTCGAGGGCGGCATGTCGGCCGCCGTCGAACAGGCCTCCGGCAAGCGCCCGCGCGTCTATCACAACGACCACTCGCGGCCCGAGCGGCCGGTCATCCGCACGCTTGAAGAAGAAGTGGGCCGAGTCATGCGCTCGCGCGTCGTCAATCCCAAATGGATCAACGGCGTCAAACGCCATGGCTACAAGGGCGCCTTCGAAATCGCCGCCACGATTGACTATATGTTCGCCTTCGCCGCCACCACTGGCGCGGTGAAAACCCACCATTTCGATCTGGCCTATGACGCCTTCCTTGCCGATGAGGAAACACGCGCTTTCATCGCCGGCAATAATCCGGCGGCCCTCAAGGAAATCGCCCAACGCTTTGAAGAAGCGGCAACCCGCGGACTGTGGAATCCACGCCTCAACTCGGCCTATGATCTCCTCAAGGAGCTATCGCAATGACCGATGACCATGACAATGCCCGCCACCACGAGAAGATGGCCAAGAAAAAAGCCGCCCGCGACAAGATCATGGCCGGCAAGACCATCGAGAAAGGCCTGCTGATCGTCCACACCGGCAAGGGCAAGGGCAAATCCACCGCCGCCTTCGGCATGGTGTTCCGTGCGATCGGCCACGGCATGAAGGTGGGCGTCATCCAGTTCGTCAAGGGCGCCTGGGGCACCGGCGAGCGTACCATTCTCGAGAAATTCCCCGAACTCGTCACCATCAAGGCCATGGGCGAAGGCTTCACCTGGGAAACCCAGGACCGCGAGCGCGACGTGGCCCACGCCCGCGCCGGCTGGGAGGAAGCCAAGCGGCTGATCGCCGACCCAGATTACAAGTTGGTTTTGCTCGACGAACTCAACATCGTGCTGCGCTATGATTACCTGCCGCTGGCGGAAGTCCTCGATGTGCTGAAAAATAAACCCGCCGACAAGCATGTGATCGTCACCGGCCGCAACGCCAAGGACGAATTGATCGAAATCGCCGATCTCGTCACCGAGATGGAGCAGGTCAAGCATCCCTTCCGCTCCGGCGTGAAAGCCCAGGCCGGGATTGAGTTCTGACCTGCCGCATTCCAGCTTGTGAGCTGGCATGCCTGCCGCTAGAACAGGCAATCAGCAGCGTTCCCCCCAAGGGACTGAGAGCGATTCCGGTGCGGTCGACCCAAGCGGGGGCCAATGCCGGAGCTGCCTTCCGGGCCGGATTTCCGGTCATGCTGTGTATGGGAAGGCAGGACAATGGCAGACAAACTCGGTGTGATGCTCTGCGGCCACGGCAGCCGCGACAAGGCTGCGGTGGCGGAATTCGCTGTTCTCTCCCAACACCTCAGGAAGCGCCTGCCGCACTATCCGGTGGAATATGGCTACCTTGAATTTGCCACTCCGATCATCCGCGACGGCCTCGACAAACTCAAGTCCAAGGGCGTGACCCGCGTTCTCGCCGTCCCCGGCATGCTGTTTGCGGCAGGCCACGCAAAGAACGATATCCCCTCGGTGCTCAATACCTATGCCGCGCAAAACGATCTGCGCATCGACTACGGCAAGGACCTCGGCATCGATCCCAAGATGATGCGCGCCGCCGCCGATCGCGTGCGGCAGGCCATCGGTGCCGCCCCCGGCGATGTCCCCAGGCATGAAACACTTCTTGTCGTCGTTGGCCGCGGCGCCTCCGATCCCGACGCCAACTCCAATGTCTCGAAAGTGACCCGCCTGCTGTGGGAAGGCTTCGGTTTCGGCTGGGCGGAAACCGCCTATTCCGGAGTTACATTTCCGCTTGTCGATCCCGGCCTCGAGCATGCCGCGCGTCTGGGCTATCGCCGCATCATCGTCTTTCCCTATTTCCTCTTTACCGGCATTCTGGTGCAGCGAATTTATGATGCAACCGATGAGGTGGCCAGGCGCCACCCGGAAATCCAGTTCATCAAGGCGCCCTATCTCAATGACCACCCGCAAGTGATCGAAACCTTCGAGGAACGCATCAACCAGATTCTCACCGGCGACATCGCCATGAATTGCCAGATGTGCAAATACCGCTCTCAGGTTCTGGGCTTCGAAGCTGAAGTTGGCGCCCCCCAGGAGAGCCACCATCATCATGTCGAGGGCATTGGCTCCGGTAGCACCTTCACCCTCGATCTTGATGCCGCCATCCGGCCGGCCGTCAAGGGTCATCATCTTCATGACCACACCCACGCGCCCTACCCCCATGCGGACCATCCTCTTGGCCCCAGGAGCATGCAGAAAAAATGATGGACTACTTGCGCGATCCCAAGGCGATCTACGCCCGCTCCTTCGACATCATCCGCGCCGAGGCCGATTTCTCGGCGCTGCCGAAGGATGCAGCCGCCATCGCCACGCGCATTGTCCATGCCTGCGGCATGCCAGAAATCGTGCCCGACCTCCGCATTTCCGCGGACTTCCGCGCCGCGGCATTGAAAGCCATACAGAACGGCTTTCCCATCCTTGTCGATGCCGAAATGGTCCGCCACGGCATCATCGACAAATCCCTGAATGTCGTCTGCACACTGAACGACCCGGCGGCTCGCGACATCGGCACTGAGCGCAAGATCACCCGCTCCGCCGCCGCTGTCGAATTGTGGAAGCCGCTTCTGAAAGGCGCGCTCGTTATCATCGGCAACGCCCCCACCGCACTCTTCGCCTTGCTTGAGTTGCTCGATAGCAAGGCGCCGAAGCCGGCGGCCATCGCCGCCTTTCCCGTGGGCTTCGTGGGCGCTGCCGAATCCAAGGCCGAGCTGCACGCCAATTCGCGCGGCATACCCTATGCAACCCTCCTCGGCCGCAAGGGTGGCTCCGCCATGGCCGCCGCCGTTGTCAACGCCCTGACCCGGGATGAGACATGAGCAAGTGGCTTGCGATCATCGGCATGGGCGAAGACGGCTACAATGGCCTCGCCGCCCACGCCCGTCTCCTCCTCGCCGAAGCCGAGGTCATTATCGGCTCGGACCGCCTCCTCGCTTCCGTGCCTGCAAGCAATGCCGAGCGCCATCTCTGGCCGCAACCCTTCTCCGCCGTCATTGACCGCATCAAGCCCCTGCGTGGCAGGCGCACTGTCGTCCTCGCCACCGGCGATCCGCTCAACTATGGCGTCGCCCGCAAGCTGCTGACCTTCATACCCTTCGCCGAAATGGAGATAATCCCCTATCTCTCGGCCTTTTCGCTGGCGGCCGCCCGCGTCGGCTGGTCCCTGCCCGATTGCGATACACTCACTCTCCATGGCCGCGATTGCGCCAACATCGAGGCCTTCATTCAACCCGCGGCCCGGCTCATCGTCCTCACCGCCGATGCCACCACCATTCCGGAAGTGGCCCGCAGACTGGTGGCCCGTGGCTTCGGAGAAAGCACTGATCACGGTTCTCGAGAACATGGGCGGCGCCCGCGAGCGTCAAATGACTTTCACCGCCAGCGCCATTCCTGCTACCAAATTCTCGGATCTCAATACGCTCGCCATCAACTGCGTCGCCTCGTCAGGCGCGGCCATTCTCTCCCGCCTGGCCGGTCTTCCCGATGACGCTTTTATCCACGATGGCCAGCTCACCAAGCGCGAGGTGCGTGCCGCGACGCTGGCTGCGCTTTCTCCCGCGCCCGGCCAGCTACTATGGGATGTGGGCGCCGGCTGCGGTTCCGTCGCCATTGAGTGGATGCGCTCCACCCGTGGTTGCGAGGCCATTGCTTTCGAAACCGATCCCGATCGCCTGAAAATGATTGCCCACAACGCCGATCGTCTCGGCACACCACGGTTGCAAATCGTAGCCGGTGATGCGCCGCAATCATTCGCCGGTCAGCCTCCCCCAGATGCAGTGTTCATTGGCGGCGGTCTGGGAGAGCCAGGCGTATTCGAAACAGCTTGGGTGAACTTGAAGCCTGGTGGCGCCATGGTGGTGAACGTCGTCACCATCGAGGGCGAACTGCATCTCTACGATCTCCAGGAAAAGCATGGCGGCGATCTTGTGCGGCTGGAAATCTCCCATCTCACCAACATCGGCCGCCTGCGCGCCCTCAAGCCGCGCATGGCCGTCACCCAATGGCGGACCCGCAAACCATGGTGAAGCACGGAACCCTCTATGGCGTAGGCGTCGGCCCCGGCGATCCCGAATTGATGACAGTCAAAGCCTGGCGTCTGATTTCCACAGCACCTGTCATCGCCTACCTCGCCGCCAACGGCAAGGACTCGACTGCCCGCGAAATCGCCAAACCATTCCTGCCGGATGGTGTAATCGAACTCCCCATCGACGTCCCCATGCGCGTGGAGCGCGAGCCGGCGCAGGCCGCCTATGACGCCGGTGCTTCCGCCATCGCCACCCATCTGAAAGCCGGCCGCGATGTGGTGGTGCTTTGCGAAGGCGATCCATTCTTCTATGGAAGTTTCATGTATATCTTCGCCCGCCTCGCCAGGGATTTCCAAACCATCGTCGTCCCCGGCGTCACCTCGATCACCGCCGCCGCCGCCGCCATCGGCCGCCCCCTCGCTGCCCGCAACGAAGTGCTGAAAGTCCTCCCCGCCACCCTGGAGCTCGATCGCCTGCGCGAAGAACTCCACACCGCCCAATCCGCCGCCATCATCAAGGTCGGCCGCCATTTCGGTAAGGTGCGGAACATCCTCGGCGCCCTCGACCTCATCGTCAAGGTCCATGTCATCGTCACGCGCCACCCACGACAGACCAGCGCATCGCGCCGCTAGTCAGACATCACGCGAAGACACCCTGCCCTATTTCTCGACGATCCTTGTTTATACGGGAACCGAAGCGATGGTGAAGCCTGGCCGGTTCCTACTGCTGAGAGCGCCCTGCCGATTACCGCCAAATCGAAGAAGTACCTTCAGACAATTCGCCAGGCGACTATCGATGACGAGCGATGTGCACGTCGGTCAAGGCAAAGATCTCGTTCCAGCTTTAAGGAGGCCGCATCATCGGATCTGCGCAAGCGGATCCATCATTCGCGCCATAGCCGTACCGCATCTCATACGACAAGCGTAGTGCGCCGCCGCTTGATCAGCTGTTACACGATCGACCGGCTCGTCGGTGATCCCGCTATCTCGGCGGCCATCATGGTGCCACTGACCTTGCGCGTCAGACCACGGCGGTTTGCAACGGCCACGCCGCTATCAGATCAGCGAGCGATGTCCGCAAGGGACTGGCTCTCGATTGGCCCGCGCCTGGTTTCCAACTCTTCTGTCGGAATGCGCTGGACGATCCACGTGAAAGCGATGTCTGCTGACGTGCCGCGACTATCAGGGCACCCTTGCGGTCGCCGTCATCGGCGATGAAGCCCGTGTACCATTGAATGCCATGCACCGTGGCTCAGAACTGCCTGAATGACCCCGGCTGCTCAGCTGAGCGTAACGCTCACGCTGACAGAGCAGCCAGAGAAGGCTCAGCGCGAGCATCTCGTTTATCATCCGAGACGCTCGCCGTCGGTCTCGGTTGCGAACGCGGCGCTTCCTACGAGGAAGTCGAATGCTCTGATCGACCGGAACTCTCGCGCGTCATGGGTTGTCAGAGTATGCAGTCGCTTGCTTATGCGTCGATCGACCTCAAGGAGGACGAAGCCGCGATCTACGCCACGGTTCTTATGATAGCAGATGCCGCTACTTCACGCGCGGAAGAATTGCGCAAGCGAAGCGCCATCGTCTAAAGACGCCTTCGGATATCGTCGAACGAGAAGTGGGCGTCGCAGGCGTTGCGGAAGCCGCAGCCCTCGCGGCAGCCGGACCTGACGGCGAACTGATCGTCCCGAAAACCAAGAGCGCGCATGCTAACTTGCGCAATTGCCCGTTCACCCCGGCCTATTGTTGACTCTCGGGGGCGGACGACGGGTCAGCTCTCATGTCGTCGGCATCGGGCCAGGCAATCGTGACCAATCGCAGCGGCCGACGCCTCACTCAGCCTTGCTGTGCGCCACCGACTGGGTTGGCTATGACCTCTATCTCGATCTCGTTGCGGACTTGCAAGACTGACCAGCAACCGAACACCGCTTCCCCCTCGGCGCCGAGGAAGACCGCGTGCGCCATGCCATCGCCCTTGCCAAAGAGGGCAAGCGCGTCGCCCTCGTCTGCTCCGGCGATGCCGGCATCTATGCCATGGCGGCGCTGGTCTATGAGGTCATCGACCTCGAACCCTGCCGGATCGAGGTGAAAGTCATTCCCGGCATCTCCGCTTTCCAGGCCGCGGCCGCCAAGGCCGGTGCCATGATCGGCCATGATTTCTGCTGCATCTCGCTGTCCGATCTGCTCACCCCCTGGGAGGTGATCGAGCGGCGCATCAAAGCCGCCGCCGAAGGCGACTTCGTCATCTCCTTCTACAACCCGCGCTCGCTCAAGCGCCGCGATCAGATCGAGCGCGCCTTTGCCATCCTCAAGCCGCACCGCCCGCCGGAAACGCCCGTCGTCATCGCCTCCAGCCTCGGCCGCCCCGAAGAAAGCCTGAAGATTGCCAGGTTCTCCGAGTTCGATCCTGGCAATGTCGACATGCTCACCCTCGTCATGGTTGGCTCGTCGCAATCGAAATCCTTCAAGAGAGGCGATGGCAGAACCTACGCCTATACGCCGCGCGGCTATGCCAGGAAGCGGGAAGCCGCCCAATGACCGTCCATTTCATCGGCGCCGGCCCCGGCGCGCCGGACCTGATCACCCTTCGCGGCCTGAAACTCATCCAGTCCTGCCCCGTCTGTCTCTATGCCGGTTCCCTGGTGCCGGAGGAGATCGTCAAGGCAGCGCCAGAGGGCGCCCGAGTCATCGACACCGCCCCCCTCCACCTCGAGGAGATCATCGCCGAAATCGCCGCCGCCCATGCCAAAAACCTTGATGTCGCCCGCGTGCACTCCGGCGATCCCTCCATCTATGGCGCCATCGCCGAACAGATGCGGAGGCTGGATGCCCTCGGCATTCCCTATGACGTAACTCCCGGTGTGCCCGCCTTCGCCGCCGCCGCCGCCGTGCTTAACACCGAGTTCACCCTGCCCGAAATCGCCCAGACACTGATCCTCACCCGCACCGCCATGCAGGCCTCGCCGATGCCCGAGGGCGAACAACTCGAAGCCCTTGGCCGCTCCAGGGCAACCCTCGCCATCCACCTCTCAATTCGCAACCTGGCCTATGTCGAACGCGCCCTCACCCCCCACTACGGCGCCGATTGCCCGGTCGTCGTCGTCTACCGCGTCACCTGGCCCGACCAGATGATCATCCGCGGAACGCTCGCAACCATCGCCAGGAAAGTCCGCGCCGCCAAGCTCACCCGCACCGCCCTCATTCTGGTCGGTCCCGTGCTCGAGCCCCGCGAATTTCGCAATTCCGCTCTATACGATGCTAATCACGAGCATGTTTTGCGCAATCGCAAGACCGTGAAAACAGCCTAGCCTTTACAATTCCGCCGACTTGTGAGCTGTTGGACACCATGGCGGCTGAAAAGCAAATCCTCGACGGCATTGTGAACCAAACCCTGGCGGTGGTTGCCGCCGTGCAGGACACTGGTGAAACCGAGCTGGGCTCTAGCATCACCATGCGTGAGCGGTTCTTCGAGTTGTTGGTGCTCACCATGGCCAATCTCTATGGCAAGACCCCGGTCGCCTCCACCATGTTCGATCGTTCCATGCTTAAGGTGGCCGCCCAGGACATGGACGATAATGAAGCGGGCAAGCTTTCGGCACGCGCCGAGGATTGGATCAGACTGGAAGGCCTGGTGCGGGTGCTCGAAGGCCAGAAGAGCTATACTCTCAATCGCCCGGCCATGGCCGTGCTCTCGATCCAAACCGAAGCCGGCACCCTCGGCGAGGTCATGGAAAAAGTTGCCTCCTGCTATGCGAAAGGCGATCCTTCGCCCGAGCTTCGCCGCCGCACCCGCCAGCTTGCATCCTATTTCATGACCAGACTTGGCCGGAGCTAGGCACATGATTGTTTCCCTTGCGCGCGTCTTGCTGGCATTCGCCCTTCTATCTCTGATATCACCGGCCAATGCGGAAATCTGGAAACCCGCCCCCGGAACCAGCTTCGAGTGGATACTCCAAGGCTATACCGGCACAATCCCCGCCGCTTCCGCCATCGATCTCGATCTAAACGACACGACCAAGGCCCAGGTCACTGCCCTGCGCGCCAATGGCAAGACCGTCATCTGCTACATCAGCTTCGGCTCCTGGGAAAACTGGCGCCCCGACAAGAACAAATTCCCTGCCAGCGTGATCGGCAAGGCCTATGACGGTTGGCCGGGCGAGCGCTGGCTCGATATCCGCCAGATCGCCACCCTGGCGCCGATTTTCAACGCCCGCCTCGATCTCTGCAAGTCGAAGGGCTTTTTGCGCGGTTGAACCGGACAATCTCGATGCCTATGAAAACGACACAGGCTTTCCAATTACTCGCGCCGATCAGGTCCGCTTCATCAAGTGGCTCGCCATGGCAGCCCACGCCCACGGGCTTTCCATCGGCCTTAAGAACGTCCCGGAACTCCTGCCAGACGTGATCGCCAAATTCGATTGGGCGTTAGCCGAGGATTGCTTCGCCCAAGGCTGGTGCGGACAGTTGTCGCCGTTCATCGCTGCGGGCAAAGCCGTATTCTCGGTCGAATACACCGACAACGCCATCAGCTTCACCAAATTCTGCGCCCGCATGAAGGCGCTCAACTTCTCGGCCCTCTACAAGCGCCGCTCGCTCACCCCCTGGTCGCGGGCTTGCCCGCCGTGACCACTCCTTCATGTTCAAGCAGCCAGGTCTTCCGGCCCAGGCCGCCGCCATAGCCGGTGAGCGATCCATCGCTGCCGATCACCCGGTGGCATGGCACCACGATGGATACTGGGTTGCGCCCGTTGGCGGCGCCCACGGCACGTGTCGCCGCCGGAACGCCCAAGCGCTGCGCCAGCTCCCGGTAGGAGATGGCGGTGCCACAGGGAATGCGCCGTAGCTCCTCCCAAACCCACCGCTGAAATGCCGTGCCACCGCCATCGGTGGGAATATCGTCGATGGCCGCAAGCTCGCCGGCAAAATAGGCGCGAAGACAGGTTGAAAACCCGTACGGGTCATCACTCGCAACCAGCCTGCACGCACCAAAGCGCGGTTCAAGTTCGCGCGCGATGCGCTGCGGTTGATCGGCGAACTCAAGGCAAACGATAGCCCCGTCCCGCGCCAGCAAGGCAAGGGTGCCAATTGGCGTTTCGATCCGGTCCGAGAGATGCCGATCATGGCGCGAGACTAGGCCGAAACGCCGCCCCGGTCGATCCGGCAAGTGTAGCAATTATTGAGCGCCGACCGCACATGCACATAGGCCACGTCGCCGCGCTGCAAAATCTTCGCCGCTTCTCTTTCCAAATCGGCCGATGGCACAATCTTGCCGGTGCCATAGACGATCCGGTCATCGGAGCCGTAGCCCTTGATCAGATGGGACGCCGCCGCATTCAGCATGGCCGGAATTTCTTCGCCATCCGTGGCCCGCTCGCATGCCTTGGCATGCAGAAAAATCGGCCCCGTCTCGGCATAGGGCTGCAGCGCCGGAAACGGCCGGTAAGCGAGAATGAGATAATCCTCGCCCTTCGCCACATCCTGCAGGCAATGCCGGCACGGCACCCCGTCGCCATCGGAAACCCGCCGCTCCGGCGCAAGCCCATAGGCATCTGTCCCGCCCGCTTGAAAATGCCGCGCATCACCGGTCGGCATGGCGCGGAACATAATCTCGGTCATGTAATCACCTCCTGATGCCGCAACATCAGCAGGTCAAGCGAACCACCGCCACCCGATTCAGGACAGCGAAAAAATACTTACGGCCGTAATAAACAACTCGCAGACTTCCCCATATCCGTCATTCCGGCGAAAGAGGTTGTGAAGAAATTGGGGCTATCGCCGATTGGTTGGAAGACGAGCGGGATGCCAGCTTTGCCCGCCAGTTCGCGGTGACTGGCCATTGACCGATTTCTTCACAGCCTCTTTCGCCGGAATAAAGTCATTGGGGGCCGAGGCTGGTCAGGATTTCCGGTCGTTGGTGTTACCCCAGCCTCTTCAACGCCTCTTGCACCTTCGCCTTGCGCGCGCCCAACTCCACCTTACGCTCGCGCAACTCTTCCAGCACCTCGGGCGGAGCCTTGGCGACGAAGCCGGGGTTGTTCAAGCGCCCATCGATTGCGCCGGCATCCTTGGCGATCTTCTCAAGCTCCTTGTTAAGCCGGGTCTTCTCGGCGGCGAAATCGATGACGCCTTCGAGCGGCAGCGCCACCGTCGCCTCGTCGAGCACGATCTGCGCGGATGCCTTGGGCACATTGTCCTCAAAGGCAATTGACGACAGCCGCGCCAACCGCATGATCTCGTTTTCCCAGTTGGCGGCCCGCCGCCTTGTGTCCTTGCCGGCGCCCGACGATCACGCACACGATCTTGGCGCCGGCCGGCACATTCATTTCAGCCCTGACCGAGCGCACCTCCGAAATGAGCCGGATCACCCAGCCGATCTCGGCATCGGCGGCGGAATCGCCTAGCCCCTTGTAGCTCGGCCACGGCGCGTCGATCAGCCATTGCTCGCGATGGGCCGTCTGCTGCCACAGTTCCTCGGTGACGAACGGCATGAAGGGGTGCAGCAGCAGCATGATCTGATCGAGCACCCAGGCGGCCGACGCCCGCGTCTCCGCCTTGGCCGCCTCGTCGCCGCCGGTGAGGATCGGCTTGATCAGTTCGAGATACCAGTCGCAATAGACATTCCACACGAACTGATAGAGGGCGCCTGCCGCCTCGTTGTATTTGTGCTCTTCGATGGCGCGGGTGACCGCCCGCTCGGTGCGCATGGCTTCCCCGGCGATCCAGCGGTTGACGGTCACCCGCGCCGCAACCGGATCGTAGTTGGCATCGCGGGCAACGCCGTTCATCTCGGCAAAGCGCGCGGCATTCCACAGCTTGGTGCCGAAATTCCGGTAGCCCTCGACCCGCGATTTGGCGAGCTTGATGTCGCGCCCCTGGGCCGCCATGGCGGCGAGCGTAAAGCGCAACGCGTCGGCGCCGAATTCATCGATCAGCTCTAGGGGATCAATGACATTACCCTTCGACTTCGACATCTTCTGGCCCCGCTCGTCGCGAACCAGGGCATGGATGTAGACCGTATGAAACGGCACCTCCTTCATGAAGTGCAGCCCCATCATCATCATCCGGGCCACCCAGAAGAAGATGATGTCGAACCCGGTGACCAGCACATCGGTCTTGTAGTGGCGCTTCAGCTCCGGAGTCTTGTCGGGCCAGCCAAGCGTCGAAAACGGCCACAGCGCCGAGGAAAACCAGGTATCGAGGACGTCTTCGTCGCGCGTTCAACGCGACGGCCTTCGCAAATTGCTAGTGACGTGCTGCCGCTTCTAGAGCCAGCTTCTCACCGATTCCTCGACGAAGACACCGAGCCGTCCGGCCCATACCAAGCCGGAATCTGATGCCCCCACCACAATTGCCGCGAGATGCACCAGGGCTGGATATTCTTCATCCACTCGAAATAGGTCTTGTCCCAGTTTTTCGGAACGAAGACCGTATCGCCCTTCTCCACCGCCGCAATCGCCGGCTTGGCAAGCTCCGCCGCATTGGCATACCATTGCTCGGTCAGCATCGGCTCGATGACCACATTGGAGCGGTCGCCAAAGGGCTGGGCAATGATCTTGTCTTCGCGCCCGCGGAAGAATCCAAGTTCTTCGATTTCCTTCAAAACCATCTCGCGCGCCACAAAGCGATCCTTGCCGTGATAGCGCTCCGGCACGTTGTTTTCCGGCGTTGCAATCATCCGCGCCTTCTTGTCCATCAACACGATGAGCGGAATGTTGTTGCGCCGCGCCACTTCGAAGTCGTTGAAATCGTGCGCGCCGGTGATCTTCACCGCACCCGTGCCGAATTCCGGATCGGGATACTCATCGGCAATGATCGGAATATGCCGCTCGGCAATCGGCAAGCGCACCAGCTTGCCGATCAAATTCCTATACCGCTCGTCCGACGGATGCACCGCCACCGCGCCGTCGCCCAGCATGGTTTCCGGCCGCGTCGTTGAAATGACAATTTCGGAGATACCGTCAACCGGCCCATCCACCAGCGGATAGGCAAATGACCACATGGCGCCTTTGGTTTCGCGCGTCTCGACTTCCAGATCCGAGATCGCCGTCTCGAATACCGGATCCCAATTGACCAGCCGCTTGTCTTTGTAGATCAACCCTTCCTTGTAGAGCTGCACGAACACCTTGAGCACCGCCTTTGACAGTCCCTCGTCCATGGTGAAGCGCTCGCGGCTCCAGTCGCACGAGGCCCCGAGCCGCCGCAGCTGGCGCGAAATCGTATCGCCCAATTCCTCCTTCCACGCCCACACGCGTTTCAGGAACGCCTCGCGCCCCATGCTCCGGCGATCCGTGTTGTTCTCGCTTTTCAACAGCCGCTCCACCACCATCTGGGTGGCGATCCCCGCATGGTCGGTACCCGGCTGCCACAGCACGTCGCGGCCCCGCATGCGCTCGAAGCGAATGAGAATATCCTGGATCGTATTGTTGAGCGCATGCCCCATATGCAACGAGCCCGTCACATTGGGCGGCGGAATTACGATGGTGAATGGCTTCGCCTTGGGCTTGCGCCCCGGCTTGAAAAACCCGCGAGCCTCCCATTCGGCATAGAGGCGGGCTTCCATTTCGGCGGGCGTAAAGGTCTTCTCGAGCATGATGGGGATTCGGGCCGTTGGTTGTTGTGGCGTGCCTTAAACACCAGCCCACTTGCCTGCGCAACCCGCACCATTGCGGACCAACCGGCTCACAATTTGCGCGGAGGCGCTGGCTTGCCCGCACTGGTGAAGCGCACACCCAGCATGTTTTCCCGCCGCCACGCGACTTGAACGTCCCGAATAGTGTTGTCCATCAGCACCACCAGCCGGAACTCGTTGGGCACCGCCATCTGATCGCCGCAGATCACCTTGGCTCCTGTTTCGGAGAGGTCGCGTATGGTGCAATCGGTCACCGACAGGTTGTTGAAAAATACGATCTTCCCCTGCTTGAGAACGCGCTGGCGTCTCGCAATCCGCTGATTGTCAACTTGATTATCCTGCCCCACAGGCGTGCCTCGAATTGGAATAGATCTACGAACTTAGCGGCAAGGCCCTTTCAAATGCTTAAGCAACCCTTAATTGCAACACTCACCACTTGCGCGGCGGCGCGGGCTTGGCAGCGCTGGTGAACACCACGCCGAGATAGTCCTCGCGCCGCCAGACGACCTTGGCATCCCGGATGCTGTTGTCACCTGGCAACACAAGGCGGAAATCATTCGGCACCGCTGCCTGATCGGCGCATTTCAGCCGGGCACCGGTATCGGACCAGTCCTTGACGCAACAATCGACCACCGACCAGTTGTTCAGCGTTATGATTTTGCCATCCTTTAGCACCCGGTGGCGCCGGGCGCCGCGTTTATCGGCGTTATCCATTGAATGCCCATCGTCAGCCAGTTCCGCAGAACTACTGATGGTTGCAATTTTATGGATATACTACTTTTGATTGATTAACAAATCCGGGCCTACCGCCCGCGCCGCGCAACCCGTTCGATCTCTTCGCGCACCAGCCTCTCAACCAGAGCGGGCAGGTTTTCGTCCAACCACAGCTTCAGCATGCCGCGCAGCAGTTCCCGCGTCATGTCTTCGACCGACCGGTCGCCCGCCGACCGGCTGAGGATCGAGTTCGGCAAGGCGGTTGAAGGCAGAACTTGCGGCGGCGGAGGCCTCCAAAGAGAGTATACCAGTGCCCGGCCCTGCTGGCGCCGTGGTGGGGGTGATCGTCTCAGCTTCACGCGAGAACCGCCGCGAACCATCGAGGTGCGATTCGACAATGGAATTGATTTCCGCTTCGGCGAAGCTCGGCCGCAAAGACTGCGAAGAAGCCTCAAGACGCCGCCGTAACCGGTTGGTATCCGCGTCCTGCGTTCCCGCCGAGTCAAAGATTGGCCTGCGAACGGGAGGCGGTGCGGGAACGGTATTTTCCCTTGTCCGGCCGATTTTCTGGCGCAATTCCTGAATTTCCGCCGCGGCCGCCGTCACCTCGTCGCCGACCCTTACCCGCAGCTCGTTCATCGATCCGTGAAATATATCGCCGGTTCCGGAGGACGGCACCTCGCCGATGTCTTCGTGAATCGCTCTCCGGATGGAGGCGAGAAGATCTTCCACTCTCGGCTCGGCAGTCACTCTTTCCACCTTAATTGCGCTGGCCGCTCAAGAATTACGCCAGTGTGCCCGCCTTGTCGATATCCGTCGTAGCTTACTCGACGGTGTCGGCGCCGGTGCCGAACCACTTGCCGCGCACCGCCCGGTAGTTCTCCTCCACGTCGTAGAAGGGTACGTTGAGCGCCATATCCCGGGCCGTCAGGTGGCCGATCGCCCCGACCAGCTGGTAGGCCCCGATCACCTGGGCCCTTTCGGCATTGACCAGCCGCACCTCCGCCGTCACCACCTGAGCCTGTGCGTCAAGCACATCCTGGGTGGTGCGGGTTCCCGCCGCATATTCCTGCTGCACCCCGTCAAGCGCCAGCCGGGCCGCCGCCAGCTGATCCTTGGCGGCGGCGATAGCCTGCCGCGCCGCGACAAGAAAACTCCACGATGCCGACACCGCCTGCCGCACCGCCCGTTCGACTTCGATAACCTGGATGCGCTGTTGGCTGGCCAGTTGCTTGGCCTGCCGCACCTGCGAATAGACAGCACCGGCCTCATAAAGTGGCATGCTGACAACGCCAATGACAGTTAACGTACGAGTGTGCCCAAGGTGCGCAGCAAGGTTGTTGTCATACGAAGCCTGGGCTTGCAACGTGGCCTGCGGCAGCAGCGGAGCGCGCACAACCTTGATGTTGTGAATTGAAGCATCCTCAACGAAGGCCGCCGCGAGGATGTTGGGGTTGATTTCCGCCGCGGCACGCAGGGCTTGTTGCAACGACGACGGCAGCCGCGCCAGTTTGGGATATATCAGCTTGCCCGGATCATTGCCAATAACTTGGAGGTAGTTTGCCACGGCCCCTGCAAGTTGCGCCCGTTGATCGGACAGCGCGCCCTTCGCCGCACTGAGGCTCGCCCGCGCCTGTGCCACGTCCGTGCGGGTGATCTCGCCGACGTTGAACCTTTCGTTCGCCGCTTTCAGCTGTCCTTGCAAAACCGCGACGTTTCTTTCCTGCAACGCCACCAGCTGGCGCCCGCTATAGACATTCATGTAGGCTTGAACCGCGTCGAACAGCACGCCCTGTTCGGTGGCCAACAAATTTTGCCGGCCGGCCCTGACATTGGCCTCCGCGACCTTAGTGCGCTCGACGGTCTCGAAGCCACGAAACACCGGTTGCGCCAATGTAATTGAAATCGCGTCGGTGTTTGTGACACTCTTGGTTGTAATGTTGCCTGGAAAAAACAAATTCTGACCGCGCGACCATTGCTCCGTATGCGTTGCATTCCCCTGCACCGTCACTGTCGGCCGCCAGCCCGACAGCGCTTGCGGCACCAGTTCGTCGGTCGCCCGCTGCCTTGCCCGCGCCGCCCGCAAAGTCGGATTGCCCATATAGGCCTTGGCAAAGGCCTCCTGCAACGTCTCAGCCGATGCGGCATTGACCGTAGCCAGCAAGCCTACGGCCATTGCCAAGCAAGTCCAACGCCAAGCGAAACTACCTCTCATCGCACACACCCCAGCTGGATCCCTGAATTGCGAGCTCCGCCGTCCCTGTTTTCGACCACCCACCGCACCAGCGGTGGCGCCTCAAAATACAAACGCTGCCTTCTTCCGGGCAAATCCCGGAAGCGGTGCCACTGACGCATCGAACGCGGGCCGGCACGCAATGCTCTTGCCGCTCACCGTCCACACCTGTGCCTTGGCCATGTCCGCCTCACCGACCACCGCAACGGCACGAGCCCCCTCGCCCATCTGCCCAATCAAGCTCTGCGGCAACTCGGCAATTCGCCCTTCAACGACAATCGCGTCATAGGGGGCGCCGCTGCTAGCACCCTCATGGAGCGCACCTTCAACGACTGAAACATTATCGAGACCGGCGAGATTTCCCCGCGCCGCGTCAGCCAGCCGCGCATCCGACTCGACTGCGACAACCTTGCTGGCCAAGCGCGCCAGCACCGCGGTGCCATAACCGGTTCCCGCGCCGATATGAAGCACCTTGTCTCCCGCCTTGATTTCAGCAAGTTGCACCAGCTTGGCAAAGGCCATGGCTTCGATCAGATAGCGCGGCGTGGGGCTGGACCCGAGTAGAATATCCTCATCGACATAGGCAATCGATTTGCGCTCTGCCGGCACGAAATCCTCGCGCGCGATCTCCGCCATCGCGGCAATGATCCGGGAATCGGTGATACCGTTGGGCCGAACCTGCGATTCAACCATGTTTTCGCGCGCTGCGGCAAAGTTCGTCATTTGGGTCCTGTCATCCACCCCATTGGGCCGGTCGATCTTCCCTGTTAGCCAATGCCGGAGGCCAAGTCCATCAAGGCCAAAACTCTATCCAACGATATTTCAGCGCGCCATCCTGGCGGGTTGTTTCATTAATATCCATCCCCTATAAGGCCGCCCCAAGGCCTCGTGGCGGAGTGGTTACGCAGAGGACTGCAAATCCTTGCACCCCGGTTCGATTCCGGGCGAGGCCTCCACTATCTTTCACGGGCGCCGCCCCTGCCGCCTGGCGCCATAGCCGATGCGGCGCGCCAATCCCGGCCAATTGCGATGCAGCCAGTCTCCCAGGCGAACCGTCATGCGGCGCTGGAATCGCCTGACCGGCGGCAAATCGATAGCCAGCACCGCCAGGCCCAGGGGGATCATCCAGAATCCCACTATCGGCAGAAATCCGAGCACCCCCCCGGCCACCAGCAGGATACCGAGCCCGATGCGCAGCACCGGATGGCCCGGTATTCCGACTTTGTATCCGGCAAAATTGATCTTGCTCATCTCTTCCTACCGCCCAAAATTCAAGCTTCTCATATGGGAACAAGGTGACGAAATTTAAGCCCCGCGGGCCCAGCCTGCCGAAAGTACTTTTCCCCGCCAAACCGCTCTGCTATAGGGCACATTACGTTCCCCGATAGCTCAGTTGGTAGAGCATTCGACTGTTAATCGAATGGTCGCTGGTTCGAAGTCCAGCTCGGGGAGCCATTTTTCAAAATCGCGGCTGGAAGCGGTTCCGGCCGCGTCTTCGTTCCTGACGGCGACAAGCGTTTCAGCAAGCATGTCAAAGGGTTGGCGCAACGTGGCGACCACCTGCCCGTCGTCCCAAGTGCAATTCGAGAGTAGAAAATTCAGCAGGCGCCGTTTTTCGCGTGGTTCCTGCCTGGCGAACAGCCATTGGGCGTCCTTCGCCAATTCGAGAAGCGCCACACCTTCGCTCAGATAGGATTTGTCGGCGTTTTGGTGCCGTTCGATTTCGCGCTGGCAGCGAAATTGCTCCTCGCGCCACTGGTTCGACATCTTCTCGAAGAAAGCCGCATCGACGAGCCCGTCGAGTTTGTCAACATACATGGCGTGGATGCGATCGTTCAGCCGCTTGGCTTCCACCTCAAGCCGCTTGATCGCTTCTCCGTTCTCGCGGCGCTCGTTGGCGTGGCTCGAATGAAGCGCGTCGCGCACCCATTTCAAAACCTCGTCATCGAATCGCAACCGCCCAAGCAGTTCAGTGAACTGCGCTTCCAGTGCTTCCTCGCGGACATGCTTACGACGGCAGGACGCCGCATTGCCCTGGTGGGTGTCGGCCCAGCCAGTACAATGATAGTAGATGTAGCGCTCCTTTTTGATTTCGCCGACCACCGCGCAGCCGCAGGCATGGCAGGCGATCAGCCCAGAGAAGGCAAAATCGCGCTTGCCGCCCTTCAGGTGCTTGGCCATCCGCCCGTCCATCAAAGCTTGTACCTGTTCCCACTGATCAAACGAAACCAGCGCCTCGTGGTGGCCGTCATAGGTCTTGCCGTCCCAATCGAACCGGCCCGTGTAGATGCGATTGCGCAAGATCGCGGCGACTGTGCTGCGGGGAACCCCCGCCCCGCTCTTGCGGAAAGCAAGTCCCGCCGCCCTCGATTTCTTCGTAACCTCTTTCAAGGATAGGTCGCCGTGCGAATACCATTCGAACAATTTCCGGATCAGCGGCGCGGCTATGTCGTCGGGCTCGATGATCTTCTTACCGTCTGCCCGAACTACATTGCGATAGCCAATGGGAGCGGCCGAAGGCCAGAAGCCTTGCGAGGCCTTTTCCGTCATGCCCTTGCGGGTCTCCTCGGACAGATTGTCGATGTAGTTCTTCGCCATCAGCACCTTGATGCCGTGCATGAACTTTTCAGAGGACCGCGATTCGCGCGACAGCACGACACCCTCCTTGGGGAAGTGCATTTCCACGCCAAGCTCATCGACTGTCACCCAATCCTTGAGGTTGCGATAGAGCCGGTCGGTCTTCTCGACGAGTATGGCCCGGACGGACGGATGCGCCTTCAAAAAGGCCACCATCTCGCCGAAGGCAGTGCGGCCCGACTGCTTGGCCGTTTCAACGTCTACATACTCCTGCGCGATGATGAAGGCATTCGTCGCGGCATAGTCATTGAGTAGCTTCAACTGTGCCGGGATCGAGAAGCCTTCCTTCTCCTGCTCCTTGGACGAGACGCGGGCATAGATCACTGCTTGCCGCTGGGCTGATGCGACGGAGGGTGTGAATTTTGTGGTTTTTCTCATGGCGTTTAGTGTAATCTAAACATACTAAATTCGCAAGTCATCGACGGGCCAGTTTCCCAGTGATTTTTTGCCAATTTGGATCAGGCCAGGAACGCCCAAATCCACACCTTCGACCTGCGCCACGGTCCGCTCGGGCGGCGACAAATCGGGGTTCAGAAACGCCGCAAGGCTGCCATCGCGATCAGCGCCCGACAGCCAAGCGGCGATACCGAAGGCGTCGTGCTGGTCGCCGGTGCGGCACTCATTGGCGAAGATGCGCGACCACAAGGCCGGATAGACCTCGGCGATGGCCGATTGCCCGGCCGGAATGTCCCAGCCGTCAAACGGCCAGAAATGCACGCAGGCGCCGAGACGCTGGCGGATGAAGCGGAGCCAGGGAATGCCGGTATAGGTGGATTTCGCCACCGATCCCTGCACGTCGAAATGAAAAACCGATTTCGATTCCTCCAGGAAAAACCTCACTTTCCCAACAAACTGCACCAAATCTGGGTCAGACACACAAGACTTTGTGACAAACCTCAAGGCCCGTAAGGCATCCGAGCTACGCCATAAGCCTGAGGTGCCGCAAGCGCATCGAGGAAGCCTTCGGCTGGGCCGACACCCACCAGGGCAATGCGGCCAAGCTCAAGGTCGGGGGTCTCGCCAAGGCCAACACTTTCTTCACCTTCAAGATGATCGCCTAAAACCTCATCCGGATACCCAAGCTCCTGGCCGCCACCGCATGATCCGCAAGACCACCGCCAATACCCAGCGCAATCAAAGCCAGCAACACCCCTTTGGCGCGGAACGAAAACCCAATGAAAACCAAAGTTCACGCGAAGTTGTAAGTTTTTCAGCACCCTGCTAGTTCGAAAACGATGGATGTTCTTGGAAATACGATTTTTTGCGCTGCGGCAAGGTAAAAGGCGTCCAGTCGATATTTGCTTGCCGACAAGAAAGCAAGAGGCAACGTCTGTAATGGCTTCAACCACAAGTCCGTCGGTTGAAAAGCCGGAGTATTCCCCCGGCCTCTGCAGTTTCCTCGACCTTAATGGTGGTGGTGGTCGTCGTCATCGGACTCCGGTTCGATGCCTTGCCCGCTGGTAATGAAAGCGCCGCCGATATTGAAGTTGTCGATCACCGCAAGGCCGACGCCCTCGGTGTCGGTTGGCAGAGGACCGGCAAAATCGGTGCCTTCGTCATCGACGATGCTGATGCTCTTGACCTGGGTGCCGGTTGGACCAAACACGAACGGCAACGCAAGCGGGTTGGCGGTCGATATGTGAACCACGCCAGATGTCAAGTTGAATACGATACGTGCCCACTCCGGATCCTGTGGAGCTAGCGACGAGGCCCCATAACAACAGGCGGCGAAATAACTGGCAGCGGTGACTGACGTTAAATTGAACCGCGGAGCGCCAGCCCCGCAATGGCCGCCATTACGGTAGTCGAAGCCCAGTTCGCTGATGGTGTTCCCGGACTTCCAGCCCTTGATTGTTGCTCCGGCCGAGGCGCATTCCCATGTGGGGCCGTTCTTGTTTAGGAGAAGGCCCGTGTGGGGATCCTTGGGATTGGGACCCGCGCCGGCAGGAAACGGATTCTGGCTGTTCAACGAGCCGTCGTCGGGCAATCCCATGCCGCCAAGCCAGGCCGAGGTGACGATGTTGGCGCCGCGGGGATAGAGGGGATAATTGACAGGGTCGCACTGATTGACCTTTGCATTGAAAGCGAAAGGGCCTGCCTGCAATTTCTTGCCGGAATCGTGCGCCGAAACCTCGGCGGGCGAAACGAGTGCGAGTGCAAATGCTCCCAAGAGCAATTGCCGGTTCAGTGAAACATTTTTGCCACATCTGGGTTGGCTCTCCAAATTGGGTAAGAGGGCACCACTGCCCACTGCCCTGATGAAGTAACGCCGATGCCCTACCAACAGTTCCGTCATTTTCTGGCCACTGTCGGACTTGTTTCGTGTGGAAGCTTTTGTCGGGAACTGCCTTGACTGGCATCCGGCGTGTGGCCATGCTGTTGAGATCTCGGTTTGCGCAAACTGGCCCGTCAGACCGGGCTTTGGCGACCAGTGTCGACCGTGCGTCACGATACTCAATTTCCTGGTCGCCGACATCAATGAAGCCACCGGCGAACCAGCCAAACTCGGCATCCGGATGGAGCAATACAACCAACGGAAAATGAACACAGATGCCAAGGTTATCTTAAGAAATAAAGCGGGCAGCCCCGGCCTCGAAAGCCATCTCCGGTTCAAGGATCTGGCCGGCCAAATTACATCAGTGCTGACACCTCAATTGGTGAACCTCATCATTTGCAGACCTCCTCCATCCATCACTAAAGGCATCCACACCAAAATGGAACAAATCTCCCTCGAGAAGCGTTTCGAGACATACAGCCTAGTGCGATAACTGGGGATTCCCAATGTCTGAAATCGGTCCATTTGCGCAGCCTGCGTACAATTTCCGCCATCATGAACGCGGCACGGGCGCAGTATTGGAGAAGTCCATCATCGCCGTAATAATCATCGGAGCGTTATACTTCGGCAGCGAGCTGTTCGTGCCTTTGGCCATCTCGGTACTGCTGGCATTTGCCCTATCGCCCATCGTGCAGTTCATGAGGCGCCGCTGGGTGCCGCACAGTTTGGCCGTTGTCATCACTGTCCTGCTTGCTTTTGTGATCATCTTTTTCATTGGCGCGGTTGTCACCCGTCAGGTGGCTGAACTCGGCGCGGACCTTCCCCAGTACCAGGCAGCTCTGAAGGACAAGGTCAAGACCATCAGCAGCTTTGCCGGCGGCAAAGGTGGCGCAATCGACCGTGCCGAAGGCACACTTCGGGAACTGCAGGCGGAGCTTGAAAAGGGCACAGCTGAGACGCCTGCACCGGGCGGCCTTGGCGGACTGACTCGATGGACCAACGGCCCGATCCCGGTGGAAGTTCACGCGCCCCCGCCCACTGCACTTGAGCAAATTTCCACAATTATCGCAGTTGCGCTGTCGCCGCTGGCGACGATCGGCATAATAATTGTCTTCGTCGTCTTCCTTCTACTCAAACAGACCGACGTGCGCGACAGGGCAATTCGTCTGCTCGGCGTGCACGATCTCGAAAAAACCACGACGGCGCTCGACGATGCCGCATCGCGGCTGAGCAAGTACTTTTTGAGCCTCGTCCTGATGAATACAGGTTTCGGGGCAACCATTGGATTGGGGTTATGGATCATTGGAGTTCCCAACCCGATTCTGTGGGGCATCATCGCAACCCTTCTGCGCTTCATTCCGGTGGTAGGCGTCTTCATAGCCGCTGCAATTCCAGTGGTTCTGGCCGCCGCTGTCGATCCTGGTTGGATGAAGTTGGGAGCTGTGCTGGCTCTCTATTTGATAGTTGAAACCATCATGAATCTCGTCATTGAGACGTGGCTGCAAACCACCTCAACCGGCCTTTCCGTACTCGCAATTCTGCTTGCGGCAGCGTTTTGGACATTGTTGTGGGGACCTATTGGGCTGTTGCTTGCTGTGCCTCTGACAGCCGTATTAGTGGTCTTCGGGCGCCATGTTGACGGCCTCAGTTTTCTTCACGTGCTACTAGGCGATGCGCCCGCATTGACGCCGCCCGAAAGCTTCTACCAACGCATGCTCGCAGGCGACCCCCACGAGGCAGCGGAACAGGCAGAAAAACTCCTGAAGGAAATGTCAATAGAGGAATATTACGATGACGTGGTGATGGAAGGCTTGCGGCTGGCGCAAACTGACGCCGATCTCCGGAAACTGAATTCCGCGCGCCTGCCGGATATTCGCGACACGGCGGTGATCGCAATCGACGCGCTCGACGACCACATAACTGAAAACAGCAACGGCGCGGAAGCGCCTGAACTTCTTCCTGATTGGCGAACCGAAGGCGCCATCATATGTGTCGCCGGCCAATCGGCACTCGACGAACTTGCGGCCATGATCCTTGCAAAGCTGCTGCGTAATCGGGGATTCAATCCCAAGCTGATGCGCATGGCCGATCTGTCATCTGCCCAACTCGAGGCCGCTGCAATTAACGGCACTGGATTGGTGTGCATTTCCATGTTTGATGTCGCTCATCGCGGTGCCTATTTGAAGTTCCTGGCGCGCCGGCTGCGACGCATCCTACCACATGCCAGTCTTCTCGGCGGCTTCTGGAAATACAGTAACGGCAACACATCTATTGCAGAAATTGCCGGCATCGTTCCCAACCAGGTGAAATCACTGGCCGAGGCCGTAGCCTTTTGCTTGAATAAGGCAGTGACTGTTGCAGATGGGCCAATAGCAGCACAGCAAAAAGGCAACGAAGTCGTGGAACAGCTGGCGGGGTGAGGGCGGTGCTCGGCAGCACCAATGCAAGCTGGATTTTAGCAGTGGTCAAATAAGTTCGTGGATGCGCCACCTGCCAAGTAACGGTTCGAGCTGAAGCGGCCAGTCTGCCGAATCAGGCATCCATGGAACTGTCCAGCAGCTCGCGATTGGCGAAGTTCGGCTCGGCATTGTGCCTTACGCAGGATGCGCAGCAATAAATGACGCTGCCCACTTCCACGCCATGGCCCATTACCCTGCAGCCGCAATGCGCGCAAACGGGGGCCAAGGCATGAATAGCGCATTCGAAGCTGTCAAAAATGTGCTTCTTGCCACCAAGGGTGACTTCAAATGACTTGTCGTACTCGTTTCCGCACACTTCGCACCGGGCCATGCGTGGACTTTTTCATCCATTGCTTGCCTGTTGATCATTTGACTCACAGAAACGGAAATTGGGGCCGATAGTTCCCGGAGTATCCGACGAATCTGATTGTGAAGCCGGAATATCGTTCGCCGCCGAGGGAACCAAATCGTCATAGGGACGTTCCTGTTAACCGTTCTCGCGCAGCGCTAACTATATAAGGGAGTCAACCCAAGTATGCGGCAGCCGTTTCATCGTTCAAGACAACCATGGAACGACAACGAGCCGATTAGGGCCGAACTCTTCGGCATCGACCGTTTTCGTGAACACGGGCAAAGCCTGGCCCGGTCGCAAACCATCGCTACCCGGCCTATCGCGGTTTACTCGGTCGTCAGGCGCTTGCGCGACAATGCGGTAACGCTTGCCAACGCCTACATGGAGCTGTGTGAGGCGGTAGCGGCCAACCAGCCGATCACTCCCGCGGCCGAATGGCTGATCGACAATTTTCATCTCATCGAGGAACATACCCGCCAGGCCGAGGCTGACCTGCCGCAATCCTACTATCGGCAACTGCCGAAGATCGAAACCGGGCCGCTGGCCGGGCATCCGCAAATCTTCGGCATTGCCTGGGCCTATGTGGCCCATACCGACAGCCGCTTCGATCCGCATGTGCTGACCGAATTCGTCAATGCCTACCAGGAGGTGAGGCCGCTGAGCATCGGCGAGTTGTGGGCAACCGCCATCAGCTTGCGGCTGGTCATGATCGAGAACCTGACGCGCATTTCGATCCGCAACATTGCGGCCAGGCGCGCGCGCGCGGCAGCCGACGATCTGGCCGACCGCCTCATCGACCACCGCGCCGAGACCACCGACCTGCAGGAACAGCCTCGCGGCCAATACCATTCAGCACGTGGAGCTTGTCTTTTGCCGTCCAACTCATCAAGCGGCTGAGAGATCGCGATGCCGTCGACGTTGCAGCGCTCGACTGGCTTCGCCAAAAGATCCGCACGCTCGGCCATGATTTCGAATCCGCAGTCAACGAAGAACATCATCGCCAGGCGGCCGCCAATGTCACCATGCGCAACCTGGTCACCAGCCTCCGCCTCATTGCGGATCTACAACTGGGAGGACTGGTTCGATGGCGTGAGCACCGTAGACAAGCTGTTGCGCTCCTATGCGTCCTTACGACGAGATGGATTTCCGCACCCGCAATGACTATCGCAATGCCGTCGAAGACCTGTCGCAACACTCGGGCCGCGATGAAAACGCCATCGCCAGTCTGGCGCTGGCGAGGGCCGGCGCGGTAGCCGAGCTGGAGGGGCCGGCGGCGCCGCGATCCCGGCTATCAACTGGTGGGGCCGGGCCGGACGAGTTTTGAAGCATCAATCGACTACCGCCCGCCCCTGCGGCGGCGCATTTCCGATGCCATACGTGCCGCGGGGCTTGCAGGCTATCTGGGCGCCATCGCATTGATCACCGCCCTGGTATTGTGGTTTGGCCTGTGGCCGCTGTGGAACGCCGGGCTGACCTTGCCGCTTCTCACAGTGCTGGCACTACTTGGTTCCGGTGTTGCATTCGAATGCGGCATGGCCATGGTCAGTTACGCCGTCACCCAATTGCTTCGGCCCGTCGTTCTTCCGGGGCTGGCGTTGCGCGACGGCGTGCCGCCGGAGTTGCGAACGCTGGTCGTCATTCCGTCTCTGCTCACATCGCATGCGGACATCGAGGAACTGGTCGGGTCGGCTCGAGGTCCACTACCTCGCCAACGCGGCCGGTGAATTGCATTTTGCCCTGCTGACCGACTGGACCGATGCCAACGAAGAAACGGCGGACGGTGACGACTCGCTCCTTGCAACTGCGCTCGATGGCATTGCGCGATTGAATCAGCAATATGGGCAGGACCGGTTTATCCTGCTGCACCGGGCGCGGCGGTGGAACGCCCAACAAGGCAAATGGCTGGGCTGGGAACGCAAGCGCGGCAAGCTTCACGAACTCAATCGCCTGCTCAGGGGCGCCACCGATACCACATTCACTGTGGTGGGTGGCAAGCTTCCTCCCGACGTACGTTTTGTCATCACTCTCGACGCCGATACCAAATTGCCACGCGACGCGGCGCGGCGCTTGGTCGGCAAGCTCGGCCATCCGCTCAACCGGCCGCATATGGATAACGGCCTGGGCCGGGTTGTCGATGGCTACGGCATCTTGCAGCCTCGGGTGACGCCATCGCTTCCGGCAACAGACAATGGCTCGGCATTCCAGCGCATCTTCTCGTCACGGCGCGGCAGCGATCCCTATGTCTTCGCTGTCTCCGACGTCTACCAGGATCTGTTCGGCGAAGGCTCCTTTGCCGGAAAGGGAATCTACGACATCGATGCTTTCGAAGCCGCCCTTGCCGGAAAGATACCGGACAATACCATGCTGAGCCACGATCTGTTCGAGGGTAACTTCGCCCGCGCGGCATTGGTGACTGATATCGAAGTCGTCGAAGAATATCCCGAGCGATACGCGGTGGCTGCGGCGCGCCAGCATCGCTGGGCGCGCGGCGACTGGCAATTGCTGCCATGGATCATTGGCGGGCGAAATACACCGCCGCCACCGCCCCTCGGGCGCTGGAAAATGATCGACAATTTGCGGCGCTCGCTGGCACCGGTGCTAACGATCTTGGCTTTGACAATGGGTTGGCTGTGGCTGCCCAGTTCGCTCGCCGCAGCCTGGACCGTCTTCATCGTCTTCACTAGCCTTGTGCCGTCGCTCTTGCCGGTCTTTGCCGGTTCAAGCCTCCGCCATGTTCCCATTACGATTGCCAGTCAGCTGCGCATGATGGCATCGGACCTGCGTGACGCACTGGTGATGACTGCCGCGAACCTGGCGTTTCTCGGCCATCAGGCCGGCCTCATGACCGACGCCATCTTCCGCACCATCTATCGTCTTTGCGTGAGCCAGCGTGACCTTCTTGAATGGACCACGGCGGCGCAGGTTCAATCGGGTACCAAGCCGGGATTGGCTGGCTCCTATCGCCTCATGTCGGCAAGCCTTGCAGCAGGTCTCCTGGCGATCGTCATTGCTGTCTCCCGAGGCGACGGGCCGGCCATACCGGCATTGATTTTTGCACTTCTATGGCTGGCGGCTCCAGCCATCGCCTGGTGGATCAGCCAGCCAAATGTTCCCGCCGACGAACTTGCGGCCTCACCGGAGGACCGGCAGGCACTGCGCACGGTGGCCCGGCGTACCTGGGCTTTCTTTGAGACATTTGTCGTCGCCGGAGACAACATGTTGCCGCCCGACAATTTTCAGGAAGATCCCAAGCCCGTCGTGGCACATCGAACTTCGCCAACCAATATCGGCCTCTATGTACTGTCGGCTGCCTGCGCGCGGGAGTTCGGCTGGCTGGGCCTCGTCGAAACGGTCGAGCGCATCGAAGCCACCTTTACCGCTATGCAAAAGCTGGAGACATGCCGCGGACATCTTTTTAACTGGTACGACACGGAAACGCTGCAACCGCTCGAGCCGCGCTATGTCTCCGCAGTCGACAGCGGCAATCTTGCTGGACACCTCCTGGCGATCGCCAACATCTCCGCCCAATGGCAATTGCAGCCCATTGCTCTCGCACACTACCTTGAAGGCATCATCGACAACGTAGAAATCCTGCACGAAGAATTCCTGGCCGTTGCCGAGCGAAAGCCGACCCTTAAGAAAGTCTGCGCTCATGCCGAGCTACAACTCGCTGCCTTCCGGCAACGCATCCATGTCGCGCGCAAGGCTCCGGAGCTGCTCCCCGTTCGATTGATTGACCTGGCCGTGCTGGCCAATGAAATCCATGATTCAGCCATCCGCATCGCCGCTATGGTTGAAGTCCCGGGAGCCGGGCAGTTGCTGCGCTGGGCCGAATCCCTGCGTGAGACGGTCGAAAGTCACCTCAAGGATGCGGTTCTGGATAACACGGCGGAATCTGCCCTACGCAAGCGCATAGAAGCCATTGGCGCGGACGCCCGCGCATTCGCCCTGCAAATGCAATTCGGCTTCCTGTTCGATCCGCAGCGCAGCCTCATGTCGATCGGCTACCGTGTTGCCGATGACATGCTGGACGAGGGCTGTTACGACATGTTGGCCTCGGAAGCTTCGCTGGCCAGCTTTTTTGCGATTGCCAAGGGCGACCTCCGCGCTCGCCATTGGTTCAGACTGGCGCGTCCGGTGACGGCGCTAGAAGGTGGCGCCGCACTCGTGTCGTGGTCCGGTTCGATGTTTGAATATCTGATGCCGGCACTTGTTCTTCAGGCTCCTGCCGGCAGCCTGATCGAACAGACCAGCCGGCTTATCGTTCAACGTCAGATTGCCTATGGCGCATCGGTCGGCACGCCCTGGGGAATATCCGAGTCGGCGTTCAGCGCCCGCGACACGAACTTTACTTATCAGTATTCGAACTTCGGGGTGCCGGGTCTGGGCTTGAAACGTGGCCTCTCCAACAATCTGGTAATAGCCCCCTATGCAACGGGCCTTGCTGCCATGGTGGTGCCACGTGCTGCCGCGGAGAACTTCTCCAGCCTGGCCAAAGCCGGCGGCCGCGGCATCTATGGGTTCTATGAGGCGCTCGACTTCACTCCCCAGCGCCTCCGCGGCAACGACAAAGTATCGGTAGTCAAGGCCTATTTCGCCCATCACCAAGGCATGACCATTGCTGCAATCTTCAACGCCGTACAGAACGCTTACATCCGTAAGCAGTTTCATGACGAGCCGATGATCAAGGCCACTGAGCTGTTGTTGCAGGAGCGCGCGCCCCGCCAAGTTCCACTCCCGCTCACCAGCGCGGCGGCGGCAAGTCCGGCCGACATCGTGCGCGATCTGGTGGCAATTGAACCGCGCCGTGCCGATCCCCGGACTTCGCAATCACCTGTCACCCACCTTTTGTCGAACGGGCAGTATGCCGTGATGATGACGGCGGCCGGCACCGGTTACAGCATATGCAATGGCATCGCAATCAACCGTTGGCGCCAGGATGCGACCTGTGACAACTGGGGCTACTATGCTTTCCTTCGCGACATCGGAAGCGGCGCCACCTGGACGGCGGGTTATTCGCCTTCGATTGCCGAACCCCAGAGTTACCAGGCTATTTTAAATGAAGAGAAAGTCGAAATACATCGGACTGACGGCCAGTTCACGACAACGCTCGAATGCCTGATTTCCACCGAAGACAACGCCGAAGCGCGCCGCATCAGTGTTGTCAACACAGGAAAAACCACCCGTACCGTCGAAATCACCACTTACATGGAACTGGCACTGGCGCCTCCAGCCGCCGACGCCGCTCATCCTGCGTTCAGCAAACTGTTTGTCCAGACGGAATTTGTCGAAGACCTGGAAACCCTGCTCGCCACACGCCGCAGGCGCCAGCCCACCGACCCGGAAGTTTGGGTTGCCCAGTTCATGCTGGTGCAAGGCAAGACGTCCGGCAAACTCGACTTCGATACCAGCCGGGCGCAATTTCTCGGTCAGGGAAATGACATAACGTCGCCAGCGGCGGCGATCGGTAGGGACTCCCTCGGCAAGACGACGGGCACGGTGCTCGATCCGGTTTTCGCCCTGCGCCGCCGGGTGCGGATTCCCCCGGGCCAGCACATGACTTGCACTGTTTGGACAATGATGGCCAACAGCCGCGAAGCGGTTCTTGACCACGTCGATCGGCTCCGGCAGCACGCAGCTTTCGAGCGCGTCCAGATTCTGGCATGGACGCAGTCTCGCATCCAGTTGCGCCATTTATCGATTCAGCCTGAAGATGCGGCGCTCTTCCAACGCCTTGCCGGCCATCTGATCTACCCGGACCAGACTCTGCTGCCGGCGATGCATATCATTCAGTCCGGCATCCGCGCTCAGTCCATGCTGTGGCCGGCGAGCATTTCCGGCACCAAGCCCATCCTCCTGCTGCGCATCGACGCGATCGAGGATATCGAGGTCATCCGAGAGCTGCTGCGGGCCCACGAATATTGGAACTCTAAGTCATTGGCAGTCGATCTTGTTGTCCTCAACGACCGCCGGACTTCCTATTTGCAGGATCTTCAGGGGGCGATAGAGGATATGGTCCGCAAGGCGCGGGGCGATGCAGCCCCGGATGCCAGCGGGGGTGCGGGTCAGGTGTTCACTTTGCGAGCTGATGTGCTGCCGCCAGAAACACTCATCATGCTGCCAGCGGTGGCTTCCGTGGTGCTCCTTGCCCATGACGGCAAACTCGCCAGCCAGATGGCGCGTGTGCGCGCGACGGCTCCCATCCTGGCATTGCCAAGACCTGCAAAGCGACTTCAAGCGGTTACCGTACAGGCGCCGCAACAGGTGCAAAAAACGCTTGCCTTCTTCAACGGCTATGGTGGCTTCGATGTGGATGGCGGCGAATATGTGATCGTGCATGATTCACGCAAACCGACGCCTGCGCCGTGGATCAACGTCATCGCCAATCCAACCTTCGGAACACACTGTGCGGCTGACGGTGCGGGCTATACATGGTTCGGAAACGGCCGCGAGGGTCAGATCACCCCCTGGTCCAACGACCCCACAGCCAACCGGCCTGGCGAAGCGGTCTATGTGCGTGACGAGCGCAGTGGCGTATTGACAGGCCCCTGCCTGGCGCCACTGCGCCACGGGCGCGGTTCCTACGTGACGGGTCATGGCTTTGGTTACACGCAATTCGAGGCGGAGGATGATGGCCTTCGCATGGAGATGGTTCAGTTTGTGCCGCTCTCCGACACATTGAAAATTGCCCGGCTACGGATTTCCAGCCGGGTGGCGCGGCAAGTGTCGATTACTTTTTATGCGGAACTCGTACTGGGAGCACAACGTGCCGCTTCGGCACAATTCATATCTACCTGGATCGACCAGGAGACCGGCGCGATGTTCTCCCGCAACCGCTGGAACCCCGATTTCGGCGAACGCGTGGTATTTGCCGACCTGATGGGCCGCCAAACCGACTGGACCGGTGATCGTCGCGAATTTCTCGGCCATTTTGGAAATATGTCTTCTCCGGGCGCGCTTGCCACCGGTGCCGTACTTTCAAAACGGACGGGCAGCGGCCTTGACCCCTGCTTGACCCTTCAGCAGAAGATCGCAGTCGCAGCCGGAACCCCTGCCGACATTACGATCCTACTTGGGACTGCCGGCAACGATGCGGACGCGCGCCAGCTCATTCACCGTTACCGCGCGGCCGATGTCAATTCGGCCTTCTCGGAGGTCAAGACTTACTGGGCCGAAACGCTGGGTGCGGTGAAAGTCAAGACACCCGATCCAGCCTTCGACCTCATGCTCAATGGCTGGCTGCTGTATCAGACGCTGGCCTGCCGCATGTGGGGACGGTCGGGCTTCTATCAGGCAAGTGGCGCCTACGGCTTCCGCGACCAGTTGCAGGACAGCATGGCCCTGGCCGCGGTTCGCCCGGAAATCACCCGCGAGCATATTTTGCGCGCCGCCGCCCGGCAATTCGTGGAGGGCGACGTCCAACACTGGTGGCTTCCCGCGACCGGCATGGGTGTGCGGACCCATATTAGCGATGATACCGTCTGGCTGGCCTACTGCACACTGCATTACGTAAAAACCACCGGCGACTGGACTATTCTCGATGAACCGGTGAGTTTCATCGAGGGCCGCCAGCTCGAAGCCGGCGAACACGACGCATTTTTCCAGCCAACGATGTCGGATCAATCGGCGACGCTTTATGCCCACTGCGTGCTGGCGCTTGAGCGCAATCTTGCTTCTGGACCGCACGGGCTGCCGCTGATCGGCACCGGCGACTGGAACGACGGAATGAACCGCGTGGGCGAACAGGGCCGCGGCGAAAGCGTTTGGCTCGGCTGGTTTCTCTATGCAACCCTTGAAGCCTTCGAGCCAGTTGCGATGGCGCGCGACGATCATCATCGCGCGGCAGTCTGGCGCAGCCGCATGGAGGAGCTCAAGAAAGCGCTCGATAAGCATGGATGGGATGGCAAATGGTATCGGCGGGGTTACTTCGACGACGGCACGCCACTTGGTTCCGCGCAGAACTCCGAATGCCGGATCGATGCCATCGCGCAGTCTTGGGCGGTGATTTCGGGAGCTGCAAGGCCGGAGCGCGCGACGGCGGCACTTGAAGAAGCACATCGCCAACTGGTGAAGCCTGCCGATGGCGTTGCCATGCTGTTCACACCGCCTTTCGACACCTCACTGCCTGATCCCGGCTACGTGAAAGCTTATCCTCCGGGCATTCGCGAAAATGGCGGCCAATACACCCATGGCGCCATCTGGTCGATCTTCGCCCACGCCAAGCTTGGCCAGACCGAAAAGGCCGCGGCCCTGTTCGCGCTGATTAATCCGGTGAACCACGCGCGTAGCGAAGCTGAAGTGCAGCACTACCGGGTCGAGCCTTATGTGGTTGCCGCCGACGTCTACTCCGTAGCGCCCCATGCCGGCCGCGGCGGATGGACCTGGTATACGGGTGCTGCGGGCTGGCTTTACCGTGCGGGTGTGGAGGCGATCCTAGGAATTACCCGCGAGGGCAACAAGCTCAGAGTAAAGCCCTGCATTCCAGCGGAGTGGAATGCATTCCACATTTCGGTGAAGTACGGCCCGACCCGCTATGAGATCACCGTGAAGCGCGGTACTGGCCAGGTGCCGGCCACGCCGATGGTAGAACGTGTTTCACCCGGGGAATTCCTGATCGACATCAAGGATATGGGCAAATCTGTTCACTTTGAGCTTGAGCTCACAAGCGAGCCGCTTGAACAGGCGCAGGCCGAACCGGAAGCTGGAAGCCAAGCTGTCGCCTGATTTGCGGGTCTGCACCTATCGCCGGAAAAACAGCGGCGGGAGCCAAGCCGCCGCCTGACTCCCGCTTTAGCATCGGACGCGATCTCTCAAACCGCGCTTTTCTCGTCAAGACTTTCCATCTCAACAAGCCGATCGATCGCCCGTCTGACTTCTCCCAGCCGCGAAGTCCCTGGTCCGGTCATGTTCTCCTCGGTGGCGACCTGGAGATCCCGGGCATTGGCTTCCCAATGCTTGAGGATCTTCAGCTTCTGTTCGGGAGTCATCGATTCCGTGCTGACAACTGCCATGGGAGACTCGAACACGTCTTCTGGCGCAATCAGAGCCCGATCATATTCCTTGGCCGTATACATGCGGCCGGCTTCAGGCAGCGTCGAGCCAAGAGTTGACTTCCTGCCGCGCTTTGTCCTTGGCATAGCCATAGCGTTCCTGCAGCCGGCCTTCGAGCTGGTCGCGGTTGCCTTCGATGACAGTCAGGTCGTCGTCGGTGAGATCGCCCCACTGCTGCTTGACCTTGCCCTTGAATTCCTTCCAATTGCCTTCGATGCGATCCCAGTTCATGCTCTTCTCCTTGTGTTGACAACGCGGCCTCTCAGTGCCGCTGCAATTACAACGATCTCAAGCAGGACTGGTTCCGATCCGATGATCAATTCTCGCGGGTCAATTCCGTGCACAAATTCACCAGCAGACCGAATCCTGCAACACTCACGGCGAGCAGCGCCACACCTCCGAAGATGCCGGTGACGCCACCCAATGCCATGAGCAAAGTGCTCGCAGCCACAATCGACAAAATTGAGAATCTGATCATCCTGCGTCTCCTCGAAGGGGACAACGCACCAACTGCCTATTTGGTTCCGTCAGGTGCGGCTTATGCCGCGGCCCTGGCCGTTGTATCGAAGAATAGCGCCTGACTGACCACCGCCTTCACCATTTCTGGTGTGAATGGCTTGGTGATGAGAAACGCAGGTTCTGGCCGATCACCAGTCAACAGGCGTTCCGGGAAAGCGGTGATGAAGACTACCGGCACTTCGAACGAAGTGAGGATCTGGTTGACCGCTTCGATCCCCGAGCTTCCGTCGGCAAGCTGAATGTCGGCAAGAATTATCCCAGGGCGTTTCTGGGCCGCCAACGCAACGGCCTGGACGTGCGTTCGAGCAACGCCGGTGACCGTATGACCAAGATTCTCGATAATCGCCCGTATGTCCAGCGCGATGAGCGGTTCGTCCTCTATGATCATCACACTCGTTGCCACTTGATTGACAATGGCAGCGGCGGCTTCGTCTATCAGTGCCGCCACAACTTTCTGATCGAGATTAAGAATAGCTGCAGTTGCCGGTGCCGAAAAACCCTCAACGGACATGAGCAGGAACGCCTCGCGGGCCCGAGGTGGAATCATCGAAACTCTTTGCTGCGCCAGTTCGGCCCACTTGGGCGAATTTGCCGGAGTTTCTGCTGCACTTGCGCCGGCCTTGAGGTTGAGCGAGACAGACTCCCACAGGCGGCAAAAGGCGCGGTATAGCGCGACCCGGCTGTCGATAGACGTATCGAAGCCGTCGGGATCGTCGATGATTGCCTCTAATACCGCCGCCACATAGGCGTCTCCGCCTTTCTGGGTACCATTTAGTGCCCTCGAAAACCGCCGCAAATACGGCAAGTGTGGCGAAATACTGGCGGCAAGACTCATGTCGCTCCCCCTTAGTGGTTAACTTTGGTGTGGGCCTATTAGACCGACAATGCAAAACTTGGAAATTGGTTGCACATCATCGAAAAAATATTTCAGATGACGCGGAACCTAGCAAGGCATTTCGGCATTGGTAAGGTACTTCGGCAACGCGTATCCTGCTCGGGGCGGGCAGGCATTGCGCTTGTAGCGCCAGGGCAGGTATTTGATGACTGAAACAAGCGACAAAAAGGGCAAGACCAAGGCTAAGTACCCGATGATCAATGAAATTTATCCAATGGCAAGATCCGTCGGCCATCCGCCGGTCTACGATATCATCGCGGCGCGTCTGCGCGATTATTATGACGACGTGGCAAAGCAACCGGTGCCGGACCGGTTTGTCGAACTGCTGAATCAACTTGAGGCAAAAACCAAGAAGAAGGACCCATAAATTGGAGAACGCGGCACCATCTGGCGATTTCCGCGACGAACTCCTTGCTGGCATACGCGGATTGCGGGCCTTTGGCATGTCGCTGACCGGGCGCGCCGATCAGGCAGACGATCTGGTTCAGGAAACGCTGATGAAGGCCTGGAATCATCATGCCAGCTATCAAGAAGGCACCAACTTCCGGGCCTGGCTTTACACAATCTTGCGCAACGAATTCTATACCCAGCTGCGCAGGCGCAGGCGCGAAATTGAAGACGCCAACGGCGAATACTCTAGCGCTATCGCGGTTGCCGGCGAACAGGATGGCCACCTCGAAATGGCTGACCTACGCGTTGCCCTTGCAAAACTGCCGGACGATCAACGCGAGGCGATTGTGCTGGTGGGAGCTTCCGGCTTTTCCTATCAGGAAACCGCCGAGATCTGCGGCGTTGCAGTCGGCACTGTGAAGAGCAGGGTGAGCCGGGCACGCGAACGGCTGGCAACCATGCTGGGCGGTGATGCCGCGACGAGCCAGCTTTCCCCTTCTCCCTATCAAACGGGAACGCAAGTGGAGACTTAAACTTTCCCAGCTTGCGCCGATGGAACCAAACAGGGCGAAAGTGCGTTACTGACTTGGTCGAAACAAGTCACAGGAGCCGGACATGACACTCGGCACGATACTTATCATCATACTCATCCTGATTCTCGTTGGCGCGCTACCCACTTGGGGTCACAGCCGCAGCTGGGGCTTTGCTCCTTCAGGCGGTCTTGGCCTGGTTTTGCTTGTGATCCTTATTCTCGTTCTCATGGGAAAGATCTAAGGACGCGGAGCGGGAAATGGCGGCCGCAAAGCCTGGCTTAGGTGCCGCCTATCCCAACTCAGCGCGGACAGCGCTGATCGGCATCTTCATCATACTGAGCATTGGCGCTGTTTGTTTCGCGAGGGATTTCCTGATTCCAGTGGTCCTCGCTTTTTTCATCGCACTAACCTTTCGCCCGGCGGTGCGGCGGCTGGCATCATATCATGTTCCACCATGGGCGGCGGCAACCTCTCTTGCCGTGATCCTTTTGTTTGCGGTCCTGGCAGCAGGCTATTTGGCCAGCGGACCCATTTCCGGCTGGATTGCCGATGCTCCCGGCATCCAACGCCAGTTCCTCGAGAAGGTTCACACCCTCAAGGTCCATGTAAGCAGTCTGATCAGTCTTTCCGAACAAATTCAGGATGCCGCAACACCCGACAATGCAGCAGGTGTCCAGGAGGTCGTAGTCAAGGACTCTGGTTTGCTCTCCATGCTGACCCTGGCTGCCGGACGCCCCTTCTATTATCTCGCCATTCTATTGGGTGCCCTGGTGATCGCCGTGTTTCTTATGGCCTCTGGCGATCTCTTTTATACGAAACTTATCCGCGTTTTGCCCACCCTCAGCGAAAAGAAAACCGCACTTCGCATTGTTTACGATGTCGAGCGCGAAGTATCGGCCTATCTACTTACCGTCACTGCAATCAATGCCGGACTTGCCATTGCGGTTGCCGCCTCTTTCCATGCGTTTGGCATGCCGACGCCCTTCTTGTGGGCATTGCTGGCGTTTATCCTCAACTTCATTCCATATCTAGGACCGATAGCCGGCGTGGGTTTGTCGGCACTCGTCTCCGTTGCAGCGTTCCCGTCTCTTGGATATGCCTCACTGCCACCGCTGGCATATGCGGCCCTCATTGGCCTCGAAACGCAAGTCGTGACTCCGCTGTTCCTCAGCCGCCGGCTGCAGCTCAATTCGGTATCGATCCTGTTGGCACTGGCATTCTGGGCCTGGGCATGGGGAGTGGCGGGAATTGTCGTTGCCGTGCCGCTGCTGGTTACATTGCGTGTGTTCTGCAGCCATGTGCCGCAACTTTCAGCGATTGGCGAATTTCTCGGCTATGCGAATGGCGATCCAGGCCCGGCCGAACAGCAAGCGCCGGTGGTCGAGAAGCAGCCGGCTTAGCAAGCTATAACTTGGGACCCGGCTCATCCCCGGTAGCGTTCAGCCACCTCAGCAAGAGGCTGCGATTGCGTTTGGAGAATGACTGGCGCATGGCAATCGAACAAACCGCTGCGACCACCAGAAGTCCTGCGCCGACAGCGAGCCCCGCGACCGCATCGCTGCCGAGGTAGGGGGCAACCCACGCAACGCCGGCCTGGGAGAGGATGACAAGGGCAGCAAACAGGGCAGCGAGCGCCACGGTGGAATAAATAACTACATGCACCATACGCCGCCGCAAGTCAGCCAGCTCGGCGCGAAGCAAGGCGGCCTCTGCTTCCGCCCAGCGCAGGCCATCCACCGTCGCATCCTGCACTAGCTGGCCAATTTTTGTGCGCTTCTTCACTTCTGGTTTGATATCGGCCTTCAGCATGACCTAGTACCGTCACCGCCCAGGATTATGCATCATAGCAGCGAGAATACTTGCATGGCTCAACCGTGATCCGACCCGCAGGCGGCCAAGCCTGGTTCTTGCTGATGACTGTGGTCCCCGTGGCATGATGGGGCAAGGTGGGAACGCCATGACTGCCGGCGAAAGCTCCGGCTGAAAGAAAAAGGATACTCAGCAACGCGGTTAGAATTTTCATGACAGGATCCTCCAGGAGGAAACGCAATGTTTGTTGGGCCAGCGGCTCTCTGTGTATGTAACGCCCGCCAACGCCTTAGGTTGCGCCTTGCTGGCGGTTAATTTGCTGGGCTCCACAAGAAGGGGCAGCCACGCCTTGGTGACCGCCCCTCGTGAGGTCAATTTAGGAATGTCAGTTCACATCCCCCAATAGGGGGGCACATTGTAATGGCTGTGAACGCGCTTCTCCCAGTCGCGACTCTCCCATGAGTCATCACTGAATTCCGGCGCATCCTTGAGCTGCCGCACAGTCAGGTCCGTGCGGAAACCTCCGAGCGAAGTATCGTAGGTCAATTTACCCCACGGCAGAGGGTAGTGGCTATGGCCAAGACCAAGGAATCCGCCAAAACTCACCACGGCATAGATAACCCTGCCAAACACTTTGTCGATCATCAGATGATCGACTTCGCCGATGGACTTTCCACTTCTGTCATAGATATTCGTTCCTTCAACGTCCTCGCTGGAAATGAAAGAGTGATTGGGGTGTGCAGTGTCCATGGCATCGTTCTCCTGTTAAGAATGAAGGCGCGCACAAGAGCGCGACCCTCCTCTACAACACGCATGTCGAACCGGGTTCCAGCCCGTTCCATCTTCAGAAAACTAGCTCAAGCCTGCAGGTCAAACCCGCTGTGGCGAAGCGGCGGTGGATTGCAGTAACGCTTGAGTTGATCAGCACCGACCCAAAGCCTGTATGGGCAGGTGGCGCCGCGATCGGGGGGCCGCCGCGTTCGCGCCAAAACATACGGAGTTTGCCTATCGTAACTTTCCAGCCAATGAATATGGTGCCACCCAGCGCCGACAGTGCACCATACTTGGCCGCGTTCGTGCCCAGCTCATGCAGCACCAATCCCAACTGGGTGGCAGCTTCGGCTGGCAACAGAACATTGGGGCCATGGAGTGTTATCCTCTTCGCCATATCGTCGACAACGCCACCAAGCTGACTGCGGACAACATCTCCAACCATGGCCCCGCGCCATTCTGAGTCCGTCAACAGGCTGTGCGATGCGGCGAGGCTTCGGATGCGCCCCTCAAATGCTCTGGCGAATATTTCGGGATCCTTGCTGGCGCGCAAGGTTTGCCGGGAGATGGATTGGACGACCGCCAGGGTGTTTTTCACGCGGTGCGACAACTCGCGCAATAGCACGGCCTGACGCTTGTCCCAATTCTTGCGGTCGGTAATGTCGCGCGCGATTGTGGAAGTTCCGGTGACTTTGCCGGCGCCGCCGCGGATAGGCGATACCGTAAGCGAAACGTCGACTCTACTTCCATCTTCACGCAATCTAACAGATTCATGCGGCGCTATGGCTTCGCCTTGCCGGGCGGCGTTCATGGTGACACTGGCCTCATGGATCATATCCATTGGGATGATGGTGGAGATGGGCCTGCCGATCATGTCCTTGGCGGAGAATCCCAACAAGCGCTCGGCTCCGAGATTCCAGCTTGTTATGATGCCGTTGAAGTTGCTGCTTATGATCGCATCCTCGGACGATGTGACGATCGCCGCCAACCGGGCGGCCACTTCCTCGGAATTCTTGCGCTCGGTAATGTCGATCATCACGCCGTAGCATTCAAGAGCGATACCGTTTTCTCCGCGCCTTACCTCGCCGCGTGAAAGGAACCAGCGAGTTCCGCCGCGTGGAAGATTGATCCGGAATTCAATTTCCACCTTGCCGCCGGGCGCCAGAGACCCTTCTCTTGCAGCCCGCCACGGCCCAATATCGTCCGAGTGCACGATTTGATCGATCGCTTCCGGCGTGCCGTCAAATTGCTCGCGGTCGAGACCCACGAGACTGAGCAACTCGTCCGAGTAACTCAGGGAGTTAGCTGTCACGTCGAGGTGCCATGCCCCCATACGCGCCGATTCAAATGCCAAAGCGTGAAGCCGAGCCTCGGCACTTCGTTGTTCTTGTTGCTTAGCCTTGTCGCTGATTTCAACGATGGCCCCGTGCAGGTGGCGCAATTTGCCCGCTTCGTCATAGTCGCCCTCCCCGCGATCGAGCACCCAAAATAAGGTGCCAGTCAAACCATGAAGCACACGGTATTCGACCTCAAAGCCGGGCTTGCCAGGTGAAATCGAGTTGATCGCATTTTCGAAATAGGGACGGTCGTCAGGCAGGATCAATTCCGACCACTGCTCGGTTGGTCCGGCCGATGGGATACCCATCACTGCAACGCAGTTTTCCGATCTTACGGTATGGCCGGTGGCGGTCTCGCAGGAATAGAACACCATCCTGGCCGCGCCCATAGCGCGCCGCATCGAAATTGAATCGAACACAGGCATCGCCTTGCTGCCCGGCAATAAGCCGCCGGGCCTATGAAAACGCATCACCGCAAAAAGTGATCGCGCTGCCGTCAAGTGGCTGTCCGGCCATGGCCGGACAGCCAGATTGTAAATTAGGCGCGCCAGACGGCGCCAGTCCTGGCGTTGACCAGGACCCTGGTGGGATGTCCGGCCCGCCATGCGCGGAATGTGTAGGTTGAACCGCGGCACTCCACTGTTGAAACATTGCGGTATCCGCGGTTGCGGACGTGCCACTTGGCCTCGCCGCACGAAAGATGGCCGCGATAGTGGCCCAAGCCCGGCCTATACCAACCAAACCCAGAACGATACCGGTAGCCGGGGCCAACGCGGTAACCATAGTGCGGAATTCCAAAGAAGATTTGAACAGTGGTTTTTGCTTCTGCAGGCGCCGTCGGTGCGAACCCGTAGGTAAGCGCTACGGCCAAGGCGGAAGCGACCATTAGATTTTTCATTTTAGATACTCCAGTGCTTGTTGCATTCAAAAAAAATCTTCCCGCGGTGCCGATGATCTCGCACCGCGGGGCAGACGTCACTTCATTGCCGTGCGGTCAAAGACCGGTGCGGCTTCAAGAGCTTCCTTGGTAGCCGCGACGCTCAAGTGCAAAGCGTTGTTCTGATCCTTGGTAACGGTAATATTACTGATCGGGATCGCCACATCCTTTTCGCCAATACCGAGGAAGCCACCGACGCCGATCACCGCCATGACGTTGTCGAGCTCCTTGCTCATCACCAGGTCATTGATTTCGCCGACATTTTCATTGGTGGCTGAGTACACCGTCTGACCAATGAACTGCGAGGCGAGCACTGACGTCGAAGTGGCGACGGCCGGCGCGGTTGCGTCATCCCCGGTGGCTGTTGTCGTAGAGGGGTCAGTCTTGGGGGTTTCGGCCGTGCCCGTTGCCCTCGGTTCGGGTTCGGTCTTGGGCAACTCCGTGGTAGCCTTAGGCGCCGTTGCGGTGCCACCATCCTGAGTATTGTCCAGTGTGGTGGATTTGCCCGCCTTGTCCTGGCATTCCGCCGGCAAGTCCGATTCCGGAACGGAACCCGCTGCTGGACAGTTTACGGTCGCGCCGGTCTGCGGCGCCGTGGTGGACGAATCCTGGGCGTATCCCAAGCTTGTCGTCAACAGAAGTGCAAGCGTTGCTGCTGTGTATTTCAATGATGTCATGACCAAACTCCTTTTGTCAGTGGTCTGGTCATCTAACGCCGCACCTCCATCGAGGTTCCATCATTCACAACATAAGGAGCAGCCACAATGCCTGCCAAATCCAAGGCACAACAAAAAGCCGCAGGCGCCGCGCTTGCAGCCAAACGTGGGGAAATTCCGAAGTCCAAACTGCAAGGCGCCTCGCGCCAAATGGCCGAGTCGATGACGGAAAAACAGCTCGACGAAATGGCCAGCGTAAAACGTTCCAAGCTGCCGGCGCGCAAAAGCGCCAGTAAGTAGCATTTGCGGCATGGCTGAGCATCCGTTTTGGAGGGGCAATATGAAGCTGTCGATCGACTGCCAATTTCATAATGGCCCGAAAGCGGATGCCATGCACGGCAATCCCTACACGCGGAAAATCAAGCCAACGTCTAGCGGCAACACGAACCTGTCACGCCGTGATGATTCTGGTTAACTCTCACGCTATCATTCCGCCCGCCGCAACTTCAGCCCGGCAATGCCCACCGCCACGTTCAGGCCCGTCTGGCCCTGGATGCTGACCGGTTGAAGTGCAATGGACTTCTCCAGGCCACCCACAAGCGCGTTGGCGCCGACGCCTAATCCCACGGTCGCTTCCGCCGAGGCACCGGCATAGGTGCCGGCCAGCGCGCCAGGATCTACCGAACCTGGAGCGACCACAAGCCACTTCACGTAACTCTCATTGGTTACGCCGATATCAAGCCCGAGTTTGGAGATTGAACCTGTGTACCGCTCACTTCGCCCCTTGTCCGGGTTAAATTGGCAGGACAAATCCTTGGACGAGCCGATAATAAGCCCTACTCCCGGCTCGATGGTGCATTCCAGGATGCCAATATTTGTCCCGGCTTTGGCGTTTGCGCTACCAGTTGTCATTGGCGCCACTGCTGTCAGAGCAATCAACGCAACGATTGGCTTCAGTTTCAGAATACTCATCTTGATACTCCCAAGTGGTTAAGCTATTGCCGGTGGTTGTTCAACTCACAAAGTCCCCTCTGGGTTCCGTTGAGTGGGTCCGAATTGGGCAATCGGACACAATGCTCTGGCCGGCCGCTTATTTCATTTTAATCCGATCCGGAAGCCGATCTATGGCCTCTTTGGCGCCCATTTCACGATGTGTGACGCCCTCTTGGAGAACCTTTGTGGCTGCATCGTGCTTGAGTTTGGGATCGGTTGGAATGGGCGTGGTTTCCCGGTCAGCCTCAAGTTCGGTTTTGGCGGGCTTGCCACTATCGTCACGTGCAGACTTGGCAAATTTCGCTAGGGCTTCCGGCCGTCCGCCCTTCGGATCAATCATTGTCATGAACGCATTCCTTTTGTTATGAGCATGTTTAACGCGTGGAAACCCCAATGGTTGCGTAGGACAACAAACCTGTTTCCGGCGACGCCTCAATTCAGGCAGCCGAATGCCCCCGGGAGGGGGGAAAATCCCGGGGGCTGGGGGTCGAAAATACACCAGGCGAACATTAGGTTCCTGGGCAGGGATGTCGCAGGGTGCCTATGACAACGATGGAGTTGCAGAGTGGTTCCATGCTTGGCGAAAATTTTTCACCGAGGAGATGATGTGGCCTTGCCACAGCGATCCGTCGAGCTCGAATATTCCCCATCCGGGTTCTGTTGGAAGCTTTGTGCTCCATCGCAACCGTCTTGTCTGCCCACGGACTGCCTTACCTCGTGCTTTCCGGCTGCGCAGCGGATCAGCAGTCAGCGAAGCTGAGCGCGGAGCCACAAGTTCCGAAACCCTTTGACCCTTTACGTTTGATCGAAATTCTGCGCGGCATGTTGGAAAACGGTGAAGTCATAGAGGCCAAACGCGGGGCACCAGCAACATGGCGATGGCAAAGATCACGAATGTCAGCGGCAATCCAACTTTGACGAAATCGCCAAAACGATATTTACCGGGACCGTAGACCATCAGGCTCGAGGGTTCGAGCGGTGTCAGATACGAGCAGCTCGCCGCCACCGCCACCATCATGGCGAAGGTGCGCGGATTGACGCCAAGCTTTAGTGCGGTCTCAATGGCAATCGGAACGATGACGATGGCGGCCGCCTGGTTCGACATCGGTTGAGTCAGAGCCACCGTGAGGACAAAGAAGCAAGCCAGAAGCAGGGACGGACTTTGGTCCCCCGTCAATGCGATCAGCTGCTCAGCCAGATACTTGCCAGCCCCCGTGGCCTCCATGGCAGCGCCAAGCGACAGGAGCGAGCCGATCAGGATCAGAACTTTCCATTCCACCCGCCGGTAGGCCTCCTCCGGCGAAATGCAACGGGTCAGCAACATGAGAAAAGCACCGCCCAGGACCGCCACCGGCAAGGAAACGATTTTGAACGTGGCGGCCAGCAGCGCCACAATGAATATGGCAAGTGCCAAGGCGGTGTGAGAGGTATTGAGACGGCTTGCGTCAACACCGCCAAAAATGTTGAACAGATTGCCGCGCTCCAGTGCCTTTACATTTTCGGCCGAACCCTGCAGAAGCAACACATCGCCAAGCCGCATGCGGATGCGGCTAAGCTTTCGCGGTGCGGTGAAACCGGGGCGATTAAGACCCAGGACTTGCAGGCCATAGCGGTCGTTGAACTCGGCACTTTTGAGCGTACGCCCGATGAGCGGTGAGTTGGGCATCAGAACGCCTTCAACTATGGCAAGTTTCCTGGGCTCCAATTCCGGATCGGCGAGATGAACATCGGCCTTGAGTTCAATGCCCATAATATCTTTCACTTTGAGAACGTCAGACCGCTGCCCTGCGACCACGATTTCATCGCCAGCTTCCAGAGTCACCTCGTCGCTGCCGCCTTTCAATGGCGAGCCTTGCCGGAGAATCTTGACAGTGGTTAGTCCGGAATTTTCCCCGATTGGCGATTTTGCCAACGAGCTGCCGACAAGAGGCGAGCCCTCCGGCACGATGACGTCAGCCTGATAGTGCCGATCACCAAGGTCTTCCGGCGTGGCTTCGCTGGCGCTGTCGTGTCGCATCAGGCGCACACCGATCAGCCACATGTAGAGAAGACCGGCTACCGCGATGGGAATACCCACGGGTGCCAGTTCGAACATGCCCATTTCCGGCTGCTTGTATTGCGTGAGAAGCTCACTGATGACGATGTTGGTTGAAGTGCTGATCAGCGTAACGGAGCTTGTGAGAATGGAGGCAAAAGCGAGTGGCAGCAGAAATTTAGAAGGGCTTGAGCCAGTTCTAGCGGCAAACCCCAGCACCACCGGAATAAAGAAAGCCGTGGCCGCCGTATTGCTCATGAATGCCGAGAGTATTGCGACGGAAATCATAATGGCCGGCAGCAGAACGGCCGGGCGATGGCCGGCATAGCGCAGCACCATGCGTCCGGTAATGTCGACAATACCTGTTTGCGAAAGGCCCGCAGTCATGATGAGCAGGCCCAGGATCATCAATACGGTGTCACTGCCGAAGCCGGCAAAGGCTTTGTCAGAATCCACCAGTCCTGTGGCAATTACTGCAAGAAGTACGCCCAGTGCCACGACGTCCGCTGGAATGCGGTCCCAGGCGAACAATGCGACCGCCACGGCGAGAATGGTGAGACAGGTTGCTATTTCAGCTGTCACTAACGCCGTTCCCCATGGCCTGCGACGACCGGCTAGCCTCTATCGGATTAAGTTACCCGCGGAGTTGGACCAGTCCGGAAGATAAATTATGGCATCTTCCGGCACTCGATTGGTATCGTAATGTTGCCGCGTCGCCGGTCCCATGGCAGACTTCTTGTTTCCGCCCGCAAGCGGAGCCTCAGTGACGTTCGCCTCGGGCGTAGCCGCACGAATTCCGAACATATATTCCATCATGGTCCTGTCCTCGCTCTGAATCGATCATGATAACGCTCCAGCATTCGAACGGTTCCGCCCTAAGGGCCGGGCGTGATTGCGCTCATCGGAGCGTCGACCGTCCAGATGACGCCTTTTGGACTGAAGTCGAGCGTTACAGCGCCATTGAGGACTGCTGCAAGTGAGCTTTCGCTGATTACGTAGCCGAAACCCCGCCGCTTTGGAGGCCTAACCCGCGGCCCGCCAAGTTCCGCCCACGACATGCGGAAGCGCTTTTCTCCGCCGGCGCCTGCGACCGACCATTCGATCCGGACAGTTCCGTTCAAAACCGACAAGGCGCCGTATTTCGAGGCATTGGTGGCGAGTTCGTGCAGAGCCAGCCCAAGGCTCTGCAGGACCTCGGTTTTCAATATTACGGTCGGACCAGTAATCGATACCCTGCTCCCATCGAGGCCGTCGAACGCTGCAAGTTGCGAACGCACGAGCTCGTCAAGAGGGGCGCCGGTCCAGTTCGTCTTGACCAGCAGATCATGGGATGCGGCCAAACCTTGGATGCGGCGGGAAAATGCCTCCAGAAATTTTTCCACTGTGGTGTTATGACGGGCGGTGTTGCTGGCGATTGCAAGAATGACGGCAAGAAGATTCTTGGCCCGGTGGGTGAGTTCGCGCATCACCAGCCGCAGATGCTCTTCCGAACGTTTACGGACAGTAATATCGACGTTTGCTCCCAAGAACCGGATTGGGTTGCCTTGCTCGTCGGCCAGTGTTTCGCCTCTGGTTTCAATCCATGCCACGCTTCCATCCGGGCGGATGAGTCGGAATTCATTGACGAAAGGGCCCACAGTGGCCATGGCTCGCCGCTGGGTGACCTCTACCTTTTCACGCTCGTTCGGCGGGACGGCGGCAAGCAGCGCCGATGTTACCGCTGCAATTGGGTCCCCCGCTTTGATTTCAACCCCCAGTACCGGCTCGCTGTTCGTCAGGCCTGTTACCACGCCAGTGCGGAGATCCATGTCGACGATGGCCATGCCGGCGACCCCGAGCGCCAGCTTCAGGCGTTTTTCATTGTCGGCAATGATCTTATCGGCAAGAAAGCGCTGCGTGACATCGCGCCAGCAACTGACAGCACCGATGATATGCCCCTTCGCATCGCGCACTGGATTGACACTCACCTCGATGGTGAGTTGCTTGCCGTCCGGACGCTTGACGGTGAAGTATTCCCCTTCGATCTTCTCGCCGTATCGGCTAGCGCGGTAAAGCGGCAATTGCTGCAATTGCGGCCGCGTAAGTCCGTCCCGAAACCATATACCGTAAGCCTCGGCATGATCGTCCGCCAGCACCTTGAGTTGATCGACAGGCTTGCCGATCCATTCGACAGCCTTCTTGCTGTTGGCGATGACGCGCATGTCGGGGCCGCCCACGATTGTAATGCCGTCGGGAACGTGCTCCAGAAGCGTATCGAGCAATGCCTTGCCCTCTTCGGCTTCGCGCTGGCGTTCAAGCAGTTGGATATTGGCAGCGGCCAGGGTGGATCCGATTGTCTTGCCTTCGCGCAAAGATGTAGCGATAGGTGGAAGCAATGGGGATTTGCCGATCTCCTTGGCAACGTTCAAAGTCTGCCGGATGAGATTGGCCAACGGGAGCGAGAAAAGATAAGCCAACAAGGCACTAAGGACGATCGCCATCAGGCTGGCGGAATACAAATCGCGCCAGGTCTGAGCGAGTGGAGCCTCAAGGTCGGCCTGCGGCGCCCATACGGTCGCCGTCCATCCAGTCCGCGCGGAACGTTGGTTGGCCAGCACCGAAGCCTGTCCGAGGACATTGGTGTGCGATGAACGATCCGCCACTTCATTCGCCTGTTCCAGGTGTTGCCACGGACGGTCGAGATTTCCCTCGGGCAGTTCAGAATGCGTTGTGGCCACGACGACACCATTGCGATCACTGACGGCGGAAAACCAGCCCTCGGGAAGCTGTTGCTGTTGCAACAACTCCTTGATTCGACCTGGCTCCGAGGTAACGATTAAAATGTAGCGTGGCTTGTTTTCGTAAATCACTGGAATGGTCACATTAAAAGCTAGCTTCTGCGCGACTTTTCCAAAGAAGATATCAGAAACGTGGGGCTGCCCGGTCCCGATTGCTTTTTGAGCGGTTTCTGGATCTGAGGTCTTGGGTAAAGGGGTGCCGAACGATACCCGCGTGTTCACCAGCTGCCGAAGCGACAAATCCAGCAGCAGCACATTGGCATGGGCATATGTCATTGCTTCTTTCGCCTGATCGTAAAATGCAGCGTAGTTCCCCGCTTCCAGCACTTTTGCGGTGCTCAGAGCGCCAGCTGTAGAAATCAGGCCGGCAACTTCACGGTCGACATTGGCGGACACACTGCGGGCCCGCCCCATGATCCGCTCTTCATCAATGCTACGCAGCGTTTTCTCGAATTGATTGAGGCTGAACAGGCTGAAGACGATGAGCGGCACTAGTACGGCAAGCGACATCGTCGTCAAAAACACTGGTAGAGGAATTCTCACCCGTGACTCGGCCGCTCTATCCGTAATTCCTTCCATTGCTCCGTTCCCACGAACACAAAAAGCCAGCTGTTTCAGCCATACCCGCATCAAGACCCAATCGCAATCTTCCCATTGGCATCACGTGGAGGGAACCAATTGGGCGTGAGATCGTTGTCAAATTAACGTCAACTCAGATCGAAAGGAATTCGCCATGGCCAAAGCTGAGAGGAAACAAAGCAACGGACGCCATAAGGGTGCAAACGGTGCTCAAAACGGCTCCCATCGAATTTTCGACGACGTGTTGGCGCTGGCCGGCACCCTTGTACGGGGCCGTAAGAACTTCGGCGCCGACAAATTGCATTCACTAGCCGAGTTGACCCGTGACTACGCCGCTTCGATGACTGAGCTGCCAAACCTCCGCGGCCACGTCGCCTCGGCGGCCGAGAGCCTCGAAGGTCTCGCCGAATACGTCACGGACACCGAGATCGACCAGATGATCGAGGACGCCGGCACTTTTGCGCGCCGCCATCCGATTGCAACACTGGCAGCAAGTGTCGCGGCGGGAATTGCGGCAAGCCGCTACATGTGGCCGCCGGCGGCAATCAGCAAACGCAACACCCAATCCGCCCGGGGCCGGCGCAAAAGCGCGGCACGATCGCGACGCAGTACTACGCGCCAGGAATCGGCGCATGGCTAAAGCCAGCCAGCGCCTGACGCTGCTAGAAAAAGTGGCGCTGGAACGAAGAATTCAGCTTACTGCGAGTCTTCAGGCGCTGCGAAGCCGGTTGACGCTTCCCGGCCTGGTTGATGATGCAGTTGGATTTCTCGATCCGCAGGCCGCTCGCCTGAGGTCCTTACATTCTTCAGTGAAAGGGCATCCAATTATTGCCACCGGAGTGCTTGCGGGCGCTGCCTGGCTGCTTGCGCAAGCGCTACACGGTCGCGGCCATGCCACACCCCTAAACGGACGGAAACCGCCGCACAGGCGCAAACGCGTCCGTCCGCAGGCAGTCTCATCACCAGAAAAGGAGCTAACCCATGAAATCGAATAAACAGACCCCAGCCAAAACCAATGGCGACGGCACGACGGCAAACGCAAGGAGCAGAGGGTGGCACGCAAAGTGACCTCCCGATCCACGCGCAAGGGTGCATCGGCCGCAAAGCGCCATATGCCCAGCAAACCGGCGACTGGTCAGTACGGCGAATCCGCGGCTCGCTTTGTTACCCGGGCAAAATCCGCCATCGGCGATGCCTATGGCTGGGCAGGCGAGGCGACGAGCGCTCTGCCCAAAACCATGCGGGATATGGGTTTACCGAACCAGCGGTCCATGCGCAACTTACTTGAGGAAAAGCCCCTGGTTCTCGGTGCGCTAGGATTGGGAATTGGAGTGGCCTTGGGGGCAATGCTGCCGTCGGCTGGTCAACTCAGCTCCAAGTTTTCCCGCGATAGTGGAAAACGGCGGGCGCCAGCCTCAGCCCGCAAATAGTTCAAGTTAATCACAAACCAAAAGGGAGAGGCCAACCGGCCTCTCCCTTTTCTGCTATCGATGCCGCAATATTCAGGCCGCTGCCTGTTGATTGACGTAGTGCTCGGCGAGGTGAGAGAGCTTTTCGTCCGCTGCCTCTTCTTCCTCGAGTGTTTCCATCAACAGCAGATTCAGCTTCCTTCATGCCAAGTTCACGCGCCCAGCATGCGAGCGTGCCGTATCGCGCGATTTCGTAGTGTTCGATCGTTTGCGCCGAGGAGATGATCGCGGCATCGAGAGTCCGGTCGTCTTCAATCTCGGCCATGACTTCTTCAGCCTCTTTCAACAGCCCTTCCAGCGCTTCGCATTTCTTGGCAACGGGTTTCTTGTCCATTGCAGCAAATACTTTTTCGAGCCGCTCAACTTGGCCTTCGGTCTCGGTCAGATGGCTTTGAATGGCCTCTTTCAACTCGACAGATGCGGCCTGCTTCGCCATCTTGGGAAGTGTCTTCACCAGCTTCTTTTCGGCGTAACAGATATCTTTCAGCGTTTCGAGGAACAGATCCTCCAGCGTTTTGACGGTCATGATAGTCTCCTTGTTGAGGGCGGAACTTGAGCGTCCCTTCTTCATAACTGCCTTGGACCATCGCTGGTTCCGCTCTCTGAAGAAAGAATGCCGGACCAAACCCCAAGCATGGCAGATGCAAACTCAAAAATCTTTGCCGCGCTGCCGAAGTCAGCTCCACCGCGTCAGATGACTAAGGTCGATGCCCTCGTTTCTATGCCGTCCACCTGCGCAGGCGGCCCACCATGCCGCCACAGCGCTGACAAGCAAGGATGCGGCAGTCAAGAAAGCCTGGAGGATGCCATACCTGCGAACTTTGTCAGCATCATCAACAGCCGGCGGAGCCACGGCCCGGGTAAGGGCCCGGCCTATCTGTGCGTCGCTAGGCTGGCGGTAGCAACATCAGCTCCCGGAGCGCTAGCAGGCTCGCTGCACAAAAGCCTGTCGACACAATAATCTATTGAACTGATATTGGCGGCCGATGATCGTTCAAATCCACCGCGCCTGCCGCGGTCTTCATAGAGAGCCAAGCCGCCAGAACTACATCGATCACCACGCCCACGCCCAAGTCGACGAAGTGGCCGCGGTCGCCGGCGTCAATCGCAACTTCGACTCGCGCAGGAAAGCCGGGTGTGGTTGTCACCATGGCATCACCTCATTAGACTAATGAAGACCCAGAAAGGAAAGTATGGCCAATACGACAACGGCCAGGCCGACCAAGTAAATTATCGAGTTCATGTACGAAACCTCCGTTTGCAGTGGGGATCAATTATTCGAAGGCCTGCTCTGGGGGCGGACCTTCTCGTTGAAAGAGCTACCGGCGATGTTGCGACGCCGCGCGTTCAGGGGAACGACGATCGGGATCGCCGCCTTCCTCGTCCGGCAACTCCTTCGGGGGATTCCTCCGATTGGGATCGGTGGTGTCGCCGTAGTTCTTGTTGCGGGTGCCAAGCTCGTTTCCAGCCTGTCCGGCGTCTCGCTTCGTGTGATTTGGGGCCATGAGAACCTCCTCGCTGCTTCCATCAACACAATTGCAGACACCCTAACAACTTTGAACTGGCCCGAGGGTTCCGCCGCCAGCATAAAATTCTGACCCGGCTGAATGGAACAAAAGGCCGATGAGGAAGTTTCGAATGCACCCCAACGAACAAGGGACTAACAAAATGCGTGGAATCCTCCTGTGGCTGATCGGCATTCCCATACCGATCATAATTCTGCTTTATCTTTTTGACGTCTTCTGAGAGAGGCGCCGCAGTCGCGTTTAGAGGCAACAGACCGCAGTTCCGCCGCGAAACATCAAGCCGGCGGCGGCGTCGGCATTCCTCATCGCAAAACCATTCACCGCCATCACTGTCAAGGCGATGGTTTGTCAAACCCAATCGCGGCGGACAAGCCACCATCCGGATCGCGAACCCATGTTCAGGAACATGCACGGCACGGACAACGGCTCACCGCTCCTAGACGACAAATTCGGATTTCGCCGGTTCGCTGTAAATTGGCATTGAACATTGACCCGTTTCACACCGGATGCCGAGGTCTGTTTTTGTCACCGAATCGCGAACCCATTGCATGGCCGAGCCGGCCCAGCAAGTGCCGAAGCCCCGGGCATTTGCCGACAGCATAATGTTCTGTCCGGCTCAATTGCAGCCCTGCATCGCCTGGTCTTATGCCATCGCTGTCATTGGCAGATACGGTAGCGGTCGCTATTGCCATGCCGCCCCATGTCAAAGTGAAAATGGTCCTTGTGCGCCTCGTTGGCGCCAGGTCCGATTACCGTCGTGAAGTAACCGCAGGCGGTTGTTCGTAAGCCGCGAAGTACATCATAAAATGGTGACGAGGAATTAAGCGCCTCAGCTATCCCAATCTTGCGGCCATCCACTGTGGCAATAACTGTTACATCTACGGCATTACCATAGGCGTGTTCACTAAGTTTGGCCGAACTATCTCCATTGCGGCCACGGCATTCATAGCCAGGTCCAGTCGAGACATTCAAAATTTCTGTGTTCATTTTGCCCAACACCAGCGGCACGGCCGATTCCGACACCCAGCGAGTGAATTGAAGCGCGAAGCGACAGTTAAGCAGCGGTTGATCCGCAAAACTAACTTGCCGGCGTGATACATTCATCGACCGTATTGTGACCGCCTCATCAATCCCACATGCACCTGTGTTCGCCGGTGTTGCCACCAAAGAAAACGCTACACCTGCAAGCTTTAGATCGTCCAGACAATCGCCGGACTGCTGTGCAGCTTTTGGAACGACGCTTCCCTGAACATGTTCAGTTTTCTTCTCGATAGCGGCTTGTGGCTTTTGTTTAGGCTGCACCATCAAACTTGGGTCTTGCTGTGCTCCGGATCTCTGTTCGGACGTGGAAAGTCTTGGCGATGCCAACGCCGTGTGTGTGCCTGGAGAGTGTTCTAGTTGGATTTGGCTTCTGCCGCGGTATGGGGATGAGTTTTCTTTCAGCATTGGCATTGGTCTTGGCCTGAACCGGCCGTTTGCCAGCCATCTTCGCAGCGCGAGCGGGCATCTGGCGGATTTTCGGCTTGGCCACCCTTGGATGGCGGCCACTGCATTTACTGAGTTTCATCGCCCGGCAAAGGCTTGTGGCGGCATTGTCCAAGTCGCGGGAGATTTTGTCCACATTCGTCGCAGCAATGACGGTTGGAATTTGTACAACTCCAGCAAGCGCGAATGTCGCCCCAACGAACGCTACAATTCCAGTTAACTGACACTTTGTCTTCATATTCTTGTTTCGATTCCAAAAAGCTGTAGATTTCAATCGAAGTCTTGCATAACCCGCTGATGGTTTGTTGGTGATTTCTGCAGTTCCTTTACGTACTTCCCAGAACATCTCTTTGAGATCGCTTGCAGCTCGGAACAGCTACTGTCGCGGGGACTAAACTCACGGCCGCCATGTGTGGTTCCAACAGGCAAAAACAGTCCGCCGTGATGAGGGCGGAACTCAAAGCACTGCCGAAAACCACTTTGGCGGCAGCGCGTCAGATGACTGTGATCGATGCCTGCGTTCCTATGCCGGCCACCTGTGCAGGCCGCCCACCATGCCGCCACCGCGCTGACAAGCAATGAAGCTGCTGTCAGGAACGTCAGGACTATGCCATATCTGCGTACCGTGTCGGCCTGTGCTTTGAACGTTGCGATCGTTTCCGTTGGCCGCTTTTCCGCCTCCGCAACCGGCAATCCGGTTTGCGCCATTGTTTCGCGAACGAGATAGGACTTGTCGCCATCATCAAGAGCGGGCGCGACCACGAATCGTGCGAGCGCCCGGCCAATCTGCCCGCTAATGACGTTGACTGCAGAACTCACAGCGGAATCACTGCGCAACAGCCTATCGACATAATAGTCCATTGAACCAGCGTCAGAAACTGAAGACGTTCCGGGGGCGTCGCGCTTGTCGTCGTCATCATGGCTATCCCGGCGGCAAGGAGCGCGCCGACGACCAGTCTAACTCCCAGACGATCAGTCCATGGCTGCCATCACGCACTTCAACCTCGTGAGGCAAAGCATCGCCAATCCGGCGGCGCAGACGGCCGGCGATATAGTGCCCGCCAATGAAACTCGAGACCTGAACCCACAAAAGCCAAAGCGCCGCTGCAATTACAATTCCAGCCGCCGAAACAGAAGCACTCGCCTGGAGAGACGTGAGCGAGAGCCCGACAGCCGATCCGAAAGCCAGGAAAACCAATGAAATGGCGGCCGCCACAAAAGCGCCCGCAATGATCGCTCCCCAGTCAACATAGTGTCCCGGATCGCCCGCAGCGATCGATACGTCAACGTCCGCAGCCGAAGCGGATATGGCTGTCGTCATGGCATCACCTCATACAGCTAGTGAAGACCCAGAAACGAGAGTACGCCCAAGACAACAACGACCAAGCCGACCAAATATATCATCGAGTTCATGACGGAACCTCCATTGCAACACACATATAACTTCTCATCGGCGCGACAGTTCCGCTGCTTCCACAAAATTCTCACCCGGCAGTTGGAACAAAGCGGCCATCAGTCAGTTTCCAATGCAACAGTCAGTTTCCAATGCAACGCGGCCAAAAAGGAACGACTAAAATGCGTGGTATTCTCCTGTGGTTAATCGGCATACCGATTCCCATCATCATTCTGCTGTATCTCTTTCACGTCGTCTGAGCGGAGCGTCCCGGCCAGGCAATCGCTCGTCATCGTCTTGCCCGGAACCTCCTATTTCTCAGCGCAAGCCATTCGCCAGAACAGCAAGCGGCAATCGTGAATCACGCCGGTTTTTCATGAACGGAACGCCGCCAAGATGGCGGTCCTCAGCCTCAGGCGTTGTTTGACCTAGAAAACAGTCCGCCCTGCATAAGCTGCAATTTCGCCCGCGACCGCTTCCTGACGAGTAGGCCTGCTCGAAATCACAGAATATCTCACCCTTCCCATAGACTTAAACATTGCTCTGAAATTGCTGTCGAGGCTGTCTGCGACCCGTCCTAATCCACGGAGATCGCTCATGAAAAAGCCTCGCAACGTTCATCCCGCCGATACCGCCCACGCAGCCATCCTAGCCAACGCCGTCCGCTACGACGTGGCCCTGTTCCTCGGAACCGGGCGCTACGTCCGGTCGAGCGCACCGACCCTTGAGGGTGCGCGGATCGAGGCGATGCGCCTCGTCGCCGACAACCCGCCGCCGTTCGGCAAGCGCCTGCCGCTGATCTACGGCGTCAACGCCGAAGGCCGCTCGGCGCTTGTCACTTCGAACTGAACCCCAACTTGAAGGAGCCTACCATGACCACGGAAACCACGACCTACGACAAGAAGTTCAACGCCCAGCGGGGCGCGCAACGCTCCGCGTTGAAGCCCGGCGAGTTCGACGTGTTCAAGTCGCCCGATGGCCGGTTCGGCTGGCAGGCAGTTGCCGCGCCTGCGGTCGAGCCGTCGATCAATATCGCCGACCCTGCGCTGGCTGAGCATTCGATTGCACAGGCGAACGCCGCTTCTTGGCGGAGCGGCCCGCAGACCGGCAAGCGCAAGGCGATCATCGAGCAGGCGCAGGCGGGCGCGTTTCCAGCAGCGCCGGATTTCTCGAAGCCGACACATGCGCGGTTTCGGGCCAAGCTCGCCAAGCTTGTGGCGCTTGCCGAGGCGGGCAATGTCGAAGGCCTCAAGGCCATCGAGATCAATCCGGTTTCAACGAGCCCGAAGGCGATGGAGCGTTATCGCGATCTGGCGGTCATCGCCATCGAGGCGCGCAGCCGCATTAAATGATCTGACGGCCTTTGGAGTCGTGACGGTTGGCAAAAAATCGGCCATGTTGCCCTTCATTCCGAAATAGTGAGGCCATGGCATGGTTAAAGACGGCGACGTGAGGCGTGCAATTGTCAATCAGCGTGACTTGCCACTCATATTTCCGACCCACAGGCACGCTGCCCAGTTCTGGGAAGCACTTGGCCGTGCAATTGCGACATTCGGCTTTCTTGAAGAAACATTAGGAAAGCCGATTTTTGTCTTTACCGCAACACGAACATACAGCGAGCGGGAATTTGAGGAAGCCTACAAGAGCTGGCTGCCCCAGCTCGAAAAAGGCGCTAACGGATCAATTGTGGAACCTCGCTGAAGCATATGGAAAGGTCGTGCGCGATCATCCCGACGCAACAATCGAAAACTTGGAAGAGCTCGTCGCCGATATCAAGAATGCCACCGTGATCCGAAATGTCCTTTGTCACGGATTGTGGCGATCACCGGACAAGGACGGCGCATCCATCCCGCTCTTTGTTAGCAAGAAGAAAGAAGTGTTCGAGACGCCGATAAACACGGCATACTTGGAACAAGTCCAAAAGCACGTGGCCGAATTGGCTTGCGCGGTGATCAACACCGTGACGCATATGGGATGGCAGTTCCCTGGCGGAGCGGGCCCTGGAAAACCAATCATTTGATGATTTAAGATTCAGTCGCTTGAGGCGGCCGCAAGCCCAGCGAACAGATGTCTTGAAAATTGGTTGCGCGCTCCCGAAGGTGCGAACCGGCGTGATTGCGCAACCGTGGTTCGCACCCCGCTGTGGCAGGCGAACTAACAAAATATTGCAATATCAATAGTATGGAGTAGCAACTTGCGAGAATGCGAACTGCGCAATCAAGGTGCGCACCCAGAATTTTCGTCTGCCGCTGGCGCTGATACGGCCCCCGCCCGCCCGCATAGGCTGTGGCCCGGAAAGAACCTAAGGCCGGGGGGTATGGGCGCGCGACCCTTCGATCATGCCAAGAAATATGCCAGATATTGTTCGGAATGTCATGCGGTTTATTGCACGATTTCATCCGTGCAAAGACTATTCAAGCGAGGTCGAATGCCGCGCTTTGCGGTCGAATGCGGACATGCTTTTGCGAATCTGCTTCGTGGCCTGCGGAATGAGGCGGTGATTGTGCTGATTCGATATGGTGATCATCGCCGCTGCCCAGCGTTGCCATGCGACGGTACGTGATATGCCGATGCGCCAGCATATGGGCTTCCAGCGCACGCCCTCGGCGCGAAGCCAGACGATGCGCGCGTCGTCGGGGTCTTTGAGCCAGGCGAGCCACGTGAAGGCTTCCTCCATTTGCGATATGGACTGCGGCGATGGCGAGAGGCGTGGCGTTAATGCTGGCTCCCAGCCATAGGCCTCCGCAGCAGAGCGCACGATTGGAGGCCATGCGCTGATGTAGCCGGGGACACGCGAGGAAGGAAGCCGGCGCAGGGTGCGGGCTGCGTCCTCAAGGCGCTCCTCGATCTCCTTGGGCGAGAGCCGCGTGGTGGTCTTGCTCATTTCGTTCCTCCGATCCGTTGAGCGATTGCCCAGATCGAGAAGCGCCAGCGCGTCGGCCTCGTTGTCGTCGCCGGGCTTGAAGCCACGCTTGAGCATTGCTGCGATCACTTCGTCCTTGGAGGCGTTGCCCTTGCCGGTGGCATGGCGCTTGATGGTGGCGACGGGCACGCCGAGATAGGGCACCGCGTTGCGCTCGCACCATGCGGTGAGATGGGCGAGGAAGCCGCCATAGACCTGCGCGGCGAGCGTTCCGGCGTGGGCGCGGACTTCCTCGAACACCATGGCGCCAATCGGTTCGCTGCGATGGACTTCGTTCAAGCCATCCGCCGAAGCGCACGAAAGCCATGCCCGCGCCTTCGAAACGTCCGGGCTTGTAATGGTTCGTGCCCGATGTGATGGCGCACGAGGCGCGAGCGCAGCGCCCAGCCCATATGCGTGCCGAGATCGAGCGCGAGGAGTGCGCCATGCGGGCTTGCGGCGACGCCAGGCGGCGGCGATTGCGCGGGGATTTTGGCGAGGGGTTCAAGCATGGAATTCAATCTCCTTTCAAAACGGAACATCGTCGCCCTTGGCCCAATCGAGGCCTTGGGATTTTCGTAGCGGCGCATTGAATTCAGCGGGCGAGAAACCGGGCGCTGACGGCTTCGGCTTCATTGCGGCCTTCGCCCTTTCCGAAATGGCGTCCTTCGCCGCCAGCGCTTGTTTCTGTTGATTGGGCGGGTTCGCCATGCCGCCGGGGCGAATGGCGGTAACGGTGGCATCGGGGAAGCGGGATTTGACGGCGCGCACGTCGTCGCCGAAGGCATCAAGCGCAAGCGCGACCTCGGCGAGCGTCCAGACCGTTCCCCAGCGCTCCGCCTTGACGGCGGCGGCTTCGTCGGCGGAGCGCACGATGGCGACAACCTCGCCAGTGGACGGGATGATGGCTTGCCAGATCACCGGGGACATGGGCTGCGCGCCAGCCGTGGACGCGGCCTTGTCGAGCGCCTTCCATGCGCGTTCCATCCCGCCGGCCTGGGCGACGATGGCGTCGTGCATCTTCATCATGAGCGCGGCATCAAGCTTGTCGGCCTGGGCGTGGAATTTGACGGCGAGTTCCGGGGCGACGAGCTTCGGCAATCGGCCGACGCCCCATTTGCGTTCCATGGCGACGGCCACTTCATCGAGGCAATCGACGGCGGCGGATGCAAGCGCGGGGGTGGTCATTGGGCACCTCCCATGAGGCGAACCCGGCGCTTGGCGCGCGCCTCAAGCGCGCGGAAATGCGCACAGGGGGTATGGGGGAACTCCGCCGCCGCGAACGATATCCAATGATTTCAATGGGTACGGAAGTAGACTTCCGCACTTCCGCAAGACCTCCGCCGCGCAATGAATTCAAGGGGTTACAAGAAGACTTCCGCAGACCTCCGCAAACATTGAGGGAATCAATGAAAAATCGCTGCGGAAGTCCTGCGGAAGTGCGGAGGTGACTTCCGTTGTTATTGATTTCATTGGACATGTTTGCGGAAGTGTTGCGGAGGTTCATTCGTCACCGCCCAGTTTTTGCGTGGACTGAGAATCGGGCTTGCGCCGCTCGCCGAACGGCACGACGCGGAGGCCCTTGGCCTTGTTGCGCTTGTCGTATTCGGCTTCCTCGATGGCGCCTTTTTCGAGCAACGCGGAAACCGCGAGAACGACAGATTGGGTGTTACGACCGAGGCGGCCGGGCAGGAGCTTCACGTAGTAGCGCTTGCTTTGCTTTGGAACCGCGTAGGGTTCGCCCATGCGCCATGCGCGATCAATTTCGGCGATGACGGCGGCTTCCAGTTCGCCATCGGGCGCTCGCTGCTTTTTGCTTCGGGTCGCCCGGAGCCAGCAGCGCCCACCTCGTCGCCGTTGGCGATGGTGACGGATTCGCGCCGGAACCATTTGGCCTCGTCGCCAACGAGGGAAAGGTTTGCCTTCGCATCATCGAGACGTGCCCAGCGCCGGCGCTCGCCGTCGTCCAGGCCGAACTCGTCCGCGTCCCGTTTCGACATGTTGGAAAGCGTGACGACCACGCGGCAGACGCCGCCGAAAGAGGAGGCGCCGCGCGCGGCGGTTTGCTGCCCGACCCATGCGTCCGGCGCCGCGAATGGCGGCTTCGCCGTATGATGGACAAGCACAATCGCGCAGTTCGCCCGCTTGGCGATTTCGCGCCAGATCGCGCCAACAGCATTGATCTGAACGTTGTCGTTCTCGTCGCACTGGTGGGTTTCGACGAAGGGATCGACGAAGAGAAGTCCAACACTTTCGCGTATGAGAATATCCGCTATCTGATCGGCGTCGGGGAGCCGCTCGACTTGGCCCTCCCTTGTTTTGCGCGCGATGACGAGCGGGCGTTCGAGGCCGGAATTGAGCCCGATCCGTCCCGCAAGATCGGCGCTCGAAATCCATGCCATGATGTTGCACTACCGCCGCGAGACGGCGCATCAACTCATCGCGGTCGTCTTCCTGATTCCAGACCCACGCCTTGGCGCGCTCATGAACGGCAAGGCCGATGATGTCGTCGCGACCGGTGGCGACGGCCACCGCGGCGGCGATAGCCAGGGACGACTTGCCAACGCCGGGGGGCGCAACAAGGCCGGTAACGTGTCCGCGAATTGCGATGTTTCCAAGCAAGAATTCCCTCCTCTTGAGAAGTGCCGCAGCCAATTTGGTGCAGGCGTTGAAACGCAAGGACGGTGGCGGTTGATCGTCGCCGAGATCATGTGCCGGGTTCGGCACGTTCCATTTGCGCCGCGCGCCCTCGATCATGCGGGCGAGGTCGCGACGGGTTTGGTCGGGCGTCCAGCCCGGAAGCGTAAGCCCCTCGGCTGTGGCTAGTATTTCCGCGTCCGACCATCCGCGCGCTGTCCAATGGGCAACGAGGCGCACCACCTGCTCGTGCCAGCGCTCGCCGCGTCGAATAGCGGCCATGGCATTCTCGACGGACAGACTTCCGATGGCGAGACGGCCATCCTGGCGCGGGGCGATTGGGGCGGCTTCGCCGCGCGGATTGACGGTGGGAGTGTTTGCGTCTGCTTCCACCGCCGGAGGAGGCGCCGCAGCCATGAGCGGTCCAGGCTCGGGCGCAAATGCGCGCGCGAGCTGCTCGATGTAGTATTGCCGTGGGCGGCCGGTGACATCAGGAACATGCACCTCGGTGCGCTCGAGTACCCGGCCATCCTTGGTAGGCCATGCCACCGAGCCGCCAAGCCGCAGCACCCGGCTAGGATTGACGACGCTTGAGGTCGCCGCCGATAGCCTGGGCGATGTTCGAGCAGGTAGCTCGGAGCGCCATGGGATCGCGGCATGGCATATCGAGCCGCCACCACATCTGCGCCCGGACATGCGGACTGCGGCCGGTGACGACCGTCATGGTGGGCGGCACGCCACGGCGCTTGCAGGTGGCGATGGCGGGGGCGACGACATCGTTGTCCACATCGGCCCACACGCAGCTTGCGGCGAAGAATTCGGCATCCGACGCGCGACGGTTCCTGCTGGTGCCGGCGCTTGCGCAGGGCTGCACCGAGATAGACATTGACGTTGGGCGTCCGGTTCAGCCTGGCGGCGCGCTCGACAAGCTCGCCGATCCTGTTGGTGCCGAAGAGTTCCGCCGCCGACAGCGCACCGCTTTTCGGGTCATTCCACGCAAGCTCGATAAGCCCATTATGCGCGCAGTCGAGATCACCGACGAAGACATGCTCAAGCTGTTTTCGCATTGCCTCTGGATCGGGCTCAAGGATTGGGGACACGGCGTTTGACATCTACGCGCGATAACGGCGCGCAAGGTGGCAGCGGGCCTGCCGTGTTGCGCTCGCGCGGTGCCCAGCAACCGGCTTTACGATGGTTTCAACGATCATGGCGCACCTCGTCTCCGTGTGGCGTTGTGGGCGCGGCGGCATCGTTGGCAGCCGCGAGCTCTTCCGCCCGCGACCATTCGGCCAGAACGCCGAAGAAGCCGGTGACGTTGTGTATGATCTGGCGCGCACCCTCCTCGGTGAGGTTGTGCCCGAAACGGGGTTGCCAGACTTGCCGGGTGAGGGCGATCTGCCGCCCCACTTCATTGTCGTTTGCAGCGTCGAGACGTTTCATCGAAGACGTCACGGGGGCTGACCGCCACTCCGTGCTCCTGGCCTCCGGTCTCGGAATCCCACCGATGACGCTGGACCCAATAGGGATTTGCACCTTCAGGCATCCCCATCCCAGGGATCGCCGGTTATTGCCACTTCAGCGCGGCAGTTCATGTTCCGGAATGGTGAACTTGTAGCTCTTGCCCGCCTGAATCACGAGCTGGCGCCTGCCGCCGTTGGTGACCTCGCAGGCAATCGTATAGTCGAAGAAGCCGTGCTTCAGGCCATCGACGACGAGCCCTTCCAACCGGTCGAGCGCTTCGCGAACCTGCCCGCGATTGACGTGCTGAAACGACGGCAGAGAGTGCGGCTTAACCATTGTGCAACAATCCCTTCATGTCCTTGATGGTGGCAGCAAAGGCCAGTGGTCGAACGCTGGTCGCGTCGCCGTAGAAGGCCATCACGTCGTCGCGCCGTTTGGCACAATCCAGAAACACAAAGACCTTGCGAGACCCTTCGTCACGAAGCCTCAGAAGTTCGTATCCAGTGCAGCGGAGAAAACATGCAAGATAGAAATCGCGGGTCTCGAACTGCCCTTCCGCACCACCCGTTTCCTTCGTTATCGTTTGTTCCGTTGACACTTAACATTCTCCTCAAAAAAGGGTTACGGACGGCCACCGGGAATGATCTTGGGTGGAATCGTGCGATGCAAGAGCCCGAGCTTTTCGAGCCGGATGCGCATGGCGATTGGCGAGACGAGGAATTTTTCGGCAAAAGGCCTGGCGAAGAATTCGAGCGCCTGATCTTCACTCTTGCTGAACTCGTCGTGGGCAATCTCCACAAATGGATGGTCGATTAGACCGCCGGGCTGGAGAAGCCGCGGCTGGCGATCGGGAAATGCTTCCTCCCAAGCACCGAAGACGACCGAGCGCGGCATGAGTACGCATGAAGCATGACGATCTGCTTGAATTTCGATCCGGGCCTTAGCCTCACTTGAACGGCAGACAACACTTGGCGCGGCGCTGCCATCGAGTATCACTCCTTCGGGCGATTCTTTGCCGACGAGTCCGCGATGTAGCCGCCAGTGGGCGCCTTCGTGCGCCAGTGTGTATCGATAGCGCCCTTCCATTTTGGGGTATTCTTCGGGGTCGAGGCTCTCGTCGATAACAACGCGCTTCCCACCAAAGTAGATTGCGCCGAGGATGTCCGGCTCGAAAACCAATGGCTTGCGCGGTACATTGAACAGGCGGTGCATGTCATCGAATTCAATGCGTAGTCTTAGATACTTCTCGACGATGTCTTCAATGGGGATGGGCGGCGCAATCACGATGCCACGTGCTTGGGCATAATCGGCCAAGAGTGCTTCGGCGTCCCGTTCGATTGCCTTATCGGACACGTATGAAACAAATATTGTCATGGGCAACTCATCCTCATCTGCATCTTCGAACTCACCGCAGTCGGATCAAGCGATCATTTGTCTTTCGCCTTCTGGGCATTACGCGCCAACTGGGCGATGTCGTCGGGTGTCAACCCCTTGGTGGTCCGCAGAAGGGCCGCCAGCTCGACCGGGTGGCGCTTGATGATGTCCGACAGGTCCGAAGCCACCCTGCCCGCCCGTGCCAGAAGCTGGTCAACGTCGCAGCCGATCACCCCGGCGATCGCCTTCACCTTGTCCTCGGCAGGCGGCGGGAACTCGTCCCGCTCGACCTTCGACAGATAGGTCGGGCTAACGCCGATCATCTTCGCCATTTCGCGCAAGCCGATCTCCCTCGCTTCGCGCTCGCGGCGCACGAACTCGCCGAACCTCTCTCCCAACATGCCTACATCTCCTGTCCTCTGTTCAGTCTTCACTTTACACTCGATTCACTCCCGTTCGTCAAGTGATATCTAAACACTACCTGCAGGCGCCGATCAGGCCGCTGGCCGGAACTCCCGGACAGCCTCAAGAATCCGCCGGAAATCAGCGCTTGGTACGAGGCACATTGTTCTAAACTGCGAAGTGAAGGGGAGCCAATCATCTCAATACCTTGCGGGTCGAATGCCCGGCTGATCCCCGGTGCCGCTCCACGATGGCGTTGGCTTATCGCCGCCAAGACGAGTAGAAGTGTCCCTGCGAAGTTCAGGGGACGGGCATGGCCGAGGAACAGGTTGAACGCCGATTGGCGGCCATTTTGGCGGCCGATGTGGTGGGCTATAGCCGCCTTATGGAAGCTAACGAAGAGCGCACCCTGGGGGCGCTGCGCCAGCACCGCCGCGAGTTCTTCGATCCCACCGTCGCAAAGCACAAGGGCCGCATCTTCAAGGTGATGGGCGACGGCTTCCTGGTCGAGTTCGGCAGTGTCATCGACGCTGCCCGCTGTGCAATTGAAATCCAGAACGGCATGCCCGCGCGCAATGAAGGTGTGCCGGAGGACCGCCACATCAAGTTCCGCATCGGCATCAATCTCGGCGACATCATCGTCGAGGGCGACGACTTCTATGGCGATGGCGTCAACATGGCGGCACGGCTCGAGGGTCTGGCTGGGCCCGGCGGCATCGCCTGCTCGGCGGTGGTGCGCAACCAGGTTGGCAACAAGCTTGAGATCGAGTTCATCGATCAGGGCGAGAAGACCGTCAAGAACATCGCCCAGCCGGTGCATGTCTACTTCGTTAATCTGGGAACGCCTGCGGGCGCCGCCGCTCCGGCTGCGGCAAGCGGTCAGCCGCGTGCGCGTTCCGACAAGCCGACGGTGGCGATCCTGCCTTTCGCCAACATGAGCAACGACCCCGAGCAGGAATTCTTCAGCGACGGCATCACCGAAGATATCATTACCGACTTGTCCAAGGTGTCGGGCCTGTTTGTCCTCAGCCGCAATACCGTCTTCACCTACAAGGGCAAGTCCTTGAACCTGGAGCAGATCGCCAGGCAATTGGGGGTTTCCTATGTGGTCGAAGGCAGCGTCCGCAAGGCCGGCAACCGGGTGCGGATCACCGCCCAGCTGATCGAAGGGGCCAACGACGGCCATCTATGGGCCGAACGCTACGACCGCGACTTGACCGATATCTTCGCCGTCCAGGACGAGATCACCAAGACCATCGTCGAGCAGCTCAAGGTCAAGCTCCTGCCGGAGGAGAAGAAAGCCATCGAGCAGGCGCCGACCGACAATGTCGAGGCCTACACCAACTATCTCAAGGGGCGCGAGCTCTTTCACCGCGGCTCGAAATCGAACCTCTCGCTGGCCAAGCGGCTGTTTGCACGGGCGGTAGAGCTCGATCCGCGTTATGCGCGGGCTTATGCAGGAATGGCGGACTGCGATTCGCGTCTCTATTCCATGCATACCGTCGAGATTTCGGTCGATAACATTCTCGCGGCCGTGGACAACGCGTTGGCACTCGATCCCAATCTGGCGGAAGCCCATGCTGCCCGCGGCTTGGCCTTGATGGTCGGCAACCGCCTTGCCGAGGCGGCTTCTGCATTCGAGCGGGCGCTTGCCCTCGATCCCAATTGCTTTGACGCCCATTATGCTTATGCCCAGTTCTGCGTCACCAGCGGCGATTTCGAGCGGGCGGCGAAACACTACCTCAGGGCGATTGAAATTCAGCCCGATGACTACCAGTCGCCGCTGATGCTCCAGCAAGCCTATGAGTCCCTCGGGCGCCATGAGGAAGCGCTGAAATACGCCCGGCTTGGACTGAAGCGCGCCGAGGAAGTGCTCAAGCAGCAGCCGGAGAATTCCAAGCCCGCCCAATTGGGCGCCTGCGCCCTGGCAGTCCTCGGCGAGCGCGACCGGGCGAAGGAATGGCTGGCGCGCGCCCTGGCGATCGATCCCGACGACAACCTCGCCCGCTACAATGCCGCCTGCACCTATGCGCTGCTGGGCGAGATCGACCGCGCCATCGATTGCTGGAGATTTGGTTGCCGCAGGTGGGACCGGATCACAAAACTGTGGTTCAAGAACGATTCCGATCTCGATCCCATCCGCAACCACCCGCGCTATCAGACGCTGCTTGAACTGGCGCAATAGGGGAACGGTTGCGCCACATGCACGTCAAATTGCGCCGCATTGTCTATGAGATCATCGAGCCGGGCGTCAGGAATTGGGCCGCCTCGCGCCTGTTCAGAAGGCTGTGCTTCGCCACAATCGTGCTGAGCGTCGCCTTCGCGGTCGCCTCGACCATGCCGTCGCTGACCGCTGCCATGCGCGGCAATTTGATTGCTGCTGAATACTATCTGGGAGCGTTCTTTCTTCTCGAATATGGGTTGCGGTTGTGGACAGCGCCCGAGCACCCGCTTTACGCCCGTGCCGGATCCTGGCGTGGCACGCTTGCTTACGCCCTGACGCCGCTCCTGCTGCTTGACGCCTTGGGCCTTGTGCCGCTGGTGCTGCAAGTGGCGATGCCCGAAGCCCGCGCCGCAATCCTGCTGTTTCAAGTTTTGCGGTTTTTCCGGTTGTCCCGCTATTCGCCGGCCCTCGCCACCATCGGCCGGGTGCTGACCTCCGAATGGCGCGCCTTGCTGGCGAGCGGCATGATCGGGCTCGGCATGCTGCTGGTCGCGGCAACCGTCATGTATCTTCTCGAAAACGCCGCCCAGCCCGAACGCTTCGCCAGCATTCCAGACGCCATGTATTGGGCGATCGTGACGCTTGCCACCGTGGGTTATGGCGATGTCGTGCCGGTGACGCCCGGAGGCAAAATCGCGGCGGGCGCGGTGATCGTCGCCGGTCTCATCTTCTTCGCACTTCCGATCGCCATCATTGCCACCAGTTTTCTCGCCGAAATGCGGCGGCGCGATTTCATCGTCAACTACTCGATGGTGGCCCGCGTGCCGCTGTTTTCGAGCCTCGATGCCGTGGCGGTGTCGGAATTGGCGGGCTTGCTCAAGGCGCGCAGGGTGCCGCGCGATGCCATCATTGTGCGGAGCGGCGACAAGGGCGAGACCATGTTTTTCATCGCCCACGGCCAGGTCGAAGTGGTTACCGCCGACGGTCCGGTCAACCTCCACGAGGGCGACTTTTTCGGCGAAATCGCCGTGCTGGGCCGGACCAGGAGGATGGCAACCGTGATCGCCCGGCAATCCTGCGACCTACTGGTGCTCGACGCCGCCGACGTGCTCAAGCTGATGGAGCAGAATCCGCAGGTCGAGGCCGCCTTGCACGGCGCCGTGGCGGCGCGCCGCTCCGATAGACACCCGGCTTAGCTTCCAATACGATTGAGCCTCCTGACCCCTCCGGAAGCACTTGCGCCAACATGGCTGAAATTCGCGCCCAACGCCGCCTCGCCGCGATCCTCGCAGCCGATGTTGTCGGCTACAGCCGGCTCATCGAGTTGGATGAGGCGGGGACGCTGGCGGCGCTCAAGGAGCGGCGGAAGACGATCCTCGATCCCATGGTGGCGCGCCACCAGGGCCGCATCGTCAAGCTGATGGGAGATGGCGTGCTGGTCGAGTTTGGCAGCGCGGTGAATGCGGTCACTTGCGCCGTCGAATTGCAGAAGCAATTCACGACGGCAAATGAGGGCGTGGCCGAAGACCGCCGCATCGTTCTCCGCATCGGAGTCAATTTGGGCGACGTGGTGGTCGAGGGCGGCGATCTCTATGGCGACGGCGTGATCATCGCGGTGAGGCTCGAGACCATGGCCGAACCGGGCGGCATCAACATCGCCGGCAGCGTGTATGAACAGGTGGCCGGCAAGCTCGAAGCGGCCTTCGACGATCTGGGACTCTGCGAAATCAAGAACAGCTCGAAGCCAGTGCGGGTGTTCCGGCTACGGTCGAGCGGACATGCCACACCGGCACGCCCGAACTTGCCTCTGCCGGACAAGCCGTCGATCGCGGTTCTGCCATTCGTCAACATGAGCGGCGATCCCGAGCAGGAGTATTTCGCCGATGGCATGGTCGAGGAAATCATCACCGCGCTATCGCGCTTTCATGGACTGTTCGTCATCGCCCGCAACTCAAGCTTCATTTACAAGAACCGCGCTGTGGACGTAAAGCAGGTGGGCCGCGAGTTGGGCGTGCGCTACGTGCTCGAAGGCAGCGTTCGCAAGGCGGGCAACAGGGTGCGCATCACTGCCCAATTGATCGACGCCGTCAACGGCGCTCATATCTGGGCCGAACGTTACGATAGGCCGCTCGAAGACGTCTTTGCCTTGCAGGACGAGATTACGGACACCATCGTGACAACGATTGAACCCGAGATAAGTGCTTCTGAACGCGACCGAGCACAGCGAAAGCTACCTGAGCACTTGGGAGCCTGGGAGCTTTACCAGCGCGGAATGTGGCACCTATTGCGGCGGAACAAGGACGAGCTTCCGACGGCACAGACCTACTTTCGAAAGGCAATCGCCCTTGATCAGAATTTCGCGACGGCACACGCGGCGCTGGCAGTGTCGTGCTTCTTCCACATCACGCATGGCCTCACCAATGAGCCATCGGCGACGTTAGAAGAGCTTCTCAAGGAAGCATTTCAAGCTGTCTCGCTAGATCGCGGCGACGCACTCGGTCATAGCGCACTTGGAATGGGCTTCATGGAGCGCGGGGAATTGCCTAATGCAATTGCCGAGCATCAAGCTGCGGTGTCGCTTAGCCCAAACTCGTCATTCGCTCGCTACGCCTTTGGTTATACGCTAGAATGCGCCGAGCGATACGACGAAGCTATTGAACAATTCGATGCGGCCCTGCGCTTGAATCCGAAAGACCCTGCGCGGTGGTCATATCTGACGCTGAAATCCAGTTCACTGTACCAGCTGGGCAGGTACGACGAGTCCTTCGAGGTTGCGCGCGACGCTGTTCGATATCCTGTAGTAGATCTCGTTTGGGCTTACGTTCACATGACCGCTGCACTCGGTCAACTCAATCGTAAGGATGACGCACACGCCACTGTGGCGGAACTTTGTGGACGACGACCGGATCTCACGATCTCCAAGTTTCGTTCGTGGCAACACAATACAAACCAGTCACAGAAAAACATTGAACATACTATCGACGGCCTGCGCAAGGCGGGACTGCCGGAATGACCGCCACCCGGCGCCTTGCCGCCATCCTTGCCGCCGACGTTGTCGGCTACAGCCGGCTCATCGAGTTGGATGAGGCGGGGACGCTGGCGGCACTGCGGGAACGGCGGAAGAAGTTTCTCGATCCCACGGTGGCGCGCCATCAGGGCCGCATCGTCAAGGTGATGGGCGACGGCGTGCTGGTCGAATTCGCCAGCGCCGTTAACGCGGTCGCCTGCGCGGTCGAATTGCAGAAGCAATTCGCGGCGGCGAATGAGGGCGTGGCCGAAGACCGCCGCATCGTCCTTCGCATCGGAGTCAATTTGGGCGACGTGGTGGTCGAGGGCGGCGATCTCTATGGCGACGGGGTGATCATCGCGGTCAGGCTTGAGACCATGGCCGAACCCGGCGGCATCTGCATCTCCGGCAGCGTGCACGAGCAAGTCGCGGGCAAGCTCGATGCGGCATTCGACGATCTGGGCCCCCGCGAGGTCAAGAACAGTTCGAAACCGGTGCGGGTGTTCCGCTTGACTGCCGGCGGCGCCACGCCGGCGCGACCGGTCTTGGTCCTGCCGGACAAGCCCTCCATCGCCGTCCTCGCCTTTCAGAACATGAGCGGCGATGCCGAGCAGGAGTATTTCGCCGACGGCGTAGTCGAAGAGATCATCACCGCGCTATCCCGCATGCACTGGTTGTTCGTGGTCGCCCGCAATTCGAGCTTCAGCTACAAGGGCCGGGCGGTTGACGTGAAGCAGATCGGCCGTGAGTTGGGCGTGCGCTACGTGCTCGAAGGCAGCATCCGCAGGGCCGGCGGCAAGCTGCGCATCACCGCCCAGCTGATCGACGCGGCGACCGGCGCGCATCTCTGGGCGGAGCGTTACGATGGCGCCGTGGAGGATGTCTTCGACCTGCAGGACCAGGTGACCGCCAGTGTCGTGGGAGCGATCGCCCCCAAGCTGGAACTGGCCGAAATCGAGTTGGCCAAGCGCAAACCGACGACCAGCCTCGATGCCTACGATCATTACCTGCGCGGACTGGCCTGCTTGTATGAATGGACCGCCGAGGCGAACAATGAGGCGCTTTCGCACTTCTACCGGGCGATCGAACTCGATCCCGGCTACGCCGCGGCCCAGGGCTGCGCGGCGCGATGCTTTGCCCAGCGCAAAGTCGTCAGTACCGCGCCGTTGCAAAGAAAAGACGTGGCCGAGGCGGAGAGGCTGGCGAGACGCGCCGCCGAACTCGGCCGCAATGACGACATCGCCCTTGCCATGGCCGGAATGGCCTTAGGCTATGTCGTCGGCGATATCCGCGGCGGCATGGCATTGGAGGAGCGGGCTTTGGCCATCAATCCGAACCTGGCAATTGCCTGGCATTCCGCGAGTTGGATGAAAAACTGGGACGGACAATCCGGTGCCGCGATCGAATACTGCCGCCGTGCCATCCATCTCAGTCCCCAGGATCCCATGATCTTTCAGTTGCAGGCGTGCATGGCGCATGCGCACTTCGCAGCCGGCCACTACGAGGAGGCGCTATCATGGGCGCAAAAGGCCCTGAACGACAGACCGGATCACCCCTCTGCTCGGATCGTTGCGGCGGCAAGCCTGGCTCATTTGGGACGGCAGCCGGAAGCCGTGGAGACAGTGCGAAGAATGCTCAAGCGCGCACCGGCACTCAATCTGCGCCAAATCCCGGATCTCCTGCCCTACGCACACCTCGAACATTTGTCGCATTGGATCGAAGGCCTGCGCCAGGCGGGGCTGCCCGAATGAGCCCCACCCGCCGCCTCGCCGCCATTCTCGCTGCCGACGTTGTCGGCTACAGCCGGCTCATCGAGCGGGATGAGGCGGGAACGCTGGCGGCGCTGAGGGAACGGCGGAAGAGCGATTCTCGATCCCGCTGTGACGCGCCATCACGGGCGCATCGTCAAGGTGATGGGCGATGGGGTGCTGGTCGAGTTCGCCAGCGCCGTCAATGCAGTTGCCTGTGCGGTCGAACTGCAGAAGCAATTCGCGACGGCAAATGAGGGCGTGCCCGAAGACCACCGTGTCGTCCTTCGCATTGGAGTAAATCTCGGCGACGTGGTTGTCGAGGGCGGCGATCTCTATGGCGACGGGGTGATCATCGCCGTCAGGCTCGAGACCATGGCGGAACCGGGCGGGATTTGCATCTCCGGCAGCGTGCACGAACAGGTGGCGGGTAAGCTCGAAGCGGCCTTCGACGACCTGGGCCTGTGCGAGGTGAAGAACAGTTCGAAACCCGTGCGGGTATTCCGGCTTCGGACCGATGGCCGGGCGCAAATGCAGACTCCGCCGGCCGCGGCGCTATCGATCGCCGTCCTGCCGCTCGACAATTTGAGCGGCGATTCCGGTCAGCAGTATCTATCCGACGGAATCTCCGAGGACATCATCACCGAGTTGTCGCGCTTTCGCAATCTTGCGGTGGCCGCCCGTCATGCTTCGTTTCATTTTCGCGGCAAAGCGCATGAGCTTGCCGCAGGTCGCGCGCGAACTGGGCGTCGCCTACATCGTCGAAGGCAGCCTGCGCAAGACCGGCGACCGCATCCGCGTCACCGTTCAGCTCATCGATGTAAAGACCGGCAATCACATTTGGGCCGAACGCTACGATCGCGAGGCCCGCGACATTTTCACCGTGCAGGACGAGATCGTCTCGGCCATCGTCAACACGCTTGAAGGCCGCATTGTCGCTGCTTCCGCCGCCTCGGCGCGCAAGAAACCGACGGCAAGCTGGAGCGCCTATGATTGCCTGCTGCAAGGACGCGAGCTGTGCAACAATTCCCGCGAGCCCGATGCCATACCCCACTTTACCCGAGCCGTTGCCATCGACCCCGAGTTCGCTTTAGGGCATGCGTGGCTGGCCCTGGCGCATACCGTCACTTATACCGGCAATTCCGATCAATTCAATTTGAATGAAGCACAAGCCGCGGCCCGCAAGGCACTGGCGATTGACGCCAATGAGCCGACGGCACATTGGGCCGCCGCAATGGCGGCTATGTATGGAAAACGCCTCACCGATGCCGGGCGCCACTTCGATCGGGCTATCGCGCTTAATCCGGTGGATGTTCAGATACGCGCCGACCGCGCCCAATGGCTGCGATATACTGGCCGCCGTGAAGAAGCGTTAGCCGCCATCGACGAGGCCCTGAAACAGGGGCCATTCGCGCCCGCGTGGTTCCACGTCGTGCGCGGGGAAATTCTTTTTGAGTTGCAGAGATACGGCGACGCAATAGAGGCCTTTGGCAACTTGTCGGAGATGAAACCGAGAGCATGGTTTTTCATCGCCGCCGCGCACGCCCATCTGGGCAATGCGCCCCAGGCAGCCGGTGCTCTGCACGCCCTGTTGCAGGATTGGCCCGCCGTCCGCCTGGGTTCACTGCCGCTCGTCATTCCATCGGAACGCCAAGACGCCATCGACCGGTTATTGCAGGGCCTGCGCAAGGCGGGGCTCCCCGAATGACCGCCACTCAGCCTTTCAGCGCGCCTTCCATCAGCCCCTTGAAGAACAGCTTCTGCGCGAAGGTGAAGGCGACGATGCCCGGGGTGACGACGATGACGTAGACGGCGGCAAGGTTCGGCCAGGCCCACTGTCCCTGGCCGCCCTGGGCGGCGGCAAGGACCACCGGCATGGTGCGCTTCGCCTCGTCGTCGACCAGTGTCACGCACAGCAGATACTCGCCCCATGCGGCGACGAAATTGACGATGAAGATGACCACCAGGCCATTGCGCACCATCGGCAGGCCAACCTCCCACAGCGTCCGCCAGTGGCCGGCGCCGTCGATCTTCGCGGCTTCGATTATCTCATGCGGCACCAGCTGGAACATGCTGCGCATGATCAGCACGCTGATCGCCAGCTGCAGGGTGATGTAGGGCAGGATCAGGCCGCTGGTGTTGTTGATCAGGCCAAGCCAATGCTGGGTTTCGTAGATGCTGATGATCGAGACGACGCGCACCGGGAAATACAGCGACACCAGGAGCGCCGTCACCACCAGACCGTTGCCCCGCGGCCTGATATGCACAAGCGCATAACCGGCGAGCACCGCGCAAACGGTGGTGATCAGCACCGTGCCGGTGGTGACGTAGATGCTGTTGAACAGGTTGGTCGGCAGCGTCGCGATCCGCTCGAAGACATAGCGGGTAATGGCTGAAGTCGAAACTGCGCGGCCAGAAGTCGCCGCGCATCGCGTCGGGAAGCGTTTTCACCGACATGATCAGCACCCAGGCGAGCGGCAGCAGGATGATCACATTGAAGAAGTTGATCACCGCGTGGCGGACAATGGCGCTGCGGTTCCGTTCGAACCAGCCCGGTCGCCGCGGCGCCATGATCGGTCGGCTTCGAGGGTCATTGCCGGTTAGCCCCTTGGACGGAAGATGCGGAGCAGGAAAAACATGACGATCATCATGGCGACCGCTCCGATCATGCCGATGGCCGCGGCGTAGCCCTGCCGCCAGAGGCCGAGCTTGAACGCCTGATCGTACATCATGATCGTCCAGGTATAGGTCGGCGAAGCGCGGTTGAAGCCGCCGAAGATGAGATATTCGTCGATCACCGCCATCGCCGTGCCGAAGCGCAAGACGACCAGGATCATCATGATGGGAGCCAGCTGCGGCCGCGTCACATGCCAGAATATCTGCCATTCGCTGGCGCCGTCGATACGGGCGGCGTCCGGCAGGTCCTTGGAGATCGCCGCCAGGCCGGCAATGAAGAAGATGGTGTGGTAGCCCAGACCCCACCACACTTCCATGATCGCGATCGAAGGCAGCGTGAGCGACGTCCCGCCCAGCCATTGCGGGGCGTTGTGCAGCGTGAACAGGCCGGTGGTATCGACCAGGAAATGATTAATCGGCCCGACCTGATAATTGTACATCCACTTCCACAGAACGAATATCAAGGTGCTGGGAATCACCGCCGGAATAAGCAGTATCACGCGGTAGACGGTCGCCAGGCGCGGACTGGTCACCCGGTCGACGAGGATTGCCAGCAGCAGCGGCAGGATGATCGTTCCGGGCAGGAACATGATCGTGAACAGCGCCGCGCGTCCCAGACTCGTCCACATCAGCGGATCGTTGAATGCCTGGGTGTAGTTGTGGAACCAGACCCAGTTCGCCGGCTCGTTGGAGAGGTACTCGTAGTCGGTGAAGCTCATCCACAGAACGCGGATGATCGGCCAGACCTGATAGCCTACGAAGAAGGCTAGCGCCGGCAGCAGGAACAACCACTCGCCCATGCCCTGCCGCAACGGCGCAGTCAGGCCACCGGGCCGGCTCAGGGAGGAATTCACCTCGTCGTATGTAATCGTCTGCGCCATGAGTTCGGGCGGCGATAACCGGGACAGTCGGCCTGCCCCGGTCTTCGCCTCAAACCGGCTGTCTAGCCCTTCTTCATCTCGGCCTGGACCGCCTCGACCACCTTCTGCATGGCAACTTTCGGATCGGCCTCCTCGCCCTTGAGATAGGTCTCCCAGATGGGCTTGCCGATCACGAACTGCTGCAGGCCGAAGAGGTGGTTGGTGATGGCCTTGGCCTGGTCGAGCTGGCCGCGCACCAGCCCGACGAACGGCGGCATCCAGTCCGGCTTGTTGGCATCCCAGTCGGCGTAGATCGACTTGTAGGACGGCAACTGGCCGGGATGGCCGCTCTTGGTGCCGACGATCGAGTCCTTCCAGATCTGCTGATCGTAGGTCAGCGCCTTGATGTACTCGGCCGCCTTTTCCTTGTTCTTGCCGTTCTTGAAGAGCGCGCAGCCGGTCGTCCAGAACACCGTCGAGCCCTCGCCATTGGCGAACTTCGGCAGCGGGCCGAGGTGCAAGCGCCTTCGGGTCGTCCCAGTTCGCCGCCATGCGCAGCGGCGAGTTGAAGTATTTGAAGTAGAGGCCAACCCGCTGGGTGGCGAAGGCCACTTCGTCCGGCGTGCCGTTGACGCCGCCGTCGGAGGCGCCCTCGAGCAGGATGTCGGGATTGGCGAGCGCCATGATCTCCTTCATCATCTTCAACGCTTCGATCGCCGGTTCGCCGGTGAAGTCGAACAGGCCCTCCGAGGTGTAGGCTTTGCTGGCGGCCATGCTGTGGGTCAGCGGCGCCAGCGAGCGCCAGCCATGGGAATCGAACGTGGCGCCCCAGGGTGCCGCCTGGGAATCGACGATCTTCTTGGCATTGGCCAGGAAGTCGTCCCAGGTCGCGGGCGCCGCATCGGCGAGGCCCGCCTTGCCGGTGATGCCCGAATGCCAGCCCGTGCCGATCACATCGAGCAGGAACGGCCAGCCATAGAGCTTGCCGTCGATCGTATTCTCGGCGCGGATCGATGGAATGATGTCGTCGAGCACGTCTTTCGGAATGTAATCGTCCCACGGCTCGATCACGCCGGCCGCCTTCATCGCCGACATTTCCACGAACGGCGTCTGGCCGACGTAGACGTCCCAGGTGCTTTCATTGTTCTTGGCCTCGGCCACGAAGCGCTCGATGCCGAAGCCCTCGACGGGTGCGATCTGGTAGTTGATCCCCGGGAACTTGGCGTTCACCGCCGGTATGCCGGGATGAAGGTCCTGGATCCACTGATAGAAGGTGGGCGTCAGCGGCCGGTCCTGGGCGAAGGCGGGCCGCGTGCCGTTCTTCGCGATGGCCCCTACTCCGGCCAAGCCGAGCCCGGTCACCAAGCTGCGCGTCAGAAATTCACGCCTGTCGATCTTGCCCGCCAGCAATTGCTGGCGCGAGGCTTCCTGCAATATGTATTCCTGTTCCTTGCGTAGTGTCATCGGTTCCTCCCGGGAAAAAGTTCAGTTTCTTCTGGATTTCGTTCGATTGACCATGCAAGTCTCACATAAAATTCTTGACCCCGCAATGGTGATCCTGCCGGGGCCGGGCAGGTATGCTATGCAATGCCGGCAAGTGCCATGAGGATGCTCCGATGAATGTGCTCGATCGTTTCCGGCTGGATGGCAAGCGCCTGTTCATCACCGGCGGCAGCCGCGGCTTCGGCCGGGTGATCGCGCTGGCGGCGGCCGAGGCCGGCGCCGACATTGTGCTGAACGCCCGCGATCCAGAAGCCCTTGCCAGAACCGCCGGCGAAGTGCGTGGGCGCGGGCGCCAGGCCTGGACCTATGCCGCCGATATTGCCGCGCCCGCGGCGTGCGAAGCCCTGTGCGCCCGCGTGCTGGCGGAGGTGGGGCCCATCGACATCCTGGTCAACAATGTCGGTGGCCGCAACCTCGACGTGAAAGTCGAAGATACCGACCTCAAGACCTGGCAGGGCTTCATCGATCTCAACCTCACCCATGTTTTCCTCTGCACCAAGCTGATCGGCGGCGCCATGCTCAAGCGCGGTGAGGGCCGCGTCATCAACATCGCGTCGATCTCCGGCCTCGTCGCCAATCGCGGCATCGCCGGTAGGCATTATGAAACCGCCAAGGCGGCGGTCATCCATTTCACCAGAGCCACCGCCGCCGACTGGGCCCCGCGCGGTGTGACCGTCAACGCCATCTGCCCCGGCCTCTTCATGACCGAGCCGAACCTCGCTTGGGCCAAAGAGCACCCCGAAGTGATCGAAACCTTCGTCAAATCCGTCCCCATGGGCCGCACCGGCGAGCCCGACGAAATCGGCCCGCTAGCAGTCTATCTCGCCTCGCCAGCATCAAGTTACGTGACCGGAGCAGCCTTCGTGATCGATGGCGGCTATACGCTGTGGTGATGTCAGTGGTTTGGAGTCTGTCCGACTCAAGTTGGATGGCTTCAGCTCCTCAACTCTCATCATGCCCGTCCCCGGGTCAAGCCCGGGGACGGCCATGATGAGATGAAATAGGTCAATTCAAACCAGAAAGACTATTATGGCCGCCCCATCTGCTGCCGCCTGCGCGAATTCATTGATTCAAGCCACGGCACTTCCTAAATTCGTGTAGCTCCTGCGGCCTCGTAGAACTCCTCAAGATCGTCGAGGTGCTCGCAGTTCGCTTTTGTCATTTGACCTTGCTCACCCTGTCTCCAACTGAAACTTTCCCATCCTGCACAACTCGGGCATAGATACCGCGAAGCCGCAAGCGCTTGCCCTCGCCAGTGTTGACAAACAGACACGCATCCCTGCCATAGCGCGCAATGAAACTGGCGCAGCCATTGTGTGCGGTGCCGGTGATCTCGATGATTGCCGAACCGATGGCGAGCCGTTGGCCCGGTGGCATGTTGTCTGGAGTCAGGTCCATGTCGATGAAAAGATTGTCGCCCGCCAGCGGCCAGTTTTCCCGCTCCTGCGCGATCGCCGCAATGCAGCGCGCATTCATGATGCAGATCTGAACATCCGGGTGCGGCAGACCAGCATCTGTCGATTTCCAGCAGCCCTTGGCCCAATGGTCACCATGAACGCCGCCCGCCAGGCTGATCTCGCTGCTGTCAATATCGCGGCGCTCGCCTGCTCCAGGCCTGATCACGATGCCTTGCAGTATGCCGTCGCCCTTAGGCGAAGCGAGAATTACCGGAAGCTGAGCCTGAAGCTCCGCAAGACTGAGGTGCTTGAGCATATCGTGAGTTCTCCAGTGGCGGCCACATTCGCACACTACACCGCCGAAGGGTCTCTATCCAAGCCTCGCTCGCAACTGCTACCGACAACTCTACCGGTCGCATGACAAGCCGGTGCCGTTAACGTATACTTATCCCCCAGTGATGCGTGACAAGCCAGGAGAGGTCCAGATGGCAAGATTTCTTACCACCATTGCGGCCGCCGCTTTAGCCTGCGTGTTTTCAACGCCGATTGCCTCGGCACAGTTCAGCAAGACTGGCTGCTCGCTGCATCGGGTCGCCGGAACATCCCGGCAAATCCTGCGCTGTCAAAAAGGCTTGACCATCACGCTGGAATCCGGCGCGAAATTTATTCTGCTGGACCGCAATCACGACGGCAAAGTGGATGCAGCCAAATTGCGAAGAAAGGCGTTGCTGCTCGAAGAGCCGGACAGCAATGCAAATAACAGATTTCAGGTTGCCACGCCGCAGGCCATCGCCGCCGTGCGCGGCACCAAATGGACGGTGGACGTCAATGGCAACAAGACTTCAATTTTTGTCGTCAGGGGGCATGTCGCGGTGCGAAGGCCTGCGGCAAAGGCCGGCGTGGTTCTCGGACCCGGCGAGGGTGTCGACGTCGAAAAGGGGACCGGCCGCCTGATTGTCCGGCGCTGGCCGGCGGCGCGCGTTTCCGCCTTGCTGGCCAGATTTGGTCAGTAACGAGGAATGACAGGCCGGGCGCGCCAGACCCTGATCGCGCTATTGTTGACCTGTCTCTGGGGATTTGGCCTTGGCATCGCCCACACGCGTGGAAACACCTGGTTTCTCGACCGCGTGGAAGCGGGTCTGACCGATTTCAGAACCCTGCTCCGCGGACCACGGCACGCGCCCGACCTCGTAACGATAATCGCCATTGACGATGAAACGGCGCGCATTGCTGGCGGCTATCCCATCGATCGCGTTGCGCTCGCCCGCATCGTCGATGCCATCGCCGAATTCAAACCGAAAGTCATTGCACTTGATTTGCTGCTCGTTGATCCAGGGCCGGAGGAAGGTGATGCGGCCTTGGCGCGGGCACTTGGCCGGAGCGCCAGCGTCATCGCGGCGGCTGCCGTATATCCTTCCGGCATCCGTTGGACAACGGTCGAAAACGCCGGACCGCTTGCCGGTATTGCAAATGCTGAAAAATTTCTGTTGCCGCTCAAGAGATTCACCGATGCTTCCGCGCTTGGCGTCGCCAATGTCGTGACCGACAGTACCGGAACGCCACGCTTCGTTCCCATGCTATTCACCACCGGCGGCCGCACCGAGGCGTCGTTTGCGTTGCGTGCCGCCGCACTGGCGGGCAATGTGGACCCGGTTATCGAGCCCGGCCGCCTGTTCCTTGGCGGACGCGCGGTACGCACCGACTTCGGTCACGCTCTTCCATTGAATTTTTACGGCCCCCGTGGCGCTATCAGGACTGTGAGCGGCGCCAGCGCATTGAATGGGCAATTGACCCGTGACAGCGTTTACCAGCGCATTGTCGTCATTGGAGTCACTGCAACCGGTGGAGGCGATGCCTTCTCCACCCCATTCGATCCGGTGCTTCCCGGCGTCGAAGTGATTTCCACGGCAATCAGCCATCTGACGACCGGCGGCGGCCTGGTGCGCGACAACACCACAAGGCTGGCCGACGCCGGCACAGCGCTGCTGTTGTCGTTGCTCCTTGTCGGTCTGCTGGCGTGGCGGCGTAGCACCATCGGCTTTGCCGCGATTGCTGGCGCCATTATCGCCTGGATGGGAATAAATTTCGCTGCGTTCTCCAGCGGTATCTGGCTCAGCGCGGCATTGCCGCTGGCCGTGGCGGCGCCATCCGCCATGCTTTTTGGCTTGGCTCAGATCTGGTTCAGCAGGCGCTCGGCCAAATACTTCGCCGATCAGAGCATGCTGCTGCAACGGTTCCAGGCGCCGGTGCTGGGGCAATGGCTGACCCGCCACCCCGACTTCCTCGCAAAGCCCGTCCGCCAAAACGCAGCGATCGTGTTCATCGATCTTTCCGGCTTCACCGGACTGAGCCAAACCCTGGGGCCGGCTGCCACCCGCGAACTATTGAATGACTTCTATGCGCTGGCGGAAAGGGAGGTAGCAGCCTGTGGGGGAGTGATCACCAGTTTTGCAGGCGACGGTGCAATGATCGTGTTCGGCCTGCCCGAACCCGCCGCTGACGACCCATCCAATGCAGCTCAGTGCTGCATACGCCTTGCCGATTGCACGCGGAATTGGTTGTCTGCCCTCCCGGCATCGATCTCCTCGCGGATCGGTTTCAAGATCGGCGCGCATTTTGGCGAGATCGTGGCTTCGCGGCTGGGCAGCGGCCACCATCAGCAGATCACCGCCACCGGCGATACCACCAATCTGGCCAGCCGCTTGATGGAAGTGGCGGCCGGCCATGGCGCCGAAATCGCGATGAGCGACGAAATGTTGCGCATCGTTGGTCGGCATAGCGCGCCATTTGAATTGGGCGTCCTCAGCGGACCCCTGCAAACCTCGATCCGCGGGCGCTCCGGTTCCCTCGCCGTCTGGCTATGGCAAGGAAAACAGCCGAGCTAGAGCGTATCCCGGCGAAGTGGAATCGCTTCGCCGATAAGGATACGCTCCAGATCCAATGGTTTGAGTTGCCAACGACATTCAAGGAGGACCGCCGGTTGCGGCATGGAAGAAAGGTGGAGGGGATGTCCCCGCCAAGGCTTCAAGCCAGCACGTGCGGTAGGAGAAGTGGTGGAAATTCAGGCTCGAAGCCCGGCGCCCGCTTGCGCGGGCCGTTTTACCGAAGGACGCAGCGATTTCCGCCGGGGGCAAGCTCTTCGCGGCGGATGATGCACCCGCCCCTAGCCATCGAAGGCGCTTGGGTCCTAATGCCCAAGGGTCCTGCCCGAGACTCCCGGGAAGCTGGGGCGCTATCTTTCCCAAGCTCCGCAGGCGCTGCAAACCAACCCGGTCATTTCGAGACGCTGTCGACAATGTCCCCTCCTTTCCGGGTTAGTCGCTGGCGTTATAATCCTATCACTAGAAACGAGTCAAGGATTATTTTCGCAGACCCCGACTTTCCGTGCCCGCACGTGCGGCGGCTGTCCAATGGCTAATACCGGCGGTCGAATGAAATGACTTGCGGACTCCCCTTTCCCGTCATTCCGGCGAAAGAGGCTGTGAAGAAATCGACCGGCGATCAGCAACTACGAGCTTGCAGAAAAAAGCGGGTTCCCAGCTTTCGCTGGGATGACGGAAAACGATAGGTAGATCAATGATATCCCCTCACACCGTCATGCCAGCGAAAGCTGGCATCCCGCTTCTCTTTGACCAAATCAGCGATGATTTCAATTTCTTCACAACCTCGAAAGCCGGAACCCATGGCAGAAACGGCGCAAATGCCGATGTCTTAAGTGGTTGAACGATGGGTCCCGGCTTTCGCCGGGATGACGAATTGGGAGGCGAGGCAGGTCAATTTATCCAACCGTTGGTATGATTCAGCCCGAGACCATCAACAACCGCCCAAACCAAACTCAAACAGTGCAACACCCGCCACCCTCAAGCTTGTAATACTAACAGTCTTTGAGTGTGACACTACTGAACATCATCGTGCTCGCTGCAACGTAATAGTCGGAAGGTGTATGTTCAACGACCATTGGTATTAAACCTTGCACTGCCGGTAAGTCTCCATCCACGGCCGCACCCGCTCGAATGCCGCACTTGCCGCAAAAACGCCGGCATCGTCGTAGCGCTTGCCGACGATCTGCATGCCCACCGGTAGCCCGTTATCCGCTAGCCCGGCCGGAACCGTGGCAGCCGGATGGCCGAGGAAGTTGATGAGATAGGTCATGCACCAGCCGATCAGCCGGTTGATCTTCTCGCCGTTGATTTCCGCTGGCCCCAGCGTGTTGCCGTCTGCAGCGTTGTCGACCGCCAGACAGGCAAGCGTCGGCGAGACCAGATAGTCGTAACGGTCGAGGACGCCGCGCAGCGCATCGAAGACTTCGCTGCGAATGGCCTGGTCGGCATAGAACTGGGTGGCCGTCATCTTTCGCCCGATCTCGTCCCAATACCAGAACTCCGGCGGCATGTCGCCGTGGTGATCGCGCATGATATCGATGCCCTGGCGCTTGAAGCCTTCCAGTGCCATCACTTGCTTTGGCGCGCAGTAGCGGCACCACACTTCGCTCAACTCCATCTGCGTCCGCTTGATGCCCACATCGACTTCCTCGACATGGGCGCCAGCCTCCTCGAAAGCCGCAACCGCCTTGTCGACCACGGCAATGACCCGGGAGTCGACCGGGAAAATGCCGTAGTCGCGCGTATAGGCGATCTTCTTGCCCTTGATTGATGTCTTGAGCGCCGCCATGAAATCGACGCTGCCTTCGACCGCGAAGGGATCGCGCGAATCGTAACCCGCCAGCACGCTCATCGCCAGCGCTGAATCCTCGACCGTGCGGCTGATCGGCCCCTCGAAAATGAAAGGCGCCGTGCCGCTGAACGCATCGGGCCTGGTCACCAGCGGCACCCGCCCGAAGGCGGGCTTGTAGCCGAAGACGCCGCACCATGATGACGGGATGCGGATCGAGCCGCCGCCATCGGTGCCTTCGCACAGCGGCAGTATTCCCGCCGCCACCGCCCCGGCGCTGCCGCCCGACGATCCTCCGGTGTTCTTGCCGAGATCGAAGGGATTCTTCGACGGTCCGAACAGGTAATTGTCGCAGGTGCCGCGGAAGCCGAACACCGGGCTGTTGGTCTTGCCCACGATGATGGCGCCGGCCTTTTCCATGCGCTCGGCCCACATGCAGTAGAAGTCGGCTGTCCAGTTCTTGAGCGCACGGACGCCGCCGAAGGTGCAAACCCAGCCCGGCTTGAAATCGAAGCAATCCTTCATGGCGACCGGCACGCCGGTGAGCGCCCCTGCGGCACCGCCCTTCATGATCAGGGCTTCCGCCGCCTTCGCCGCCTTGCGGGCCTCGTCGAAGTGCGTGATGATCAGCGCATTGATCGTGGGGTTATGCGCCTCGATCCGCGCGATGGCCGCATCCATCACCTCCACCGGCGAAACGTCCTTGCGGCGGATGCGCGCCGCCAGCGATGTGGCGGACTCTGTCTTCGCCAGGTCTTCCTTGGCCGGCATGTTTCTGCTCCCGTGTTTGTCAATTCGATACTTTTGCCATCACCGAGCGGATCGACTGGGCCGACGTGACCAGGCGGTCGTATTCCGGCGGCCTGAGTTCGCCCCCCATGAACACGTTGTTCCTGCGGAATTGCATGCCGCCGGCTTCCGTTTCAAGTGCCGCGAAATGTATCTCCTTGGGCTTGGCGGCGGCCACGATCCGCTCGACATTGCGCGCCGTGATGCCGCCACCCGGCATGATGATGATCCGTTTCCCGGCGCGGCGGATGAGCTCGGCAATCAAAGGCAGGCCTTCAAGCACCGTCGCCTCCTGGCCCGAGGTCAGCACCCGGTCGACGCCGAGCCCGGCCAGCTTCTCCAATGCCTCGATGGGATCGCGCGACATATCGAAGGCCCGGTGAAACGTCACCGATAGCGGCCGCGCCCTGGCAATGAGTTCGCGCGACCTCGCCACGTCGACCGCGCCTTCGGCGGTCAGCAAGCCGATCACCACGCCATCGGCGCCTTCCGCCTTGGCGGCCTCGATATCGGCCTCCATGACGGCGAACTCATCGTCGTCGAACAGAAAATCCCCGCCCCGCGGCCGGATGATCGCATGGAGCTTGATGCCGGAAACCTTGCGCGCTTCGCGCATCATGCCGCGGCTCGGCGTAATGCCGCCTTCAATCAGGCCGGCGCAAAGCTCGACCCGGTGCGCGCCTGCATCCCTGGCGGCGCGAACACCAGCCACCGAATCCACGCAGATCTCGTAGATCACCGCAGCCCCTCTCCTTTTGAAGCCCGGCTATGGATAGCACAAAAGTCCGCCGGGTTTCCATGGTGCAAGCATCCGGCTTGGTCTAACTTGGAACAGCAGCAAAACGGGAGACGGCGCAATGAAGCGATTTCTGGCGATTCTAGTGGCAGGCGCAATCATTGCAGCGCCGTCGATCGCCGTGGCAAAGACACTGGCCCTCCTTGTGGGGGTGGCCGACTACAACGCGCCTTCCGGCATCCATGACCTGCTAGGCCCCCGCAACGACGTGTCAATTCTCTGGCGCGCCCTCAAGGCCCGTGGCGCCAAGCCGGAGGATATCGCCGTTCTCACCGATGGCCTGCCCGTGGGAGCGGATTTTCCCGTGGCCAAAGGCCTCGCCGAGAGCGCCAATATTCTCTCCGAACTCGACAGCCTGGCGGCCAGGGCGGAACGCGGCGATACGGTTCTGTTCTATTACTCCGGCCACGGCACAAGGCAGCCGGTCGATCCCGCCGCCAATGAAGACGAGCCTGAAGCCGACGGCATGGACCAGGTCCTGCTGCCTGCGGACGTGGGCTCCTACGATCCGATCAAGCTCACCATCCGCAATGCCATCGTCGACAATCAGTTGGGCGAAAAGCTCACCGCCATCCGCGCCAAGGGCGCCTTCCTCTGGGCGGTGATCGACGCCTGCCATTCCGGCACCGTCACCCGCGGCGATCAGGTCACCCGCTCGGTCGATCCGGCGAGCTTGGGCGTCCCCGAAGCCGCCCCCGTTCAAGCTTCGCGCGGCGGCACCCGGGAAGGCACGCTGCGGCCCGCCAAACCGGTCGAAGGCGAAGGCGGTCTCGTCGGCTTCTATGCGGTTGAGTCCTACGACGAGGCGATCGAACGCCCCTTCCCCGGCTACAATCTGCCCATGGTGGGCGACGGCAACAAGCAGCGCATGGGGGTTTTCACCTATCACCTCCACCGCGCCCTCACCCGCAACACCGCCGGAACCTATCGCGATCTTGCCCAGGAAATCGTCTCCGAGCTGAATTCCGACCGTTCCGGCGGCAAGGTTCCGCCACCGGTGTTCGACGGCGATCTCGATGCCGCGATCCCCGGCAGTGACGGCGCCCGCCTTCCCAATTCCGTAACTGGCACCGTGGCTGACGGCAAGATCGCTTTCCCCGCCGGCTCCCTCCACGGCTTCGATGTGGGCGCCGGTCTCGAATTGTTTGCCCCAGGCCACCCCGACAAACCCATCGCCCGTGCCGAAATCAGCGCCGCGACTGCCGTTTCCAGTTCCGTTGAAACCATCGACTGGCAACAGGGCGCCGATCAGATATCGGAAGGCACGATTTCGGCCATAGTCAAGGATCCCGCCATCAATTTCCGCTTCCTCGTTTCTCCCCCGCCGGCTGCTGACTATGGGGCTGAAGCAGATAAAGCCGTTGTTGAGACCGCTATTGGTTCTGCTTTCAAGGAGGGCGCGCAGAACCTTGGTATTGAACTGGGTGAACCTGGAGACCCCGATGCCGACATTCTGCTGCGGGCAAAGAACAACCGATTATGGATTGTAAGGCCAGACCGCCCCTGGGTGACCGAAGCCGGCGCCTATAATGAAACGCCAAGCCTCGCACTCGAAGGTGATGCCGGAACGCTGGGCCCCGCCTTGAAGGATGCCGTTTGGGCCCTGGCCCGCGCCGCCAAGCTGCTCCGCGTGGCTTCGGCCCTCGACCAGGGTGGCGATGCCGATGCCGATCTATCGATCACCGCCACCATCTCCAAGCTCACCGGCCAGGATGCCAAGGCCGCCTGTGCCGGCAATGAACCGCCGCCCGGCGCCCAGTCCTCGCCGGTCGAACCGTTGCTGCCGGTGGCCGCCGGCAATTGCAGCTTCGTCGATATCGCAGTGAAGAATGACAGCGACAAGGACTACTATGTCTCCGGTTTCTACGTCGATGCCCTGGGTGGCGTGTCGGCCATTCCGGCAAATGTCGGCAAGCGCGGCTGTGTCCGCCCGCTCCCGGCCGGCACCGACAAGTCATTGGCATTCCGCTTCTGGATCGACACTTGGGATGAGAAATCAAACCGGCCGTCATCGACGGGCGCCGAAAACTTCGTGATTCTCGCCCTTCCCAAGGACGATTCCCACCAGCCGCCCAAGCTCTGCGCCCTGACCCAGCCGACGCTGGCAGCGATGCAGCAGACCCGCGATGTTGAAATCGCCGGCACCCGCGGCGCCAACACCAAGCTCGCCACTCTCATCGGCAGCGTCGAAGGCGCCTCCACCCGCGGCGTCAGCGCCGCCCCCGAAGATGATGGACCCGCAATGACCGGCCGGCTTGTTCGTGTTCGATGTGAAGCCGTAACGGCGCGCTCACTCCGGCTTCCATCCCGCGATCACGCGCTCAAGCAGCGCCGCCGCCGCCTGGTCCGCCGATGCTCGCGTGTGCAGGGCTTGCGCCGCTTCCACTGCCCAGGCGCCATCGTCTTGCGTGAGCAGCCAAGCTGACAAAATCAACGCGTCGGCGGCGGGGCCGGGTGCCGCCTTCCTCAACTCCTCCGGCATGGAAGGCAGGCTGTCACGCATGCGGAAACGAACTGGTCACGGCCTGCTTCCGCGCATCCGCGATGGCAACCGAAAACCTCTTGCCTGGCTTGACGCTGATGTTGGCCTCTCGCGAGTCCTGACTTCGGCAAGACCGTTTCCTTCCCGTCCTGCGTCAGCGTCACCAAGAAACGGCGCCTTGCCGCCGGTCCACGCCAGCCATAAATTCCGCTCGCCCACGACGATGAAATTCGCGCCATGCACTGCCAGCGGCATCTTGAGTTCCGCTTCATCGCCCTTGGCCGCCATGTTCTCGGGAATTTCCTCGCCGTCGCCCGCCAGCACAGTGCCGATTGCCTTGAAAATGCTCCAGGCATCGTCACCGGTCGGAATTTCTCCTTCGACATTGTAGCGCGCCAGGCTGCCGCCGACTTCGACGGTATTGCCTTGGCCAAGTTCAAGCGCGATCCGGCTTGCCGCATCGCGCAGGAACACGACATCGCCGGCGAAAACCGGCATCATTAGCTTGGCCGGCAGCTCCTTGCCCTGGCGGACAACGGCAGTCTTGGCGCTGGCGTCTTCGCCTGCCAGCGTCACCGCCACCACATAGCCAGCCGGCGTCTCCTCCGCGCGAACGGCCCCAGAGAAAACCATCACCGCCATTGCCAAAACCGGCACAATCGAACGCATCGGCGCATTGCTCCACATCTAGGGTTTCAACACGGCCCGCCAGCCCAGCTTGGGCACGCTCATGCCAATGAAGATAAGTGAATCGATGAGCTTGAACAGGGCAAACCCCGGCACCGCCACGGAGATGACGTCAATCCCAGTCGTAAATCCCAGCCAGCGGGAAATGCCGAACAGCGCCGCCAGCGTCACCAATCCGAGAATAATGATCGCTGCCGCCCCGATGAAGGTCCGCGCGACATAGGCCAGCAGCAAAAACAGTAGCATCGCCAGGACATTTCGCGTCAATGACGAAACCGGTTTCGCTTCGACGATCGTCTTGGCCTGAACTACGCTATTGGCCAGCACCACCGCGCCCGGCATGGTTCCAAACGGCGTTTCGTAGGTATCTCCGCTGTCGGTGTAGCTCGCGCCAATGATGGTTATTCTTCCTTCAAACGGGTCACGGTCAACATCAGCGGCCGCAACCGCATTTCCGTTTTCCAGCCTGACCAATAGCGCCGCACTGATGCGGCGGAGCACGATCGTCTGACGGCCCTTCACATCGATGCGGAACAAGGCCGGTGTCTCATGGGAATTGGCAAAAACATAAGGCAACAGCGCGCCGGCGTCCCGGACCGGCGGCCAGCCTGGCGCATTATCCGTTTCGTGACCGCACTCAACGGCAACCCGCTGCTGCAGAAACGCCTTGAGGTCCTCGCCCCGGCTCTTTTCTCCGGCGACATAAGCCGCCGCAACCAGCGCCGCGGATGGGTAGGCAACACCACCGGCGCCCGAGCATACGCTCTGCCACAGCTTTATCTTGCGCACCGACCGGTCCCGCCCGATATCGTTCAGTGTCGTGATCCAGTGAATATTGGCTTTGCCCACCACATCGGCATCGAATGGCGTGGGCGTTGCCGAGCCGGCTTGAACGGCGGTCGACCCGGCCTCCGCTTCCGCCGGCGCAAACTGAATGCGGCGCACCAGCATGAGTTGCGGCGCGCTGGCCGGATAATTTCTCAGCACCGAAGCCAGAACCGCATCGCCCGCCGGATCGCCACCGGCGCCGATATCGAAATCGGCCAGAATTGCCGACGCCCCGTTGGCCGACGCCAGCTTGATCAGCTCTGCGATCGGCCCATGCGGCGTGACATCCCTCGCCTGCCACGCCTGTCTGGTGTCATTGTCGACATCGAGAAACGTGACTGGCAGCGCTCCCTCCGGCACGCCGGACATGATCAGTGACAGTGCCGCCAGGTGATCCGCATCGCCAAGATTGCTGTGCGAGTCGAGAACCCTCTGCCCGATCCCGATCAGCATCAGCAAGGCCGTCACCGCCACGATCAGCAGCGTTTTAGCCCGGTGGCGGGCGGTCTCGCCGTGGCCAATGACCCGCCGGAGATATTTGCGCATGCAGCTAGACTAGCCACTTAAGTCAAAAACAAAAAGCCCCGGCAACCCCCGGGGCTTCTTGGCCGGAATGGCCCTACTCCTCGTCCGCCGCGACACCCTTGCTGCCCATGAAGGCTTCTGGGAAATTGAGGCCGACATCGCGTGATCCGCTCTCCGCCGCCTTGTCCCAGATTGCCGTGAACTGGGCTTTGCTCTGTTCGAAATTCTTGATCCTCTCGCTCGCATCGGCGGGATACATATATTCAATGGTGCTGCGGTCCGTCGCCGAAAGGTCATCGTTCGCACCTGCGATGAAGCAGCTGCTCTTGTCGCCATTGAGATAGTATTCCGCCGGAAAATCATAGAGCATGATGGACGTCGCATCGAAATCCGTGGCCATCAGTTGCAAGTCGTCGGTTGCATAGGTCGCCAGATTGAAGTTGATGGTTTCCTCATCCCAATTGTTCGGCGGCCCACTGAGATACTTTTTGATAAAGTCCCAGTTGAATTCGTTGCCGCAGTTGGAAAGCGGGCTCTGGTGCTCATGCAGCATTCCCAAGGCGTGCCCAAACTCGTGCAGAATTGTTCCGCGCACCGCGGGCTTGTCAAACGCCGCCAAGTCGGCTTCCCCAAGGTCCTGCAGGTTGAGTGTAGATTCCTCCTGGCTGGAGTAGACGACGCTGGCCTGTCCGATCATCGAGTAATAGCCGGGCTTGTCGTAGGACACACGAATCTGCGATTCGCGGGCCTTCGGGTCGCATGCCCTTAGCTTGCCGGCCTTGCCAAAATCCAGTTTTAGCCCCATGGCCTTGCCGGCGGTCCACGCCTTGGCGATTTCCGCGACTTTGGCGTTGTTCTCCGGCTTGCCGCCCATGAAACACACGCGAAGTTTCGCATAATTCGGCGTCCATTGCAGAACCCGGCTGTAAAGTCCCTTCGCCTCATCGGAACTGTCGAGCTTGTTAAGGGATTTGACCCCCTCCATCATGCGCTTGGCAAGTGCTGGAGGAAGGCCCCCGGTGCCGGAAGGGTCGTGGGCGAGAGCTTCCCCATTGCAGGCGAATGCCGCGATCGCAACGCCCGTCAGCAGGGCCATGGATTTCGATGCCGTCATGAATTCAGTCCTCCTGGTATCTGCGCCTGGCCCCAACTGTCCGAAGCTAACATATTGGCCGCGTCCGGCAACCCCAAAGCTGCGCGCTGCTTTGACGGCGCCCCGCCGCTTCATTGCAACAACTTGTGATTTGGCTAGCCGCCATTTGGCGTGCTTACAGTAGCCGCGTCAAGGAGCGGGATATGAAAACTGAACTGGTTGCCCAGGTGACAGCCTGCCTTCCCGTCCGCCTGCATTCATTCAGCCGCGGCGTGCTTGACCATTATCTCGCGGGCCACATGCCCACGTCCGAGTTCCGCCGCTGGTTTCACATGCCGAATTCGGACTACTTGCCGGCCAGCGACTGCATCGCCCAGATCTTGGATCCAGACTACATTCCCGAGGATCGGCTCCCCGCTGGGATCACCCTCGAGCTGCCGAAGTCCATTTGACGCAAGGCCCCGCCTGGGGCATTCCTAGTCCCATGGACATCAAGCCCGACATCACCGCCGCCATCGGCAATACGCCGCTCATCAAACTGCTCAAGGCATCCGAACTCACCGGCTGCACCATCCTGGGCAAGGCGGAATTCATGAACCCCGGTCAATCGGTAAAGGACCGCGCCGCCCTTTTCATTATCCGCGACGCCATTGCCCGTGGGGTCCTGAAACCCGGCGGCGCCATCGTCGAGGGCACCGCCGGCAACACCGGCATCGGTCTGGCCGTCGTGGCCAATGCCATGGGTTTTCGCACCATCATTGTCATTCCCGTCACCCAGAGCCTTGAGAAAAAGGATGCCCTCCGCCAGCTCGGCGCCGAGGTCGTGGAAGTTCCCGCTGTTCCCTACAAAAATCCCAACAACTACGTGAAGTATTCCGGCCGCCTCGCCAAGGCCATGGGTGCGGTCTGGGCCAACCAGTTCGACAACATCGCCAACCGCCAGGCTCACATCGAAACGACCGCGCGGGAAATCTGGGCCCAGACCGATGGCAAGATCGATGCCTTCGTCTCCTCCGTGGGCTCGGGCGGAACATTGGCGGGTGTGAGCATGGGACTGAAGGCCAAGAACAACAACATCAAAATCGTCCTCGCCGATCCCATGGGCGCCTCCCTCTACAATTATTACAAGCACGGCGAATTGAAATCCGAAGGCTCGTCCATTACCGAAGGCATTGGCCAGGGCCGCATCACCGCCAATCTCGAAGGCGCTATAATAGATGACGCCTTTCAGATTCCCGACAGCGAAGCAATTCCCATCGCTTTCGATCTCCTCGAACATGAAGGCCTGTGCATGGGAGGCTCCACCGGCATCAATGTTGCCGGCGCCATTCGAATGGCCAGGCAGATGGGCCCGGGTCACACCATTGTCACGGTCCTTTGCGACTACGGCACCCGTTACGCCTCGAAACTCTTTAACCCCACATTCCTGCGCGAGAAGAATCTCCCCGTGCCAAAGTGGCTGGAAGCCAAATCCGAACTTCCCGCGGTCTTTGAGGAGGTGCCGGTTTGACCGCCCTACTTTTTCGTGACGATGCCTATCTGCAATCCTGCGAGGCAACGGTCGTAGGCGTCAACGATCGCGGCGGTATCGTGCTCGACCGCACCGTGTTCTATGCCACCGCCGGCGGCCAGCCCGGCGACAAGGGTACATTGTCCTATGACGGAATTTCCATCCCGATTATCACTGCCATCTATGACGAGTTCAAAAACGTCGTTCACGTTCCCGCCGATGCGTCCGCGCTGCCGGAGCCCGGAACAAAAATGACCGCAACGCTCGATTGGACCAATCGCTACCGCAACATGCGCGCCCACACCATGATGCACCTGCTCTGCGCGTCGGTGCCCCATGCCGTAACCGGTGGCGCCATTTCCGAAGACGGCGGCCGCATCGATTTCGATATCCCCGGGGGCCAGGTCCCGGACAAGCAGGCTCTCGGCGAAAACATCAACCAACTCATCCGGGATGATCATGCCGTTAGCTTTCGGTGGATCACCGGCGAGGAAATGCAGGCCAACCAGCATCTGATCCGCACCATGTCGGTGAAGCCTCCCATGGGCGCCGGCAAGGTGCGGCTGGTGATGATTGGCCAGGATGGCGGCACCGATCTTCAGCCCTGCGGCGGCACCCACGTGCGCTCCACCGCCGAAATCGGACCTATTGCCGTCGGCAAGATCGAAAGCAAAGGCAAGATCAACCGCCGCATCAGACTGGTGTTTGCATGAGTAACGACGTGGTTTCCACCGACTGGCTGGGCCGCCATCTGGGCTCTCCCGATTTAGCCATCCTCGATTGCTCGTGGCACTTGCCGGCCGCCAAGCGCAACGCCAAAGCCGAGTTCGACGAAGGTCATATTCCAGGCAGCCAGTTCTTCGATATCGATGACATCTCCGATACCGCCAGCCCGCTTCCTCACATGCTGCCAAGCCCGGAAAAATTCTCCTCGCGCATGCGCAAGATGGGCGTGGGCGACGGCAAGCGGGTGATCGTCTACGACGCCGCTGGATTGTTTTCCGCCGCCCGCGTCTGGTGGATGTTCAAGGTTTTTGGCCACGACGATGTGGCGGTCCTCGACGGCGGTCTGCCGAAATGGAAGGCCGAAAACCACCCGCTCGCCGAAGGCCCGGCGATCAAACCGCAGGAGCGCCACTTCACCGCCCGCTATCGATCGATGCTGGTGCGCGATTTGACCGATGTTGCCGCCGCCATCCGCACCCGTTCCGCCCAGATCGCCGATGCCCGCTCGCCCGGCCGTTTTCGCGGCGAGGAAGCCGAGCCCCGCCCCAATGTCCGCGCCGGCCACATGCCCGGCGCCAGCAATGTCCATTACGCCAGCCTGTTGCAGCCGGATGGAACGCTGAAATCCGCCCACGACATCGCCGCGGTTTTCGCGGCGGCGGGAGTAGATCTCGCCAAGCCGGTGATCACATCCTGCGGGTCCGGTGTCACCGCCGCAATTCTCAGCCTCGGTTTGACCCTGGCCGGCGCCCGCGACCACGCTCTCTATGATGGCTCATGGTCCGAATGGGGCGCCGCACCGGGTTCCGCCATTGCCACCGGCCCGTGAGAATGCGCCGCGTTGAGACCACAGTCACTTTTCTTGAACAGCTGAGCGAACCTATTTTTCATTTCGCGCCACCGGCGAATTTCAGGAAGCTGCTGCTGACCAAAATCGAGAGACCTGCTGTACTTTTTTACCGCTACCTCTACGATGCCGTCGGCCGCGATCTCTCCTGGGTCGATCGCAAGAAACTCGCCGACGGGGAACTCGCCTCGATCATCGCCGGCGAAGCAGTCGAAGTCTGGGTGCTCTATTTCGGCGGTCAGCCCGCCGGCTTTTTCGAGATCGATGCGCGCGGTCTCCCGGTTGTCGAAATCGTTTACTTCGGCCTGCTGCCGGAATATCACGGCCGCGGCCTCGGCAAATGGTTTCTCGCCGAAGCCATCCGCGCCGCCTGGGCCCGGAAACCCGAGCGCGTCATCGTCGAAACCTGCACCCTCGACGGCCCCGCCGCCCTCCCCCTCTACCAGAAACTCGGCTTCACCCCCTACGACCGCCGCGACAAGGTGATGGAAATTAGCGAGTGACGACGTAATGGAGAGCCTATTCTGCCAACTTCTTCATCGCATCGGGATACTTACGCGAGAATTGTCGCGCCGTCTCTACTGCCGCTTCAAGATTGCCGTCATAGGGCGTGAGTTCAAAGCCGCGCGGCGTCCGAACCGCATAAACCTTATCACCTTCGCCCAGTCCAAGGTCCCTGGCGATGTCTGAAATCGTTAGGCACAGCGAATTGCCAACCTTGCGTATGACAAGCGGCTCTTTCATTTCTTTGGGCAAGACCCTCACCTCACCGGCGGCACATAGAGCAGCCCGCCGGCATTCCACTGCGCATTGAGTCCGCGCGCGATTGCCAATGGCGAGCCCTTGCCGACATTGCGATCGAAGATTTCGCCGTAATTGCCAACCGCCTTGATTGCCCGCACCGCCCAGTCGGCGTCAAGGCCCAGATCGGCGCCGAATGTGCCCTCAACGCCCAGCAGGCGCCGCACATTCGGCTTCTTGCTCTCGGCCTTGAGCACATCGACTCCAGCCGCCGTCACTTCCGCTTCCTCGGCATTGATCAAGGCGAACAATGTCCAGCGCACGATATTGAGCCACTGCTCGTCGCCCTGCCGCACGGCGGGACCTAAGGGTTCCTTGGAAATCGCCTCTGGCAACACCACGCTGTCATCGGGATTGGCCAGTTTCAACCTCACCGCATAGAGCTGCGAAAGATCGGCCGTATAGGTATCGCATTTTCCTCCGTCGAAGGCCTTCACCAGATCCTCGATTTCATCGAAGGTGACCGGCACGAAATTCATTTCCTTTTCGCGGAAGTAGTCTTCGATATTGGCCTGCGTCGTGGTGCCGGAGAGGAAGCAGATGGTTGCCCCCGACAGATTGAGCGCGGTGGTGACCCCGAGGAGCTTTTTGACGATGAACCCCTGCCCGTCATGATACGAAACGCCGGCGAAGCGGATGCCGATCTTCGTCTCGCGTTCCATCGTCCACGTCGTGTTGCGCGACAGGAGATCGACCGCGCCGGCTTTCAGCTTGTCGAAACGCTCCTGGGCGCTGAGAGGCACATATTCAACCTTGGCGGCATCGCCCAGAACGGCCGCCGCAACCGCTTTGCAGAAATCCACATCGAACCCCGCCCACTGGCCGTCGGCGCCACGCAGCGCAAACCCCTGCAGACCACGATTGACGCCGCACCGCAGCTTGTCCCGCGCCTTGACGTCGGCCAGCGTCCCGGCCTCGGCGGCGGCCAGTCCCGCCGCGAAAATCCATGTAAATAAAACCCACAACGCCAACAGCCGTTTCATGTTTCGACCCCCTTATCCGTTTCCAGCACGCTAGACCGCCACGAAACCGCTGCCAAGCGGGCTTTTCCCAATTATGGGGTCTTGACCTTGGCGATGATCTGCTCCTGGTGGAAAGCCGGATTTTCTCCGCTGTGATTGAAAGTCGACACCGCCGACACATAGGTGGAACCGCCGGCCGAATCGATGCCGAAATAGTCGCCGATAAAGGTACCGGGCGTGCACAGGCAACTCGGATGCAGCGCCGACAGCTGCGGATCCCAGGTATTCTTGGAGAGCCGGATATTATGGCCGATCGGCGTCAAGTCCGGCTTATAGAACTGGATCGCGGTGTTGATGCAATAGTTGGCGCGGCCATAGGGTGTTCCCGGCGCCGCCGCCGTGCCGGGATCATGGGCGATGCCAGAACCTGCGGCCTCGGCGCTGCCCAGGGCCGGGCACGCCAGTCGGCGGTCATAGAAGGCAACGGCGACCGTCCCATTGGGTGCCACATCGAGATTGGGTTGCAGCGATTCGCTGCCTACCGGATTGTCGTTGACCAGGATCGGCGCCGTCCACGTCACTCCGCTGTCATAGGAGGCCGTCAGGTAGAGGTTGGAGAACCCCGACGTTCCGTCCTCATAGGAGACATAAAGCGGATAGTGATTGCCGATCTTGACCGGGCTGACCGAGAAGGTGTTGACGATGCCCTCTCGGAACGTGGTGTTCTTGTATGTCGGAACGCTGATGCCTTTGACCACCGGCAATGGCCCCTTCCACGTAGCACCGCCGTCCTTGGACCAAATCAGCGAAACATCGGCGTGGGAGAAGTCCTGCTTCGCCGGATTGCTGGTCGTCGTCGTCCACACCGTCCCGTCCGGCGTCACATGCGGCAGCATGTAGGTGTCCCACCGCTTGCCCGGCACGGTTGGCAAGACCTGCGGCGTTGACCAGTCCGTGTGCGTGCCATCGGGCTTTGCGTCGGCATGGGATTCGAAGATCACCGCCGGATTGAGAACGTACAGCGTCCACATGGCATAGACGCGGCCATAATGCGCGCTGCCCGGATTGGTGTCGATTGCCAGCCACTGCTTGTCGGGGGCATTGGTGTTGGCGTTCTTGGCCGTCATCAAATAGTCGGGCTTGCCCTCATGGGTGACGATCCAACTCGCCGCCGGTGACTTGCCTGGTAAGTTCTTGGCCGGATGCACCGCCATGGCGATGGCTTCGGCCGGCACTGTGGGGTTCGTCTGGTTCGAACCGTTGTTGTATTTCTTGAAGCCGGAGGTGCCGTAATAGAACTGGTAAGGCAGCACCAGCGAATAGAAATTGCCCCACGGATCGAAGCCGCCGATGGGATCGGTGTTATCGGCCCAGCCTTCATAGCCCGGCACATGGCCCTGCACCGGCCAGGTCTTGCCGCCGTCGAAGGATTCATAGAAGCCCAGGATGTGGTTATAGGCCTCGCCGTTGACCGCCCATTTTGCCTGGCCGATCAAGTGCAGCGGATTGCCGGGATCGATGCGCAAGTCCGACTCGGATTTGTCCTTGACCCGCATGGCGCGGCCGAAAACTTTCGGCGACTGCGTGGCATATGGGCCAAGCTCTTCGCCGGTCGAAGACAAGCCGTTGCACAGCGACATGCCGCCGTCGAGATAGCCCTGCTCGGGTCCAAGCCCCGTGAGGTATTCGACCTGGGGCGTATAGCAACTGACCCTCTGCGTGGTGGCCGAGACATTGCTCACCTGCGACGTGTTGTAACTCGCGGCGAATTGCGAATTGGGCTGCAGGCCTTGCGGCGGCACGCCGGGATCGGCCGCCCAGGCTTGGGAAACGGTTACACAGAGTGCTGCCAGCGCCAGCACCTTGGTCGTTAGTCCACTCACGTGATCCTCCCACAAGAACTGCCGCATCCTGCATATTCTCGCCGGCGGCTCTGCGCTCGGTGGGCCCTGCACCAACAATAACCTGCCTTCGCCGGCACTGTCCATCGCGCCTGAAATATCGTTAATGCAATATCTGGCTGAGGAACAGCTTGGTGCGTTCGCTCTTCGGATTGGAGAAGAACTCCGCCGGGGAATTCTGTTCGACGATCTGGCCCTGATCCATGAAGATCACCCGGTTGGCCACCTGGCGGGCAAAACCCATTTCATGGGTGACGCACAGCATGGTCATGCCCGACTCCGCCAGATCGACCATCACCTCCAGCACTTCCTTGATCATTTCCGGATCGAGCGCCGAGGTGGGCTCGTCGAACAGCATGATCTTGGGACTCATGCACAACGACCGCGCGATCGCCACCCGCTGTTGCTGGCCGCCCGAGAGCTGGCCCGGATATTTCAACGCCTGCTCGGGGATCTTGACCCGCGTCAGATATTTCATCGCCAGCTCGTCGGCATCCTTCTTCGGCATCTTGCGCACCCAGATCGGCGCAAGAGTCAGGTTCTCCAGCACCGAGAGATGCGGAAACAGGTTGAAGTGCTGGAACACCATTCCGACCTCGCGGCGCACCTCGTCGATCTTCTTCAGGTCATTGGTGAGCGGAATGCCATCGACCGTGATATCGCCCTTCTGGTGTTCCTCCAGCCGGTTGATGCAGCGGATCAGCGTCGACTTGCCCGATCCCGACGGTCCGCAAATCACGATGCGTTCGCCCTTGTAGACCGTCAGGTTGATGTCGCGCAGCACATGGAAATCGCCGAACCACTTGTTCATTCCGCTGATCTGAATGGCGATCTCGTCGCTGGTAACGGTCTGTGCGGGCTTGGCCATGTGTGATTACCTCTTGTGTCCGGTATTGAGCCGCCGCTCGATGAACATCGAATAGCGCGACATTGCGAAGCAGAAGACCCAGAACATCAGCGCCACCGTGAGATAGCCCGTCGGCGTCGTGCTTGGCGATGTCCAGATCGCTTCCTTGAGTCCGGCCCGGACGATGCCGAGCAGATCGAAAATACCGATGATCGATACCAGCGTGGTGTCGCGGAAAAGTCCGATGAAATTGCTGACGATGTTGGGCACCGAAATCTTCAGCGCCTGCGGCAGAATGATCTTGTTCATCATCTGCCAGTAGGACAGTCCGAGCGCCATGGCGCCTTCATACTGGCCCTTGGGGATGGCCTGCAGGCCGCCGCGGATGGCCTCCGCCATATAGGCCGAAATGAAGATGATGGTGACGATCAGCACCCGCAGCAGCTTGTCGAAATTGACCCCCGGCGGCAGGAACAGCGGCAGCATCACCGACGACATGAACAGCACGGTGATCAGCGGAACGCCGCGCCAGACCTCGATGAACACCACCGAAAACATCCGCACCACCGGCATCTCCGAGCGCCGCCCAAGCGCCAGCAAAATTCCGATCGGCAGCGACGCCACAATGCCGGTGACGGCGATGACCAGCGTCACCGTGAGGCCGCCCCAATTGGACGTCTCGACCGGCACCAGGCCAAAGTTCACATCGAGCAGCAGCATGGCGGCCATCACCGCGGCAAAACCGATCGCCCAGTTCGTCAGCGCCGACCGGCTTTCTCCCGCCAGCGACAGCAACGATCGATAGAAGCCCTGCTGCCAATATCGAGCAAGCCGACAATCGACCGGCAGAGCGCCAACCGCCGTAATCCCGATATCGATAACGGGAGAATTGAAAAAGAACGTTGCAAGCCAGAGGACGACGGCGGCCCCGCCAGGATCAGCGCCAGGCGGTTTCGTGATATTCCTTCCTGCACGCCCGAGGCTGGCCAGCGGCAGGGCGACAGCGGCCAGCAGCAGCAAAGCGCCAACCCGCGCATAGGTTCCCCAGCGCAATTCCGAAATGGCCGCCGGACAGGAGAATGAGTGCGATCAGCGGGTAGATCGACCAGCAAGTAAATGGCATTCCAGAACTTGTGCGGAACCGACGGGATCATCATCGGCGCCAAACCGATGATGCCGAGAACGAAGCACAAATTCACCCGCCAGCGCTCTTCGATCGGAAAGAAGCCGTAGATCCATTGCGGAAACTTCGCGGCAACCAGCGGCCAGCATTGGCCGGCATTCTCCTGGATGCAGGCGGTGCGGTCCACGCCCGTCCAGCTCGCGCGCACCACCATCCAATCCACCACGCCCCAGATCAGCCAGAGTGCAAATGCCCCGAAGATGATGGTGAGAACGCTGTGGAACGGCGACGAGAACAGGTTCTTGATCATCCAGCCCTGAATGCCGGTTTCGCTCGCCGGCGCCGGCAGTGACCGGCGCGTCTTCGCGGCGGACAAAGGCAATGCTCGGAAGCTTGCATGGCCATGGCCTATCGCTCCACCAGTTTCATCCGGGCATTGAACCAGTTCATGAAGACCGACGTGAGCAGGCTGAGCGATAGATACACAACCATCCAGATGCAGCACGACCTCGATGGCCTGCCCCGATTGGTTGAGCACCGTGCCGCCGGTTGCAACGATATCCGGATAGCCGATCGCGATCCCCAGCGATGAGTTCTTGGTCAGGCTGAGATAGGCCGATGCCACCGGCGGGATGATGACGCGCAAGGCCTGCGGAATGATCACCAGCCGGAGCGTCGTGCCATGGCGCAGGCCAAGCGCATGGGCGGCCTCCGATTGGCCGTGGCTGACCGCCTGAATGCCGGCCCGCACCGACTCGGCGATATCTGATCCCGTATAGATCGCCAGCGCCAGCCAGAGCGCTATTAGTTCCGGCGTAACCGTCAGCCCGCCCTTGAAATTGAAGCCGGCCAATTCCGGATAATCCCAAGTTAGCGGAAAACCGGCGATTGCCAATCCAATCAACGGCAGTCCGATGAGCATTGCAACCGACGCCCAGAAAACCGGAAATGGCTGGCCGGTCGCCATCTGCCGGGCATGGGCCCAGCGCCGCACCAGCCAGACGAGAGCAATCGCCACGATCAATCCAACCAGCGCCAGCCAGGCGCCCTCGCCAAACACCGGCATTGGCATCATCAACCCGCGGTTCGAAAGAAACCAGCTGTCGAGAAAGTTGAGCGCGGTCTTTGGCCCCGGCAGCGGCTGAAGAACCGCGACGTAGAACACAAAGACCTGCAGGAGCAAAGGCACATTGCGGAAAAATTCGATGTAGCAGACGGCGAGCCGTGACACCACCCAGTTGCCGGAAAGCCGCATGATCCCCACGGCAAAGCCGATGATCGTTGCAGCAATGATGCCGAGGATGGAAATAAGGATGGTGTTTAGCAGCCCCACGATGATGGCCGCGCCATAAGTCGGAGGCACTGCTGTAGGGGATCAGCGATTGAATGATGTCGAAGCCCGCGGTCTTCCGCAGGAAATCGAAGCCCGATGCGATATTGCGCGATTTGAGATTGATGTAGGTGTTCTGGACGATGACGTAGAACAGAACAAAGACGATGGCCAACAGGGCAGCTTGCACGAAATATCGAGCGTGCCTTCGGATTGTTCCAGATAGATACGCTAGGCCGTTCACGCGTCTCAACCGCGGCGGTCATGTCCTATGTCCTGACTAGGAGCGCCAAGCGCTTCCCTCCCCTCAACCGCCGGTCTTCCGGTCTTGTGTTGCGATATCGAAAGGTGCCCGGCAAGGCCGGACACCTCGCTGCGTTCAATCAGCGGATCGGCGGAGCGTATTGCAGGCCGCCTTGATTCCACAGCGCATTCTTGCCGCGCGCGATCTTGAGCGGCGTGTTCGGGCCGACGTTGCGCTCGAAGATTTCGCCATAATTGCCCACCGCCTTGACGATCTGCACAACCCATTCTTCCGACAAGGCCGATGCCGGTGCCGAAGCCCGCCGCCGAACCATCCTCGTTCTTGATGCCGAGGATGCGCTGCATTTCCGGATTGGTGGCGGTCTTGGCCATTTCGTCGACATTGGCCTGGGTGATGCCGAATTCTTCCGCCGTCAGCAGAGCGTAATAGGTCCACTTGATCACGTTGAACCAGGCATCGTCGCCCTGGCGCACCAGCGGTCCCAAGCGGCTCCTTCGAGATGATTTCCGGAAGAACGATATGTTCGTCCGGCGCTTTGAGCGCCAGGCGCTCGGCATAGAGGCCCGACTGGTCGGTCGTGAAAATGTCGCAGCGGCCTTCTTCATAGGCCCTGCGCACCTCATCGTTATTCTCCATCGCCACAACCTGATACTTCATGTTGTTGGCCTTGAAGTAGTCGGCGAGGTTCAGCTCCGTCGTCGTGCCGGTCTGGGTGCAGACGGTGGCGCCATCGAGTTTCAAGGCGCTGTCGATGCCCATGCGACTTCCGCACCATGAAGCCCTGGCCATCATAATACATGACGCCAGCGAACTTGAGGCCGAGCGAGGTATCGCGGCTCATCGTCCAGGTGGTGTTGCGCGACAGCACGTCGACTTCGCCGGACTGCAGCGCCGTGAAGCGCTCCTTGGCCGACAGCGGCGAGAACTTCACTTTCTGCGGATCGTTGAAGATGGCGGCGGCGACGGCGCGGCAGAAATCCACGTCCATGCCGGTCCAGTTGTTGTTGGAGTCGGGCACGGCAAATCCGATCAGGCCCGTGGTCACGCCGCATTGCACGAAGCCCTTGGTCTTGACATCATCGAGCGTGCCGGCGGCTGCGGCCGTCGCGGCAACGGCGCTCGCGGCGGCGCCGAGAACCCATGAAAGTACTTTACGTTTCATTCGTTTCTTCCTTCTCACCTATGCTGGCCGGCTGAATGGCGGCAGGCGAAGACGCCGGGGTTGCCCCCGAATGGCGTCTGCCGGCTACCGCCAATGTCATGGCCGCTGATTGCGTTGGTTAGCTCCCTTGGAGGTGCTTTTTCATTTTTGTCCACCTCGCTGACGGTTAAACAAGCCGGAAACGGCCTGATGGTCAAGCGGAAAGCGCCCGGACCAGCACCTGGGCCGTGGCTGTGACGGTGTTGAATGTCGCCATCGCCGGTTTTTGCGGACGCCGCACCATCACCACAGGAATATTTCTTTCGCGTGCTGCAATAAGTTTGGCCCGCGTTGCATCGCCACCGGCGTTCTTGCTCACCAGATGGGTAATCGAATGCGCGGCAAGCAACTCCACTTCCTGTTCGATCGAAAACGGCGGCCGTGCAAGAATCACTGTCCAGCGCTGTGGCACGGCATGGCCGGGCGCCTCGATCATGCGTGCCAAGCCCGACAAGTCGCTGCGATTGAAGAACAAGCCGATCTCCTTGCGGCCGATGCTTGCCATCACCCGCGCCTCCCTTGGCAATGCGGCAACAGCCCTAGCGATCGTTGCCGCCTCAATCCAGGTGTCGGCAGGCTCCGGTTGCCAGGCGGACCGCTCAAGCCGGACACAGGGGAGCCCCGCGGACCGCGCCGCCGCATCGGCCTGAAACGACATTTGCGCCGCAAAGGGATGGGTCGCATCCACCATTGCCGCGATGCTTTCGGCTTTCAGGTAACTGAGCAAACCCTCGATTCCCCCAAAGCCTCCTCGCCGCGTTGCGCCAATGGGAAGTTGGGGAGCCGCAGTCACTCCTGCCAGCGAAGTGATGACATCGAAGCCTGCCTCGCTCAGCGCCGCGGCAAGCAGGCGCGCCTCGCCGGTTCCGCCCAATATGAGGATCCGCCTAGCGGGCATTGCCGATGATCCGGCCTTGCCTGGAAACCACCATGACGTCGGGCGCAACCGCTGCCCCGCGCAGAACCAGCCTCACCTGTGCAAGTGCTGCGGCGGCAACCCGCCCGGCAAGATCGATGCGCGTGCCGGCCATTTCAAGAACCTGCTGCGCGGTGTTGGCCGCAAGCACTGAAGTGCTCGGCAGTTCGGGAGCCATACGCGCCAGCCATTCAAAATCAATCTGGCTCCGCCCCGAATGGAGATCGAGAGCGCCTTGGGCAAGTTTCACAATTTTACCAAAGCCACCGCCGATAGTGACCCGCGCCACCGGATGATCGCGCAGATATTTGAGCAGGCCGCCGGCAAAGTCGCCCATGTCCAGCATGGCTTCCAGCGGTAATCCAAAATGACTGCGCACCGCGTCTTCTGAAGTCGAACCAGTGCATCCCGCCACATGCGAAAGCCCCATGGCCCGCGCCACATCAACCCCGCGGTGGATCGATGCAATCCACGCCGCGCAGGAAAATGGATGGACAATTCCCGTCGTCCCCAAGATCGAGAGCCCACCCACGATGCCAAGCCTGGGATTCCATGTCTTGGCGGCCAAGGCCTCGCCGCCCGGAATGGAAATCTCGATCTCCACATCGCCCCCGCCCATTTCGGCGATCACCGCGGCCATCATGGCGCGCGGCGCCGGGTTGATCGCCGGCTCGCCAGGCGCAATGGGAAGCCCAGGCTTCGTCACTGTGCCGACACCCGGCCCCGCTTTGAAACTCACGCCAAAGCCTTTCTCGCGCACCGTCGCGATGACCGTGCAGCCATGGGTCACATCCGGATCATCGCCCGCATCCTTCACGATCCCGGCCTGCGCCCACCCCTCGCCCCGCCCTTCGACGGCAAGCGCGAATGACGGCTTTTCGCCCTTCGGCAGGGTGATGGTGACCGGGTCGGGAAAGTGTCCGGTCTTCAGTGCCGCAAACGCCGCCTTCACTGCCGCCGTTGCGCATGCACCCGTCGTCCAGCCGCGCCTTAATTCGCCCTCGGGCTTCTCCTGTCGCATGTCCCGACTGTATAAGGGGCCCATGAACCGCGAACCAACAAAAACGCATGCGAACAAATTGGCCACCGGTTTCGCGCGCCTCGACGCCGAAGCCTTTCCGCCATTCGAGCCGGGCTGGGTCTGGCTGGTGGGTGCGGGCCCCGGCGCCCCGGGCCTCATGTCGCTCCTCTGCTATCACGCCATGCAGGCTTGCGACGCCGTCGTCTACGATGCCCTGGTGAACCCCGATATCCTCCACTGGGTAAGGCCCGGAGCCGAACTCGAATATGCCGGCAAGCGCGGCGGCAAGCCATCGCCGGTCCAGCGCGACATCTCATTCCGCCTGGTCGAACTCGCCAAATCGGGAAAGCGCGTTCTCCGCCTCAAGGGCGGCGACCCGTTCATGTTCGGCCGCGGCGGCGAGGAATGCCAGCACTTGGCGGCGGCGGGCATTCCCTTTCGCATCGTGCCAGGCATCACCGCGGGTGTCGGCGGCCTTGCCTATGCCGGCCTTCCCGCCACCCACCGCGACACCAATCACTCCATCATTTTTCTCACCGGCCACGATTTCAAGCGGCAGGATGCCGGCCAACGTCAACTGGCAGGCCGTGGCCTCGGCCTCGCCGGTGATCGTCATGTACATGGCGGTGAAGAACCTGGAGGAAATCGCCGCCGCACTTCTGGCCGGCGGCAGGCCTCCGGGCGATCCCGTGACCATCATTTCCAATGCCTCCCTGCCGCGCCAGCAAGTGAGCGCCACGACGCTCGAAATGGCCGGCGCCTTTGTCCGCGCCAATGACCCTCCCACCCCCGCACTCGTCGTCGTCGGCCACGCCGCCGACTGGCGCGGCATGCTAGACTGGTACAAGGGCGCGCTGACGGAGAACCCGATTGGCTAAGGCCTTTGTTGTCGCCGCACCCTGTTCCGGCAGCGGCAAGACCCTTGTCACCCTTGGACTGCTGCGCGCCTTCCGCAATCGCGGTCTAAGGGTGGCCTCGGCAAAGGTTGGACCCGACTACATCGATCCCCGCTTCCATGCGGCCGCCACCGGCAGGCCCTGCTTCAACCTCGATTCCTGGGCCATGGGCCAGCCCGTCGTTGCATCACTCGTTGCCGGCCTGGCGCGCGATAGCGATATTCTGATCATCGAGGGCGTCATGGGCCTTTTCGACGGTCCCCACGGCGCCAGTGGATCGACGGCCGACTTGGCCGCGGCACTTGGGCTGCCGGTGATCCTCGTCGTCGATGCCCGCCATCAGTCGCAATCAATCGCGGCCCTGTTCCACGGGTTTGCCACCTATATGCCCGGCCTCGCGGTCGCCGGCGTCATCGCCAATCGCGTCGCCAGCAACCGGCACGGGGAAATCCTGTGCGATGCGCTGGGAAAAAATCTGTTGGGAACCCTGCGGCATGACGACTCACTGGTCTGGCCGTCCCGCCACCTCGGTCTGGTTCAAGCCGATGAGAATCAAAAGCTTGAACAGTTCATCGAAGGCGCCGCATCAGCAGTTGCACGTGAAACAAATCTTGACAATTTGTTAACGATTGCTTCGCAAGCCTCTGACGAATCAGTGATTCGCTCTTGCCTGCCACCCCTCGGCCAGAAAATCGCCGTAGCCCGCGATCACGCTTTCGGTTTTGCCTATGCACATCTGCTTCACGATTGGCAAGCAGCTGGTGCCGAGATCATTCCCTTCTCGCCACTGGCAGATGAAGCCCCCGACCCCTCCGCCGATGCCGTTTTCCTGCCCGGAGGCTATCCCGAGCTCCATGCCGGCCCCCTGGCCGCCAGCACGAATTTTCTGACCGGCATCAGGAAGGCAAAGGGCCTTGTCTACGGTGAGTGCGGTGGCTTCATGGTCTTGGGGGAGGCACTCATCGACGCCGATGGCACCGCCCACGCCATGGCTGGCCTTCTCCCCGTGACCACCAGTTTCGCCAGCCGCCAACTTCATCTCGGCTATCGCCAACTCAAGCCGCTTTCAGCTGCTCCGTGGTCCACAGCCCTTCGCGGCCACGAGTTCCACTATTCCACCATCGCTGCCGAAGGCCACGCCGATCGCCTCTTCGCCGCAACCGACGCCGCCGGAAATGCGCTTCCCCCAATGGGTCTCCGCCGCGGCCCCGTCATGGGCTCCTACGCCCATGTGATCTGCGAGGCGCCATGACCGCCCGCGCCATCATGATCATGGGAACTGGCTCCGACGTCGGCAAGTCGCTCATCACCGCGGGGCTCTGCCGTGCCTTCGCCAATCGCGGCTTGCGGGTCAAACCGTTCAAGCCCCAGAACATGTCCAACAATGCCGCCGTCACCGTCGATGGCGGCGAAATCGGCCGCGCCCAGGCCCTGCAGGCCCGCGCCGCCCGCGTTGAGCCCTCCGTCCACATGAACCCGGTGCTGCTCAAGCCGGAATCCGCAACCGGCTCCCAGGTTGTCATCCAGGGCCAGCGTCATGCCACCATGACGGCGCGCCAGTTCTTCCGCAGCCGCCAGCAATTCATGCCCGCCATCCTTGATAGCTTCCACCGCCTTGCCGCCGGAGCCGATCTGCTGATCGTCGAAGGCGCTGGCAGCCCCGGTGAAATCAACCTGCGCGATGGCGATCTCGCCAATATGGGTTTTGCCTCGGCCGCCAATATCCCCGCCATCCTGGTCGGTGACATTCACCGCGGCGGCGTCATTGCGTCTATAGCGGGGACGTTTCACATTCTCGGGAATGCCGACAAGAAACGTCTAAAAGGATTCATAATCAATAAGTTCCATGGCGATCCGCATCTCTTCACTGAAGGCCGGGACTTTCTTCAGCACCAAACCGCAACACCCTGCCTTGGCATCGTTCCCCACTTCCAGGAAGCAGGCCGTCTGCCCGCCGAAGATGCAGTCGCGCTGGAGGATGTCATCGCAACCAATTGCGGTAGCTATAGAATAAGCGTTCTGCGCCTGCCCCGCATCGCCAATTTCGATGATTTGGACCCACTGCGCCTCGAGCCCGAGTTGACGGTCGGCTTTGTCACCTCGGGCGAAGTGATCCCCGCCGATACGCGCCTTGTCATCATTCCCGGCTCCAAGTCGACCGTAGCCGACCTCGCGGCGCTTCGCCACGAAGGCTGGGACATCGACCTTGCCGCCCACCTCCGCCGCGGCGGCTTGGTCCTGGGCCTCTGTGGCGGCTACCAGATGCTTGGCCGCCTGATCCACGATCCCCAGGGTCTCGAGGGCCAGGCAGGCACAGCCCCAGGCCTTGGCCACCTCGACATCGAGACAACCCTGCTGCCGGACAAGACTCTCACCCGCGTCGCCGCCACCCATGTGCATACTGGCGCCGCAATCTCCGGCTACGAGATCCACATGGGCCAATCCCACGGACCCGATTGCGCCCGCCCCTTTGCCCTGATCGGCAATGTGCCCGATGGCGCCACCAGTCCCGATGGACGGGTGATGGGAACCTACCTCCATGGCTGCTTCGGCCACGATGACTTCCGCCATGCCTTCCTCGAATTCGCAGGCGCCGGCGCCAGCCAGCTCGGCTACGAGCAGCAGCTTGAGCAGACCCTCGACCTCCTGGCGCTCCATCTGGAAAAACACCTCGACCTTGACCGCATCCTCGCCCTGGCGGAACCCGTCTGATGTGGCCGTTCCCGGTCTTTGCCTCCGCCGCTTTGGCTTTGCTGGTCGAGCGATTTGCTGGATATCCCAAACCCCTTCACGATAGGTTTGGTCATCCCGTCGAGTGGATCGGCCGCCTTATCTCCGCCCTCGACCACGCCCTGAACCGGCCACAACGGCCCTCGGCCGAAAACCGTTTTCGCGGATTCCTGGCCCTCACCCTGCTCCTGCTCGCGGCCTTTGTCCCGGCGTGGCTCATGTCGAAGCTGCTGTCCCATATCGGCATCGGCTGGATCGTTGAAGCCTTGATCGCCACCGCCTTCATCGCCCAGTCCTCCCTGCGCGACCACGTGCGCGCCGTTCATCGGGCCCTGGGATCGTCACTGACCGAGGCCCGCCATGCCGTTGGCAAGATCGTCGGCCGTGATGCGGCACACCTCGATGAATCGGAAATCACCCGTGCCGCACTTGAAAGCCTCGCCGAAAACACTTCCGATGGCGTTGTGGCCCCCGCCCTCTGGTATGCCCTGCTCGGCCTTCCGGGCCTGGTCGTCTACAAGGCCATCAACACCGCCGACTCGATGATCGGCCACAAATCCGAACGCTACATCGATTTCGGCTGGGCCGCGGCGAAGCTCGACGACGTAGTCAACCTGCCCTGCTCAAGATTGACCGGCCTACTGTTTGCCGGAGCTGCTGGCCTCTTTGATGCCGCGCGGGCCAAGGCGGTATTCACCACCATGCGCAAACATGCCCCCGCCCACCTGTCGCCCAATGCCGGCTGGCCGGAAGCGGCCCTCGCCGCCGCCCTTGATATCAGGCTCGGTGGCCCCCGCTCCTATGCCGGGCGCACCGTCGATCTGGCCTGGATGGGTGAAGGCCGCGCTGCTCTGAGCCGCCGCGATATCCGCGCCGGGCTCAAGCTCTACGGCCGCGCGATGGCCCTGCTGTTCGCTTTGGCGCTGATTTGCGCCGTGATTTTTTGAGCACCATCGGCAAGCCCGCCACGACCAGGATCACTTCGTCCGCCATCTCCGCGATGCGCTGATTGGCCAAGCCCTGCGCGTCGCGAAAGGCCCTTGCCAATGCATTGTCCGGAACGATGCCCGACCCTACTTCGTTGGAAACCACCACAACCCGCGCATTCGATTGCCGCAGCACTTGGCACAGCTCGGCAATTTCTAATTTCACATCCCTGCCATTGATGCAGCAGGTTGCCCATCCACACCGTGATGCAATCCACAAGTATGAATCCAGCCCGGCTATCCCTCAGCTCCTTGCAGAGCTCGAGCGGCACTTCTACCGTTTCCCAGCCATTGCCCCGCTGCTCCCGGTGCGCCGCAATCCGCTCGCGCATTTCATCATCGATAACTTCCGCCGTGGCGATGTAGGTCTTCGCTCCCCGATGCTTCGCCGCCAGTCCTTCCGCGTATCGGCTCTTGCCCGAGCGGGCGCCGCCCACAATGAAGGTAATGCGGCTCACGAGGGAGCTCTCGGAATGCGCGCGATGAAGTGGCCGCGCATGGCGTCGGGCCAGCTGCGGAATGGAACTTCGCCGGTTTCGGTCGCCCCGTGCAACTCAAACCAATCGATGATCGCCTCCGCCTGTTCCCGCGTTGGCTTGTGGTCGCCGGTGAAATAGCTGAAGCGCTGGTCATCGCGCAAAAACACGCTGCAATGACGCCGACAGTTCCACAGGCACGCCTGGGTTTCAATTGCTAGCTCCGTCGCACCGCGCGCAGCCATCGCATCGCGCACATGGCCGATCAGCGTTTCACCGCCGGTGCGGCCATCGGGCCCGGTCTTTTCTTCCACCGAATAGCGGCAGGTCGTGCACAGAACGATCGATCGCATGAAATTTGGACGGCCCATTCAGGGATTGCCAATGTGGTCCCTCTCAATGTAGGCAAAGGCCTGGCCTGTCAACGCAATGAAAACGGCATGAAATTCGACCGCATCGCCTTCTTCGCCTCGGACTCGCCCGAAGCCCGCAAGGCTCAAACCCGCCTCGCCAAGCGCCACGGCAATGCCAACCCGGATAGCGCCGATGTCGTGGTGGCCCTCGGCGGCGACGGCCACATGCTGCAGGCGCTGCACCGATTTGTGTCCACAGGAATTCCAATCTACGGAATGAACCGCGGCACCGTGGGCTTCCTGATGAACGACTATCGCGAGAGCGATCTGCTGGAGCGCCTTGCCGACGCCGAACTCACCACCATCCATCCGCTCAAGATGACGGCTATTGACAACGCCGGAAAATCCCACAGGGGCCTCGCCTTCAACGAGGTCTCGCTGCTCCGCCAACGCTATCAGGCCTCAAAGTTGAAGATCGCCGTCGATGGCAAGACCCGGTTGGAGGAATTGATCTGCGATGGCGTGCTGCTCGCCACCCCGGCCGGCAGCACCGCCTATAATCTCTCCGCCCACGGCCCCATCCTGCCGATCAACTCGCCGCTCTTGGCGCTCACGCCGATCAGCGCCTTCCGGCCGCGCGGCTGGCGCGGCGCCATCCTGCCCCATCAGGCCAAGGTCTCCATTACCGTCCTCGAACATGACAAGCGCCCGGTTGCCGCCGTGGCCGATCACGTTGAAGTCCGCAACGTCCGCGAAGTGATGATCGCCGAAGACCGCAAGCGCTCCGCCAAGATCCTGTTCGATCCCGGCCACAGTCTAGCCGAACGCGTATTGCGCGAGCAGTTCCGCTTTTAGTGATTCGGTCCCTGTTGCGTAACGGTACAGGATACCATTTTACCGCGTTTGCTGCCGGGTCCCGGCGCCGGCCGCAAGAAACCGTGGTTTTCCGGCAACTGTTTACCCTCTACTTACTTTCCATGGCCGAAAAAGCCGATTTCCATTGCTTAACGTTGGGTTGCCAAATTATATACAAATCGCACTAGGCTGACCTTGTCCGGGGCCGACAAGGTAAATTCAATCGGAAAACTATCTGATACGAGACGGATAGATGTGGCGTTGACGAGGTCAAGGCATGTCTATGAACGTTTGCTACAGCACGGCTCCCATGGTCCAGATCGCGACGAAACCCGGCCCTAGAAGAATGCCCAATATTGGGAAACTTTTCAGCGCCATGGGCGTTGCGGAGCGGCTGCCCATGTGTTGCCAACCCGCTGGCACCCTTCTTGCTTCGATGTAGCCCAAGATTACCGAGCAAGCGGACGGCGCGCACATGGGATTCTTTGAACTGAATTTCAATTCGACCCGGAACATGGTTAATGACCGCGACCCGGGCGCCGAGGTTGATGCGCGGCCAATGCTCGTGCCGCTTTTATCGGATGGAATTCGATCGAATTCATTCTCGTGTCATTGGCCTGGCTTGCAACTTTGGTTTTCTTCTGGGCCTGGTGGCTGAAGCCCGAACACAATATCGGAACCGCCGCCTATCTCTATGTCAGCTTGCTGCAAGCATGGCTCACGTTCCTCCCTGCGTATTTTCTGTTCATTTTCTTCCGCGCCAGGCAACCGGTTGGACCGGTGCGTCTGCCACCGGGTTCCCGCGTTGCGATGGTCGTCACCAAGGCGCCGTCGGAGCCGTTTTCGGTTGTCGCCGAAACCTTGACCGCAATGCTGGCCCAGGATTATCCGCACGACACCTGGCTGGCCGACGAAGATCCCTCGCTGGAGACGATTGCCTGGTGCGCCCGCCACAATGTGCAAGTTTCAACCCGCAAGGGCTGCACCGATTATCACCGCAAGGAATGGCCGCGCCGCACCCGCTGCAAGGAGGGTAACCTAGCCTATTTCTATGATAGGTATGGTTACGAACGCTACGACTTCGTCTCCCAGCTCGATGCCGACCATGTTCCCCGACCGGGTTACCTCCGCCAAATGATGCGGCCCTTCGCCGACCCGGCGGTGGGCTACGTGTCCGCGCCCAGCATATGTGACAAGAATGCCGGCGAAAGCTGGTCGGCACGCGGCAGGCTCCATTGCGAAGCCACCATGCATGGCGCCCTCCAGGCCGGCTACAATGGCGGCTGGGCTCCCCACTGCATTGGCTCCCATTATGCTGTCAGGACCAAGGCCCTGAAAGAGATTGGCGGACTGGGCCCCGAATTGGCCGAAGACCACTCGACCACTTTGATGATGAACGCCCATGGCTGGCGCGGCATTCACGCCATGAATGCTTATGCCAGCGGCGATGGCCCCAGGACGTTCGCCGATTTGATCACCCAGGAATTCCAGTGGTCGCGCAGCCTGGTCATGATCCTGCTGAAATATACCCCGCAATATCTTGGCCGGCTGCCGCCGCACCTGAAATTCCAGTTCGTCTTCTCGCAACTGTGGTATCCGCTCTTTGCAATCTTCATGGCTTCTTGTTTCGCCATGCCGGTGCTGGCGCTTTTGCTGAAGACCACCTTTGTCGATGTCACCTATCCAGCATTCCTCGCGCATTCGCTTCCCATGGGTCTGGTGTTGACCTATCTCGTGCTGCGCATGCGCGCCGCCGGTATGCTCCGCCCGAACGACGGGAAAGTCTTTTCGTGGGAAATGCTGGTGTTCCTGTTTGCCAAATGGCCATGGATCCTCGCCGGCACCATTGCGGCAATCCACGATCGGCTGACCGGCGGCTATGTCGACTTCCGCGTGACACCGAAGGGCAGATCGGAAGCCGACCCGCTGCCCGGCTCGCGTGTTGGCTCCCTATGTATTTCTGTCGCTGGCCTCGGCCTTGCCCGTGCTGCTGGTCTCGGATCCGCGCTTCGCCTCCGGCTTCAGCATTTTTGCACTCGTCAACGCCGCCATCTACGCCGCTATCTATGTCATCGTCCTGGTCATGCATGGACGTGAAAACCGGGTCCGCAAGCCAAGCCACGCCTACAAACCCGCGGTTGCCACCGCACTCGTTGCCCTGCTGGCCCTGCCGGTGTTTGGCGCCAGGGAAAACGGCCTTCGCGGCCTCGACGCTGTCGTTCATGGCGCGAAATATTTCACCCTGACCGCCCGCACCTACCCGGTGGCCGGCGCTGGCCAGGGAGGCATTGGCGTGTGGACCGTAACTTTCGCTCCACGCTGGATCGCCAATGAGGCAGAAGACCGGCAACCGGTTCCATTTCAGATGGCAAACAATGAATAGACCCATAGTTGCCGCCGTCGTTGCGGCTGCCCTCCTTATCCCGCCAGCTCCTGCCAGCGCCGCGAGCACGCTGCCGGGCGATGCCGAAAACCTGTCCGCGCCCGCCATTCTCGCCATTTATAACGGCAAGACTTGGCAATGGGGCGAAGGCGGCGCCTACTTTGATCCCAACCGCAAATTTGTGGCCGTTACCGGCGCCGGCAAGAAACTGTCTTACGCCGAAGGCAGGTGGGCAATTACAACCGCTGGTGATGTCTGTTTCATCGCCGATTGGCACATCAACAAATCGGTCTACCGCAACAAGAAGTCCTGTTTCAGTCACACGACGTCCGCCGGCAAGATCTTTCAGCGCGAAAAACCCGACGGCGAGTGGTACGTCTTCAAGAACAAGAAAGCCAAGCCTGGCGACGCAATAAATAAGCTGAAGCAAGGCAATCTGATTCTGAAACAATTCACCGAAGCGAAAAAGAAACTGGGGCCGCGGCCCTAGTCCCGCAGCCTCGCATCACCTCGACGAAGAAACCGCGTTTGCGATAGGAGCACAAGATGAAAACAGCGAATTGGATCCTCAAGGCCGCCATGGCCGCGGCCGCCATCACGCTTGCAGCCGCAGTCCCAGCAATGGCCCAGAGCGCAATTCAGACGGCCCTGAGCGCCCCCGCCGACAATCGCCCGGTCACCTACACCGGCTCTCTCCCATTTGGCGCCTACGATCCGCCCGGCGATTTTACCAATGACAAGTTTGCCAGGATCGAACACCTCTTCCTTCCCTGGGAGGATGTCGACCTCACATTCCTTTCCTCCGCCGACGAATATGCCCTCGCCCGCGGCCGCGAAATCCTGATCACCATCGAACCCTGGACTTGGTCGCAGGACAAGCGCATTTTTCCGAAGGCGCTTTACACCAACATCACCACCGGCCTCTTTGACGGCACGATCGCGGAAATCTGCGGGATCGCCAGTCACTACAAATCGAAGACGACCATCCGCTGGGCCCAGGAAATGGAAGAAACCAACGGCCGCTTCGCCTGGTCCGGCTGGAAGCCCGATGCCTACAAGGACGCCTACCGCAGGTTCGTAAGCGAATGCCGGGCGGCCGCGCCAAACGTGAAATTCATGTGGTCGCCCAAGGGCCTGCCCACGCTCGCGGAATATTATCCCGGCGATGACGTTGTCGACCTCGTCGGTCTTTCGGTATTCGGTCTGCAAGCCTATGACCGCGGCGAGTTCGGTCACGACCGCACATTCGATGAAATTCTCAAGCCGGGCTATGACGAAGCGGTCAAACTCGGCAAGCCGATCTGGGTGGCCGAATTGGGCTATTCCGGCAGCCAGGCCTATGTCGATAACTGGGCGAAAACCGTCGAGCTGCTTTACCCGCAATTTCCCAAGCTCGAGGCCGTCGTCTACTTCAACGACAAGGAAGTCTATCCCTGGCCCAAGGGCTACGGCCTGCCGGATTGGCGGGTGAACTCAAATGTCACAACATTAGCCGCGACCAACTAGTTCGCTGGGGTAGTTGCAAACTCACTAGCCGAACGACTTGCGCGCCGAGCAAGACGCGCGCTTGCCGAACCCGCTCGGCGTGCACACCCAGGCGGCTTTGCCGAAGATGACGGACTTCCTCTTGGTGACCGCCTTCAAGCCGGCCGCCGCCAGTTTCGGCGTGGCATTCCTATGCTGAACCGATTTGGCGGCGGGAACCAGGAGCGCATAGGTATAAGTTTTCTTGGCCTTCTTGCCGTCTCCTGCTGCGGCGGCACCCGTAATCATCAGCGCGCCGGCCAATATGGCGCCAATCAGCGGACGAACCCCAAACTCCACACACTCACTCATTTTTCCCCTCACACGCCCCGTTTGAAAGTTGGGGCGCAATGGTTACCGGAAAAATCAGCCTAGTGTCCAAGCGCTAAAGTGCTATTCCGCTTTTCTCTACAATTTGAATGGGTTGCAGCTGGTTGGTTAATGGCCGGAAAAACTCACGCCGCCCGCACGATGTCGGCTTTGAGGCGCTTGGCGATAATGCGCACCCGGTCTTCGGCAAACCGGCTGACGAACTCGAGATGCTTGCTGCGATCCTTCAGCGCCATGCCTTCATAGCGCGTCATCAGCGCTTCGATCAGCCGCCGGCCGAAGCCCTCGGCGCCAAGCGCTATCCCCTCTTCCGCCTCGTCGCGCGCCACATCGCAGGCCGCCTGCAATATGCCGTAGCAACTCTGCGGCAGCCCCGACTTGGCGTGCAGCCCCTTGAACCCGGAAAGTCCGCGGCCCGCCATCTGGTCGCGCGCCCGCGCCACCGGAGCGCCGGCGAGATGAGCAAGCGCCCGCTCCACCACATGCATTTCGCCGAGGCAGGCCGCCCGCACGATGATCGATGGCGTCAGCAGCGCCCGCGAAACCAGAAACGGCACCACATTGGCGAGTTCCGCCTCGCTGGCCTCCACCAGAATGCGAAGAATTGCCGTTTCCTCCGCATCGGCAACCAATGCGGCGGCGTCATTGGCCGCAACCCAGCCCCGCTCGGCCATCAGCTGGTGCATCCGGTTCGACGCCCGCTTGGCCTGCATGATGCGGATGTCGAGCGGCAGATCGGCGCAGGCAAGAAGCCGCTCGGTCATGTCCGCGGATTGCCCGAAGCGGTCATAGAGCCTGTGGTACTCGATATCGCCCAGCCTGACCGCGCCGTTGTCGAACAGTGCGAGACACACCTCCAGCGCCGACGACTTCACCACGAAAGCAATTGCCTCCGCCGGAATTTCGGGCCGCAGCGCCACGCTGATCTGCCGCGCCCTGTCGCCAACCCGCAGGATCGCCAGCATGTGCCAGTGATTGAGCGCCGGCGTCGCCGCCAGAAATGGCAGGGCGATATTGTCCTCGTCGGAAATGATGGAAAATACGATATCGGCATGCAGCCGTTTGACTCGCGCAAGCCCTATTGCCAGCCTCCGCCGGACTTCCGCCGCCGGATCGATGGCAAGCTTGAGTAGCACCGGAACGATCTGGCCCCGTTCGCCATCGGGTGTTTCATCGTCGGCCAGAAACAGCGCCAATTGCGCCGCCAGCGCCAGTCGCGCTTCTGGCGTACCGTTGTCGATCACGTCGTGGAAGATGGCGGTGTCAAGTCCGAGAGTAGGTTCGTTATTCAAGGCTGGGCCCCATTACGCAGGCGGATTTCCACTTACGGTGCCAGCCAAGGTTTAAGAATTGGTTCACTACGCTTGTTAAGCCCCTGGTAACCGGTCAATCGCCCATTGATCACGGCGGAATCACCACGCTGATAGACCCGCCCTGTTACTGCGATGCGCGCCCCCGCGATGGACAAGGTTAGTTTGTCATTTGTTTTCCGAAGCAGAAGAGTCACATTGAGCGGCCGCTGCTATAAGGCAGCCAGTCATAGCCATGGGCCACCAGAATCGCTCACCATGCGTCCAGCAATCCTCAATCCGCTTTTCGCCGGGGCCGCCGGCATCAAGGGTATCGGCCAGAAGCTCGATCGGACCCTGGCGGCATTCCTGCGTCCCTCCCATGGCGAGGCGGGCGACAATGCGCGCATCCTCGACCTGCTGTTTCATCTGCCATCGGGGCTGGTCGACCGGCGCTTCCGTCCGCGAATTTCCGATCTGCCGCGCCAGGGGATCGTGACCATCGAGGTGACCGTAGGGCGCCACAAGCCGCCGCCGCCGCACAACAAGCGCTTGCCCTACCGGGTCGAGGTTTCCGACGAGACCGGCCGGCTTTCTCTCGTCTTCTTCCATGCCTTCGCCGATCACCTCAAGCGCACCCTGCCGGAGGGCGAGCGGCGTTTCATTTCGGGAACCATCGACTGGTATTCGGGCGAGCCGCAGATTGCCCACCCCGATCACGTCGTCTCGGCGGAAGAATTCGACAAGCTGCCGCTGATCGAGCCGATCTATCCACTCACCGGGGGGCTCTCCAGTAAGTTCCTGGCGCGGGCCATCAGATCGGCCCTGGAAAAGCTGCCGGCACTGCCGGAATGGCAAGACGAGGCATTCCGCCAGCGCCACCAATGGCCGGATTTCGCCGCGGCGCTGCGGGCCCTCCACCATCCGGAGACCCCTGCGGTGATGTCGCCCGAGTCCCCCGCCCGGCGGAGGCTCGCCTATGATGAGCTCCTCGCCAATCAACTGGCGCTGTCTCTGGTGCGCGCCCACATGAAGCGGGCGGCCGGACGCAGCCTCAGGGGCAGCGGAGACATGCGCGGCAAGATCATCGCCGCCCTGCCCTACGCTCTCACGGCCGCGCAACAAGCTGCGCTTGCCGAAATCCTGCGCGACATGGCAGCGCCCGAGCGCATGCTGCGGCTGCTGCAGGGCGATGTCGGTTCCGGCAAGACGGTGGTGGCGCTCATAGCCTTGGCCACCGCGGTTGAAAGTGGAGCCCAGGGCGCCTTCATGGCGCCGACCGAAATCCTGGCCCGCCAGCATATGGCGACCCTGTCGAAATACTGCGAGGGATCCGGGCTCAGGGTGGCGCTTCTCACCGGCCGCGAAAAAGGCAAGTTGCGCGATGATATCCTGGCGCGACTGGCTTCCGGTGAAATCGATATCCTGATCGGAACCCACGCGCTGTTTCAGGAAGGCGTGGCGTTCAAGGACCTTGGCCTGGCTGTGATCGACGAACAGCACCGCTTCGGCGTGCATCAGCGCCTAGCACTCCAGGCCAAGGCCGGAAGCTCCACCGATCTGCTGGTGATGACGGCGACCCCGATCCCGCGCACGCTTGCCTTGACGGTCTATGGCGACATGGATGTCTCCAAGCTCACGGAAAAACCGGCGGGACGGCTTCCCATCGACACCCGCGTGTTGCCGATGGCCAGAATGGACGAGGTGATCGAGGGCCTCGGCCGCAGCCTGGCCCAGGGCCACCGGGCCTATTGGGTGTGCCCGCTGGTGGAGGAAAGCGAACTCGTCGATCTCGCCGCCGCCGAAGATCGTTTCGCCGCGCTCGCGGAGCACTTTCCCGGCCGGGTGGGATTGGTGCATGGCCGCCTCAAGGCTTCCGAGAAAGACAGCGTGATGGCGCGCTTCAAGGCGGGCGAGATTTCATTGTTGGTCTCGACCACGGTCATCGAGGTGGGCGTCGATGTGCCCGAGGCAACCGCCATGGTGATCGAGAATGCCGAACGCTTCGGCCTCGCCCAACTTCATCAATTGCGCGGCCGCGTCGGCCGGGGCGCCGATAAATCGGCCTGTCTCCTGCTCTATCAAGCCCCGATCGGCGAGACGGCGAGGGCTAGGCTTCGCATCATGCGCGAGACCGAGGACGGCTTCCGCATCGCCGAGGAAGACCTGCGGCTTCGCGGCGCCGGCGAAATGCTGGGCACCAGGCAGGCCGGCCTGCCGCTCTTCCGCATGGCCGATTTGGCCCATGACGGCGAACTTCTGGCGGCAGCCCGCGACGACGCCGCACTGGTCCTCGCGCGCGATGCCAGGCTCGCAACCCCACGCGGCGAAGCCCTGCGCATTCTGCTCTACCTGTTCGAGCGCGATGAAGCGGTGCGGCTGCTTTCGGCGGGGTGAACGCAATTGCGGTACAAAAGTTAACGCCGCCGCAAGAATTCCTGCCTTACCGTCATCCATTAACCCGCGCCCCATGGCGACGAGGAGACGGAACATGGTTGATCGATGGTTGCCAGGAAGGCGGAGCGCGCTGGCGCTGGCCACGCTTGCGGTGCTTTCCTCGACGGCGTGGACGGTTTCCAGCGAGGCGTCTGAATTTCCGGCAGTGTTGCCACTCTCATCGATCGACAAGGCTACAGGGTTCCGGGTCACACATACTCCGAACCCCGCAATCAACAACGACAATTTCGGACGTTCGGTTGCTGCAAGCGATGTGAACGGCGATGGCCTAAGCGATATTGTCATAGGACCAGGGGGCGATTTTCAAGTCGAGCCGTCGCCTCAAGCAACAGCGGGCACCATGGTCTTTGGCAACAAAGTGAGCATCGCTTCAGGATCGATTGATACGTCCGATTTGAATGGCAAGAATGGCTTTCGCTTTTGTGCGGAACCTTCAACCAATTGTTACTCCAATGAGCTCTACGCCCTTCAAAGCGTTGTCGATGCCGGTGATGTCAACGGAGATGGGTTTGGTGACTTTCTGGTGTCGTCAAACAATGCCAGTGAAGCCACGTACAATGGATTTGTCGTCTTTGGAAAAGGAACGGCATCTCCTCCCATTGTCGACCTCCTGATGCTGAACGGTAGTAATGGTTTCAGCTTTTCAGAAAATGACAATTCCTGCTGCGACACAATTTTCGGCGCCGTCGTTGCAGGTGGCGGCGACATCAATGGTGACGGCTTTGATGATGTTGTGTTGAGCGATTTCGTTGCGCCCAGCCACAGCGGCGTTGAGGTCGCCGGCGCCACCTATGTGGTGTTTGGCAAGGCCGCCGGTTTTTCATCAACGGTCAATGTTTCTACACTGAACGGCCACAATGGCTTTCGCATTAGCGGGACGACTGCATTGCAATTCTCTGGCTGGTCACTGGCCATCCCTGGCGACATTAATGGCGATGGATTTGCCGACATAGTCATCGGCGCTGTCAATGACGGATCTGGCCCTCCCTATCCCGGCGAGGCATTTGTTGTATTTGGCAAGGCCGCGGGCTTCGATGCCAATCTCAGTCTCTCCGATCTGAATGGAAGAAATGGTTTCCGGCTGGTTGGCGAACCATTTGATTCAGTGGGCTGGCATGTTGCAGGCGTAGGAGACTTCAATGGCGACGGGTTGGCTGACTTCAGCGCGGGATGTTATGTCATCTTCGGGAAGCGTTCCGGTTTTGGGACATCTATCAAAGTCTCAAGCCTTGGTAGCCGCAGCAGTTTTCGGCTCAACAATGCCAACTGTCAAGCAATTGCTGGCGTCGGTGATATGAACGGTGATGGATTTGATGATTTGGCAGACGACCAGAACGTTCTTTTCGGCAAGCTGGACTTGTTTGACGGATCCGTTGACATTTCCAACCTCGACGGCAGCAACGGTTTTCGGTTGAAGGGAAAGGGTGCAACTTCCCGATTCTCTATGGCAAACGCTCAGGATTTCAGTGGCGATGGCATTGGTGATTTGTTGATCGGTGATGCCTCCTCTAGTTCGCCCAGCGAGTTACGGGGTGGGGCCTATGTCATCTACGGCCGGTTGCCCGATAGTCCGAGACGCCGCGTGGGGGCGGCGGGCGATCAGCATATCAGCGGGGGATCGTTCAAGGACAGGCTGAGCGGGCTTGGCGGCGACGATGTGCTGGAAGGCCGAGGCGGCGGCGATGGGCTGGATGGCGGGCTGGGCAGCGACACCGCGAGCTATGACCATGCGGAGTCCGGCGTTACCGCCAATCTCGCAACGCCAGCCAAGAACAAGGGTGATGCAAAGGAGGACAGTTATGTCTCGGTTGAGAACCTGGAAGGGTCCAGCTTCGGTGACACGCTGGTAGGCAATGGGCTTGCCAACCGGATCAGCGGCCATGGGGGAAACGACAGGCTCTCCGGGCTTGCGGGTGCCGATGTGCTCATCGGCAATGGCGGCGCAGACTGGCTCCGCGGCGGTACAGGGCCCGACCGGTTTGTTTACCGGGCACCCCAGGACAGCCGCGTTGGCTTGGCGCGCGATGTGATAACCGACTTCGATGGCGGCTCGCCCGGCGCTCCCGTCGACCAGATCGATCTCCGTGCAATCGACGCCAAATCAGGACAAGAGGGTGACCAGGCCTTCGCCATTATCGGCAATGCGCCCTTCACCCACACCGAGGGTGAGCTTCGCATATCCGCCACCGGCACCAGCGCCATCGTGAGCGGCGATGTCAATGGCGACGGGGTTGCGGACTTCGAGATCGAGCTTGCCAATTTCACCGACCTTGCAAAGCTCACGGCGCTGAGTTTCAAGCTGTAGCGCGTTTACTCGCGCAGTCCGCGCCGCCTCCTCGCAAACAAACCGATTGGGAGAAGGGCGGCGCGTTTATGTGTGATGGCCCAGTTGCTACAGCACGAAGTCGCTGGCGATCAGGCTGCCGGCGCCGTTGAGAGTGATGGTGAACTCCACCGTCGAGGCATCGCCGTCGGTGTCGGCGTAGACCGTGACATTGCCGCCCGAAACCGAGTACCACACGCCGTTGGCGGTGGCCGTGGTTCCGCCGAAGGTGAAGGCATCGTTACCGCTGCCGGCCACTGCGTCGATCTTTGAAAGATCGATCTTGTCGCCGCCGGCAACGCCTCCTCCGGTGAAGTCGGCGATGATATCGCCCTGGTCCGAAACATCCGTGAATTTGAACACATCGTCGCCGCCATTGCCGGTCAACGTATCAGCGCCGCCGCCGCCCGTGATCACATTGCCGGCGCCGTCGCCCGTGAGAATATCGGCGAAATCCGAACCGGTGATGTTCTCGAAATTGGAGATGATGTCTCCCGTGGCATCGCCGCCGCTGACGCTGTTGGTGCTGAGGTCGACGGTTACACCGGTATCGGCGCCCTCATAGGAAAGCGTGTCGAAGCCGCCGCCGCCATCCATCGTGTCGCCGCCGGCCCCGCCCGTGATGACGTTGTTGCCGCCGTCTCCGGTGAGGGTGTCGGCATGGGACGAGCCGATGATGTTCTCGAAATTGGAGATGACATCGCCATTGGCATGGCCGCCGCTGACGGTGTTGGTCGAGAGATCGACGCTCACCCCGGCGTTGGAGGCCAGATAAGAGACCGTGTCGAAGCCGCCGCCGCCATCCATCGTGTCGCCGCCGGCCCCGCCCCGGATGATGTTATTGCCGCCGTTGCCGGTGAGCGTGTCGGCGAACCCCGAGCCGGTCAGGTTTTCGAAGCCGCCGATGATGTCGCCCGTGGCGTCGCCGCCGCTGGCGCTTTTGGTGCTGAGATCGACAGTCACTGCGGCGCTCGAGCCGACATAGGAGAGCGTATCGAAGCCGGCGCCGCCGCGCAGGATGTCGGCGCCTCCGCCGCCGCGGATGGTGTCGTTGCCGCCCTTGCCCAGCAGCTTGTTGGCGCCGCCGCTGCCGGTCAGCACGTCGTCGAAGCGCGAGCCAGCGGCATTCTCGAAGCCGGAAATGATATCGCCGTTGGCGTGGCCGCCGCTCGCCGTGTTGTTGGCGAGATTGATCGTCACGCCCGCCTTCGAGCCCTGATAGATCAGCGTGTCGACGCCCTGGCCGCCGCGCAGGATGTCGGCGCCGGCCGCACCCTTGATAATGTCGTCGCCGCCCTTGCCGAGCAGCACATTGGCCTTGCCATTGCCGGTCAGCACGTCATTGAAGTTGGTGCCCCTGATATTCTCGAAGCCGGAAATGACGTCTCCCGTGGCGTCTCCGCCATCGGCGCTATTGGTGCGAAGATTGACCGACACGCCAGCCTTCGATCCCCCGTAGGAAAGCGTGTCGTTGCCCGCGCCGCCAAACATCGTGTCGGCGCCAATGCCGCCTCTGATGAGGTCATCGCCGGCGTTTCCTCTGATCAGGTCGTTGCCGGCGCCGCCGATGACAACATCGTCGCCGCCGCCCGCCCGCACCAGGTCGTCGCCTTTCGTGGTGTGGTTGGCGCTCGAGACCAGCACCCACGTGGTGCCATTCCATTCATATGTTCCGGTGCGCGTGAACTTTTCCGATGCTGAAGTGCCGATGAGAGTGGCCATGAACCCGTTCTTTCATTTCTGGTTGCGAGGAAGATGGAGGAAGTCAGCCGTGACGCATCGCAAGCGGCGCTAAGCCACTGAATTATTGCGAAAATCGCGCGAGATTGTGTGATCTAGGGGACCGACCGGCCCGTGGCTCAAAAGAGCCTGCTTGCGCCGATCACCGGCTGCTGGCGAGAGTTACTCCTCCGACACAAACGTCAACCAGGTGGCCTCACCTCGTTGTGCCGACATCTTTACAAATCATTAATGAAACACCTGCAATTTTCAACTCCAAATAGAAACAGGGTTAATCGCGGCGATGCGGCGGCGCCCGCATTGGTGCGGGCTCTTTTCCTTTCCTGGGGCCTGTTGAGAACAAGCGGGAGTTTTGACTTCGCACGATCCTTTGCTGTCGGATCCGCAATAAATGACTCCAACTCGGCTATCCTGACTTTGAGTGGCTCGGCCGTCGCCAGAACCCGTGACCGCGTAAACCGCGGCGCGATGTGTTGCGGACAATTCCAGTCGTATCCCTCGACGGATTAGGAACTACGGTGACAAAGTTACGGCAATTGCGGCGATGCGGTGAAAATTACAGTGCATTTAATTCTACCCCACGTCTGGATCCGCTTTCGCCGGGATGACGGAGGAGGGATGCTTCGACCGGACGCCCTCACCCCAGAAACTCCACCACCGCCTGCTTGTACACCTTATCGCCCACCGCATTCATGTGATTGCGGCCGGGCAGTGTCACGCCCCTGGCGCCCGGAATGACGGCCACCAGGCCTGCCACGTCGCCGGCGATATCGTCCTTTTCGCCTGCAACCACCAGGACGGGCGCGGCGATGCGGGCGAGGTCGTGGGGGGTGATCTTGACCCTTGACGAGCGCATGCAGGCGGCGAGTGCGCGGAGATCGCTCTTGGTCTGTTCGGCGAAGATGCGGAAAGAGCGGGGGCCGGGCTCGATGACTTCGGCGAGGCTTGCCGCCTCCAGCCCGGCGGCAATCGCGTCACCGCCGCCAACGCCGCTGATCATCCGCGAGGCGAGGCCGGCGAAGACGGCGCTCCTTACCCGCGAGGGATGATTGATGGCGAGGAAGGCGGAGATTCTGGCGCCCATCGAATAGCCCATGACATCGGCGTGGCCGAGGCCGAGATGGTCGAGCAGGCGGGCGGCGTCATCGGCCATGACGGGGGCGGAATACTGGGCGGGGTCATAGAGTTTCTGGCTTTCGCCGTGGCCGCGGTTGTCGATGGTGATGACGCGGCGGCCTGCCTCGCTCAGCGTCTTCACCCAGCCGGTATCCCACCAGTTAACCCGCGAATTGGAGGCAAAGCCGTGAATGAGCAGGATAGGCGGCCCCTCGCCCGCCTCCGCGTAGGCGATCTCCACGCCGTCCGAATTGAATCTGTGCATGGAGCAAAACATATGCTAATCGCCCGCTCACTCAAGGTCTTTCGAGGGTTTCCCATGGCAACCGGCAGCACACCGCATTTTCACAACGACATGGGGCTTGCCTCAATTGAGGTGGGCGCCAGGGAGTTCATGTGCGTCGGCGCCAATCCGCCTTTTGATCACCCCCACGTGTTCCTCGATATGGGCAAGGCCAGCGAAATCATCTGCCCCTATTGCTCGACGCTGTTCAAGTTCAACATAAGTCTCGGCCCCGCCGAGGCAATCCCCGCCGCGGCCCGATGGCAGGACGAGGCCGCATAGAAAAGCCTGTCACCATTCGCGAATACCACGACAGCGATGAACTGCCGGTGATTGCGCTGTTTCGCGAATTGCAATCCGCCGAACTGCCATTCAATGACCATCTCAAGCCCCCCGAGGATATTGGTGGCTGGTATATCAACCGCCTCAAGGAAAGTTGCGCCACCCTGGCGGGAGTGATCCTTCTGGCCATGAAGGGAGAAGACTGTCTTGGCTGTGCCGTCGTCTTCACCGCAATGAAGGAAAAGGGCGAGGATGAAGAGCTGGCATACACCTATGCCCATGTGAGCGAACTCGTTGTTGCCAAGAAGGCCCAGCGGCTGGGAATTGCAAAGCTGCTTCTCACCGAATGTGAACAGCGTGCCAAGGAAGCCGGACGCGCCGAAATGACCCTCGCTGTCCATGCCGGCAACGAGCCGGCACTTTGCCTCTATCGAAGCAGCGGCTACGCCGATATAAAAATCAGAATGCGGAAGAAGCTTCAGTGAACGAGTCCCTCACCATTCGCGACTATCGCGCCAAGGATGAGCCGCAAGTGATCGCCATCGCCCGCGAATTGCAGGCCCATGAGGCGGCGATCTATGACCGCTCCAAGCAGCCGGAGGAAATCGGCTCCTGGTATGTTGCCGAACTGCTGGTTGAAGTCGCAAAGCACCAGGGCCGCTTTCTGGTGGCCGAGCGGAATGGTGCGGTCATCGGCTATGCCACACTGCTGACCGTGGTGTCATCGGAGGGCGAGCGCGACGAAGTGCATTATACCTTCAGCGATGTGGGCGATCTGGCGGTGCTCAAATCCCAGCGCGGCACCGGGGCCGGAAGGGCGCTCATTGAAGTATGCGAAAATACCGCCCGCGCCGCCGGGCAAAAATGGCTGCGGCTCGGCGTGATCGCCGACAATCATTCAGCCCGCACCTTCTATGAGAAAATGGGCCTGCGCGAAAAATTTCTCAAACTGGAAAAGCCGCTCCTATGAAATCCGGTTTCTCCTTGGCCGAGGCCCGGCGCGCGGCCCTGGCGGCGCAGGGCTTCACCCATCAGGACCGCTCCAGGCCGGCGAACTGGGCGAGGATCGAGCGCACCATCCGGCAGATCCACCTTTTGCAGATCGACAGTGTCAATGTGCTGGTGCGCTCGCACTATCTTCCCATCTTTTCCAGGCTCGGCCACTACCCCCACGCCACCCTCGATGCCCGCACCTTCACCAACAAGAGGCGCGCCATGTTCGAGTGCTGGGCCCATGAGGCGAGCCTGCTGCCGCTCGACCTGCATCCGCTGATGCGCTGGCGCATGGACCGCGCCAGAGCCGGCAACGGCACCTATGAAAGTATGAACAAATTCGCGAGCGCCGAGCGGGACTACGTCAATCGAGTCCTCGACTTCGTCACCCGCCATGGCCCCACCGCCGTGAGTGATCTACCCGATGGCGGCAAGAGTGCGGGCGGCTGGTGGGGCTGGTCCAAGGGCAAGATGGCGCTCGAGAGTCTGTTCGACCAGGGCCTCGTCACCACCTCCACCCGCCAGGGTTTCGAGCGCATCTACGATCTCCCCGAGCACGTCATCCCCGCCGAAGTGTTGGCAAGGCCGACGCCGAACGAGGCCGAAAGCTTCCGAAGGCTTCTCGACCATTCCGGCCGCGCCCTCGGAATTGGCAGCGAATTTGACCTGCGCGATTATTTCCGCCTGCCGGTGGCCGAAACCAAACAGGCGCTGGCCGAACTGATCGAGGACGGCACACTCATTCCCGTCACGGTGGAGGCGTGGAAGCATCAAGCCTATCTGCACCGGGATGCGAGACTGCCGCGAAAGGCCGGCGGCACCGCCCTGGTCTCGCCCTTCGATCCCCTTGTGTGGGAACGCGCCAGGGCCGAGCGCCTGTTCGACTTCCACTACCGGATCGAGATCTATACGCCAGCACCCAAACGGAAATTCGGCTACTACGTGTTGCCGTTCCTCTTTGACGACCGTTTTGCCGCCAGGGTCTGCCTCAAGGCCGACCGCCAGGCCTGCGTCCTCCGCGCCAATGCCGCCCACCTCGAAGCCCACGCTGAAGCAGGCCCCGTGGCCGAGGCCCTGGCAGGGGAATTGCAGCTGATGGCCAAGTGGCTGGGCCTCGAACGCGTCGAGGCCGGCCCCAGAGGCAATCTCGCCCGGGCATTGCGAGCTAAACTGTGATCGACATCGAAACCGAACGGCTCATTCTCCGCCTGGTGCCACTGGCAGGCCTTGCGGCAACCGAAGCGGGCGACCGCGCCGCCGGCCGCCGCATCATCGGCAATGACCTGCCCGAGGCCTGGTTCGACGATTCCTGGGTGGCGGGGCTGCGCCTCAAGCAATGGACCGAGAATCCCGATTACCGGCCCTGGTCGATGCGCGCCATCGGCCTCCGTAACACTGGCCAGATCATCGGCAACATGAATTGCCATCACGAGCCCATGCCATTCGTGCTGGGCGGCGAGACCACGATTGCGGTTGAATTGGGCTATACGATCTTCGAACCCTGGCGCCGCCAGGGCTATGCCAGCGAAGCCATCCGCGGCTTCTGCCGGTGGGCCTCAAACCTCAGCGTGCAGAGCCTGATCCTGTCGATCTCGCCGGAAAACTCCGCCTCGCTCGGCCTTGCCGCCAAATTCGCCGCCGTCAAGATCGGTTCCCAGATCGATGAGATCGACGGCCCCGAAGATATCTACTTCGCCAGGATATCCAAGATGAATGGCGGATAAACGCGAGGCTCAGACTTGGTTCAGGGCACCTCCCCTAGAAAGCTTGCAACAACGGTGATGAACACCGCTGCAACGCAAACCAGGAAGGAACCACACCATGATCCGCAAGTCCCTTATCGCTCTCGCAACCGTCGCCACCATTGCCACCGGCACGGCCGCCACCTCCCAGGCCAAGACCTTCATCGATATCGACATCGGCTTCCCCGGCTATTACGGCGGCGGCTATGGCGGCGGCTATGGCTACTACGGCGACTACTGCGGCTTCAAGTGGGTGACTTACAAGAAGTGGAACTGGAATCACACCCACTTCAAGTTCAAGCACAAGAAAGTCTACGTCTGCTACTGAGACTGATCTTCGGTACCTGCGATCCTCCGGCGCCCCCATCGCCTGCAACCCCAAACCGGTGATCGCAGTAAAGAAACCGGCCGCGACCTCCTCCCCGCGGCCGGTTTCGATTCGGTGGGCATGGTGGCTTGAGCAGTTGCACCGGTTTATCTTTCTGCAGCAATCCAGGAATATTGCAGTGGCGGCGGGAACCGTCTAGCCCTCGCAGCGATCACAACGGGGACAGCAATGCCAGTACGCGCGCCCGGCAAATATGCCGTTGCCTTTGTTTTTGTGACGGTGTTCCTCGACATGGCGGGGTTCGGGTTGATCATGCCGGTCATCCCGCATCTCATTGAAGAGGTGAGCGGGCGCGATCTGGCGGGCTCGGCGTTCGTCGCGGGCTGGCTGTCCCTTGCCTATGGCGGCATGCAGTTTCTGTTCGGCCCGGCGATTGGCAATTTGTCCGATGCCTATGGCCGCAGGCCGGTGCTGCTGCTTTCGGTTTTCGGCATGGCGGCCGATTATCTGCTGACGGCGTTTGCGCCAACCCTTATCTGGCTTTTCCTGGCGCGCATCGTTTCAGGCTTGTGCGGCGCTTCCTATTCGACGGCCAATGCCTATCTCGCCGACATCACGGCGGCGGAAAACCGCGCCAAGGCCTTCGGCATGATGGGGGCGGCCTTCGGGCTGGGCTTCGTGATCGGGCCGGCAATCGGCGGCCTGCTTGGCGAGTTTGGTCCGCGCGTGCCGTTCTTCGCGGCGGCGGGGCTTGCGGGGTTGAATTTGCTGTTTGGACTCGTGGTACTGCCGGAAACTTTGCCGCCGGAACATAGGCGGCCATTTTCACTGGCGCGCTCAAATCCCATCGGCACCTTCAAAGTGTTTGCCAATTACCACGGCGTGGTGCGGTTGGCCCTTGTGATGTTTATCTACTTCTTCGCGACCTCGGTCTATCCGGCGATCTGGGCCTTCTGGGGAATTGCGCGCTTCGGCTGGAGCGAGGCGACCATAGGCTTGACGCTGGCGGCCTTCGGATTGCTCACCGCGATCGTGCAGGGAGGGCTCACCGGAATTTTGGTGACACGGATGGGTGAACGCGCCACCGTCGTGCTGGGCCTTGCGATCGCCATCGTCGTGGCGGTGGGCTATGGCCTGGCGCCGGGCCTTGTTGCGGTGCTGATCCTGCTCGTCATTCATGCGCCGGAGGGGCTGGTCAATCCAGCACTCACCGCCATCATGTCGAAAGAGGCGCCGGCCGACGCCCAAGGCGAGTTGCAGGGCGGTATCGCCAGCGTACAGAGCATCGCGATGCTGCTCGGCACCCTGATGTTTGCCCAGGTCTTCGGTTACTTCATGCAGCCTGGTGCGCCGGTGGTGACGCCCAATGCTGCGTTCTACCTCTCCTCCGCCCTGTGCTGCCTTTCGCTGGCGATGTTCGTGGGCAAGCGGAGAACAATTGCGGGCGTGAACCCGCGAAAGCCCTGCTCCGCGCGCAATCTACGAACTCTTCTTGGCCCCGGACCACAGCTGGGCCAGTTCCGGAATTTCTTCGCTGCGCAAGCGCGGCAGGCCATCGTCAAATCGATACCACGGCAACTGGCTCTCGACGCATTGATGCGATGCCGGCGCCACCTTCTCTGGCGCATCGAGGCAGCCTACCGATAGATTGGTGTATTCGGGATGCGCCTCACCAATGCATTTCCATATCAGCCGCGATCCGCAATCGGCGCAAAATCCGCGTTCGCCAAAATGCGAGGATTGATAGAATTTCGGCTTGCCCTTGGTGAAAGCGAGGCTTCCCGGTTCCACGAAGACGGCGATTTCAGCGGGTGCGCCGCTTGATTTCTGGCACATGCGGCAGTGGCAGTAATAGGCATCGGCAAGATAGACGCGCGCCTCATAGCGCACCGCCCCGCAGATGCAGCCTCCCGTCACCTTCTCGCTCTTGCCCGCCATGGCGGCCTCCATAGCACGGCGGCGGCGAAGCGGCAAAACGGCTTCTGCTACCAGCGGATGACAATCTTGACCTTTCCAATCCCCCCATTCGTCATTACTGCGAAAGAGGCTGTGAAAAAATTGGGGCAATTACCGGCCGGTGGTCAATTTCTTCACGAACTCCTTTGCCGGATTGACAAACGAGGTTGCCCGCCCCCCTACTCCACCGTCACCGACTTCGCCAGATTACGCGGCTGATCGACATCGGTGCCCATGACGACGGCGGCGTGGTAGGCGATGAGCTGGACGGGCACGGCGTAGAGCAGCGGGCTGATGAAGGGGTGCGCCTGCGGCACCCTGATGCGCTGGATGTTGCGGTGGCCGTTGTCCTCCAGGCCGCGATCGTCCGTGAGCAGAACGATCTTGCCGCCGCGCGCCGCCACCTCCTCCATGTTGGAAATGGTTTTTTCATAGAGATCATCGTGTGGTGCTATCACGATGACCGGCACGTTTTCATCGATCAGGGCGATGGGGCCATGCTTTAACTCGCCCGCGGCATAACCTTCGGCGTGGATATAGGAAATCTCCTTGAGCTTGAGGGCGCCTTCCAGCGCGATCGGATAATTGATGCCGCGGCCGAGATAGAGCACGTCGCGGGCATGGGCGATGTCGCGGGCGACGGCGGCGATGTGCTTCTCGTCCTTGAGAATCTCCGCCATGTGGCGCGGCGCTTCGATCAATGCGCCCACCAGTTCGCGTTCCTGCTCGCGCGAGATGGTTCCCCGCTGCTTGCCCGCCATGATGGCGAGGCAGGCGAGCGCCGTGAGCTGGCAGGTGAAGGCCTTGGTCGAGGCCACGCCGATTTCCGGACCGGCATAGGTCCGGATCACCAGTTCGCTTTCGCGGGCGATTGTCGATTCCGGAACGTTGACGATCGCCACCGTGTGCTGGCCTTGTGCCTTGCAATAGCGCAGCGCCGCCAAGGTGTCGGCGGTTTCGCCCGACTGGGAGACGACGATGGCGAGGCCCGCTTTCGGCATCGGCGCTTCGCGGTAGCGGAACTCCGAGGCGATATCGACCTCGGTTGGCAGGCGCGCGTATTTTTCAAACCAGTATTTCGAGGTGAGCCCGGCATAAGACGCGGTGCCGCAGGCGGTTATGGTGATGCGGTCGAGCTTGGCGAAGTCGAAGGGAAGCTTGTCCGGCAGCCTGACCGCGCGTTCGGCGAAGTCGATATATTCGGCGAGCGTGTGGCCCACCACTTCCGGCTGTTCGGCGATTTCCTTGGCCATGAAATGGCGGTGGTTGCCTTTGTCCACCAGCATGGCCGAGGCCTGGGAAAAACTCATGGGCCGGATGACCTGGCGGTTCTCGGCGTCGAAGATTTCCAGCGAGGTGCGGGTGAGCACCGCCCAATCGCCGTCTTCGAGATAGGTGATGCGGTTGGTGAAAGGCGACAGCGCGATGGCGTCGGAGCCGAGAAACATTTCGCCATCGCCGTGACCCACGGCCAGCGGCGGCCCATTGCGGGCCGCGATCATCAGATTGTTTTCGCCGCGAAACAGAATGGCGATGGCGAAGGCGCCGGTGAGCCGCTGCAGGACATCGCGAACGGATTCACGCGGAGCTTTACCCTTGGCGCGCTCGTGAGCGATGAGATGGGCCACCACCTCGGTGTCGGTTTGGGTGACGAACTTGGCGCCGGCCGCCACCAGCTCATCCTTCAGTGTACGGAAGTTTTCGATGATGCCGTTATGGACGATGACGACATCGCCGGCTACATGGGGGTGCGCGTTAGTTTCATTAACTGCGCCGTGGGTGGCCCAGCGGGTGTGCCCGATGCCGGAAGTACCGGTGAGCGGCTCGGAGCGGAGCTTTTCCTCGAGATTGCGGAGCTTGCCGGCAGCCCTCCTGCGGCCGATTTCGCCATTCTCGATGGTGGCGACACCGGCTGAATCATAGCCGCGATATTCCAGCCGCCGCAGCGCCTCGACAATGCCTGGGGCTACCGGCTCCTTGCCGAGTATTCCAACGATTCCGCACATTTCTGAATTCTCCCTCAGGCCTTGGGCTTCGCAGCCTTGCGCGCCTTTTTGATGTCCCGGTATCTCGCCGCCCAGCCCTGGAGGAGCTGCAATTCGGCCCGCGTGATGGCCAGCGCATCGGCGGGAACGTCCTTGGTGATGACGCTGCCCGCGGCGATGTTGGCGCCGCTCCCAATTTTCACCGGCGCCACCAGCGCCGTGTTGGAGCCGACAAAGACATTCTCGCCGATGTCGGTCAGATGTTTTTCATAGCCGTCGTAATTGCAGGTGATGGTGCCCGCCCCGATATTGCTTGCCGCACCCACCTTGGCATCGCCGATATAGGCGAGGTGGTTGGCCTTGGCGCCGCGGCCGATCACCGCCTTCTTGATCTCGACGAAATTGCCAATATGGGCATCGGCACCGATCTCCGCCCCGGGCCTCAGCCTGGCATAGGGCCCGATGCGGGCGCCGGTGGCAATGGTGGCGCCCTCGAGATGGGAGAAGGCATTGATCTCGACATTGCCGGCCACTTTTACACCTGGCCCGAAGACCACATGGGGGCCGATCACCACATCACTGCCGATCTCGGTGTCGGCGGAAAACCAGACGGTGTCCGGCGCCACCAGCGTGGCGCCATTCAGCATGTGCTGGCGGCGGTAACGCGATTGGAATTCGGCTTCGATGGCGGCGAGTTGGACCCGGTCATTGACGCCCGCCACTTCGCGTTCCGGGCACAGCGCCATGCCCTGCCCGCTTGCCCGAGGCGGCAACCAGTTCGATCAGATCGGTAAAGTAATATTCCTTCTTGGCATTGGCATTGCCGATGCGCGGCAGGAACTCCCAAAGGGTTTTCGCCGAAACGGCAATAATGCCGGAATTACAGATGGTTATCCCACGCTCCTCGGGCGAGGCATCAAGCTCCTCGCGGATCGCCACGACATCGCCGGAGGCGTTGCGGATGATCCTGCCGTAACCATGGGGGTTGGCTGCATCGAAGCCCAGGACGGTGAGCGGCATGGCAGAGGTGACCGAAGCCGTAAGCCCCGCAATGGTTTCCGGCCGGATCAGCGGCGCATCGGCAAGGAGTACCAGCACGGTGCCATTGAAATCCGCGAGCGCCTCTTTCGCCATGGAGACCGCATGGCCGGTGCCCTTGGGCTCGGCCTGAACGGCGATCATAGCACCGGGAACGATGGTGGCCGCCTCGGTGGCAACAGCCTCCATGCCCGGAGCCACGACCACCACGGTCTTTTGCGGCTTGAGGCCCTTTGCGGCATGGAGCACATGGGAGAGCAGGCTCCGCCCGGCCGCCCGGTGCAGGACCTTCGGCACCGATGATTTCATCCGGGTGCCTTTGCCCGCGGCCAGTACGATGATGGCAATGTTGCTCATTGAGCCCCGTGTCATTTCAGGATTCCCTCCGCCAGTCAAAGCATGGACCGGACCACGGCGGCGATTATGTGGCATTGAACTGCGAATTTCGTGGCCCACAGCGCACTTGACCCATCCACCCCCGGCAACTATGGTCCGCCCGCTTTTCACCGGGGAATCCCCCCGTGGGGCCCGTAGCTCAGTGGTAGAGCGTCTGACTTTTAATCAGTAGGTCGCGCGTTCGATCCGCGCCGGGCTCACCAATCAGCAAGACTATTCGGGAGACCGCGGCTCAGAAACTGAAGAACTGGATGATGCGGCGGCCGATGCTTGGCTTTTCCAGGTGAATGATCTGCGGTTGTTTCTGCGCGGTGGATTTTGAGCGTTTTTGTTTGGTGGATCTGGCCGCTGCCTTGCGCGGCTTTGCCTGCGCCGGTTTGGCGGAACTTGGCTTGATGCGCAGCGCTTCGGCTTGCGGCGGCTTGGCGGCGACCGTCTTGACTTCAACCGGCCCGGGCTTGGACTGGGGCCTGGCAGGCTCTGCCGGCACAGGTTCGGCAAGCTTGACTGGATCGGCCTTCTTTTCGATGACCGACACGTTGCCCGGCTCGACTATCACCTTGGCCGCATCCACCGGCTTGTCGCTGGGCGGGCAGCGGTAGACGATGGTGGCGCTTTGCAGTTCGTCTGTGGGGCTCTTGCAATCGGCCGCGGCACCGGGTGTCCAACAGACCAGTGGAATCAGGGCGAGGCCGAACCCAATGTATTTCATGCCGAAGCCACCCCGCGCGAGGTTACGCATTTTACCACAAACTTGATCATCCAATGACCGCATATACTATAAGCATCCATGTGAGCCGCGCGTCATGGCCCGCAGGGCCTCGCCACCATGACGCCGGCAGTATGGAGGCTTAAGAATTGCAGGTGTCGCGGCAGAGTCAAGTCTTTTGGATTTCATCAACCCGGTCAGACACTTGGGTGATTGCGCCGAGCCGGACAAGCAGAGATTGGTGGGCGATGCAGGACTTGCACCTTTGGCCCGCTCAGCAATGTGCTAGCAAAGCTCACGCCAAAAACACACCTCACTGACCTGCCACTCAAGTGTTACTCGCCGGCGATGGTCCACGTTGTGTCGGGGTTGAACCGGAAGGTATGGCTGACAATGGCCTCGGTATCGCCGCCGAAATCCTTCTCATAGACAACACCGGCCTGGTTGACCGCAAACGTGCTGACGCCGGTCTCGGCATATTTCACCGGCCAGGCGATCAGGGCGAACCCGCCGATCATATTGCCGTTGACCATATAGCCGTAGCGGCCGCCGGCGATATTGTGGCCCTGGGAATTCAGAATGCGAAAGCGGTAACCGAAGTAGCCAGCGCCGGCCTTGGCCTTTTCGATTGAGGCTAGATCGACGAATGGTCCCGCCGGGCTATCGCCATCGCCCTGGTCATTGGGCCAATAGAGCCCATCGGTCTTGCCTTCGCTGCTCAGCAGCTTTTGGGCATATTCAAGAACGCCGTCACCGTCGCGGTCTTCGGCTGAGTAGTCGCGTTGGGCCTCCACATAGGCGCGCGCCGTGGCAATGGCCTGCAATTCATTCTCGCCGATGCGGCGGTTGACGATTTCTTCAAGGCCGGCGCCGGTGTCGAAGGCCCATTTGCCATCCTTGTCCTTGCGCAGCGGGAACGGGAACGGCCACACGGCTTTGCCAATGATCAGAACGCGCTGTTCGCCCTCTTCCTTGACGCTGAGCAGTTCGGCGGCACCGGCGCGGATTTCGGCATACCGGTCCACAATGCCTTCGGCCCCTTTGACCTTGGCCGGATCCAGTCCCAGCAACTTCGCAAGGCCATCAATGTCGTTGCCCGCCAGCGCCGCCTTGAATGCGGCGACGGCCGCATCCGGATCGGAAAACTGTGTGGACGCGGCGCCTGCAAAACTTTCCACCCCGGTTTCGGCCGCGAAGGCGGGGAGCGAAAGCGGCGTGGCGCCCAGGATGAGAACGGCGCCGAACGCTGCCAGCGAAAATCTGTGTTGATTGGTCATGATTGGTTCTCTGTCCTTGCCAAATATCATTTCTTCCCGGGGCGCTTCTTCTTGGCGCCGCCACCGCCGCCGCCAGGTTTTATGCCGCCGCCCATGCTCTTGTTGCCCCGGTCGGACTGCGCCTTGGCATCCTTGCCGCGGCTCATATCGCCGATTGGCGAAGGGGTTTTCGGCCGGGTGTCCGGCTTCGCCGCGGGCTTCGGCTTGCTGACCGGATGGTCGATCTTGGGGCTCGGTTTCTTTTCCACCTTTGGCGCGGCGGCGGGCTTAGGTTTGGCCACGTTTGCCGCTGAACCTTGGCCAACCTTCGCCGCGGGCTTGGCGGCCGGCTTGCTCTTCAGCCCATCGAGCGTGCTGGTGCGCACGTCCTTCACCTGATTGCCCTTGCTTGGCAGAGTGTTGGTCCGCGTCTTGCTCACATCTTTTGACTTTACCTTGACGCTGTTTCGATCATCCGACTTGATGCTGGTCTTGAACGTGTTCTTGTCCAGCTTGTTGAACTGGTTGTTGTCGAAACTCATTTTGTCGCGGTCTACATGTTTCCAGTCGACGTCGTTGATGTTCACCTTGCCGCTGAAATCGTTGTTGTTGAAGCAATGGTTGCAGTCGATGTCGACATCGTTGTCCCAATCGCCATTGCCGCCCCAGATGCCATGATCGTCCCAATCGACCACCGAGCCCCAGACCGCGCCGGTCACGAAGGCGGCAAAATAGGGTGCGCCCGGGTTGTAGTAATAGGGATATGGATCGGGATAATAAACGATCGGCGCGGCGACATAGTCCGGCTCATAGAGCATTGCGGGCTCGTATTGCGGGACGTAAATCACCTCCGGCGAAGCGGGCTGGATGACAATGGTTTGGGTTTCGGTTTCGGTGACCACCTTCACTTTGTCGTCGGTCTTGATGATGCCTTCGGCCACCGCCTTCTCGCGCAGCTGCTGTATGGCATCGAGAACCTCGGCCTGCTGATAGGTGATCGCCTCACCCAGGGCCTGGGTCCAGTCGAGATCGTCGCTCATCATCTTGACGATCTGCGGGTAGTTCATCAGCGATATGACGCCGCCATCCCAGGTGGCATCGGGCTTGAGCTCGGGCTTGCTCTTTACATCGTCAAGATAGCGCTGGGCCTGAACGATCTGCAGCGGATAGAGTGAACTCGAAACGACCACCGCCACCAGTTCGTCGGGATAAAGGGCAATTCGCGCCACCAGAATTTCCAGCTCCTCCTCGCTCAAGGACTGGGGCGCTTGTGGATCCACGGCTGCCGCCTCGGCACTTGCCACGGCGGTCTCCTGGGCGCTGACCGGCAGCGAGTGGAGAGGCACGAAAAGCAGGGAACCAACAGCCAATCCAGTGGCGTTCAGCAAAAACTTCCTAGCAAACATGACGATAATATCCTTTCATTTGCCGCGGACTTCCGCGCGGAAACGCGTCAGAGGCCGGACCGCGGCATTCGAACGGGTTTATAGCCGTGTCGAACCTTCTGATTGTGTATGGGGTGACAATTGTCGCCTTACTATTGTAGTCCAGGCGGAGTTTTCTGCCAGGGGATGCCGCCATGGCCGATCTCATAGCCCAAACCATAGAGCGCTTCCATGTAGGCCGGGTCGAAAGGCTTCGGCTCCTTCATGGTGAAGCTTTCGGGTATTGAAATCAGATTGTAGCCGACGCCATCGCGGCTGGTCTGGGCATACATCCGGTAGAGATCGCCTATGCCTTGAGTCTTGGTGAGCGATGCCAGCGCCTTGCCGGCAACCGAAGACAGCACCGGCTTGACCTGGCTGTATTCGGGATAGGTCTTGCCATTGCGGATTATGTAGAGTTTCCGGGTACGTTTGTTCTTGAAGCGGCTGTCGAGCTTTTTGAAAGTCACGTCGGCCGGCAACAGGAACACCTGATTGCTGGTGCCGCCATCGACATGCAGTTCGTCAAAAGTCTTCCCATCGGCGGTCACGGTAAGCCGGACCGGAGGAAAAACCCCGGGAATAGCCGCCGATGCCACCAGGATGTCGGCGATGAGCTGGCGGCGCCCGGCGACGCCGCTCGACGCGATTTGTCCAATGTCCCAGATCACCGGCCGCTCGGCATCGATATTGGTGGTGCCGATCAACAGCCGGCGTCCCTTGGCGTGTTCGGCAGTGATGTCGTCGACCATGTGATTGGTGACATAGCCCTCGACAAGTTTGCGCAGCGGATCGTTGGAAGCAATCGACTGGCCGCCGAGAATGGCGAATATCCCGCGGCGCTTCAGGATGTTTTCGGTGGAGATCGTAGTGTAGGCTTGGCGCAACTCTTCATCATAGGGTGGTCCGAGAAAGGCGAAGGGAGCGGTCAGCGACCCGGTGGAGATGCCGGTGACGAGGTCGAACTTCGGGCGCAGGCCAGCCGCAGTCCATCCTACCAGCAGTCCGGCTCCGAAGGCCCCGTTGCTGCCGCCACCCGAAACCGTGAGCATTGCCGTCGGCTGATCGAGAATGGAGGGATCGCGCGCGGCCGCTTTGAGCATTTGCTCCCGGCGCAACGCGAAGACTTCCGGCGGAATGCTTGCACCATCGTCGCCCCAGTAACGGATTTTTCCATAGTGAGGAACCATTGCCCGCTCGACCAAGGCCTCCGGCACCGGATCGCGCAGTTGATCGACGGTGGCACCCGCCGCGCAGGCGGCCAAGGTGAGCGGGATTGCCAGGAGCGCTAAGTTGCGCGCCAGCCGTTGCCGGAGTAAAATCATGTCATGCATCCGGATTACACGACTATCGATCCGTGCGGGCCAGCACGACGCGGCGGTTGAGCGCGCGTCCCTGCAAGTTTTTGTTGCTTGCCACCGGCTCGCTGGGGCCGGCGCCCGACGTCGACAGGCGGTCACCGGAAACGCCGCGCTTCACCAGCGCCTTCTTGACCAACTCGGCGCGCTGCCGGGAGAGCTTCATGTTGTAACTCTCCTTGCCGATCGAATCGGTGTGACCGGTGACCTGAAGCGTCCACAGCGGATTGCTGTCGAGGGCCGTCGCGATCTCGTCGAGCAGTGCCGAGGAGTCGTTGCGGATGGTCGCCTTGTCGAAGTCGAAATGAATGCCGTAGGTGGTGTAGGCGTCGCGCGCGGCGAGTGTCTGTTCCAGCTTGCCGCGCTCGGAGGCGCCGGCGTTGACCCGCACAAAACGTTCGGTGCGCGGCGACTTCTCGCCAGTGAATTGCACGCTGTACTGCAGCAGCATGGGGTTGTTGCGGTTGTCAAGAAAATAAAAATCGCCGCTGGCCTTCCCTTGACCGTTGGAGAAACTCCCCGTGGCATGCACGACAGGAACGTTCAAAAGGTGGCCATCAACGTCGATCGACATCTTGATGCCTTTTTCCGCCAGCGTGAACGCCCCGCTCATCGAGCCCAGCTCGGCGTTATAGATGAGGTCCGAACTGGCTTGCCCGGTCGCTACGCAATTCCTCCAGCACGGCGGCGGATGTGCCGAGCGTGGTGGTGTTCTCGATGACCAGCGGCATCTTGGCGTTGTAACCCAGCACCATGGCGCGGGCCGTCATCCGGTCGGATGCCCGGATGCGGCGCACTGCCACGGTGCCGCGCGAGCTGGAATAATTGATGTTGAAGCTATCGGGTTTGACTTTGGTGAATCGTATCCAGGATTCCGCGTCGGGACCATAGCTGTTGTCCCACGCGGTGGTGATCGAACCACCCTCATGCGGCATGAACGGGCCAAGGCCTTCCTGAGCCAGGGCAACGCCGCAGGCAAGCGTCAACCCAGTGACGCAGCCCACAAATTGACGGCAGAGTTTAAGCATTTTCACTGATTCCATTCTTGCAGCCGCCCTGAGAATTCGTCCGGAAGACCCAACCATCTCAGGCGCCAATCTGGTTGCAGCGGTTTCCGGAAACGAGCCATTATTCAATCCGCCCAGCATTTGCAATAGGGCCTCGAGATGAGTGCCGAGCAGCACCCGAATGAACTCGCGGCGTCCCGTATTGCCTATCCGGCCTACCACAAACTTCAAGCGGTAGACTTTAACACCATCGACTTTTCCGACAACATTGTCCTATTTCGGAAAGAGGAAAGTCATGCCAAGTCGTCCGCCCCAGCCCGTCGGCCCGGCGTCTTCGGGCGACTCGGCCCAGTACCGGACTCCAGCCGTCAGGCTAACTGGTTGTTTTCCAAACCGCACGAGCTTGGCAACCGAGGCGTTGATGGGAACCGACCAATCCTCAGTATCCCAATTGTAGGACGCTTCTGTGTTCAGAGTGAATGTCCAAGCATCCGTGGTCGTGTAGGACACAAAGGGCTGAAGGTAACTTGCGTTAATGTCCGCATCGGAATCCGAACCTGCGAAGGACCAGATATGATTGCCTAAGATACCCACTGTCCAGCCGCTTCCCTGCCACAGAGCAACAGCGGTTGGTCCTGCTCCCCACTTGTCAGGGCCCAGAAGATTGTCGGTATTTGTTGGAAGATAGAGCACTGGCCCCACGCCCCAGGTGATGCCATTTATGGTCTGGCTCGGCGAAATGAACAGGCTCTGGGTTGCGTTGCCCAGGCCGGTCTGATCACCCGCTCCCGGAAAAATGTCGTTCTGGGACACTATCGGAACGATTGTCCGAGAAATCAGGTTCCAGTCTTCATTCAGGGTGAATGGAATAACGGGCTGAACATTGATGAGGAATTGATCACCATCCTCTGTTGGACCGATCCCGTCGTTGTAGTTCGCTTGGATCGGGACACTTATCAGTGCCGCAAGCGGATTTGACAGTTGCGTCGCAAGCTCCGAGCCCTCTTGGGCAAGGGCAGGACCACAGCCGATAACCATCAGCGGCGAGCAGCAAGTTAGCAGTGATCGAAGCCGCATCTCCATAACCCGTCTTTCTAGAATCTGAATACGCCACCGAAGATGGGGCCCTTTTGCACCACATCATAGACGAAGCCGTCTGCGCTGTAGTCGACGCTGACCGCACGATAGCCGGCAAACATCGAGAAGGAGTCGTTCATCTGATATCCGACGCCCCCCATGACATCCCACATCAGGTCGGATGAAACACCGAAGCCGCCAATCATGCCCCAACCTGAGAGATAGATGCTGTCGCTCAAGTCAGCACGGAACTTGGCGCCAACCAGAGGATCAATCCAGGTGGCACCATCATTCCTCGAAGTACCGTTCAACAATCCACCATTGAAATCAAAGTCAGTGCTAACCGACCACAGGCGCGCGCCGGCAATTGCGTCGAGATGCGTGCTGCCCTCATCAAGCAAAGCGTATCCAGCAACGACGGTTCCCATGAAGGTTTCCGCCGTGATGTCGATGTCGGAGGCGGCAATGCCAAGCGGCGTATCGACATTAAGACCCAGCCTTGCATAAGCGATATCGGCGCCGATGCTGAATGGGCCGTTGCGCGCCTCTCCCACGCCCATGAACGCCATATCGAGGTTATCGAGAACATCACCGAAGCTCATGTCGATGTCCTGCGGGGGCAGGCCGAACAACCCGGACTTCCCTTCCAGACCCGATGCCCAGAGATAGGGTGCGGCAGTGAACGTCCAGTCACTGGTGTCAGTAGGCGCATAGACATCAGCAGCTTGGGCATCCATGGTGGCCATGGGAACCAGTGTCAACGCGACGGCTATCAATTTTCTCATTTTACTCAGAGCCCCTCATGTTCCTGCACACATCCGCATTCGCAGCCCCATCGTCAAAAGCTGACGATGACGTAACCGCCTCCCGACTTCTGATAATACCTCCCGCCGCAGTAGTAGAGACTATAGCCGTAGTAGCTTCCATACGGACAACCCGCGGGCACGACGGCGATGTAAGCACCGCGGCGGATCACGCGCCGTGTCGTGCGCCGTGCGACGCCTGCGCCGCTGATCGGAGTCAAGGGGCGGCCAACGCGGGCCTCTGCGTCGGAGGAAATCTTGAAGAACCCTATGGATACTTGCTGGCCCGCCAACTCGATTTCACTTCCCAGAAACAGCAGCGACAGGGCGGCGATTGCAGCTTTGCGAGACTTTTTCATTGTGCACCTCCTTGAGCGGCAAGGCTCGGAACTTCGTCGATATCCGACAACTCGGTTATTTTGACTTCCTTGGCATCGGCTGGCGGTTTGATCTGAAAATCAGCGGCCGCCACGTTCCCGCCCGGCTTCCATTCGGTAATTTCGATGGTGTAGGACGGGGCCTGGGCCATCATCTTGCTGGTGATGGTGAACCGGCAAGGATGGGGCTTGTCTCCCTGGGCAATCCAAATCTGCCAATCGGCATCCGTGGTGCGGAATGCGAGATGATCGCACTCCTTGCCGCCGATGATGCCGCTGCCGAGGTCCTTGCTATCGGTCACATTGGACATCATCAACTCGTAAGGATTGGATGACAGAAGGTCGGCGGCGGGAAGCTCCAGTCCCATCTCGGATCTCAGCGTATCGAAAAGGTCGTCGATCGATCCGGCGGCATCAATCTTGGCGAAGGCATTCAGATTCTTGCCGAAGACGGTCATGGTCTTGCCATCGAATGAAAGTTCGACGTCGGCGAAGCCGCCCTTGCGTGTCACCTTGATCTTGTCGGGGCGGCTGAGTGCGGCGGAACCCGAACTCGAGAACCCAAGCTTCTGCATATCCGCGGTGACGATTTCGAGCGTCGCATCGTAGGTGAAGGACAGCGTGGACTGCCCCGCCATGTAGTCAGACATTGCCTTGAAGAGGGCCTTCGCTTGACCTTCGTCAGCCGCTGCCGGCAAGGCTGCGCAAGTTGTGGCCAGCGCCGCCACGGCCGCCGCAGAAAGGCTGCGCCGCAGCCTCCTGACAGTCATCTGGTGATTAGTTGGTCATATTGGTCGATCCTCCTTCAAGAATTCTTATTTCGCAGGCGTGTACCAGATCGGCGACGTATAGGCGCGTTCCTGGAGTTGTCATCGGTACGTCCCGGCGGGAGGCTCGAGTTCCAAAGTACTTGGCGTCATAGGCGGTCCAGCGCGGTGTCGGGATTTCAAGAACGCGGCCATAATAGAAGGCGCGCAGCTTCGGATCGAAATCCGGGTCCTTCCACACGGCGATCAGTTCGGGAGCGCCGATGGTGTTGGTCCAGGAAGCATTGGCCACATCGACCGTATCGCCGACCGGCGGCAGCTTGCCGTCCGCGCCCAGCTTGCGGTCGCCGGACCACGCCACGTCGTAAACCTTCTCCTGCGCTTCGCCCTTGGCGTCGACCCATCCCTTGACGATCTGATAGCGGTCGAGATTGGCGCCGATCGGGTCCTTCAGGGCTGCCACCAGGAAGGTTGGCGTCTTGCCTTCGGGGGCGGCGCTCAAGGTCGCCGCCCATCGGCACGCCCTTGGTGTAGCCGGCAATGGCCGGGCTGCGGCTGTTGGCATCCTCCGGGGCAAAGTCATAGCCGCCAAAGAAACGCACCGCCATGCGGGTTCCGGTCGTGGCGTAGGTTTCCTTGCGCTTCATGGCATCCCAGATTGACGTCGCGGGTGTTCTCCGTCGCCCACACGGCGGCATAGCCCGCACTTGCCATCTTCCCAGCGTAGATCGATACCGGCCTTGCCCTTGATGAACGCATGCCCCATGCGGTGTTCGCTCGGCTCGTAGGGCACTGCCTTGCCGAAGAAGTTGTCCTCCTCAACGGCCGCCAGCGCAGTATGGGCATCGGTCGATGCCGATCATGCCGAACTTGTAGGGATTGACGCCCAGTTCCTGTTCCAGCTTCAGCCCATTCTTCAGCGCCGAACCGCGCGTATTCGAACTCCAGCATCTCCGGCTTCTTGGCCGTGCTCACGTCGAGGTTGCCCTTGTCCCAGTTCTCGAAGCTGGCGAATTCGTCATTGGGAGACAGGAATGGGTGCGCTTCGCCGTCGCCCTTGATCTGCGTCGCTTCGTACAGAGGCTCCCACTTGTGGCGCGCTGTTCAGCATAGGCAAGATCAACCGGCTTGCCGGTGAACGACTCGATCACGGGAACATGCATGCCGTTGGAGAGATTGCCGTTGTGGGCAATGGCGAGGACGTCGGCCGCCGGTCTTCTTCTCGTAAGTTTGCCATCCACTTCCACAGGTCGCGCGGATTGTCGCTTCCCAGCGGCTTGACCGTATCGAACGGCACGACCTGGCTGGCCTTGTCGCCATTGTCGCGGAAGATCACGTTGCGGTGGAGATTGTTGCCGTTCGTATTCGACGTCCATTCGTAGCCAATGAATGCCGTGAAGCGGCCTGGCTCGTTGTTGCATCTCGCAGCCGCAATATCTTCCTGCCATGCCGACGCTATAGAGCGGACTGTCCGGATCTGTAAATCAGCGCTGCCGGAGGCGTTGCCTGTCGTCAGATACGGCCAGCATATCAATGGAAAGCCTCCATGCCCTTGCCGCTCTGGGACATCTCGTACCAGCTGGCGAACCGTAGGATCAGCGAGCAATTCCGGCTTGCCACGCTGGAAATCTGCCGACCAACCGAGATTGTCGGAGTGATCGGCGACCACGAGGAAATCGAGCGGCCGCGAAAGCTTGACCTGTTGGCCTGTGCTGGATGTCACTTCGTTGCCCTTGGCGAAGCGGTAGGCGTCATTGGGCCCAAGCGTCGCACCCACCATGCCGGCATCGAAGGAGATAGTTGGTGTGAAGATGCGTATCGCCAAACAGGGGTCGCGATCGGGAAATTCCGGCCGGCATAGGGGGAATAGGGCCGCTTGGCAGGCAGCACTCCTCAAGCGTCGACTGGTCGATGATGCCGACATCGCTATCGCCAGCAAACGCTGGATTAACGAGCAACCGAACGCTGCTGTTGCAAGCAGTATAAGACGCATATGACCAATCACGGTAAGTTCCCTCCACATTCTCCTTGACCACTAAATATTTGTTATTACTCCATTTTACCAGTTCAAGACTTATCCGCCGTGTACCAGATGGGCGAAGTGTAGGCGCGCTCCTGGATGGACGATGGAACGTCCTTCGGCACCTCGAGGCCGTAGTACTTGGCATCGTAAGTCGTCCACCGCGGCGTCGGGATTTCGAGCACACGGCCGTAATAGAATGCGCTCTGCTTCGGATCGAAATCCGGGTCCTTCCACACGGCGATCAGTTCCGGCGCACCGATGGTGTTGGTCCATGTTGCATTCGCCACATCGACGGTATTGCCAACCGCCGGCAGCTTGCCGTCGGCACCAGGCTCGCGGTCGCCGGACCACACGACGTCGTAAATCTTCTCGTGGGTTTCGCCCTTTTCGTCCATCCAGCCCTTGACGATCTGGTAGCGGTCGAGATTGGCGCCAATGGGGTCCTTCAGCGCGGCGATAAGAAAGGTCGGAGACTTGCCTGCAGGTGCTGCGCCAATGTCGCCGCCCATCGGCACGCCCTTGGTGTAGCCGGCAATCGCCGGGCTGCGGGTCATGGCGTCGGCCGCCTCGAAATCATAGCCGCCGAAGAAACGGACAGCCACGCGGGTTCCAGTTGTGGCATAGGTTTCGCGGCGTTCCATGGCGTCGAAGATCGACTCGCGGGTGTTCTCCGTCGCCCAAACGGCGGCGTAGCCGGAGGAGACAACCATCCTCTCAGTGACGACAATGCCGGTCTTGGCATTTTTGACAAACACGTTCGTCAAGCGTTCGGCACTGGGTTCCATGGGTGCAACCTTGCCCCAGAAGTTATCTTCCTCGACTGCAGCAAGTCCCGTATGCGCGTCGGTCGATCCGATCATGCCGAACTTGAAAGGATTGACGCCGAATTCCTTTTCCATCTTGAGGCCGAGCTTCAGGCCGGACCGCGCATACTCATGCTCCAGCATCTCCGGCTTCTTGGCCTCGCTGGCGTCCAGATTGCCGAAATCCCATGTTTCAAACTCGGCGAATTCATCGTTTGGCGAGAGGAACGGATGCGCCTCGCCGTCGCCCTTCATCTGCGTAGCCTCGTAGAGCGGCTCCCACTTGTGGCGGGCTGCCGCATAGGCCTTGATCGACCGGCTTGTCGGTGAACGGCTGAATGAGCGGGAACATCAGGCCATTGCTGACATTGCCGTTGTGGGCGACGGCGAGCACATCGCCGCCGGTCCTCGACTTCGTATTCGGCCATCCACTTCCACAGATCAGTTTCCTTCGGGCTGCCCAACGGCGCACCCGTCGTAAAGGGAAGTGACTGGCGGGCGAGATCTCCAGAATCCTTGTAAATAACATTGCGGTGGATGTTGAATGAACCCTGGGCCGTCCATTCGTATCCGATGAATGCTGTGAAGTGGCCCGGATCGTTGTTTTCCTCGGCGGCCTCGATGGTGTCGAGCCATGTCGACTTGAAGGCCGCCGTGTCCGGCCCGTAGATCAGCGCTTTCGGAAAACTTCCGGTGGAGAAAGCTCCAATGACCTGAAGGGCGGCCTCCTGCCCTTTGCCGTCCTGCATCATTTCGTACCACTTGCGGCCCTGCGGATCGGCAACGATATTTGGCTTGCCCGCCGCGAGATCCGGGAACATGCCCATATTGTCGGAGTGATCGGCCACCACGAGGAAATCGAGTGGACGCGACATTTTGGCCTGCTGCCCGGTGTTCGTCGTAACCTGCTGCCCCTTGGCAAATTTATAGGCATCTCGGGGCGTAAGGCGGGCGCCGAAAACGCCTGCATCGAAGGACACGGCAGTATGAAGGTGGGTATCGCCGAACAGCGGCCGCGTCGGGAAATTGCGGTCGGCATAGGGTGAATAGGGACGCTTGACAGGAAAGACCTTCTCGATCTTCTCCTTGGTGACCTGGCCGGCGTCGCCGTCGGCATAAGCGGGCATCGTCAGTCCCAGGATGCTGACGCCAAGCAGCGCCGCGTTTCTTATCGAGTTTTTCATCGTTGTCTCCCCTCCCCCAATGTATGATGTCAGTTTCGCAATCTATCTATGAAACGCAACCAGCGCGTGTCTAACCCATGTTCTGAAAAAAAGCCTGCTATTTCCGTATACTATTAGCTCTTATCTTTCAACATTGACCAATGTCAATTCTGCGACTGCCATTATGATGTCAGTTTTACAACCAGGGGTGGGTAGCATAGCGGAGTTCGAAGCAGTTTGCCCGGTCAATGCCGGGCCAGCTTGCCGGCAAGTGCTTTTACATCGAGAACGGTGATCCGGCGGTAGTGCAATTCGCAGATGCCTTGGGCGACGAATTCGTTCAGTAACATATGAACTGTCTTGCGCGAGAGGCAGCTCGTCACGGCAAGTTCTTCCTGGGTCATTGGTATGCTGATGGGAGGCAGTGGCAGGTTGACGCCCTGCATGCCACAGAGTGTCAAGAGCCTTGCGCACAGGCGAGCCCTTGGATCCGGCATGAGAAGATCAATTGCCGAGCGCAACGCAATCTGCTGGTTCAGGCTGAACAATTCGAAAAAACCATACGCGAACATCGGCGATGCCTGAATGATGTCGTCGACGGCCTTGCGAGTGATGGCAATTGCAAGGGTTGCCTGCCGGCACTCCATTGTCACTACCCTTTGGGTCCGAGTGAGCGCGGCAACCTCGCCGAACCAGCCGCCTGGCAAAATTACGTGACTGGGAATTGCACCCAGAATGGGATGGGCGATCGTCACCAGCACCGATCCGGCGATCACGCAAAAGAGCTCCGCAGCCTCATCGCCCATGTGATAGATGACTTTGCCCTTGGAGATTTGCCGCAGTCTGGCCCTGAATCGCAACGCCCTTTGCAACTCCGGGCTTTGCGACGAAAGCCAGCCCCTGGAACAGGCATGTGACCAAGCGTCTTCAAGGGGTATTTTTCGAATGTTTTCGACGGAATTGTCCATGGCTACACAATTTAGATTTGTTATCCGTGGTCTTGTCAACCCTATAGGTTTCGTCAGGGACGGATGGCGGAGCCTTGGCCGTACCAATAGCGGCGGGATGGCAACAGTAAAAATGTGGGGGCGTTACAGATGGGAAATTTCGGATTGAGTGGATTGAAGAAGTGGCCGGGGCTGCTCGCCGTCATGGCCGCGTTGGCAGTTGGCGCAAGCGGCACGGCCATGGCCGTCGAGGGCGGTTCCGGCGCCTATCTTCTTGGTACGCGCGATATCGTTGCAGGCATCGTGCCCCCACCTGGATTCTATGTAAGCGAGGATTTTGTATACATCAGCGGTGACATAGGTGGCCTCAGCCTGGCGCAGGCGATTGCCACCGATGTGAACCTGACTGCGGTTGTCAATAAGCTATCGGCGACCTATGTGCCCACTGCCCCAGTGCTCGGTGGTCGCGTCGGACTCAGCGTTCAGCTTCCCATCGTATCGATCGACGGCGACTTTGACCTGGTCAGTCCAATTACCGGCTTTGGCCTCTCGGACAGCGAATTTGGTTTGGGCGATCTGGCCGTCGTTCCAATGTATGGGTTCGATTCGGGCAGTCTTCATTTCAACTTTTCCACGCCAATGTATTTGCCCACCGGCAAGTATGACGATGCAACGGCAACTTTGAATCCGATCAACATCGACGTCCTGAGCATCGGTAAGAACAAGTTCGCCATCGACCCGACCGTCGCCATGACCTACCTCAACCCCACCAACGGCATCGAACTCACTGGGGCCCTTGGCATTACCTTTAACGCGAAGAATACCGCAACCGATTATCAGACGGCACCGGAGCTGCATTTCGAGGCAGCCATCGCCCAACATCTGCCCAATGGGTTCACGCTGGCTGCGACCGGCTATGTCTATCAGCAGCTTGGCAATGACAGCGGTTCGGGCGCCTGAACCTCCAGACTACTCTTGGCGCCAAAAGCCTTGAAGCCAGGGTCTTCGGCGTCGGGCCGATGATCGGTTACAGCACCAAGATCGGCAATACCGGGGTTTCGATGAAGGCCAAGTACGTTCACGAATTCGGCGCCAAGCGGCGCGTCGAAAGCGACGTGATCTTTGGAAATCTGAGTCTGGCATTCTGAGTTGCCGATTTTGAAGGGTGATGCCTGCGGATCAATGAAATGACTCGCAGACCTCCCATTCCCGTCATTCCGGCGAAAGCCGGAACCCATGGCGCAACAGCGCAAAGCGTCAATGTTGTGGTGGTTGAACGATGGGTCCCGGCTTTCGCCGGGATGACGAATTGGGGGACGAGACAGGTCAACTTAACTGAGCGCTGGTGGGGGGCAAGGATTGAACCTCTGATGCACCAAGTGGCCGCAATCACTTCGATTGCTTCGGCTTTGAAGTTGATAACTGGGCGAAAGACGCAATAGGGAGCCAATGAAATGACCCAATCACACACAAAGATAGTTCCAAGGTTCGCATCACTTCGTTGGCAACTGCTTTTGGCAAGCGCCGCGGCTGTGCTGGCGTTGTCAGCGCCGGCCGCTGCCCAGGAATACGACGAGATCAACGCGGAGGCGTTCAAGACCCGCCCCTATTCGCCCTATGCCAACCGGGCCTTTCCGGCGAACGTCTATTTCGGCGACACCCATGTCCACACCGCGCTGTCGGCCGATGCCGGCGGCGGCGGCACCATACTCCTGCCGCGCGATTCCTACCGCTTCGCGCGCGGCGAACAGGTGATGTCGAACACCGGGCAGCCCGTGAGACTGCAAACACCGATGGATTTCTTCATGATCACCGACCATACGGACGGCATGGGGGCGATCGTCGACATTCTCAAGGGAGCTCCCGGCATCATGGCCGATCCGGTGGGGAGGCAGTTTCATGAAGCGTTCGCGAAGGGTGGCGCTGAAGCCGGCAAAGCCGCCCAGCAGATGACGGCCATGTTCTCGCAAGGCAAGGTGCCTGCGGCACTCAATTATCAGCCCGGCAATCCCGCGTACAAATCGACCTGGGAGGACATTGTCGCGGCGGCTGAGGAATTCAACGATCCCGGCAAGTTTACCACCATGATTGCATTTGAATGGACGTCGCTGGTTAAGGGCAACAACCTGCACCGCAACGTGATCTTCCGCGACAATGGCGACAAGACCACCGAGATCGTGCCGTTCACGACAACGGCGCCTACCGGCAGCCCCAATCCGCGCGAATTGTGGAAGTGGATGCAGGCCTATGAGGACAAGACCGGCGGCCAGGTGCTGGCCATTCCTCATAACGGCAACCTCTCCAACGGCATGATGTTCCCGGAAGTGGACGACTTCGACGGCGGCAAGGCGCTCGATGCCGACTATGCCAAGCAGCGCCAGAAGTGGGAACGCCTGTACGAGGCCACCCAGATCAAGGGCGATGGCGAGGCCCATCCCACGCTTTCGCCCACCGATGAATTCGCCGATTTCGAGACCTGGGACCAGGGCAATCTGGACCTCAGCGAAAAGAAAACCGATGCGATGCTGCCCCACGAATATGCCCGCTCCGGCCTGAAGCTCGGTTTGGAGTTGGAAGCCAAGCTCGGTGCCAATCCGTACAAATTCGGCATGGTGGGCGCCAGTGACACCCATACCGGCCTCAGCACGCCGGACAACGATAATTTCTATGGCAAGTTCACCATGTACGAGCCGAGCCCGACCGCGCGCTCCATATCTCGCGCAAGCCAGGGCAGGAAGGCGGCAAGACGCTCTACAGCTGGCAATACATCACCGGCGGCCTGACGGCGGTGTGGGCGCAGGAAAACACCCGTACGGCGATCTGGGACGCCATGCAGCGCCGCGAAGTCTATGCCACCACGGGACCACGCATGCGGGTGCGGTTCTTCGGCGGCTTCGATTTCTCGGCGGATGACGCCAAGCGCCGCGATCTGGCACTGATCGGCTATACCAAGGGCGTGGCGATGGGTGGGGACATTTCGGCCGCCCCCCAGGGCAAGCCCGCCACTTTCCTCGCCTTTGCCATGCGCGATCCCATGGGGGCCAATCTCGACCGGGTCCAGATCATCAAGGGCTGGCTCGACAAGGACGGCAAGTCGCAGGAGAAGGTCTATGACGTGGCCTGGTCGGGCGACCGCAAGCAGGGCGCCGATGGCAAGTTGCCGCCGGTGGGCGATACGGTGGACCTGAGCATCCCAAGCTGGACCAATACCATCGGCGCGCCGGAGCTGGGTGCCGTTTGGACCGATCCCGACTTCGATCCCACCCTCAAGGCCTTCTACTATGCGCGGGTGATCGAAATCCCCACACCGCGGTGGACCGCCTATGACAAGGTGAAGTTCAATATCACCGACATGCCGAAGGACATTCCGCTGAAGCAGCAGGAACGCGCCTACACCTCGCCCATCTGGTACAATCCGTAAGACAAGCTTGAAGAGGAGTCCGCAATGAGTATCACCAAACTACTGATGACCGCAGCCGCTGGTGCATTGTTTCTCGCCATGCCCGCCGTTGCCCAGGATGCAGAGGATGCTCCAACCACGCTACCCGGCGGTCACAGCTATTCGCCCTATCCCGAGCAGAATTTTCCCAACCGGGTGTTTTTCGGCGATACCCATCTGCACACGTCCTATTCAACCGACGCCGGAATGATCGGCAACACCCTGGGCCCCGAAGAAGCCTACCGCTTCGCGCGCGGTGAAACGGTGACTTCAAGCACCGGTTTGCCGGCCCGTCTTGAACGGCCGCTGGATTTCCTGGTCGTCGCCGACCATGCTGAGAGCGTCGGCGCGGCGCCTGCCATCGCCCGCAAGGACCCGCTCATCCTCGAAACCGAGTTCGGCCGGATCTGGTACAACCCGTAAAACACTACGTTCAGGAGATCGCAATGAAGATCGCCAACCTCATGATGACCGCCGCAGCCGGCGCACTCCTGCTGGCCGTTCCCAGCGCGGCGCAAGAAGCGGAAGATGTGCCGGCGGTTTTCCCCGGCGGGCATAGCTATTCGCCCTACCCCGAGCAGAACTTCCCCAATCGGGTCTATTTCGGTGACACACATGTCCACACCACCTATTCGGCGGACGCCGGCATGATCGGCAACACCTTAGGGCCGGAGGAGGCCTACCGGTTTGCGCGGGGCGAGACTGTTACCTCGAGCACCGGCCTCCCAGCTAAGCTTGCCCGGCCGCTCGATTTCTTGGTCGTAGCCGACCATGCCGAAAACATCGGAATGGCGCCCCTGCTTGCGGCAAAGGACCCCGAGTTGCTCGCCACGGAACTTGGCGGGAAGCTCAGCGCGGCCGTTGAAGCAGGAGACCTTCCGGGCGCCTTCAGGATGTGGTCCGATTCCAAAAATTCCGGGAAGGACGCGCTAGCTTCGAATCCCAAGATTTATGAGAACGCATGGAAAACGATTACGGCTGCTGCCGAGAAGTACAACGAGCCGGGGCTTTTTACCGCTTTCATCGGCTATGAATGGACGTCTGGCCTGGCGGGAACAACCTGCACCGCAACGTCATCTTTCGCGACGGCAAGGACAAGGCCGACACAGATCATCCCGTTCTCCAATTTCGAACTCGTCCGATCCGGAAGATCTGTGGAAGTGGATGGCGAACTATGAAGAGAAAACCGGCGGCACGGGTGCTTGCCATCCCGCACAACGGCAACCTGTCGAACGGGCTGATGTTCGATGATGTGACGCTTACCACGAAAAAGCCGCTCGACCGCGATTATGCCGAGCGGCGCATGCGGTGGGAGCCGCTGTACGAAGTGACCCAGATGAAGGGCGACGGCGAGACCCATCCTTCACTCTCGCCGAACGACGAGTTTGCCGATTTCGAAACCTGGGACAAGGGCTAGCTTCGGCCCGCAGGCCGAAGACGCCAGACATGCTGCCGCGCGAGTATGCGCGCGAGGCATTGAAGCGCGGCCTGGCTTACGAGGCGAAACTTGGGCGTCAATCCTTTCAAGTTCGGGATGATCGGCTCGACCGATGCCCATACATCCTTGTCGACGACGACCAAGAGGACAACTTCTTCGGCAAGGTCGTCGGCTCTTGAGCCTACGGCCGATCCGATCCGCTTCGAAGAAGTGATCGCCGGCACGGCCGCGCGCCGCCAGGCGCAGCAATTTGCCCGCGCAGACCTGTGCCTCCGGCCTTGCCGGCGTCTGGGCGCGCGAAAATACCCGCGAGGCGCTGTGGGACGCCATGGCGCGCAAGGAGGTGTTCGCCACCACAGGCACGCGGCTGCGGGTGCGGGTATTCAGCGGCTTCGACTTCAGCGCCGAAGACCTTCAACGCTCCGATTTCGCGGCGCATGGTTACGCTGCGGGCGTGCCGATGGGCGGCGACCTCAAGAAAGCGCCCGACGGCAAGGCGCCGTCATTCCTGGTCCAGGCGATCCGCGATCCCGATGGCGCCAACCTTGACCGCGTCCAGATCATCAAGGGCTGGCTCGACGGCGACGGCAAGACGCAGGAACGTGTCTACGATATCGCCGTCTCCGATGGCCGCACGATCGGACCCGATGGCCGCTGCAAAGAGGCGGTGGGCAACACCGTGAACGTGGAGGAAGCCACCTACAGCAACGCCATCGGCAACGCGGTGATGGGCGCCTTTTGGAAGGACCCGGAGTTCGATCCGGCGCTCAAGGCCTTCTACTATGTGCGCGCGCTTGAAATTCCGACGCCGCGCTGGACGACCTACGATGCCAAGTTCTTCGGCGTGAAGCGCCCCGACGATGTGCCGGCCAGCATCCAGGAGCGCGCCTATACTTCGCCCATCTGGTATACGCCCTGAGCAGTGCAGTTGGACATGGAAACGTTGCTCCGGCGGCCCTAAACAGCCGCCGGAGTTCATATGAAAGGCCAACTGGTTCGCGATGAGACCATTCCTTAGACGCCTTCTTGGCGAACCGCTCTTGCACTTCCTGGTGCTGGCGTTCGCCATCTTTGCCGCCTATGGCCTGCTCGGGCGCTGGAAGGCCGAAGCACCGGACCGTATCGCCGTGACCCAAGGACGCGTCGAGCAGATAGGCCTGCTGTTCGCCAAGACATGGCAACGGCCACCCACGGATGCCGAGCTGAAGGGGCTGGTGGACAACTACGTGAAGGAGGAAATCTACTACCGCGAGGCCAGGAAACTCGGGCTCGACCAGGACGACGAAGTGGTGCGCCGGCGCATGCTGCTCAAGATGCAGCTGCTCAGCCAATCGGCCGCCGATGCGGCCCAGCCAACGGATGCGGAGCTTCAAGCCTATCTTTCCGCCCATCCCGATCAATTTGAAACTCAAGCATCGCTGGCCTTCCAGCAAGTCTACTTCGATCCGCAAAAGCGCGGCGACAAGATGGGCGGGGACATCGCGGCGGCGATGTCCGCCCTCACTGGGTCAACGCCTGCTGATGCCACTGCCTTCGGCGACGTAACACTGCTGCCGCCTGACATGCCTCTCTCGAGTCTTGACGAGATTTCGAGAAACTTCGGCGGTGAATTCGCCGCGGCCGTGGACAAGGTGAAGCCCGGCGCCTGGGCCGGGCCCATCGCTTCAAGCTTCGGCCAACATATCGTGCGCATTTGGGAGCGGAAACCGGGCGGGCTTCCGGCACTTGGCGAAATTCGCAACACCGTGGCGCGCGAGTGGACCGACGCCAAACGGAAGGAACTCGACCGCCAGCACTTCGACGATCTGCTGAAGCGCTATGAAGTCGTGATCGAGACGTCCGCACCTTGACGCGCGCCCTGCTCGCCCTCATATCGTTGATCGCGTTCACTGTGGCTGCCCATGCCCACGAAATGCGGCCCGGTTATCTGGACATGCGCGAGAGTGCGGCAAACCAATTCTCCGTGGTGTGGAAGATTCCGGCGGCGGGCGATCGCCGTCTCGGCATCTATCTGCGGCTGCCGCAGTCATGCGTTGCCCGCCGGGAACCAGTCCGCACAATCGAGAATGCGTATTTCTTCGAACGTTTTCACGCGATTTGCGCGGATGGCATCAAGGGCCAGACCATAGCCATCGATGGGCTTCGCGCCACCATGACCGATGTGCTGGCGCGCATCCAGTACCTGGACGGAACGTTCGAGCTGGGGCGGCTCACGCCGGAAGCGCCGGTCATGGAGGTGCGCGGTCAACAAACCGTCTGGCAGGTGGCGTGGACCTATTTCAGCCTCGGCGTCGAACACATTCTTTCGGGATATGATCATCTGCTTTTCGTGCTGGCGTTGATGCTGCTCATCGATGAGCGCTGGATGCTGGTCAAGACTATCTCGGCCTTCACGCTCGCGCACACCATTACGCTCGGCGGCGCCTCGCTTGGCTATTTCAGCCTGCCGCAGAAGCCGGTTGAAGCGGCGATTGCGCTCAGCATCGCCTTCGTCGCCAGCGAGCTCGTCAAGATGAAACCCGGCGCGCGGCGGACTTCCGAAACCTATCCCTGGCTTGTCGCCTTTGCCTTCGGGCTGCTCCACGGATTTGGTTTTGCCGGAGCGCTCAAGGACGTGGGCCTGCCGCAGTCCGATGTGCCGGTGGCGCTGCTGACTTTCAATCTGGGCGTTGAAGCGGGCCAGCTGATGTTTGTGACCGCGGTGCTGATTGCATACGGCGTAGTACGCGCTCTAATCAGTTTCCCATTTGCCTATTCGCGGGTTGTTGCCGCCTATCTGATTGGCACCTTCGCGATGGTGTGGCTGGTCATGCGCCTTGCCGCAGCATGAGCACGGCATGTCAAGCGCGCCATCCTGGAAACAGCGCGCCACAATCACTGCGGACAGACAACATGGTAAAAAGAGCCTGCCCCCGCGAAGGCGGGGGTCTCGGTAGCCACCACATTGCACCGTTCAAAGGGCGGCCAGTTCGCGCTCCATGCCAAGGCGTTGCCGGGCAACCCCGAAGCCTGCCCTCGGGCTTGACCCGAGGGACGTCCACACCTTGGCCGAGATCATTCCGGACATGGAGACCTCCATCGGCAATACCCTCGAGCGTATCCTCGCCGATGCCGGATACAAGGGCCACAACGCCCCCTTGAGCCACCGGTTCAAGGTCTTCACCGCAGGCCAGAAGCGTCGCATGACGCCCGCCATCAAACGCGAGATGAAACGCCGCGCCGCCAGCGGATACAATTTCCGCCTCCTCCTCACCTGGCTGAGGATTCCTTTGCGCCTGTTGCTGGGGTGGCTCTTCGCGGCCGTCAGACCACTTCATGCGTGGAAATTGGATTGTTCACCGGGGACGGGGCAAATCAATGATATCCCCTCAACCCGTCTTGCCAGCGAAAGCTGGCTCCCCACTTTTCCCGCCAGTTCGCAGTTGCCGATCGTTGGTCGATTTCTTCACGGCCACAAAAGCCGGAGAGACCGATGACGGGAGTGCCGGTCAACTTGAACCGGAAAGGCTTTGGCGCATCGACCCTATCCTCGCTCGAATGGGAGGGCTTACACAAACTCCATGATGACGGCGTCAACCGCCAGGCTGTCGCCGTTCTTGGCGTTTACCTTCTTGACCGTCGCATCGCGCTCGGCGCGCAGGATGTTTTCCATTTTCATCGCCTCGACGATCGCCAGCGCCTCGCCCGCTTTCACTTCCTGGCCTTCGCTGACAGTGATCGAAATGACAAGTCCCGGCATTGGGCAAAGAAGTTTTTTCGATGTATCCGCCGCGGCCTTCTCTGGCATGAGCTTGACCAGCTCCGCCTCGCGCGGGGTAAATACATGGGCGTCAATCACGATGCCCCGGTGGCTGAGCCGGTAGCCGTTGGCAACGCGCCGCACCTGTACGGTCACGTCGGCGCCGCCAATTTCGCCCTGGAACACCGGAAGCCCGGGCGCCCATCCGCATTGATCGGCGATATAGCCGGTCTCGGCGGTGACCGTAACTTCATGCCATTCCTTGCCCAGTCTCACGGCTCTCTGCATGGCATGGCGCGCGACATGGCCGTTCATCTGCGTGTTGATCTTGCGCTTGCGGCGGTTCTCGATGTGATCGAGCACGGTGGCAACCTGTGAAAGCGTCGCCGATACTTCCGCCGTCAAGGCATTGCCGTGAAAGCCATCGGGGAACTCCTCGGCGATGAAGCCCGTCGACAGCGTGCCGGAGGTCCACCGCGGGTTCTGCATGATTGCCGAGAGGAACGCCAGATTGTGCTGAATGCCGTCGATATAAAATGCATCGAGCGCCTGAGCCATTGCCGTGATCGCCTCGCCGCGTGTTGGTGCATGGGTGCAAAGCTTGGCGATCATTGGATCGTACCAGATTGATATTTCACCGCCTTCGAAAACTCCGGTGTCGTTGCGAACGGTGACGCCGTCGGCGCTTTTCTCCGTGGGCGGACGGTATTTCACCAGCCGCCCGGTCGAGGGCAGGAAGCCGCGATAGGGATCTTCGGCATAAATGCGCGATTCCACCGCCCATCCCTTGAGCTTCACATCTTCCTGGCGGAAACCCAGTTTCTCGCCCGCGGCAACCCTGATCATCTGTTCAACCAGATCGATGCCGGTCACCAATTCGGTCACCGGATGTTCAACCTGCAGGCGCGTATTCATTTCGAGAAAGAAAAACGAGCGGTCTTGGCCCGCTACGAACTCCACGGTGCCGGCGGAATCATAACCAACCGCCTTGGCCAGCGCCACCGCCTGCGCCCCCATTGCCTTGCGGGTCTTGGCATCGAGCAAGGGCGAGGGCGCTTCCTCGATGACCTTCTGGTTGCGCCGCTGGATCGAGCATTCGCGCTCGCCCAGATGAATGACGTTGCCATGCTTGTCGCCGAGAACCTGAATTTCAACATGGCGCGGATTGACGATGAACTTCTCGATGAACACCCGGTCATCGCCGAACGAGGACTTGGCCTCCGACTTCGCCCGGGCGAAGCCATCCTTCACTTCGGGTTCCGAATAGGCGATGCGCATGCCCTTGCCGCCGCCTCCCGCCGAGGCCTTGATCATCACCGGATAGCCGATCTCGCCCGCGATCTTTACCGCCTCGTCGGCATCGGCTATCACGCCCAAGTAACCGGGAACCGTGGAAACGCCCGCCGCCGCCGCCGCCTTTTTCGACTCGATCTTGTCGCCCATGGCGTCGATCGCATGCGGGTTGGGCCCGATAAATGCGATGCCCGCTTCGGCCAGGGCCAGCGGAAAGGCCGACCGCTCCGACAAAAATCCATACCCCGGGTGCACGGCCGTAGCACCGGTCTGGCGGCACGCCTCGACAATCTTGTCGATCATCAGATAGGACTGCGCCGCCTGCGGCGGACCGATGTGCACGCGCTCGTCGGCCATCTCGACATGGAGCGCCCGGGCATCGGCCTCGGAATAAACCGCAACCGTCGCAATTCCCATCCTGCGCGCCGTCTTGATCACCCGGCAGGCAATCTCGCCACGATTGGCAATCAGTATCTTCTTGAACATTTGGCGCCCCGAACTCCGTCGAAGCCCTGCTTGTAACCCCTGCCACAATTTCCGCAAGCCACTCCCCGCCCAGATGGTCTATAGGGCGGCGATGACCGAAACCAACGATCTGCTCTACGGCGTCCACCCGGTGATGGAAGCCCTGAAGAACCCGAAGCGCCGCTGCATTTCCCTGCTGGCATCGAAAAACGCCGCTGACCGCCTCGCCGAAGAACTGCCCGAAGCACCGCTCGTGCCCGAGATCGTGCACCCCCGCGAACTCGACCAACGCTTGGGTCCGGACGCCGTGCATCAGGGCCTGCTGCTTGAGGCCAGACCCCTCACCCAGCCCCGCCTCGACCAGATTGAAAAGTCAGGCCTCGTGGTTCTCCTCGACCAGGTCACCGATCCCGCATAACGTGGGCGCCATCCTTCGCACCTGTGCCGCCTTCAGGGTCACCGCCCTGGTGGCCACCGCCCGCCACAGTCCGGAGGGCTCGGGCGTTCTTTTCAAGTCCGCCTCGGGCGCCTACGAGCACGTGCCCTATGTCAAGGTGACCAACCTCGCCAGGGCCATGGATGAACTTAAAACCTATGGATTCCGCATCGTTGGGCTCGACAGCGAAGCCGAAATGTCAATTTCCGCGGTGGACCCCATGCCGCCCCTGGCGCTGGTTCTGGGGGCAGAGGGCAAGGGCCTCCGCCAACTCACCCGCGCCAATTGCGATCACCTCGCCCGCCTCGATCTCGACGGCCCGATCAAGAGCCTCAACGTCTCCAACGCCGCAGCTGTTGCGCTCTATGCCCTCACCAGGTAGTGGCTTGCGGCCCGGCGCCCCAGGCACTATTGAACCCTTACCGCGCCGGCTTAGCTCAGTTGGTAGAGCACGTGATTTGTAATCACGGGGTCACAGGTTCGAAGTCCTGTAGCCGGCACCAGCTACGGACAATATGCGGGAGTTCGGGAGGGGCTGTGGGTGGCGAAGCGGGGTTTGGTGCTCGTGGCATTTGACCGAACCGAGAAAAGAACGTATCATGAACAAATAATTGCATTGAAACATGGCCTAACTATCGCATCATGGATGAATGGAGAATCGTCAGCTTGTCCCGGCCGATATCTCTGGCGCGTTTTGAGGTCCGCGAGTGGCGCAACGGGCTTGCGATTCTGGCGGCGGCCCGCTCCGGCGAGTGGGCGGACATCCTCGCGGTGCTACGCGGCTTCACGCTGCTCAAGAGCGACATTCTCAGGCCCGGCGGGTCCAAGTCCGACATCGCGGGCAAGCTCGATGGGCATTTCACCGAACTCGGCTGGATCGAGAAGCAGTTCGATACCCGGATTGTCGTGGATAAGGTCGAGTATCACACGCCCACCCACAAGGTTGACTGCTACAAGAACCGGGTGGCGCTCGAAGTCGAGTGGAACAATAAAGATCCCTTCTATGACCGCGACCTCAATAACTTCCGCCTGCTCTTCGACCTGCGCGCCATCGATGTGGGCGTCATCATCACGCGCTGCTCCGAACTGCAGACGATTTTCAATGGTCTCAACAAGGGGCCGAGTTATGGCAATTCGACCACGCACATGGACAAGCTCGTGCCGCGCCTCGAAGGCGGCGGCGGGGGCGGCTGCCCGGTCGTGGTGTTCGGTATCCGCAAAGAGGCCTATGTAGACGATGGACCAGCTTAATAGGACGATCATCGACCTTGGGGCCTCGCTCGGCGGCCGCAAGTTTCACACGGTTCTGGCCGATCCGCCCTGGCGCTTCACCAACCGCACCGGCAAAGTTGCGCCGGAGCATCGGCGGCTGTCGCGCTATGAGACGATGACCACGGCGGATATCTGCCAGCTGCCGGTGGCCGATGTGGTGAAGGACCCGGCGCATCTATACATGTGGGTGCCCAACGCGCTTCTGCCGGAGGGGCTTGTGGTGATGAAGGCCTGGGGCTTCGACTACAAGAGCAACATCATCTGGCACAAAATCAGGAAGGACGGCGGCTCGGACGGGCGCGGCGTCGGCTTCTATTTCCGCAATGTGACCGAAGTGCTGCTGTTTGGCACGCGCGGCAAGAATGCCAGGACGCTGGCGCCGGGACGGCGGCAGGTGAACATGATCGAGACGAGGAAGCGCGAGCATTCGCGGAAGCCCGACGAGCAATATGCGGTGATCGAAGCCTGTTCGCGCGGGCCGTTTCTGGAGCTTTTCGCGCGTGGCACACGGCCCGGCTGGACCTATTGGGGTCATCAGGCCACGGACGATTACCGGCCGACGTGGGAGACGTATGCGAACCACTCGCAGGCGGGGCGGGTGGCGGCGGAGTGAGTGGCAACAGGATAGTTGAAATGACAACAACAATTCCATATATGATATCTGCAGGCGCTATACCCAAAATCCTGTCAAAAATTCAAGAAGCGCGGCGGCCAGATCGCTTCACCTTGGATTTTCTAGAAACAAAGCTTGGGCACAGTGGAGGAAGTGCTCGCCCCATTATCCCGCTTCTGAAGAGGATGGGATTTCTTCAATCTGATGGTACGCCTTCCGACCTCTACAATAAATTCAGAAACGCCGAAACACAGGGGGCGGCTGTAGCGGCAGGAATGCGCCAAGCCTATCAAGAGCTCTTCGACCGGAATGAATACGTTTATGAACTGCCCCGTGAAAAACTTGCATCCTTGATCACCGAAGTTACAGGGTTTGAAAAGGACAACCGCGCGGCGCAAGCTATGGTTGCCACCTTCTGTCAACTCAAGGAACTCGCCAACTTTGAGGCCAATTTCAACGGTGTCATAGAAAATGGAAAGGTGGATCAACTTCCTGTTGAGAACCAACTTCCACCGACGACCGTTGCGCCAGCGCCAAAGGAGTTTGGTGGGGTTGGGATGAACATCGCGTACACAATAAACTTAAACCTCCCGGAAACTACAAACCCCGATGTCTTCAATGCCATTTTCAAAGCTCTGAAGGAAAATCTCCTGACAAGGTGAATTCAATCGACCATGGACACATCCGACCTCACCAAATATTTCGCCCTGAACAACCTGGCGCTTGAATCTCGCATTCGAGCAATTGAACAGCAGTTCGATGTCGATCTTGGACACCGATCGAAGGCGCAACAAACTCAAGATCAATCTTACTACCCACAGTTCTCGCAACGTCATCGATCTGAGGCAGCGGAAATGGCAATTCACTATGCCGTATTCTACTGCCTGGAAAACGGCATTCGAGAACTCATCAAACAGAGACTTATGGAAGCGGAGCCAACAGACTGGTGGGCACGCTTGGTGCCGGAAGTTGTCCGAAAGAATGCTGAGGCAAATCAAAAGAAAGAGAACTCGTCCGGCATAACGCCCCGTTCCAATGAGCCAATTGATTTTACCAATTTTGGGGAACTCGCGGAAATATTCAAAACAAACTGGACCATCTTCGGCGATACATTCAGAGATGTTCGGGCACTTGAACGTGTGCTTGCCAATCTAAATACACTTCGGGCACCAATAGCGCATTGCAAGCCACTCGCTGAAGATGAGGTGGTGAGGTTACACCTGAGCCTCAGGGACTGGTTTCGTCAAATGGAATAGAAGCTCCACCCAGAAATGTAGTAGGTCAGTTCAATTCATATTCCCTTTGACTAAATGCACAGCCCCACCGGGCTTGTGGACACCGACCATGGCGAAAGGAAGTTGAGCACTTCTTCCGTCTTGTCTCCAATGAGCCGTTTGACGATCTTCACCGCAATCACAAGCCAGATTTGACGCCATGGGCGCGATGCCGCATAATTCGGTGATGACTGACCCAAAGCTCATCACCATCGATCCGGCCCGCCGCTCGGGCAAGCCTTGCGTGCGCGATACGCGGATTGCGGTCTATGACGTGCTGGATTACCTGGCATCCGGCATGAACGAAGCCGCGATCATTGCCGACTTCCCCGAGCTGACCATCGCAGACATCCGCGCCTGCCTTGCCTTCGCGGCGGACCGTGAACGCCGTCTCGTCGGTACGGCGTGACTTGAAGCTGCTTTTCGATCAGAACCTGCCGGGCCGTTTCGTTTCGACCTTTGCCAGTCTATTTCCGGACTCGGAGCATGTGAAATCGGCGGGCCTTGCAGCGTCAAGCGACCGGCAGGTTTGGGACTACGCGCGCGATCGCGGCCTCGCCATCATGTCAAAGGACGCCGACTTTCATCAGATGAGCTTTCTCTACGGAGCCCCGCCAAAGACGATTTGGCTGCGCTGCGGGAACTGCAGCACGACGGCATTGGAAAGCATCATCCGGGATCCATGCGGACGAAATCGCCGCATTCCTTGAGGATTCCACGGGCGCCCTGCTCATCATCGGTTGAGTTCTCAAATATCCAACCCCTCCTCGCTCACAAACTCCGCCCGCTCGCTGATAAAATTGAACCGCTCCTCCGGCTTGTTGCCCATCAGCTGTTCGACGATCCTGGCCGTCCCCGCGCGTTCGGCATCTGCCAAACTCACCCGCAGCAGGATGCGTTTGGCGGGGTCCATTGTCGTCTCCTTCAACTGGGCCGGCATCATTTCGCCGAGGCCTTTGAAGCGGCTGACTTCGACCTTGCCGCGGCCTCCCATTTCGCCCTTCAGTAATTCCTCCTTGTGGCTGTCATTGAGGGCGTAGGCGATCCGGGCGCCTTGGGTCAGTTTGTAGAGCGGGGGGACGGCGAGGTAGAGGTGGCCCTGGTCGATCAGGAGCGGCATCTGGCGGTAGAAGAAGGTGATGAGGAGGCTGGCGATGTGGGCGCCGTCGACGTCGGCGTCGGTCATGATGATGACCTTCTCGTAGCGCAGATCCTCCTCGCGGTAGGAGGAGTTGGTGCCGCAGCCCAGGGCCTGGATCAGGTCGCCGATCTGCTGGTTGGCGCTGAGCTTGTCCTTGGTGGCGCTCGCCACGTTGAGGATCTTGCCGCGCAAGGGGAGCACGGCCTGGGTCGCGCGGTTTCTCGCCTGCTTGGCGGAGCCGCCGGCCGAGTCGCCCTCGACGATGAAGAGTTCCGAGCCCTCGGTCTGGCTGGCGGCGCAATCGGCGAGCTTGCCGGGAAGCCGGAGCTTCCTGCACCGCGGTCTTGCGGCCCACTTCCTTTTCCTGGCGGCGCTTGATGCGCTCCTCGGCGCGGTCGATGATGAAGTTGAGGAGGCGGTCGGCCTGGGCGGGGTGGCCGGTGAGCCAATGGTCGAAATGATCGCGCACCGCCGCTTCGACGATGCGGGCGGCTTCCAGCGTCGCCAGCTTGTCCTTGGTCTGGCCCTGGAATTCGGGCTCGCGGATGAAGACCGAGAGGAGCGCGCCCGAGGACGTCATCACATCGTCGGCGGTGATCACCCCTGCCCGCTTGTTGGAGGCCAAGTCGGCGTAGTTCTTGAGCGAGCGGGTGAGTGCCGTGCGGAAGCCCTGCTCGTGGGTGCCGCCGTCGGGCGTCGGGATGGTGTTGCAATAGGACGAGGCAAAGCCATCGTCGCCGGCAAACCAGGCCACCGCCCATTCGACCGAGCCGTGGCGGCCCTCCTTCTCGACATTGCCTGAAAAGATTTCATCGACGACGCGGGTCATGCCGTCGAGGCGCTCTTCGAGAAAATCTTTGAGCCCGCCGGGGAAATGGAGGACCGCCTTTTCCGGCGTATCCTTGTCCTTGATCAGGGCTGGATCGCAGCTCCAGCGGATTTCGACGCCGCCGAAGAGATAGGATTTGGAGCGCGACATCTTGTAAAGCCGCGCCGGATTGAAGGCGATGTTGGACTTGCCGAATATCTGCTCGTCAGGGTGAAAGCGCACCGTGGTGCCCCGGCGGCCCGAGACCTTGCCGAGATTTGCCAGTTTGCCCGCGGGCTTGCCGCGCCGGTATTCCTGTTTGTACAGCTGCTGGCCGCGAGCCACTTCGACCACGACGTGGTCCGAGAGCGCATTCACCACCGAGACGCCGACGCCGTGGAGCCCCCCGCTCGTTTCATAGGCCCCTGAATCGAATTTGCCGCCGGAGTGCAGCGTCGTCATGATGACTTCGAGGGCGGATTTGTCCTTGAACTTGGGGTGGGGATCGATGGGAATGCCGCGGCCATTGTCGGTGACGGTCAAATAGCCATCGGCGGCGTAGGAAACATCGATCCACGAGGCATGGCCCGCCACCGCCTCGTCCATGGCGTTGTCGAGGACTTCGGCGAAGAGATGGTGCAGCGCCTTCTCGTCGGTGCCGCCGATATACATGCCGGGCCTGCGGCGGACGGGCTCCAGGCCTTCCAGCACTTCGATGTCGGCGGCGGTATAGCTCTCCTCGCCGCGCGATCTGGCCGGTCCTTTGGAGGGCTTGGGTGAGGCGGGCAGGTCTTCAAACAGGTCTTTGATCTTGGCGGCTTTGGCCATGCACTATCGTTCCCGAATCGTTTCGCGGCAGTATGGCGGCCTGCCCCGGAATACTCAATTCAGGCGTGTTTCACGGAAATTCCGGCCAAAAGACGGCTGGCCATGCCACCGGACGGGGGAACGCGGCGGGGGTCGAAGGGTTCGTGGCCGCGGGTGGGAAGTGTGATGCCGGTTTGCTCTGCCGGAAGGCCTTCGAGGCTCTGAGCCCAAATTTTCTCCGACCGGGCGGCGCCCAGACCGATCGCCAGCAGCAGCGCCAGGGCGGCGCGGAGCGGGCGGATGTGGTTGAGTTTGCGGGTCATGGCATTCACAAGAGTAAGCGCTGAACTTGCGGATGACTGTACTCTCCCTCACATGATCGAACGCTGAGTGGGTCCGTCATCCATCGTTCATCTTGGCAACTCACCTTGCGGTTACTTGACATTGGGGCCTACTCAATGTTTCCTGTGAGATAACAAAATTGCCCGGTGGCGAATGAGTTCGAAATTGGGGCGGGCGTGCAGGCCGGCGGGGATAACAGGCACGCTTCGCAGGAGGGAACCAAATGTCTGACCTCAATCAACGTATTGAGGCCATGTACCGCGGCGACGTGCGCGGGGCATGGCTTTTTATCGCGGTGCTGTGGATTGTCATCCTGTTCGTGCTGTTCATGTCGTGGCCGCACATTCCGGACGGCGGGGTTCGCATTGCCGCACTGATATCGGCCGCCGCCGTTCTGATCTTCAACACGGCCTCGATCGCCGCCATGGTCAAGAACTACGCCGACGACAAGGAATTCATCTACGGCCTCGACATCAAAATGCTGGATGAAGCCAGCAAGTTCAAAGGCTGAGGGGAGGATCACATGGCAAAATACACACCTCCCGAGCAATCCAAGGCGATGCAATGGGTCGACATCATTTTTGTCGTCCTTGCTATCTTTCTGGCACTCTGGCTTCCCCTGCAATCCGGGTGGGCAGGCGTTAGCCGGTCTATCGAGAAAATCGAAAACCCAACCTGGGAGCTCTTGAAACAGACCCCCGCCCAGGTCGAACAATGGGTGAAACTCGGTTACGCCGACGCCGCCGCCGCCCATGACATCATCCAGAACAAGTTCGACTACACCATCGACTGGCTGCAGCTCCTCCTGATGAGCGCCGTGCTCATCGGTTACTTCGTCTTTCTCTTCAAGGCTTCCGACAAGGAATACCGCGAAGTGATCGATGAAAAGTTCAACGGCAAGTAGGGAGTAGACAGACATGTGGATGACTCTCGCAAATATCGGCTGGGCGGTCTCGGCGGTCCTGGCAATATGGATGCTGTATGACTGGTTCAAGACCGATACCTCATACGCGGAAGAAATGCTGACTTCATCGCGCGAAGGCGAGATTGAAGCAGTGACCGAAAAGCACAAGGTCTGAGGAGGCAAACATGGCAAAATCCGCGACAGCCGGTTCGGCTCCCCAAAAAGTCTCGCTCCTGCGCGTGCTTGGTCCCGCCCATGTGTGGGCTCTGGGCGTGGGCATCGTGCTGGTGGGCGAATACACCGGCTGGAATTTCGCCGCTGACAAGGGCGGCACCCTCGCCGCGCTGATCATCTGCTGGGTGGTCGGACTGCTTTACACATCGGTCGCCATGATCGACTCGGAAGTGACCTCGACGGTCGCCGCCGCCGGCGGTCAATATGCCCAGGCCAAGCACATCGTGGGTCCGCTCATGGCCTTCAACGTGGCGCTGTACCTGGTTTTCGCCTACACGATGCTTGAAGTGTCCAACGCCATTCTCATCGCCGACACAATAAAATCCTATGCCGGCGAGGGTTTCGGCGACTGGCATTACCGCGGGGTCATTGCGACGATCATCGTCGTGCTGGCCGCGCTGAATTATCGCGGCGTGCTGATGACGCTCAACATCAACTTCATCATCACCGCCATTGCCTATCTCGCAATCATCGTCCTGTTCTTCTCGGTGCAACCGTGGAGCCAGGGCGCGGTTCTGAAGCTGGGCGACATGGTGACTCCGGATAACGCGCTCCCCTATGGCTGGATCGGCGTCGTCGCCGCCTTCCACTGGGGCATCTGGTATTATCTCGGCATCGAGGGCACCACACAAGCGGCGGAAGAGGTGCGTTCGCCGTCGCGCTCGCTGCCCTATGGCACCATGGCGGGCATGATCACGCTGCTGATCGGGGCGTCGCTGACCTGGTACATCTGCGCCTCGCTGATGCCCTGGCAATATCTCGGCTTCACCTACTATCCGCTTCTTGACGCCGGCAAACTGACCGGCAGCAAGGGACTGGAGTGGCTGATGTTCACTGCCACGATTCTTGCCGCCGTGGCCTCGGCCAACGGCTGCATCAACGATGCGGCGCGCGCCTGGTTCTCATTGGGCCGCGACCGCTACCTGCCGACCTGGTTCTCGGCGGTGCATCCAAAGTACCGGACACCCTATCGCTCGATCGTGTTCCTGGTGCCGATCGCGCTGGCCTTCGCGTTCATTGCAAATCTGGGCCAGGCCATCACTTTCTCGATTCTCTCGGGCGTCTTGCACTACACCTTCATGAGCATCAACATCATCATGTTCCGCAACAAGTGGCCGCTGGGCACGATCCGGCGCGGATACACCCATCCGTTCCACCCGCTGCCGGCGGTGGTGCTGTTCGTGCTGTGCGTGGTGACGTTCTTCGCCATCTTCCTGGGTTATGGCGCCCAGTTGACGGCGATGGTGGTTTTCTACGTCATCATGTCGCTATGGTTCCACTTCTACCGGTATCAGTATGTCCGGCGTGGCGACCAGTTCACCATGCCGTGGCCCAAGCCCAAAGGCTACTGATCGCTCCTGAAATTCCGCTATGGCCCGCCCTCGCGGCGGGCCATATGCTTGTGAACATCATGTGGCAGACCATACTCGGCATCATCGTAGCCCTCGGCCTTGGCGCACTGCTGGCGCGGCATCTGCTGGCGGCCTCGGCGCGGCGAAAGCAGGCGCCGGAAAGTCTTTTTCAAAATGTCATCGGCCTGCTGGATGAGGCACGCATCGAAGACGGCCCGACCGCCGCTTCCTACCGGCTGGTGGGCCGCCATCACGGCCTACCTGTCCAGGTGCAGACCGTCGTCGACACGCTCAATCTACGCAAGTTGCCGAGCCTGTGGCTGATGGTGACGATCCCCGAGCCGCTTCCTCTTAGCGCATCTTTCGACCTGATGATGCGGCCATCGGGGCCTTCGACCTTCTCGAACTTCGACATGCTACCGTTCACCATCGAGCGCCCGTCGGATTTTCCCGAACATGCCGTTGTCCGCAGCGATGATATCGAACATATGCTGCCCGCCCATGTGATCGCTCCCCACCTGCAGCCGTTCTTCGGGTCACGCGCCAAGGAATTGCTGGTTGCACCCAAGGGACTTCGCATGGTGGTGCAGATTGGCGAAGCCGACCGGGCGCGCTACGGGGTGTTCCGCCAGGCGGAGTTCGGCGAGACTTCAATTGATGCAACGCAGCTCAGCGATATCCTCGACCGGCTTTTGGCATTGCGGTCCGACATTCTGAAGTGGCATCGCAGAACCCAATGACGACCGCGCCGCGCAATCCATATGCAATCCTGGCGGCGGCCGTCGTCCTGCCGGGCTCGGGCCATGTCCTGCAAGGCCAAGCCCCGCGCGGTTTGATGTTCCTGTTTTTCATGGTCATTCTGGGATGGGTGGGAAGCCACATCATGCCGGAGACGGCGAGCTTTTTCGGACGCCATGTGGGTGGCATATTCGTCTATGGCCTGTCGGTCCTCGATGCCTACAAGCTGGCCCGCATACGCTGGGAGACATGGAAACATGAGACGGCGCAGAAACCTGATTAGCCTTGCGGCGTTGCACCGCCACGCACGATCCGGTCAAGAATCCGCTATGACTCGGCGATTGCATCCGCTAATAGCACACGCGTTTTTTAATCTACCGCAGGAGTTTCAATGACATGACCACTTGGCCCGTGCACGCCACCTGGACCGGCCCCATCGTGATGATCGGCTTTGGCTCGATCGGCAGGGGAACTCTGCCGCTGATCCTGCGCCACATCGCCTGCAACAGAGCCAAGATCACCGTCATCGATCCGGACGCGTCATGGAGTCATTTGGTCGAAAAAGAAGGCATCACCTTCATCAAGGAAGCGATTACCAAGGAAAACTACAAGACGGTGCTGAAGCCGTTGCTGACGGCGGGCCCGGACCCTGCTTTCGTGGTCAATCTATCGGTCGATGTCGAGAGCGCCGGCATCATGAAGCTCGCCCGCGAAACTGGGGCCCTCTATCTCGACACGGTAACCGAGCCGTGGCCCGGCCTCTATTTCAATCCGAAGCTCGACAATGCAGCGCGCTCCAACTACGCCATGCGGGAAAAACTGCTGGCCGTGAAACGCAAACTGGGTCCTGGCCCCACGGCGGTTTCGTGCTGCGGCGCCAATCCGGGCATGGTCTCGTGGTTGGTCAAGCAGGCGCTACTCAACCTCGCCCACGACTTTAAGCTGAAAGCGGCGGAACCCACGACGCGCGAGGGCTGGGCGCGCTTCATGCAGCGCGCCGGCGTCAAGGGCATTCACGTGGCCGAGCGCGATACCCAGCGGGCCAAGTCGCCGAAGCCCTTGGACTGCTTCGTCAACACCTGGTCGGTGGAAGGCTTCATCTCGGAGGGGCTGCAACCGGCCGAGCTTGGCTGGGGTACCCACGAAAAGAAGCTGCCGGTCGACGGCAAGCGCCACAAGAGCGGCTGCGGTGCGGCCATCTATCTCACCAGGCCGGGTGCGGATACGCGGGTCAGAAGCTGGGTGCCGGCGGCGGGAGCGCAGTTCGGCTTTCTGGTGACGCACAACGAGGCGATTTCGATCTCGGATTATTTCACCGTGCGCAAGGGCCAGAAGGTGGCCTACCGGCCGACGTGCCACTATGCCTATCACCCTTCCAACGATGCGGTGCTGTCGCTGCACGAGATGTTCGGCGCCGGCGGCAAGCGGCAGAGCAGTTCGCACATTCTGGAAGAGCACGAAATCGCCGATGGCAGCGATGAGCTGGGCGTGCTGCTCTATGGCCACAAGAAGAATGCCTATTGGTATGGTTCGCAGCTTTCGATCGCCGAGGCCCGCAAGCTGGCGCCCCATCAGAATGCCACTGGCCTGCAGGTAACGTCCGCCGTGCTGGCCGGCATGGTGTGGGCCATCGAAAATCCCAATGCGGGAATTGTCGAAACCGAGGAAATGGATTTCCGCCGCTGCCTCGATATCCAAGCGCCCTATCTGGGCGGCATGGTGGGGGTCTACACGGACTGGACACCGCTCGACGGACGCGGCAAGCTGTTCGAGGAAAAGCTCGACCGCCGCGATCCGTGGGCGTTTGCCAATATCGTGGTGCGGTGAGTCGTCACATCCCAGGATAGGCCGCATGAAACAGATTTCGCATCTTCATCGCGCTGACGGCAGTCTTGTTTGCAGCTTCGATTTCATACGCCGCACCGAAGCACGGCATTGCCATGCAGGGGGAACCGGCGCTGCCGGCGGATTTCACCAATTTGCCCTATGCCAATCCGGATGCGCCCCAGGGCGGACAGCTGCGCCAGGCGGTGACCGGGAGTTTCGACAGTGTCACGCCGTTCATCGTCAAGGGCACGGCGGCAAGCGGGGTTCGCACCTATGTGTTCGAAAGCCTGATGGGGCGGAACTGGGATGAGCCCTTCTCGCTCTACGGGCTGCTGGCGGAATCGATCGATGTCTCCAATGACCGGCAGACCTTCACCTTCAAGATCCGGCCCCAAGCTAAATTCTCCGATGGAACGGCGGTGACAGCGGCTGATGTGGTGTTCTCGATGGAAACGCTGCGCGACAAGGGCCGGCCCAATTTCAAGAACTCCTATTCGAAGGTCAGCAAGGTCGATGCGCCGGACGATCATACGGTGATCTTTCATCAGGAAGCGGGCGACCGCGAGCTGCCGCTGATCATCGGGGTGATGCCGATCGTTCCCAAACATTTCTGGGAGGGCAAGGCCTTCGATGAAACGACGCTCGATCCGATTGCCGGTTCAGGGCCCTATGTGATTGCCGAGGTGAAGGCGGGAGAGTTGATCACCTACCGCAGGAACAAGAATTACTGGGGCCAGGGACTGGCGATTTCCAAGGGGTTGTGGAATTTCGACGAGGTCAAGATCGACTATTACCGCGACGCCAATGCGGTGTTCGAGGCCTTCAAGACGGAGGCCGCCGGCATCCGCACCGAGAGCGATCCGGGCCGCTGGGCCACCGGCTATGATTTCCCGGCGGTGAAAGAAGGCAAGATCACGCTGGAAAAAATCGAGCAGCGCTCGCCTGCACCGGCCACCGGGTTTGCCTTCAATACACGCCGCAAGATTTTTGAGGACGTGCGGGTGCGCGAGGCGCTCATCATGGCTTTCGATTTCGAATGGGCCAACGCCAATCTGTTCTCGGGCGCCTATCAGCGGACTTACGGCTATTACTCCGGCTCGGAACTTTCGTCACTCGGCAAATCCGCCGATGAGCGCGAGAAGGCAGTTCTTGGCGACGCGGCGGCGAAGCTCAGGCCCGATATGCTCGACGGCTCTTACCGGCTGCCGGTGAGCGACGGCTCGGGGCGCGACCGCAAATTGCTGCGCGCGGCGGTCGGTTTGCTGAGCGAGGCAGGCTGGACGGTGCAGGATACGGGGCTTGCCAATGGAGCGGGCGAAGTCTTTACCTTCACCATCTCGGTGCAGAACAAGGATCAGGAGAAGATCGCACTGCATTATCAGCGCACGCTGCAGCAGATCGGCATCAAGGCGGAGGTGCGGGTGGTCGATTCGGCGCAATTCGCTTCGATTCAGAAGACCTATGATTATGACATGATCCCGGCGAGCTGGTTCAATTCGCTGTCGCCCGGCAATGAGCAGAAATTCTACTTCGGTTCGGACGGCAAGACCACCGAAGGCACGCGCAACTATCCCGGCATCGCCGATCCCGCCGTCGACCGCGCGATTGCGGCACTGCTGACGGCCACCAGCCGCGAGGATTTTGCCGCCGCCGTCAGGGCCGAGGACCGCTTGCTGGTGGCCGGATTCTACATGGTGCCATTCTACGACGCTGGCGGGCAATGGGTGGCGCGGTGGAATTATATCGGACGGCCGGCAGAAGCAGCCCTTGCCCGGCTTCGAGGCAACGACGCTGTGGCACATTCCGTGAGATGACCATCCGGCCAAGTTCGGAGAAGCCCTGGCTTCCGGCCGATTGCGCCGCCGTCATCGCCGATGTCGAGCGGCTCGATCGGCAAGGCCAACGATCTCGATGCCATCGAAGCGCGGGTGATGGCGCTCGATCGACGATCACGAGCGCCACCTCGACCGCGAGTTGCTGGGGCTCAATGCCGGCACCAATGTGATGAATCCGCGCGCTGCGGCGCTGCTGTCGCGCTCGCTCGGCAACCGGCCGAGCCTTGGATATCCAGGCGACAAATATGAAATGGGCATGGAATATGCCGGCGAGATCGAAGTGATCGCCGAGGACCTGGTGAAGCGGCTTTTTGCGGCGCCTTACGCCGAAATCCGCGTGGGCTCGGGGGCCTTGGCCAATCTCTATGCGTTCATGGCAACGGCCAAACCGGGCGACCGCATCATGGCGTTCGGCGGCGAGATGGGTGGCCACGTCACGCATCATGCGGGCGGTGCAGCCGGGCTTTACGGGCTTGAAGTTCATCCAGTGCCGCATGACAGGGCGAGGATGAACATCGATCTTGGTGGGCTCCGGCGCGAGGCGCGGCGGCTGGCTCCCAAGCTGATCACGGTGGCGGGTTCGCTCTGCCTCTATCCCTATCCGGTCGCCGAGGTGCGGGCGATTGCCGACGAGGTGGGGGCGTTGGTGCTTTACGACGCCGCCCATATGGCCGGGATGATCGCCGGAAAGCGCTTCCAGCAGCCCCTGGCCGAGGGCGCCCACATCATGACCATGTCGACCTACAAGGCGTTCGGCGGGCCGCCATCGGGGCTGGTGCTGACCACCGAGAAGGACGTGGCGGAAAGACTCGACCGCATCGCCTATCCCGGCATGACGGCCAATTTCGATCTCGGCAAGACGGCCGCACTGGCGATATCGGTGCTCGATCTGCTCGAGCATGGCGAGGCCTATGCAGATCAGTGCATCGGCAATGCGCAAGCGCTGGGTGCTGCACTGGCGTCGGAAGGTATCGCCGTTCACGGCGCCGCGGGCCGTCCGTACACGGAGAGCCATCACCTCGCCCTGCCCTCGGCCCCCCATGGCGGCGGACAGCGGGCGGCCAAACACCTGGCGCTGGCCAACATCCTGCTGTGCGGCATCGGGCTGCCGATTGCATCCGTCGACGGCGATCTCAACGGCATCCGCATCGGCACCCAGGAAGTGACGCGCTTCGGCATGGATGAGCGCGCCATGGCGGAGGTTGCCCGGTTGATGGCGCGGGTGATGGTTGCGAAGGAAGATCCGGCGCGGGTGCGCGGCGATGTGATCGCACTTCGCGAGACCTACCAGACCTTGCGATATGTGCGCTGAGCGCCATCGTCGACGTGGTCGAATGGCAACGGATGAATGAAGTCACTTGCAATCCCCCTTCCCGTCATTCCGGCGAAAGCCGAACCCATCGTTCAGCTGCTGAAAATCTTGGCATTTTCCACTTCCCCGCCATGGGTTCCTTAGATTCACGGAACAAGTGCGACACCTGGCATGACGGTGGTTTGGAAGGCTTAATCTTCCGGTACTTCTTCGTTGAGTTGGTCCTGCAGCGACGAGGTGTCCGGAGTTATCTCGACCACCGGCGGGGGGGCCTTGGGGTCGCGGCAGCCGGTCAGCCAGACGTCGTAGATTGGATGCTCGACGGCGTTGAGGCCGGGACTTTCGGCGAACATCCAGCCGGAGAATACGCGCTTGCGCACATTACCGGTCTCCAGCTCGTCAACCTCGACAAACGATGTTGTCTTGGGTTCCTCGGTGACCGGGCGGGAAAAACAGGCGTCGGGCTTCACCACCAAGCCGCCAAAGCGTTTTTCCTCGCCAATGGCAATCTCGAATGTGGTGGTGATGCCGGTTATCTTGTCGAGGCCGTTGAACACCGCAAGGGGATTGGCGATGCGTTCGGCATGGGCTGCGCCCGCCAGCACAGCCAGCGCGGAAATCACCAGCAGTGCCGGCCGCATCATGTTGTGGCCTCGACGCGGAGGCGGACATAGTCGGCGGTCCAGTTCCCCTGACTGTCGCACAGCGACGGTCGAAGCAGATCAACGGCTTCGGCAAGGACGGACCCTTGCGCATTGCCAAATTGTTCGAAGAACGGCCTGCGGAACAGCTTGAGCCATTCGGCCATGCCGGTCTTGAGCGGTGTGGGTCGCGGAAAGAGACCGATGCGGGCGACGCTGAAGCCTTCCCGCTCGAGCATCGCGCGGTATTCGGCGGAGGTGGGAAAGAACCATGGGCCGGTCAACTCGTGACCGGCGCCACGGGCCGTGGCAACAGCACGCATCGCCGTGGTGATCGCCGCGACATTGCCATGGCCGCCGAACTCGGCAACGAAGCGGCCACCGGGCTTCAATGCCTTGCGCACCCCCTTCACAACGGCTTCGGCATCGCGCATCCAGTGTAACGCGGCATTGGAAAAGACCGCGTCGAACTCATGGGCGAAAGTCAACGCCTGGCCATCCACGTAGCGCGCATCGAGCCCACGCGACTGGGCCGCCTTGAGCAAGTCCTCGCTGGTGTCGACGCCAACAACCTGGCAACCGCGGCGGGACATTTCTTCGGTCAACACGCCGTCGCCGCAGCCAAGGTCGAGGATTCGCTCGCCGGGCTTCGGGTTAAGCCATTCCAACACGCCGCCGGCCAGATCCGAGACAAAGCGCGCATGGGCGGCATAGCTGCCGGCCGTCCAGGTCTGGCTTTGAGGCACTGTCACGGAGTTGTGGTTCCGCTGGTATCGGTCCCTTCGGGTGGCTTGCCGCCGGACTTTTCAAACATGGCCTGACTGATCAGCGACCAGATGTCGACGGCACCCTGGGTATTGGAGATTACTCCGCCATCGGCCAGCTTGGTTTCCGACCCGCCCTGTTCAAGTGAGATGAATTTCGAGCCGAGAAGGCCTTCGGCGGTAACCTTGGCGGTGGCGTCGTCGGTCAATTGTAGGCCCTGCTCCACCATCATGGCGATCGAGGCCTGAAAATTTTCATGATTGAGCGACTGGCCCACCACGGTTCCGACCTTGACGCCGGCCATGCGCACGTCGGTGCCGACATTGATGCCCTCGGCGTTGTCGAACTCGGCCAGCAGCCGGTAGCCGCCACGGGCGTTCGCCTTGCCGGAGATCTGATAGGCAAAGAGGAAGAAGCCCGAGGCAATCAAGATGACAGCGGCCCCGATCAGGGTTTCAACCATCGTATTCTTCATGCATCGTCTCCGTTAGATTTGATCAATGAATGTGGCATTATGGTTAGCCCTTTGCGGGTGCCGAAATATGGCAATCGCCGGTCTTGAACTACTCAGGCTTCCAGGCTTGATAATCCGATTCGGCCACCTTGCCGCGGGCGCCCACAATGCTGCCCGCCGGACGGTAGGCCGCAGCCGTGCCGGTCGGGTTGGCCAGATGCGGCTTCTCCCATTCGCGCGCTGCGTAGTCTTTTCCGGAGGGTGGCGTATCCGTGCGGTGATGCATCCAGCCATGCCAGCCCGGAGGAATGGCGGATGCTTCCGAATAGCCATTGAAGATCACCCAGCGGCGCTCGGCGATCGAATTGGGGATGGCCGACTTGGCGCGGTAGTAGCGGTTGCCGGCGTCATCGGTGCCGACATGTTCGCCCTTGCGCCAAGTATAAAAGCGCGTGTTCAGCGTTTGGCTGTTCCACCAGGTGAAGAATTGCTTCAGAAATTGCACTTTCTACTTCCGTTCTAAGGGGAGCGAATTCAGGCGGAATATGACCGAACGCGGTGGCTGCGTCCAGTCACCTGCTTCACGGGAGTTGGCGGCGCATCAGGAGGCCTGGGAAGGAGACGCCCGGCGTCAATTCGAGGTCGATAGGGCGCACGGCCACGAATTGCGAGGCTTGATAGAACGCCACCGCCACCAACGTCGAATAGCACTCCAGCATCTCGATCCCGGCCGCCGTGGCATCTTGAATGCAGCGGCCAAGCAGCGCGCTTGCCGCGCCGCAACGGACCCATTCCGGGTGGGTGGCGAAATGGCGGATGTGGGCTTCGCCTTCCACAACGCTGCCGGTGCCTGGCCGCTCCTTGGTCCAGCCCCCACACGCGATGAGTCGTCCCTCCGCCGTTTCGGCGGCATAGTAAGTTCCCGAGGCGAGCAATTTCGGGTTGGCCTTGACGATTAGCGGAAGTGCTCTTGCAAGGACCTCCGGCTCGTAACCCTCCGCAAGCAGCGCAGGATAAGATGCCTCCAGCAATGCGCCGACCGCGGCCAAATCGCCCGGCTCCGCCACTCGCAATGCGAAGCGCAACGTCATCAGGGCGCGGCCAGAATGAGATTCTGCTTCAGCTTGTTGACGTCGTTTTCAGCCAGCACGTGCAGCTGGCGGGCGGTGGCGAGAGAGCGCAGGACCGCGACACGCTCATCATATTTGGCAACCACCAGCCGCGGCAAGGCGTAGAGGTTGAGGCCACGGCGCAGCACTTCGCGGGTGAGGCTGATGAGATAGAGCGGCTGGCGGGCATCGCGAATGAAAACGATTCGGTCGGTCTTGTAGACACGGAGCACTTCGCGCTCGGTTTCGTTGAGGGGCCGGATGAGGGTGAGTTTGGCTTTCAATCCTTCATGCAATGTCGGCCGCGGCGGCAGATCGGCGAGGGTCGCCTTGGGATTGAGATAGGGGGCGGCATGACGCCAGCTCCATTTCGGCGTCTCTTTCCAGCCTTGTCCGGCCATGGCGAGGCGCAAGGGATCAAGGCTTCCCACCATCTGGGCGAGGAAGGTCTCGCCGGTCTTGCCAACCAGGTCGATGCGGCGCGCTGGCAGCGTTTTCCAGCCCTCCTCGCGCCAAACCGAAAACGCGGTTGGAACGATCCTTTGCTGCACGGTGTAGGCCTCTTCGGCGGCGTCGTAGCCCGATCCGACATGGAAGGAACCGGCCGTGAGAAAGACCACCATCGATGCGGCAAACAGGCCCAGCGGCCTTATGCGGCGGGGCGGTATGGCTTCCACCACGACGGCGAAGGCGGCGGTCATGACGGTGCCGAACAAGAGGCCGGCCACGACATCCGACAACCAGTGGACGCCGAGATAGACGCGGGAATAGCCAATGGCGATGACCAGCAGGCCGCAGATTGCATAAACCAATGAGCGGCCCCAACGGCCCATGGAATGGCTGACGAGGACCGCGAGGATGCCGAAAATCAGCGCCGCCATGGTGGCGTGGCCCGAGGGAAAGCTGAACTGCTCGGCGCCGCCGTAAAGTTCAATGGGGCGCTGCCGCTGGATGCCGTATTTCAAGACGGGGACGAAAATCTTACCCGCTACGATGGCAATGGTGGCGGCAAGCCCGGCGCGGTAGGCCTTGCGCCAGACCAGCCAGCCGATCATGGCGACGGCGAGGACGGTCATCACCACGCCGTCACCCAGCATGGTCAGGGTGATCATGATCTCGTCGGCGGGCGCGTTGCGCATCTCCTTCATGAGGTTGAACATGGAGACATCCATGTTGGAGACGGCATCATTGGAAGTGATGCGGATCGTCATGTTTGCCAGCCCGATGAAACCGGCGATGGCTATGGCGGCAAACAGCACGACCAGCAGAGACCTGGGGTTTTCAGGTGAAATCGCCCGGGCAAAGCGGCGCATGGAGGGGTTTTCCCTTGCCCTTGCCCAAACCGCTATGCGCGAAAGCGCGTGGCTCAGGTAGGGCGCGAGGCCCGCCGCCACGAGGCGGATCAGATAACCCGCCACCGCAAGGATGACGAGAAGCAGCAGCAGGACGAAGACCAGCCGGCCGCTGAGCTCTCCGGCGAAAGCCAGGCCCTGGCCGATGAGGATGCCGGGAAGCACATGGGCCGCGGCCCAGACCGTGCCGGAGGTGAAATTGACCGAGGCAAAATAGAGCTGCCCCATGCCGAACATGCCGACAATCCCCGGCACCACGGCTTTCACGCCGGGGACAAAGCGGCCAATGGCGATGCTCTTGCCGCCGTGCTGGCGGACGAAATCCTCGCCGCGGGCGACCAGTTGCGGATAGCGATTGAGCGGCCACAGGGTTTTCAGCCTCTGGCCAAACATTCGGCCGGCCCAATAAGAGAGCTGATCGCCGGCGATGGCGCCTATGGTGGTGGCCAGGAAAACCGGCCAGAACGGCAAATGGCCGGTGCCCACCAGGATGCCAGCGCCGACGAGGACCGCCGTCGAGGGAACGAACAATCCGATGATCAGCAGGGCTTCGCCAAGGGCTATCAGAAAGACGATGGCAATCGCCCAGTCCGGGTGAGCCGAGAAGTAATCGAGATAGGGTTGGATATAGTCCATGCCGGTGGGTGACGTCCTGATGCTGCCCGCTAGGAACCAAATGGGGCCGATATCTGTCAACCCCCGCGACTAGCAGTCTAAGGGGCCAGTTTCTACGGCTGAGTTAATGCGCGGGTCGCATGACAGCTGCAATCCACTTGGCGCGCCGCTACCGCACCGCCATAGTGGTTTCCATGAACCAATCCGCCGAAGCCCTGCCGGGGCCAGCTTCCGCCCTGCTATGGATCGGGTTCGGCGCCATGTGCCTCGGCATGTTCATGGCGATCCTCGACATCCAGATCGTCATCACGTCGCTGCCGGTGATCGAAAAAGCCTTGAAGATTGGTGCTGATCGCATGAGCTGGGTGCAGACGGCCTATCTCATCGCCGAAGTCATTGCCATTCCGCTGACCGGCCTGCTCACCCGCGTCTTCACGCTGCGCAGGCTATTCTGCGGGGCGATTGCGGCATTTACTCTGGCTTCGGTGGGGTGTGCGTCCAGCACCGGGTTTGGCGAGCTGATCATCTGGCGGGTGCTCCAGGGGCTGGCGGGAGGCGTCCTCATTCCGCTGGTGTTTTCCGCCATATTCCTGCTGTTCCAGCGCGGGATGCAACAGACCATTGCCACCACGATGGGCGGCGTGCTGGCGGTTCTGGCGCCGGCATTTGGGCCGATTACCGGTGGGCTGCTGACCGAGAACTTTTCCTGGCACTGGCTGTTTCTGATCAATGTGGTGCCGGGCATAATTACTCTCGTTGCCGGTCTACTCTGTCTCCCGCGGGAGACTGCCAAACTGAGTCTGCTGCGGCAGCTCGATTGGGTCTCACTTCTATTCATCGCAGTAGGTCTTGCGGCTCTTGAGATCGGTCTCAAGGAGGCGCCCGACCGGGGCTGGTGGTCGGTGGTTGTCGCCGGTCTATTCGGTCTGGTCTGCGTGTGCGCGGTCCTGGCGGTGCGGCGGCGGCGGCCGGTGGTTGACTTTTCGCTGTTTGCCGACCGCAACCTGGCCTTCGGATGCGGCGTGAGTTTTCTTCTGGGCGTTGGGCTTTTCGGTTCGGTCTATCTGATGCCAGTGTTCCTTGCCTTTGTGCGCCACCATGGACCCATCGAAATCGGCTTCATCATCCTGGTGACCGGCATCGCCCAGCTGGTGACGGCGCCCATTGCCGTGCAGCTTGACCGGCGGATCGGGGCCCGCATGCTGTCAGCGGTGGGTTTCTGCGTTCTTTTGCATTGGCCTGGCGATGAGCGCCTTTCAGACGCCGCAAACCGATTATGACGAGATGTTCTGGCCGCAGATCGTGCGCGGCAGTTTCATTGCGCTGTGCATCCTGCCGCCCACGCGGTTTGCCCTGGGCCTGCTGCCGCTGGACAGGGTCAGCGATGCCAGCGGGCTTTACAATCTGTGCCGCAATCTTGGCGGCGCCATCGGCATCGCCCTTGATCGATACCGTCATCTTCACCCGTGGCCCCGAGCACGCCGAAAGGTTGACCGACCTTATCCACAGCGATCCGGCAGCAGCGGCTTCCAAGCTCGGCCTCGCTATCGACGATCTTCCCGCCGAGGGCGATGCCATGGGGCTGATTTCCATTATGGACGATATCCAGGGGGCAAGCTTGACCCTGGCGATCAATGAGGCTTGGATGATGCTTGCCGGCCTTACGGGTCTGGCGCTCCTGCTGCTACTGGTCATGGGTCCGATTCGTCCGGGCAACCTGGCGCCCCAACCACAACCAAATGGCGAGTAACACACTAACTGCACCCAATGGGCGATTGCGTTAATCTGTTCTTAACCAAAAATATTCTTGCCGAAATTGAGCTCCGGCCCTTGACCGATTGGGCGCTGCATCCCACCGCTGCGGTGCTCCGCGGGACTGCCTGCCGATAACATCACGAAACGCTTGAGCTTCCCGAGAGAATCGTATGGAGTGGCGGCAATCCACAGGAGGCTACAAGTTGTGGATACCATATGTTGTGGTAACATTTTGTTAACACACTAGGCGTTGACGAGCGGCCCTGGATTGCAGTAGATTTGTTTCAAGGCTGAGGGGCGAGGACGCGGGGGGTGAGTTGAACCCGATCCTCAAAAAGAAAACTCAAGACAGCAGGCCAGACATCCGGGGGGCGGCGGCTTCACGGACAGGGAGTTTGTGACGTCGGACGCGGATGGACGAAGCACCGCGGGCGGTTTTTGCGCGCCCGCGACAACGAAACGAAGATTTGAAGGGGCATGCCATGCGCATCGAACGCCGTTACACCAAGGCCGGTCAGGACGCTTACGCCGACATCGAATTCCGCCGGGCAACCAGCGAGATCAAGAACCCGGATGGCACGGTGGTCTTCCGGCTTGAGGATATCGAGGTTCCAGCGTCATGGAGCCAGGTGGCGACCGATATTCTGGCGCAGAAATATTTCCGCAAGGCCGGCGTTCCGGCGGCGCTCAAGCGGGTGGAAGAAAACACCCTGCCCGCATGGGCATGGCGGTCAATCGCCGATGAAGAAGGCCTCGCGGCACTCCCTGAGAAGGCGCGTTACACGGGCGAAGAGAGCTCTAAGCAGGTGTTCAACCGGCTGGCCGGAACCTGGACCTATTGGGGCCTGAAGGGCGGGTACTTCGACCGGGAAGACGATGCGCGGGCCTTTCATGACGAGCTCGCCCATATGCTGGCCACCCAGAAATGCGCGCCCAACAGCCCGCAATGGTTCAACACCGGGCTCCATTGGGCCTATGGCATCGATGGCCCTGGCCAGGGCCACTACTATGTCGATCACGAGTCGGCCAAGCTGACCAAATCCAAGTCGGCCTATGAGCATCCTCAGCCCCATGCCTGTTTCATTCAGTCGGTGGCCGACGATCTGGTCAATGAAGGCGGTATCATGGACCTGTGGGTGCGCGAAGCGCGCCTGTTCAAGTATGGTTCGGGCACCGGCTCGAATTTCTCCGATCTGCGCGGCGAGAATGAAAAGCTCTCGGGCGGCGGCAAATCTTCCGGCCTCATGAGCTTCCTGAAAATCGGCGACCGGGCGGCGGGCGCCATCAAGTCGGGCGGCACCACCAGGCGCGCCGCCAAGATGGTTGTGGTCGATGTCGATCATCCCGACGTGGAAGACTATGTCGAGTGGAAGGTGAAGGAGGAGCAGAAGGTTGCGGCCCTCGTCACCGGCTCGAAGATCGTCAAGAAGCGGCTTGCCGCCATCATGAAGGCCTGCGTGAATTGCCAGGGCCCGGGCACTGACTGCTACGAGATCGACAAGAACCCGGCGCTGAAGCGGGCAGTGAAGGACGCCCGGCGCAGCATGGTGCCGGACAATCTGTGCAAGCGGGTCATCCAGTTCGCCAAGCAGGGATACACCGAGATCGAATTCGATACTTACGACACCGACTGGGACGGCGAGGCTTACCGGACGGTCTCTGGCCAGAATTCCAACAATTCGGTGCGGGTGACCGATGAATTCCTGAGGGCGGTTGAAACCGATGGCGACTGGGACCTCAAGGCGCGTCTGTCGAACAAGGTGACCAAGACGCTAAAGGCGCGCGAGCTGTGGGACAAGATCGGCCATGCGGCCTGGGCCTCGGCCGACCCCGGCATCCAGTTCCACACCACCATCAACGATTGGCACACCTGCCCGGCTTCGGGCGAGATCAGGGCTTCGAATCCCTGCTCGGAGTACATGTTCCTCGACGACACGGCATGCAATCTCGCTTCGCTCAACCTGCTTCAATTCCGCGATGTGGCGACGGGCAAGTTCGATGCCGCGTCCTACGAGCACGCGGTGCGGCTGTGGACGGTGGTCCTCGAAATCTCGGTGATGATGGCGCAATTCCCGTCGAAGGAGATCGCCAGGCTGTCCTACGAGTTCCGCACGCTTGGCCTGGGCTTTGCCAATATCGGCGGGCTATTGATGACATCGGGCATTCCCTATGACAGCCACGAGGGCCGCGCCATCTGTGCCGCACTCTCGGCGATCATGACGGGAGTTTCCTATGCCACCTCGGCGGAGATGGCGAAAGAGCTGGGACCCTTCCCGGGCTTCACCAAGAACCGCGAGCACATGCTGCGGGTGATGCGCAACCATCGCCGTGCCGCCTATGGCGCCAGCGTCGGCTATGAGGCGGTGCGCACCGCACCAGTGCCGCTCGATGAAGGCGAGTTGAAGGACCAGGAATTGGTGGCACGCGCCCGCAAGGCCTGGGATCTGGCGGTTAGTCTCGGCGAGGCCCACGGCTACCGCAACGCCCAGGCGACGGTGGTGGCGCCCACCGGGACCATCGGCCTGGTGATGGACTGCGATACCACCGGCATCGAGCCCGACTTCGCGCTGGTGAAGTTCAAGAAGCTGGCGGGTGGCGGCTACTTCAAGATCATCAACCAGGCGGTGCCCGAGGCGCTTCGCACCCTGGGTTATGGGCCGGAACAGATCGAGGCGATCATCGCCTATGCGGTGGGTCACGGCACGCTGGCGGACTCCCCTGCCCTCAACCACGCCCAACTCCGCGCCAAGGGCTTCGGCGACCGGCAGATCGAGAAGATCGAGCAAGGGCTTGCTTCGGCCTTCGACATCAAGTTCGTGTTCAACAAATGGAACCTGGGCGAAGACTTCTGCAAGTCGGTGCTGAAGCTCAGCGACGGCCAGCTCAACGACTATGGCTTCGACCTTCTGGGGGCACTCGGCTTCTCGAAGGCCGATATCGAGCGGGCCAACGTTCATGTGTGCGGAGCGATGACGCTGGAAGGCGCTCCCGGCCTCAAGGATGCGCATCTGCCGGTGTTCGACTGCGCCAACGCCTGCGGACGGCTGGGCAAACGTTACCTCCCGGTCGACAGCCATATCCGTATGATGGCGGCAAGCCAGCCGTTCATTTCGGGGGCGATCTCCAAGACCATCAACATGCCGAACGATGCGACAGTTGAAGAGTGCAACGCCGCCTACATGCTGTCGTGGAAGCTCGCCATCAAGGCCAACGCGCTCTACCGCGACGGCTCCAAGCTGTCGCAGCCGCTGTCCTCGCAGCTCATCGCCGATGACGCGGACGAGAGCGAGGATGCGGTTGAGACGCTGATGGCCAAGCCGCAGGTGCAGCGGATCGAGACCATCGTCGAGAAGTTCATCGAGGTGGCGCACGGACGCGACCGGCTGCCCGGGCGGCGCAAGGGTTATACCCAGAAGGCGGTGGTGGGCGGCCATAAGGTCTATCTCAGGACCGGCGAATATGACGATGGCAAGCTTGGCGAAATCTTCATCGACATGCACAAGGAGGGCGCGGCACTGCGGGCGATGATGAACAATTTCGCCATCTCCGTGTCGGTGGGCCTGCAATATGGCGTGCCGCTGGAAGAATATGTCGATGCTTTCACCTTCACCAAGTTCGAGCCGGCGGGGATGGTGCAAGGCAACGAGTTGATCAAGAACGCCACATCAATCCTCGACTATGTGTTCCGCGAGCTCGCCGTCTCCTATCTCGGGCGCAACGATCTCGCCCACGTCGAGGCCTCGGAGATGGGCTTCGATGCGTTGGGCCGCGGCGTGGGAACGGACGAAGCGCCACGGGTTCCAGCCCAGCGGGTGCTGTCGTCGGGCTTCGTGCGCAACCAGAACCTCTCCAACGTGGTGGTGATGCCGCAGGGTGCCGCGCCTTCGTCGCCGGCCGCACGCGTTACAGATGCGCGCCGCCGAATTGATGGGAGCGCTCGCCCTGGCGGACGTGCACGTGCATGAATTGCATGTTCATGTGCGGATGGAGCTGGCTCCACCCCACATCGACCACCGCGCCGAGGCCCGCATGAAGGGCTATGAGGGAGAAAGCTGCGGCGAATGCGGCAATTTCACCATGGTGCGGAACGGAACGTGCCTGAAATGCGAGACCTGCGGGGGGACCAGCGGGTGCTCGTGAGCAAAACTTTAAAATGAATTGGTCCTGGCTGCCGGAAATTTTTGTTGCCGCATTAACTGGGGCCTCGACTGGCTATCTAACACCGTGGTTTGCCTGGAAGATTGAACAACGGAAAGAAACACGTGCCTATCGCGCGATGCATTGATTTCGGATTGGCGCCGGGAACTGCTCGATGAACAAAGCTACTTGAGCGACGCCGAGTTAGCGTCGATCAGAGTTTGCCCCGGTCCGGTCGTTTCAAGTCAGTTAGTCGCGGCAAAATTGCCTCGTTTAGCCAATTTTGCCTCTCTCAAACCGCATTTGAGCCAAGACTTCGTAGAACACATGAAGCGATCCGCCGGAAAAAAAGGTCTAGTGCTTGAAGTAACCCTTTCTCCATTCCGAACCCAAACGTTCCTCCTTTCCAAACTGACTGAGAAATCGCCAGCATTGAAAGGGAATGGAAGTTGGTCTGATGTGAGATGCAAACGACAGATACCTAATCTACCCACCGTCGCAGCCCCAGCCACTTCTCCATCCCCTCGAAATCGCGGTCAGCGTGGAGCAGTGGGACAGCGTGGACGATGCACCAGGTTCCGATCAACACATCGATGGTGCCACGCATGGTAATGCCCTTGCCGCGTAATAGTCGATAGTTCCCGGCAGCTTCAATCGCGATATCGCGGCCAGCAAGCTCTACCATTGTGAACTGATCAAGGCTGGATGCGACAAGACGCGCGGCGCTCTCGCTGTCCACGCCGCGCAGGACTTCCGCCAAGATTAGATCGCCGACAAGAACGGTGTGCGCGCCAATCGCCGCATCAAGCGCCCGCGTCGCGGGCGATGGCGCGCCGCGCAGAAAATCCACCCATACAGAGCTATCAACGAGTAATCTCAATCCCGCCGCCAGGCGTCGATGTCACCTTCCCAATGAATCTTGCCACGCAGCTTGCGGATAGCTTTCTGGCCGTCGATTCTCACCAGCAATTGCAGCGCCTGTTCGACCGTTTCACGCTTGGTTTTAGCGCCGGAGGCCTTCATGGCCTTCCTCATCAGCTTGTCGTCTATCTCGATGTTGGTTCGCATGGCCGTCTCCAATGTGTATCAGTTGCTAAACTATACACATCCGTCATTCGAAATTCAAGTTCACCGCCGAATCCTGCAGTAACATCCACGGGAGATGCTAAATTCACAGAATGAACCGGTCATGTGCCATGACACCGGTCCTGCTGGTACCAAATTTCGTGGCGAAGTGACTGCGTCAGACTTCTTCGACTCACGAATCACGTAGAGACGCTCCTCATGTTGTTGCTCGGCGTGGCAGCGAAGGTCTCAAATTCCCGCAGTGGCGGCCACACGGTAGTACCCAATGGCGATTGACGGGAGAATTTCAAACGAAAGGAAGATGCGACTTGTGAACCAACTTGCTGCACATGGATCGGCAAACTCCACGCGCCGTCCACAATTTATTTTCGACCTGTGCAACCGTGCAACAGGGGGGTGAAAGCGGGTCAAGGGCGCCCGGAGCGCGAAAACGGCATACTCCTCCGTACACGGAGGGGCCGCGATTCGCCCCAGATTGCCTGTTTAAATCGCCGTATTCTGAAGTTTTCGTCCGTATACGGAGAGAATGGCCGGTTGCTAAGCGTTTACCGATTGTTAGGGGAAATACGTCGATATACAAGATGTTGACGGCATATTGCCGAATCACACAAACGGGTACAAAACACACTCCGATGACAACGGGAATCGCCGACGATCCGCAGTTCCAGTTGTTTGATGTGTGGCTTACCTGCGTTGTGGGGCTCTAACAACTCTAGGAGAAAAGAACATGGCTGCGAAGAAAGCTGCTAAGAAGCCTGCCAAGAAGGCCGCCAAGAAGAAGGCCGCCAAGAAGAAGAAGTAAGCTTCACGGCAAATCTTCAGGACTGGACCCCGGACGGCATCGCCTCCGGGGTCAGTTCATTTCTGAAGGAGACATGACCGCCAATACAAAGGGCCGCGAAATTCGCGGCCCTTGGCATTTTGGAACGGAGGGCTACTGGTAGACGTAGACGCGGGCGCCGACCTTCACGCGCCCGTAAAGATCGATCACGTCGGAGTTCATCATGCGGATGCAGCCCGACGAGACGGCTCCGCCAATCGAGGCGGAATTGTTGGTGCCGTGAATGCGGAACAGGGTGCCGCCGATATACATGGCGCGGGCGCCCAGCGGATTTTCCGGGCCGCCTTCCATTTCCTCCGGCAGAAAATGGCCCTTCTCGGCTTCGCGCTCGATCATCTGCTGGGGCGGGCGCCAGGTCGGCCACTCCTGCTTGGAGACTATGCGCGAAGTGCCGCTCCACTGGAAGCCCTCGCGGCCGACGCCCACCTTGTAGCGGCGCGCCTTGCCGTCACCCAGCACATAATAGAGTGAGCGTTCCGGGGTGCGCACAATGATCGAGCCTGGCGCATATTTGCTGGCGCCATCCCACGACACCACCTTGGCGGTGGAGTAGTCGCGAGCAGCCGTCGCCCCGGTGAATGACGAGCGCGCCGTGGACGATGCACGCGCGGCGGCCGCGCGGCGCTTGCCGAACAGGCATTCGAGGAAGCTTTCGCATTCGCCGCGGGCAAGGCGGCGCTTTTCCGCCGCCTGGCGCCTGGCGGCCTCGGCGGCCTTGCGCTTGTCCTCCGCCTTCCTAGCGGCAAGTTTCTTCTTCTTAAGCACCAGTTGCTGCTCGGCATCCGGTTTAATGGCTGCGACCACCGGCGCCGGCACGGCGGCCAGAATTGTCAGAGAGACCGCGAGTGCCGCTAATTTAACCCACATTCTTCATCCTTCCTTCATCCTGTCCGGCGCGGAACCTAGCCGCTCGGACGCGAATTCTCAATGGCCTTTGCAGATTTTGGCCGGTTCACCTATAACGTCAGATTAACAGCCTGCCCCCACCACAGAATGGAAATGACCCCCATGAAAACCATCCCCAAGACCCTTGTTTTGCTCATTCTGGCCGGAACGGCCCTGACCCCTCCCGCCTGGGCCGAGGATGTGCCGCCGGTGGTGCAGGCGCTGCTGGCCAACTGGAAGACCCAGCTGCAGATCGCCCCCACCTACGAATTGATCAAGGATGACGGTGCCGGCAACATCATCATCGCCAAGCTCGCTGTCAGCAAGGCGGCGGAAGGGCCAGCCCCGGCGATGAACCTGCTGATCGATGAAATCGAACTTGAGGGGGTCTCGGACACCGGCAATGGCATCTTTGAGATCGGCAAGGCCAGCTTCGCTGGCGACCAAAGTCGATATCAAAGGCGCCGACGGGATGGATATCAGCATGGCGATGACCGAAGGCATTGCCGAGGGCTGGTATGTCAAGGCGGCCGGCGACAATCCGACGCCGGAGGACGCATTGCGGGCCGCCATGAATGTCGCCAAGAAAATGTCATCCGGCCAAATCACCGTCCAGGCCATGGGGCAGACCATTACATCGGATGGCTATGAAAGCACCTGGGACGGCGATCCGCAGACGGGTGCGGGCTCGTTCACCACCAAGATTTCCAACGTGGCGATCCCGGAGACGGCGATCGCGATGATCGATCCCACCGGCACATTGAAACAGATCGGCTATGCGGGGCTCAATTTCGATGTGACCGGCGACGGCAAGATCGATATCGGCGGCGGCAAGATGGGACTCAACATGAACTTCGCCTATATCGGCAAGGACATGGGCGCCCTCAAGTTCTCCTTCGATGCCGGCGAGGTGCCGCTGTCGCTTTACGGCGAATTGCAGAAGGCCCAGGCCACCGGCAAGGAGCCGGATATCGCCGCCATGATGCCGGAGCTGCAGAACGTGACGCTCGGCGGAGTGAGCTTCCGCTTCGAGGACAACTCAATCACCAAGAAGGTGCTGCCGCTGATTGCCGCCATGCAGGGCATGGACGAAGCGGCGATGGTGGCCAATGCCGGCGCCATGATGCAGATCGGGCTGATGCAACTCAACAACCAGGCCTTCACCGATCAGGTGGTGGGGGCGGTCAACAGCTTCCTCAAGGATCCCAAATCGATCACCGTGTCGATGAAGCCTTCGGCCCCACTCAAGGTCCAAGAGCTGATGACACTTAACCCGGCGAACCCCGGCGAGGCGATCGGCAAGCTGGGAGTGAGCGTCACGGCGAACGACTGATAGGCCCGTCGCGTTCGTGACGAATTATTCACCCTTCTCCCAATTGTGGGAGAAGGTGGCCGGCAGGCCGGATGAGGGCCGGCTTGCGGAACGCTAGGTGGTGCTTGCAGCGCATGCCGAGTACAGTTGTTCAAGCCAATGAAAATATGCATCGGCCGGGTCCTGCACATCCACCGCATTGCGTTCCGCAATGCGGCCCTCATCCGCCCTTCCGGGCACCTTCTCCCGGCTTCGCCGGGAGAAGGGTGAACACTTGTTGCACCCTAAGCTTCCGGCAAATTCAGCCTGATATGCAGCTCGCGTAGTTGCTTGGGTGTCGCTTCCGATGGCGCGCCCATCAGCAAATCCTCGGCCTGCTGGTTCATCGGGAACAGCACGACCTCGCGGATGTTGGGCTCGTTGCAGAGGAGCATGACGATGCGGTCGACGCCTGGCGCTATGCCGCCATGGGGGGGTGCTCCATACTGGAAGGCGCGGTACATGCCGCCGAATTTTTCCAGCAGCACCTCTTCCGGATAGCCGGCGATCTCGAAGGCCTTCTTCATGATGTCGGGCCTATGGTTGCGGATGGCGCCCGATGACAGTTCGACGCCGTTGCAGACGATGTCGTACTGGTAGGCAAGAATGTCGAGCGGGTCCTTGCTCTCAAGCGCCTCCAGGCCGCCCTGGGGCATGGAGAAGGGATTGTGCGAGAAGTCGACCTTCTTGTCGTCCTCGTTCCACTCATACATGGGGAAATCGACGATCCAGCAGAATTCGAAGCGGTCCTTGGCTGTGAGGTTCAGGTCTTCGCCAATCTTGTTGCGCGCCTCGCCTGCGAATTTGTAGAATTTCGACGGCTGGCCGGCGACGAAGAATGCCGCATCGCCCACACCGAGGCCAAGCTGATCGCGGATGGCGGCGGTGCGCTCGGGGCCGATATTCTTGGCGACGGGGCCGGCGCCGCCGTCTTCGCCTTCGCGCCAAAATACATAACCGAGCCCTGGCTGGCCCTGTTGCTGAGCCCACGAATTCATGCGGTCGCAGAAAGCTCTTGAACCGCCCTTGGGCGCCGGGATTGCCCAGACTTCCACCTTCGGATCGGCGGCGATCATTCCAGCGAAGACCTTGAAACCCGAACCTGCGAAATGCTCCGTCACCGCCTGCATCTTGATGGGGTTGCGCAGGTCGGGCTTGTCGGTTCCATATTTCCGAATCGCATCTCTATACGCGATGTGAGAGAACTTCTGAGTGACCGGCAACCCGCCGCCGAATTCCTCGAAGACGCCGCGCAGCACGGGTTCCACCGCGTTGAAGACGTCCTCCTGGGTGACGAAGCTCATTTCGATATCGAGCTGGTAGAATTCGCCGGGGCTTCGGTCGGCTCTCGCATCCTCGTCGCGAAAGCAGGGCGCGATCTGGAAATAGCGGTCGAAGCCCGACATCATGATGAGCTGCTTGAACTGCTGCGGCGCCTGGGGCAGCGCGTAGAATTTGCCGGGGTGAACGCGGCTCGGCACCAGATAGTCGCGCGCGCCCTCGGGCGAGGAGGCGGTGAGGATCGGGGTCTGGAACTCGAAAAAGCCCCCTTCCTTCATGCGCCGCCTCAGCGAATCGATGATGGCACCACGCTTCATGATGTTCCTGTGAATGCGGTCCCGCCTAAGATCGAGGAAGCGGTATTTGAGGCGGATGTCCTCGGGATATTCGGTGTCGCCGAACACCGGCAACGGCAGTTCGGCGGCCTGGCTGTGAACGTGAATATCGCTGGCGAAGACTTCGATGAGACCGGTGGGCAGGTCGCGGTTTTCAGTTCCCGCCGGGCGCGGGCGCACCTTGCCATCGACGCGGATCACCCATTCCGAACGCAAGCGCTCGGCTTGCTTGAAGGCTGGCGAATCGGGATCGGCCACTACCTGGGTCAAGCCGTAGTGATCGCGCAGATCGATGAACAGCACGCCCCCATGGTCGCGCACCCGGTGCACCCAGCCTGAGAGGCGGGTGTCTTGGCCGGAATGGTCGGCTCTCAACTCGCCACAGGTGTGGCTGCGGTAGGCGTGCATCGGTCCTCGCAAGCTCGCATGAAGTGGCGCGGAAAAGCGCATGCGAGGGGTGATTTGTCAAGCAGAGGGCTGGCTTGAATTGTGCGCCAAATCAATGTATATACCTCAGACATATCCAAGGGTTTTCATGTCTCAATCAACCGTCTTCAAAACCAACAGGAGTCAGGCCGTCCGCCTGCCTAAGGCCGTGGCGCTGCCGGAGCATGTGAAGCGCGTCGACATCATAAAGCAAGGCAGCGGCCGCTTGGTGATGCCTGCGGGCGAGAGTTGGGACGCTTTCTTTGACGGACCGCGCCTCGACGATGACTTCCTCAGCGATCGCGCCCAGCCAGCGCCTCAACAGCGCAAATCTTTCTAGTGCTCGTCTATCTGCTCGATACGGACATTTGCATTCATGTCTTGAAGCACCGTAGCCGTGCGCTTGCCGAACGTTTCAAAGCCAATGACGGCCGTATGGCGGTCAGCGACGTTAGCCTCTTCGAGTTGGCATACGGAGCGGAGAAATACGATGAGCCGCAAAAGCGGATGGCAATTATCGACGGGTTTGTCGCCCGGCTTGAGCTTCTCGCCTTCGACAGCCGCGCCGCCGTCCATGCCGGCGGCATCCGCTCCAGATTGGAACGGCAAGGGCGGATGATTGGAGCCTACGACGTCATGATCGCCGGAATCGCGCGGTCTCAAGGGCTGGTGCTGGTCACCAACAATCTCGGTGAGTTCGAACGAGTGGAAGGGTTGCGGGTGGAGAGGTGGCCGTGACGGATGGGCGATTTGCGCTCCGCCCCCCACTCCGCTAAACCCCGCCCCCATGAACAAGCACGTCCCCAAGATCGGTCTGGTACCGCTCGGCTGCCCCAAGGCGCTGGTCGATAGCGAGCAAGCCGTCCTGCAACTAGGCGGTGTCTTCTATTTGGCCAAATTCGCGCAGTCTTGTACCCTGAGGGTCAAAGATTGAGCGACGATCATAAATCGATTTCACTTATTGAAAACATAGACAATGCATTTGCGGAAGCCATGCGCTCAATTGGTGGGCTACAGCCTTCGGAAATCAAATCAACCCAAAATGGTCCCGAAAACGCTGACATTGTGTTGCGAAATGACAATGTCATTATCGAAATAAAGACCTTGATGGAAGATCCCCGGGACAAGCATGAATTTCATGTGAAACACACGGCGATGTACCAAAAATGGGTCGCTGCGGGGAAAGTCCCTGCGCAGCGCGGCTCAACGATCACAATCAAGACATCTGAAATCCCGGTCGACTGCGCCCGCGAGTACTTGAAGTCAATTACGGTCAGCGTCAAAACAGCTGTGAAAAAGGCAAACAATCAAATTAAGGCCACTAAACTGTCTCTTGGCATGCCAGATGCGGCGGGGCTGCTTGTCGTTTGCAACACTGGAAATTCGCTGCTTCGGCCTGATGTGCTTTTGCACGGGCTCCAGCGGGCGCTTGGTGACCGGCACTCTGCAATCAACTGGCTCATCTATATGACCTACAATCACCCCGTTCAAATGGATGGAATGCCATACCCCGGTGATATTTTTTCTTTCCCCCAGCGTTCGGGTCATACTCCTATGCCGCGTAAACTTGCGGATCGCATTCACGATGCTTGGATGATGTATATTTCTTCCAAAAGAACAATTGCGAGCCTTGAAGGAAGTTCGGCAAGTTTTTGGGGTGCCAAGCAACTCAAACCTACTGGCAATTAGTTCAGGATTACTACTTCCAAAATTGGAGAAATTATCATCGCTTGTCCCATTGGTGAGCTACGCCGAGCGCAAACACTCCGCCAGCTTGAATTTGCACTTGGCTCCCCACTCCGCTACACCCCCGCCCCATGAACAAGCACGTCCCCAAGATCGGTCTCGTGTCGCTCGGCTGCCCCAAGGCGCTGGTCGATAGCGAGCGGATCATCACCCAGCTTCGGGCCGAGGGCTATCTCATGTCGCCGGCTATGACGGGGCTGACGTGGTGATCGTCAACACCTGTGGCTTCCTCGATAGCGCCAAGGAAGAGTCGCTGGCGGCGATCGGCGAGGCGATTGCGGAGAATGGGCGGGTGATCGTCACCGGGTTGCCTGGGCGTGGAAGCCGACAGGATCAGGGCGGCGCATCCAAGTGTGCTGGCGGTGACGGGGCCACACCAATATGCCGCCGTGGTGGGTGCCGTTCATGACGCGCTGCCGCCGGTGCATGATCCCAAATACGATCTGGTGCCGCCGCAGGGCCTGCATCTGACGCCCAAGCACTATGCCTATCTCAAGATTTCCGAGGGCTGCAACAACCGCTGCTCGTTCTGCATCATTCCTTCCATTCGCGGCGATCTGGTGTCACGGCCGGTTGCCTCGGTGCTCTACGAGGCTGAACGGCTGGTGAAGGCAGGCGTCAAGGAGTTGCTGGTCATCTCCCAGGATACCAGCGCCTATGGCGTCGATGTGAAATATGCCACCAGCAAGTTTCATGGCCGCGAGGTGCAGCGCCAAATTCTATGACATGGCCAAGGAGCTGGGCGATCTCGGCGCCTGGGTGCGCATGCACTATGTCTACCCCTACCCCCATGTCGACGACGTCATTCCGCTGATGGCGGAGGGCAAGATACTCCCCTATCTCGACATTCCCTTTCAGCATGCGGCACCCGGTGTCCTGAAGGCGATGAAGCGGCCGGCCAATCAGGAGAAGGTGCTGGACCGGCTTGCCTCCTGGCGCAGGATTTGCCCGGAAATCGCCATCCGTTCGACTTTCATTGTAGGATTTCCCGGGGAGACGGATGCGGATTTCGAGTATTTGCTGCAATGGTTGAAGGAAGCGCGCCTCGAGCGCGTCGGCTGCTTCAAATACGAGCCGGTTTCGGGGGCCAAGGCCAACGATCTGGGCCTGCCGCAGATCGCCGATGCGGTGAAACAGGAGCGCTGGGAGCGCTTCATGGCAGCCCAGCAGGAGATTTCGGCGGAAATCTTCGAGGCCAAGGTGGGCCGCGAGATCGACGTGCTGGTCGACGAGATCGATAGCGAAAACGACGAGGCCATCGCCCGCTCACCGTGGGACGCGCCGGAGATCGACGGCAACGTGTTCCTGCCGGGGGAGACGGATTTGAAGCCAGGCGACTTAGTCCGTGTGCGGATTGTCGATGCGGAGGAATACGATCTCGTGGGCGAGCGAATTTAAGGCGCCAAGACTCCGCTCAGGCGACGATGCCGGCCTGCCGCAGCTTGAACTGGAGGATGTCCCGGTCGAACGGTTTCATCAGCACGTCCGCGGCACCCTGCAGAATGGATTGGCCGATCAACTCGGTGTCGGCCGTTTCGGCGTAGAGGAACACCACCGGCATTTTGCCTCGCGCGTTGCGCCGCAAGCGGCGCACGAAATCCTTGGGCCTGGCGCTCGAACCCGCTGCCGCCAGCATCACCACTTCGGGGCTGTTGTCGTTGCAGAACTTGAGGGCGTCCTCGGGCCTTGCAGCGTGCGCCGTATCAAGCCCCAAGCCATCGAGCAACTGCTGCAGCTTTTGACTCTCCGAGCCGTTATCGCCAATCAGCAGACACTTTGTCATGTCTACATTCCTTTCCAGCTTCATCTGCCCGTCCGTCTTCACCCCAGTTCACCCTATGCGAGTCCTGCGCCCCACTGGTTAATGGCTCGTTAATTCGCTTTTCCACAGCTGTGAACAGTGCGATTATCGCATTGAATAGGTTCAGCAAAATTGATCTGTCAACAGACTTATCAACAATGGCGGAATTGCGGCGTTCGCCTCCCGTTCACGACTCGCCTTGCGACTCGCCCTCGCGGCTTTGCAATTTATGAGTGTAGCAGACCCGCGGGCTAACTCGGACGCCGCATGCGCCAGGCCTGTTCGACCGTGGCATATTCACTGTAGCCCATCCGGGCGATGGGTTTCATCGCCGCCGTGTTCACCCGGCCATTTTCAATGAACCGGTCATCGATATGAATTCCGATAACCCTGCCGATGGTCATCCAGTTGCTCACCCGCCCCTCATCGTCGGGAAGCTCGACGATCTGGAACAGCTTGCATTCCAGGCACGCCGGGCTCTCGGCAACCCGCGGCGGCTTGATGAGCCGGCACATGGCTTTGGTAAGCCCCGCCAGCTCAAATTCGTCGACATGCGAACCCACTTGGGCGGAGGTTAGGTTCATCTGCTCGCGCAGATCCCATGTCGCAAGGTTAACGGCGAATTCGCCCATCGCCTCGATGTTGCGCAGACTGTCCTTGCGCGGACCGCTGCCGAATACGACATAATGCGGATCCTGCGACATGGCGTTGAAATAGCTGTAGGGCGCCAGATTGGCCACGCCGGTGGCGGCAAGCGAAGATATCCAGCCGATCGGCCGCGGCGCCACCAGCGCCTTGAACGGGTCGTATTCGAAGCCGTGATCGTTGCGGATGGCATCGTAGAACATGAAGCTACAACGATCTCAGGAGCGCCGGGAGATCGGCGACGCTGGCGATCGTATGATCGGCGAGATGGGCGATGTCCTCGGACTGGGCATTGCCGCTCAGCACCGCGATCGCCAATCCGGCGCCGCCGTTGCGCGCTTCCTCCATGTCGTGGAAATTATCGCCAACCATGGCGATGGCCGAAGCGGCAAGTCCGGTGATTTCCGCGAACCGGCGGATCATGTTGCCCGAAGGCTTCGGCACTGCCACCGTATCGGCCGCGATAATGTCTTCAAAGTGCTCGATGACGCCGATATGCGCCATCTGATTGGTGGCTGAGACGTGGCTGTCGTTGGTGGCCACGCCGAGAACGTAACCCATCGACCGCAACTCCGAAAATATCGGTTCAAGCGGCATCAGCGGAGTGAGCAGCTCTCTCGCCTTGTGGGCATAGTCGTGGTCGACGATGCGTATCTTTTCCGCTACTTCGGCCTCGCCAAGGCCCGGCCACAGAATCTCGACGAATTGCCGCGTGGTGCCGCCTGCTAGCACCGAGCCATGTTTGAACTTAGCCGTCGCCCGGTCGAAACCCGCCTTCTCCATCAACCGGTAGGCGCCCTCGTCGTCGGTGTTGAATAGCTCGCGCAGCATGTGGCGGTAGAACGGCACCCAGGTCGCGTTGACTTCGATCAGCGTGCCGTCCTTGTCGAAGAGTATGCCGCGAATGCTCATGGCGCTTGCCACCTCGTCAGCAAACTCATCGGGTCGGGCCGCGGCCTGTCCTCCAGCGCGGCGGTTGGCGTACCGAAGTAGAAAAATCCAGCCACCTTCTCGTGCGCCGAAAGTCCCATGACCCTTGCCATCCCCTCATCATAAGCCATCCAGCCGGTATTCCATTGGCAGCCCACCCCCTCGGCCGCCGACGCCAGCAGAATGGTCTGCCCCACCGCGGCAGCCGACAGCGTCTGCTCCCACAGCGGAATCTTGGGATGGGGCGCCGCACAGGAAATCACCGCCAGCACAACTGGCGCGCGTAAGAAAAGGCCCTGCACGAAATTGAGCAACTCCTCGCCGTGGTCCGGATGGAGCTCGTGCCAGCGTGCCCGCATCGCCTCGCCGAATTGCGCCCGCGCCGCGCCTTCGAACAGAATGAAGCGCCACGGCGTGAGTTTGCCGTGGTCCGGCACCCGGACGGCGGCCGTGAGGATCGATTTGAGCTGCCGGGCCGTGGGGCCCGGCTCGCCCATGGCCTTGGCCGAGGCCGACTTGCGCGTTGCCAGCAGGGCGCGAATCGACGAGGTGTCGTTGAGCGTGGTCATTGCCACAGCAATTTGGCCGCCCCCCGCGGCGAAGGCAATGGTTTCAATTTGCGCACTCCCGTTAACCCAAAATTAAGGATCGGGTTGCCGCCGCCGCCGTGGCGATGTTCACTGCCGGGGCCGGCCGGATTGGCTGGGGGAGAGTTGTGAATGGGTACTGACGGCGTATACAAAGACAGCACCCGCGCAATGCTCGACCGCCGCCGCAGCAGCTTCAAATCCGCGGCCGCGGTGGCGGCGGTACTTTTCCTGGTTGCCATCGTGACCATGGTGGCATCGCGGGCCGTCCATTCGGCCGCCAGCGGACAACTCGAAATCTCCAGCGCGCCGGCGAACCCGCCCAGACTCGCGGCCCTCGGCGCCGCCCATGACATCGCCATCGAAACCGTCCCCCCCGGCCGCGAGGGGCTGGAACTGTCGGCCCGCCTCACCGAGGATGGCGGCCTCATCGAACTCCCCCTCGACTGGACGGTTGTGAGTTCCACCGGCGAGGAAATCTATTCCGCCAGCGTTCCCGTTGCCGATGCCGCCATCGGACCGGGCGACTATCTCATCGATGTCCGCTACGGCGCCATTCATGTGACGCAGAGCGTTACGCTGGTCCAGGGCACCAGGCTGATCGTCAGCTTCGTGCTCGATGCCGGCGGCATCCGCATCCTGCCGAAGTTACGGGGGCTGGGCCTCCCTGCCATCGCTTCGCAGAGCAGGATCTTCGCCCTCACCGGCCCCAACATGGGAACGCTTGTCGCCACCACCAGTCAACCGGGCGAAGTCCTGCGCGTCTCGGCCGGCGATTACCGCATCGAAAGCAGCTTTACCCGGGGCAATGCCAGCGCCGTCACCGACGTGACCGTAAGAGCCGGCATCATGAGTGCGGTCGAAATCGATCACAGCGCGGGCCTCGCCAGACTGTCCTTCGTGGGCGATCCCGCCGCCGATGTCCTCTGGCGCCTCGTCGACGACAATGGCAACACCCTCCCTGCAATCGGTGGCCTCTCCACCGAAGTGGTGCTGACGCCGGGAACCTACACCGCCATAGCCGAAATTGGCGGCGAAACGCTGAGTGCGAATTTCGCTATCGGCGCGGGCGAGTCCCGCGATATCATCCTCGGAAACTGAGGAACCTCCCATGCCCAAGACCATGAAGGCCGCCGTTCTGCGGGCGATCGGCGCTTCCCTTGCCATTGAGCAGGTTGCCGATCCCCACGCCCGGTCGCGGCGAAGTCCTGATCAAGGTCACCGCCTGCGGCGTCTGCCACAGCGACCTTCACGCCGTCGACGGTGATTGGACGCCGCTTCCGGTTCTCCCGCTGATCCCCGGCCATGAAGTGACGGGACATGTGGCGGAAGCAGGCGCAGGCGTCGAGCGGTTTCGCACAGGCGACCGCATCGGCGTCCCGTGGATGTACTCCGCCTGCGGATCGTGCGAGTTCTGCCTGTCGGGCATGGAAACCATCTGCAGGAAGGCCGAAGCAACCGGCTACTCCAAGCCCGGCGGCTATGCCGAATACATGCTGGCCGACGCCGCCTACTGCGGCCACATACCGGCCGCCGCCGATCTTTATGAGCTGGCGCCCATTCTCTGCGCCGGCGTCACCACCTACCGCGGCCTCAAGCGCACCGGCGCCCGGCCCGGTCAGTGGCTCGCCGTCATCGGCGTGGGCGGCCTCGGTCACATCGCCGTGCAATATGCCAGGGCCATGGGACTGCGGGTTGCCGCCGTCGATGTGGCCGATGACAAGCTGGCTCTCGCCAAATCGCTCGGCGCCGAACTTCTCGTCAACGCGGCCGATGCCGATCCGGTCGAGCGCATTCAGAGCGAAATCGGCGGAGCCCATGGCGCCGTCGTCACTGCCGTCTCGCCGCGGGCCTTCGAGCAGTCGGTGGGTGTGTTGCGCAATGGCGGCAGCGTTTCATGGATCGGTTTGCCCGGAGGCAAGCAGGATGAAATCCGCATGTCGATCGCCGCCATTGTCAATGCCGAGGTCTCGGTCCGGGGCTCCAATGTCGGCACCCGTCAGGACCTCCAGGAAGCCGTCGACTTCGCCGCACGAGGCCTCGTCCGCGCCCACATCGCCAAGGAGCCGCTTGAGAACATCAACGCCATTTTCGCCCGCATGAAACAGGGCAAAATCACCGGCCGCGTCGTACTCGAAATTGCCTGAACGTTTCACGTGAAACAATTCCTAGGCTTGAATCCGCAGCACTTTTTCACGCCATTTCGTCAGTTTTGGGTGCCGGAAAGCCGCCAAATGCGCACCAAAACGTCACTATTTGGTGACAGATTCCGGCCCATAATAGTTGACAGAATCAAGTAATTTATAGTTGTCCATACCGTGCAATGCAATTAAAAATTGTGAAACAAAGCTCCGCTGTTCTCCGCTATTGGTTCCCGCAGCGGCGGTGAATTTGGCTCCTACCCCGAGCGCGCGCCGGTAGCCTTGTTCCACCGCCTCAAGCGCCAATCAGGGTGGCAGCACCTTCGATCCCGGTTGCGTCATTAACCACGATACCCTGACGAATTGGTTGCCCTTTCAAATGTCCTGTGCGAACCTTGATTTCTTGGGTTGGTGCAGACCGCCCGTCTGGCCTGCTTCACACCACCAATGATACGGCTCCCGCTGGCTTTCCTATCGGGAAGCAGCACAAACTGACTTGGCGCAATTGGCCGGCGGCTTCGAAGAGCAAACTGAACGGAAGAGGTCAATGAAACTTTACGTCTCGCCCGGCGGCGCTGGCGAGATGGCAGTCAATGACAGGAGCAGACAATGCCAGTGCAGGGCAAAATTCGGCGGCTCAAGGCAGTATGCGGTCTCTTTCTTATCTTTGCACTGATCATTTTGCTGCCCCACGGTACCGCCAGGGCCCAGCTTCCTCCACCGAACTGCGAAGTCAGTACCGTCGGCTCGATCACTGCCAATTCTTTGAGCATCGCGCTTGGCGCGTCGACCACTCTGCGCTGGTTCTTCGACGGCCCCAACGATTGCCCGCTCTGGGTGAATGGACAATCCGTGCCCACGGGACAGAGCGGTAGCAAGACCATCAGTCCACAGACGAAGACCACCTATATCTTCACGACTATTAAGCTCGACGGGAGTCAGCGTCAGCTCGGCTCGGTCGAGGTAGCGGTAACGCCCGACTGTGCGACCAGCGTCAGCGCCAACATTTCCGCCCTGCCCCGAACCGTACACACCGGCGGCAAATCGACTCTGAGCTGGTTGGTGACGGCGCCGCCGGCCTGCCAACTCGATCTCAAGATCAACGGGATAACAGTGGGAAAGGCGGGCAACCTGTCGGTGCAGCCCAGCGCTGTGGCCGCTCCCTGCACGAACCCGGACCCGGCAAGGGCTTGTTACGATCTGACAACTTCGCTGTCCGGAGCGCCACAGACGATCAAAACCGTGGAAGTAGCAGTAAACTCGAGTGTCTGCCGCGTCGATGACAATTCGGATGAATCGAAGGACAAACTCGTCAAATGTCTCGGCGAGGACGGTTCACTGGTCATTCTTGGCCGAAACGTCGACATGGATCTGACCGGGTATGAGCAGATTTACATCCGCGAAAGCGTGACGCTAACCGGCGATGACGGCAATCCGCCGCGGCCTGTCCGCAACGCAAGGGAACTCGGCCCCCGGCTCTTTACCAGGTTCCGCCCCAAGCCGCAGTTCCAAATCGTGTGCAACAGTGATGGGAGTATCGTCGGCAACAACGTCCGGATGTCCGGATTCCGCTTGCACGGTCCCCACTATGGCATCATGGACGGCGGCAGCAACCTGGAGCGAGCCATTCATGTGGAGTCGTGTCTCAATGTCGAGATTTCCAACATGGAGCTGGCGGGCTGGAGCGGGCAGGCAATTTACATCGCCGAGAATCCGCAAGTCCCGACATCGCTCAAGCCGGGTTCTGTCTACATTCATGACAACTACATTCATAACAATCAGCATGTCGGCGAAAACGGCTATGGTGTAGCCGTATCGGCCGGAGCCTATGCACGGGTCGAACGGAACGTCTTTGACCTCAACCGCCACGCCCTGGAAGCCAGCGGCGACGCCGGAACCGGATACCAGGCCAAGAACAACCTCGTCCTCAAGGGCGGCGGCGTCCACGGCACGTTTTTCAACTCCTATACCCATCAGTTCGACGTTCACGGCAACCGCAACTGCCCGCCGGTTTTCAGTTCAATCTGGAACTGCGGCCGCGCCGGCGACCGTTTCTCGTACTTCGACAACACATTTCAATATACCCGCGACCGCGCCTTGAAGCTGCGCGGACGGCCCTTCGTGGGGGCATCCATCGGAGGCAACGTCTTCGCCCACAGCCGTCTCATCGATACCACCTTGCATGATGGCGCGGTGGAACTCTTCACCGAGACCAATGTCCATCTGGGCACTGGTGCGCAGCGCAATGTAGCCAACTACGACACCTATGGCCGCTATAGCGTCTGCGACCTCGACGGTGACAAAAAGGACGACCTCTTCCTTGCCTCTGGCAGGACCTGGTGGATGATGAGCGCTGCCCGCATGCATTGGGTCTTCCTGAAAGCCGCGACCGAGCGGCTTGAAGATGTGGGTCTGGGCGATTTCAACGGCGATGGCCGCTGCGATGTTCTGGCTCCCAATGGCGACACCTGGGAGATTTCCAGCGGCGGCAGTGGTGCCTGGACAGCGCTTCCCGGCACTTATCCGGTTCCGTTCAAAGAGCTTCGCTTCGCTGATTTCAACGGCGATGGCCGGACCGACGTGTTCCGCCGCGATGGCGGCGGGCAATGGTCAGTCGTTTCTCCTGGCATTCATGGCTGGAAGAATCTGCAAAGTTCCTCGTTCGCCCTCAGCGACCTTCGTTTCGGTGACTTTACCGGGGATGGCAGGGCCGACGTGCTCAGCCAGGCGGGTGGACACTGGTCGATTTCAAAAAGCGGTGCCGGCGCGTGGATCCCCCTGAACAGCCTCTCCACTGGATTTGGCTCAATTCTGATCGCCGATGTTAACGGCGACGGGACGGACGACATCGTGCGTTTCAAGGTGACGAGCGCGACCAAGGGCACATGGGAAGTATCCTGGGGTGGGCAGACAGGCTGGAGGCCGCTACGGACGGTAACCGTGCCGCCGCCGCCCGCGCCGCCGCAGACGCCGCTAGTCCTACCGCGGATTTTCGCCGGGAATTTCGACAATTTACCCGGCGACGATTTGCTTCACATCGATTACAAGCGCGTCGGACGTCTGTTCGATTACGCCAAGGCTACGCTCGTTACCCACAATCTGTTCCCATATTGATACCAGCAGCCGTTGAACATGACTCTTCCGACTATCACGTTGCTCACTCTTATCTCCCTCCCCCTTGTGGGGAGGGATTAAGGGTGGGGGTCGCTCTGAACCATCCGCTCCTGCTTGTTGATACAGGAACGGCAGCCGCCGGAGCGACCCCCACCCCTACCCCTCCCCACAAGGGGGAGGGAGGAAAAAGGGCATCTCTAGTGGCCGTTGGTATGAGAATAGTTCGAGGCGGGATGCCTCGGCATCCCGTCATCGCTCGCTTTACTGCGACATCTGCTTCATCGCTTCGCCCATGTGCATGGTGCATTCGTCCATCTTGGAATCCTTCATTGCCATCTTGGCCATGTCCATTTCCTTCATGGCCATTTCCTTTTTGGCCGCGTCGGTCATCGCGTCCATTTCGGTTTGCATCTTCATCATCGATGCATCGTCACACTTCATGTCTTCGGCATAGGCCGGCGCGGTCAGGGCGAAGCCAAGCAGGGCTGCGGCGAAAAGTACTTTGATCATAGCGGGACTCCCAGAAAACCAGAGCTTCACTGCTCTCTGCAAACCCTCTAGTGGGGCAGCATCAACTGCAATTCACGAAGCCGCGACACCCGCACACGCGAACGTGATTACCGCGATCCGCGGAACCGGTCACATCTCCGCACTTCCCGAGCCGAGTGCTGCGCGCACCATCGGCGGCAGCGGCCGCCTCGACTTCACCTGTCTCGGCGAGTTCGCGCTCAAGGGTTTTGACGGGCGCCAACCGGTCTATGGGCTTGAGCCCACGGGGTCGGACTCTTGATGAACACCAACCCGAATTCGCTGCAAATGAAGTCCTGGCTAAGGCTGACTGCGGACTGTTGCGCCCGGCTTCACCTTGCTTTATAGGCCACTTCCATGTCCACCGCGCGCGCCATCACGGTCTCCTCCAGGCTCCCCAGCCCTGCGAGCGCGCTTGGACTTCTGCTTCTTAGCTGCCCCTGAGGGCCGGCCGGGCATTGCCTGGGCCTTCCGGGGAGATATCGCCACCAACCCAGCTAGGACAGACAAGAGACCCCTATCATGATGATCAATCCGCACGAGAAGTACCGGCCGTTTCCCCCCGTCGCACTGGCCGACCGGCAATGGCCCAACCGCACCATTACGGCACCTCCCGTCTGGTGCTCCGTCGATCTCCGCGACGGCAACCAGTCGCTCATCGAGCCCATGGGCCCCGATCGCAAGATCCGCATGTTCGCGGGCCTCCTCGCCATGGGCTTCAAGGAAATCGAGGTGGGCTTTCCCTCCGCCTCGCAGACCGATTTCGATTTCGTCCGTTATCTGATCGATAACAAGAAGATTCCGGCGGGCGTCACCATCCAGGTGCTGACCCAGGCGCGCGAGGAACTGATCCGCCGCACCTTCGAAAGCCTCGAAGGCGTGGGCAGCGCCATCGTGCATCTCTACAATTCGACCTCGGAACTGCAGCGCCGCGTGGTGTTCAAGCAGGACCGCGCCGGCATCATCGACATCGCGGTGAAGGGCGCCAGGCTGATCCGCCGGCTCGAACGCGAGCATGCCATGGAAAATATCACCCGCCATGAATATTCGCCCGAAAGCTTCACCGGCACCGAGCTCGATTTCGCCAAGGAAATCTGCGAGGCGGTGATCGACGTCTATGAACCGACGCCCGCCAAGAAGCTGATCCTCAATCTCCCGGCCACCGTCGAGATGTCGACGCCCAACATTCATGCCGACCAGATCGAATGGTTCTGCCGCAATATCAAAAAGCGCGACAGTCTGGTGATCTCGCTCCATCCCCACAATGACCGGGGCTCCGCCGTTGCCGCCACCGAGCTGGGCCTCTTGGCCGGCGCCGACCGGGTCGAGGGCACCCTGTTCGGCAATGGCGAGCGCACCGGCAATGTCTGCCTCGTCACGCTGGCCATGAACCTGTTCAGCCAGGGCATCGATCCAGGGCTTGACTGTTCCAACATCAACGAGCTCGTCCGCATGGCGGAATATTGCAACCAGTTGCCCGTCCATCCGCGCCACCCCTATGCCGGCGATCTGGTGTTCACCGCGTTCTCGGGCTCGCACCAGGATGCCATCAACAAGGGCTTCAAGGCCATGGAGAAATCCAACTCGCCCCTCTGGGAGGTGCCCTATCTCCCGATCGATCCGATGGACCTCGGGCGCTCCTATGAGGCGGTGATCCGCATCAATTCGCAATCGGGCAAGGGCGGCATCGCCTACATTCTCGAGAAGGAGCACGGCATCGAGCTGCCGCGGCGTCTGCAGATCGAATTCTCCAAGGTGGTGCAGGCCATTGCCGACGGCGAAGGCGTCGAACTTGCCGCCGACCGGTTGTGGCAGGCCTTCGAAGCCGAATATCTCGACGGCAACGGCCGCTACGGCTTCCTCGAACACAGCTCGAAATCCGATCACGGCGAGCAAGGCCTCACCGCGAAAATCACGGTGGATGGCAAGCTCAAGACCATTACCGGCCACGGCAACGGCCCGGTCGACGGCTTCGTCGATGCCATCCGCAAGGAGTCGAAACTTGCCTTCGATGTCGCCGACTACCGCGAACACGCCATCGGCACCGGCGCCAACGCGGCGGCGATAGCCTACGTGGAGCTCAGGCTTCCCGGCGGTTCAACCCTCTTCGGCGCCGGCATCGACAAGAACATCGTGGTGGCGAGCTTGAAGGCGGTGTTGAGCGGGGTGAATAGGGCGGTGAAGAGGAGGTGACGGTCCGGTCATGGCTTTGCTTCCGAACCTTGCAAATGCGAAAGCCCATGTCGCGAAGCTTCGTGACTATTGTGCTTCTAATTGAACGCCATACAATGAAGTGAATACACCCTCGCCGTAACTTGCGCCGAAATCGGGTTACGGTGGTGGCCCCCTCAATACCCCGTCCCGTCCTTGCGCGTGAAGCTGAACTTCCCCGCGGTCTTTACTCCCCTCAGATCATTGTCGGGATAGTTCGCCACTTCCTCCGCCGAGCGCGTGCCGATCTCCAGATAGCTCGCTGGGGCCTGTGACCGGTTGACCAGATGGTGCCCGTTGGCGATGCCGGCCTTGAAGCCCGCGCACATGCCTGATGTGAGCTCATGGGCGCCGGCGTCATCGACGAGCGTGATGACGCCATCGAGGACGAAGATGAATTCGTCCTCGCGCTCATGCCAATGGCGCAGCGCCGACGCGGCCCCCGGCGCCAGCGTCGTCATGGTTGACGCCAAACTGATCGAGGCCGAAGAGATCGCCAAGCACCCGCTTCTCGCGGCCCTTGACCGCCTCGGTGAGCTTCGCCGGATAGGCCGATCCAGTGCGTGGAGTGACATCGGCGGCCCGGAGCCAGGACGGCCTGTCATTTGCCATGGGCCACCTCCGCCTGTTTTGCTTCAATCTGCCGGACCGCATCCGCCACGGCATCGAAGGTAAGCAGCGTCGAGGCCTGCCTTGCCTTGAAATCGCGAACCGGAACAAGGGCTTCCAGATCCTGCCACTTGCCGGAGGGTGGCTGGCCGCCGTCCTTCAGCATATGGTGCATCTGCTCCTTCAGCGCCTTGAGCTCAGGCCCCGAGGAGCCCACCACATGGCGCGCCATGATCGACGATGAAGCCTGGCCAAGCGCGCAGGCTTTCACATCATGGCCGAATTCAGTGACCACCCCGTCCTTCATCTTGAGGTCGACCGTCACCTTGGAGCCGCACAGCCTGGAATGGGCAACCGCCGTGGCATCGGGCTGGGGCAAGCGTTGCAGCAGCGGAATATCGGCCGCGAATTCCAGAATCTTGCGGTTGTAGATGTCATTGATCATGCTCATATCCTAGCCACTTCGCGGCAGGCGGCAAACATGTCGTTTGCCGGTTTGCCTGGAGGTTTCCCCCATGATATGGGAGCCATCAATGCTTGGGTTAAGACCCGTGGAATGAACTGTTTTGAGCGCAGGACGAGATGGACGCCATTATCAAGAAACTCTCCCGTAACACCAGCGAGCCGCTAAGCTCTCGCGGTGAAGCATCCAAGCCTTGAGGAGGCCCATGCCGCCGTCCGCACCTTGATTGCCTGGGCCGGCGATGACCCCGATCGCGAAGGGCTGCTCGAGACGCCAAAGCGCGTGGCCAAGGCCTTTCGCGAATATTTCAGCGGCTACGCCATGGACCCGGCCGAGGAACTGACCCGCACCTTCGAAGATGTCGGCGGCTATGATGATATCGTCATGCTGCGCGACATCGAATTCAATTCCCATTGCGAGCACCACATCGCTCCCTTCGTTGGCCGCGCCCATGTGGCTTACCTGCCGGCTCCCAAGGCCGTCGTCGGCATTTCCAAGCTGGCCCGGGTGGTGGAAATCTTCGCCCGCCGCCTGCAGACCCAGGAAACCATGACGGCGCAGATCGCCAATTGCATCAACGGCGCGCTTGCCCCCCATGGGGTCGCGGTGATGATCGAGGCGGTCCACACCTGCATGTCGATGCGCGGCATCGGCAAGCGCAATGTCGCCACCATCACCACCCAGTTCGTTGGCGAATTCAAAACCAACCCGGTGCTTCAGGCCCGCTTCATGGAGTTGGTGCGGACACCGCCGGGCGGCTTCACGCTCTGATGCCAGCGGACCTTGTTGAAACCTCAGTGTTTCAGCCGAGATTCGATTCGAGTGGCCTGATCACCGCGGCGGTGACCGATGCCCGCGACGGCACCCTGTTGATGATCGCCCACATGAACGCCGACGCGCTGCGCCTGACGGTTGAGACCGGCCAGGTTCATTTCTGGAGCCGCTCGCGGCAAGCCCTGTGGAAAAAGGGCGAAACCTCCGGCGAATTTCTGCGGCTCAGTGAAATTCTCGTCGATTGCGACCAGGACGCATTGCAAGTGCGCGCCGTGCCGGCGGGCCGTGGTGCTGCCTGCCACACCGGCCGCAAGACGTGTTTTTACCGCCGCATCGTCAATGGCAAGCTCGAACCCGTGGGCGGGCCGCCGCTCTTCGATCCCAGGTCCGTCTATGGGCGCTGAGTGCTATCCCGCCGAGGCGATATAGCTCTTCATTTCCTCGGCCTCGCGCTCGATTGACTCGATGCGGAATTTGACGACGTCGCCGATCGAAATCATCCCTGCGAGCTTGCCATCCTCGACAACTGGAAGATGGCGGATGCGGTTGTCGGTCATCAATCCCATCAGTTCGGCCTCGGTATCGCGCGGGCTGCAGGTCAGAACCTTGTGGGTCATCACATCGCGCGCCGTCTTCTTGAGCGCCGCGGCACCCTCGCCTGCCACCGCGCGGACCACGTCGCGTTCCGAAACGATGCCGCCGATGGCGCCATGCTTATCGACCACAATCACCGCGCCGATGCGTTTCTTGGCAAGGATTTCCGCGATTTCGTGCAGTGTCTGCGAAGGTTGTACGGTAACCACCGCGCCTCCCTTCTGCTTCAGAATATGAGCCACCGCCATGACGATTCTCCTTTCCGCCGGGTTTGGTGGAAACAATAACACAACATTCTCACCCGCGCACCGTTTGCCGGCGAAGAAGATAGAACGCCGCCAGCCCCGAAACAAACCCGCCGATATGGGCCTCCCAGGCAATCTGAGCATCGGCCATGAAGGAATTGCCGGTAAACCCCGTGGCTCCCGAAAACAGCGTGATCGCAAGCCAGACGGCCGTGAAGATGATCGCGTTGCGGCTGCGGATGAGCTCCACGATTGAAAGCGGTTGCGTTGCCGCCGATTTTCCCGCCGGCCATCCGGTCTGGCGGCCATACATGATCGGCACCGCCGCCGCCATCAGCCCCGATACCGCCCCCGAGGCCCCGATCATCACATAGGACTGCCCCCAATGCAGAATGAGCGTGAGCAGCGCTCCGCCCGCGGCTGATAGCGCCGACAAAAGGAGAAATCTGGCGGCGCCAAGAAAGCGCGCGGCCACGGTTCCGAAAATCAGCAGCCACAGGCAATTGAACAAAAGATGCATCCAGTCGAGATGCAGGAATGCGTAGCTGACGAAACTCCAAATCTGCGAGCCTGCGATCATCGGAAATGGCTCGCCGCCAAAGCGCGAGGGGATGAACGCCAGAGCATAGAGGCTCCACACCTGCCAGCTTTCCCCGGCAAAGCTGAGTGCGGCGTGAATAGCCACCAGCACAATGATCAATCCGGGCACCACGGGAGGAGACCGGAAAATCGGTTGCCGCCTCTCGTCCGGCATCGGTTTGGACAAGTCCCGCTCCTCTCTGGCACGCCCCCTGCACCACTGGACGCACACGTACATGAATGACACAGGCGGCCCATGGGCGCGCAAAGGGTAGAATGATGTTGGTTAATGAATACGGCGGCGCAAGCCAAGGTCAATCCGAAATTCTGCATCCTTCAAGCCGCGCTGTTTTCCGCTTTTGGGAGGCGGCGCGAGGCGAGGAAGCAGCGCCCAGCCGCGGCAAGCTCGATTTGAGCCCAATTCGCGACCTTGTGCCTGACCTGCTGATCATCGAACACAATCCCGCCGGCCATGGCTTCCGCTGGCGCCTGGCCGGCACCCGGGTGTGCAATCTCTACCGCCGCGAACTGACGGGATCCGCCGTCCTCGCCGGTTGGGACAGTTTCGAAACCGATGTTGTCGGCCGTTTCCTCGCCGGCGTCGTCCACAATCTCCAGCCATGCCTGCTGCGCATCCGCATGCGCACCGATCTGGGGCAACAGATCGGCGTCGAAATGATCGGCCTTCCGCTCCAGTCTTGCGATGGCAAGAATGTCCACATTTTCGGAGGCATGTTCGCGTTTCGGGAAACCGCCTCCCTGGGCTATCAGTCGATCGCCGCCATGGAACTTTCCGGCGCTCGCAGCATTTGGACCGAGCACCTTCCCGGCGACGAACTTGTCCGCCAGCTCGAAAACACTCCCAACCGGCCATTTCAGCCGTTTCAAGTCATAAAGGGCGGACGCGGCCGCTAATAGCAATGGCAGGAAATCTTGACCTGTCCCATCCCCCAATACGTCATTCCACCGGCGGGCTTGCCCGCCGGTGGAATGACGGAATTAGGGAAGTCTGCGAGTCATTTCTTACGACGGTTGGCATAAGACCTTCTAGCGCAATTCCTTAACCCGTCCTTTACCAAACCACCCTAGGCTACTCGTTTAAGTCTTCGGGGGATCGCCACGTGATCGCTACTGCCAATGTTCAGGGCCCATCGGGCGCCGAACCGCTCGGACCGGTGCAGCAGACCCTTTTCGGCCGCTTCATGCTCCCCGATATGAGCGAGCATCCCTGTCAGGTGCAGGCCATCACAATAGACGGTGCAACTTTCATTACCGGCCATGTGCCGCCCGTCGGCCAGACCATTGTCGCCTACCTGGAGGAGGTGGGCCGCATCGAGGCAACCTCGGCGGAAGCTAGCCCCGGCGGCTTCCGGGTAACTTTCGCCCTGACCGGCGCCCGCCGCGACCGGCTTGAATCCCGTTTGCGCTGGCTGATCCAGAAAAGCCAGGGAGACGGTTCCGAAGACCGCCGCCACACCCGCTTTGAACCGCGCGATTCGCGCTCCCAGATCACCTTGCCGGACGGCCGGGAATACCCTTGCGAGGTCGTCGACATTTCTCTCTCCGGCGCCGCGATCAAGGTTGAAGTGATGCCGAGCCTCGGCACCCACGTCCTGCTTGGCAAGATGCGCGGCCGGGTTGTCCGCTATCTCGAAAACGGCGTGGGCATCGAGTTCGTCAAGCCGCTCGACCGCACCCAACTAACCGAACAAGTCCGCTGACGGCAATCGCCGGCATGGTCGTGGGGTCACTTTGAGATTCCGCGATTGACCCGAAGCCGACCAGAACAGCCCTAGGCTCAGGAGCAAAACTCGCCTATCATGACAGCGAGCGTGCCCCACTTCTGGAGCTGGCATGCAGCGCAAGCTTGCAGCGATTCTTGCCTCTGACGTCGTTGGCTACAGCCGCCTTATGGAAGCGGATGAAGCCGATACATTGGCGCGCCTGAAGAGCACGCGCGAGAACCTGATCGATCCGAAAATCGCAGCGCACAATGGGCGAATCGTCAAGCTCATGGGTGATGGTGCGCTGGTAGAGTTCCCGAGCGTTGTTGATGCAGTCGCCTGCGCCGTCGAAATCCAGCGCACCATGGCGGAGTGCAATGCCGAACTGCCGAAGGAAAAACAGCTCGAATTCCGCATTGGCGTCAACCTTGGCGATGTGATTGTCGAAGGGCAGGACATCTATGGCGACGGCGTGAATATCGCAGCGAGACTGGAAGGATTGGCCGAACCCGGTGGCGTCCTGATTTCGGGAACAGCATTCGATCATGTCGAGAGAAAGCTGGATTTTGAGTTCGAGTTTTTGGGTGAACAACAACTCAAGAACATCGAAAAACCTGTTCGCCTGTATCGGGTAGGCCCGCGGGCACGCGTCGCGACCGGGACGGTTCCAGCAAAACGCAAACGTCATGTCGAGTGGCGCCGGCTGGCTGTCGCGGTGACGGCGCTGATCCTGGTGGCCGGAGGTGTAGCGCTTTGGAAGGTGCTCGGGGACGGTTCCGGACCGCCAGTCGAGGTGGCCTCGAAGGAAAGAATGGTGCTCCCGCTACCTGACAAGCCATCCATCGCCGTGTTGCCGTTCACCAATATGTCCGGCGAGGCGGGGCAAGAGACCTTTACTGACGGCATGACCGATGACTTGATTACCGATCTCTCCAAGATATCCGGACTATTTGTCATCTCGCGGAATTCGACCTTCGTCTACAAAGGCAAGGCAGTGAAAATCAGTCAGGTCGCCGAGGAATTGGGCGTCCGCTACGTGCTCGAGGGAAGCGTGCGGCGCGCCGGAGACCAGCTAAGGGTCAATGCTCAGCTCATTGATGCGCAGACCGGCGGGCACGTTTGGGCCGACAGGTTCGATGGAAGCGTCGCCGACATCTTCGGTGTCCAGGATACATTTGTGGGTAAGATCGTCGACGCTCTGGAAGTCAGGCTGACGACCACCGAGAAGCAAGTGATTGCCGGCAATAAGACGGAGAGCATTCGTGCCAAGGAGGCGTTTGACGAGGGCTGGAGCCTATACCTCCGTTACAACGCAAAGGACACAGCTGCGGCCATCACTTCCTTGAAAAAGGCAACCGAACTTGATCCCGAATATGGGCGCGCCTATGCCGCGCTGGCGCTGGCCTACTTCCGTGTCTATGAATCACTCTGGTTCAAAGAAGCCGGTATTGTGGCACCAACCCCCCACTTGTTCGAGGCATACGACTATGTGGAACAGGCCAAGAAACATCCAACTTCACTCTCCTATACTGTCGAGGCGCTGCGAGACGTATATCAAGGCCGGGCCGAAGACGCACGCAGGGATGCCGGCCGAGCGATTGCATTGGATCCCAACGACCCCGAGGCGCATATCGGAATGGCTTGGGCGTTGACGATTTCAGGCGAACCCGCCGAGGCGCTAAATTTCGTCGCGACCGCCATGCGGCTCAATCCGAACTATCCAAGCCACTATGCTCTCGCTCGTGGAACGGCGCTTTTTGCAGTGGGCGATCTGAAACAAGCGGCTGAGGTGTTCGGAGAAGGCGTCAAGCGGAACCCGGACGCGACTGCGCTCTTTCTACCTCTCAGTTCCGTGCTGGCGCAGCTCGGGCGCCGAGAAGAAGCGAGGCAAATGCTCCTGAAGTTCCGGCCGGGTGTGGACCAGAAAGGGCTCGAAAACCTCCCCGACACCTTACCCCCCAGGTTCAACTGGGAGTATGAACACGCAAGCGTCCAGGAGCGGCTGAATGACGGTCTCCGTGTCGCCGCGCTGCCGCTGGACGTTACCGTTTCGAGCCTGGAAGCGGAGCTTGGCGCCGGCAATGCCATTTCCCGGCTGTATGCGGCAAAGCGACTGGGCTGGTTTGGCCCGGCGGCGGCACAAGCCGTTCCGGCTCTGGTTGAGGCGCTCAAGGTTGAGTATCTTCGCCAGGAAGCCATCGAGGCGCTGGGAAAGATCGGGCCTCCGGCGCGAGCTGCGATACCGGCGCTCGTCGCATTTCAGAACGAGGCGCTGGTTGGCACTCACGCAAAGAACGCGCTGTCCAAAATCGGAGGCAATTCGATGGGCCTCTCTCACGGAGAGCTTCGACACCACCAGCGCTCAGCGATCTTATCGCCATCCATCGACGAACTGGCGGCGACTTCACCATGGCCGAGATTGCTCGTATGGGCGTCGACATAGGAGTTGAAGACGAGAGTGATCAGCCCGCCATCATCATGGACGAGTTGCTGCATCTCGGCATACATGGCCGCGCGCTTGGCCTGATCGGTTTCGGAGCGGGCAGCGATTAGCAGTTCATTGAAGCGTGGGCTCTTCCAGAAGGTTTCGTTCCAGGCGGCATCCGCGGCGTAACCGGCGGTGAACATCCAGTCGCAGGTGGGCCTTCCGCGCCAATAGGAGGCGAAGAAGGGTTTTTTTTGCCAGACATGGTCCCAATAGCCGTCATTGGGCTCGTGGATGACATTGAGGTTGAGACCGGCGGCCATTGCGTGCTGCTGCCACAGCAGGGCCGAGTCGGTGGCGCCGGTAAAGGCGGCATCCGCCACCGACAGGTCAATCTGGACGTTCTCCATCCCGGCCTTCTTCAGGTGGCTCTTGACCTTCTCCGGGTCATAGGTGTGTCGCGGCTGCGGATCGATGGCGAACTTCACGGTGGGCGCGATCGGATTGTCGTTGCCGACGGCGCCGTGACCCAGGAACACCTTCTCGACGATCTCCTCGCGGTTGAGCGAATGCTTGAGTGCCAAGCGGACATCAAGATTGTCGAAGGGTGGCTTGGTCACGTTCATCACATAGACATTGTGGTGGTAGCCGGTGGTCTCCGCGATCACCAAATTCGGGTTCTGCCTCAGGAGATCGAGGGTTTTCAGGTCGGCACGATCCATATAGTGGATTTCGCCGGTGTTGAGCGCGTTGGTGCGCGCCGTCACGTCGTTGATCGAGAGCGCTTCGACCGCATCGAACCAGGCCCGGTCGGATTTGAAATAGTTCGGGTTGCGGGTGAAGGTCGTGATTACGCCAGGGTCGAACTTGCCGAGCACATAGGGCCCGGTGCGGTTGCCCGACTGCCAGTCGACCGCGCCGTCCTTTACCGGCATGATCGGCAGATTGTAGTCGCTGGCAAGATAGGGGAAATCGGCATTGCCGCCCGAGAGTTCGAACACCACCGTCTCCGGCCCCTCGGCTTTCATGCCGGTGATCGGCTCGAGCAGCGATTTGACATCCGATTTCGAACCTTCGCCCCGATGGTGCTCATAGGAGGCGACGACGTCGTCCGCCGTCACCGGTTTGCCGTCATGGAATGTGGCACCCCTGCGCAGCTTGAACACCCACTTCTTGGCGCCGTCCGCAGGCTCGAAGCTCTCGGCCAGGTCGGGCACCGCATTGCCCTTGGCATCGATCTCGGTGAGGCTGTTCGACAGGGTTCTCCCCAAGACGGTGCTGGGGCCCCCGGGCTCCATGGTGTCGGTGATGGCGCCTTCGCTCAAGCCCAAGCGGAATGTGCCGCCTCTCTTCGGCTCCGCGCGCGCGGCCCTGACGAACATCGCATTCGCCACTGGCAGCGTCAGGCCCGCGGCCAACGCCAGTTGGATGAAATCGCGCCGCGAGACCTTGCCCCCACCCACCAGCTTCGCGGCCTGGGCCAGCTTCATTTCACGTTCGGTCATTGTCCTTGTGCTCCTCCTTGGGGAACAAGCGCGTGTTGGGTTTCGCTTGCTTTCAGCGGCGCGGCCGGCTCTCCTCCCGAAATGGACCGTCTCATGAGAAAGAACCCGCCGTCAATGTGGCGGGGGGCCGGTCCGGCAAAAAGGCCGAATTTCTCGGCGTCAGGTGAGCCACCAGCGCTCGTAGATGTAGCCGCCGTCGTGACCGGCCATGTGCCGCCCGTCGGCCAGACCATTGTCGCCTACCTGGAGGAGGTGGGCCGCATCGAGGCAACCTCGGCGGAAGCTACTCCCGGCGGCTTCCGGGTAACTTTCGCCCTGACCGGCGCCCGCCGCGACCGGCTTGAATCCCGTTTGCGCTGGCTGATCCAGAAAAGCCAGGGAGACGGTTCCGAAGACCGCCGCCACACCCGCTTTGAACCGCGCAATTCGCGCTCCCAGATCACCTTGCCGGACGGCCGGGAATACCCTTGCGAAGTCATGGACATTTCTCTCTCCGGCGCCGCGATCAAGGTTGAAGTGATGCCGAGCCTCGGCACCCACGTCCTGCTTGGCAAGATGCGCGGCCGGGTTGTCCGCTATCTCGAAAACGGCGTGGGCATCGAGTTCGTCAAGCCGCTCGACCGCACCCAACTAACCGAACAAGTCCGCTGACGGCTTCGGTCTTCCTAACCCGGACGAGGTTCGCGCAGCATCGGGAACACCGGTGGCGAATTGCCTGATCGAATCTCTCCCAGCACCCGAAAACCATGGCGCTCATAGAGCGACCGGCTGGCGGGGCTGGTTGCTTCCAGATAGGCGGGCCGTTGATCGCGGTCGCAGGCAGCCAGCCCGTGCCGCATCAATTCCGTTCCGTATCCCCGCCCCTGAAACACCGGATCAACCCCAATCAGGGGAATGTACCAGTGGGGTTCATGGGGATGAAAACCGGCCATCTGTTCAAACAGGAACAGCAGCTCGCCAAGCTTCGGCTCGGACATATTTTGCTCAAAGAGCTCACCAATCGGCCCATCGTCCGGATGAACCCCCGGCGGCAACCACTGTGCGACCCCTGAAAAATCGCCAATGACATGGGCGGAGCCGTGGTCAAATGACTTGCCGCCAAAGAGAGTCACCAGTGGCATGAATGTATTTATGTACTGAAGCGGGTCGGGCCAGGCCCAGCGCGCCAACGAATCGGCGCTGAACGCCATCGTCATGGCAGCTTCAAACCGATCCTTGTCCGATCTGGTGACTGCGCGAATTTCTGGCGCATTGTCCATGGCGTCTCGCGGTTTAGGTTGGAGCCGTCGGCAATCGGGTGCATGGTGAAAGCTGCACGGCATGCGATCAATGTATCGGCCGATGTTCTTCGCGTCCTCCGATCTGGTCAAGTGCTTTCACAAATTTGAACAAATTTTTCAGGCGGCTGACGCAATTGGCGAAGGTGCCGGGCTTGACTGCCTTGGCCGCTTCGGCCGGATATTGAACAACCCTATTCCGCTTGGAAACGCCAAGGCCAAATGGCACCAGAGTGGAATATTCATCGAGGATATCGAAGCGCATGGTGTTTCTCCTTGTCGCGGAACGTGTGTGCTGTTCCTTAAAAACCAATCTACCGATGCGCCGTCAGGCGACCGCCGATTGGGGCGTCAAGCTCTCGTCAATGTGGCGTCAATTCTGCTATGTTGATGTCAATTCGCCCGGACAAAGGGATCAAATACGCCGATGTCGGAGCAGATTTCATGACGGCTTACCGGTTTCATCTCTTTGGCTCGCCCAATTTTGAGACTTCGGCAGGCGATTCGGTTGCCATCCGGTCGCGCAAGGGTGTTGGACTGCTGGCCTGCCTTGCCTTGGCCGAAGGCAAGCCAGTCGGCCGCGATCAGCTTTGCGCGTTGCTGTGGCCGGACCGGCAGACGGCCCAGGCCCGGGCGAGTTTGCGTCAGCTGCTCGTCGATCTGCGCCATGATTTCGGCCCTGCCAGCGATGTCTTCGATATCGCAACCGATGGCGCTATCTCATGCAATGGAACGGCCATCGTGTCCGATGTTGCCGAGTTTCACCGGTTCCGCCGGGCCGGCGACCGGCAGACTCTGGAGCGGGCATTCGCCCTGCGGCGCGGCCAGTTCATCGAAGGTCTGGCGCCGGAGGATGCCGCTTTTGCCGATTGGATCGAAGACAACCGCCGCTCACTGGACAATCTGTGGTGCGAGGCGGCGGCGCGGCTGCTTCGGGTTCTCGAGCGCGAAGGCGATCACCAGCAAAGCCTGGAGGTTGCCGGCCGATTGTTGTCCGTCGATCCGCTTTGCGAACTGGCCCACCAGTCCATGATCCGGGCGCATCTCGCGATGAACAATCGCAGTTTCGCACTCCGGCACTATCAGGAGTTCCGGGAAAAGCTCGATCGTGAACTGGGCGTGGAACCAGACGCATTGACCCGGCAAATTATACAGGATGCGTCAGCGCCGCAGACCGTGCCGGCCGCATCTGCCGAAGCTTCGGCTCCTGTCATCGTGGCACGCAGGCCGAAGGCCTCGATCGCCGTCCTGCCTTTCGAACTGCCCGGTCAAAATGCCGATGAGTTGCACTTCGCCGAGGGACTGGCGGAAGATTTGAGTACTGGGCTTTCCCGTTTCGCCGACCTGGCGGTCTTCGCCCAGACTTCGGTCAGGGAACATGCCCAGTCTGGCAAAGACAGGCCGCGCCAGCTGGATGCCGACTATCTGGTGCGCGGCAGCGTGCGGCGGGCGGAGCATCGCATCCGCGTCACTGCGAGCCTCGTTCATGCCGGTGATGGCACGATGCTCTGGTCCGAACACTTTGACCGTGATTTCGGCGATATCTTCGCGCTTCAGGACGACATCGTGCACCGCATTGTCGCCGTGCTGGCGGCCCGCATCCAAGCGTTCGAGATGGCAAAGACACTGCAAAAACCGGCCATCGATTATGAAGCCTACGACCTGTTCCTGAAAGCCAGATTCCTTCAGCAGGGAAGAAGCATGGAGGGTATTCTAGCGGCCCGAGCCCTGCTTCGCGAGGCCATCACGCGCGAGTCCGGCTTCGCCTCTGCCTATGCCGAACTATCGCTCGGATACCTTGCCGAACAGCAAAGTGATTGGAGTACCGATCTTGACGCCGCTGGGCGCGAGGCGCTCGCCATGGCCGGGCAAGCGGTCGCCATCGATCCTACCAACAGCAACTCCCACCGGGCACTTGCAGCCGCGCAATTCTACTGCAACCGCAATTTCGATGCCGCCAGGGCCCATGCCGATATGGCGTTGGTGCAAAATCCGAATGATCAATACAGCATGTGCTTGCTGGGCTTCGCCTTGACCTGCAATGGTCATGTCGCGGAGGGCCAAAGCTACTCCGCTGAATCTTTCAAACTTAACCCTCTCGTGCCGGAGACCTGTTTTTACACGCTCGCTCTTGGCGCATATCTGGAAGGCAATTTTGCCGACGCGGTCAACGGCTTCGCCCGGATTTCCGGGGCATATGATGAAGTTCTCGCCTATCTGGCGGCGGCGCTGTGGAACCTCGGCCAGCGTGATACCGCGCACGCCGCCATGCAGCGATTTATGACGCTCAAACGCCAGAAAATGGCCGAGTATCCCGGCAACGACGTCGAGCAATGGCGATCTTATCTCCTCCGCCGGATGCCGATTGCCGATCACGCTAGCCTGGAAAAACTGTTCGAGGGATTCCGCAATGCGGGGCTGCCGGTGTGAAAAAGCGCCGGCCGGTTTGAATGGGAATGCAGTTCCGATCCCGGGCGCGCCGCCCAAGCGGAAATTCAAACTAACCCACTACCGCCGGCCATCTTCGCTTTTCTTTCTGCTCCACTTCTGCCTAGAATGATCCCGGCAAGGCGCATCGATGCGCCAGGGGAGAATCGTGCATGGCGAGGGGCAAGAGCGGACGCAAACTGACGAGCCTGACGGATATCTATGCCTTCTTCCGGCAAAACCAGACGCCAATCACCTTTCTGTCGCCCACCCCCTACAACATTCTTGGCCTCGGCCGGTGGATCAACAGGTTCGAGTACATCAATTTTTTCGACAGCTTCGATGGGTTGCACCCGAAGATCACGGTACCGCGCGAGCATGGCCCCCATGAGTTCCGTTCGATCGAGGACGTCAACAATTACCTGCTCCGCCACAAGGAAGTGCGCAGCCGCCTGAAGGAACGTGGACCGGGCTACCTCTTGCTGGTGATGTTCGACGAGGAGACCGAAGTGCTTGCCCGGGAACTGGGTCAAAAGATAGCACTTCCGCCCGCCAAGTTGCGCAAGCACATCGATTCCAAGATCACCACCACCAAACTCGGCAACCAGGCCGGCATCAAGAGCGCCCCCAACACCATGGGCAAGGCAAAGTCGTTTGCCGAGTTGATGGCGCTGGCGGGCAAAGCCAAGCTCGGCAAGGATCTCGTGGTCCAGACACCCTATGGCGATTCCGGCCGCACCACCTTCTTCATCAAGTCGGAGGCCGACTGGAACAAGAATGAGGACGTCCTGGTCGAGGAACCCCTCAAGGTGATGCGCCGCATCAACCACCTGCCGGGCACCGTGGAAGCGGTGGCGACACGGCATGGAACCCTGGTCGGCCCGATGCAGACCGATATTACCGGGTTCGGCGAAGTCACCCCTTACAAGGGTGGCTGGTGCGGCAATGACGTCTTCACCGGCGGTTTCGAGAAGGAACGCAAGGCCGTGCGGCGCATGGCGCAGAAGCTCGGCGACCGGCTCTACAAGGCGGGCTACAAGGGCGCTTTCTGCATGGACTTTCTGATCGATACCGATAGCCGCGAAGTCTATCTCGGCGAAATCAACCCGCGCATCTCCGGCGCTTCGCCGATGACCAATCTGATCACCTCCACCTATGGCGGTTGCCCGATCTATATGTTCCATCTGCTCGAGTTCATGGGCGTCAACTGGGAACTCGACCTCTCGAAGATCCAGCGGCGCTGGGCCGAATTCGACAATTGGAGCCAGCTCATCCTCAAGTACCCCGTCGACCGGGTCGAGATGATCACCAAGGCGCCCGCCTCCGGCATCTGGCGCATGGACGATGCTGGCGATATCTCCCTGGTGCGTAAATCGATCGATTGGTTCCTCGTCTCGGATGAAGATGAAGCTTTCTATCTCCGGGTTTATACCGCCGGCGATTACCGCTACCATGGCGCCGACATGGGAATTCTGGTCTCGCGCGGTAGATTCCAGACCGATGATCGCAAGCTGACCGGGCGCGCCAAACAATGGGTGGCCGCCATCAACCGTCAGTTCGAGGCCATTCCGGTTAGCGGTTCCTCGGTGCCGGTGCCGCCCGCTCCCAACGATACCAACAAGATGTTCTGAACATGAGCAAAATCACCGCTTGGCTCGCGCCTGAAAACTGCATTCCGCCGGGTGGCTTGTTGGTGGGCCGGGTGTGGAATCCTGGCGACGACGGCCCCTGCATCGTGCGCGTGAACGGCGACAGCTTGGACGACATTACCGCAAGTTTTCCGACCATGCGTGACCTTTGTGAATCGGAAGACCCGGCTCGCGCCGCAATCGAAGCGAATGGCGAGAACCTGTGCGGCCTGGCCGAAGCGTTGGTGAACACTCCTATCCAAACCCGAAACACCGCAAAGCCGTGGTTGCTTGCTCCCATCGATCTGCAGGCAATCAAAGCCGCCGGTGTCACTTTCGCCATCTCCATGCTGGAGCGCGTGATCGAGGAACGCGCCCGCGGCAACCCGCAAGCCGCCGTCGAAATCCGCGCCAGCATTCACCAGCTGATTGGCGATGACCTGTCGAAACTCAAGCCCGGCTCGCCCCAGGCCATGCAGTTGAAACAGGTGCTGATCGCCAAGGGAGTGTGGTCGCAATATCTTGAAGTGGGCATTGGGCCGGATGCTGAAATCTTCACCAAGTCACAAGTGATGGCCGCCGTCGGCCACGGCATGGACGCCGGACTCAATCCGATTTCGTCCTGGAATAACCCTGAGCCGGAAGTCGTCCTTGTCGCCGCCTCCACCGGCAAGATCGCCGGCGCCACGCTCGGTAATGATGTGAACCTGAGGGATGTCGAAGGCCGTTCCGGCCTTCTTCTCGGCAAGGCCAAGGACAACAACGCCAGCTGTGCCATCGGCCCATTCATCCGCCTGTTCGACAGGAGCTTCACACTCGATCACGTCCGCCAAATGCAGCTCTCGCTGCGCGTCGAAGGCGAAGATGGCTACGTGCTGAACGGCTCATCAAACATGTCGAAGATCAGCCGCGACCCGGCCGATCTCGTGGGCCAGATGCTCAACGTCCATCATCAATACCCCGATGGCGCCGTGCTGTTTCTCGGCACCCTCTTCGCCCCCATCGAAGACCGCGACGTGAAGGGCCAGGGCTTCACCCACAAGACGGGCGACATCGTCACCGTGTCGTCCAAGGAACTTGGCGCCCTCACCAACCGCATGGTGGCAACCAATGTAGCGCCGCCGTGGAGTTATGGCGTGAGCCACCTGATGCGGAATTTGGCGAAACGCGGATTGATCTAGGGCGTGTCGTCATTTGAGCCAAGCGAGAGCGCAGACGAGATGTAGCCCTGCGAGGAAGTTGTGGGCGGTTTTCTCGTAGCGCGTCGCGATGCCTCTGAACTGCTTGATGAAATTGAAGAAGCGTTCGACCAGATTGCGTTCGGCGTAGAGCGCGAAGTCGCATTTTCGTTGCACCTTGCGGTTTGACTTGGGCGGGATGACCACTGCGATCGAGCGCGCTTCGAGGCTGGCGATGAGACTGTCGGCGTCATAGCCCTTGTCGCCCAGAAGCGCGCCGGGCGCGACTTGAGCGGCCAGGGTTTCGGCCTGCGTGATGTCATGGACCTGACCGCCGGTGAGGCTTAGCATGAGGGGATTGCCGAGAGCATCGACGATCACGTGGATTTTGGTGGTGAGGCCGCCGCGCGAGCGCCCGATGGCTTGGTCGGCACCGTCTTTTTTTGAGCGCCCGCGCTGTGCTGATGCGCCCTGACGATGGTCGCGTCGATCATCGCGTATCCGAACTCCTTTCCAATTCTTGGAGCGCGATCAGCAAACATCGCAGCGCACGACCGGAGGAAATGCCGGGCGTTTCGCTTTTCGCTGGTGCAAAGATACTGGGTGTCAGAGCGCACGCTTGAGAAGCTTCCTAAGCTCCGGCAAGGCACGGGTGTTGATCGCATCGGCGGCCTCGAGCCAGCCGCGGCGCCAGCGAAGCAACGCAGTGACCGCCTGAGGTCATTGGCCGCGATAGCCGCGGCCAATGATGATGATCGTGTTGTCTTCGCGGTCAGGCCCGCCCGTCTGCTTCGGTTCGCGCACCGATATGCATTTTAGTGATATCGTGATTGGGAAACGCCGGGAGAGCAATCCATGAACAGCGACGACATCTACAGAAAGCAACAATTCGGCCAACAGACCGGCTTCGGCAATTTACCAGCGCTGCTGGTCGTCGACTTCGTGAACGGCTTCACCGATCCGGAGATACTGGGCGGTGGAAATATCGCGGAAGCCGTAACCGCCACGATCCCGCTTCTGGACTTCTTTCGCGAGCGAAAGCTGCCGGTCATATTCACCCGCATCGTCTATGCCGAGGACGGTTCGGACGCTGGCGTCTGGTGCGAAAAGGCGCCGCGGTTGCGGGACCTCACGGAGAACGCCCATCAGAGCCAGGTCGTGGCTGAACTGAGCCCGCGCCGGGGAGAGTTGACGATCCGCAAGACGCAAGCCTCGGCGTTTTTCGGAACCCACCTCTGCGGCGTCCTCGTAGCCAAAGGCGCCGATACCGTCGTGGTGGCGGGCTGCACGACGAGCGGCTGCGTCCGCGCCAGCGTCGTGGACGCGATGAGCATGAACTTCCGCACCGTCGTGGCCACCGACTGTGTCGGCGACCGGGCGCTTGGGCCGCATGCGGCCAACCTGTTCGACATCGGGCAAAAATATGCCGACCTCGCGACCGCGCGGGAGATCATGTCCGCCCTGCGCCCGCGAAGTAGCGCAGCGACCGCCTGAGGTCTTCTTCGCGATAGCCGCGGCCGATGACGGCGATCACGCCGTCTTCGCGCTCAGGCCCGCTCGTCTGTTCAGGCAAGATCTCCGGCGACTGGACAATTCTTCGCACGCTCTGCACCAGCAACCGGCCCGCCGGGGTTCGCACCACGCCCTTGACGCGAAGCACGTCATCGCCGCGCGCATGGAGAAGGGCCGAAAGCCAGACGCTGAAGGCGGTCCAGTCGATGGTCTCGTCGATCACCAGTTTTGCCGGAAAAATCGGCGGCTTCTCCGCGGCATTCGCAAGATCGGGGAGGCTCTCCGGCTCCACACCCTCGAAGCGAGGCAATGGGGCCTGCGATCCCCTGACCGCGCCGGAGATGGCAGCGCCCGGATTAAGGCGCCGCAGCGTCGCCAGCAGCCGGGTGAGTTCCGTCTCATCCGCCTCGTCCACCTTGGTGACGATCAGGCGGTCGGCGGTCTCGATCTGACGGCGGCCGAGGGGCTCGCCGCGCAACTGGCTCAGCGCATGGAGCGCGTCGACGGTGGCCACGATCTCGCCGACGACGATATGATGCACCAGGACGGGATCGTCACGGATCGCCTCGGCGATTGGACCGGGATCGGCAAGCCCGCTGGTTTCGAGCACGATGCGCTCGAGCCGGGATCCACGCGAGTCCGCGCGGCTCCTGTCGTCGCAGATTTTCCGCAGGAGCGCCACCAAATCGGCCTTGCCATCGCAGCAGGCGCAGCCGCCGGCAAGGACGGCGAGCTGGGCCGATTTCGCTAGCAGCGCGTCGTCGACCGGCGTTTCCGCCGCTTCGTTGACCACCACGAAGGCATCCTCGAACAGTCCGTGATGCAGCTGGTGGCGCAGCCACGTGGTCTTCCCCGAGCCGAGAAACCCGCCCAGCACGGTGAGGCGCATGCGTCCGCCGGAATTTCCCGTCAACTCAGTCCGCCACATCCGCGCCGCCGGTAAAGCGCCGATCGAGCGGGTCTATCGGGCAGCCGCAGAGCCGCTCCGCCGTAGCCCACACTTCGGCGAGATCACGGGCGATCGTCTGATCGCCGGTGAGCGTCGAAATCTGGATGCCGGGCACCAGCGCTCCATCATGCGCCGTCAGTCCGTAGGCCGGAAGCACCGATTGCAGGACTTGCGCCCGGCGGAAACGCGCCCTGAGCCTTTCGGGAGCATCCGCGGCACCTGCCTCCGTCCAATGGCCGGGAGCCGCCGGAAATCCGCAAGCCGAGCACATGGGTTCAGATCACTTCCGGCCGCGCCTTGCCGGCGAACGGGAAGCGCTTGCGGAAATCCGCGGCGATGTCCTCGAAGCACATCCACTTAACGCCGTCATGGCCGTTGATGTATTCGATCAGGCGCTCGAGCATCATCAGCACCTGGGGCCTGCCGCTCACGTCGGGATGAATGGTGAAGGCGAACACGCCGTAGTCCATCTCGCGATAGACCCAATCGAATTGCGAGCGCCACAAATCCTCGATGTCGCGCGGATTGACGAAGCCGTGGCTGTTGGGCGCCTTCTTCATGAACATCATCGGCGGCAGGTCGTCGACATACCAGTTGGCGCCGATCTCCACCAAATCGATTTCCTTGCCGTGCTTCAAGGGCTTCATCCACTCCGCCGCCGTCTTGGAGTAGTCGATGACATTCCACGTATCGCCGACGCGCGCGTAGAAGGGCTGAAAGTCGCGGTAGCCCTGGCTATGGTCGTAGGTGAATCCGTATTTCTGCAGCAGCGCCGCAGTCGAGGCCGACATTTCCCACCACGGCGCCACATAGCCGCGCGGCTTCTTGCCGGAAAGTTTCTCGATCAGATCGATGCACTTGACCAGCACGTCCTCTTCCTGGGTGGGCGTCATGGCGATCGGGTTCTCGTGCAAATAGCCGTGCGCGCCGATCTCATGGCCCTCGTCGACGATGCGCTTGACCTGGTCCGGGAAGGTCTCGATCGAATGGCCGGGAATGAAGAAGCTGGTCTTCAGTTTGTATTTCTTGAACAATCGCAGCAGCCGCAAATTGCCGACTTCGCTGGCGAAAATGCCGCGCTGAATGTCCGACGGCGAATCCCCGCCGCCATAGGAGCCGATCCAGCCGGCGACCGAGTCGATGTCGGTGCCGAACGCGCAGATGATCTCTTTCTTGGCCATGTTCCGCCCTCCTGTCAGGGCCCGGATATGATCATGGCGCCATGGAAAAATCCAGAATTTACTTTGTCACGCGTGAAGAGCGAATGCGCTTTGCATGGCGCGCTCACACCCCGATCGGCATGTGCTCGGCCGAGCGCGTCACGGCGCGGGGTGCCGTGAGTTCCTTCCATTTCGACAGGGCCTGGTTCACCGCCGGGAACGGGCGCCTTTTAATGAACTTGCCGCGCCCCGGCCGCGCCTGGTCGTTCTTGCCGTGCGACCACACGATCTCGCCCCGCGACAGGGTATGGCGGGCCTGGCCATTCACCTTGAAGCCTTCGAACACGTTGTAGTCGATGATCGACTTCTGGTTCGCCGCCGAGATGGTCTTGGAGAGTTTCGGGTCCCAGACGACAAGATCCGCGTCGGAACCGGTGAGGATGGCGCCCTTCTGCGGATAGATGTTGAGAATGCGGGCGATGTTGGTCGAGGTGACCGCGACGAATTCGTTCTGGGTGAGCCGCCCCGTCTCCACGCCCTTGGTCCACAAGACCGAGAAGCGGTCTTCAAGCCCGCCGGTGCCGTTGGGGATCTTGGTGAAGTTGCCGAAGCCGGTGCGCTTCTGCGCCGTGGTGAAGGCGCAATGGTCGGTCGACACCACTTGCAGCGAGCCCGCCGCCAAGCCGGCCCACAGCAGAATCCTGATGGCTCTTGTCGCGGAACGGCGGCGACATGACGCGCCGCGCGGCATAGTCCCAATCGCGATTGAAGTATTCGCTTTCGTCGAGAGTCAGATGCTGGATCAGGGGTTCGCCATAGACGCGCATGCCCTTCTGGCGGGCACGGCGGATCGCTTCATGGGCCTGCTCGCTCGAGGTGTGGACGATGTAGACGGGAACTCCCGCCGCGTCGGCGATCATAATGGCGCGGTTGGTCGCCTCGCCCTCCACCTCCGGGGGGCGCGAATAGGCGTGAGCCTCCGGGCCGGTCATGCCGGCATTCATGTATTTCTCCTGGAGGGCCGCGACGATGTCGCCATTTTCGGCGTGGACCAGCGGCAGGGCGCCGAGCGCGGCACAGCGCTGGAACGAGGCGAACATCTCGTCGTCGTTGACCATCAGCGCGCCCTTGTAGGCCATGAAATGCTTAAACGTGTTGATGCCGCGTTCCACGACCTTGGCCATTTCGTCGAAATGCTTCTGCGACCAGCCGTTGACGCACATGTGGTAGGAATAGTCCGAGGAGGCTTGCCGCGTCGCCCTCTTTTCCCAGTCGGCGAGTGCCGCCAGCATGCCGTCCTTGCCCGGAATGATGAAATCGACAACGGTCGTCGTTCCGCCCGAAAGTGCGGCGAAGGTGCCGCTCTCCCAGGTCTCCGCGGCCGTCGTGCCCATGAAGGGCATTTCAAGATGGGTGTGGGGATCGATGCCGCCCGGCATGATGTAAGCGCCTTCCGCGTCGATCACCGTATCGCCCTTGAGCCCTTTTCCGATGGCCGCGATCTGTTCGCCTTCGATGAGGATGTCGGCTTCGTAGGTTCTGTCGGCGGCCACGATGGTGCCGCCCTTGATGACTTTCGACATGGCATGTCTCCCTTTCAGTTCACGTTTTCGGGCGGCGGAATAGCGCCCTTGCGTTCAACGATCAGCCTATAGGCTTCCGGCTCGCGATGCTTGGCGAAATTGAAGATCGTCTCGCGGTAGCGGGTGCCAAGGTCGAGATCGCAGCGCGCTGTGATGATCTCGTCCACCAGTGTGACGGCCTGCGCCACGATTTCGCCCGACGGTGCTATAATCACACTCTGCCCCAGCATTTCCGACCCTTCCTCGGTGCCGCATTTGGCGGTACCGATCACCCAGGTGGCATTCTGATAGGCGCCAGCCTGCATGGAAAGATGATTGTGAAAGCTGGTCAAGCCGTCGATGTCGGCAAATCCGGTATGCTTGAAGGGCGTGTTGTAGCCGAGCATGACCATGTCGACGCCTTGCAGGCCCATGACGCGGTAAGTCTCCGGCCAGCGCCGGTCGTTGCAAATACACATGCCCATCACACCGCCAAAGCCGCGCCACACCGGAAAACCCAGATTGCCAGGCTCGAAGTAGCGCTTCTCCAGATGCTGGTGGACGCGGTTCGGTTGCGGTTCGGCATGGCCCGGCAGATGAACTTTACGGTATTTGCCGATGATCTGAGCGTCGCGGCCGACCAGGATCGAGGTGTTGTAGCGGTGCTTGGCGCCCCCTTCTTCCACCAGTTCGGCGTAACCGAGATAGAATCCGATACCGAGTTTCGTGGCTTCGTCGAACAGCGCCTGGGTATCCGGCCCCGGCATCCGGCGCTCGAAATAGCTGTCGAGTTCGGCCTCATCCTCGATCAGCCAGCGCGGGAAAAAGGTGGTCAATGCGAGCTCGGTGAAAACCACCAGTTCGGCACCGCGCCCCTTGGCTTCGCGCATCAGCGCGATCAGCCGTTTGACCGTGTCATGCCGCGTTTCGGATTTCGCGATCGGCCCCATCTGGGCCGAAGCTGCGTGGATGATGCGGGCCATGGTTTCCTCCTAATGCCCAGCGTTCACATACGGATCTCCCGCGGCACCAGTGTCCACTTTTGTGAGGATGTTCACGTCGGCGGTGTTCCAGCTGGCGATCACGCCGTCACCCTTGTCAACGGGATCGGCGAAATAATCGCCATCCGGAAGATTGGCGACGAACACGCCGCCGCCGAGATCGACTGTTATTTTGACGTAGCTGCCCTGGTATTCGGTCGCCTCGACCACGCCCGCAATCTCGTTAGCAGCGAGCTTGACCTTCCCTGATTTGCGCAGTTTGATGCGGTCGCGGCGCACCGCGAAGGACATCGGCGATCCCGGTGCCGGTGCGGAATCGCCGGCTTCTGCCTCGAAGATGGCACCCCTGGCATCTTTCAGTCTGATCCGCCCGGCCTTGCTGGCCTCGACCGTTCCGGTCAGGACATTCTGGCCTCCCATGAATCGCGCCACGTAGGGCGTCTTCGGCCGGTTGAAGATGACGTTGGCCGTGTCAGCCTGTTCGATGCGGCCGGTGTCCATGACCACCACCATGTCGGCCAACGCAATGGCTTCGGGCTGGGTGTGCGTCACATGCACGAAGGTGATGCCAAGCTCTTTCTGCAGGCTTTTCAGCTCGCCGCGCATTTTCAGCCGGAGGAACTCGTCCAGCGCCGACAGCGGTTCGTCGAGCAGCAGCACTTTCGGATTGGTGATCAGCGAGCGGGCCAGCGCCACGCGCTGCTGCTGGCCGCCGGAAAGTTGCGCCGGCATCCGGTCCTTCAGTGAAATGAGTTGGACGCGGCGCAGCATCTCCTCGGCTTTCTGCCGGCGCTCGTCTTTGCCCACGCCGCGCATCTTCAGATAGAAGGCGACGTTGTCGAGAATGGTGAGATGCGGAAACAGCGCATAGCTCTGGAACATCATTGCCGTACCGCGCTCCACCGGCGGCTTGCCAACCACCATCTCGCCGCCAATATGGATTTCACCCGAGGTCGGTGTCTCATGGCCCGCGATCATGCGCAGGATCGTCGTCTTGCCGCAGCCTGAAGGCCCGAGCAGGCAGCAATAGGAACCATGCGGGATTGTCAGGTTGATATTTTCGACCGCATAGGAGTCACCAAATTTCTTGGTGAGATTGACCAGCCGGATGTCGCCTGGGTTCTCGATGCTGTTCATGTCCGGCCTGAGCGTTTGCGTTGAATGACGGCGATGGATGACAGCGCCGCGACGATCACGATAAAAGAAATGACGGTGGTGACCGTGCCGAGCGCGTAAAGCGCCGGCGAGGTGACATTGGTGGTCATCGTCCAGATTTCGAGCGGCAGCGTATTCTTGCTGCCGACGGTCAGCCAGCTGCGCGGGAACTCGTCATAGGACAGCGTGAAGCCAAAGAGCGCCACCGCGATCATGCCGGGAAAGACGATGGGCACGACGACGGATTTGACCGTCTGCCACTTGCTGGCGCCAAGATCGTGGGCGGCTTCCTCATAGGAGGGATCGAGGCGGCCAAGGACAGCGAACATGATCAGGAGGCCAAAGGGCAGCGCCCACGACAGGTGCGAACCCAGGGCGGAACTGTACCAGGCAGCCGGCAGGCCGAGATAACGGAAGGTGACCAGCGTTCCGATCGAAAGAACCAGGCCCGGAACGATGAGGCTGGCGATGGCCATATAGAAGATCGCGGTCGAACCCTTGAAGCGCCGGCGGAAGGCAAAGCCCGCCGTCACCGAGATCAGCACCGTCAGGACCATCACCATGACCGCCAGCGGCAGCGAGCGGTTGAAGGCGCCCACCACGTCACCCACCCGGCGCGGACTGAACAATTCGTCGAACCACAAGAGCGAAGGTTCGCGCAAAGGAAAAACCAGCGAGGCGGACGGGCCCTGAAACGACAGCACCAGCACCGCGATCATCGGCCCGTAAAGAAAGACGACGAACAGCGTGAACAGCGCCGCGAGGACGTAGAATGTCCAGGGCCTGGGGCCGTATGACTGTGAGGCGGCCATGTTATTTCACCAATTCCTTGCGCACATCGACCAGCCGGAAGATCGCGGCGGCGATCAAGAGCACGATGATGAGAAGGATGACGGCGTTGGCCGCGGCGCGTGGATAATTCAGGAACTGGAGGTCATTGAAGATGCCGGAAGTGGCCGAGCCCGAGAGGCCGCCGCTCATCACCGTCACCACGAAGAAATCGCCCATCACGAGGGTGACGACGAAGAGCGTTCCCAGCGCGATACCGGTTTTGGATAGCGGCAGCACCACGTTCCACACAACACCCCAGCGCGTGGCTCCGGCATCGACGGCTGCCTCAAGCAGCGACTTATCGATCCTCGCCATCGAATTGAAGATCGGCACGATCATAAACAGCGTAAACAAATGGACGTAAGCCACCACCACGGAAAAATCGGAGAACAGCAGCCAGTCGAGCGGCTGATCGATGAGCCCCGCCTTCATCAGCCCGCTGTTGATCAGCCCTTCGCGCCCGAGCACCGGGCGCCACGAAATCATGCGGATGATGTTCGAGGTCCAGAACGGGATGGTGCAGAGAAGAAACAGGCCAATGGCGGTCAGCAGATTGCGCACATGGAACACCAGGAAATAGGCAATCCAGAAACCGAGCACGAAGGTGATGACCAAAACGATCAGGGTGAATTTGATCGTCGAAAGGTAGAGCGTCCAGGTCGTAGGATTGAACAGGATGTCGGCATAGTTCTTCAAGGTAAACTGCGCCACGATGCCAACCAGCATCTGGTATTTGAGGAAACTCACAATCACCACAAGCACGACGGGAACGGCGAAAAAAAACACCAGCACCAAAGTCAGCGGCGCGACTTGCAGATAGGTCGGCAGCAGGGATCTGTTTGCGGCAGGAGCGGGCGTCATCGTCTATCCTGTCAAAACGGTCTCGCCGTGCCTGAACAGGGCGATCAAGCGCAGCGGCGGCGAATTGGCCGCCGCCGCTGTCTCATCATGGAACCGCCTTAGGCGGCGTTGAATTCGTTCCACTTGGCGAACAGGAACTCGGCCTCGTCCATGAGGTTGTTCCACACCCCCACCTTGGAGAAGCGCTCCTCGTAGGAGCCGCCGTCGCGCAGGGCGCCGGCCGGATTGGTCTTCTCGCCGGTCGGGCTGGTGATATCGGCAGTCGCGGCCTTGCCCTCGTAGAAGAAGCCGCGGTCGTTCTCCGAAAGTGCCGCCATCGCGGACTTCGGATTGCCGCTGTAGTAGCCCTGCTTGGCGATGAAGCCACCGGTCCAGCCGGCATTGTACCAGTTGAGATACTCGTAGGCCGCGTCGAGCCTCACGCCTTCGACATGGGCCATTATGCCAAGCCCGTTGCCCCAGCCGCGATAGCCTTCCTTGAGCGGCTGGTAGGTGCATTTGACGCCCTTGGCCCTGGACAGCCGTGACGGCGGGCGACCACATCGACTGGATCACCACTTCGCCCGCCGCCATCAGGTTCACCGATTCGTCGAAGGTGTTCCACAGGGCGCGGAAGTGGCCCGCCTTCTTCAGTTCGATCAGCTTCGAGATGGTCTGTTCGAGTTCGTCCTTGGTCGGGTTGCCCTTGTCGCCATACTTGATTTGTCCGGCGGCCTCGAAGGCCATGATGGCGTCCATGATGCCGATGGTCGGAATGTTCTGGATCGCCGCCTTGCCCTTGAAGTCAGGCGAGATCAGATCGGCCCAGCTGGTGATTTCCCGGCCCACCAGATCGGGGCGGATGCCAAGCGTGTCGGCGTTGTAGAAGCCGGGGCAGAAGCTCGCCCAACCGGTCGGACCGCCGGCGAACGCGGTGGCGTCCTTGGCGTCGCGGTACATGAATTCGAACGGCGAGTCGCCCTGGCGCGAAACCTCTTTGCCGGCGAACTTGCCCTCCGTGTACAAAGGCGTCAGATCGCCCCAGTTCTTGATCTTGGCAATCTCGACTGCTTGCGTCACGCCTTGCGGAATGACGATCTTGCTTTGCCAGATTTCCATGTCGGCGATGTCGATCGATTTCGGATCGTTGACCATGCGGTTGGTCAGTCCCGGATGATCGACGACCGACATCTCGACCTTGAAGCCTAGATCTTGGCTCGCCTGCCGGGCGATGTCGGCGATGGTGGAATAGGACATGCCCGTGTGCGTGAGGGTAACGTCCTTGATATTCTGCGCCCAAACGGTGGGGAAGCCGGTGATGGCCGTGACGCCGGCGATGGCGGCGCCCCCCTTGAGAACCGAGCGCCGCGAAATGGTCTTATCGGTTAGAAGTCCGTTTGCCTTGTTCATTTCATTCTCCCTTTGTTGCCGGTGTTATTGCGTGTTCCGGATGCTTGCTCGATCATGCTAGCCGCCGCGGCCGCTGTCAACGGCACCGGCGGCTCGCCCATGGCGGTCAAAGTGAGTGTGGCGTAAGATGGACGAAACACCAAATCGGGGAGCATGACGATGGAAAACTGGGCCAACCGCAAAACCCTTATCCTCGGCCGCGGCGAGATGATCGGCCTCCTCACACCGCACGAGTACAATACTTGCGTCGAGCAGGCCTATCGCATGCACGGCGAGGGCCGCTACTACATGGACCCGAAAGGCCACATCGTGCTCGACCGCTTCCCCGGCGAGTGGGAGGCGATGCCATCCTATATCGAGGAGCCCCATGCGGCGGCCTGCAAGTGGGTGTCGATCCGCGAGAAGAACCGCGAAAACTACAATCTCCCGACGGTGTTCTCGATCCTGATCTATACCCATCCGGAGACCGGCTTTCCGCTCGCCATCGTCGACGGCAGCTACCACACGGTGATGCGCACCGGGGCGGCCGCCGCCGTCTCGGCCAAGTGGATGGCGCGCAAGGACTCGCGCATACTGGCGATCGTCGGCGCCGGCCACATGGCCGAGGGAGCACTCGCCACCTGCAACGCCGTCTTCCCGTGGTCGGACGTGCGTGTCTGGAGCCGCGGTCAGGCGACACTCGACCGCTTCATGAAGGAGCAGCAGCCGAAGTATGAGAACTTCGCGATCAAGCCTTCGACCGATCTCGAGCAAACCGTGCGCGGCGCCGACGTGGTGGTGACGCTGACGCCCGCCCGCGGGCCGATCGTCATGGCGGACTGGATAGCACCCGGCACCCACATCGCGGCGGTGGGCGCCGACAAGAAAGGCGATCAGGAACTGGAAGGAAGGCTGCTCAAGGGTGCCCGCATCTTCGTCGACGACATCCGCCAATGCCGCACCGACGGCGAGATCAACGTGCCGCTGGCGCAAGGATTGATCACCGAGGCCGACATCGCGGGCGAGATCGGCGAAGTGATCACGGGCAGAAAGAAGGGCCGCACCTCCGAAAGCGAGATCACCATCTTCAATTCGACCGGCATCGCGCTCCAGGATTCGGCGACTGTGCCGCTCGAATACGAACGTGCGATGGCCGCCGGGGTCGGCATAGAAAAAAAGATGATCTCAACCTAGAAACCATAGGAACACGCTCGCCGTTTTGGCGCAGCGGAGAAATTAGGGGGTAGTGGTACAACGGCCGGCCGGCTGAGAAACCCTCGATGATCCGTTTGGCCTCGCCTGCATACAGCCCGGCGGGGCCGCCGCGAAGCCCGGCATCGCCGATGCTAGAGCGTATCCCGGCGAAGTGGAATCACTTCGCCGACAAGGATACGCTCCAGATTCAATGGCTTGAGCAAATCCTTGTCGCAAAAGTGCGATGCACTTTTGCGGGATTTGCTCTAAGTCCGGTCTTGTCAATGATGTCGATCTGCGCGAACCTCGGTCTCAGCAGGCCGGCCATCGGGCGGATGCCTGATGATTGGTCATGTCGCAACCCAGTGAACAGCTCTTCGAACGCCTTGTCCGCGTTGGCAACCTGACGGTGATCCGTGCCGACGGGACCGGCCGGACCTTCGGCGATCTAAGCGAGCCGGAGATCGTCGTGCGCTTTCATGACTGGCAAGCGCAGGCGGCGCTGGTTCGCGACCCGGTCATGGCCATGGGTGAGCTCTATGCCGATGGCCGCTATACCATAGAGAAAGGCAACATTTTCGACCTGTTGTCACTCTTGAAGCGCAATGGGTCGTCAAAGTTACTGGGGCCGAAAATGGTTGCCTGGTCGGCGGCGAACCTGCTGGCCCGGTGCATTAAGGACACCATCGCTGGTGATCGCGCCAAGGCCAACGTGGCCCATCACTATGATCTTGATGCCGGACTCTTCGATCTGTTTCTCGACAAGAACAAGCAATATTCCTGCGCCTATTATCCGGTTGGTGACGAGGACCTGGATACGGCGCAGTTGAAGAAGATGCGCCATATCGCGGCCAAGCTGATGGTCGAGCCGGGCCAAAGCGTGCTGGATATCGGGTGCGGCTGGGGTGGCTTGGCGATATATCTCGCCAAAGTGTGCGGTGCGCGCGTGACCGGTGTGACTTTGTCGGAAAATCAGGCTCGCGATGCGCGTGAGCGAGTTGCAGTATCGGGCGTAGCAGATCGTGTGACGATTCTGTTGCAAGACTACCGGCAGGTCGCCGGAAGTTTTGACAGAATTGTATCGGTGGGCATGCTTGAGCACGTCGGGCTGGCAAATTATTCTACGTTCTTCCGCGCGCTCCACGATCGGTTGGTGCGCATCGGCGGCATCGCGCTGGTGCATTCTATTGGCGACACCAGGCCAGGACGGCGAAACAATCCATGGATGGAAAAATACATCTTTCCAGGCAGCTATGTGCCGGCGGTTTCCGAGGTCACACCCCATGCCGAAAAGATAGGCCTGCTGATCAAGGATATCGAGATCTGGCCGCTCCACTACGCCAAAACGCTGCGCGACTGGCGGACGCGCTTCATGATGCGCCGGATAGAGGCAGAACAGCTCTATGACGCACGGTTCGTGCGGTTGTGGGAATTCTATCTGGCGGGAATGGAAACGTCCTTCCGCCATGACCGGTTGTTTGTTTTTCAGATGCAGCTGGCCCGGCACCAGGATGCGGTGCCATTTAGCCGGGACTACATCGCAACTCGGGAATTGCGGCTTGCTGCGGCGGAAAAAACAACCAGCTTTTCTTAGAAGCCAAGTGTCTCCAAGCAACAAGGACGCCATTGACAGCGACCACTCCGCAAACGGCTTTTCGTCCTACCCATGACCTATTGCCGAAATTACCATTGCTAGTCAATAGGACTTGTATCCTTAGATTGACTTCATGAAACCAACCGGTAGCTTGCCCCCTATGATGGGTTACTGCACAGTCCTGAACTCGTCATCGTTGGCGGCCATCACGGATTGATATGCAATGAGGAAGCTGCAAAAAGTCCAGTCGGTCAAGTCGAAGAGCGTGAATTCGGACATTTCTCCGACAATCGAACCCCGCGGCCGGCCGATCAGAACGCTGTTTGTGGACCATGAGTTCAATGTCGAAGAAGCTATGAGGCGACTTGCGACTCCATCTGACGTTTATGGTGAAGACGATATCGCGATCCAAGGACTATTGGCTTGGATATTCTTACTCTATCGGCCTTTTCCCAAGAGCTTCGTCTGTGACCATGGCGGCTGCGAAATACTCAATCGCGTATCTCAAGAGTCCCGTGGCCGACGTCCGTGACGGGTCTGTTTGCCGCTTCGCCATGTTCGCTTCCCCTGCTTCGTGGTGGCAAGCATACGACTTCGGGAACATGACGGTTTGGGTATTTCAGAAACCTGGATACCTCACGTCCTGCCCCTTGGGTCCATGAGCGCCATTACCGGATGATCGGTAGCAGTGTTCCCCGGCTAGGGTGACGGGCCCATTTCAAGAGTCTTTAGCCCGTGATTAGCCCAGCGGGAAATTTGATCCGCCCTACTTCTCAAAATTCAGGCTAAACCTTTGATTTTGTTGGTGGGCGATGTAGGACTCGAACCTACGACCCGCTGATTAAGAGTCAACAATACTCCCATTATGATCTACCACTGTCCTCTCCCATCTATTCCTCTACATTAGGTGCCGTATCGGGTTGTGTTGAAATTCGCTGCGGCGATGTCTCCGATGGGGTGAACTTATCGATTTAGGCGGCGAGGTCAATCTCCGGTTTGAGGGGTTGGGTTGTGAAGGTCTGCCATCCGTCGACTTTGCGCATGATGATCTGGCCGGATGCCATGAGGGCCCAGAACAGCATGGCGGCGGTGTCGGCGGAGGGCAGCACGGTCTGGGTCTTGATGCGGCGTTTGAATTCTTCGTGCAGCCGCTCGATGCAGTTGGTGGTTCTGGCACTTTTCCATTGGCTCGGTGGCAGCCTGGTGAAGGTGAACAGGCGGTCGCCGGCCTCCTCGAGGCTGTTGGCGACGTCGCGATGGCGCAGACGCCACTTGCGGATGAACGCCTTACGGCGGTCTTGTATTTCCTTCGGCGTGGCAGCGTAGATCATGCCGGTATAGTCGGCGGCGATCTCCTCGTGCAGCCGCTCGGGAGCATGAGCCAGCAGGTTCCTGAGCTTGTGAACGGTGCAGCGCTGGACTGGAACCCCGTCCCAGACGGCGGCAATTGCCTTCTCGAGACCTGGGGCTCCATCGACGATGAGGAATTGCGGCCGGCGGAGACCCCGGGCGATGAGGTCGTCGAGGATGGCGCGCCAGGCCTCGGTGCTTTCGCCGCCCATGTTCTTGATGGCCAGCAAGACCTTCTGCCCGTCGTCGCGGACGCCAATGACAACCAGCAGCGAAATCGAGGTTGCCTTCCGGTCGAGCCGGACGCGCACGACGGTGCCGTCGAGAATGAGACGGACAATTGGTTCGCTGCCCAGGGACCGCTTGTTCCAGGCTTCCCAATCGGTCTTCACCTTTCGCCAGACCCGGCTGACGGTATCTTTGCCAACCGCCCCACCAAAGACCGCAGCAAGTGCACGGCGGACGCGGCGGGTGTTGGTTCCCGACAGATAGGTCGAGGCAATGAGGGCATCGGCAGCCTTGGTGCGGCGCTGATAGGCCCGCAAGGACTGGCTTGCCCATTCGGTGGTCCGCCCGTTACCGGCATTGAGGCGAGCCCGTGGCACCGAGATTGCGGTCGATCCAAAGGTTCCCGTCAGCTGACGGCTGCGGTGACCGTGGCGATGGCCGATACTGCCAGGCTCGCCCCCTGCGGGCCGGCCATATCGTGGACGGCAAAGGGCGCCATCCAATTCTGCTTCAATGACTTGCTCGATAAAGCCGCGAACCCGTTCGCGCAGGCTGGTCTCAATCGGATCAAACCAGTCGTCGAAAAGATCAATGCCGGCTTCACCGTCATGCTGCACAGCTTGGCTCTTCATGGTAACGTTCGTCATGGCGTGGTCTCCCTTCCGGCCTTTCAGCGCCGGATGATTCGAGTTTGAACAACTCGGAGACTACGCCAACCTCAATTCCAACCAACTTTGCGACGGCACCAGACGCGATAAAGAAGATGACTGCCGAGCAGTTTGGTACGCCGATACGCAAATTCGTTGCGTCATTGGTCGAGGCTAGACAGTCTGATATCGAAAAACTGCGCGTTGATATTCGCAGGTATGTCGATCAGTTTATGGCTGCCGTACATCTGGATTGTTCCGATGGCCTCGCACATCGCCGCGCGAAGGTATTCGGTCTGGCTTACGCAGCTAGCCAACTCGCCCGCAGGTGGCAGACGTTGCCGCCGAAGAAGAAGGTAGGCGATTACTTGCTCGCATTTAAGGAAGCGTGGTCATGGGCTCAAGACCGCGACGGGGCCGGCCTAGTGTTGTCACCGGTAAACAAATTGAAAGTGTATGTGAAGTGCAACAAGTCGTCTTTCAAGAAAGCAACTCTCCTTCGGAAGATGTCCGATTCCATCTTTCAGAGATGCCCCGGCTTCACGAAGAAAGCGCAGGGTGGCGGCACCGAGCTGCTGATGTCTCCGGCGAAGTTCCGCAAAGAATTCGGGTTTGACCGTAAAGCCCTAAACGAGCTAATCGCCAACGGCATCTTGATTGGCGAGAACGGAGCGAAAAAGCGCAACAACACCAAACGCTCCGTTCGGCGTGACAATAGTGGTTCACCGGTTGATGACCGAGTGTTCGTGATCAGGTTGAACAAGTTAGGATCGTAACCACGCCTCATAGATTGCGAAATGGCTAGGGGCGGGATGAACTTCCGCCCGACGCCTATCTTCTCAACAGGTGCTGGCGATGGCCAGAGCCGGGTTGGCAGCAAACCGGCAAAATCACCGGTAATTGGGCACTCGTGGCGTATCATCCATGTCGCCATAAAGGCACCCTAGGAATTCACATATTGGCCGCGAAAGCTGATGGCTTTGTCTGCGGTCATGCTGGCGGTGCCGCTGACCTCCTGCGCGACGGCTACTTCTAGGCCGTCAGTCGTCTGCCCGCCGGCCGCCGCCTATGACCGTGGCTTCCAAGCTCGGCTTGCCGACGAAATGCAGCGCCTGCCGCGCATGCATTCCGCGAGAATTCCTTGTGGGACGACTTCCAGTTCAATCTCGCCAGCGCGAAAGAGGCCATCAAACACCCAGGAACCGGCTTGGTGCGGAAAGGAACAGGTGATTTTTCGGACCCGGCGCGTCTTCAACAATGCGGCGGGTCCTGCTTCGCCATTGCCTGCATTGTTGGAAACAATGGTAAGGTCCTTAGCACCTTGGGCGATCAGGGCGTCGACAAGATGGAACGGCATGCCAGCCGTTCCAAAACCACCGACGAGGATGGTCGAACCGTCGGCAATTCCCGACACCGCCTCTTCAACAGATGCGAAAACCTTGTTGATCATAATTCAGGCCTTGCTCAGCACCACGTTCCATTCCACTTCGCGGAAGGGATTGGGCAGGCCCAAATCCGCGGCGCGCCGTGGATCATCGACAGTCTTGAAATCGGCAATCAGGCTTTTCTTCACACCGAACACCGCATCGTCTTTCAGCCATGGGCAATCGGGCGTGAAGATATGCGTGATGAGGGTTTCGTAGCCCGGCGCCGACACCATGAAATGCAAATGCGCGGGCCGGTTCGGGTTGCGATCCAGCGCTTTCAGCAAGTCGCCGACGCTGCCATCATAGGGAATGGGATAATAGCGCGGATAGGCGGAGCGGAAACTGTAGTTGCCTTTCTCATCCGCCGTAAACGCGCCGCGCAAGTTCATGTCTGGCTGGATGCCCTTCTGCTGCACGTCATAGAAGCCATCTTCATTGGCCTGCCATACGTCGAGGATCGCGCCGGGAATGGGCTTGCCCTTGTTGTTGCTCACCTTGCCGCGCACATAAACTAGCTCGCCCTTGCCATCGAGACAGATGTTGGCGCCATTCGAATATTTCGGCGCATTGGCGATGTAGAAGGGCCCGAGCACCGTCGATTCCGTTTCGCCGGACATCTTGTCGTGGTTCAGTGTTTCGACCAGCATCGATATGCCCAGCACGTCCGACAGCAAGATGTATTCCTGCCGCCAATCGGTGCAGAGGTGACCTGTGCGGGTCAGAAATTTGATGCCGTACATCCACTCATCCATGGAGGGCCTCGCTTCCTTGACGAAGGCATGCAGGTGTTTCACCAGCGTATCGACAAGGAACTTCGCCCGCTTGTTAGCCTTGGGCCCCGCACGGCCCTGCACGACCTTCACGGAATCCTTCACCGTGAAATAGTACTTGGCTTTGGCATTTTTCCTGGCAGCGACCTCTTTCTTCGGTGCGGCCTTCTTCTTCGCAACGGGTTTTTTCTTTGCAGCGGTTTTGGCCATGATCAATGTCCCAGTATTTTCACGAGTGCGGTTGCGAGGTCTTTACCGGCGGAGGAGGTAACTTTGGTGGCGCGCCAAGCCACATAGTGGTCGGGCCGCACCAGAATGCAGCCGGAGTCGCCCACCTCGCGGGCGCGCGCCCAATCCCCGAAGTGATCTTCATTATCGCGGCGTGGACCGATGACCCGAACCTTTATGGCAATGCCCAGCTTCTTGCCAATGGACTTCGCAGCCTCGCTCCACGCCTCACCACCAATGACCGTCAATATCGTGAAGTGACCTTTGCCCGTAATATCAAGCCTGGAATGCGCCAACGCTCAGCTCAGCTCACACCACGGATGCCAGGCATACAAGACCTCTCGAAACTCGGTCCCGTGCGCGTTCTCAAGTCTTATTGTACAAGGCCAACAGGCCTCACTCAAGGCTTGGATGACCGACACCATCCGAATTCGCAGACCACTTCGTTGAGGACAAGCAACGGCTCCTCGGCACTGCGTCACAGGGCTCTGCGCCCATCGCCATTGCATCAACGGCCCAGACGGGCAATCATGAGGCCGAGACTCTACCAATAACCGGATCGCAATAGGGGCTCAGACCACGGCGATTGCTGGTGTCAATCGCCGCAGATAGTGGCGGCTTGAGCGATCTGGTGGTCTGGTCGCAGGAATTGGCGCATTCAACCGCGCACATGAGGAGTTATCAATGAGTTGGGACAACGAGAACGGACCTCGAATTGCATTTCTCGGAACTGGCGCACAGGGGGCATCGATTGCGGCCGATTTTGCCTTGGCCGGCTTGAATGTGACATTTATCGACCAGTGGCCGGACCATATTGAAGCCATTCGCAGGAACGGTATCACCGTAAACTTGCCGACGCGCACAATCAACGCCAAAGTTCCAGCCCTCCATCTCTGCCAAATTGCGGAAATCAAGGAACCGTTTGACGTCGTTTTTCTGGTCGTAAAGGCCTACGACACCAAATGGGCTTGCGAAATGATCAAGCCGGTACTCGCTGCGGACGGTCTGATTGTCGGTTTGCAGAACGGCATGACCCATGAAGATATAGCTGCAATCGTTGGCCGAGAACGCACCATTGGCGCTGTGATCGAGATTGCGTCGAACATGTGGGTTCCTGGTGTCACCAACCGGCAGAATGACCATGGTGAGTCATGGTTCGCGCTTGGTGCACTTGATCCGAAAACACAGAACCGCGTCAACTCCGTTGCTGAATTGCTGCGCAATTCAGGGCGCGTGGAGGTGATGGAAGACATACGCTCTGCCAAATGGATGAAGCTCGTCGTCAATGCCGCTGAACTCATTCCGTCTGCAATCGTCAACTTGCCACTCAATGATGCCGCACGGTTTCCCGGAATGCTCGAGGTCATGCGCCTGGCGGGGTACGAAGCCATGCAAGCGGCACTGGCAGATGGCGCGAAGATCATCCCCATCATTGGCATGCCGCCGATTACGACCAATCATCCGGAAAGATACGTCGATCAGATTTTCGACGAAGTCTTGAAGACGTTTTCGAGGCCCGACACCCTTGTGACATCACTACAAGACTGGCGAAAGGGCCGACGTGCTGAAGTTCAGGAAGTGAATGGCTGGGTCGTCGACATGCTTCGCAGCCATGGTCGTGAGGCTCCCATGAACAAACTTGTGGTGGAGCTTGGCTTCGAGATTGAAAGTGGAAAGCGCCAGCCTCACGTCGACAACGCCCAGCAGATGATCAAAGCCTATAAAGAGATTGCAGATCATACATGACGCTGCAGGATGTCTAATGATGATGCCCTAAGCGCCGATCGGCGCCAAATGCGCCAACTCGCGGCGATCAGCAATGGATCGACTTCATGTCGCGGGCTTAGCGCGCCAGAGGCGATGGGGTGTATTCTTTTCATATCCCAGCTTGTCAAAACTGGCGATTTCAAGGATTTGTCCCCAAGGGGCCCTGAAATAAATCCAATTGAACCCCGCCAGCGGCCCCTCCTCAACAACATTCGGTCCTTCGAGCATTTCAACGCCCTGCGCCTTCAGACGTTCGGCCGACGCAAACACATCCTCAACCTCAAAACAAATATGCGAGCCACCGACTTCCGACGAACGCTTTTGTGGCGCGGACTTGTCTTCGCCGTCATATTCAAAAAGCTCTACGCTCGTTCCTTCCCCGCAACGCAGGAAAACCAGGTCGCGAATGCGCGAGTTTGGTGCAGCGCCAAGTTTGCGCTGCATGAAATTTGCATCAACATCAAAAGCTCCGGTTCGAAACACATCGACTGCCCCAAAAACGGCCTTGAAGAAAGCGATGCCCTGCTCGATATTCGGCACGGTAATTCCGATATGATGCATGCCGTAGACACGTTCAGCCATGGAATTCTCCTTGCTACCATCTGGAAGTTTCGACTGATCGCGACTTACGCACGGATATTCGCTCAATCGCGGCTTTTACTATATATTTGGCGACGGGAAACTCAAGCAAAATGCCTGATTGGAAGCCAGAAGGCTGGTCATGACTGAGTACGAACTTCTGCGGATCATCACATTTCTGGAGCGCATGCGGCAGCCATATGACAAGCTGCTGAACACCGCTGAGCCGGACCCGAATTGGAATATCATTCTTTACCTTATGAAAAACCACCTGCGGGGCGAAAATGTCACCATGTCTTCGCTCGCCTCGGCTGCAGACGTGCCTTTTGCCAGTGCCATGCGCCGCATTCACAAGCTGATCGGGAATGGCGACATTCAGCTGCGGAAACGGGGAACGACAGGCAAGTCACATTATCTCGAACCCAGTCGGAAACTGGCCATTGGCTTTACTGATTATGCCAGCAAAGTGAAGGCGCTGCTGGCAGATACCTTCGGATTGAAGAGCGGCAGCGCCAATTCCGAGGACTATTATTTTGGCGGTTCGTATTTTGCCGGGCAAATCATTCCGCCGCTTGAAATCATGGAGAAGAAAAAAGAGTCTGGCCCGGAGCTGCGCTTTCTCCTGCATGATGACAATTATTTCGCCAGCATGCGCGACATGTGGTCGGACTTCCGCAGCAAGCTTTCAGCGCGGAAGAATTTCAAATTAATGAGTCTACCGGAGCTGCGCGAGGAGGTTTTCACCAATGCCCGCCGCACCGAAAGTGACTATGATGTGATTGCCGTCAATATGCCATGGCTGGGAGAATGTGTTGTCAACAATGTCGCCCAGCCACTAACGGACTTCTTGAAGAGCAGCAGCATCAATCCGCTGGATTTTCATCCCAACATTTGGGCCACGGGCACATGGAGCAAAACCCAATACGGCGTCCCAATTTACTGCACAATCGAAGCCCTGTCGGTGCGCAAGGACTTATTCGAAGAACGCGGACTGCATCACCTCACAAATTTTGAAAAAGTAATCGAGGCCGCAAAGGCATTACACAATCCAAAACGCGGCATCCATGGTGTGGTGTGGAATGCCGCACGGGGGATGCCAGTGTCCCACTCTTTCATGTTTTTCATGGGCTGCTGCGGCAGCCCCGTGATCGATATTCCATCGCCTCGCCTGCACGTGGACTACAGCAAAGTCAAGGGCGAAGCCATGCGTCCGCGTATTTTGAGTAAGTCCGGGCGCAGCACGCTCAAATACATGCATGAACTGTTGGCATATTCTCCGCCGGATATTCTGTCGATCGATTGGAACCGGGCGCTCCATTACTTCATGAGTGGCCAAGCCGCCATGATCTATTGCTGGACCATGCGCGCAGCGCGTTTTGAGTATGACATTCACTCTGTCGTGAAGCGCAAGGTTGCCTATCATCCCCATCCGGCGGGTCCCGGCGGAAGTAGTGTTTCTCCCATCGGTGGCTTTCTGCTGATGGTTCCGGCTTCACTTCCGCCAGCGCGCGCGCATCTTGCCTTTGAAGCCATTTCGTGGATGGCATCACCTGCGGCGATGAAAGAGCATGTCAAAAATGGCTTTCCGGTAGCTCCGCGTTTCAGCGTCAGCGCGGACCCCGAAGCCGCAGCCAGCACACCCATCGTCAGTTTTGTGGACAGACTTGCCAAGCAAAACAAAATCCAGCATTGGCAAAGACCGCCCGTGCCCGAATATCACTTGATTGAGGACATATTGGGCGAAGAAATTTTCGCAGCTCTCAGTGGTGATTGTTCCGACGAGCAAGCCTTGACGCGGAGCCAGAACCGGATCGATGCAGCCATGCGGGCAGCGGGGCATTATTGACAGCTCACGCCGCTGCCTGCTTCCTCACCGCTGAATAGACCAGCGCCGCCACAACAATAAGTGCACCCTGGAATATGTACTGATAGGTTTGTGTGAGGCCAAGGAACGTCACCGCGTTTAGCACTTCAGTTGCCAGAACTGCCCCCAACACGGTGCCCATGAATGTGCCGCGACCGCCCGTGAGGCTTGTACCACCGAGCACGACAGCCGTAATACTTGCAAGCGTGTAATTCACGCCCTGCCTTGGATCGCCAACACCAATCTGGGTCATCAGCATGATGGCACCGAGGGCCGTCAAAAGAGCGCAGGCAATGTAGCCGTAGACGAAGGTGCGATCAACGTGGACGCCTATTCGCCTCGCCAATTCCTCGCTAGACCCTACAGCGCGCAACTGCCAGCCCGCCCGCTTTTTGCGAAGCACATACTCGCCCCCAATTGCTATTGCGACCAGGACTATGAAAGCAACAGGCAGCGGACCCCATTGCCAGTTAATCCACTCCGTGATCGGGAAGCTGATGTAGCCGTTGGGACTGTCGCGCAACAAAAAACTCATGCCCTGTAAGCCAATATACATGGCCAGCGTTGCTGCGATGGCTGTAAAATTGGCGAACCTGATAAGAATTCCATTGATCGCGCCAACAACCAATGCGCCAGCAAACATCAACACAAATCCGGCGACCATCATGACCGCCGACTTGTCATCGTTAATGAAGAAAGAGGCGACCACGACCAGGAATCCAGCGAGCGGACCCACCGAAAGGTCAATAGCCCCCATCAACAAAGCTATGGTTTGACCGAGAGCAATAAATCCCAGCGCTGTTGCCAGCATTAAGATGTTGTAGATGTTGAAAATGGACAGAAAATTTTCATTCTGACTGTAGACATAGAGCCCAAGCAATGCCGTGACTATTGCAAGCGGCACAGCGGGAGCATTGTCTGATTGAAGATAGTGCCGCCAGCCGCTCTTTGTGGCACTGGCGCCAAGTACGCTTTCGCCCACATGTGTGCCGGCATTGACTGCCGCCGCCACAATGCGGGCTTCTGTAACATCGGCACCGGTAAGTGTTTCAACCACCTTACCCCGAGACATCACGATGACCTTATCGCACAGACCTTCGAGTTCAGCAGCGTCAGACGAATTGACAATCACCGGCGTGCCTGACTGCGAGACATGGCGCAGGATGCGATAGATCTCAGCTCGCGCTCCGACGTCCACGCCCTGGGTTGGTTCGTCAGCAACAATCAACCCCGGCTCCGCGAGCAACGCGCGCGACATCACAACTTTCTGCTGGTTGCCGCCCGAAAGAGAGAGGATCGGAGCTTCCATCCCTGGCGCCTTGACCGCCAGTGAACTGAAGGTGGCAGAAACCGCAGCCAGTTCCTTTTTCCGGCTGACAATTCCACGGGATGAATACTTGTCGAGCGCAGAATACGCAGCATTTTCACGAACCGACAGGCCGCTCGCCAAACCCTCTGTGTGGCGGTCCGACGGCATGAATGCGGCCTTGCGCCAAAGTTCAGTGTTAGGCAATGCACGCCCTCGCAGCGTGATGGCTCCGTGGGTAATTTGCAAGCCCGCAAGTGCACGCATGAGTTCCGACTGGCCATTGCCGGCCACACCGGCGACACCAATGATCTCGCCCTTCGCAACATCGAAGGTTACATCCTTGAAACCCTTGCCACTCAGCGAGGCAACTGAAAAGCCAATATCATGTGTGGTGGTTTGTGGCTTGGGTGGAAATGTCGATCCCAGCGTGCGGCCTACGATGAGGCGCAAGAGATCGGCGTCGCTGATCTCGCGGACCAAGGCGCTGCCTCTGAAGCGTCCGTCACGCAACACAGTGACGCGCTGCGCAATCTGGCGAAGTTCTGCCAAACGATGAGTGATGTAGATGACTGACGTTCCGGATTTCACCACTTCACGGATGCGGCCGAACAGCATGTCGGTTGCATCCTGATCGAGTGATGCCGTTGGCTCGTCAAGGATCAACACCTTGGGCTTGATTGCAAGTGCCTTGGCGATTTCAAGCAAATGCTTCTGGGCCACAGTCAGTGCATCGGCGCGTAGCCGCAACGGCACCTCCAGGCCAACAGCATCCAACATCGCGCGCGCGACGTTTTCCGTGGATTTTCCACCGAAGAGCTTTGCGGGCAATGCCACACGCAAATTTTCAATGACCGACAAATCGTCAAGTATTGCTGGATGCTGAAAGGAAATTGCAATGCCGAGTGATGTGGCCTTGTCAGGAGTCATGTCGAGGATGCGCTCACCCTCGATCCAGATCTCACCCAGTGTCGGATGCATGGCACCCGAAATGATGTTCATGAGTGTGGATTTGCCAGCGCCGTTTTCACCCAGAATGGCATGAACTTCGCCCGGATAGAATTCCACAGTGACATCCCGGAGAGCCGGAACACCGGAGAAGTATTTCGAAATGCTGGTCAGCCGAATGGTCGCATCAGCGCGCTCGGATGCAACGGAGTTTCAATTCTTTCAAGTTCTCTGCCGACACAATTCATTGCCCGCTTTAGAGGCCGTACCCCGGGAGGTTTGTCCTCCCGGGGTCGATGTTTTGTTTACTGACCGACGGCCTTTGCCTGTGCATCGTCAGGCAGTTCGGACGAAAGGTAGATGGCACCTGGCAGATCCTTGCGGCAAGTAACCGGGTTGGGCTGGCCTGACACGGAATCTTCAAACATGGGCGCCTCGAAGATATTCTCGGCCGGCGGTGTGCCGCCTGTCGCAGCCGCTACGGCATGCATCACGGCCAGGCGGACATTGTCGTTGCCAGTCGCGACTGTAAACAACTTGAAGTCCGGATTGTCTTTCTGGACATCGGTCCAGAAGCAGCCCAGCGAGTTGCCATCGGATGTTGCCAGCGCCGGGATTGACTTACCCTGTTTGTTGAACAAGGGAAGAGCGCCGACGAGCGAAGGACCGAAGTCGGAAACGATGACGTCGATCTTATCGTTCTTGGCGATTTCGGCAGTCAGCACCTTCTGCGTCAAAGCAGGGTCCCAGTTCGTGACCGCGAAGGGCTCCGGATTGACGAACACATACTCAGGGCCAAGCACATTCTTCAGGCCTTTGAGCTCATCGAGGCCCTGGCTGTTGCCGGCTGGGCCACTGAGGAAGAGCACGTTTCCGCCCTTGGGCAGCACACCCTTGATCCATTTGCCCCAGTTTTCGCCGTCATTGACGAAGGACGCGCCGATGAACTTGGTGTAGTTCTCGCCTTCCTTGCCACCTACTTCCACGCGATAAGGCACGATCACCTTGCCAGCCTTGTAGACGCTGGTGATGGCAGGCAGCACGGCAGGGCCAGCATCGCCGAAAACCACGAGTGCATCAATGCCCTTTGCGGCCATGGACTTGATGTCCGAGATGGACTTCTGCGTGTCGCCCTGGCCGTCAGCATATTCATACTTGATGATGCTGGGGCAGAGTTCGGCTGTTTGCTTGCCGGATGCCGTTGTGACCTGGCGCCAGCTGTTGCCGCCGTAGCCGTCAAGCAAAGCCAATGAAGCCTGCTTGGGGCCACACCATGATGGTGTTTCGGCTTGCGCCATTCCAGCGCAGCTGAGCGCCAATAGCGCGGTCGCTGCCGCGAATTTCAGAGACTTGTAGTTCATTTTACTTCCTCCAGTTGGTTGTTGGTCGTTTGCTTAAATGAGTTCAGTGTCCATCGGACTGAGTAAATTCCGATGCCAAAACCCAGGGCCAAGGCCTGGATGATGGTTTGGGCCGAGTACGGCACGCCTACGGCAAGTGCGAACTGGCTCAATTGGTTTAAGAAGAATGCGGCGATGACGGTCGAAACCGGAAAGCCGCGACCGCCGAGCAGGGATGTTCCACCGAGTACGACGACGGCAACCGACGGCAACAGCAAACTGTCACCCTGGAATGCAGTCGGTTCACGAGTAATTCCTGCGATCAGAACACCTGCCATGCAATAGAGAAGCTGGGCATAAACATAGGCCATGAGCTGATGCAATTGCACACGAAGCCCGGCGGCGCGGGCGGCCAACGGATTGGCACCGATGGCTTCAAAGCGGCGGCCCACAACGGTCTTTTTCAAAATGAAAGCGACGACCAACAGCGCAGCCAGCGCGAAGAATATAGAGTTTGGCAGACCGAGAGTTTCGCCACCGGCAATATCTGCAAGCAGTTCTGTCGTTATTGAAGGTGTGCCACCCGAGACAGCAAACACGGCGCCATAGAGCAACGCGTTCACGCCAATCGTGGCGATGATCGCATTGAGCCTGAAAATGCTGACAAGAATGCCATTCATCACACCCGCCGCAAGGGCAAAACCAAGTGCTATCAACACGGCCTGGTAAAGCAGGGCGTTATCCTGTTGGGGAAAGTGCGTGGAAACAACAACAGCAAGTGAGACAGCGCCCGGAAGCGACAGATCAAAGCCACCTTGTTGTACGACCAGCAACTGCCCCAGTCCGACGATGGCAATGATGGCTGCAAAGGGCAGGCTTCCCGAGAGTGCGCCCCAGGACATGCTGGAAGGGGCAAACAAAAAGCAAATGATGATGAGTACGAGCGTCGAAATGACAACCGTCACAAAACTACGCGCCAACGGCAAGGCAAACAGGCTGTTGCAGCGAAGGCAAATTGGAAATTGGGTTGACGGTTTGGTTCATTTGCCTTTGTCCTACGGCAACACTTTGGCTGCGCGGAATTTGTCGAAGGCATCGGTGAAGGAGCGCACCGTGTTCTGATAGGCGGTAAAGCCCATATCGCGGCACTTGGTCATGTCGTTGAAGTTCTCTATGACGCGGCCAAGGTCGGCATCGCTGTGCCACCAGGAGGCTACCGTTTTCAACGGGTTCTTCTGCAAGTCATGCTTGGCAACGATCTTGTCCCAAACCTCTTCCATGCCCGCCATCTGCTTTTCCAAGGGCTGGGCGTGACCCGGATATTCACCCGGTATCACCCCCAAGTGGGCAGCAATTTTCGGCCAGAGCCAGTTCCAGCGAAACACTTCACCATTGGCGATGTTGAACGCGTTGTTGCGGGCGATTGGTTTTGTCGCGGCCCAAAGCAATTGCTTTGCGATCATGCGGCCGTCGGTGATGTCCACGGCAGCCTCATACTGCTGCGGAGACCCGGGGAAAACGAATGGACGGCCCGCTTCTTTACAAATCGCAGCATAGGCACCGAGCGTCGCCGCCATGTTCATCTGATTGCCAACCGTATAGCCAATCAGTGTATGCGGCCGGTGCACTGACCAACTGAAGCCCTGCTTTTCAGAAGCCGCAAACAATTCGTCTTCTTGATCGTAATAGAAGTTCTGGTAGGGCAGTCGTGGCATTTCCTCGCGGAAAGGCGTCACCATCTTGGTCTTCGCGTAGGCCTCGAATGGTCCCATATAGTGCTTGGCGCCAGTCACCAGTGCGGCGTGTTTGATTTTCTTGCCAATCATCGCCTGCAGCAAGTTACGCACCATGCCGGCATTGACGCGGCAGTTTTCCGCTTCGGTGGCTTGCCGCATCCAAGTCGTGATGAATACGTCCGTCGGTTTCACCCGCTTCAGCGCGGCAGTCACTGCTTCGTCATTGGTGAGATCAACAGCTATATGTTTCACGCCTTTCGGCAGGTCATGTTTGTGGCGGGATATGCCGCTGACTGTCCAGCCTTTCGTCGCCAAGGAGATGTTCGGCAAGGTGGCGCCCAATAATTCCAGATCCGGCGATGAGAGCATGACGGGCCATCAGTTGAATGCCTGTGTTGACAGAGTGATCTTGATGCAGGCCTTCGGATCTTGCCCAAGCTCAAAACCCTTCACAGCATCTGTGAGGGCAAACTTGTGGGTTTAAATCGGAGAGAGGTCGATGCCGGTGCGTTCCAGAAAACGAATGGCAGAGGGCCACACGCCCGGCGAGCCGATGCAGCCATGGATCGACAGGTTCTTCAACTGGATGAAGCCCGAGGTTCGACGAAATCTTCCGCCCGATATTGATGCCAACCATCGACATGCGGCCATCCTGCGCAACATATTCAAGTGACGCGGCGAGCGAGGCGTCATGGCCTGCGGCCTCGACCACAAGTTCAGCACCCTTGCCGCCGGTCAGTTCCTTGATCTGCTCTGCGCCCCGGTCCGTCGGGTCAATGGCTTCAGCGCCGAGTTTGCGTGCGATTTCGCGACGTTGCGGAATTGGATCAGCAACGATGACACGAGCCCCCATGCCGAGGGCTGCTGCAGCGGAACAAGACCTATTGTACCACCGCCCGACACCACCACCGTCTCAGAAGCATTGGTGCCGCCCGAACGCAGCACGGCATAGAAGCCACATGTGAAAGGTTCGATCAGGGAGCCCCGCATGT
>CAVWHD010000028.1:0-196376 GCA_963754675.1 uncultured Alphaproteobacteria bacterium | reverse complement strand
GTGCCGTTGCGGCTACGCGCCGATGCACTGACTGTGGCCCAGAAGCATTTGCTTGAAATCGCCAAGGCACTTGCAATCAAGCCCAAGGTATTGATCCTTGATGAGCCAACGGCATCTCTCGATCAGGATGCAACCGACATGCTGTTCGGTCGCATCCGTGAAGTGGTGAAATCCGGAACGTCAGTTATCTACATCACTCATCGTTTGGCAGAACTTCGCCAGATTGCGCAGCGCGTCACTGTGTTGCGTGATGGACGCTTCAGAGGCAGCGCCTTGGTCCGCGAGATCAGCGACGCCGATCTCTTGCGCCTCATCGTTGGCCGCACGCTGGGATCGACATTTCCACCCAAGCCACAAACCACCACACAAGATATTGGCTTTTCAGTTGCCTCGCTGAGTGGCAAGGGTTTCAAGTATGTAACCTTCGAAGTTGCGAAGGGCGAGATCATTGGTGTCGCCGGTGTGGCAGGCAATGGCCAGTCGGAACTCATGCGTGCACTTGCAGGCTTGCAGATTACCCACGGAGCCATCACGCTGCGAGGGCGTGCCTTGCCTAACACTGAACTTTGGCGCAAGGCCGCGTACATGCCGTCGGACCGCCACACAGAGGGCTTGGCGAGTGGCCTGTCGGTTCGTGAAAATGCCGCCTATTCCGCGCTCGGCAAGTATTCATCCCGTGGCATTGTCAGCCGGAAAAAGGAACTGGCTGCGGTTTCCGCCACCTTCAGTTCACTGGCGGTCAAGGCGCCAGGGATGGAAGCTCCGATCCTCTCCCTTTCGGGCGGCAACCAGCAGAAAGTTGTGATGTCGCGCGCGTTGCTCGCGGAACCGGGGTTGATTGTTGCTGACGAACCAACCCAGGGCGTGGACGTCGGAGCGCGAGCTGAGATCTATCGCATCCTGCGCCATGTCTCCCAGTCAGGCACGCCAGTGATTGTCAATTCGTCTGACGCTGCTGAACTCGAAGGTCTGTGCGATAAGGTCATCGTGATGTCTCGGGGCAAGGTGGTTGAAACACTTACCGGTGCCGATGTTACAGAAGCCCGCATTGTGGCGGCGGCAGTCAATGCCAGCACACATGTGGGCGAAAGCGTACTTGGCGCCAGGGCCACAAAGAGCGGCTGGCGGCACTATCTTCAATCAGACAATGCTCCCGCTGTGCCGCTTGCAATAGTCACGGCATTGCTTGGGCTCTATGTCTACAGTCAGAATGAAAATTTTCTGTCCATTTTCAACATCTACAACATCTTAATGCTGGCAACAGCGCTGGGATTTATTGCTCTCGGTCAAACCATAGCTTTGTTGATGGGGGCTATTGACCTTTCGGTGGGTCCGCTCGCTGGATTCCTGGTCGTGGTCGCCTCTTTCTTCATTAACGATGACAAGTCAGCGGTCATGATGGCCGCCGGATTTGTGTTGATGTTTGCTGGCGCATTGGTTGTTGGCGCGATCAATGGAATTCTTATCAGGTTCGCCAATTTTACAGCCATCGCAGCAACGCTGGCCATGTATATTGGCTTACAGGGCATGAGTTTTTTGTTACGCGACAGTCCCAACGGCTACATCAGCTTCCCGATCACGGAGTGGATTAACTGGCAATGGGGTCCGCTGCCTGTTGCTTTCATAGTCCTGGTCGCAATAGCAATTGGGGGCGAGTATGTGCTTCGCAAAAAGCGGGCGGGCTGGCAGTTGCGCGCTGTAGGGTCTAGCGAGGAATCGGCGAGGCGAATAGGCGTCCACGTTGATCGCACCTTCGTCTACGGCTACATTGCCTGCGCTCTTTTGACGGCCCTCGGTGCCATCATGCTGATGACCCAGATTGGTGTTGGCGATCCAAGGCAGGGCGTGAATTACACGCTTGCAAGTATTACGGCTGTCGTGCTCGGTGGTACAAGCCTCACGGGCGGCCGCGGCACATTCATGGGCACCGTGCTAGGAGCAGTTCTGGCAACTGAAGTGCTGAACGCTGTGACATTCCTTGGCCTCACGCAAACCTATCAGTACATATTCCAGGGGGCACTCATTGTTGTGGCGGCGCTGGTTTATTCTGCGGTGAGGAAGCAGGCCGCTCCGTGAGCAGTCAATAATACCCCGCTGCGCGCATGGCTGCATCAATCCGGTTCTGGCTCCGCGTCAAGGCTTCCTCATCTGAACAATCGCCATTGAGAGCTGCGAAAATCTCTTCGCCCAGATATGTCTTCAATCACGTGATATTCGGGAACGGGCGGTCTTTGCCAATGCTGGATTTTGTTTTGCTTGGCCAGCCTGTCAACAAAACTGACGATGGGTGTGCTGGCTGCGGCTTCGGGGTCGGCGCTGACGCTGAAACGCGGAGCTACCGGAAAGCCATTTTTGACATGCTCTTTCATCGCCGCTGGTGATGCCATCCACGAAATGGCTTCAAATGCAAGATGCGCGCGCGCTGGCGGAAGTGAAGCCGGAACCATCAGCAGAAAGCCACCGATGGGAGAAACGCTACTTCCGCCGGGACCGGCCGGATGGGGATGATAGGCAACCTTGCGCTTCACGACAGAGTGAATGTCATACTCAAAACGCGCTGCGCGCATGGTCCAGCAATAAATCATGGCGGCTTGGCCACTCATGAAGTAATGGAGCGCCCGGTTCCAATCGATGGACAGAATGTCCGGCGGAGAATATGCCAACAGCTCATGCATGTATTTGAGCGTGCTGCGCCCGGACTCACCCAAAATGCGCGGACGCATGGCTTCGCCCTTGACTTTGCTGTAGTCCACGTGCAGGCGAGGCGATGGAATATCGATCACGGGGCTGCCGCAGCAGCCCATGAAAAACATGAAAGAGTGGGACACTGGCATCCCCCGTGCGGCATTCCACACCACGCCATGGATGCCGCGTTTTGGATTGTGTAGTGCCTTTGCCGCCTCGATTACTTTTTCAAAATTTGTGAGGTGATGCAGTCCGCGTTCTTCGAACAAGTCCTTGCGCACCGACAGGGCTTCGATTGTGCAGTAAATTGGGACGCCGTATTGGGTTTTGCTCCATGTGCCCGTCGCCCAAATGTTGGGATGAAAATCCAGCGGATTGATGCTGCTGCTCTTCAAGAAGTCCGTTAGTGGCTGGGCGACATTGTTGACAACACATTCTCCCAGCCATGGCATATTGACGGCAATCACATCATAGTCACTTTCGGTGCGGCGGGCATTGGCGAAAACCTCCTCGCGCAGCTCCGGAAGACTCAAAATTTGAAATTCTTCCGCGCTGAAAGTTTGCTGCGGAAGTCCGACCACATGTCGCGCATGCTGGCAAAATAATTGTCATCATGCAGGAGAAAGCGCAGCTCCGGGCCAGGCTCCTTTTTCTTTTCCATGATTTCAAGCGGCGGAATAATTTGCCCGGCAAAATAGGAACCGCCAAAATAGTAATCTTCGGAGTTGGCGCTGCCGCTCTTCAATCCGAAGGTATCTGCCAGCAGCGCCTTCACTTTGCTGGCATATTCAGTAAAGCCAATGGCCAGTTTTCTGCTGGGTTCGAGATAATGGGACTTGCCCGTCGTTCCTCGTTTGCGCAGTTGGATATCGCCATTCTCAATGAGTTTGTGAATGCGGCGCATAGCGCTGGCAAAAGGCACATCAGCGGCCGACGCAAGCGATGACATGGTGACATTCTCGCCCCGCAGGTGGTTCTTCATCAAGTAAAGAATGATGTTCCAGTTTGGATCGGGCTCGGCGGTATTCAGCAATTTGTCATATGGTTGCCGCATGCGCTCCAGAAAGGTGATGATGCGCAACAGTTCATATTCAGTCATGACCGGGCCTTCGGGCTCCACTCAGAGGTGTGATTGCCATTTGTCCATATCCACGAAAATGGGTCAACCGCCGGGGAGGAATGCGAGGACTCCAGCATCATATGTGTAAAAGGTCTTGTGTCTGGTTTTGGCGAATATATCATGGAAATAGTGACTGAGCGGATATCTTGGCTGGCTGAACTATTTGCCGATTTATTCGGATCTTATTGAGGAGAAGCACTATGGCAGAACAAGTCTACGGAATGCATCATATCGGAATTACTGTGCCGAATATTGACGAAGGCATCGCGTTCTTTAAGGCAGTTTTCGGTGCAATTGAAGTGTTCCGCACCGGAGCCTTTGACGTTGACGTGAACTTCATGCAACGCAAGCTCGGTGCGGCGCCGAACTCGCACATTCGTGACCTCGTTTTCCTGCGTTGCGGGGATGGCACAAGCGTTGAACTCTTTGAGTACAGCGGTGACGATGGTTCGGAGCCGCTGAAGCGGTCTTCGGAAGTTGGAGGCATGCACCTCTGTTTTGAAGTGGACGATGTCTTTGCCTCCTCTGAGCGGCTTCGGGCCTTGGGTGTGGAAATGCTGGAAGGCCCGAATATTGTGGAGGACGGGCCGCTGACGGGGTTCAAGTGGATATATTTTAAAGCCCCTTGGGGGCAGATCCTCGAGATCGCCAGTTTTGACAAACTCGGCTATGAAAAGGATGCGACCCAAAGGCTGTGGCGCGCAAAGCCGCACAGAAATCATAGTGGCGGCACTGGATCATCGGCGCTAACAGCTATCGGCGTATATTCTGGTACGTCTCAATCATGCGCTTGGAATTGTCTGGGTGCGCCTCGCGGGCGCTTTCCGCTTTCGATCTCGAAGGCCAGTTCGACAACACGCTGGTTCATGGGCGCAGTCCGGCCATGTTTACGTAGCATGTCGACAACCCAGCCATTCACTTCCTGGACTTCGGCACGACGGCCCTTCCGCCAATCCTGGAGGGATGTTGTCAGGGTATCGGGCCTCGAGAAAGTCTTCAAGACCTCGTCGAAGATCTGATCGACATACCGTTCCGGGTGATTGGTCGTAATCGGCGGCATGCCGATGATCGGGATGATCTTCGCGCCATCCTCAAGTGCTGCCTGCATTGCCTCATATCCGGCCAAACGCATGACCTCGAGCATTCCGGGAAACCGTGCGGCATCATTGAGTGGCAAGTTGACGATTGCAGACGGAATGAGTTCAGCGGCATTGACGACGAGCTTCATCCATTTTGCTGAGCGGATGTCCTCCATGACCTCCACGCGCCCTGAATTGCGAAGTAGCTGGGCAACAGATTCGACGCGGCCTTGCGTTTTTGGATCAAGCGCGCCAAGTGCGAACCATGACTCGTCGTGATCATTTTGCCGGTTTGTAACACCAGGAACCCACATGTTGGAGGCAATTTCTATCACCGCGCCAATGGTGCGCTCCCGGCCAACGATTGCCGCAATATCTTCATGCGTCATGCCGTTCTGAAGACCGACGATCAAACCGTCCGCGGCGAGAACCGGCTTGATCATCTCGCAAGCCCATTTGGTGTCGTAAGCCTTTACAACCAGAAAAACGACGTCGAACGGCTCCTTGATTTCCGCCACCTGGCAGAGATGCAGTGCCGGAACTTCGACGTTGATTGTACGGCTTGGCAGGTTTACGGTGATACCGTTCCTGCGAATGGCTTCAATATGGTCCGGCCACTGGTCGATAAATGTCACATTCAAGCCGGCCAATGCAAAATCGGCCGCAATCGATGCCCCCTGTGCGCCAGTTCCGAGAAATGCAATTCGAGGTCCGTTCTCGTTGTCCCAACTCATTGATAACTCCTCATGTGCGCGGTTGAAGGCGCCATTTCCTGCGGCGAAACCACCAGATCGCTCAAGCCTCCACTATCCGTGGCGATTGACACCAGCAATCGCCGTGGTTTGAGCCCCTATTGCAATCCGGTTATTCGTAGAGCCTCGGCCTCATGATTGCCCGTCTGGGCCGTTGATGCAATGGCGATCGGCGCGGAGCCCGGTGACGCAGTGCCCAGGAACTGTTGACTGTCTATAGCGAAGCGGTCTGCGAATTCGGATGGCGTCGGTCATCCAAGCCTTGAGTGAGGCCTGTTGGCCTTGTACAATAAGACTTGAGAACGTGCACGGGGCCGAGTTTCGAGAGGTCTTGTATGCCTGGCATCCGTGGTTTGGGCTGAGCGTTGGCGCATTCCAGGCTTGATATTACGGGCAAAGGTCACTTCACGATATTGACGGTCATTGGTGGTGAGGCGTGGAGCGAGGCTGCGAAGTCCATTGGCAAGAAGCTGGGCATTGCCATAAAGGTTCGGGTCATCGGTCCACGCCGCGATAATGAAGATCACTTCGGGGATTGGGCGCGCGCCCGCGAGGTGGGCGACTCCGGCTGCATTCTGGTGCGGCCCGACCACTATGTGGCTTGGCGCGCCACCAAAGTTACCTCCTCCGCCGGTAAAGGCCTCGCAACCGCACTCGTGAAAATACTGGGACATTGATCATGGCCAAAACCGCTGCAAAGAAAAAACCCGTTGCGAAGAAGAAGGCCGCACCGAAGAAAGAGGCCGCTGCCAGGAAAAATGCCAAAGCCAAGTACTATTTCACGGTGAAGGATTCCGTGAAGGTCGTGCAGGGCCGTGCGGGGCCCAAGGCTAACAAGCGGGCGAAGTTCCTTGTCGATACGCTGGTGAAACACCTGCATGCCTTCGTCAAGGAAGCGAGGCCCTCCATGGATGAGTGGATGTACGGCATCAAATTTCTGACCCGCACAGGTCACCTCTGCACCGATTGGCGGCAGGAATACATCTTGCTGTCGGACGTGCTGGGCATATCGATGCTGGTCGAAACACTGAACCACGACAAGATGTCCGGCGAAACGGAATCGACGGTGCTCGGGCCTTTCTACATCGACAGTGCGCCGAAATATTCGAATGGCGCCAACATCTGTCTCGATGGCAAGGGCGAGCTAGTTTATGTGCGCGGCAAGGTGAGCAACAACAAGGGCAAGCCCATTCCCGGCGCGATCCTCGACGTATGGCAGGCCAATGAAGATGGCTTCTATGACGTGCAGCAGAAGGGCATCCAGCCAGACATGAACTTGCGCGGCGCGTTTACGGCGGATGAGAAAGGCAACTACAGTTTCCGCTCCGCCTATCCGCGCTATTATCCCATTCCCTATGATGGCAGCGTCGGCGACTTGCTGAAAGCGCTGGACCGCAACCCGAACCGGCCTGCGCATTTGCATTTCATGGTTTCGGCGCCGGGCTACGAAACCCTCATCACGCATATCTTCACGTTTCCGCCGATATTCCTGAAGGAGCCTATGTCAACTTCGGCATTGGGCTTCCGACCATGGTCGCCAATGCCCTGCCCATGGAACGGGAGGTCATCCTGCATACCGAGAATGGCCTTCTCGGCATGGGGCCGGCTCCCGCCAAGGGAACAGAGGACTGGGATCTTATCAACGCTGGGAAACAACCCGTCACCGCCTTGCCGGGCGCGTCGTTCTTTCATCACGCCGAATTCTTTCGCCCTGATGCGGGGTGGTCATCTTGATATCTGCGTGTTGGGCGCTTTCCAGGTGTCGGGGTCGGGCGACCTGGCGAATTGGCATACGGCGGCCCCCGATGCGATACCGGCCTTCGGTGGCGAGAAGTGTCGTCAGGAAGCTGATCGTGGTCGTCTTGCCAGCGCCGTTATGACCAAGAAAGCCGAAGATCTCGCCGTACTCGATGTCGAGCGAAAGGTTGTCGAGTGCCACAAAATCCACGTAGCGCTTGCTGAGCTGTCAATTCGCTTTGAATCGTGACCCCAGTTTCGCGGCCAATAGTGACCCCGTTGTTATGGCGTGAGAGAGCGCCCGGAGGCGATGCGTGAAGCCGTCAGGCGTAGCGCAGCGCATCGCCGGAGGGCGCCTTATGGAATGTGGATCAGCTGCGGTTCTTGAAGCGCCAGCTGGTGTTGCCGGTCTCGATGATGTCGCAGTGATGGGTTAGCCGGTCGAGCATGGCGGTGGTCATCTTGGCGTCGCCGAAGACCTGGGGCCAGTCGGCGAAGGCCAGGTTGGTGGTGATCAGCAGCGAGGTGTTCTCGTAGAGCTTGCTGATCAGATGGAACAGCAGCTGGCCGCCGGCCTGGCTGAATGGCAGGTAGCCGAGTTCGTCGATGACGATGAGATCGTAGCGCAGCAGCTTCTCGGCCAGACGGCCGCTGCGTCCGGCGGTCTTCTCCTGTTCGAGCTGGTTGACCAGATCGACGAGGTTGAAGAAGCGCCCCCTGGCTCGGGCGCGGATGACCGCCGCGGCCACGCCGATGCAGAGATGGGTTTTGCCGGTGCCGGTGCCGCCGATGAAGATGGCGTTGCGCTTGGCGTCGAGGAAAGCGCCGGTGGCGAGTTCGCGCACCTGGCCCTCATCGACCGGTGTATCGGCGAAGACGAAGCTGTCGAGGTCCTTCAATACCGGGAACTTGGCGCCGCCGATGCGATAGCTGATCGACCGGGCCTGCCGGTGGGTGCGCTCGGCGCGGATCAGGCTGGCGACGAGGGGATAAAACTCATCGCGGCGGGCAGGCCCTTGCCGGCGATCTCGTCGAAGCTGGCGCGCATGCCGTAGAGCTTGAGCTCGCTCATGGCCTCAAGAATCTCATGGCGTTCCATCAGGCGACCCTCCTTATGCTGTCGTAACGGCCACAGTCGGCCATGGGCTCGATCTTCAGGCGCAGCGCATCGGGCGTGGTGATGCTGGGCGGCGGCACGGGCTGGCGCTGCCGGGCCAGGATGGCGAGGATCACATCGCCGCGGCGAGCCTGCCTCCAAAGCCTCGGCACAGGCGGCCTCGACGGCGGCCAGCCCATGATCGAGCACGGCCCCCAGCACCTTGACGAACTGGCGGTCGCCATCGGCATGCTGGTGCGAGCTTGGCCGCGGACCTCGGCCAGGCCGGGCGGCAAGTCCCAGTTCTTGAACGGCGCACCATTGCGCAAAGCGCCGGGCTTCTTCAGCAGAACCGGCAGATAATGCCAGGGATCATAGATGATCTGGTCACGCCGGAAGTGGCGCGGATGATCGGCAACAATCTCGTCGTTGAAGAGCACGACGATGCGTTCGGCATGGGAGCGCACCAGGACCATCCGGCCCGCTGCCCGGGCATCGACGCTGTAGCGGTTGTGATCGGCCATGATCAGGCAGGTGGTGCTGGCCCGCACCGCCTTCTCGACGAAGCCGTCGAAGGGTCCGCGCAGCTCCATCAGACTTGCCCGCTCGGCCTCGAACACCTCCCAGATCGTCCGGTCCTTGAACTCCGGATGTCTGGTCCGCTTGGCGTAGGCGACGCACTGGTCTTCCAGCCAGGCATTCAGCTCGGCCAGGCTCTTCACCCGCGGCTTGGGCCGGAACAGCTGGTCGCGCAGATTGCCGACCTGGTTCTCGACCTGACCCTTCTCCCAGCCTGACGCAGGCGTGCAGGCCACCGGCTCGATCAGGTGGTGCGAGCACATCTGCAGAAAGCGGCGGTTATACTGGCGGGCCTTGCCGACGAAGATCGCCTCCACCGCCGTCTTCATGTTGTCGTAGATGCCGCGCCGGCAGACCCCGCCATAAAACTGGAACGCCTTGTCGTGGGCGTCGAAGACCAGTTCCTGGGTCTCCCGGAAGTAGGCCCGCACAAACGGCATGCGGCTGTGCGACAGCTTCATGTGCGCCGCCTTGATCGTCAGCGGCAGGCCCTGCAGCGTGATCGTCTCGTGGCTCCAGTCGAACTGGTAAGCTTCGCCAGGCGCAAAGCTCATCGGCACGAACGCCTGGGCCGGAACCCGGGCCCGCTCATCCCGCCACGCCTTCACGAAGCGATGCACGCTGTCGTGGGCGCCGTCATAGCCTCGTCCGCGCAATTCCTCGAACAGCCGCTGGGTCGAGCGGCGCTCGCGCCGCGGCAGCTTGGCTTCCTGCTCCAGGATCTCGGTCAGAACCTCGACCCACTCGCCCAGCTTCGGCGCCGGTTGCACGACGCGCTCATACTTGAACTCGGTCTCCTGCCCGCGAATCACCTTGCGCACCGTCGCCCGCGACACCGACAGCAACCGCACGATCTCCTTGATCGGTCGCCGCTGCTCGAAATAGGCGCGACGTATCTGGCCGATCAAATCCACGCCAATCATCCCCCAAGCCCTCCCCGGCCGCCAACGGCCAAAGGAAAGGACACTGCCACGCGCGTCAAAAAGGGGTCGGAATTGGACGCGAAAACCGCCCTTCAGGGGGTCACTATTGCACGCGAATTTACAGCTGAGCAGGTCAATCTTGATTGCGGGCGCCATATGAATCTGATGCCAAAGCGGATGCCTTCCGGTAATGGACGAGACCTTAGGCGAGCGGATTTGCATGCTGAAACACGTCAGTCCTTGGAAATCGCTGCGTCCATCTGGCGTCGCAGACCTTCGACCATGCCTCGAAAAGTGCATTGATTTGCTTGTCGAGGGCAACGTTCCCGACTGCCGCTCGCGGCGTCATGCCGGAACCGACGATGTTGCTCACCCAGGCGCTCACCGCCTTGGCTGCGTGCGGATTGTTGCGCACGAGATCGCGCATGCGGTTGCGCAGGATCGACGCCAGCCGATGCCGATTTCGGCGTCGGCCGATACGCCTGCCGAGCGCCAGCCATCGGTTCGCCGTCCGCCATGGCCGCGCCGTCATAGGCGCGCTTCGCCAGGCCGTCGAAGGCCTGGCGCGCGAGCAGCCGCTTGACCGCGGTACGCGGAGCAACTGCCGCGACCACGCGGTCAAGCATGGTCGGCGCATGGGAGTTTACGCGCTTCATCGATCACCGCGCCCGAAGCCGGCATAATCCGGCAACCGGACGCGGATTGCCCGAAGCCGCGCTGATCTCGTTCTCGATCGGTCTGGATGCGCTTCAGTAGATCGTCGGCATGACCATATTCGACGGTCTTGCCATCATAGGTAACGCGCAACGTGCCCCGCGCATAGGCGCGCCTTCAGCGCATCAAGCTCGGCCTGCGACCAGCTCATCGAAACCATCCATTTGTCATTGCGGCCGCCGAACCAGTCGGAGCGGCGCTTCTCGCCAGTATTAGATTGTCGGCCGCACCTGTCCGGCAGCCTCTTCCTTGGGCCTGTCGGCGGCAACCTGCTGTTCCAGCGCCTGCCATTTTTCATCCGGCCACCGGTCAATCCCCAAGAGCCAGGCGGCGGCGCGGGCATAGACCCGGCAATCGAGCGCCTCGTTACGTTCGCGCATCTGCCGCCATTCAAGTTTCGAGAAACCGCGGCGGTCCCTGACCGTCACCAATTGCTCGGCGGTCAGCTGCTTCACCCATTCGGAGGTGATGCCTGACAGGCAAATGAACGAAGCCATCCGGGAAGGTAATGCCCTCCCGCAGGTCTTCGTCCGTCGGTCGGTCGAGCCGCAGGAAACGGTAGGTCTCCGACTTGAATACCGCGACCGACACCTTCCAGAGTTTCACGCCGCGGCGGATTTTCCGGCCGTCTTCGGTCGCATCAACATAGGTCGGCCCATCAACCGGCGTCGAACGGTCAAAACCGTCAACGCCCTTGATCGCAACCGCAACGCCCGCGCCGAACTTCCGCACCCAGGCATAGACCTGCGATGTCGAGCGCCCGTCGCCTGAGTCGATGGCGAGCCGCGCAATCCGCATGGCGCCCCGCCCTCATGCAGCCAGGAAGCACCCAGCATTCCCGTAAGTTGGTTCCAAACTTCGCCCCGGGACGTGTCGCCTTCGAAGACGACATGATCGACAAGCCAGCTTTCGAGTCCTCGGCCCCAGCGCCCAGACATCGACCTCGATGCGGTCGTGCTGCACGTCGGCACCTGCCGTCAGCACCAGCGCGCCATGCGGCACAGTTCGAAGCGCATGATCCTTGACCCGCTCATAGAGCCGTTGCCAGTCCGGCGCTTCGCCGCGTTCCTGCCAGCTCTCGCCGAGCAGTGTGTTCTTTGCGGCCTTGAGCAGCGCGTCGTTGCCCTGGGCCGCCTCCCATTCCCGCGCGATCTGTTCCCACGAGAGCCAGCCCACCGGAGAATAGAGCCCCGAGATATGAAACCCGATCACGTGGCGGTCGGCACATGGGGCCGTCGCCCGCCACTTGCCCAGCCGCCAGCATGGCTGTCTTGTGGTGTTCGGCGACTGCCCTGTTCGCAGTCCTCGCAGATGTATTCCGCCGTACCGGGCTGGCCCTTCTCCCAACGGAGCCGTTCGAAACGCAGCCACTGCATCGCCCCGCAATGGGGACACGGCACGAAGTACCGCCGTTGATCGCTCGCCTCGATATTCGCGCTCGATGCGCGACAAGCCCTTGATCGTCGGCGTCGAGACCATGAACACCTTCCGGCGATGACCGAATGTCCGTGTGCGCGCCTCGGCCAGGGCGACCGGATCGCCTTCGCCTTCGACATCGCCCGGATAGGCGTCGACCTCATCGAGGAAGAGCCAGCGGGCGGGCATGGAGCGCATAGCAAGCCCGACGGCGCTGTTGGCGCCGGTCAGCACCAGTTGTCCGCCCGCGAATTTCTTGGCGAGCACCGTGTTGCCGCTGTCGCGCGCGCGCGCCGGCATGACGATGTCCCGAAGCTCCGGGCTTTCCTCGATCAGCGGCTCGATGCGCTGCTGCGACAGGCGCTTCGCCAGTTCTGTTGTCGGCTGGACCGCCAGGAACGGTCCCGGCGCCTGGTGGATGCAATAGCCGATCCAGTTGTTTCCGGCCTCGGTCTTGCCTAGCTGCGCTCCCGACATGAACACGATCCGCCGGGCGGGATGCGACGGCGACAGCGCATCCATGATGTCGCGCATGTAGGGCGTGCGGTCGGTGCGATACTTGCCCGCCTCCGACGACGCCCGCGACGACAAGATGCGGTAGCGGTCGGCCCATTTCGAGACCGTGAGCGACGGATCGGGGGCGAGCCCGCGGCCCCAGGCGCGAAGAATGTCGGCCTCGCCCTCGAACGCGTCACCGGAGTTCGATCCGGACATCCGAGAGTTCGGCGAGGTGCCGGCGAACATGTCTGTCAAGCACTGTTTCCATGATGTGCGGATCGACCCGGAGCTCGGCCGCCATCAGCGCCGCGACCCGCGCCGGCCATTGCACCCAGGCGTCGCGTTCGCGCCGGGCAAGCCCGAAGATCGTCGCGATGGCCCGCGCTCGATCGACGAGCTCGCCCTTGATCTTGGCAAGGCGGAGGCTGCGTTCCTGCGCCTTGATCACTTCGTTTGCGGTACGGGCGCGGAGGAAGGTCAAGTCTCCTTCCGGCTTCTCGCCGGACTCGCGCAGCGTCTTCTGAACCGCGTCCACCGCGGCGCGGGGCACGGCCTTGTCGTGACGTCGCTTCACGCGGCGCCTTCTCGGCTACGGGCGCGTGTTGGCCCCGCTGCTGCGACGGATCGGTGCGCGTGACCCAATCCCTGTCGGCCTTCACCGGATCGATGGAGCCGTCCGGCTCAAGCGTGATCCGGCCGGACGGGATGGCTTTTCGAACCGCGTTCTCGGCCACGCCGCGATGGCGCGCATAGGCCCTTCGCGACAGACCCATCGGACCGACTCCTGACAGAAAATAATGAGCGAATAGAGCGACTTATGAGTTGCTCCGCTTTGCTAAGTCGAGGCTGTCTGCGACCCGTCTCAACCCACGGAGATCGCTCATGAACTGAGCCCGAAAGCTCCATCCCGCCGACGCCGCCAACGCTGAACTGCTGGCCCGCGCCGTTCGTTTCGACATTGCCCTGTTTCTCGGAACAGGGCGCTACGCGCGGGCGAGTGCGCCGACCCTTGAAGGCGCACGCATCGAGGCTAAGCGCCTCGTCGCCGACAACCCGAGCCCCTATCGCCGCCTGCCTTTGATCTACGGCGTCACCGCCGAAGGCCGCGCGGCGCTCGTCCCCTCGAATTGAACCCCAGCCCAAGGAGCAGGATCATGACCATCGGAGCCAAGACCTACGACAAAAAATTCAACGCCCAACGCGGTGCCCAGCGCGCCGAGTTCTCGCCCACACCATCGCCGGGGTAGTTCATCATCACGTTGTCGAGACTGGCGCGCGCCACCCAAAACACGTCCATCAGGTCGGCCATTTCGATGCCCAATCCGGCATTGATGCGGACTTGCCGCCGGTGCAGCTCGTCGCCCTCGTTTTCGCCGGCGATCACCAGCACCTTGCAGCGCATGACGGATTGCCCGAGAAAGCTCCGCCCCGTCGCGCATGCGGTCGCCAGCTGCAAGGCGAGAAGGGACTTTCCGGTGCCACTATCCCCGGAAAGAACCGTGACCGCGCGAAGCGGCATCCAGTTTTCCCACAACCACCGCCGCGCCGGAACATCGACGTCCTGCAAGCGGACCGGATCGATGATGACCAAAGTCTCCAGCGCGAAGTCATGCCTTCAAGCGGTTGCGACTCCACCATCACCCCACCGTCGATGTGTGACATGAACGCGACCGACGAAATGTTTCTCTCAAAAATCGTTGCTTCCGAGCTTCCAAGGTCAATCTCAGCATCGCTCATGGTATTTTCCTTTCCGTTGAAGTTTCACCACATTCCCGCCGCCCGCTCTGCCTTCGAGAGCGGCGGCAATCGTTCCGGCGATTTTGTCGGAAGCGCGCCGCAATGGATCCGTGTCGAGATGCGCATAGCGCGCGGTTGTCGAGGGTTGCGAATGCCCCAGCAAGCGCCCGATGATCGGAAGCCCAAGGCCGCCGCCAGCGCCAAAACTTGCGAAGTTGTGGCGGAGATCGTGAAGGCGAAGCCCTTCAAGGCCCGCATGGCGGATGACTGCCGCCCATGGCCGCTTGAGATCGGGCCTCGGCTCGCCAGCCCTTTCGCCCGCGATCACATAGCGCCCCGATCGATCGATGGCCTTGAGGATGCGAAGTGCTGGCCCATTGAGGATCACCGTCTTGCGTCCGGTCTTGGAGTCGGAGAGGAACAGAAGCCCGCGCTCGAAATCGACTTGGCTCCATTCGAGATTGAGGATTTCCCGCAAGCGGCACCCGGTGAACAGCAACAGGCGCAAGGCCGCCGCCGCAAGGGGATCAATCTTCGTTCGCTCTGTTGCGGCGATCTTGGGAACATGCTTCCGGCGATCTTCCGGCATGGCGGGATCGATCACCCAGGGCAAGCCCTCCGCCTCGGCCAGGCGCACCGTTGCGCCGAAACGCTCAAGCTCCGCCACTGAAAGATAACGCTCGCGGGCCTCGCCGCGGAATGGCATGATGCCCTTGGCCGGGTTGAACCCCTCCGGCACCAGCCCGCGCGAAGCGGCGAAGCTGTACATGCTGCGCAGCACACGCACCATATTGTTCGCCTGATAGGGCGTGGCCTGCTTCGCAAGGTGGAGTCGTGTGAGATCGGAGCGCCGGAGCTTCGTCGCCCGCGTCGTGCCGATTTCGGGGATCACGCCGCTGCGAAGGAGCTGCTCATAGTTGGCATGAGTGCCGGGCTTCCGCTTCGCCTTCACATGCTCCGAAAGAAACAGCTCGCAGAGCTGCGCAATGGTTAGCGCCTTCCGGTCATCCGCCTTCCCCTTCGCCGGGTCTTTGCCGTGGGCAACATCGCCCGCAAGCTCGCGCGCGATCTGCCGCGCCTTCTCGGGTGCGATCTTCGTGGCGCTGCCCAAGGTGAAGCGCCGTGTCGGCGCGGTGCGCCCGGCGCCCGCCCGATACTGAAGCACATAGCTCTTGGCTCCGCTCGCCCGCACCCTCACGCCGAAACCGGCAAGATCATCGTCCCAAACAAAGTACTCCTTACCGGTCGTTTCCAGACCATCGATGAGGCGCTTGCCGATGCGAATTGCCATAAGTCCTGACCCTCAGATTCCGGTGCTGGGGAAGCACCGGGGAAGCACCGTTTTGGCATTTCGGGGAATCTCTGTACAGCGCAAAATAAGAGCGGCGCTCATAACTTGTTGAAAACTCTATCTTCAACGTTCCTATAGTTGCCTGTAATTTCCTAGGGTAACCTGGTCAATGAACCTACGAATCTGGGGGTCATGGGTTCGAATCCTGTCGGGCGCGCCAATTCTCAAGGTTGTGACCCGGACGTGCTCAAGCGCTTTTTGGTTTCTTCCCAGGGCGGGCGGCGGCGGCTACCTGCGTGTTCAGTGTCACGGCGGCGCGGATGAGCGCCTTCAACGCCTCTTCATCGATCTTGCCGCCCTCATGGATATCGATGGCGCGCCGCACGTTGCCTTCGAGGCTGGAGTTGAAGAGGCCGGAAGGGTCCTCGAGCGAGGCGCCCTTGGCGAAGGTCAGCTTCACGACGGCCTTGTAGGTCTCGCCGGTGCAGATGATGCCGGCATGCTCCCACACCGGAACCCCTCGCCACTTCCACTCCTCGACCACGTCGGGATCGGCCTCCCTGATGATCGTTCGGACCCGCGCGAGCGTCTCGCCCCGCCAATCGCCGAGCTCCGCTGATCCTCGCATCGATCAGCTGGGAGGGGGAGGCTCCTCGCCTTTTCTTCATTCGAATTGCTCATCCTTTTCTCCATGGTTATTGTCGCTCGCCCATCACTAGGGTATCGCTAGTCAGCACATGGTACCATTGGGAGAGGCGCGCGCGGAAGTAGGCCTCGTCCGCGCCGACCTGCTCGGTCGCGAAGGCGAGGTCGATCGATTGCAAAAGCGACGCACACACGAGACTTAATCCAATGGATCGAGATCGCATCATTTCTGATTTTAGGCAGCGGAAGCTGCACATGGATTATCTCAAAATGTCCCTTGTGCAGAACAAACCGGGCAAAGAGGCTATCTCCTACACGGGCAAAGGATACATTCAGCAAACGGACGATGACTTTCTTACATTCAAGCTTTACGCGAACGAAACGCTAAACACTGATTTCGCCGTCAGTTTCAATCGCCTGAATGAGATCAAGTCGGGCGAAGTTTACTCAGACGACTCCTATTACACACTGAGCGGCATCGCGGCCGATGGAACGGTGTGGAAAACCGAACATGTTCTGCCCGACTTCGATTGGCATGGACAGCACGCGAACCCGATCGTTCATGGCAAGCTATCATCCATCACGGGTGGGGAGCTGCTCCCCGACCCGAAATCGCTTGCAATGCACTTTTTTGAGAAGGCCGATCTTCCGGTGCTGATCCGTGAAGTGAAATTCACGGCCGCCGACTGCGCAATGTCCATGTCGAGAGCGGCGATGACAGCTTCATTGTCCGGGCGAAGTCGGATGCTCCACTTCCCGAGCACTTCGCGATGCGTGTCGAGGAGGCGCTGCGGTTTCTGCTCGCGCAATGGGTCGCGCCGCGGGCGATTGTTCAACCGCGCAACATCGTGCTCACATCAGCGACGCTCAAATCACCTATGGTCCGACTCGGGCCACCAATCTCGCGCGGCTCAGCGGTCTTCCGTGACAAATCATGGGATTTGTTCGGAACGTATCTTGGCTTTGTGATCCGCAAGTCAAATTCCACAAACTGGCACTCGTGCACGAGGTATCTGCATATGGCTCACGAAGCCAGTGCCAATTCGCTGGACGCCTGGGCCATAGGCCTCGGGGTAGCCGTCGAGGGGCTCGCAGTTCTATCGATATTGATCAAGACAAAGCTGAGAAGAAGTCTCGCAAGGCCGAGAAGGAGCGCCTGAAGAAGCTCCAGGATTTCATTGTCAAACAGGTCTCCAATCGGAGGCGCCTCAACTCATTCACCACGCGAATTCGAGGTCTCGTTGCCGGATTGACATCCGTGCGTGCCATCGACCGTATGAAATGGCTCGCGGACCATGGTGGAGCCGATCCTGCCCACGTTGAGGCCTGGCGGAAGTTGCGCAATAGCGGAGTTCATCCGGCGAAGAAAGGAGACTTGGATGTTGCGTCGCTCGACTTCCAGAAGATGATCGACGAGCTACACCGCGTGACTGTGCTGCTCTACCATATTGTGTTTCATGTGATCGGCTATTGCGGCCCCTATACCGACTACGCAACACGAGACTTCCCGGCAAAGAATTACCCGCTCGCGTCGCATTCGCCAAAAAATTGAAAGCGGAGAGACGCAAACATGAAGGCGGCTCTATTTCGGCGAAAAGTTCCTTTGGTCCACGACCGGCGTTTACAGGCAGGATGTGCAGTTTCCGGATTGCGACCTGTTGGACCAGATCGACACTTGTGAACTCGGTATTCTCTTAAAATAAATTTCGGATGGCAGAGATCGCCACGGCATCTCCTGCGGAGTTCCGCCCTGTCTTCGAGCGCTTCTGTGGGCGATACAACGCGCATCCCTAGCATTCCATGGCGGCGTTTCCATTCGACATTCACTGGAATTTTGCGGAAGGATGGAAGACCAAGCAGCCATAGCGCCGTACAGGCGGATCAGCGACCATCAATCAGCTTGCTGACGCCATGATGCTGTCGCCGAATTCGCGGCGTCCGCTCACGCCGCGCACGCGCCTCGCTACTTCCCGCTCACATCTGTTCGCCCGGCAATTGGCTGGCTTGCTTCACCCATTCTTCGAGTTGCGCTTCGTCGAGGGGGTCGTGCTCGTGGATGTCGAGGTAGCGCGTGTCCTTGCTCTTGGACTGGCCGGGGGGCATAGGACGCAGCGACGTGCCGCGGAAGAAGGCCACCTTCACGTAGTTGGTGAAGCAATGGAAGCTGAGGAACCAGCCATTTTCTCCTTCTGGGCCCTCGATGCCGTAGAAGGGCGAGTTCCATTTGACCGCCTTCCTCACGCCGGGGACGGTGGCCGTGATGAGGGCGTCGAGGCGGTGGCCGACGGTCTGTTTCCAGCCCGGCATGGCGGCGATATAGGCCTTAACGGGGGCGTCGCCGCAGGCCTTGGGAATTTGCGGGTTGCCGCCCGCGAGGAGGGCCGGCCTCTTGGGCGTCTTGTTGGCCATTCAATGGCGCCTGGATTGAAATGTCAGCTCTGGCGCGGAGCGCGTTTGAAAAAACTCTGTATCATATGACAAATTTTACGCGTATTTGGCAGCTTTTGTGAGTTTGTCTCGGTTATAGAGTTCGGCGAGGAGAATACAGTTGGCCCCAAACTCACACTGCATCTCCTCGCCTTGGGGCCCCACAGTTGCGCTATGCTCTACTGTGGGGCCTTTTCGTCATTCCCAAACCAAAGGCCGGTGGGGCTCGCCGGTATGCTGAGAATACGGCACGACCCCTTAAGAAACGGCTAACCATGAATTCCGCTGGGTTAAGATAGGTTAACAGGACGGAGAATGGCGATGTTCAGAGCGGCTTTGACTGCCGGCGTTGTTGCAATGACGGCGACAGCGGGGCTCGCCGCCGACCGAACGGTGCAGGTCAGCGCCAGTTTCAACGTTCAATCGGCGATCACCGGGACAACCGAAGCGGACCTTAAGGCGCAAGAACAACGGCTGAAACGGGCCATGTATGAGCGCGGCGCCCGCGAATGCGCCGACCTGGTCGCCACCATCGCCCTGAGCTGTTCGATCAGCGGAATCAACGTCTCAACCCAGATCAATCAAACCTATGGGCAGGCGCCCTCCATCTATGTGAATTCAAATGTAAGCATGCAAGTTACGCTGAAATGATTCCCCCTGCCGGCATTGGCCCCACCAAAACTGTGATAAAACTGCCGCAGCTGGCGATCAATTTGGCTCGCGGTGCGACCGGCAGTTGGAGTTTTTCAAAATATGGTTAACAAGATTTCTGGGTGCTGGCGGATATTTGAGCAGTCCTGGCATTGGCGAGCCGATTGCCGGATCCAGAAATTGCTCGAGTTGAGCGGCGCTTGAAGTAACTTTGTGAAGTAAAGTTGCACCGTGGGAAACAATGGTAGAACCATTGGCCCAGTGCTTAATTTATGGTTAACTTTTCGTAAGAATTTGTTCATATCCAGGCCCGGCCGCCGGATGCGCTGCTTCTTAAGCTGGCAGGGCATGGTTAATTTTTGATCGCGCCTCAAGGCTTCAAACAGGTAGGAAATTCAAGGTAAAAATTGATTTCCACAACCCAGTGCAACGGAATCTTGTAGACAGTGATTTGGCTTTAAGTTAAATCTAAACTCGCACAAATTAGAATCGGACGGCGAAGGTTTTGGGAAGAACGGCAAGTGCAGTTTTAGCGCACTGAAATAGTCTAGGGGCCAACGATTTCATCCAGTGCTGTTGCGCTGGGATGTTAGTTCAACGATGCTTGCGCCGGACCATGGAGCTATGGTCATGGTAGCGGTTGACTGGATATTACGCAGGGGCTTTAATCGGTCCAACGAAGTCTATTTGAACGGGCCTTGGCGGCGCGGGTTGGACGTATTTGTTGCGTTCGGCTTGCTTGTTGCGCTGGCGCCGGTCATGCTGGGCATCGCTGTTGGAACGTTGTTGACCTCGCGCGGGCCAATCTTCTTCCGGCAATTGCGAACTGGCCGCGACATGCGGACATTCGAGTTGCTGAAGTTCCGCTCGATGCGCTGCGATGGTCCAGGTGATGGAACGGTTCAGCAGGCAACCCGCGACGATCCGCGCGTCACATCGTTTGGACGATTTCTGCGCGCCAGCAGCCTGGACGAGCTGCCGCAGCTGATCAATGTCATTAAAGGTGAAATGTCGATGGTCGGCCCGCGGCCGCACGCCATCGAGCATGATGAGTACTACGCAGAACTGATCCCGAATTACCGGAGCAGATTTCGGGCCCGCCCGGGTCTTACCGGACTTGCACAGGTTAACGGCGCACGAGGAGGCACACCGCAGCTGGAGGACATGCAGCGGCGCGTCGATCTCGACATCACGTATTTGGAGAATGCAACGCTGAAGCTCGACTGTCTCATCTTCGTACAGACATTCCGGGAGGTCTTCGGCTCGCGATCGGCATATTAATTGCACGAGAGTGCAATGGACATAATGCTGAGCGTGAGGCGAACGGTATGTCAGTGCTGGTAGCTACCTGGAGAGGCGAATATGTCATCCGACGCCATTGACCTCCTTCCACGGCGGGTTTCGAGAGAGACCGCGCTTCGGGAATTTCCCAAGGCAGTACCTCTTGCGCAGCCGAACAGCGAGGCCCGAAAGGGCATCTGCGTTATCGACCAGCCGGCACTGACGAGAGATTGCCTGGTCGCGGCGCTCCGTTCGAATACCGGCAACAATGCGATTGAAGCGTTTTCCAGCGTCGAGGATATGATGCAACGAACCGCGGGGCTGGCGAAGCCATCGGTTGTTCTGTTGTGCGTACGCGACACCGCCGATCGTGACGAGCGCCTTGATTCAGCGCTGCAGAGCATTGCCAAGAGATTGCAAAGCGTCCCGGTTGTATTGATTTCGGATGTTGACGACGCGGCGCTGATCGCGCGCGCACTGCAGCTTGGCGCGCGCGGATACATTCCGGCCTCGGTTCCCCTTAGTGTTGCAACGCTGGCCATCGAAGTGGTGGAAGCGGGCGGAACCTATTTGCCCACCGAAATCTATCTGGCGCACAAGCATTGCCCACAAGACATTCCCGAAGTATCCGAAATCAACCCAAAATCCCTAACGCCCAGGCAATGGTCGGTCTTGCAGGCGCTCAGGCGGGGCAAGGCGAACAAGGTGATCGCCATCGAGCTCAGCATGAGAGAGAGCACGGTCAAAGTGCATGTGCGCAACATCATGAAGAAGCTCAATGCGAGAAATCGCACCGAGGTATCGTTCAAGACGAACGCACTGTTCGCCCAAGGCGAGCCGGCCCGGCTAAGGGTTGCGGGCCAGTCCTAACACCACCGGCCGGAACTCTTGACCCGCCATATCCCCCAATTCGTCATTCCACCGGCGGGCTTGCCCGCTCGGGAGGCCAAAGAGGCTGTGAAGAAATAGGCTAATTGCCATTCACCGTGAACTGGCGGGAAAAGCGGGACCCCAGCTTTCGCTGGGGCGACGGAAAAAGTGAGGTAAATCAATTATGTCCCGTTACCCCGTCGTGCCAGCGAAAGCTGGCATCCCGCTTCTCTTTGACCAAATCGGCAATTACCTCAATTTCTTCACAACCTCTTTCGCCTCCCGAGCGGGCAAGCCCGCCGGTGGAATGACGGAAATGAGGAAGTCCAACACTCCCGCTAGCCTTTGCTCATCGGTCTGGTCGAACGCAGAAATATGATGAGATACGTAACATTGGCGAGCACCATCAAGGCCGCGGCGCTGACCGCTACGCCGGTGGCGCCGTAATTCTTCGCGAGATAGTATCCGAGAGCCGCGTTCAGCAGCCATGTTGACAAAGGCCAAGACGCCATAGATTCGCTCCTTGCCGATCATCATCAGGGCCGTTGCACAGGGGCCGGTGGCGGCAGAGGCGAGGTATCCGACACTCAAGATCCTGAGGATCGGCGCGGCATCGGTAAATTCCGGTCCAAACCATGAAAGCACGAAGCGCGCGGCAAACCAGAAAACCAGGAAAAACGGCAAGGAGCCGGCCAGCGACAGCAAGCAAAGCCGCTTGAACTCGGCGCGAAGCTCAACCAGCCGGCCTTCGCTGTAGAGCACACTGATTTTCGGCGCCGCGACCGGACTGAGGATGCGGAGCATGAATATATTCATCAGCGCCAGCCGGAATGCGGCCTGAAAAAGCCCGACGCCTGGGTCATCGCCGAGAAAGCCCAGAACGAGCACAGCGACGTGGGAGGTGATTTCATCACTGAGGCCACCCACTAACATTGCCAACGCGACAAGGGTCCACTCTCGGATCCTGAAGGTTGCAGCGGATTGCCGGACGGCCGGCGGAATGCGATGAAAAATGGCAATGGCCGAAATCACCAGCACAACGGCACAGCTCGCGCTATAAAGATAAACTGCGGTGTCCGGATTTCCAACGCGGAACAGCCATCCGCCGAGTATGACAATCGACGGTAGAATGAGCACCGGCAGGGCTTCGCCGAGATCGCCGATATGAAAGCCGCGCAGGAGATAACGGTGCAATTCGACAAGCGCCAATCCGGCGATCAAGGGTGCGACATACCACAGATTCACTTTGGAGAATGAAGCGGGCCAGGCCAAGCCAACCAGCCACAGAAGCAGCACGGCCAGGGCGAAGCCCAGGCCGGTCGTCAGGTGGGATTGGATTAGAGCGCCTTTGAGGAGTCCGTATTGTTTGGAATTGCCGTAGGAACTGATGAGCCGGGTGCTGGCGTGCAACCACCCAAGCGGCGCCACCCGCGCAACTACAATGGCAATTGCCAAGAGGAAATTGAATGTCCCGTACCCGGCAACTCCGAGCCATCTCGCCAGTGACACTTCAACACCGAGAAGTGCTACAACGCCCAGTCCACGAACCGCGAGAACGCGCATCGTGCGGTTGCGCAGCAGCCACCGGAGCGACCAGCGTTTGGCAGGGTCCGGACCTTGACCGGCGGATTGATCGCCTGGCATTGGGTTCCTACCGCAATTGCTCTGGCAGCGGAGCCGGCTGGGACTTGGTCAGGTTCTCGATCAAGGCAAAAACCATGAAGATCAGAATTGCAGCGGTTGCCGGGGCATCAAGATCCTCGAAAGTCATCCAGGCCCAAAGCGTCGTCTGCATGGTGAGCAGGATACGCATTTGATCGCGCATCCGCCTGCGCACTCCGCTTGGCGCCGCGATCATGCGAATCCAATGCAGGCCGGGAAGGATCACCAAATATGCGAATGTCAAGGCGAGGCCGAGGGCGCCACCCTTGGTAAAAGCCGAAACGAATGTCGAATGGGAACCCACTGCAATGTGGCTGATTTCCTCGCGGGGTTTTATGCCCATTCCCAACACTGGGCTGGTCTGCAGCGTTTCGTCAAAGGCGCGCCAGTAGTTGTCAAAGCGGCTCTCGGTGCTGTACTGGCGGTATGAACCGACATTGCCGATGTCGACGGCTATGGGAACGAGCAAAGCGCAGACGAGCGTTGCGTAGCAAAGCATCCGCCGCCACGAGCTGCCAAAAATCAAATTGGCCAGAAGCGCGCCCAGCAACCAACCTACCAGGGTTGCCCTGCTGAGACTGATCACCAATGTGGCAACGATCATGACCTCCAGCGCCAGGCCGCGCACGGGGTTATCGCGGCCGCGCACATGCTGATAAAGAAGCGCCATGGTTCCAAGGGCAGCTGTCACGGCCGCGGTTGAATTCGGATAGGGTCCATAGATGCCGATGCGCGGCATGGGAATGCCGGGCAGACCCCAATCCGCCTTGGTGAAGACCATCGTGGTGGACTGTTTTATCAGCACGGCGGAATCCGGAATCTTGTCTCCGATCAAGGCGCCCAAGAGGCTGAGGATTTGATGATCGAAGTTATGGACCGCGTAGGCAAAAATGAACGAGCCCCAGGCTAACGCGGCAAGGACTGCGAATCCCACAAAACCGGCCCGCAGTATTGCGGTGCGAGCCCTATCCGATTGCTGGAGCAAGGGGCGCAATTGCTGAACGAGTATCAACCCGCAAACCCAAATGCTGGCGTTGTATAACGCAGCAAGAAAGCGCAACGGTTCGCCGGACAAAAGGAAACCGTTCACGTAGGCAGACGTCACCAGAACCAGAATGATGCCTGCCAGCACGCAGTCGGACAGGGTGAAATGGCGATGGGCGGAAGGGCGGAAAAAAATCAAGGCTGCGGCGAGGAAGGCCGGCATCATAAAGCTGGTTCCGAGCGCCCACCAGGCCGGTAGCCCTACGATGAACGCGGCGAACAAGAACTGCGTCATGGGCCGCGAACTCGTCCGCAAGCCGGTTCCCCATTGCGGCAGTTGGCTTATGGCGAGGCCGGATGGCATGGTCTATTTCTCAATTCTACCGTAACCCCGCCAGGTGGCCGGGTTGCCAGACTTTACGCAAACCCAGCCGGCCATGCCACCGGGCGCGGGCTTGATGTTGTCAATCTTGACGCCTGCCGGAAACCATCCAGATTTGGGCGGCTTTTCGGCGAATTGGAAGCTGTTGCCGGAGAAGCGGGGACGGACGTCGGACTCATTCCAGCTGTCAAGCAGGGCCGCCGTGGCCGCCGGAGCGATGTTGCCGGTTACCACCGCATCCAATTCGCCACCTTCGGCTCTGGCGAAGTCAAAGACGGCGAAGCCGCCATCGGCGCCGCGGCGCTTGATGACGACATTGCTCGAGACAACCGCACTGGCGGCCGGCGACGTGCCCGCCCGCAAGGAAAAAGCGGCGAAGCGGTTTCCGGCAGCGGCCCGCACGGGCCTGAAACTGATGCGGTTGGACGACACGATGATGCCGCCATCGGCTCCTTCGTCGAGGCCAACGATGGCATTGCACCAAATGCTGCCAAAGGTTCCTTCTTGCGCATCGGCATCGACACCCCAGCCATCGATGTAGCAACCGCTGATCTCGGTCTGGAAGGCTCTCTCCAAGACAACGCCGTGACGGCCAGCGCCATTCAGGTGGCAACTGGTCAGCCGCCAACCGGCCGAACGGGTGATGTGAATGCCGTTTCCCCGGCAGCCGATGGTGTCTTCGGGTCCGACTGCTACGGTGCAATAATCCATGATGCCGTCGGTTGCCAAGGGAGGCTCGCTAGCCCCGGCCGGATCGCGGGCGCCAGGAAGCGCGCCAATATGAAAACCGCCATAGCGGAAGACGCCAGCACCGGTCTTGAAAGTGGCCGCGCCAACGCCCGCACCTCTCACCCAGACGCGGCGCAAGACATTGTCGACAAGAGCGCCGGTGAAGCTTCCGTCCGGCAATTGCGTATTGATCCAGACCCCGAAGCCGGTGGCGCTGCGGATCCAGAGATTGAACAGATCGATCTGCTGGTTGGCAAGCATCAGCCCATGGACCGGCCCGCCGCGGCGCTCGGTCACGCTGTCGACGTCAATGTAGATGTCCCTGATGTTGAGCCTGCGGGCAAAGCTTGCCCCTTCGCTCCACTGCTTGCTCATCAGCACGGCCGCGATCGGCATCAGTTCCTTGATGCCCTTCTCGGCGAGGATCATGGTATGCGGCGTTTCAAAGCTCTTCAGCGCGCGAAACCCGCTCAGAGGCTTGTTGCCATCGCCGGAGACTTCGCCAAGCAACTCTATGCTCTCGGGCACAAGCAGCGGCCGGCTCACCGCAAAGACGCGCGGCGGCACACGCAATCTGGTTCCAGGGCGGCTCCCGGCCCAGTTCAAGGCCGCCTGAACACGCGCCCAATCGTCGGTCTTGCCATCGCCTATGGTGCCGAAATCGTCGAGCGAAGGCAGTTCGCGCAGTTTCTCCTCGACGCTGCGTTTAACGCTGCCGGCCGCATCCGACACGAAGTTCATCTTGGAGCCGGGAGTTTCAGCGTAACTAACGCTTTGAAGCTGTCCACTGCCTCCCGCCACCGCACCCCATAGCGCCACCCTGCGGGTCAGCGCGGCGGGCCTTCCGGAATCACTCGCCATAATATTCCTTGAACAGACGATGATAGTCCGGCCCGTAGCCCATGGCGGCAAACTTCTTGGTGTCCACGTGGGTAAAGACCGCGCCAACGACGTTGGCCGAGGCGCCGTTCATGATCTTCATGCCGGCGGCGGCGGCATCCTTGTCGGTCACGCCCCAGCGAACCGCAAAAAGCGCGGCATCGGCATACTTCGCGAGGATGCGAGCATCGTTCATGCCAAGCAAGGGCGGCGAGTCGATGACGATTAAGTCGTAGCGTTTGCGCAGCGGTTTCACCAGCTTATCAATTTGCTGGGGCCCCACGCTCGGAACGGTTTCGGTGCGATTGCCGCCAACCGTCATGATGTCGACGCCGGTCGACTGGTTGAGCACCATGGCGTGATTGCCATTGGCGGCCGTGGTGCTGGTTGAAACAGCCGGCTCGTCCTCGTCGGGTGACGGCGTTAAATCAAATTGATGAAGCGCCATCGGGCGGTAGACGTCGAAATCTATCAATATGGTGCGCCGTCCCTGCTGGGCCGCGCATATCGCAATATCCGCCGCAAGGCGGGTCTTTCCCTCGTCGGGGAGTGCTGAGGTCACCAGGACGGTCTTTCCCTTGGCGCCATGCAAATCCAGATGGGAACAGATGTTGCGAATGGATTGCGCGTATTCGGAGCGCGGGTGGCGGACCAAATAGTCCGGCTCCGCCGGTCCATCCAAGCTTTCCGGCAGTCTGGGCACGAGTGCGATGCATGGGACCTGCAGAACTTCCTCGATCTGCCGATGGCTCCGGAGTTTCTTGTCCGACTGGTCGCGCATCAATGCAAGCGCGCAGCCGAGCAGTCCCGACAGGACAAGGCCCACCGCGGCAACGCTGCCGGGTCCGATCGAGCTCGGCTGGGTTGGAGATTGAGCCGCGGAAATAATCCGGGTTCCAGGTTCCAGGGCAGTCAACAAACTACGGGCCTGTTGCTGGCGGCGCAGGAGATCCTCGTAGGTCGCCCGCTTGGCCGCGGCATCGCGCTGGGCTTCCTGCAAGTGGACCGCCGCGAAGTTCTCGGCGGTGTTCTTGTCCTTCTCCACTTTCAACCGCTGCTCGAGGGTCTTCACCTGCTCGGCCAGCGACAGCAGATCGGTGCGCATCGCGCCGACAATGCGGGCTGCTTCGGCGACGAGACGCTGCGATACGGCTGAAACCTGGTCCTGAAGCGCCCGGGCCCGGGAGCTGCGCTTGCCATAAACCACAATGCTCTCGGCAAGCTGCCGGTTCAAATCGGCCTCTTGAACGCGCAATTGAGTCAACACCGGAGAAGTCAACCAGCTCCATGGTCGGGTCGGTCCCGTCTGCCTCCTGCTTGAGCTTTTCGATGGTCGCCAGTTTCGATTCGATCTTGACGATTTCGGCGTTGGTGCGGTTGAGTTCCTGGTTCAACTCTTCCATGTTGGTCGCGGTGAGAACTGCGCCCCGGTCCAGGACGAATTGGTGCTCGGAGAGGAGTTTCGCGACTTTGTTCTCGGACGCCAACACCAGTTTCTGCTGCTCTTGCAGCCGTGCCGCCGTCCATGCGGCGGTTTTCTCGGTTGAACGGATCTTCCGGTCCAGCCGGTCTTGCAAGTAGAACCGGGCGAGGCGGTTGGTGACCGCCGCCGCCCTGTATGCACTGGTCGACACGAAGGTAATTTCGATAACGGAGGAATTCTCGACGTTCTGTACGCGGAGCTGCTTATCGAATTTTTCGAGCGCTATACGCCTTGCTTCATCCATCGGCGGAAGAACTTCAACGGCATCGCCCGTGTCACCCAGGGAATCATCGCTTTCGGTTCCGGCATCGGGCGCATTGCGCCTGCCAATAAGGGCGCGCAGCAGTTCACGAGCCCGCGCAATTATGTTGTTGCTCGCCTGAAATTCCGGATCATCGAAGAGGTGCAGCGATTCCATGGTCCGGATGACCAATGGATGCGACGACAGAAGGTTTACTTCGGTCTGGAGCGCCGCCGAGGTTTCAGTTGGGCTGGAGGTGTCCGATTGTCCGGTGGCCGACGGGGCCTGATTGCGCTCCACGATTAGCTGGCTGGTCGCGGTGTAGCTCGGATCGCGCAAGAGGCCATAGAGGACGGACGGTATAGTCACCAGAGCAATCGTCGTCAGAATGATCATCCGGCGCCGGAACAAAATGGCGGCGAGATCGGAGAATGACGCCTCGCGCTCGGCTGCAACCATGTATGGACGACTCTCGGTATCGGAAGGCATTATAATCGTTCTCCCCAGTGGGCGTGGCACACATCATGTGCCCAAAAGTGTTGGCGCAGCTTTGTCTTCGGGAACGGCGTTCCCGACGGCACTGCCATGTGAATCCCTTGGCCAATGACCCTTCACGTTCAAATGGCCCCCGGACTCGAGGGGCGGCTTTGGGTTCGGGCCATAGCGCAGGCATTCCTCCAGGGTCCGTGTGAAGCGGCTGTCTTCGTCTTCACTCCGGCCCGCCTTCCTGGCTTCTCCGAACCATAGAAGTGAACGCAACAAACTCAAGGTCAACAGCATCGGTGCGTCCAGGGGATTGAGGCCCTGGCTGCCCAAGGCCTCGCGCCCGAGCGCCTCCACGCGTTGGCAGACCGCCTTTTCGGCGAATTGGCGGCGCAACTCAAGGAAAAGTATGAATTGCATGGTGTCGATGCCAAGCGGCGCGTCTGGGTCACCGCGTTCCCAATCCCAAATATTACAAGTGCCATCGGCAAGCACTGAAATGTTTGGCGGAATCCAATCGCCATGACTCTGGCCAAGCCGCACGGGTGTTGCGCCCCAGCGGCTCTCTACGAATTGACAGGCCGCCTCAACGACCTCTCTGGCGTGAGCGGGCATAGCGGGGGCAAAGTCCTTGGCTTCGGCACGGATGCGCCGCCAGACAGCGCTTTCCGCCAACCGGGCCGTCTGGGGTGGACGAAGTGCCGCCAACGCCTGGACCGCGGCGGCGGGAATTTCGGAAATTGCCCTGGGAGTGCGGCCCTTGCCGGTAAGGGGGGCAACGATAAGGGTCTCAAAGTCAGTCCAGGGTCCCTTGTGAAGAATCCCTGGCACACGAACCGGAGTCTTCTGGCACAGTGGACCAAGCTCGGTCAGCACATCCGCCTCGCGGCGCACCAGCCGCCTGGTCAGTTCGTCCCAACCAAACTTGGCATAGGCCAGTACACTGCCATCCTTGGCCACCACCTGAACCACGGGCTTGCTGTTGGGCCGGCCCGGAGCGAGCCGGAGGCTGACCACGAAGTCATCGCGGCCCAACACCTTGGCGAGGAAGCCGTGGAGCGGCGTTGCCCTCACGTCGTGACGATCGGTGACGACAGAGACACGGTCACGAAGCAAGTGCGGCGTCACGCCAACCCAACTGGCAACGCCCAATATGCGCGCCGCAGCTCGCGCTAGGGGACTTGCCGCACCGGCCGCGTATTGTCTCATGACCGCGCGCCAGACGGCGGGAGTGGCAGCCAGAGGCATGAGCACGCGCGGGTCGCCAAAGCGGGGAACAACGGCATACTGCTCAACCACATTCGATTTCGACGCTTCGGTTGCGCGCACCAGACTCAGCTGGCCGGTGTCACCGCCAGACATCACCCGCAGGGCTGGTATCAAATACTCGAATCCCGGTTCCAATACTGGCTCTTTCAAAAGTTGCCTCAAAGTCCGTTGCGCTTACCAGCAGCGTTTCCGGATCACAAGGAGGTCCAGATGATCGAGGCGGCGCGGCGCACGGTTTCTTCAAGGGGCGCCGTCGTCGACAAATTGGCGTGCAGCGAACCGGGGAATTTGGCGCTGCTTTCCAGTTCCCACCGGCGCTTGACCGCCTCGGCGTCGGGGCCCCCCAGCTTCTGGCGGGTGGCGTCGCGTTGCAGGGCCAGATCCATCGGCGCTTCCAACCGGATGACGAGGTCGGGGCGGGGAAGATCGCGGTAGATCGCCTGCTCTTTCTTCATCAACCAGCGCTTCAGCGGCGAGCGGCATTGGGCAATGGCAATATCGTCAAAGCAACTGCTGTCGATGGCGCCATTGGTTTGCGAGGGAAAGCGGTCGGAAATCACGATTGCGCCGGCCGCTGCCTGGCGCAAGGCATAGCGCAAGAGCTTGCGCCGGTCATAGGCCAGCAGCGTCATCCGGGCCACGTAGAACAGGGAAAATTTGCGGCTCTGGCGCTTTTCCGGGTTCTCATAGGCCGACAGGCGCTCATGCGGCAGCAAGCGCCTGGCGAGCGGCACGAAGCGCATGGGAAGCCAGGAGAGAAGCGAGGCGGGTGGTTTGCCGGCGTGAATGCGAAGCACCTTCAGGTGCTTGCCAAAGCGGACCGCCAGCTCGTTGGCGAGCGTCGATTTGCCGGTTGCCTTGGGACCAACGAGGGCCACGATAAAGCCGCCGGTCTGCAAGGAGAGACCCTTGCGCTTGGTCAGGCGGCTGGCAACAAGCGCCAGGACGCGCCAGGTTCTGGAGACAAAGGCCCGGATGGTGCCCAGCCGTTTCAGGCCGCGCAGCCGCCAGGCCACTTTCCAGCCCAACTGGGTCCGCCGGATCAGCGCCCGGTCATTTCCGATTGCGTCGAGGAGCTTGTAGAATGTGGGCTGATCGATCGACGGAAACAGCGTAGTGCACAGTTCGGCGGCCTTGGCTTCATCGGCCTCCTGCAGCAACCAACGCAGCTCGCCCGACGTCTTGTCATAGCGCCGGTTGGACTTCAGCATCTCCATCGGGCTCAGATGTTTGAGGGCGATGCGAAGCACGAAATAGACCAATTCGAGTTCGGCTTCGGGAACCCTTACGCCCTTGAGCTTGCGGGTGTTGGAGAGCAGCGGGCCTTCGAGCGCCATGCGGTAATTCTTGACGAGGCTATCGCCGCTGTAAACCTGGTGGCAGGCATGCAGATCGACAAGCTGGGCGCTCTCGGGGTCGAGTCCGATGGCGTGGAAGGTGCTCGGGTGGCCGGTGCCGCTGCTCGAAACGGCGAGCTTGAAGCCCTTCTTGCCCATTTCCGACAGGAGTGCGGCCGCATCCCTGCGGTCGACCAGAATGTCGATATCTTCCTGGGCGGCCAGGGTATCGCCTAGCCGGCAGTTACTTTTCCAGTGGCAATAGAAAATGCCACTTTCCTCCAGGGCGGAGAACAGCGCCCTTACGAGGGCGGTTTCATCTTGGCGGGGGGTGGCGGCAAGCAAAGCACGGGGAGAAGGGACTTCGTTCATTTTTGGCCTAACTCAGTGAACAGCCATGGGAATTCATCCCATAGCTTTGGAACCACACGTCTATCTGGGCCCTCCTCACCTAGCGTCCACAGCCAAGCCCGGTAAAACACTACCATACCGGGAATCACCGGCGTTAGTGGTCAAGCGGGGGAGCAAGCCGTACCACCTTTGAGGGATATGGCAATCGTCCATCCTTGCTGCCGCATCGGAGCGCAATTCTGTTAGATTTCGTTGCCGGCGCATGAACCGTCATGAGCCGGAGCTGCAACTGCTAGGAACAGGTTTGAGTTGATGAAGGTAGATACTGGCGAAGTTTCACATCCTGGGTCACCGGTCAATGGACTACCTCAGATCCCCACGGAAATCATCGGTGGCGCGCAAGTCGCGGCTCTGAGCCGGCGCGAAACCGCGGAGCGTATGGTCGATGCCGCACTCAGGGCCAAGGGCCGCAAGGTGCCGGCAACGGTGTGCAGCTCGGTCAATGGACAGGTGATATCGGAGCTCTACACCAAGGCCAACCGGCGGGAAATCGCCGAGCAGTTGGCCCGCGTCTACATTGTCAGCGTTGACGGCCAGCCGCTGGTGTTTGCCTCGAAACTGCTTGGCGCACGAGGCGTCCAGGAGCGCGCCGCCACCACCGACCTGTTTCATGATGTGGCCGAAATCGCGGTCGAAAAGGGCCTCACTTTCTATATGCTTGGAGCCTCGGCGGAGGAAAACAAGCTGGCCGTCGACAATGCGAGGCGGCAGCATCCTGGCCTGTCCATCATTGGCAGCCGGGACGGATATTTTTCTACCTTGTCCGAAGAACAAGCGGTGGTGGATGAACTCAATCGCCTGAAACCGGATTTCGTCTGGGTCTCGATGGGTTTCCCGCGCGAGCTGGAATTTTGCAATCGCTGGTGCGCCGAGCTGACCAATGTCGGCGTGATGAAGACCAGTGGAGGCCTGTTCAACTTTCTGTCGGGGACGCGGAGCCGGGCGCCAAACTGGATGCAAGCGGCGGGATTGGAGTGGGCCTACCGGTTGTATCTGGAACCGCGAAGACTATTCGTCCGCTACGCCGCCAGTAATATTGTAGCCACCTGGCTGCTGCTGACAAAGACCGAGCGATATAGTAGCCGCCAGAGCGCTTGATTGCGGCGGGGCGGACTATATCGGCCCAAGAGCTTTAATTAATCATTAAACAAGAATGGTGGCGCAGAACGAGTTTCTGCAATCTAAAGATTTTATATTGTATATCTACAATCTTCGCATGTATAGTTATCCACATAATATTTCATTTGGCACTACAATTTTACGTTTAATTTCTCCGTCTAAGTGCCCATAATTTAACTAAATTAACCAAATTGACCAGAAATCTGGTCTGGAGCTGGATGACAGGCCCGTCCCGTCATTGATTTGTCACTAAATTCGGTAGACTATAGGCCGGATTGAGGATCGGCTAAGGTGATTATTAGTTCATACCCATTTCGAGGAATAGCAATCGGGCTTATGCTAGCGATTCCGATGTGGGCCGTTATTTTTCTGGTGGCGGCGAATTACCTGAGCCCGGCACGCCAGCCAGAACCGCATCGGACCGTGGCTCATTCAGTGACTGACGATGGCGCAACCAGGGTGCCGGAACAGATCGTGCCGGGTGAAGAAAAGCCCTGAATTCATTGCGCGCAAGCGATCGCGTTGCCACCTTCAAAAGGCGTAGATTCGCCTCACCCTTCTTGAACCGAGACTTCACCGGCAGCGGCTGCTACTCTTAAATTGATGGCTCGGCGGATTCCCTCGCGAATCGCGAGCCCGACAGTATTTTAGTGTCCGCACTCAATGGTGAATGTGGGAGATATCAACCCGCCAGAAAGGACCCCAGTGGCTATCAGGTCACCATTCTGGAATTTGGCGTTCGCGCTGCTGCTTCTGCCGCTGATCGCGGTCGCGGCAAGTGCTGCTTCGGGCGATTACAAGTTTGGCCAACAGGACAAGATCCGGATCAAAGTTTACCAGTGGCTCGAGGCCTTGGGGGAATTCCAGGATTGGCCGGCCTTGAATGGCGATTTTACCGTCGCCGACAACGGTCAATTGCTGCTGCCGCTGATTGGCGAGGTTCCGGCTGCTGGGCAGTCCTCGGTGCAGCTCGGCGGCGTCATTGCCGATCGCCTGCAGGCCAAATTGAACTTGCCGGATAAACCAAACGTCCTTGTCGACGTCGTGGCATTCCGCCCCTTCTATGTGGTGGGGGTGGTGGAACATCCGGGCGAATACACGTTCCGGCCGGGAATGACGGTCCTGCACGCCATCAGCGTCGCTGGCGGATTGAAACAGATAACCGATTCGACCCAGTGGCAACCCACCAGGGATCTGGTCACATTCAAGGGCGAATTGCGGCTCCTCAACCAAAACCTCATGCGGCTCAAGGCGCGGCAAGCGCGTCTCGACGCCGAACGCCAGCGCCTCGAGGCCATCGCGTTTCCACCCGAGCTTACGGACAATGCTTCCGAGCAGTTCGCCGGCATCGTCAAGGAAGAGCAAGCGGTGTTCGATGGACGGCGCGAGAGCGCCAAGCAGCTGGTTGCATCGGTGGAGAGCCAGAAGGTTCTCAGCCAGAACCAAATCGCCGTGCTGGAATCGCGCATCGAAGTCAGCGTCAAGCAGCAGAAGACGACGGAGGATGCGTTGCGCCGCATCAGGCGGTCGCTGGCCAAGGGATATCTCACGACGGTGAGAATATTGACGATGCAGCGCAGCATCGCCGATCTCGAATCGGCGCAGCTTGAATTCAAGACGCGCATTGTCAGCGCGCAACAGGATCTGGCGAAACTCGACAAGGAAATCCTCGACATGCAGGCGCTGCGGCAGAACGAAGTGCTGACCGGACTGCAGGATACCAATGCCAAGATCGCGGAAACCCTGGACCGGCTGGAAACAAATCAAAGCCTGATCCACGAAGCCGAAAACGCCGGATCGTCGGTGGTGGCCGCCAGTCCGGCCGACGCGGCAACGGAGCCGGTGCGCTTCATCATCCGCCGCGGCGGTCAGATCGTCAACGGCGGCTCGTCGCTCGACATGGCGATCGAGCCCGGCGACTTGATCACCTTCGAACGGACCCCGTCGCTGCCGGCGCAATCGGGATAGAACAGATGCTTTTTGGTGAAACCAACTATTTGTGTGAAGTGGAGTGCCCCATGACGAAATCGCGCGGTCCGGCGCCGCGGGCGCTATTGCCCGCCATGGCATCCCTACCCGTACTTCTGGGTGCTGTAGCAATGATCGCCGCATCGCCGGTGGAAGCCAAGACGCTGAACGTCAACAATCAGGCGACGTGCAACGAAACAACCGGCAACCCCAACTACTGCACCATCAAGAAGGCGGTTACGAAGGCTAACGCCGGTGACATCGTATTGGTGGCGGCAGGCACATATGTGGGACGGGTGTTTGTCGATCGCGTGGGGACTTCGGCCGCACCGATCAATATCACGACCAATCAAGGGGCGGTGGTGACAAGCACTACCCAGGGATTTTCACTTTCTAGCGCTGCCTGGGTCAACATCAACGGATTCACCGTTTCGGCTACGACTCTTGAAGGCATCCGCTGCACGCTGTGCAGCCACGTAAATTTGACGAACAATACGGTGGATCATTCCAATGGCAAGGGATTCTTCATCAACAATTCTTCCGACACCGTGCTGACCAACAATACGGTCCGGGATTCCCGGCTCACCGGAATCGATGTGGTCGGTTCCCAGAGAATTACAATCAATGATGGACAGGTGCTGAGAGCCGGCCTCAGGGAAATCACCAAGACCTACAAGGGCATCAGGTTCAGCGGGGCTTCCGATTCAACTGTAGACGGCACAGAAGTTGCCGGCAATTCCGACAGCGGCATCTACATGATCGACGCCTCGACCGGCATTCGCATCAAGAATGTGCGGTCGCATGACAATGCACGGGGATTCGAGCGCGCCGCCGCCGGGATCGAATCGCGCACTGCCGGCAACATCGTTGAATCGTCGACAGCCTATGACAACGAGGACACCGGCATCAACATGCGGTGGGGCGGCAACAATGGCCTCATCGTCAATAACACATCCTATTCGAACGGCGATCACGGCATCGATATCCTTGAGTCCGTCAATGCCAAAATCGTCAACAACAGCGTGTACGAAAACGACACAGCCGGCATCAATGTCGAGGGCGGCTCGACGGGCGCCACGATCATGAACAACATCAGCGTCGATAACGGCCTGCCCCCCATAAGAACATGGGGTCAGATCAGGGTAACGACGTCATCGGTCCCGGGGAGCACCGCAAACTACAACGTGGTGTTCAACAGCACCGGCGGTTCGCTCTATCACTGGAATGGAACCTATTTCAGCAAGCTCAGCTCGCTGAAGACCGCCAACCCGGGGGTTGAAGTAAACGGCCTGCAGGGCGATCCGGGCTGGGTGGATGAAGATAATGGCGATTTCCACCTCGCAAGCTCATCGGGCGCCATCGACTCGGCCAACTCCGATGCGATTTCCACGCCCGAGATCGACGAGGACTCGGAAGGCAACGCCCGTTGCGATTATTCCGGCAAGACCAACACCGGAAGCGGCAGTGGCGGGAATTTCTATGACCGCGGCGCTTACGAATTCGACTGCTAGGAGCAAGAGACATGCGTAGACATAACATCCATGCCCTCACGGGATTTGCTCTGCTGCTCGCCGTATCCAGCATTCCAGCAGCGGCGGCGGGACCCAGAACTAACGCGGTCGCGAGTTTTGCCTCGCATGACGCGGGCGGCTGCATATCAACGGAAACCTCGGTTGCCGTTCACAAGGCAGGTGGAAGCCGGGACCGGCTGGAACTCCGGGTGCTGAAAGTGGACGAATGCAGCGGCGCCGGCATCATGGATGTGCGTATCGATCAGTCCATTCCCGCCGGTTCCTTCCGGGTCACCGCCAATCAATCATCGGCCTGGCTCAGCGTTTCACTTCCGGTCGAAGACTCGTTCAGCCGCAAGAGATCATCGGCTTCCATCACCATCAGATGGTCGGCTGAGGAAGAAGCCGTGTCGGCAATGCGGACCGAGGAGCCGGTGGCGCTCGGCAAATTCAAGCGGAGTGAGAAAGCCGTCAAGCGAACCGTGCGGCTTGCCGGGGCAACGGGCACGATCCGCCTCAGTGGCGGAGCCAGTGTCGCCCTGGAAGCGGCGGAGTCGGCCTGGATTGGGCGCGCCGAGGGCGGTTCCTGATTCGTGAGCGAGTCATTGTGAGGGGCGAATATTTAAGTACACGAAAGGTAGTACTCATGAAACGTAACATCATCCTTGGCCTTGCCGCCGCCGTAGCAATCGCCATGGGTCCGGGCGCTGCGCCGGCGGATGCAGCGGCCAAGAAAATTGTCTATGGCGCCGACGGCACCAAATACTCCTGTGTTTGGAAGAAGACGGGCGCCAAGGTCTATTTCAAGTCGCGTAGGCCTGATCCCAAGACAGGCAAAACCTGGTATTGGAAAGCCCGGAAGGAATGTACCAAGGTTTAGTTGTTTGAGCTTTGCCGTTTACCCGCGCTTTGCCAGTAATCGGTGGATGGCATCGGCCACCCGTTCAGCCTCGCCCGCGCGCAGGCAGGCGGGATTGACGATGATCCGGTTTGCGTCACGTTCGGCGGGATCGACGGCAATGGATGGGGTTGCGGACTGCAAATGAAGACAAACCCTATTGGCTGAATAGCGCGTTCCGGCGAGCGAGAGCCGCACCACGGGTATCGCCGCGACATCGCCGCTCCCGCAAATTTCGACATCGTAATTCTTCAGCCGCGTGGCGACGATTTTGCAATCGGCAAGCCAGCGTGCATGGCGGGCGGCGTCGCCTTCGGCCACGAACAGCTTCAACGCGGTCATCAGGCCAACGATCTCTTCCTTGCCCGCCTTGCAGGTGCGGCCGATGCCGTTCTGGGGCGCGCCCGGCAGGCGCTTCTTGTCGATCAGGGCGGGAGGCGGCGTCCACATGTCCCAAAACACATCCATGTCGAGATGCTGGAGGGCGGCCGACATGACGAGATCGCGTCTCCCACACAGGATGCCGCTGGCCTGGGGGCCGCCCAGGGCCTTGCCGCCGGAGAAAGCCACAAGATCGGCGCCCTCCTTGATGAAACGCCGGAGATTGGCCTGGGGCGGCAATTGCGCCGCGGCATCGACGATCACCGGGACCTTATGTTTGCGGGCGATCTTCGCCACCTCGCGCAATGGCGGCCTGGCGTTGGCATCGGCGACATAGAAGATCGCCGCGGTGCGGCTGCCGATGGCATCCTCGATTTCCCAGCCTTCCGCATCGCGCACTCCGGCGCCGGCATAGCGATCCGGTAGACCCACTTCGATGATGGTGGCGCCGGCGGCGCGAATGGCGTGATCGTAAAAGTTGCGCTGGCTCCGCACCATGATCACTTCGTTCTTCATGGCCGCCGTGTCCGGCAGTCTGGCCATGCGGCCGGGGTCGAGACCGGCCATGCAGGCCGCCGCCGCCAGCAGCAGGCAGGCACTGGCGCCGGAGGCCACATAGCCGGCCTCGGCTCCCGTATGCCTGGCAATCAGCTTCGAGGCGGCGGCCTGCAGCTCGGCCATATCGACGCAATGCTGCGAGGCCTCGGCCATGGCCTTGGCCACTTCGGGGCGCATGATTCCGCCTGACAGCCGGGTGGCCGGACCCTTGGCATTGATGATGGTGCGGACGCCGAGGCCTCCGTAGACGGTCATTGCCTGACGGCCATGATGGCGGTGATCTCCACCGAAATGCGCATCGGCAGGGTGCCCATGCCGACGGCGGCGCGGGCATGGCGGCCGGCTTCGCCGAAGACCTCGACGAAGAGATCGGAGCAGCCGTTGATCACCTTGGGATGATCGGTGAAATCGGGTGCGGCATTCACCATGCCGAACACATTGAGGACGCGCTCGACCCGGTCGAGGGAGCCCAGCAAATGGCGCGCCGCCGCGAGAAGCACCAGGCCGGTGCGGCGGGCGTGTTGGTTGGCCTCCTCAAGGGTGAAGTCCCGGCCGACGATGCCACAGGCCAATGTTCCATCATCGAGAAGCGGTCCCTGGCCGGAGAGAAACATGACGCCATTGTGGATGGTGCCCGGCAGGTAATTGCCCTTTGGCTCAGGCAGTGCGGGAATTACTATGCCGCGTTCCTTCAATCTCGCTTCGATGCTCATGATGGTTTCCTCCCAAATGGTTGCTGCTCCTGGCGGGATAACACGAGCCAAATTCAATCACAAACCAGATGGCGGCGCGGCCGTGACTCAAACTTGCAGGAAAAAGCGGGTTCCCAGCTTTCGCTGGGATGACGGAAAACGAGAGGCAATTCAATGACACCCCCTCAATCCGTCCTGCCAGCGAAAGCTGGCATCCCGCTTCTCTTTGACCGAATCGGGAGCCGATGCCAACCGCCGCCGCACCGGCTCAATGCACGGCCGCGTACATGATTTTCTCCTCGGTTGCATCGAGGGGTGAAATCTCCTCGACCACGCGGCCCTGGCGGCAGACCAGGATGCGGTCGGAGAGGTTCATGATTTCGGGCAAGTAGGACGAGATCACCACGACGGCCAGGCCCTCATCGGCGAGCCTGCCGATGAACTGGTGAATCTCGGCGATGGCGCCCACGTCGACGCCGCGGGTGGGCTCGTCGAAGATCACCAGGCGCGGCTTCTGGATCAGACCCTTGCCGATCACCACTTTCTGCTGGTTGCCGCCCGAGAGTTCGACGACGCGGGCGTTGTCGTTGATCGCCCTGACATTGAGGCGCTTGCTCCACTCGCCCGAGAGGGCGCGCATCTCCTGGAAGCTGATGAGCGAGGATTTCTCCAGCCCCGCCGCCAGAAGCCCGGAATAGAAATTCTCGGCAATCGACATGGTCTCGAAATAGCCTTCGATCTTGCGATCCTCGGTCACGTAGACGATGCGGTCGCTTGCACCGCCTCGGCCGGCACGTTGTAGCGCACCTTGCGGCCATCCAGCTCGATGTCGCCGCCCCTGAGGAAATCGCGCTTATAGATGCCGGAGACGATCTTGAAGGTCTCGGTGCGGCCGGAACCGATGAGGCCGAAGATGGCGGTGATCTGGCCGTCGAAGATCGAAAAGGAAGTGTTGCGGACGGTGGCGCCCATGGAGATATCCTGAACCGACAGCACCTTGGGCCCGCGCTTGCGGATCTGCCCGGGGGTGCGGCGCAGGTTGTAGATCTCGTTGGAAAGGGCGCGGCCGACCATGGCGCGCACCACCTTGTCGCGGTCGAATTCGGAGGCCTGTCCCGTCGCCACCAACTCGCCGTCGCGCAAAATGGTGATGCGATCCGCGTGGGCTATCGCTTCCTCCAGCGCGTGGGTGATGAAGACGATGGAAACGCCGGACGCCTTCAGCCGCCTCATCAGCGCGAAGAAGTGGCGCTTTTCCTCGGGCGTCAGGGTGGCGGTGGGCTCGTCGAAGATGATCACCTCGGCCTTGTGGTGCACGGCGCGGGCGATCTCCACCATCTGGCGCTTGGCGGCGCCGAGGCTTTCCACGGTCGCTGCGGGATCGACGGTGAAATTGAGCGACTGGAGGAATTGCTGGGCGGCGATATAGATGCCGCGCAGGCGGTTCAAGAATTTCTCCTCGCCCAAATAAATGTTCTGGGCGACCGTCATGGAAGGAACCAGGCTGGTCTCCTGATAGACCATGGCGATGCCATCGCTGAGGGCCTCGAAGGGTGTTGCATAGCTCACGGGCTGGCCGCGATAGATCATCTGGCCGGAGGTGGCCTCGACGACACCGGCCATCACTTTGGTGAGGGTCGATTTGCCGGCGCCGTTCTCACCGAGAAGCGCATGGATTTCGCCCTTCTCCAAAGTGAAATCGACCTCCTTCACGGCGGCAACGCCGCGATAGGCCTTGGTGATCTTGCGCATTTCGATTATCGGGCTCATGGCGCGACCGCCAAGATTGCATCACCACCTTGGCAGGCGGCGATGATGGCGCCGTCATGGGCGATGGCGCTGGTGACACCGTGGCGGCGGCCATTGGCGCGGCTGTGATAGCTGGCATTGGGCTGCAGGTTGGCGTCCAATGCGACGACAAGCCCATAGGAGCGCGACGGCGACCAGGGCTTGTGAATGCCCATGCTCACGACGCCGCCGTTCTGCAGGGGTTCGAGAAAGCTGCGGCTGGCCGACAGGGATGGTGCGATCCAGAATAGCGGATCTACTTCGCACATCATGGCGGAGCGATAGCCGTCCTCCTGCAATACGAATTCGATGAGCCGGTTGCGCGGGGCAAACAGCGGCATGAGATAGCCGCCCGGTGATTGCACGATGCGGGCGGGGTAGCCTGGAAGCTTGCCCAACAATTCCATTGGTTTGCCGCCACCCATCGGAATGGCGATAAGGCGATGGCGCCAGCTTTCCGAAACGATCAGGCGGCCGTTCGTGGCATCGACGGCCACGCCATAGGGAAAGGCAAGACCTCGCGCCAGACAGTTCCTCTCGCCGGTTTTGAGATTGACGCGCCAGACCGAGCCGCTCGCGCCCTTGCCCATCAGGTCCTTCACCCATTCTCTGGGAGCAACGGCTTCGGAGCCATTGCAGATGAACAGTTGATCCTCACCACCAAAGGCAAGTGCCACCGGGCAATTGAAGCCGTCGATGGTGGAGCCGGCGTATTCGATCCGTCCTGAGTCGAGTCCCACCGCGAACCTATTTTCATCGGCCACCGCCAAGGCGGTGACCGGGGCATCGAAGCTCGCGACGACCTTGTTGCCAGTGAGTGCGCGGATATCGTTGCCGCTGGAATAGAGCAGCTTGCCGGAGGCGGCGACGAGATTGTCCGGTGCTTCGGCTTCGCGCAGCAGTTCCGCTTGATCGAGCAGCGTGTTGGGCCGCAGGGCGCCATCAAGCGGCGGAATGGTAACCGCCTTGCCGCGGAAGAGATCGAGGACGGGACCCAAAATCATGGCTCCGGCCCCCAATAGGAGGTGGGGCCGGTCCAGTTGGGATCGGCGCCGGGAATCCTGTAGCGGCCAACGCGGTTGTTGAGGATGCCGCCCACATAGAGGTAGCCCTTGTGTTCGCGCATCGAGGTCACCATCGGGTGGCTGGTGGCCGTCATGTCGCCGAGTGTTTCGACAATGCGGCCATCCTCGGCGAATTTCACCACGCCGCCGGTGTTGATGTTGGGGAACAGCCATTCGTCCTGGGGCAGTCTCCGGGTCATGCGCTTCCTGAAACCGGGATGGCGGAGTGCCAGATCGAAGCTCGGCGTCCGCATGCCGAGCCAGGCCATCCAGTAGTGGCCGTCGGAGGCGCGGTTGATGTTGTCGGGATAGCCCGGCATGTCCCTGATCACGCATTCGGCCGTGCCGGCCTTCGGCCCTTCGATCCAGTAGCGGTGCACCCGGCAGGCCCAGCTCTCGGCGAAGAACAGGGATTTGCCGTCATGGGCCATGCAGACGCCATTGGCGTAGCGATAATTGTCGAGCAGGGTTTTGGTCTCGCCGGTCTTCGGATCATAAACCAAGAGGCGCCCCGTGGGCCGGCTCTCGATCGAGTCGATGGCCCATTCATGGGCGTCATAACGCGTGGTCGAATCGGTGAAATAGATTTTGCCATCGGGCGCCACATCGAGGTCGTTGGGATCCCTGAGGCGGGCATCGTCGACGATGGAGGTGTAGGAGCGTTTGGTTTCGGCCGAGAGCTGTTTGACTTCGCCCGTCTTCGAAATGGCGTAGAGACCCATGGCGCCGACACAGGAGAGCAGCGTGCCTTCGCGGTCAAATGCCAGGCCAAGCGGAAAGCCGCCGGTGTGGGCGAAGACTTCCCAGCGCTTGTAGCCGGGTGCGAAAAACCGCACGATCTCGCCATGCCGGGTGCCGCAATAGAGGTGATCGTCGCGGTCGAGGATCACATCTTCCGGGCCCTCGAGTTCACCAAGCCCGATATATTCGGTTTTTGAAATCTTGTTATTGAGCGCATAGGGAGAGCCGGAGTCCGGCACCGCCGATTGGGTGTCGCCCATCTTGTGATAAATCGGCGCCACATAGACTTCGTCGAGCACCTTGTGGCGGTTCTTGAGCCAGCGAATGTCGAGCGTCACCGCGGCGGCCAGCATCAGGCCCAGCACCATCTGGTTGGTGCCGGTGCCATAGCCCAGGCGGATCAAGCCGTTGTTCATCACCAGCACGATGATGGCGCCCATCACTGCCTTGGCGACCGAGCCCCGGCCGCCGCCCAGGCTGTTGCCGCCCACAACGGCGGCGGTGATAGCAAGAATTTCGAGATTGAGGCCGGTGCCCGGCCCTGCCCCGCTCAATCGGCAGGCAATCAGAAAGCCCGCCAGCCCCGAGCAGATGCCAGAGACGACATAGGACATGAACACCGTCTCGCGCACCCGGATGCCGGAATTGTGGGCCGAGCGCCGGGAGCCGCCGACGGCGAGAATATGCCAGCCGGGACGCGAGCGGGTAAGCGCCACATGGGCTATGACGGCAATGACCGCCGCCGTGATGACGCTGAGCGAGAGCCCCAGAACCTTGCCGTCGCCGATCCAGTCCCAGAGATCGGAGGTCACATCCGATTGCTGGATGCGGGCGGCATAGTTGATGATGAGGATATCATAAAGCGCGCGGCCGATGACCAGATGTCACCAGGGTGGTGAGAAAGGCCCTGAGCCGCATGTAACCGATGAGATAGCCGTTGACGGCGCCGAAGGCCGCACCCACGGCGATCGCGGCAACCAGCGCCACCCACACCGGCAAGTCAAAGATGAACAGGCTGGAGACGGCGGCAAAGGTCGACAGCGCGAAGATCGAACTCACCGAAAGATCGATGCCGCCCGCCAGCATGACGACGGTGAGGCCGGTGACGACGATGGAGAACTCGCCGAGCTGCCTGGTTGATTCAACCAGCGAGTTGGGTTTGAAGAAGCCCGGAATGGCCAGGCCAAATCCCGCCACCGCCGCCGCCATGGCAAGAAACGGAATGGCATTGTCGGCCCAGCGCTTGGACAGCACTTCGCCGATCAGGTGATCGGGAATGACATTGTAGCGCCAGCGCTGAAGGTTTTCGCGGGAGGGCATTCTCTGTGGGACTTTCTGGGAGCTACATCTTCCTAACACCGTCACCCCAGCGGAAGCTGGGGTCCCGCTTCAACACAAGCGGGATGCCAGCTTTCGCTGGCATGACGGAAAATAGTAGATGCGCGCCCTTTGCTGCGTCCTATTGCGCCGCCGCCTGCAGGGCCTTCACGTCCCAGCAGGTGCCGGGCTTGAGGTCGGCCTTGGTATAGGCCTGCTCCAACGTGTAGATGTAGGTCTTGGAGGTGCCGGCCGGCTGACCGGACTGCAGCAGGAACTTGACAAGGGCGTTCATGTCGCTGGACTGGCGCGCCAGTTCGGTCATCACCACGGCGGTGAATTCACCCGATGTCAGCTTGTCGCAATCGACCTTCTCGCCGCCGCCGGTGGTGATCAGTGCGATCTTGCCCTCCTTGCCGGCATCGCGGATCGCAGCCGAGGTGCCGGTCGCATCGCCATCCCAGAAGTCGATGATGGCGCAGATATCGGGGTTCTGCTGCAGCATGGTGGCGGTCACGTTGCGCGCCGTCGTTGCATCCCAGTTCGAATCGGGCTTGGCCACCACCTTGAAATCGGGATACTTGGCGAGCACTTTCATGATGCCGTCATACTGATAGAGGCTTGAGGAGTTGACCTGGTCGCCCTGCACCAGGCCGATCTGCTTCGTCGATTATCGCCGCAGGCCTTCACCGCGGCTTCCGCCTCAAGCTGACCCAAGCGATTCCAGTCGGAGCCGATGAAGGCGTCGGCGGCGAAATTCGCCGGGTTGTCGATCAAGATCACGTAGATGCCCTTCTCCTGGGCCTTCTTGAACAGCTTGACATAGGAGTTGAGGTCGGGGGCATGGACCACCAGCACATCGGGGTGGGGCTCGGCATTGATCAGATCGGTGATCGCCTGGGCGCCGGCCTCGATCGACCAGTTGGGATCGCGGGTTTCGAAGACGCCGCCCCAGCCTTCCACCTCACGCTTCAAGTAGGCGGCCCAGCCTTGCGCCAGGTCGAAGCCCATGGCCATGGGCACCAGCGCCACGCGCTTGCCGCCTAGCGCCGCCGAATAGGCGCCCGGGCCTGGGTCTTCTTCGGCTAAAGCAGGTGCCGCCATCGCCAGCAGCGAGACTCCCAGGCCCACGGCACAGATTGTTTTCCACTTGGTCATTGTCATTCTCCCTATTTCACTCAGATATCGCCCTGTTGAGCGGTTTGTTCATCGCGTGGATTGAGCAGACTATCGACGATGATGGCGATGAGCAGGATCGTCGCTTTGATGAGGTTCTGGTAGATGTTGGATATGTCGATAATGGTCATGGCGTTGAGCATGATGCCGATGAGCAAGGCGCCGACGATTACATTGCGCATGCCGCCCTTGCCGCCGGACAATCCGATGCCGCCGATTACCACCACCAGGATGATGTCGTAGAGCAGCGTCGAGTTCACCACCCGGGTGTTGATACTGAGCAGGCTTGAGGCGGTCAAAAGGCCGGCGGCCAAGGCGATCAGCGCCGAGATCGCATAGCGCAACACGGTCATCGGCCGCACTGGAATGCCCATGTTGCGGGCGGCAATAAAGTTATCGCCCATGTAGTAGACATAGCGCCCCCATTTGGTGAAGCGGAGGAAGAGATAGGCGGCGAAGGCCGCGGCGGCGAAAATAAAAACCTCGGCCGGAATATTGAGCAGCCGCGAGCGGCCAATGGTCTCGAGCCAGTGGCCATGGGGCACCGGCACGGCATCCTGGGTGATGAGCTGCGAGCGGACATAGCCGAAGACGAAGGCGCCGCTGGCCAGGGTGGCGAATATCGCCGGCACATCGGCGTAGGCGATGAGAAAGCCGTTGGCGAGGCCGATCACCAGCACGCCAGCAACGGTCAGCGCCAGGGCCGCCGCTTCGGACCAGCCGTCATTGAGCATTTGCAGATACCAGGCCGCCGACATGGCCATGATCGCCACCGCCGCCAGATCGATGCCGCGGCCGATGATGACGATCGCCATGCCGACCGCCAGGATGCCAAGCACCGAGACGCTGCGGACGATCTGGATCAGATTGTTGCCGTCAAGAAAGCCGGGAAGAAAAATGGCGGACACGGCAAACAGCAGCATCGCCAGCGCCAGCACGATGCGCTCCTGGCTCCACATGGCCTGCTTGCCGAATACCGGCATTAGTCACATCCCCACCCAAGGCGGGGGAATGTGCCGGGGCAATGGGCTGGCGTCAACAGCGGAGGTGGAACCCGCATCCCCCCACTACGTCATTCCGGCGCTACTGGTGCGTGACCGTCAGCGTCCTGTAGCCGAAAAATACCTGGCGGCCATCGTAGCTCCGCCATTGAACACGCACCGTGCGGGCGCCGGGTGCTACATTTGGAAACACGAATTCGAACGACTGCACGCTCGGCCCCTCGGAATGATCGGTCGTCCAAAACACCGGCGCGGGCCTGGCAAGGGTGCCGTCTCCGAGCCGAAGCCTGACATCGATGCCGCCCGTACCCGGGGCATCGGTTTCCGCCGAGAACCGCGCAATCACACAGCCGGCGGAGGCGCCGCCTTGGGTAAATGTGATTTCACCGTCCTTGAGATTGACAAACCCGAACGAGCCTGTCGCGGCCAGGTTTGTCTCCACCCGGTAATCCGTCTGGGTCAGGCCAGCGCAGCTTCCCTGAGCCCGGGCGCCCGGCTCCGTCCGCGGGCGTCCGGCGGCCAATGCAGTCACGGCAGTCGAAGCGACAAAGATCGCCGCAGCCACGCCCAAGAAAATTGTTTTCACAAACATCATAAACTCCGTCTCATGATCAGCCCCGCCGCGGCCCCAATCACACGCTGGTATGGCAATCGTGAGGCATCCGGTGTTGGCAATATTCGGTCTTGCCAACAAACCGTATTCGCCTCAATCTCCGCTTCAATGAGCCAGCCAACAATGGACTGGCGGGACAAGAGCTAGGAGGAAACGTTCATGACCAAATCACCCAAGACCGTCGATGCTAAATCTCGCCGGAGATTTCTGAAGGGTGGCGCCGTGGCAGCCGCCGCCGGGGCCGCGACACTCGCCATGCCGAACGTGGTTCGCGCCCAGGAAGCCGTGGTGTTCAAGTTCCAGAGCACCTGGCCCGCCAAGGACATCTTCCATGAATTCGCCGCCGACTTCGTAGCCCGTGTCAACGAAATGGGTGGCGGCAAGATCAAGCTCGACCTGTTGGCGGCTGGCGCTGTCGCCAAGGCGCTCGAGGTGCAGGATGCGGTGATCGCAGGCACGCTCGACGGCGGCCACGGTGTCACCGCCTACTGGTACGGCAAGCACAAAGCCGCGTCGCTGTTTGGAACCCCGCCCGCGTGGGGCTGGCGGGCCAACCAGATGATCGGCTGGATGAAATACGGCGGCGGCCAGGCGCTCTATGACGAACTGGTGCAGCAGGTGCTCGGCCTCAATCTGGTGGGCTTCCTCACCGGACCGATGCCGACCCAGCCGCTCGGCTGGTTCAAGCAGGAAATCACCGACGCCGCTCAGCTCGCCGGCCTCAAATACCGCACCGTCGGCCTCTCGGCCGATCTGTTTAAGCAGATGGGGGCTGCCGTGACCATCATGGGCGGTGGCGAAATCGTTCCCGCCATGGACCGCGGTTTGCTCGACGCGGCCGAGTTCAACAACCCGTCGTCCGACAAGCTGTTGGGCTTTCCCGACGTATCGAAGGATTACATGCTGCAGAGCTATCACCAGGCGGCTGAATGTTTTGAAATCATCTTCAACAAGACCAAGTTCGAAGCGCTTGCGCCGGAGCTTCAAGCGATGATCAAATATGCCGTCGAATCGGCGTCCACCGACATGAGTTGGAAGGCAATGGATCGCTACGCCAACGATCTTGAGGCCATAAAGGCCGCCGGCGTCAAAGTGCATCGCACCCCGGACTCGGTGCTGCAGGCGCAGCTCGTGGCCTGGGACGCCGTCATCGCGGCGCAGTCGGCGGAGCCGTTCTTCGCCAAAGTCATCGAAAGCCAAAAGGCCTGGGCCAAGCGCGTCGTCGGCACGCAGTTCGAACTGGAAGTCGACCAGAAGATGGCCTACGATCACTTCTTCCCGGCATAGTTAGGCGCAATTTCCCTTCCCCCCTCGCGGGGGAAGGGCATTTTGGACCGTGGGGGCAATAAAACATCCGTCAATCCGGCTTTCGAGGTTGTGAAGAAATTGGGGCAATCGCCGATGCGTTCGAAAAGGAGCGGGATGCCAGCTTTCGCTGGCATGACGGGCTAAGGGGATATCAATTGATTTTCCTCACTCTTTCCGTCACCCCAGCGAAAGCTGGGGTCCAGCTTTTCCCGCCAATTCGCGGTGACTGGCCATTAGCCGATTTCTTCACAAGCTCTTTCTGCGGAGTGACGGATAGATCGTGAAAGCGTTTGGTGGGAAGAAGATGACAAGTCTACTGGGAACCGCGCCATGAAGCGGGACTGGCTGCCGTTCTTCCTTTTTGCGGCGGGAGTAGGGCTGGTCATCGTGGCGATCTTCTGGTCGCTTTACGCCTATGGCGAGGTCGGCCAGATGGTCGCCGCCAAGGGCCTCAGGCCGGCCAACAGTTTTCACTGCCTCGTGGCGTTCGGCGGCAACTGCGATCTCCTGTCCGCCGCCCATGCGGAGAAGGGCACGCTCGCCTATACGCCGCTCGTATTCTGGGCGGGCGTTGCCGCGGTCATTGCCAGTTTCGTCCTCCAACTCCGGCCGGCTAGTCCCGGCGAGGCGTGGGGCATCAGGCTGCAACGCCTGTTGATCCCCGTCGACCGGGTAAGCACTTTTGTCGGACATTTCTTCGCCTGGAGCATTCTGCTCCTGACCTTCGCGGTCAGCTATGAGGTGTTCTCGCGCTATGTGCTGGGGGCGCCCACCGATTGGGCCTTCGATGCCAGCTACATTCTCTACGGCACGCTGTTCATCATGGCCGGCGCCTATGCGCTGTGCCGCAACGCCCATGTGCGCGGCGACTTTCTCTACCGCGCCTGGGCGCCCAAGACCCAGGCGTGGATGGATCTGGTGCTGTACTTCCTGTTCTTCTTTCCCGGCATCATCGCGTTCATCTATTCCGGCTACGGCTTCGCCGCCCAGTCCTGGTTTTCCCACGAGCACTCGGCCTACAGTCCCGACGGGCCGCCGATCTATCACTACAAGACGATCATTCCGGCGACCGGCGTATTGCTGCTGCTGCAAGGTATCGTCGAGGTGGTGCGCTGCCTCGTCTGCCTCTGGACCGGCGCCTGGCCGACGCGGCTGCACGACGTCGAAGAACTGGAGAAGGTCATTCTCGAACAGCATGCCGCCGAGGAAGCCAAGTCATGACCGACCCGCAACTCGGCGTGTTCATGCTCATCCTCTTTATCTTTCTCATCATGCTCGGCTTTCCGATCGCCTTCACGCTGATGGCGATGGGCGTGGGCTTCGCCTGGCTCGCCTTCGACGGCAATTGGGAACCGGTCATGTCGCTCTTGGTGCAGCGCACCTGGTCGGTGATGACCAACGATATCCTGATCTCGGTGCCGCTGTTCGTGTTCATGGGCTACATCGTCGAGCGCGCCAACATCCTCGACCGGCTGTTCCGCTCGATCCAGCTGGCGGCGGGCGGACTGCCGGGATCGCTGGCGATCGCCACGCTGGCCACTTGCGCGCTCTTCGCCACCGCCACCGGCATCGTCGGCGCGGTGGTGACGCTTATGGGCCTGCTGGCTTTTCCGGCGATGCTCAAACAAGGTTATGACGTGAGGCTTTCGGCGGGCGTGGTGTGTGCCGGCGGCTGCCTCGGCATTCTCATTCCGCCCAGCATCATGCTGATCCTCTACGGCGCCACGGCGGGCGTCTCGCCGGTACAGCTCTATGCCGGGGCGTTCTTCCCGGGCCTGATGCTGGCCGGCATGTACATGGTCTATGTGATCATCCGCGCCCTGATCAATCCGGCCTTGGCGCCACCCTTGCCGCCGGAAGAGCGCAATGTGCCGATCGCCACCATCGTCTACGAACTTGTCACCTCCTTCGTGCCGCTGGCGCTGCTCATTCTGTCGGTGCTCGGCGCCATCATGTTCGGGCTGGCGACGCCCTCGGAAGCCGCCGCCATCGGCGCCCTCGGCGCCCTGGTGCTGGCCGCCGCCTACCGCTCGCTGACTTTCACCAAGCTCAAGGAGTTGGTCTATCTGACGGCGCGGACCTCGGCCATGGTGGGCTGGCTGTTCGTCGGCTCGTTCACCTTCTCGGCGGTGTTCGCGATTCTCGGCGGCGACGCGGTGATCAAGGACTTCGTGGTCGGCCTCGACATGTCGCCCTTGATGTTCCTGCTGGTCACCCAGATCATCATCTTCATTCTCGGCTGGCCGCTGGAATGGACCGAGATCATCGTCATCTTCGTGCCAATCTTCCTGCCGCTGCTCGACCACTTCGGCATCGATCCCCTGTTCTTCGGCATCCTGATCGCGCTCAACATCCAGACCTCGTTCCTGTCGCCTCCCGTCGCCATGGCGCCGTTCTATCTGAAGGGGGTGGCACCCAAGCATGTGTCGATCAACGACATCTTCGCCGGCGTCATGCCGTTCATGGTCATCGTACTGTTCGCCATGGTGCTGCTCTACATTTTCCCCGGCATCGGCATGTGGCTGCCGAATTATTTGTACGGGCGGTGAGCGGGCGCGCCGGCTCACCTATCCACCTCGTAAGCCTCGTCGACCGGCAGTTGCATGGCGTTCAGCAGTTGGTTGGTGCGGCCGGCGGTGGCGGCGACGCGGAGGAGGTCGGCGTACATCTCTTCGGTCATGCCCTTGGCGCGGGCGCTAGCGGTGTGCGAGTGGACGCAGTAGCGGCAGGAGTTGGTGATCGACACGGCAATGTAGATCATTTCCTTGGTCAGGGGATCGAGAGCAGAAGGGGTTGCCATCACCGATTTGACGCCGGCCCAGGTTTCTTCGAGGAGCGGCGGATCGAAGGCTAAATAGCGCCAGATGTTGTTGACGAAGTCGGATTTGCGGGTGGCGCGGATATCGTCGAAGACAGCCTTGACGCGCGGGTCGGCCTCGGGGTTTTCGGGACGTTTGATGGTGGACATGGGGTTCCTCGCGGGTTGCTCCCCATCCTAACACCGGCAATCAGGGTGCTACCAGCAGGGTTGCCTGAATGGTGGCGGCGCCGATGGCGATGGTGGCGAGGCCTACGGCCCCTTGCAGGGCGCGGTTTGCAAAGGTGAGGAAACGCCCGGTGAGAAGAAGCGGCACGGAGATTACGGCCGAGACCGCCGCCATGCCAAGCATGGAGCCCACGCCGAACAGCAGAACATAGGCCAGTCCCGCCCAGGGGCTATGAACCTGCGATACGGTAAGCAGCAGGAGGGCGGCGGAACCGGCCATGCCATGGGTCATGCCGACCAGGAGCGTGCGCCAGTTGAAGCGGTGGCTATGATGGTGGATTGAGAATTCATGGCGCTGGCGCTCGCCGGCGTGGCTGTGGGCGTGGAAATGGGTTTGGCCTCCTTCATGGCGATGCTCATGAAAATGGATGCGGTCACGCCACAGGCGGTAGAGCACGTGGAGGCCAAGGCCCACCAGCATGACGCCCACCATTGTTTCGAGGCGGTTGGCGGCGCTGGCGGGGATCGCCCAGCCGAGGACGAGTGCGAAACCGGCTACCATAAAGAGAGTGGTGGCGTGGCCGAGACCCCAGGTCAGGCCATGACGAAGAAGATCGGGAAAGCGCTTGGCGCCGGAGACCAGGCTGGAAACGGCGGCGAGATGATCGGCCTCGAGCGCATGGTGCATTCCCACCAGCACGGCCAATCCCAGCAATGACAACATGATGAAACCCCTAAGAGCGGGATTTCATAGCATGGTCAGCGGACGGTGCCAGTGGTGGGAAAAAGGGCTGGCGCATTGCCCGACGGCATCATGCCTGGGCGCGGCACTCTTACCTTGGGCTTGGGCGGCGGCAGCACGCCTTCGCGCTGCAATTTCTTGCGGGCCAGCTTCTTGGAGCGGCGGATCGCCTCGGCCTTTTCACGGACCTTCTTTTCCGACGGCTTTTCATAGGCCGAGCGCTGCTTCATCTCGCGGAAGATGCCTTCGCGCTGCATCTTCTTCTTCAGAATCTTCAGCGCCTGGTCAACATTGTTGTCGCGAACGAATACTTGCACTCTTCCTCCTAAATGACACTTGCTGGAGCAAATCCCGCAAAAGTGCGACGCACTTTTGCGACAAGGATTTGCTCGAGCCATTGAATTTGGAGCGTATCCTTATCGGCGAAGTGTTTCCACTTCGCCGGGATACGCTCTAGGTCAGGCTTTGGCCTTCTTGCGCCACATCTGGTAGCCGAGCTTGGCCACGCCTTCTTCGATCGCCGCCCGTTTCATGCCGTGGGGCGGCGTCTGGTCGGGGCGCAGCACGCCAATGCCGGCCCAGGGGCCGAACTTGGCGGGAAGCTGCGCGCCCGAGGATTCGCTGGCAAAACCATGGAGCTGCACGGAGGTGCTGGACCGGAACATGTAGAGGTTGGAACTCTCAGTCATCGTCATCGCACAACTCCTTTACAGCTGAATTTCACCCATGCGAAAGCCGCCGCCGGTACATCCGCGGCTCGCGGCTCCGAATGGGATCGCCTCGAATTACGAGGTGGTTTGCAGGCTGTCGGCGGAAGACTTTCCGGTCTTGCGGTCGACAGCGATCTGGTAGGAAATCTTCTGGCCTTCGTTGAGGCCGCGGAGGCCAGCGCGTTCAACCGCGCTGATATGGACGAAAACGTCCGGGCCGCCGGCGTCCGACTGAATGAATCCAAAGCCCTTCTGGGAGTTGAACCACTTTACGGTACCTGTCTGCATCATATATCCTTTCTAGGATCAAGATATTAAGTTAGCTCATAGGCAACATGCCCAAGCGCCATTGATCGAAGTTCTGGATGTATGATTGAACGAAGGTATCCGGTATTCCCTAATACCAAGGCAAGCCATTTGGCCGAAACTCGATGGCGCCTACATAGGCGCTTTCGCGGCAAACTACAAGTTATTCCGTTTACCCAAATAAGGCACACTTCGTTAACAAATTATGATATGATATTTGCCGACAACCCAGATGCAGGAACCTGCAAGAAATCGATTGACAGTTGATAGACACCACACGGCGTGCCGGCACCTCTCCAAACTGGACAACACGGCTAGCGCAATACCGGATCCCCGACAACCGCCGGGCCATCCTCGAAATCATCGTAACCGCCCTGCCCTTCGCCGCGGCCTGGGCCTTCATGTGGCTGCTGCTGCAGGTGAGTTACTGGCTGGTGCTGGCGGCGGCGGTGCCCGCGGCGGGGCTCTTGGTGCGGATGTTCATGATCCAGCACGATTGCGGCCATGGCAGCCTGTTTTCGAACCGCAAGGCCAATGACTGGACCGGCCGGATCATCGGCATCCTGACATTCACGCCCTACGATCACTGGCGGCGTTCGCATGCGCTGCACCATGCCTCGACCGGCAATCTCGACCGGCGCGGCATCGGCGATATCGATACGCTGACGGTCGCCGAATACCTGCGGCGCGGCCGCTGGGGCCGCCTCGCGTACCGGCTCTACCGGCACCCCCTGGTGATGTTCGGCCTCGGGCCCGCCTATCTGTTCCTGCTGCAAAACCGCCTGCCCGCCGGCGATTATCAAGGCGGGCGCATGCCGTGGTTCAGCACGCTGTCGACCAATATCGGCATCGCGGCGGTGGCGGGAGCATTGATCCTGCTGGTCGGCTTCAAGGCCTTCATCTTGATCCAGTTGCCGCTGATCCTGATGGCGGCCTCGGCCGGGGTTTGGCTGTTCTACGTTCAGCATCAATTCGAGCGGACCTATTGGGAGCACCAGGGCACGTGGAACCATGACGCTGCGGCGCTGGAGGGAAGCTCGTTCTACGATCTGCCGCAGCCGCTCAGATGGTTCACCGGCAATATCGGCGTGCATCACCTGCATCATCTGTCGAGCCGGATCCCGTTCTTCCGGTTGCCCAAGGTGCTGAAGACTTATCCCGAGCTGGAAGGTGTTGGACGCCTGACGCTCACCGAAAGCTTGCGCTGCGTGCGCCTCACCCTGTGGGATGAAGCCGAAAAGCGCCTCATCTCCTTCCGCCAGATGCGGCAGCGGATGAGTGCTGCATAGCGGGCGCTATTAACCAACTCACCCGGCCGAGCGGTTGATCGTCGCGATGGGTCCACGTTCGTTGCCGGACATTTCGGCGATCTTGCGGTCCTGATCCATGATGATGGTGCGAGCGCGTGAATCGCCATCGTCATCGCTCAATTCGAAAGCTGGAACCTTGCGGCGCGAACTGCGGGCGCCGCTTTGATAGATCACGTCGAACATGACGAAGCTTTCGTCGATGCGTGGTTTCTTCTTTCCCATCAGCGTTGTTCCTTGCTGTCGGTCACCGCCGGGCTGGCACCTTTTTCCGGCTCCTGCACGGCCTTGCGCTGGGCCGACTTGTCTTCGCGGCGTTCCTGTTTTTCCAGCGCCTTGCGGGCCTTGGCCCGGGCACGGTTGTTGCGTTCCTGATTGTAGTTCGGCGGAAATGCCATCTTGCCCGGTCCTTCGGTGTGGCGCTGCCCCCAAGCGCGGTTGTGAAACATTCGATGTTCTGGAAGAGGCCGTTGCCCGAAACTCGATGGCGTCTGGTACCAGCAAATCGTGGCAAATCCAAGTGCCCGATGTTATTTGTGTCGTAATGGCGCCTGCAAGGGTGCATAACAAACCATTGTCGGCATGGCGAGAGCAACACAGTGAAGCACCCAAGTTATTCGGCGGGTCAGCCGGTCCGGCTTCTGAAGGACCTGAGGTCGCTCAAGACGCAACCTGCGGGGCTCTACCGGATTGTGCGGGTAATGCCGCATGAGGGAGAAGCGCTGCTGCGCTACCGCATCCGGCATGAAGACGAAGCTTTCGAGCGGGTTGTCAGCGAAGATCAATTGGCTGAACCCAGAGAGGAAATCCTATGACGCCTGCCAAGAGTGCCGCCAGCCGCAAATCCGAATTCAGAGCCCTCCATAGCGACAATTTTGTCCGCAGCGACGCGCTGAAGTCAAAACGCATCGCTCATGAGGAAGCCCAGAAGGCCGCCGGATTGTGGGGCGAAATGTCGGTGGGCTATCTCGAGCGCGAAGGTGCTGCCTTTGTCCATCAGTGGAAAGGCGCAACACCTGCCGATGTCTACAAACTGGCGGTCAAACGGCCCAAGGAAATTCTCAAGCCCGAACACGAGGTGCTGTGCACCTGGTTGAAGGCCGGCCGCTATGAGGGTTTCAAGCAGACGATCTTCGCCTGGAATGTCAGCCCCGACGAAGCCGCCCGCATCCGGCTCGAACTCATCGGCGACCTCGCCGCCAAGGGCACCAGGATGGTGAATGTTTAGCCGTAATCTGGATTGCGCCGTCGCGCCATTGGTTCCAGCTTTCGAGGCTGCGAAGAAACAGACCCGCGACCAGACACTACGAATTTACAAAGAAAGCGTGACCCCAGCTTTCGCTGGGGAGACGGAAAGAGAGGTAGTCAATGGCCCCCTCACCCCGTCATGCCAGCGAAAGCTGGCAGGTGGATTCACGTTTGAAGTGCGACGGTTGAAGATAGGAGGCATTTCGCCCAGACTTCGTTTGGGGTCAAGTAGGCGAGGCATTTTCGCGGTGTGTTGTTGTGGCGTTCGGATGATGAGTGTGATGGCGTCTGCTGACGAGGTCGGAGATTTGGGTCTTTCTGGGCAGGTTGCGGCGCAATCGTCCGATGGCATTTTCGACGCCGCCTTTCTGCCACGGACTATGGGTGTGGCAGAAGTAGCTTTTGGTGCCTGCCGCCTGGTTGACGAGATGGTGCTGTGCGAACTCGCTGCCATTGTCATAGGTGATGCTGCGGCGCAGGCGTTTTGGCAGGCTGTGGAAGTGCTCACAGAGCCTGAGGCGCACGGCTTCGGCGCCTTTGTTGGGCTGCGGCCAGGCGAACTTCATGCGGCTCTTGCGCTCATGAGCAACGAGAATGACTTCCTTGTTGTGCCGGAAGGCCATGAGATCGGCCTCCCAATGGCCATAGGTGCGGCGGCCCGCCACGCCTTCCGGCCGGTCATCGATTGAGACGTAATTTACAAAGGTTTTGGACGGCGCTCCGCCTTTCTTGGGGCGCCGCCCGCGGTAGAACTTGGCCCGCGGCAAAAGCGTGTGCCAGGTATAGTCCTTGATGGCGACACGATGGTCGATGAAGCGGTAGATCGACTCAGGGCTCACCTGCATGCTACCTCGCTCAAGCGCCAGCCGGCCTGCGATCTGCTCGGGCGACTGTTCCATCGCAAGACGTTGCTTGACGTAGGCGCAGAGGTCCGGCTGGCGCGCCAGCTTGAAACGGCAGTCCCAGCGCCTGCGCCGCAGGGCTAGGCCATGCGCCCGGACGGGCTCGTAACCGCCCGCATACTGCTTGCTCGGCTTGCCATTGCGGGCCAATTCGCGGCTGACTGTACTGTGGTGACGGCCCAGACGGCGGCCCATTTCGCGTGCAGATATTCCATTGGCATGCCAATGGAATATCTGCACGCGCTCCTCCGCGGATATGTGTGAGTAACTGTGTTCCATCGCTACACCGTCCATAGCAGGTGTCGCACTTGTTCCGTGAATTTAGGCATCCCGCCACTATTTCACCAAGTCGGCGACAACTGCAATTTCTTCACAAACTCGTTCGCCTCCCGAGCGGGCAAGCCCGCCGGTGGAACGCAGGAGTTGCAGAAATTTGCGAGTCATACGAACGGCCAAAGGAAATGACTCGCCGACCTCCCCATCTCTGTCATTCCAGCGAAAGCTGGAACCCATGGCTCAGCAGCGCAAAACGCTATGTTTTTAATGATTGAACGACGGCTCCCGGCTTTCGCCGGGATGACGAGTTGAGGGACGAGAAATCCATACATCTGGCCGTTGGTATGCGACTATAGCGCATGATTCACGGCTCCAGTGCAGGAGCTTGAATCACGGCCAACTCACCCTCATCGACATCAACCCACACTTCCGGAATTGCCTGCTCACCGGACATAGGGCCGAAGCAGCTAAACCGGCGCGATTGACCCGGAGCAGTCAATCGCCACGTTGTCACGGCGTTGCAAAAATTGTTTGGCGATCTTCTATCGAGCCAGTTCAGTTCAGGCATTATGTGGAATGAGCACAATCTTTCCAACATGTTTCTTCGACAGAAACTCCGCTTGCGCAACAGCAATGTCTTTTAACGGATACTGTTTGGCAACAATTGGTTTGATCTCGCCGCGCTCGATGTAACCAACGAGATCTGGAAAGACATGGACGTCCTGTGAAGTGCATCCAAACAGCGTCAGGTCTTTGAGATAGAGCTTGCGTAAGTCCATATGGACAATCGGTCCGGCAATCGCGCCCGATACGGCATAGCGTCCCCGGGGTTTAAGGACATCCAGTAATTCAGGCCATTGCGGACCGCCAACAACATCAACAACAACATCTATACTGCTGTTTCCCAGCGTCTGCGCAATTGCAGAACCTCTTTCGATGCACCTGTTAGCGCCTGCCGATTGCAGCTCAACGAACTTTGCAGACGCCGAAATGCCCGTAACACGAGATCCGCGCCGCCTTGCTAGTTGAATGGCAGCGATACCAACATTTCCCGATGCGCCGGTGATAAGGATGCTCTCGCCAGCACTAAGCCCCGCGCGGCTAATGAGATTTTCAGCCGTGGCAAATGCACAAGGCACAGCTGCAAGCTCGGCGTGAGTCATGTCCGATTTGATGTGATAGGTGTCGGCAGATGGAGCTGAAACAAACTGCGCGAAGCCCCCATCACGCTCGGACCCGAGCCAAGGCGTAAACACTCCCCGCCGCAACGACAGCAGGCAACTTTGAACGATAACCCTTTGACCGAGGCGGCTTTCGGCAACTCCAGGGCCTAAACTTACAATCTCTCCACAAACATCAGCGCCTTGAATGCGCGGGAAAGCAAGTCCGGTTCCGGTCCAGTCCCCGTCCTCGGGCACAAGGTCAGACTTCGTGGTTGCATCGGTGCTCGCAGTCGCCTTGGATGAATACCAGCCAATACGCGTGTTGATGTCCGTATTGTTAATGCCTGCCGCCAACACCTTTATAAGGACTTCGCCAGGACCCGCTATCGGCACAGTCGCACTCTCGGTATAGACAAGCTTGTCGTAGCCGCCATGACCAACAAGCTGAACCGCAGTCATAAATTTAGGTACTGACACTTCTGCGTCCTGGTTGATCGACCGATTATCATGTTACAGATTGGCAGAAATCACTCAACGCAAATTGTGGATTTGGCGTGGACAGCAGCTGTGCTGCAGGACACCGAACTGCCCCTGAAATCCATACGGAAAATAACTGCTGCTGGCCCTTCCCGGAATTCAAGCTGGATCGGAGGGATGCCCGGTACGCGGCAGAAAGTGGAAGTCAGCTGACCTATGGCTTATACCGCAGACCTATGAGTTCCCTGCCCAGCTAACCCGGCGCATCCCGGTGCATCAGTCCCTCGGCCTTCAGCTCCTTCCAGAGCGCCTTCGGTATTTTGGCACTCATCGTCTTTATGTTCAGCGCCACTTCCTTCGGGCTGACCGCTCCCGGAATGACGCTGACCACCGATGGGTGAAGGAGGGGAAAGCGCAGCGCCGCCTGCGGCAGCTTCACCTTGTGGCGGGCGCTGACCCGTCGCGGACCATGACGGGGGCACGTCAGATCGGCCGTGCCGGATTGCCCACCACTCGCGTACCGGGAGCCACATCGCGTGTGACGACCGCGCCGGCGCCGACGATGGCACCGTCCCCCACGGTTACGCCCGGCAGAAGGATCGCACCGCCACCTATCCATACCTCCTCGCCGATGCTCACCGGCAACGCTCGCTCCAAGCCGCGGCGCCGCTCGTCGAGCCCGTGGGCATGGTCGGCGCAGTAGATCTGCACTGCGGGTCCCAGCATCGTCCGCCGTCCGATCCGGACGGGCGCTGTGTCGAGGACAACGCAATCCGCGTTTATGTACACCCGGTCGCCAAGCGCGAGGTTCCGGCCGTAGGCGACGTGGAAGGGAGCCTCAAGGAAAACCCCCACACCGATAGCGGCGAATAGTGCTGCGAGCTCTGGCGCACACGGACCACGCAGCGCGGGGTCCATGGTGGTGTGGCGCCAGCAGGCCTGCCGCGCGGTATCGCGTAGCGCCTCGAGCTCGGGCGTCATGCAAGAATACCAACGTCCGTCGGCCACTTCGGCCAGCGCTGCGGGCGGCGGATGGATGGCTGTTATGTGCGTCGTCACTTGGCGGTCACGCGGCTCCCTACCGCACAGGTTACCCATGAGGAGACCGTAGCCGGAGAAGATCACCGCCGGCTACGAATTTCTTCGCTCTGCCTCCGCCGAATTGGAAATGTCCAAAGATGGCCCTTCCTGGAACTCAAGCTGGATCAGGGGGACGCCAGGTGCGCGGCAGAAAGCGGAAGTCAGCGGGCCGAAGGTATATGCTGCGGATCATTGAATCACCGCCGAGCTAAACCGGCGCGTCCCGATGCATCAACCCATCGGCCTTCAGCTCCTTCCATAGGGCCTTCGGTATCTTGGCGCTCATCGTCTTCACGTTCAGCGCCACTTCCTTCGGGCTCACCGCTCCTGGAATGACGCTGACCACCGATGGGTGAAGGAGCGGAAAGCGCAGGGCCGCCTCAGGCAGCTTTACTTTGTGGCGGGCGCAGACGGCTTCGATCTTCACTGAGTCCAGCGCGCGCGATTCGCGGCTCCTGCTTAGGAGCTTAGATCACGGCCAACACATCCTCATCACCATCGACTTGGACTTCCGGAATTGCCTGCTCACCGGACATAGGGCCGAAGCTGCCAAATCGGCGCGATTGACCCGATCCGGAAGTCAGACCGGCGCTCAATGGCAGTCCCTTAGAGCGTTGATCGCCAGGTCGACGAGTTCGCCAACGTGTTCCTGATCTTCGATATATTTGAACTCGCTGCGCCAGTCACGGTTAGGCCAGTCTGGATCGAGTTTGGATGCCAATCGACTTTGCGTGCGCGCTTCCTCGAACCGGCCGAGCTTCGCTAGGCACCCAGCCGCCCAAACGGGGACGTAAGTGTCGGGGCTGCTGACAGCAGCGAAGGACTTGACTGCCTCCTCGTATCGCTTCGCCATCATGAACGCCAGACCAATGGCTTCCCGATACGAGGGCGGGACAAAAAGCGGATTGGCGCGCAAGGCCTTGGGCAACCTCTCGATTGCATTGTCCGCTTGTCCCGTGAAAATCAGGTAATACGCCATATTGACGATGAGCTCGGGATCGTCAGGACTCAGTTGCAGCGAATGCTCGAAATGATCAAAAGCTGCGTCAAAGTCATTAGTGGCGAGGAGAAACCAGCCCCGAATACTCAAGCATCTGCTGTCCGCACCATCAAGCCGCACCGCAAGTTCGGTTTCCTTATTTGCCGGTTCCATTGCGTTGGGAGCCTGCGTTTGCCACCAGGTGCGAAGATACATGAGACCCAATCTGGCATGAGCGCGGGCGAAGGTGGGATCAAGCTTCACTGCACTTTCGAATTCCGCCATGGCCTGTAGGATGTCGTCGTTGCGCCAACGGTTTACGATCTCCATTCCGCGCAGATAGTGGTCATAGGCGCCTAGGTTCTCGGTTGGCTTGCGCCGCGATGCCCTTACAATATCGGATTCGACATGCCCTGGTACGGCGGCAGCAATGCTTCGGGTCACCTCATCCTGGACCGCGAAGATATCCTCAAGATCGCGGTCGTAGCGCTCCGCCCAGATATGGCTTCCGGTCGTCGCCTCGATTAACTGGGCGGTGATGCGCACGCGCTTGCCGGCCTTGCGCACGCTACCCTCGACCACATAGCGCACGCCGAGCTTCCGCCCCACTTCGGCGACGTCGACGGCAGTTCCCTTGAATGTGAAGGACGAGTTCCGTGCGATCACAAACAACCCGCGATTGCGCGCTAGTTCAGTGATAATATCCTCAGTGATGCCATCGGCGAAGTACTCCTGCTCCTGGTCGCCGCTCATGTTAGTGAAGGGCAGGACTCCAATCGATGGCTTGCTGTCGGCAGGTTCGCGTGGCTCGACCGGCAATTTCGAGTTGGTTCCTGCTGAGATGCGGAAGGCCATCACTGGCCGGGTAATATTCTTGAGCGTCACCTCGCCAAGGTCCGCGGCCGAAAAGTCGAGCTTGCCTCGGATTTCGTCGTGCACCTTGCCCGAAATGCAGATGCCACCCGGCTCTGCCAGGCCTTCAAGGCGAGCGGCAATGTTGACTCCATCGCCATGAATATCCTCGCCCTCGACGATCACGTCCCCGAGGTTGACGCCGATACGAAAGATCAGCCTCTTGTCTTTATCGGTTGCCATCGCTCGCTCTGCTACGCCATTCTGCCAGGCTATAGCGCACGTGAGAGCATCTACCACGCTGGCGAACTCAACCAGAAAACCATCGCCCATGAGTTTGACGACGCGACCGTGGTGTTCGGCGATGAGTGGCTCTAGTACTTGTTTGCGCAGATCGGTAATACGCCGAAGCGTTCCAGCCTCGTCCTTGCTCATCAGGCGCGTGTAGCCGACCACGTCAGCGGCAAGAATGGCAGCAAGCCTACGTTCCAAGCTAGATCTCCCTCGAACAGGAGACTACCGGCCATTGAGGGAAAAATCTACGCTGCGTGGGTGGCGCTTGAATGGCGGCTCATGGCCCTTCCCGGAACTCAAGCTGGATCAGAGGGATGCCCGGTGCTCCACAAAAAGCGGAAGTCAGCGGGGCGAAGGCATACTCCGCAAATCTATGAATTCACCGCCGAGCTAAACCGGCGCATCCCTGTGCATCAGCCCCTCGGCCTTCAGCTCCTTCCACAGCGCCTTCGGTATTTTGGCGCTCATCGTCTTCACGTTCAGCGCCACTTCCTTCGGGCTGACCGCTCCCGGAATGACGCTGACCACCGATGGGTGAAGGAGGGGAAAGCGCAGCGCGGCCTCCGGCAGCTTCACCTTGTGGCGGGCGCAGACGGCTTCGATCTTCTTGACGCGGTCGAGGACCCCCTTGGGGGCGGGTTCGTAATTGTACCAGGCGCCTGGTTTGGGGCCGGTTGCGAGAATGCCGGAATTGTAAGGCCCGCCTAGGACAATGCCGATGCCGCGTTGCTCGGTGAGCGGAAGAAATGAGTTGAGCGCTTCCTGCTCCAGCAAGGTGTAGCGGCCGGCCAGCAGGAAAATATCGAAGTTGCCCTCCCTGGCCAGCGTCTCGCACACCTGCCATTCATTGACGCCGGCGCCGAAGGCCCGGATCACCTTCTCGTCGCGAAGTTTGACCAGCGCCTTGTAGCCGCCGGACATGAAGGTCTTCACATGGGTGTTACGGGCCGCCTCGCTCTTGTGGGTGAAGACATCGATGTCGTGAACGTAGAGAATATCGATGCTGTCGATGCCGAGACGCTCGAGCGAGGCCTCAAACGAACGCATGGCGCCATCGTAGGAATAGTCATAGACTTCGCGCCTGGACGGGGTGTCGAAGAACTTGCCGATGCCGGTGCGCTGCTCCGGCGGGCAGACCTCAAGCAGGCGGCCCACCTTGGTGGAGATCACATAATCCTTGCGCTTCTTGCCGCGCAGAAAATGATTGAGCCGGGTTTCGGAGAGGCCGAGGCCATAGAGGGGTGCTGTGTCAAAGTAGCGGAGACCGGCCTTCCAGGCGGCTTCGAAGGTTGCTTGCGCCTCCTTCTCGCCGTGGGCGCGGTAAAGATTGCCGAGGGGTGCGCTGCCGAAACCGAGCTCGGTGAAAGTGATCGTGGCACCCGACGGCGCCTTGAAGTTCCGCTTCTTCATCCTGCATTTCCTCCATTCGAACCCAGATCGGCGAAAAGTTCCGGCCGTTGGCGGGCGAAGTTTTCGAGTTCGGTCAACACCCCGCCCAGATGCACTTCCATGGCGCGCACGGCGGCCGGCGTATCGCGGCGCTCCAGCGCCTCGACGATGATGCGATGCTCTTCAAGGGTGAGCTCCTGGCGCCTCCTTCTGGCGTCAAGCATTCGGCGCACCCGTTCGAGGCCCAGGCGAGCAGTGTCGGCCGCCTGTCTGACCCGCTCAAAGCCGAGGCAATCGAGCAGGATCGCGTGGAACTGCAGGTCGAAGCGGTAGAAGCCCTGGCGGTCGCCCGATTCGACCGCCGCCAGCTGGTAGCGCATGTTCTGCTGCATATCGCGGATGCGGCCGGCGCTCACGGTTTTCGTCAGTGTACGGATGGCCTCGGTCTCGATGGCGCGCCTGAGGAACATGTTCTCGCGGGCATCCGACAGGCGGATCAAGGCGACCCTGGAGCCCGATTGCGGGACGATCTCGACCAGGCCTTCGGCGGCCAGCCGGTTCAGGGCTTCGCCCACCGGAAAGCGCGAGACGCCAAGGCGGTTGGCGATCGCCTGCTTGTCGAGAAAATCGCCGGGCTTCAGCTCAAGGCTGACGATTGCTTCGCGGAGCGCCAGATGGACGCGGGCGCTGGCGCCACCTTTGGCCGACGGGCGGGCGGGTCCAAGAAAATCATAGGTGACGTCGGCAACTGACATGCTAACATGTTAGTATGTATCCAATTCAAGGCAAGCGGCAAAAATCGCCCACACAAGGACGCTAGATATGAGCGAAAAGGGAAGCAAAAGTGCGCGCATGTTGCGCCTCAGTGAGGCGGATAACGTGCTTGTGGCCATCGATGTCATCGACAAGGGTGGCACCGCTCCCGAGGGCATCACGGCGCTCGACCGCATCATGAAGGGGCACAAGATGGCGGCGAGCGCCATCGCGGCGGGCGAGCCCGTCCGCAAGTTCGGCCAGATCATCGGCTTCGCCAAGACCGATATCGCCAAGGGCTGCTGGGTGCACGAGCACAATACCGGCATGGCGGATTTCGCCAGGGACTATGCCTTCTGCCAGGACGCCCGGCCGGAAGATATCTTACCCCTTGATAAACAAGCGATTTTTCGAGGGTTCCGGCGGGCGGGCGGCAAGACGGGCACGCGCAACTATGTGGGCATCATGACCTCGGTGAACTGCTCGGCCACCGTTGCCGGCTTCATCGCCGAAGAGGTCAAGCGTTCGGGAATGCTTGATGATTTTCCCAACATCGACGGCGTCGTGGCGCTCAAGATGGACAATGGCTGCGTCATCGATTACCGCGGCGCCATCTTCGACATCCTCAAGCGCACCGCCTGGGGCTATGCCACCAATCCCAACATGGGCGGCATCCTGATGGTGGGTCTCGGCTGCGAGGGATTTCAGATTCCCCGCTTCAAGGAAGCCTATGGAATCGTTGAGGGAAATACCTTCCGTACGATGACGATTCAGGAAACCGGGGGAACCCGCAAAACGGTGGCGGCAGGGGTTGCGGCGGTCAAGGACATGTTGCCGTTCGTCAACGATGTCAACCGTGAGATCTGTCATGCATCGGAATTAATCGTTGCACTTCAATGCGGTGGCTCGGATGGCTATTCCGGCATCACGGCCAATCCGGCGCTCGGCGCGGCGGTCGATATCCTGGTCAAGCATGGCGGCACCGGCATTCTCTCGGAAACGCCGGAAATCTATGGAGCCGAGCATTTGCTGACGAGACGCGCCGCCAGCCGCGAAGTGGGCGAAACCCTGGTCGAGATCATTCATTGGTGGGAGGCCTACACCAAGCGTAACCTCATGGAAATGAACAATAATCCGTCTCCCGGCAACAAGCTTGGCGGGCTCACCACGATCCTTGAGAAATCGCTAGGTGCCGCCGCCAAGGGGGGTACGACCACGCTCCGCCACGTCTACCGCTATGCCGAACCGGTGACCGGCAAAGGCTTTGTCTTCATGGACACGCCCGGCTATGATCCGGTTTCCGCCACCGGCCAGGTCGCAGGCGGCGCCAACCTTTTATGCTTCACCACGGGCCGCGGCTCCGCGTATGGCTGCAAGCCCGTGCCTTCGATAAAACTTGCAACGAATTCAGACGTTTACCGGCGCATGATCGACGATATGGATATCAACTGCGGCGACATCCTGGACGGCGTTTCGATCCAGGACAAGGGGCAGGAAATCTTCGACATGATGCTGAAAGTTGCTTCCGGCGAGCGCACCCGATCCGAAGAGCTGGGCTATGGCGACAATGAGTATGTGCCATGGCAAGTCGGCGCCGTCATGTAGTCACCGGCTTCCCGACATTTTTGCAACATGATTTTCGGCCAATCGTCTCGCTGGTTGGGTCCGGGACCGAATGAAGAAAAAACATACGCGGAAGATTGAACCGCGGCTCTTTTCAGCGCGAAAGCCAGGCCCCCGGGCCAGCAGCAGTCGAGAGCGCCGGCGCAGCTTCACGGGCCTGCTATTGCGGCTCGCGCTGACGTTTTGCCTGTGGGGCGCCATCGGATTATTCGGCGTTTTCAGCTACATCTGGTTTTCGCTCGACCAGAAGGGGCTCTTGCAAATTCCGGCGCGGGAACCGGGCATCATGGTGCTCGCCGCCGATGGCACAACGCTGGCCGAGCAAGGCTCGTTCTTCGGCGACGAAGTCCGCATCGGCGAACTTCCAGACTATATCCCCAATGCGGTGATCGCCATCGAAGACAGGCGGTTCTACTCGCACTTCGGTGTCGACCCGATCGGTTTGCTGCGAGCCCTTTACGCCAATCTACGCGCCGGCCATGTGGTTCAGGGCGGGTCGACCGTCACCCAGCAACTTGCCAAGAACCTTTTTCTCAATCCGGAAAAGACGATGCGGCGCAAGCTGCAAGAGATGGTCTTGGCGTTGTGGCTGGAATCGCGGTTTTCCAAGGACGAGATTTTGCAGCTCTACCTCAACCGCGTCTATTACGGGGCAGGCGCCACCGGGATCGAGAAGGCCGCACAAGCCTATTATGGAAAATCGGCGCGTGAACTTACGCTAGGCGAGGCGGCCACAATGGCCGGCGTACTCAAGGCGCCTTCCACTTACAGCCCGTCACTTCATCCCGAAAGCGCCGCTGAGCGGGCAAAACTGGTGATCCAGAGCATGGTTGAAACGGGTGCGATCAGCGAGCAGGAGGCCCGCGATGCAATCGAGGCGCCCGCCAAGGTCTCGGCATCGGACTATGTGCCGGCAACGCAATACATCGCCGATTGGGTGATCGAGCAGCTGCCGGATCTGGTCAAGACATACTCGCAATCGATTGTCATCGAGACGACGATCGACCCTGGCCTGCAAAGCTTTGCCGAAAGAGCCCTGCGCAAGCGGCTCAACGAAGAAGGGGCAAAGTTCGGCGTGTCGCAGGGCGCGCTGGTGGTCATGGATACTGGCGGCGGCGTCCGGGCGATGGTCGGCGGAAAGTCCTATAAGCGCAGTCAATTCAACCGCGTAACCAAAGCCAAGCGGCAACCAGGGTCGGCATTCAAGCCCTTCGTCTATCTTGCCGCCATCGAAAATGGCTTTACGCCCGAACTCGGTGGAAATTGACGAGCCCGTCCGCATTGGGGACTGGGAACCGGAGAATTACAGGCAGAAATACCTGGGTCCGGTTTCACTCAAAAAAGCATTTGCTCTTTCACTCAACACAATCGCCGCAAAGCTCGTCGGTTACGTCGGGCCTAATGCCGTTACAAGCGTGGCCCACCGGCTTGGTATCATCTCACCGCTTGGTACTGATGCTTCAATCGCGCTGGGAACTTCGGAAGTCACCTTGCTGGAATTGACATCCGCCTTTGTTCCGTTTGCCAATGGCGGAAGCCCGGTCGTTCCTTACACGATCCGGAGAATCACCACGCAAGCGAGGGCGAGGTTCTCTATGAGCGCCAGGGTGAAGGATTTGGCTTTGCGATCGCCAACTACGATCTGGGCTACATGAATGAAATGCTGCGGGCGGTGGTGACCGAAGGAACGGCGCGGCGGGCGCAGTTTGGGTCATTTGAGATTGCCGGAAAAACCGGGACCAGCCAGGATTATCGCGATGCCTGGTTCATCGGTTACTCCAGCCAGATGGTTGCAGGCGTGTGGGTTGGCAACGACGACAACACGCCGACAAAAAAAGTGACTGGCGGTTCAATTCCGGCGGCCATCTGGAAGGACGTGATGGAGCTAGCGCACGAGGCCCTTATCCCGCAGCCGCTTCCCGGCAACATCGAGGACTCGACAGTGATTTCGGAGCAGATCGGCGAAAGCGATCTCACCGTCGCCGACAGACAGCCGCGCGAAAGCGGCTTTCTGGAGGATTTGGGAAACCTCTTTACGGGCAGTTCCAGCGATCAGAGTGCCGACGGTGCGGCCAAGAAAAAGCGCCAGACGAACTTCGAACGCATGAAACAGCAGCAAAACAACAAATAGTCAGGCGATTATGCGATGAACGTCCTGGCCATGGGTTTTGAGCCAATTCTTGGCGCGCGATGCATCGGGGCAATGGCTAAGCACAAGCCGCCAGAAACTCAGCCCATGATTCATGTGCCTGAGATGCGCCACCTCGTGGGCGGCGACATAATCCAGCACATAGGGCGGCGTCAAGATGAGCCTCCACGAAAAGGAGAGATCGCCCGATGCGGAACAGGAGCCCCATCTGCTGCGCTGGTCGCGAATGGTAATCCGCCGATAGGTCACGCCCATGGCAGCGGCATATTTCCGCGACGCGGCCGACAGCTCGCCGCGGGCCAATGTCTTGAGCCAATCACTCAGCCGGCGCGATACATGCGGAAAATCGCCTGGGACGTGGATAAAGTTCTTTACCGGATCCACCGTCACCGTGCCCCGGCGCGAGGCGATGTGGCGAATTTCGTGTCCCTCACCGCGCAAGGGAATAGAATTTCCGGGGCGCAGCAAAATGTTGCTGCCGCGCTGCTTCAAGCGCGCCTCAAGCCATGTTTGCGAGCGGTTGACGAATGCCAAGGCCTGGGTTCGGCTGATGCCGCGAGGCACGGTGACAATCCCGCCGGTGCCTTCCGGGTTCAACCTCAAGACCAAGCGGCGCGCATTGGCATGGCGGCGAAACACGATTTGCAGCTGTTCTTCACCAATCTGGAGCAACGCGGGTTCGAGCGGTTTGGCGGCCAGCAGACGGCCCAGCTGGGAGAAGGCAAATGCCATCAGGCGTTAGCGTTCACGAACTTTACGATACGCGGGACGATTTCGCGGCGGAACCTGGTGCCGTTGAAGACGCCGTAGTGGCCAACGCCGTTCTGCAAGTGATGCAATTTCTTGGCGGCCGGCAACGACGTGCAGAGATCGTGTGCCGCCTCGGTTTGACCCACGCCGGAGATGTCGTCGCGCTCTCCCTCAATGGTCATCAGCGCCGTCTTGGTAATGGCGGCCGGATCGACCTTGTGGTTTCGATGGGTAAATGTACCGCGCGGCAAATCATGATTGACGAAGACCTTCTCCACGGTCTGCAGATAGAACTCAGCCGTCAGGTCCATGACCGACATATACTCGTCGTAGAAGTCGCGGTGCTTTTCGGCAGAGTCGCCGTCGCCTTCAACCAAGTGCCAAAAGAGTTCGCGGTGAGCGTCTATGTGGCGGTCGAGATTCATCGTCATAAACCCGCCGAGCTGGAGGAATCCCGGGTAGACATCGCGCATGACGCCAGCGTGGGGAAGCGGCACTTTCATCGTAACGTTGCGGCGGAACCAGTCGACGCCTTTCTCTCCCGCCAGGCGATTGACCGATGTCGGATTGCGGCGGGTATCAATCGGTCCACCCATTAAGACCATCGTCCTGGGCGCGCAGGGATCCTTGGCGGCATTCATCAGCGATACGGCGGCCATGACGGGAACCGACGGCTGGCAAACGGCTATGACGCTGGTGCCCGGACCGAGGAGCTGCAGCATCTCGATTACATAATCCACATAGTCGTCGAGATCGAATTTGCCTTTCGACAGGGGAACCGAGCGGGCATCGATCCAGTCGGTTATGTAGGTGTCGTAGTGCGGCAGCATGGATTCGACGGTTCCACGCAGCAGCGTTGCGTAGTGCCCCGACATGGGCGCTACGATCAGCACCTTGTGTTCCGCTTTCTTCCTGGCCTTTCCCGGCCACTGCTTGCGAAATTGCAGCAAGTTGCAAAAGGGTTTCTTAAACACTTCGTATTCGCTGACGGGGACGATGTCATCGCCAGAAATAGTATCGGTAATCTCAAAGATCGGTTTGCCATAGCGGCGGGTGCCGCGCTCAAACATCTCGAGCGAAGCGGCGAAAGAACGGCCCATTTGGGTGGCTGCCAGTGGATTGGCCGGGCTCTTCCAGAAACTCAGGCCAGCATCCGCCGCGGCCCGCCAGGGGGCCAATGCGGCGTGGTTCATCTCGTAGAGATAATAGAGCATTTCAGCACAAACCCTTTGCCCCAGTATGAATCATAGAAGTAACAAGTCCGTATACTACGGGCAACACTCAATTCCCTAAGTCTTTATGATGAGGCATCCATGGCATCGGCCAGCGCCTCGGACAGGGCTTTGGCATCGGTGGAATAGGTAAAATGCCTGACAAACCGGCCTTCCCGGTCCATCAGGTAGATGATGCTGGTATGATCCATTAAATAGGCATTGCCATCGGCGTTTGCCACCTTTTTGTAGAACACGCGGTAGGCCTTTGCTGCCGCGGCCACCTCATCCTGGCTGCCGGTCAGGCCAATCAGGCGGGGTCCGAAGTTTGCGACATAGGCCTTGAGAACCTCCGGCGTGTCGCGTTCGGGATCTATCGTTATGAAGACCGGTTGAATGGATTCGCCGTCGCTGCCCATGGCCTCGATGGCCTGAGTCATAACCTGTAGTTCGGTGGGGCAGACATCCGGGCAATAGGTGTAACCGAAGAAAACCAGCATGTACTTGCCGAGGAAATTCCTGTCGGTCACCATCTTGCCGTCCTGGTCGCGCAATCTGAACGACCCGCCTACCAGGGCTTCACCGGTGCTGAACGGCATGTGCCCGTCGCCGCGAAAAAGTGCTGTAGCAAGGGCGATCGCGAGCGTCAGGAAGAGCGCAATGACCGCAAAAATCGCCTGTTTTCGTGATGGCATTCAGAGTGGCTTCCGTTTTGCTGTCACATAGGCCTAATCTTGCTACGAGACAACGCTCGCAGGATTCGATGCCGGCACATTTGCCATCAAGCATGATCGGTCCCTACGCTGTAGGCGAACTCGGCGTGTTGCGGCTGCGCACTCTGGTGCGGCTGCGCTGGCTTGCGGTTATCGGCCAGACTGCCGCGGTTGCCGGCGTTCACTTCCTACTTGGCTTTCCCTTGCCGCTGGGTTTTTGCCTTTCGGCCATCGCGCTCAGCGCGTGGTTGAACATTTTTCTGAGCATCAGGTGGCGCAAGAGCGTGCGGTTGCAACCCGCTCATGCCGGATTTCTGCTTGCCTACGACATATTTCAGCTGGCCGTTCTTCTCTATCTGACCGGTGGCCTGGAGAATCCATTTTCCTTCCTTTTTCTCGTTCCGGTCACGATTTCGGCCACATCGCTGCCGCTGAAATGGACGCTTTGGCTCGGCGCCACGGCATTTCTGTGCGCCACGTTTCTGGCATTCCGCCATTTGCCGCTGCCCTGGATTCCGGGCCAGCCGCTTGTCCTTCCCGACGCCTACATCGCCGGCATGTGGACGGCGATCATCTGCGGCGTTGTATTCGCGGCGATCTATGCGCGGCGTATCGCCGACGAAGCCCGGCAGATGTCGGCGGCGCTTTCGGCTACCGAGATGGTGCTGGCGCGGGAGCAGCGGCTATCGGCACTGGATGGGCTGGCGGCGGCGGCGGCGCATGAGCTTGGCACGCCGTTGGCAACCATTGCGCTTGTGGCCAAGGAACTCAAACGCGAGCTCCAGCAGGGCGATCCGCATACGGAGGATATCGATCTGCTGATCAGCCAGGCCGGACGATGCCGCGAGATACTCGCCCGGCTTGCCAATCATGACGCGGAGAACGACGAAGTCTATCAACGCACCAAGATGCTGGTGATGATCGAGGATCTGATCGCGCCATTGCGGGGGTCCGGCGTGGATATCGCGGTTAACAGCGTGAGCGAGCCGGAACGCACGGCAGCTCCGCAGGAGCCGGTGTTCCGGCGCAACCCGGCGATTACCTATGGATTGAGCAATCTGCTTGAGAATGCCGTGGATTTTGCCGAGTCGCGAGTCGAGATCGAGGCACGGTGGACGGATGCAAGCGTTGTGATTGCGGTGAGCGATGACGGCCCGGGTTTCCGCCAGGATGTATTTGACCGGCTTGGCGATCCTTTCGTCACCACCCGCCCTGGCTATGGCGCCGGGGACGACGAGAGCGGGCGGCATGAGGGCATGGGTCTCGGTTTTTTCATCGCCAAGACGCTGCTTGAGCGTTCGGGTGCTGCGGTTTCACTGGCCAACCGGCCACCACCCCAACATGGGGCCGTGGTGCAAGTCGTTTGGCCGCGAGGAGCCGTGGATGTCGGCAGTGGTTGAACCGGCTTCGTGACCGGTCTAGACAGTTAACCCGTATCGGAGCGACAGCTGATCGGTTCTTACAGAATGACAAATATCAAACTGCCGGCCGACAAGACGCTGCTGCTTGTCGATGACGACAAACCCTTCTTGACGCGCCTGGCGCGGGCAATGGAAGCCCGCGGATTCGAGGTTCGAATTGCCGAGTCGGTAGCCGAAGGCGTGGCGCAAGTGAGAAAGGGCGCGCCGGGCTATGCCGTCGTCGATCTGCGCCTTGCCGATGGAAATGGGCTTGACGTGATAGAGGCGTTGCATTCGGCACGGCCGGATGCGCGTGTTGTCGTTCTTACCGGTTATGGCAACATTGCCACGGCGGTTACCGCGGTCAAACTCGGCGCCATCGATTATCTCGCCAAGCCGGCCGACGCCGATGCCGTTTATGGCGCGCTAATCGGCGGCGGCGAAAACCGTACCGCACTTCCCGACAACCCGATGTCGGCGGACCGGGTGCGCTGGGAACACATCCAGCGGGTCTATGAGCTGTGCAACCGCAATGTCTCGGAAACGGCGCGCAGGCTCAACATGCACCGGCGCACGTTGCAGCGAATTCTAGCCAAGCGCGCGCCGAAATAACCCCATTAAGGTTCCGTTAAGCATAACCCGGCTTCGGCAGTGCCGCGGTGCCGAACTTGCAATGGGAGCCATTGCATCCCAATCTGCAAGAGGTACCCATGCCCTTCAAATACAATCTCCGGACCTACCGCAAACAGTTCGAGCGCGACGGATATATCCTGCTGAAGGATCTGCTATCGCCTGAATTCCTGACTTATCTCGAGGATTTTCATGCAAAATCGCGTCAGGGCGAAGTTGCCGAATACAATCAATGGCGGATTGGCGGCAAGAAGCAGCAGTTCCTCTTCGACTTTCCCTCCGAGGATGTTGCCCGCCGTTTCAGGGCAGGCATCGCCGAACTGACGGGCATGGCGGAAAGCCAGATCGCGATTTCGGAACGCCACCTCAAGCAATATGACGCCGATGCGCCGGAGTTCCCTGCTCCACACAAGGATCGCGGCGCCTCGAAAATCTCAATCGGCCTGCCGATCCATCTCGGGCCGGGCACAAGCGTTTGCGTGTTTCCGGATCTGGACCGTTCTCCCAACACGGCCGAGCGAGCCGTGTTCATGACGCCGCAAGACCATCCGGGCCTGGAGAGCATCTACAACTCACCCGATGCCTTGCTATTGCATGAACAGCTTGGCGATATGATCGTGTTTCTTGGCTCGACCATCTACCACGAACGGATCCGCCCGCGCGGGACGGCGGTGCTCTACATCAAAGTCAATGACGAAGGATCCGATCCCTTGGGCGAGAATATCTACAAGGAGCATCGCCAGACCCGGGTGCTGGCCGACGCGTAGGTCCCACCCAGATCAGCGTGCCGGCAGCTTTGCCACGAGGGCGTTCAGGAAGGCGGCCAGATCTTCGGTGACGTGGTGGATGTGGGATTGATCAATTCCACCGGTTGACTGGTTGAGGTGCTGGGCGTCGCGGTTTTCCTCGGCAACCACCAGAACGGTGGTCATGCCGAGGGCATGCGGCGCCTCGAGATTTCGGGCGATGTCCTCGAACATCGCCGAGGTCTCTGGGCGAATCCCGGTCTGAGCCACGAATTTGCGATAGGGCTGCATTTCCGGTTTCGGAATGAAATCGGAATGCACGATGTCGAAGATGTCACCGAAGTGGTGGGTAATGCCAATTCTGGCGAGCACCTTTTCGGCATGTGTCACCGTGCCGTTGGTGAATATCAGCTTGCGGCCGGGAAGGGCGTGCAGCGACCGATCGAGCAGTGGGTTGGCGGGCACCGGCGTGTGATCGATATCGTGGACATAGTCGAGAAAATCGTCGGGAGCTATGCCATGTTCGACCATCAGGCCACGGAGCGTGGTGCCATATTGGTAAAAGAGCTTCTTCTGACGCTGTTTGGCTTCGGCAAAGTCCACGTTCAACAGGCGCGAGACGAACTCGCCCATCTTTACATCGATCTGGTCGAACAGCCGGCAGGATGCAGGATATAAAGTGTTGTCGAGATCGAACACCCAGGTGTCGATGTGGTCAAATCCTCTCATACGCCGGTCCGCGACACGCGGGTGCCGACGCCGTGGGGGGTGAGCAGTTCAAGCAGCACCGAATGGGGCACACGGCCATCAAGTATAATAACGCCCTCGACACCCAATTCGACCACGGCCACGGCGCTTTCGACCTTGGGGATCATTCCTCCGGTGATGGTGCCATTATCTATTAGCCCTGCGACGTCACCGATCTTCAGTTCGCTGATCATGTTCTTGTCTTGGTCGAGGACGCCGGCAACATCGGTGAGCAGCAGCAGGCGCTTGGCCTGGGTCGCTGTCGCGATGGCGCCAGCTGCGGTATCGGCATTGACGTTGTAGGTCTCGCCTTCCCAACCGACGCCGACCGGGGCGATCACAGGAATGGCATCGCTCTTCATGATGGTGTGCAGGATTTCGATGTTGACGCGCGCCGGCTCGCCGACAAATCCAAAATCGATTTCTTCGACCTTGCCGGTGGCAGGATCGGTTCTTTTCTTCACCAAGCGCTCGGCAATCATTAGATTGCCGTCCTTCCCGGAAATGCCGACGGCGCGGCCACCGGCTTGCTGGATCGACGCGACGATCGATTTGTTGATGGAGCCCGCCAGCACCATTTCAACAATGTTCATGGTCTCCTGATCGGTAACACGCAGGCCTTCGCGGAATTCAGCCTTGACCGCCAGCTTGTCGAGCATTTTGTTGATTTGAGGTCCGCCGCCGTGGACGACGATGGGGTTGAGTCCGCAGACCTTCAGCATCACCATATCGCGGGCGAATTGGTGGGCAAGCTTGGGATCGACCATGGCGTGCCCACCGAATTTGACGACGATGATCTGGTCGTCATAGCGCTGCAGGAAGGGCAAGGCTTCCGACAGAATGCGGGCGGTTTCGTTGATCGGAGTGTCGGTCATCTGAGTTGATCCACTCGGTTCGTGGGCCGCCTTATAGGACATTGCGGCGGCTTGCCAAGGGCTTCAGAGGAGGCCCACTATTTCCGCCCGCAGCTCCGGCAGGCCATGGCCTTTCTCGCTCGAGGTGGCGTGAATGAACGGGAAGGCGGCGGGCCGTTTGCGGGCCACGGCTTCGGTCGCCGCGTGGACCTTCGCCAGCTCGGCGGGCTTGATCTTGTCGATCTTGGTCAACACCAGCTGGTAGGCTACGGCCGACTGGTCGAGCAATTTGAACATTTCCTCGTCGGCGGCGAGAACTCCATGGCGGGAGTCGATCAGCACGAAGGCGCGAGTGAGGCCGGGACGGCCGCGCAGGTAACCGCGCAACATCGATTGCCACTGTTTGACTTCTTTCTTGGCGGCTTTGGCATAGCCATAGCCCGGCATATCGATGAGAGTGAGCCTCCCGGCAATGTCGAAGAAATTGAGTTCGCGGGTACGCCCAGGCGTGTTCGAGGCGCGCGCCAGGTCATTGACCCCGGTCAGGGCATTGATCAATGACGACTTGCCAACATTGGAGCGGCCCGCAAAAGCGATCTCGACGCCCTTGACTGGCGGCAGCTGGTCAAGGCGGGCCACTCCCAACATGAATGAATGCGGGCCGCCGAACAGCCGGCGGCCCGCATCGATCTGATCGGCCGTAAAGTGCTGGGTCAAGCCGCCGTCTTCTTCTTGAGGAAGGGCAGGCTCTCGCGAATGTTGCCGAAGAGATTCACATCGACACCATGGCGTTTCATGATGAAAGACTGCTGGATGATCGACAGCAAGTTGCTCCAGGCCCAGTAGATGACCAGACCCACCGGGAACGTGCCGAGCATGAAAGTGAACATCACCGGCATCCAGTTGAACAGGCTTGCCTGCACCGGATCGGGCGGCGTCGGATTCAGCCGCATCTGCACCCACATGGTGATGCCCATGAGGAGCGGCCAGACACCGATCATCAGCATGGCGGGCGGGGTCCACGGGATGAGGCCGAACAGATTGAACAGACTGGTGGGATCGGGCGCCGAAAGATCGTGTATCCATCCGTAGAATGGCGCATGGCGCAGTTCAATCGAAGTGAGAATGACTTTGTAAAGCGAGAAAAACACCGGAATCTGCACCACCACCGGCAAACAGCCCGACAGCGGCGAGACCTTCTCGCGCTTGTAGAGCTCCATCATGCCTTGCTGCACCTTCATCCGGTCATCGGGGTAAAGCTCCTTGAGTTTCGTCATTTCAGGCTGGAGCTTCTTCATCTTGCTCATCGAAGCGTAGGACTTGTTGGCAAGCGGGAAGACCACCGCCTTGACCAACAGGGTGGCAAGCAGAATGGCGATGCCGAAATTGCCAACCAGGCCTTTCAGCCATTCGAGGAGATAGAACATCGGTTTGGTGAGGAAGTAGAACCAGCCCCAGTCGATCATGTATTCGAAGCTGTCGATTTGATGTTTTGCTTTGATTGCATTAATCGATTGAACAACCTTGGCGCCCGCGAATAGTTCATCGCGATAACTGCCGGTGCCAGAGGCCGGTATGGTGATGGCGTCCTTGGCGAGATAGTCAACTTGATAGATGGGCCGGCCATTCACCTGCGGATAGCTAAACGTCGCTGTCAGCGCCGTGGTGCGCCCGGGAACCATGGCCAGCGCCCAATACTTGTCGGTAAATCCAAGCCAACCGCCAACTGAATCATAGCGCGTAGTTTCGCTCGCTTCGGAGACGTCGCTGTAATCCACTTCCCGGAGGCCGGAATCGAGCCAGCCAAGCATACCCTCGAAGAACACCCAGTAACCGGAAATCTGCGGCGTATCCTGGCGCTGCACGCGCGCATAGGGGATCAGCGCCACGGCGTTGGCTGTGTTGTTGCGCACCGACTGAGTGATCGAGAATACATACTCATCATCGATTGAAATCTTGCGGGTGAAGACCAGGCCCTCGCCATTGTCCCAGGTGAGTGTAACGGGATTGGCCTCACTCAGCGCAACACCCGTGGGCGCCGACCAGACCGTCTTGGGATCAGGCAGCTTTGCGGTGGTACCAGTGGCCGGCACAAAACCCTGCTCGGCAAAGAGCGCGCCCGGTGTTCCCGCCGGCGACAGGAATACTATGGTCGGACTCCGGGGATCGATAGTTTCGCGATACTTGAGAAGGCGGATATCATCAATCTGGGCGCCCCGCAGATTGATCGAACCTTCGATGTAATCGGTCTTGATTGGTATGCGTGGAGTTGGCCTTGAGCGCTTCGTCGCGGGTCGCCGAGGCAGGTTGGGCCATGCCAGGAACTTGGCCGCCGGCCGTAGTCGTGCCAGCCGATGTGGTCGCAGGCGCCGTGGTGGTCTGCTGGGCCGCCTGCTCCTTGGCCTGGCGCTCGGCAATCGGCCCGGCATAGAAATACTGCCAGCCGAAGATAATCGCCATCGACAGCACGATGGCGAGGACGAAGTTCTTATTGTCGTAGTTCATGGGCGTTCCTTGTCCGCAGCCTCATGTGGCGTGCGGTGCAGCCGCTTCAAGGCGGAATTGAGGTCTTTCCGGAGCTCGGCGAAACTGCGGGTCCGTGCCGCCGCGCGGCCAATCAGCACGTAATCGAAGCCCGATTTTGCTTGATCGCCAAGTCCGAGGCGGGCGATCTCACGCAATCTGCGCTTAATGCGGTTGCGGACTACCGCATTGCCAAGCTTCTTGGTGGCGGTAAAGCCAACCCGGGGCGCTGCCGTATCTTGGCGATCTCGTGCCTGAACGACCATCCCAGGCATGGCCGAATACAATGCCTTTGCGGCGGCAACGAAATCCTGCCGGCGCTTGAGGCGCTCCATTTTCGCTTGGATCCGGCCCTTAGGCCGAAAGGCGCTTGCGGCCCTTGGCGCGGCGGCGAGCCAGCACATTGCGGCCACCTACTGTCGCCATGCGTGACCGGAAGCCGTGGCGGCGCTTGCGGACGAGTTTCGAGGGCTGGTAGGTGCGCTTCACGTTCGGTCTCCGTATTCTGCCTCAGCCGCCAATGTTTTCAATGACATATCCCAAGGTTAAGAGGCCATGGGGGCGGGCCGTGAGAAGATTTGCCATCACTTGTGGAATTGAGGGGGGCTTATAGGGTGAAACGGCGCGGAAAGTCAACGCGCGCCGGCAATGCTGACAGCTGAGCATCACAAGGCTCACACGAAGCCTGAATTGTTCTCACGAGCGGGTGAGGTCCCCTATTCAAACCGCGCCAATTGGTCCATTTCTGGGGCCAAGTTCACCGCTTTACTCAAATGGCACAATGCAGCATCGTCCGTCCATCATGATCAGTCCGGATGGCCAAATTCCGCCGGCGCCCGGCATCAGGAGATGGCTTCCCGCCGCCGCTCTGCTCATCCTCATTGGCACCGCCTATCTGTTTGGCCTGGACAGTTACCTCTCGCTTCGTTCGATTGCCGAACACCGGGACATGCTGAAGGACTTCGCGGCGAACCACCTGGTTTTCGCGCTCCTGCTTTATGTGGCCATCTACATCGGCGTGGTGGCCCTTTCGCTTCCCGGCGCCGCGTTCTTGAGCGTGGTTGGCGGGTTTTTGTTCGGCTGGTGGCTCAGCGCGCCGGTTACGGTTGGCGCCGCCACGGTTGGCGCCGTCATCGTCTTCGAGATCGTCAAGTCATCGATCGGCAAAACCGTAGCGGAAAGAGCCGGTCCCACTGCCCGCAAGCTTTCCGAAGGATTTGCCAGAGATGCCTTCAACTATCTCCTGTTCCTCCGGTTGGTGCCCGCCATTCCGTTTTTCGTGGTCAACGCCGTTGCCGGGATAAGCGGGGTGGCGCTTAGAACCTTCGCCGCCGCCACCGTCATCGGCATCATTCCAGGCTCTATCGCCTTTGCCTATCTCGGCACCGGACTTGACAGCATCATCGATGCGCAAACCGATATTTATCAGAAGTGCATTGCGGAGAAGGGGATCGCCAATTGCGAACTGAAACTCGATGCGAGCGCGCTGGTGACGTCCGACATTGTGATTGCCCTGCTGGCGTTGGCCGCGGTGGCACTCATCCCAGTGGCATTCAAACTGTGGAAATCGAAGGGCAGGCGGTCAGGTGAAGTTTGATCTTGCCGTCATCGGCGGTGGGTCGGGCGGTCTGACCGTGGCGGCGGCGGCGGCGCAGTTTGGCCGCAAGGTGGTGCTTTTCGAGAAGGCTGAAATGGGCGGCGACTGCCTGAACACCGGATGTGTTCCGTCAAAATCGCTCATCGCCGCCGCCAAACATGCCCAGGCGGTGCGCGAAGGAGCGAAATTCGGGGTGATGTCGCCGGAGCCGCGGATCGACTTCGGCCTAGTGCGCGCTCATGTTCAAAGCGTGATTGCTGCGATCGCGCCCAATGACAGCCAGGAGCGCTTCGAGAAACTGGGCGTCAGGGTCGTGCGGGCGGCGGCGCGGTTTCGCGACGAGTCGACGCTGGAAGCCGCGGGAGAGACATTCGCGGCGCGGCGGATTGTCATCGCCACGGGTTCACGGGCCGCCGTGCCGCCGATACCAGGCCTGGCGGATGTGCCATTTATGACGAATGAAACGATCTTCGATAATGCCGTGTTGCCGCGTCATCTGGTTATCATCGGCGGTGGCCCCATCGGAATGGAGATGGCGCAGGCGCACCGGCGTTTGGGCGCTGAAGTGACGGTGATCGAGGCGTTCGATCCGCTGGGCAAGGACGACCCGGAATTGACGGCGGTTATTCTTAAACGGCTCGGCGATGAAGGCGTCAAAATTCTGGCGCGGACGAACATTCAGAATATAGCCAGGACGAAAGATGGGATTGCGGTCGCGACGGCCAATGGCGGGGTGGTCGAGGGATCGCATCTGCTGGTCGCCGCGGGGCGGATTGCCAATGTTGAGCACCTCAATCTGGAGGTTGCCGGTGTTGCCTATACGGCCAAGGGAATTGCCGTGGACAAGGGTCTGCGCACCAGCAATCGCAGGGTCTATGCCATCGGCGACGTGGCCGGCGGGCTGCAGTTTACCCATGTGGCGGCACACCAGGCCGGTCTGGTGATCCGAAATGCCTTGTTCGGCTTGCCGGTCAACAAAGACGCCGCCGTGGTTCCCTGGGTCACATTCACCGACCCGGAGCTGGCGCAGGCGGGGTTAACCGAAAGTGCGGCTCGCAGACTCCATGGCGATGCAATCACGGTGCTCCGGTGGCCGTTTCACGACAATGACCGGGCACAGGCGGAAGCGAAGACGGCAGGGCTGGTCAAGGCGGTCATCGGGAGCCGCGGGCGTATCCTCGGGGTGGGCATCGCGGGCGACCGGGCGGGAGAGCTGATCCAGCCGTGGGTTCTCGCCATGAGCAATGGGCTCCGCGTGAAGGCCATGGTGAATGCGATGGTTCCCTACCCCACTCTAGGCGAGGCCAGCCGGCGTTCGGCCATTAGTTATTTTTCGAATCTTGCAACCAACCCATGGGTGAGGCGCGTTATAGATTTGGTGGGCAGGACGGGATAACAAACATCCGCATGACGGATCGAGGCGCAGCGAAACGAATGATCGAGCCGGGCCTACTCCGGGGCCTTTCCGGCAAGGTTCTCGCATTGACGATCGTCTTCGTCATGCTTGGCGAAGTCCTGATCTTTCTGCCGTCGATTGCGAACTTCCGCATCCAATGGTTGAAGAGCCGTGTTGCACAGGCGGAGATTGCAGCGCTTGCCGCCGAAGCTGCTCCCAACCAGATTCTGTCGAGCGACCTCAGGAGCGAGATTCTCAAGGGGGCCGGAGTTCTGGTGGTGTCGCTGACCAAGGATCAGCGGCGCCAGCTGATTTTACGAAGCGACGGCGATCATATGATCGATACAACCTACGATCTCAGGTCAACGATGTGGGTATCGGCAATCGCCGACGCCTTCACCGCCATGCTGGCTAGCGAGCCGCGCGTCATCGGGGTGATCGACAAGCCGCCCAACATGTCGGGAGACATGATCGAAATCGCCCTCGACGAGACGTCGTTGCGCTCGGCGATGTTCGGCTATGGGCTCAACATTCTGATTCTTTCGATCATACTGTCGTTGCTGGTCGCCGGTCTCGTCTTTGCCGCTCTTAACCGGGCCTTGGTGCGGCCGATGAAGCGTCTCACAGAAAACATGGTGGCGTTCGGGCGCAATCCCGAGGACGCTTCCCGCATTATCAAGCCGTCGGAGCGGCATGACGAGATCGGCATCGCCGAGCATGAGCTGCATGACATGCAAAGCGAACTGCTCTCCATGCTGCAACAGAAGAACCGGCTCGCGGCACTAGGACTTGCGGTTTCAAAAGTGAGCCATGATCTTCGCAACATGCTGTCGTCGGCGCATCTGATCTCGGACAGGCTGACGATGGTGAACGATCCGACAGTTCAGCGCTTTGCACCAAAACTGATCGATTCTCTTGATCGGGCCATCGCGTTCCTCACTCAAACGCTGAAATTTGGACGCGCCCAGGAGCCGCCGCCGGTGCGCGAGAAGCTGCCTCTGAAGCCTATCGTCGACGATGTCATCGATGGCGCCGTGGTGCAAACGTCCAGCCGGGTGGTTCTCTATAACAATGTGCCGGCAAGCATCATTGTCGATGCCGACCGCGAGCAGTTGAACCGTGTGCTGACTAATTTGCTGCGCAATGCCATACAGGCGCTCGAATCGGGGCAAGCCGAAAATCCCGGATCGCCGGACGGCGCGGTCACGCTGCGATCGTGGCGCGAAGGAAGTGTGGTCACCATCGAAGTGAAGGACAACGGTCCTGGAATTCCGGAACGGGTGCGGTCGAAACTGTTCGAGCCATTTCAAAGTGCTGCTCGTAGCGGCGGAACCGGGCTGGGTCTGGCGATAGCGGTGGAATTGCTGCGCGCCCATGGCGGCGACATCAGGCTGGCGGCAACCGGACCGGAAGGAACGTCGTTTATCGTCACACTTCCAGATACGGTGGCCGAATTGCGCACTGGCCGGCGCGGAGAGCGAAAGCCGGCCATCGAGGAATGACGCTGGATATCCAAACAGGCCCGCGAAACCTGATAACCGATGTGACCGGGCTGCGGGTTGGCAATGCCACGGACCGCGGCATATTGACCGGCGTTACCGTTGTAATTCCAGAGAACAAAATGGTTGCCGCCGCCGACGTGAGGGGTGGGGCGCCGGGAACGCGCGAAATTGCCCTGCTCGAGCCCGATTGCCTGATTGAAGACGTCCATGCGCTGGTTCTTGCAGGCGGTTCGGTGTTCGGTCTCGACGCTGCTTCGGCGGTTGCAGCCGAGCTTGCCCAGCGGGGCACCGGATTCAGGTTTGGTCCGCAACACTGGCCCTGCCCGATTGTGCCGTCGGCCATTCTGTTCGATCTGATGAATGGCGGAGACAAGGATTGGGGCGGGGTGCCGCCTTACCGCCGTCTTGGCCTGGAGGCGTTGAGAGCAGCGGAGAAGGATTTCGAACTTGGGCTTGCCGGTGCAGGCGCCGGTGCGATTGCAGGTTCGGTCAAGGGTGGACTCGGCAGCGCTTCGGCTGTCTGGCAAGGTGCTACCGTTGGCGCACTGGTTGCCGTCAACAGCGTTGGTTCTTGCTTCAATCACGTCACCGGTTTGCCGTGGAGCATCGACTACGCGGTTGAGGCGGAAATGGGGCCCAAGGAACCGCTCAAGACCGTTCCGCCGCAACTGTTGGAGAGCAAGCTGGACCGCATGGCGGGAGCAACTCAGCCCGGCGCCAACACAACTCTTGCAATTGTGGCCACCGACGCCCGGCTGACGAAGAGCGAAGCCAAGCGCATCGCCATCATGGCGGCCGACGGGCTGGCGATCGCCATCCGGCCGCTTCACACGCCGTTCGATGGCGACACTATCTTCGCTGCGGCGACCGGTATGTTTCGAACTGGATGGTCCACGGGCGCTTATGGTGGCCAAGCTTGGAGAAATAGCCGCCATTACCCTGGCGAGAGCAGTGGGGCGGGCACTATGGGAAGCGCAATCGGCCGGTAATAGCAGGTGCTGGCGGGAACTGGTGAACCGCTAGACATTCATTCAACCGGTGCTTGACGGCGGGGGGGTGTTCAATGTCTAAAGCGAGCGCGAACGCAACAGTTGGGCCGGGTTTCGACCCAATCGAACAGAAGGAGTTAACCGGCACTTGAGCATACCCCCCAGGAGGCCAGCCACGAACCGCGGAGCCGCCCCCCAGCCGAAGGAAGAAGGATACAGGATCAATCATCGCATCGACGTCAGGGAAGTCCGCCTGATCGGAGCCGACGGCCAGAATGTGGGCGTTGTGCCGATCCGCCAGGCGATGATGATGGCCGAAGAGGCCAATCTGGACTTGGTCGAAGTCTCGCCGGACGCCAAGCCGCCGGTTGCCAAGATCCTCGACTACGGCAAGTTCAAGTATCAGGAACAGAAAAAGGCCAATGAGGCCCGCAAGAAGCAAAAGGTCATCGAGATCAAGGAGATCAAGATGCGCCCGATGATCGACGACCACGATTACGACGTCAAAATGAGAGCGATCAGGCGCTTCTTTGAAGAGGGTGATAAGGTCAAGATCACGCTGCGGTTCCGGGGCCGCGAAATGGCCCACCAGGAACTTGGCCAGCAACTGCTGGACCGGGTCAAAAAGGACACGGGCGAAATCGCCAAGGTTGAATCAGAGCCCCGGTTCGAAGGCCGCCAGATTGTCATGGTTCTGGCGCCTCGCTGACAATTCGCTGACAGAACCGTTCACGGGTCTGTCAGACCGGTGGGCCTAGAAACAATATTCAGCATTGGCTCGTAGGCTCTTACGGGCTTGACTTTGTGCGTAATTGGATGGCGAGTTATTGACGTGTCACGGCTGTTCTCACTGACGACCAGGCGGGATTTCCTGGCGATGCTGTTGGTAGTGGCTGCCATGCTCCCCGCTACGCCTGTTCTTGCCGACGATGGCGGCGGTGGTGGGGACGGTGGAGGCGACAACAGTGGTCACGGAGGCGGTGACGACGGTGGTGGCGATGATGGTGGTGACGACGGCGGTGGCGATGATGGTGGCGGTGACGACGATGGTGGGGACGATGGCGGCGATGACAACAAAGAAGATGGTCAAAGCGGAAAGGGCGCGCGTGACGCCGTCAAGAAGGGAGAGGCAGTACCGCTCAAGGAAATCCTGGCGGTAGTTCGCAAGTCCTACAAGGGCGAAGTGGTGAATATCAAGTTTTCAGGAACAGGGTCCAAGCGGGTCTACAGTATTCGCCTGCTGGATGCCAACAACCGGCTGATCGATGTCCGGGTAAGCGCCAAATCGCGCCTTATTATTGGCGTCAAGGGCGTTTGATGAGAGTCCTCATCGTTGAGGATGAAGCCCGCATCGCGGCAGATGTAGCAGAAGCGGTCAACGCCGGTGGTTATGTTGCGGAAGTGGTCGCCGACGGCGAAGATGCGTGGTTCCGGGGTGGCACGGAAAACTACGCGGCGATCGTGCTCGATCTCGGACTGCCAAAGGTAGACGGCATAACCATTCTGAAGCGCTGGCGCCAGGAGGGTATTTCCACGCCGGTGCTTGTACTCACGGCGCGAGGCTCGTGGACGGACCGGGTCGATGGCATCGATGCCGGCGCCGACGACTATTTGCCAAAACCCTTTCGCATGGAAGAACTGATGGCAAGGTTGAGAGCACTCTTGCGCCGTTCCTCCGGCCACGCACAACCTTCAATTGAAATACTAAACGTCATACTCGACCCGCGTACCAGGCAAGTTACGGTTAGGGGTGTGCCTGTGGCTCTCACGCCACTGGAGTTTCGCCTTCTGAACTATCTGTTCCATCACCGCGGCCGGGTCGTTTCACAGTCGGAGCTTAGCGAGAATCTTTATTCACATGACAGCGAACGGGATTCCAACGCCATAGAAGCGCTCGTCGGCCGGCTGCGGCGCAAGTTGAAAACCGACGTGATCGAGACACGGCGCGGGTTCGGTTATGTCGTGCCGTCCGACGCTGCATGAGCAGCGGCTCGCTTCGCCTTAGGCTGTTTGCAACCGCCGCCGTTCTGATTGCGTTTGCGCTGTTCGTCACCGGACTGGCAATTGTGCAATTGTTCGAGCGGCAGATCCGGGAACGGGTTCTAACCGAGATCGAAAACAACATGCTGCAGCTGGCGGGCTCAATCGTCGCCGCGGCCGACGGCACGGTGAAGGTGAGCAAGTCGCTTGCCGACCCCAGATTCCGCGAGCCTTACGGGGGGCGCTACTGGCGCATCGACTTCGCGGCACCGGGAGAAAAGGCAACGGTCGAACCGCTGCGTTCACGGTCCATGTGGGATTCGGACATCGAACCCTTGAGTCCGGTTGGTCCGCAGGGCGAAATATTGATCTCCAACACGCGGCAGATCAGCGTTGAGAACGGCGGCAAGCCGATCGTCATGTGGCTGACCATATTTGTCCAGTCGGACGAAGTGATGCGGCCGATTGGACAGTTGCGCGATCAACTCATACTGTCGTTCGTTCTCATTGGCGCTCTGTTATCACTTGGGGCCTGGCTGCAGGTGACGGTAGGCCTGAAACCGCTTGAAACATTGCGGCGCCAGCTTGCAGATGTGCGCTCCGGATTGGCGGACCGGCTGTCTGGCTCATACCCATCGGAAGTTGCTCCGCTGGTCGGCGAACTCAACGACGTGCTCGACATGCGGGAGAAATCGCTTGAGCGGGCCAGACGCAGGGCCGGCGATCTGGCCCATGGCCTGAAGACGCCGCTGACAATCCTTTCGGCAATCGCCAGGGATCTTCGCAAGCGCAAGCTGCAAGGACAGGCGACGGAAATCGACGAGCAAACGGAAGCCATGCGCAGGCATGTGGAGCAGGCACTGGTGCGGGCCAGGCTGTCGACCGGACGGGGCCATGTCGCAACGCCGCTCCTGCCGCTCGCCGAAAAGGTGATCGCGGCGCTGCAACGGCTGCCTAAGGGCGACGAGATCGACTGGGAGGTGCATGTTCCCAAGACCGCCGCGGTGGCGATGGAAGCGGGCGATTTGACCGAACTTTTAGGCAACCTGCTCGACAATGCCAGGAAATGGGCGAAATCGCGGATCAAGCTGTCGCACCAGTCCGGGCTCATCATCATCGAGGATGATGGCCCAGGCGTGCCCGAAGCCGATCTCGGGCGCATTCGCGAACGCGGCCAGCGCCTTGACGAAACCCAGCAAGGCTCCGGCCTCGGGCTTTCGATCGTCGAGGATATCGCCGACATTTACAACCTGTCGGTCGACTATGACCGGTCGGTCATGGGGGGGCTCCGGGTTACTGTTCGGGTCTGATACCAACGGCCGGAAATCTTGACCTGCCTCATCCCCCCATTTGTCTACAGATCATTCCGGCGAAAGGGGCTTTGAAGAAATTGGGGCAACTGCCGCCTTATTCGAAAAGAAGCGGGATGCCAGCTTTCGCTGGCAAGACGGATTGAGGGGATAATACCAACGGTCATAAGAAATGACTCATGGACTTCCCCATTTCCGTCATTCCGGCGAAAGCCGGAATGACGGGACTGGGGATGTCTACGAAAATAGTCCTTGACTCATTCCTAGTGATAGGATTATAACGCCCGACGACTAACCCGGAAAGGAGGGGACATTGTCGACAGCGTCTCGAAATGACCGGGTTGGTTTGCAGCGCCTGCGGAGCTTGGGAAAGATAGCGCCCCAGCTTCCCGGGAGTCTCGGGCAGGACCCTTGGGCATTAGGACCCAAGCGCCTTCGATGGCTAGGGGCGGATGCATCATCCGCCGCGAAGAGCTTGCCCCCGGCGGAAATCGCTGCGTCCTTCGGTAAAACGGCCCGCGCAAGCGGGTGCCGGGCTTCGAGCCTGAATTTCCTACCACTTCTCCTACCGCACGTGCTGGCCTGAAGCCTCGGCGGGGACATCCCCTCCAACTTTCTTCCATGCCGCAACCGGCGGGCCTCCGTAAATTTCGGTGGCCGTTGGTCCGACTTGCATTTTTGCGCGAGGTTTGCTTTAACCGCCCACGCGCAAGCCGCCTGGCCTGTAAAGGGCATGCCATGGCGGCTTCTCTATGCTTTGAAAGGACAAGAAGCCAAATGCCCAAGATGAAGACCAAATCATCCGCCAAGAAGCGGTTCAAGATGACCGCGACCGGCAAGATCCGTGGCGGTCAGGCCGGCAAACAGCACGGCATGATCAAGCGGACAAACAAGCAAATCCGCAATCAGCGCGGCACCGCGATCCTGGCCCCGGGCGATGCCCGCCTGGTCAAGATCCACATGCCCTACGCGCGCTAGGACGGGAGATAAACCATGCCACGTTCAAAAGGCGGTACCGTCGCCCGCAAGGCGCACAAGAAAGTCATCAAGAAAGCGGCCGGCTATTTCAGCCGCCGCAAGAACATTTTCCGCGTCGCCGTGCAGGCGGTCGAGAAGGCCGAGCAATACGGCTACCGCGACCGGCGCACCAAGAAGCGCAATTTTCGCGCCCTGTGGATTCAGCGCATCAATGCGGCCACCCGCGAGTTGGGCCTCACCTATGGCCGATTTATCCACGGCCTGGCCAAGGCCGGGATCGAGGTGGACCGCAAGGTTCTCGCCGATCTCGCCGTGCATGATGCCGCTGGCTTTGCCGCCCTCGTCGAGAAGGCCAAGGCCGCCCAATAGGCGGACCCACGCGCGTCGAATACCGGATACCTTGACCGGGTCATGTTGGCGTCTGAAACGCCGATGGGCCCGGTCATTTGATTCTTGAGGACAGCATGAGTCTAACATCACTCGAGCAGGACGTTCTGGGCCAAGTGGCCAAGGCATCGGACGAGGCCGCGCTGGAGGCGGTGCGCGTTGCCGCTTTGGGCAAGAAGGGCGTGGTTTCCGAGCGCATGAAGCAGCTGGGCACGATGAGCCCGGATGCGCGTAGGCAAGCGGGTGCGGCACTCAATTTGCTGAAGGACAAGGTGGCCGAGGCGATCGCGGTGCGTAAGGCCGCATTGCACGAGGCGGCGCTTGAAGTGCGCCTTGCCTCAGAGAAGATCGACGTGACGCTTCCGGTGCGCCAGCAACCGCAAGGCACTGTGCATCCGGTCAGCCAAGTGTGGGAAGAAGTCGTGCAGATATTCGGCGATCTTGGCTTCGCGGTGGCCGAGGGGCCGCACATCGAAGATGATTTCAACAATTTCACGGCGCTCAACATTCCGCCCGAGCATCCCGCCAGACAGGAACACGATACGTTCTATTTCAACGAGAAGCCCGACGGCTCGCGCATGCTGCTGCGCACCCATACAAGCCCGGTGCAGATCCGCACCATGCTTTCGTCGAAGCCGCCGATCCGCATCATCGCTCCGGGGCGCACCTATCGCTGCGACTCGGACATGACGCATACGCCGATGTTCAACCAGATCGAGGGGCTGGTGATCGACGAGACGACTCACCTTGGCCATCTAAAATGGGTGCTGGCGGAGTTCTGCAAGAGTTTCTTCGAAGTGGATGACGTGAAGATGCGCTTTCGCGCCTCGCACTTTCCATTCACCGAGCCCTCCATGGAGGTTGACATCAATTGCTCGTGGGAAGGCGGCCAGGTGAAGATCGGCCAGGGCAATTCATGGCTTGAAATCCTCGGCTCCGGCATGGTGCATCCGAACGTCATCCGATCCGGAGGCATCGATCCAGACAGATATCAAGGCTTTGCCTTCGGCATGGGGCTCGACCGCATTGCCATGCTGAAATACGGCATTCCGGATTTGCGCGCGTTCTTCGAGGCCGATCTGCGCTGGCTCAGGCATTACGGGTTCAAGGCGCTGCAAGTGCCGACGCTGGCGGGAGGGCTGTCATGAAATTCACACTGTCGTGGCTCAAGGATCATCTCGATACATCCGCCTCGCTCGACCAGATCGTCGAGGGGCTGATCGGTGTCGGGCTGGAAGTGGAAGAGGTCGAGGACAAGAGCAAGGTTCTGGCAGCCTTCAAGGTCGCCTATGTGAAAGAAGCGATCAAGCATCCCAATGCGGACAAGTTGAGGCTCTGCAAGGTCGTGACTGATCAGGGGGAAATCCAGGTGGTGTGCGGGGCGCCCAACGCCCGCACCGGCATGAAGGGCATTGTGGCGCTGCCCGGCAGTTTCATTCCCGGCACCGGCATCATGCTGGAGAAAGGCGTGATCCGCGGTTCCGAAAGCCAGGGCATGCTGTGTTCGGAGCGCGAGCTGCTGATTTCCCAGGAACATGATGGCATCATCGAACTCACTGGCGATTGGCCGATCGGCACGCCGGCGGTCACGGCGCTCGGCCTCGATGATCCGATGATCTATGTGAAGGTGACGCCGAACCGGCCGGATGCGCTGGGCATCCGAGGCATTGCGCGCGATCTTGCGGCCAAGGGTTTGGGCAAGCTGAAGCCGCTTGATGCGACGGCGGTGGCTGGCACTTTCGATTCGCCGATCAAAGTGTCGCTGGAATTCGAGGGCAATGATAGCAAGCCATGCCCGCTGTTCGTCGGGCGTTATTTCCGGGGTGTGAAAAACGGTGCTTCGCCGGAATGGCTGAGGCGGCGGCTCAAGGCCATCGGCCTTCGTCCGATCTCGGCGCTGGTCGATATCACCAATTACATCACATTCTCCTATGGCCGGCCGCTTCATGTCTTCGATGCGAAGAAGGTGAAAGGAAATATTCGCGCGCGACTTGCGCGGGACGGCGAGCAGATCGCCGCCCTCGACGGCAAAACCTATACCCTGACCTCGGCGATGACCGTCATTGCCGATGATCATCACCCGGAGGCGATTGCCGGTGTCATCGGCGGCGAGGTGTCCGGCTGCTCGGAGGAAACGACGGAGGTTTTCCTCGAGGCTGCCTATTTCGACCCGTTGCGCACCGCCGCCACCGGCCGCAAGCTCGGGATTACGTCGGATGCGCGCTACCGCTTTGAGCGCGGCGTCGATCCAGCCTTCACCGTAACCGGCGCCGAAATTGCCTCGCGCCTGATCCTCGAACTTTGCGGCGGCGAAGCCTCCCATCTTATTGTCGCCGGCAAGGCGCCCGATACGGTGCGGAGTTTCATGCTGCGGCGAAACCGGGTCGCAACGCTGGGCGGGATTGATGTGGCGCTTGCCGAACAGAAGCGCATACTTGCCGATCTCGGCTTCACCGCAACGGAAACGGCGGAGGGGTTGTCCTGCGCCGTGCCGTCTTGGCGGCCAGATATCCACGGCGAGGCCGATCTGGTGGAAGAGGTTTGCCGCATCATAGGTCTCGACAATATTCCGCTTGCGCCGATGGCGCGGGCCCATGCGGTTGCCCGGCCGGTGCTCAATCCACTGCAGAAGCGCATGCTGGCGGCAAGGCGCACACTTGCGGCGCGGGGCTACAACGAAGCAGTGACCTGGTCCTTCATTCCCGAGGCGCAGGCCAAGCTCTTCGGTGGAGGCCAGGCGGAACTTCGGCTTGCCAATCCCATATCCTCGGAATTGACCGACATGCGGCCGTCGCTGCTCCCCAACCTGATTGCCGCAGCCGGCCGCAACATGGATCGCGGCTTCAGCGATCTTTGCATGAGCGAAGTGGGCCATGCCTATGCAGGCGACCGGCCGCAGGATGAGACGCTGCGAGCCGCCGGCATCAGGCGCGGCGCCGCGATTATGCGCAATTGGCTGGGCGGCGCGCGCGCCGTCGATAGCTTCGACGCCAAGGCGGACGCACTCGCCGTCCTCGAAGCGGCGGGAGCGCCGGTGGCGACGGTCCAAGTGGTTGCAGGCGCGCCCTCGTGGTACCACCCTGGCCGCTCCGGCACCATCCAGATGGGGCCACAAAACAAGCTCGCCCATTTCGGCGAAATTCATCCGCGCATTCTGGCGGAGATGGATGTGAAGGGGCCGCTGGTTGCGTTCGAAATAGTCCTCAACGCAATTCCCGGCGCCAAGGCAAAGAGTGCCACCCGTGCCGCGTTGAATGCCTCCGACCTGATGCCGTTGACGAGGGATTTTGCATTCGTTGTCGATGACAGTGTGGAGGCCGACAAGCTGGTCAAAGCTGCCAAGGGCGCTGAAAAAACCTTGATCACCGACGTCAGCATTTTCGATCAATTCAAACTTGAAGGCGGCAAGAAGTCGCTGGCGATCGAAGTCACGCTGAGCCCGCGCGACAAGACACTGACCGACGAAGAGATCGATGGCGTTGCGGCAAGGATTGTCGCCATGGTGCAAAAGGCAACCGGCGGTACATTGCGTAGCTAGGAGGCAGGAATGGCCAAGGCGAAACAGGGTGATACACGCAAGGCGCTCGCCGTTCTCGCGGCACATCGCAAGAAGGGCGCGCCGAGCGACATGCGCAGCGCTTTCGCGCGGGATGCGAAGCGGTTCGAGAGTTTCTCGACGCGGGCTGGTGATCTGCTGCTGGACTATTCGAAATGCGCGGTCAATTCCCGCACCATGAAACTTTTGGGCGATCTCGCCATGGCGGCGGATGTCGCGGGCAAGCGTGATCAAATGTTTGGCGGCGGCATCATCAATACGACCGAAGGCCGCGCGGTGCTGCATACCGCCTTGCGCAATCGCACCAATTCGCCGGTGCTGGTCGAGGGCAAGGACGTGATGCCCGATGTCAATGGCGTTCTTGCCGCCATGGGGCGCTTCGCCTCGGAAATCCGCTCCAGCGGGATCACCGATGTCGTCAATATCGGCATTGGCGGCTCCGACCTTGGCCCCGCGATGACGACGCTGGCTCTGGCGCCCTATCATGACGGACCGCGGCTACACTATGTCTCCAATGTCGATGGCGCCCATATCGCCGACACGCTGAAGACACTTCGGGCCGAGACGACGCTGTTTCTCATTGCTTCCAAGACTTTCACCACCATCGAAACGATGACCAATGCACGCACGGCACGGGCGTGGATTGCCGGTGCCTTGGGCGAGTCAAAAGTCGGCGCACATTTCGCTGCAATCTCCACGGCCATCGACAAGGTGAAAGCCTTCGGCATCGAAGAATCCCGGATATTCGGGTTCTGGGATTGGGTGGGCGGACGCTATTCGATTTGGTCGGCGATCGGCTTGCCGCTGATGATCGCCATCGGGCCGGAGAATTTCGGCCGTTTCCTAGACGGTGGCCATGCCATGGACCAGCATTTCCGCGAGGCGCCGGTGCGTGAAAACCTGCCGATGTTGATGGGCCTGTTGGGTGTCTGGCACCGTAACGTGTGCAACTATCCGTCGCGCGCCATCATTCCCTATGATCAACGCCTGTCACGGTTTCCCGCCTATCTGCAGCAGCTTGACATGGAGTCGAATGGCAAGCGGGTGAGAAAGGATGGAACCGAGGCCAAGGTGACGGGACCCATCGTGTGGGGCGAGCCGGGTACCAATGGTCAACACGCGTTCTTCCAGCTGCTGCATCAGGGCACCAGTGTCATTCCGGTCGAATTTCTGATTGCGGCCGAGCCCCATGAAACGGGGATGGGCATTCATCACACGCTGCTCATCGCCAATTGCCTGGCGCAGTCGCAGGCGCTGATGAAAGGACGAACGCTCAAAGAAGCGGAAGCGCAACTGCTGTCGATGGGAAAATCGAAGGCGGAGGCCAAGCGTCTGGCGCCTCACCGGGTGTTCACCGGCAACCGGCCCACCCTCACGCTCGCCTACAAGAAACTCGATCCCTTCACGCTCGGCCGGCTGATTGCACTTTATGAGCACCGGGTTTTTGTTGAAGCCGCGATCTGGGACATCAACGCCTTCGACCAATGGGGCGTCGAGCTTGGCAAGGAATTGGCGACGGGGCTGCAGCCGGTTGTCGAGGGCAAAAAATCGATGGAGGGGCTAGATGGTTCAACCGCTGGCCTGGCGTCGTATCTGCGGGAACTTGGCTAGAAACTCGCTTCGTCCAACTCCATAACAGTGGCGGCGCCTGCCATGATCGAGGCCCGCAGTGAGGCTGTTTGCGGGAGTATGCGCCCCATGAAGAAGCGGGCGGTCGCCAGTTTGGCCCGGTAGAATTCTTCGTTGCCTTTGGGGAGCGCTGCTTCGGCGGCCAAGGACCAAAGGTGACCCAATTCCGTTAGCGCAAACAGCCGCAAGTAATCGACCGCCGCCGTGCCGATTTCTTCCGGATTCCTGGCGGCACGATCAAGCAGAAATTCGGTTGCCTCCCGCAGGTGCCTGGAGTGAGCGTTCAAGCGGCAGCATGAATTCGGCGAGGGTGGGATCCAGCTTCTTCGAAAGCACACGTGCTTCAATCAGGTTGGTGCACTGCTTGAGCATTCGTCCGCCATCCGCCAGTATCTTGCGGCCAAGAAAATCCATGGCCTGCACGCCATTGGTGCCCTCATAGATTTGGGTGATGCGGGCGTCACGCACCAGTTGTTCCTGGCCGTTGGCGCGGATGTAACCATGGCCGCCGAGCACTTGCATGCCGAGATTGGCCACTTCACTGCCTGTGTCGGTGAGGAACGCCTTTACGACCGGAGTGTAGAGCGCCACCAGAGCGCCGACGTGATCGCGAACTCTCTTTGCTCGGAATGGCGCTCCGAGGCGTCGAGGAGAGTGGCCGTCTTGAGAGCCAGCATCCGGCAGCCCTCGATCATCGCCTTCTGGGTCAGCAACATACGGCGGACATCGGGGTGCACGATGATCGGATCGGCCGGCTTTTCCGGCTGTTGTGGTCCCTTTGGCGCGCGGCCCTGCAGGCGCTCGCGGGCATAGGCCACGGCGTTCTGATAGGAAGCCTCGGCCACGGCGAGGCCTTGAATCCCTACGGCGATGCGTTCGGTGTTCATCATCGAAAACATGGCTTTCAGGCCTTGATGGGGCTCGCCCACCAGCCAGCCCGTGGCGCCATCGAAATTCATCACGCAAGTCGAGCAGCCGTGAATGCCCATCTTGTGTTCGAGCGAGCTGCAAGAGACGGCATTGCGATCGCCTGGGTTGCCATCGCCGTCCACGATAAACTTCGGCACCAGAAAGAGGCTGATGCCCTTGGTGCCCTTGGGCTGCACCGGGCAGCCGCGCCAGCACCAGATAGATGATGTTGGATCGTCAAATCGTGCTCGCCGGCGGAGATAAATATCTTTGTGCCGGTAAGGCTGTAAGCACCATCTTTCGTAGGTGTCGCGGTAGTCTTCAGGAGGCCGAGATCAGTGCCGCAGTGGGCTTCGGTCAGGCACATGGAGCCGGACCATTCGCCGCTGGCGAGTTTGGGCGCATAGAGTGCGCGCTGCTGCTCGCTGCCATGCCTGGCGATCGTGACGTAGGCACCGCGAGTGAGACCAGGATATAAGCTGAATGCAAGACTGGCGGCGCCCATCATTTCTTCAAACAAGAAATTCACCACGTGGGGCATGCCCTGGCCGCCGTCGGCGGGATCGCAGGTCAGCGCCGTCCAGCCGCCATCGCACAGGGCGCGATAGGCCTGCCTAAATCCGGTGGGTGTCGTTACGACGCCACCTCGAATCGTGCAGCCTTCGGCGTCGCCAGTTGAATTCAGCGGAAAGATAACTTGCTCGGCAAATTTTCCGGCCTGCTCGAGAACCGCCGTCACCACGTCTTCGGTGAATTCGGAAAAACCCGGCAATTGCGAATGGGCGGAATAATTGAACAGTTCATGCAGGCAGAATTGGTAATCGCGCAGCGGAGCTTTGTATTGCGGCATCGGCACTTCCTTAAATCATCTGATCAACACTCGACGACATTGACGGCGAGCCCGCCGGTCGAGGTCTCCTTATAGCGGTCACTCATATCGATGCCGGTCTGGCGCATGGTTTCGATGCAGTTGTCGAGGGGCACAAAATGCTGGCCGTCGCCGCGCAGTGCAAGCGAGGCGGCGGTGACGGCTTTAACCGCGCCAAAGGCATTACGCTCAATGCAGGGCACCTGCACCAGGCCGCCAACCGGATCGCAGGTCATGCCGAGGTGGTGTTCAAGGGCTATTTCGGCGGCATTCTCCACCTGTTCATTGCCGCCGCCGAGGGCCGCGCACAGCCCTGCCGCGGCCATGGCCGAGGCCGAACCCACCTCGCCCTGGCAACCTACTTCGGCACCGGAGATCGAGGCATTGTGCTTGATGATGCCACCAATCGCCGAAGACGCCAGAAGAAAGGTGCGGATTCCCGCAGCGTCGGCGCCCACGCAGTGATCGAGGTAATAGCGGATCACCGCCGGCATGACGCCTGCCGCGCCGTTGGTCGGTGCCGTCACCACCTTGCCGCCGGCGGCATTTTCCTCATTCACCGCCATGGCATAGACCGACAGCCAGTCCATGACCCGGTGCGGCTGAACGGAGTTGCCGCCCTGCTCTTGTTTCAACTGGCGCAGTATCTCCGCGGCGCGGCGCCTAATCTTGAGTCCGCCAGGAAGCGTTCCGCTCTGGGCGAGACCGCGCTCCATGCAGGAATTCATCGCAGCCCAGATGCGATCTAGTCCGCGATCGAGATCAGCCGATGTCATGGCAACAGTTTCGTTGGCGCGTTTCATATCGGCCACGGACAGTCCGGATGCCCTGCCCATTTCCAGCATCTCGGCTGCCGATGAGAAGGGATAGGGAACGTCAAGATTCGGTTTGGCCGCCACTCTATCTTGAGACATCGAGAGCAGCCGTTCCGCTTCGCTTTGGATAAAACCGCCGCCAATGGAATAGTAAGTTTCGGTCAGCAAGGTGTTGTTGTCATCGTCGAGGATGCGGAACACCATGCCATTGGCATGGCCGGCGAGGGCCGGGCCATAATCGAAGACGACATCACGGACAGGATCGAAACTCACGATGTTGCCGCTCGACAACGTGATCCTGCCGCGCGCGGCCAACTCGGACTGAACCCGGTCAACCGCATCAGGGTCGATGCCATCGGGTGTCTCACCGGCGAGACCCAAGACAATGGCCCTGTCGGTTCCGTGGCCTTTTCCGGTAAAGGCAAGCGAGCCATGGAGCCTGACGCTCAAGCGCCCCGCATGGGGCAGCGACATGGCTCCGGCCTTGTCCAAGAACTTCCGCGCCGCAACCATCGGGCCCACGGTGTGGGAACTCGACGGGCCAATGCCTATCTTGAACAACTCGAAGACGGAGAGAAACATGGCGGTCCTTTAAGCATCGAGGGCTGCTCACAGCATAGCCTATAGCGCCGGTTAGGGGTACGGGGACGTCAAATCGCCGCTTTGTGATAGCCGCCGCGCCAGAAGACCAGGGGTTTGCCGGCGGGATCGTGGTCGAAATTGATGACTTCGCCGACAAAGATCACGTGATCGCCGCCCTGATAGGTATAGGCCGTCTTGCATTCGAAGATCGCCAAGGCATTGGGCAGCACCGGGCAGCCGGTCTCCCAGGTTTCGTATTCGATGCCTTGCCATTTGTCGCCCAGTGATTTGGCAAACCGGTCCGACAGTTCTTCCTGGCCTTCGCGCAAGACGTTGACGGCGAAATGGTCGGCGCCGAGATAGGACTTGAAACTGAACGCGGTGCGCGAAAAACTCCACAGCACCAGCGGAGGGTCGAGCGAAACGGAATTGAATGAGCTCGCCGTGTTGCCGACGAGTTCACCCTTGGGGCCGCGCGTCGTTATGACGGTGACACCGGTTGCGAAGGTTCCGAGGGCGGAGCGAAAGGCGCGGGGATCGGCGGGCTGAGGCATGAGTGAACGAATAGCAGCGTCTTGGGCCTGGCGGAATGGCAAATTGCGGCTTGGTGTTGGTTGTAGCCATGTGGCGGCCTTTTGCTTTTTCAATGGCGCAATGACAGAAGAGTGGTTTGCTGCGGTAAAGGTACAACGGCGGATGCTAGCGGTTCTTCTTGGTGTAACGGCAGCGGTGAGTTGGTCGCTGCACGATCTTCTCGCCCGCAGTCTGGCGCAGCGCGTCGGGCCATTTCGCATGGCCGCACTGGTGATGATCGCGGGTGGGATCGTCCTCACGGGGTTCGTGATCCGAGACGGAACCCTCGCCATACCGGCCGGGAGCGGCCTGATGTTATCGCTAAGCCTTGGGCCTCGCCTATGGATTTGGTGCCGGCGGGCTTTGCAAGGCCTTTAGTCTCGGCCCGGTATCGCTGGTGGCGCCGTTGACCGCCGCCTATCCCGTGCTCGTGCTGCTTTGGGGCGTGTTCAACGGGCTCGACCCTACTCTCATGCAGTGGGCGGCCGCTTGCACCGCGCTCATCGGCACGGTCATTGTCGCCAGGGCCGGGAGCGGCGGAAGCAGACGTCGCCTTGCCTCCACGTACCATGGGAAAGCTGCTCGTTCTTTTCGGCCCTCTCCAGCTTTGGCTATGCAACCGCCGTTGTGCTGGGCCAGCACGCGGCGGTTTCCATCGGTGAAGTCGAAGCCGCGTGGATATCGCGACCAGTGGCTCTGCTTACAATCCTGCCCTTCCTCATTGGCGAAGCGCGGCCAAGTCCGTTGCAAGGCCGCCACTGGCTTGGCATTGCCGCCATGGGTGGGTTTGACGTGCTGGGTCTGGTCGCCGTCAATGCGACCGGGCACCTGCCGAGCCGGGAATTCGCGGCGATCGGGATTTCGGCCTATGGCGCCATCGCCGTTCTGCTCGCCATGGTAGTGCTCAAAGAGAGCGTCCGCCCGGCGCAGTGGATCGGGATCGCGATGATCGTTACGGGCGTTGCAACGCTATCGGTTTCCCAATAGCCTTATGCCATGACGAGACGCCGAACCGCTGGAAGCGTTATGCCGACTGGGACGAGCGGCCCTTGCGGCTCGACCGCTTCGCGGCGGAAGATCCGGCCAATGGTTTTTCGGCCTTTTCAAGCCCTGCCGATCCCAAGCCAGGAATAGCAATCGCCGGCGGCCGGATCGCCAGCATGGACGGCGTGCTTGAGCACGATTTCGATATGATCGACCGTTTCATCGCCGATCATCACATCGATCCAAATATCGCCGGCGAAGCGATGGCGATGGATTCAGGCGAGGTGGCGCGCATGCTGGTCGACATGCATGTGCCGCGCACGACGCTGGTGCGCCTCGCCCATGGCATGACGCCGGCCAAGCTTGCCGACGTGGTTTCGCGGCTCAATGCGCTGGAGATTGCCTTTGCCTATTCGAAAATGCGCGCTCGCAAGACGCCGGGCAACCAGGCCCATGTGACCAATGCCAAGGACGATCCGCTGCAGCTGGCCGCCGACGCGGCAACCGCCGTGGCCTTTGGTTTCGATGAAATCGAGACCACCATGCGGGTATCGCGAAATGCCTGGTCGAACGCAGTGGCCTGCGCGGTGGGCGGTGCCGTCGGGCGGTGGGGCACACTGTTCCAGTGCTCCAGCGAGGAGGCGGAAGAACTGCGCATCGGCATGGCCGGCTTCACCTCCTATGCCGAGACGGTTTCGGTTTACGGCACCGAGAAGACATTCATCGACGGGGACGACACGCCGTGGTCCAAGGCGTTTCTGGCCGCGGCATATGCCTCGCGTGGCATCAAGATGCGCTGTACGTCGGGGGCCGGCTCGGAGCTCTTGATGGGGTTCCATGAGTCGAAATCGCTGCTCTATCTGGAGGCGCGCTGCCTCTGCCTGCAGCGCGGCATGGGGGTTCAGGGAACCCAGAATGGCGGCATCGACGGGGCGCCGCTCACCGCCACCATGCCGGGCGGTGTACGCGAATTGATGGCGGAAAACCTCATCGCGGTGTGGCTCGATCTCGAATGTGCCTCGGGTAACGACGCGCGCTCGACTGAGTCGGAAATCCGCGTTGGTGCTAAGATATTGCCGTTTCTCATCTCCGGTTCCGATCTGATCTGTTCGGGCTTCGGCTCTATTCTCAAGTATGACAACTCCTTCAATCCATCGCTGCTTAACGGCGAGGAACTGGAGGACTTTCTGGTTTTGCAGCGGGACTTTGAAGCCGATGGCGGGTTGACGCCACTCCCCGAATCGCGCGCCATTGACCTGCGCAGCCGGGCGGTGGAAGCACTGGCTGCGGTTTATGACGAGCTGGGGCTCGCCAAGGCGACGGCCGACATGAAGCAGAGCGTTGTGGTGGCCTCCGGCTCGGATGAGACGCGCAGTTTCATGCCGCGCGATGTGGCGGTGATCAGCGAGGCAATCAAAGCGCGCGGCATCACGGTAATCGATGTCATCAAGGCACTGGCCAAGCGCGGTTTCAGGGAAGAGGCGGGCAATCTTCTCAATGTGGTCAAGCTGCGGGTCTCCGGCGATTACTTGCAGACTTCGGCCATGGTGCGCGGAGGGAAGATAATAAGTGCGGTGAACGATCCCAACACTTATCTGGGGCCGGGCACGGGCTACCGGGTTTCGGAAAGCCGCCGGCTTGAACTCAACAGCATCCGTGATGTGCTCGACCAGAAGGAAGTGCTGCGTTCGGAAGCGATGCACGGGAAGGATGAGGCAAAGCGCATTCGCTATCGCAGCCTTGGCCCCGCCAGGCAAAGCAATGATCCCACCGACATCGTGATCGGCATCAGTCCAGCTTTTGGTCTGAAGCTGTTTCAAACCACCGGCGGACATCGCCTGTCGGATGTGCTTGCGGCCATGACCGGCGCCATCGCCAAGCGCGGACTTGAGTTTCGCATCGTGCGCTTTCAGCATACGGCAGACACGTCTTTTCTCGGCCTGTCGGCGGCGCGGCTTGCGGGTTCCGGCATTGGCATCGGACTCCAGGCGAAGGGCACCGCGATCATTCATCAGCGCGACCGCCTGCCACACAACAACCTCGAACTTTTTTCCAACGCGCCGATCACCAAGCTTGAGCATTATCGCGGCATGGGCGCCAATGCGGCGGCCTATGCATTGGGTGAAATGCCGGAACCTGTGGTGGTGCCGACGCGCGGCGAGGCGATGGGTTCGCGCTACCATGCCCGCGTGGCCTTGATCTACGCCATCGAAACTGGTCTGACACGAGAAGGCGCTCCACCGGAAGAAATCGAAGTCAGTCTTGCGGGCCCCAAGTCATGAGCAAACTCACGGTTGCGGATTATCCGCTGGCGGAGACCAGGCCCGATCAAGTCAGGGGAAAGCGCGGCAAGGCACTTGCTGAAATTTCGCTCGATGCAGTCATCGACGATATGGTCACCATGGAGGACCTCCGCATCACGCCAGCGGCTCTGCAATCGCAGGCGGAAGTATCCCGTGCGGCGGGGAGGCCGACTTTGGCTCTCAACTTTGAACGGGCGGCGGAACTCGTCGAGGTGCCGCAGGATTTCATCATGGCGGTCTACGAGCTGCTGCGGCCCGGGCGGGCTACTTCAAAGCAACAGCTACTCGACGCCGCACGAACGATGCGCGAGGAACATAGGGCCGCGCGTATTGCCCGGTTCATCGAGGAAGCGGCTGACACCTACGAGAAGCGCGGGCTTTTCACATTCCGGTATTGAGAAACTGCCATGTCGTGGAAAACGTCGTTCCGCTCGCTCTACTATGATGGCGCACCCGAGCCCGATGATCTCATCTTGCCGCCAGAGGAAACGGCGGTATTGGTCATCGATGTGCAGAATACCTATCTTGAGCGACCGGACCGCGCCTCGCTGCCGGCGGACGAGCAGCGCTGCTATGATCTGTGGACGCCGTTTCATGAACGCATGCACAAGTCGGTCATTCCAAACACCGCGAAAATGTTGAAGTTGGCACGGGCTAACGCAATTGAGTGTCTGTTCGCGCGAATTGCATGCCACACCGACGATGGCCGCGACCGCTCGCTGTCGCAGAAAATGCCGGGGTGGAACAATCTGCTGCTGCCGAAGAACGGGAAGCCATCACAGCTTGTCGATGCGCTGCAGCCGGAGGGCGATGAGATTGTGGTGACGAAAACCACGGACTCAGCGCTGACCGGCACCAATCTGCGGCTGATCCTGCACAATCTCGGCATCAAGCATGTGATCTGCTGCGGCATCTTCACCGATCAATGCGTGTCGTCAACGGTGCGCAGCCTGGCGGACGAAAGCTACGGTGTTGTGGTGCTGGAAGATTGCTGCGCTGCAGCAACAGACGAATTGCACCGCAAGGAGCTGGAGATCATCAACATGATCTACTGCCACGTCATGTCGAGCGGCGAATTGATTCAAATGATGGGCTTGGCAAGCTGGGGCATTAGACCTTAGTATAGCCGCAACAGACGCGGGCAGGCTCCGCAATAAGGGCCGCCTTCCGTTTGGGGGAACTGCTTAACTAGGGGAAATGGAGGGGCTCAATGTCTCAACACGCCACACGCGGCACAATCGATGTGTCGAAATCCAAGGAAGTCAATCTACTGCACTCGAAGGCCGTTGGCCTTCTCGGCGTGCTGTTCCTGGCGGTCACGGGTGCGGCACCCATGTCTGCCATGCTCGGCAATGTTCCGTTCGCGGCGGGTTATGGCATCGGCTCCTATACGCCGGCGGCATTTCTGCTCGCCACCATCGTGTTGACCATCTTCTCGATCGGTTACGCCGCCATGGCTTCGCGGGTGTCGTCGGTCGGCGGCTTCTACTCCTTCATCAGCCAGGGGCTTGGCCGCGAGATTGGCATGTCGGCTGGCATTGCGTCGCTCGCCTGCTACTCCATCTTCGAGGCTTCGCTGACCGGCCTCTTCGCATTTTTTGGCAACATGTGGCTCAAACAGCATTTGGGCATCGATGTGCCGTGGGTCGTGCTGGCGCTGCTGATGATCGCCTTGATCGCGGCGCTCTCCTTCAGGGATGTCAAACTCTCGGCACAGCTACTCGGAATAGCCCTCATTCTTGAAGTGATCATTCTGGCAATCTTTGCGCTGGGCGTCATTTTCGCCGGAAGCGGCACGAACTTCACGGCCGAGTCGCTCAACGTGTTCCGGGTATTCACTCCCGTCGCCGAGCAGAAAGTCGGCGAATTGGCGATCCCGGCAGGTGCGGCGGCAGTCGGCATTTTCATGGCCTTCTGGTCCTGGGTCGGCTTCGAGATGGCACCGAACTACGCCGAGGAATCGCGCGATCCCAGGCGCATCATTCCGCAGTCGCTGATGATTTCAGTAATCGGGCTTGGACTGTTCTATACGCTTGTCAGTTGGTGCGCCGTTGCGTCCTATCCGACGGAAGCCGATATGGTTGCCAAGGCATTTTCCGATGGCGTCAACTTCTATCCTGACTCCAATTCAGAACTTCGTCGGCGTCTGGGCCTATGAACTGATGTTCTTCCTCATTCTTACCAGTTCATTCGCCTGCGGCATGGCTTTCCACAACACGGCTTCGCGGTACATGTATTCGCTGGGACGGGAAGGCGTGCTGCCGCGCATGGTCGCCGAAACACACAACCACCACAAGAGCCCCCACAAGGCCTCCTTTGTGCAGTCGGTTCTGGCTGCCGTCTGGGTTCTTCTCTACGGTCTCAGCTATGGTTTCGATGATCCTTCGGCACAGGCTTGGCTCGGTGTCTACACGCTGTTCGCAGTCCTTGGCACAGGGTTGCTTCTCGTGCTGCAGGCCGTGGTCTCGCTGGCAATCTTCATGTGGTTCAAGAAGAACGGCGGTGGCAGCGTGTTTACCACAGTGGTTGCGCCGCTCGTTTCGCTCGTCGTCCAGCTGGCCCTTGTCTACACTCTGGTCGCCAATCTTTCGACACTGGGCGGCACCAATGGTTTCGCCAGGAGCATTCCCTATGTTGCGCTTGCGATCCTGGTCGTCGGGCTGGTGTGGGGTTTCATGCTGAAGTCGGCAAACCCCAAAGCATACAACAACATCGGCCACATGGTGAATGAAGGCTAGACTGAAAGCTGTCCGGAATAGGGGACAGTGGACCAACTGCTGTCCCCATTTCATTTGGAGTCTTGAGCCATGACACAGTCACTGAAGGGAAGATCGGTCCTCGTCACCGGCGGCAGCAAGGGCATCGGCAAGGGCATTGCGCGGGTGTTTGCGCTTGGCGGGCGCCAAGGTTGCCATCGTGGCGCGTCATGGCGATCAGGCGGAAGCCGCCGCCAAGGAGATCGGCCACGGCGCTTTCGGAGTTGCAGGCGATGTGACATCGCTCGCCAGCATGGAAGCGGCCGTGAAGGCGGTGGCCAAGCGCAATGGCGGGCTCGATGTGGTGTGCGCCAATGCCGGGATTTTTCCACCATCGCGCCTCGAAGAGATGACCAGCGAGCAATGGGATGAGGTGATGGACACCAATCTCAAGGGCACTTTCCACACCATCAAGGCGGCGATCCCCGAGCTCAAGAAGTCCAGACCAGGGCCGTGTTGTCATCACTTCGTCGATCACTGGCCCGGTCACTGGCTATCCCGGCTGGACACATTACGGCGCCACCAAAGCCGGGCAGCTGGGCTTCATGCGCACGGCCTGCATCGAGCTGGCGAAATACGCGATCACGGTCAACGCCGTGCTTCCAGGCAATATCATCACCGAGGGATTGGCCTCGATGGGCGAGGACTATCAGCGAACGATGGCGGCCTCGGTGCCGCTGCGGCGACTAGGGACCGTTGAGGACATCGGCCATGCGGCGCTCTATTTCGCGTCGAAGGAAGCGGCCTATGTCACCGGCCAGACCATCATCGTCGACGGCGGGCAGATTTTGCCGGAGAGTTTTGAAGCGCTGGCTCAGGCGTAACGCCTGATGTAATCCTCGCAGAGCCCGGCGGTTCCTTCCGTGTAGGGAAGTCCCATGGACTTGGCCAGATCGGTTTCCGAATGGGAGCCGATCCAGGCGACCAGCAATAGGCGGCGCAGCATGATGAAGGTGGGGATTTCGTCTTCGTCGGGTTTGGGCAGTTTGGCGACACGGCGGTAGCCTTGCTTCCAGGATTCGATGAGCGCCGGTACCTGGGGCTCGTGCTCATAGAAGGACACCGGGGTTGCCGCGTCATACATGTACCAGCCGAAGCCACAGTCATCGAAGTCGATGACTTTCACCGCCTTGCCATCGATCAGCAAATTGGCGAGCCGGAGATCGCAATGAATGAGGCCAAAGCGGTCATTGCCCTTGCCGTAGGCGGCCAGTCGCTTGCCGATCAGTGCAACCGTGCGGCCGAACAGCTTGGCCTTTCCGGCATCCACGCCCATGCCGTCGCGCCAGCGGCCCCAATGGGGCTTGTCTTCGCCGAGGCTGGTCTCGAAATCCCAGGTGTGACGCTGAAACCATGGCGGGCGATGCCATTGGCGGGCGTGAAGGTGCATGCGAGCCGTCACCTCACCTAATATTTCGAAGGGCTCGGCCAATCTTCCCCAATGCCGGGCTCGGAACCGGTCTCCCATTCGGAAAGAACCACGTGGCGCGGCCTTGTCATCCGTGGGTGGACGACGAGCTGGATGATTTCACCATCGCGGCCCTTCAGCGGAATTGGCGTCACCACCACGCCCGATTGGCGGAGGTCCATGAGCCAGGCGAGTTCGGAGGCGATCGCCGTCTTGGAGTGGTAGCCGTCGCGATGAATGCGCAAGGCCCAGCGGCGGCCGTCGGGTGCCTCCACTTTGTAGGTGGCGTTCTCCGAGAGATTGATCATTTTCACCGTGAGGCCGGCGGGTAGATCGTAATTGCGCGCCGCCGATACCGCCAGTTCCAGCAGGCAGGCGAGTTGTTCTTCGTGGCTCAAGCGGTCGAAATCACCCACGGCGGATATCCCCTAGTTATCGCGGCCCTCGATTTGTGCCAGAACCCGCTCGATTTCGGCAAGACCCCGTTCGACATCGGCGGTTTTGCCCGACATATAGACACGGCCAGCCGCGCCGATCATCTGCACGTCCACAAGGGTTAACGAGGGTGCTGCTTTTTCGGCTTCATTGGCAGCAATGGCTGCATAAAGGGCGGGCACCATCTCGCAGACCAGAAGCGTTTCGCCGGGCAGAATCATCGATGCCTGGCGATTGCGGTTGATGATCACCGCATGCTGGTCGGAGACATCCTCGATCACATCGGTGAACAGGATGCGCGGGCGAAGCTGGTCGCCCTCGCGAAGGCCAATGCCAGCCAGCACCGCATGCCCGGCGGCAAGCAACTGCTGCTTGTCGGAGCCGTGGATTTCAAGAATGCCGAACTGGCGCTCGACGAACAGGATGCCGGGCTCAAGGCCGGGATCGGCCTTCAGCGCCAGATCGATGACGCGTTCGATCATCAGGCCGGGGGCGACCTCGATGATCAGCGCGTGCTGGCCGGCATAGGGCGGATAACCCCGTGCCCGTGTCGGCGTTCCCATATAGGCGGCGAACTGCGGCTGCAGGCTCTCAAGCGTGAGATAGACCCGAAGCTCGCCCTTCGCAGCCGCTCTCGCGGCGGCCATGGATTATTTGCCGGAGACCGAAGTGAAGTGCTTGGAGACATCGGCATGGGGGCGCGGAATGACATGCACCGACACCAGGGTTCCGACCTGGCCCGCAACTTCGGCGCCTGCTTCGGTGGCGGCCTTCACAGCACCCACATCGCCATTGATGACCACGGCCACCAAGCCATCGCCCACCTGCTCGCGGCCGATGATAGTGACATTGGCGGCCTTGACCATGGCGTCGGCGGCGGCAAGGGCTGCCACATAACCCTTGGTTTCGATCATTCCGATAGCATTGCTCGACATAATGTCCTCCTTGCTGGATTAATTGGTTGATGTCTCGTCGATGGAGCCGATGATCAGGGCATCGATGGGCGGGGGCTTTCCGGGAAACCACGCAGCGGCGACGGAGCCCGTCGCCACGATCACCTTTTCGCCTTCGCCGCAGCCCAGCGGATCAAAGGCCAAAAGGCGCTGGTTCGACTCATCGACAATGACTTCGAGAATTGAACCCGCCGGCACTTCTGAAACTTTCTTGGTGGACCAGATGCGGCCCGTGACGGTTGCCTTCAGCATCTAGCGTCTCCTTTCAATCTTGAGGCCAAGCTTGCGAGCCCGATCGCGGGCCAGGGGAGTGAGGACGGCACCGGCGGCAAGGGCAATCATGCCGCGGCTTGCATGTTTGTCGATGGTCTTTTCAGTAATGACGCCGGATAGTAGGCCCGCTTCATATGCTGCGGCAGTAGTGGCGCCCAGGGTGAAGCGCAGTTTGCCGCTCTTTATCTTGTCCATAACGGCGGGTTCCAGAAGCCTTGCTACGAAGGCTTGAAGATCGGCGTCGGTAGTTATTCTGACGGCTTCAACCGCCGCAAGGCCCGACGCATTGCGGGCTGTTATGGTTTCGCGCAGTACTTCGCGGACCATTGTGCGCAGATCATTGCTGAGGTTTGATGAAGCGGTCATGCGCCATTCCACATCACGTCATGCCAGCGTAGGCTGGCATCCCGCTTTGTTTCAAGATGAAGCGGGATGCCAGCCTTCGCTGGGGTGACGGATTTATAGTGATGAAACGCAGCTTCCATCTCACATCTCCAATGCCTGTTCGGCGGCGGTTGCGGCGGCGCGCACTTCCGATTCGGAGCCCGAGAGGTAGAGCCTGCCGGTGGCGCCGATCATGCGGTAGTCGACGATCTTGATGTTGGCGGCCTTCTCCGCCGTATTGGCGGCGAGGATGGCGTAGGCCGCGGGCTCGGTCTCGAGCACAAACAAAGTCTCTCCGCCCAAGATCATCGAGCCGCCTTTGTTGCGGTTGATCAGGAAGGCGTGGCCGGGATCGATGCGGGTGACAATCTTGGAAGCCAGGATCTTCGGGCGCATCGCCTTGTCGGATGTCAACTCCATGGCATCCAGCACGGCCTCGGCGGATGCCTTCACGGCGGCAATGTCGCGGGAATGAAATTCGAGATAGCCAAACTGCCGTTCGACCACGAGGATACCGCCCTGCACTTCCGCGGTCTTCAATGCCACATCGGTCAGGGCTTCGATATCGAGGCCGGGTGCCACTTCGATAATCTGGGCCGCCATATTGGTGCGCGGCAGGGATCCCCTGATCCAGGTGCCGAGATAACACATGGTCTGCGGTTGCAGCTGGTCAATAAAAATGAATGAGCGCAGCGTTGCCATTGATGTCAGGCGGCCAGAACCGCTTGCAGCTCCTCAAGAATAATTCGCCGGAGTTCGCGGCGGAGTTCGCTGTCACCGGTGTTATCGACCGCAAGCGACATGGGCTTTGCGCCGGCCTTCGGCAGATTGAGGGGGTCCAGCCCTTCGAAGCGGCCGAAGGCCTCGGAGGCCTCCTTGTTGTAAGCAATGCGGGCGTAGTGAACGAAATGGTGGGGGGTGAGATTGTCGCCGATCGAAGAGCCGCCGGCGAAGCCCGTCCCAATGGTCATGGAGGGTCCGAGGTTGGTTTCAAAGCCCGACGCCCCTAGCGAACAGCCGGTATTTACGGCCATGCGCAGGGCCGGAACGGCAGCGGCAAAGGCCATGATGGTAGCTTCGTTTTTGGAGTGGATCGCGGCGGAGTGGCCCTTGCCGGAATTGCGCATCATCGAACGGGCGGCGGATATAGCCTGATCGATGTTCTGAACGCGGGCGAAGGCCAGCACCGGACAGAGCTTTTCGCGCACCAGTTTTTCCTCGGGCTGCACCAGATCAACCGGCGTCACCAGAATTCTTGCATTGGGAGCATTGAAACCGGCTTCGCGGGCAATGATGCTGGCATCCTTGCCAATCATCGCGACATTGAATCCTTGTTCCTTGAACAGGAGTGTGCGTAGTTTCTCTGTCTCTTCTTTCGTGCAGATATGGGCGCGCTCCGCCTTCATGGCATCGAGCAGCCGATCGGCAATCGATGTGAAGGCCAACACGGCTGATTCATTGGTGCATAGAATTGCATTGTCAAAGGACTTCGACTCGACAATGCGTTTGGCCGCAAGTTTGAGATCGGCGGTGTCATCGACCAGCACGGGCGCGTTGCCCGGGCCTACGCCGAATGCCGGATTGCCGGAGCGGTAGGCGGCCTTGACCACCGAGGGTCCGCCGGTTGCAACGATCAGATCGATGCGCTCATCGGACATCAGCTTCTCGATCAGCGGGATTGTCGGTTCGGCAATTGCCTGGATCGCACCATCGGGGGCGCCCGCGGCTTTGGCGGCCTCTGCCAAGACGCGAGCTGCTTCCGCACAGCAGGCCTTGGCGCCAGGATGCGGACTGAGGATGATGGCATTGCGGGTCATCAGCGCAAGCAGGGTCTTGAAATAGACGGTGGCGACCGGATTGGTGACCGGGATCAGCGCGAAGATCACGCCGGCGGGGCGTGGCAATTCGACGATCTTTTTCGCAGCATCGATGCGCGGGGCGACGAAATCCTCGTTGCGGTAGTGATCGACAATGCCCTTGGAGCAGGCCTCGTTCTTGATTCGCTTATGGTCGACGACACCCATACCGGTTTCACGCACCGCCCATTCGGCGAAATGCTGGGCCTTGCCGTGACCGGCGCTGGCCACGGCATCGGCCACGCGAAGAATTGCGGCACGGTCCATGCGGGCAAGCTTGGCCGCCGCCCAGCGGGCGCGGTCCAGCATCATCTTCGCCTGCTCGAGCTGGGCGTCGGGAACTTTCATAAGGGGTTCGGTCATGTCAATTCACCTTGGCGGCCTGACGCAGGAGCTCGCGGACCCGCGGCATGGCGGCATCGAAGCGGTCGAGAATTTCCTGGCACATCGCGGCGCTCAGCAGGACGCCGGGCTTCCATTGCAGCACGCGCTTGTCGAGGGATGAGAAGATCGCCCAGATGCCGTGTTCATAGAGGGCGCGCGAGACATGCATGGCGCCTTCGGGATGATTGCTGAATTCGAGGCCGAGGATCACGCCCTTCTGGCGCACGCCGGTGAAGATATCGCCATGGCGCGCCATCATTTCCGCCATGCCCTCGGCCATGAAATCGGTGACGAACTGGACATTCGACACAAGTTCCGGCCGCAGCAGCATCTCGATCACCTTGTGGGCGACGACACAGCCAAGCTCGGCGCCGCCCGAAGTTGAAATATGGGCGGCGCCATCCTCGTTAAGCCAGCCGCCGGCCTTGGCATTCACCAGGCATGCGCTGATCGGATAGAGGCCGCCGGACAGGCCCTTGGCGGTCACCATGATGTCGGGCTGGATGCCATAGGCCTGCCAACCCCACATGTGGCCGGTGCGCATCAGGCCGGTCTGCACTTCGTCGGCGATGTACATGGCGCCGTGTTTCTCGCAGAGCGCCTTGCAGGCGTTGAGATAACCGGGTTTCGGCATGGGGAAGCCATAGGTCGCGGGGATCGTCTCCATGATGAGGGCGGCGCAGTCATTGCCTTTGAGGGCGCGCTCCATGGCGTCGATATCGTTGAAGGGAACCTGGATGAAGGTCTCGGGCTGGTCGGCGAGGAAAATCTTCGTAAAGCGGTCATCGCCGGTGGCAACCGAGAGGCCGGAATGGCCGTGGTAGCCCTTGACGATCGAGACAATCTTACGGCGCTTGGTGGCATAGCGGGCGCTTTTGATGGCGATGTCGACGGCTTCTGCGCCGCCGGGGGCAAACACCGCGTAGGTCATGCCGGGCGAAATATTGATGAGCGCTTCGGCGAGCGCGGCGCGGGCCACAGACGGAAACCAATGATTGCCAATATCGAAATAGTCGAGCGCGCCTTTGAGCGTTTCGACCAGTTCGGGATGGCGATGGCCGAAATTGTAAGTGCCGCCATTAAGGTGAAGGTCGATCAGCCGGCGGCCCGACATGTCATAGAGGCAGTAGCCTTCACGGCGGTCGATGACGAGATCGATGCCGGCGTTCTGCCAGAACTTGGTCTTGTCCGGGTTCCAGAAGCGAATGGCCTTATCGAAGAGCTCTTGCTTCGATTCGAATTTGAACAGGCCGTAATCGTACATCAACTGCTCCTTCGGGCAAAAACTGCCCGACATGCAATGTGTATTTGATGTAATCACAACATCGATAATGTTGTCAAGCGGTCACATATTGTGTAGTTTACGCAAATGTAGTTGGAAGCCGGGCAAGGACGTGCATGAATAATCCGATGAGCGCGCGCTATCCCCGACTTAACAAGTCCGACCGTCAGGCCCGCATTGTCGCCGAATTGCGCGCCAGTCCGGCTCTCCGGGTCAATGAACTGGCTGACCTGCTGGCGGTTTCGACGGAGACAGTTCGCCGCGATTTTGCCGAGCTTGACGAGCGCGGGTTGATCAACCGCACCTATGGCGGGGCCATGCGGCCGGTGGCCTTCGAGCCGGCGCTGGTGGAGCGCGAATCGCTGATGGTGGCGGAGCGCGAACACATCGCCACGGCGGCAGTCAGGCTAGTGGATGGCAGTGACATTCTGATGATCGGTGGCGGCGCCACCACGTTGCATTTCGCCCGAAGGCTGGCGGCCGAGCGCAATCATCTCACGATCATTACCCATGCGTTTTCAATCGCCATGGCGCTCGCCACCAATCCCCTGCACAAGATTTTGATGTTGCCAGGACAATATGACGGCCGCGAAGGGCTGATCCATGGCCCCGACACCATCGATGCCTTGCAGAAGTACCGCGCCAGCAAGGCCTTTCTCGGCGCCAGCGGGCTCACTGGCGAAGGGCCCAGCGATGCGAGCGTCGGTCCAGGCCTGATTTACGGGGCGATGATGAGGCGCTCGGCGCAGACCGTGATCCTTGCCGATCATTCGAAGTTTGACCGCCCTTCCCTGTCAGTATATGGCCCGTGGTCGGCGGCGATGACCCTGGTTTCGGACCGGAAACCGGAGGGCGATCTTGCCGCGGCGCTCGCGGTGGCGAATGTCAAATTTCTTCAGGCGGCGGTAAATTAGGCGTTTTCAACATTTCTGCCAGGAACCAACGCGCAATGCTCACACAAGAGAAGCCGATCAAGATGAAACGATCGAAATCCCCGAAAACCACGGAAAGCGCATTTGCTCAACCCATGACCGATTCCACCCCGCGCGCAAGCGATCCGGACACCATCCGCGTGGAGATTCTGGAAAAACTCACGCATTCCATTGGCAAAGACCCAATTGTGGCGAAGAACCACGACTGGCTGGCGGCCACCATCCTGGCGCTTCGCGACCGGGTCATTGACCGCTGGATGGATTCAACACGGGCCTCCTACAAGGCCGGCGTCAAGCGCGTCTACTATCTCTCGCTGGAATTCCTCATCGGCCGGCTGTTGCGCGACGCGCTGAGCAATCTGGAACTCACCGGCGCATTCCAGGCGGCCTTGGCAAAACTCAATGTGAATCTCGACCTGGTCGAAACCCTTGAACCCGATGCGGCCTTGGGCAACGGCGGCCTTGGCCGGCTTGCCGCGTGTTTCATGGAAAGCATGGCCAGCCTCGATATTCCCGCCTATGGCTATGGCATCCGCTACGACCACGGTCTTTTCCGCCAGAAAATCGTCGATGGCTGGCAGATGGAACTGCCCGAGGATTGGCTGGAGAACGGCAATCCGTGGGAGTTTCCGCGCCGCGAGGCGGCCTATGAGGTGGGGTTTGGCGGAACCGTCGTGCTGGAGTCTGGCACCGACGGCAAGCAGCGCCGGCGCTGGAGTCCGGCGGAAACCATACTTGCGATGGCCTGCGACACGCCGATGGTGGGGTGGCGGGGCAAACGGGTCAACACCCTGCGCCTGTGGACGGCGCGGGCAATCGATCCCATCCGTCTCGATGCCTTCAACAGCGGCGACTATGCCGGGGCGCTGGGCGACAGCAACAGGGCCGAGATCATTACCCGTGTCCTCTACCCCTCGGATTCCACTCCGGCGGGGCAAGAACTTCGTCTGCGGCAAGAGTTCTTTTTCACATCGGCTTCGCTTCAGGATATCCTGCGCCGCCATGTTCAGCAATATCGCGAAGTGCGGTCGCTGCCGGAAAAGGTCGCGATCCAACTGAACGACACCCATCCGGCAATTGCCGTCACCGAAATGATGCGCCTGCTGATGGACGTGCATGGACAGCCGTGGAAAGATGCCTGGGACATCACCCGGGCGGTCACTTCCTACACCAACCACACCCTATTACCCGAGGCCCTGGAGAGTTGGCCAGTCCATCTGTTCGAACGCCTGCTGCCCCGGCACATGCAAATCGTCTACGCAATCAATGCCAAGGTGATCGCGGAGGCTCAGGAACTACCCGCAAGCACGCCGGAGTTCCTGTCTTCAATTTCACTCATCGATGAACATGGCGGGCGCCGGGTGCGCATGGGGCAACTGGCATTCGTCGGCTCCCACAGCATCAACGGGGTTTCGGCACTGCACACCTCGCTGATGAAAGAAAACGTGTTCCGCGATCTCGACACGCTCTATCCCGGCCGGATCAACAACAAGACAAACGGCATCACGCCGCGGCGCTGGCTGTTGAATGTCAACGCCGGCCTCACCGGGCTGTTGCGCGAGGCCATTGGCGACAAGGTTCTCGACAATGCGGAAATGCTTTCGGAGGCTGCGGTATTCGTCAAAGATGCAAGCTTTGGCGACCGATTTGCGGCGATCAAGCGCCAGAACAAGACCCAGCTCGCCAATCTCATTTCGGAGAGAATGGGGTTGGAAATAAGTCCCGATGCAATGTTCGACGTGCATGTAAAGCGCATTCATGAGTACAAGCGCCAGCTGCTCAATATTCTTGAGACAGTGGCGCTCTACAATTCAATGCGGGCCCATCCCGACCGGCCGTGGGTTCCGCGGGTCAAGATCTTCGCGGGCAAGGCGGCGGCCAGCTATGCGCAAGCCAAGCTCATCATCAAGCTGATCAATGATGTCGCAGCAGTCGTCAACAACGATCCGGATATCCGCGACCTGCTCAAAGTGGCTTTCATACCCAACTACAATGTCAGCTTGGCTGAAGTGATTGTTCCCGCCGCCGACCTGTCGGAACAAATCTCAACGGCTGGAATGGAGGCCTCGGGCACCGGCAACATGAAATTTGCGCTCAACGGGGCGCTTACCGTCGGCACGCTCGATGGGGCCAATGTCGAGATGCTTGAAAAGGTCGGACGTGGTAACATTTTCATATTCGGCCTAACCGCCGCGCAGGTCGAGCAGAAACGGCGAGAAAGCCATAATCCACGGGCCATTGTGGAGGCTTCGCCCGACCTGCAAGGCGTGCTTGATGCGCTGAACTCAGGCATATTCTCGCCAGACGATCAGGGCCGATACCGCCCCATCGCCGACTCTCTTTACAATGGCGACTGGTTCATGGTGGCGGCGGATTTCGAAGCTTATGCCCTGGCGCAGCGCGAAATCGATGCCGTCTGGCGGGTGAAACAGGACTGGACGGAGAAGGCAATCCTCAATACGGTCAACATGGGCTGGTTTTCTTCGGATCGCACGATCCGGGAATATGCGCGTGACATATGGGATGTTCCGACCGGCTAGGAGTTCTTAGTCGATGGCTGAGGTCAGCTGGAGGACGGACGGCACCGAGATCGAGGCCATCGTTTCCGGGCGGCACGGCAATCCTTTCAATGTCCTCGGACTGCACCAATCGGGGCGCGACTGGATAGCCCGGGCTTTCATTCCGGGCGCCGAGACGCTGCAAGTTTCGACGGCCGATGGCAAGATCGTAGGCAATCTCGAACTCCGGCATGGCGCCGGCTTTTTTGAAGGCAGGGTCAAAGTCAGAAAACGCCAGGCGCTGCGCTATGAGGCAACGCGCGGAACCGATCGCTGGCCCGTCGTCGATGCCTATATCATGGGTCCGGTTCTCGGCCCACTCGACGACTATTACCTTGCTGAAGGCACTCACTTGCGGCTTTACGACCGGCTTGGCGCGCACCCGCAAGTCCATGAAGGCGCAAGCGGCGTTCATTTTGCTGTATGGGCCCCCAATGCGGAGCGGGTTTCCGTCGTCGGCGATTTCAACAATTGGGATGGCCGCCGCCATGTGATGCGCAAGCGGCTGGATATCGGCGTCTGGGAAATATTCATACCGGGGGCCACCACCGGGCAAGCTTATAAGTATGAGATTCTGGGACCTGGCGGACAACTGTTGCCGCTCAAGGCCGATCCCTACGGTTTTGCCTCGGAACTCCGGCCGAAGACCGCGTCACGAGTAGCCGACACCAGCAACTTCGCCTGGAGTGATGAGAGATACCTCAACGAGCGGGCAGCCGTGGACCAGCGGCGGAGCCCGATGTCGATCTATGAGGTCCATCTCGGTTCGTGGAAGAGGAAGAATGGCGAAGAGTTTCTAAGCTATCGCGAGTTAGCCGCCGATCTCATTCCTTACGCCGTCAGCATGGGGTTCACGCACATCGAGCTGTTGCCGATCACCGAACATCCCTTCGACCCCTCATGGGGTTATCAGCCAACCGGCCTATTCGCGCCAACCGCGCGGTTTGGCGATCCACAGGGTTTCGCCGGATTTGTCGATGCGGCCCATGCGGCGGGAATCGGCATCATTCTCGACTGGGTGCCCGCGCATTTTCCAACCGATGCCCATGGGCTATCGCGGTTCGATGGCACGGCGCTTTACGAGCATGAAGATCCGAAGCAGGGTTATCATCCGGACTGGAATACGGCGATCTACAATTTCGGCCGCCGCGAGGTGCAAAGCTATCTGATCAACAATGCGCTGTTCTGGCTGGACCGCTATCATCTCGATGGCTTACGCGTCGATGCGGTGGCGTCGATGCTGTATCTCGATTATTCGCGCCAGGAAGGCGAATGGATTCCGAACCGGCATGGCGGGCGGGAAAACCTCGAGGCGATCGCCTTCCTGCAACGCATGAACCATGAAGCCTATGGCAACAAACCGGGAATTGTCACCATTGCCGAGGAGTCAACGGCGTTTCCCGGCGTCTCGCAACCCACCCACGCGGGCGGACTTGGATTCGGCTTCAAGTGGAATATGGGTTTCATGCACGACACACTGGAGTATCTGAAGCGCGATCCGGTTCACCGCAGGCATCATCACCATGAACTCACGTTCGGCCTGCTCTATGCCTTTTCGGAAAACTTCGTGCTGCCGCTCAGCCATGATGAAGTGGTCCACGGAAAGGGATCGCTGCTGGCCAAAATGGCGGGTGACGACTGGCAGAAATTCGCCAATCTCAGGGCCTATTATGGATTCATGTGGGGATATCCCGGCAAGAAGCTTTTGTTCATGGGCCAGGAATTCGCCCCTTGGACCGAGTGGAATCATGAACAGAGCCTGGATTGGCACCTGCTCGAGCACGGCCCGCACCGCGGCATGCAAGCCCTGGTGCGCGACCTTAACGGACTCTACAAGCAACGCCGGGCACTGCATGCGAGGGACTGCGAAGGCGAGGGTTTTGAATGGATGATCGCCGACGATCACGAGAATTCAGTCTACGCCTGGGCGCGCCATTCGGGGGAAGACGCAAACTAGCGTGGTGGTCGTCTCAAATTTCACGCCGGTTCCGCGAGATTAACTACGTTCTGCCCTTGCCACGTACCGGCGATCTGGCGCGAAATTCTCAATACCGACGCCGGAAATCTACGGCGGGAGCGGAAAGGGCAATATGGGCGGGGTGACGGCGCGGCCCGAGAGTTCACATGGCAAACCCGCCAGTGCGCGAATCACATTGCCGCCGCTTGCGACATTGTTTTTTGCTTTTGGCCAATGAAAAGAATGCCGGTTGGCTGGGGAGGAGTACGAAATGACCGAGCCGCGTAAGCATGGACCTCTGGCCCGCGACGCCATGGCCTATGTTCTGGCCGGCGGGCGCGGCAGCCGCCTGTTGGAACTAACCGACAAGCGCGCCAAACCGGCCGTGCCGTTTGGCGGCAAATCGCGCATCATCGACTTCGCGCTGTCCAATGCGCTCAACTCCGGCATCCGCCGCATGGGGGTGGCCACGCAATACAAGGCCCACAGCCTTATCCGCCATATGCAACGCGGCTGGAACTTCCTGCGGCCAGAGCGCAATGAAAGTTTCGATATTCTGCCTGCCAGCCAGAGGGTTTCGGAAGACCAATGGTATGCAGGCACCGCCGATGCAATCTATCAGAATCTCGATATCGTCGAGAGTTACGGCGTCAAGTACATGGTGGTGCTGGCCGGCGATCACATCTACAAGATGGACTATGAAATGATGCTGCAGCAGCATGCCGACAGCGGGGCAGATGTGACCATTGGCTGTCTGGAAGTGCCGCGCATGGAAGCTTCGGGCTTTGGCGTCATGGCAGTCGACGAAAGCGATCGCATCACGAGTTTTCTGGAGAAGCCGAAGGATCCGCCGGGAATGCCGGACCGGCCGGACATGGCACTGGCTTCGATGGGCATCTATGTCTTCGAGATGGGCTTTCTGGCGGACCAACTGCGCCGCGACGCGGCCGACAAGTCATCGAGCCGCGATTTCGGCAAGGATATCATTCCTCATATCGTGACGAACGGCAAGGCAGTGGCACATCGCTTTACCCGTTCCTGCGTGCGCTCGGCGCAGGAGTCGGAGGCCTACTGGCGCGACGTCGGTACGGTCGATGCCTACTGGGAAGCCAATATCGATCTTACCGATGTGCTGCCGGCGCTCGACCTTTACGATCGCAACTGGCCGATCTGGACCTATAGCGAAGTCACTCCGCCGGCGAAGTTCGTTCATGACGAGGAAGGCCGGCGCGGCCAGGCGGCGGCTTCGCTGGTATCGGGGGGATGCATCGTTTCGGGCGCCTCGTTGCGCCGGTCGCTGCTGTTCACCGGGGTCAGGATCAATTCCTACTCGACGGTCGAGGAAGCGGTTGTGCTGCCGCATGTCGAAATCGGCCGGAACGTGCGTCTCAAAAAAGTGGTCATCGACCGCGGTGTCGTTATCCCCGAGGGCCTGGTAGTCGGCGAAGATCCCGAGCTCGATGGCAAGCGCTTCCGCCGCACGGCGAACGGCGTTTGCCTCATAACCAAGACGATGCTTGAGAAACTCTCGGCATGAAGGTCTTGGCGGCGGCTTCGGAGATCTATCCGCTGGTGAAGACCGGGGGGTTGGCCGACGTTGCCGGTGCGCTCCCTGGCGCGCTTTCGGCGCAAGGTATTGCCGTCAAGACCATGGTGCCGGGCTATCCGGCGGTTATGCGCGCCATGGATAGCGGCCAACAGGTTCATCACTACGCCGACCTGATGGGTGGTGCTGCCACACTGGTGGCCGGCAAGGCCAAGGGACTCGATATCATTGCGGTGGATGCCCCGCACCTCTTCGACCGGCCCGGCAATCCCTATCTCGGCCCGGATGGCAAGGATTGGGCGGATAACGGATTGCGCTTCGCGGCCCTGGCGCGGGCAGCGGCCGATACGGCGCGGGGCGCGATCACGAGTTACCGGCCCGATATTCTGCATCTGCACGACTGGCAGGCGGCGCTGGCGGCGGTTTATGTGGGTTATGGCGGTGGCCCGAAAACGGTGATGACAGTTCACAACATCGCTTTTCAGGGCCAATTTCCAGCATCCATCTTTGCATCCCTTGGCTTGCCCGCGGCGGCATTTGCCATCGATTGCCTCGAATATTATGGTTCGGTGTGTTTCCTCAAGGGCGGACTGCAGCGCGCCAATGCAATAACAACCGTCAGCCCAAGCTATGCCAGCGAAATGTGCGCGCCGGAATTCGGCATGGGTCTGGACGGGATCCTACGTTCGCGCCGTCAGGTCATTTCGGGCATCGTCAATGGCATCGATACGGAAGTTTGGGATCCGGAGAAGGATCCCGATATTGCCGCCCACTACAAAGCATCTTCATTGGCCAAGCGGGCGGTCAACAAGCGCGCCCTGGAAAAGCGTTTCGGCCTCGACCAGGAGGATGGCATGCTGTTGTGCGTGGTGAGCCGCCTCACCTGGCAAAAGGGCATGGACATTTTTGCAAATTCTCTTGATGCCCTGGTTGCCTCGGGCGCACGGCTGGCGCTAATCGGCACCGGCGAAGCAAACATTGAAAAAGCCATTCTGGCGGGTGCGCAGAAACACAAGGGCCGGATCGGCGTGATCACGGGCTATGACGAAGCGATTTCCCATCTCATGCAGGCGGGCGCCGATGCCATCATCATACCGTCGCGCTTCGAGCCCTGCGGGCTTACCCAGCTCTACGGCTTGCGTTACGGCTGCGTGCCGATCGTGGCTCGCACCGGCGGCCTGGCCGACACGATCATCGATGCCAATGACGCCGCCATCGCCGCGGGCTCGGCTACCGGATTTCAATTCAGCCCGGTCGATGGGCCGACACTGGAACAGGCGATCAGCCGCGCCATGCGGGTGTTCGCCGATACGAATGCCTGGACGACAATGCAGAAGCGCGGCATGGCGTCCGACGTTTCATGGCGGCGCAGTGCTGCCGCCTACGCATCGCTCTATCGCAACCTCGCTGGCAGCCGGGTCTAAGAGGCGGGAATGATTCAAAACATCTCCACGAAACCATTCGACGGTCAAAAACCTGGAACATCGGGTCTTCGCAAGAAAGTTCCGGTGTTCCAGCAGCCGCACTATGCCGAGAATTTCATCCAGTCGATCTTTGACGCTCTTGAAGGTTATAGTGGTCAAAAACTGGTGATCGGCGGCGATGGGCGGTATTTCAACCGCGAGGTGATTCAAACGGCTATCCGCATGGCTGCAGCCAATGGTTTTGGTCGGGTTCTGGTGGGCCGGGATGGGCTGCTGTCGACGCCGGCGGCATCCAACATCATTCGTCACTCCAAGGCCTTCGGCGGGATCGTGCTTTCCGCCAGTCACAATCCGGGCGGGCCCGACGGCGATTTCGGCATCAAATACAATGCCGGTAATGGCGGGCCGGCGCCTGAGAAGATAACCGATCAAATTTTTTCCAAGACAAAGACTATTTCCAACTACAAAATTTCAACCGATGCCACCATCGATCTTAAGCGGCTGGGCACGGCGAAGATCGAAGACATGATTGTCGAGGTGATCGATCCGGTCGCCGAATATTCCGCGTTGATGCAGAAGCTTTTTGACTTCGACGCCATCCGTGCACTGTTCAAGTCGGGTTTCAAAATGCGCTTCGATGCCATGAGCGCCATTACCGGGCCCTATGCCATCGCAATTCTCGAGGGAATGCTCGGCGCCCGGGAGGGCACGGTAACGAACGGGACGCCATTGCCCGATTTTGGCGGTCATCATCCCGATCCCAATCTGGTACACGCCAAGGAGCTTTACGATCTCATGATGTCGGCGGACGCGCCCGATTTGGGGGCCGCCTCGGACGGCGATGGCGATCGCAACTTGATCATCGGGCGCGGCCAATTTGTAACGCCGTCGGATTCGCTGGCCATGCTGGCGGCAAATGCTCATCTGGCGCCAGGCTACGGCAAAGGCCTTGCCGGCATCGCCCGCTCAATGCCAACGAGCGCCGCCGCGGACCGGGTTGCGGCAAAGCTCGGCATCAAATGCTACGAAACGCCCACGGGCTGGAAATACTTCGGCAATCTCCTCGATGCCGGCATGGCAACCATCTGCGGCGAAGAAAGCGCCGGCACCGGGTCGGACCACGTGCGTGAGAAAGACGGGTTGTGGGCGGTTCTGTTGTGGCTGAACATTCTTGCCCGGAAGCGGCAAAGCGTCAAAGCAATCGTGCAAGAGCACTGGCGGGAGTTTGGCCGCAATTACTATTCACGGCACGATTATGAAGAAGTGGATGCCGAGGCCGCCAACGGACTGATGGCGGCGCTGCGCGCTCAGATCGGCAAATTGCCAGGCCACAACAACATCAAGGCCATGGACGATTTCGCCTATGACGATCCGGTCGATCATTCGCGCACGACGGGACAGGGCGTGCGCGTCATGTTCGAAGACGGCTCGCGCATCGTGTACAGGCTTTCTGGAACCGGCACGGCCGGCGCCACGCTGCGTGTCTATATCGAACGCTTCGAGCCCGATCCGGCCAGGCACGGGCTGGAAACCCAGGCGGCGCTTGCCGATCTCGTGGCTCTCTCAAAGTCGCTTGCCGGCATTGAGCAGCGAACCGGCCGCGCGGCTCCCACGGTGATCACCTGAACGCCGAGCTCTCGAAATCGGGTGGCGCGCCTCATCCACTTGGCGTCACAATTCACGGGGATGGACTCAATGTCGCCGTCGTGTCGCGCCATGCGCAGCGCATTCACTTCTGCATATTCGATCAATCGGGCGAGGAGGAAATCTATCGCTTTCCTCTGCCGCACCGGCTTGGCGATGTGCATTTCGGATTGGTCAGCGGCGTTGGCGCCGGAACCCGCTATGGGTTCCGGGCCGAGGGACCGTGGGACGAACACCATGGGCACCGCTTCGATGCAAGCAAGCTGCTCATTGATCCCTATGCCAATGAGCTGGATCGGCCCTTCTTGCATTACCCGGAATTGCTCGAGCGCGGGTTTGATTCGGCAGCGCTTGTCCCTAAATGCGTCGTCACCGCGCCACTGGAGAAGGCAATTTCATTGCCTCAAGCAACTCCGCAGTTCATCTATGAGTTGCAGGTCAAGTCATTCAGCAAGCTCCATCCGAACGTGCAGGTTTCAAAACGCGGCACCGTCTCGGCGCTAACGGAGCCGGCGGTCATCGACCATCTTGTGAGCCTCGGCGTCGACACGGTCGAACTCATGCCGCTGGCGGCGTGGATCGATGAGCGCCATCTGCCGCCGCTCGGGCTGTCAAACGCGTGGGGGTATAACCCGGTCTGCTTCATGGCGCCCGATCCTCGCCTTGCGCCCGGCGGCCACCGTGAGATTCGCGAGGCGGTGGCTTGCCTTCACCAAGCAGGTATCCGCGTGTTGCTCGATGTGGTTTTCAATCACACGGGCGAGAGCGACGTTAGTGGCGCAACGCTGTCGCTGCGCGGGCTCGACAATGCACTCTATTACGCCCACGCCAACGGGGCGCTGGTGAACGACACCGGATGCGGCAACACGCTGGCGCTTGACCGGGCACCGGTCATGCAGCTGGCGATGGATGCCATGCGCTGCTGGGTCAATCGCACCGGTATCGATGGCTTCCGTTTCGATCTGGCGCCGGTGATGGGACGCGCCTCGGGCGATTTCTCTCCCGATGCCCCTTTGCTCGCGGCGATCGAACAGGATCCGTTGCTGTCGCAACTGACAATGATCGCCGAGCCTTGGGATGTCGGGCCTGGCGGCTACCGGCTCGGCCAGTTCCCAGCGCGGTGGCTGGAGTGGAACGACCGCTACCGTGACGATGTCCGCCGGTTCTGGCGTGGCAATGCGAATAGTCTTGGCGCTCTTGCCACCCGGCTTGCGGGTTCGTCTGACATATTCGGGGCCAACCGCCGGCCTTCATGCAGCATCAATTTTATCAGTGCCCATGACGGATTCACCCTGCGCGACGCGGTGACCTTCAGCGCCAAGAACAATTTCGTCAATGGTGAGAACAACAACGACGGAAACGGCCATGAGCCGACATGGCCTGGTGGTGACGCGCGCGCCTTAATTGCGACGTTGTTCTTTTCGCGCGGAACGCCAATGCTTACGGCGGGAGATGAGTTCGGGCGGAGCCAGGGCGGCAATAACAATGCCTATGCCCAGGACAATGCCACGACCTGGCTGGACTGGGACAACGCCGATCAAGAATCTCATCGACTTTACCGCGGGGCTGGCGGAATTGCGCAAGTCCTATCCGGTACTGGCGGCAGACCGGTTCCTGTCAGGGAATGGGGACGCCATGTGGGTGGGCGCCGACGGTGCGCCGATTGACTGGAACAAGGCTGGCAAACGGGTAATTGGGTTGGTACTTGCCGACGGCAATGAGCGCATTGCCATTTGGATTAATGGCAGCGTCAAAATCGTTGAGCCATCACTCCTTGCACGGGATGGTTACAAATGGGCGCGGGTATTCAGCTCCGCCGAGGGTGCGGCACTTCCCGGCAATTCGGTTTCTCTGTTTGCGGAGCAACCGGTTCGCTCCATTGGCATCTCAGACGAGACATTGCGGCAGCTTGCGGCCGCTGCGGGCATTGGGCGTGACTGGTGGGAGGTGGATGGGACTCACCATGATGTCTCGCCCGAGACTCTGCGCATAACGCTGGACGCACTCAGGATAGCGTACAATACGCCGAGTGACGTACGCGACTCACTTGGCGAACTTCGCAACGCCGCAACTCCGCTGATCGGACGAAGCGGGGCACCGGTTACCGTGGGCCAGGCAAGCGAGCGGCGGCAACGCCTGGTTATCAGCCACGAAGATGGCAGCGAGCAGCCGCTGGAGGTTGGACCCGGCCAGGTTCCCATAATCGAGCTTCCGCCCGGCTATTATGACGTCCGGACCCATGGAAGCGAGGAAAGCAGGCGGCGCGTTTTAGTCAGTCCAGGGCACTGCTATCTTCCACCGGCGATCGCGCGGGGTGGGCGGGTTTATGGCCTTGCTTCGCATCTTTACGCGCTGCGCCACGACGGCGACGGCGGCATCGGCGATTTTGAAACTCTTCGGCGCTTTGCCGGCGTCACGGCGGCGGCCGGCGGACATTATGCCGGCATCAATCCGCTGCATCATCTTTTCCCGCAGGAGCGAGAAAGAGCCAGCCCCTATCAGCCATCGGACCGGAGATTCATCGACCCCATCTATATCAGCACTGCCATGCTGCTTGAGACATTCGCTCTTCAAAAAACCAGCCGGCTTGCGGAAGGAAACCGCGCTGCTTTCGCCAAACTTGAAGCGCTACCTCTCGTCGATTATTCCGCGGTCTGGCAGGCGAAGAGTTCCATGCTGGAGAGCGCCTTCGCCGAACTCGGGAACAACCGTGATCTTGAATCATTCATTGTCTCAGGCGGCGGCGATCTGGCCCGGCACTGCGCATTCGAGACCAGATCGGCCGGCGAACCAGACCGGCCGCAGCGGCATCGCTACCGGGCGTTCCTGCAGTGGATCGCCGAAATGCAACTGGGCAAGGCTGCCGCGCATGGAAATCTGTACCGCGACCTTGCAGTGGGCTCAGCTTTCGATGGCGGCGAGATCGCCGAAGCCCCGGAACATTTCGCCCACGGCGTTTCGCTTGGCGCTCCGCCTGACCCGTTTTCCCGCCAGGGCCAAGTGTGGAATTTGCCGCCCTTTTCTCCGTTGGCCCTGGCCAGAGCCGGCGGTGAGCCGATGCGGGCGATCCTGATGGCCAATATGCGGCATGCGGCAGCGCTGCGGATCGATCACATCCTCGGATTCATGCGGCAGTTCTGGGTGCCAAAGGGAGCCGAAGGCAGCGCCGGGGCCTATGTGGATTTTCCACTCGATCTGTTGATTGCGATTACCGCAATCGAGAGCCAGCGGGCACAGTGCATGATCGTCGGCGAAGACCTCGGTACGATTCCCAATGGATTGCGTGAGCAACTTTCCGCTGCCAGCATTCTATCTTACCGTGTCCTGTGGTTCGAGCGCGAGGGCGTGGACTTCAAGGCAAACCAGCTTTATCCGAAGCTCGCACTGTCGTGTCTTGCATCGCATGATCTGCCGACATTCAAGGGATGGCGCCAGAGCCGCGATATTGCCATTGAGCGTGAACTTGGGCTTATCGACGCGGCCGAAGCCAGCCTGCGGCGGCAGCGGCGTGCGGGTGAAATCAAAGCGCTGGATGACGCAACCGGCGCGTCCACAAGCGATGCCGAGGTTGCCGCTCATGGGTTTGTCGCGGCATCTCCCTCGGCGGTCATGCTTGTCCAGGCGGATGATCTTGCCGAGGAGGTTGAGCCATTGAATGTTCCAGGCACCGACCGTGAACGCCCGAATTGGCGGCGGCGGCTTGCGTGTCCGGTCGATAGGCTAACTGAACGGCCGCTTGCCCGGGCCATTCTTAGCCGGGTAAAGCAGGAGCGGCCGGCGTGAGCAAGCGTGTCACGATTGACGGCGTTGAAACACTATCCCACCGCTGGGCCAATCTGCGCCTGTACAAGATTCACTACACGCGAACCGATGGACGCACCCAGGCCCTGGAGCGGGAGGTGCACGATCACGGTCATGGCGCTTGCGTGCTGCCTTATGACGCCACGCGCGGAACCATTCTGCTGGTCAAGCAATTCCGGCTACCGGTGTTTCTGAGCGGTGAAAGCGGGGATCTCATAGAAGTTTGCGCGGGCCTTCTCGACGGCGATCCGCCCGAGACATGCGTTCAGCGCGAGGCCATCGAGGAACTGGGCTACCGCATCGACAATCTCAGGCAGGTTGCTTCGACATTCATGACCCCCGGCGGTGTCACCGAGCGCATTACCATGTTTCTTGCGGATTACCGGGCCGAATGGAAAGTTGGCAGCGGCGGTGGGCATGCGGCGGAGGGCGAGGATATCGAGGTTCTCGAAATGCCGTTTGCCGAGGCCTGGGCCATGCTGCAGAAAGGTCAGCTCGCGGATGCCAAGACCGTCATGTCTCTCATGTTTCTCGAGCGTGAGTTGAGCTCTCGATCGTGACAGTCCCGTTTTGGTCTACGATGCAGCCGCGAACGCTCTGTGCATCCCGGCTGCTGACTACCGAGACCGTTTGTCCGGCGATCAAGGGCGCGGTGCAACGATAGTCGAAACGGGGAGGCATCCGCGCGGTCAGAACCGCTGACTGGTTCATTAGCAGTGCCGCTTGCAGCGGGCCGTGCACCACCAGGCCGGCATAGCCTTCCTGCTCCATCGCATAGGGAAGGTCATAGTGAATGCGGTGGCCGTTGAAGGTGACTGCCGAGAAGCGGAACAGCAAAGGCGCCGACAATTCAACTTTCCATTCGAGATCCGCCGAACCTGCTTGCCTCTGGCCATTGGGCTGGGGCGCTGTCAATCCGCCTTCTCGAAACAGCAGGTCCTGGCGTTCACGCAGCAGCAGGGTGACGCCGGCGCGCAGCTCGTGCGTGATCGAGACGAAACACAGCTTGCCTGTCTTGCCGTCGCGCATCTTGAGATCGGAAATCGTCGAGGTTCGAGTTACATCCATGCCGATGCGGATCGGGACGAAGGATTCAATGGAGCCACCGGCCCACATGCGGCGGGGCAAGGGGATAGGCGGCAAGAAAACACCTTTTGCTTCGGCGCCATCGGGACCCAAGTCTGTGTCCGTGGGAATTGCCGGCGCCAGGGCCCAGTGGAGACCGGGTGAAACTTCGTTCTCATTCGACGGCTCAAATAGAAAAGGTGCAAGTGTGGCGCGGAATTCATCGGCCAGACGTTTAGTCACCGTGTCGGTGCGCGTCACCTGGCGGCCCAACCAGGCTGCAAAGTCATCGCTCATCTCAGTAGGACCTTGGAAGGCCGAGCACATGTTCAGCCAAGTATGAGAGAATCATGTTGGTGGAAACCGGCGCTACCTGATAGAGCCGCGTTTCGCGGAATTTGCGTTCGATATCGAAATCCTCGGCAAAGCCGAAACCGCCGTGGGTCTGGATCGCGACATTGGCCGCTTCGAATGAAGCATCGGCGGCGAGCAATTTCGCCATGTTGGCCTCGGGTCCTGGGTTTTCGCCAACATCATATTTGCGCAGAGCTTCGGCCATCATGAGTTCGGCCGCGCGCATGTTGGCATAAGCGCGGGCGATGGGGAATTGCACACCCTGGTTCTGGCCAATTGCGCGGTCGAAGACGCGGCGCTCCCTTGCGTAGGCCGTGGACTTCTCGAGGAACCACTTGGCATCGCCCACGCATTCGGCGGCAATCAGGATGCGCTCGGCATTCAGGCCCGAAAGTAGATAACGAAAACCTTCGCCTTCGTAGCCGATGAGATTCCCGGCGGGCACTGGCACATTGTCGAAAAATACTTCGGTTGCCGCGTGGTTCATCATGGTCCGGATTGGCCGGATAGTCAGCCCCCTGCCCTGCGCCTGGCGCAGATCGACGATGAAGAGAGACAGTCCTGCCGTGCGCTTGCCTTGATCGGCCCTGGGCGAAGTTCGCGCCAGCACCAACATCAAATCGGAATGGCCGGCGCGGCTGGTCCAAATCTTCTGGCCGGTGATGACATATTGGCCGCCGTCGCGTGCGGCTGTCGTAGCGATCGCACCGGTGTCACTGCCACTGCCGGGCTCGGTCACGGCGAAGGCCTGAAGCCGCAAGGCGCCACTGGCGATTTCCGGCAGATACTTGCGCTTCTGTTCGATCGAACCATGACGCAAGCAGCGTTCCCATTGTGTACATCTGGGCATGGCAGCTTGCGCCATTGCAGCCTGCGGCGTGAATTTCCTCAAGGATCGCGGCGGCGGCCGAGAGCTTCAGCCCGGAGCCTCCGAACTCCTCCGGGATCAGGGCCGACAAGAAACCCGCAGCCGTAAGAGCAGTCACAAATTCCGAGGGGTAACTCCTGTCGCGGTCAAGCTTGCGCCAGTAGGCGCCGGGAAACTCCGCGCATAATTTGCGAACGGCGTCGCGGATGTCCTGGTGATCAGGCGGCAATGTGTTTCTTGATCAAGGCGTTCACATCGCCGGCCTTTTCCATGAACACCATGTGTCCGGCATTCTCCAATATGTGCACGTCCGCTCCGGGCAGGTTGTGGGCATGGGCCGCGGGGATGACTTCATCAGACTTGCCCCAGATCACCAGGGTGGGAGGCAACTTGCCGGCAAGCTTGCTGCCCGGCGCATCGTGTTGCCGGCCACCGCCAAACAGCGCGGCATTGAGTGACTTCAGTAGCGCGTCAACGCCATCGAGGCGCTTGTACTTCAGCACATCGTCGACCAGTTGGCGGCTGACCAGGCTCTTGTCGGCGAACAGGGTTTCAAGCACCTGCTTCAAATCCTTGCGGCCTTGGGCGGCGATGAAGCCGTCGACATAGTTTCCGATGTCCGGCCCGAGGCCCGATGGGCAGATGAGGGTGAGAGACTTCACCTTTTTGGCGTGGTCGAGAGCCATCTGCATGGCAATCGCTCCACCCATTGAGTGGCCCACGAGATGGGCGCTTGCGACACCGAGTTTGTCCAGGAACCCGTTCAGAGCCGCGGTCATTGCGGTGAGGCCCGGGTTAGCCAGGGCTTTCACCGACTGACCATGTCCCGGCAGGTCGAGCGCATAGACCGTTGCCTTCTCGGCCAAGGCATCGATGTTAAACAGCCAGTTGTCGATGTCGCCGCCAAATCCGTGGATCAGGACGACGGTTTCGCCGCCGCTTCCGCGTTTGGCATAGCGAAGTTTGCCGGAAGGCGTATCGGCAAACTCGTATTGCGGACCCTGATCCTCATCGTCATCTCCGGCGGCTGGCGTCACGTAGGAGGCGATGTAGGCATCGACCTCCGCATCGGGAACCGCCGGATCGGCGATGACGCCGAGGAGCGCCTTCACCGGGTAGATGGTGTTATCCTCGCCGACGCGGCGGCGCAAGACGCCCGCATCGGTGGCTTCGAGGGCACCGGCGATCTTGTCGGTCTCGACCTCGAGGATCGCGTCACCGACATTGATCCTGGAGCCATCCTGCAGCAGCCAGCCGGTCAGTTTCCCCTCCTTCATGGAGAGGCCCCATTTGGGCATGACAATGGGCACGATACGGGTGTCGGTCATCGCCTCACCTCACTGCATCATGGTTTTCTTGACGGCCGCCGCAATTTTGGCGGCCGAGGGCAAGTAGAGGTCTTCGAGCACCGGCGAGAACGGTACCGGCGTATGTGGCGCGGTGACCATTTGAATCGGCCCTTTCAGCGACTTAAAGCATTCCTGAGCCACCATGGCGGAGACGTCGGAGGCAATCGAGCAGCGTGGATGGGCCTCGTCGACGCAAACCAGCCTGCCGGTCTTCTCGACACTTTCCATAACCGTATCCCAGTCGATGGGCGACAGGGTACGGAGATCGATGACTTCGCATTCCACCCCACCCCTGGCTACCCTTGGTTTCAGCTCTTCGGCCGCGCTCAAAGCCCGATGCACCATCATGCCATAGGTCACGATGGTGCAGTCGCCGCCGTCGCGAACGATATTGGCCTCGCCGAACGGGATTGCATAGGACTCGACCGGCACGTCGGCCTCCGCGTCATAAAGGTTCTTGTGCTCGCAGAAGATCACCGGATCGTTGTCGCGGATCGACTGGATCAGCAAGCCCTTGGCGTCATAGGCGTTCGATGGACACACCACCTTGAGGCCGGGGATATGGGTGAACAGCGGCGTCAGCATCTGCGAATGCTGGGCGGCGGCGCGAAAGCCTGCTCCCACCATGGCGCGGATCACTACCGGCGTCTCCGCCTTGCCGCCGAACATGTATTTGAACTTCGCCGCCTGATTGAAGATCTGGTCGAAGCAGACGCCCATGAAATCGATGAACATCAGTTCGGCGATGGGCCGCATGCCGCAGGCGGCGGCGCCGATCGCGGCGCCGATGAAGGCCGATTCCGACAACGGCGTATCGAGCACGCGGCCGGGATGCTTGTGATAAAGCCCCTTGGTGACGCCGAGGGGCCCGCCCCAGGCATCGAGTTCGCCCTCGCCGCCTTGGCCGCCGGCAATGTCTTCGCCCATGAGGATCACTTTCGGATCGCGGGCCATTTCCTGATCGATCGCTTCGTTGAGCGCCTGGCGCATGCGTGATATTGCGAGCCATCTGCTGCTAGCTCCTGGGCTCAGTATGAAACATAGACGTCGTTCATGAGATCCGCGGCCGCCGGCGGCGCCGCGGCCTTGGCGAAGGCGGCGGCTTCCTCGATCAGGTGTCCGGCTTCCTTGTCGATCGCCTCGAGTTCGGCCCGGCTGACGGCGCCGGCCGCGACGATCCGCTCGCTGAACAGTTTGATGCAGTCGTGGTTGGCGCGGAGATGTTCGACCTCGCCCTTGCCGCGATAGGTCTGCTGGTCACCCTCGAAATGGCCGAAAAAGCGCACCATCTTGCATTCGAGCAGTGCCGGTCCGCCACCTTCACGGGCGCGCTTGATGATTTCGCCGGCTGCCTCGTAGACGGCGAAGAAATCGGTGCCGTCAACGGTCACGCCGGGCAGCCCAAAGCCCGCGGCGCGGTCGACGTAGCTGTCGACCGCCACCGCGTAGTCGCGCGAGGTCGATTCGGCGTAGCCGTTGTTCTCGATCACGAAGATCGCCGGCAGGTTCCACACAGCCGCCAGATTGAGGCATTCGAGGAACGCGCCCTGGTTCGAAGCCGCCGTCGCCGACGAAAGAAATGCCGACACCGCCGTCGCCGCGGAATTTCGCTGCTAGCGCGGCGCCGCAGGCGAGCGGCGCGCCGGCGCCGAGAATGCCGTTGGCGCCCATCATGCCGTGGGCCAAGTCGGCGATATGCATCGAGCCGCCCTTGCCGCGGCAGGCGCCCGCCGCCTTGCCGTAGATTTCCGCCATCATGGACTTCACGTTAACGCCCTTGGCGATGCAGTGGCCGTGGCCGCGATGGGTGGAGGCGATGCGGTCGGCATCGGTGAGATGCATCATGATCGCCGTGCCCGCCGCTTCCTCTCCGGCATAGAGATGCACGAAGCCCGGAATGTCGCCCTTGGCGAATTCGGCGTGCACCCGCTCCTCGAACTCGCGGATGGTGCGCATTGTCCGGTAGGCCTGCAGGAGGCCCGACTTGTCGAGGGGGAACGAACTCGCCGCACGCGGCTTCTTGGCTTTCACCGGGCTGGCATTCGGCTTGGCCTTGGATTTTTTGATGGCTTTGGCATTCATGAGGAACCTCCCTGTGGTTAATCGTTGTTCTTAGGGTTTCACCCGCAATAGACCATGTTTGGCGGCATAGTGCATGCAAGCGCTCACATTCACGGTTCGAAAAGCATTGGGCACAAGCTCGATGGTGATGTCGTCATCGCTGCCAAATGATAGTTCGCGTTCACCATCGAGGGCAATGGAGCCGTCACGGATTTCTGGCCGGTATATTTTCTTGGTGGGCATTTTGCGGTAATTGCGGATGGCGATTTCACGCATGTAGCCCGGAGCGATGGGGGTGTCGAGCCTGATCTTGGCTTCGCCGCCGAGGCGGACATGGAGGCCATAATTGTCGAGCCGCGTCACCGGTCTCAGAAGTCCCGCTATCGCCGACATGCCGATCACTTCGGGATCGGCGAAGGTCACGAACAATTCGCTGAAGGTTTCGGTGCGCCACAGGGCGCGGGCGCCGACATAGCGCTCGGTGACCACGGCCACGTCGACGAGGGCAATCTCGCTGTGGCCGTTGACCTTCACCACGCAGCTTCTTGTTGGGCTGGAAGGCTATGCGGGCGGGAACCTTGCCAGTGACCGCAAGGCCTACCGCGAGACCGGTAATGGTGGGCTCGCGGTGCTCGGGAAAGGCATTGTTGGTGCCGGTTGAAATGCCGGCAACCGGAACGTTTCCGCAGTCCCGGACCACGGCGCGATGGGTTCCATCGCCGCCAAGGACGACAATCGCCGATACGCCCTTCTCCTGCATCATCCGGGCGGCGCGGAATGTGTCTTCAACCGTGCCCGATATCTTGTAGTCGAGATATTCAAGCTGGGGGAAATGCTTAAGGCCCTGATTTTCCGCCCGGTCGATGCCGCGGCGGACATGGTGACGGATGCCGCCATTCTCCGGCATCATCAAGACGCGATTGACGCCCGCTGCCTTGAGACAGGAGAGAACGCGGAGCACGATGTTGGCGCGGTCGGTGATCTGCAGCGCCGTTGCATTGGCGATGACCCGCCGGATGTCGCGGGCTGAAACGGGATTGGCAATGATGCCAACGGCCACCTCCCGCGATCCGGTCTTCCCGGTTGCCATGCAAACTCCCAGCCCATCTGTTTTCAAACACTATGGCAGATGCGAAAGGCCGGTCCAACAGGCGGAACACAATCAGATTGGAGTTGAGTTGGAATTGCGGATCGATTTGCCTGTTTTGCGAGCTTTTCGTCAAGCCGCCATGGTCAAACACCTTCACGGAATTCGAACCATTGTCCCGCTGATTTGATCAAAGAGAAGCGGGATGCCAGCTTTCGCTGGCAGCACGGATTGAAGGGATATCATTGATTTGTCTCCCTTTTTCCGTCATCCCAGCCCCGGGATCAGGTCCGGGGTAAACTCCAGCTGGGAACCCGATTTTTCCCGCAAGCTCGTAGTTGCCGGTCGCCGGCCGATTTCTTCACAGCCTCTATCGCCTCCCGAGCGGGCAAGCCCGCCGGTGGAATGCCGTACCGGGGGATTAGGCAAGTCGAGGTTTCCGGCCGTTGGTACAATAGAGTACAGCCGCAATGGTTACCGGCGCTGCGTGGCAACAAAATATGTCTCTGTCTATTTCGCCATGCGGCTTGCATGCCATGCGACGTGGCCGGCCATGAACGTGGAGATGAAGAAATACGAGTGATCATAGCCTTCTTGCATGCGCAGGGTGAGAGGCATGTTTGCCTTGTTGCAGGCTTGTTGCAAAAGATGCGGGCGCAGTCCGTCAGCGAGAAACTGGTCAGCCGTGCCTTGATCGACAAGAAGTTCCGGCGCGCGCGCGCCATCTTCAATCAGGGACACCGCATCATACTGGCGCCAACGCGCTTCATTTTCACCGAGATAGGCGGCGAGCGCCGGACGCGACCAATCCGCCGTTGACGGATGCACGATCGGCGAGAACGCGGAACAGCTTCTGTAGCGGCCAGGATTGCGCAGCGCCGCAACCAAAGCGCCATGGCCACCCATGGAGTGACCGAAGATTGATTGCCGCGTCATGTCAGCGGGAAAGTTCGCGGCGATTATAGCCGGCAGTTCGGATGTCACATAACTGTACATCTGGTAGTTGGCCGACCACGGCGGCTCGATGGCGTCGACATAGAAACTCGCGCCGCAGCCTAGTTTCCAATTCTCCGCCACATCTGGAACGCCCTCGCCGCGCGGGCTGGTATCCGGGCAGACAATGATAACGCCGTGTTCCGCGGCAGACCCGCGATATTCGCCCTTCTCCATGACATTGGCATGGGTGCAGGTAAGGCCTGAGAGATACCACAGAACCGGCAACTTCTTCGTTGATGCCTGGGGCGGCACAAACACCGCAAAAGTCATGGGGCAATGGCAGCGTTCACTTTGGTGGGTGTAGACACCCTGAACTCCGCCAAAGCTCTTGACCAGCGACCGCGTCTCAAGAGTCATCGAGACGCCACCTCATCACGACTCGCGATAGGCGCCGGATTTCTTCGCGGCGGCCGTTGCCAGATAGTCCATCAGCCCAGGATTTAGGCAGTCATATGGCTCCAAGCCGATCGACTTCAGGCGCTTCCGGATGGCCGGCATTTTTGACGGCGGAACGCCCGATTCAATGACTGAAGACACAAACGCGGCGAATCCCGGGGGTGACCAGCCTTTTTGTTTTGAAAGCTCGGTGTGCACAAAGGTGAGGCCCTCAAGGGGATGGCCGGGCTTCTTGACCGGACCGAGCATATGCACGCCGCAGCCGGTGCAGGCGTGACGCAAGATAAGCGCCTGCTCATCGACGATCTTCAACTTGTGGCCGTTGGCGGCGACCCTCGCCTTGCCGCTGGGCACCACCGCGACGACCGAGAAAATCGCTCCGTCCGGCTTCCAGCATTTGGTACAGCCACAGGCATGATTGTGAGCCGATTGCGCACTCAGCTCAACGGTGACGGGGTCGCTTGCGCATTTGCAGGTCAGCGTCCCGCCTGAAAATCCTTTGGCGGCCGACTTGGGGAACCCGCGATCGATGGACGGATGCAAAGCAATGAATGGCGCCGACCGTTTTGCCTTTGCTTTCTTTACAACCTTCTTGGCTGTTTTCTTGACTGCTTTACGAGCCATTTCTTGTCTCCTCCCAATTTGATGTTCTTAAATGACTCATGCCTCCGGGCAATTCACGGACCGAACCTGCGACGGCAGATTGTCTCACGCTCACTCATTCACCACCGGCAGAGTGTGCACAGTTTCCTTGCGCACGGTCAAGAGCATTTGAGTTGCCGCAGCCGGTCCCGTTGGTCTTCGCTTTACATTTTTGACTTTAGATAGGCGATCACATCAAGACGGTCTTCGGGTTTCTTCAAGCCCGGGAATACCATTTTGGTCTTGGCGACGGCCGCCTTGGGGTTTTCGAGATAAGCGGCCAAGGTCGCTTCATCCCAGACTTTCGCTACGAGCGCATATTCCTTCATGGCATCCGAGTAAGCGTAGTTTTCAGCAGTGGCGATGGGGCGCCCAACAACACCAAAAAGATACGGACCGACCTTGTTGGTTTTGTCGGTGGCCGTATGGCAGGCCATGCATTTCTTGAAGGTCTTTTCCCCCTTCACGGCATCGCCATCGGCGCGGGCGGGTGCGGCCGCGACCAGAGTTACCGCCGCGATCGATAGCGCGATTGACATCAATTTCATTGCTCTGCTCTCCAAGTCCGAGGAACTGCGTTGCTAGCATTGTCCCGGCGCTGCTTCAATCAGAGAGCTGCCGCCGAGTGCTGCAATGCAGCATGACTGGCATGGATTTTTTGCTTGTGAGCATTCCTGGTAATGATTAATGTATCCCCGGACGACGCCACATATAAAAATGCTTGAGTAAAAAGCAGGCGAGGCAGGAAACATGAAATCCCGTGCGGCAGTTGCATTCGAAAAAGCCAAACCTCTGGAAATTGTCGAACTTGATCTTGAGGGGCCAAAGCTAGGCGAAGTCCTCATTGAAATAAAGGCGACAGGGATTTGCCACACCGATGAGTTCACGCGCTCTGGCGGCGATCCAGAAGGACTGTTTCCGGCCGTTCTTGGTCACGAAGGCGCGGGAATTGTGCGGGAAATCGGCGGCGGGGTGAGCTCTCTCAAGGTTGGCGATCACGTCATTCCACTCTACACGCCAGAATGCCGCGAGTGCGAGTATTGCCTCAATCCCAAAACCAACCTGTGCCAGAAAATCCGCATCACCCAGGGCAAGGGACTGATGCCCGATGGCACCTCGCGGTTCTCATACAAGGGCAAGATGGTGCACCACTATATGGGGTGCTCGACATTTTCCAATTACACGGTGATGCCCGAAATCGCGGTGGCAAAAGTGCGGGAAGATGCGCCCTTTGACAAGATTTGCTATATCGGCTGCGGCGTTACAACCGGCGTTGGCGCTGTCATCAATACAGCCAAGGTGGAAATCGGCTCGAATTGCGTTGTCTTTGGCCTCGGCGGCATCGGGCTCAATGTAATTCAGGGGCTCAGGCTCGCCGGTGCCAATATGATTGTTGGTGTCGATCTCAACCCGGACCGCGAGGCGTGGGGTAAGCGCTTTGGCATGACGCATTTTGTTAACCCCGAAAAGGTCGAAGGCGATCTTGTCGCGCATCTTGTCGAACTCACGGGCGGCGGCGCGGACTATACGTTCGAGTGCATCGGCAATGTGAAAGTGATGCGGATTGCACTGGAATGCGCGCACAAAGGATGGGGCCAATCAATCATCATTGGCGTTGCGGGCGCGGGTCAGGAAATCTCGACGCGTCCTTTTCAGTTGGTCACGGGCCGCTCCTGGCGCGGCACTGCTTTTGGCGGCGCGCGGGGCCGGACGGATGTGCCAAAGATCGTTGACTGGTACATGAATGGCAAGATCGAGATTGATCCGATGATCACCCACACTTTCAAGCTTGAGGACATCAACCAAGGTTTCGACCTTATGCATAGAGGAGAATCCATCCGTGGCATCGTGGTTTACTAAATTATTCGGAGATAGCGGTCAGCAAGTTCAAACCAAGGAGGTTGTCATGCCCAAAGTTGCGATTCACCCTTCAGTCGACAATGGGATAAAGCCTGGAGCCAAGGATTTCGCAGGTGGTAGCCTGCAGTGCAATTGCGCGAGCAACCCCGTAAAAGTAAGCGTTGGCGCCCAATCCGCCCACAACCACGTATGCGGATGCACCAAATGCTGGAAGCCAAAAGGCGCCCGTTTTTCCGTAGTGGCCGTCGTTTCGCGTGACAAATTGAAAGTCACTAGCGGAGAGGGCAAGCTCAAAGTCGTCGATGCATCGGCCACGATCCAGCGGCATGCCTGCAAGGATTGCGGTGCACATATGTATGGCCGCATCGAAAACGCCAAACACCCGTTTTTCGGGTTGGATTTCATCCATACGGAACTGTCCAAGGAAACCGGATGGTCGGCGCCAGAGTTTGCCGCATTTGTGTCATCGGCCATCGAAGCGGGCGTGAACCCCAGTGAGATGCCTGGCATTCGCGCGCGGCTCAAGGAAATCGGGCTTGAACCCTATGACTGCCTGTCGCCGGCGCTGATGGACTATATTGCAACCCACCTTGCAAAGGCATCTGGCGTGTTAAAAGCCTGAAGCAAATTGGAAGCGCGCTGCTTCCAGCACTTTGGAGCGTATCCCGGCGAAGTGGAATCACTTCGCCGATAAGGATACGCTCCAGATTCAAGTGTTTGAGCAAATCCCTGTCGCCAAAGTGCGGCGCGCTCTTGCGGGATTTGCTCTAGTCTTGTGACTTTTTTCTTGATTCAAAGTTGATTGCCTATTGCGGGCATCAAAAAATCGTCCTAGCCTCGGCACCGGTATCCGAAATCACAACGCCCACAAAGGGTAACCTGTGTTGGCCGTCCCGCCTTTTGCAGTGCGAAGTAGAGTTGGACAATCGCACTCTTCAGGCAAAGACAGTTGCAAGTTTTGGTGTCGGAATTGCCGTCAAAAAAACTCAACCAAAGGGAGGTTGCACCACAATGCGGAAAATTCTTTTAGCAGCATCATGCCTTGCCGCCTTGGTCGCATTTGCGAACGGACCGGCAAGCGCGAATGAGGAGCTGATCAAGATGTCGTCAGACCCGAAGAACTGGGTCATGCCGGCGGGCACCTACGATAACCAACGCTACTCTACCCTGAATCAAATCACGACCGAAAACGTCGGCAAGCTGCAAGTCGCCTGGACATTCTCAACGGGCGTGCTTCGCGGTCACGAGGGTGCCCCCCTGGTGATCGATGGCACGATGTATGTGCACACGCCTTTCCCAAACACGGTCTATGCGCTTGACCTGAACGACAACGGCTCGATCAAGTGGGCCTATCAGCCCAAGCAGGACCCAAATGTCATTCCCGTGATGTGCTGCGACACCGTCAACCGCGGCCTGTCCTACGCTGATGGCAAGATCTTCCTCTATCAGGCCGACACCACGCTGGTGGCGCTCGACGCCGCTTCGGGGCAGGAAGTCTGGAAGGTGAAGAACGGCAATCCGGCGATCGCCGAGACCGGCACCAACGCGCCGCACGTGTTCAAGGACAAGGTGTTCGTCGGCATTTCGGGCGGCGAATTCGGAGTTCGCGGATCGATGGCCGCCTACAACATCAAGGATGGCGCCTTGGCCTGGCGCGCCTACTCCATGGGACCCGATTCGGACATCCTCATGGATCCCGACAAGACTATGCATCTCGGCAAGCCGGTCGGCAAAGACTCGGGGATGAACACCTTCGAGGGCGAACAGTGGAAGATCGGTGGCGGCACCACCTGGGGCTGGTATTCCTATGACGCCGCTCTGAACCTCATGTACTACGGCACCGGCAATCCCTCGACCTGGAACCCGAACCAGCGTCCCGGCGACAATCGCTGGTCGATGACCATCATGGCCCGCGATGTCGATACCGGCATGGCGAAATGGGTCTACCAGATGACGCCCCATGACGAATGGGACTTCGATGGCATCAACGAGATGATCCTCGCCGACCAGGATATCGGCGGTGCGTCCCGCAAGACCCTGGTCCACTTTGATCGCAACGGCCTCGCCTACACGATGGACCGCGAGTCCGGCGAACTGCTGGTGGCCCAAAAGTACGATCCGGTTGTCAACTGGACGACCGGCGTCGACATGGACAAGGCGAGCGCGACCTACGGGCGTCCCGCCGTGGTGCCGGAGAAATCGACCGAGCACAACGGTGAAGATGTCAACGTCACCGACATCTGCCCGGCGGCTCTTGGCACCAAGGACCAGCAGCCGGCGGCCTATTCGCCGGTCACCGGTCTGTTCTATGTGCCGACCAACCACGTCTGCATGGACTACGAGCCTTACAAAGTGTCCTACACGGCCGGACAGGCTTACGTGGGCGCCGCGTTGACCATGTATCCGCCCAAGGGCGAGACCAACATGGGCAACTTCATCGCCTGGGATGCCAAGGAAGGTAAGATCGTCTGGTCCAACCCCGAGCTGTTTTCGGCGTGGGGCGGCGCGCTTGCGACTTCGGGCGGCGTGGTGTTCTACGGCACGCTTGAGGGCTATCTGAAGGCGGTTGACGCCAAGACGGGCAAGGAACTCTACAAGTTCAAGACCCCGTCGGGCATCATCGGCAACGTCATGACCTACGAGCACGGCGGCAAGCAATATGTCGCGGTCCTGTCGGGCGTCGGCGGCTGGGCCGGCATCGGCCTCGCGGCCGGCCTGCTGAACCCGGAAAACGCCGCCGGCTGGCACGGCGCGGTCGACCAAGGCAATTTGCCGGAAGCCGATAAGCTGGTCGCCACGGCGGGCCTCGGTGCGGTTGGCGGCTATGCCGCTCTCACCAAGTACACCTCGCTCGGCGGCTCTCTGACGGTGTTTGCGATCCCCTAACAAGAACGCCTGAACAGGCAAAATAGGATGTGGGGCCTGATGCATGATTGCCGGAGTTCTGGCGCATCAGGCCCCATTTTTTTGTAGGATCCGAGGAAACGCGATGAGACGAATTGGAATGCTGGTGACACTGTCACTGCTTTGTGGCGCGGCATTCGCCGAACCGCCGGGTGATGCCAAAGCCGTCAGCAATGAGGATGGCAAATGGGTGGACGCCAATGGCGACCCGACGTTCTACGTCACCGATGATGGCGTGGTTGACTGGTATACGTTCTCCGGCTATCGCCGCTATCACTCGGATTGCCATGTCTGTCATGGTCCCGCCGGCCAAGGCTCGTCCTATGCTCCGGCCCTGATCGATTCGCTGAAAACCATGAACTACACGGACTACCTTGAAGTGGTCATCAATGGCCGCCAGAAAGTAGGCGCGGCGCAAAATCAAGTGATGCCGGCATTCGGCACCAACAAGAACGTCATGTGCTATGCCGACGATATATATATTTATCTCCGGGCCCGTTCCGCCGGCGCTGGCGGCACTGGAAGGCCGCCAAAGAAAGCCGAGAAGCCCAAGTCGTTTACAGATGCAGAAACCGCATGCATGGGCGGCTGAAGATGCGTCGGCTGGCCGGCGCAGTATTTCTTTGCGCTGGAATTGCGCACGCGGCAACCACGCAGGATTCAGGTTTGGCCGGCTCTGTTGAATTGGTCGATCCGAAGGTTCTGCGGGTATGTGCCGATCCCAACAACCTGCCCTTCACCAACGAAAAGCAGGAAGGTTTCGAAAACCGTCTTGCGGAGTTCCTTGCGGGAAAATTGGGCAAGACCGTTTCCTATACCTACTTTCCCATGGTCACCGGGTTTGTGCGCAAAACCTTGGGCGAATTCAAATGCGATGTCATTCTTGGCTATCCGCAAGGCGACGAGCTGGTGCAGAACACCAATGCATATTATCGGACGACCTATGCGCTGGTCTACAAGCCCGGCAATGGTTTCGACGGCCTGGACATGATGGCCGATCCGCGGCTCAAGGAAAAACGGATCGGCATTGTCGCAGGCACGCCGCCTGCCAGCATCATGGCGCGCAACGGCTTGATGGCGCGGGCCAAGCCTTATCCGCTGGTGGTCGATACGCGCTATGAATCATCCACGCAAAACATGATCGCCGATTTGAAATCGGGCGAGATCGACGTGGCTGTCCTGTGGGGGCCGATCGCTGGCTATTATGCCAAAAAATCGGATGAGCCGCTCGTCGTGGCGCCGCTGCTGAAAGAGAAAAAGAGTTCGCATCTGGTGTTCCGCATCACCATGGGAGTTCGCGCGTCCGACCAGGAGTGGAAGCGCACGCTCAACAAGCTGCTCCGCGACAATCAGAAAGAAATCAATGGCATGTTGCTCGAATTCGGCGTGCCCCTGCTGGACGAGAAGGATCAGCCGATTACTCAGTGACCGGCAGGCATCCGCGCGCAAGTCGAGACCATTCGAATGGAGGTTCAAATGAGAAAATTATCTCATTCGTTGCCGCCGCCGAGGTTTGATCGCCGGCAACTAACCTTGGCGTTGCAAGGATTTCTTTTCTCCGGCGCTGTCATCCTGTTCGCCATGTTGCTGAATTCGGGCGCTCCGCAAGCCGCCCAATCAATCCCGGCTATCGTGAAAATCGCCGTGTTCGATTTCGAGATCGAGGATTCAAGCGCCGGCGGCGGCGTGGTCGCACTGGACTCGTACGACAAACTGTACCTCGCGCAGGCGACAGACATGGCGAAGCGTCTGCTCGTCGAATCTGGACGCTACAGCTTGATCGATACGAAGGGCGCCGGCGCGGCGGCCGCATTGGCTCATGGACTGCGAAACTGCGGAGGTTGCGAAGCCCATCTGGCGCAAAATCTCGGTGGCGATCAAGCCATGATCGGGATCGTGAACCGGATCAGCCGCGCGGAGTTTACCGCCTTCATACGAATCGTCGATGCGCGCAGTGGGGCGACGGTTTCCAAGAGCTTCACCAATCTGCGCATGGGCGCGAACGACTCTTGGCCGCGCGGCGTCAAATGGCTGATGAACAAGCACGTGCTCGCGGCTCCGGCGGCGCAGTAACGCCTGAACGCGAAAGATAATGTCTCTCGTTCGCCGGGATGACGGCATCTGACAAGATGAGCCGATCCACGGCTCAAGGAAAAACGGATCGGCATTGTCGCAGGCACGCCGCCTGCCAGCATCATGGCGCGCAACGGTTTGATGGCGCGGGCCAAGCCTTATCCGCTGGTGGTCGATACGCGCTATGAATCATCCACGCAAAACATGATCGCCGATTTGAAATCGGGCGAGATCGACGTGGCTGTCCTGTGGGGGCCGATCGCTGGCTATTATGCCAAAAAATCGGATGAGCCACTCGTCGTGGCGCCGCTGCTGAAAGAGAAAAAGAGTTCGCATCTGGTGTTCCGCATCACCATGGGAGTTCGCGCGTCCGACCAGGAGTGGAAGCGCACGCTCAACAAGCTGCTCCGCGACAATCAGAAAGAAATCAATGGCATGTTGCTCGGTCCGCCAGGTATTAATTTTGTTTCTCAAGACTCTTCTGGATATCTTTTGACAGCGCAAAGAGGCGCTGCTCCAACAGGACCGGCACCTCACATACGAAGCGCAAGGAGTTTTGGCGTTCGTCAAATATGCGCAGGTTCCATTGCAGCTGTTCGGCCTGTTGCGTCACTTTAGCCGGATCGGCTTGCGGGTCGCTACGCAGGTCCGACAGGTCCGCGTTCTGCCTGCGCAATAGGTCCGCCATGTCTTGCTGGGCCTTGCCGAAGCGCTCAAGGCCCGCAATCACATCCTCGCGTTCGGCATTGATGGTTTCGACCAGACCTACGACCAACGCCAGGAGCTTGAGGGTTTTCGCTTCACCGGAAGATGCGGCCAGACCGGCAATCGCCTGACTTGCTTCCGTTTCAGAGGTGCGCCGCGCGGCCAAGCGTGGAACCAGATTGGCAACTGCGGCATCGTCGCGCCACTTGCGTGCCGCCGCATCGGGTTGCGGTCCGGTCCAGATGGCAGCCAGCGAGATTTCAGCCACCTTGCGCTGAACACAGGGCCAGCCGCCTTGGCTGGCCGCGCTGGTTTCCAAAACCGATGCCATTAGCACGAAAGCCGCCAAGACCGATCTCAGGCACCACCTCATTCCGCGGCTCCCCGTCTGGCCATGAACCCGCGCGTTGGGTCATAGGCGATGATTGCGGCGATGAGGAATACAGCGGTGGTCGCCGCCACGATGGCGAGCGCCGGCCAGTTCATCCTCCCATGCAGGGAAAAGCGGATGAGTTCGACGGCGTGGGTGAAAGGATTCCACTGGCATATGTAATAGAGCAGAGGACTCGATTCCCTGACGCGCCACAGGGGATACAGCGCTGAAGATGCAAAATACATGGGGAAGATCACGAAGTTCATGACGCCAGCAAAATTTTCGAGTTGCTTCACCAGCGACGACATCAGCAGTCCAAGAGATCCAAACAACAGGCCGCACATGATGAGGGCTGGAAAAACCGCCACATAGCCAATGACCGGAGGCTTGACATTCCACAGCCACGCAATGGCTAAATAAACATAGACTTGCAACACGGACACCACGATGCCCGCCACCAGTTTGGAAATGAGCAAATACCAGCGCGGAAAGGGACTGACGAGCAGCGTGCGCATGTTGCCCATCTCCCGGTCATAGACCATCGCCAGTGACGACTGCATGCCATTGAACAGCAGGATCATCGCCACAAGACCGGGAGAGATGTAAACTTCATAGAGGATATAGGTTTCGTAGGGCGGAATGATCGACACACCGAGGACTTGGCGGAAACCGGCTGCGAAGATGAACAGCCACAGGAGCGGCCGCACCAGCGCTGAAATGAAGCGTTCGCGCTGGTGTAAAAAGCGCAGGCTCTCGCGCCAGACGATACCCGTCAAACATGTCGCATATTGGCCGATTGAGAAACCTGGCCGAGGCCGTTCCAAGGTTGATGTCGCAGTCATGCAGCCTCGCTGTCCGCTTTGGACCCAGCGCCCGTTAATACTGTAAACGCCGACTTGATATCCGCTGTGCCGCTAGCCTTGACGACATCACCGACAGTTCCTTCGGCGAGCACGCGCCCCTGATGCAGGATCACGACTGAATCCTGCTGCGTTACTTCCTCAATCAGATGAGTTGACCACAATACTCCGATGCCTTCCTCCGCGACGAGACGCCGGACATGGCCAATGATGTCGGAGCGGGAACGGATGTCGAGGCCCACGGTTGCTTCATCGAGCAAGAGCAGTCTGGGACGATGCAAAAGCGCGCGCGCGATTTCAACCCGGCGGACCTGTCCGCCCGAGAGGCTGCGAACCTTGTCGTTGCGCCGGGCCGAAAGGTCGAACCACTCCAGCAGTTCAGTAGCCCGCAACCTTGCGGCCTTGCCTGAAATGCCATGCAAGGCCGCATGATAAACCAGGTTCTGCATGACGGAGAGATCCATATCCACGGTGCGCGACTGGAACACTACGCCAAGGCGGCGCAGCGCTTCGCCCGGTGCTATGGAAAGTCCATTGCCGAAAACCTCGATGGTGCCTTGGCGGGCGTCATAAAGCCTGGTGACAAGCGCGAATAATGTGGATTTGCCTGCCCCGTTCAGTCCCAACAGCACGGTAAGTTGGCCAGCCGGCACTGCAAAGGACACGCCATCCAGCGCCCGTCTTGCGCCATAGGCGTGGCCGAGATTCCGTATCCGTAATGCTATTTCACCGGTGATTTCCGTCATGCCGCGGAATAACGCATATTCATTGCCGCCTGTTCAACTTAATTCGGCGACACGGCAACGCCCCATGGCAATTGGCCAACCTGAATTGATTTCAGCACCGTGAGCTGCTCCACATCGATCACAGAGATATCGTTGGATACGCCATTGGTGCTGATCAGCAGTTTTTCATCCGGCGTGAAGGCCAGTTGCCACACGCGCTGGCCCACCAGCAAGTAATCCAGCACCTCCAATGTCCCGGCATCGACGACAGCGACCCGGTTTGCTGGGCCAAGCGCCACGAATGCCTTTTTCCCGTCCTTGGTGATGCGAATGCCGACGGGCTGAATGGCTTCGGAGCGAAGGCCGGGAATATCAAAAGATATTTTCTTGATGACCTGGAAGGTTCTGTTGTCGATCACGCTGACCGTTCCGCCAATTTCGGAACTGACCCAGACTTGCGAGTTGTCGCTCTTGAATTCGGCAAAACGCGGACGCTGGTCAACCAGGACGTTGTGAACGATTTCATGGGTCGCGGTATCGACGAAATGCGCCATGTTGGTGGTTTCCGATGTGTTGACCAGGGTTTTCCCATCGGGGCTAATGCCCATGCCTTCCGGTTCGACGCCCACGGGTATTTCAGTGACGACGGATCTGGACTCCATGTCGATGATGGTGATCAAGTTGTCGTCTTCATTTGCAACATAGAGTGTCTTGCCATCCGGGCTGAGAACCAGCAATTCCGGATCAGGTCCCGAAGGCAATGTGCCGGCGCGCTCAAAGGTCGCCGCATCAATCAATTCGATGGTATCGTCATCGCTTGCGCAAACAAGTATGAACTTGCCGTCATGGGTGACGGCGATGCCGCGTGGCCGCTGCCCGACCTTGACAGTTTTGACCGGCTCCAGCGTTACGGAATCGACTACCGTGATTGTGTTGTCTTTTTCATTCGAGACATAGATCGAGTTCGCGTGCGTGCAGGCAGCCTGCAAGCAGAGCGCGAGACCGGCAATCATCAATTTAAAGTGCATCTACCATACCCATGGGTGAACTCACTGAAGCTTGCATTTGGTTTCGGGCTGATCGATCCCTAGCGTATCGAGTTCCGAAAACTGATGCAAAAAGCCCTCCTGCGGGGAAACGGACACGACGTTGCGTCCGTCACTCAGCAAGACCGGCTGGCGCAGTTGCCAGTTCCACTGCCGGAATGTCACGCGCTGGCCCTTAAATGCGGCAATCGAGAAATCCGGCGACTTGATGAAAGCGGTGACGGCGGCGAGATCTGTCGATGGCGCGCGCGTTGTCGCTTCGCCGATGATGCGCACCGCTGTCCAGGCCTGCATATCCTTGGAATTCATGCGGCGGCCGGTGGCTTTCACAAAGCGGTTTTGGATTTGCTTGGCGCCCCATTGTTCATGCGATGGATGCCAGCTGGAGGCGACGAGGCCCGCTGAACCCGCCACTGGCCGCGCTATCCAGGTGCGATAAGGAAGATAGGTTGCGAAGACTTCACTCTCATCGGCCGCCACAACCACGTCATGCTCGGCCGCGCCCTGGGTGAAAACCGGAATTTCGCGCTGGATAAGGACATTGCCGCTGTCGGTCTGGCGTGAGGCGCCGCGGTCTTCGAATATGCGCTCTTCCACAATGGCCGCGCCAAAACGGGTCGCGGCCCGCTTCAGCGCCGCGGCCCAGAGTTTGTCGTTTTCATGCGAGCCGGAAATCAGAAACCAGTTGCGCCATTGTTTCCAGACAAGATACTGGGCAAGGCCATCGGCCAGCATCGACCGCGCGGGTGCCGTGTGCAGCACATTGGCGCGGCAATTTTCTTCGCGGAGCGAATCATCCGTGGCGCCAGCGTTGAACACAAGGACACCGCTGGACTTCGCGGCATCAGCGGTCTTGACAAGCATGGCGGCGGAAAGATCAGCGACGATGTAGCTTGTGCCTTTGGCGATAAGTCCGCCTACGACCTTTGACGGGTCTTGATCCGGACTGAGTTTTACATCCTCCAGATGGAATTTCTGATTGATGAACTGACCTGTCGTATTGTTGTCGTTGATCGCCACAAGCGCGCCCGCGATTCCGTCATCCTTGGGCGGCGCATCAAGAACTGAAATCGCCAGTTTGGTTTCGCTGCCGCGCAAATATGCAATGTGGATATCAGTAGTCGCGGCAGCACTGGCCGCCGCCGCCAGGACCAGCGCGAAGCATGATTGAACCAACAGGCACAACACGGCGGCGCGTTGCATTTTCAGTTGGCCCATGCTGTCGTCACCTTCACATTCAAATGCCGCGCCGGCGCATCATATTCAGCCCGAACCGCATTTCAAAGCTGAAAACCGGCGGGGGAACAAATGACTTGAACCGCCGGTTTTTAGGTGTAACGTTTTTCGGTCAACACTCCGGAAGATGCCATGTCTCGTCTTCGACTGATATTGCCTGTTCTTGTTGGGCTTTTCATGGCGCCGGTTTCCGGCCTATCGTCGTTGCCGCCGGAGAATGCGTGGCGGTTTTCAATTTTGAGCTTGTGGACATGAGCCTTGATGGCGAGATCAATGGCCGCAAGGACCAGGAGCAACGGCGTCTCGTCCAGTTGACCGGGCAGATGCGAAAATGGGTAGCTGACGAAGCCGGGTTTTTGTCCTGCGACATGGCGCCGGTCGAGGTTGAATCCCAGGCTTCCAATCTTTTCGCCTGCGGCTGCATTCAGAGACTGGCGCGCAGCGTTGACGCCAGGCTGGCCGTGGTGGGTTCGGTTCACAAGCTCTCAAACCTCGTTCTCAATATCCGGGTCAACGTATTTGACGTGGGCACCGGCAAACTCGTCGCACAGCTCAATGCAGACATTCGTTCCAATACGGACAGTTCATGGGCGCGCGGCCTTGACTGGCTGATCCAGCACAGATTGGGAGGTGCGATGGCTGTGCTGGCGGGCGGCAATCCATGATGCGCATTTTGGTTGTTTTCGCATTGCTCTTGATTGCTTCCGTGCTTCCGCTCGCCGCCCAGGATACGATGTCAGGCGTTGACCTGAAGTCGCCGATGATGACGACGGCGGAACTCAGCCGCGATGACGTGGCTGCGCTGATCGCAAAGGGCGCGCCCGTCGATCTTTCCGGAAAGCGCTTGTCGGGGCTCGACCTGTCCGGCCTCGATCTGACCGGCGCGAATTTGCGCGGCGCTTATCTCAACAAAACCAATCTCAGCAGCACAAAACTGGACCACATCGTGCTGGATCAGGTTTGGGCGCTGGAAGCCAAGTTTGATGGCGCCAGCATGCGCAATGCAAGTCTGGTTGCAAGCCAGATGCGCGGCGCAAGCTTAAAGGGCGCCGATCTGACGGGTGCGCGCATTACCGCTGATATCACCAATGGCAATCTTGCAGGCGCAAAGCTGGCGGATGCCGATTTATCGGCCGACATGAAAAACCAGTCCATGGGGTTGATGCGCGCGGTGTTGCGTTCGGCGCGGCTTGAAGGGGCTGATTTTACCGGTTCCAACCTGTCGCGCACAGTGTTCGAATTTGCGGTGATGAAAGAGGTCGTCTTGCACCAAGCGAACCTTTACGGCGCGGAGTTGGCCGGAGCCAATATGACCGGTGCCGATGTGGCAGGAGCAAATTTCGAGTCGGCCGACATGACTTCCACCGTGCTGCTGCAGTTGAAAAACCTGGACAAGGCGCGCAATTTTGAAAAAGCCCGGAATCTGAAGCGCGCGTTTCGGGATTAGGAAGCGCTCAGAAGCAGCGGACTTCCGCCTCCGCGCGGGCGCGTTTCAGGCCGTCGATGGATTTCTTGGCGGGTTCGCTCTGGCGGAACAGCACACCGTTTTCGCCCTGAAGCTGGCCCATGCTCAAAAAGGATGAGGCAGTGTCATAGTCCGCATAGGTCAAAATCGAGGCGATGACATCAATCGCGCAGGAACATCTCGCCATGGCCTCGGGCGTATCGCCATTCACTTTCATGCAGCCGAAAACAAAATCCGCCCGCGCAACAGTTGGATAGTCATTCACGACTTGGGATGCCGCGGGCAGGGTTGCGCCACAGGCCGCCAGCATAACAGCACAATGCAACATACAGCTGATATGACTGGGCAAGTTCAATCCATCAGGTCCCATCAAAATCGAAAACCCTTCCCGTCTTGCAACGGAAAGGGCCGGACTTCAAAGCAAAGTTCAGCGATCAGCTCTTGACGAGCGAGCCTGCAACTTTCTCGGACACGAAGCCGAGAACGTTGCCGATGACCAGTGATATGGCAACCGCGGCGGCCACTTTCACAACGGCGCCCGAACCCTCGCCATAGGCAGCCGCTCCCAGTAGGAACAATGCCGCCGTTGATGCATAGCCATAGACGGCTGCGGGAATGGCGGCGAGCGCTGGTACCTTTGCGCCGAGGATCATGATTGCAACGGTCACGCCGACGCAAATCGCAGCGTTCAGCGCGGAAACTCCCATTGCCAACAAGACAATGAGTGCGACTGCGGCGCAGATCGCTCCCCAAATGTTTGCAACGGCCGAATTCTTGAGTCCCGCCTCTTTGCCACCGCAGTGGAAGAAGCATCCCCAGCCAATAAATATTGCCCAGATCAAGAAATAAGGGCTGCCGAGTGTGATGGCCAACCATGTCGCGATTGCGCCCATGATACCGATGACCAAGGCCAGTGCTGTTACCAAATCCATATTTTTTCCTCCAGATTGTTTCTAACAAAGAAGGCGAAGCAAGAACGTGAACGTGGTCAAAGCGAGCGAAAGCCTCTTACTTTGACGGCCCGTTTGGTAAAAATCAGACCCCGGATGCGCAGATAAAATATGTTCCCCATTTCCCCTCAGCAACCAGCATACAGCTGCGCCACGCCACAAATCTGACACAAATCGCTGGCCAGCACAACAATGCATCTGTCGCACTCGCGAATGATGGATTGACGGCCTCCCATTCAGTTGACAGCCATGCACGGCGCGCGTAGTTTTTCATCGGAAACTAGACTGTTGTCTGCCCGGTCCCCAGAGCGTATCCCGGCGAAGTGGAATCACTTCGCCGATAAGGATGCGTCCAGATTCAATGGCTTGAGCAAATCCTTATCGCAAAAGTGCGGTGCACTTTTGCGGGATTTGCTCTAGTGGATCGGAGAGGCGGGGGATGGATGTGGTCAATCTCATTTTTACAGTGTGTCTCGCCGCTGACCCTTCGAGTTGCCGCACCGAACAGCTGACATTTGAAAGTCGCGGCAATCTCATGCACTGCATGTTTCTGGCGCCCGCCGAAATTGCGAAATGGACCGAACAACACCCAGCCCTGAATGTGGTTCGCTGGAAGTGCGCCGTTCCCGGCTATGAGGTGGCGCTGTAGTCATTCTGCTCTATGATGCAATCATGGAGCTAGACCGGCGCGCACTAATGGGCGGACTTGCAGCGAGCACCGTTGCGCCTTGGGTTATGAACGCCGCTGCGGCGGAATCTTCCGCCTTGCCGCTCGCCCCCATCGCCGGCGGCGTTTTCAGTTTTTCAAGTGCCCACGCTTTGATGACGGCAGCCAATCAGGGGGCGATTTGCAATCTTGGTGTGATTGCCGGTGACGAGGCCGTTGCTGTCGTTGACAGTGGCGGCAGTCTTCTGGAAGCGCGTTCCTTCATTGCCGCCATTGCGTTGCTGACGGAAAAACCCATCCGCTACGCCATCAACACCCATATGCATCCCGACCATGTTTTTGGAAATGCCGCATTCAAGGAGATCGGCGCCACAATCGTCGGCCATCACAATCTGCCGCGCGCCCTTGCCGGCAGGCATGATTTTTATCTGAAGCGGTTTCGCGATCTGATGGGCGAAGCGGCCATGACGGGCGTCGAAATCGTGGCGCCTTCGCTGCTTGTCGAAGATCAACTCACGCTCGACCTTGGCCAGCGCAAGCTGGACTTGCGGGCGTGGAAGCCCGCGCATACGGACAATGATCTCACTGTTTACGACGCCGCGTCGGGCACGCTGTTTGGCGGCGATCTGGTGTTCACGCAACATGTGCCGACACTCGACGGCTCGTTGCTGGGGTGGATGCGGCAGCTGGACGAGTTGGCGGCCATTCCCGCCGCGCGGATCGTTCCCGGGCACGGGCCGGTCTCAACGGCATGGCCACAAGCGCTTGAGGCGGAGCGAACATATTTCGAAGTGCTGGCCCGTGATTTGCGCAAATCCATCGCCGATGGCCAAATCATCAGCGAGGCCGTCAAGACAGCGGCACAAAGCGAGCGCGGCAAATGGCAACTGTTTGACGAATATAACGAACGCAATGCAACCACTGCATTTGCCGAGCTGGAGTGGGAGTAACCCGGCTCTTCTGCCTTGTTTGCCAAGTTTCCTGATTTGGTTGTATTGTGGCTGAACCGAATGATGGAGATACAACATGCGAATGCTTGTCAACGGCTGCTGGCAGAGATTGGCGGGGGCGGCGCTGTTGTTTGCCGCGATCATTGCAGGTGTTTTTTTGGTGGCCGCCGGGCCGCGCATGGCGCTGGCCGTTGACAAACAGCAAGAATCCGCTGCCGTTTGGAATGTGTTGAAGCCCGAATTGTTCAGCAACCGGGCGATCCGGCTGGATGCAGGCGTCATTCGCCTTGAAGCACCCAAGCGGGCGCAAGATCCCGGATTGGTTCCCATTGACCTGCAGATCGATCCAGACAAGGCGGGCGGGCAGATTTCATCGATCACGCTGGTGATTGACGTCAATCCGTCGCCGGTGGTCGCGGTGATCAAGATTGGCAAGAATTCGGGTTTGCGGAAAATTTCAACGCGGGTCAGGATCAATGACTATTCTTATGTCCGGGCAATTGCTGAAACGGCAACTGGCGAGCTGCATATGGCGGAAACTTTTGTAAAGGCCACGGGAGGCTGCGGCGCGCCGTCGATGAAGAACCAGGATGAGGCCAAGGCGACATTGGGCGTGATGAAGCTCAGGCAGTTTCCGCCGCTGCAGGAGGCATCAACCAGCACAAGGCGCGAAGTGCAATTGATGATCCGGCACCCCAACAATTCCGGCTTTCAGATGGACCAGCTGACGCATTATTACATACCGGCGCATTTCGTGAACAATCTCAAGGTTTCGCGCAATGGCGAAATGATCCTGCAGTTGGAGGGTGGGATTTCGCTTTCCGAAGATCCGAATTTCCGCTTCGATTTTGTAGCGCCTAGCAGCGGTGAAATCGAAGCCGAAGCGAAAGACACGGCCGGCACAACATTCCGGGACAAGTGGCCAGTTGATACGGCCGGCCTGTGAGAGGCCTGGGCGGGTGAACCGCCTGGCGCTGGCCCTGTCCGCCGCGAGCTTGCTTTTTGCGGCCCCGTTGAGTGCGGCTGATTTGGCCGTCCCGGAACCCACCGGTTACCGGACTGACAATTACAAGGCGCCCGTGCCTGCTACGCTTGAAGGCGCGCAGGTGGCGGGGACGCAAGAGGTTGCGGCTTTGTGGGAGCAGAAGTCGGCGGTTTTTTTCGATGTCATGCCGCGCCTGCCAAAGCCCGACAATTTGCCGGCGGGCACGATTTGGCGGGACAAGCCCAGGATGGACATTCCAGGCAGCATTTGGTTGGCCAATGTCGGTTATGGTGAGATCACGCCAGAGACAGCGGAATACTTTCGCGCCGGTCTTGCAGCAAATACTGGTGGCGACAAGTCGCGCAAGATTGTGATTTACTGCATGACAGACTGCTGGATGTCGTGGAATGCAGCAAAGCGCGCCGTCAGCTGGGGCTACACTTCCGTCGTATGGTACCCAGATGGTGCCGATAGCTGGGAACGCACCAACCGTCCGCTAGCCGCCGCAACGCCTTTTGCTGCAAATTGATACCTAACACCGTCCTCTCTCCCAGCATAGGCCTAGAATCGCACTGGGAGGCCGTAGGACGAGATTCCGAGGATGGGCGGTAGGGGGAGTAGCCGAGGCTTAAGACTGTGTTCCTGACGCATCCTGGCGCGTTCTAGAGGCATAAAATCCTGGATTGTGTGTTCTTGGCTAATTCAACCACTATGCGCCGATGCGGCGTGGCGCCATCGGATTCTGGCTTTCCGCCATGGCAATTGCCTCAAGTCCGGCATGGAATGGCGACAGTTCGCAGACGGGATCGGCGGCCTCGGCTTGGCCAGCAAGTGCGAGCGCCTGACAGCGGCAGCCGCCTTTGCAGGAACCCTTTTTCTCACAGCTCACGCAGGGTTCCTGCATCCAGTCATCACCGCGATAAGCGTTAAAGGCGGGTGATTTCAGCCACACGTCTTCCAACGCCCGGTCTTTCACCGACCAGAATTCAAGGCCAGGTATGGTTTCGGCGGCGTGGCAGGGGAGGACCTTGCCGGACGGCGTCACGTTCAAAACGCGCGAGCCCCATCCGCCCATGCAGGGTTTAGGGATGCGCGCGAAGTAATCCGGAATGACGCTGTCGATCACGATCTGTCCGCGCAATTCAGCGCGCAATTGTTTGACGCGCCGGTCGGAGTCCTCCGCCTGCTGGCGGGTCGGCATCAGGTGCGAACGGTTCTTCAGGGCCCAGCCGTAATATTGCACATGCGCAATCTCCACACGGCGGGCACCCATATCGAGCGCCAGGCGCACCATGGATTCGACGGAGTCGATGTTGTGCCGGTGAATGACGGCGTTGACAGTGAGTGGCAGCCCGAGCTTGACGACAGCCGATCCCAGCGCGAGCTTTTTCGCGTGCCCGCCCTTGAAGCCGCCGATGTGGTCGGCGTTCAGGGGATCGACATCCTGCAGGCTTAGCTGCACATGATCGAGCCCGGCATCGCTGAGCGCTTTCAAGCGGTCGTCATTGAGCAGCACGCCGGAGGTGATTAGATTGGTGTAGAGTTCGAGTTTCGCGCAGTGGGCGACGATGTCCTCGAGATCGGTGCGCGCGGTTGGTTCACCACCTGAAAGATGCAATTGCAATACACCCAGCGCATTGGCTTCAGTGAAGACGCGTTTCCAGTCATCGATTGTGAGTTCGGCTGACTTGCGATCGAGCAACAGCGGGTTCGAGCAATAGGCGCATTGCAGCGGGCAGCGATGGGTGAGTTCCGCCAGCAGGCCGATGGGAGGGGCTACTTCTTTCACAGTTCCACCACGCGCTTTTGCGCAAATTCCTTGAGAAAGGTTTCGACATCATTGCGGATATCGCCGGGCTTTACACTGAACGCTGTTGCGAGATCATGCAACATATCAGTGAGACTGCGGCCATCGCAGCGTTTGAGGATCTCAACGCCGATGTCGTCGATTTCGAAAATGCGCTCGGGTGCGAGCAGGACCCAGCGGTTGCGGACGGTGTCGTGGCGCAAGCGCACGCCGCGGGGGAGGCGGGGGTGAGGGATAGTATCCATCAAATATTCCACCCGTCATCGCGGCTTTCGCCTCCCGAGCGGGCAAGCCCGCCGGTGGGATGACGGACTAAATTGTAGAGCCTCATCATTATCCCTCCGGCACAAACGCGCCCGGCGGCGGAGTTGCTGGCGTTACGTAGGCGTGGTTCAGCGCATCAAGCTGCGCCCACAGTACATCACATTTGAAGCCGAGCGCATCGAGAACGGCTTGTTGTTGCTCCGGCGTGCGCGCATTCCGTTTCACGTAGTCGAGCGCAAAGCCGGCATCGCGCGGGGCTTGCGTCAATCGCTTCTCAAAATAGCCGAGGACCTTCGCGTTGAGAAAATCGTAATGCGCCAGCAAGCCGTGCACGCGCTCGCCGATGGTTCCGGGCGAGAACATTTCGGTGAGTGATGACGCTATGGCTTCGAGCATCGGCTTGACGCGCACGAAGTTCACATAGGCATCAACGGCAAAGCGCGTGGCGGGAAGAATGCCTTTGCCGCCGACGACGAAGGCGCGATCCAGGCCCAAGCCGTCGGTCAATGCAATCCAGCGCGCGATGCCGCCTTTGTCGTCGCTGTCGCCGTCATGATCGATGATGCGCTGACGCCAGATGCGGCGCAACCCTGCGTCTTCCAGGCGCGAGAGAATGACTGAATCCTTCACCGGAATCATCGACTGGTAGTAGTAGCGATTGAGCGACCAGGCCTGCAGTTGGCCCTTGGACAGTTTTCCAGCGTTCATCAATTGGTGAAACGGATGCTTGTTGTGATAGCGCGCGCCGCCAATGGCGCGGAGTGCGGCTTCAAGCTCGTCTGGTGTGCGGAGTTCGGTCATGGATCAACTTCCATTCCATCGTGAGCAACGATCCAGCCATTGTCGCGTGCCATGACTTGCTCCGGCGAACCCTCGATCAGCAGCGGATTGGTGTTGTTGAGGTGCACAAAAATTCGCTGGCGCGCGGAAAGCGATTGCAACCTCGCCATTGATCCATCATCGCCCGACACCGGCACATGGCCCATCCGGCGCCCGGTCTTTACGCCGGTCTTGGTCGCGATCATTTCATCATCGGTCCACAATGTGCCGTCAAACATCAGCGTATCAGTATCGCGCAACTCCGTCAGCAACTGATCGTCTATCGCGCCGCAGCCCGGCACGTAGCTCAACGCGCGGCTATCGTGGCGGATGTGCATGCCGATGGTATTGCCATTGCGCGACACGTCTGGCGTTCCCTTGCCTTCGCGATAGAGCGGGACTTTGCCCGGCACATCGAAGGCCTGCATAACAATACCGCTTATTGGCGAAAACGCGGCGTTGGGCGTAAGCGTTCGAAAGCTCACCTTGTCGCGACCGAGCACGCCGAACATTGGGTTCGCGTGGATTTGATCGATCACGGCCGCGGCCGCCCAGATTGTGAAGGAATGCGCCTCGCGCAGATTGATCAGGCCGCCGATATGGTCGATATCACCATTGGTCAGAACCACCGACACAATGGGTGAATGACGAATGCCGGTTTTGGGTTGCAGCGCCGTGATGGCGCCAATCTGCTCGCGAATGTCGGGCGAGCAATTGAGCAAGGCCCAATTGGTTTGATCGGCACTTATTGCGATTGATGATTGAGTGCGCCGCTTGACGCGTGGGCTGCCATTCCAAAACAGCGAACAGACAGGGCACAAACAATTCCACTGCGGATAACCGCCGCCCGCAGCGGACCCCAAAACCAGTGCTTTCACATGAAAAGGCCGGGTGATTTCTCAGCCCGGCCCCGCAAATTCCTAGAGTTCAGCAGGGAAATAATCGTTGATTTCCATACCGATGCAAACTTCGATGACCTTTGGCGTTGTCCACTGCATGGCACTCTCCATAATGTAGGGCGTATGCACCCGCTGTCGAAGTTAACTGAAATGGAAAGCCGAGGCAACAGCTACGATTATTATTTTCTTTGACGCAATCCTCTTACCGGATCGTGTTGCCAAATGGCATGCCGCAATTTTCTGTGCAAAACTCCAGAATTCTGTTCGAAGTGTAACCTAGAGCGACTTTTGGCAGCAATCGCCGAAAAGGCAAAGCCCGCCATCTTATTGAGACAGCGGGCTTTTTGTTGGTTGCGGGAACAGGAAACCACAGAGATTTGATAGTTTCTTGTTCAATTTGAACCTGGCCGAAATGAAGGTCTTTAGGCTCATTTCGGACTGAAAATCCGCGTGTCGGTGGTTCAATTCCGCCCCTGGGCACCACAGTTTAACAAATCAGATCATGGAGTTGCGGCGAATTCGCGCCTGGCGTGCGCCTCGCCAATTTTCGCGCTGGGTGCCGTTCTGGGTTCGGCAAGCGGTTGCATGAAGACCGCCATGCCAAGCTTGGATCACCCTCCTTTGGCATTCATCAGACCTGTAACGCTGATAGCAAAGCCCAGCGGTAATAAACGGCTGCCCTTCAAGCCGAGACCGAAAAAATCCCGGATCATAAATCCTTGTGGGTGTGTAGGAAGCGAGCAATTTGTTCCCGCATCGCAGCATTGAGAAGCGGTTCTCTGATGGTAGTGGCGCTCTCGAAGAGCTCTCGCTGCACCTTCGTAGGCAGAGTGTTCCAGCACGCCAAAACAGATGCTCCAAGGCACTGCAAAATGTGCTCCTCTTCGCCAGCCAGTGCACCCCGCATTAAATCCCGGTCAGCGTCAGTTTTTCCACCCTCGTTCTCCCACCTCGATAAGGCCCGAAGCAGTGGATTGTCTTGGGGCAAACTTCCAGGTTCTTGAGCCATCATGCATCACACGATCAACGAAGTCGCTTGCAAGACCAATAACACAATTCGCGGCTGTAGGATTGAAAATCCGCGTGTCGGTGGTTCAAGTGCACCGCTGCGCACCGTTCTTTCAATAAGTTTACCATTACTCGCCTGCCGCGCCGCCTCTGATTGGGTCGGTGCAGTGGGTTCAAGCACGCCTATCAGCTGCGAGACTTTCGCGACAGGACCGGTTATGGTGGGTCGACTGGTGTAGTACGGACCACTGGGGACACGATGCGACGCGACCAGGTGACGACTCCCTCCCTTCTCATCGATCTCGATGCACTCGATGGCAACGTGAAGATCATGATGGACTTCGCTCGGTCTAGGGCGATCGGGCTCAGGCCTCATGCCAAGTCGCACAAGTCTGTCGACATTGCGCGCCGCCTTGTCGCCGCAGGAGCTTTGGGCGCCTGCTGCGCAACGATAGGTGAAGCCGAAGCCATGGCGGCGGGCGGCATCGGCGGCCTGCTCATCACCTCGCCTTTGACCGCACCGCACATGTTGGAGCGTCTGGGCCGCCTTTTCAGCCGCGGCGCCGATGTCATGGTCGTGGCTGACGATATCGGCAATGTCGCCAATCTGGCGGATGTCGCGGCATCCCACGGTGCCGTACTGCCCGTCGTCGTCGAGCTTGATGTCGGCATCGGCCGCACCGGCTGCGCCGATGTTGCGAGCGCCGTCGCCGTGGCACGCGTGATTGCCAGCCATGGCGCCCTCAGCTTCGCCGGCGTGCAAGCGTATTGGGGTCATCTTCAGCTGGTCATGCCCTATGCCGAACGCCGTCGCCGAGTTGAGGAACAAGCAACACGAGTGCGCGAGCTGGTCTCCTCGCTCATAACACTCGATCTCGCGCCGCCGCGTGTCACCGGCGGCGGCACCGGAACCCACTGGATCGACACGTCCCTTAACCTGTTCTCCGAGCTTCAGGTCGGGTCATTCATATTTCTCGACTCACTCTACGGGGCGACCGAACTCGTGCCCGGCAACAATCCCTTCACGCCCTCACTCTTTGTCGCGGCGAGTGTCGTCAGCGCCAGTCACCCCGGGAAGGTCATTGTCAATGCCGGGCTCAAGGCACTGGCGACTGACTCGGGCAAGCCTGTTCCCGCGCTGGGCGCGCCCGAGGAGTTTGTCTACCGCTTCATGGGCGATGAACATGGCGCGGTGGAATTTGGAAACCGCCCTGCACCACCGCTCGGCGCGGTGCTGGAATTCCTGACGTCCCACTGCGACCCGACGGTCAATCTCTATACCTGCTATCGGATCGTCCGTGGCGGCGAGGTGATCGACGAGTGGCCTATTTCGGCGCGGGGCTACTGACCGGTGGGCCCGGTACTGCAAGGATTGTGTGGTCGCGCCTCGCGCACCGGCTCGATCGTCGGTACCAGAAGTTCGATGCGGTTGAAACTCGCAGATTGTTCGGTCAGCGACCCCCACAAAGACGACGGTACACGCGCGTGGGTAGCCAGTAGGGCGGAACGAGGTGTCATTGGCAAACACCGGCGTTGATCATAGCAGCTCGGCCAGATCAGCGGGACTGCGCTCTGGTCGCACTACTCATTCCGTGATACCCCGCCGCAATCCACTACATGAGCAAACCGTGAAGACATCCAGCCTAGCACGCACCGCTTCCCCGATGGTCCCGGTGCTCGTATGCGCGTTTGCGATTTTTCTCCTATCTGGCATGGATGCGGCCATGAAGTCCCTGGTTATCGCTGTCGGCGTCTACAATACGGTATTGTGGCGGAGCATGCTGGCGACCCTGGTTGCGGGCGCAGGGTGGTCTGCAGGTTCGCGTTCCCGACCAGCCGGTCCGGCGCTGAGGCTGCATGTCCTCCGAGCCGCGATTGTCGGTATCATTCTGATCACGTTCTTCTGGGGTCTGGCACGATTGCCGCTCGCGGAGGCAATCGGGCTGAGCTTCATTGCTCCGTTAGTCGCCCTCTTCCTCGCGGCTCTCCTGCTGGGCGAGCAAATCCGGCGCGAAGCGATCTGGGCGTCATTGGCTGGTATCGCTGGCGTCGGGGTCATCATGGCAGGCCAGTTCGGGCAAGGCAGCTATTCGCACGATGTGATGTTAGGCACGGCAGCCGTGCTTGTCTCAACGATGTTCTATGCATACAATTTGATCCTGATGCGGGAACAGGCGCAGCTGGCCAAGCCAAGCGAGATCATGTTTTTCCAGAACTTCACCCTAACAATTATCCTGGGCCTCGCTGCTCCGTGGCTGGCCACAGCTCTGCCGTCTGAGCTATGGCTCCCACTCGCCGCGGTGACAGCACTATCGCTCGGCGGACAGTACTTGATGAGTTGGTCCTATGCCCGCGCAGAAGCGCAATATCTGATCCCGACGGAGTACTCGGCCTTCATCTGGGCAATCGCACTGGGTTGGTTTTTCTTCGACGAGGCTGTCGTTTGGACCACATTGGCCGGGGCATGCCTCATCATTATCGGCTGCTTGATTGCTGCCCGCGCCAATCCAAAAATAGCAGAACCCATCGAAGCAACAATTTGAGGCACTACACCTTCCCCAGACTTCAGCCGGATGCAAACAATTCGATGGGCCATGCGCGCGCGTGGTGGGCGTCCCCTTGAGATTTGCCGAAACTCTTGCCGCGCGCTATCGTGAACACAGTTTGAAATGGCCATGTGGTTCAATGTCTTATCCAAATATTGTCTACTCTGGCTTATCGCGTAAGGTTCGCGTCGATGGCCAAGATTACCGCGTCGAAATATACCGGCTTGAGCATGAAGCTCTGTGGGCACTCGAAGTGGTCGACAAGGATGGAACCTCAACGGTATGGGACGAGCAGTTCAATTCCGACCAGGACGCTTTTGACGCGGTGCAGCAAGCAATCCGCGAAGAGGGTTCGGCTGCCTTCCGGGACAACGTCATCCCCTTCAGAATGTCAATCGGCATTGAACATTGACCCGGTATCGGCGTCCAAAAGTGACCCACTGGTGGATGTGATTGGGAGCGCGCCCGGAGGCGATGCGCGTAAGCCTTTGCTTATGCGCAGCGCATCGCCGGAGGGCGCCCTTGGAGGTTTTGTCAGGCCCGGTTTTTGAAGCGCCAGCTCTCGTTGCCGGTCTCGACGATGTCACAGTGGTGGGTGAGACGGTCGAGCAGCGCGGTGGTCATCTTGGCATCGCCGAAGACCGATGGCCATTCGCTGAAGGTGAGGTTGGTGGTGACAATGATGGAGGTGCGTTCATAGAGCTTGCTGACCAGATGGAACAGGAGCTGCCCACCGGCCTGGGCGAAGGGCAGATAGCCAAGTTCATCGAGCAGCACGAAGTCGAGGCGGCTGAGATAGTCGGCAATGCGCCCCTGTTTTCCGGAGCGTGTCTCGTTCTCAAGCCGGTTGACCAGATCGACCACGTTGAAGAAGCGGCCCCTCAATCCGCCGCGGATGCAGGACCTTGCGATGGCGATGGCCAAATGGGTCTTGCCGGTGCCGGTGCCGCCGATCAGCACGGCGTTGCGCTGATTGGCGATGAAGGTGGCCGCAGCCAGATCCCTGACCAGGGTCTCGTTGATGGGGGTGCCGTCGAAGATGAAGTCGTTGATGTCCTTGGCAAGCGGCAGTTTGGCGATCTTGAACTGGTAACGGATGGACCGGGCCTGCTTCTCGGCGATCTCCGCCTTGAGCAGATCACCGACAATGTGGGGTGGTTCATGCTGCCGCTTGATGCTGATCGCCATGACCTCGTCATAGGCTTGGCGCATGCCATAGAGCTTCAGCTCGCCCATCAGGTCGAGCACTCGGCACCGTGGAAGGATGCGGTCGAGATCAGCGGCCGTCGATTCGTCCACTCGAATCCCGGCGATCCCGCCGACCTCAGCTTCGTTGCCCAGATCGAGAGCGTCATCGTGGGAGGATGGGCGGTCATGGACGAATTCGCGCCCGCAGAGTGATCGGCGGGTATCGGTTCGATTCCGCCGTGCCTCCCTTCAGTTTTACGAAGTAGAGAGCCTTCGCGCCGCAGTTTTGACGAGCGGTGCGACGGCAAGGGCCCCGGCGAGGAGGCGGGGCCCCTTTTTTGCGCCGGAGTGGTCCCCATGAAATGGGCCTGCGCGCCAGTGCCAGATACCCCGGCGGTTGATCACAACGGGCGCCCGGTCGAGTTTTTCACCTGAACTCTTCGCGACAAAAAGCCCATGCGACTGGTGATTTAATGGACTGCGAGTTCCGAAAAGTTCAGGCCCGGTCTCACCGCACGCCTGACGGGTTTTCCTGATGCTCAATCCCTGACCGCGAGTTGCCTTGCGCATGGCATTACGATGCCACACAATGAGATCTATTTCCAGATTCACCTTGATGATTTGGTCGTCCAGTCGCCGTAGTTTAGTGTTGTACGCAACTCGTCGCGCAGCTCTCTCATGCCAATCACTGCAAGTCCCTGCTTGTTCAACCAGCTTCTGAAGTCGGTGCTACGAAAGAGTTGGTACTCTGCTGTGCGGACATGACCAGTCTCCGGTTCAATTGCATCGATCTCGCCCGGCTTGGTAAAATGAAGCGCCATGAACGTATGGCCGGGAGTGATCCCATTGATCAATTCGCGATAAGTTGTTTCAGCCGGGCCTGTGGGTTGCCACGGCGTTTCGATAATTCTGTCGAACAAACGAAACCCCCGAGTTCTGGCAAGCTCAGCATGCATGCGATAATCCACATCCGGAACGCCCTGCAAGTTGTGGATCCCGCCATAAGTTGCGAGACTCGGAGTGATCAGGATCGGAAGCGCATATTCAAGGCCGAGCCGCACGTACACATCGCAGAATTCCGGTGCAAGAACTGCACCCGCATGGTCATCAAGATGCGTGACATCGATGCCGGCCGAGAGCGCCATCTCGATTTGAGCACGAAGTTCGGCTTCGACCGCCTCGGGTTCGGCGCGGGCGCGCAAGGTGGCGACATCGGCAAGAAACAGCCCATAGGAGTCGGTCATCCCGGCCGATGGCGGCGGAGCTGTCAACGGCCGCCACTTGTAATGAGTCATCTCACTGGTCAGGGTCAGATGCACGCCGAGATCAAGTTCGGAGCGGGCGTTGGCCATTGCAGCGATTTCGAGAAACCATGGACAGGGCACCATCACCGATCCGGAACTGCAGGTACCAAGGCTGGTGAGTTCTGCATATGCCGCGTTGGCGCCATGGCTCATGCCGAGGTCGTCGGCATTTATGACCACGAACTTTTGTGCGCTGCCAGTCATCTTAGTAATGCCCCGACATATAGCCGGCCGAAACTCAGGTGCGGACTTGCGATGGCGAAATGGTTTCTCAGCGAATTGTCTCCAGCAACCGCTCGATGTCCCTCTCGACCGTCGTCATATCCTCGCCGCCAGACATGATTGCGAGCACCTCATCGCGAGTAATGTCAGATTTCCGGAATGTGCCCTGGCTGATACCGCGGTTGAGCAAGGTGAACACGTCGCCAACGGGATAGGCATGGCGGATATTGTGGGTGATGAAGATCACCGCCAATCCGCGCAGCCGTGCCTCAACGACGAATTTGAGCACCATGGCGGCCTGGTGGACGCCAAGTGCCGACGTCGGCTCATCGAGAATGAGCACTTTTGCGCCAAAGTAGATGGCGCGCGCGATTGCCACCGACTGCCGCTCGCCGCCTGAAAGCGTTCCAACAGCCTGAGTGGGGTCCCGGACCTGGATCCCGACATCGGCCATTGCCTGCCGCGCAATGCCATTGGCCCTTTCCTTATCGAAACGCCGGAAAGGAAACACCCCTCTTACTGGTTCACGGCCAAGAAAGAAATTCCGGGTAATGCTCATCAGCGGAATGAGACCGAGGTCCTGAAACACCGTGGCGACGCCATATTCCGCCGCATCGCGCGGACTGCGGAAACGAACTTCATTACCAGCGACAAGTATTCTGCCTTCCGTCGGCTGGTAGACGCCCGACAGGACCTTGATCAGAGTCGATTTTCCCGCACCGTTGTCCCCAAGCAGACAGTGAACTTCACCGGGATAGACCTTCATGTCGATATGATTGAGCGCAATGACCGAACCAAAGCGCTTGCTGACCTGCTGAAGTGCGATCGCAGGAACCGCTGTCATGATGCAGCCCTTTCGCCAAGTGCCTTGGCACGCGTGTAGTTGTTCACCAGAACGGCGATAAGAATGACGATTCCAAGAAAGACCTTGAACCAGTCCGTATCGATGCCAGTATAGAATATGCCCATCTGTACCAGGCCGAAGATCAGCGCGCCAAAGGCAGCGCCATAAATCGTTCCATAACCGCCGGTGAGCAGCACGCCACCGACGACGACCGCAATGATCGCTTCAAACTCCTTCAGTATGCCGCGTACCGTATCGGCTGAACCGGCTTCCATGACCTGAATGGTTGCGAGTAAGGTTGCGGCACAGGCACTGGCAACAAACAGAGTGATCTTCACTCGGGCGACAGGCACGCCGACATTTCTGGCGACGACCGCATCTCCTCCGGACGCGTAGATCCAGTTGCCAAATCGCGTTTCGGTTAATATCCAGCCGGCGATGGCGGTGATGATGAGCCACCAAACGATCGACATAGGTATACCGGGCACGAAGGGTGAGCCGTCGCTCTTGACCCCGATCCATCCTTGCTGACCCATCCAGTGAAAGAACCTGGTCAGGACATGTCCATTGAAGATGCTTGCCACCCATGGGTCAGGCGCGTCGTCGAGAATATAGGGAATTTGGGTACGCCCGGTAACAGCGCGGGTGATGCCGATCGAGAGACCACGCAAGATGAACAAAGACGCGAGCGTGACAATAAATGAAGGCAACTTGGTCTTCACCACGACGAGGCCATTGAAATATCCGACCAGCAAAGCCACGGCAAACGCCGAGGAAATTCCGGCCCACAGGGGAAAGCCCAGGTACTTAATCGTAATGCCGATTACTACGCCGGCAAAACCTATCATTGAACCGATCGATAGGTCGAACTCGCCGGCGATGATCAGCAGTGCGACGGCGGCGGCGATAATGCCAAGTTCGGCAGCCAGCGTCAGGAACGTCAGCGATCCCTGTAGTGAGTAAAGCGCGGAATGTCCCGGCAGCACGGCAAAGATGGCAATCGTCGCTATCAGTCCACAGACGACACCCGATTCTGGTCGCCGCAGCAATCGGACGAGCCAGCCTGTTCTTGCCAGCCGCTCATCGGTGCTGCCGCGTATCTTAGGAGTGATGCGTTGCATCAGCGAAACCTCTGTTTTTCCTTCATCTCGGGACACTGCATTCACAAGGTTCACTGGAAGAGGAGAGCTTATTGATTCGCCCTCCCCATATCGCCGAGCGATCGAGCCTAGCGAATGCCCTGCTTGGACAGTGCCAAAACGCCCCTCGCCTTCTCGGGTGTGTCGATGAACAGCGGCCCGGTATAGACATTGTTTTGGATCCAGAAGCCATGGGTGGCATTCTCGACCAGAGCAATGACAGGCAGGTAGCCCATCAGATACTGTTGGCCGTCCAGGCCGAAACCCATTTGACCGGCTGCCACGGAATTGAGAATCTCAGGCCCGAGGTCGTAGGTGTAGAGCTTCAGCTTGCCGAATAGCTCCTGATCCTTGAAATATTTGATCAGAGGGTTGGCAGATGCCGTGCCAGTGGCGAACACCGCCTGTGCTTCATTATGAGCCGAAAGATAAGCCTGGACCCGTCGCGTTACATCCGCCGGATCCTGCGAGACGGCAATGACTTCCGAGCTACCGCCTGATTTGGCCAATCCGTCGTTAATGCCCTGGCATCGCTCGTCGAGGCTAATATTACCTACCTCGTGATTGACGCAGACGACCTTGAGTGTGCCCTCCTTGGCGAGGCGTTCGCCGGCCAGGATGCCTGCCCGGTACTCAGAAGTGGTGCCGACATAGAGTAGCACACCGATGCTCTCGCCCTGCTTCTCGCCCGAGTCGATATTGATGACCGGTATACCGGCGGCCAACGCACTCTCGATCGACGTCTTCAGCGCATCGATGTCGGGAATTGACACGACGATGCCGTCGGGTTTCGTAGCGACTGCCGCCGTGATGAGACGGGCCTGCTCGACGCTGTCGAAAACCTGGGGTGCTATGTATTGCACCGAAGCACCCGTCAGTGCAGCGGCGTCATCGACACCACGCTTCACCACCGACCAATATGCGTCGGACGCAGCGCCGTGGACGACAACTGATATCTTGACATCCTTGGCTTCTTTTAGCCCTTCAGCATTCGCTCCGATAATCATGCAACCGAGAGCGGATAGGACTGCGATGGTAGTCTTAAAAAGATTTCGCACGATGTTTCCTCCTGTTGTTTCTCAGAACTGGCTCCGTTCATCTGAACAGATTTCCCGGTTTTTTAAGTGAAGTTTCGGCCATGGGTTAAGCCGCAGCCGGGAGCTGTAGCGGGGTGAAGTAAGCCTGATTGGGGGTCCGCCCGTCAAGGGCCTGGTGCAGTCGCCTTGCGTTGTAGAAGGTGAAGTAGCGGGCGAGACTTTCGCGGGCTTCGGCCACGCAGGCGTAGGCCTTGAGATAAACCTCCTCGTATTTGACGCTCCTCCACAATTGCTCGACAAAGACATTGTCCCACCATGCGGCCCTGCCGTCCATCGAGATGGCGATGTTGCGGTCGAGCAGGACTTTGGTGAAGACCCCGGAAGTGAATTGGCCGCCCTGATCGGTGTTGAAGATGCCCGGGTGAGGTTGGTGGTGACAATGATGGAGGTGCGTTCATAGGGCTTGCTGACCAGCTGGAACAGGAGCTGTCCGCCCGCCCGGGCGAAGGGCAGATTGCCAATTCAGTAAGCGCGTCGCGCGTCCGTGTTTCCAGGCCTGGGCTTTGATCTTCGGCTGCCATGTTTCGGCTCAGAATTGAACCGGTTTACATCTTCTCGGACTTGGTTTATATTCCTACTGTCGTAAACTGGGAGAACCGACCATGTCCATCCTGAAGTCACTGACCTTCACCGCAGTCCCGAAACCCGAGAACTCGCCCCTGCTCCACCGCCGCTCCAAGCTGGCGGACAGGCTGGAGGACCAGAAATCGCTGTTCAGCGACCCGGCCTACGCCAGGGTCGTCCGGCGCTGGAAGAAGCATGACGGCGAGCGGGTCCAGGTCGAACACGAGATCCGAGTCCGCCCCTGGTGGCACCTCGACGAGAAGGGTCAGATCGTGTTCACCGTCAAGCTCGGCTCGAATCCCGCCGAGTTCGAGAAGGGCAAGGCGGGCATCCTCGTGGGACCGAGGGAGAAGCTGCCCGAGGTCATCGACGCGCTGATCGCAGCGGCGCGTTCGGGCGAGCTGGACGCGGTCTTGGAGCAGTCGAAGGGCGTCCGGCCTGTGCCAAAGAAGAAGGCGGCCTGAGAGGGCTACGGGATCGGTCGGGCTGCCGGAGCAACAGGTCCGACCGATCCCAAATTACGGACAGAGAGAAACGGCCAGCGCCGCCACACGGGACATGTGCCGGCGAACTTCACCAAGATTCCGTGAGTTGGCAGCCTCAAGCAGCAACACAGGGACACGCGGCGGCGCATTCGCTAAGCCTGAACGTCAGGAGTTTTACGATCCCTTTCTATCGGGAAACGAGAGGGCCGGTGTTTCCACAAGCAACGTCCGCTTTCACAACGAAAGCAGGTGAGCCGCATGAAATCCTGGTCGGCAGCTAAGGGCCATTGCACTAAATCGCTGCCGCGATAAGTTGCCGAGGCGGGCACGCATCTGCGGGCGGGGTAATCAGCTGAGAGAACAGGGGTAGCCTGCGGGGGATTGTTTCCTGAGGATCGAGGTGTCGTCAACCTCACGCAGGAGAGTTCACCATGAGTACCGATGCCATCAGCCCGCTTCGCCAGCGCATGATCGAGGACATGAGCGCGCGCAAGCTTGGAGCGCATTCGCAAAGGAGCCACATCAGCAGCTGCAAACGGTTCGCAGCCTTCCTGAAGCGCTCGCCCGACACGGCCAACGCCGAGGATGTCCGCCGGTTTCAGCTGCACCTGATCGACACAGGATCGAGCATCTGCAATCGCAACCGGATCATGACCGGGCTCAAGTTTCTGTTCCGCGTGACGCTCAGGCGGCTGGACCTTGCCGCCGAGATCTACCACATCAAGGAACCTCAGAAGATCCCGTTGGTGATCAGCCCGGACGAGGCCAAGCGCCTGTTGGCCATGGCAGGCAATCTCAAGGTTCACGTCATGCTGGCTCTCGGCTATGGCGCCGGTTTGCGCGCCGGCGAGGTGGTCCGGTTGAGGGCCGGCGATATCGACAGCGCCCAGAACATCATCCGCATCGTGCAGGCCAAGGGGCGCAAGGACCGCAACGTCATGCTGTCGCCCGAGACCCTCGATCTGCTGCGGCAATGGTGGAAGGTGCGACCCACCCGCCACGATGAAGGCGTGCCGTTAGAGCAGCGCTGGCTGTTCCCTGGCCGGGTGCCCGGAAAGCCGATGACCACCCGGCAGCTCAATCGGCTGTTTCACCAGACAGCCGACGCAGCCGGCATCAGGAAGGCGGTGACGCTGCATGCGTTGCGCCACAGCTTCGCCACCCATCTGCTCGAACGCGGCACCGACATCCGTGTGATCCAGGCTCTCCTCGGTCACCACAAGCTCGACACCACGGCCCGCTACACCCGGGTGGCCACCGGCATGATCTCGGCCATCGCCAGCCCGCTCGACCTGCTGGGCGAGCCGCGCAAGACACCCGGCAAGAGAGGCAAGGCAGCACAACCGGCTTAGCCGGCTGGCGGCCATGTCCCGTCCAGTCCTGGAGATTGCCGATATCTTCCGCGATCACGGGGCCGCCTGGCGCACAGCCAACGCCGGCCATGTGAGCCTCGGCCAGATGAAGGTGATGAGTGCCATCGAGCGCTGCCGCACGGCGGCACTCGGTGGCCATGTCGCGCGTTGCGAGAAGTGTGAGCACATCCACGTCGCTTACAACTCCTGCCGCAACCGGCACTGCCCCAAGTGCCAGGGAGCAGTGGCGCAGGAATGGCTCGCCGAACGCGAAGCCGAACTGCTGCCGGTGCCATACTTCCACCTCGTCTACACGCTGCCCGGCCCGGTCGCCGACATCGCCTACCAGAACAAGGCCGTCATCTACGCCATCCTGTTCAAGGCATCGGCCGAAGCCACCCTCACCAGCGCCGTCCAGGCGAGCCCCAGCAACAACCCACCGGCATCGGAAGTCACCACCCCGCCATCGAAGCCTGCTTCGACGCGGCGGCCAGAAACAGCTTCAAAGCGAAAACGATCCGGGGTACAGTCTGCGGGCATCGGGATATCTTGGGATTGTCAGTTAAGTATTTGAAGCACAAACACTTTCACTGATTCTCAGGCCCGATGCACTTCACATTTGTGAGATATCCGGGTTAGCCATTGATCGTACCGGCCGAACACGCCAACTCGATTCAACTTCGAGACTCAGCCGCAGTATTGTGTTAACAATGACCGAACGCGAAGTGTAGCGGCCAGAAAGCTTAAGGGAGTCACCTCAGGGATCCAGCCGGAACCAGCAACAACTTCGCAGCAACGCCGCAGTCCGAGGCAAAAAGTGACGCGGCAAACAGTGGAGGCGGCACTATGGAAATCACACGGCGAAATTTGCTCAAAACGAGTTGAGTTTGCGGCTAACCAGACGTGGAAAAGCGGGCTCTGCTCGGGTTCCGCCGTTTGCCAAGATCGCGCCTGATGGCGTTGAGTTTGCTAACAATTGCCGCGGCGCTGCCGGCGCAGGCGGTTGAAACGGCTGATCTCTTACCTCTTATCCCCCTAAAGTCGTTGAGTATTCCGGATCGAGATGGCGATCTGGCGGAGTTCGGGGATATCACTCGTGCGATCGCCGGGGTCAATGGCAGGAACGGGTTTCGAATCGACGGCGTGACAGCCGGCGATGCCAGCGGCATATCGGTGGCTGGGGCGGGCGACGTCAATGGCGACGGACTTGCCGATCTGCTGATCGCGGCAAGCCGGGCCAGCCCCGGCGGCAAGCAGGCCGCGGGTTCTTCCTATGTGGTGTTCGGCAGAGCGGCCGGGTTTGCGGGCAACGTCAATCTCAGCGCTCTTAATGGCCGGAACGGTTTCCGGCTCGACGGCGCCGCACCGGGCGATGCCAGCGGCATTTCGGTGGCTGGCGCAGGCGATGTCAATGGCGACAGCTTCGACGATCTGATCATCGGGGCACAGGGCGCCGATCCAGCGGGAAAACCCGACGCGGGTTCGAGCTATGTGGTCTTTGGGAGAGCTCCGGGGTTCGCCTCGATCATCAAGCTTTCCGGCCTCAACGGGACAACCGGATTTAGGCTGGACGGGGTGCAGGCTGGCGAAGCTAGCGGCTCGACTGTCGCGGCAGCCGGTGACGTGAACGGCGACGGCTTGGCCGACATTATCATCGGTGCCCCGGGCAGCCGTCACCAAGCGGGTTCGAGCTATGTGGTTTTGGGCAGGAAGAGCGGTTTTGAGGCGCGCGTCAGTTTGGCAGGCCTTGACGGCCGCAATGGCTTTCGCCTTGACGGAGCCCATGTGGGTGAGCGGAGCGGGGCACGGGTCGGAAGTGCGGGCGACGTCAATGGTGACGGCCTTGCGGATGTGATCGCCGGTGCGCTGGCCGCCGATCCGGGCAGCAGGAACGGCTCGGGACCGAGCTATGTGGTGTTTGGAAAGGCGCGTGGGTTCGCGGCCAGTATTGGTCTATCCAGGCTCGGCGGAGCGGCGGGGTTCCGGCTTAAAGAAAAGGCTGCTGATAATCACTGGGGCGGGCCTGCCGCGGTAGCAGGGGATGTCAACGGAGATGGAAACTCCGATCTGATCGCCGGGGTGCCGCGAGCCGATCCGGGCGGCAGGAAGAATGCGGGATCGAGCTACGTGATCTTCGGACGCAGCAACTGGTCGGTCAGCCCGGGCAAGATTTCAGTCAATGAAAACCTTGGCACAGTTAGTTTCACGGTCAGCCGGAAAGCGGCAACGAAGGCGGAGACCGTCTATGTCAGCACGACCGATGGCGAAGGCTTCAGCAACAGGCAGGACTATGCCGGCATCGACGGGGAGGCCCTGCGATTTGCCGCCGGAGAGAAAACCAAACAGGTGTCGGTCGACATCAACGACGACAGCCGGAAAGAGGCCGACGAGGGCTTCGGCTTCGCCGTCAAGAGAAACATAGACGGGGCGCGCGGCAAACATCTTGCCAAGGCCAGCTTCACCATTCTCAACGACGATGCCGTGGCGGGCGATGGCCGGGCTGTTGCGGCGGCGCCGGTATCATTGACCATCACCAGCGCGCAAGACACCCATGTCAGGCAGGGCGCCGCCACAACTGCGTCCGGCACGCTCACAACTGTGACGGTAGACGGCAGCGATGGTGGCGGCGCAGTGCAGGGGCTGCTTTATTTCGACGTCATCGGCAGCGGAGCGAACCAGGTTCCGACCGGCTCGACAATCCACTCGGCGGCACTGACGTTGCAAACAACCAACGGCGGCAATGGCGGCGCATTTCACCGCATGCTCGGAAACTGGGGAGAAGCCGCCACCTGGGCGTCGCTGACTAACGGCATCCAGACCGACAATATTGAAGCACGAAGCGTAGCCGACTTCTCGACAGGCAGTATGGCTATCGGCACACGGTCTTTCGATGTGACCGGCTCGGTTGCGGCTTGGGCGGCCGGCGAAGCGAGTTTTGGCTGGGCAATCATTCCGCTCGGCAGCAATGGCTGGGATTTCTCATCGCGCCAAGGAACGGCGCCGCCGTCACTGACAATTTCTTTCACAGCGGGTGGCGGCGTGCTTAACCCAACGGCATCGCTGACCGCGATTCCAGCGACGATCGATGCGGGTGGCTCAACAACATTAACCTGGTCATCGACCAATGCGACGGCCTGCGCCGGCACCAATTTCTCAACGGGAGGAGCAGTTTTGGGTAGCGTGGCTGCCACGCCTTCGGCCTCGACGACCTATTCAGTTGCCTGTTCGGGCAGCGGCGGCACGGCCACGGCATCGGCAAATGTCGTTGTTCAGACCGGTGGCGGTTCGAATTCGTTTGACGTTCGTGTCGCGTCGGGCTCGGATGACGCCGAAGAATCCGCGACCGGCGTTGTCAGTTTGACCAGCAGCGATCTTGAACTTGTGCTCGATGCGTCGCTGCAAACCGTTGGCATGCGGTTTGTCAATGTCACGGTGCCAAAGAACGCTGTCATCTCGAATGCCTATATTCAGTTCCAGGTCGATGAAGTCTCGACCGCGGCAGCAAGCCTAACCATCAAGGGAGTGGCCGCCGAACTCGACACCCACATTCACCACGGCGGCCAGCAATGTCTCCTCGCGCCTGCGCACGACCGCGTCGGTGCCGTGGATACCGGCAAGCTGGCCGACGATCAACGTTGCGACCCCGGCTCAACAGACACCAAATATTTCCGCGGTCATCCAGGAGATCGTCAACCGGACAGGCTGGGCCAGCAACAATGCGCTTGCCGTCATCGTAACAGGAACCGGCAAACGCGTTGCCGAAGCCTTCGAGGGGGTTCCAGCCGCGGCGCCGTTGCTGCACATCGAGTGGACGGCTGGCGCGCCGGATACCAGTCCTCCGACGGTCCCGGCAGGTCTGGCGGGTACTGCGGTATCGCCGACCCAGATCAATCTCACCTGGTCGGCCTCGACCGACGACACCGCGGTGACCGGATACAAAGTGTACCGCAACGCGATACCCACTCTGGTAGCCACAGTCGGCTATTCCGATGCCGGGCTCACAGCCAGTACCACCTACAGTTACACCGTTTCCGCCGTCGATGCCGCTGGCAATGAATTAAGCCAGTCGGGCTCTATCTCAATCACGACACCGCCAGGCACGACCGATAACATCCCTCCGTCAGATCCAACGGGCCTCGCTGCGGCGGCCGTTTCGTCAACGCAGGTCAATCTGAAGTGGAATGCCTCAACCGATAACATCGCGGTCACCGGCTACAAGGTGCTCCGCGACGGCACCCATATCGCGGCGCCCACGGGCACAGTCTATTTTGACGCCAACCTGGCTGCGGGAGCGTCCACATTCATATACGGTTGCCGCCATGGACGGCGCGGGAAACATGAGTGGGGGGAGCAACAGTGTCAGCGTCACGACGCCCGCGGCGACAGCTTCAATTGTATTCGCCGGCGCCGGAGATATTGCTTCCGTTACCGGCACCGCCGAACAAACCGCCGTGGTGCTTGATCAAATCGTGTTAGCCAAGTCCATCGGCAGTCATCTACACGCTTGGAGATAATGCCTATCCGAACGGGACGGCGGCGGATTTTACCAGCTACTACACCCCAACCTGGGGGCGCCACAAATTGCGTACGCGGCCCGCACCCGGCAATCACGAATATAACACGCCCGGCGCTCAACCCTACTATGACTATTTCGGAGCCACCGCCGGTGAACCCGGCAAGGGGTATTACAGTTACGAGCTTGGCGCCTGGCACATTGTCTCGCTCAACAGCGAAATAAACATGGCTGTGGGGTCGCCGCAGGAGGTGTGGCTCAGGGCCGATCTTGCCGCCCATCCCAGCACCTGCATACTTGCCTACTGGCACAAGCCGCTTTTCACCTCGGGAACCGCGAACGGGCCCACAACGGCAGTGCGGCCCCTATGGCAGGCGCTTTATGACTATGGCGCCGATGCCATACTGAACGGCCACCAACACAATTATGAGCGCTTCGCGCCGCAGACTCCCACGGGAGTTGCCGACCTGGCACGCGGTATCCGTCAGTTCGTGGTTGGAACCGCGGGAGGTCCAAGCGCGCTGACCGCCTTTGGAGCCTCCGGCGGCAAACAGCGAGGCCAGAAACAAAACCGATTTCGGGGTGATGAAATTGACCCTGAACACCGGAGGCTATGGCTGGGAGTTCGTGCACGTCGCGGGCGGCACCTTCACCGATTCCGGAAGCAGCAATTGTTCCAGCAATGCTCCTGACAACACTGCGCCAACGGTTCCCAACGATGTTACGGGCAGTGCCGCGTCATCGAACCAGATCAATCTCAGCTGGACGGCATCGACCGACGATGTCGCGGTTGCCGGCTATAGGGTGTACCGCGACGGAGGCACGACTGCGATCACAACGGTTGCCACGACAAGCTATTCGGACACCGGGCTGGCGGCCAACACGCTCTATAACTATACCGTGTCGGCTTTCGATGCCGCAGGCAATGAATCAAGCAAGTCGAGCCCGCCGGTTGCGGTGACAACGCTGCCGGTGACCGCACTGATTACATGGGAGGGGCGGATTTCGGCCAGCGGCAATGATGCCGAGCAGGTGATTGGCGGCGTAACCAACCTGACCAGCAGCGACCTTGAGTTGGTGACCGATGCGGCGGTTCAGGTGGTTGGGATGCGGTTCACCGGCATTTCCATTCCGAAGAACGCCACCATCACCAATGCCTTTGTGCAATTTGCCACCGACGAAGTCTCGACGGCGGCAACGTCTCTGACGATAGCCGGCGAGGCTGCCGACAACAGCGCGATCTTCACCACGGCGGCCAATAATATTTCAGCCCGCGCCACGACGACGGCCACGGCGGCTTGGAGTCCGGCGGCGTGGAACATTATCGATGAGGCCGGCGCCAACCAGCGCACGCCAAATCTCTCTGGTATCGTCCAGCAGATCGTCAACCGCGCGGGCTGGACCTCCGGCAATGCACTGACGATCATCGTCAACGGTACGGGCAAGCGGGTGGCCAGGGCCTTTGATGTCTTGTCGGGCACCGCGGCGCCGCTGCTCCATATCGAGTATAGCACTGCTCCTGACAATACTGCGCCATCGGTTCCCGCCGGTGTGACCGGCAGCGCGGTGTCGCCGACACGGATCAATCTCAGCTGGACGGCGTCTAGCGATAATGTTGGGGTGAGCGGCTACAAAGTGTTCCGCGGCGGGGCTGAAGTTGGCACCGCTACCGGCACCAGCTACTCCGACACTGGGCTGACAGCCAATACTTCGTATGACTACACGGTATCGGCCTTCGATGCCGGCGGCAATGAATTCGGATCCTTCGGCGCCTCCGGTTCCGGTGACGACATTGGCGGCCGATAACAATGTGCCATCGGTCCCCACGGATTTTGGCGGCACCGCGGTGTCATCGACCCAGATCAATCTCAGCTGGACGGCTTCGACCGACAATGTCGCGGTCACCGGCTACAAGGTGTTCCGCAATGGAGCGGCAACGCCAATCGCCACTGTTGGTGGCATCAGCTATTCCGACACCGGGCTTTCGGCCAGTACCACCTACAGCTACACGGTTTCAGCCTTCGATGCCGCCGGCAACAATTCCGGCGTGGCGGGACCGGTTTCGGTGACGACGCAGACTTCGACCGGTACGATCCGGGTACCAGAAGACTTTACGACCATTCAGGCGGCGATCAATGCGGCGCAGAACGGCAACACGGTGCTGGTGGCGCCAGGCACCTATGCCGGCGGCATCACGATCACCGGAAAGACCATCACGCTTGCCTCCTACTTCCATACCACTGGCGACCCATCCTACATCAACAGCACGACAATCAGTGGTGGAACGACCGGCGTCAACGTCGCCGCGAATTCTCCCAATGTCATCGTCAAGGGCCTGCGCTTTACAGGTGGATCTGACTCTCTCGTTTTGCGCGCCCCTGGCGGTCAAGCGATCAGCAATTTCTTCGACCATTCGGGAACCGACGCCCTCAGCTTCGAGAATGTCGGCGGCGTCGCGCTAGACAACAGTTGTACCGGTCCAGGCGACGATTGCATAGATGTCGATGGCCCAGAGACGGATGTTCTGCTCGAGAACAACGTCATCGATGTTCCCTCTGACGACGGCATCGAACTTCGGAACTACGCCTATACCGGCTCCTTGGTAACTGTCACCATGCGCGGCAACAGGATAACCGGGGCCAAGGAAGACGGCATACAGCTGATTGACTATCCAGCGATCCAGAATCGCCGCTTTATTATTGAGCGCAACGTCATCAGAAACAGTGCCGACGTCGGATTGGGCCTTATGGACAACGGAGATACAATCGAAGACTACCGGGCCGCCAGCATGCCCGAGCGCATTCACGTCTTCAATAACACCTTCGACGGCAACAAATATGGAATCACCGGAGGCGACAATCTCATCGCCGTCAACAACATCATCTCACGCTCGACCGTTCTGGGCTTGAAGAACGTCGATGCGGCGTCGATGGTTGCGAACACCCTGTTCTGGAGCAATGGACAGAATCAGATTGGCTCGAACCTGGATCTTGCCACGACCTTCTTCGGTGATCCGCTCTATACACCGAGCTTTGGATTGGGCGTGGGCTCTCCGGCAATCGACGCTGGCACGGCGACATTCACCCACAGCGGCGAGACGGTGCTGACGATTCCTCCCTCGGCGTATACAGGAACCGCACCGGACCTGGGGCCGTACGAGTCCGGCCCGTGAGAGCTCGGGCGGTCAAGAGCTAGAGAACCACGCCGTTGCGCTGGGCGAGTTCGAGCTAAGAATTAAATCAAGAACACTCGACATCAAGTGGCTCAAAATTGTCCGGGTGGGTGTCCAGAATCTTTCGCACATTTTTTCATGCGACGGCGGCTTCGGTTTGTTCTGTCCCATGGATTGTCATTAGGGTTCCGGCTAGGTAACATTCTCCTGGGCCGTGAGCATATGAGCAATTCAATACTGTGACTGACGCCCTATTGCCGAAGCAACTCCAGATTTCACTTCTAGCGGCCAATTCCAGTCAATAATAGAACCAGTTTACATCTTCCCGGGCATGGTGTATATTCCTATAGTCGTCAACTGGGAGAACCAACCATGTCCATCCTAAAATCGCTGACCTTCACCGCCGTTCCCAAAGCCGAGAACTCGCCCCTGCTCCACCGCCGCACCAAGTTGGCCGAGAGGCTGGAGGACCAGAAGTCGCTGTTCGGGGATCCGGCCTACGTCAGGATCGTCCGGCGCTGGAAGAAGCATGACGGCGAGCGGGTCCAGGTCGACCACCAGATCCGAGTCCGGCCCTGGTGGCGGTTCGACGAGAAGGGCCAGACCGTCTTCACCGTCATGCTGGGCTCGAAGCCCGCCGAGTTCGAGAAGGGCAAGGCGGGCATCCTCGTGGGGCCGAGGGAGAAGCTGCCCGAGGTCATCGACGCGCTGATCGCGGCCGCCCGCTCCGGCGAACTCGACGCGGTCCTAGAGCAGTCGAGGGGCGTCCGGCCGGTGCCGAAGAAGAAGGCGGCCTGAGAGGGCTGCGGGATCGGTCGGGCCGCCGGAGCAGCAGGTGCGACCGATCCCCGGGCCGATAGCGGAGAGGATCGACGAGGGCCGCTCCGCATGGCGGCCACGATTTAATGCGAATTGACACAACGGGCCAATTGAGCTTCCCGCATTTCCTGCCGATGACAGACCAAGAAATCCCAGCTACAGTTGGGATCACTGCTGTCCGCCACGGCAAGTCCGAGCAGGCGGACTGAAGCCTGGGATGGAGGGGCAGATGCCGATAAACCGCAGGAATTTCCTTTTGAGCGCGGGCTCAACCTGCCTCGCACCTATGGGCGGAACAACAGCCGGTGCAGCCCCCCTGCCGCCCAAGCAGGCGGCGGCATATTTCGGACCGATCGTCAAAGACAACGGCATTCAGTTCCGTTCGACCAACTTCGCTAAAATCAACACCAAGTGGCGCCGGCAGTTCGTCCCTTATACCAGCATCGAGCCGCAGGGCACAGTGGTGGTCGATGCCACCAATCATTTCCTCTATTTGATCTTCGAGAACAAGACGGCACTGCGCTACGGCGTCGGTGTGGGCCGCGACGGCTTCCGCTGGTATGGCCGAGCCCGCATCGACCGCAAGCAGCTATGGCCGCGCTGGGTTCCGCCGCCGGCGATGCGGGCAAGGCATCCCGAACTCCCGGAATACATGGACGGCGGCATGAACAACCCGCTCGGGCCCCGCGCCATGTACCTGTTTCGACAGGGCAAGGACATCGGGTATCGGATCCACGGCACCGTTGAACCCTGGTCGATCGGCACCAATGCTTCATCCGGCTGCATCCGCATGTTCAACGAGGATGCCATCGACCTATACCAGCGCTGTCCGATCGGCACGCGTGTTTTGGTACTAAAAGTACTTGGTGCCCCGGTCATCAATGAATCGGCGGAAGTCGACAGCCAATGAGCCGATTCAGCCGTGCAGCCTTTCTCGGAATGGCTCTGCTACTCGCCGCTTGCAGCACCTCAAACAAGTCCGACTTGGCGCCAACCAGGCCAGCGACGCAGGCGGTTCCGCAGACAGGCGGTGTGGGTGCCACCCCCGGCACGGAACACGACTTCATGCTGAATGTCGGCCGGCGCACCTTCTTCGCGCAAGGCTCGGCGGCCCTCGACGATACGGCGCGGGTGACTATTGCAAAGCAGGCGCAGTGGCTCAATGACAACCCACAGTGGCAGGTCAAGCTGCAAGGCTTTGCCGATGATCCCGGCTCCGACGCCCAGCAATTGTCGCTGTCGCAGAAGCGTGCCGACGCGGTGCGAAATGAGCTAATCGCCCAAGGCGTGGCGGGTGGCCGCGCGAAGGCCAAGGGCTATGGCCACGAGAGGCTCGTCGGTGACTGCGTTGAGCTTGAGTGTAAGGCACAAAATCGTCGTGTCATCACTAATCTGCAGGACGGCACGGAACAATAGCCAACACCGATCGTTGATTTGAATCTGGGCGCATAATGAAAATCAATCATCTGCATCGCGTGTCAATGGCGCTTCTCCGACGCCTGCCGCCAGAGCGCGTCAATCGGCCTGCGATGCAGGCGTCCGAGAAACCTGCACAATTGCGGAAGTCAATCGTACTGCAGTTGAATAGGTTTCGAATGCCGATTGAGCGCGCGTTTGCACATACCACAGGCAGTGCTATCGTCCGGCCGAATTCGCCGTCATGGCAGGAAAGTGGCGATCGAGCACGGGTGGTAAGTAGATATGAGTCAAGCTTCCACGCAGCGCCGGCTTGCCGCCATCTTGGTTGCTGACGTCGTCGGCTACTCGCGCCTTCTCGGAGAAGATGAAACCGGAACTCTGGCGGCGCTGAGGGAGAGGCGGAAGGAGATCGTCGAACCGCTTGTCCATGAGAACGGCGGACGAATCGTCAAGTTCATGGGCGATGGCGTTCTTGTTGAGTTCGCAAGTGCGGTAAATGCTGTGCGCTGCGCTCTCGACTTGCAGAAGAAGATGGCCAAAGCAAACGAGAAGTTACCCGATCTCCGTCAGATTGTGCTGCGAATTGGGATAAATCTTGGCGAGGTGGTTGGCGAGGGATCGGATATTTTTGGCGATGGGGTGAACATCGCCGCTCGCCTTGAAGGTCTGGCAGAGCCGGGCGGTATTTGCATTTCGGGCAAGGTGCACGACGAGGTGCGCGGCAAATTTGACTGCGGCTTCGAAGACAAGGGGGAGCAGACGCTCAAGAATATTGCGGTCCCTGTACGAGCTTTCGATGTGCGAACCGAAAAGCGTCCATTCAATTCACCGCCGAGACTCGCACTTCCCAATAAGCCCTCTATTGCGGTGCTTCCCTTCACCAATATGAGCGGTGATCCGGAACAGGAATATTTCGCAGATGGCATGGTGGAGGAGATGATTACGGCCTTGTCGCGATTTAATTCCCTGTTCGTCATCGCCCGTAATTCAAGCTTCACCTATAAGGGTCGCGCCGTCGACATAAAACAGGTAGGCCGTGAATTGGGCGTTCGCTACGTGCTCGAAGGCAGCGTACGCAAAGCCGGGACCAGAGTGCGCATCACCGGTCAGCTGATTGATGCCGCGACCGGGGTGCACCTGTGGGCAGATCGTTTTGACGGAAATCTCGAAGACGTCTTTGATCTGCAGGATCAGGTAACCGCTAGCGTCGTGGGTGCGATCGCTCCTAAACTTGAGCAGGCCGAAATAGAACGCGTGAAGCACAAGCCGACAGGAAGTCTTGATGCCTATGACTACTTCCTTCGGGGCATGGCCGCCTTTAATCAGTGGACCAAAGAGGCCGGCAACGAGGCGCTGCCGTTATTCTACAAGACCATTGAACTCGACCCAAGTTTCGCTGCGGCCTACGCGATTGCTGCGCGATGCTATGCTCGGCGAAAGACGGGTGGCTGGGTGATTGATCGCGCATTTGAGGTCGCCGAAACGTCCAGGCTTGCGCGGCGAGCCGGAGAACTAGGCAGGGATGACGCGGTCGCGCTCTGTTCGGCGGGTATTTCTCTTGCATTTGTCGTCGGCGACGTTGACATTGGTGCTGACTATATCGATAGGGCGCTCGTGCTCAATCCGAACCTTGCTGGGGCATGGTATTTCAGCGGCTGGGTTAAAGTGTGGCTGGGAGAGCCGGAGATTGCAATTGAACGTCAAGCGCGCGCAATGCGACTCAGCCCGCACGATCCTCAGATCTTTAACATGCAGGCCGGCACCGCGGCCGCGCATTTCTTTGCAGGGCGGTATGTCGACGCGTTGAAATGGGCTGAAATATCAATGCGGGAGCAACCGGACTCGATCAACTCGACATCTGTCATGGCCGCTAGCGCCGCACTCATTGGACATCATGCGACATCGCAGAGGGCAATGGGGCGCTTGCGCCAATTCGTGCCCGACCTACGAATTTCCAATCTTAAGGATCATCTATTCCCGGTTCGGCGGCCGGAAGATTTCGACCGGTGGGCGGAAGGTCTACGGAAAGCCGGACTCCCAGAATGAAACATTGGAGCAAGGCGTTTGGCAGAGTGACACAACTTGGTTTAGCTTGGACGGGATCAGCTTCAACGTCCGAGTTGGGTCAGAAGCGAACCTTCGCAGATGCCATCAGTAAGGTCGAGTTTCGACCCTCTCGGGTTGTTCATGACCATGCTCTGTGGTAGCCATGAGGCAGGGTCAGTTCCAGAACTATTAAGTCGTACCGAACACACGCGCTGACGCTATGGGCGGCTGTTGTTGCTGAACGCCGGACCACCGTGGCTCAATTGAGGCTAGCGAAAGGCCGGACCTTCGAAGGAGGTTGTCATGAAATATGTACTGGTGGCATTTTGGATGATCGTCATGTGCGGAGTAGCGGAATCTCAGAAATCCACTGAGGGTGCAACAATTGCCATTGGCCCTTGGCAAATCGACGCAAGCTTCACCGAAGAGCGAAAGTTAGACCGCTGCGTTATGAGCCGCACCACCAAAGAGGGGATCGAAGCACGATTCACTCGTGAAGAGGATGGATTGTCGCTTGTGATGACCTCTCCACGTTGGGAATTGGAAAAGGGTAAGACATATCCAGTGGAATTTGCCGCCGGTTCAACTACCTGGAAAGCGGATGTTACTGCTACAAGCGACGCCGTGCGCATATCGCTGACGGATCAGCTCTTTAATGACGCTCTGAAGAAAGCAAATTCTCTAGAGATTCGCGCAGCAGGGCAAACGATTGCCGTTCCACTCAACAAGAGTGCGGCCGCATTTGCGCGTTTAGAGCGCTGTTATCAGACCAACAACAAGGCGGGCGAGACGAATCCATTCGTCGCACCGAAACCGTAGTTCTGAACTCTATCGGCTTGATGGCGTAATATACTCAACGCGAGCAGCAAGATCTTAATCCGGATTCGACGCGGCCGCACGACGATACTTCTCCCCCGAAAAACGTCTGCTAATGGGATGACTGGCTGTGCTCAAAACTGGCAGGTTCGTCGGTCAAGACTGTACCTGCAAACACTAGGAGCAGCTCCCATGACAGAACCTAGCCTGGCGAGGTTTCCTGGCGTCCCGCCTGTGGTACAATTGTGAATGTCCCTGCCGACCACGATCAAGATCAACCGCGCCCCTGTGCTGACCCTATGGGCCGCGGTGGTGGCCGAGCGGCTGGGCTTCGACCATGACGAGGCCCTGACACTTGGTAGGGCCGTGGCGGGCTTGAATGCCTACGCCAAAGGCGAGCGGTTGGGGATATTCAAGCCGTCGCCCGAAAGGCTCCACGAAATCCGCGATGAACAGCACGGCGGGAGCTCGTCGTCGACCTGTTGGGCCGGGCCGTCCCGGTGGTCATGACACTAAAGGGCATCCGCGCCACCGCAAAGGGCAAGCCTTCCAACCCGGCGAGTGTCGAGAAATACCTGGCCGGCAAGTTCGGGGAGCATCTCCAACCGGTCAGGCGGGAAATGACCGAACTCGCCAAGTCCTTTCGGCCCGATGAACTGGCCGTCCTGGCGTTTCGCATTTATGAACGGTTTCGTCCCAGCGTCCCACAGGGTTTGGAGGGCTGGGGTGCCGAGGGTGTGCTGGAACTATCCAATATCCGAAGGGCCGGGCAAAGAAGGTTGCCTTAAACTGCGGGGCGCGCCACAGGCAAAAAGAAACCCCAGCCACTCGGGGGAAACAGTTGGGGCAAAGTAAGCTCAGCTTGGTGGTGTGTGCGGGGGGAAGGGGGGAATGCCAAGCTGTCTATTCTATGATAACGGCGTCGCCTTCAAAAGGTTCCAAGAAATTGTCGGCCGGAACCGAACACTTTCGCCGGCGAACACCTTGATTGCGGCTAGGATGGCAGGCAGGTCGCGTCGGGCCTATTCCACATGACGCTCAAGGGTGCCGATATGGACTCGATCTCTTTCCGCTTGGCCGTCAGGGCGGTGATGGCCTTGGGTTCAGACATTTAACTTACTTGGGGAAATATCTCGTTAGTGAATGTGTGCCAAAGATTTTCCCAGTGTCAGGCATGACACTATCCTCCTGATGTCAGGGCCCCGGCATTCCGCTCGCCGGGGCCTTTTATTTGAGCTTGAATTTGATAGCGGCTTGGTGCGCTTCGATAAGGTCAGACAAGACCATTGAGCTCGCAATTATCAACATCGACGCCGGTGGAGGCAGCTTACTGCCCTGTGTACGCGAACATCGGGTGCCGTGCATCTTCGTCAGCGCTTGACCAGGCGGATGACGAAGAGCAACAGGCAAGCACCAATCACCGCATTGATGATTGCTGTGAAATTGCATCCAATGATGACCCCCGTCAAAAAGAGATCTAAACGATTGATTCTGCTATGGGATAGGCTTCTCAAGATGAGTTACCTTACGCGCGAAACGTGACCCCGCCTAAATTAGCTATTGTCCAATAGATGCAATGATTTATACAACTTCTGAAAGAGGGTCATTGTTCGCAGCGTTTTCACAATGAAGCTCGCGCAACGCCGCATCCAACCCGCCTACGTCATCGCGTGGTCACTCTGGCGGCGCGCCCACCAAGCCGAAGCGCGACGCGCACATCTCAAACGAAAAATGCAACTGTAATGCTAGTAGCCGAGTGGTGATTGGGCCATGACCCGAGTGCAGCGCCTACTGCAACGAGGACGGCCAGGCAGATCAATGTCAACAACCCACCCCAACCGTGGGCCGTGGCTTCGAATAGTTGCGTTTTGATTTTGAGAGAAGGGGACGCGACTTTTCATTTTATCTCCTAAAAAATAGGAGGTGCCGCCCAAGAAACCTTCAAATGTCCCTGCCTGAGTGTCTCGAGCCCTTATTATCCCTCAGCCCAGGTCTCGAGTTTATAGTTATAAAACCCCAAACCTCGATGGATTGCAAGGGCAATAACAAGTGCGCGTGGTGCACAACTAAATGCAGATGATTTGTGGGAGGAATTTCTAAGTAGGAACCAAAACCAGCACCGTTAGGTGCCGGATAACAATTTTGGTGCAGCGGCGAGACTTGAACTCGGGCCACCGCATTCGCTCGGGCCAATACCAGTGCACCATCACATTGAGCAGTACATTCAAGTGGTGGCAGTCTTGGGTCGTGGAACCAAATGGACACGTTATGCCGTTTAGGCTAGGTCAACGGTCGGGCCCTGCGCCCGATTGCGGCAGCTAGCAGCAGCGCTATCGTGTGGTAGATTTTAATCGGAGTTATGAAGGCGACGCTGGAGGCCCTCGAGGCCCACCGAGCTGAGCTGATCGACGCAGAATCACATCACAGGAATGACGATGTTACTGCCGTTACCGAAGTCGCAGGGCGCCAAGTTACCGAGGAATGCCGAGAGGTCCACGAGATCAAAGCGTTGTGGCGAGTTACCTTGTTACCGCTGTTACCGCCGCGATTAAGGGCACTCTTCTTCCACCCAGCCCACCCGGTGAAACTGCTCACAACGATGGCCGCGAAACCCCGCCGGATTAACGGTTGACCAGAATTTGAGATTGCCAGTACTCGATGGCTAATTCCCGGCGCGCGCGCAGCGTCTGCGTAAAATCTGCGCGCTGACATGGCCCTATGCTCCGGGGCGACCGTCGCGGGAACGTCTGCTTTATACAGACGAATCAACCTCCAGAAACACCAATAAGCACAGTGAGTTACAGGTGCAGTCACGCAATTTTTGCGGAAATAATTTTCCGCCGTCTTGCTTGCTTTCCGAGGGTCGGGGCTGCATGAATAGGACATCAAGTAGTGCGCTGCGAGGACGAGGAGGAAGCTCTCAGCGTGCAATAGAAGGTAAGCGTGATGCGCCAGCATCGATCCTCCACCATGCCTCTCGCCGACACGGATGAACCCGGAACTATCGACGCCGCCCACCTCAACCGGGCGGCGCTGAAGGTACTGCCTGCTCTCACAAAGCGCTGGCTTCCCGATGGCAGGCTGATCGGCCGGAAATGGGTGGCGAAGAACCCGCGCAGCAAGAAAAAGCCGTCGAGTCGACTGAAGATCGAGCTCGCGACCGGCCGCTGGGACGACTTCGACACCGGCGATTGGGGACGCGGGGCGATCAGCCTCGCCGTTTTCCTGTTCGGCCTCTCCCCCGACGCGGCGGCACGCAAACTTTATCAACTGCTGGGACTCGGCTGATGGGCAAAATCGACAAGCCGGAGATGTTTGAGCCCCTGTCGGCGGAAGAACTTGCCGCCATGCCGGTGCTGCCGCCCGAGGACCTTTTTGACCCGATCGTGCCGGTGCCGGATGACGCCCCACCTATGCGCTTTAGGCACCCGGTCCACGGCGCGCCCACGGGGATATGGGAGTACCGCGATAGGGACAACCGGCTCATGTACTACGTCACCCGCTTCGACTACCTCGGTGAGGGCGGCTCGGAAGAGAAAATCTACTTGCCAATCACCTTCTGCCACACCTCCACCGGAACGGGTTGGCGGGCGCACGGATTCCCGACTCTCCTGCCGCTCTACAGGCTGCCGGATATCTATGCCCGGAGCACCGCGCCGGTCCTGGTCTGCCAGGGCGAGAAGACGGCGGACTCCGCAGTGCGGCTCTTCCCGGACTATGTCACGACCACTTCGCCGCAGGGTGCGCGGTTCGTGGCCGCAGCAGACTGGAGCCCGTTGAAGGGTCGCCGGGTGATCGTCGCGCCGGACTACGACGGCGATTGGGAGCGGTTCGGCGAGGAAGTCAGCAACCAGGCCTACGGAGCCGGGGCCACCGAAGTCCTGATTCTTCGCGCCGGAAGTATCGCGCGCTATGCCTGGGTGGACGGCCTGAAACTCAGGCGCGAATCTGTACCTTCGGGATGGGACCTCGACGAAGCCGCTGCCGACGGCTGGACGCCTGAGCTGATCTCAGCGGCAATTGCGGAGCCGGGTGTCCTGGAGTTTGCTCCCCGCTCCCTGGTCCTGGACGAGTCCGGCGAGCCGCTATTCCGGATGGGGGAGCGCGGCGTCGAGCGGAAGATCGTCAAGCGCGACAAGAAAACCGGTGCAGTCATAGCGATATGGTGGAAGTGGATTTGCAGCCCGCTGGAGCTGATCGCCGAAACCCGCGACGGCCACGACAGCAACTGGGGAAAACTGTTCCGATTCAAGAATCCAGATGGTCAAGAAACGGACTGGCTGCTTTTGAGCGAGATGCTGGGCGGGGACGGCACTTCCTACCGATCCGAACTCCTCCATCGCGGCCTGCGAATAGGGCCGAACAAGCTAGACCGGGAGCACCTTCAGGAATATCTAAGCTTAGTGTCGAGTAACGGGCGCGCCAGGTGCGTGAACCGCACGGGTTGGCATGACAACTGCTACGTGACGGGCCGTGTCGTCCTCGGCGACGGCGGCGCAAACGAACGGATCATCTTCAGCGGCACGGCGCAGTCGCGCGTGGGCTCAACGGCAGGTACCCTCGAGGGCTGGAAAGAGCTCATCGCCGAGCCTGCCAGGGGCAATTCCCGGCTCGTCTTCGCGATCTCCGCTGCCTTTGCCCCGCTGCTGCTTAATTGCACGGGATCGGAGGTCCGGCGGGTTTCCACCTCGTCGGACACTCATCCGTCGGGAAGACCACGGCGCTGGCCGTCGCAGGGTCCGTCTGGGGCGGCGGGGGTTCTGGCGGCTATCTAAAATCGTGGCGCGTCACCCCAAACGGTCTCGAAGGGATCGCGGCGGCACACTGTGATGCCCTCTTGTGCCTCGACGAAATGGGGCAGGTGAACGCGGACCATGCCGGAGAATGCGCCTACATGCTGGCCAACGGTGTCGGAAAGGGTCGGGCAACCCGCAATGGCGAGGCGCGGCCCCTTGCTGAATGGCGGACCATATTTTTGTCGAGCGGCGAACTGGGGCTGGCAGACAAAGTTGCCGAGGGCCGGCGCGGCCACGTGGCGGCGGCGGGCCAGCAGCTATAAATCGCGGAGGCAAAGTGTACCACTGAACCGGCTGTGAAGCTCCGCCTGGAAGGCGGCGCAAAAGTGTACCGGTCCTGCTAGGCCATCTCGATGTCATTGACTGGCATTGAGAGGCTGGAAGGATGTTTACAGTGGAACTCTATGCCAAGATCAGACGTGCGGTGATGGTTGACGGACTGAGCCGGCGCGCGGCGGCGCGGCGGTTCGGCATTCACCGCAACACGATTGCCAAGATGCTGCAGTTTTCAATTCCGCCTGGTTACCGGCGGCGCGAGCGGCCTGTCTCGAAGAAGCTGGGTCCACACATGGCTTGGATCGACGGCGTTTTGGAGGGAGATCGCAGCGTCCACAAGAAGCAGCGCCACACAGCGCACCGGATATTCGAGCGGCTGCGCGATGAACGGGGGTTTTCCGGCGGCTATACGATTGTGCGGGAGTATGTCGCCGAGCAGGCGCTGCGCAGCCGCGAGATGTTCGTGCCGTTGAGCCATCGTCCGGGGCATGCCCAGGCGGACTTTGGCGAAGCCGATGGCTACATTGCGGGCAAGAAGGTACGGTTCCATTACTTTTGCATGGATCTGCCGCACTCGGATGGCTGCTTCGTCAAGGCCTATCCGGCCGAGACAGCGGAAGCCTTCTGTGATGGCCATGTGGCGGCATTCGATTTTTTCGGCGGCGTGCCGCAATCGATCCTGTACGACAACACCCGGCTGGCGGTGGCCAAAATCGTCAAGGGCGGACAGCGTCTGCGCTCGCAGATGTTCGCCGAACTGCAGAGCCATTACCTGTTCGACGACCGGTTCGGCCGGCCTGGCAAGGGTAATGACAAGGGCAAGGTGGAGGGACTGGTTGGTTACACCCGCCGCAACTTCATGACGCCTTTGCCTGTCGCTGATAGTTTTGAGGCCCTCAACGCCCGGTTCCGTGATGCCTGCGGCAAACGGCGCCAGGCGATCCTTCGCGGCCACACGATCACCATTGGCGAGCGCCTGCAGGCGGACCGGGCAGCGTTCATGCCGCTGCCGCCAGCGCCCTATGATGCCTGCCACAAGGTCGCCACCCGTGTCTCATCGCTATCGCTGGTGCGCTACCGCAACAACGATTATTCGGTGCCGACGCGTTACGGCCATCAGGAGGTGCTGGTTAAGGGTTATGTCGAACGGGTCGAGATCGCCTGTCGCGGCGAGACCATTGCGGTGCATGTCCGCAGCTATGAAACGGCCGACTTTGTCAGCAATCCTCTGCATTATCTGGCCTTGCTCGAGCACAAGAGCCGGGCGCTTGATCAGGCAGCACCCCTGGACGGCTGGCAGCTCGCCGATTGCATCCATCGCCTGCGGCGGCTGATGGAAGCCCGCATGGGCAATGCCGGACGCCGCGAGTTCATCCAGGTGCTGCGATTGCTGGAGAACTTCCACCAGCATCAGGTCGAGCACGCCGTCGCCGACGCACTCCGGCTTGGCGCCATCAGCTTCGATGCGGTGAAGATGCTGCTGCTGGCCCGCCTGGAGAACCGGCCAGCCCGGCTTGATCTGACATTCTATCCTTATCTGCCGGCCGCCACGGTTGGCACAACAGACCCCCGCGCCTACCTCGGGCTCATTGCCAGCCCAGGTTCGATCTCGTCGCCAGAGAGGATATCGGCATGACGATGTCCCATGACACTCAGACGCTGACAACTGTCGCTCCCCAGGTGCTGCTTGGCAACCATCTCAAGGTCCTGAAGCTTCCCACCTTCGCGCGCGAGTATGACAAGGTCGCAATGGAGTCAGCCCAGGACCGCGCTGATTACCCCCGCTATCTGCTGCGTCTGTGCGAACTCGAGCGCATCGACCGCGAACGGCGCAATGTCGAGCGCCGCATCCGGCTGGCGCGCTTTCCCCAGACCAAGAGCCTCGACACCTTCGACTTCGCCGCGCAGACCTCGCTCAACAAGGCACTGGTTCTGGAGCTGGCGCGCTGCGAATGGATCGACAAGCGCCAGAACTGTATTGCGCTTGGGCCCTCCGGCACCGGCAAGACCCACATCGCCCTGGCCCTGGGACTGGCCGCCTGCCAGAAGGGATACAGCGTCGCCTTCACCACGGCCGCCGCCCTCGTGCACGAACTCATGGAAGCCCGTGATGAGCGCCGCCTCCGGGCCCTGCAAAAGCATCTCAACACCGTCAAGCTGCTGATCGTCGACGAACTGGGCTACGTGCCGTTCACGGCTGTCGGTTCCGAGCTGCTCTTCGAAGTGTTCAGCCAGCGCTATGAACGCGGTGCCACTCTGGTCACCAGCAACCTGCCATTCGATGAATGGACCTCCGTATTCGGTTCGGAACGCCTCACCGGTGCGCTCCTCGATCGCCTCACCCATCATGTCCACATCCTGGAGATGAACGGCGACAGCTTCCGCCTCGCAACCAGCAAGAAGTCCCGGCGGCGCTCAGAGCAGGTTCCAAACCCAGACCAACAATCATCAACCAGGGGAGACACCACAACCGAGGTCTAGATCGACGACGCGCTGTAAACCACGCTGCGCTACGCTACGCGCGGCTTACAGCGCGCAACAACACAGCATGCAAACCGGGGCTTCTCAGCCCCTTTCTCTCAACCCGACTGGTACACTATCACGCCGCCACACTGCACATTCTGTCTCCGCCATTGACAGGCGGGCCCGAGGCGGTGCTGGCCTACCTTGCGCGCTATACCCATCGCGTCGCCATCTCCAATCGCCGCCTGATCGCGGCCGACAGGACCAGGGTCACCTTCAAATACAAGGACTACCGGATCGAAGGGCCTGGCCGCTACTCCTGCATGACACTGGCGACCGGCGAGTTCATCCGCCGCTTCCTGATGCACGTCTTGCCGGGAGGCTTCCATCGTATCCGCCACTATGGGCTCCTGGCCAATGGCAGCCGTGCCGAAAACCTCGCCAAAGCCCGCACATTGCTGAACCTTGCCAAGCCGGACGCCATCCCCGGCAATCCCGCGACAGCTGACGAAGTCGAGCCGCCGATGCTGGCGCGCCCATGCCCATGCTGTGGCGGCCGCATGCTCATCATCGAGACCTTTGCACGCGGCTGCGAGCCGGGGTACCGGCCAGCCACCACGCCTCCCATCATCCGGATCGATACGTCATGAGCGAGATTGCAGCACCTCCCCCGACCCAGCGCCGCTCCTTCCCGTCGCTGATCGTTCGACAGCGCCGACGGCGCTCGCTCGATCATACTGCGCCATACCTGTGTGACCGTCACCGCCGTGCCCAACCCGTTCCCAGCACCGGCAGCGAACGCGCCACTCCACCGGTCAACCTGTCAAATTGCCGGACGTTCGCCTTTCCAGCCTCTCGAAAACAGACGCGCGCTCGCCTCAAATCCCCATAGCTCGCAGCGGCAAAACCAAGTCCCATCCTGCCCGCGATTTCGTGCCTTGGCGCTTCTCCGACGCCTGCCGCCGGAGCGCCTCGATGGTTCCGTCATGCAGGCGTCCGAGAAACCTGCACAAACGCGGACTCATTCGCTCTTGCCAATGGCAGGACGACGGAAGGATGGCTGCAGTTTCAGAAGTGGGCGTGTATTAATTGCAATTTCGGCCAACATGGACTGGACCAATTCGCCGATTACCCACTTAGTTGATAAACTGGCAAAACAGCGGAACAAAAATTTAGCAAAGACAACTGATAACTTGTCAATTTCCCCAATTGCTGGTTTCAGGTCATGATAGCGCCGCCGTTGGCACCCAAACACTGGCCGGTGAAGAAAGTTGCGCCGGGTCCGGCAAGATGGCGTCCACCCCACCGTTGTAGCGAGCCGGGCTGCGTCCGGCTACCGGGCTGTCACAGCTCCTTGAGGTCCTTGAGCATCAGCGCCGCTTCGTCAAACCGCGGATCGGCGCGCTCTTGCCACCTCGATGAACCGTTTCAGGTCGGTGCGCACCGCGGGAGGCCGGCCGAGCCGCCGGTTGGCCGACGCCCTCAACCACAACACGTCAGCGCGCAGCTCGTCGGTCATGTCCAGGCTGAGCAACCGCGTGGTGATCTCGAGCGCCCGCTCGGCGTCGTCGGCCTCCATCGCGGCGCGGGCGTCGTCATAGGCTGCGGCGGGCTGCGGGACGTCGGCGCCTTTTCGCATCACCAGCGCGGCGGCGATCGCGGGAGCAGCACCAACGCGAACAGGAGCGCGGTCCGACCGGCGCGCCGCTCCGACGCGGCGTGCTGTTCGGCAGCGGAGGCGCGTTTGGGACGCCGCGGGTCGGGGCGTTCCTCGAGAAGCCGAAGCCGGGCGCGGAGGTCGCCTCCGGGGAAGGACCGTACTGGATCAACGCCGGCGGCTACGTTCTCGACCCGTCCGTGTTCGACCTGATCCCGGCCGGCCGGATGGTCTCGATCGAACGGGAGGTGTTCCCGCTCCTCGTCGGCAAGGGACTGATGGCCTGGAGGGATGACGGCTACTGGAACGACATCGGCACGCCCGCGAGCTATCTTGCCGCGAACCGTGATGCACTGGCCGGCCGTCTCGGCGGCGTGCCGGTCGCCGCGCTGGTCGATCCGTCCGCGACGCTGGCGGCCCGGGCTCACGTAAACGGCGGATCGGTGGTCGGTGCCGGTGCCTCGATCGGAGTGGGTGCTCGGATCCACGGCAGTGTGCTGCACGAGGACGCGTCGGTCGGCGACGGGGCGGTCATCGAGGACTCCGTCGTCGGCAGGCGGGCGCGGGTCGGAGCCGGAGCTCGGGTGGTCGGGCAGTCGATGCTCGGAGCCGGAGTCGTCGTGGCGTCGGGTGCGTCGCTGGACGGCGAGTGCGTCTTTCCCGAGGAGGCATGATGGGCGGCAAGGAATCGATGACGGCGCAGGCGGCTGCCTTCGGCGACCAGCTTCGGGACGCAGCTCCCCTCGCCCGCGGCGTCCTGGACGGCCGTGGACCGTTCCGGAACGTGCTGCTGTGCGGGCTCGGCGGATCCGCGGCCGGCGGTCGTCTCGCGGTCGAGATGATGGCCCCGTCGCTCCGCCTGCCTGTGGCCGTCGCCTCGACGACGTCGTTGCCCGGCTGGGTCGGAGCTGACACGCTCGTCGTCTGCACGTCCTACTCGGGCAACACGGCCGAGACGCTCGACCAGTTCGCCTCGGCGAGGGAACGGGGAGCGACCCGTCTCGCGCTCACGGCCGGTGGACTCCTGCAGCGGGAGGCCGCGGCCGCATCCGACCCGCACGTGATCGTCGAGTCCGGCTACCAGCCGCGCGGGGCGCTCGGACTGCTCCTCGCGCCGCTCCTCGTGCTCCTTCACGAGGCCGGTGCAGCCGACGACCCGACCGGTGTGATCGCGTCCGGCGCCGCCGCGTCCGACGCTGTCCATGCCCACTCGGCCGATCCGGGCGGCCGCTGACGCGAATCCGACTCGGAGGCCGCGGCATGGTGCTCTACGGCGCCGGACTGCGCGGCGCGATCGCCGTCCGGTTGAAGAACCAGCTGAACGAGAATGCCAAGGCCTGCGCCTTTGCCGGTGCTGTGCCGGAGGTCGCGCACAACGAGGTGCTGGCGTGGACGGGAGCGGCCCGCGCCGGAACGGAGCTCTCGCTCATCCTCCTGCGCGATCCGGCCGATAGCGCAGGGGACGCCGAGCTCCTGTCGTCGTTCGGGGATCTGCTCGAGAGCGCAGAGACCCTCGAATGGAGCGGCCCAGCCGGTGAGGACGAGATCTCCCGGGCGTTCGCGCTGCTCGCGTACGGCGATCTCGTCTCCTGCGCCCTGGCCGACGTCGAGGGCGTCGACGCGTTCGAGATCGACCGTCTCGGTGAGCTCAAGCGACGCCTCGCGAGCGCCCGCGCCGTCTTGGCATAGAGTCCGTCCGGCCGTCGTGCGAACATGTGTTCGTCATGGCGGCCGGCGCACTCCAACTCAGCCTCGACGCGGGCGACCGCATCGTCGAGGATGTCCTTCGTGAGGGGCCGCTGACCGTCGTCGACATCGCGCGGCGAGTCCTGCGATCGTCTGCGATCCCACCCATCGTCGCGAGGCGCGTCGTCGAGGAGATCGTTGCCGCGCGACGCGCGTCTGGCGTTCCGGAGCGTATCCGAGGTCGGTCTCGCAGTGGCCGTGAGCGGCGTCGACGTCGAGCTCGCCGACGCCACCTTCTGCGTGGTCGACCTCGAGACGACGGGAGGTTCCGCCGAGCGCGACCGAATCGTCGAGTTCGGCGCCGTACGGATCGTCGGGCTGGCATGTGTCGGTCGTTTCGAGCGTCTGTGCGATCCGGGTCTCCCGCTGCCGGGCGCGATCACACGGCTGACGGGGATCACGCCTTCGATGTTGCGCGGGCGAGGTGGCGTCGGGACGGCGCTCGACGCGTTTCTGACGTTCGCCGGCGACGCGACGCTCGTCGCCCACAACGCCCGCTTTGACATGGCCTTTCTCGACGCTGCCCTCGCCCGCCGGCACGGCAGCAGACTGGCCTGCTCGGTTGTCGATACCCTGCCGCTCGCCCGCCGTCTCGTACCGGGAGGGCGTGCGTCCTACGGTCTTGGTGCGCTCGCCTCCCGCTTCGATACCGCGGTCTCGCCGACGCACAGGGCGCTTGCCGATGCCGAGGCGACGGCCGAGATCTTCCTGCGGCTGATCGGCCTCGCCCAGGAGCGTGGTGCTCGGAGGGTGGCCGACCTGCTGGCCATCGCGCAGCCGCGGCAGCGCCGCGCCGAGGCGAAACGAGGTCTCGTTGCCGATGCGCCATCCCGGCCGGGCACGTACGTGATGCGAGACGCGACCGATCGCCCGCTCTACGTCGGCACGGCCGGAGACCTGCGCCGGCGCACCGCGTCGTACGTGCGAGCGAGCGCGCAGCCGGCTCGGCTCGAACGCGTGCTTCCACTCGTGGAGCGGATCGAGTACCGCGTTGCCGGGTCGCCGTTCGAGGCGCGACTCGACGAGATTGGCCTGATCCACGAGCTTCGGCCCGCCGGGGAACCGGCGCGGTACCCGCCCTGATCGCAACGCCTATCTCGCCCTTGATCAGGCCGGCCACGCACGACTGACGATCCTTGCGGAGTCAGGGCCGGGCCTCGTGGTCGGGCCGTTCCATCGACGTCGGGACGCCGAGCAGCTGGCCTACGCGCTGCGGACAGTGGCGCACCTCCGGTCCTGCCGGGCCGCCTCGCCGCGCGAGGGCGACTGCCTCGAAGGCCGTCTCGAGCGCTGTCTCGCGCCGTGCCGAGGAGAGGCGGAGGCGGCTCGTCACGCGTTCGCCGCGGCGCAGCTCGGCGACGTCCTTGGTGGTCGCACACCCCTCAACGTCGCCGAGCTTCGCGAGCGCCGCTCGCGGCTCGCGCTGGCACTTCGCTTCGAGGAGGCGGCGAGGTTGCGCGACGCCGAGGAGACTCTGCGACGGTCCGCGCGACGACTCCGCGCGATCCGCGAGGCCCGGTCCCGCCACGGGTTGATCCTTGCGCCGCACGTCGACCAGCGCTTCCTGATGGCCTTCGCAGTGGCGTTCGGACTGGTCGTCCGCCGCGTGCCCATCGCGCGCACTGCGCCGTCGGCGCTCGAAGTCGGCACGGTCACGTCCGCCCTGGCACACGCCGTTCGCGATGGGCCGGGTGCCGCCGGCCTCAACGCGGTCGAGGCCCACCGCCTCGATGAGCTGTGGCTGACGGCGGCCGCGTTCCGTGCTCCGGCCGAGGGACTCCGCATCGTCCCGTGGACCTCACAGGGTCGCGACGGCATTGCCCAGGCCCTGGCCGGCGCGCTGTAGGCTTGCCGTCGTGGAGCACGGGTTTGCCGACCGACTTGTCGCCCGGGTGGAGGCGATCGCCTCCGTCCTGTGCGTCGGGCTCGATCCTCGTCCGCCGTTCCCCGATCACGTCTACCGCGGCCTCGGTGGAGACCGCAGCGGACACGCCCGCGCCATGGAGCGGTACTGCGTGGAACTGATCGACGCCGTCCATCCGTTCGCGGCGGCCGTCAAGCCACAGGTCGCGTTCTTCGAGGCGCTCGGCGGGTACGGGCTGACGGCGTGTGAGCGCGTCTGCGACGCAGCGCGCGAGCGTGGTCTGCTCGTGATTGTCGACGCGAAGCGCTCCGACATCCCCTCCACCGCAGAGGCGTACGCCGCCGCCTGGCTCGGACATCGCAGCCTCGACCGTGGGCCCGATCGCGGACGCGCTGACGGTCAATCCGTACCTGGGGGGCGATTCGCTCGCACCCTTCGTGGCTGCCGGTCGGTTGACTTCAACCGGTCTGTACACGCTCGTGCGGACCTCGAATCCGGGTGCTCTCGACCTGCAGGAACTCGCCCTCGCAACCGGCGAACGCGTCTGGGAACGGGTCGCTGCGATGGTCGGCGGCGAGAGCCGATCGACGATCGGAACCGCGGGCCTGTCGTCGGTCGGAGCGGTCGTGGGCCTGACGTCGCCGGAGGCTATCGCGCGGGCGCGCGAGCTGATGCCGGCGGCGCCGCTCCTGCTTCCGGGTTACGGCGCGCAGGGTGGGACGGCGGCCGCTGCGAAGCCGGCGTTCAGGCCGCACCCGGCAGGGGGTCTCGTGGTCGCTGCGCGGAGCGTTATCGAGGCCTGGCGCGCGACCGCCGGTGGTTCGATGCCTGCGGTTGCAGCTGCCGCCCGGGCCGCGCGTGACGACCTCGCGCGAGTCGCCGGTCTCGGGTAGCGCAGGATCGACCGAAACCTCACCCGATCTCGGTAGGCCGGGGTAGCATTGGGGGAGTGGCCCGCTCCGCACCCCCGAGGCTCCGCCGCCGACGACAGCGGCGGCCCTTCATCGCACCGCGCCGATACTCGTACCGCCTGTCGCTCTGGACATTCCTTGCGCCGGCCGCGCTCATCCTCGCCGTCATCGCGGCCGTCGGCGTCGTTCGGCAGACGTTCGATTCCGCTGCGAACACGCCGACCGCGGCGACCACGACCGCGACCACGGCTGAGTCGACGGCTGCGACCTCGACCGCCGCCACGTCGACCAAGGCGACGGCCGTCAAGAAGAAGTTCCATCGGGTCAAGAGCGGCGAGACGCTGTCCGCGATCGCATCGCGATACGACACCACGGTCGAGGCGTTGCAGAAGCTGAACCCGAAGATCGACCCTCAGGCCATGCAGCCGGGAACGCGTCTACGCGTCGCGTGAGGCCCGTCGACCGATCTCGCGAACGGCCGATCTGACGGCGTTGCCGACCGGGCGCACCACTGGCTCGTCGCGTAGCGCCGCATCCATGGTCTTCGCCAGCTCGACCTCGGTGCGATCGAGGTGCCGCCGGTAGCTTCGTGCGATCGCCACGCCAAGCAGGACCCCGAGCGGCGCGAGCCCGATGAGGGCGGCCTGGACGGTGACGGATAGAGCGATTGCCGACGCGACCGTCGCGATCCCGAGGACGAGGCCACTCGAAGTCAGCTCCCGTCGAGCCGGGCCGAGGTCCGCGTCGAGTGCCACGAGCTGCCGGTCGTTGCCCACGGGCGCGACCCGGGCCGTCACTTGCTCGACACGAGGCAGCGCTGCCGTCCCGGCGGCGGTGCCAAGGGCTCGCTGAGCCCTCGCCGCAAGGCCGCGGCGTGGCGTCCAGGCCGCCGATCCCCCATCGATGCGGATCAGCTGCTGCAGGTGGGTCGAGCGCATGCGGGCGTCGAGGACACGGAGCGGTTCGCGGTCGGCCGGCCACAGCGAGTCGGTCCGCGCCACGGCGGGGCCGACCAGCCGATCGATCAGGGTTCGACGACGATCCTCCAGCAACCCGACACGCTGTTCGGCGAGGGCGAGCTCGAGGTCGGCGCGCGGTATCCCGACCTCGGAGCCGATGCGGAGCAGTTCACCCTCGCTGAGCTGGTCGGTCGTCTCCCTGCCGTGCGCGATCTCGAGCGCGCGCCGGAGCACGTCCTCCTGCTGTCCGCGGTCGAGATCATGGTCGCCCATCGGGTTCGAATCATGGCACCTCGAGCACCTGGTTGGCCAGCGAGATCGCAGCGCTATCGGAAAGAAACGCGATCGTCGCCCGCGCGAGGACGATGGCGATGAGGCCTGCTGCGAACAGCCGATCAGCTCCTGCCAGCGGCTCGGCCAGCCCGACCGAGATCAGCGCCTCGGCTGCGAAGACGCAGGCGAGCAGCGTGAGCGAGGCGAGCGAGGCCCGTCGGAGAATTCGCAGGCTCGTCCGGGTTGCATTGACAAGGCCGGTCCGGCGTATGACGACGATGTAGTCGGCGAAGAGAAGCAACACCATGATCACCGTCGCCGTGACGCCGGCCGCGATGTCGATCGCATCGGTCGTTCCGCGAACGGAGCTGCGGGCCTCGGCCGCGAGAAACAGGCCCGGTGGAACGGCGTAGAGGGCGACCAGGCGGAGCGTCGTCGCGAGCCCGTGCCAGGCCCGGAAGGCCTCGTCGTTCAGGCCGGCGATGAGCGGGGCGCGAACGACGGCAGCGATGAGGGCGCCGAGGATCACCACCGCGGCGACGGTGAGCCGCGTCGACGTCGCAGCCGCCAGCGCCCTCGTGAAGGAGGTGTCGGGGCGAGCCACTGCGCGGACGGCATCGTCCAGCGTCAGATACCCGGCTGCAGCCGCAACGACGGGCAGGACGAGCAGCCCGTCCGCGAGCGCGCCCACGATCGAGAGCGTGAGGTATCGCTGGTGGGTGATCGCGCGGCGGCTCGCATCACGCACCCAGGCGAGCCGGGCGGCGGACGGGGTGGACACGAACACCACTATACGAGGCGCGATTACGTCGGACTCCTGGCGGGCGGCGTGCCCGGCCGCCACCCGGTAGGCTGCACCGCGTGTCCGTGCGGTTCGTCGGTGTTGTCGTCGCGCTGGCTCTCGCCTGCCCTCTGACCGCGCTGGCGGCCGGACCGGAGCTCCCCGTCAAGGCGTACATGCTGGTCGATCCGGCGACGAAGGCCGTCGTCGCGTCGCGGGCAGCGGACGAGCGTAGGCCGATCGCCAGCATCACGAAGCTCATGACGGCCTACGTCGTCATTCGCAGCCGGCCGGATCTGACGCGGGTCGTTCGGGTCCCTGCGAGCGCCGTGGTGGGCGAGTCCAACGTCGGGCTGCGTGCCGGTGACGAGATCACGATCGGCAAGTTGCTGGAGGCGTTGCTGGTTCCGAGCGCGAACGACGCGGCGATCACGCTCGCGGTCGCGACGGCCGGGAGCGAAGCGGCCTTCGTGCGTCGCATGAACCAGACCGCCCGGCGGCTCGGCATGCGGCGAACGGTATACCGGAACCCGCACGGCCTCGATCAGGCCGGCCACCTGTCGACCGCGAGGGACCAGCTGCGACTGCTCGGAGTCGTCCGCCAGCGCGCGATCGTGCGCCGTCTCGCGAAACAGACCTCGTTCACCATCGACGGCCGCAGATACGCGGCGACCGACACGCTGTTCGGCCGCTACGCGGGGTTCGAGGGCGGCAAGACCGGGCACACCTCTGGAGCGGGCTGGTCCCTGGTTGGAACGGCTGCCCGCAACGGCGTCAGGCTGGACGGGATCGTGCTCGGCGCGACGGCGGAGGAGGACCGTGACCCGTCGTTCGCCACGCTTCTCGACTGGGGCTTCCGGAAGTACCACCGGGTCGAGATGGTCAGGCGCAAGCAGGTGATCGGCGTCGTGCCCGCGACGGACGGCTCCACCGTCAACGCGCAGGCCGCCGCTCCGATCAGCGTCCTCGTCGGTCCGGGGCGCCGGTATCGCCTGCGTGTCGAGCTGGCTGACCAGGTCGCGCCGCCGATCGACCGCGGAGCGGCGCTCGGAGCCGTCGTCGTGCTCGACGGAGAGCGAGAGGTGGCGCGGGCCGCGCTGGTCTCCGATCGAGCCGTTGCCGTCCCGCCGTTGGCAGTCCGGCTCCGTTCTGGCGTCGGCACCGTTCTCCGCGGATTCCGCGACTATCTGTCGTAATGTGCGGCAATCTCCGATCATTCCCGGGCGCGGGCGCCCGAGGTGCCCTACGCTCGTGTCGATGATCGTCACGGTTACGCCGAATCCGGCGCTCGACAAGATTCTCCGGGCGACCACGCTCGATCTCGGGCAGCGAAATCGCCTACCCGTCGACGCCGTTGCCGGCGGTCGCGGGATAACGATCGCCAGGGCCCTCAAGACGCTGAACGCTCCCGTCGTGGCCGCGGCGCTGGCCGGGGGCCGGACCGGCGATCGGATCGGCGATCTGCTGGCCGCCGACGGGGTCCCGACGGATCTCGCGCGGATCGCGGCCGAGTCGCGCACGTCGATGGTCGTCGTCGAGATCACGACGGGGCGCCGGACCACGATCGAGGAGTGGGGGCCGCTCGTCGACGCACGCGAGGTGGAGGCGTTCGAGCGGACGATCCGGCTTCTCGCCGGCGGTGCAGACACGATCGTTCTCGCCGGCTCCCTGCCTCGCGGGGTCTCCGACGAGTGGTACGCGGCCCGGGTCCGCGAGCTGCGCCGACGCGATCTCGACGTGGTGCTGGATCTCGAGGGCGAGCCGCTGCGCCTGGCACTGGCGGAGAGCCCGTCGCTCGTGTTCGTCGCGCAGGCGGACGCGGAGAACCTCGTCGATCTCGACTTCGCGGGCGAGGAGGACTTCCTCCACGGCCTCGAGGAGATCGCCGAGATGGGAGCCAGATCGGTCGTCATCCACGACGACTCGGGCGTCTACGCCCTCGCCCGAGACGGGCAGCGATCGCGGCGGTTCCGAGTCGAGGCACCCGTCGGTGGCGCCCTGGAGCCCTCCGCCGTCTTCGCCGGCATCCTGGCCGAGCGATCGCGCGGCAAGGACGTCGACAGGTGCCTTCGTGCCGGCGTCGCCGCCGGGTTCGTGGCCTCGGCAGACAGCGCCGGTCGATTCAGCCTCGCCGCCGCCGAGGAGATGGCCGGACGAGTCCGCGTCCGCGAGCTGGTCGTCGCGTCGAGCACCTGAGACCGTGGCCAAGTGGTGCAACACCGAAATGGCGCGGCGGTTGGAGTTTTGGAGTTTCTCGTGGATCGTCCTGCGCTCGGTCGGGCTGCCGTCGAAGATCTGACCGCAGCCCGACCGAGCTGCGGCGACCGCCGGCTGCGCCGCGAGCGGCGCAGCCGGGGGCTTCGCGGGAGGGCCGCCCGCCGCTTGAACTTGCGCCAGCAGGCCCTGCGCGACGGGCGGCCCTCCCGCTCGCTCCACGAACCTCCACCACAGCGCCATTTCGGTGCCGAACCACTAGACTCCAGCAAAGCCATTGACCGTTCGCCAGTGCGGCCCTCGGTCTGTCGTCCGGACATGCATCGTGGGCCTTCACCGGGAGGAGGCCCTGCATGGAGATAGAGATCGGTCGCGGAAAGAAAGCGCGTCGCGGCTTCGGGTTCGACGACATCGCCATCGTTCCGTCCCGCCGTACGCGCGATGTGGAGGACGTCCACCTGGACTGGCGGATCGGCCGACACCAGCTGGACCTGCCGTTGCTCGCGTCTGCCATGGACGGTGTCGTGTCGCCGCGAACGGCGATCGAGCTCGGCCGACTGGGTGGACTGGCCGTGCTCAACCTCGAGGGCCTGTGGGGCCGGTACGCGGACGCAGATACCGTGCTCGAGGAGATCGCCGAGCTGCCGCCAGAGCGAGCAACGCGCCGGATGCAGGAGCTGTACGCGAAGCCGCTCGACTCGGGCCTCATGGCAGACCGCGTCCGGGAGATCAAGGCGGCTGGCGTCCTCTCGGCCGCCTCGCTCACGCCTCAGCGAGTTCCCGAGTACTGGCGCGCCGCGGTCGACGCCGGCCTCGACATCCTCGTGATCCAGGGGACCGTCGTATCCGCGGAGCACGTATCGACCGTACGCGAGCCACTGAACCTGACGACATTCATCTCCGACGCTGGCATCCCGTGCATCGTCGGCGGCTGCGCGAGCTACCAGACGGCGCTGCACCTCATGCGGACGGGGGCCGCGGGCGTCCTCGTCGGCGTCGGCCCCGGTGCGGCCTGCACGACGCGCGGCGTGCTCGGTGTCGGCGTCCCGCAGGCGACGGCGATCGCGGACGCGAGTGCGGCCCGGGTCCAGCACCTGATCGAGACCGGCGCCTACTGCAGCGTCATCGCCGACGGCGGCATGCGAACGGGTGGCGACATCGCCAAGGCGGTGGCCTGCGGCGCCGATGCCGTGATGATCGGCTCGCCCCTGGCGCGAGCTCACGAGGCACCGGGTCGCGGGTATCACTGGGGCATGGCCACGTTTCACCCCACCCTCCCGCGCGGGGCGCGCGTCCGCACGGGCCAGATCGGAACGATGCGCGAGATCGTCCTCGGTCCGGCGAACGAGAACGATGGGACGCTGAATCTCATGGGCGCGCTGCAGACCGCCATGGCGACCTGCGGCTACGCATCGGTGGCCGAGTTCCAGAAGGCCGAGATCATGTTCGCCCCGGCGATTCAGACCGAGGGCAAGAAGCTCCAGCGCGAGCAGTCGATCGGGATGAGCCGGTGACGGAGGCGACCGATCGCCCGGTCCTCGTCCTCGATTTCGGAGGTCAGTACGCTCATCTCATCGCCCGCCGCGTACGGGAGGCAGGGGTTTTCTTGGAGCTATTCCGCACGATCTCGGACCGGAGGGGGTACGCGCGCACGATCCGGCCGGCCTCATACTCTCCGGCGGCCCCGCCTCGGTGAACGAGCCCGGCGCACCGAGACTCGACCCGGCACTGCTCGGGCTCGGAATCCCGGTACTCGGCATCTGCTACGGCATGCAGTCGATGGCCGTCGCCCTCGGAGGTGAGGTCGGTCGGACCGGGATCGCCGAGTTCGGGCGCACGGACGTGACCATCGATACCTCGGCGGCGCTCTTCGCCGATCTCGAGATCGACACGTGCTGGATGAGCCACAACGATTCCGTGACGCGGCTCCCGCCCGGGTTTCGGGCGACGGCGTCGACTGGGGCCGCGGCCATCGCCGCCATGCAGGACGTCGCACGAGACCTGCACGCCGTCCAGTTCCATCCGGAAGTGGTCCACACGCCGAACGGACAGGCTGTCCTCGAGCATTTTCTGCATCGTGTCTGCAGGGTCGGGTCGAACTGGACCCCCGGTCGCGTCGTCGAGGAACAGATCGCCGCCATCCGCGCCCAGGTTGGATCGGCCCCGGTTCTCTGCGGCCTCTCCGGCGGGGTCGACTCGGCCGTCGCGGCGTTGCTGGTGCACAAGGCGGTCGGTGACC
>CAVWHD010000027.1:0-20528 GCA_963754675.1 uncultured Alphaproteobacteria bacterium | reverse complement strand
ACCAATGGTAACGCCATGGCGCGGACAATTGGCAGGACAATGGCCGGTGACACCCTGACACTTTTCCGCTTGTCAGAAAATTCAAGCGCGAATGTTGGCAACACCCGCAAGGCCGCTCGTGCCGCAATGGCGATGTGGACCTCGCGCGGCTCCGTCTTGAGCCATGCATCGAATTGTTTTGGTTCCGTTAGATCGTCCCGCCCTCCTCGAATATTGATCCTTTCTTCTTCTCTCTTGATCGCGGCGTTGACGGCTTTGGGACCTTGCCTCCACAGGTATTCCGGAAGCGTCACGCGGAAGATATCGAGGTCCTCGCCGCTTGGGGTGGGGTTGCCTTCCAGCACGGAACCGTACCAGCGGGTCCAGACGTCCCAATCTTCGGCCAGTGGTTCGAGTTTGATTTTAAGCCTGCTCCAATTTTTCCGCGCCCATGAGGGCGATCCATCCAGTCACGGGGGCTGGCGGGCCAGTGTCTCGGCGGAACCACCCTCATTGATGAATCGCGCATCACGGGCGGCGAAGGCGGCGGGGGTGGCGAAGGCGGCGGCAAAGTCGGCGTCGACGGAGCCGAAGTCGACGGAGGCGAAGTCGGCGGCGCGGACGGCGGCGGAGGCGGCGAAGGCATTGTCAGCGGGGGTGCCGGAGGCGGCGGAGGCGATGTCGGCGGGGGCGCGGACGGCGGGGGTGGCTGCGGCGGAGGCGGCGCGGGCGGCGGCGCGGAGCTCGTTGCCTCTGGCCGGATATTTGGCGGCGGCCAGAGGCAACGCCATAGCACGAATGACCGGCAGAATGACGGCCGCTGTAACGGCGCTGTTCTTCAACCGCCCGACGAACGCCGTGACCAACACCGGCAACACCCGCAACGCCGCCCGCGCCGCGATGGCGACGCACACCTCGCGCTTCTGCTGGCGCAGCCACGCCTCGAATTGCTTTCGGTCACTCAGATTGACATTTGCCATCGCATCGTCGCCTGGGTCAATCGTCACAATGGTAACCCATCGGCAGAAATGCAAGTGGGTGCGCCCGGACGGACACTGCTTCGCCTCCAGCTCCCTCATGCTGAGGTGCCGCGCCAGCGGCCTCGAAGCATTCGGCCCGGGGATTACTTCATCCAGACCCTTCGAGGCTCGCTTCGCGAGCGCCTCAGGGTGAGGACGTGTGGCGGAGCCCCCAACCCCTTCTCCACCGCCTTCCTCATCTTCGGTCCCATCGGCGCCGTCGTTGAGGCGAACCAGCCGAGAAACTCGCCGTCGCGGCCGATCAGGTATTTGTGGAAGTTCCATTTGGGCCGTCCCTCGGCGCCTGCTTGTTCGCCGGCCCATCGATAGAACGGGTGCGCCGTCTTGCCCTTCACCTCGTTTTTCTCCGGTGAGCGGAAAAGTGACGCCGTAGTTCTTCTGGCAGAAGGCGCCGATCTCCGCCTCGCTGCCCGGCTCCTGGGCGCCGAAATCGTTGCATGGCACGCCGAGCACGATGAGGCCGCGGCCGCGCTGTTCCTGCCAGAGTTTTTCGAGGCCGCCGTATTGCGGCGTATAACTAGCACTCCGACGCGGTGTTCACCACCAGCAGCAGCTTGCCCCTGAATCTCGCCAGCGGCAGCGGCAAGCCGTCGATAGTGGTGAAGTCGAAGTCATGGGCGTTCATTGCATGGCTTTCCTTACGGCTCCAACCGGTAGACCTTCCCAAAATCGGCCATATAGACCTGGCCCCCGCGGCCGCGCCCGAAGGTCGTAAGTCCCGGCAGGCTGATGCCGATGGCGCTGATCGCCCGATACCGTCTGTGCACTGACATTCGGCAGAAGCTGCGGATCTCGCCGGTGCAATTGTCGCCATAGATGTAGCGGCCCTTGAGCGCCGGCAGCTGGACATCGTTGACGATGTGCCCGCCCATGATGGCGCAGCCGCCGCCGCCATGGCTGTAGGTGTGGATCGGGAACACCGCGGGATCGGGGCCGGGCTTGCTGTTGTCGTGAACCAGATTGCCCTCGAATTGCGGCCAGCCGAAATTGACGCCCTTGGCCGCCGGAATCCGCAGGATATTAACTTCTTCTTCGTCGCCTTGCCCCACGTCGCCGATCATGATCAGATGCCCGGTGAGCGACATGCGCCACGGGTTGCGCAACCCATAGGCATAGATTTCATCGCGGCCCGTCTTGCCCACGTAAGGATTGCCGGGCGGAATCTGATAGGCCTTGCCGCCGCCGGGCAACGGATTGATCCGCAATATCTTGCCAAGCAGCGAACCGAGATCGCGCGCCGGTTCGCCCGGCGTGGCCGTGCCGCCGCCATCGCCCACCGAGATATAGAGAAAGCCGTCGGCGCCGAATTGCAGCTGGCCGCCATTGTGATTGCCCGCATTGGGATGGGGAATTTTCAACAGCACCCGCCGCGATCCGGCCTGGGCGCGCAGCGGATCGGCCGGGTTGCGCAAAAACTCATCCACTTCGACATTGCCGAGATTATTGACGAACAACACATAGAACCGGCGCGAGGTGGCGTAGTCCGGCGCAAATGCCAGCGACAGCAGCCCACGCTCGCCGCCGAAATCCACGATGCCTTCGATATTGAGGAATGCGGCGGCCGCCGGCACTTCATTCTGCAGCACCCTGATCTTCCCCGATTGCTCCACCACATAGAGCCGGTTGCTCTGGTCCGGCGCCACCCGGACATCGACCGGACTGGCAAAGTTGCCGATGGAAACTGCCTGGAATGCAAATGCAGGCGCGGCGGTGCCGATGCTACAAGCAGCGGCGAACAGGATGTTACGGGGCGATCTGAATTTGGCCATCACTCACATCTTTCTTTTTCCGAGGTCCGCCACCCCACCCAAGCCTAGGTGAATCCTGCCATCGCGGTCAACCCGCAAGCCTTCAATTCCCTCTGCTCCGGTCCTTGAGATGGCGGAGACCAAACAACAGAAGCCCCGCCACCAGCCCCCAGAATGCCGAGCCCACGCCCGCAATGCTCACACCCGAAGCGGTGACGAGAAATGTGACCAGCGCGCTTTCGACATCACGGGACTCTTTCGTCATCGCCGTGATCCCGCCCATTAGCGGCGAAAACAGCGCAAGCCCGGCAATCGCCGTGATCAGCGGCGCAGGGAGTGCGCCGAGAATTTGCACGAAGCTCGCCGCGGCAAGCCCCACCGCACCATAGAGAACGAGATAGGGCCAGGCGATGAGCCAGCGCTTCTGCGGATCGGGATGGGTTTCAGGTCCCGTGACGATCGATGCGGTGATGGCAGCCAGGTTGATGGCATGGCTGCCGAAAGGCGCAAGCAGCACCGAACCTGCTCCCGTAACCAGCAGCGACGCCGAAACCGGCGGCTGGTAGCCGCTAGCGCGCAGCACAGCGAAACCCGGCAAATTCTGCGACGCCATCGTGACCAGGAAGAGCGGCACCCCGAGGCTCAGAATGGTGGTTCCGTCGAATCCGGGTGTCGTCCACACGAGGGTAGTCAAGCCGATTGTGCAGCAGTCACCGGGGAATGCGCCGCTGAACCCCGCCATGGCGACCCCGGCTGCGACAATCACCGGCACGGCAAACAATGGAAAGCTCAGCCTGAGTCCGAAGAAGATGGCAATTAGCGGAAGCACCAAGACCGGCATGGCAATGGCGGCGGCGGGAACGCCGAGCGAATAGCGCAGCAGGACGCCAGCCAGCATGGCCGCGGCGATCGGCGTCGGGATTTTTTCGATGGCCTGCTCGAGCGGCTTGATCAGGCCGGCGATGACCATCAGGAGCCCCGCCACGACGAAGGCGCCAAGCGCATTGGCATAGGTAACTCCGGCTGCACTCGTGGCAATGAGAGCGGCTCCCGGCGTCGACCACGCCGTGATGATCGGCATCTTGTAGCGCCAAGACAGCATGAAGGAGGTGACCGCCATGCCCAGACACAGCGCCGCCGCCCATGAGGCCTGTTGAGCTGGCGTGGCGCCCACCGCACGCGCCGCCTCCATGATAAGCAGAATTGTGGAAGCAAATCCCACCACCACCGCGGTGATCGTCGATGATATGATACCGAACCAGCCGCCCTCAACCCGCCTTGCCGCATCACTCATGCGATTGGGACTCCGGGATCGTATTTGGCCACGCGAAGGATGAGCGTCGTCTTCACGCTGTCGACAAAGGGGCCGGCGGTTAGCTCCTCGATAATGAAGTTCTGCAGTTCCGGGAGGTCTCGCGCCACCAGCTTGAGCAAGAAATCGGCATCCCCGGAAATGGCATAGGCCTCCCGCACCAATGGCCAGCTGGCAACCCGGGCCTCGAAGGCGCGTAGCTCCGTGTCGGCCTGGCTCTTCAACCCCACCATGGCGAAAACTGCCGCCTCGAAGCCAAGTGCTGCAGAATCAAGTTGCGCCCGGTACCCAGCGATCAACCCCGCCCTTTCCAGCGCCTGCACCCGCCGCAGGCAAGGCGGTGGCGACAACCCAACTCGCGAAGCCAGCGCCACATTGGTAATGCGGCCGTCGCGCTGCAATTCGCGCAGGATTTTCCAGTCGGTGCCGTCAAGTTGGGCCGGTTGACTCATGTTTATCCATAGCAACAAAATTGCGCCCTGGGAATTGCATGCGACTTCCCGTGGAAATTGCATTTTTTTCTTAAAGCAATTTAAATCGGTCTGCGGCAATTCTGGTTTGCCCATGCAATCCGACCACAATACCCAGCGCCACAAAGAAGTTTGGCCACCCAATCCCGCTTCCGGCGGGCCTGGCACTGGCGTAGGCCCGGCCACCTGCGAAGTCAGGGCTTGGGAAACCGGAGAGCTGGGTGTCATGGCCATCGATCGCCGTGGCTCGGTTCACTATCACAACCACAAGGCGAGCCAGCTCTTGGCACCTGGCGGATGGCGCGCCGGCCAACAGCTCATGCCAGAGAGTGCAAACTCTGCAAACTTCGTCAATGGAAATGGCCGCGAAGTGGCGCTGACTGTCCACAAGATGCCCTCCGGCGATGCTGTTGTCCTGATTGAAGACGTGACCGAAACGCCCGGACAGTCCGAAGCCGGCTACCGCACCCTGTTTGAAAACTCCGTCTACGGAATTTACCGCGACACGCTTGACGGCCGGCCCATCAGGGTCAATCCGGCCCTGGCGGCGATCAATGGCTATGCCAGCGAGCGAGAACACATTGAGGCCGTCCGGGCCCGGCCGGTGAACTGGTATGTAGCCCAAGGCCGCGCCGATGAGTTCCGCCACATCCTTGAAAGCCATGGCCGCGTATCGGACTTCGTATCCGAAATCTATCGTCACCGCACCGGCGAGCGTGTGTGGATTACCGAGAATGCCTGGTACGTCTACGATCGCCAGGGCAATCCGCTTTTCATTGAGGGAACCATTCAGGACGCAACCGAGCGCATCGCCGCTCAGGCGGCGCTGACCAATCTCGCCAGTATCGACACACTCACCGGCGCCAAATCGCGCTATAGCTTCATGCGGCGGCTCGATGAAGCTGCTTTGCAGTCGCCTGGCGGCTTCCTGCTCTACTGCGTCGACCTCGACATGTTCAAGGACGTGAATGACATCTTCGGCCACGCCGCGGGCGATGCTGTGCTAAAGGCCGTAGCCGCGAGATTGTTCGATCTGGTCGGCGAAGCCGGCATCGTAGGCAGATTGGGCGGCGACGAGTTCGCCATACTCACCAAGGCGCCCGAATACCTTGCCGACCCCGAGACATTGGCCCGCGATGCCGTCCAGGCCATGCGTCTGCCGGTGCCGGTCGAGGGCCGCAACCACTATGTCGGCGCCAGCGTCGGAGTAGCGATGTTTCCGCAACATGGCGCAACCGGCGAAGAGTTGCTGCGCAATGCCGATACGGCGCTCTACCGGGTAAAATCCCAGGGGCGCAACGGTTGGCGCATGTTCGACCATGAATTGCGTGACCAGCTCGAACATCGCAAGAAACTGGAAGGGGCGCTGCGCGACGCCATTGAACGAAACCAGCTCGACCTGCACTATCAACCGGTGGTCGATGCGGCCTCCGGCGCGACCGTCGGATTTGAAGCACTGATGCGCTGGAACCACCCCGAACTCGGCTCCGTGCCGCCGGCGGATTTCATCCCGGTTGCCGAACAGGCCGGCCTCATGACAAGTTTGGGCTCATGGGCGATCTCGCAAGCCTGCGCGGCACTTGCAGCCCTGCCGCCCCCATTGAAAATCAGCGTCAACGTCTCCGCCAACCAATTCCGCGCGCCAGGGTTCTACCTGCATCTCAAGTCCGAGCTCACCCGCTGCGGCGTGGCGCCTGGCCGCCTCATGCTGGAGATCACCGAGTCGGTTTTGGTATCAAATGAACGAGTTGGCCGTCTACTCTTGGCGGCATTGCGCAAACTCGGCGTACAGATTGCCATCGACGACTTCGGAACCGGATACTCATCCCTCAGTTACCTCCAGCACTTTCCGATAAACTGCGTGAAGATAGACCGTTCCTTTGTTGGCGGAATGGCCAATCAGAAGGCCAATCTTGCGGTTATCCGCGCAATTATCGGGATTGGCCGCGACCTGGGCATCGATATCATCGCCGAAGGGGTTGAAACGCGCGAGCAGGCGAAGAGCTTGCGGTCGGAGGGTTGCGATCTCCTGCAGGGGTTTCTGTTCAGCAAACCCAAGCCCTTAACCGAAGCGGTGGCCGACCTCGCCGTCTCCCTGTTGCCCCGCGCCGCGAAGCAGGAACTGGTGCAGACTGGGTAATCGAGCTTACTGGCCTGTTCACAAACCCTTGTAGCGGCCTTGTCCGCCACCGCAAATGAACTATGTTATTTTGACATAGCAATCCGGAGCCTCCCATGACCGCCCGCCACGCCCGCGTCCTGATCCTCGGATCGGGGCCCGCGGGATATACCGCCGCCATCTATGCCGCCCGCGCCATGTTGAAGCCGCTGCTCATTCAGGGCATCCAGCCCGGTGGCCAGATGACGATTACCACCGATGTCGAGAATTATCCCGGCTTCGCCAAGGTGATCCAAGGACCCTGGCTGATGGAGGAAATGAAGGCCCAGGCCGAGCATGTAGGCTGCGAAGTCATTTCCGATACGATTACCGAGGTGCGCCTCAACAACCGCCCCGTCTGGCTCAAGGGCGACTCCGGCGAGGAATACACCTGCGACGCCCTGATCATCTGCACCGGCGCCCAGGCCAAATGGCTGAACCTCCCGTCGGAAGAAAAGTTCAAGGGCTTCGGCGTCTCCGCCTGCGCCACCTGCGACGGATTCTTTTACCGCGGCAAGAAGGTGCTGGTTGTGGGCGGCGGCAATACGGCGGTCGAAGAGGCCCTGTTCCTCACTAATTTCGCCTCGGAGGTTGTGGTTGTCCACCGCCGCAATGAATTCAAGGCCGAGCGCATTCTGCAGAACCGGCTGTTTGCCCATCCCAAGATCAAGGTCATATGGGACACCGTGCTCGACGATGTGCTGGGCACCGAAAATCCCAAGGGCGTGACCGGCGCCCGGCTGAAGAACGTCAAGACTGGCGCTGTTGAAGAAGTGGCCGCCGACGGCATCTTCGTGGCCATCGGCCACCGGCCCTCGACCGAACTCTTCGAAGGCCAGCTTCCTTTCAAGCAGGGCGGTTATCTCATCACCGGGGAGCGCTCGACCGCCACCGCCATCGAAGGCGTCTACGCCGCGGGCGATGTGACCGACGATGTCTACCGCCAGGCGGTGACCGCGGCCGGCCTCGGCTGCATGGCAGCCCTGGAAGCCGCGAAATGGCTGCACAGCAAGGGCGAGGTGCGCCATGCCGCCGAGTAGCATGCTGGACTGGGACAAGCTCCGCATCTTCCATGCCGTGGCCGATGCCGGCAGCTTCACCCATGCGGGTCATGACCTGGGGCTGTCGCAATCCGCCGTCAGCCGCCAGATCAGCGCCCTTGAGGCTGGCCTCAATGTGCCGCTGTTCCACCGCCATGCCCGCGGCCTCATCCTCACCGAACAGGGCGAGGTGCTTTACCGCACCGCCCATGATGTCTTCACCAAACTGACCGCCGCCCAGACCAGGCTGATGGATTCCCGCGAAAAGCCCTCGGGCGAATTGCGCATTACCACGACGGTGGGATTGGGCTCCGTCTGGCTCACCCCCCGCCTCAAGGAATTTACCGAGCTTTATCCGCAGATTAACGTGACCCTGCTGCTCGATGACCGCGAACTCGACCTCGCCATGCGCGAGGCCGATGTGGCGATCAGATTGCGCAGGCCCACCCAGCCCGACCTCATCCAGCGCAAGCTCTTCACCGTGCACCACCATGTCTATGCCTCGACCGATTATGTGAAAAGGTTCGGCATTCCCAAATCCATCGAGGATCTCGACAAGCACAAGATCCTCGTCTTCGGCCAGGCGCCAGCCTATCTCAGCACCGTCAATTGGCTGGAAACCGTGGGGCGGCCCGACGGCGATCCCCGCCCCGTGACGCTCCGCATCAACAGCGCCTACGGCATGCGCCGCGCCGTGCAAACCGGCATGGGCATCGCCTCACTGGCCGACTACATCGTCGCCGCCGACGGCAACCTGGTGCAGATCGACCTCCCCGTCGACACCCCTGAATTCGACACCTACTTCGTCTACCCAGAGGAACTGAAGGAAACCAAGCGCGTCACCGTCTTCCGCGACTTCATCGTCGCCAAGGCGAGGGAGTGGAGCTTTTAGCGGCGGGCGCGGGCACTTGTGCGCACCAATTCGCTCGCAATGCCACCATTCTGCGCTCCAAAACACCCCCAAAACCGCTCACTTTGCGCACCAATTGCTGCACATTTTCCAGGGCCGTTAGTTGACTCCGTCAAGTAATTTCCGCGAGCGGATCGCGCGGCACCGCAACCTATAATTGAAACGACGGCCCCTGCGCCATGCAAGCCGCGAATAGCTGAACCACCAATCGCCCCACTCATTGCGTTCCCCCAGCTACCGGCATCGCCGCAACTTGTGCTTTCTCCCGTCCTCGGGTCAATCCCAAAAGGCGTTAACATTAGAATGGAAACTTTCTCCACTCCCCCATCTGTCATTGCCAGGCTTGTCCCGGCAACCCATTTCCCTGCAGGGACAGTGCATCGGTTGGTCACCCCAGCCGCTACATTCGAGCACAATTTCGAATGTCCGCGCCAATCCTCACGATGGGTTGCCGGGACAAGCCTGGCAATGATAGATGGGGGCAAAGAAAACCGCTTCAGTTCTCAAGTTGGCACCTATGGAGACAAACCCGGGTATGGGAAAGGGCGAATGACGTAACCATCTTCGCGAAGGCGAAGGAGGAAATAGGTTAACGACAATAACCGTTGGCAGCAGTGCCGCAATCGCAGCGGCAAGCGATTGCTTCCCAAGTTGATGGTTAGTCGACTTGCTCTGTCTACTGATCATTAGTTGAATAAACCGTCACCGTAGTGCAATTGGGATGTCGAACACTGGATATTTATTCGCGCTGCCTTCGTATCCTGGGTGGTAATCAAGCAATAAAATGACCCTGCTGAGATTTTCAACGGCAGCTTTAAATCCACTTAGGTATTCCTCAACATAAACCTGTGCAAGGCTAGGCTTGGCAGTATGGACCAACAGCCAATGTATCGGATAGTTCAAGATTTTCTTGTCCTTCTTCGCAATGCAATTCTCAAGCAGCAAATGAAATTCGTCTTTCTGGATGAATCTCGTGACTACGAAAATATTCCAGATCAGAATTCACTTAGTCGATCAATTCCTTTCGTCTCTTTTTGAATTCTCAAGGCGAGCATTCGCTCGTTGACGAGCTCTGTGATCTCAATCCCCGCAGTGACCGTGCCAAACTTCAGTTCGAGGTCAGGAGGATCATTCTGCACATTCTTCAGTGAATCCCATGTTATTCCCAATGCGGTGAGTGCGTCCTTCGCCTTAAACTTCTCGTGCAGCCACTTGTGACAGTTATCAGGCGGAAATCGCCCCATCGCCAATGCAGGCCGGAATTTGATTTGCGAGTTTTCGTCTTTGTTTTTCGTCATTGCCGCTTGTCACAGGAATTTTGCATTGAGTCAAAGTACAGGGTTACTGTGGTAGTGCATTCAGCTCTCCTCGCGCGACTCAAGCCTACGTTCTCAGAACTCACACCAGCCAAAGTTGAGGTGACAGAGCTACGAGTCTCGACGATGAGGTGGGCGCGTCCGCTAGTGGCACCTGATGTGCCCTGATGGTTCCGTTGGGAATGACATCAACGGAGCCACCCACCACGTCACCGCAATCCAGTTGAATGCACTGCCGCCGTAATCGAAATTTAAGAGGATGCGCGGGTCGAGCCCGCGCATGATGAGAAACGGATGGCGTTGCCCTTCTTGTTTCCGCCGTGCTTGAGCCACACATGATGAGCAACGGAGGCGCCGCACTTCTCAATGCCGCCGTAATCGTAATCGCAACTGGCGAAGATGCGCGGGTCGAGCCCGCGCATGATGAGAGATGTGGATGACCCATCACCCCCTCTCATCGTGGCCGTCCCCCGGGCTTGACGCCGGGGATCGACACGGCCATCTTCTATGCCAGTGTCTCGAACAAATCCTTCCATTCCGGATTGTCCTTCTCCACCAGTTCGATTTTCCACTGGCGCGGCCAGTGCTTGATGTTCTTCTCGCGCTGCACGGCGTCCATGAACAGCGGGTACTCTTCGTAATGCACAAGCCGGATCAGGCCATAGCGGCTGGTGAAGCCTTCTATCAAGCCCATGCGGTGCTCATAGGCCCGCCGCCCGATGTCGGTGGTCACGCCCACATAAAGCACCCCGCGCGGGCGGTTGGTCATGATGTAACAAATGCCGGAGGCCATCGCGGGATCCCATCATGGCGTGAAGTGTTCGGGATGCAAGAGGATGCGCGGGTCGAGCCCGCGCATGATGAGAATTGGGGGCCTTGGCTTTCTCATTACGGCCAGGCTCGACCCATGCAGAATGAGAGAGTTGACGAACACCCCCCACTCATCATGGCCGTGCTCGACACGGCTATCTTCTATGATGTCGGCTGTCACGCCCACATAGAGCACCCCACGCGGGCGGTTGGTCATGATGTAACAGATGCCGGAGGCCATTTCAGGGTCCCATCATGGCGTGAAAATTCACCGTAGCATGAGGATGCGCGGGTCGAGCCCGCGCATGATGAGAGAGTTGAGGACTTGCGGCGACAGTGCGCTTGCTTCTCCTCCTATGGCTCGCGCTCGCGTCCACCTCACGCCCCCCAGCAATCCGCCGCCAGCAGCAGCTCGGTCAGATCGTGATACCTCTGCCCGTCGAGCCCGGTTGCGTCCCTGATCCGCTCGATCCGCGTGTAAACCGTGTTCGGATGCTTGCCGAGAAGCCGCGCGGCTTTTTGCACGTTCATGTCGGCCTCGGCCACGGCGCGCAGCGTTTGCACCAGACTGCCTTTGGCCTTGGCGTCTGCCTCGGCGAGAGCATGAGCCCAGGCGGGCGGCGCCGAGCGCACATGGCCGGCGCCGCGCTGCACCAGCAGCGCGCGAATGGGCAGCTCGGAAAATTGAACGACACCCTTGCTGACGCTGGCGAAATCGAGAGCGATCGTCGCCTCGTGCAGCGCCTTGGGGAGAAACGACGTGGACGGATGATCGCCGCTGATGCCGATCAGCACGGCAGGACCTAGCGCCAGCAGCATGGGGCGGATGCGAAGGGCGAGATCGGCCTGCGGCGCCGTCCAGCCTGAAAGCCGCCGCCGGTCGGAGAGAACCGCCGTCACCAGATTGTTGCGCACCCCCGCCAGCACCCGGATCGAACTGGCGGCGACAGCATCGGCAATGGCGCTGGCGATGCGCTGGGCCCGGGCGGGATTTTCCATCTCCGAAGCGTTGACCGATTGGGCGACGGCCACGCAGTAGGATTGCCGCTGCTCGAGATAGCCCGCGCGTTTAAGGAGCCGCGCCACCCGCCCATCCGATTTATCGTAGCCGCTGAGCAGGATGTTGAGGAGCTCGGTGCGGAGATCGCCCTCGGCTTCGGCGAGCCTCCGCGTATGGGCGACATATTCCGATGTCATCACCGTGCTGATCGCGTTGGTGTATTCGATGGCGAAATCGGCAACCGCCGAGACGGCCTTCTCCAGGCTGGCGGGCGCCGCCGCGATGGCGGCATCCCGGAGCCAGTGCGACAGGATGCGGTGGCCGCAGCGATAGGCATGCAGTGTCGCTTCCAGCGGAAAGCGCTGCTCGGCGCGGTGCTGCGCGTGGGCCTTGACGAAGGCGAAATCAGCGGCCTCGCCCCCTTCAAACAAGCGGCGGATTTCCGCGATGTGGGAGAGGGCATGGTGGCCGAGCTCCGGCAAAATGTCCGGGTTGCCGGAGGCCCGGAACGCCGGAACTTCCGCCAGCACCGCTTCGCGAAGTGCAGCACCTGTGTTTTGCATGGAGGCCTCGAGCGCCGCCGCGGCGCGCGGAATGATGCCGGTTTCCGTGAGCAGCGCCAGAACCTGGCCCAGCGCCGCCTGTTCGGGGAATTGTGAAGTCTTCACAGTCATAGGGCCGATTTTAGGGGAATTCTTGCCATGTGCAACTAGCGCTTCTGTCAATATTGAACAGTGCGGGACGTTCGCTCACCAACTGAACAAAGGAGTTATCCAATGGCCAAGTTCGTACTAGCCTATCATGGCGGAAGCCATCCCTCGACCCCCGAAGAGGGCAAGAAGGTAATGGATGCCTGGCGGGCCTGGTTTGGCTCCATGGGTGCCGCGGTCGTCGATGGCGGCAATCCCGTTGGAAAATCCAGCACCATCAAGTCCGACGGCTCGCTGGTGTCAGGCGGCGGCGCCAATCCGATAAGCGGCTACAGCCTGATCGAAGCCGCAAGCCTCGAAGATGCCCACAAGAAGGCCAAGGGCTGCCCCATCCTCAAGGCCGGCGGCACCATTGAGATTGCCCAGGCCATGGATATGTAGTCCGGTAGCGGAGAGGGGAACCAAATGCCGATACTTGTGACAAGTCTCTACGCCGCCCTGCTGGCCTTTGTCTGTATAGCACTCTCGGCACCGGTTGGCCTGATGCGCGGCAAGAAGCAGATCCCGCTGGGCGACAATGGCGATGCGGAAATGATCGTGGCGATCCGCCGCCACGCCAATTTCATCGAATACGTGCCGATAGCGCTCATCTTGCTGGCCCTGGTCGAACTGAATGGCGGTTCGAAAACCTGGCTCCACGCCCTGGGCACCGCCCTCGTCGTGGCGCGCCTCGTTCATCCCTTTGGACTGGACGCCAAGAACTTGAACAAATGGCAGCGCCTCGCCGGCACCGCCGCCACCTTGCTCGTCATCGCCGCGTCGGCGGTTACTTTGCTCTGGCAGTATTTCCGCTAGAGTAACCGGCGCCCTCACGCGGCCTTGAGAACCTTCTGGACGGTGGTGCCGATTTCGGCCGGCGTCGGCGCAATTGCGGCGCCGACCTCGCGCAGGATTTCCACCTTTTCCGAAGCGCTCTCGCCGAAGGCCTGGATGATCGCTCCCGCATGGCCCATCTTGCGGCCCTTGGGCGCCGAGAGACCGGCGACATAGGCAACGACCGGTTTCTTCATGCGATCGCGGATATACTCGGCCGCCTCCGCTTCCTGCGGTCCGCCGATCTCGCCGATCATCACCACCGCATGGGTCTCGGGATCGGCCTCGAAGAGTTCGAGAATGTCGCGGAACGAAGAACCATTGATCGGATCGCCGCCGATGCCGACGCTGGTTGAAACCCCGATGCCAAGCTCCTTCATCTGGGCGGCCGCCTCATAGCCCAGCGTTCCCGAACGCCCCACAATGCCGACATTGCCGGAGAGATAGATATTGCCGGGCATGATGCCGAGCAGCGCCTTGGCCGGCGAGATGATGCCGGCGCAATTGGGCCCGATCAAGCGCATGCGGTTTTCCGCCCGGTAGCGCCGCATGTAGCGCTTCACCTTGATCATGTCCTGGGCCGGGATCCCGTCGGTGATGGCAACGCAGGTGCGAATTCCAGCGTCCGCCGCTTCCATGATCGAGTTGGCGGCAAAGGGCGGCGGCACGAAAACGATCGATGTGGCAGCACCTGTCTTCGCCACCGCCTCCTTCATCGTATCGAATACCGGAACCCCGTGTTCGCTGGCACCGCCCTTGCCGGGTGTCACACCGCCAACGATGTTGGTGCCATAGCCCATCATTTCCTTGGCATGAAAAGAGCCGATCTTGCCGGTAATGCCCTGCACAAGAACGGCGGTCGTGCGGTCGAGAAGGATGCTCATGCGTTCACCACTTTGAGATTGGCCGATTTGTCGTTCTTCCAGGCGGCAACCGCGCGGCTTGCCGGCTTCGGCAAGCGTATTGGCGCGGATGATCGGCAGGCCCGAGCGCGCCAGGATCTTGCGGCCCTCCTCCACATGGGTTCCAGCCAGCCGCACGATCACCGGCACTTTCACCGGGTTTTTCTCCAGCGCCTGCACCACGCCCTCGGCCACCCAGTCGCAGCGGTTGATGCCGGCGAAGATATTTACCAGGATCGCTTCGACATTGCGGTCGGAAGTGACCAGCTTGAACGCCTTCGCCACCCGCTCCGGCGTCGCACCTCCGCCGATGTCGAGAAAATTGGCGGGCTCGCCGCCGGCCAGCTTGATCATGTCCATGGTCGCCATGGCAAGCCCGGCGCCATTGACGATGCAGCCGATCTGGCCGCCGAGCCCCACATAGGCAAGGCCGCGGTCGGCAGCGCGGGTCTCGCGCGCGTCTTCCTGGCTCTTGTCGCGCAGTTCCGCGATTGCCGGGTGGCGGAAAATGGCGTTGTCGTCGAATGTCATCTTGGCATCGAGCGCCATCACCGAACCGTCTTCGGTGACAATCAACGGATTGATCTCGACCATCGTTGCATCGAGTTCCTCGAAGGCGCGGTAGCAGTCAAGCATGGTGCTCACCGCTTGTTGGATTTGGGCAGGTGCAAGGCCAAGCGCGAAGGCGATCTCGCGGGCCTGGAAGGCCTGCATGCCGACCGCCGGCTCGACGCTGACGCGGATGATCGTCTCCGGCTTTTCAACGGCGATATCTTCGATCTCCATGCCGCCGGCGGCCGAGGCCACCACCATGACGCGCTCCGATTTGCGGTCGAGCACGAAGCCCAGATAAAGCTCGCGGGCAATCGCAACACCGCCTTCGACGTAAAGACGGTAGACAATCTTGCCGGCGGGCCCAGACTGGTTCGTCACCAGCCTCTTGCCGAGCAGATCGTCGGCGGCATCCAGCACTTCATCTTCGCTGCGGCACAGCTTGACGCCGCCCGCCTTGCCGCGTCCGCCGGTGTGGACCTGCGCCTTCACCACCCACAGCTTGCCGCCGATCTCGCGCGCCCTGTAGGCCGCCTGTTCGGGGCTGTAGGCAAGCGCGCCCTTGGGAATGGCCACCCCGAAGCGCGCCAGAATTTCCTTGGCCTGGTACTCATGAATGTCCATTGTTCTTGCCTCACGCCGCCTTCTTGAGTTGCGCCGCGCCCGTTTCGCGGTAGTATTCTTGGGCGGCGGCAACACCGGCACCGGCGCTCACCGGAATGCCCATATCGCGCATCGCCATTTCCGAACCCGCCAGCGCCGTGAGGCACATCAGCTCGTTGAGATCGCCGAGGTGGCCGATGCGGAAGACCCGTCCCGCCACCTTGTTGAGGCCCACGCCGAGCGACAGGCCGTAACGGTTATAGGCGTGTTTCACCAAAGCGCCCGAATCGAAGCCCTCCGGAATGACGATGGCGCTCACCGTATCCGAATGCCACTTGGGCGCCTTGGCGCAAAGCTGGAGACCCCAGGCCGCAACCGCCCGGCGCACGCCTTCGGCCAGCCGGAAGTGGCGGGCGAAGACGTTCTCGAGTCCTTCCGCCAGCAGCAAGTCGGCGGAAGCCCTCAGTGCACGGAGCATATGGGTGGCCGGCGTATAGGGGAAGAACCCGTCCTTGTTGGTTTTGATCATGTCGTCGAAATCGAAATAGCAGCGCTTCATGCCGGCGGCCTGGCGCGCCGCCAGAGCCTTTTGCGACACCCCCACGATTGCCAACCCCGCCGGCATCATGAAACCCTTCTGCGAGCCCGCCACGCAAATATCGACGCCCCACTCGTCCATGCGGAAATCGATCGAGGCGAGCGAACTTACCGCATCGGCGAACAGCAGCGCCGGATGGCCCGCATCGTCAAGCGCCTTGCGTACGGCAGCGACATCCGAAGTAACCCCGGTTGCCGTTTCGTTGTGGGTGACCAGCACCGCCTTGTAGCTGTGCGCCTTGTCCGCCTTGAGCTTCGCGGCGAAAATCTCAACCGGCACGCCCTCGCCCCACGGCACATCGACGATATCGGCATCAAGCCCGTGGCGCACGCACATGTCGGCCCACAGAGCTGAGAACTGGCCGAAGCGGGCGATCAGCACCCGGTCGCCAGGGTTCAGCGTGTTGGTCATCGCCGCTTCCCAGCCGCCAGTGCCGGAAGCCGGAAACAGGAAGACCTGGCCGTCGCGCGTCTTGAAAATCGTCTTGAGGTCGTCGAACAGCGGCAGCGTGAAGGACGGAAAATCGGGCGCCCGCTGATCCTCCATGGCGATATCCATGGCAAGCCTGACGGCCTGCGGAACATTGGTCGGCCCTGGAATGAACAGCCCCTTGATACCTGGCATCGCGTCCTCCTCACTGGGTCCGGGTTCATCCCGGACTGGAGGCCGGAGTATGGGCGGGTAGGCTTCGACCCGAAACACCCCGAACACTAGCCGATCGGCATCCGAAAGAGTTGGATATCCACTACCCATTATTACAGGTATTCAAGTTTTCCTTTGACGATACCCACCCGATAGAGTAGCTTCCGAAATATGGCCGCCCCCATGGAACTCATTCTCGCCGACCCCAACCCGCTGATGTTGCAAGCGCTTTCCGAGATATTCGAGCGCGACAGGAGATTCAGCCTGGTAGCCACTGTGAAAACCGCCGAGGGCTTCCTCGAAGCCTGCCTCAGGGCACCGGTGCCTCTCGGCGTCATCGACTGGTCGCTCCCCCTGCTCGGCGCCGAACGGTTGCTCGCCATCCTGCGTGATAGGCCTTGCCCGCCGCGGGTGGTGATCTATGCCTCCTCGACCGATCCCGCCATTCCCCGCCGCGCCATGGCCGCCGGTGCCGCCGGTTTCTGCACCCGCGAAACCTCGCCCGAACAGCTTCTCGACATCGTGGCAACCGTGGCCAGCGGCCGCATGGTATTTCCCTTCCTCGACGTGCGCAGCCTACAGCGCGATCCGCGCGAGGAATTGACCGGACGCGAGAAGACCATGCTGGCGGCTCTCGCCCGCGGCCGCACCAACATTGAACTCGCCCGCGAACTTGGCATTTCCATCAACACGGTGAAATTTCATCTGCGCAACCTTTACGAAAAACTGGGCTGCGCAATCGTTCCCAGGCCATCGCGTTCTACTATTCCAGCGCTCCCACAAGCGATCCGGCTGGCGACAATTCATCCGCGTACTGAATACATCGTCGGGCCGCAATTGTCGCACCCCGATTGCGCGGGGGTAGCGCTTGCGACTAGAGTGCGATGTCATCGAGTTGAACCGGTAGAGTCCCCCTCCCCCTTGTGGGGAGGGGCTAGGGGTGGGGGTCTGGTGGTCTTGCAAGTGAGTGCCTTGGGCTGCTCATTGATGGGCCGGAGCGACCCCCACCCTTAGTCCCTCCCCACAAGGGGGAGGGAGACACCAGATGGCGGTTCGACATGAAGTCATCACGCTGCAAGTTGCGCCCCGCAATCGCCCACAAAGGAAATCCGTTCATGAGCTTTTTCACCGTCGAACCAGCGCCCGCGCGGCTCAACCGCAGCGAATTGGCGGTTCCCGGCAGCCAGCCGCAGCTTTTTGAAAAGGCTGCGAAATCCGCCGCCGACGTGATCTTCCTCGACCTCGAGGACGCCGTCGCCCCCGACGACAAGGAGAAGGCCCGCAAGAATGTGATCGCGGCCGTGGGCGATATCGACTGGGGCCGCAAGAACTCTCTCGGTCCGGATCAACGGCCTCGACACCCATTACATGTACCGCGACGTCGTCGACCTGCTCGAACAGTGCTCCGAACGCCTCGACCTCATCATGATCCCCAAGGTTGGCACCGCGGCCGACGTCTACGCCATCGATATGCTCTGTACACAGATCGAATCCGCCAGGGGCCGCAAGAAGAAGGTAGGCTTCGAGATGATCATCGAGACCGCGCTCGGCATGCAGAATGTCCACGCCATCGCCGCCGCCTCCAAGCGCAACGAATCGCTCCACTTTGGCGTAGCCGACTATGCCGCCTCCACCAAGGCCCGCACCACCTCGATCGGCGGCGCCAATCAAGACTATGCCGTGTTGACTGAGCTCTTAGCCGATGGCTCGCGCCAGACCCATTGGGGCGACATGTGGCACTATGCGATCTCCCGCATGGTGGTGGCCGCGACGAGCCAATGGCCTGCGCCCGGTCGATGGCCCCTTCGGCAATTTCTCCGACGCCGATGCCTTCCGCGCCGCGGGCCTCCGCGCCGCCGTATTGGGCTGCGAGGGCAAATGGGCGATCCACCCCTCGCAGGTGGCCCTCGCCAATGAGGTGATGAGCCCTTCCGAAGCCGATGTCGACCGCGCCAGGCGCATCATCGTGGCGATGGAGGAGGCCGCCAAGGCAGGCAAAGGTGCTGTCTCCCTCGACGGCCGCCTCATCGATTACGCCTCCATCCGCCAGGCCGAAGTGCTGGTGCAGAAGGCAGCGCAGATTGCAGCGAATTAATTTCATTCGGTTTGAACTTGAATCGTGCGCCTTCCCCTTTCGTCGGTCCACCGGCGGGCTTGCCCGCTCGGGAGGCGAAAGAGGCTGTGAAGAAATCGACCGGCGATTGGCAACTACAAGCTTGCAGGAAAAAGCGGGTTCCCAGCTTTCGCTGGGATGACGGAAACAGGGAGACAAATAAACGATATTCCTTCAATCCGTCCTGCCAGCCCCCGGATCAAGTCCTACGGCATTCACACTTCTAATTCGCACTTAAGGTATTGATGTAAAACCAAAATACCCGTCATCCCGGCGAAAGCCGGGACCCATTGTGCAACGGGGAAAGCCTTCGAGGCCTGCGCCAAGCCGTGAAATGGGTCCCGGCTTTCGCCGGGATGACGGTGTTTTATTGATTGGTTTACGAGAGGTTGTGCATCTTCGTTCGCACCTGCAACATGTGTGCATACGATAGTCCCCGCAAGGGGGAGGGAGGAAAATCGAATATCAACAATCGGCCTGTCTGCTCTCAATCGAAAGCAGCCAGTCCCGGTTGCGGCCGCCGCTACTGTCTTTTGACCGTGTAGACCAAAATGCCGGAGTTGGTCGATCCACTTGGATCGTTACAGTCGGAACGCAGGAAAACCTTGTGGTTCTCCGGCAGGTTGGTTGCTGGCGTGGTGGTGTTCTGCCCGACCGCGATGGTCACTGGACCCATCGCGTCGAACGCCTCGCGGAGCAGCAAGCCCGGAATGTTGTTGTGAAAGTCGGCGTCGAGGAGCGCCTGCGCGTGGGTAACCGGCCTGTCCGCCGATGTGCCGTGATCGACCATCGCCACCAGCGGCGAATAGGAGGAAGGCACCGGAGCATCCGGCAGCGGCTGCCTGAGGCTGGCTTCGCAGTAGCCGGCCCCGGTGTACCACCCCTTGGCCCGCAGATAGGGGTATCTCGTGACGTCCGACTTTGCCGCGCCATTGTTGATGAATGTCTGGAAGTTGAGCGAAGAGATCATCCGGCTCTTGTTGGGTTCGTCCACATAGACACGGTAGCGAATCTCCTGCAGGCCAGACTTGTTGAACCAGCTGAGCGGGACGCTCCAGTGCAGCCACCGCTCGCACGTGCCAACCGGGCAGGTGAACCCGGCCACGCTCTTGTCGTGAATGCGCGTTGTCTCGGTCGTCGACGTCTTGGTGACCAGCACCGCCTCGGCGACTTTTCCGGGATTGTCGTGCAGCACCAGCCGCACATCGAGTTCTATGGTGGCCGCGTGCTGCTCCCTCTCCGGAATGCAACCGCCGAGGTGGACATGTCCGAGGTCGGACCCGTTCAGCCCGGGAGTCTTTTTCCACCAGGATTGCGCGTCAACGAACTGCCTGCTCTCCGGGTATCCGGTGCAATCCAGCCGGTCGGCGTGTGCTACTCCCGCGCCAAAAACGAGCGGCATCAATAGCAGCGCAAGCGCGCCGGTTAGCAAACTGAACATACGGTCGGTCATTTCGGTGATACTCCCAAAACGCCGTCCGCATTAGGTTACGCTCCATGGTTTAGTTCCCATAGTCGAGCCAGTGTCGCGTTCGTATGGGGCCATTTGAAGCCGTCAATGGGACCATACGGTGACATCTCGATTAACTTATGTTCATGCCATTGACTGCTATTGATTCAATTCGTCTGTATACTGATGAAATGGCGGTCATTCGGGAAGTCCCGCGGCACGTAATCCCTCTATGTATCTGGCGGCATCTTGAGGCCCGCGAAATGGAACAATGTTTGTGAGGTTCGAAACGCGCAGCTCTGGATCGATCTGGCGTATGCGCGCCATGACATCGCGCGCTTGCGTTGGCCGTCCAGCACAGG
>CAVWHD010000026.1:0-361673 GCA_963754675.1 uncultured Alphaproteobacteria bacterium | reverse complement strand
AACATCCTTTTCATCCATCAGAACTATCCCGGCCAATTCCGCGAATATGTTCCACAACTTGTGGCATCCGGGCAGCACAAGGTGGCGTTTCTGACCCAACGCCGCGATCTGCCCCAGGCGGCCGATCATTTCGTTGGAATCTACAACACCGCCCACCAACCGAAGTCCGATGCCTGGCTCTTTTCCAAATGGTTCGAAACCGCCGTCGGCAATGGCGCCGGCGCAGCAGCCGCCTGCAAACTGCTGAACGAAAATGGCTTCGTGCCCGATCTGGTGAGCGGTCATGCCAATTGGGGAGAGCTGCTGTTTGTCAAGGATGTCTGGCCGGACACCGCGGTTATCGGGCTGTTCGAGTATTATTTCCTCTCGAAAGGCGGCCTCGTTGGCTTCGATCCGGAGTTCAGCAGCGCCAGGGATACCCCGCAGCTGCTTTTCGTAAACAACGCTTCGATCTATCTCACCCATGAGAAATGCGATGCCGGCATCGTGCCGACCGAATGGCAGCTGAACACCCATCCCCCGCTGTTGCGCCCCAAGCTTCATGTCTTGCATGACGGCATCCGTACCGACAAACTCGTTCCCGATCATACCAGCAACCTGACCGTCAACTGCGGCGGAACAGGTTTCTCGCGCGGCGAGGAAATCGTGACTTATGTGGCGCGCAACCTCGAACCGCCGCGCGGCTTTCACATCATGATGCGGGCATTGCCGCGGCTTCAGGCGCTTCGTCCGAATGTGCGCGTGGCGATCGTCGGTGGCGATGGCGTGTCCTACGGCTCCGAGGCGCCCGGCGGCCAGACCTTCCGCGCGCTGATGATCAAGGAACTGGGCGGCAGCGTGGATTGGTCACGCGTTCATTTTCTTGGAAAGATCCCCTATGCGAGCTTCATCGGCCTGATCAAACTGTCGAAATGCCACATCTATCTGACCGTGCCGTTTGTCCTCTCATGGTCAATGCTGGAGGCTATGGCCCTTGAGAAAACCATCGTGGCATCCGGCGTGGCCCCGGTGCGCGAGATGATCGACGATGGCAAGTCAGGGTTCCTCGTCGACTACTTCAAACCGCAGGATCTGGCTGAGCGCGTTGCGGACGTTCTTTCCCATCGCGACAACTATCGGGAAATCGGAAAATGCGCACGCCAGAAAATTGTAGTGGACTATGATTTTCTATCAGTGCGTTTTCCTGCGTGGAAACGCTTCTGCAACGAATACCTACCAAGTGCCAAGAAATTTGAAAATTGATGCCAGGCTGTGCTTCGCCTATGCCGCTTACGGATGCCACCACTTGCCGCCGATAACCACGCCGCGCGAGTTGATCTTGCGGTCGCCGATGAGGTGTTCGCCGGTGACATCGACATAGTCGAAGCGGCCCTCGTCGACGGACAGCACCGTCGCATCGCCGGCCGATCCCGCTTTCAATGAACCGAGTTCCGGCCGTTTCAGCGCGAACGCGGCGTTGGCCGTTGACGCCTTGATCACCTCATTCGAGCCCCATGCCCATGCATAGGAACTTCGACATGGTGGTTACCTGATCGAAGGCCGGGCCATTGATGCAGAGCTTGTGTACGTCCGATGAAATCGTATCGGGCGCGAAGCCCGACGCCAGCATGGCCCGCGCCGTCTTGAACGAGAACGAACCCATGCCATGGCCAATATCGAAGAGCACGCCGCGCTTGCGCGCCGCCATGACCGCGGGCTTGACCGAACCCTGCGCCGTGCATGGCGCATTGGGGAAGGGGCGGAACGCATGGGTAAGCACATCGCCGGGTCTCAATCTGGCGATCACGTCTTCATAGGTGGGCGGCGGTTCATCGATATGGGCCATCACAGGCAGGCCGGCCTGTTCGGCGACCTGAAGGGCTACATCAAGCGGCGCCACACCCTGGTCGCCACTGGCGTGGCGCCCGACCCGCACCTTGATGCCGATGATCACGTCACGGTTGGCCTCGGCAACCTCGACGGCGGTGACCGGATCCATCAGCCGCATATCTTCGCTTTCGCCGACCGAGACGGTTGTCGAAAAACCAAAAATGCCGGCATGCGAGACATGCAGATAGGCGAGGATGCGCACCGCGCTGGGTTCGATCACATGCTTGCGGAAACCGGCGAAGTTACCAGGGCCCGCGGAGCCAGTGTCGACGGCCGTGGTGACACCGCTGACGCGGCAGAAATCCTCGGCATCAATGCCGAGCGATGTGCCACCCCAATAAACATGGGTATGTAAATCGATAAGACCGGGCGTTACAATGAGTCCGCCAACATCCCTTACGGCCGTCGAGGCGTCGGCCTTTAGATTTGGTCCAACTGCCGCGACCTTGCCGCCCGAAAACCCCACATCCAGTACCGCGTCGAGAGTCTGCGATGGGTCGATGACACGCCCGCCCCTCAGGATCGTGTCAAGCACCTCAGAATTTCCTGCCGAGCATCGAGCCCCCAGGTCCTGCATTGGAATTCAGCAGCCCACGGAAGATGTTCTGGAGGATGCCGAGATCCGCCCCGACCACCGGCGTTGTGCGTGAATTGATGTTGACGATCCTGCCATCCTCAAGACCGTACTGCGCGAAACTCTGGACTTGATCGCTCTGGTTGAAGCGGACTGCAATAACCTCCCGGCTGGTCTCCTTGGGCGTAAGGAAGGAACGGCCTTCGGTGATGCTGGTGATGTAATAATAGCTGTCGCCCTGATATTTGACGCTGGCCGTGGTCGATGGCGAACCGAGCGTTGCTTCAACTTCGCTTTTCGCCATGCCATTGCTCACCTGTTGGAAAGCGCCGGGTTTGGCCACGTAGCCGCGGTGTTCCACCGTCGGCGAACACCCCGCCAGCAGGGTTGCACCAACGGCTGCGACCAGCCAAATAGGGGAAAGTTTCAACTCAAATGACATCATGAACCGGGACCGAATCCCCACCTTGATCTGCAACATGCTCATGCACTTTTGCCCCACTCCGAAGGCCGCGGCAAGCCAATGATCTTTGATCGATTGTTCCGGAAAACCGGCAGCCCCGAACGGCGTCTCTATGAGCAAATTGTGGCCGCCGCGCGGCATCCTGTTCCCTATGCCGACTGGGGCGTGGCCGACAGTGTTGACGGGCGTTTCGACATGATCGTGCTCCACCTCTTTCTAGTGCTTGAACGCCTCAAAGGCACCCATGAGCCATTCCGCCAAAAACTGGTGGATGAGTTCTTTGCCGACATGGACCGCTCGCTCCGCGAAATGGGCGTGGGCGATGTGTCCGTCGGTAAGAAAGTGAGGAAGATGGCCGAAGCCTTCTATGGCCGTGTCGCGGCCTATGACGAAGCTCTGGCGAAGTCTCCCGAATTTTTGATTAAAGCCTTGGAACGAAACGTCTTTCCGGACGGCCTGAAGGACGGTGCAGCAGACCGGCTGGTTCGCCATGCCTTGGCAATAAGGCAAAGCCTCACTTCCCAATCCACTGCTCAGTTTGTTGCTGGGAACGTCACCTTTCCGGAGCCCGTTCCATGAATCCAGTTCCCCTCGAATTTTCCCGCCTCCTAGCCGTCGATCGGGTACCAAAAGGCGGCAGTTACGAAAAGATCGCAGCCGAGTCCGCCGAATGTGCGGCGCTGGCCAAGCGCTTTGACATACCTGTGATTCATCGCCTCAGCGCCGAATTGCATGCCTCTCCCTGGCGCGGCGGAGGCCTGAAGTTGGAGGGAACGCTGCGAGCCGGCCTGGAACAGATCTCGGTGGTGAGCCTTGAGGCGTTTCGCCACGACCTGGAAATCCCGGTGCTGCGGTATTTCATGCCGGCGGGCTCAGCGGCAGGCGGCGGCGATGCGGAAATCGACCACATTGAGGCGGGCCATGTTGATCTGGGTGAAGTAGTGGCCGAGACCCTGGCGCTGGAACTGAACCCTTATCCCCGCAAGCCAGGAGAGGACTTCCAGCCTCCAGCCGAAACTCCTGAGAAGCAACCTGCCAAACCATCACCATTTGCAGTGCTGGCAAAATTAAAGCCGAAATGAGCGATGGTTGCGGCTGCAAGATTTTAAATCGACAATTTTGCCGGTTTCACCTATGGGAACCTCTTAATTTCGTTCCTTCCAGCCGCGTCGCGACACTGGCACGGGATGCAGGGGCTTCGCTTACACAAACACCATGACACACCAACTGACCATAGCTCTCGACGCCATGGGGGGAGACCAGGGTCCCGATGTGGTCATTCCGGGCGCGGCATTGTCGGCTGTCCGCCATCCTGGCTCCCGCTTCTTGCTCTTTGGCGACCGTACGCGAATTGCGCCGCTTCTGGAGCGTCATCGGCAGTTGAAGGGTCGCGCAGAGATCCGCCACACCGAGGTGTTTATCGCCATGGATGCCAAGCCCAGCCAGGCCCTGCGCCATGGCCGCGGCAAGAGCAGCATGTGGCAGGCTATAGACTCGGTCAAGAGGGGTGAGGCCCAGTGTGCGGTGTCGGCCGGCAACACCGGCGCCCTCATGGCGATGGCGCGCTTTGTTCTGAAAACTTTGCCTGGAATCTCGCGGCCGGCGATCGCCGCGATATGGCCGACACTGCGCAACGAAAGCATTGTGCTCGATGTCGGCGCCACCATCGGCGCCGATGCAAAGCAGCTTGTCGAATTCGCTGTCATGGGCGAGGCAATGGCCCGTTGCCTGTTCGGCGTCGAAAAACCAACTGTCGGGCTACTCAATATCGGCGTCGAGGAGATCAAGGGCGTCGAGCAAGTAAAGGAAGCCGCGCGATTGTTGCGTGGCCTTCACCTGCCGCTCGAATATGCCGGATTTGTCGAGGGCGACGACATCGGCAAAGGCACCGTTGACGTTGTGGTGACCGAAGGATTTCACCGGAAACATTGCGTTAAAGGCCGCCGAAGGCACGGCCAAGCAACTGGCCACCTATCTCAAGTTGGCGCTGAACCGGACATTGCTGTCCAAACTGGGAGCATTGCTCGCAACCGGGGCATTTGCAGCTCTTCGCGACCGCATGGATCCGCGCAAACACAATGGTGGCGTATTTCTCGGTCTAAACGGCGTCGTGGTCAAAAGCCATGGCGGCACCGATGCGCTTGGATTCGCCACGGCCATCGATGTGGCAATCGAGATGGTTCGCAACGATCTCGTTGAGAAGATCAGGACCGACATGATCGATCTGGGAGAAATTGCTGCCGAGGCGATGCCCAAGGAACTGGTGGACAACAGCGGATGATCGGACAACAGGGTATTTCATGCGCCGCTCACTGATTCTGGGTGTTGGGTCGGCATTGCCTTCCAGGGTGATGACCAATGACGACATCAGCAAGATTGTCGACACAAGTAACGACTGGATTGTCGAGCGCACGGGAATAAGATCGCGTCACATTGCGGCGGACGGCGAGACAACACGTACCCTCGGCACGGCCGCCGCCCGCCGTGCCCTGGCCGATGCAAGGATTGACTCATCGGATGTCGATCTTGTGGTCGTCGCGACATCCACTCCCGACCTCACCTTTCCGGCAACCGCGGCATTGATTCAGGCGGACCTCGGCATCATCAAGGGCGCCGCATTCGATATACAGGCAGTCTGTTCCGGCTTCGTCTATGCACTCACCACCGTGGACGCCTTGATTCGCTGTGGCGGGTTCGACTGCGCGCTGGTCATCGGCTCGGAGACGTTTTCGCGAATTCTCGATTGGAATGATCGGACCACCTGTGTACTCTTTGGCGATGGTGCCGGCGCCGTCGTTGTCAAGGCGGGTGAGGGCAAGGGGACCGTAGCTGACCGTGGTATTCTTGCCACACGTATTCGCTCCGACGGGCGCCATAGCAAGAAACTTTATGTCGATGGCGGTCCTTCGACCTCCAAGACCGTGGGTCATCTGCGGATGGAAGGCCGCGAAGTATTCAAGCACGCCGTTACCAATATCGCCTCGGTCATGGAAGAAACAATTGCCCAGGCCGGCATCACACCGGCGGATGTCGACTGGTTTGTGCCCCACCAGGCCAACCGCCGCATCCTTGAGGGCACCGCCCGTAAGCTTGGAATCAGCGAGGATAGGATCGTTATGACCTTGGACAAGCATGGAAATACTTCCGCTGCATCCATTCCTCTGGCGTTTGATGAAGCGGTTCGCGATGGCCGCATCAAACACGGTGACATGGTCCTCATGGAAGCCATGGGAGGCGGTTTCACCTGGGGCGCGGTTCTTCTCCGATACTGAACCGATGCTTCTAACCCCTTGAGTTCCCGCTATTTTATATTGACCTGCCAGTCCCGCCGGCATAGGTTTGCAGAAAATCTGGGGAGCTGACAATGACTGGGAAGACGCTGACCCGTGCCGACCTGAGCGAAGCCGTGCACCGGCAGATCGGCCTGTCGAGAAGCGAGTCGGCTGACTTGGTCAAATCCGTACTCGACCTCATGTCGGATACTCTGGTGGAGGGGCGGTCCGTCAAGCTTTCGTCATTCGGCACATTTATGGTGCGCTCGAAAAATGGACGCATCGGCCGCAATCCGAAAACTGGCGAGGAAGTTCCCATCACGCCGCGCCGGGTCTTGGTTTTTCGGCCGAGCCAGGTGATGAAGAACGTCATCAACGGACTTGAGCCTGGGGACAGCGAAGATTGATAGACCGGTACCCGCCAGCCCTTTCGGGAGTGACCTATGGATAAGGCCCCAGACGCCTTTCGGACAATCAGCGAAGCAGCTGAAGAGCTCGATGTTCCGCAACACGTCCTGCGCTTCTGGGAAACCCGTTTTGCCCAGATAAAGCCGATGAAGCGCGCCGGTGGGCGGCGCTATTACCGGCCCAACGATGTGGAACTCCTCAAAGGCATCCGCAGCCTTCTTTATGCCGAAGGCTACACCATCAGGGGTGTCCAGAAGATACTGAAGGAAGACGGCGCCAGCTTTGTCGCTGGTGTTGGCCGCGGCGAAGTCGCACCCCGCAAGCGCGAGGCAGTGGCAGGCGATGCGCCTCTGCCAGGCATGGCCAAAGCAGCGCCACACCTCGGAAAACCCGTGCCCTTGCCGGGCCGGGCGCCCTTGGCCAGACCGGGCGGCGCATTGGAGCCAATCGTTAAGGAAACCATAAAGGTTGTGGCCCGGCTGTCCGACAGTCACATTGACAACCTCAAATCCGCGCTGCGCGACTTGGGCGACGCCCGCAAGCTGCTCGACCCCGCCATAACCCGCTGACCGCTAGAGCGTATCCCGGCGAAGTGGAATCACTTCGCCGATAAGGATACGCTTCAGAATCAATGTCTTGAGCAAATCCTTATCGCAAAAGTGCGGCGCACTCTTGCGGGGTTTGCTCTAGCAATACAATCGAAAGGTCGGCGCGTTAGAACTGGCCCCTTCGTGGCCGGGATCAATCGAGTCCGGCTCTAACGCCGGCTATAAAGGTTCCGATAATCCATGCCGCTGTGGCGGATGATATTGACGGCCATCAATGTGGTGGGAGTCCGCTTTGGCGGTGCGGCAATCGGGTTGCTGAGCCAGATTTTGTTGGCGCGGCTGCTGCCGCAACACGATGTCGGCGTCATATTCATGGGGATGAGTGCCGCCGCCATACTCAGCCTGGTCATAACCGTCGGCTACCCGCACCTCGCCATGACCTGCCTGCCACGCTACTACGCACTTGGCCGCAAGAATCTCGTCGCGGCCTTTCACGCCGCATTCTGGCGCGACAGTCTTGCCTTGACAGCATTTGTCGTTGCGGCCGCCGCAGCCATCGTCCTTCTGACGCCGCTCGATGCAAGTCTCAAGACCGCGCTCATTTTCGGGCTTCTGTCATCGCCGGCATCGGCCCTCATCCGCATGAACAGCGCCACGGCTAATTCGCTCCGGCGCTACACGTTGTCATACGTGCCGGATTTTCTCTACCGGCCGGGACTTCTGTTGGTGTTCCTGCTCTTGGCCTGGTGGACCGGGTTGCAGCTGAGCACGGCAAGCGTGCTCTGGGCCTTCGTCATCGCCAATTCGCTTGTTGCCTTGGCGCAGGCGTGGCTCATCGGCAAGAACGGCGCACTGCCGCGGCCATTCAAGACCGCGAACGCAATCTTGCCCCTCTATTGCGCGGCCGCGCCGCGTCCCTGGTGATCGTTGCCTTGGTCGCCAACTCCTTCGCCGACCTCGTCAACATGATCGGCGGCTTTTACATGCCCGCGGATGATGTCGCCGTGCTCGGCGTCAGCATCAGGCTGGCGGCACTGGCCGGCTTCATCACCCAGGCAACCCAGAACTTCATTCTTCCCGATCTCGCAACCGCGCTGACGCGTGGGCGCCGCGAGGAGATTCACACGCTTCTGCTGCGCATCAACATCGTGGCTCTCGTTGCCATCCTCGCCTGCATCGCCGGAGCGGCCGTGGCGGGAAGCCAGGTGCTTGCAATTTTCGGAGAGCAATACAAGGTGGGTCATTGGCCGCTTGTACTCTTCATGATCTCGCAGGGCTTTCGCGCCGCCAGCGGCATGAACCAGCATCTTTTGTCGATGGATGGCCACCAAACCAAAACGGCGAGTTCCTGCATCTTCGCCGTTTCGGCCCTGCTTGCCGCAGCATCTCTCCTCACCCCCCGCTACGGCGTCATGGGCATGGCGCTGGCGGTGATCCTGGCCGATGCCATCTGGGCCGCCCTCCTGGCCTTTCAGGCCGGCCGCTACGCCGGCCGCCGCGGCGATATTCTGGCGCTGCTGCAGCGGTCCCGCTGAGCGGACTGCAATCAGGTCTTTCGGTTTCTCGTGGAGGGTGCTAGAGCCTGCCACCGTGTCGGAGCGTAGCGCAGCCCGGTAGCGCACTACTCTGGGGGGGTAGGGGTCGCGGGTTCGAATCCCGCCGCTCCGACCATTTCTGCCGCCCCCCGCCTTTCAAGTCTTGAATTGAACGTCCGGCTTCGGCGCCGGCGCTGGCACATATGCCATCGATGCGATGAACAGCCCCCACATCAGTCCCAGCATCCAGTAGAAGTGGCGCCAATGGTCGGTGTCGATTTGAATTCCCTGCAGAATTGTCATGAGCAACGTGCAGAACACCACGATTGAGAGGTGCTGCCACGGCGTGCGAATCAGCATGGTGCGCATTCCGATGACGATCGTGCAGATGATCATGACGATGTAGAAGATCCCGCCCAGCCAGCCATAAGAGGCAAATGCATTGAGAAATACATTGTGGGGATCCTGGCCAAATAGCTCGCGGAACAGGGTGGGGCCGAAGCCCAAGGGCCTGCCCAGAAGAAACTGGATCGAGTTGGCCTGAATGCCGAAGCGGCCCTGCTCGCCGGCATCGTAACTCTTGACCAGGGTGAGACGGTCGAAGAACAGGTTACGTACTTCTTCGATGGAAAGCAGAAAGACCAGCATCGCCGCGGCAACCACGACACCGGCGAAGCTGAGAGCTATGATCCGGCTGCGGAGCTTGGCCGACGGCGTCAGTGCAAAGGTGAAGACGATGATAAGGACCGCCGATGCGAGAAAACTGATCCATGCACCGCGTGAGAACGCCAGAAAGATCGCCGCGAGGATCGTCAGGAACGCTGCCATGCGAAGCACCCCATGGCCACGGGTGCCGAGCATGAAGCCTTGCATCAGCAGCAGGCCGGGAAGAATGAGGTAGGTGGCCAGAACATTCGGATCTTTGAACGTGCCCTGGACCCGTCCAATCGGCGATAGTAGTGGGCCAAGGCCGTTGAAGTTGAAATAGCCAGCAATACCGATGATCGACGCTATCACCGCGCCAATCACGTAGCCATTGGCGAGTGGCGCCATCCGCCGTATCGGATCTTCGGCGATGTAGAACGCGAAGAACAGGGCCGATACCGCCATATAGACCGATGTGATGACGAACATCCCGGCCTTGTTCTCATTGCTGACCTCCAGAAAGCTGATGAAGGCGCCGGCGTTATAGAGAATTAAGCAGAGCATCAGAGGCATGATCAGAATCGAGAGCCGCAGGCCGCCGTTGAGAAACAGGCACAGGACCGCGACAAACAGCAGATCGCACGGCGCCGGCTCGACGATCACCAGGAAGCTCGACGCCATCATCAGCCAGACAACGGCCAAGCGGAATTGTTCGAAGGTAATTCCGAGAAAGCGGATGGCCGGCCGGGGTGCAAGCGATTGTGCCGTCAATAGGCCCCCTCCGTGTTGAACAATGCGGAAGGCGTCTTGAAAATGATGTAGAGATCGAGCGCCAAAGACCAGTTCTCAATGTAATAGAGATCGTGTTCGACGCGGCGCTGCAGCTTTTCGGTTGTGTCGGTCTCGCCGCGCCAGCCATTGATCTGCGCCCAGCCGGTGATTCCCGGTTTCACTCTGTGCCGGGCGAAATATCCGTCCACCACGTCATTGTAGAGCAGGTTGGCGGCCTTTGCCTTGGTCGGATGCGGCCGCGGTCCCACCAATGACAGATCGCCCAGCAGGACATTGAAGAATTGCGGCAACTCGTCCAGGCTGGTCTTGCGGATCAGCCGTCCAACACGGGTTACGCGGGGATCGCCTTTGGTAACCAGCTTGTCGGCGTCGGCGTCACGCAATTCATGATACATCGAGCGGAACTTGAAAATCTCAATCAGCTCGTTGTTGAACCCGTAGCGCTTTTGCGTGAACAACGCGGGGCCCTTGCTCTCGAGCCGGACTGCCAGGGCGATGACCAGCATCAGCGGCGCCAGCAGGACGATCGCCAGCGCGGCGACGACCTTGTCCTCGATGCTCTTCAGCAGCCGGCCCCAGTCGCCAAGTGGCTTGTCGAAGACGTCGAGGAAGGGAACGTTTCCGATATAGGAATAGGCCCGCGGCCGGTAATGCAGTTTCTGCGAATAGGCGCTGAGCCTGATGTCGACCGGCAAAACCCACAGCCGTTTCAGGATCTGCAGTAACCGGGTCTCCGCCGTGAGCGGCAGCACGACGATCAACATGTCGATGCGGGCGCGCCGGACAAAATCGACCAACTCGCCGATGTTGCCGAGCTTGCGCAGATCGTGCACTAGCGGCGGCGAGCGTTCATCGTCGCGGTCGTCGAAGATGCCCACCACCGAGATGTCGGAATTGCGCGAGGCAGCAAGGGCGGAGAGAAGATCGGCCGCCGGAGCGCCGCCGCCAACCAGAACTGCGTTGCGCGCCAGCTGGCCATTGCGGTTCCACCGCCTGACGATCGCAGCCGTGGCAATGCGCGAAAGACTGAGCAGCGCCAGCCCCGAGGCGAACCAGATGGTAAGCCAGACACGGGAATAACTGTCGCCGGCTTTACTGAGGAAGACGCCAGCGGTGATCGCGGCAAAAATCAGGGTCCAGCCGGCGCCCAGCCTTGCCAAGTTTTCCGCCGGGTGCAGAAGGCTGTGAATGCTGTAGAGCCGCAACAGGGTGGCAACCGCAGGGAGCGCGACCCCTACCGCGATGATGACCGGAAAATAGTCTTCACCCGGCCACAGCAGCCCGGTGCCCGGGTAGAAGGCAGCAATGGCTGCGCCCAGAATGGCCATCAGGCCTCCCTCGCAAGCCCTCACCAGACCGGCGAACACCAGGCCTGAAACATGCGGCGCGCGCGATTGGGCGCCGACGGCGTCCTCGCGCGGCGGCTCACCGGGCGCGTTGACAGTGGGGCCAAGTCCTTCCAGCATGTCCGCCGGAATCACCCGGTTGATCTTGTCGGGATTCATTCGCATGGGATTGGTGTTTCGTTGAGAGACGGCCGTAAGTTATCCATGTCGACACCAGCAAACGCCGCGCCCGTTGCGAAATCCCTCTTTTCTATTGGTTGGACAGAGTTAACAGGGGGTTAACCGGGCGTGCCGGCATGGGTCACTTGAATGCGGCGCGCCGATAGAACGCCACCACATCATTCGCCATGGCCTCGGCGGAGAACTGGCTGCGCAAGTTTCGCCGCGGCCTTGGCGGCGTCCTGGCCCATGCAGGCTGGGTCGGAAAGCATGCGGTCAATGGCCTTGGCAAGTGACGGAGCATCCTCCGGAGGAAAAAGGTTGGAGGACGCCAGAACCTCGGGAATCCCGCCCACATTGCTGGCGATGAGCGGCACTTCCGCTGCGAGCGCCTCGAGGACGACATAGGGAAAGCTCTCCGCCCGCGACGGCATCACCAGCAGCCGCCCCCGCCTGAAGGCCTCGGCCGCCGTCAGCCGTCCGGCAAACGAGACTTGATCTTTCAGCTGAAGATTATCGGCTAATGTCTTGAAGTGATTGAGATCTGGCCCATCACCCACCAGACAGGCGGTGACCGGACGGTGGCGGTTACAGAGCGCAAGTGCGTGAAGCAGAATATCGACACCCTTGAGATGGCGCATATCGCCGATGAACAAAATGTCCGCGGCGTCTGGGGCAGGGACCGCGGCGCCAAACTCCTCCGGCCATAGTCCATTGTAAATGACGCTATTTAATTTGCCGCCGATGCCGATTTTGTTATCAAAACTGTCATGCTCGTAGCGGCAGACGAAATGAATGCCGCTGCCGATGGCGGCTAACAGCCACTCGGCCCCGAGAAACACCGCGCCGGCAGGTGACATCCAGCGGTAATGCAGACTTCCGCCATGCGGTGTATAGACCGAAGGAATGCCCAGATAGCGCGCGGCAATCCTGCCATAGAGCCCGCCCTTGGCGCCATGACAGTGGATGACGTCGGGCCCTATGGTGCGCGCATGGGCAATGGTTTGCCTCACTCCGGAGATATCGCCCAGTCCCGGCATCCGCGAAATCGGGATGCGCTTGACCCCGAGGCTGCAGTGCTGCTCGACCTCGTCAAGCAACCTGTGTGCAGTTTCCCCGCCGGTCGTTGAATCGCAGATGATGCCGGCATCGTGGCCCATGCCGCGCTGGCCACGGGTAAGATCGCGTACATGACGGAACAGGCCGCCGACCGGCGTGCGGAAGACATGAAGAATGCGCATTGATCCGGATGCCGTTTTTGCCGCTCAGAACCACCGTTCCCGCACATAGACGATGTCTCCGGGATAGATCTGAGTCGTGACCGGGACTTTGTAGGTTGTGGTGCCTGTGGCGTTCTTGCGGGTCAGCAAGACCCGGTCGTGATCGGCCCTTGTGCTGTATCCCCCGGCGATCGCCACGGCATTCTGCACGGTCATGCCGGGCTGATAGGCAAAGCTGCCTGAGGTGTTCACCTCACCCAATATGTAGAAAGGTCTGAGCGCCGTAACCTGGACTGCAACTTGCGGGTTCCTGAGATAACCGCTGCGCAGCCGGGTGGCAATCAACTTTTCGATTTGCGGCGCGGTCATGCCGGCGATCGCAACAGTCTGCACGAACGGCATCGATATGTTACCCGATCCGTCGACCAGATAATCGGCCGTCAAATCGGCCTCGCCCGCCACCCTGATCGTAAGCCGGTCCCCGGCGCCGACCTTATAGCCGGTGGCGAACTCGTAGGCCGATGCCTTTCCTTGAGTGCCGAAAGGATCGATGGCGCCCGCCTTGCCGCGCGACGGCAGCTCGGATACTGACGACACCGCACCGTCACCCTCATTGACGGTGCCGTCGGTCATGACGCCGGTGCCGCCCGGCGGCGACGATGGCCTGGTCTCTTCCCACGTTTGGGAGCAACCGGCCAGCGGAAGAATGAGCAGGAGAGGGGCCAGAAAACACTTACGCACGTGATCGATTCCATGGATTCGGTGGCAGCCCGGAAACTTGCGGGGCGCGACTGAACTTATGCAGCTATGGTTAGCAATGGCTTAAGGAGCGGTATCGTTTCGGCTCCGCCCGCGCTCCCTGTTAAGGAATTGGTTACCATCCTTGGTCCAATTTGCATTTGAGTCACAAAAAGAGCGCCCCAGCTGCATTCGATGAGTACCGCAATCGCACCCGATGTGGGCCAGATTCCCACGGCCATCAGCATCATCGATGTGCTACGCGGCGTGCGCCGCCGCAAGCTCATGATTGTTTCCATCGCCTTGCTGGCATTTCTCGCCGGCCTCGGCGTGGTCAGCACCTTGAAAGCGGTCTATTCAACCGAGGCCCAGGTTTTGATCGAAAACCTGGAAACACCATTTGATCGGGTACAATCCCTTGACGGCCAAGCCCCTAGCGGGGTCGACGATCGCATCGTCGCCAGTCAGATGTTTGTGTTGGAGTCCGAAGACCTGGGCCGCCGCGTCGTGGCGGCGCTGGGCCTCGAGAATATTCCGGAATTCAACCCGATGCTGAACGGCCTGGGAATCCTCGGCGGCTACAAGATTGCACTAGGCTTCGGCGACGATCCCCGCCTCAAGACACCCGAACAGCGCGCCCTGGCCCGCTATAATGAGCAGCTCTCGGTTTACCAGCAGCCGAACTCGAACGTCATCAACATCAAATATTCCGCCCGCAACCCCGAGATTGCCGCCAAGATCGCCAACACCTTGGCCGACACTTATGTGCTTACCACGCGCGAGCGCCAGTCGCAGCCGACCGAGCGTGCACGCGAATGGTTGTCGCAGCAGATCGCCGCCCTGCGCAGCAAGCTCGCGGAATCGGAAGCCGCCGTTGAGAATTTCCGCTCGCGCGCGGGGCTGCTGCAGGGTGCCACAACCACGCTTGGCACCCAGGAGATATCCGAACTCAACACCCAGATCAGCGTGGCCCAGGGCGCCAGCACCGAGGCACGCTCGCGTGCCGATGCAATTCGCCAGCTCCTCGCCAACAAGGGCTCGGTTGACAGCTCCTCCGAGGTGCTGGCTTCCCCTGTCATTCAGCGGCTGAAAGAGCAGCGCACCGACGCCACCCGGCAGATCGCCGAACTCTCCGCCACCTATCTTCCCAATCATCCGAAGATGATTGCCGCCCAAAGCCAACTGGCAAACCTTGACCGGCTGATCCGCGGCGAGGCCATGAAGATCGTCACCGGGCTGGAGGAGCAGGCCACTATCGCCGAATCCCGCGAGGCATCCTTGCGCGCCAGCCTTGAAGAGATGAAGTCGCAGGAGTCCTCCGCGAACCTCGACGAGGTCAAACTCAAGGCGCTTGAGCGCGACGCGGCCGCCGACCGGATCTTGCTGGAAACCATGTTGGGCCGTTATGCCGATGCTAGCTCAAGGCAGGATCTGTCTTCCCAGCCCGGCATGGCCCGCGTCATTCAAGCGGCCTCGGTGCCGGCTTCGCCGTCATTTCCCAAACGCGGACCAATGGTCATGCTGATTGGCCTGGCCGGCCTTGCGATTGGGCTGGGCTTGGCATTCCTCCTTGAAATCATGGCGGCTGCCTCGCAACTCACCCAGAGGATGATCGACGCGGCAGCCATTCAGCCACCGGCACAGCCGCAAGTAGCGATTATGCCACGAGCGCTGGCGGTTGAAGCGCCATTGCCGGATCCCGCGCCAGCACCAGCACCACTATTGACCCCTCTGGCGACGATACCCAAAGCGCCTCAACAGGCCTCGCAGGCGGTGGAAAACACCGCGGTGTCCGAGGCGGCCTCGGCTCTGCTGGCGTGGGCCATATCGGCCAGGAATGCCAAGGGAGCCAGCCAGTTTGCCGTCACATCGGTGGGGGGAGGCCAGGGTGACGCCGCCCTGACATCGGTTGCCCTCGCCCGCTCGATGGCGAGGTCCAGGCTACGAGTGTTGGTGGCCGATCTGTCGGGCGATGACTCATGGCTCAATTCCCTCTGCGGCGTCTCGCATGGTCCCGGATTGACCGATCTGCTCATGGGAGCCGCGGACTTCACCAAGGTCATAAGCCGCGACACCAAGTCGACGGCCCACATTGTCAGATTTGGCATGGATCACTCGTCGCAGGCATTGGAGCTTCTCAATCAGCAGCTGGGCAGCATGTTGGCTGCCTTGACTCGTTCCTACGAGGTGATTGTCATTAATGCAGGTGAGGCGAAACAGAGTACGCCCATCCTACTTCATATGTGCCACGCCGCCATATTGTTAGCGCCAGCCCCGCGATTTGCCGAAGCCTCCGCCGCCGTTCAAACCCTGTTGTCGACGGGCCTACAGGCCGCCGGTGTCGCGCTGATTGGCGATGCCCAGCCGGCGCCGGTACGCGCCCCGGATATCGAGCTGAAGGCTGTCAGGGCCTGAATGATTTGCCAAGGAATGCCTTGCGCACGGCATTGAACGCCCTGCGCGAAACCGGCCATTGCTTGGCGGCGCGCTTGACGCCAAGGCTGGCCCAAACCGCGATCGCCCACGCCAAGCCCCGCAAGTTTGCCGCCGCCAGGATGCCATGAAGCTCGACGCTCTCATCGGCCCAATGCGACTTGTACTCGGAATCGCCGGTGGCGAAATCGAACGAGCTCAGCCCTTGCGCGCAGCACGCCTCAATCGTCCGGCGCAAGGCAAGGTCGCCGGGTGAGTATTTGCGCAAGTTGTTTCCCGCTAACGACGAAATCAGCGCCCAGTAGGTATTGTCGAACAGCCCGCCCAGCATGACGGCCTGGATTTCGCCCTGGAACTTCAACGCAAATGGCACGAGGATCGGATTGGCGCTGTCCTGCAATTCGGCAAGCCGGTGAATGAACTGGCGTTCCGCATGACCAAAGACACCGTGAACACCGTGTTCGGCGAGTCGCGCTTCCTGCTGATAGAACATCGTGGCAAGCGTGGCATGCACCTCGGCTCGCGTTTGTGGTAGGCCGAATTCCAGCCTGCCTTGCCCGGCGAATGCCCGGTCCCTCTTGCGGTATTGCCGCATTGTTTCCGCTGACCGCTTGGACTTCAGCAGGCTCTCATAATTGGGCGCCAGCGCCATCCGGTAGGACCGGTTTGGGCATGTGAAATTGAACAGCGGCTTCAGCGGATGGGCCTGGCCGCGCAGTGCTGCCGGCATTTCCGCCAGGAAAGTCGCATCTGCCGGTCCGGCAAGCGTGACGATACGGGGCCAGTTTGCCTTCAACCATTCCGGCGTCAGAGATTGCCCAAAGCAGAATAGCCCATGGCCATAAGTGATGTGCGGAGCGCCCAACCATTCGAGAACCCGGATGCCAAACTGACGCCGGATTTGCAGCGGCAGGATGCCGGCGGCCTCGCCGCTAGCCGACTTGATGACAACGATTCTCACATCGACCGGGTTGGACTTGGCGACCGTGTCCAGCCAGGCCTTGCACCAGATCCAGCTCTGGTAGAGCGTCGAATGACATTGCCGCTCAAGCGCCCGCCACTGCTGCTCCAGCGGTTCGATGGAACGCTCCAAACTGAGCGACAGCTGCTCGGCTTCCGGTCTCGCCAGCACTACCGCTTTAGAGGCATGGTGGGCATAGGTGGGCAATTCACGCCGCACCGGACGTGAAACGGAATTTTCACGGCCCCGGAAGTATGATTCTGGAACCTTCGCAATTCTCGGACGCTCGGTTATGCCGAATTCGGCCATACTTAAAACCAGTCTAGATGTGTTGTACTATTCTGGTGCATCCCAGGCGCTCCGCAGCATCTTCGGCGGACGCGGTGCAATCTTTATGCTGCATCATGTCAGGCCCGGCGGCGGTTTGCACAGGGGTTTTGCCCCAAACGATGGTCTTGAAGTTACACCGAAGTTTCTCGACGAAGTGATAACGCTGGTCAAAGATCGTGGTTTCGATCTGGTTAACCTCGACGAGGCGGCCGCCAGGATTGTAGACGACCAGCCGCCCAAGCGGCCCTTTGCGGTATTCACCCTTGATGATGGCTATCGCGACAATCTCATCCATGCGCGGCCAATTTTCCGCAAGCATGGTTGCCCGTTTACCATATTCGTGACGCCTGCGATCGCCGATGGCACCTGTGAACTCTGGTGGCGCGGCCTTGAAGCGGTAATTGCCGGTTCCTCGCGCGTCGAAACTGAAATTGACGGTGAGGCGGTTTCGCTGGCGACTGTCACCGACATTCAGAAGCAGCAAGCCTGGCACCGCCTCTATTGGCCGCTGCGCCGACTCGAACAACATGCGCAGCGCAGCTGGATTCGCGAATTTTGCTTTAGGCAAGGCGTAAGCCTCGAAGCCATCTGCACCGCCGAAGCCATGGAGTGGGAGGAATTGCGCCTTGTTGCCGCCGATCCGCTCTGCACGATCGGCGCCCACACGGTCAACCACTTCGCCGTAAGCGAGTTGTCCGAAGATGAGGCGCGCGATGAAATGACCAGTTCGGCGGAACGGATTGCCGCCGAAATTGGCGTCCGCCCTGTACATCTTGCTTATCCCTATGGTGACGCAGGATCCGCCGCCAGCCGCGATTTCAGATTGGCCGCCGAGGCAGGCTTCAAGACCGCGGTGACGACCCGCAAGGGCGTCATCTTTTCCGGCCATAAGGATCATTTGACCGCGCTGCCCCGGGTTTCGCTTTCCGGCGAATATCAGAAGCTCCGCTATGTCGAAGTGCTTCTGTCAGGTACCGCTTTCGCTCTGTTCAACGGCTTCAAGCGCGTGAATGTGGCCTGAACGGGCGGCTACGGCCGTGACATCCAGCGAATGATCGCCATCACCGGCGGCAGCCACAACGCGCCCGCGATTACATAGAACGGCAACTCGAACATCAGGCCGCGGCCGATGATAAGTTGCCCTCCGATTGCCATGGCCACCAGGCAATAGACGATCAGAAATCCGATGGTTGCCAATGTTCCGAGGAATTTCCGGCTTCGCTGCGTCATGACCGCTGAGCTACAGGGCCAGAGCCCACGGCGCAAGCATTGGGAGCTGCGGCGCTGCATCACTTGCTGAACGGCGGAAGCTCGTTCTACTTGCCGCCATGGAGACTTTCCCCGAGCGCCTGTCGAGCGCCACGCCTGCGGTCAGGATATGGCTATTTGCCGTGGCATTTCTGGTTTTCTGCATGGTCCTGGTTGGTGGCGCCACCCGACTGACCGATAGCGGCCTATCGATCACCGAATGGCGGCCGATACTGGGCGCCATCCCGCCACTCACCGAGGCCGACTGGTTGCTGGTTTTCGAAAAATACAAACTCATTCCCGAATACAGCACCATCAATGCCGGCATGAGTCTGTCCGATTTCAAATTCATCTACTGGTGGGAATGGTCCCATCGTTTTCTTGGCCGGTTCATCGGTGTTGCATTCCTTCTGCCGTTTTTGTTCTTCGCCCTGACTGGAAGAATCTCCCGAGTGCTCTGGCCCAAACTGATTTTGATTTTCGTCCTGGGCGCGCTTCAGGGGGCGCTCGGCTGGTATATGGTGGCCTCTGGGCTTGTGGACCGGGTAGACGTCAGCCAATACCGGCTATCAGCGCACCTGACGCTTGCGGCGATAATCTACGGTGCAATTCTGTGGGTTGCTTTCGGCATTGGCCAAGCTGAAAAGCGGGACCCCAGCTTTCGCTGGGGTGACGGAACGGGGGGAGTGTATCAGTCTCACCCCCAAGTCCGTCATGCCAGCGAAAGCTGGCATCCCGCTTCACTGCTGCTCGTTATCCTCGTACTCCTACAAATCGCAGCAGGAGCCTTCGTTGCCGGGCTTGATGCCGGCATGGGCTACAACACCTGGCCATTGATGGAGGGGAAATTTGTGCCCGATGGTCTCACCGTCATGGAGCCCCTCTGGCGCAACTTCTTCGAGAATGCCCTGACCGTGCAGTTTGACCACCGTATGCTGGCCTACCTCATTGCCGTCATCGTTGTGGCTTATGCCGTGGCCACCAAGACCCGCGAGGCTCAGCTGCTGCTCGCCGCCGTTTTCATCCAGATCGGCCTGGGAATTTGGGCGCTGCTTTGGCAGGTTCCCCTTTGGCTGGGTCTCGTCCACCAGGGCGGAGCACTTGCCGTTCTTGCCGCCGCCCTGTGGAATTTACATACGGTCCTCAGCCGATCGCCTGTTCCAGATCGGCAATGATGTCGGCCACGTCCTCGATGCCGACCGAAAGCCGCACCACATCAGCTCCGGCTCCCGCCTGCTTCAACTGCTCGGCCGTGAGCTGGCTGTGGGTCGTCGATGCCGGATGGATGATCAGCGACCTCGTATCGCCGATATTGGCGAGATGCGAGAAAAGCTTGACCGATGACACTGCCCGCACGCCGGCGTCGTAACCGCCCTTGAGGCCGAAGGTCAGCACGGCACCCGCGCCCTTCGGGCAATATTTCTTGTGCAGCGCGTGATGCTTGTCATCGGCGAGCCCCGCGTAATTAATCCATGAAACCTGCGGATGCTTCTTCAGCCACTCCGCCACCTTGAGCGTGTTGTCGCAATGCCGCTGCATGCGGAGACTAAGGGTTTCCATGCCAGTAAGGATGAGGAATGCGTTGAGCGGCGCAATGGCGGGCCCCAGATCGCGCAATCCAAGAACCCGCGCGGCGATGGCAAAGGCGATATCGCCAAATGTCTCGTGCAGCTTGATCCCATGATAGGAGGCGTTGGGCTCCGACAGTAGTGGATAGCGGCCACTCTTCGACCAGTCGAAATTGCCGCCGTCAATCAGCACGCCGCCCATCGAATTGCCATGGCCGCCCATGAATTTGGTGAGCGAGTGGACGATAATATTGGCGCCGTGCTCGAACGGCTTGCACAAATAGGGAGTTGCCAGGGTGTTGTCGACGATCAGCGGCACGCCGGCCTTGCGGGCGATTTTCGCGACCGCCGCGATGTCGGTGATGCGCCCGCCGGGATTGGCGATCGATTCAATGAAGATTGCCTTGGTCTTCGGCGACAGCGCTTTCTCGATCGAGTTCACGTCATCGGCGTCGGCCCACACCACGTGCCAGCCGAACGACTTGAAGGAATGATTGAACTGGTTGATCGAACCGCCATAGAGCTGGCGCACCGCGACGAATTCGTCGCCCGGCTGCATGATGGTGTGGAACACCAGCATCTGTGCCGCGTGGCCGGAAGCCACCGCAAGTGCCGCTTTGCCGCCCTCCAGTGCCGCAACCTTGGCCTCCAGCACGCCCTGCGTCGGGTTCATGATGCGGGTGTAGATGTTGCCGAATGCTCGCAGCGCGAAGAGGTCGGAGGCGTGCTTCACATCCTGGAAGACATAGGCCGTCGTCTGGTAGATCGGCGTAATGCGCGCGCCCGTGGCGGGGTCTGGTGCGGCGCCCGCATGCAGCGCAAGCGTGTCAAAACCTGGTATTCTGTCGGCCATTCTAGTCTCCCAAATAAAACGAGGCGGGGAACTTAGCCCGCCTCGCCGCAAACGACAATCGCCCGGGCGTCACATCGGCAGCATGCGCCGCAGGATGCCATCGCGGTTGATGAACTGATGCTTGAGTGCCGCCAGCACATGCAGAATGAGAATGGCGATGCCGATCTTGCCCATGATGTTGTGAACGCCGCCCATCGTTCCTCCGAGATTTGGAGCGCCGGGCACCGCAAACAATCCGAAGACCGTCACCGATGCCATGGCCGCGTGACGGCTGGCATGTGCGGGAAACGCCAGCCATCCGGTAATCGGCAGTCCGATCATCAGAACGTAGAACAGCATATGCCCCGCCACGCTTGCCCGTTGCTCCCACGCTGGCATTGTCGCGGGCAGGGCAGGCGGCGGATTGAGAACACGCCACAGCAGCCGAAACAGCGAAAGCGCCAGAATGGCGGAACCGAGAGAGACGTGCAGTGATGGCAGGAAATTGCCGCCGCCTTCATTGCTGTCCATGAGGTCCTCGCCGAAGAACAGCATGACGATCATCATTGCGGCAATGATCCAGTGCAGCCAGATGGCCAGCCGGTCGTACTTTGCATCAGTCATGGCGGGCCGCCTGCGTGGCAATGCCGAGACTCTGGATTTTGCCGCTTTCATGCACCGTCTGCCGGCGCGAGGAGATCATCCCCGAATTTCCCCCGATCCATGCCCATTCACCCGACAGCTTGCCATATTCCATCTTCGGGCAGCGATTCATTACAACTTGCAGGCCCCGGGCCTCGGCGCGGGCCGCGGCCGCATCGTCGCGCACCCCGATCTGCATCCAGATGACTTTCGGCGGCGGCTTGAGTTCCAGCGCCTCGTCCACAATGGCGCCCGCCTCTTCCGGCTTGCGGAAGATATCCACCATGTCGACCGGTTGAGGCACATCGCGAAGCGTGGGGTAGACCTTGCGTCCAAGAATCTCCTTGCCGGCAAGTCCGGGGTTGACGGGGATAACTTCGTAGCCCTTGTCGAGAAGGTACTTCATGACGAAGTAGGAGGGACGGACGTCATTCGCCGAGGCGCCGATCAGAGCGATAGTTTTCACATTCTGAAGAATGGCACGGATATATGCCGCATCATAGCCGTCGTGCATCATGGCAGCACGATGCGTCCAGCCGCATCCAGCGGGAAGAATGGATTATAGGCAACTTCCCATAGGTGCCCGTCGGGGTCGGCGAAATAACCGGAATAACCGCCCCAGAACACTTTTTGCGCCGGCTTGACGATTCGAGCTCCGCACGACTTCGCGTGAATGCAGGATTTGTATCCACCGACGCTTCGCTGTCGGCATTCCACGCCAGCGACACGCCCCGGAACTCGGGAATGGGTCCGGCCTTTACGTGGGCGTCCTCCGCCAGAGAATGATATCCAAAGAGTCCCAGAACCAGGCCATTTGCATTGAAGAATGTCACGTCATCGTTTCCAGCGGGTGATGCCACGAATCCCAGCCGCTCATAAAACGCGCGAGAAACTTTCATGTCGCCAACGCCCAGCGTGATCAGAGTGATTCGCGGCTTCATTATTGGTCGGCCCACTTCGCCGCGCGTTTGCCGATGAAAGCAGATATGCCTTCTTCGGCATCGTGCTTCATCATGTTCTCCGCCATGACCCTCGCGGTGAACGCATAAGCCTCGTCCAGCGAAAGCTCTTTCTGGGTATAAAAGGCTTGCTTGCCGGTCTTGACCGTCATCTGTGACTTTTCCGCAATCTTTCCGGCCAGTGCATCCACCGCCTCCGCCAGCATATTGGGAGGAACGACGCGGTTGACAAGGCCGATGCGGAGCGCGTCTTCAGCCGTTACCGCATCTCCGGTCAGCAGCATTTCCATTGCGTGCTTGGACCCCACATTGCGCGATAGCGCCACCATCGGTGTCGAACAGAAGAGCCCAATATTGACGCCGGGTGTGCAGAACTGCGCCGCTTCCGAGGCGACCGCCAGATCGCAGCTTGCAACCAACTGGCAACCGGCAGCGCTTGCCATTCCTTGCACCTCGGCGACCACCGGTTTCGGATTGCGCACAATCGCCAGCATCAGCCCGGCGCAGGCCTGGAACAGCGTCTTGAAATAACCCTCTCCACCGTCCTCGCCGGAACGGTGGGCGGTAATCTCCTTGAGGTTGTGTCCGGAACAATAAACCGGCCCCATCGCCGATATCACGATGACCCGGACTTCGGGATCGCCGGCAGCTTCTTCCAGCGCCTCGTGAAGCGCCTCTATCATGGTTTCCGAGAGGCTGTTGCGGGAGGAGGGATCGTTGAGGACCAGCCGGAGAACGCCGTTGCCCAGTGAACGGATGACTGGACCCTTCATTCTTCCTCGGTGTCGAGCTGCTTGAGTTTTTCGGCGTAGGCAGGATCCTTAACCAGCTCATCCACCACGCTTCGATTGTTCTGCGAGGGAATCATCGCTTTCAGCGACTTGACCATCCGGTCTTTCATGTCTTGCGCGATGTCGGGGTCGTTGGCGATTTCGGCGATCTGTTGGTTGATGTCGGTTGTCGGATCGTCGCTAAGGGCCGAATAGGCAAATCCAAGTGTCGTGATCGCAAGGTTCCACGCAGTCACGCTGGCGAACCCGGCCGCCTTTATGTCGGCGTCGAATTGCTTGCCCTGGGCGTTCTGGTCGACGAAGTCCTGGAGGTTTTCATACTGCTCAAGATCGGCTCCCTCATACTTGGCCTTGACCAGCACATATGAATCAATCGCCCGCTTGGCGATATCGATGGTGAGTTCCATGGTCTCCACCACCGGAATTTCGCCAAGGCTCAGATCGTCGGGGGAGATGCCGTCATCCGGTGAAGCGTTGGGGTCGGGGACCGTGAGGTCTTCGCCTTGTCCGGGGTCAGGCTCCGGCTGATCCTGCGCCAGAGCGCCTCCTTCGGGTGCCTGTGTTACCGACAGCGGTCCCGCCTCCGGGAGGATGCGTGCGGGATCCTTGATCGCGGCACCGGCGTCGCTGTACAGGCCGGCCGCAAGAAAGGCAGCGAAGATGATGCGAAACCGATTCAGCATGGCTGATCCTTAGAGCAAATCCCGCAAAAGTGCGACGCACTTTTGCGACAAGGATTTGCTCAAGCTATTGACTCTGGAGCGTATCCTTAATGGCGAAGTGATTCCACTTCGCCGGGATACGCTCCAGTTGTATTCAAGTCTATGGGACAGCCGCTTGGCGGAAAAGTGTCCCAGGCAGTTATCAATTGCCTGTGGCATTTCAGCAACATTGTGGTAATCAGTTACCACCGACATAAACACCGGATTTTCAACGGTTTATCTTGACAGATGAGCAAGGCATCCGTAATCACGGCGCAACGAAACGGGCGCCGGGCGTGAATTGTCCAGCGCCTTTTCGATTGCCAACCTGAAACCCGAGATAATCAGATGACAACCTATTCGGCGAAAGCCAAGGACATCGTGAAGAACTGGGTGCTGATCGACGCCGACGGTCTGATCGTCGGCCGGGCCGCCGCCATCATTGCCAACCGGCTGCGCGGCAAGCACAAACCAACCTTCACGCCCCACATGGACTGCGGTGACAACATCGTGGTGATCAATGCCGAGAAGGTCGTGCTCACCGGCCGCAAGCGCCAGCAGAAGACCTATTACTGGCACACTGGATTCCCCGGCGGCATCAAGGAACGCCGGGCCGACAAGATCCTCGACGGCAAGTTCCCCGAGCGGGTGCTTGAATCGGCGGTCAAGCGCATGCTGCCAGGCGGCCCGCTAAAGCGCCAGCAGATGACCCATCTGCTCATGTACAAGGGCGCGGAGCATCCCCATCAGGCCCAGAACCCGGTGAAACTCGACATCAAGTCGATGAACCCCAAGAACGCGGCGAGAGGCTAATCCACATGGCTGAACCAACCACACTCGCAAATCTGGGCCAGGCCATGGGCATGGCCCCGGCCGCCGGCGCCGTAGACGCGGCTCCGGTCAAGCCCAAGCTCGATGCCAAGGGCCGCGCCTATGCCACGGGCCGCCGCAAGAATGCCATATCACGCGTCTGGATCAAGCGTGGATCCGGCAAGATCACTGTCAATGGCAAGGTGATCGAGGCCTATTTTGCCCGCCCGGTCCTGCGCATGCTGGTGCAGCAGCCTCTGGTGACCGCCAACCGCGCCACCCAGATCGACATCGAGTGCACCGTGGTGGGCGGCGGTCTTTCCGGCCAGGCCGGCGCTGTTCGTCACGGTATTTCCCGCGCTCTGACCTACTTCGAGCCGGAACTTCGTTCGCTGCTGAAAAAGGCCGGCTTCCTCACCAGAGACAGCCGTGCCGTCGAGCGCAAGAAATACGGCCGCGCCAAGGCCCGCCGCAGCTTCCAGTTCTCCAAGCGCTAAATTTTGGCGAAACGGTTTTTGTTGGGTGCCTCACATGAACATGAGGCACCCTCAAAAAACAAAAGGGGCTGGCCTTGACCCCAATCACCCTCTACGGCGCTAAAGCCTCCGGCTCCATCGCTGTCGAAGCAGCGCTGACACTTCTGGGCATTCCTTACTCCATTGTCGAAGGCGCGACTTGGCATGAGGAATCGGCGCGCGAGCGTGTCGCACCGCAAAACCCAATGCGGCAAGTGCCCACGCTCATACTTGGCGGTGGCGAAGTCATGACCGAAAGCGCCGCTATTCTGATTTATCTCGCCGATGCCAGTCCGCAAGCGCGTCTGGCTCCAGCGGCCCCTGAAAGACTGCGACGCCAGTTCTTGCGCTGGATGATCTATGTTTCATCGGCCATCTACGCCCTGCACTGGATCAAGCCGGATGTGCGGCGTATCGGAGCGCCGCAGGATTTTCGTGAATCCGTTGTCAACGCGGTACATGATCGAATCGCGTTCTGTTGGAGCAACATGGACGCGCAGCTGGACCCCGGAAACTATCTCCTGGGAGATGAATTGACCGTCCTCGACTTGTACGTCACGGTTGTTTCGCGCTTTGGGCCATGGCGTAAACGTTTCTACGAAGTTGCCCCCAAAATGGCGCACGTCGTCCGCCGCATCGATGCGGACCCCAAACTGACCGAGTTCTGGGCGAAACGCTTCCCATTCGATGATGGCTGGGAATGACAAATTCAAGCGTTAAGCAGTCCAAGATGAGGCGCATTGCAAATCACCCGCAATCCCGATAGCCTGCAGGTGTGAGGGGCTCGTGCTGCCTGCGGAGATGATTCCTCGTCATGTCCGGTGGCTAACCAAACGCGAACTAGCGAAAGGTTACTGAAATGAAGAAACGTAGTGCGATTGCAACCCTTGCAGCCGCCGCCGTGGTCGCCCTGGCAATGGGCATGTCAGCACCGGCCGCTGAAGCCAAGACCGTTATAAACATCGGCATCTGGGGCCCCGGCTACTATGGCTGGCATCGCTGGCACGGCCGGTACTGCGGTTGGCGCTATCACCGTCACAAAGTCTGGAGCAGGCGTCACCACCACTGGGTCTGGGTGAAGGAAAGACGCCGGCGCTGCCGCTGAAATGGGATCGCCACCTGGGGTGTGATCAAACTGCACTCCACCTGAGCAGGACCGAGGGGCCGCGGTGATGCGGCCCCTGTTGTTTGTCCGGGCCGGTACCCGAAATCAACCCGCGTCCCGATGGTGGGAAGTTGCGGAGTTGAGCCTCACGCCGGAGGCGCCAGCCTTCCGCCGGGGGTCGAGTGTGAAATTTTGATCTCCTCCTCATTCATGTCGGCGCCAATATCGGCAAACAGCGGCGTCGAGAGATAGCGCTCGCCGGTATCGGGCAGCATGCACAGGATGGTCGAGCCCTTGGGCGCATCTTTGGCTACTTGCAATGCCCCCGCGAAAGTGCCGCCTGCCGTGATGCCGACGAAGATGCCTTCCTTCTGGGCCAGGTCCTTGCTGCATTTCATCGCCTCGGGGTTGGCAATGGTGATCAGCCGGCTGATGACGCCCGTGGCGACCGCGTCCTCGGTAAGCTTCGGAATGAAATCGGGGCTCCAGCCCTGCATCGGATGCGGCTTGAAGGCTGCGTTGGGCGATGCGGCCGAACCATCCGGGTTGCGGGCCTGCGGGGTTTTCGAGGTGAGCATCGGCGCGTCGGCGGGCTCGCACACCACGATTTTGGTGTCCGGCCGCTCCTTGGCGAGCACCCTGGCCACGCCCTTGAGGGTGCCGCCGGTGCCAAAGCCTGTGACCCAATAATCGAGTTTCTCGCCCTTGAAGTCGGCGAGAATTTCCTGCGCCGTGGTGCGCGAATGCATGTCGGGATTGGCTTCGTTCTCGAACTGCCGGGTGAGGAACCAGCCATGGGCCTTGGCCAGTTCCTCGGCCTTGCGCACCATGCCCACGCCTCGCTCGGCGGCGGGCGTCACAACCACCTTGGCGCCCAAGAAACGCATGAGCTTGCGGCGCTCGACGCTGAACGGCTCCGCCATGGTGACGACCAGGGGATAGCCTTTCTGGGCGCAGACCATGGCAAGCCCGATGCCGGTGTTGCCGCTGGTCGCCTCGATGACGGTTTGCCCGGGCTTGAGGGCGCCCGAGCGCTCGGCCTCCTCGATCACTCCCAGCGCCAGACGGTCCTTGACTGAGCCCAGGGGATTGAAGGCCTCGATCTTCACATAGAGATTGACATGCGCCGGCGCCAGCTTGCCGATTTTCACCACCGGCGTGTTGCCGACCGTCTCAAGAATATTTGCGAACTTTGCCATCTGCCTCTCCCGTCAGGTTGATGCCTTCAACATCCACCGAATCTTGTTACGGCGCAATTGGTTGCGTTCAAAATAGCGGAAGGCCCGGGCGGGGTGACCCGGGCCTCCAATGAGTCTGCTAACGGCAGGGGGAGGGGGGCAGACTCAACTATGCGGTTTGTCCTCGCGGCCGGTTTTGGATGGCCGCATGACTTCCGGCATCGTGGAAACTTGGTGATCCAGCGGCGCCATTGCAAGGCCACCGGGTAAAAATCCATTGTGCTCATCGGCTGGAGCAAAGGTGAAGCCGGAGGCCAGAAACGTGGCAACCATCAGTGTGAAGGCGAGGGCTTTCAGCATTGTCGACTCAGTGGGCAGGCGTTGAACTTGCGTTGAAGATAGCTCTTTCCACGCCGAATGCGAGTCAACTCCGGCCACGCTGTGGTGAGGCGGGAACGATGTAGAAATCAGCCATTTAATGCAATTCTTCAACGCCGTTTCAAGTCCCGTCGCGAAAATGTGATGGCCGCCCGCCGGAACCGGTCCCACTATTCAGCCTTGAGCGAGGTGAGATAGGCGATGATCGCGGATATCTCGTCGGGCTCGAATTCAAATTCCGGCATCTCGTTGTGGCCGGTGACAATCCCTTCGGCCAGCGCCTCGGCGAGTTGGCTCGGATCATAGCGCGTCACCACATCGCGGAACGGCGGCGCCTGGGCCAGCGGGCTCTCGCCGGTGGCGTCGATCGCATGGCAGCGCGCGCAGTTCTTGCTCAGGATTTCATGTCCGATCGCCAGCGGATTGTCATCGGTCTTGCTTGCCGCATCCCGCTTGAGGCCCATGACATATGTGGCGATCGCCTCGGCCTGATCCATCGTCATGTCCCAGTCGGGCATCGCCTGGTGGCGCACCGCCAGGCCCTCCATGAAGCCGTCGACGAGTTCCTCCTGCGTGTAATTCTTTGCCACCTCGCGAAATGGCGGCGCCGGCCCAAACGGGCTTTGGCCGGTCTCGCCAACCGCATGACACCGCGTGCAGTTGGTCTCCACCAGCTTCTGCCCCCGGGCCAAGGTGCTTTCCTCGGCCAAAGCGGGAAGCGCCAGCACTGCCAAGCAGCACCAGACGATCGCAATGATTCGCATGCGACTATCAGCGGCATTTCCCGGAAGACGGCATTGATGCCGGTCAATCCGCCTTGACCCTGACATAGGAGCCCGGCGCGTCTTCGATGGGTTTGAGCTTGCCGCTGCCCGGTGTTGGCGCCGGGATTTTCCCTCCCGAATGGGTGGCCATCCATTCAATCCAGTCCGGCCACCAGGAACCCTGGTGCTCGCTGGCTCCCTCAAACCATTCCTCGACCGTCGCCGCTGGATTGGGGTTGGTCCAGTACTGATATTTGTTGGCCTCGGGCGGATTGACCACGCCGGCGATATGGCCGGAACCCGCCACCACCAGTTTCGTCTCGCCGCCCATGAAGCGGCCCACCCGGAACACCGAAGCGAGCGGCGCGATATGATCCTCGCGTGCGGCAAGATTATAGACCGGGATCTTCACCTTCTTCAGATCGATGCGCACATTGTCGAGCACCATCTTGCCCTGCGAAAGCTTGTTGTTCATGTAGCACTCGCGCAGATAGAAGGAGTGCACTCCCGCCGGCATGCGGGTTGAATTGGCGTTCCAGTATAAGAGATCGAAAGGCAGCGGATCCTTGCCCAGCATGTAATTGTTGACCACATAGGACCAGATCAGATCGTTGGAGCGCAGGAGATTGAAGGCATCGGCCATCCGGTTGCCGGGGAGATAGCCCTTGTCGGCCATGCGGCCCTCGATCCACTTCACCTGCTCCTCATCGACATAGACCAGGAGATCGCCGGCCTTTTCGAAATCGACCTGGGTGGTGAAGAAGGTGGCGGCATTCACCCTATTGTCGTTGTGCGCCGCCATGTAGCCGAGCGAGGCGGCAGTCAGCGTGCCGCCGATGCAGTAGCCGATGACATTGACGCGTTCAGCAGCGGTGGCATCGAGCGCTGCCTGCACCGCGGCGAGAAAGCCTTCGCGCATGTAGTCGGAGAAGCTCTTGCGGCCCTGGGCCTCGCCGGCATTGACCCAGGAGACCACGAACACCGTGAGTCCGCGGTCCACCGCCCAGCGCACGAAGGATTTCTTCGGATTGAGGTCGAGAATGTAGAACTTGTTGATCCATGGTGGAAAGATCACCAGCGGAATGGCGAAGGCCTCTTCGGTGGTGGGCGAATATTGAATGAGCTCGAAGGTCTCGTTGCGGAAAACCACCTTGCCCGGCGTGGTGGCGATGTTGCGCCCGACCTCGAAGGCCGTGGTGTCGGTCTGCTTGATGCGCAGCTTGCCGCCGCCCCTTTTCAGGTCTTCTTCGAGGTGCTTCAGCCCCTCGATCAGATTGGCGCCATTGGAGGAGAGTGTTGCGCGCAGCACTTCCGGATTGGTTACCGCGAAGTTGGATGGAGACAGCGCATTGGCGATCTGCTCGACATAGAAGCGCGCCTTGTGCCTGGTGTGATCGTCGATCCCCTCGGCATTCTTGACCAGTTCCTGGGACCAATTGGCCGAAACCAGATAGACCTGCTTGATGAGGTCGAAGACCGCGTGTTCCTGCCAGTCCTTGTCCTTGAAGCGCTTGTCGTTGCGGGCGGGCTGCGCCACCGGCGAGCTCTGCTGGCCGATCAGCCGGCCCCAGGCATTCTGCCAGATCTGGCCATAGCTCGCCCACAGCTGGGTCTGCGCCTCCATCAGCTTGTTGGGATCGGCCATATAGGACTGCGCCACCGCCGACAGCGTCTTGCTGACTTGCTCGATGGGCGTGAGCTGGGTCTCGGCCTGCTGGGTGGCCAGCTCCGGCCGCTCCGCCACCAGCCGCGCCACGGCCGCCGCCTGCTCGAACACCTTCGCCATGTTCTGGGCAAACTGCACCGGATCGGCCAGCTTGAAGTCGGAAGGGGCAGGGGAATCGGTCATCGCCGTCTCTGAATGGGTCTTCGCGGCACTTTAATGGCCAAGCGCCAAAAGGCAAATCGGTAATGGGAATGAGGCAAAGCTCCGCGCCAGCAGCGCCGCGGGCCTGGCGGAAGAGTGCAGTGAGGACCAGCAAGCAGCCCTCCACCGCGGATAAAACCATCGCCAGGCAGGCCTTCATGCACATTTAAGCCGGGAATTTCGATCATTGCCCACAACCGGTTTACACGAGATCGTTTTGACTTGCATCGCTGGACCTCCCTGAACCGCCCCTCACTTGCGAGGAGACGCTAGGGATATAAGCATAATAGGAATATAGTGTCAAGTACAATCGTACCCAAACTACTTGCGGCCTGAAATTCTCATCTTTATATACCGCCGGGCATGATCTGGATATTTCTGCACGAGCCAGCGGAGCACCTCAACTTGATCTTCGCCGCCTGCACGCCGAACTTCCATCTTCAGTTTTCTGGCGGTTGGGCGGTCAATTGCCAGTTGTTCAAAGCCTTCTCGGCAGGCAAGGCAAACTGCTTCGGTATTTCTTGACGGTGCGCCAACCCATTTTTCTGAATCGACAACGGGGCGAATATATAGCCGAAGTCGGCGTCCAGGTGTTGTCGGGTCACTGTCTCCTTGGGAGCGGCCACATGATTTGCATACCAGGTCAGTACGCTTGGCAATATGATGCCTGAGTCGTCTCGGAACTTTGTCCGAAAAACACAACGATTGATGGCCACTCTTCACAACAATGAATTGGGGCACGCTTCCGTTCGCTCCGGGTGCCACAACGATATCATACCCCTCGTACCCGACCAGCTTCTGAATTCCTTCCTGCCAGCCTTCATTCCCAAAACGTGCGATCAACTCACTGCTTTCAATGAAGCGGCCGACGTTTGAAAGCATGAAATCACGTAGCTTTGTCAATTCAGGCTCGGTCACTTGGACCTCCATTCGCAGCATATTGCTAACATGTTGACTTGAACTCAGACCAGGTGTCCAATCTTCGCAAGCCTGATGAGGAACTTGCCGGCAGTTTTTTGGGAACTGGGAAATCAGCGATGAAGGGGGTTTTTCAAACCAAAATCAGCCCCGCCTACGACGATGTGCCAGAGTTTCACTATCATTTTCCACGGATGTACTTGAACCAGGTCGAACGCACGATCGGTGATTGGATTATCTATTACGAGCCCCGTCGCTCGACAGCAGACGTTTTGAGCCGAGGCGGCAGACAGGCGTATTTTGCGATTGCGCATGTGGAAGCAGTCAGGCCAGACACTGCAAAGCCAGACCACTTCTATGCCGATGTCGTTGATTACTTACCTTTCGATAAGCCAGTACCGTTCCGCGAGGGCGACTACTTCTTATGAGAGCGCAATGCGTGGCGACGACGGAAGAACAAATTCAGGATCGGCCCAGCGAGCTGTACGCAACATGCCAGACTCGGAGTTTGATCTTGTTTTGAAAGCCGGTTTCGCAGCAGAGCTAACCGTCCAAATGCCTGCAGACAGCTCCATTAGTGAAGGTTTTGCGGATCCACCAGCAACCTTTGAGCGTCCCCTAATTGAAACGACCGTGACCAGGCCATTCCGTGACGCTGTTTTTGCCAAACAGGTTCAAGCTGCCTACGATAAGCGATGCGCGATGACAGGGTTTAGGATTGTCAATGGCGGAGGCAGGCCAGAAGCTCAGGCCGCGCACATCAGGCCGGTGATGCACGACGGCCCGGATTCGCCGCGCAACGGATTGGCGTTGTCATCGACTTTCCATTGGATGTTTGATCGTGGTCTGCTTTCGATTGACGACGATTTCCGAATTCTGACGGCAAAGGGAGCGGTCCCTCCTGAAGTGGGGCGGCTGCTAAACCCGTCTGGGCAACTAATTGTGCCAGAGGACTATCGGCTCCAGCCGCACAAGCAATTTCTACGCTATCATCGCGAAAACATTTTCAAAGGTTAGCCACGAAACGCAAGGTTTATCCGCTGGAATGTCTTTGGTTTGGACTGACATACCCCATCTCATCATGGCCGTGCTTGACCCGGCCATCTTCTTGGGATGCCGCCAAGAGGATGCCCGGATCAAGTCCGGGCATGATGAGGGCGGAGAGCGGTTGAAATCGCTCACCAGCCCTCTACATTCGCAACGACTTAATCGCAAATTCCTTTCATTGCCAACCGCCCCTCACCCCGCCATAAGGAGCCGAATTGCACGGGACTCACATTCTTAGAGCGGACACCTCATGGCTAAAGCACTTCGTCTCGGCATCGCCGGTCTTGGCACGGTGGGATCGGGCGTTCTCGATATTCTGGCCAGGCACGGCAAGCTGATCGCCACCAGGGCCGGAAGGCCCATCGAGGCCGTTGCCGTCAGCGCCCGCGACAAGTCGAAAAATCGTGGACACGATCTGACGAAACTGGCCTGGTATGACAGCCCCGTGGAACTGGCGGCGCGCACCGATATCGATGTCTTCATCGAATTGATCGGCGGTGCGGAAGGTGCAGCGAGGGAAGCGGTCGAAACAGCGCTTGATCATGGCACGCCGGTGGTGACTGCCAACAAGGCCCTGCTCGCCCACCATGGCGCGGCCCTTGCGCGGCGCGCCGAAGGCCACGGCGCTGCTTTAAATTTCGAGGCCGCGGTGGCGGGCGGCATTCCCATCATCAAGACCATCCGCGAAGGCCTCGCCGGCAACCGTCTGGGCAAGCTGTTCGGCATCATGAACGGCACCTGCAATTACATTCTGACCAAGATGGCCAATGAGGGCCGGAGCTTCGCCGACGTGCTGCAAGAGGCGCAGAATTTGGGTTACGCCGAGGCCGATCCCACCTTCGACGTGGGCGGCTTCGATACCGCTCACAAGCTTGCCGTGCTGACTTCGCTTGCATTCGGCGTCGAAGTCAATCTCAAAGCCATCGCCATCGAGGGGATCGAGGCCATCACTCTCGACGATATCCGCAATGCCGGCGAGCTTGGTTACAAGATCAAGCTGCTCGGCGTGGCGGTCTCCCATGACGAGGGGATCGAGCAGCGCGTGCACCCGACGCTGGTGCCCAAGGGCTCGCCGGTGGCCGACACCGACGGTGTGTTCAATGCCGTGGTGGTGAAGGGCGATTTCGTTGGCGACCTGATGCTGGAGGGCCGGGGTGCGGGCGCCCACCCCACCGCCTCCGCCGTGCTTTCCGATGTGGTCGACATCGCCCGTGGCAACTCCCGACCCGCCTTCGGCATTCCGGCGGCGGAATTGCGCCCCTACAAGAGCGCGCCCAAAAAGGCCCATGAGGGCGGCTTCTATGTGGCCCTTGAATTGCACGACAAGCCGGGCGCGGTCGCCGCCATCGCCCGCATTCTGGCCGATCAGAAGATTTCCATCGAATCGATCGTCCAGCACGGCAAGATCGCCAAGGACGCGGTGCGCGCCACCGCCACCTTCATTCTGATCACCCATGACACCCTCGAGACCGCCATGCGCGCCGCCCTGGCCCGCATCGAAAAGGATGGCCATGTCGCCTCCCATCCGCGCATGATCCGCATCGAGCGGCTCTGAGCCAGGAGGTGACCCGCGGCTTCCTCAATGTCGAGCGTTCGGCCACCGGCCGGCGCTGGCAGGCGCGCCTTGAGGACGCCCGCATCGCCGAGGCGATTTCCCAGCGCAACGACCTTCCCGAAATTCTGGGCCGCGTGCTGGCCGCCCGCGGTGTCGGCATCGATGAGGCCGAGGCCTTTCTCAATCCCACCCTGCGCGCGCTGATGCCGCAGCCCTCCGCCATTCGCGACATGGAAAAGGGCGCCGAACGTCTGGCCGATGCCATCATGGGCAAGGAGATGATCGGCATCATCGGCGATTACGACGTGGACGGAGTATCATCGGCGGCGATGCTGCAATTGTTTCTCCGCGCCGTAGGCCACGATGCCATTGTCCATCTTCCCGACCGCCTCACTGAAGGCTACGGTCCAAGCGCTGCCGCGATTTCCGCCTTGAAAGAGCAGGGCGCCAAAATTCTGCTGACGCTCGATTGCGGTGTCATGGCCCATGATCCGCTCGCCCATGCCGCCGAGCTTGGCCTCGTCACCATCATCGTCGATCACCATCAGGCCGGCGAGACGCTGCCCGAGGCCCATGCGGTGATCAACCCCAACCGCCAGGACGATGTCTCGGGGTTCGGCTATTTGTGCGCGGCGGGCGTCGCCATGATTCTAATCGCCGCCATCAACAAGCTGCTGCGGGCGAGGGGTTGGTACAGCGAGGCCCGGCCCGAGCCCAATATGCTGCAATGGCTGGAACTGGTGGCGCTCGCCACCGTCTGCGATGTGGTGCCGCTCAAGGGCCTCAACCGCGCCTATGTCACTCAGGGTCTCAAGATCATGGCCCGGCGCGAGAATGTGGGGCTGGCGGCATTGGCCGACACCGCAAGACTGAAGCGCAGGCCCGACCCTTACGCCCTGGGTTTCATGCTGGGTCCCCGCCTCAATGCCGCGGGCCGCATCGGCAATGCCGCATTGGCGCTCAGGCTGCTGGTCACCCGCGACCGCGGCGAGGCCATGAACATCGCCCAGGAGCTTGAACGCCTCAACCGCGAGCGCCAGGTAATCGAACTCGCCGTCGTCGATCAGGCGGTGATGCAGGCGGAAGCCGCCATGGGCCGCGAGGGCCGCCAGAAAGTGCTGGTGGTGTCATCGCGGGGCTGGCACCCCGGCGTCGTCGGCCTCGCCGCCGCCAGATTGAAGGAACGCTTCGGCCTGCCGAGCTTCGTGCTGGCCGAGGACAAGCAGGGGAAACTCGCCGCAGGCTCGGGCCGCTCGATCACCGGCGTCGATCTGGGCGGCGCCGTGCGCGCCGCCTTCGAGTCGGGCCTCATTGCGAAGGGCGGTGGCCATGCCATGGCGGCGGGCCTTACAGTCGATGTGGCCAGGCTCGGCGAACTCCGCGCCTTCCTGGAAGAAAAACTTGGGAGCCAGGTTGAAGCAGCGGCGAGCCGCGCGCTCGCCATCGACGGCGCGCTGACGGCAAGTGGCGCCACGCTGGAGCTGATCGAACTCCTCGAACAGGCAGGCCCCTTCGGTTCCGGCCATCCCGCTCCCGTCTTTGCGTTTCCGGCCCACCGTGTGGTCTATGCCGATCAAGCCGGCAGCGATCATATCCGCTGCACCCTGGCGGCAGACGACGGCAAGCGCATCAAGGCCATCGCCTTCCGCGCCATGGGCACCGATCTAGGCGAACTCCTCTTGGCCGAACGGCAATTCCCCCTCCACATCGCCGGCCGCCTCACCATTGACGATTGGAACGGCGGCCGCACGCCCTCGCTCCACATCGAGGACGCGGCACGGGTTTCCTGAGTTTGCATCGGGGCATGCCGAATTACCGCCCCGATATATGATACATGCAGTTATACTGAGGACTGTAGTCGATAGCCCTGCCGCCGGGGCGAGGGAGATATTAGCGAGCAAGGCGATAGCCGGAAGGATCACGTTCAACGGGTGTTGGCATAATGCTTGGCCCGCGGATTGCTTGCTCTTATGATGATTGCAGTTACAATTCATTCTTGGGCAACAAGCGGGGAAAAGGGCATGCAGATCGGCAAGGCGGGTGCTGCTCAAAGCCGGATTTGCCAGGCCTATGCGGACAGGGTGGAGGTTCGTGGCCTTGACCTCTGTGGCGATCTCATGGGGAGGATGAGCTTCACCGAGTATTTCCACCTGCTGATCACCGGCAGTGAGGCGACACCGCTGCAGCGCGACTTCCTCGATCTGCTGCTGATTGCCATCGCCGAGCACGGGATGATGCCCACCAATATCGTGGCGCGCATGACGCTGGCCGCCGATCCGGGCTCGCTGCAAGGTGCGGTTGCTGCCGGCATTCTCGGTTGCGGGCCGGTCATTCTGGGCACCGCGGAACTCTGTGCCAAGCTGCTGATCGAGGCGAAGGCTAGGCTTGATGGTGGCGAGAAACCTCAGCAGGCCGCCAGCGAGATGGCCCGCGCAATTCGCGCAGCGGGTGGCAAATTGCCGGGCTTCGGACACCCGGTGCACAAGCCACTTGATCCGCGCGCCGAGCGCATTCTTGAGCTGGCCGATCAACGCGGTGCGAGCGGCGGTCATGTGGGCCTGGCGCGTCATTTCAAGGCGGCGGCGGCCGAGGCGTGGGGCAAGCCGCTCACCATGAACGTGTCCATGGCGATCGCCGCGGTGCTGCTCGACCTCGGGTTTGAAGCGTCGATGGTCAAATCCATACCGATCCTCGCCCGGACAGCCAGTCTGCTCGCCCATCTTGCCGAGGAACAGGCAAACCCCATCGGCTTTCTGATGGCGGGCAGGGCCGATGAGGCCATCGCCTACAGCCGGGACGATGACTGATGCTGTCGCCGGAGATCGAAACCCGTCCGTGGGCGGAGCAAGTGGCGCTCGATGACGGGCACTACCGCAGCCAGCTTCTCTATCTTTATGAGCGGTCGGCGTTCTACCGCGAAAAGCTGGTGAAGGCGGGCTTCCGATTGGCAACGTCGGCGGGAGGGCTCGCGGGCATTGCCCAGCTTCCTTTTTCCGAGAAGCGTGAAATCCGGGCGAGCTGCACGCCCGAGAATCCGATCGGCAGCCATCTTTGCGTTGACCGCGCCGATATCGTCCGCATCTATTCAACCAGCGGCACAACGGGCACGCCGAGCTACATTCCGCTGACCCAGCACGATCTCGACAATTGGGTCACCGGCTCGTCGCGAAGCTATGCCGCTTCCGGCGTCCAGGCGGGCGAGCGAATTGTCTCCACCTACAATGCCGGGCCGTTCGTGGCGGGTGCGGCACTTGCCTCGATGGACCGGATCGGCCTCTGCCACATTCCGGTTGGCACAGGCAACACAGAGCGGCTGATGACGGCGATACGGCTGCTGAAGCCCGAGGCAGCGGTTCTGACCCCCTCCTATGCGGCGCATTTGATCGAATGGGCGGGGGAGCGCGGTTTCGATCTCAAGGGTTCGAGCGTCAAGCGTGTGCTGGTGGCGGGCGAGCCCGGTGGTGGCGAAGCGGCATTCCGGGCGCGGCTCGAAGAGGGCTGGGGCGCCAAAGTCACCGAAGCCATGGGCATCGGCGACATCGGCGTGTCGCTGTGGGGGGAATGCGAGGAGCAATGCGGCATGCATCTGGGCGCCCGCGGCTTCGTTCATGCCGAGCTGATCGATCCGGAAACCGGCGCGGCAATAGCCATGGCGGACGGGGCGCGGGGTGAACTGGTACTCACTCATTTGCAGCACCGGGCCGCACCGCTGCTGCGTTTCCGGACCAGGGATCATGTTGAGGTGTGGACCAGCCCGTGCAAATGTGGCCGCACGGCGCCCAGGGTGCGCTGCATCGGGCGTACCGACGACATGCTGATCGTGCGCGGCGTCAATGTCTTCCCGTCGGCGATCCGCGAGGTGGTTGGCAGTTTCATGCCCGAGGTCAGCGGGAATATTCTGGTGAAGCCGGCAAGCGCTGGCGTCAAACAGGAGCCGCCGCTTCCCGTATTGGTTGAAATGGCCAGAGGTGCCGCGGGCGCTCCGGGGCTCGCCGAAGCGATTGCCGGGCGTCTGCGCAGCGTGCTGGTGTTCACCGCGAAAGTCGAACTCGTGCCCTTTGGAAGTCTCGTCCGCAGCGAGTATAAGTCGAAACTCGTGCTACACTGAGGTCCCGATGCAGAAGCTACAATCGCAGGGCGTGCACCACATCACGCTCAACGGCGCCAACCGGCAAACTTCCATCGATTTCTGGGAAGGCGTTCTCGGCATGCCATTTGTTTTCGAACAGCCCAATCTCGACAAGGCATCGGAGAGCCATCTCTATTTCGATCCCGGCGACGGGCGGCTGATCACCGTCTTCACCGATGAAGCCCGCAAACCCGATCCGCGCCGCACGCCGACCGAACCGGGCTGCGTGCATCACATCGCGTTCTCGGTGTCGCGGGTCACCTTCCTGCAGGCGGTCAAGCGGCTGGACGAGCGCAAGATCAAGCACAGCGGCGTCAAGGATCGCGGCTTCATGGATTCGATCTATTTCACCGATCCGCTCGGCCTGCTGATCGAGCTGGCATCCTACCGTTTCGAACCACCCCATGGCTTCACCCATGCCGATGTGCTGTTCGAGGCCCACCACATCCGCGTGGCGCGCGGCGATTACAACATCGCCGAAGTGCATCTCGCCGATGCGATCGAGAAGCTGACGGCGAAGCGCAATGCAACGCTGTCAGCCGACCGGTCGCCGAAAAATCCATACTGATCAAAAAAATGGGAGGACTAAATGGCTGCAATCAAACTGCATATCCTGAAACCGAGCGTGAACAACATGGCGGCGCGCGTCTTCGTGCGCGCCGCCAAGCTCGATTTCAGCGAGGACGACGCCTGGGGCAAGACGCGGTCCAAGGAATTTCTGGCGATGAACCCGGCCCATATGACGCCGATGATAGAAGGCAAGGGCCTGCCCAAGGGCGTTATCTGGGAAAGCTGCGCCATCATGCAGTATCTCTGCAACAAGCATGATCTCGGTAAATTCTATCCCAAGGCCGCCGCCAAGCGGGCGATGATCGACAGCGCCATGTTCTATCTGATCGGCACGCTCTACCCATATGTGGCGCGCGCCACCTATCCGGCGCTCGGATTTCCGCAATATGCGGGCGAAGTTGGAGCCAGCAAACTCGACGACTCCCACAAGGCCGAGGCCCAGAAGGCAGCCGCCGGCGCGATTGCCGAGCCGCTGGAGGTCTTCCACCAGTTCTATATGGATGGAAAGCCGTTCATCGGCGGAGCCAAGCCGTCAATCGCCGACATCAGGCTGGCGGCGACGCTGGAATTCCTTGCTGTCGTCGATTACCAGCTGCCCGGCTGGGCCAAGACCTATATGGCCGCCATGGAAAAATCCCTCGGTAAGGCCTACGCGGAGCCCGCCGCCGACGTGCGAGGCTATATCGCCCATGTGAAGTCGCAGAAGAAATAACGCCATGTGATATGCAGGCATTGATAGCATTGCAATCAATGCCTGCATTTGTTATATTGCTGCCATGGCAAGCATCACCATCCGCAATCTCGACGAGGACACCAAGCGCCAACTGCGCATCCGGGCCGCCGAGAAGGGCCGCTCGATGGAGGAAGAGGCGCGCGATGCTTTAGTTCGCCTCTATGGCAGCCCGGCGGTGAAGAAAGGGCTTGGAACGTATATCCATGAACTGTTCAAGGAAGTGGGTGGCGGCGACGATCTTGAAATTCCCCCGCGCAAGAGTGACTGGGAGCCGCCGGACTTCAGCGGACCGGAATTCGGGAAATGATTGTCCTCGACACGAATGTCATCTCCGAATTGATGAGTCTGAAACCGGAAAAGCGGGTGCTCAAATGGGCGGACTCTCACGATCCGAGCGAACTCTACACAACCGCGGTTACGGCCGCTGAACTTCATTCCGGCCTTGAAAGCATGCCGAAGGGCAGGCAGCGTGACGGTCTTGGCGAGCGCATCGGGGTGATGATCGGACAAGGAATGCGCGGCCGGATACTGCCGTTCGACGTCGACTGCGCTTTGCATTTTGGACGTATCTTCATCCATCGCCGGTCGATCGGCCAGCGCATCGAAGTGCCGGATGCGATGATTGCAGCAATCTGCGCAAGTCATGACTTCAAGATTGCCACGCGCAATATGAGCGATTTCGAATACGTTGGTCTTGATATTGTCAATCCGTGGACGGATTGACCGGTCTCAAACCTTCGCCTTCGCCGCCTCCATCTGCTCGACAAACCTTCTGAACAGATAGTGGCTGTCCTGGGGGCCGGGCGAGGCTTCGGGGTGATATTGGACGGAGAACACCGGGCGGCCTTCGAGGGCCAAGCCGGCGTTGGAGCCGTCGAAGAGGGAGACGTGGGTTTCGACCACACCGGCGGGCAGGCTGTCGCGGTCGACGGCGAAACCGTGGTTCATCGAGGTGATCTCGACTTTGCCGGTGGTGAAGTCCTTCACGGGATGATTGGCGCCGTGGTGGCCCTGGTGCATCTTGTGGGTGGTGGCGCCCAAGGCGATCGCCAGCATCTGGTGGCCAAGGCAGATGCCGAAGACCGGCTTGCCGCTGCCCACGATCTTCCTGATCTCCGGCACGGCATATTGGCCGGTCGCCGCCGGATCGCCGGGGCCGTTGGACAGGAACACGCCGTCGGGGTTCATCGCCAGAATATCTTCCGCCGTGGCGGTGGCCGGCACCACGGTCACGTCGCATCCGGCACTGGTGAGGCAGCGGAGGATGTTGCGCTTGAGGCCATAGTCGATGGCAACGACTTTGTAGGCGCCGCCATCGGCAGTGGTGAAGCCGTGTTTCCAATCCCACAGCTTTTCGTCCCACTCCATGCGCTGGGTGAGGGAGACATCCTTGGCGAGATCCATGCCGACGAGGCCCGGCCAACCGGCCGCCATCTTCTTGAGCCTCGCCAAATCGAACTTGCCCCTGGCATTGTGGGCAATCACGCCATTGGGCATGCCCTTGTCGCGGATCAGTCCGGTGAGGGCGCGGGTGTCGATGCCGGAGAGGCCGATGATGCCGCGGGCCCTCAGCCATTTGTCGAAATGGCGGCCCGAACGGTAGTTGGCGGGCTCGGTCACCGCGGCTTTGACGATGCAACCCACAACACCCGCGGAGGCCGCGAGATTGGTGGTCTCGATATCTTCGTCGTTGGCGCCGGCATTGCCGATATGAGGGAAAGTGAAAGTAACGATCTGGCCGGCATAGGAAGGGTCGGTCAACACTTCCTGATAGCCGGTCATGGCGGTGTTGAAGCACACCTCGCCCACCGCCTCGCCCTCGGCGCCGAATCCCTGGCCTTCGATCACGGTGCCATCGGCCAGCACCACGAGGCCGGTCACGCGCGGCACATCCCAATCGCTGAACATGGCGCGCGTCGGGGCTTTGGCCTTGGCAGGCTTCCTGGGGGCAGGCATTACTGAGTCTCCGGGGATTTGCGGCTCTATGGGGGAGCGGGGTGCCCCTCGTCAAGGTTGCGATGCGGCGCGAAAGCGCCTATTGAGCGCCTTTTCCGCTTTACCCCAAGGATATTGCACATGAGCCTTCGTGCCACCATCAATGACGCCCTCAAGGAAGCCATGAAGGCCGGCGACAAGCGCCGCGTCTCAACACTGCGGCTGATGAACGCGGCCATCAAGGACAAGGACATCAACAGCCGCACCGACGGCCATGACTTGGTGCTGACCAGCGATGCCGGCCTCATCGATGTCTTCGCCAAAATGGTGAAGCAGCGCCAGGAGAGTGCGGCTGTCTACGAGCAGGGCGGGCGCCCGGAACTGGCGGAGGCCGAGCGCGAAGAAATCGCCATCATCCAATCCTACATGCCAAAACAACTGGCGGAGGATGAAGCCAAGGCCGCGGTTGCCGCCATCATCAAGTCGGTGGGCGCCACCGGCATCAAGGACATGGGCAAGGTCATGGCGGCGCTCAAGGCGAAATACGCCGGCCAGATGGACATGGCCAAGGCCGGAGCAATCGTGAAGGGCCTGCTGGGGTAGAGGCCGGCGCTTCTACTTCTTGACTTCGTATTCCTTCCAGCTGCCGTCGTCGCTCACCAGGCGGAGATGCAGTTTTTGGGCGGCGGCGTCATAGAAATACTTAGTGCCGCCGGAGGACAGATCGCCGAGGTTGGCGGCCTTGGGGACGTTTGAGCCCCAGAGCTTAACGGTGAACGCGGACGTCGGATAGGACAGCGAGAGTTCTCACCGCCTTTCCCGCCTGTTCGAAGCGCACGAAGGTCAGACGGTCGGGCACTGCACCCGGCAGGTTGAGGGTGTGGGGCCGGTCCTCGATCGCCACGAAATGGAGATTGTCGGGGCTTCCGTCCATGGCGCCCAAGGCGCGCTTGGCGCCGTCGTCACGGATGAGCTCGGTTCCGGCGATGTTGACGCCATGGGATTTAACGTAGGCGCCGACATAATTGTATGGGCAGATGTAGGCGTTCCACGCCGACTTCACGGTGCAGATTGGCGTGTACATGGTCGGATTCTTGGGGACGATGCGGCGGTTGGGGACGCCGGTGATCGAGCCATCGATGTCACGGATCACCGAGAATGAATCGCCTTCGTGGCCGGGCGTCAGCGGATCGAGCCAGACGCGGTTGGCATTCTTGAAGCTGATCTCGCTGGAGCTGCTGGCCGAACTGATCCAGAACGGGTTGGGCGACAGGTTGGTGATGGCGCCCGACTTGCGCAGGCTATTCGACTGGAAATTAGCGAACAGGGTGCGGCTGACCTGCATCGGGCCATCGTAGTATTCGATGCCGCGAATTGAATCTCCGGCAGCACCCGGCCACCAATGGGGCAGCTCGCGGCCATCCAGTCCCTTATCCTCCCAGCTATCGGGGTTGCCTTTGTTGGCGGTTTCACCCACCACCAGCGAATCCTTGATGGTGGCGGGTTGCAGTCCCGACAGGCTGGCGAAATAGGCGCCCATCCAGTTGTCGGCCAGTTTGGCGCCCTGGAGCACCGGGAAAGACCGCCCGCGCATCCAGATGCCTTCGTAGCGGTTCTTGTAAGCCGTGAAATTCTTGAACACCGGCGGCACCTTGGGCGAGCCCGCGTCGGCCGGATTGGCGTGCGGCTCAAACCAGGTCACGATGGTTTCGCGGTTGGCGTTTTCGCCGCCATCGACGTAGAGGCCGCGGATTTGGTTGGAGTGAGTCACATTGGAGTCGAACTCGCGCAGCGGCGTGCGCTTCGGCCAGATGGTGGCGGTGGTCGAGAGGCCGACCGGGTGTTCGGGGAAGCCCAGCCAGAAACCGGTGTGCTCGGAGCCTGCCGCCACATTGCGGCGCACGGTATTGTCGGGATTGCTGATCCAGAAGACTGAAGTTTTTTTGTCCGACGGCGTCGGCAATCCGTTCGGTGCGTTGTCGACGCTCAGACCGAGATTGTCTTCGATGACGTTGCCGTGCTCGATGCCATCTTCCATGTAATATCCGTGGCCGATGGTGTCAAAAGCGACATTGCCGGCAAGCCTGACATTGTGGGTGCCATGGATTGTGATGAAGCGGTTGTAGGAGTGAACGACGCTGCTATTGTTCATGTACTGGCCGGTGCCGTCGCCTACCATATGCCAGTGCATGGGATAGCGGGCCACCCGGCCTTTTTGTCCCATGTGATAAAGCTCAACGCCGCTGATTTTCGCCTTGGCTCCGGCCATGATCATGATGTGACCGCCGAAGCCCGATGTGGTGGAGTATGCATCGCCCTGGATGCGGATGTTGCGGGTGAGCAGGCCCACTTCGGCGCATTCCTCCAGAGGAATGCCATTGAACATCTCGGTGGCGCACCAATGCTGCTTTTGCAACTGCTTGTCGAGGGTGACCGCGGTTCCGGCAATGGCTGAAATGGTGCGCTCCTCGGCGTGTTCGTAGTGGAAATCCGTCGAGGTGACGACGATCCGGTCGCCCACCCGCCAGGCCGGTGCGACTTTCAGGTTGATTACCAGAGAACCTTTGTTGGCGGTGGCGGCCAGCCTTGTCCAGCCCAGTCGGTTTTCACCGGCCAGCACAATACGGCCGCCGCCCATGGCGCCGAGGAATTTGGCGCCCATGCCCATGACGTCCAGGCTGGTGTTGCTGCCGGTGAGAGTCAGGTCGAGGCGCTTGGTGTAGGGTGCCGCAGCGGTGCCGCATTGCAGGAGGCCATGCACCATGATCCAGCCGGAGCTCACGGTCAAATTCTTGTCGGCGCAAATGAGCTGGCCGTTGACGGTGAGATCGGTCAGCGCAACATTGGTGTCGAGGGTTACGACATCGCCGGCTGGAATGGTGACCGAACCGGTCTTGGGAAAATTGCCGCTCCATGTTTTGTTCGCAGCAAGCGGCTGGGGTGATGCCCACACGGCCGCCGCCAAAAACATCAATAGAGCGAGCAACTTTTCATACCGCATGGGAACCCCCGAACTAAGTTGCCGCCCTAGTTGGCCTCAACTGACAACAAATTGTGGCCATCTTGTGCCGGTGGCAGAAGGAAATTAAGCGCGGAAAATGTCAGCGATGGGTAAATGGGTAGGGAAAAAATTCGTGAAAATTCGACGCGTTTTATATTGTCGCGGGCGTGCGCACATCGACCTATTGACAACTATATTGTCATAATTTATACTGACAAATATATTCTCAACTATGAGGTCGATCATCACACTAGATCAATCAGCCCGCGAACAATTCTAACTTCTTCAATACGTGGCGTTCTTCGTCACACTCATTTTGTTGATAGCAGCTGAAGCGCTTATCCCGCTCCATTACAAAAGCCTCCAACACATTTTGCGTTAACCAACAAATTTTAACTTGACTGCTATCAACATCCTAATACTCAGCGCTGTTCCTGTCGGCTCTTTTATCGCGTCGGACTGATCGACGGCAAAGGGCTTTGGCCTCCTTCCATATTTGGGCATTGCCGGAGCAGTTGCCGCAACGCTAGGCATACTCTAACGCAGTTTCTCAACTATCTAGTGCATGCCGCAATGCTCAAGGTACCAATTCTCTGGCTCTTTCACCGAGATCCATCATTCCGATGGGTTCATCGATGTATCTACTACCGTCCGGTTTCATCCGCTTGAGTTTCTGGTGCAGATGCCGATTGCTCTTGCTGTCATTGTTGCGCTTGGAATTCCACCTATTGCAATCATAATCTATGAGATTGCCGACGCCGCAATGGCTATCTTTACCCACGCCAATACAAAGCTTCTCAGGGCAATCGAGAGGCCCATTGGCTACGTGCTGGTGACACCCTCGATGCACCGTATCCATCACTCTAGCGAACCAGCCGAGACGGACAGCAATTATTCGCTACTCTATCCATCTGGGACCGTTTGCTTGGACATTTTGCGAGAATCCCCGGAGGCAGTGACCACATGGAATCGGCCTTGGGTCCGACGCGCGCAGCCGTTCCTTCCCCTGCTACTGTGCCGTTCATCCGCTACTGCGCTGGCCGCAGCGCATCATCTATCATCCACCCACCAGCATATGCGCTACACCTCATCCCTATTGCTTTCAGCGCTCAAGACTTGGGAAATGAGCTGCAGTCATCTCGGCATGCGCATCGCTGCGCGCCATTCTCGAGTCGCTCGCCGAAATCAACCAGCGGGCCGCGCTCCGGCGGCAAATCGACGCACTTGGAAATGTGGCAGTTCATCAACAGGGCCGCTGGTATTTGGCAGCCAATCCCGCGCACAGCATCCCCAGTCGTGCTTACTGCTCCCAGTTCCACAATGTTCAAAATATACAGCACCACAAAAGCATCAAGCACACCTTACACCATTACCATAACCACTCCCCCAACTCACTCACATTCACCAGCACTAATCATCCAAGCTAACATGACACTGACTACGGCGCAGGCTAAACGATCTTCGTCTGCACTTTCACGTTCTTGCGGATCGCGTGCGAGTAGGGGCAGACGATGTGGGCCTTCTTGGCCAGCGCCGTGGCTTGGGCTTTCTTGAGGCCCGGCAGCTTGACCTCAAGTTTCACGGCGATGCCGAAGCCTTTCTTGTCGTCGCGGGCGCCGAGCGTCACGTGGGCGGTGACGCTCGAATCGGGCGAGATGGCGGCCGGCTTCTTTTCCTTGGCTGCCACGAACTTGATGGCGCCGAGATAGCAGGTCGAATAGCCTGCGGCGAACAGTTGCTCGGGGTTGACGCCGTCGTCCTTGCCGCCCAACTTCTTTGGGGTGCCGATCTTGAGGTCGAGCATTCCGTCGGCGGTCTTGGCGGCGCCGTTGCCGCGCCCGCCCGTAGAAGTCGCTACTGCCGTGTATAATTTCTTCATCGCATGCTCCCCTTGGTCTGCCTGGCAGAATGTCACGCAGGCTTGCGGTTCGCAAGGGCAACGCCGATGGCGGCGAGCAAGAATCCGATCCAACCAACGAGCGGCATTGCTTCACCGAGGAGCGGCCAGGCAATGAGGGCGGTGAGCGGCGGCACCAGATAGAACAGCGAGGAAACCCTGGCGACCTCGCCGGCCCTGATCATCGCCAGCAGCAATGTCATGGCGACGATCGAGTTGCCGATGACGAGGTAAGCGTAGGCGGCGATGAACTCAGTTGTCCAGGTGAAGGAGAAATGCTCGAGTGCCAGCGCCATGGGAAGCGTCCCGGTCAGGCCCGCAATATATTGCACGCCGTTCGAGACAATGGGGTGGTGATTTAAGCCAAAGCGTTTTTCCCACAAGGTGCCGGCGGTGAGGCCAAGAAGGCCACCCGCCGTGGCGAGAATACCAAGCGGATTTTCGAGGGCGACGCCAGAGCGTGCGGCGATGACGGTTGCGGCACCAACGAGACCCAACAGCAAGCCTGCCCAGCGCATTAGGCTCACCCGTTCACTGGCGAAATGCGGCGCCATCAGGCCGACCAGGATGGGCTGGAGGCCGATGATGATGGCAACTCCACCCGCTGAAACACCGTACTTGAGTGCGATATAACACAGGCCGAAATAGACGGCCTGAATGAGGAAGCCGACAATGAACAGGTGCAGCCATTCGGCGCGCCGCGCCGGAAGCGGTGGACGCATGATGAGAAATAGCGGCGCCATGATCGCCAGCACCGTGGCATAGCGCAACGCCAGAAAGCTGATGGGTTCGGCGTATTGCAGACCAAGTTTGGCGACGGAGAAGCCTGCCGACCACAGCAGCAGGAAGATAGCGGGGGCGAGGATGAGCCAGAGGGGCTTATTGGAGGGCATGACTCGCCCAGCCTTAACCGGCACGGCTCGCGCGCGCCATGGTGTGAGCGCGGGGCAGACCTGTCAGGCCTTCAACACCATCAGCAATCCCGCCGCCATGCAAGGCTTTAGTCGAGGAGAAGCTGGCGGCAAAGCGCGTCAGGGCATAGATGCGGAAGCCGCGGTAGATCGCTTCCTCACCGCGCAGCGGTTTCCGGATTGCCATGGCGTTGAAGCCTGCGGCCGGGTTCAGCTCTTCGCAGCGGCGGCTCACTTCACCCGCTTGTTCGCCAATTCATGCTCCATGTAGGTGCGCAACACGGCGTTCATGCGGGTCTGAAATCCCTTGCCGGTCGATTTGAAGAAATCGAGGACATCGGGATCGATCCGCAGGCTCATCGGCGTTTTGCCCCTGGGAAAATAGAGCTTGGCCTTCGACCAATCGAGATCGATGGGTGCCGCGTCGGGATCATCGGCGACGGCGCGGGCGATGTCTTCGTCGGTTAACCGATCAAAGGCCTCCCAGTCCGTATCTCCAGGAGGCAGTCTGTCCAAATCTTCAAATGAAATGCGAACCATACCGTCGGCGTTCGGACGGAGTAGCCTTTCGCGCAGAGATGATTCTGATGTTGCCTTGTCTTTCGGTAAAGACGACGACAAGCGGCCGGGTCGCCGTGAACCCGATCGCGACGTACCGGCTTTCTGTCTCGTGGACTTCATGCCGGGCGAGGACTTTTCCACCGAAGATTTGCGCGGCTTCTTCGAAACCGACGTTGTGCTTTCGCTTGTTGCCTTGAGCTTTTTCATCGTGCCACTCGAATCCCTGAGCGTCGAATTCGTGCGGTTCCCACTCTACTTCCATCTTCCACCGTTATTGTTACGTCATTGAAATAGGTCATGCTTTTACCTTGAGAGCTAAGTGAGAATAGTAGCTTGAACAGTTGTCGGCAGAAGGGCAGGTCGTTCTTAGAGCGAGCTTTTGGGAACTTGGGCTGAGTTTCGCGTAGTGTGCTTGAAAGATCGTTGTAAGGAGATTTCTGTTTGTATATACGTTTGTAGTAGCGCGGCTGTCAATGCACCAGCAATTGCGCCTATAAATCATACTTTCATTGCTGCTAAGTGAGCCATGCGCTTTCCGCCCTCATTCCTCGATGACATCCGTGGCCGGGTTTCGATCTCCTCGGTCGTCGGGCGCAAGGTGGCTTGGGACCGGCGCAAGACCAATGTGGGGAAGGGGGACTTCTGGGCCTGCTGCCCGTTCCACGGCGAGAAGACGCCGTCGTTCCATGTCGATGACCGCAAGGGGCGCTATCACTGTTTCGGCTGCAAGGCCTCGGGCGATATTTTCACCTTCCTGGTGGAGAAGGAGGGGCTGGGTTTTCCGGAGGCGGTCGAGCGGCTGGCGATGGAAGCGGGGCTTGCCATGCCGCAGCTCACCGAGGCTGACGTAAAGCGCGAGGAGAGCCGCGCAAGCCTTTATGATATCATGGAAATTGCCACCAAGTTCTTCGAGGCGGAACTGCAGGCGGCACGTGGCGCCAGGGCGCGGGGCTATCTCGCCGACCGGCAGCTTTCCACCGCCATCCAGAAAGAATTCCGGCTCGGCTATGCGCCCGACGACCGGTCGGCGCTGCGCAGTCATCTGGCGGAGAAAAACATCACCCTCGAGCAGATGGCCGAAGCCGGGCTGATCATTGCCGGCGAGGATATTCCGGTTGCCTATGACCGGTTTCGCGACCGGGTGATGTTCCCGATCTCGCGATCCGCGCGGGCGGGTGATCGCCTTCGGCGGCCGGGCGCTGGGCCAGGATGTTCCGGCCAAGTACCTGAATTCGCCGGAGACGCCGCTGTTTCACAAGGGCCATGTGCTCTACAATCTCGACAAGGCGCGGGGGCCCGCCCATGAGCAGGGCGCCATCATCGCGGTCGAGGGCTATATCGACGTGATCGCCATGCACCGGGCGGGGCTCGCCCAAACGGTCGCACCGCTCGGCACGGCGCTGACCGAGGATCAGCTGGGCCTGCTGTGGAAGGTGGCGCCCGAACCCGTGCTCTGTTTCGATGGTGACAGTGCTGGCCTCAAGGCCGCCTACCGGGCGCTGGAGCTGGCGCTGCCGCTGCTGAAACCAGGTCATTCGCTTAAATTCGCCCTGCTGCCGGAGGGGCAAGACCCGGACGATCTGCTGAAATCGGAAGGGCCAGAGGCGGTCAAAGCGGTGATTGCGGCGGCGCAGCCGCTCTCCGAGGTGCTGTGGCAGCGGGCGCTTGCCGTCAACGACCGGGCGACGCCCGAGCGCAAAGCCCAGTTCGAGCGCGACCTCAGGGCGCAGGTTGCGGTGATCGGCGATGAGACGGTGCGCCGCCATTACCTCACCGACATCGGCGACCGCTTGTCGTCCCTGTGGCAGCGCGGAGGCGGCAGGGGCGCGCGCCCGCAGGTTCCGTGGCAGTCCAGAAAATTTGGAAAACCTTTGCAAAAACCGTGGGATATCAAGGGGCCGCCGTCGCCCAAGCTGAAGGCCATGGCGCGCGGCGGAGGGGGGCTCAGGGGTGCGGAACAGCGCGAACGGATGATTGTCCTGTCGCTGATCAACCATCCCGAGCTCATTCACGAGTTTCTCGACGAGTTTTCCGGCCTCGAACTCTTTTCGCGCGAGCTTGACTCCATCCGTACACAAATCATAGATAGCGCCGCTTTGGGATTTGGCCTTGACGGGGCAGGTCTCAGGGCCCACCTCACTGCACAGGGTTTGGGTCCAATCGTGGACCGGCTTGAAACCCAGGCGAGACGGCTGAACGAATGGTTCCTTGGGAGCGGGGCAGCGCAAGATGACGCCCGCACAGGCCTTCGTCAGATGATCGCCCTGCACCGGAAAGCTGTCACTCTCGAGCGGGAGCTGAAGGCGGCGGAAGCCGTTTTCGCTGCCGATCCGACGGAGGAAAATTTGAACGCGCTCAACGCGGTGCGCGAGCAGCTCACGTCCCATGCGGGATCGGAAGCCCAGATCGAAGGCTTCGGAATTGCCTCGGGACGGCCGGCTGACGCCATTACGTGAGGCCGGCCACCGGGCCAACAGGGTTAAGCGGCAGTTAAGACCGTGAACCGTAGTTTGGACCCGAATCAGTTATCAGCTAAGGCGAATCACTTCGCCCATTGAACGAAGGACGGACACCCCATGGCACGTGCCCAAGTGCGCGCACCGCAAAGCGAAGATCAGGAACCACAGAACCAGCAGGACGAGGCCGAAGCGCCGGAGGCCCAAAGCGAAGGTTCGGATTCTCCCGTCCTCGATCTCTCGGATGCCGCCGTCAAGCGGATGATCAAGCTCGCCAAGGCGAGGGGTTTCGTCACGCTCGATGAGCTGAACGCGGTGTTGCCGTCGGATGAGACGAGCCCCGACCAGATCGAAGACGTTTACGCCATGCTGAGCGAAATGGGCATCAGCGTCGTCGAGAGCGAGGAAGAATCGGAAAACCTCGCCGCCAAGGTCGAACAGGAGCAAGAGGCCGAGTCGACCGAAACCGCCGTCATCAAGGTCGAGGCCGCCAAGACGCCAACCGACCGCACCGACGATCCGGTGCGCATGTACTTGCGCGAAATGGGGCAAGTCGAGCTTTTGTCGCGCGAGGGCGAAATCGCCATCGCCAAACGCATCGAGGCCGGCCGCGAAGCGATGATCGCCGGCTTGTGCGAAAGCCCGCTTACCTTCCAGGCCATCATCATCTGGCGCGACGAACTCAACGAAGCCAAGATCCTGCTGCGCGACATCATCGATCTCGAGGCCACCTATGCCGGGCCCGACGCCAAGAAAAACCAGATGCCGGTGCAGACGCCGGCGCCTTATGTTCCGCCCAAGGAGGAAGTGAAGAAGAAGGCCGAGGCCAAGCGGCCGGAGAACCGCCGCGCCGCCGCCCAGGCGCTGCGCCGCCCGGGCGAGGACGATTACAGCGATATTCTGTCGCCGGAGGATTTCGACAAGCCGGTGGTCGAGGATGACGATGACGACGAGGGCGACGATCTCGGCGTGTCGCTCTCGGCCATGGAAGCGGAGCTCAAGCCCAAGGTTCTGGAAGTCTTCGACTCGATCGCCCGCCAGTACAAGTCGCTGCGCAAGCTGCAAGATCAAGAAGTGGCCGAGTCGACGGAACTCACGCCGTCGCAGGAGCGCCGCTACAAGAAGCTGCGCGACGACATCATCAATGAGGTGAAATCGCTGTCGCTCAACAACGCCCGCATCGAGGCGCTGGTCGAGCAGCTCTACGACATCAACAAGCGGCTCAATTCGCTGGAAGGCCGCTTGATGCGGCTGGCCGAGACCTACAAAGTTCCGCGCACGGAGTTCCTCAAGGAGTACCAGGGCGAGGAACTCAATGTCGACTGGCTGAAGCGGGTGGGCCGGCTGTCCAAGTTCGGCTGGAAGAAATGGGTCAATGACGAGAAGGAATCGATCCGGGTCATCCGCGACGAGATCTTCGATCTCGCCACCGCCACCGGCCTGCAGATTCCGGAATACCGCCGCATCGTCGCCATGGTGCAGAAGGGCGAGCGCGAGGCGAGGATCGCCAAGAAGGAGATGGTGGAAGCCAATCTCCGGCTGGTCATTTCGATCGCCAAGAAATACACCAACCGCGGCCTGCAATTCCTCGATCTGATCCAGGAAGGCAATATCGGGCTGATGAAGGCGGTGGACAAGTTCGAATACCGCCGCGGCTACAAGTTCTCGACCTACGCCACCTGGTGGATCCGCCAGGCGATCACCCGCTCGATCGCCGACCAGGCGCGCACCATCCGCATTCCCGTGCACATGATCGAGACGATCAACAAGATCGTGCGCACCTCGCGCCAGATGATGCACGAGATCGGCCGCGAGCCGACGCCGGAGGAGCTTGCCGAAAAGCTCTCGATGCCGCTCGAGAAGGTGCGCAAGGTGATGAAGATCGCCAAGGAGCCGATCTCGCTCGAAACGCCGGTGGGCGATGAAGAGGATTCGCATTTGGGCGACTTCATCGAGGACAAGAACGCCATCCTCCCCATCGACGCGGCGATCCAGGCCAATTTGCGCGAGACGACGACGCGGGTGCTGGCTTCGCTGACGCCGCGCGAAGAGCGCGTCTTACGCATGCGCTTCGGCATCGGCATGAACACCGATCACACGCTGGAGGAAGTGGGCCAGCAGTTCTCGGTGACGCGCGAACGCATTAGGCAGATCGAGGCGAAGGCGCTGAGGAAGCTGAAGCATCCGAGCAGGTCGCAGGAAGCTGAGGAGTTTCCTGGATAATTGAGGCGCCGAAGCGATGCCAACGATTTCAATCTTTTTCGGCATTGTGGTGCAAATGTATTGGCGGGAGCACCCACCGGCTCATTTTCATGCCTACTATCAAAGTTTTGAGGGACTCTTCTCAATTGAAACAGGCGAGTTGATCGCCGGGCAAATGTCGCCCGGACCAAGGCGCATTTTGAAGGATTGGACTCTTCGCCATCGGCCAGAATTGCTTGCGAATTGGGAAAGGTGTAAAAACCGGCAGGCGTTGAACGCTGTTCAGGGAGCCGATGAAGAATGATTGAGATGGTCAAGGTCGTGAAATTGAAGGCGCTGGACAAGCATCGCCTGTGGGTCAGCTTTTCCGATGGCTCGGAAGGTATCCGCGACTATTCCGACATGATTTCGGAAGGCGGACCAATGGTCGAACCATTGCGCGACCAGTTGTTCTTCAACAAAGTCTTCATCTCCTTCGGCGTGCCAAGCTGGCCAAACGGCATGGATGTCGACGCCATCAACCTTCACATGGAATTAGAGAAGGCGGGCCTGCTAACGAAGGTTGCGGCGGCGTGAGTGAGAGAACCCCGCGAACCCCGCGAACCCATGCGCCAGATCGAGGCCAAGGCGCGCAGGAAGCTGAAGCATCCGTCAAGTTCGAGGAAGCTGAGGAGCTTTTTGGATAATTAGACCATAGTACAGATATTTCTTCGACAGCGAGTAACAATGGACGCTGGATGGTAGAGACAGCCAAAAAGGGGCAATTGTTCCCTCCTGCTAACCTGGCGCAGTGGATTTCAGCAATAGCGTCCATGGCGACAGTTAGCTTAGCTATCTGGGCGATTTTCTTTTCTTCGGCCTCACAGTCGTTGGTGCAGTTTCTTCAGTCGGAACTTAGTTATCGCAACAGCAAGATCGCGAACCTAGAGGCTCAAGAGTTTGCATTGCAGGAAGCAATTCTAAAGAGGGAACAAACTGTCAGAGAGCTGCAGATCAAGGCCGACGATATCAAGGCAGAACTTCAGGGACTACTTAGTGATCGGCAGGCCTTACTCGCGTCGAAGAAAACGTTGGAGAATGAAAAGGGCAGGCTAGAATCAAAGTCGCAAGCCTTAGCGGGGCATCTCATTGACGCCAGATTGAAGGTCGTCCAATTCAAACTATTGGGCGAGTTGAAGAGTAAGGTTGTCACGACAAGGGCCGACAGTCTTTATAGGGGAAGCAAATCGCGCAAGAAGAATCAATCAGAGAAGATCGAGATATGGTCAGACTATGTAGAGTTCATTAGGAGATCGGTGAACGAGCTGTCAGGTGATGAACGTGCAATTGGTCGAGACATCTTCAATGGGTTTCAGGCCAAGTGCGGGAAACTAAGGTCTCGGGTTGTGATCGTGTCGGATCTCGTTGAACCAGATCTCCCTACAGAGTTTTCGAACTACTCTTCATTGACGACTTCAGAGAGGGAAAAGCTAGACCGTGAATACGATGTTCTTAAGAAAAAGTATTTTTCGAATTTGAATAAATTCGCCGGCATGATTCATGACGAACAGTTGAAAATTGAAAACTGCTTTCAAGAGCTAGAATGAACTAAGTGTACAAGAACAGCAATCACCTGACAGTTGCCGCTTCATGACGACTTCAGGGAATTGATTCCCTAACCGACAATATCCATCAATTGTTTGCGCACCGTCTTCGCGGCTTTGCCGTCGATCTTGCCGGCAATCCGCACGATGCGGGCCGGTTCAATGGTGGCGATCTTGGCGGTGCGGATTACTGAAGGGGCAGGCAGTCCTGCCTTGTCGAGGTTTGTGATGGGAACATCGCCGTCCCAGCGCGGATTGGCGGCGCTGGTGATCATTGCCACCCACAGCAGGCCGTGCTTGCGGTTGAAAACATCCGCCGAAACCACCAGCGCCGGGCGGCGCTTCTCGGCGAGCTGGCCGGCATAGGGAAAGGGCACGATCACGACATCGAAGCGGCGGGGAGCCGGATCAGAGTTTGCCATAAGCTTTCTCGTCGGCCCTGCCCGACCACTCGGTGAATATGGCAAAGGGATCGTCCTCGGCCTGGCGTTCGGCTTTTTCGATAACGATACCCTTCGCCGTTGAGGAATAGCGAACCCGGTCGCCCGGCTTGAGGCCAAGCCGCTTGCGGATTTCGCGCGGGATGACCGTTTGGCACTTGGCCGAGACCTTCGAGAATGCAACGCTCATGGGCACTCCTTTGAAAGTAAGTTGTCTTACCGTCTTACCACTGTCAAGAGGAATTTGAGTTTGCGGGGCGCCGCAACATAGAGAGGGGGGGCCGCACGAGCCTCGCCGCGCGGCGGCGGGTTCTATTCGAAGCCGTCGAGCTTGGCATCGCCGCTCGCCGACAATCCGGTGATGTCCATAGTCTCGAATTTGATCCCATTCACCGGCAGCGTGGCCGGCTTCAGCTCGGCGAGGCGGCTTGACGACAGCAGGGATAGCGGATTGTACTCCCACCATGAGAGCGCGGGGGATTTGCCGGAAGGCGCAATCCCCGCGGCATCGCCGAAGCTCTTCATCGAGGATTGCGAGTGCACGACCAATACCATGACGAAACTGATGACGGCCATGGCGAGAATTGTCCGAGTCGGCATGATGGTCTCCGCGGCAAAGATGTTGAATTATGAATGACAGAATTGCCTCAACGAAGGCTGAAACTGATCGGCGGCATTGGCGCCGTGCGATTAACCAGCTCGTTAACTGTCTGGCATGGAGCGGCAAATCGTTTAGTATGGAGCAATCGCCGGACAGGGGACCCCAAAATGAGCAAGCGCCTTCCCACCTATTTCATCTCGCACGGCGGCGGCCCGTGGCCGTGGCTTCCCGACATGCGGAAGATGCTGCATTCGCTGGAAGTGTCGCTTGCCGCCATGCCGGAGGAGATCGGCGAAACGCCGAAGGCGATCGTGATGATCTCCGGGCACTGGGAGCAGCCGGATTTCGCGGTGATGGCATCGGCCCATCCGCCGATGGTCTACGATTACCGTGGCTTTCCCGCCTTCACCTATGAAATCAAGTATTCAGCTCCGGGCGCGCCCCAAGTGGCCAGGCGGGTGGCAGAGCTGTTGAAGGCGGCGGGGCTTCCCACCCATCTCGATGAAGCCCAGGGCTTCGATCACGGCACCTTCGCGCCGATGCAGGTGATGTATCCCAAGGCGGACGTTCCGCTTTTGCAAGTCTCGCTCAAGCACGGCTATGATCCCAAGGAGCATCTGGCGCTCGGCCGGGCGCTGGCGCCCTTACGTGATGAGGGCGTGCTGATTGTGGGCTCGGGCCTCAGCTATCACAATCTCCGGCTGTTCGGGGCGGGAGCACGCGAGCCGTCGGCGGCCTTCGATGCCTGGCTCAACGGCGCGCTGATGGACGAGCCGGCGAAACGCACCGCCCAGCTTATCGCTTGGGAGGCAGCGCCATCGGCCCGCATCTGCCATCCGGAAGAGGATCATCTGGTGCCGTTGATGGCAGCCGTGGGGGCCGCCGAAAGCGAGGCGGCGACCCGGGTCTATCATGACGCCAATGTTTTCGGCGGCGTCACCGCGTCGAGCTACCGCTTTGGATGAGGCTGCAAAGGAGTTTCCATGTCATTTCTGAAAAAACTTTTCGGCGGCGGCGAGAAACCGGAAGTGCCGCTCAAGCGGGCCGAACATAAGGGGTTCGTCATCACCGCCACGCCTTACAGCGAGGGCGGGCAATATCAAACTTGCGGCGTCATCAGCAAGGACATCGAAGGGGTTCGGAAGGAGCACAAATTCATCCGCGCCGACCGTTTCGCTTCGCTGGATGAGGCGCAAGACTTTTCGCTCAGCAAGGGGCGGCAGATCGTCGACGATATGGGCGAGCGGATTTTCAATTAGCTAGCCCAGGCAATAGTTGAAGCTCACGCTGATGCGGCTGCCTCCGGCGCGGTTGAGCGGCACCTCATGGCGGAGCCAGCTTTCCCACAATAGCAGCGTTCCGGCCTTTGGGGTTTCACTGACATGGGTGCGAAAATCGCGCGGCGCCGACTTCTTGCGCGGCGGTGCCGCCATCAGCATCGCCAGGCGCGGATCCTCGAAGACGATGGGTCCGGCGCCTTGCGGCACCGCGACATAATAGGTGCCGCTGATCACCGAGTTGAGATGAATGTGGGAGGTGTGGGAACCGCCCTCGGCCATGACGTTCACCCATAGGCTATCGCAGACCGGCTTGTTGCCCTTCATGTCCCAATGCAGTTGCTTGGCGAAGATGGCGGCGTGCCGGTCGATCATTTTCACCAGTCTGGCAAATCCGGGAAAGCGCCAAGGCAGATCACTAAACGAGGCGTAAGACGTATAACCGTGATAGCCGTGCTTTTCGCACCAGCGCAGCCCGGCGCGGTCGTCCATGCTCAGGGAGTATGCAATGGATTCGAGCTCATGATTGAGCTTCGACGATGTTGCATCGTCCTGGCGGTAAATCCGGGTGGCAAAAAAAGTCTGGGTCTTGCCCATGCCCGGCGATTAGCGCTTGAAGCCCGCCCCAGCAAGCGCTTTGACGACCAGTTTCTCGATCTCATCCACGGGGTGCTTGGTCAGATCCTTGTCGATCTCCAGAATTGTCGCGCTGGCCACCGCCGCACTGGCCGATTTGCGAAACTCGCCGAGAGCAACCGGCGGCGCGGCCACGATCAGTTTTTCGAAATCGCCGCTGCTCAAGTCCTTCGCCATATCATCGGCAATCCGCTGAACGAAACGGTCCTCGGCAACCCGGTGCCAGTCGGTCGTCTCCATGGCCGAGCGGCGGCCGAGGCTGTCGTTGGTGCGCCCGGGACGATCGCTGCCCTGGTCGCGGGTGGCGGGGTTATCCTGTTCATAGGCCCGCACCAGCTTGAGATTTGGCGACTGGGCATCGCCGTCATTGCGCAAAACCAAGGCATGGGCGCCATCGGCCACCAAAATGCGGGTATTATTCGATAGTCTTTTCATGGTGTTCTCCAAATTGTTCGGGCATTTGATCAGATCGAGACAAAAACAACATTGAGCGGGATCAAGGATATTGAACTCCATCGCAGTCTGCTTCAAGCTTGTTTAGGGACCCACAATGAAACGCCTTTTCCATTTCGAGCGCCGCCATCAGCCACTGGCATCGCCGGAACATTTTTCATTCCGAATCCTGCGCAATTCGCTGTGGGCACTGGGCATTATCGTGGCTGCGCTGGCCATCGGCATGGCGGGATATATGGGATTTGAGTCGATGAGCATGATCGATGCTTTCGCCAATGCGGCGATGATTCTGTCGGGAATGGGGCCGCTGAGCCCGCTCAAGACCGATGGCGGCAAGATATTCGCGGGATTCTACGCGATCTTTTCCGGCCTTCTCATCTTTGGCGTGGCGGGCATCGTACTGTTGCCGGTTTTTCACCGGGTTCTCCACCAGTTTCACATCGAGTCGGAAGACAGTTGAGGCGGACCGATGCCATTGCCTAAACGGCTGCTTGAGGGCTACGCCAGTTTCCGGTCGGGCCGTTACGCGCTCGAAGCCGAGCGCTACCGGAGGCTAGGCGAGGGGCTGCAGAAGCCAACAATCATGATGATTGCCTGTTGCGATTCGCGGGCAGCGCCGGAAACCATATTCGATGCAGGCCCGGGCGAAATGTTCGTGGTGCGCAATGTCGCCAATCTGGTGCCGCCCTATGCGCCGGACGGCAGACATCATTCGACGAGTGCGGCGCTCGAATTTGCGGTGCTCTCGCTCGGCGTAAGCCACATCGTCGTCATGGGGCATGGAAAATGCGGCGGCGTTCGCACGATGCTTGAGCAAGGGGATCCGCTGACGACAAGCGACTTCATCGGCAAATGGATGTCGGCAGTGCGCGATGTGGCCGATATGGTGCGCCGTGAACCGGATCATGTCCTCGACCTGCAGATAGCCGTGGAGCGTGCCTCGGTAGAACATTCATTGGCAAATCTCCGCACATTTCCATGGCTGCGGGCCCTCCTGGGCAAGAGAGAACTCAGCATCCATGGCGCATGGTTCGACATTTCCCTTGGCGAACTTCACAGCTTTGAAGATGACGCGGCCCGGTGGAACGTCATTCCGGCAGCATGATCTGACCCTGAGGAAATGCCTTGGCAAGTTCGCGGCGGGCATTCTCGCCCGCGGCCAGATCGGTGCTATTGACGATTCCGAGCCTGAAACCGCCGGGTGGCATCGGGTGATCGGCCGGACTCTTCGTCTCGTGAAAGGTGACTTGAAGACTGTTCACATGCGGCATGGATCGCACCCGTTGCTGAATTTCCGCGGTAGGGTGCTTGAAGCCATTGCCATGGCGGGCAAACAAGGGAACCGAGTAACCGTCGCGGCGCTGGGCGTCAGCAAAATTCCAGGATCCATGTTGATATAGCCGCACAAGAGCCTCGACCCAGCCAGCGCCGTAGAGATCGCACCACTGATCGGCAAAGCGCAGGTGTGCTTCGATAATCCGGCCGCCAATGGTCTCGAAGTTCATCATGCCGGTATAGCCTGTCATATGCCGGGTGACCCATGCAGCCAGATATTGTTCCAGCTCAGGCTTGGCTCTGGCGTGGATTGTCCAGTATTTGAACATCCCGTTGTCCCAGGGAATTCCGGTGGCGTGCCGGGTCCATCTTACCATGCCATCTTCAACCGCGCAGTCGGTGGAGACATGGGCGCCGGTCAGGCACTGCATCCACATGTGGCCGGGCTGATAGCCATGATCGAGTTCCGCGGCTGATGCGACAATGCGGCTGCCGATCCCCATGCCCTTCATGTTCATCATCGGTTTGGAGAAGACGGGATAGCGGGCGGGCGGGACGCCATGGGGACCACAGGCGACCCCTTGGCTCTCGGCGATCTTCAGTTTGTCGTAGACCCAGCGGTGTTGCGGATACCAAACCCAGGAGTCCGGGTCGTCGGTAGGAATCAGAACGTCATCGGGGCATTCAACACGATCGAAGAATTGAAACCGCCAGGGATCGCGTTCGCAAACGGGCATGATGTCAAAGCTAACATAGCCGTGCTGACAAGCAATGGCAGGAGAGTAACTTCTATTTGATTTCCCAGATCATGTTGACGTCGACCGAAATGGTCTGCTGACCTTCCGCCACGGGCACGTCCGATGTCTGCTCGGCACCGAGCATCTTGGCGCGTGCCACAATTGGGGGTTGGACATTGATTCCCTCGGAGATCGACAGAACGTTGCCAAGCGTCGTGGTGCTGGCAAAGGCGTAGATCTTAGCCTTGTGGGTTGCATCGGCCACCGCCAGCTTGCGCGCCTCGTCCAGCGCCGATTCGGGCCTGCTGACTTGAAATTCGATGCCGTTGATCTGGTTCGAGCCGGCGGACACAACCTTGTCGAGAACAGCACCCAGAGACTGGATCTTGCGGACGGTGGCCGTCACGTTGTTGATCACTTCGTATCCGACGAGCCGAGGCGGCTGGTCATTGGCGTAATCATAACGGGGCTGGACGGTGAAATTCGATGTTTGAACATCGTTGCCGGCAATATTGGCGGACTTCAGCACAGCAAGCACGGCGTGCATGGAGGACGTGTTGGCGGCAAGCGCCGCCGCCGCCGTATCGGCATGACTGAGGACGCCGATGGTAACCACCGCCGAATCCGGGACAACGCGGACTTCACCGTGGCCGCTGAGGGCAATGGTCCTCTGCAATCTGTAGTCTCCTGCTTGCGCGTGTGAAATTGTGGCCATGGCGATTGCCAATGACGCTGCTGTCAATAGAGTGCGAAACATGCTTGAGAAGCTCCAGTAGTAGCCGGCAGCCTCAATCGTCGAGAATTGCGGCGGGCTTGTGGCTACCTCCTCAACGGAACGGCGGCTCGTCGAAACTTCTGAGCTTGCGCGAATGAAGCTGTGAGAGTTTGCCACGCAAGCCCTCGATGGCGGCAAGGCCGATCATCAGGTGCTCACCCACGGCGCGGTCGTAGAATGCATTGGCCGCACCCGGCAGTTTGATTTCTCCATGCAGGGGCTTGTCGGAAACGCACAGCAGCGTGCCATAAGGGACGCGAAGACGGTAGCCCTGGGCGGCAAGCGTGCCGGACTCCATGTCGACGGCAATGGCGCGCGAAAGGTTGATCCGCTTTCTTTCCTGGGTCCAACGGAGCTCCCAGTTGCGGTCGTCGTTGGTGACGACGGTGCCGGTGCGCAGGCGCTTCTTCAGGGCCTCACCACGTTCGCCGGTGACGCTCGCGGCGGCTTCCTGCAACGCTACCTGGACTTCGGCCAGTGCCGGAATCGGAACATCCGGCGGCACAAGGCTGTCGAGGATGCGGTCCTGGCGCAGATAGGCATGGGCCAGCACATAGTCGCCGATGCGCTGGGACTGGCGCAGGCCGCCGCAGTGGCCGATCATCAGCCAGCAGTGGGGGCGGAGCACAGCGAGGTGATCGGTGATGTTCTTGGCATTGGAGGGTCCGACGCCGATGTTAATGAGAGTGACGCCGCCTTGCCCGTCATTGCGGGTGAGATGATAGCCGGGCATTTGAAACCGGTGCCACGGCGCAGCCTCAACCTCGGCCATGATCCGGTCGGCGGGCATGCCACGATGAATTTTTCCACCGCCGGGGACATGGAGAGTCACATATGGCCCAGCGCCATTGATCTGTTCGACGGCCCAACGGGCGAATTGGTCGACATAGCGGTGGTAGTTGGTCAGCAGTATCCAGGGCTGCACGAGGCCCCAATGGGTTCCGGTATAGTGCTGAAGGCGTTTCAGCGAATAGTCGACGCGGACGGCATCGAAAAGGGCCAGCGGGAAATGGCGGCCAGGCGTGTGATCCCACTCGCCATCGGCAATTTCATCGCCGACTAGGGCTAGTTTGGGAACTGGAAAGTGCAGGGCCAGCTCGGCGGCGCTGGCGCCGTCACCGCCCAAATCGTCGCCCATATCGAGAACGTAGGGGTAGGGGATTTCCTGGGTCGATTGGGAGACTTCGATGGTGGCCCCGTAGTCGCGTACGAGATAGCGAAGCTGCTCCACCAGATAATTCTTGAAGTGCGCCGGGTGGGCCACAGTCGTCATGTAGGTCCCGGGTCCCTGGAACTTCGCATAGGCCCGCGCTATGGCCGGCTGGACGCCCTGGGCTTCGTAATGAACGATGAGTTCGGGGTAACAAAACCCCTTGCGCTCGGCGGCGGTGGGGGGTTCGCGGGTTTCGAAATAGCGGTCCAGGCAGCGCTTGAGGCTGGTGGCGGCGGCGTCGTGCAGGGAGATCAATTCGTCTACGGCGGCTTCCGGCGATGTCGGTCTGTTCAGCATGGCAAACCCTATAGCATGTGCCGGCGAATTGATGTAGCCATCGCTTCCGTTTTGGGGGCCCGTAGCTCAATGGTTAGAGCTGACGGCTCATAACCGTCTGGTTCCAGGTTCGAGTCCTGGCGGGCCCACCACAAATAGCACTATGGCGACGGGTATATGACACCCTTGCGGATGACGATATTTCCGTAGAGCCTGGGTTCACTGGAGGCGATGACGGCGAAACAGGCCTTGACCTTGTTGTAGAAGGCATCGCCCAGCAACGGCACGATTTTCTGCTTCGGCTCATGTTTGGCGAGCAAAGCCGCGAACTCCGTGAATACCGGCTCCATGCGCGAGGGGTCGAGGTGGGCCGCGGGCCGCCACACGGCTTCCGGGACCATGTCATCGACTGGCATCACCGAAAGAATTGCATCGAGAATGCGGGTCGATGAATGGCCATCGAGGCGCACCAACCGCTTGGCATGTTCTTCGGCCGGATAATTGCCATCGACAATGGCGATTTCATCTCCGTGCCCCATGGCACGCAAGGTGCGCAGCAGGTCTGGACCAAGAAGCGGATCGAGGTTCTTTAGCATCAGGCGGGTTCCTTGAAGAGGAGGTCACGGTCGATAATGAAGTTGGCAAAGAGCGGAAGGCTGGCGGCACCCATGGCTCGCGCGTCAACGCCGATTGTGCCTTCGGCTACCTTAAATGGAGTGATGCCCTGCAAGTTCATGCTGGTGAGCGCGCTTCGGACAGCGGCGGTCAGGCGGGCGCGCACATCGGCGGGAATGGCGCCGTCAATAACAATCGCAGCGGGCTCGAACACGCAAGCAACACCAGCGCTGGCCTGGGCCAATCCGGTTGCGGCCATATCGATCCAACGACTGAGTGTAGGTTCCATATCGCGCCAGTTCCCGCCGGATTGCCAGAGAATGGCGGGGTCCACTCCACCTCGTTCCAGAGCCTGTTCGAGCGAATGCAAGGAAGCGATGCGGAGTAATTGCTGATGCCCACCTGCTGGAGAGGAAACCGGAAACGATCCAAAAGCGCCGGCATTGCCGCCGCGGCCATGGATCAGACTGCCATTCATGACAAGCCCGCCACCGACAAAGTAGCCGATGTAGAAATAGGCATAGTCGCGATGTTCCCGGCCCCCGCCGAACAAGAGTTCGGCGGCGCAGGCCGCGGTGGCATCGTTGCAGAAGTGTACCGGCCAATCGAATAGACGGCCGAATTCTCCCTCGAGATCGAAATTGCGCCAGGCGTCGAGCACTTCATGGGGGGCGCGAACTTCCTCTTCCCAGTTCCAAAGTTCGAATGGTGCCGCAATGCCGAGGCCGGAAATGCGCAGTCTCTGTTTGGCGGTCAATCCGCTCATTAGGGCCTGCACCCCAGTTGCAACGAAGTCCAGAATTTCCCGCGGAGCAGGGAAGTGATAGGGTTGATGAATGGTCTGGCGGACCTTGCCCGATAGATCGAGCAACACGAGGTCTCCGGAGCGTCTGCCCACTTTCAAACCAATCGAGTAGGCGCCATCGGGGTTCAGCGAAAATGGCACCGAAGGTTGCCCGACCTTGCCCTTTTGGGGTTTTTTGCGGGTAAGCAGGCCATCAGCCTCGAGCTGGCGGACGATGACAGAGACGGTTTGCGCGGACAGGCCGGTCTGCCGCGCAATTTCGGCCTTCGGCAGATTTCCATGTTTGCGGATCAGCGAGAGTGCCAGACGCTCGTTGTAGAGGCGGGCACCGCTCTGATTTGTGCCGCGCGACAACGCCGGGGCTTTTTCACCCCGTGTTCCCGCGTTGGCCCAATCAGTGGTCACGGCTCCGCCGTCCTTACTCAATTACCGCACGAATGGAAAGCTTCACGCAGCAAGGCGCGGCTGTCAATGAATAAATCAATCCGAATTACTTATTGACTCCTGGGCTGAATTGGGATCAGATAGACAGCGAGTGTGGGCGAGAGATTGTCCTTGAACCTGCACCTCCTGAAGTGCAACCAATAGTTCATCTGGCCCCGCAGGGGCCGCTGTATCCATGGGAGGATTCAAATGAAGTCCATTCTGAAAACAGCCGTATTCGGCGTAGCAATGATCGGTCTCGCCTCTGCCGCGCAAGCGGGTGTAGGCGCCTGCCTGATCACCAAGACCGACACCAACCCCTTCTTTGTCAAAATGAAAGAAGGCGCCAGCGCCAAGGCCACCGAGATCGGCGTTGACCTCAAGGCCTATGCCGGCAAGGACGACGGCGACAATGAAGGCCAGGTCGCCGCCATTGAAACCTGCATCGCCGACGGCGTCAAGGGCATCCTGATCACGCCGTCGGACACCAAGGCCATCGTGCCGTCGATCCAGAAGGCCCGCGACGCCGGCATTCTGGTGATCGCTCTCGACACGCCACTTGAGCCAATCGAAGCCGCCGACCAGACCATGGCCACCGACAACTTCCAGGCCGGTTTCCTCATCGGCTCCTATGCCAGGGCGAAGCTCGGCGATGCCGCCAAGGATGCCAAGATCGGCTTCCTCGACATCAACACCAAGCAGGTCACCGTCGACGTGCTGCGCGACCAGGGCTTCATGAAGGGCTTCGGCATCGACATCAAGGACCCGAACGTGATCGGCGACGAAGATGATCCGCGCATCGTCGGCCATGACTATACCAACGGCAATCCGGAAGGCGGCCGCAAGGCCATGGAGAACCTCCTCCAGATTAATCCGGATATCAACGTGATCCACACCATCAACGAGCCTGCCGCTGCCGGCGCCTATGAAGCGCTGAAAGCGGTCGGCAAGGAGAAGCAGGTTCTGATCATGTCGGTCGACGGCGGCTGCCCGGGCGTGAACGACGTCGCCGGCGGCATCATCGGCGGCACCTCGCAGCAGTATCCGCTGCTGATGGCCTCGATGGGCATCGAAGCCATCAAGAAATTCGCCGACACCGGCGAGAAGCCGGGCGTCACCGAAGGCAAGAACTTCTTCGACACCGGCGTGACGCTCATCACCGACAGTCCGGTGGGCGACGTCCCCTCCATCGACACCAAGGAAGGCCTTGCCAAGTGCTGGGGTTGATCGCAATCTGATTTCGGTGAAGTATCGCTGAAACACGAAAGGGCGGTCCACGTGGCCGCCCTTTCTTCGAACATAAACGCGCGAAGCGCGCCGCGAGGGAGATGGGGATGGCTCAAGCGCAGGAATTTGAGAAGGCTCTCGAACAGAGCGAAAAGACGGTCGTATCCTTCGATGACGCGCACCGTTCGGCCCTTGAGAAGGCCCAGCACTTTCTGCATTCGAAGCAAGCAGCAGTGCCGCTCATCGTACTCATCCTCTCGATCGCCATTTTCGGTATTCTGGTCGGCGGCAAGTTCTTCAATCCGTTCTCGCTCACCCTCATCCTGCAGCAGGTCGCCATTGTCGGCATTGTCGGCGCGGCGCAGACGCTGGTGATCCTCACGGCCGGCATCGACCTTTCGGTGGGCGCGGTCATGGTGCTCTCCTCCGTCGTCATGGGGCAGTTCACCTTCCGCTACGGAATTCCAGTGCCGATCTCCATTCTCTGCGGTCTCGGTTGTGGCGCTCTCTGCGGCTTCATCAACGGCTGGCTGGTGGCGCATATGAAGCTGCCGCCGTTCATCGTCACACTCGGCACCTGGCAGGTCTACAATTCCACCAAATACATCTACTCCCGCAATGAAACCATTCGCGGCCAGGATATCGAGGCCCAGGCGCCGCTGCTGCAATTATTCGGCATCCAGATCAAGTTTGGCGGCGCAGTGATTACCCTGGGCGTCATCTTCATGGTGCTGCTGGTGGTGTTGCTTTGGTATGTGCTCAACTATACGGCCTGGGGCCGCCGCCTCTATGCGGTAGGCGACGATCCCGATGCGGCCGAACTCTCCGGTGTTCCGGTGAAGCGGATGCTGGTTACGGTTTACACGATTTCCGGGCTGATCTGCGCGATCGCGGGCTGGGTGCTCATCGGCCGCATCGGCTCGGTGTCGCCGACCTCGGGCGAATTCGCCAATATCGAATCGATCACCGCAGTGGTGATTGGCGGCATTTCGCTGTTCGGCGGCCGCGGCTCCATTCTCGGCATGATCTTCGGCGCGTTGATCGTCGGCGTGTTCTCGCTGGGCCTGCGGCTCTTCGGCGCCGACGCGCAATGGACCTACCTCCTGATCGGCGTCCTGATCGTCGGCGCCGTCGCGGTCGACCAATGGATCAGAAAGGTTGCAGGCTGATGTCGCGCGAACCCCTTCTCACCACCCGTGGCTTGGTCAAGCACTATGGCAGGGTCGTCGCCCTCGACAATGCCGACTTCGATCTTTACCCCGGCGAAATCCTCGGCGTGATCGGCGACAATGGCGCCGGCAAGTCGACCTTGATCAAGGCGATCTGCGGCGCTGTCCTGCCGGACGCTGGCGAAATCAAGCTTGATGGCAAGACCCTTCATTTCAAGTCACCGATGGAGGCCCGCGACGCCGGTATCGAGACTGTCTACCAGAATCTCGCGCTCTCGCCGGCTCTCTCCATCGCCGACAACATGTTCCTGGGCCGTGAGATCCGCAAGCCCGGCTTCCTCGGCAGGTGGTTCCGCATGCTCGACCGGTCAGACATGGAAAAGCGTGCCCGCGCCAAGCTTACTGAATTGGGCCTGATGACTATCCAGAACATCTCCCAGGCTGTTGAAACTCTCTCCGGCGGCCAGCGCCAGGGCGTGGCCGTGGCGCGGGCGGCGGCCTTCGGCAGCAAGGTTCTGATCATGGACGAGCCGACGGCGGCGCTGGGCGTCAAGGAATCGCGCCGCGTTTTGGAACTGATCCTCGACGTCAAGAAACGCGGGCTTCCCATTGTGCTCATCTCGCACAACATGCCGCATGTGTTCGAAGTGGCCGACCGGATTCATGTGCATCGCCTGGGGCGGCGGCTGTGCGTGATCAATCCCAAGGAATACACCATGTCGGATGCGGTGGCGTTTATGACGGGGGCCAAGGCGCCGCCAAGCGAGCTTCTGGCGGCCTGAGGCATCGATGCCCGATCGAACCGAGCTCGCCCGGGAGATTGTTGCCAAGGCCAAGGGCCACCGGCGTTACATGGTGGCGATCGCCGGGGCGCCGGGTTCGGGCAAATCCACGCTGGGTCACGATCTTTGCGAGGCGTTGAGAGCCGAAGGCGAAAGCGCCATCGTGGTGCCCATGGACGGGTTTCACTTCGACGATGCGGTGCTCAATGCGCGCGGGCACCGGCCGCGGAAGGGGGCACCTTTCACTTTCGATGTGGCGGGCTTTGAGATTCTGCTCAAGCGCATCCGGGCGCTCGAGCCTGAGGTAGCGATTCCGGTTTTCGACCGCACCATGGAGCTGGCCCGGGCGGGGGCGGACATCGTGGACGACAGCGCACACATCGTTGTGATCGAGGGTAACTATCTGCTGCTTAGCAATCCGCCCTGGGACCGGCTGCGCCCACTCTTCGATTTCGCAATCTTTCTAAGGGTTTCCAGGGAGGAGTTGGAGCGGAGGTTGATCCAGCGGTGGCTCGACCATGGGTTCGACATGGCCTATGCGAAGAACTGGGTTGCCTCGAACGATCTGCTTAATATCGACGAGGTGATCGCCAATAGCGGGCCTGCCGACCTGGTGATCTGATCGTAGCACTTGCCGCGACGCAATTGGTCTTGTATTGGTTCGATTGGGTTGAAATTGGTCTCAACATGAAATACTCGGTCTTCTCGCTGCTGAAGAACACGCTTAGCGGCCACAAGAACTGGACGCCGGCTTGGCGCGATCCGGAACCGAAGAAGGCTTACGATGTCATCATCGTGGGTGGCGGCGGGCACGGGCTGTCGACGGCCTATTATCTCGCCAAGGAACACGGCATTACCAATGTGGCGGTGCTGGAGAAGGGCTGGCTGGGCTCCGGAAACATTGGCCGCAATACGACGATCATCCGCTCCAACTACATGCTGCCCGGCAACAATCCGTTCTACGAATGGTCGATGAAGCTGTGGGAGGGCCTGGAACAGGACTTTAACTTCAACGCCATGGTTTCGCAGCGCGGCGTGCTCAATCTCTGCCACACGGACCCCCAGCGCGATGCTTTTGCCCGGCGCGGCAACGCCATGCGGATCGACGGGGTGGATGCCGAATTGCTCGATTGCGAGGCGGTTCGCGAGATGTATCCGTTCCTCGATTTCAACAATGCGCGGTTTCCAATTAAAGGCGGCATTCTGCAGCGGCGCGGCGGCACGGTGCGCCACGATGCGGTGGCCTGGGGCTATGCGCGCGGGGCGGATTCTCGCGGCGTTGACATCATCCAGAACTGCGAAGTGACCGGCATCAAGATCGTCAACGGAAAGCTGCTCGGTGTCGAAACCAGTCGCGGCTTTATCGGTTGCAAGAAGCTTGGGCTGGCGGCGGCGGGAAACTCCTCGGAGGTGGCGGCCATGGCGGGGATGAAGCTGCCGATTGAAAGCCACGTGTTACAGGCCTTCGTTTCGGAGGGGCTCAAGCCCTATATCGATGGGGTGGTGACTTTCGGCGCCGGACATTTCTACGTGTCGCAGTCGGACAAGGGCGGCCTCGTCTTCGGCGGCGACATCGATGGCTACAATTCCTATGCCAGGCGGGGCAATCTGCCGATGGTCGAGCACGTCATCGAGGCCGGCGTGGCGATGATTCCCGGGCTCGCCAGGGTTCGCATTCTGCGCTCATGGGGCGGCATCATGGATATGTCGATGGACGGCTCGCCGATCATCGACAAAACCCATATTGACGGGCTCTATCTCAACGCCGGTTGGTGTTATGGCGGGTTCAAGGCAACGCCGGCGTCCGGCTGGTGTTTCGCGCATACCATCGCGCGCAACGAGGCCCATAAACTCAACGCCGCTTACCGGCTCGACCGCTTCCGGCGCGGGTACATGATCGACGAGAAGGGCCAGGGCGCCACGCCCAATTTGCATTGAGGACCGCGGATGCTGATCAATTGCCCCCATTGCGGAAGCCGGCCGGTTGAGGAATTCACTTTCCTCGGCGACGCCAGGCCGGAGCGGCCTGCGAGCAACGATCCGGCCACCATGGATCAATGGTTCGACTATGTGTACCTGCGCGACAATCCGAAGGGGCGGTTCGACGAATATGTGCACCACTCGGGGGGCTGCCGGGTCTGGCTGGTGATTTCGCGCAACACGGAAACTCATGAGGTTTATGGCGTGGTGACGGCGCGGGAGTGGACCCGGAAGCGGAGCAACGGGACATGAGCTCGTTCCGGCTTTCCGAGGGTGGGTTGATCGACCGCGCGACGTCGCTTCGCTTCAGCTTCGACGGCAGGAGTTTTACCGGCCATCAGGGCGATACGCTGGCTTCGGCGCTGATTGCCAATGGCGTTCATCTCATGGGCCGGTCGTTCAAGTATCACCGGCCGCGCGGGGTGATTTCGGCGGGGGCCTCCGAGCCCAATGCGCTGGTTGAACTGCGCGAGGGCGGGCGCAAGGAGGCCAATACGCGGGCCACGATGATCGAGCTCTACGACGGGCTTGTTGCCAAGAGTCAGAACCGCTGGCCGTCGCTCAATTTCGATGTGAGTGCGATCAATTCGCTGGCCTCATCGGTGTTCGTCGCGGGCTTCTACTACAAGACGTTCATGTGGCCGAAGAGTTTCTGGGAGAAGGTCTACGAGCCAATGATCCGCCGGGCGGCTGGGCTCGGCTCGGCGTCGAAGGAAGCCGATCCGGACAAGTATGAAAAAGCCTATGCCCACTGCGATCTGCTGGTGATCGGCTCGGGTCCCACGGGACTCATGGCGGCACTGGCTGCGGCGCGTTCCGGCGGGCGGGTGATCCTTGCCGATGAAGGCTCGACTCTCGGTGGATCGCTGCTGTTCGAGCGCGAAGAGATCGGCGGGGTTTCCGGCTACGACTGGGCGCAGAGTGTCATCAACGAGCTCGCCTCGATGCCCAATGTCACGCTGATGCCGCGTATGACCGTGTTCGGCTGGTATGATGGCAATATTTTCGGCGCGGTGGAGCGGGTCAACGACCATGTGCTGGAGCCATCGCCCTACCAACCCCGGCAGCGCTATTGGCGGATCATCGCCAAGCGCGCTGTGTTGGCGGCGGGTGCGGAGGAACGGCCAATTGCTTTCGGCGGCAATGATGTTCCCGGTGTCATGCTCGCCTCGGCCATGCGCACTTATGCCAACCGCTATGGGGCGGCATCGGGAAAATCCGTGGCCGTCTTCACCAACAACGATTCGGGCTACCGCACGGCGCGCGACATGCGTGCCCACGGTGTTCATGTGGAAGTGATCATCGACAGCCGGAAAGATGCCAGCGCCGATGCCGGCGGAGTGCCGGTGCTCCGTGGCCGGCTCATCGCCAATGTCAGTGGCGGTAAAATTGTTGCCGGCGTTGAGTTGACCGATCACACGCACATTGCATGCGACACCGTCGCCATGTCGGGAGGATGGAGCCCGATCGTCAATCTCGCCTGTCATCGTGGCGCCAAGCCAAGGTGGGATGAAAGGATCGCGGGATTCGTTCCGCCGGAAACAGGCGGCGAGTTCGCCGTTGCCGGCACGGCCGCGGGTAAGATGCTGCTGTCGGAATGCCTCGCCGATGGCGCCGCCAAAGGCGCGCTCAAGGGAAAAGCGTTGACGGTTCCCAAATGCCGCGACGAAGCTTTTGCCATCTCGCCGCTGTGGTGGGTAAAGGAATCGACGGGCAAGGCTTTTGTCGATTACCAGAACGACTCCACCGCCAAGGACATGCCGCTGGCGGCGCAGGAGGGCTACCGCGACATCGAGCTCGCCAAGCGCTACACCACGGCGGGCATGGCCACCGATCAGGGCAAGCTCGGCAATGTCAACGCCATTGCCATTCTGGCGGAAGCAACCGGAAAATCCATCGAACAAGTTGGCACCACGACGTTCCGTCCCTATTACACGCCCGTCTCCTTCGGCGCGTTGGCTGGCCCCTTCACCGGCCACCACTTCCAGCCGGTGCGCAAGACGCCGTTGCATGATTGGGCCGACGAGCTTGGCGCGGTTTTTGTCGAAACCGGATTGTGGATGCGGTCTTCATGGTTTCCGCAAGAGGGCGAGGATTGGCTGGCGAGCGCTGCCCGCGAAGTCATCGCGACACGCGAGCGGGCCGGCATTTGCGATGTCTCGACTCTCGGTAAGATCGACATTCAGGGCCGGGATGCCGGCGAATTTCTCGACCGGGTCTACTGCAACACATTTTCGACGCTTGCCATCGGCAAGGCCCGCTACGGGTTGATGCTGCGCGAAGATGGCATTGTGTTCGATGACGGCACCACTTCGCGGCTTGGCCTGGATCATTATCTGATGACAACAACGACGGCCAATGCGGCGCGCGTCATGTCTCATATCGAGTTCTGCCATCAGGCCCTGTGGCCGGATATGGATGTGCAATATGTGACGGTGACCGAGCAGTGGGCGCAGATGGCGGTGGCAGGACCCAAGTCGCGGGCGACACTTCAGAAGATCGTCGATGGCGTGACGCTCAATGACGAAAGCTTCCCCTATTTGGCTGCGAAGGAAATCACCGTGCTGAACGGCATACCGGCGCGGCTGTTCCGCATCTCATTTTCGGGCGAACATGCCTACGAGCTTGCGGTTCCGGCCGACTATGGCAACATGGCGGCGCGCGCCATCATGCAGGCTGGCGCCGAATTCGGCATCTCGCCCTACGGCATTGAAGCACTGTCAATCATGCGCATCGAGAAGGGGCATGTGGCCGGGGGCGAACTCAACGGAACGACGACAGCCGCCGATCTCGGTCTCGGCAAAATGATGTCGGCGAAGAAGGACTATATCGGCCGCATGATGGCGCAACGGGAAGGCCTCGTGGATAAGAACCGGCAGTGCGTGGCCGGCATCCGTCCGGTGGACAAGACCGACCGTCTGCGCGCCGGTTCGCATCTCCTGAAAATGGGCGATGCGCCATCGATGGCCAATGACCAGGGCTACATTTCATCGGTTGCCTGGTCGCCAATGCTTGATGTGTGGCTTGGCATTGCGCTTCTCGAGAATGGCCGGGCGCGCCATGGCGAGATCGTGAAAGTCTTCGATGGCGTTCGCAACATTCACATGATGGCCGAAATTTGCGATCCCGTGCATTTCGACAGGGAGAACCGGAGGCTACATGCCTAGAGCTCCCGCCAAAGCCTCGGCCAGGGTTGTGGAGGTTCATTTTCCCCGCGTTTCACCGCTGGGCGATATCGCTCTGCAGGGCCGTTTCGGCGCCGACAAGGGGCCGCCCGGCGTTGAATTGTCGGTGCGCCATCCGCTTTCGATGGCGATGGTCATTGCCCGCAAGGGCAGATCAAAGGCTCTCGGCGAGGCGCTTGCCAGCCTGAGGGGGTGCAGCGTGCGCTGGGCCGGCGCCGATCAGTATTACGTGGTGGCCGAGGGGCGGGGGGAAGGCGCGCTTTACCGGGAGCTTGCAGCGAGGCTGCAAGGTGTTGCTTCAGTTTCCGACCAGAGTCATGGCCGGGTGATGATCCACATCGATGGGCCGCAGTCGCGGGCGGTGCTGGCCAAGGGCACGCCGGTCGATCTCTATGCGGATGAGTTTCCAATTGGCAAATCTGCAGTTACCCAGATGGCTCATGCCGGTGTGCATCTCACCAGGGTTGGCAAAGACGCCTTCGAGCTTTCGATGTTCCGCGGATTTTCCGAGAGTTTCTGGGAATGGCTCACCGAGCAATCGGAGGAGTTCGGGTATCAAGTGAAATAGGGCAACGCCCTCACTGAGGATCGGCGCCCAGCAGGTCCTGCCGGGCCTGTTCCAAATGTCTGGTCACCAAGTCGACGGCGCCCTGCACGTCGCGCCTCTGCAAAGCCTCGAAAATCGCGCGGTGATGCTTGTTGTAGGCGGCGATCTTGTCCGCCGTGAGAATCAGGGTTTTCATGCGGTCCCACTGGGCATGGAGCCGCACCATGTTGACTTGCTGATACATCCGCACGATCAGCGGATTGCGCGAACAGCGGGCCAATTCCAGGTGAAACTCGGAATCAAGCTGGGTGAACAGGTTCTGGTCACCGTTGGAGCGTTCCAAGCGGGCGAGAACATTGGCGATGCTGTCGAGATCGCCGCCGGTGGCATGGATCGCCGCCAGCCGCGTCATGTAGGGTTCAATGGCGAAGCGGGTTTCGATCAGCTGGAGGGGGCTGACCAGGTCGGCAATGTCTTCCATGCCCTGCTGCAGGGGGCCGGAATAATTGACAAAAGTGCCGCTGCCGACGCGGCGCACGACCAAATTCTTCTGCTCCAGCTGGTCGAGCACCTTGCGGATGGTCGAGCGCGCGGTCCCAAACGTGATGGCCAATTGGCGCTCGGCAGGCAACTGGTCGCCATCGGCATAAACGCCCGATTCGATTGCCTGGCGGAGCCTGGCCATGATGGCGTTCGCGGTGCGGCCAGAGGACGCGACGATTTCGTCCGTTTCGGTGAGAGTTTCAGACACAGCGGTTCCCTGTTTACACCCGATTGGCTGCCAAATGGCAAGTTATTGGTCGCGATTGGATATAATTGGTTTGCAATCGGTCGCATTTTATGGATGAATATGGCCTCAATTTGGGTCCCGGCGTCAAGCGGCTCGTGGCGGCGTCAGGGCTAGGCGGTCAAATCTAAGGGGAAAGAAGTCCATGGCTGTTCCGTCGGGTGTGAAGTACGCCATTATTGGCGCTGGCATTCACGGTCTCTCCACCGCGTATCATCTCGCACTCAAACTCAAGGAGACCGGCAAGGGCTCGGGCAAGGACATTCTGGTCGTCGACAAGACGGCGATCGCCGCCGGAGCTTCCGGCATTGCCTGTGGCGTGGTGCGCAACAACTACTACCAGCCTGCGATGCGCGAGCTGATGGCGCATTGGTGTCGGTGTGGGAGAGCGATCCCAAGGCCTATTCCTACCATGGCGTCGGCTACATGCAGATCAGCCCGGAAGTGATGCGCGAGCAGGTGGGCACCATCTATCGAGCAGCAGAAGCAGATCGGCTACGAGTCGAGTTTCATCGAAGGCGCCAAAGACTCGCAGAAATACATGGAAGGCCTGTTCAGCGATTGGCAGGCCAAGGGCATCACCTCGGTTCTGCACGAGAAGAAAGGCGGTTACGCCAACAACACCGCCTCGATCTACGGGCTCGCCTCCAAGGCGGAGGCCGAAGGCGTGCGCATCATGACCGGCTGCGAGGTGACCGGCTTTGAATTCGGCAACAATTCGCGGGCGGTCACCGGAATTCAAACCAACAAGGGCACGATCAAGTGCGATTATGTGGTGGTGGGTGCCGGCCCGTGGGTCAACAAGATCTGGAACATGCTGGAGCTGCCGCGCAGCGTCGTCCATCAAGGGCCGCGACGGCAAGATGCATGACGGCGTGCGCATGTGGAAATACTGGTGCCTGGAGGAGGGCACGCTCGGCGTCGATCCCAACATGCACAAGACCAATGATGGCCGCATGCCGCCGGTCATCCATGTCGATACCGATGCGCCGCTCTATTCCGATGTCGATGGCAGGCTGCTGACCGACAAGCTGTGGGGACTCTATTACAAGCCGGATTTCAATTTCGGCGGCGTGCAGGGCGGCGCTTCGCCTTACAAGGTGGAAGGCGAGCCCGATACCATTGCAATCGACCCCTATGGACCCGACTCACCGGATTTCATTGTCGGCGACGATTTCATCGAGACCTGGTGTTCGATGCTGGCCCATTGCCAGAAGCGTTTCGAGGGCAAGATCAGCATCTACAAGAAAAATGAAAAGTCCGGCGGCCTCGGCTGCTTCACGCCGGACAATTTCCCGGTTTTCGATGTGTTCCGCGACAATGTCTTCGTGGTTGCGGATTCGAACCATGGCTACAAGATGATCGGCGTCGGCCAACTGGTGGCACAGGAAATCTGCGGCGAAAAATCCCGTCTGCTCGAGCCGTTCCGGTTCTCGCGCTATGCCGAAGGCAAGCTGCATCCGGTTTCCAACAGCCCCTTCCCATGGAGTTGACCTGAACGCCGATTGCGACTGAAATCGCCAAGCCAATCAAGAGGGCGCCAGCCCCTAATGACAACAAGAGGAAACGCCGATGTCTGACTATGAAAATTTCATCAAAACAGCGGGCCGCGCCGATCTGATCAAGCAGGTCCGCAAGCGGATCGATGCACTTGGCATCGAGTATCTCTATCTGCAGTTCGTCTCGGTGACCGGCCGCATCATGGGCAAGGGCATCCCGGCCGATCACTGGGAAAACATCGCCAATGGCGGATTCCAGCTGGTCTATGGGTCGACCGTCAACCTGTTCATGAACCGGCGCGGCGAATATCTGGGCTACGGCCCGGAAGCGGCCGAACTTGTCGGCGTTCCCGAGCCCGAAACATTCATGCAGCTGCCATGGGACAAGCGCGTGGCGCGGATGTTCTGCACGCTGTTCCGCAACCGCGAAGAGCGCGAAGACGCAGGCGCATTTCTCACCGCCGATTGCCGCGGCAATCTCAGCCGCATCCATGAGCAAGTTCGAGAAAGACCACGGCTTGCGCATGCGCCATGGCACCGAGCCGGAGATGATGTGGCTCAAGAAGGACGAAAACGGCAAACCGAATGGCGGCTTCTCAAATCCCTATTGCTATCACATCGACCAATTCGAGAGTCTGCGCCCGGTCTACATGAAGGTGATCGAATATGGCCGCAAGATGGGCCTCGACATGATCCAGGGCGATCATGAGGACGCGCCGGGGCAGATCGAGCTCAACTTCAACTATGACGATGCGCTGCGCACCGCCGACCGGCTGACCACCTACCGGCAGATCTGCGCTCAGGTGGCGCGCGAGTTCAATATCATCGCCTGCTTCATGTGCAAGCCGTTCATGGGCGTTTCGGCCAACGGCTGCCACCACAACATTTCCCTGTGGAAGGGCGGCAAGGACGAATTCAAGGCGATCGGCAACGATCCGAAAAACCTGCCGGGCTTCGCAGCACAATTTCATGTACCGCCGCGGCGGCACCAATACGTTCATGCCGGAGGGCGATGATCCGCGCATGCCGGGCAAGGTGGGCCTCTATGTCATCGGCGGCATCGTCAAGCATCTGGCGGCGCTGACCGCAATTGGCTGCTCGACGGTGAACTCCTACCGCCGCCTGTGGGATACGGGCTTCTGGGCGCCGGTTTTCGCCGACTGGGGATTCCAGAACCGCACGACGGGACTTCGCGTCTCTGCGCCTGGCCGCTTCGAATACCGCGCGGTCGACTCGATGGTGAACCCCTACATCATGGCCGGCGCCATCCTGAAGGCGGCCGACGATGGCATCCGCAACAAGATCGATCCGGGCAAACCGGAAGAGCGCAACATCTACGCGGCCATGGAAGCTGGCAAGCAGGTGAAGAAGCTGCCGATGACGCTCGGCGACTCGCTCGAAGCGCTGAAGAAAGACGAAGTCATCAAGTCGGCCATGCCCGGCGAGATGCACCGGCTGTATGACGAATACAAGCGCGACGAATGGGAACGCTTCCTCCATACGTCGACCGAATGGGATCTCGATACATATCTGAATTGCTTGCCGTAGGGAGAAAACAACAATGTGCGGGATAGCTGGACTTATCCACCGCGACGGCTCGGGAAACATCGGTCAGGAAATGACCGCAATGCTGCAGTCGCTGAAACATCGCGGCCCCGACTCGACGGGCTACGCGATCTATGGCCAGCCGGGCCGCAATGAATTTGTGATGCGCTTCAAGGTAGCCGAGCAGGAGGACATGAACAAGGGCTTCGACATCCATGACGAGGTCAAGAAGCGGCGCGCCAAGGTTGAAGAACGGCTCGCCTCGCTGGGGGTGCAGATTATCGACCGCGAGGACGCCACGGAATATGCCTATCGCTACCGCATCCACTATGACGGCGACATGAAGAAACTCGCCGACTATGTCGAGGATGTGGAGGGCACCGAAATCCTGTCGATGGGCAATGCGCTCGAACTGATCAAGGATCTGGGCGATGCCGCCCGGGTGGCCGATCAGTATTCCCTGCGCAGCTTCAAGGGAACCCATGGCATCGGCCACACGCGGATGGCGACGGAATCGGATGTCGATATCCGCTCGGCGCACCCCTATTGGGCCTATCCCTACAACGATATCGCCGTCGTTCATAACGGCCAGATCACCAATTACTGGGCAATGCGCCGTGAATATGAGCGCCGCGGCCATCGCTTCATGTCGAATTGCGACTCGGAGTTGCTGGCGGTCTACACCGCCTACAACCTCGAGCATGGCGCCAGCCTGGAAGACTCACTCAAGCAGTCGATCCAGGATATCGACGGGGTCTTCACCTATCTGGTGTCGACCAAGGATGCGCTCGGCATGGCGAAGGACACCATGGCGGCCAAGCCGATGGTGCTCTACGAGAGCGACAATCTGGTGGCGCTCGCCTCGGAAGAAGTGGCGATCCGCGCCGTCATTCACCACGAAATCGATACCTGGGATCCTTACGATGAGGAGGTTCGCGTATGGCGGGCGTAACGAAGGCCAAGACCGACCATCTCTCCCATGAGATGGGCATGCATACCGAGGGTCTGCTGGGACGCACCCAGCAGCGCTTCTTCGATATCACCGAAGAGCAGGCCGGTTACGGCTATCCGGACGCGCCTGACGTGGACTTCAACAAGCGCGCCGAGATCGACTGCGAAGGGCTGGAGACGAGGCAGATCAATAACCAGCTGCGCGATCTCATTCACCGCGGTTTTGGCACGATTGTTCTGAAGAATCCGGGAGCAAAGCATTCGATTGCGGTTGGTATTCTCAACCGCCTAAATCTTCACATCGAGGGGTCGTGCGGCTATTTCGCATGTGGGTTGCTGGATGGCCCCAACGTGACGATCAAGGGCCGGGTCGGCTGGGCCTGCGCCGAGAACATGCTGGCGGGCACCATCATCATCGAAAAGAACGCCGGTTCGCAATTTGGCGCGGCGTTGCGCGGCGGCGATCTCGTGTGCAAGGGGGCGGTCGGCTCGCGCACCGGCATCGACCAGAAGGGCGGCAACATCATCGTCGGCGGCGACACGGGCTCGTTCACCGGCTTCATGATGCAGCGCGGCCGCATGGTGATCCTCGGCAATGCCGGCAAGAACCTCGGCGATTCGATGTATGACGGCACCATCTATCTCGGCGGCGAAGCCCGCTCGCTCGGTGTCGATGCCGTCCCCGGCGAAATGACCGAGCTCGACCGCCAGTGGCTGACCCGCAAACTCAAGATGTACGGCATGTTCCCCAAGCAGGGCATCGGTCACATCAAGAAGATCGTCGCCGGCAAACAATTGTGGAACTACGACAATCTCGAGCCGGGCGAAAAGAAACTGGTGCTGTGATGGCAGGAAACTCCCAGACCCTCACCCTGAGGTGCACCGCTTCGCGGTGCACCTCAGGGTGAGGGGTGGGCGGGCTGCATGGCTGAATGATTTGCGAGGATAGGACTCATGGCACGCAAGAAGAAATCCAAAGTGGCGGCGGCGCGGAAGGCGGTTGTTGTCAAGCGTTCGGCTCTGGTGAAGGCGAGGAAGGCTGCTCCCGTGGCGGCGAGTTCACGCAAACCGGTCGCGCGCACCAAGACCGGCATGGTGGCATTGGCGAAGAGGGCTCCGGCGGAGACCAAGAAATATATACTCGGCTCGTCGAAAATCTTCACCCCCGAGGTGATGAACGACATTCACATCAAGTCGGAACTTGGCCGCTACCGCATGCGCGGCTTCTCGCTGTTCAAGAAGATTCCGCATTGGGACGATCTCACCTTCCTGCCGGGAACGCTGACCCGCTTCGTGATCGAAGGTTACCGCGAGAAGTGCGAAACCAAGACGGTGATCGGACCGCGCGCCAAGCGGCCGATGGTTCTCGATATTCCGGTCTATGTCACCGGCATGTCGTTCGGAGCGCTTTCCTATGAGGCCAAGATCGCTTTGGCCCGCGGCGCCACCATGGCGGGCTCGGCCACCTGCTCGGGCGAAGGCGGCATGATCCCCGATGAACGGCGCTATTCGGAGCGCTGGTTCTATCAGTGCATCCAGTCGCGTTACGGCTTCAATCCGAACCATCTGCGGCTTGCCGATGCCTGCGAGTTCTTTATCGGCCAGGGCTGCAAGGTTGGCCTCGGCGGCCATTTGATGGGCCAGAAGGTGACCGATCAGGTCGCCGAAATGCGCTCGCTGCCTGCCGGCATCGATCAGCGTTCACCGGCGCGCCATCCCGATTGGCTGGGGCCTGACGATCTTTCGCTCAAGATTCAAGAAATCCGCGAGGCGACCAATCACGAAATCCCGATCCAGCTCAAGCTGGGTGCTGCCCGCGTCTATGATGACGTCCGCATGGCGGTGAAATGCGATCCCGACTCGATCTACATCGACGCCATGGAAGGCGGCACCGGCGCTGGTCCCCACATTGCGACGGAAGACACCGGCGTTCCCGGCATCGCCGCCATCCGCGAGGCCCGCCGCGCCATCGACGAACTCGGCAAGAAGGGCGAAATCTCGCTGGTCTATGCCGGCGGCATCCGCAATGGCGGCGACATGGCGAAGGCCATGGCGCTCGGCGCCGATGCCATCGCCATCGGACATTCGGTGCTGATGGCGCTCAACTGCAACAAGCATCTCGAAGGCATCACCGACTATCCCAACGAGATCGGCGTCGATGCCGGTTACTGCTACCATTGCCATACGGGCCGCTGCCCGGTCGGGCGTGGCGACGCAGGATCCGGTGCTGCGCCAGCGTCTCGATCCCGACAAGGCGGCCGAACGTGTCTACAACTTCCTGCATACGCTCACCATGGAAGCCCAGCTGCTGGCGCGGGCCTGCGGCAAGACCAACATCCATTCGCTGGAGCCCGAGGATCTCGCGGCGCTGACAATGGAAGCCTCGGCCATGTGCAAGGTGCCGCTGGCGGGGACCAACTACACCGTCGGCCTCGAAGGCGGCGACTACCATAAATATTGACCGGAGAGACGACAATGGCAGGCACCAGCTACAAAGGTTCCGAGATCAAATCGGTCGACCAGTTCATCAAGGACAAGGCCGGCCTCACCTCGAGCCGCGAGAAGGAAATCGGCCAGCACATCGGCTACCGCTATGACGTGAATCTGATCCCCGACAATGGGCGGATCACGCCGTTCCTCAAGGGCTACATGGAATTCATGGGCTGGGACGATCTCAACTGGCTGGAGGACGTTCACATGGGCTACGAAGAAGGCGAGCCCGCCATCTTCGACCGCAACTGCAACGGCTGGGTGCGCATTCCGAAGAACGTCAAGCTTCCCAACAACCAGCAGGACCGCGACATGATGGCGAGGGAGCTGCTGATCAAGTTCCAGATGTCGCCGAACCACCCGATGGTGCAGCTGAACAAGGCGTACCGGAAGTTCTGATCAAACCGGCGCCGGCACGGCCACCGCACTTTTCCAATCGGGCGTAAAGGCCAGGACGGCGGTATCGTTGGCGATTGCCGGATTGAAGATGCGGGCCTGCCAGAGGCTGGCTTCGCGCATCGGGTCTACGGGCCTCAAGGTTGCCACCTTGCAGAACATGCGGAAGCTTTGGGAATATTGCTCGAAGTCGAGCACCACTTCCTTGCACTTGGCGATCGCGACGAGTGGCTCCGATGCGCCGCCGAATACCGCGGTCAGGCGGTCGGAGAAGAGTTCGGGCAGTTGAAAAAAACCTCCGGCGAGATATTTCACGCCGGCCTCGCGAGCGGCGGCGGGGTCGGCGGTTTTCTGAATCTGAAACATGAAATAAGCTGTGCTTTCGGCGCAGTCGTGGGGAATGAGCAGGGTGGTCATGGCCGGCAACAGAATGCCCCCATTCTTGCGGCTTACCCTCGGCCGCATGCCGGAGAGCGGCTGCCCGCCATAGTCGCGGGCCGAGATCTGTCTGATCCGGCATTGCCAGGAGATGAAGTGGACGCAAAGCCGGTCGTTGCGGAGCTGACGCATGCTCAACCGGCGGCCGGCGCCAGCCCGCGGGTCGCGCGATTTTCGCGAAGCAAGTAGACCATGAGACCGGCCAGCACCGCGGTCGCGAAAGCCACCCACCAGAGTTGGCGATAGTTGGCGAAGAGATCAAACAAATAGCCGCCGAGGAAGGAGCCAAGGGCGCCGCCGAGGGCATGGCCACCGGAGATGAGGCCCATGGCGAGACCCATGATTTTCAATCCGAGATGGGAGGCCACCAAGCTCGCGGTGGGGGGAACGGTCGAATAGTCGAAGATACCGTAGACAATGGCGAACAGCAGCATCATCTCGTAGCTGGTGCCAACGAACATCAGCACAATGAAGGAAAGCGAACGCATCAGGTAGATGGTGCCGAGAAGGAGGGGGCGATTGACGCGGTCGGTCAAATAGCCCGAGAGGAACATGCCGCCCAAATTGATGGCCATGGTAAGGCCGTAGATGCCGGAGGCGGGAACCGGCGGGAAACCGCAGAACGCGGCGTAAGGGAGAAAATGGGTTTCAATCGCTCCGGTGGTGGTGATGCCGCAGATGAAGAAGCTCCAGTAGAGAATATGAAACGTCGGGTTGGTGAGCAGGAACTTGAGGCGGTCGCGCAGCGGTTCATGGGAGATGACCTCGCTTGCATGCGCCGCTTCCTCTTGCGTTGGCTTCAACATCACCCAGATGACGGCGGCCATGGCGGCGCAGGTAATGGCAACGCCTACGATGCTCCAGCGCCAGGAGAAATAAGTCAGGCCGATGGTGAGCAGCGGCACGGTGATGAATTGACCGGCGGTGGCGCCGGAATTGGCAATGCCGGTCGCCAGGCCGCGGTTCTCGCTAAACAACTTGGCCAAGGCGGTGGAAATCAGATGCATGTTGGCGGTGGCAAAGCCCACGCCGCCGACCAGCCCGTAGCCAATGATGAACAACCCTGCTACCGGGGCCACCGCGAAAGTGAGCAATCCGGCGGACACCATCAGCAGTCCCGCCACCAGCATGATGCGGGCGCCGAAGCGATCGGCCAGATTGCCGGCGACGGGAGAAAACACCGCGACCATGATCAGGGCAACCGATTGGCCAGTTCCGATGAAAGTCTTGGACCAGCCCAGGGTGCGGGCCCATTCGTCGGTCATGATCGAAACCGATTGGCGCGCCGACATCACGATGGCGAGTGTGGCAAAGCACAGCCAGACGACGATCCAGGGATTGATGCGAGACAGAGAAGCAGACTGATGCATTTGGGCATTGGACCATGCCGTGGCTGGTCACGCAAGCCGGGCAATTCATTGAATCAATTGATGGTGTTATGATGAAAATTGGAGAATTCGATTCAACCGCAAGGAATGGTCATGTCTGAGACTACCGGTGATGAACTCTACAATGAGCGGTTAATCGGCATTCTCGAGCGGGTGTGGGGAGACGGCTGGCTTTCGCCCGGCGGACCGGAGGAAGTCAAGAGGCTGCTGCAAGGCCTCGTGCTCAGCGGCAAGAGTGTGCTGGATATCGGCTGTGGCGCCGGCGGGGTGGACGTCTCACTGGTGCGCGAGCATGGCGCCGGGTACGTCACCGGCATTGATGTCGAGGACACGGTGCTTGCCCATGCGCGCGGCCGGGCGGAAAAGGCGGGGTATGCAGACCGGATTGGCGTTGTCAAAGTGGTTCCGGGCCCATTGCCATTTCCGCCGCAAAGTTTTGATGTGGTGTTCAGCAAGGACTCGATTGTCCATATTCCCGACAAGCATGCGCTGATGCGCGAGGTTTATCGCGTTCTGAAGCCGGGCGGCTGGTTTGCGGCTTCCGACTGGTTGATCGGCCATGATGGTGAGCCAAGCCCGATGATGAAGGCCTATATTGCGTCGGAAGGACTGGATTTCGGCATGGCATCGCCGGCGCGCTATGGCGATGCGATGAAGAAGGCCGGATTCCAGGACATCGAAACCCATAGCCGGAACGCCTGGTACCGGGACAAGGCGCGCGAGGAGCTGGCGATGCTGAAGGGGCCGCTTTACGACGAGGCGATCAAGACGCTGGGCCGCGAGTTTGTCGATCATAACATCGAGATCTGGAGCAACATGCTCCCGGTGCTGGTGTCCGGCGAGCATTGCCCGACGCATTTGCGGGCGAGGAAACCGCTGGAGTAAGTTTGTTAGGCGGATTGCTCCATAAGGCCCGAGGCATTGAAGTGGCGCGGAAACAGAGCCGCGGCACACAAATATGCGGTGTGCAATGCTTCTTCGCGGGAATAGGCGACCGCCATGAAAATGGGATCGAGCCACAGGCCTTCGCTGGTGATCCGCAATACGCGGGCGGCGCGGGCGGGATCATGGGCATAGCCGCCTTCGGCAATCAGCTGGGCGCAGAGTTCCTGCAGCCGCTCGGTGTAGAACTGGTCAAAGGCGCCGCATTTTTCCTGGTAGATGGGGCGGCTTTGCACTTCACCCCAGAATGAGCACCAGGCGCTCAGCTTGCTGGGCGTGCAGATCTTCTCATTGAAGTCGGCGAGGATGAGGGCATTGATTTGCGCGGCAGGCGAGGGGGGTGCCGCCGCGAGCGCCGCCAGCCAGTTTTCGCGATACTCGGCAGCGAGATAGAGAAGCGTCTCGGTGAGGAGCTTTTCCTTGGTCTCGAAGTGAAAATTGACCAGTCCATGGGACACACCCGCCAACATGGCCACATCGGTCAAGGTCGTTTGGGCGTAACCCCGCTTTGCCAGGCATTCGATGGTGGCCTCGATGAGCTGCTGCCGGCGATGCTCGCGGCTGGCCTTGCGGGGCGGTGTAGCAGGTTCGTTGGACTTGACCGGCGTTTTCAGGGGCAGGGTCATGGATCGGTATCTGGCCTCAAGTCATTGTGCCTATTGGCAGAATTCAAAGCGGCGCAAAAGGGCGATTTTCCTCGGGCACCACAATCTCATTTTGATTGACAGATCAGTCAAAATCAAGCCAAAATTATAAATGGCGCTTCAGCCACTGAGAAATGTCGGGTTTTGTCGTGAAGTTGGATCTCGTAGCCGATCATAGCTCTCCGTTGCTGGACCATTGCCCGGCCAGCCTACCGGCTCGCTATTACTATGATGGCGAGCACTACGCCCGGGAACTGCAGACGATCTGGAGTCGCAACTGGGTCTATGTGGGGAGGGTCAACGACATCACTCCTCTCACCGTGCGCCGCGTGACAATTGGCGGCCAGAATCTCATCCTGGTGAAGGATGCCGAAGGGCAGCTCGCCTGTTTCCACAACACCTGCCGTCACCGCGGAGCAGAGCTGTGCAGTGCCGCGGAAACGCGGCTCAAGGCCAAACTCATTTCGTGCCCCTATCATAATTGGACCTACGATCTCAGCGGGCGATTGGTGCGCACGCCGTTTGTGTCCATCACCGGCGATTTCAAAAAAGAAGACCACAGTCTGTTCGCGGTGAACCTCACGGTATGGAACGGCTTTGTCTTTGCCTGCCTGTCGGATCAACTGCCGGCGTTTAGTGCTGCTCCCGACCTTGGCGAAGATGCCTTGAACAGCTGGCCAATGGCGGAGTTGGTGACCGGACATGTGCTGACCAAGGAAATCGCCTGCAACTGGAAAGTCTTCTGGGAAAACTACAATGAGTGCCTGCATTGCCCGGGCATCCACCCGGAGCTGTGTGACATGGTGCCGGTTTACAGCCACGGTTACATGGCGCCGAATGAAGATCCGGCCTGGCGGCCCAGCCAGCAGGCATCGGCTCCGGCGCTCAAGACCGGCGCCAGCACCTGGACAATGAATGGAAAGCCCTGCGGTGCGGAATTTCCCGGGTTAACGGCAGAGCAGCGCAGCGCTGGGCACACCTTCGTCACCGTGATGCCGAGCATGTATATCGTTGCCCATGTCGACTATGTGCGGGCGGTTTCCCTGCGGCCGCTTGGCCCCGAGCGGACTGAGCTGCGGGCCGAATGGTTGTTCCCGGAGGCCACGCTCAAGGCGCCGGGGTTCGATCTCGACAACGTGGTGAATTTCGCGACGCTGGTGCTGCTGCAGGACGGCGAGGCCTGCGAGATCAATCAGCGTGGACTGCGTTCTTCGAAGTTCGAGCATGGCCGGCTGATGCCGCAGGAATTCGGCGTTTTCGAGTTCCAGGAGTGGGTGCGGCGGCAGCTTGGCGAGGCAATTGCATGACGGAGGCGGGAATGATGACAGCAATGACTTACGAAAGCGCTGCGGCCGGCGGCAACGAGTGGGACCGGCGGGGGCTGCCGGCGTGGACCTATCATAGTCAGGCGCTGCTCGAGCTGGAGAAGTCCGAAATTTTCCGGACCCATTGGCAAATCGCCGGCCATACCAGCGACATTCCCAAACCCGGTACCTACATTACGTTCGATGTCGCCGATGAGCGGGCCCTCATTGTCAGGGGCGATGACGGCACGGTGCGGGCGTTTCACAACCTGTGCCGCCACCGGGGATCGCGGGTGGTTGCGGACAAGGCCGGCTATTGCAAGAATGCCATCGTCTGTCCGTTCCACGGCTGGGTCTACAATTTCGATGGCACATTGCGCGGCGCCGCCCGCCCCAACAGCTTTGGCAAATTCGATCGCGGCGCCTTCGGTCTGAAGCCCATCGAACTCCAGATCTGGCGGGGCTTCCTGTTTGTGAGATTTTCGCCGGGGCCTCAGCCATCAGTAGCCGAGTTGATGGCGCGCTTTGAGGACGAGTTGGCGCCCTATGGCATGGAAGAACTGGTGCCGACCAAAGGCTTTTGGGAAATTCATTCACCGGTCAACTGGAAGTCGGTGCGCGACGTTGACAATGAAGGCTATCACGTGGCGATGGCCCACCCGGCGCTGCAGGACCTCTATGGCGCAAATTACCGTGATGAGGGCTACCGGGACGGGACGGCGCGGTCTCTGGGCTACTACAATCCTCATGCGGGGCGGCGCTGGAGTGTGCGGCACTACACGAAGCTTTCTTCCGACCATTGCACGCTCCCGGAGGACAAGCGGAAGCTGTGGGGGTATTATGGATTATTCCCCAATGCCGTTATCGCCGTGACGCCGGAACTCGTTCAATTCTATCAGGAAATTCCGCTGGGAGTGAATCGTTCGCTGTTGCGGGGGGCGATCTACCGGAATCCCGTCGAAACCCGGCAACAGGCTGCCGCGCGCTATCTGGCAACCCGCATCGATCGCGAAACCGGCAAGGAAGATGTGCAGTTGACGATCTGGTCAAATGAATCGATGAAATCGGCGGCGTTCGAGGGATTCCACCTTTCGGACCTCGAAATCGCGGTGCGCAGCCATCATGACCAGCTGCGCCAGCTGCTGCCCATCATGACGCTGGACAAGGCGCCCCCGGACCAGGCAATCGGCGAGGTCAATTCTTCCTTGCGGCAGCTGCCTGACCGCCTTGCAAGTGACCCCCAAATGAGGACATCATAGGACGACAAAGACTGGAGAGGGAGAAGAAACATGACCAAGATAACCAGACGTGCCGCATTGGGCGTTATGGGTGGCGCCGCGGCCCTTGCCATGCCGGCGGTGCGGCGGGCCCGCGCCGAAGATGCGGTTCTCAATGTCTATAATTGGGCCGACTATATCGGGGAAACGACGATTGAAGACTTCCAATCGGCAAGCGGAATAGCGGTTACCTACGATACCTACAGTTCAGCCGAGGAAATGCAGGCGAAGATGCTGGCCGGCAGCACCGGCTACGATGTCGTCGACATGGCTGGCCTGGAAATGCCGCGTTTCATCACTGCGGGAATCTACGACAAACTCGACCGCAGCAAGCTTCCGAGCTGGGGAAATCTCGATGCGGAAGTGATGCGCATTTTGGCGGGTTGGGATCCGGAAAACCAGTATGCAATCCCATACATGTGGGGCACGGTCGGCGTGACCTACAATGTCGACATGGTCAAGGAACGGATTCCGGACGCCGATTTCGGGTCGCTTGATCTGATCTTCAAGCCGGAAAATGCCGCCAAGCTGGCGGACTGCGGCATCTCGATCCTCGATAGCCAGTCGGACGTGATCCCGCTGGCGCTCAAGTATCTTGGCAAGGATGGCGATACGACCAATGTGGCGGACTACCAGGATGTCGTCGAGCTGTTCAAGCCGATCCGCCAATACATCCGGACCTTCGACAACACCAATTACCTCAATGCCATTCCCAACAAGGAAGTGTGCGTCATCAACAATTGGTCGGGCGACTATGCGACCGCCAAGACCCGCGCCAAGGACGCCGGTGTCGACATCAATCTTGCCTATTTCGTTCCGCGGACGGGCTCGCCCGCCTGGGTGGATTGCCTGTGCATTCCGAAGGATGCGGCACACAAGGAAAATGCCTACAAGTTCCTCGAATACATGCTGCAGCCCGAAGTCATTGCCAAGTGCACGAATTTCACCAACTATGCCAATGGCAATGCTGCGTCCAAGAAGTTCGTCGATCCAGCGGTGCTGAACGACCCGGCGGTTTATCCGAACGAAGACATCATCAAGCTTCTGTGGGCGCCAAAGCCATTCAATGAGGAACAGGACCGTGAAATGACGCGGGCATGGCAGCAAATCAAGACCGGCTGATCGCCGGGGCGCTAGGGCATGATGATATCAAGTTGAATCAATTTATTTCCCCTCCCCCTTGTGGGGAGGGGCTAGGGGTGGGGGTCTGGTGGTTGTGCAATTGAGTGCCTTGGGCTGCTCATTGATAGGCTGGAGCGACCCCCACCCTTAGTCCCTCCCCACAAGGGGGAGGGAGACACGGGAAGGCAGTTCAACATGAAGTCATCACGCTCTAATGCGCCGGGTGTATCGGGGGGCTTATGAACGACAGGGACCCAGCGAAGCAATCGCCGCTCATCCGGATCGAGCATGTCACCAAGAAATTCGGCGACTTTGCCGCGGTGAACGATGTTTCGCTCGATATCTTCGAAGGCGAACTCTTCGCCTTGCTCGGCGGCTCGGGATGTGGAAAAACCACGCTGCTGCGGATGCTGGCGGGATTCGAGAGTCCCACCAGCGGTCATATTTTCATCGACGGACAGGACATGAATGGGGTGCCGCCCTACGAGCGGCCGGTCAACATGATGTTCCAGTCCTATGCGCTGTTTCCACATATGACGGTCGAGAAGAATGTCGGATACGGACTCAAGCATGAGGACATGACGGCGGCGGAACGGCAGGACCGTGTCCGCCATATGCTTGACCTTGTGCAGCTGACGCCGCTTGCCGGCCGGAAGCCACACCAACTCTCGGGCGGTCAGCGTCAGCGCGTCGCGTTGGCGCGGGCCTTGGCGAAACAGCCCAAGCTGCTTCTGCTCGATGAACCGCTCGGCGCTCTCGACAAGAAATTGCGCGAACAGACGCAGTTTGAAATCGCCAATATTCAAGACAAGACGGGGATCACGTTCGTGGTGGTCACGCACGACCAGGAAGAGGCGATGACGCTGGCCTCGCGTATCGCCGTCATGGACAAGGGCGTGATCCGCCAGATTGGCGCCGCCACGGAAATCTACGAATATCCGGACAACAAATTCGTGGCCGACTTTATCGGCTCGATCAACATGTTCGATGGCGAGGTGGCGGCCGTCCGGGATGGCAGGGTCCGGGTTGCTACGCCGCAACTTGGCATCGACATCACCGCCAAGGCCACGAAAGGCCTGGCTCGCGGCCAAAAAATTTCGGTTGCGGTGCGGCCTGAAAAGATTTCAATCAACCGGAGTAAGCCCACATCGGGCGTCAACTGCTTTTCCGGCGTGGTGCAGGACCTTGGCTATTTCGGCAAGGACTCGCTCTACCGGGTCAAGCTTGCCTCGGGCGGCCTGGTTTCGGTCAATAGCGTGAACGCGCGGCGGCTCGGTGAAAACGACCGGGTTGCCCAATGGGAGGACAAGGTCTGGCTGTCGTTCGATCCCTCTTCGGCAATTCTTCTGACGGATTGACGCCATGGGCATGGGATCGGCCGGAAACCGGAAAATTCAGTCATTGGTTCAACCGCAAGGGGTGGAGAAACGGAATCATCGTGACGCCCTATGTCTGGCTCATCCTGTTCTTTCTCCTGCCGTTCTTCATCGTCGTTGCGATGAGCCTCGCCAAGCGGGCAGGAACCTCGCCGCCGATCGAATTCGTATCCAGCTGGCCCTTTATCTGGCCCGATAATTTCGCCCGGCTGTTCGGTGACTGGCTCTATATCCGCGCCTATCTGACGTCGATCTACAATGCTGCCATCGCTACCGCGCTTTGCCTTCTTCTCGGTTATCCCATGGCTCTCGGCATCACGCGGGTCAGCCGCTCATGGCGCAATATTCTGCTGATGCTGGTTATCCTGCCATTCTGGACGTCATTCCTCCTGCGCGTCTATGCCTGGATGGGGATGATGGGCTCCAACAGCTGGTTCAATCGCGGGCTGACCGCGGTGGTGAACTCCGTCATTCCAGCGGAATCGGCGTTCAAATTCATTCCGATGATGAACACCAACTTCGCCGTGGTGCTGGTCATGGTCTATTCCTACCTGCCATTCATGATTCTGCCGCTCTATGCCAACCTCGAAAAGCTGGACAACAACCTGAACGAGGCCGCGATGGACCTGGGATCGCGGCCATGGCAGGTGTTCAAGGACATCACGCTGCCGCTATCGGTGCCCGGCATCATTGCCGGGGGGCTGCTGGTTTTCATTCCCGCCGCGGGCGAACTCATCATCCCCAGCCTGGTCGGCAATGCATCCGATCCGATGATCGGCCGCGTCATCAACGATGAATTTTCCTCGGCGCGCGATTGGCCGATGGCGTCGGCGGTTGCCGTGGCGCTATTGTTTCTGTTGGTGCTTCCGATGATGGCGTACTCGTATTTCGAGTCCAAGGCGCAGGGCAGCGGAGACGGCAAGTCATGAATCGCCGCCCGATATTCCTGATCAGCTGCCTGTGTTTCGGGTTTGCCTTCTTTTATATTCCGATCCTGTCGATGATCGTGTTTTCGTTCAACCGGTCGCGGCTGGCCACCGTGTGGGGAGGCTTCTCGACCCAATGGTACGGCAAGCTGTTTCAGAACGCGCAGATCATCAAGGCTGCCGTCCTGTCATTGGAAATCGCGTTGCTGAGCGCCACCATCGCAACGATACTCGGCACCATGGCGGGAATTGCGCTGGCGCGATTCCGCGGCTTCCGCGGACGCACGCTGTTTTCCGGGCTGGTGACGGCGCCGCTGATCATGCCGGAAGTGATCACCGGCATTTCCTCGCTGATGCTGTTCATCATGATGGCGAAGTGGATCGGCTGGCCAGGAAGCCGCGGCTTCACCACCATCACGATCGCCCACATCACGTTTTCGATGACCTATGTGACGACGATCGTGCAGTCGCGCCTGTCGTCGATGGATATTTCGGTGGAGGAGGCCGCGATGGATCTGGGCTCGAAGCCGTGGCAGGTTCTCAAGGACGTCACGCTGCCGATCATCTCGCCGGCCATCGTTTCGGGCTGGCTTCTGGCCTTCACGATTTCGCTCGATGACGTGGTGATCACCAACTTCACCACCGGCCCCGGCGCCACGACGCTGCCTATTCTCATCTGGAGCAAGGTGAAGCTGGGGGTTACCCCCGACATCAATGCGCTGGCGACCCTGATCATCCTGATTGTCAGCGCCGGAGTTGCCTGTGCCGGCCTGCTCATGCACCGCGCCGAAAAGCGACGCGAGCGCGATGTGCAAATGGCAATCGCCGCCAACAAGTGATGGATGGGCGGAATGATTGAACTCATCACCGAGGAGGATGCCCGGCAGTTGGCGTATCTCAGGACTTCATGTGAAGAACCGGGCTCCGGGCGCGTTCGCTACTCGGCCGCCATGTATTTTTACTGGCGCGGCATGATTGGCGATGAAACGCTGGAGGTTTACCGTGTGTGCTCGGCGATCGATCACGAAAACCCGGCCGACACATTGGCGGTTCTCGGCTTGACTTCCGAAGTCAACAATTCAATGGGAGAAGCGAGGTTGCAATGAAACCGGTGAAAGCGCCCGACCGGCGAGTGGCAAACATTTATAACGCGGAGTTCAAGCCATTTGTCTACGACGACGGTTTGGCGCTCGGCGACACCATTCTGCAGCTCAACGAGGAGCTGCCGCTCGGCGTCGGCTTTCACGTCTACCGCATGGCGCCGGGGATGACGACGCGGCCGCACCGGCACAACGGCGATGAGCAGTTTCTCATCCTTGAAGGCGAACTGATTGAGAATGACGGAACGGTCTTCAAAAAGGGCGACCTGGTGTGGCTGCGCGACGGGACCGAGCATTGCTCCCACACACCCAACGGATGCCTGCTCGCGGTGCACATCGCCGCCACGGAAACGGTGGTCGAATGAGCCGGGAGCCGCGCTTTGACGTGCTGTTCGAGGGCGTAAAGCTCGGCCCGGTCACGACACCCAACCGGTTTTATCAGGTGCCGCATTGCACCGGCATGGGCTATGGGCTGCCGGCCACGCTAGCGGCCATGCGCGAAGTCAAGGCCGAAGGCGGCTGGGGCGTGGTGAACACGGAGTATTGTTCGATCCATCCGTCATCGGATGATTTTCCCGCGCCATTCGCCAGCCTGTGGGACGACGACGATGTGCGCAACATGGCTCACATGGCAGCGGCGGTGCACCGGCATGGGGCGCTCGCCGGCGTGGAGTTGTGGCATGGGGGATTGCGCTCGGCCAATTTGCAGTCGCGGGCGGCCGCGCTGGCGCCGGAAAGCCTGCCGGTCAGTACGGCACCCTGGCAAAGCCAGAAAATGGACCGCGCCGATATTCGGAACTATCGCGCCTGGCACCGCGCGGCGGCGCTGCGGGCGCGTGAAGCGGGCTTCGATATCGTCTATGTCTACGGCGCCCACACCTATCTCCTGGCGCAGTTTCTCGATTCCAGCGTGAACCAGCGTTCCGATGCCTATGGCGGGGCGATGGAACAGCGGTCGCTCCTCCTTGCGCGAAGTCCTGGCGGAAACCCGGGATGCGATCGGCGCAACATGCGCCATCGCAACGCGCATCGAGGTGGTGAATGAAGATGGCGGGGGAAGGGAGGAGCGGTCAGCGCTGCTGCAAGCGATTGCGCCGCTGGTCGATCTCTTCGACGTGACGATCCCGGACTACTCCCACGAAATGGGTTCGTCGCGGTTCATCAAGGAGGCATCCCTCGAGAGCGAGATTGCCCATGTCCGGACACTAACCGGCAAGCCGGTCGTATCTGTGGGACGCTTCACCAGTCCCGACACCATGGTCTCGCAAGTCAGGCGCGGAGTTGTCGATCTGATCGGGGCGGCGCGGCCTTCGATCGCCGATCCGTTCCTGCCCAACAAGATCAGGGATGGGGATTTCGACGACATCCGCGAATGCATCGGCTGCAATATTTGCTATGCGCACAATACGCTTGGCGTGCCGCTGCGCTGCACGCAAAACCCCACCATGGGCGAGGAGTGGCGTCGCGGCTGGCATCCGGAACGTGTGGCCCCAGCGGCAAAGGCTGAACGTGTGCTGATCGTTGGCGGCGGGCCGGCGGGACTTGAGGCAGCCGTCACACTGGGCCGGAGGGGCGTTCCCGTCATACTGGCCGATCAGGGCAGGGAGCTTGGCGGCCGGGTGATCCGCGAAGCGAAACTGCCGGGGTTGGGCGAGTGGGTCCGGGTCCGGGACTGGCGCGCCCAGCAGTTGCGGAAATTGCCGAATGTCGAAGTTTTTCCCGGCAGCAGGATGGAACCCGATGATGTCCGGGAAACGGGAGTGCTGCATGTCATGCTGGCCACCGGCAGCCAGTGGCGGAGAGATGGCCGCGGCAGAAGCTATCCGGCCGGAATTGCGTCGTTTGACGATCCGCGAACGCTCACACCCGATGACATCATGGCTGGCGCGCGGCCCACGGGCCGGACCGTCATATTCGACGATGACGGGTATTACATGGCTGCGACGCTCGCATTGCTGCTCGCCCAGGAGGGTCATCCGGTCACTTATGTGACGCCATCCGGCATTGTCAGCCAATGGTCGGTCTACACGGTCGAGCAGGCCAGGCTGCAATCGCAACTCATCGGACTCGGCGTTGAAATCGTCACCAGCCATAGCGTCAGCGGGCTGGGGCCTAGAACTTCCACGCTCATGTGCGTGTTCTCAGGGCGCAGTCACGAGATCGCGTGCGACGCCTTGGTGTCTGTCACGTCGCGCGAACCCGATGACGCCCTGTTCGCGGCGCTTGCCGATGCGAAGCTCGAGACACTGGTGAAGATCGGAGATTGCAATGCGCCGGGCATCATCGCGCAGGCCGTTTACGAGGGTCACAAGGCAGCCCGGGAATTCGGCGAAGCGCTGGGCGGAGTGACAGCGCGGCGCGAGCGGGTCGTTCTGAGCGCCGGGAACTCGTGAGGTAGCCGTGGAGAAAGCAGCGGCAATTCGCGCGCTTGTTGAGGAAGTCCAGTCGTATCTTTCTCAACTGAAAGGTCCCGGCATCGATGAAGTTTGCGCCGGGATCGCTCGCTGGAAGAATGGACCCATCAAAACCGTAGCGAGCCAGGAAATTGAGGTCTGCGGGCTGCTTGAACAGGTGCTGCAGCTGGTTAGAGCGGGCGGATTCCCCGGTCTTGCCAACGCCATTCAAAGCGCCAGGCCCTATCTGCATTGGAAAGTCTACGATCTATACCCGCGCGAGCTCATCGGGGCCGAATTCGCCGATGGCCATAGCTTTGCCTCGCTCATCGGCGAAAGCAGCCTCATTGAGGCGCAGGACTTCGCTCTTGGCCTGTTCCTCATCGGGCCCAACATTCTCTACCGCGATCACCATCATGCCGCGCCGGAACTCTATGCGCCGCTGACGGGGCCGCATGGCTGGCGGTTTGACCCACGCGATCCGTTCGCGAGCAAGGAGGCTCACGAGCCGGTGTGGAACGAGCCGTGGCAATCCCATGCAACCATGACCGGGCCTACGCCGTTCCTGTGCATCTATTGCTGGACGCGAGACGTGAACAAGCCGGCCAAGGTCATCATCTCGCAGGATATGGCCGGCGGAGAGACGCCGAAATGACGGAAGCGGAGCTGATCGTCGTCAATGGCGATATCCGAACCATGGATCCGCTGTTTCCAAGGGTTTCGGCAATTGCCGTCACCGGTGGGCGGATATCGGCTCTTGGCAGCGATGCTGATATTCGTCAGTTCGGCGGGCTTGGCACGCGTGTTATCGATGCGGGTGGTCGGCTGGTGCTGCCGGGATTGCAGGATACCCACATCCATTTGCAGGACAGCGGATACGGCTATGGGCTCAGCGCCAATCTTGACCGCGCCCGCAGCATAGAAGAACTGCAGTCGGCGCTGGTCGAGTTTGCAAAGCAGCATGAGGGCGAATGGGTTGACGGCGTAGGCTGGTACACCGGGGTATTCACCGGCGCAAATCTCAATCGCCAGGTTCTCGATGCCGCTGTTGCCGGCCGGCCCTGCTTTGTTCTGGCGTCCGATGGCCACAATGCATGCATGAACAGCCTGGCGTGCGAAGCGGTCGGGCTCAAGCGCGGCACGCCCGATCCGGCAAACGGCCACTTTGTGGTCGATGGCGATGGCAATCCCACCGGAATGCTGCATGAGGCGGCGATTACCTGGGCGGAAGAGCGCATGCCATTGCCCAGCGATGCGGATTTTGCGCAGGGCGTCCTGTTCGGCCAGGCATTGTGCAACCGGCATGGCATTACCGGCGCTCTCGATGCCTCGGTCAATGAGCGGCATGCGCGGATTTATCGCAACTTGGAAAAGGCGGGAAAGCTGTCGGTCAGGGTACGCGCCACGGCTCGGGTCGATCCGGCGGAGAAAACCCATGAGGCCTTGGCGCGTGTCGAAGCGCTGCGCCGGGAACATCAGTCGGAGATGTTCACAATCCACTCGGCCAAATTTTTTCTCGACGGCGTTCTTGAGAACCGCACCGCCACGATGCTGGCGCCTTACTCGGATCCGCTCGGCAGAAACGCTCCGCTGATGTTCGGGCACAACCAATTGAAGGAGCTGTTCACGGTTTTCGATGCCGCACGGTTTCAGATTCATGCTGCATGTCATCGGCGACGGGGCGGTGCGCGCCGCGCTCGACGGGCTTGAAGCGGCGCAAATCGCCAATGGGCGGTGGCCATCGCTTCATCAGCTTGCCCATGTTCAGTGCATCGACCCCGCCGATATTCCACGCTTTCGCGGACTTGGCGTCATGGCCAACATACAGCCATTGTGGGCGCGCCATGAGCCATCGGTCACGGAGGTGGCTCTGCCCATGGTGGGCGAAGAGCGGGTAAAATACATGTATGCTTTCCGCTCGCTGATCGACGCGGGCGCGGACTACTGCCTGTCGAGCGACTGGGGCGTATCGACGCTCAATCCGTTTCAGATCATGGAAACGGCGATCACCCGCCAGCCGCCGCGCAAGAACGGCGATCACCCGGTATTCCTGCCGGAGCAGCGGATGACGCGCGAGGAGTGCATCAGGGGATACACGGTCAATGCCGCGGCGGCGGCCTGGCGATCGCAAAGCACCGGCTCGCTCAGTGTCGGCAAGTTCGCCGATCTGATCGTCGTCGATCGCGATATCTTCAGCTGCGATGTCTATGAAATCGGCGACTGCAATGTTCTGCTTACGCTTTTGGGCGGACGCGAAGTCTACCGCGACAGCGAGTTTGCCGGATAGCTCTTGCCTTCGCGCGGCAGCATGTCCGGCGCGATGTGGCAGCGGACTATGTGCCTGGCATTGAGGGCGGTGGCGGGCGGCACGTGCTCTTCGCAGATGGCGCCGAGCTTGCGCGGGCAGCGGGTGTGAAACACGCAGCCGCTCGGCGGCTTCCCGGCGCTGGGAATTTCGCCAGCAAGTTTCAAGCGGCCGCCATGGCGGCCATCGATTGCCGGCACCGATGACAGGAGAGCTTCGGTGTAGGGGTGATGCGGACCCATGAACACCTCTTCGGCTGGCCCCACCTCCATGAGCCGCCCGAGATAGAGCACGGCGATGCGGTCGGAAATGTAGCGCACCACGCCGAGGTCGTGGGAAATGAAGATGTAACTCACCTGCCTCGAATTTTGCAGCTCGACCAGAAGATTGAGGATTGTGGCCTGCACGGAAACATCGAGCGAGGACGTCGGCTCATCGCATACCACGACTTGCGGGTCTCCGGCAAAGGCGCGGGCGATGGCGACCCGCTGCTTGAGACCGCCGGAGAGCTGACCAGGCCTTGCATCGAGATAACGATCGGCCAGCTGCACCGATGTGGCAATCTCTCGGATGCGGTTTTCGCGCGCCCTTCCGGTTAAGGCGGCCAAACGATCAATTGTGCGGCCGATCATGCGGCGGACGGAATGGGAGCGGTTCAAGGCCGAATCGGGATTTTGAAAGACGATCTGAATCGATTTGACTTCGGCCCGGCTTCTCGCGGCTAGGGCTGCCGCCACCGGCTTGCCATCGAACATAATGGTGCTGCCGGGGTCGGGCCGGACAAGGCCCAGCACACTACGGGCAAGCGTGGTCTTGCCGCTGCCGGATTCGCCCACAAGACCCAGTGTCTCGCCTTCCTGCAACTCCACGGTAATCTCGCTGAGCGCCTTGAACGAGTGGGAGCCTGAGCCATAGGTCTTGCTCACAGCCTGCATTTGCAGGATCGGCTTGGCATCTGTGGCGCGGACGGCCGGTGCCGTTTGTTTCAATTCGACCGCCGGTAGGTCAAATGCGCGCTCGGGATAGTGACACTTGCTGAACCGGCCTAGGAGATCAGCCAATAGCGGCTCGACGGTCCGGCATTTCTCATCGGCAATTGGGCAACGAGATGCAAAAACACAGCCGGTCATGTGGGCGCCGGCCGCAGGCAGAAATCCTGGAATTGTTGTCAACGGTGCCACGGTCTTGCTGCGGCCGCGCTGGGGCAGGCAACGCAAGAGACCGACTGTGTAAGGGTGACGGGGCTCGCCAAAAATGTTGGCGGTGGGTCCCTGCTCGACCAGCTGGCCGGCGTAGAGCACGCCAACGCGGTCGCACATCTTGGCGATGACCGCGAGGTTGTGGCTGATAAACAGGATCGATGTCGAGAACTCGCGGCGCAGATGGAGAATGAGATCGAGCACGTCAGCTTCGACGGTGGCATCGAGGCCGGTTGTCGGCTCGTCGAGTACCAGCAGGGCCGGTTCGCTGGCCAGCGCCATGGCAATGGCAATGCGCTGCTGCATGCCGCCCGAGAGTTGGTGAGGATAACGAAGCATCACCCGCCGGGGATCGCTGATCCGCACCCGGGTCAGGATTTCCTCCGCCTTCCTTGTCCATTCACTGCGCGCAAGACCAGCCAGTTCGAAGACTTCTTCAACCTGTTTGCCAATGCGGATCGACGGGTTGAGGGCGCGGCCGGGATCCTGATAGACCATGGCGACCGACGTGCGGCGGAGTTCGCGCAACTCCTTGCCGCCGAAACTCAGCAGGTCCTGCCCACCGATCAGGATGCGGCCCTGGTTGATGCTGCCGTTGCGCGGGAGATAGCGCAGCACGGCATAGGCCGCCGTCGATTTGCCGCAGCCGGATTCACCGACGAGGCCATAGGATTCGCCTCGGGCGATCTCGAGGCTGATCCCGTGCAGCACTTGCCGCGGTTTGCCCCTGACGCTGTATTGGACGCCGAGGTTCTCCAGCTTGAGCGCCGGCTGGGGCGCATCAGTCATCAAGTGCACTCTGTATGCCATCGGCAACGAGATTGACGCCGATCACCAGCGACGCAATGGCCAAGCTGTCGAACAGAACAGTCCACCAGAAGCCGCCGCCGATGAGGCCATAGTTGGACGATATCGACAGGGCCCAATCGGGAGAGGGAGGCTGGATGCCGAAACCGATGAAGCTCAAAGTCGCCACGGTGAAGATAGCGTAGCCGAGACGCACCGTGGTTTCGACCAGGATGGGCGGGATTACATTGGGCAGGATTTCGACAAACATGATATAGAACAGGTTCTCGCGGCGAAGCTCGGCGGCGGCGACATAGTCAAGGCCGCGCTCGGCCAGCACGCTGGCGCGCACGGTGCGGGCGATGATAGGCGCGAAAGTGAAGCCGATCACAAAGAGTACCGTTATGATCGAGGTGCCGAGCGCGGTGAGGGCGAGCAGCGCCACGATGACTGTGGGCAAGGCCAGCACGGCATCGACAATCCGGCTGAGGATCTCGTCGATGATGCCGCCGAAGTAACCCATGAGGAGGCCGAGAGCGGTGCCCAAGACCGTGCTGATCAGGGTTGCCAGCGGCGCCACGGTGAGAATGTCGCGGGCTCCGGCAATAACGCGGGAGAAAACATCGCGGCCAAGCTGGTCGGTGCCAAACCAATGTCCGGCGGAGGGCGGCAACAAGGAATTCAACATATCGTCGGCAAACGGATCATAGGGGATGAGCAGGCGGCCGAATAGCGCGCAGCAAACCCAGAAGATGACGATCAGCGCGCCAATTGCAAACGAATATGAACCGGCAATGCGCCTCAGATCATGGCGCAGCACATCCATCCGGGTGGGCTCGGACTCAAGATTAGCAGCGGCCTCACTGTTCTCGCTCATTCCCTGCCTCCCAGGCGGATGCGTGGATTGAGGCTGGCATAAAGCAGGTCGGCGATCAGGGTCGCCACGGCGAAGAGGGCCCCCACCACCATGACGCCGGCCTGCAGCATGGGGAAATCCTTCTTGTTCGCCGCGGTGAAGATCAGGCTGCCGATGCCCTGATAGTGAAACAGGATTTCGATCACCACGAGACCGCCTATCAGATAGACAGTCTGGGTGGCGATCACGCTGATCGTCGGCAGGAGGGCGTTGCGCAGACACATGCCGCCAGATCACCTTGGGATAGGACAGGCCCTTGAGGATGGCGGTGCGGGTATATTCGGCATCGAGCGCTTCGATCATTCCGGCCCTGGCCATGCGGGCGATGTAGCCGAAGAGGATGAGGACGAGGGGCAGGGCCGGAAGGATCAGATAATAGAGTTGGGTCAGCGCACCGGCGCCGGCTGGCCAGGTGGCCGAAATCGGAAACCAGCGCAGCCAGACGCCGAACACCAGAATAAGCACGATGCCGGAGACGAATTCCGGAACGATGGTTGCAGAGAGACCGGCCACCGAGATGATGCGGTCGGCAGCTCGCCCGCGGTAGAGGGCGGCCAGGACACCGCCCAGAATTCCGAGCGGAACGACAAGCAGAAACGCCACCAGCGACAGTTTGGACGAATTGATCAGCGCGGTTGCAAGAAACGGGGCGACCGGCGCCCGGTAGGCGTAGGACTTGCCGAGGTCGCCCACGACAAAGCCCGAGATCCAATCGCCATACTGGACGACGAGCGGCCGGTCGGTGCCCATTTCATGATTGAGCACATCAACGGCACGCTGATCGGCGAACGGACCAAGCATGGCGCGGCCAACATTTCCCGGCAGCATTCTGCCGCCGGCAAACACCAGAAGGCTGAGCAGCCAAAGTGTTGCCAGCGACAGCAGAACGCGCTTCAGCAAGAATCCTAGGATGGATTGTCCCCCGATTTGACACCGGACCCGTCACCCCGGCGCAAGCTGGATTCCGGCTTTCGGGGTTGTGAAGAATTCGGCTAATGGCCACATCTGCGAACTGGCGGGGAGAAGCGGGACCCCAGCTTTCGCTGGGGCGACGGAAAAAGTGAGGTAAATCAAATTATATCCCCTCACCCGTCATGCCAGCGAAAGCTGGCATCCCGCTGCTCTTTCCACAACATCTTCCTGATTTGAGCGGCGGTTCTCAACTGCAAGCCGCCTAAAGACTCGCCTGATTGAGCAGCAGATGGCCCATGGCGGTGGGCTGGACACCGGTTGCTCCCTTCTTGGTTGCTGTCAGGAAGTCGTAAAAATAGACGAACATCAGCGGCGTCTCGTCGAGCAGCAGAGTCTGAATCTTGCTGGCGGCGGCGCGCTGCGATTCCAGATCAAGCGAGGCGATGTAGCCCTTCACCAAGGTATCATACTCGGCATTGGCAAAGTGGGCCGAATTCCATGTGCCGGTGCTGGCGAGCGGTGCTGCAAGGAAGACGTTGGGCACGCCGCGATGGCCATAATCGGTGATGCCCATGTCGGAATCGAGCCATGGCGACTTGCCATAGACCGCATCGCCGTAATAGGCGCCCTGATCGAGAATGTTCAGCTCGATGGCGCCGCCGATTTCCTTCACCGCATTCTGGATCAACACGGCGAAGTCGGGTATCTCCAGATATTTTTCGGTGGTCAGCGTCGTCTTGAAACCGCTGCCCATGCCTGCGGCTTCCATCAGCTGCTTGGCTTCGGCGATATTTTGGGCACGTTGGGGAACGCTGGCGTCGGTTGAAGGATAGGCCGCCGCAAACGGGCTGTCGTTGCCCACTTGAGCACGGCCTTTCATCAAGCCCTGAACGATCTTCGGCCGGTCGAGGCAGAGGGCTAAGGCGCGGCGCACGCGCTTGTCCTTGAATGGGTCGACATCGGTGCGCATGTGCACCTGCTGGTGGGCGGTGGACGGCGTGCTGATGATGTCGAAGTTGGGATCGTTGAGAAGACCGACGCCCTGCAGCACCGGGATCTGCTGGATGATGTCGATCTGTCCGCCCTGAAGCGCCAGTATCTCCGGCTGATAGTCGTCATAAAAGTTCAGCTCGATGCGGTCGGCGCCCGCCGGCCCGCCCCAATAGTCGGGATTGCGCACAAAGGAGGCGCCAACCTTGGGCGTAAATTTTTCCAGCTTGTAGGGCCCGGTGCCGATCATTTCCTTTTCGAAGTCGCCGGCAAAATCGGCGGGGAGGATGACCGCATTGTAGTTGTCGGTTGAGACCGCATAGGGGAAGTTGCCGTTGGCCGCGTCGAGATGGAATTCGACCGTATAGTCATCGACCTTGCGGGTGCCGCCCTTGGACAGGAGGCCAGTGAATACCGAGAGGGCGTTGGAGCCATTGTCGGGATTGGCCAAGCGGTCGAAGGTGGCGACGACGTCGCCGGCCTTCATTTCCTTGCCGTTGTGGAACTTGACGCCTTGGCGCAGCTTGAAGGTCCACACGGTTCCGTCGGCGTTGGTTGACCAGCTCTCGGCCAGCACAGGAACGGCCGTGAGGTCCTTGCCGGAGAGGACAAGAGTCTCCGCCACCTGCGACAGCACGGTGATGCCGCCACCATCGGCGATCTTGACCGGGTCGATGGCCGCTGCCGGAACGATTTGGCCCACGCGGATGGTGCCGCCCGCCATGGCGGCGCGGGCCGGGCGGGGCGCCACCGAATAGCCAATGGCGCCGGCGACGCCGCCGAGGAAGGGCGCCGAAAGTCCCAGAACCGAGCCATAGCGCATGAATTCGCGGCGGCTGACGGTGCCTCGCACCAGCCCGTCGATCAGGTGATTTTGATGCGCGCTGCGGCCGCGCCGCAGAATGTCGAGAAGCCGGTAGTTGATAGCCATGTTCCCTCTCCTGTTGCCATGGGGCTTGTGATTGGTGTGAAGCTCCGCCCCGGTTTTATGTCATGAGGCGCGATTGAAGCGCTCCTGTCAAGTGCGGCTCCGCAGGCCAGCTTTACGGGAATTCCTCCCGGGGAAAACTGTCGAGGCGCTCGGCTCCCGTCGCGGTAACAAGCACCTGTGTTTCCAGTTTTATGCTTTCCGATCCTTCTTCGGCAATCAGGCTCTCGACGCAGACCACCATGTTTTCTTCGAAGTGCCCACCGTGGCTGTGCTCGAAATCGGGGTGCAGCAAGACAACAGGCCATTCGTCGGCCATGCCAACTCCATGCACGGCCAATGAGTACCGGTAAGGCAGAAAACGCTCGGGTATCCGCCATGACCTGTGGTTGAAGTCGGCGAAGGACAGCCCGGCGCGAATGAGGGAGAGATTATGGTCGATCTGATCAATGGCTGCGGAATAAAGTTCGCGCTGCTTGTTGGACATGGGCGTGTATCCACAGGTCCACGAGCGCGAGAGATCGGCGCAATAGCCATAGGGCCCGATCATGTCGGTATCGAAAGAGATCATTTCACCCGCCTCGCACACGCGATCGCTGCACTCGCTGTACCAAGGATTGGTGTGGGCGCCGCACGTCAGCAAGCGAGTTTCCAGCCATTCGCCGCCGGATCTGGCATTCTCGAAATGCAGATGGGCCCAGAGTTCCTGCTCGGTGGCACCGGGCACGGAGTACTCGTAGATGCGCGCCATGCCGGCTTCGCAGACCCTTATGGTCCAACGCATCAAGTCGATTTCGTCGGCTGACTTGATGGACCGTGCATGTTCGGTCAGTGGTGCGCCATCGAGCACTGTGAGGCCACGCTTTTCCAGGGCCCGCACACCCTCCAGATCGAGACGATCGATTGCAATCCGGCGATTTCCACCGCCATGTTCGCGAACGAGACCGGCAATTTCATCGGCCCAACGGGCGAGCTTCTCCGGAACACGGTCGCCCGTCGTCATATACATCCAGCCAGTGGCAATTCGTAGCTCATCGATGGTTTCAAGTCCGCGGCAGACGTGTTCACTGCCCTTAAACTCAAACATGATGCCCGGGCCTTCGGTAAGAATCAGGGCGTAGCGAACCGGATTGTGCATGGCCCACACCTGCATGTTGGCGCAGTCGAAGGCGTAGCGGATGTTCACCGGATCATAGAGGAGCGCGGCAGCGCAATCTTGTGCGATCAGACCCTGGCGGATGCGCGACAGGCGATAGGCGCGTGCCTTCAGCAGAGTATCGCGTGGCACCGGGCTTTTCAACGGTTTATCGGCCCCATCGGCATTGAGGTAGGTCAGCTTGCGCTGGTCTTTGAACACCATCTCCCAAACTAACCGCGAGTTGTGAGCGCGCTGCTCAGCCGGCAGCTGTAATACCGGTAGAAGTCGAGAACGGGACCCTCAAAATCTGCCGGAGCCAATGGTCCGCGCGCGTGGTGTTTCGAGGCCATGCCGCGCATCAGATCGACGAGCACCGTCTTGTCCTCGGCCATGGTAGCGTTGAACAGTTTGACCGCGTGGTCCACGGCACTTTGCGGCCAGCCCTCGCCATAGAAGATAAGCCCCATCTTGGCGCGTACCCGATTGGTCGATTCCGGTTGAACACAGATGAATGAACTGTAGTCGCCACCGCAGCCGGAGACGAGGCCGGGTGGAATGGCGAACATCACACAGTTATCGGCCTCGGCGTTGGTGAGGTCGGGATGGCCCTTCTGGGAGCGCGGCAGGTCCGGCGAATAACCGGCGTTGTAGCCGAAATAGGCGTCTCCCGCCGGGAAATGGCGTGCAGAGCTTGGTGGGGTTGACGGGGTGCAGCGTGGTCTTGTGCAGAGGCGATAGGTGGTAGCCTTCCATGAAATTCTCGATCAGGCACTTCCAATTGGTGTGCCAGATTTCGTCGGCGACATATCGGAGCTTCATCTCTTCCATGTGATAGTTGCGGATGAGGCTTGCCAATCCAGCCAGGCGCGGCGCCAGCGGCGGCGGGTTAGTGCTCAGATTGGCAAAGAGAAATCCATGCCATTCCTCCGCGGCGAATTTCGGCAAGCGGCAAGCCGCCTTGTCGAATGTCTTGTGGACATCCATACGCGGGGCGCCCGCCAATTTTCCCTCGAGATCGTAGGACCAGTGATGATAGGGGCAGACGAGACGGTGGGTGTTGCCCCGCCCGTCGGCGAGAAGCGCGCCGCGGTGGCGGCAGACGTTTGACAGGACGCGGATCTTGCCGTCTTCGCCGCGCACCGCAATGAGCGGTTCATCGCATAGCTGGAACGTCATGTAGTCGCCTGATTTGGCAATCTCGTCTGTGCGGCCGATACATATCCATTCATTGCCGAACAGGTGTTGGCGTTCAATCGCCAGAACATCCGGGTTGGTGTAGTAGGATTTCGGCATAGACCACGCCTGGTCGTATCCCAGCTTCTCGCTTTGCTTGAGAGCCTGTCCAAGTTCAGCAAGCGTGCCGTGGGTCATGGTTGTTTCCCCCGTGATGGAAATGTGGACCGCTGTCAGGCGGCGCGGCCGTAGAAACCGATCTGCTCTTCCTTCGAGAATATGACGCCCGGTCTCTCGTAATAGGAGAAGACCGCGATGTAGCGCTCCCGTGGCCCCTTGCAGGGCGTTACCCGGTGCAGGGTGTTCTTGCCCTTGAAGACATTCAGCGTGCCGGCCGAGAGCTTCAAAGTCTTCACTTCATTGTCCTTGTCCGCAAGCAACCGTGCGATGCCATCATAGTTAGGATCGCTATCGCTGCGGAGATCGGAGCGGTATTGGAATTCGCCGCCGCCGCCCGGTTCCTGCAGTAGAAGAGTGGTGGTGAATTCCGAGCGGTCGAAATGCCAGTTGAGGGCTTCGCCGTCGCGGTAGGACATGACATTTACCCGGGCGAGCGGATCACGCATGACAAACAGCGTATCCTTCTCCATGGTGGCGGCGAGGAAGACCGCGAATTGCGGCCACTCGTAGATCCAGACGGGCACGCTCTGGGGTATCTGATCGCCGCAGACCGTGTGGTTGACGGTATCGACCATGCGAAGGGCGGGATGATCTGGGGCGAGGCCCGGAACTTCCTTCTTGAAGTAGATGTTGTGGGAGCGCTTGTGGACGAAGGACAAGGTCTCCATCACCGGCCTGATCTCGGCCATGGCGCGGGCGAGGGCCGCCGGTTTCACCAGTCCTTCGAGGTTGAACATGCCGTCGCGCATGAGGGCGTTGCGGCACTGGGCGACGAGGTCGTGCCATGGTGGGGAGCCCGGCTTGTCGAGCGGGTAGCGGTCGAGATCGAGAATGTCGCGCATGACGAATGTCCCCCGCGGATATAACAACCTGAGTTTGACCAAGTATTTTCTTTTCTCAAGGTGGGAAAATGTTATTCTGACTTAGAAAAACTAGGTCAGCCTGCCATGCCACTTTCCTTACCTCCACTCAACGCGTTGCGGGCCTTCGAGGCGGCCGCCCGGACGGGAAGCTATGTGGCGGCGGCTGAAGAGCTAGGAGTTTCGCCCGCGGCGGTCAGCCAGCAGGTCCGTAACCTTGAGGAGTTTCTGGGCAAACAACTGTTCATGCGATTCAACAACCGAATTGTTCTTACCGACGCGGGGCAGGCGATCTACTCGGGTGCCTCGGAGTCGCTCCAGTCGATTTCGCAGCTGACCGAACAGCTGATGTCGGGTCGTACCAATTCCCGCCTGGTGGTCAGCGTCTTGCCGTCGGTTTCCCATCGCTGGCTGGAACCCAGGCTTGCGGCATTCGCCTTGCACCAACGAGCATTGCGGATCGATTTGCGGGTCGAGGACGATCCGGTGGATTTCGCCCGCCAGGACATCGATCTTCGCATTTGCTACGGCACCAATCTCTATCCCGAATTGAACACCATCCACCTGCTGCAGGACGAGGTTCTGCCTCTATGCAGTCCGGCCTATTTGGCGCGCAATCCGTTGGTGAAGGAGCAGGGCATGGACGCGGTGCCCGATGACGATCTCATCCACACCAATTGGGGGCCGAGCTTCGTGTCGCATCCCACTTGGCATGCGTGGTTTGCCATTGCCGGCGCCGAGCGGCCGAGCGAGGCCAAGGGCTACCGCGTGGGCATGTCGAGCCTCACGCTCGATCTGGCCCGCGACGGTGTCGGTGTGGCGTTGGGGCAGCGGATGATGGCGGCTGACGATATTGCCGCCGGACGCCTTGTTGCGCTTGCAACGGAGGCCATCGCGCTCGGCCATCCCTACTGCCTGGTGCATCCGCGCAGCAAGGCGCGCAAGGCCGGAATGAGGGCGCTTATCGAGTGGCTGACCGAAGCTCCAGGCGGGGGAAGACCAGCGCTTGCGGCGGGGTGATCTCTTGTTGTACAATCGTTCAATAAGGAGATAACCTTGCGAAACCCCGCCTACGATATTCTATTTGAACCGGTGAAGATCGGGCCGGTTACGTCGCCCAACCGGTTCTATCAGACGCCGCACGCCACCGGCATGGGCTGGCGGGCGCCGAAGGCGTCGGCGGCGCTGCGCGGCATCAAGGCGGAAGGGGGCTGGGGAGTAGTGTGCACGGAATACTGCTCGATTCACCCCTCATCGGACGATTTTCCCTTTGCCTATCTGTCGCTGTGGGACGAAGACGATGTTCGGGCGCTGGCGGCCATCGGCGATGCCATTCACCAGCATGGCAGCCTCATGGGCGTCGAGCTCTGGCATGGCGGCTTTCACACCAGCAACCGCCTAACGCGCGAACCAGTATTGGCGCCGTCTTACCAACGATTGAAGCTGGGCGGTCCCGGTTCGGCGCGGGCCATGGACAAGTCCGACATCGCCGCGTTTCTGGGCTGGCAGCATGATGCGGCTGTGCGCGCCAGGCGGGCCGGCGCCGACATTGTCTATGTCTATGCGGGTCACGACTATCTGCCGTTCCAATTTCTGTCGCCGCGCAGCAATCGGCGGAATGATGAGTATGGCGGCAATGTCGAGAATCGGACGCGCCTCATTCGCGAAATGATCGAGACGACACGCGAGGCGGTCAAAGGCCAATGCGCCGTGGCGCTTCGCATGGCGGTCGATGAGTTGCATGGACCATCCGGGATCACTCATGATGGCGAGGCTCGGGAGATTGTTTCGTTACTGGCGGAGCTGCCGGATCTGTGGGACGTCAATCTCGCCGGCGCGCTTGGCAATGATTCGCGCAGCGCGCGGTTTTCCAGCGAAGCGTTTCAGCAGGACTACGTGGCATTCGTGAAGCAGCTTACGACGAAACCCGTGGTTGGCGTCGGCCGCTTCACATCGCCTGACATGATGGCCGGTCAAATCCGCGGTGGTGTCCTCGATCTTATCGGAGCGGCGCGGCCGTCGATTGCCGATCCGTTCCTGCCCAACAAGATTCGCGATGGCCGTGAGGACGAGATTCGCGAGTGCATTGGCTGCAATATCTGTAGGGCTGCCAACAATGAGGCGGCGCCGATCCGCTGCACGCAGAATCCGGCCATGGGCGAGGAATGGCGGCGCGGCTGGCATCCGGAGAAAATTCCGGCCAAGTCGGTCGAAGGACGCATATTGGTAGTTGGCGCCGGGCCTGCGGGGCTTGAAGCGGCACTCTCACTTGGCCGCCGCGGCCATGAGGTCATGCTGGCGGAAGCGTCGCGCGAGTTGGGTGGCAGACTGAAGTTTGAATCGTCGTTGCCGGGCCTTGGCACCTGGATCAGGGTGCGCGATCATCGGGTACACATGCTGACAAAACTCGCAAATGTGGAAATCTTCCGCGAGAGCAATCTGACGGCCGAAGATATCCTGGGGCTTGACGTTGATCATGTGGTGTTGGCCACCGGCAGCCAGTGGCGCCGCGACGGCATCGGCGTTGTTGGCGATAGGCCGGCTCTGATCAGCGATGATGCCCCGATTGCAACACCAGATGCTTTGCCGGAGCTGAAAGGACGCGTGGTGATCTATGACGACGATCACTATTCCATGGCCAGTGCGCTTGCCGAGAAGCTGAGAGGCCAAGGACACGATGTCACCTATGTCACGAGCGCGCCGATCGTCTCGTCATGGACCCAGATGACGGACGAGCAGTATCTGATCGAGGAGCGGCTCCGCGATCTCGGAATTCGGCTTCTGGTCTCACATGTGCTGACACGGGTCGATCGCCACGGAACTGAATTCAACCATGCGCTATTGGCGGAGCCGGTTCGGATCGAGCTTGGGACGCTCATCCTGGTCACCGGCCGCAGCCCCATTGACACACTCTATGAACCGGTGAAGCAGATGAAATCCATCAAGTCAGTCACCCGCGTTGGCGATTGTCTTGCGCCATCAAGCATCGCGGACGCAGTGTTTGGCGGCCACCGCTTGGCGCGCGAATTTGGTGAAGCGCTATCAAACGAACCGGTGCGCCGGGAAAGGCCCTCGGCATGACCCGCCGCCGTGACAGAAGTTCGCGCCACTCGCCGTCGGTTGCCCAACCGCCGTTCCGGCAGCTGAGCCTGCGCTACAAGCCCGTCGAGATACTCTCGACGGATCAGGTAATGGCAATCCACAACACCGCACTCACCATCCTCGAAGAGATTGGCATGAAGGTGTTGTCGGAGAAGGCGCGGACGCTCTACATCAAGGCCGGTGCTGAAGTCGCCGATGGTGGCGACCGCGTGCGCTTTGGCCGTGACATGGTGATAGAGTGGGTTGCAAAGGCGCCATCGGCGTTCACCCTCACGGCTCGCGATCCCGCCAAGTCCGTCAAGGTCGGCGGTCCCAACTTCATTTTCTCATCGGTCGGCGGCCCCGCCTATGTCTGCGATCTCGATCGCGGACGGCGGCAGGGGACGTTCGCCGAGCAGTGCGATTTCATCAAGATCATTCAGAGCCTCAACATCCTCCATCAGGAGGGGGGCGGTCCGTTCGAGGCGCTCGATCTCAATCCGCGCACCCGGCATCTCGATCTCTACTATGCCCAGGCAACGCTCCTCGACAAGAATTGGCAGCCGCAGGGGCTTGGCCGCGATTTGGCAATCGACGCACTGGATGTGGCTGCCATCTCGCTTGGACGAAAGCGCGAGGATCTCATCGACACTTGCGTCTTTACCGCCATCATCAACACGAACTCGCCGCTGCAACTCGATATCCCGATGGCGGAGGGATTGATTGCCATGGCTGAGCATGGCCAGTGCAATGTCATTACGCCCTTCACGCTAGCTGGCGCCATGAGTCCGGTGACGATCGCGGGCGCCCTGGCGCAGCAGCACGCGGAAGCGATGGCTGGAATCGTGCTCACGCAAAGCGTCAGGACCGGCGCCCCGGTCATGTATGGCGGCTTTACCTCCAATGTCGACATGAAGTCGGGTGCTCCTGCTTTCGGCACGCCGGAATACGCGCAGGCGGCACAAGCCTCGGGCCAACTGGCGCGGCTTCTCAAGGTGCCGTTCCGCTCGAGCAATGTGACGGCCGCCAATGATGTCGATGCGCAGGCCGCTTATGAAAGCATGATGGCGCTGTGGGGCTCGATCATGGGCGGCGCCAATATGGTGTTGCACGCGGCGGGGTGGCTCAATGGCGGGCTCACGGCGTCGTTCGAAAAACTGATCATCGATGCCGACATGCTGCAGATGATGGCGGCCTATAGCCGGCCGTTCGAGGTCAATCAGGAAACGCTGGCGCTGGCGGCGGTACGTGATGTGGGGCCCGCCGGCCATTTCTTTGGCACGCAACATACGCTCGATCGCTATGAGACGGCGTTCTACCAGCCGATGATATCCAACTGGGACAATTATGGCAGCTGGCAGGAGCGCGGCAGCGAAACCGCTCCAATCAAGGCGAACCGGCTGTGGAAGCAAATCCTCTCGGATTACGAGCAGCCGCCAATCGATCCCGGCATTGATGAAGCACTCAAGGATTTCATTGCGCGGCGAAAGCTGGATTACCTGTGAAGCATGCCTAGTCTCGCTTCGAGGACGCCGTAGACATTGTCCTTGGCGCGCTGCGGCGTGACGATGGAAGGGTCGAGGCACCACTCGATCCACAGTCCGTCGATCAGCGCAATGATGGTGGTGGCGAGGGCCACCTCGTCGAGTTTGATCTGGCGCGCGGTTGCCAACTCGCCAATCGCCGCGGTCATGGCCTGGCGGTATTGGCTGTAGGATTTGCGATGGGCGCTCCTGAGCTTTGGATTGACCGCGACCTCGCCCCACAGGGCCAACCAGGCGCGGAGACTCGCCTTGGTAAACATGGGTGGTGCAAACATGGTGTTGACGACGGCCGAAAGCCGCTCCTCGGCGCCGCCGTCAATCAGGAGCGCGGTGCGCCCGGCGGCCTCCATCGATGAGGTCATGGCGCTGTAGACAGCCACCAGCAGGCCTTCGATGCCATCGAAATGGTGATTGATAAGCCCTCTGGAAATACCGGCTTCCTGGGAAATGTTGTCGACTGTAAAGCCTGCAATCCCGTCGCGGGCGATACAGCGGAGGGCTGCTTCAATCAGCGAATCGCGGCGGGCATCGGCGGTCTTGCGATGAAAGCGTGGGCCCGTGGTTGCCTTGCCCATGGCCGCTCTCAACAATAGTCGCGCGCAATGGCGCGGGTTTGCTGGCGGGTAAAGACGATTTTGCCAGCCTCGCTCACTTCAAATTTCCATGACAAATGGAAATGTGTCGCATCGGCGGTGAGCTCGGTCTGGGCAATGCCCGATACGTTGGCTGGCCCACTTTTCATCGACCAGGCATATTCACTGTGCAGCCTTGCGGTGAGCGGGTCATCAGGATGAATCATGAAACGGTCGGTTGCCTTGGCCGATCCTTCGATGTGGCGGTCTTCGATGTGCCATGCGCCGAAATCCGAATGGAGAGTGATGGTGCGCAAGCGCGTTACCAGATCGTCCGTCACCGTCTTGGCATGTTTTTCTTCACGCAGCATGGTGGCGTTTGCAGGCGGGGAAATTTCCGGCGGCGCGAAACTCACATGCTTGTCCAAGTCTGAAGCTGGGCGCACTGGAAGCCTAACCTGGGAAAGGCCAGTCAATACGCTGAGTGTAGACATTTCCGGCTGCGGCCACAGCACGAACCAGAATTGATTCTGAATAGCAATCCTCAGACGGTGCCCTTTGGGGATGGTGCGGCCGAAGTCATTCAATTTCACCGTCACCTTGAACGGCTGACCAACCGGGCAGGGCTCCGGCGTTTCGTGCGACTTGCGATGGGAAAGGTTGAGGACACCATAGGTCATTACCGCCGAAGTCCCGTCGGGATAGACGTCGCACAGGCGTACGGCGATATTGACGAGGGGCTTATTTACGATCAGTTCAAGGATCACTTCCACGGCGCCGAGAAGCGTGAGGTCGTGGCTTAGCATTTCAGAATCGAAGCACAGCGACTGACCATCTTCGCGGCGCTGATCGATGGCGAGATCGGGACACTCTCCGCCATTGCCACCCCAACGCCCATAATCAGTGCCCGCCGTTGCGGGACATGACATCGAGCGTGTGCCGCCGGTGACTGGCGATTTACCCAAGCCTTCTTCATTAAGATATCTGGTTTGCCACTCGATGCGCGGGCTGGGCCAGGCTTCTTCGGCGGCCCAATGGCCGGCATGATCCTTGTACCAGGGGCGGGGCCGCTCCTCACCGGTGATCCACACCCGGTATAGCGGTTCATCCATGATTGCGGTTTCTTCCCCGGCAAGCCAGTGCTTCCACCAGCGCAGGGCTTCCTGGAGATAGCCGATGTGAGGGCCGGGATCGGTGCGGCAGGGATAGGTATGGGTCCATGGGCCGATGATCGCAAGCTTCGGGCAATCAAGTTTTTCGAGCAGGCGTGGAACCGAGTTTGAGTAGGAGTCCTCCCAGCCGCAAACGGCGAGGACGGCGCAATCGATGCTGGCGAAATCCTCGCAGACAGAACCTTGTTTCCAGTAGGCGTCGCGGCGCTGATGGTTAAGCCAGTGTTCCGACCATGAATGATTGGCCTCCAGCCGTTCGAACCACATCTCGCGCCAGCGGTCTCCGACGATTTGCGGATCGGGCGGCATGGAGTTGAGGGCGAGCATGAAGTTCGACCACATCTCGTTTTCGGTGATGAGCGCCCCACCCATGTAGTGGACATCGTCGTCGTAGCGGTCATCGGTTGAACACAGCGTGATGATGGCCCTAAGGGCAGGGGGCTTGAGGGCCGCAACCTGGAGGGAGTTGAAGCCGCCCCAGCTGATGCCGGTCATGCCGACATTGCCGTTGCACCACTCCTGGGCCGCCAGCCAGGCGATGATCTCGCAAGCATCGGCCTGTTCCCGCGGCAGATACTCGTCGCGCAAAATGCCATCGGAATCGCCGCTGCCGCGTATGTCAACGCGGACATAGGCGATGCCGTGACCGGCGATATAAGGGTGCAATTCGAGATCGCGAAACACCGTTCCGTCGCGGCGGCGGTAGGGAATCATTTCGACGACGACCGGAACCTTGTTGGCGGTCAGCGGCCGCCATACCGTGGTTGCGATGCGGGCGCCATCGGAGAGAACGATCCACACGGGATCGCGGGCTTCCACTTCATAGGGGTAGTCGGTGCGAATAGCCGGCAACAGGCGGTCTCCCCGGTTTTCTTGCTGAACGAACGTACAACAAGAAATGCTCCGCCGCAATCGGCGGCTGCTAGTTTCCAAGCGGGAAGTGACAGCGCACCGTGCGGGCGGGGCCTGGCTCGGTGGGCCGCGGCACTTGGCGCCGGCAGAGTTCCTGCGCATAGCCACAACGGGGATGGAACTCACAGCCCGCGGGGCGGTTGCGCAGGCTGGTCACTTCGCCCATGAGAACCGCTCCAGCGCGGCGCTTGGCGGGATCGGGATTGGGCTGGGCGGCAATCAGGGCGGCCGTATAGGGGTGGGCGGCGTTCTGAAAGATTTCGGCCGTGGGACCTACCTCGGCAAGGCGGCCCATATACATGATGGCGGTACGGTCGCTGACATGGCGGACGACGGCGAGGTTGTGGGTAATGATGATGTAGGTGAGACCGAGTTCGGCCTGCAGCCGGGTGAGGAGATTGAGAATTTCTCCCTGGACCGAAACGTCAAGGCCGGCGGTCGGTTCATCGGCAATGATGAGCTTGGGATTGAGGGCGATGGCGCGGGCCACGCCGACGCGCCGTGCCTGGCCGCCGGAGAGCTGGTGGGGATAGCGGCTGCAAAAATCCTCCGGCAGGCCCACCAGAGAAAGCAGGCGGCGGACTTCCAGGCCAAGGTTCTTGTCCTTGATGGCGTGAACGACAAAGGGCTCGGCGATGAGCGACTCGACGGTGCGGCGGGGCGACAGGCTCGACACCGGATCCTGGAACATCATGGCGACTTCGCGGTGATAGGCGCGATCGGGATGAATTCCTTGCGCGAAGGGATTGGCGCCGTTGAATGCGACCTTTCCCGAAACAAAGGGCGTGAGGCCGACGATGGCGCGGGCAAGCGTCGATTTTCCCGAACCGCTTTCGCCGACCACGGCAAGCGTGGTTCCCTGCTCGACGTCGAAAGACACATCGATCACCGCATCGATGAAGCGGTTGGCCAAGCCGGCAATCTTCGCCTTGAGGGCTCCGGCTATGGCGTATTGGACGTGCAGATTGCGAACGCTGAGCAGGTTCATTTGCCGGGGCCTCGGGCGAGGTGGCAGCGCGCGGTGTGCTCGAGACCGACTGCCACATCAATCGGCCGTCGCGGTCGTGGCAGCGGTCGATGGCGATGGCGCAACGGGGGGAAAAAATACATCCTAGTGGTGGCGCGCGCAGATTGGGCACATCGCCGGGAATGACGGGAAGCTCCCGGGTTGTCGAGGCGATGCGGGCCGGGTCGCAATCGATCAGCGCCCTGGTATAGGGGTGCTGGGGCCGGTCGAAAATCTCGGCTATCGGTCCCTGTTCCACCACTTCGCCGGCATAGAGAATGACGACGCGGTCGCAGATCTCGGCAATGGCGCCAAGATTGTGCGAGATGAACAGGATCGATCCGTTGATCGCGGTTCTGAGTTCGCGCAGCAGATGCAGGATTTGCGCTTCCAGCGTCACATCAAGGGCGGTGGTCACCTCGTCGGCGATGAGCAAATCTGGCTTGGGCAACAGGCCCATGGCGATTGCAATGCGCTGGCGCATGCCGCCGGAGAACTGAAACGGATAGCGGTCGAGCTGGCTCGCGGCGTCGGGAATGCCGACGCGGTTCAAGGCATCGACAGCCTTGGCCCGCTTCTGCGCTTCCGACAGCGATTGCTCACGGTACTGAATATCCAGCATGTGCTGGCCGATGCTGCGCACCGGGTTGAGCGAGGTCATCGGGTCCTGAAAGACCATGGCGATGCGGGTGCCGCGAATGGCGCGCATCTCGTCTTCGGATAGTTTGAGAAGGTCGGTGCCGTGAAAGTCGACGCTTCCGGCGGTGATCACTGCATTGTGCGCCATCAGGCGCAGGATGGCGAGGGCGAGGGTCGATTTTCCCGACCCGCTTTCACCGGCGACACCGACGATTTCGCCCCGTGGTATCGCCATGGAAATGTCGCGCAAGGCATGGACGGGCCCGGCCTGGGTATCAAAATTCAAGGATAACCCACGAATGTCGAGGACGCTGGCGGTCATACAACGCGCCGCAGCTTAGGATCGAGATTGTCGCGCAGGGATTCACCGAGGAAAGTGAAGCCAAGCGTGGTGATAATCAACGGAATGCCGCCGGCAACCACCATCCATGGCGCCACGCGGATCACGCTATAACCCTCCTGAATAATCCTGCCCCAGCTCGGCGCCGGCGGCGGGATGCCCATGCCGAGATAGGTGAGGCCGGCTTCGAGGGCCACCACCGACGGAATGTCCATGCTGGCGATGATGAGCAGCGGACCGACGATGTTAGGGAGAAGATGGATGAAAATAATACGAAACTTGGAGGCGCCGAGCGACTCGACGGCCTGGATATATTCCGACGTCTTGATCGACAGAGTGGCGGTTCGCGTTAACCTCGCATAGCCGGGGATAAAGATCACGATGACAACCAGCATCAACGTCGTGATGCTGGCGCCCAGCAGGGTGCCGACAGTCAGACCGAGGATCACGGTTGGAACCGAATAGATCGAATCGAACACCAGCATGAGGAAATTGTCGAGCCAGCGCGGACCGTAACCGGCGAGGAGGCCCAGCACGAGGCCAATTGTCAACGCCACGGCGATCGACGTTATGCCGACCGAAAGTGCAATGCGGCTGCCGGCGATGACTCGTGAAAACACATCGCGGCCGAGATTGTCGGTGCCAAATATGTGGGTCAGTGACGGGACCAGGAATTTCTCCGGCACAGTGATCTTGTAGGGATCGAATGGCGTGATGTAGGGGCCGAAGATGCCGCAGAAGACGACGATGGCGACCAGGATCAACCCGGCAAAGCCAAGACGGTCCTGCCAGAGCCGCCGCCAGAACAAGGTGGCCTGACCCGGTGCGGCGATGGGAACAGCCTTAGAGAGTTGCTCTGACACGGGGATCCAGCCAGGCAACGAGAAGATCGGCAAGCGGCATGGTCAGTGCGAAAAGGGCAACAGTGACGAGAACGCCGCCCTGGACAACCGGAAAGTTGCGCACCAGGGCGGCATCGACGATCAGTTTGCCGATGCCGGGTCTGGCAAAGATGAACTCGACGAAGACGGCATTCGACAACAGACCGCCAATCGCCAGGGCCAGCAAGGTGATGGTCGGCAGGATGGCGATGCGGAGCGCGTAGGACTTGATGATGCGGAATTCAGGCAGGCCAAAGGCGCGGGCGGTGCGGATATGATTCTCGCCCATCACCTCCAGCATTGAAGCGCGCACGATGCGCGACAGATAGCCCACCCAGCCTAGCCCCATGGCAAAGCCCGGCATGATCAAATGCATGAACTGATCGTGCCAGTCGCCCTTTTCGCCGGCGCCGATCACCGGCAGCCAATCGAGGGCTATGGCAAACAGCAAGATGAGATAGATCGCCACGACGAAGGAGGGAATCGAAATGGTGCCAACCGAGATGACGCCGGTGAACTTGTCGATGAATGAATTGCGCCTTACTGCCGAGTAACAGCCGAGCGGGATGCCGATCAAGGCGGCCCAGCCCAGTCCCACGGCAATCAGCATCAGCGTATAGGGCAGGTTCTCGAGAATCATCTGGCTGACCGGGCGCTGGCTCCACAGGTCGGTGCCGAGATTGCCTTGCAGGATGCGGCCGAAAAATGTGCCGAGCTGGACAATGACGGGGTCGTTCAAGCCCAGCTGCTCGGTGATGCGGGCGCGCATTTCAGCGCTGGCGCGCGAGCCGATCATGATGGTGGCGGGGTCGCCGGGCACCAGTTTCAATGCGGTGAACAGCATCACCATTGAGGTGATGAGGATCAGGACCGACAGCCCGATGCGCTGAATGGCGTAAAGTATCATTTATGCGATTGCGCCCCAGAATGCGGTGCGGGCCGGATTGCTCCGGCCCGCTGGGTTCCTAGGCACTCTTGAACTTCTCAACGAGGATTTCACCACCGGTATCGTAATCCGGCACGATCTTGTCGCTGTGCACATAGTTGAGCGGATCATGGGTGATCCACACATAGGAGCCAGTATCCTCCATGATCTCCTGCATGCGCATGATACATCTACGGCGCGCTTGGCATTGTCGGTCTCGGCGAGGCCCTTGAGCCACAGTTCCTCATATTCCGGATCGGACCAGCGCTCCCAATTCCACACGCCGACCTGGCTCTTGATGAACCATTGGATGCCGTCGGACGGATCGGGAGACATCCGGTAACGCATCCACCAGAGCTGCAGGGTCTTCCAATCTTCACCCTTGGATTCAAGCCCAAGGTTCCAGAACGGGCCGGAATCGAGCGGGATGATTTCGCACTTGATGCCGACATCGGCGAGGTTGGCCTGGACGATCTGGGCGGCAGTCACCCGGTAGGCCTCATTCAATGTCTTGAATTCGAGCGTGAGATCGCTGACGCCGGCCTCGGCGAGGAGGGCCTTGGCCTCGCCAGGATTGTAAGAGTATTTGGAGACGCTGCGATTTCCGACAACACCCAGCGCCACCACCCCATGGGCGAGGGGTGCGGTGCCGCCATAGGCCGCTTCCAGAATGGAATTCACATCGATGGCGCGCTGGATCGCCTTGCGGACGCGAATATCCTTGAGCTTCTCATGCTGGGTATTCATGCCGATCCAGGTGTAGTAGGGGCCCGGCTGGCTGGAAAGTTTGGAATTGGCCGGCATCTGCTTGAGGTAGCGCGCCGCCGTCGCCGGCAGGACACCGGTGATCGCCACTTCGCCGGCCTCAAAGGCAAGTTCGGCGGCATTGGTATCCTCGATGTTGATGAAATGAACTTCACCGAAAACCGGCTTGGTTCCCTTCCAATCGGGATTGGCCTTCACCACGACCTTCTGCTTCGGCGTCCATTCGGCCATGGTGTAGGGGCCACATTGCCCCGGCAGTTCGGTGGTGAACTTCTGGTCGGTCAATTTCTCGACGGCGGCCTTCGGCAGCACCGAGCCGGACTCGGAGGCAATGCCCATCAGGAATGTCGCGGCGAACGGCGACTTCAGAACGATCACACCGCTGTATTTGTCCTTTACGTCGACTTTTTCCAGCGTTGGCCAGCGCGCCGCCCAGTCGGATTTCAGCATCCGCTCGAAGGAGTACTTGACATCCTCGGTGGTGACTTCGCCGAGATCGCCACTCCACATGAAGCCGGGCTTCAAGGTGAACGAAATGTGGGTCGGGATCGTCCTGGACGATCTTTTCCACATAGTCGGATGCCGCCCAGCCCCAGTTGCCGCTCGCGTCCTTTACGGGGACGGCAAGGCGGGGCAGGCAGGCGTATTGAATGCTGGTCTCGGCGCCGCCGATCATGTAGCCGGGGTCGAGAACCTGGATATCGGCTTCCATGCGGACCTTGAGCAGATCGCCATCGGCGGCAAGCACCTGGCCTGGCTTGATGCCCAGGGCCGCGATGGCGGAAAGAAAGGCGCTGTTACGAAGCAGTTCACGGCGATTCATCATAGGCTCCTCCCTGAGCACTGTTGCGCGGATTGAGCCGGCGAAAAGCACCGGCCACGCGCTTCGGCCTAGACTGTACCCGGCAGGCGCTTCTGTCAAATGTGGTGTTGCTGGAGGAAGCGGCGGCGTGGAAACACCGCCGTCCGCCGCTACACGCCGTCGCGCTTGAATGAACGCTTGAAGGTTTTGTCGATGAAGGGCTTGCCGTTGTCAAAAGTCCGCACATGGCCTTCCATGTGAAAATGGGTCTTGTCCGAGGTCATCGACACATCGGTTTCGGTCCGCGCATCCCAATCGCCACGGCGATAGTGAACGGTGGTGGCCACCAGCGAGCGCGGCGGCTCGACGCCGTCGCGGCTCACGGCGAAATCCTTGAGCTTGGTCAGGCTCACTTCGGTGCCGATGTCATCGATGACATAGCTTCCGTCGTTGCGCTTGATGGTGAAGTTCACCCGCTGCTTGTCGATATCGAGAATGACCTGGCGGGTCTCGGCGCCGGGGTCCTTGACGGTGGTGGGAGCAATCGTTGCTTTCTCGACGGGCGCGAATTTCACCTTGGCAAGACCTGCTTCGGAGACCAGTCGCGGCAACTCGACAACAGACCGCGAAGGGTCGATTGTCAGGGTTGCAGGTTCCGGTGACGGCCAGGCAATGGGCCAGTAGCTCGAAGAAATGGCAAGGCGGAGACGGTGGCCGGCCGGAATAGCCGCGGCGACCTCGTTCAACTCCACCGTCACATCGTAGAACCTCCCGGGCTTCAGGGCCTGCGGCTTCTCGTGGCTGTCGCGGTGGGCGAGGTTGAGCAAGCCATAGGTGATGCGTTCAACGACGCCGTCGGGGTGAATGGCGTTGAGCCTGACGGCCACCTGGGCCTGGGGCTTATCGGCGGCGATGCGCAGCCGCACAAGGCTTCGACCGACAATCGACATGGGCTTCTTCAAGACCTCGCCGTCGAAGCAGAGGGACTGGGCGTCGTCCTCGCGCTGGTCGGTGGGCAGTTCTGGAGCAATCTTGCCGAGGCCATAGGCGCACCATTCTCCCGAGGCAAGGCCGGTCGACTGGCTCGACTTGACGGTCATGGGCTTGGCCTTGGCCCGCTTGGCGAGCAGGGTGCCCTTGCCCAGATAGAGTTTCCCGGTTTTGATGTTCTTCCATGGCCAGGACGGCAGGCCGATCCACTTGCCCTTGCGCTCATCGAAATGCGGCCTGGGAGACTCGCTTTCCTGCAAGAAAAGCCGCAGCGGCGGATCGTTCTCGACACCCGTCTGCTTGCCTTTCAGCCAGCGGCCGAACCAGCGATCGCACTCCTGAAGAAAGCCGATGGCGGGGCCTGGAATGCCAGACTGGGGATATTTGTGGCCCCAGGGTCCGGCGATGCCCTTGGCGCCCGGCAGGTTCTCCACACAGCGGAACACGGCGGCGGTATAGCCATCGGCCCAGCCGCTGACATTGAGCACGGGGATCTGGATTTTGCTGTAATCCTCGCACACGGAGCCATGCTTCCAGAAGGCATCGCGGCGCTGGTGCTCCATCCAGATCATGGGATAGCAGTCGAGATTGTCGAGGCGGTGTTTCCAGATTTCCTTCCAGCGGTTGTGGCCGGCGATTTCGGGATCGGGCGGCAGGGAGCCGCAGGTGAAGAAATAGCCGCCCCAGTCGAGCGTGTCGTTGAGCAGGCAGCCACCCATGTAATGCACGTCATCGGCATAGCGGTCGACGGTGGAGGCAGATCGACACGACGGCCTTGAGGGCGGGGGGCCGGCGCGCGGCGACCTGCAGGCCGTTGAAGCCGCCCCAGGAAATGCCGATCATGCCGACCGCACCGGTGCACCAGTCCTGGCTTGCCAGCCAGGCGATAATCTCCAGCGCGTCGTCCTGTTCGCGCTTGTGATACTCGTCCTGGATGAGGCCATCGCTGTCGCCGGAGCCGGAAATATCGACGCGTGCCGCGCCATAGCCGTGGGCGGCAAACCAATAATGGACTTCGTCATCGCGAACGCGGGTGCCGTCGCGGCGGCGGTAGGGAATATATTCGAAGATGCAGGGAACCGGGCGGTCCTCCAGTTTCTTCGGCAGCAACAGCCGGGCCGCGAGCTTGCGGCCGTCCTTCATTGGGATCCAGGCGATTTCGACATTTTCGACCTGGCCACGGTAGTTATGCACTATCGGCGCTTTTGCCATTGCCTTGCCTCCCAGCTGTATTGATGCTGAGCTAAGGCGGTTTCGATTTTTCTGTCAACGCGAGGACCCATGACGTTCTGGCAATTCAGCTCGGCGGAGGACCTTCGCGGCGACTGGCTTTTCCCGACCGAAACGCGCTTTGGCGCTGGCCGCATCGCGGAATTGCCGGGCATTCTCGATCTGCTTGGCAGCAAGCGGCCGCTGATCGTTACCGACCGGGGGCTCGCGGCAACGGGGATTCCGCGGCGCGTTGCCTCGCTCGCACGCGGCAGCACGATGTGGGACGGCTGCGACCAGAATCCCACTGGCGATCAGGTCATGGCGGGAGTCGCTGCCTTTCATGATCGCCAAGGCCGATTGCGTTATTGCGCTGGGCGGCGGCAGTGGGCTCGACTGCGGCAAGTCGGTGGCGCTGGTGGCGGGGCTGGGCGGCGATCTATGGCGCTTTGCCTACCCGCGCAGCATTGAAGTGCAGGCCGAACGCAGCAAGGTGCCGATCATCGCCATTCCGACGACGGCGGGCACCGGCGCGGAGGTAGAGGCGAGCGGCATCATTACCGACCCCTCGAAACCGGTGAAGGCCGGGATCGTCAATCTTTCGATGATGCCTCGCGTTGTCATCGCCGATCCGGAGCTGACGCTGTCGCTGCCGCGCAATTTGACGGCGTGGACCGGCATGGATGCGCTGTCGCACAATCTCGAAGCGCTGGTGGTGCGGCAGTTCCATCCGATGGCCGATGCCATCGGGGCGGTAGGCGTCAAGATGTGTCATGACTTTTTACCTCGTGCCGTCGAACAAGGCGATGACATCGTGGCGCGGAGTTACATGATGGCGGCGGCGATCATGGGGGCCACTTCGTTCGTCAAGGGTCTCGGCGCAATGCATGCGTTGAGCCATGCGATCGGCGCGCTTGTTGGAACCCAGCACGGGCTCACCAATGCGGTGCTGATGCCCCATGTGCTGCAGTTTAACCGCCCGGCCATCGAAAAGCCGGTTGCAGCACTTGCGGCCCATATGGGACTTGAGCCCAGCTTCGATGCCTATTTTGCCGAAGTCTCGAAGCTCTCGCGGCGCATCGGAATTCCCGCCAAGATCACCGATATCGGCGTGGCGCGGCAGGATTTTCAGCGCCTGGCGGTGATGGCGCTGCCGGATTTCAATGCCGGCTGCAATCCGCGCAAGCTCGATGTGGCGTCGTTGGTGTCGATCCTGGAAGCGGCGGGGTAGGGCCCTTCATCCGTCACGCGCCGAAGGCGGCGTATTACACCAACGGCCATAAGAGACTCGCGGACTACCCCATTTCCGTCATTCCGGCGAAAGCCGGAACCCATCGTCCATATATTTACAACATCGGCGTTTTGCGCTTCCCCGCCATGGGTTCCGGCTTTCGCCGGAATGACGGAAATGGGGGATGAGGCAGGTCAAGAGTTCCGGCCGTTGGTTCTACACATGGTCTCGTGGAAATTTCAGCGACCACTTTTGCGTCTTCACGATTGTCGCGCCTTCGCGGGCCTCAAGCGAGGCGTCGACCAGGAATTCGGTAAGCGTCGCGCGCACGGTGAGTTTGGTCTCGGCGGCAATCGACCAAGGGCCCCGGCGATAGCGGCGCAAATAATGGGTGTCGAGCCGCGCCGAAAGCGGGTCAGCGGGTTTGATGGTGTATTTGTGTTCGCTCTGCAGGCCAAGTTCGAGATCGATGCCGTCGATGCGGCGCCAGCCGTCGCTATTGGCGCGGATGAGGATGGTCTCGCCGGTCATGGCGCTAAAAGTGGTGGTCCAGCTGTTATGGCCCGCTTCGATCTGGGTCTGCGCCAGGGGCCGCGAGCCCTGTGGTTCGGCTGCTACCGTCACATTCGCATCCATGGAGTTTGCTTGGCGGAGGGGAAGCGAGAGGGCGCTATCGCTGCAATGAATGCTGAGCAGATTGGCTTCCGGCGAGGGCCAGACAATGGGCCAATAGGCATTGGAGATACTCAAGCGAATGCGATTGCCCTTGCCGAAGCGATGGCCGATGTCGCAGAGTTGGACGCGGACATCGTAGATTTGGCCCGGCTGCAACGGTTGCGGTTCTTCGTGGCACTTGCGGTGGGTGAGATTGAGAATGCCGTAGCTCACGCGGGTGGCGGCGCCATCGGGGAACACTTCGCAGAGGGTGACGGCGATCAGGCTCTGCGGTTTGCCGCTGGAGACCGCCAGATTGGCCACGGGAGCACCGAGCACGGAAAGATCGTCCGCCAACGGATCGGTGTCGAAGATCAACTGGCCGCCCATTTCGGCGCGCTGATCAAGCGGCTGATCCTCCCAGGCGCCATAGGCGCACCATTTTCCGCCGGCCACGCCGGTATCCTGTGGCGAAGAAACGCTCAGCACATCGGCGCCGTTCTTGCCCAGTCTCCCGCGCGACATTGGTAGGGTCTTGAGCTTCTGCTTAAGCGGCGGCCATTTGGCTTCAGCGACCCAGCGGCCGGGCTTTTCGCCATTATAGGGTGCGGGCCGTATCGGGTCTTCCATCCAGGCGCGCAGCTTGGGGTCGTCCAGGACGCCGGTCTCGATGCCCTTCAGCCACTTGTCCCACCAGCGCAGGCATTCCTGGAGGAAGCCGATCTGCGGGCCGGGCTTGGCGAAGTGCGGCCATTTGTGAGCCCAGGGGCCGACGAGCGCGCGGCATGGCGCTTTCAGATTGCTCAGCAGGCGGAAGATCGCATTGGTGTAGCCATCGGCCCAGCCGCCCACCAGCAGGACCGGAGTTTGAATGGCGTCATAGTTTTCGCACACCGAGCCGTGCTTGTAGAACTCATCGCGGCGCTGGTGGCCCAGCCAGTCCTTCAGCCAGAAGCCGCTTTCATCGAGGCGCTGTTTCCACATTCCGCGCCAATTCGCGCCGGCGACTGCCGGGTCGGGAGGGGCGGCGTTGAGCGAGAACATCACCGAATACCAGGTGAACTGGTCGAGCAGCAGGGCGCCGCCCATGAAGTGGACATCGTCGGCATAGCGGTCGTCGGTCGAACAGATCGAGATGACGGCTTTCAACTGCTTCGGCTGCCTTGCCGCCACTTGCAGACCATTGAAGCCGCCCCAGGAAATGCCGATCATGCCCACCGCACCGGTGCACCAGGGCTGATGCTCCAGCCATTCGAGAATGGCAATCGCGTCATCCTGCTCCTGCTTCAGATATTCGCCCTTGAGCACGCCTTCCGAGTCGCCCGAGCCGCGGATGTCGACCCGCAGGCAGGCATAGCCGTGACCGGCGAAATAGGGGTGGATGAGGGCGTCGCGCTCGGCGGTGCCGTCACGGCGGCGGTAGGGCAGGAATTCCAGGATGGCCGGCACGGGCGCCTTGTCGGAGCCCGCGGGCCGCCAGATGCGGGCAACGATGTGGATGCCGCCGGCCACGGGTATGCGGACGCCGTCGTGCGTTTCGATCTTGAACGGAAAGTCCTCGATCACGCGCATGCCGGGACTCAGGCTTTGGCCTTCGCGGCTTTTTGAAAAGTGATCACCGGCTCCATCTTGCGCAATTCTTTTTCCGGGATGTGGCACATGATCTTGTGGCCGGGCGCCAATTCCTGAACCGGGGGAAGTTCGGTTTCGCAGATGGCGCCGATCTTGCGCGGGCAACGGGTCTGGAACGGGCAGCCAGGAGGCGGGTTCATCGGCGAGGGCAGTTCGCCCTTGAGCACGATGTGCTTCTTCTTGACCGAGGTATCGGCGATCGGCACGGCCGAGAGCAGTGCTTCCGTATAGGGGTGATAGGGCGGGGCGAAGACCTGATCGGTGGTGCCCTGTTCCATGATGCGGCCCAGATACATGACGACGATGCGGTCGGCGAGATAACGCACCACCGAGAGATCATGGCTGATGAACACCATGGTGGTGCGTTTCTTGCGCTGGATGTCGGTCAACAATCCGGTGACGGCGGCCTGCACCGAGACATCGAGGGCCGAGACAGGTTCGTCGGCAACGACGAGGGTGGCATTACCGCCGAAAGCGCGGGCGATGCCGATCCGCTGCTTCTGGCCGCCGGAGAGCTGGCGCGGCTTGCGGGCGGCGAACTCGCGCGGCAGTTTCACCAGATCGAGGAGTTCGTAGGTTTTTCGTTCAATCTCGTCGCGGCGTCTTGGCGACGCCGAATTTCTTCAGTACACGGCCGATCTGGGCACCCACCGAATGGCTGGGATTGAGGGTTTCGAAGGGATTCTGGAAAACGATCTGCAAGCTCGAAATCAATCCCGCCGGGCGTTTCTTAACCGGCAGCGAGCCCACGTCGAGGCCGTTCACCAGCACTTCGCCGCCGGTTGTGGTTTCAAGCCCCATCAGCACCTTGGCGAAGGTCGACTTGCCGCAACCGGATTCGCCGACGATGGCCACGGTCTCGGCCTCGCGGGCTTCGAAATCGAGCTTTTCATTGGCCTTCACGAAGCGCGAGCCCTTGCCGGAAAACAGCGCGGCGAGCGAGCTGTCGCGAATTTCGTAATATTTCTTCATGTCCCTGACTTGCAGCACCACCTTGCCGGGCTGCATGGGCTCGCTCTCGATGCCTTTCGGCCTGTGCTTGCTCCAGTCGATCTCGGCGTAGCGGGCGCAGCGGACCTGGTGGCCGGCATCGCCCTTGATGGGCGCCATGTGCTGGGGCGGATCGCATTGCGCCTTCCCTGAAGAAATCGCAGCGCGGCCCGAAGGTGCAGCCCTTCGGCCGGTCGCGCGGCAGGGGCAATTGCCCGCGGATCGGCACCAGGGGGTGGGCGAAGCGGTCGGTCCCCGGCAGCGGGATCGAGGAAAACAGCCCGCGAGTATAGGGGTGGCGCATGTGGTCGAAGACCTGCTTGACCGAGCCCAGTTCCACCGACTGGCCGGAATACATGACGCAGATGCGGTCGCAGGTCTCGAGGATGAGGCCTAGATTGTGGGAGATGTAGATCATCGAAGTGCCGAAGCGCTTGGCGATGTCCTTGATCAATTCGACGACGCCTGCTTCCACCGTCACATCGAGCGCCGTGGTGGGCTCATCGAGCAGGAGCAGCTTGGGGTTGGACAGCAGCGCCATGGCGATGACGGCGCGCTGCTGCTGGCCGCCGGAGAGCTGGTGCGGGTAGGAATTGAGAATGCGCGTGGGGTCGGGCAGGCGGACGGCTTCGAGCAGCTCGACGGCGCGCTTTTCCGCCGCCGCCGCATCGATGCCTTCATGGACCATCGGCACTTCGATCAGCTGGTCGCGGATCAGCATGGACGGGTTGAGCGAGGCCATGGGCTCCTGGTAGACCATGGCGATCTGCGAGCCGCGGATCTGGCGGAGCTCTTCCTCGGACATGGCGCGCATGTCGCGGCCGAGGAAGTTGATGGCCCCGCCGGTAATGGCGCCGTTCTTGCCCATATACTGCATGATGGCGAGCGCCACGGTGGACTTGCCGCAGCCCGATTCGCCGACAATGCCGACGGCTTCGCCAGGATCCACCGTCAGATTGAAGTCATAGACGGCGGGCACTTCACCGGCACGGGTGTAATAGGAGATCGAGAGGTTTTTGCATTCGAGAACCGGCGTCACCATGGCTCAGTCCCTCAGGGAAATTTCGCGGAGGCCATCGGCCAGCAGGTTGAGGCCGAGAACCAGAGTGGAGATTGCCAGCGCCGGCCAGATCATGGCGTTGGCGGCCATGGCGCCGAAGCCTCTCACTTCGGAGATCATCTTGCCCCAGTCGGGATCGGGCGGCGGCAGGCCCAGCCCGAGGAAGCCCAGGGCGGCGATGGCGATGGTGACGTAGCCGAGGCGGAGGCAGGCATCGACGATCAGCGGCCCCCTGGCATTGGGCAGGAGTTCGACGATCATGATGTAGAGCGGGCTTTCGCCGCGCACCTCGGCGGCGGCGACATAATCGCGGGTCTTGAGGTCGAGGACGATGCCGCGGACGATGCGGGCAACCTGGGGGGCGGTTGCAAACATGACGGCCAGCACGATGGTCAGGCCCTTGACCCAGACGGTGGTGAAGCCCGCGGCGCCCAGCCATTGGCCGACGGGGGAATCGGACCCCAGCTGGGAGAGGATGACGATGTAGAGCACCATCTGGGGGAAGGCCAAAAAGACGTTGCCGATGAAGGAAATGATCTCGTCCCACCAGCCGCCGCGATAGCCGGCCGCCACGCCCATCAGCATGCCGACGGCATAGGCCACGACGGTTGCGAAACCCGACCAGAACAGCACCAGGCGCGAGCCGAAGAACAGGCGCGAGAGGATATCGCGGCCCTTGTCGTCGGTGCCCAGCCAGTAGGTGCCGCCATCGGGGGCGGGCGACAAGGCGGGCTTCAACAGATCGGGCGCCGACTGGGCGAGCGGATCATAGAGCGGCAGCAGGTCGGCGAAGATGGCGACGAGGATCCAGAACAGCACCAGGAATGCGCCCAGCATGCCGATGCGGCGATTCGCGCAGAGCCCCAAGGCGCGCAGGAACTTGGAGAGGCGGCTGGCGCGGGGCGGGGAGGCGGCAACATCGGTCATCGGCTGCTTCCCTATGCGAAGCGGATGCGGGGGTTGAGAAAGGTGTAGCCGATGTCGGAGATGAACTGCGACAGCACGGCGACGACAACGGCGATCATGGCGCCGGCGAGGATCAGATAGACGTCGCCGAACATGGCGGCCTGGTAGAGCGCCTTGCCGTAGCCGTCATAGGCGAAGAACACCTCGGTCACCACCACGCCGGAGAGCAGATAGTTGAGCTGCAGGATCATCACGGTGAAGGGCGCGATCAGGGCATTGCGGAGAGCGTGGCGCATGATGACGCGGCCATAGGGCAGGCCCTTGAGAACGGCGGTGCGGACATATTGCGAGCCCATGACCTCCGCCATGGAAGCCCTGGTCATGCGGGTGTAGTAGCCGAAATTGTAGATCACCAGGGCCGCCACCGGCAGCACCAGTTCGTTCCAGGCAAAGCCGTTGGAGAATGATGACGATCCCGGCAGCCAATCGAGCCAGATAGACGAAGATGGCGACGAGGAATGTGGCGGAGGCAAATTCCGGAACCGACGTGGTGAGCACCGACAGCACGGTGATGGTGCGGTCGCGCAGACGACGCCTCGGCGATGCCGGAGAGGACGCCCAGCACCAGCGAAATGCCGACGGTGAGCAGGAAAACGCAGAGGCCGAGAATGGCGGTGTTCTTCAGCCGTGGCAGAAGGAAATCGAAGACCGGCGCGCTGAACTGGGCCGATTCCTTCCAGTCGCCGGTCAGAAATCCATAGAGCCAGGAGAAATAGCGGGTCAGGATGTTGCGATTGTAGCCATTGTCCTCAAGCCACTGGAGCCTGCCTTCCATGGTGGAGTACGGGCCAAGCACCCGCATGGCGAGGTTGAGCTTGTCGCCTTCGAAAAAGACGAACAGCAGGACCGAGATCACCAGCATGATCAGGATCATCGACGCCAGACGCCGCGCGGCAAGTATCAGCATACCCATCCCTACGGCCTCTGTTGGACCATTGCCGGGGATAATGAGGTAAGCCCGCAACCGGCGCAACGTGAAAATGATGCCGTCTAAATTCCTACCCTTACTCAGCCCGTCTTGCCAGCGAAAGCTGGCATCCCGCTTTGGTCAAAGGGTAAAGCGGGACCCCAACTTTCGTTGGGGGGACGGACCTTCTTTTAGTACCGTCTTGCCAGCGAAAGCTGGCATCCCGCTTTGGCTGAAATACATGGTATTGCCTGCTGGTCATGGCTCTTGAGAAGCACCCTGCCGATTACATCATGGCAAGCCGGTATCGCGGTACGCTTTATGTTGGTGTAACCAGCGCTCTCTGGTCGCGGGTGTGCGATCACAAGAACGGCACGACGCCCGGTTTCACATCGAAGTACGAAGTGAAGCTGCTGGTTTGGTATGAGCACAGGCAGTCCATGGAAGGGGCAATTAAGCGCGAGAAGCAGATCAAAGCATGGAGGCGTGCCTGGAAGATTGAGTTGGTCGAAAGAATGAATCCGGAGTGGCATGACCTTCATGACAGTATTGATACCGTGGCGACGCTGGTTGAAGACTAAAGCGGGACCCCAACTTTCGTTGGGGTGACGGACTTTTTAATACCGTCTTGCCAGCCCCCGGATCGAGTCCGGGGGTAAACTCCAGCTGGCATCCCGCTTTGGGCATCGAATTATTCTATCGCTTGACGGCGCAGAGCCGGCGATGTCTGTTGAAGGTAGTGGTTAGGAAGCGGAGTTAGCAATGTCGGAAGCATTGACGCTCAGTCCAGCGAAGGCACGGAAGCTGATTTTCGACGCCTTGACGGGGGCGGGCACCTCGGCGGGGAATGCAGGGTATTTCAGCGATGCCATTCTCGATACGGAGCTTTCTGGGCTGGCTGGCCACGGGTTCTACTGGCTGCAGTTCTATTGCCAACATGCGAAGAGCGGCAAAGTTGACGGGCGAGCGAGAGCGATGGTCAAGCGCCTCACGCCGGTGGCGTTGCGGGTTGATGCGCGCCAGGGCTTCGCTCATCCGGCTATCGAGCAGGGTTTCGCCAAACTCATTCCGGCGGCACTCAAGCATGGCATCGCCGGCATGGCCGTCTACAATTCCTATAACTGCGCAACGCTGGGGTATCATACGGGCTATCTGGCCAAGCGCGGGCTGGTGGCCTTCGGCTTCACCAATGCGCCGCCCACCATTGCGCCGGTGGGCGGCAGCAAGCCGGTGATCGGCACCAATCCTCTGTCCTTCGCGGTGCCGGGTCCTCGGGGCAAGATCGCTTTTCTCGTCGATCAATCGTCGTCGGCGGTGGCGTGGACGGCGGTGAAGCGGGCGGCGGAAGAGAGCCGTGAAATTCCACTTGGCTGGGCGCTGGATAAATTGGGGACGCCCACCACCAATCCGCATGAGGGCCTTGACGGTTCGATGGCTCCCTCCGGTGGCTACAAGGGCTTTGGCCAGGGCCTGATCGTAGAGGTCATGTCGGCGGCACTGGCAGGCGCTAGGCTCGGGCCTGAGATGGGCTCGGTCGTGGATGATGACGGCAAACCGGTGGGCAACGGGCAGTTCTTCATTGCACTAGAACCCAAGATATTTTCCGGCGGCCTGTTCGACAAGCAGATCAAGGCGCTGATCAAATCCATCGTTTCTCAGCCAGGCGCGCGCATGCCCAATGCGCGGCGCGAGGCCAACCAGAATCGGTTGAAGCGCGAGGGCCTGCCAATCGAGCGGGCTCTTTACGACCGCCTCAAGAGCTTTGCGGAATGAACATGCGGGCGGGAACGGCGAGGCGGCGCAGGGTTCAGGACATCGTCCAGAAGCCGTGGACGCAGCTCGTCAATCCGCTGCCGCGGGCGCGGCTGATTTCCGATGATGAAGTCGAATCGCTGCATCTGGCGGCGCTCGAAATTCTCGAACGCATCGGGGTGCGCTGTCAGGTGAAGGAAGCGCGCGACATCTTTGCCAGGGCAGGGGCTACGATCGACGAGAGCGATGGCCGGGTGCGGGTGGGGCGGGAGATTGTCTTGACTGCTCTCAAAACAGTACCCGCGGCGATCACGCTGAGCCCGCGCAACCCGGCCCACGCCGTGAAGCTCGGTGGCGACTACCTTACTACCGCCGCGGTGCTGGGACCGCCAAACTGCACCGATCTCATGCGCGGCCGGCGCTCCGGCACGCTGGCCGATCTAAGTGAGTTGCTGAAGCTCACGCAATTCTTCAACGCCGTGCAAATGAATGGCTGGCCGGTGGAGCCGCTCGACATCGAAGTGCGCCACCGCCATCTTGAAGCGGCACTAGCCATGCTGACGCTCACCGACAAGGTGCCTTACGTTTTCTGCCAGAGCCGCCAGCGCATCGCAGATGTTCTCACCATGTGCGCCATGGCGCGCGGCGAAACGCTGGAACAGTTCGCGCAAAGCCCGGGCGTCTTTTCGATCATCAACACCAACACGCCGCTGCAATATGATGTGCCGATGACCGTGGGCGTCATGGATATGGCGAAATACGGCCAGCCCACGCTGCTCACGCCCTTTGTCATGGCCGGGGCATCGACGCCCGCCACCATCGCCGGCGCCATGGCGCTCAACACGGCCGAGATCCTGTTCGGCACGGCGCTTGCCCAACTGGTGCGGCCGGGCGCTCCGGTGCTCTATGGTTGCGCCGCGATGAATGTCGACATGAAGACGGGAGCTCCCGCCTATGGGCTTGCCGACATGCACCGCTGCACCATCATCGGCGGGCAGCTGGCGCGGCGTTATAACATGCCGATGCGGTCGTCCAATTTCAGCGCGTCCAACATCGCGGATTTCGCCTCGGGCATCGAGTTCGACCGCATCGGTCTTCGCCGCGGCCTCGGCGGGAGCCAATCTTCTCATGCATGCGGCGGGCTGGGTGGAGGGCGGGCTGTGCACATCCTACGAGAAATTCGTGCTCGATTGCGAAATCGTGCAAACCATGATGCAGATGCTCGAGCCGGTTGAAATCAATGCCGAGACGCTGGGGCTCGAAGAGATTGCAACGGTCGGGCCCGGCGGGCATTTCTTCGGCACCGAGCGCACCATCGCCACTTTCGAGACGGCCTTCTATCGTCCGCTGGTTTCCACCACGCAGAATTATGGCGCGTGGATGGAGGCGGGCGGCAAGAGCGCCACCGAGCGCGCCACCGGCATCTGGCAGGAGGCGCTCAAGACCTATGAACAACCCCACCTCGATCCCGGTATTCGCGAGGCGCTTCTGGCCTTCGTGGCGAAGCGCCGGGAGGAGGGCGGGTCGCCCATCGATTGAGGATCAAATGGCCAGTCAATTTCCCGCCCTGTTCAAACCCCTGCAGCTCCGCCACAAGACGCTGCGCAACCGCATCGTGTTCGGCTCGCATACCGCCAACATGTCGGACATGGGCCTGCCGGGAGAACGGCACCGCGGCTATTACGAGGAGCGGGCCCGGGGCGGGGCGGCGATGATCGTGGTCGAGCCGGTGCCGGTGCACCGCACGGCGGTGCTCACACGCGGCAATTTCCGCCACTCCACCGATGAAATCATCCCGCATTTCCGCAAGATCACCGATGCGGTGCACGCTCACGGGACGGTCATCTGTCACCAGCTCTACCATGTGGGCCAGCATGGCGATTTCGACAATTCCTATGAGCCCTCCTGGTCACCCTCGGGCCTGCCGTCGTTCCATGATTCCGACGGCAGCCATGCGATGAATGAAAGCGAAATCGAAGAGATCATCGAGGGGTTCGTTGAGGCGGCGCGGCGGGCCAAGGAGTCGGGCTTCGACGGCATCGAGCTGTTCGCCGCTTATAACGCCATCATCGACCAGTTCTGGCTGCCGTTCAACAACCGGCGTTCGGACAAGTGGGGCGGCAGTTTCGAGAATCGCATGCGCTTTTCGCGCACCATCATGGAACGCATCCGCAAGATGGCGGGCGAGGATTTCATCATCGGCATCGCCGTCAACATGGACCCGGACGTGAAGGTGTCGCAAACCATCGAGCAGCTGCAGGAGATCATTGCCTGGCACGACGAGCGCCAGCTCATGGATTATGTCACCTGCGGCACGGGAAGCTATTTTTCCTTCGGCGGCATCATTCCCAATGTGTTCTTTGCCGACAAGCTGGGGGCTCCCCATGCGGAGGCGCTCAAGCAGAGTGGTGAAGCACGCCAAGGTGCAGTGCGAGGCCCATGTGCGCACGCCGGAGAATGCCAATTACGTGGTGGCCTCGGGCCAGGCCGACATGGTGTCGATCGTGCGTGGACAGATCGCCGATCCGCATCTCGCCAACAAGGCGAAGGAGGGGAGGCCGGAGGATATCCGCCCCTGCCTTTCCTGCAACCAGATGTGCTGGGGAAGGCGCTACCGCGACTATTGGATTTCATGCCTGATCAATCCCAGCGCCGGCCGCGAGTTCGAATGGGGCGGGGACCGGTTCACGGCGGCGGCGAAACCGAAGAAGATTCTGGTCATCGGCGGCGGCGTTGCCGGGCTGGAAGCGGCGCGGGTGGCGGCGGAGCGCGGCCATCAGGTGACGCTGGCCGAGGCTTCGGACAAGCTGGGCGGGCAGTTCCGCCTGGCCGGGCTGGCGCCTCGGCGGCAACAGATCATCGATTATCTCGACTGGTTCGAGCGGCAGCTTGGCAAACTGCAAGTGAAAGTCCTGCTCAATACGCCGCTCGATGCGGAAGAGGCCAAGGCTTTCGGCGCCGATCAAATCATCATCGCCACGGGATCGCTGCCGGACGGCAAGGCGTTCCAGCGGGCGCTGCCGCATTTTGATTCGTTGCCGGGGATCGAGCGCGGCAATGCGTGGAGTGCGGAAGAGGTGATGGGGCGTTCGGCCAGGCTCGGCAAGAGAGTGATCATTCTCGATGAAACGGCAAATTGGAAGGGCGCGGGCACGGCGCTTCATTTGGCTGAGGCTGGTCATGCGGTGACGGTTGTCACCGGGGCTCCGGCCATCATGGCAGAGATGGCGCGGACCAACGCCGATCTTCAGCTCAGGTCGCGGCTGCGCGAGCTGGGTGTTGCGCTCAGGCCTGAGACCATGATGCTCGAATGGCATGGCGATGGAGCGACGGTTCAGAGTTTCGGCGGCAAGCCGGAGCGGATCGAAGGCGATTCGCTGGTGACGGCCTCAACCAACGTCTCCGAGCACGGGCTCGCCGATGAGCTAGGCGCACCCTCAATCGGCGATGCCACGGCAGCACGCAATGCGGCCATGGCGATCTATGAAGGCCGCAAGCTGGCGATGGGGCTGTAGCCGTTACCTCACAAAGTCGATGCTCGTGAGGTTCGCAAGCGCGGTGAGGCCTTGGAGGAGGATTTCGAAATCGGGACTCTTGTCGCCGTTGACGTCGCCTTGAACGATGGTTGAGGTTCCGGCTGTATTGAGTGAAGTCCGGAGCTGGCCCTTGGCGCCGCTGAAGGGGGCGGTTCCGATGAAGGTGAAGGCCTGGTTGCCGCCCACGCCTGTCTTGGCGTCGATGGCCGAGAGATCGATTTTGTCGAAGCTGGTGCCAGCATCTCCAGCGTTGAAATCCGTTATGATGTCGTGCTGCGTGCCGGGCTTGCTGTCGCTTGGCCTCAAGAGCTGGAATACGTCTGTTCCGCCGCCGCCGGTTTGAGCGTCGCGGCCCTTGCCGCCGATGAAGCGGTTAGCGGAATCATTGCCGACCAGTTTGTCTCCGAAGCGGGAGCCTTCGAGATTTTCGATCGAAAGATACTTATCGCCTGCGGCATCGCCGGTATTGGCTCCCGGTGAGGCGAGGCTGGCCCGAACAGCGGTTGGAGCATGGGCGTAGCTCGCGGTATCGCTGCCATCGCCGCCGTCGAGCTTGTCAGGTCCGGCGCGGCCTTCCAGGCGATCTTTACCGTCTAATCCCGACAGTGTGTCGGCAAAGGCGCCGCCGCTGATGTATTGCGCGGCCGCTGAGCCGGACCGAGTCACGGCAGCATCGGGAGCGCGGCCGAACACCACATAGCTCTCGCCAGCATTGGAATCGCCGTTTGGATCACCGCCCTCGGCGCCGATGACGATATCGCCGAAGCCGTCGCCGTTGACATCGCCCGCCGAAGCGACGGAAAGGCCGCTGTAGTCACGGATATCGATGCCGTCGAGGCGGAAGCCGGTGGTGCCGTTCAGGCTGGCGAGATCGATGGCCGAGGTGAAGCCACCCGAAGACGGGCCCTTGCCGAACACCACATAGCTCTCCCCGGCAGAGGAATCGCCGTTCGGATCGCCGCCCCAGGCGCCGATGACGAGGTCGCCGAAGCCGTCGCCGTTGACATCGCCCGCCGATGCGACGGAACGGCCGCTGTAGTCAGTGGCATCGATGCCATCGAGGCGGAAGCCGGTGGTGCCGTTCAGGCTGGCGAGATCGATGGCCGAGGCAAAGCCGCCCGAAGACGGGCCCTTGCCGAACACCACATAGCTCTCCCCGGCAGAGGAATCGCCGTTCGGATCGCCGCCCCTGGCGCCGATGACGATATCGCCGAAGCCGTCGCCGTTGACATCGCCCGCCGATGCGACGGAACGGCCGCTGCGGTCGTCGGCATCGATGCCGTCAAGGCGGAAGCCGGTCGAGCCGTTCAGGCTGCCTAGATCGATGGCCGAGGCGAAGCCCGAAGCCTTGCCGAACACCACATAGCTCTCCCCGGCATAGGAATCGCCGTTCGGATCGCCGCCCCAGGCGCCGATGACGAGGTCGCCGAAGCCGTCGCCGTTGACATCACCCGCCGCGGCGGCGGAACGGCCGCTCTCGTCGTTGACATCGATGCCGTCGAGGCGGAAGCCGGTCGAGCCATTGAGGGAGCCTAGATCGATGGCCGAGGCGAAGCCCGAAGCCTTGCCGAACACCACATAGCTCTCGCCGGCATAGGAATCGCCGTTCGGATCGCCGCCCCAGGCGCCGATGACGATATCGCCGAAGCCGTCGCCGTTGACATCGCCCGCCGAAGCGACGGAACGGCCGCTAAAGTCGCCGGCATCGATGCCATCGAGGCGGAAGCCAGTCGAGCCGTTCAGGCTACCTAGATCAATGGCCTGGGCAAAGCCGCCCGAAGACGGGCCCTTGCCGAACACCACATAGCTCTCTCCAGCGGAGAGATCCCCGTTTGGATCGCCGCTACTGGCGCCGATGACGAGGTCGTCGAAGCCGTCGCCGTTGACATCGCCCGCCGCGGCGGCGGAAATGCCGCTCAAGTCGCCGGCATCGATGCCATCGAGGCGGAAGCCGGTGGTGCCGTTCAGGCCGCCTAGATCGATGGCCGAGGCGAAGCCGCCCGAAGACGGGCCCTTGCCGAACACCACATAGCTCTCTCCAGCGGAGAGATCCCCGTTTGGATCGCCGCCACTGGCGCCGATGACGAGGTCGCCGAAGCCGTCGCCGTTGACATCGCCCGCCGCGGCGGCGGAAATGCCGCTGTAGTCACTGATATCGATGCCGTCAAGGCGGAAGCCGGTCAAGCCGTTGAGGGTTGAGAGATCGATGGCGGGGGGAAATTCGTTTGCCTTCGCCGGTGGTGCAATTGCAATTGTGGCTGCCAAAGCCAAGGCAGAGACGGTTGTGCGCAAAGAGACATGCATGTCTCACCTCCAAAATGGAGTGGATTCCGGTTCGGCCTCTGGGTCAAGTATGCCCCCGGTTGCATCAGGAGTTGATTCCTTTCTCGACCCAAACAAAAAACCCCGGAAGACTCTCGCCTTCCGGGGCTTCGAACTTCCTCCTCCCTCGCACGCAGTGCGGGGGAGGTGGCGCGCGCCACCTTTGGCGCGTGACGGAGGGGGTCCCCCCACATGGATAGACCCCACCCGTCCGCGTTCCGCGTCCACCCTCCCCGCTTCGCGAGGAGGGATGATTTGCCTAACTTACGCCGCGGCGATGGCCAGGTTTTCTCCGAAGATATAAAGCGTCGGATGGATTTCGAAGCCGGAGACGCGCTTGTCGTAGGCCGTATAAATCGAGCGCCACAGCGGCTGGGCGATCGGCCCGTCTTCCTGCATGATCGCCTCGAGTTCGCCGAGGATTTCGGTGCGGACCGCGATATCGATGGTGCCTTCGGCCTTGGAGAGAAGCTCGTCGAACTTGGCGTTCGAATAGGCGCTCTCGTTCCACGGCACGCCGGTGCGGTAGGCCAGCGCCAGCACCATGAAGCCCAAGGGACGGTGGGTCCATTCGGTGAAGCCGAAGGGCACCTTGTCCCAGACTTCCCAGAACTTGTTGGACGGCATCACGTTGATCTTGGGCTTGAAGCCGCCGGCCTTCCACTGTTCGGCCATGGCTTCGACCGCCGCCTGTTCCCACGACGGGTCGGGCTTGCACACGATTTCGACCTCAAGCCCGTCGGGGAAGCCCGCTTCGGCGAGAAGCTTCTTGGCCGCGTCTGGATTGTAGCCCATGGGTGCCAGTTTCTTGTAGTCGGGATGGACCTGGCACACATGGTGATGCTCGGCCGCGGCGCCCACGCCTTTATGAGCAATCTGCAGTGTCTTCTCGGGATCGGTGGCGAGCCGCAACGCCTTGCGCACCAATGGATTGTCGAAAGGCTTCTGGTCGAGGCGCATGCGGGCGACGCCGGTCTGGGCGGTGACCACCTGGTGGATGTTCACATGATCCATGGCCTTGTAGATTTCGAACTGTTCGATGTTGCCCTGGTAGACGCCGTCGACCTGTTTCGAGGCGAGTGCCGCGGCCACCGCCGAGGGATTGTCGCCCAGATCGATGAAGTGGATTTCATCGACATAGCCCGGCTTGTCCTTGATGCGCTTGAGAACCGCCTTGCGGCCGACTTCAAGCTCGGTGAGTTCGAAGGAGCCGGTGCCGTTCGAGCCGACGCCGAAGACGCCCTTCTCGCCCGGATCGAGCATCAGGAAGGGATAGTGGAAGAGATGCTCGGGCACCGCGACCTGGGGCTGGGCGAGATTGAGCACCAGGGTCTTGGCGTCCTTCACCTCGATGGCGTTGCCGTCCCACAAGGCGGTGGTCATCACCGCAACGCCCTTGTCGTCCTTGGTGCCGGTGTCGACATCCTTCAGCATATAGCCCTTCATCAGGCCGATGACCGAGGAACCGACCTTCGGATCGAGGCAATGCCTGATGTTCCAGGCGGCGTGCTCGGCGGTGAAAGCGCCGCCGCGGCCCTTCTGCCAGTTATCGTCCGCCATGGTGAGGGTCCAGGTCTTGAGATCCTCGGAGGCTTCCCACTTCGAAACCAGATGCGGGCGGGTGACGTTGTCGGAACCGGTGCGGGTGAGATAGCCGCAGACCTGGCGCACGATGTTGGAATCATAGACCCACGAGAAGGTGTGCGGGTTGTCGATCTTCGGCACGCGCTGGGCGATCTTGATTGCGCCGCCCATCGGCATTTCGGCGGCGCGGGCTGGCGGACACGAAATCCTCGCCGGTAATCTTGCCCGCCCACATATAGGCGGTGGGGGCGGCCATGCCGAGAAGGGTTGCGTAACGGACGAACTCGCGGCGATCCATGACCTTGTCGGCGAGCTGTTGCTTCAGCGAACCGATCAGTTTGTGTTCTTTGTCGGACATTGGTGTTTCTCTCCCTGGATTTTCATTAGCCGCATGGGGCAAGGGAACTCGGTCCTTGCTCTGGCTGATGGCAAGACTATCATCTAATGGGCCGGTTTCAATACAGAATTGATGTCACACCATTCGTGAGATTTTATCACCACATTGCGCTGGCCGCGGCACTGGCCGTGCTCCTGTCCGCCGGAGGGCCAGCCCGGGCCCAGACGGTGGATCTGGAGCTGGTTCTGGCGGTCGATGCCTCGGGCAGCGTCGATGATCGCGAATATGCCTTGCAGCTCGGCGGTATCGCGCAAGGGTTCCGCGATCCGGAGGTGCGCCGGGCCATTCGCCAGGGCTCCGAAGGCCGGATCGCCGTCAATTTGTTGACCTGGGCAGATCATCAGGTGCCGAAGGATTCAACCGGCTGGCATGTCATTGCCGGAGATGGCGATGCCGAGCGCTTTGCCGATCTGGTGGAGGCGCTGCCGCGCAGCCAGAATGGCGGAACCGGCCTTGGGCGAGGGGATTGCCGCGGCGATCCGGGCCTTCGCCGGCAGCAGCTACTAGCAGTCTCAGGCAAGTCATCGATGTTTCCGGCGATGGCAAGGAAACGCCGGCGCGGGAGTTTGTCGTGCTGCTGCCGCAGGCGCGCGCCATGGCCAATGCCAGCGGCGTGACGATCAATGGTCTTGCCATTGTCAACGAGGACCCGGGCCTTCTTGCCTATTACCGCGACAATGTGCGGCTGGGGCCGGGGAGCTTCGTGGTCTCGGCTTTGGACTATACGGATTTTGCCGAGGCGATGCGGCGGAAGCTCTTGCGCGAGATCGAGTACCGGCCGAAGCTGTCGTCAAATGACTGACCGGCTGGAAAAGACGCTCGCGGAATTCGATGCGGCCAACGCCCGCGATCCTGCGTCGAGGGCGGTGCTGTATGGGCAACGGATGTCGGAGGTTCTCGGCCAGTTCATGCCGGATGCGCCCGAAGTGCTGAAGATCGCGGCCAGGGCCCAGCACATCGAGCGCTGGGTCATCCCGCGCGCTAGCTATGGGGAAGGCCGCACCTCCTATCTCAAATGGCGCAAAGACCTGCAGCAGCACCACGCGAAGCGGGCGGCCGAGATCATGGGGAGCAACGGTTACGATGAAGACGATATCGCAAAGGCCACGGCGCTGCTCCGCAAGGAAAGGCTCAAGCACGATCCCCTCACGCAGGCCCTCGAAGATGTCATCTGCCTGGTCTTCTTGAAGTATGAGGCGGCCGAGTTCATCGCCGCCCACGACGACGGCAAGGTCCGCGATATCCTTGCCAAGACAGCCAAAAAAATGTCGGCACGAGGACTTGTGGAAGCAGGCAAGCTGGAACTCGATTCCCGCCTCGCGCGGCTGCTCGCGGAAGCGCTGGCGGAGCCTTCCAGCGATTAAGCTCGCTTTCTCCAAATCGAAACACGCATTCTTTCTTATCCTTCCCGACGGCTTTGCGGTTAAGAAGGATAAGCTCTACTCCACCCGCACCATTGTAGTGGCGGTGGCACCGTTGGCGTCGATTACCGACAGCCTGGCAAAGCCTGGGCCGGGGTTTTCCCACAGGGATTCGCGGCGGGCGTCCTGGTTCACCACGGGCACGCCGTCAACCAGCCAGGTAAAGGGCGGCACACCGCCCAGGGCCTTGAGGGCAAGGGCCGCCATTTCGCCGCCGCCGCCCAAGTCGATGCGGGCGCCATCGGGGGGGAAGGCGATTTCGAGTGGCGCATCGCCGGGGCCGGCCGCGGCAATTTGCGGGAGGCCATGGGGGCGGAAGCGCTGCAGTGCGGCGGGGAGTTCCGAGGTGCGGGTGAAAACCACGCCGGGCGGGGGCAGCGCCAAGGGAGCGCGGCGCGGGCCAACGCGCTGGAAGGCTTCGAACAGGATGGGTGCGGCGGCGATGCGGCCGATCAGGCCCGGCACGGCTGCGCCGTCGGGCCGTCCCACCCATACGGCAATCGTCGTGGCGCCATCAAATCCCACCGCCCAGGCATCGCGGTAGCCGTAGGACGTGCCGGTCTTGTAGGCGATGGTTCCGCTCAAGGCATTTTCAGGTGCTGGAGATCCCACCAGCACATTGCCGGCCATCCAGGCGGCCTGGGGTTCGAGCAACCGCCGCAGTCTTGGCTGGGCCTGGCCATCATCGGGCTGCCAGACTCAGCTTGACGGTTTCGCCGCCACGGGCCAGTGCCGCATAGAGCGTTGCCAGATCGACGAGGCGGGTTCCGGCGCCGCCCAGTCCGACAGCGAGACCCGGTGCCGCATTGCGCGGCAACACAAGATCCACACCGGCATTGCGCAGGCGCGCCAACAGGCGGTCGGGGCCTACCGCCTCGAGCACCTGCAGGGCGGGCACGTTGAGCGATTGCTGCAATGCCTCGCGCACGGTGACGGTGCCGTGGAAACTGTCGTCGAAATTTTCCGGCGCATAGGCGCCATAGCGCACGGCGCGGTCATCGATCAGGGTTTCGGGATGAACGAGGCCATCCTCGAAGGCCAGGCCATAGATGAAGGGTTTCAACGTCGAACCGGGAGAACGGATGGCTTGGGCCAAATCGACCTGACCGGCGCGGGCGGCATCGAAGAAACCCAACGCCGCCCACATGGGCCAGCACTTCGCCGCTGGCATTATCGACGGCGACGATGGCGGCCGAGACATCGGAGCCGATGGCAATGGCATGGGCGCGGGCCAGGGTTTCGAGGGAGGCCTGCAAGGGCCGCGATAGCGTCGTGGCGATCACGCTGCCGTCGTTCGCCTTCTTTGCGAGGCGCTCGGCGAGGTGGGCGGCAAACAGCGGGAAGGCCTTGCGCGCCGCCGGGGCCTCTTCGATGCGCGCGGCCTCGGCCTGATCGGTGTTGATGATGCCGCTGGCGGCAAGGCGTGCGACCACGCGGTCGCGGGCCTTCCTGGCGATCGCAGGCCAGCGGTCGGGGCGGCGCAGTTCCGGCGCCTGGGGCAGGGCCACCAGAAGGGCCGCCTCGGCGGTTGACAGGTGTTTCGGCTCCTTGCCGAAATAGGCGAGCGATGCGGCGCGGATGCCCTCGATGTTGCCGCCATAGGGGGCAAGCGAGAGATAGAGATTCAAAATCTCGTCCTTGCTCATCCGCTGTTCGATCTGGATGGCGCGGATCATTTCGGCGAGCTTGTCCGCGAGGCGGCGTTCGGGCCGCGGCTCGAGAAGGCGCGCCACCTGCATGGTGAGGGTTGAACCGCCGGATACGATGTGGCCGTTCCACAGGGCCTGGCTGCCGGCGCGAAGCAGCGCTTGGGGATCGACACCACCGTGGTTGTAGAAACGCTTGTCCTCGTAAGCGAGCAACATGGCGAGGTAGCGCGGATCGAGGTCCTTGGCGGTCACCGGCAGGCGCCAGAAGCCATCCCTGGTGGTGAACGGCCGCAGAAGTTTTCCGTCGCGGTCAACGACGAGGGCGGAGTAGGTAAGCTCCCGGCCGGTCGGCGGCGGCCCAAGCCGGCGCAGAAGTTCGGTGAGTTCGAAGCCAACCGCGTTGATTGCGAGCAAGAGGGCGAGGAAGCCTGCATAGAAGATATGCGCGTAATTTGTCCTTCCCCCTCGCGGGGGAAGGGGATGATTCAGGGAATTGACATGTCGCATCTCACGGTTCCGTCACCACCACCTTCGATGCTGCGGTTCGCGCATTGAGTTCGGGGCGGTACATGTCCTCGACGCTGGCGCCGGGGTGGGCGTAGGTTCCAGGCGCCACGGCGCGCACCATGTAGGCCAGCTTGGCGAGCGAGTTGTTGAACGAGGCAACAAAGCGGTCGTCGCGGAATTCGGTGTGAGTGGTCCAGGTGGTTTCCTGCAGCCATGACAGGCTCGAGGTGCTGGCCGAATCGACCAGGTTGGGGTTTTCGATCTCGAGCCCGGCGGGCAGCGGGTCGGAGAGAATGAACGTCCCGCTCTGCTGGCTGTTATCGGCTGCGCTGACCTGCAGCACCACGACGAGCCTGGTGTTCTGCTTCACCGATGCCGGATCGGCCGCGGTGCCATCAAGGGTGAAATAACTGCGGCTGATGGTAAGGCCATTGGCGGAGGCGGGTTCCGCCACCAACGGCGAACCCGAAACGGCAACCACCGCACGCAAGGGACGCTCGCCCTTGTTGGAGACCTTGTAGTCGCCGCCTAGTTCGCCATCGGCAAAGAGCTTGTAGTAGGCTCCCTTCTCCTCGGCGCCGTTGACATTGAGCTTGATCGACTTGGCGTCGGCGGCAATGGCGCGGGCGGCGAGCACCATCCATGACATTTCCTGGGTCGAGGCATAGCTCGACTTGCCGCGCTCGCCGGCAATTGCGCCGATCGCCGCCTTGATCACCTTGGGGCTGGCCTTGGCTTCGGTTGCCAGCGCCAGAATCGCCGAGGCATCGCGGAGAACGCTGCCATAGTCACTGCGATAGGAGCGGTCATCAGTCTCTTGCGCCTCGAACAGCGCTTCGACGGCGCTGGCAAAGGCTACCGAGGATCGCTCGGTGTCGCCGAGGATGGCAAGAGCCGCGCCCAGTTGGGCGCGGGCCAACGGCGAGCCGAAGGCCGCGATCTTGGTGTCGGTCAAGTACTTGAGATCGCCCACCGGCGCCTTGCCGGCCCTCGCCAGCACATAGAGGGCATAGGCGGTATCCTGGCCGCTGTTATCCTCGATGTCGGGCGAGTTGCCGATGGAGTTGCGCAGGTAATCGATGGCGAAGACGAGGTTGTCCTCGGGCACTTCGAAACCCTTTTCGCGGGCGCGGAGCAGGAAGTCGGTGACGAAGGACGAGAGCCAGAGCCCTGAGTCGCCGTCGCCCGCCTGCCACAGGCCGAAGGAGCCATTGGAGCTCTGGCGGTTCACCAGGCGGGCAACCGCCTCCTGCAGCCTCCCCTTGAGATCGGCGTCGGCCACGCCTTCGCCGGCGCCCAGATCGCTCAAATAGAGCAGCGGCAAGGCGCGGCTAACGGTCTGTTCCGAGCAGCCATAGGGATAGCGGTCGAGATCGCGGATGATGCCTGCCGCATCGAGTTCGGGCAGCGGTCCCACCGACATCGATATGGCGGTGGTGCCGGGCAGCATTTCCGCCACCAGGTCCTTGCTGAGGGTGAGCGAGCCACCGCGGGCGGCCAGCTCCATGGTGGTGCGCCGGGTGACCAGCGGGTTGGCTGGCACGATGTGGAGGGCGTAGGTCTGCTCGATCACCACATTGCCGGGGCCGATCAGCCTGGCGGTCAGATTGGCCTCGCCCACGGCCTTGGCGGTGATCGGGATGATCACCGGCACGCGGGCGCCGGCCGCCGCCAGATTCACTTTCTGGGTGAGTGCCGTGCTGCTCGATGCGAGCGGCCCATCGATGGTGATACCGAGGGTGTAGTCGCCGGCGGGTGCCTCGGTGTTGATAAGGTCGAGGCGGAAGCGCGAGGCGTCGCCCACGGCTAAGAAGCGCGGCAGGGTTCCGGCCACCACCACGGCATCGCGGACGATCACATCGGAGACGGCGTGGCCCACCTTGGTTGCCGACCAGGCCACCGCCATCACGCGCACGGTGCCGTTGAAGCCCGGAATGTCGAAGCTCACTTCGGCTGTGCCGTCGGCGCTCACCCGCACCAGGCCGGAGAACAGGCTGAGCGGCGGCTGGGTTGGCGGTGGCGCTGTGAACGATGAGCCAGCATCGCCGCCCGAGCGGATGCGGCCCCTCGCACCCTGCATGCCGTCGATGAGCGAGCCATAGAGATCGCGCAGTTCGGCGGTCAGGCGCTTCTGATCGTAGTAATAGTTTTCCGGAGCCGGGGGCTGATAGCGGGTGAGGTTGAGAATGCCCACATCGACGGCGGCGATGGTGACATAGGCCTCCTCGCCGGGGGCAAGGCCGCCGATCTTCACCGGCACCTTGAGGTTCTGCCGGGGCCGCATCAGGTCGACGGGAGCGAGCTTCACATCGAGCTGGCGGGCGGCGCGGTCGATGGCGAACCAGGCAACACCCACGGCGCGGGCCGGCATGCGCTTGGCTTCGACATCCATCGGACGGAAGAGAGTAGCCACGACATAGGCGCCGGTGCCCCAGCCTTCGCCCACGGTCACGGGAACGGTGGTTCCGCCTTTCGGCACGTCGACAGTCTGGGTTGCCAGAAGCCGGTCGCCAACCACTTGCAGACTGGCCTTGCCCGCGAAACGCGAGTTGATCTTGACTTTGAGAACTTCGCCCGATTTCACTTCGGTGCGATCGAGAGCCACCGCCAGCGTGTCGGGCGTGTCGGACTTGGAGGTGTCGTTGTAGTAATATCCAGCGGAGAAATCGATGCTGGCGGGTGAGAAACCGGCGGCGGCTATCTCAACACGGTAGAAGCCCCACGACAGGGTTCGTGACAGGCGGAGTGGCTTTTCGGCTCCAATGCTGGCGATGTCGCCGGCAATCTTGGCGGCGCGGGTGATGGCCTCGTAGCGCCATTCGTTGTCGACCTTGAACCACTGGTAGTCGGTGGTCAGGCGCTTGATGGTCCAGGCGGCGCTCTTGACGGGCACGGGCTTGCCGTCCTTGTCGATGGCAATGACGTCGAAGGTTGAAGGTTCGCCTTCGGGCGCTCCGCCCGCGTCGAAGTTGGGTTTGATTCCAAGGAGCGGCTGCTGGGCGACGATCGGAAGGGTTGCGGTGTTTTCCACCGCGCGGCCGCCGGGCTCGCGCATTCTCACCGAAATGTCGGCTTTGAGCGGCTGGGTGGTGGTGGGAAGTGCTGGCAGGCGCAAAGTGAGGTCTGCATGGCCGTTGATGTCGGTCTGGGGCAGGCCTTCGGCGGTATTCTGCACGCTATCGACGCGCTCGTCGGTCAGGCCGAAACTATAGCCTTTCCATTGCGGGAAGGGTTCGGCATCGGCGCTTACCGAAATATTGGCTTCGAGATCGAGGCCCGCACCTGGTGCGCCAAAGAGATAGCGGCCATCGACGGTGAACTGCGCACCTTCGCCGGCGGTTGCCTTCTCGCTCTTGGCCTTGAGATCGAACTCGATGCGGTAGGGGATATAATCCTCGACCAGAAACGAGGTTTCGCCGACGGGGTTGGACTTGATATCGGTATAGGCCTTGATCCGCCAGGTGCCGCCGGCGGCTGCCGCATTGATCGGGATATCGAGGCTGCGGCCACCGGCGCCCTGATCGTTCAGCATGGTGCGGCTGTATTCAACGCCGTCGGGACGCTCGACCACCAGTGCCACGGGCAGGCCCGGCATGGCATTGGCCTTCTCGTCGCGCAGCAGCACGGCGGCATGCACCGTCTCGCCACGGCGGTAGACGCCGCGTTCGGCGTAGACGAAGGCATCGATGGCGCCCGAGGGTTCGCGCCCGGCAACGCCGCGGTCGGTGAGATCAAAGGCGGGCTGGGTGAGATTGATGAAGCCGTAATCGCCAGCGGCGTTCATCGCCACTACGAGGGCCGGCTGATGGCCGCCTTCGCCATTGGCGAGGCCGGGAGCGAAAAGCACCGCGCCATCCTCGGCGGATTTGGCCGTTGCAAGGATTTCATTGTTGCGGGCGATGAGGCGGACTTCGACATCTTTCAGCGATGCCGCCGAGGCGATCGAGCGGACGAAGACGTGGAGTCCGTCCTTGCCGTCCATGGTGGAGAGGCCCAGGTCGGAGACCACGAACCACTGGGTCGCGACATAGTCCCAGCCGTTGGTTGGCGGATTGGCCGCGGGCGTGGCGGTCATCACATAGAGGCCCGGCTCGAGCGAGCCCAGGGCTTCGTCGACCGGGAACGCGGTGGTTACTTCCTCGTTGAGCGGGGACGGCGTTTCAAGGGTTCCTTGCCACACCTTGGAGCCTTCGCTGTTGGAAATCTCCTCGGCGGTGTAGCCGCTGATCTGGGTGAGGAAGTTGGAGCCCAGCACGTTGTCGATGAGGTTGCGGTCGCTTATGCGGTAAAGCGCCAGGCTGGCGCTGGCGGTGTTGACCGAAATGACCGGGATGCCATTCTGGCCGGTGCGCGGCAGCACGAAGCCCTTGCCGGAAAACCGCAGGGCGGGAGCGCGGTCGCGGACATAGAAATCATATTCATAGTCCTTGACGAGGCCTTCATCGACGGCCGAGGGCAGGCCCTTGCGGGCGGTGATCTTGTAGCGCTCGCCATGCTTCAGGCCCTCGACGCAAAGCCTGTTGCCTTCCACCGAAACGGCGGATACGGGGCCGGGGTCCTGACGGAAATAGGGCGCGAAATCGGAAACCGTGCGGGCCAGCGGCTCGGAGACTTCGAAACAGGCGCGCGGTGGGGTGGCATCGTTCTCGATCCGGTAGTCGGTGATGCGGAAACCGTGCTCCAGGCGCATCCCCTCATAGGTCTGACGGTTGGCCGGATTTTCAACCAGCCGCAGGCTCTCCTTGTAGGCTTGCAGCGCCGGGCGCCAATCCTCGCGCTTGGCGAAGCCCTGGGCGGCGAGCGCCAATCCCATGGCTTCTTCCGGCGCCTTGCCGGCAAGCAAATAGGCCTTGAGGCCAGCACCGATCAGCTTGGTGGGAAGCTGGTAGCCATCCTGGTCGTTGATCGGCTTGGCGGCGGCGAGCTGGTTTGCAAGTTTCAGCCAGAGACCCGCATCGCGCGGCGAGAGACTCAGAATCTTTTCACTGGCGACTGCGGCGAGCCGTGCGTCACCCGCCTTCTCGGCCGCGTCAAGCTCGGCCTGGAGCGCCGGCAGCGGCTTGTCGACCGCCTTGGCGATCTTCTTGAGTTCCAATTCATAGTCGGAGATGTAATAGGTGAATGACGAAGCGGGGAAGTTCTTGGCGGCGTGGGCCGCCACCGGCATCAGGGCCAGCGCCATAAGTCCCAACAGCAAGGTCCAGACCGGGTGGATTTCGCCGAAACGGGATTTTGCCAGCCGGGCGTAGCCTGAAGCCATCATGATTCTCCTGCCGTGGAAGTGCGCCCCCGCCAGCATATGAATGCCGTGGCGGGCCGATAAGTCAAGGTCGTGGAAAGGAAGGGGTCTGCCGTCACCACAAGGATTCTCCTCACGGACCACTCATTGCTGACGCCGCATTACGGCGAATTCAGGATCGGATTTAGCCGAAGGCGTGAACTTCGAGGTTGGCTTATCTCATTCAACCACCCGTCACCCCAGCGCCCGCTGGGGTCCCGCTTTCTTGCGCTATTTCAAGCAAAAAGCGGGGTGCCAGCTTTCGCTGGCAGGACGGTAGTTAGGGTTGGCACTTCGATCGACTTACCTACCTCCCCTTGACCCCGTTGATGGCGAGGTAGGCGGAATAGAGCGAGGTGGTGCCGCAGATGAAGAGGCGGTTCAGCTTCGGGCCGCCAAAGCAGACGTTGGAGACCAGTTCGGGGATTTTGATCTTGCCGATCAGTGTGCCACCTGGGTCATAGCAGTGCACGCCGTCGGCGGCGCTGGTCCAGATGCGGCCATCGCTGTCGAGGCGGAAGCCGTCGAAGAGACCGGCGGTGCAATCGGCGAAGACTTTCGATGCCCCCAGCGACTTGCCATCGGCGGCCACGGCCAGACGGCGGATATGCTTGTTGCCGCCCGGTTTGTGGCTGGCGCCGGTATCGGCGACATAGAGGAACTTCTCGTCCAATGAAAAGGCGAGACCATTGGGCTTGTCGAAATCGCCGGCGACAACTTCGATGGCGCCGCTGACGGGATCGACGCGGTAGACATTGTTGGCGCCGATCTCCGCTTCGGCCTTGCCGCCTTCATAGTCGGCGAGAATGCCGTAAGGGGGATCGGTGAACCAGATCGAACCATCCGACTTCACCACCAGGTCGTTGGGGGAATTGAGGCGTTTGCCCTGGTATTTATCGGCGATCACCGTGACGGAGCCATCATGCTCGGTGCGGCTCACCCGGCGTGCGCCATGCTCGCAGGTGACCAAGCGGTACTGGCCATCGACGCTGTTGCCGTTGGAATAGTTGCTGGGCTGACGGAACACCGAAACCGAGCCACCGCATTCATCGTAGCGCAGCATGCGGTTGTTGGGGATGTCGGAGCAGACGAGATAGCGCCCGGCCGGAAACCAGGCAGGCCCCTCGAGCCAGCGCCCGCCGGTCCACAGGCGCTCAACCCGGGCATGGCCGATCAGGCAGGCGGTGAACTTCTGTTCCAGAACCTCAAATCCGGTTCCCTCGGGTTCGCCGTAAAACATTCTATTCTCCATCCTGTTGGTCGCGCCTGACGATAACAGAGGAAGCGGGCTCACCCAAGTGGAGACATGTGAACCCGTGTTGGCGCACAATCCATATTGCTTTCCCGCCCGAATTACCCTCAGGGGCAAAGCCTGCCACGGGAGCTTCACATGTCTTCGCAGTCCATCACCAGCGACCTGAAATCCGGAGCACTGGTTTATCATTCCCATCCTGATCGGCCGGCCGGCGCGGGGTGACACCGGATTCGGCCAGCACCATGGTACGCATGTCGGCCACGGCAATCGCCACCATCGCCGTAGCCGAAGCGGCGACAACTAAATAATACAAGAGTTCCGTCACTCTGGAAAAGAGGTTGTGAAAAGATCGGCTTAGGGGCCAGCCAAAACGAAATTGCGGAAAAAAGCGGGACCCCAGCTTTCGCTGGGGAGACGAAAAGTGTGAGTCAAATTAATGCACCTCCTCATCCCGTCTTGCCAGCGAAAGCTGGCATCCCGCTACTATTGGTCCAAAACGGCGATGCCATCGTTTCTTCATAGAATCCCTGGCCGGATAACGAGACTGCATGCGGGAGTGTACACGGACTCTGCCTTGCTCTATTCTGAGGCCATTCACACGGGAGCACCATCATGCGCGCACGCAAACTTGGGTCGTTGGAAGTCTCAGCGCTGGGGCTCGGCTGCATGGGCATGTCGGAGTTCTATGGCGGGCGCGACGATGCGGAATCGATCGCCACCATTCACCGTGCCCTTGAGCTCGGCATCAATTTTCTCGACACCGCCGACATGTATGCGATGGGCGTCAACGAAAGGCTGGTGGGCCGCGCCATCAAGGGCAAGCGTGAAAAGTTCGTGGTCGCCACCAAGTTCGGCAACATGCGCGGACCCAACGGCGAATTTCTCGGCGTCAACGGCAAGCCGGACTACGTGCGCAAGTGTTGCGACGAAAGCCTCGCGAATCTCGGCATCGAAGTGATCGATCTCTACTACCAGCACCGCGTCGACGCCAATGTGCCGATCGAGGAGACGGTCGGCGCCATGGCCGATCTGGTGAAGGCGGGAAAAGTCCGCTATCTCGGTCTTTCGGAAGCATCGGCCAAGACCGTCGCGCGGGCCCATAAAGTGCATGCGATCACGGCGCTGCAGACGGAGTATTCGCTGTGGACGCGCGACGTGGAAGCCGAAATTCTTCCGGCAATCCGCAAGCTCGGCATCGGCTTTGTGCCCTACAGTCCGTTGGGCCGGGGTTTTCTCACCGGCGCCATCAAGGACACCGGCAGTCTTGAAGAGAAGGACTACCGCCGCAACACGCCGCGCTTTCAGGGCGAAAATCTCAATCGCAATCTGGTGCTCTTGCGCGAGCTGGAAAAACTCGCGAGCGACAAAAAGGTCAAGCCAGCGCAGTTGGCGCTCGCCTGGGTGATGGCGCAGGGCGATGACATCGTGGCAATCCCCGGCACCAAGAAGCGCAAGCATCTGGAAGACAATGCCGCCGCCGCCGAAATCAAGCTGACGAAAGCCGACCTCGACCGGCTCTCGCAAATGTTCCCGCCGGGAGCAGCAGCCGGAGAGCGCTATCAGGCGTCGTCGATGGTCTCGCTGAACCGGTAGGCGGCGGCAGCTGAGCGAGAAACGCAAGCGCGTAGACGGCGGGCGATCTTTCGTCGTACATGCGGCAGCATGACGGCAGCGGCCTATCTCATCGGCGTCGATACCGGCGGCACCTATACGGATGCGGCGGTGATCGAGGCCGACGGTCACAGGGTCATCGCCTCGGCCAAGGCGATCACCACCAAGGGCGATCTGGCGATCGGGGTGACCGGGGCTATCACCGAGGCAATCGCCTCGCTGCCGCTGGGCCTCAGGCCCCAGGATATTTCGCTGGTCTCGGTGTCGACGACGCTCGCCACCAATGCGGTGGTCGAAGGCCATGGAAGTGCCGTGGGCGTCATCCTCATCGGCTTCGATGCAGCCATGGCGGCGCGCACCGGCATCGCCAAGGCGTTTCCCGGCATGCCGGTCGCCATCATCGCGGGCGGCCACGATCACAGCGGCGAGGCGCTGCTGCCCCTCGACCTCAACGGGCTGCAAGCAGCCGTGGCCACCATGGCGGTCGATGCCTTCGCCATCGCCTCGGCCTTCGCGGTGCGCAATCCGGCTCACGAGGTGGCGGCGCGCGATCTGATCGTGCGCCTCACGGGGAAACCGGCAACGCTTTCGACCGAACTCACATCGTCGCTCGACGCACCCCGGCGGGCGCTCACGGCGGTGCTCAATGCCAGGCTGATCTCGCGGGTCTCAACCCTGATCGACGCGGTCAAACGCTCGATGGCGCAGCTCGGCATCCACTGCCCGCTGATGATCGTCAAGGGCGACGGCACCCTGGCGCTGGCGGAGCGGGTGGCGCTCAGACCCATCGAGACTGTGCTCTCGGGTCCCGCCGCCAGTCTGGTGGGGGCTTCGTGGCTGTGCGGGCGGCGCGACTTCATCATGTCCGACATGGGCGGCACCACCACCGATCTGGGCGTTCTCGCCGATGGCCGCCCACGCATTGCCGAGGAGGGCGCGGAGGTTGGCGGCTGGCGCACCATGGTGAAGGCGATCGATGTGAAAACCATAGGCCTTGGCGGCGACAGCGAGATTGCCATCGGGGTGGGCGGCAAGCTCAGCGTGGGACCGCAGCGGGTTGCACCCATTTCGCTGCTGGCCTCGCGCTATCCGGAAGTCATCGCCATGCTGGAGGCCGATCTCGCCGACACCGAAGGCGGCTCCATGCACGGCAAATTCGTGCTGCGGCCTTTCGGCTCGGCCACAACCGCACTTCCCTCCGAACTCAGCGCGCGCGAACGCGATCTTCTCGACCAGGTGGGCGAACGGCCGCGGCCCACCGCCAAGATCGCGCTGTCGTCGGCGGCCCAGCGGGCGCTAGCCTCCCTCAAGCGCAAGGGGCTGGTGCAGACCGGGGGCTTCACGCCGTCGGATGCCGCCCATGTGCTGGGCCTGCAATCGAATTGGCCCGGCGAGGCCGCCCGGCTCGCCGCCCGCCTGATGGTGCGGTTCCGCGACATGCGGGCAGGCGACAACGCCCGGGTCGAGGCCTTCTGCCGCGAAGTGTGGAGCGAAACGGTTGCGCGGAGCTGCCGGGTTGTTGTCGATACGGCGTTGGGCCAGTCGTTCCCCGCCAATCCGCTGATCGATGCGGTGTGCTCGGGCGCGGCAAAGTTCGGGCTTGCCGGCATCCGTATTTCCCCCCTGCTGCCGATCGTGGCGGTTGGCGGTCCGGTCAAGGTTTTCTACAACGAAGTGGGCGCACGGCTTTCCTGCGAAACGATCTTCCCGCCATTCTTCGATGTCGCCAATGCGGTGGGAGCCGCCACCGGGGTGGTGGCACAGTCGGTCATGGTGAGCGTCGAGGGCGACGGCAGCGGCATCTTCCGCGTCCATGGGCCTGCCGGAGTGAGTGTGCACACCAGTGCCGCCGCCGCACTTGCCGCCGCCGAGGAAACCGCGCGCAGTGCGCGCACTTGCAGCGGTCGAAACCCTGGGTGCCGAGGCCCCGCAGGTCACCTTGCGGGTGGAAAAACATCTGCTGCCCGGCGCCGCCGACGACAACGGCCTGCTGGGAGCAACAATCCGGGCGGAAGCCTTTGGGCGGCCGAATATGTGATGCGAATGGCCGGTGAGTGAGTCTCACTTGTTCGCCATCGTAACTGCCGCTGCCTCACCCCCCTGCACGGCGATCGTTACTCAACGCGCCTTCTCCCGTCCCGGCCTTCCGGGATGGGAGAAGGTGGCCGATAGGCCGGATGAGGGCTCTTTCGTGCAACAAACTCAGAGGCTGCCACGCGGAGAGAGGGCCCTCACCCGCCCTATCGGGCACCCTCTCCCATGCGTGCCGCACGGGAGAGGGCGATAATTTCTGTTCCGCCCGCTTTCATACCCCGCTTTCCAGTTCCATCAGGATGCGGTCGAGCACATCGCTCAAGCTGGTGAAGACGTCTTCGTTCCAGAACCGCAAGACGTGAAAACCGTTGGATTGAAGAAACGCTGTGCGCTCCATATCGTGCTTCAATTCTGCATCCGTCGAATGGGTGGCGCCGTCGACTTCCACAACCAGCTTGCGCTCACGGCAGACGAAATCCGCGACGTAGCGCCCGATCGCCAGCTGCCGCACAAACTTCCAGCCATTGAGTCTCCGGTTGCGCAGCAACTCCCATAATCGCTGTTCGGCCGCTGATATCATTCCTGCGGAGTGAACGAGCACGCTTCAGCCGCCTGGGAACGACATATGCCATCGCCTCAGAATGATGGACAGCAACTCCGGACACAAGCCCCCAACGATTGCGCCTTCTCCCGTCCCGGACTTCCGGGATGGGAGAAGGTCCCTAAGGGGGATGAGGGCTCTTTCTTTCAATGGAGCCGGCGACCGCCAGGCGGATAGAGGGCCCTCACCCGCCCTGTCGGGCACCCTCTCCCATCCCGGAGCAAGTCCGGGACGGGGGAGGGCGATGAACTCCGAGCCGCCAGAATTTGTGGTGCTTCGCCATTAACCCCTGCTTAAGCATAGGCCAATCGTTGCGGTTAAGTTTTGCGGCCGCTGTCAATTTGGGCGGGTCTGGCAAGGCTCCGTTAACCGCGGTGCCGATAATCATGATGGTAAGTTTCGACTAAAAGGCCACCCGCATGACCGCTTCGATCAATACTTCCAGCCTCAATCAGCCGTTCACCGGCTGGGACGAACTCCGCCAGAGCGGACCCGCCTGGAAGATCGAGCGGCCACAGGTCACCCATGACAACTATGTGCCGTTCTTTCCCGATCAGAACGGCAAGGTCTACGAACTTCTGCTGCTCAACCTGCCGGTCATGCTGCATTGCATGGATGGCGGCGGGCGGCTCACCTCGATCAACAAGCGCTGGGCGGAGACGCTGGGCTACACCGCCGAAGACGTGAAGGGCCGCGCCTTCAACGACTTTCTCACGGCTGAATCGCGGGCCCGGCTGGTCCAGCAGGTCTATCCCGCCTATCTGCAGAGCGGGGTTTGCCGCGACGAGATCGTCACTGTCGTGCGCCGCGACGGATCGACCATGCAGGTGCTGCTGTCGATGAACGCCTATCGCGGCGACAAGGGCCGCATCGAGCGCTCGGTCTGCATGCTGGACGAGCCCATCTCGATCAATGTGGCCTCGCCGGTCACGGTAGTCGACGATCAGCGCTTCCGCGGCGCCTTCGAATCGGCGCCGCATGGCATGGCATTGGTCTCTCCCCTGGGCGAGATCACCCTGGCCAACAGCGCATTCTGGGATTTTCTCGGCAAGGCCGGTGATGCCAGGCAAGGCGTCACACTCGACGAAGTTCTGCACCCGGAGGACCGCGGCCCGTTCCTCGCCAGCATGAGCGAGCTGATCAAGGGAAACGTCAATTCGATCCGCCAGGATTTCCGCTTCACCGACGAGGCCTCGCGCAGCAAGGACGGCTCCACCAGCGTGGCGCTGGTGCGCAACGACGAAGGCCAGATCGAGCAACTGATCGTGCAGGTCGCCGATATCAGCGAGCGCAAGCAGGCGGCCAAGCAGTTGCAGCAGGCCCAGAAGATGGAAGCGATCGGCCAGATGACCGGCGGCCTTGCCCATGATTTCAACAATCTGCTCACCATCATCATCGGCAATCTGCAACTGCTCGAAGGCAAACTGGTGACCGACGATCGCAGCGCGCGCCGCCTGGGCGAAGCGATCGACGCGGCGAATAAGGGTTCGGACCTGACCCGCCAGATGCTGGCCTTCGCCCGCAAGCAGGTGCTCGAGCCGCGCGAGGTCCTGGTCAACGACATGGTCAAGGGCATAGCACCCTTGATCTCGCGGTCGATCGGCGAGACCATTCAGCTCAAGGTCGATGCGATGGCGGGCGAGCCCAAGGCCGTCATCGATCCATCGCAGCTTGAATCCTCGATCCTCAATTTGGCGATCAACGCCCGCGACGCCATGCCGAAGGGCGGCTTGCTGACCATCGAGACCCAGCCGGTCTATCTCGACCAGGCTTACGCGGCAAAATATCCGGAAGTGCTCCCCGGCCATTACGTGATGGTGGCGGTGTCCGACACCGGCACCGGCATGGCGCCGGAGCTCCTGGAAAAAGTCTTCCAGCCGTTCTTCACCACCAAGGAGCAGGGCAAGGGCTCAGGGCTAGGCCTCGCCATGGTCTATGGCTTCATCAAGCAGTCGGGCGGCCACATCAACGTCTACAGCGAAGTGGGCCACGGCACCGCGATCAAGATGTATCTGCCGCGCAGTTTCGCGGAAGGCGAGGAGGTCCCCGATGTGGCCGGCCTCGATGCTCCGCCCGCCGCCGAGCCGGAACAAGTTACAAGCGAGCCGGTGGCCGCGGCACCTCCACGCAAGTTCAAAATCCTGGTTGTCGAAGACCAGGAGGCGGTGCGGGCGGTGGCGTGCGGGTTTCTCGAGGATTTCGGCTACGACATCGTCGAAGCCGAAGACGGCTTGCAGGCCCTGGCCAGGCTCCAGGAAAATCCCGATATCGAGCTGATGTTCTCCGACGTGGTGATGCCCGGCGGCCTCAACGGCTTTGACCTCGCCCAGGCCGCGCGCGGCATCCGCCCCGATCTCAAGGTGGTGCACACATCGGGCTATCCCAAGGGCGCCATGGTGCACCAGGAAGAGCCGCGCTTTCGCGAGGGCTTCATCATCATGAAGCCCTACCGCCGCGAAGAACTGCAAAAAATCATCAAGGACGCGCTCGACTATCAGTGTAGCTTAGCCGACATCGGCATCGACACCTCCCTCTCATCATGGCCGGAAGCTGGACCCGGCATCTTCTCTGGGCATTGCAAGACGGATGCGCGGGTCGGGGCAAACCTACGTCATGCTTTGGCATCTCCCCCCCAAGGGGGCTATCGCATGCACAGCGAACTCCTCGCCGTCATTCCAGCTCGACTGTTTGCGAAGCAAACGGAAGCGAGCGATCTGGAACCCAGCTTTCTGTCATTGCGGCAACCGCCCTAGGCTGGGTTGCCGGATAAAGGGCTATTGTTTTGCTTCGCAAAACACGCCTTTGCCGGAATGACGGCACTTGGGAAATTGTGTGCATCCGATCGCAAGGGGCAGGGGGATGATGAAGGCATTCACGAGTATCTTTGTGCCATGGCGAAATGATTTTCCACATTCTCCGAGCCTTGCGCCTCCCGCCATGGCGATGACCTTCGCCGTCTATCGCTGGCGGCTTGCCGGGGCGGCCTTGCGGATCGAGCAGGCGGGGACCCTCTACGGCCTGGCACTGGTGGCGGGCGCGGTGGCTGGTGGCTATGGCGCGGGAACCCTCAATCTGTGGCTGACCGGGCTTCCGGGCATCGGACGGTCGATTGTGGGGGCGCTGGCCGGGGCCATAGCCGCGGTTGAACTCTTCAAGTATCTGCGCGGGCTCAAGGGATCGACCGGACTCATCTTCGTTCCGGCCTTTGCCACCAGCGTGGCGGTGGGGCGGTGGGGCTGTTTTCTCTCCGGCGTCGAGGATCACACCTATGGCTCACCCACGGCGGTTCCCTGGGCCCATGATTTTGGCGACGGCGTTTTGCGCCATCCGGTGCAGCTCTACGAGTCCTTTGCCATGACCGGATTTCTGCTGGCGGCGCTGGTTCTGATCGGGCGGCGCCAGCCCTTCTTCATGGCCAATGGCTTCTATCTCCTGGTTCTCTTCTATGGCGGCCAGCGCTTCCTGTGGGAGTTCCTCAAGCCCTATGCGGCGCTGGCGGGTCCGTTCAATCTCTTTCATTTGCTTTGCGCCGGACTCGTGATCTACTCGGCCGTCATGATGGGGAGGAGAGATGAACGCACCCGCCCGTAAGATCACGCCTTATGTGTTCTATGGCCAGACCACTTCGCTGTGCGAGACCTGCCTGGCGCTGGTTCCCGCCAAGATCATCATCGAGGACGGCAAGGTCTTCTATCTCAAGCGCTGCAAGTCGCATGGGGTGCAGAAGTCGCTCATTTCCACCGACCCCGCCTATTACAAGCTAGCCCACGATTACCTGAAGCCGGGCGACCGGCCCTTGCAGGTGCAGACCCGGACGGAGCTGGGCTGCCCCTATGATTGCGGGCTGTGCCCGGATCACGAGCAGCATTCGTGCCTGGCCCTGATCGACGTCAACGAGGCGTGCAACCTCACCTGCCCCGTGTGTTTCGCCGATAGCTCGACGGCGAAAACGGCGCACCGGCCGCTGGCCGAGATCGAGCGGATGATGGATGCGCTGGTGGCGAGCGAGGGCGAGCCCGACCTGTTGCAGCTCTCGGGCGGCGAGCCCACCATCCATCCGCAGATCATCGAGATCATCGCGGCGGCGAAGCTACGGCCGATCCGCCATATCATGCTCAACACCAACGGCATCCGCATCGCCCAGGAGCCTTCCTTCGTCAAACAGCTGGCGCAATTCAAGCCGGGCTTCGAGGTCTATCTGCAATTCGATTCGCTCAGGGCCTCGGCCCACAAGACTCTGCGCGGCGCCGACCTCACGCGGATTCGCAGGGAAGCGCTGGAAGCCCTTGAAAGGGAATCGATTTCGACCACGCTGGTGGTGGTGGTGAAGCGCGGGGTGAATGACGATGAGCTGGGCGAGATCATCGAGCATGCGCTTACATGGAAATGCGTGCGCGGCATCACCTTCCAGCCCATTCAGGATGCCGGGCGCAATGAGAATTTCGAGCCGGAGCGCGACCGCTTCGTGCTCTCCGACATCCGCCGCGCCATCATCGAGGCAGGCACGGCCTTCGGCGAGGGCGACATCATTCCGCTACCGTGCAATCCGGAATCGATCGCCATCGGCTACGCACTCCGCAAGGGCGATAAAATCGCGCCGATCACCTCGTTTTTCCCACGCGAGATGCTGGTGGAGGCGCTGCCCAATGCCATTACCTTCGAGAAGTTCCCCGATCTCCACAAGCAGGTGCTCAATTTCTTCTCGCTGGCCACGGCGGAATGCAACAATCCGGAAAAGCTCAACGCGCTGCTCTGTTGCCTGCCGGAAATCCCGGCGCTCGAAGGCCTGGCTTACGAAAACATCTTCCGCATCGCGATTGTCGAATTCATGGATGCCCACAACTTCTGCATCGGAAGGGTGAAACGCAGCTGCATCCATTTCGTCACGCCCGCTGGCCAGATCATTCCGTTCGAAACCTACAACATGTTCTACCGCGACGAGGCGGCGCGGAAGCGGCTGGCAATGTCGAGGGGGTTGCCATGAAAGTTCTGCTCAGCATCCTCTGTGGCACGATTATCCTTTTCGTGGGCGGTTGCGTCATTACGCTTGGGAGCAGCGGCGGCCTGCTTGCCATCGTCTGCTGGGGCATCGTGGCACTCAATGCCTTGATGATCGCGGTTATGTGGGGGATGTCCGGACCATTGCGGCCGCTGTTCTATGTCATGGCCAGCGCCGATGTGGCAGTGGCTCTCATCCTGGGAGGGTTGACTCTGGCCTATTCCGGTAACGACAGGCAAATGCTGCAATGGGGCTTGCTCGCCGCCGTTGCATTTCTGGTGAAGGCGGGACTCAGCGTCGCCGTTGCAAAGAGAGTATAGTGCCGTGCATGTTTTGCTGATCGTATTCGGTCTTCTGCTCCTCCTGTTTGGTGGGGGATGCACGCTGATCGGACTTGGGCTGATCGTCTGGGAACCCCAGAACTTCGCCCGCGACATGGAGACCATCCTGTCGATCTGGCTGCCGTTCGGGCTGGCGCCGATGGTTGGCGGTTATTTCCTGTTCCGCCAGGGCCTGAAGATCGACCGGCAGAAGCGCCAGAAGGCGAAAGAGGGCGAGTGATGTCGGCAACCTTACTCATTGTGGGTCCGCTGGTGCTGGGCCTCGTCTTGTGGCTGCTGCTCGACCGCCATGAGAAACGGCGGGCAGCCTCCGGCCTGTCGCGGCATTCCGGGTTGCGGCTGATCTTTGCGGCAGCGGGGTTGCTGACGTTCCTGTTCGCCGGCGGGTGTTCGTTGCTGTTTGCCTTGAGCATGAGGCCCACGGGCGAGCAGTATGTGACCTGGGAAGCGATCGCCACGCTGGGCGGCCCGCCATTGCTTGTGGGCCTTCTCGTCTGGTGGCTGGCCATGCGGCGCAAGAAAGTGTAGTCCCCTCAATTGTCATCGCCGGATTTATTCCGGCGACCCATGTTTCGCCGGGCACCGGTATTGCCAAACGATGGGTTGCCGGGACAAGCCCGGCAATGACAGAATTGGAAATCACGAATCCTTCCGGGGCAGGGCATGGCCGATCTTTTCACCGTCGAGAACCTTTTCACCCTTCTTATTCTCACGGCACTGGAAACGGTGCTGGGGTTCGACAACCTGCTCTACATCGCCATCGAGGCCAAGCGGGTTCCGCCCGAAAGCCAACAGCGGGTGCGGCAGATCGGCATGGTGCTGGCCATTGCGCTACGCATCGTGCTGCTGTTCGTGGTGCTGCAACTGATCGCCATGTTCCAGGCGCCGTGGTTCAGCGTCAATTTCCCGGTCATCCATGCCAATGTCAGCGGCCACAGCCTGATCGTCATGCTGGGCGGGCTGTTCCTCATTCATACGGCGCTCACCGAAATCCGCCACATGATGTCAATCGAGGATCTCGAACATGAAGAAGGCGAGGGGCCGCGCCATAACAGCGTGGCCAAGGCGCTGTTTTGGATGATGGTGATGAACATCGTCTTCTCTTTCGATACGGTGCTTTCGGCGGTGGCACTCACCGATCATTTCCTGATCATGACGCTGGCCATCATTGTGTCGGGGGCCCTGATGGTGCTGCTTTCCGGCCATGTGGCCAGGTTTCTCGAGAAGAACCGGCTCTATGAAGTGCTGGGGCTTTTCGTGCTGCTGCTGGTGGGCGTCATGCTGCTTTCGGACGGAGCCCATATCGCGCATCTCGATCTCTTCGGCTATGAAATCCACCCGCTGGAGAAATCAACCTTCTATTTCGTGGTGGCGGCGCTGGTGATCGTCGATATCATCCAGGGCAGGTATCAGAAGAAGCTCCAGGTCGAATCCACGGCAAAACGGGCTGATGGGGGCTGACGGGCCCTATTTCAGACGCCGGTCCAGCGGAACATGCCGCGCACTTTCGATCCGTAGCGCCGTGGCTTGGGGATGCAAAGGGTTAATCAGGAAGTTCCATGCGTCAGGCACGATCGCCGACGGGACGCGAAGCAAAAGTGCCGTGGACTGGATAAGCCAAGTATCGCCTATTGCCCTGGTTACGGCCGGGTCTTCTAACCAGTTACCCGGGAGGACGGGTTCGCGGGCATCGACAGCGGCCGGAACAACTACTTTCAGAAGCTGAAACGTGTCCGGCAGGTCGTCACTGTCCACGTGAACAAGCATTTCGCACAACGCGCCCGCCGGATGGTCTGCGGCATAGACGATGGGCCGGCCGGCGGAATGCCAACGCGCGGAATATTTGAGGCCTCCGAGACCGTCCAAATTGGCAAAGACGGAAATGCGCCAGAGGATCACTAGGCGAACATGCCGTGTTCGATCTGCCCCAGCAGATTCTCGACAACGGCAGTCCCAGCTTCGCTTTCCAGCAGCGAAAGCGGCGTGCGGCCCGACAATTTGGCCTGCGGGCCGCGCAACCAGCGTGATGCCTTTTCGGCGTTGCCGAAGACTTTGCTGGCTTCGGAGGCAATTCGGGCAAGACGCATCGCACGGTCGGTTTCCTCTCGCGAAAGCTTGCCTGATAGCAACTTCCGGCGCGCCAGCGTCCGCCTCGCCACGACCAGATCTTCGAGTTCCTCGGACTTGAACTGTTTACCCCAGATCGCCTTAAAGTCCTTGATTGTCAGTGGTTTCGAGATGCCGTTAGCGGCCTCCAGCGTTGCTTGAGACCATTTTCGTTGCAGCTTTTTTGTAAGTTGCAAAGCCGTCAGAACGGGTGAAGCCGTCTTCGCTGAACGTGGCGTCTGCACCGTCCGGGTCTTTGAATGCGCCAGTTTGTTTGCCATGCAGACAATATGGCACCAGGTTTGCGAATTTGCAATCTCCTGCGAGCAGACGGTTTACAGAGTGTCGGTTCGGCCCTAGAACCCGCGCCATCTCCATCGCATTTCAGCGGATTTTTACACCATGGCGCGTCAGTTCATTTATCATATGCAGGGCCTGTCGAAGACCTATGCCGGCGGCAAGAAGGTTCTCGATAATATTCACCTGTCGTTCTACCCGGACGCCAAGATCGGCGTGCTGGGTCCCAATGGGTCGGGCAAGTCGACGCTCTTACGCATCATGGCGGGGCTCGACAGCGAGTGGAACGGCGAGGCGTGGCTGGCCGATGGGGCGACTTGCGGCTATCTCCAGCAGGAGCCGGAGCTCGATCCGGCGCTTAATGTGATGGGCAATGTGATGGAGGGGGTGGCGGCCAAGAAGGCGGTCCTCGATCAATACAACGCGCTGATGGCGGACTACAGCGACGAGAACGCCGAGAAGGCGGGCAAGCTGCAGGACGTGATCGACGCGCAGAACCTGTGGGACCTCGAGGCCCAGGTGGAGCAGGCGATGGACGCCATGCGGTGTCCTCCCGGTGACTCATCGATCGACAATCTCTCGGGCGGCGAGAAGCGCCGGGTGGGGCTCACCCAACTCCTCCTGCGCAAGCCCGATCTCCTGCTGCTCGACGAGCCCACCAACCATCTCGATGCCGAGATCGGTGAACTGGCTCGAGCATCATTTGCGCGATTATCCCGGCTCGATCCTGATCGTCACCCATGACCGCTATTTCCTCGACAATGTCACAGGCTGGATTCTCGAGCTCGACCGCGGCCGCGGCATTCCCTATGAAGGCAATTACTCCGCCTATCTCGGCCAGAAGGCCCGCCGCTTCGCCCAGGAGAGCCGCGAGGACCAGGCGCGCCAGAAGGTGATCGAGCGCGAGCAGGAATGGATTTCGTCCTCGCCCAAGGCCCGCCAGGCCAAGTCCAAGGCGCGCTTCAAGGCCTATGACGAGCTGATCACCGCCAACGAGAACCGCCTCAAATCAACCACGGCGCAGATCATCATTCCGCCGGGCGAGCGGCTCGGCGGCAATGTCATCACGGTCGAAGGCCTCAACAAGGCTTATGGCGAGCGGCTCTTAATCGAGGACCTGTCCTTCAAACTGCCGCCCGGCGGCATCGTCGGCATCATCGGGCCCAACGGCGCCGGCAAGACGACATTGTTCCGTATGCTGACGGGTCAGGAGAAGCCGGACTCGGGCAAGATCGCGATCGGCGAAAGTGTCACGCTCGGCTATGTCGACCAGAGCCGCGATTCGCTCGATCCCGATAAGACCGTGTGGCAGGAAATCACCGGCGGCAACGACATCGTCTATCTCGGCAAGCGCGAGATGAACTCCCGCGCCTATACGGGCACCTTCAACTTCAAGGGCGCCGACCAGCAGCAGAAGGTGGGAACCCTTTCGGGCGGCCAGCGCAACCGCGTGCATTTGGCCAAGATGCTCAAGTCCGGCGCCAATGTCTTGCTGCTGGACGAGCCCACCAACGACCTCGACACCGAAACACTCGCGGCGCTGGAAGAGGCGCTGGAAGATTTCGCCGGCTGCGCCGTGATTATTTCGCATGACCGCATGTTCCTCGACCGGCTCGCCACCCATATCCTGGCGTTCGAAGGCGACAGCCATGTGGAATGGTTCGAGGGGAACTTCCAGGATTACGAGGAAGATAAGAAGCGGCGGCTGGGCGAGGACAGCGTGATGCCGAGGAGGATCAAGTACAAGCAAGTATAAGCAGTTTGCGCGGTGAGGCGGGCTATAGTTGATACTTCAGGATTGTGTTTTGAACCAAGTCTTCGATATACGCCTCAGCAAACTTTGGCGTCACTCGCACACCGGATGGATGGGCAGCGTTATTTCGATCGTCTAGGCTTCGATCGAGCTTTTTGAAGATTGGCGTTGAAATCAATTTGGACTCTCTACAGAATAGCAGGAATTTGTTCTCTGGCATTTCAGTGAAGTCGTCCTGTTTGTGAACGGATTTGACTTTTACTCTTGTGTCTGTGTTTCTTGACAGCGTTGCGTTGAATGACGCCAACCGGACAAAATCTTGCAAGATATAAGTCTGCATGTGGTGCAGAACCAAGTTCCAACACATAACAACCGCGGCCCTGAAGGCTCCCGCTGCGAAGCATTTAGTGGTTTCTTGCAGGAAGTCCCTTTCGTTTCCGACTGGTAATTTCGACTCTAATCCGTTCAGAGTTGCACTTGTTTGTAAGCTACTTAATTCGCATCCCAGTAGACCTTCAATTTCCGACCTACGATGGTGTTCCAAACGATAACCCCCATCACGCCTAACAAAACGCTTTGGCTTTGACTTTAGACCGTTTGACAGATGTGAAGCCAGCCAGCTAGGTGAACTTAGATCGCAAGCATGATAACACTTCTTAATCGAAACGGTTGTCGCGAAATCATCGCCGCATTCGACTGTCAGAAAGTACACAAAGAAGTCTGGCAAATCACCCTTAGCTGAAATCTTGTCCTTTGCGTTGGCATAGAAGTACTGTGCGGCCTGCATTATTTGCCTTTTTGAGTGTATGTCCATACTGACTTCCCAGCGATCTCTTGTTTTTCTCTGACTAGATCACCCGATCGCACGCCGCCTAACAAGTATGTGGGGAGACTTGTTTGAGGGATGATTATCGCTTCTCTGTGGAAGCGCTGCTGAACGTCAGACAGCGTCTTGGGCTGATTGAAGTAACCTTCTTGAATCCATGCCTTGAAGCGATCATTAATTCCTCCGCCCGCACTTGGGCGCGCGGTTTTTTTTGCTGATTTTTGCTCGTTTGTCCCCGTTAGTTTTGGCTTGCCGGAGGGCCTTGCTTTGGCATTTGGTCTTGCGGAGACAGCAGATCCTCGCTTGGTGTTACCCTGGCCAAGTTCTGTCTTAATGGACCCCATGGCAACCGCTCTCACAGAATATCTCCCGCCTTTCTCGACAATGATGTTGCGATCCTTCAATTCCTTCAAAACGGGTCGTAGCGTGCCACCTGCAATACCTGTGTGCTCCTCAATTTCAGCAGGCTTGGCATCAACTGAAATCGAAGCATCTTGAACAAACGGCCAGCCCTGCAGTGCGACTAGGTAGATTAGCACTTTGTCTTTGCTGGAAAGCTTATTGGATTCTGGGGTAAGAAATATCGTCTGGTTTTCAATGTCGTATCGAACGTAACTCGCAACGATTTCTTCAATCGTCTCTTCATCCAATGATGCCTTCGATGCAACCAGGTCTTTGAGTGCCATCCTTTATCCATTCTCAAAACAAATACACAAATACACATATAAACGGACATGCACTTTGTCAAGCCCGTATTTGCCGCGGAGGGAGTTAGATCAAGGAAGTGGACGCCAATTGGGGATGTCTATCGTCTGGCGGCGCGGCTGGATGGCCGTCTCGGCGGCTGCGACGGGGAGAAGGGGGGTGAATGGCAAACGGTGCCGCTTTCATCTCACAAATCCGCCGCAATCGATGGTGTAGTTCTGGCACCATGACAGTCAACCGGCGGCAGTTTCTCGCGGCGTTTCCAGCGGCCTGTTTTGCCTCGCGCGGCGAGGCATCCTCGGAGCCGTTTCCGATATTTGTTTCCGATGCCCAGCAGGTGGCCTACCGGTTCCGGCGGCGCGAGGTTGACTATGATGGCGGCGAAGCGGTGGGGACCATCGTGGTCGATCCGCGCAAGAAATATCTCTATCTCGTGCTCGAGGGTTCGCGGGCCATCCGCTATGGGGTGGGCGTCGGGCGGGCGGGGTTCGCGTGGTCGGGCGAGGCAGTGATCGGGCGCAAGGCCAAGTGGCCGAAGTGGACGCCGACGCCGGAACAGATGGCGCGGAGCAGGATTTACGCAAGGTGGGCCGACGGCATGCCGGGCGGTTCGGATAATCCACTAGGAGCGAGGGCGCTCTATCTTTTCCGGGACGGCGCCGACACCTTCTACCGCATCCACGGAACCGAGACACCATCGACAATTGGCCACGCGGTGTCGTCGGGCTGCATCCGCATGATCAACATGGATGTGGCCCATCTCTATGAGCGGGTGGACGTCGGCACCCGGGTGGTGGTGCTGGCGGGCTAGCCTAAGCGTTCAGATACTTGAACAGCGCCTCGATATTTCCGTCGCCGCGGCGGATCACGGCGGTGAAGTGGGAGCGGAGCTGCTGGGCGAGCCAGGTGCTGCGCAGGTTGAGGTCGGCGATGCGGTAGCCGGACTGGGTCCTGACCAGCTTGAAGATGATCTTGCCGCCGCCATCATGCTTGGCGCTGACCAGAAGATTGGCGGCCTGGGGTTTGCAATCGGTGATCCGCAGGCCGGTGGCATGAATGCTGCCCGAGTGTTCGGCCATGAAGCGGCCGACGAAGCTCCGGGTGAGCGCCATATATTCGGCCTCGCGGGATTTGGGCAGCTGCTTGCGGTAACTGCCGAGGGCGAACAGCGAGATGCCATGCAAATCGGTGTAGCGGGCGGTGGCGGCCGAGAAGGCGGCGGGCGACCGGTTGCGCGCCGCGCGGTCGATGGCGGCGCCGGCGCCGGTGACGAATCCCGTGGCCGCGCAGGTGGGGGCGGCCTGGGCGGCGCCCGCTGCAAGCGCCAGGGCCGCCATGGTTAAACCGATCCGAAGAACGCGCATGATGTCCTCTCTGGTGATCCTCTCTGGTGTTCCTAACGGTTGCGATGATGAATTAGATGCATGTGGCGTGCCAATACTTTCCGGCAATCGAAATGATGCGTCAGCGGCGGTGATGCTACGCGGTCCTGGTTAAGACCGCGTGATGCCGGGCTTCACGATGCCGTTACAATTCCGCGGCATCCACCAAGAAGCCCCTTGCATTGGGGGCTGGGCCATGGAAATGCAGATGGCGAACCACATTGACCAGTCACGGCAGGACATGCCGAAGAGCCAGCAGCCCCACTCTCCAGTCCCGGCCAAGAAAAGGCGGGTGCGGTTTTCCTATTCGACGCCGGACCAGCCGGCGCTGCAGCGGGCGGTGATCCAGGCGATCGAGAAGATCGGCGGCCAGCGCAAGCTCAAGAAGCTCTATGTCCAGCACCAGAAGAGCGTGGCGGGTGGTGAGAATTTCTTTGCCGCGGCACTGCGCCTGCTCAAGATGAATATCGATTTCGATCCAGTGCGCGCTGGCGCGGACGCCGGCCTCCGGGCCGGTTCTGTTCATTTCCAACCACCCTTACGGCGTGCTCGACGGCATCACGCTCACCTGGCTTGCCACCAAAATCCGCCCCGACACCAAGGTGCTCGCCAATGACGTCCTGTGCCAGGCGCCGGAGGCCGCCGCCAATCTGCTGCCGGTGGCCTTCGCGCCGACGCGCGAGGCGCGCGAGACCAATGTCAAATCCAGGCTCGCCGCCCAGGCGTGGCTGCGCCAGGGCCATGCGGTTGGAATTTTCCCCGGCGGCGGGGTTTCAACTTCGGAGAATCCGCTCAATGGCCCCGCCGTCGATCTGCCGTGGGCGCCGTTCACCGCCAAGCTCTTGCGCATGTCGAAGGCGACGGTGGTTCCCATCTTCTTCGTCGGCCAGAACAGCCGGCTGTTCCAGCTCGCCAGCCATCTGAGCCTGACGCTCCGGCTCTCTCTGGTCTTCCGCGAAACCGCCAGGCGCATCGGCAGCAATCTCAAGGTGCGGATCGGCATGCCCATCGCCTTCGCCGACATCGCCCATATCGAAGACCGCAACGATCTCGTGATGGAACTCCGCAAGCGCACCTTCGATCTGGCGCGCGACGGCGATTTCGACGGCCACGCACCGCAACCTGCATCTGCGCGAAGCGAGGATCAAGGGCGGCAAGCAGAAGGCGGAAGAGTGAGCGCCGCGGCGCTCAAGGTGGTCATTCAACATGGCTAAGAAAGTTTGAATGGTAAGCGAGTGATGAACGAATTGTTAAGAAGTCGGTCCTAGCTTTCCGGGCCAGCTGGCAGTGAGGCCGGCTCAGCCAAAATGGAGAGCCTATATGACGAGAAGTGGCCCAAATACTTCGTTAAACCGGTGTGTGCTCGTGGGAGGTGTCGCGTTCGCATTACTTGCTCCCCTGCCCGCGGCGGCGGATTCCAGCAATCACGAGCCAAATGACAAACTGCCGGTTTACCTCGATAGCGCCTTGGATTTGACTGCGGAGGATACATGCAGTCCGGGCGAATTATGGCAGGGCGCGGGTAACTCCTCAGTCACTTTCCAGCGGAAAAGAAATCTCGATGCCGGTGTGGAACTGGCTTTGAAGGCGATTTACCGGGAGGGACCGAACATCCGGTCCACCTATGTGGATGAGGATGGGCTCGTGCATATTGAAGTCCCGGCGGGTTCGCAAACCATCCCTCCTCCGAGGCTAGACCGCGCGGCGTGGAACTTTACCTACTCCTACAACGTGGCGCTGGACCCCAGCAACCCCGACCTCAATCAATATGATGGGCACCTGTGGATCGACTTCGATCCGTCGAAGAAGACCAAGTACCTCAAGCTAAAGCTGTCAACGGGTGGTCCGAGCAGTCCAACAAGCGTATGCCCGGGCCCGCCAACGGCGGATCTGAACGGCTATCAATGGAAGTCCGGCACCACAGTCGTCATCGGTGATGACGAGGGAACCCAAAAAGTCACCCAAAACTCGCAGAACTATGCCTTCTACGCCGCGGCGATCGACACGGATCGGCACATCGATGGTATTCAACCCTACACATTCGGCCCAGCTCAGTTCGACGTCGTCTTGCAGCTATCCAAGAAGGGCTGGCACAAAGGTGGCCACAACAAGACGACCATACTTCACGTCGTCTTCGATGTGGTGACCACGGTGCCTTCGACTCCGGCGCCATAATCACCCTGACCAGATCGGCGCGGCCGGAGTCCGATGGCGAGGGCCACCACCACTAGAGCGGGTGCCATTTGATCGACCCAGTTCATGCCCTCGCCGTCCTCGGCTTACCCGGGATGCGAGAGATCCAGACAGGGCGGGTGAGGGCCTCTATCAGCGTGGAAGCGCTGAGTTTGTTGAGCGAAGTGAAGAGCCCTCAACCGGCCTTCGGCGCTCGCGAGCTCGCTCTGCCATCCCGGAAGTCCGGGATCGGGAGAAGGCGCATTTTGCAACGATTCCGCACAAGTATTGCTGGTATTTCGGTGACAGTGCATTTAATTGCGCTCGCTCCGCAAATCTGCTAGCAGTCGACCATGGCACGGCTTGCACGCGTAGTGATTCCCGGTCTTCCCCATCACGTCACCCAGCGTGGCAATGGGCGGAAGGTGTTTTTTGGTGAAGACGACTACCGGCTCTACCGCGACCTGCTGGCGGCCAATTGCCGGGAGGCGGGGGTTGCGTGCTGGGCCTATGTGCTGATGCCCAATCATATTCACGCGATCCTGGTGCCGAACAATGAGGACGGCCTGCGTGCCGCACTCGCCCCCACGCACCGGCGCTATGCCGGGCTGATCAACGCCAGGCGGCGGCGCAGCGGGCATTTCTGGCAGGGCCGTTACGGCGCCGCGGTGATGGACGAGGAACACCTCGCCGCCTGCTTCCGTTATATTCTGCGCAATCCGGTGACGGCGGGGCTGGCGGCAACGCCGGCGCGCTGGCGCTGGTCGAGTGCGGCGGCCTATCTCAAGGGCATCGACGATGGCTTGACCGAGACAGAAGCGATGCTGTCGCGGTTTCCGGATATGCGGGCGCTGTTGCGGGGTGATGAGGCGGCGATGGACGGCTTGGTGGTGCGCGAAGATGAAACCACCGGCAGGCCGCGCGGCGATGAGCGCTTCATGAAAAAGCTGGAACGCAAGACGGGGCGTGTGTTGCGGCCGGCCAAGCGCGGACCGAAGAAGCGAGCCAAGGGGAGTTAAATGCACTGGCACCGTAATCCCCCAACTGACTCAACTCCGCCGCCTCATAGCGATCAAAAACGCTTCTGAACTTGATCATCCGCACACCCTGAGGGGCTTCCGTCCGGCGCATCCCATCCCCCTGTTAAAGGGACAGTTTCACCGGATCGATCGTGTGCTACCTAATCCGGACATATCGTGTGCTGCTGACATCATCGAGGCAGCATCATCGAGGCAGCATCTTGCCCAAACCACGAAAGCCGCATAGGTTGATCATCAGTGACGGCCGTTTCGCACTTTTCAACATCAAGCGGGACATCCCCCATTCGGAGATTTCAATGACTCCATACTCGTTTACCATTCGCTCAGCCATTTATTGAGACCGTGGACATTGAAGCCGTTGTTGCCACCCTCCAGTCACTTTGGCTCACACAAGGACCGAAAGTTGAGCAATTCCAAGTCCAATTCCAGCAGTACATTGGGGCACCTTTTGCTGTAGCCCTAAACTCCGCAACTGCGGCGCTGCACCTGGCGCTGGTATGTTCGCGCATTGGTCCGGGAGATGAAGTGATAACTACGCCATACACGTTTGCAAGCACAGCTAACGTGGTCGAGTTGGTTGGAGCCAAACCGGTTTTTGTTGATGTTTCCGATATTGACCTCAACATTGATGTGGGTCAAATCGAATCCAAAATTTCCGGCCGCACACGCGCTATAATCTGCGTCCATTTTGCGGGACTTCCTTGTGACCTAGACAAACTGCGGCGCCTATGCGTTGCAAGGAATATTGTGCTGATTGAAGACGCAGCACACGCACTTGGAGCAACATTTAATGGAGCTCCAATTGGACGCGACAGTGAATATGCAGCATTTAGTTTCTACCCCACAAAGAACGTGACTGCGATTGAGGGTGGTCTGTTATTAACAAATTCCCAGCAAAGCGCCAGCATGGCGAGAACGCTCAGGTGGTATGGATTGTCGGACGCCCCGTGGGATCGTTCAGAGACGGGATATATGCAGGGGACAGAGGTGATCCATCCTGGTTGGAAGTACAACATGAATGATGTTCAGGCTGCAATTGGCATTGTGCAACTGAAGAAACTGGTCTCGGTAACTGCGAGGAGAAGACATCTAAGCTCTTTGTATCAGTCACTCCTAGCGAATATTGATGAAATAGTAACACCATTGCTCGGTGATGAAGTTCGGTCTTCGGCTTGTCACTTGTATGTTATGAGATTGGTGTCAAGCAAAACCAGCCTTACCAGACTTGAGTTGGCGGACCATCTAGCTAACCGTGGAATTGGCACTAGCCATCACTACAAGCCGCTACATCTTCATAAGTACTATCGTGAAAAATATGGTTTTCAACCGAATGACTTCCCAATTGCCACGGGTGCTTCAGAGTCAGCGATATCACTACCGTTATTTCCTGAAATGACCGAACACGATGTAAGACGGGTCGTTCTGGAAATTAAGTCTGCTCTCGCAAGTCACTGAAGTGAACCCAGAGTGGTTACGCTAATTATAGGCGGGGCTGGCTATATTGGCAGCCAACTTGCGTATGAACTTGTGGACTCAGGCGAGCATGTCGTGGTTCTTGACAATTTAAGCACGGGTTCGTCTTCGACTCCAAAACAGGTTAAATTAATCACTGCGAACGCCGCCGACGGCCCGGCAGTTAGGCGGACTATCGCTGAGTTTGGTGTCGACTGTATTGCGCATGTTGCGGCCCTGAGCGACATCGCAAAATCCAAGAATGATCCCTTAGTCTACTATCGGAACAACATGGCATGCTCGCTTGAAGTAATCGAAGCGGCAGTACAGAGTGGTGTCAAGCATATAATTTTTGCTTCGAGCGCCGCCGTTTATGGTTCGCCGAACAGCCTTCCGGTTACCGAAGAGAGTGCGACTTTGCCGTTGTCTGCCTATGGTCACTCGAAATTGATGACTGAGACCATGTTGCATGACGCCTGGTCTGCATTCGGGTTAGCGTATGTAATACTACGCCAGTTCAATGTCGTGGGCGCAGATCCACAACTGCGCACCGGTCCATCGGTAAAATCACACATGAACCTAGTTAGAGCCGCTGTCCGCGCGGCGCTCGGCGTTCGATCCTCCGTCGAAATTTATGGAACCACTTACCCAACGGCTGACGGAACTTGTGTGAGAGATTTTGTTCACGTGGCCGATGTGGCGAACGCCTATGTGCTTTCGCTGAAATACCTGCGCCAAGGCGGTGCGCCAGTTACGCTCAATTGCAGCAGCGGCCGCGGCGTATCTGTGCTCGACGTCGTATCCTCGGTAAAACAAATTTCCGGCAAGGAATTTCCAGTCGATTTGAAGCCCGAGCGGCCTGGAGACGCACCAATCGTTATTGGCGCATGCAGTCTCGCCAGCGAAGTCATTGCGTGGAATCCCTATCGTAGCGACTTCAGCAATATTGTGTCTCACCAGCTGGCGTGGGAATCGAGCCGTCTTGATAGGTGATGAAATATCCGCCAATTGTAGAAAGTTTTTTTAGGTTACGGTGACAGGGTGCAGTCCAGTGCATTTAATTGATACTCCGTATACGGTATAATGTTGCCGCGCATGCGCCACGTCACTCTCCATCACAGCCGCTTCGCCCACAGCCTTCCCGGGCCCGGCGCATCCTTGGCACCCCGCACCAGCCTGAACTCCAGCGCCTCAAGCGCATCCTCGATCTCGCTCTGGCTTGCCATAACGCGGGCCGTCACTTGCGCGTATTTGGCGAACCTGGCGAAGGTCAGGCAGTGGCCGATCAGCGTCCCGGCCAGAGCGGCCCCGCGCGCTTGCGGCTCGACGTGGATAAGGGTCAGTTCGGCCTGATCGGCGGTGGTTCCCTTGAGCAGGCAGGCGGCGGCGAAGCCGCGATCTCGCTCGGCGATCCAGCCGATGTCGCGGGCGCGGTTGAAACCATCGAGGAAGGCCGCGGCGCGGACGAGGATCCGGTGTTCGGCGGCGCCGGAGGCCGCCTCGACGAGGCGGTGGGCGAGGAGGGCCACATCGCCCGGCCTCACGGTGCGGAAGCGGAAATCGGTTTCGGCGCCGGGCTCGTTCCCGGACGATGGGTCTTCGGGCGAGGCGTCCTCGGGGCGCAGGCTGTGGCGGACCAGCTCGATGGCCTTCACCAGGGCGGCGGCCCCGGCGGGCGGCAGCGGTTTGAGGAGCCGTGCGGCATCGCGGTCGCGGTGACGCGCCAGACGGCGGAGCAGGGCGCGGCCCAGGCCCGTGGCCGCCAACGGAGATTGTCTCCCATCCTTCGCCGCAACCCTCCTGGCGAGGTCAAGCTCCACCAGGCGGTTGACGATGCGGCTGAGATAGCCCTTGTCGATGGCCAGGCGGCGCGACAGGTCCTTGGCCAGATTGTGGCGGCGGGAGCCCAGGGCGCCCAGCACGCGAAGCTCCGCCCGCGACAGGCCGCCGGCTTGAGCGGCGCTGCCGGTGGTCCACAAGCGTTCTTCGAACTGTGTCGATAAAGGCGCGAAGTTCAGCGGCGGGTTCAACCTTGGCGGGAGCTGGGGGAGCGGGTGGCGGCTCCTTGCGGGGAACCGAGAGGCGGACGATTGCGGGGGGCAGCATGGGGCCGGGGTTTGGCCGGAATAGTTGACGGAGTCAAGTATCGGGGGGCGAATTCGTGGTGCTAAAGTGCGCGCATTGGCGTGCAAAAACGCGCATTTGGGCAGCGCAAAGCGGCAAATCAGGCGGCTTTCTCACCCGCGGCTCCGAGGTCGAGCACCCGGCAGATGGCGTAGACCAGGTCGGCGCGGTTGAGGGTATAGAAGTGGAAGTGCTTGACCCCCTCGCGGCGCAGTGCCGCCACCTGTTCGGCGGCCACCATGGCGGCCACCAGGTTGCGGGTTTCGGGATCGGCATCGAGGCCTTCGAAGCGGCGGGCCAGCGCCGGGGGAATATGGGCGCCGCATTTGGCGGCGAACTCGCTGACCCTGGCAAAGGAGGTGATCGGCAGAATGCCGGGCACCAGGTCGATCTCGATGCCGCGCGCCATGACGCGGTCTCGGAGGCGCAAGAAGAAGGAATTATGAAAGAAAAACTGAGAGATAGCGCGGGTTGCGCCATTCTCCGCCTTGTCGGCCATGAAGGCCAGATCCTCTTCGATCGAGACCGATTCGGGGTGGCGCTCGGGGTAGGCTGCAACCGAGATTTCGAAGCCGCCGACATCGCGGATGCCGCGCACCAGGTCGGCGGCGTTGCGATAGCCTTCGGGGTGGGGCACGAAGCGCTCGCCCACGCCGCCCGGCGGGTCGCCCCGCAAAGCGACGATGTGGGCCACTCCCGCCGCCTTGAATTCGCGAAGAACATCATGGACTTCGGCCTTGCTGGCGGCAACGCAGGTGAGGTGTGCGGCAGGCTTCAAGGTGGTTTCGGCGGCAATCCGCCTAACGGTTGCCAGGGTCCGGTCGCGGGTGGTGCCACCGGCGCCGTAGGTGACGGAGATGAATTGCGGCTTCACCGTCTCAAGCTTGGCGATGGTGCGCCAGAAGCTCGCTTCGCCATCTCCCTCCTTGGGCGGAAAGAATTCGAAGGAGACGCTGATCGGACTCGGCGTTTCTGTGGCTGCAATCATCTCGACGAGTCCGTTGTTGCCGGCTTGTGGTAGGGCAAGCTTTGTGTTGATTCCATTGGTCTTTCAGCGAGCCACAAGGAAACCGTGAGTCCGGTTTCGTCCTTGCGCCAGGGTGGCGGCAGCACATCGTGCTGGAGCAGCCTTGCGCCGGCGCGGGTGAGCCAGGCCGCCATATGTTCGGCGGCAATGCCGAGGCGGCGGTGGGCGTGTTTCTCGCGCAGCTGCTCAAGGTCATGGGGGGCGAAGTCGGCAATCAGCATGCGGCCGCCGGGTTGGAGTACGCGGGCAGCTTCGGCGAGGGCGCGGGCGGGGTCATCGAGATAGTGCAAAACCTGGTGGAAAGTGATGAAATCGCAGGAGGAATCGGCAAGCGGCAGGGCGTAGATATCGCCGTGGCGGACCTGGACATGGCGCAGCCCCGCCTTCTCCAGATTGATCCGGGCGATCGCCAGCATGTCGCGGCTCGAGTCAATGCCGATCGATTGCTGGGCGCGCGAGGCGAAATCGCGCAGCACGCTGCCGGTTCCGGTGCCGAGGTCGACATGGAGTTTGACCGGGGCTACGCCGGCGAGGCGCAACATGGCGTGGGCCACGTCCTCTTCGCGGACATGGAGCGAACGCAGTTCCTCCCAGCGGGCGGCGTTTTCGCGGAAATAGCGGCTGGCCGCCTCGGCGCGCTGGCCGCGGACGCCGGCCAGTCTCGCAAGGTCGCGGGCAAGCTCAGCGTCGGCCCCGGGCAGGAGGTCGACGATCGATCGGGCGAGGGCTCCACCCAATTCGTTTTCCCTGAGCCGGAACAGCACCCAATTGCCTTCCTTGTGGCGGGTGATCAAGCCCGCCTCGGCCATCAGCTTGAGGTGGCGGCTGACCCGGGGCTGGCTTTGGCCCAGAATGTGAGTAAGCTCACTGACATTGAACTCGCCGTGAGAAAGAATGAATAAAATACGAATCCGTGTCGCTTCCGCCGCCGCGCGCAATCCTGCAAGGAGTTCGTCCAACTATTATCCCTCAGTTTGGTAATCATATAAACATATCTTTATATGAGACGCAAGGCGCGATGACACGGTTCAGTGCGAGGAAGGACAGACAAAAAGTGGATATTTTAGCTGCGTTTGTATGGCCGCCTTGCTTTCTTCATAGTTTCCCGGAGAATTGTGTCCACATCTGTGCATTGCAAATGATTTGCTGGGAGGCAAACGTATGAAGTATTTGGCTCGCCGGATTGGGCGGCGTCAGTTCACCGAACTCTTGGTTGTGTCTTTCCTGGGTGGCGTGGCGCCGGTCTCCGCAAGGGCTGCGGTAAACCCTGCTGAGACCTATGTCAGCAGCATTGCTGACGAGGTGATGGCGCTGGCCAACAGCGGCCAACAGGGTGACGGTCTGCGCAACCGGTTTGCATCGCTATTGAACCGGTACATCAATTTGCGAGTTATCGCGAACTACGCGCTGGGCACTTATCAAAGCAAGCTGCCGGCGAACAAGCGCGATGAGTTCTACCGGTTGGTGAGCAACTACGCCGCCGCCCTGTTTGTCTATTATGTCGAGGATTTCCGCGGTTCGGCATTGGATATCATGTCGACAACGACGCAGGGCAAGTTCACCGTGATCATCAGCGCGATCAAACGGAAGGGCGGCGGTCGCGAACAGGTCCGCTGGCGGCTGTTGCCAGCGGGAGGCGGATTCAAGGTGAACGACGTGAACTTGAAGGGCGTCTGGCTGACGATCTCGATGAAGGATCGATTCAGCAAAGTGCTGAATAGATCAAAAGGCGATTTCGACAAGCTCTTCGCTGAGCTGAGGGAAGCTGAAACCTGGTAGCGGTAGGCCGCCTGAGGGGATAAAAGCCGATAGATCAAATCGGCCGAAGACGGGCAATGGGATTCGAATTATGGCGGATTGCGATCCGACTTTGTTGCGATTAATCGGCCGGCGAAGCGTGCTGGGGATACTGGCAGGCGCCATTGCTTCACCGGCGATGGCCGCGGAACATCCGTCCATGACCTATATGCGGCAGTTCGCAAAGGATCTGCTCAACGCGCACCGTCAAGGTACCGTTGCCAGTTTCAGGCGGGCTATCCAGCGCCATGCCGATGTTGCCGATATCGCCGACTATTCCCTGGGGCAATACAGCAAGAAGCTGCCGGAGAGCCAGCGCAGCCGCTATTATGGGGGCGTCGCAACCTTCATGGCGCGCTATTTTGCCGATCAATCCAGGGAATTCCGCGTCGCCAAATATGAACTCGGCGAGGCACGCGTTGACGACAAGGATATCCTGATCGACAGCAGGGTTTTCCTGCTCTCGGGACAGACCTACAAGGTGGTCTGGCGCCTCGCCTGGCGCGGAAAAACATACAAGGTTGCCGACGTCAAAGTCTTGGGTTTTTCGATGGTTTACATGCAACGCGGCCTGTTCACCTCATATATCACCAAGCGCAACGGCGACGTTGCCCAACTCGTTGCCGCACTCAACCGCTGAGCCCAACCAGTTGTTAACCCCCACGATCCTAGTGTTGACGGCCAAGTCCTGGGTTGGTGGAGTTGCGTATGGCAGGGATAACTCGGATTTTGGCCGCCGCTGGGCTTGCCGCTGGACTTACGGCTTGTTCCTCTGGCGGACATGAATCTTTTGAGACCGAAGGTCTTGTTGCTCCCCTGGCGCATTGTTCCACGAAACCTTCCGATGTTGGAATTGCCGAACGGCTGGTGGCTATTCGCGAGGGCAACGGCTGCGAAGTTCCCAATCCTTGGCGGGTCTATTCAGTTGCCAACGTCAAATTCAGCCAGCCGGCGACGCTGAACTGCGGCATGGTGGATCCAATATACGGCTGGATGCAGAACCAGGTGCAGCCGGCCGCGCAAAGGAGTTTTGGCGAAAGTGTTGTGTCAGTCGATGTCGCCGCGTCCTATTCTTGCCGGCCGCGCAACAATGTAAGCGGGGCAAGGATGAGCGAACATGGATATGGCAATGCCATAGACATAGCCGCCTTTACTCTTGAAAGCGGGAGAAAGGTGACGGTAGCTGATGGCTGGTCCGGCGGGAGGGATGAGCGCGGCTTTCTGCGGACCGTCCGGGCGCTGGCCTGCGAAGACTTCATGACGGTGCTGGGACCCGGCTCCGATCGGCATCATCGCGACCATATCCACCTTGATCTGCAGGTCAGGCGGAGTGGAAACCACTACTGTCACTAGCGATAACTTAAATATATCAAAGGCTAAAGTCGTTGACCTGAGAGATCGCTTCAGTCTCATGGCAGAGCGTTGCAAAATCCTTGCCCGGCGCGCATATGTTGGGTCATGGATCAGGAAATTATGAAACCCGACGCTCAACCCCGGAGTGGTAGCCAGGCCTTCAGTCCATTGGGATGTTTTCTTGCGGCGGCCGGCGTGACACTTCTGGCCTTCTGCAAGCTGGGTGCTGCAATGGTTGCCACGGTGTGGGCTGCATCGAAGCTATTTGGCCTGCCGGACATGTTCATGTATGCGGTGATGGCACTAGGGGCAGTACCGGTGCTGTGGGCCACGGCGTGGACAGCGGGCCGCGCCTGGCATGTGGAGCGCCGCTTGGCGCAGCACCTCGATATCGACACACCGGTGTTCAAGCTAGGCTACTACTTCAAGCGTGGCTGAACTTTTACGATCAGCCGGTGGAAGAACCGGTTAGGCGCCGATCGTCATGTCCATTTGGACCCGCGCCGCGGAAAGCATATCCGCTATCGGCGATTCAATCGGCGATGTCTTGCAGCGGCTGACGCGAAGGCGCATTACGCCGCCCGAGAAATCCATCGCTTTCACGATTGGCATGATTGCGCTTTCAGCCAAGATGGCCAAGGCCGACGGCGTGGTCACCGAGGTTGAAATCAACGCGTTCAAGCAGGTTTTTCATGTGCCGGAAAAGGAGCTTGCCGGTGTTGCCCGCGTGTTCAATCTGGCCAAGCAGGACATTGCCGGTTTTGACGCTTATGCGCGCCAGATTTCCCGATTGTTCCACGCCAAAGCTTCCATTCTGGAGGATGTGCTCGAGGGGCTTTTTCATATCGCCAAGGCCGACGAAGCGATACACACGAATGAACTCGTGTTCCTCGAAGAGGTCGCAACGATTTTCGGCTTCTCGCTAGATGAGTTCGACCGCATCAAGGCCCGCCACGTTCGGGATGATACGGCGGATCCCTATAGGGTTCTCGGTCTTGATCGTGGTGCCACACGTGAAATGATCAAGCAACGTTACCGCAAGCTGGTGCGTGACAATCATCCCGACAAACACATTGCCGCCGGCGTGCCGGAGGAAATGATTTCGCTGGCGACGGAACGGCTGCAGCGCATCAATGAAGCCTATGACATGATCATGAAAGTACTGGCGGCGTGATCCGTTCTCCGCTTGCAAGCAGCTTTATCATGTCGCCCAATGTCGAGCCGCGGAGGGGTGGAAGGCAGGTCGACATGGTCGTGCTGCACTATACGGGAATGGACAGCGTGGAGGCTGCGTGTGGCTGGCTGTGCAGTTCCGCTTCGGGCGTGTCGTGCCATTATCTTGTCGATGAGTTGGGCGTGATAACTCAATTGGTAGGGGAAGAAATGCGCGCATGGCACGCTGGGGTTTCCTCGTGGGGAGGCGATAGCGACACAAATTCCCGTTCCGTGGGCATCGAGATTTACAACCGCGGCCATAACATCGGCTATAGCGACTTTCCCGAAGCGCAGATGAAGGCTGTCTTGGAGCTGTGCCGGGACATCGCCGCACGCCATGATATCCCGGCGCGTCAGGTATTGGCACATTCGGACGTGGCACCTGGCCGCAAGATCGATCCGGGGGAGAAATTTGGCTGGGCGATGCTGCACCGGGGGGGCGTCGGACATTGGGTTGCGCCAACACCAATTGCCGATGGGTTGGCCTTCAAATTTGGTGACCGAGGTCAAGTGGTGAAGGAATTGCAGGAATTGCTAGTGAACTATGGCTACGGGCTATCAGTCTCAGGCGAGTATGACCGCGACACGGAAGTCGTTGTAACGGCATTTCAGCGGCACTTCCGGCCGGCACGCATTGACGGCATTGCCGATTTTTCGACAATCGAGACGCTGCGCCAATTGAGTGCGAGCTGATCAGGATTTCCTGCAGAGTGCCAGAAGCCCCGTGACATCGGCATCGATCAACGGAAAGAAGTCCTCCGTGGTTCCGACCTCCACTTTGAACCGGTCAGCCCGTTGTAAGGCGTCGAAGATCGGGTGGCTGGCGGGAATCCTTGCTTCCAAACTGGTGGCCGTGGCATCTTCGTTGGACTCGACTTTGCCACGAAGCCTGGCTGCCGACTTGCCGGCAGTGATCGTGAAGCTGGCTATCGTTCCGGGTTCCAGGGAAGGATCGGACTCGGACACAAAGACCTTGATCTCACCGGTTCGCAACGTGCACCAAAAACTTACGCCTACATCGTCGGATTCAGGAACGCCAAAAATCAGGTAGGCGTCCTCGCTGTTCACATCGAGGCTCCACTGGCGCTCTTGCGCCATGACACTTGTGCAGGAAGGCGCAATCAGGGAAATGGTAAGAACGAGGCGCTTGAACATGCTGAGGATTTCCGGGCGGAGTTCGACGTATGTATAGGCTCCGTGGGGATGGTGGAAGCGCAAATTTCCCATGGTGCGGATGCACCAAAGAAAGCTGAGTGGCCATTGACGCGGGCGCCGATGCCGCCTACCTGAGTATCGCCAGCCGGCCGGATGACCGCTGCCGCAAGTTCCGAAAGGGCGCGGGGGAGGAAAGTCCGGGCTCCATGGAAACACGGTGCCGGGTAACGCCCGGCGGGGGAAACCCCAGGGAAAGTGCCACAGAAATTATACCGCCCGCAGGCGAAATCCTCCGAGCAAGGGTGAAATGGTGCGGCAAGAGCGCACCGCGCTTCCGGCAACGGCGGCGGCAGGGCAAACCCCACCGGGAGCAAGACCGAATAGGGACGATGCGGGTCTTCGGACCCAGGGCTGTTTCCGGCCTATTGTCCGGGTAGGTCGCGCGAAGCCTCCGGCGACGGGGGCTCCAGATGAATGGTCATCCCGGGCGGAGCGCAAGCCCCGAACGGACAGAACCCGGCTTACAGGCCGGCTGGCAATCGCGTCCTTGCATGAGTTAAATTTGAAACCATTTGTTAAGGCTCGGAGGGGCATTGTCAGCGACGTCTTTACACCTTTTTCACCCTGATTTCCGCTGGGCCGATGACCGCCGAGACCACAACCCGAGAAGCACCCCATGTGCCGGTGATGCTTGCCGAGGTTGTCGACACTTTGCGCCCGCGCGATGGCGGCACCTATGTTGATGGAACTTTCGGGGCCGGGGGTTACGCCCGCGCCATTCTTCAGAAGGCGCGCTGCAATGTCGTTGCGATCGACAGGGACCCGGACGCAATTCGCGCCGGTGAAGCCTTGGTAGCGGAATTTGCAGGCCGGCTGATCCTGCTTGAGGGGCGTTTCGGCGGTATGGGCGATTTGCTGGCGAAGGCCGGTGTTTCGCAGGTGGACGGCGTGGTGCTCGATGTCGGCGTTTCGTCCATGCAACTGAACGAGGCGCAACGGGGTTTCTCCTTCATGCAGGATGGACCGTTGGACATGCGCATGGCAAAAGCGGGCCCCAGTGCTGCAGATGTGGTCAACACGCTGCCGCAGGAACAGCTCAGCCGCATCATCTACATTTTCGGCGAGGAACCGCGGTCGCGGGCAATTGCCAGGGCGATCGCCGCCGCCCGGGCGGAAGCGCCGATTACCACGACAGCGGCGCTGGTGCGGGCCATCGAACGGGCAACCGGGCGCCAGCGCGCGCAAGATCGCACGCATCCGGCAACGCGGACGTTCCAGGCCTTGCGCATTCACGTCAATGGCGAGCTCGATGAACTGGTTGCGGCCCTCCATGGCGCCGAACAGGTTCTGCGGCCGGGCGGATGTCTGGTGGTGGTGGCGTTTCATTCACTTGAAGACCGCATCGTCAAGCGCTTCCTTGCCTCGCGCGCGGGCAAGATTCCAGCCGCATCGCGCCACCTTCCGGAAACGCGGAAACCACCTGCGCCCAGTTTCGAACTGACGTTCAAGGGCCATTTGAGTGCCAGTGAAGCCGAGGTCAGGAGCAACCCGCGGGCGCGCTCGGCAAAACTCAGGGCTGCTGTGCGCACAGCGGCGGCAGCCATGCCATCGATTGTCAATGAGATTGGCGTGTTTGTTTCGAGCGGGAGCAAGCACTGATGCACAAGCTGTTCAATGCGCTGCTCGTCGTGGCGGTGCTGATCTCGGGATTCATGCTGTATTCCCTGGAACACGCGACACGCGGTCTTGAGCGCGAGATCGCCGGCTTGCGCGGCCAGATTTCAGACTCGAAGGAGAATATCAAGCTCCTCAGCGCCGAGTGGAGCAGCCTGACCCGGCCGGACCGTATCCAGCGGCTTGCCGAACAGCACCTTCAGCTTGAAACGATCAAGGCCCAGCAACTGGTTGGGCTCGGTGAACTCGGGCAGAGGGTTCCGCCGGAACCGATTATCAAGCTTGAGGCGCAGGACAAGGATCCGATCGGCGACATACTCAAGATGATGCAGTAGCAGGATGAGCAGCAAAAGATATTCGACCGCCGATGACGAATTGTCGTTCGCGGCACGACGGCCAAGGCTTGGCGGGCAAAACCGCATCCGGCTCATCGGCATCTGCTTCTGCTGCGCCTTTCTGGCGATCGCCGGCAAGCTCGGCCACCTCACCCTGTTCAAGCCCGGCGATGGAAGCGGCATGGCGGTATTGGCGGGGCGGGACCTCCTGCCGCGGCCAGACGTCGTCGATCGCAACGGCGTGCTGCTCGCCACCGATGTGGCGGTCGCTTCGCTCTACGCCGATCCGCGAAAGATAATCGATATTGACGAGGCAGTGGAGCTGCTCACGGCAACGGTTCCCGATCTCGATGCCAAGGCGTTGCGCCTGAAACTGTCGCAGCCAGGGCGGGCCTTTGCATGGCTCAAGCGCCAGGTGAGCGTCGAAGAGCGCGACGGCGTCTACAATCTTGGCATCCCTGGCGTGGGGTTTGTCAACGAGCGGCGGCGTGTCTACCCCATGGGCCGGCTCGCCGCTCACACGGTAGGTTATGTCGATCTCGATACCAAGGGCATTGCCGGCGTCGAGAAATATCTCGACGACCAAGGCGCGCTCTACACCGCGTCGCTTGGCGAGGGCGCCAGCGGCGGGGTGGCGCCGGCGCAACTTTCCATCGATATCCGGGTTCAGCATGCATTGGCCAATGAGCTTTCCAACGCGGTTGCGAAATTTCATGCCATCGCCGCCGGTGCAGTCGTTCTCGATATCAAGACGGGCGAAGTCATAGCACTGGTGTCGCTGCCGGATTTCAATCCTAACCAAGAAGACAAGAACTTCAGCAAGGACCAGGTCAATCGCATGCTGAGCGGGGTCTATGAGCTGGGCTCGGTGATCAAGGCGGTTACTTTCGCCATGGCCTTCGACTATGGAGTCACCGATCTCAGCGGCCATTACGATGCGCGCTTTCCGCTGGTCATCGGCAACGCGCGGATCAGCGATTACCATGCCCAGCGGCGCGTGCTTTCGGTGCCGGAAGTCTTCACCAATTCCTCCAACATCGGCACCGCCAAGATGGCATTACAGGTGGGCATGGAGGGGCACCAGGAATTCCTCCGCCGGGTCGGCCTCTTTGACCGTCTCACCACCGAGATGCCGGAGAGCGCCAAGCCTCTGTTGCCACGGCGGTGGAGCAAGCTGGTCACGGCAACGGCGGCCTTCGGCCATGGTTTTGCCGTACAGCCGCTGCAGGGAATATCGGTGATCGGCGGTTTTCTCAACGATGGGAATTCTCATTCCCCCAACCTTCATCAGGCGCGACCTGGCGGATGCACAGGTTCTTGGCAACCGGATCGTGAAACACGAGACGGGTGAGAAGATGCGCTATCTCTTCCGGCTCAATGTCGAAGAAGGAACGGCGAGCAAGGCCGACGTCATCGGTTATCGGGTGGGCGGCAAGACGGGTACGGCCGAAAAGGTTATAGACGGACGATACTCTAAGGAAAAGTTGCTCAATTCCTTCATTGGGGCCTTTCCGATGGAGGATCCGCACTACGCGATCATCGTGATGCTCGATGAACCGAAGGCGGTGCCTGGAACCTACGGTTTTGCCACCGCAGGCTGGAATGCCGTGCCGACGGCGGGCAAGATCATCGAGCGCATCGCGCCGATGCTGGGCATTACGCCGGTGTTCAGCCCAAGGGACCTCGAGAAACTCGCCAAGCAAGCGAAGTTACAGAAGAAAGAGGGCTGAAGAGCTTGGTCCAGACGCTTGGAAAGCTAATCGGTGGCGACGCCGCAGTGCCGGAAGGTGTCACCGGACTGACCATTACCGGACTGGCCGCCGACAGCCGCGAGATCAAGCCAGGGTTCCTATTTGCAGCGCTCCCCGGCAGCGTGGCCGATGGCGCCACCTACATTCCGAAGGCGATTGCGGCGGGCGCCGTAGCCATCATCGCGAGCAAGGGCATAAATGCGAGCGTTCCGGTCATCGTGGCGGACAATCCGCGGCGCCTGTTGGCGATGGCGGCCTCGCGGTTTTTTGGCGCGCAACCCGATCTCGTGGTGGCGGTGACCGGCACCAGCGGCAAGACGTCAGTTGCCGCCTTTGTGCGGGAAATTTGGACTTCGATGGGTTTTCGCGCGGCGAGCCTCGGCACGGTCGGCGTGGTGAGCCCTTCCGGCACGACGGAACTTGAACATACCACACCCGACCCGGTGAAACTTCACGAGATCATGGCGCGCCTGGCCGCCGATCGTGTCGAGCATCTGGCGATCGAGGCCTCAAGCCATGGCCTTGCGCAATTTCGTCTCGATGGACTGCGGCTGACCGCGGGAGCGTTCACCAATCTGTCGCGCGATCATCTCGACTATCACGATAGCGTCGACGATTATTTCAACGCAAAAATGCGGCTGTTTGAGGAACTCCTGCCAAAGGGCGCTCCGGCGGTCATCAATTCAGATTCGCCGCATGGCGCCGAGGTGGCGGCACGGGCGTTGGCGCACGGACTCACGATCGTTTCAGTAGGCCGGGCCGGCAGTACACTCAAACTTGTTTCGGCGGAACGCGAAGGATTCGGTCAACGGCTCGAGGTCATTGGGCCAACCCGGCGCCATTCTCTCATGCTGCCATTGGTCGGCGATTTTCAAGCGTCGAACGCGCTGGTTGCGGCGGGCCTGGTGATGGCCACCGGGGGCGAAGAGGAATTGGTTTTTCACGCGATTGAGTTGTTGAAGGGAGCAAAGGGCCGGCTCGATTTCGTGGCGCGCAGCAAGGCAGGCGCTCCAATTTTTGTGGATTATTCCCACAAGCCGGCCGCGCTGGAAAACGCCATCGAATCGCTCCGGCCATATGCGAAGGGCAAACTTCATGTGGTATTCGGCTGCGGCGGAGATCGCGACAAGGGCAAGCGGCCACTGATGGGCGAGATTGCCGCCAGGCTGGCGGACCGGGTTTATGTTACCGATGACAATCCGCGCTCCGAGGATCCGGCAGCAATCCGGGCCGAGATCATGGCTGGTTGTCCAGGCGCTGACGAAATCGGCAACCGGAGCGAGGCGATCCGTGCCGCGGTTGAGGAACTGCAGGCGGGCGACGTGCTGCTTGTCGCCGGCAAGGGCCATGAGGAAGGACAGAAGATTGGAAAGATTGTCATCCCATTCAGCGATCACGATGCGGTGAGGGCGGCTGTTGCGGAAGTTGAGTACCATGGCTGACCGGCCGCTTTGGACGATGGAAGAGGTGGTCGCGGCGACTGGCGGCCGGATCGAAGGGCCGGTGAGCGCCGCCTTGAACGGCGTCTCCATCGACACGCGCAGCATGGCGCCGGGCGACATTTTTGTTGCCATCAAAGGCGATGTGCATGACGGGCACAAATTCGTGGCGGCGGCTCTCACGGCGGGAGCGGGGCTGGCAATCGTATCGCGCCCGACCGAGGAAATGCGCGCCGCTGGGCCCTTACTGGTGGTCGAGGGCGATCCGTTGCGCGGTCTTGAAAATCTTGGCCGCGCCTCGCGAAAGAGGTCGCATGCGCAGATTGCGGGGGTAACCGGCAGCGTCGGCAAGACCAGCACCAAGGAGATGCTGCGCATGGCGCTTTCGGCATCTGGGCTAACGCACGCGTCGGCTGCATCCTATAATAATCATTGGGGCGTTCCCCTGACGCTTGCCCGCATGCCGCGCCAAACCGCCTATGGGGTCTACGAGATCGGCATGAACCATCCAGGTGAGGTCACACCGCTGGTGGACATGGTGCGGCCGCATGTGGCGATTATTACCACGATCGCCGAAGTTCACCTGGGCTATTTCAAGTCACTCGATGAAATCGCCGCGGCCAAGGCGGAAATTTTTTCTGGCGTTGTGGCCGGCGGCTCCGCGCTGATCAATCGCGACACCCCTTATTTCGACTATCTGGCCGAAGCGGCGCGCCAGGCCGGGGTTGAACATGTCGCGAGCTTTGGCCGCCATGTGGAAGCCTCGGTCCGCATGGAAAAGCTGGTTCTGCACGAAGGCTGTTGCTGCGTTACCGTGCGGGTTCTGGGTGAAGACGTAATTTACAAGCTGGGCATGCCGGGCGAGCATATGGCGATGAACAGTCTGGCGGTGCTGGGGGCAGTCAAGTTGATGGGAGCGGATCTTGCGCGCGCGGCGCTGGCGCTTGCGGTGGCCGAGCCGGCCAAGGGCAGGGGCGCGCGCCAGGTGCTCCGGGTGGAAGGCGGCCAAATCCTGCTGATTGATGAAAGCTACAATGCCAATCCCACCTCGGTGCGCGCAGCACTTGGGTTGTTGGGACAGGCCAAGCCGGGGCGCAATGGCCGGCGGATCGCGGTCTTGGGCGATATGCTGGAACTGGGTGAACTAGGACCGGCATATCATGCCGAACTGGCCGAACCGATGGACGCCGCACAGGTCGATGTCCTATACGCAACGGGACCCCTGATGGCCAATCTGTGGGCTGTGACGCCGGCAGCTAAGCGGGCCACCTATGCCGAAAGCTCCGATGGCCTTCGGGACGCGCTCCTTGCCGATCTTCGTGCCGGCGATGTGGTGATGATCAAGGGGTCGTTGGGCAGCCACATGGGTCCGCTGGTCGAGGCCATCAGGGCGCGATGCCCGCCTGCCGCCAAGGATTCGTGAATTATGCTATTTTATTTGTTGCAGAGCTTAACCGATGAGTTTTCGCCCTTCAATGTGTTCCGCTATCAGACGACGCGGACGGGCGCTGCAATCCTGACGGCGTTGTTCTTTGTTTTTCTCTTCGGCCCGCGGATTATTTCGCTGCTCAAGGTGAAACAGGGGCGTGGCCAACCTATTCGCAGCGACGGTCCACAGCGTCATATCGTCGAAAAGCAGGGTACGCCGACCATGGGCGGACTGATGATGCTGTCGGGGATCTTCGTTGCAACGCTGCTGTGGGCGGACTTGGGCAATCTCTATGTCTGGGCTGTGTTGTTCGTGACGCTGGGCTTCGGCGCCATCGGCTTCTACGACGATTTTCTCAAGGTGACGAAATCCACCACGCGCGGGTTTTCGGGCAAGGTCCGGCTGGTTCTCGAATTTGTAATTGCGGGCACGGCAGTGGCTTGCTTCATGTGGATCGGCGACCGGCAGTTGGCCAGCTCGTTGGCATTGCCGTTCTTCAAGGATGTGCTGATCCAATTTGGAGTTTTCTTCATTTTTGTAGGCATGTTCGTGGTTGTGGCCGCGGGTAACTCGGTCAACATGACGGATGGACTCGACGGACTAGCGATTGTTCCGGTGATGATTGCCGCGGCAAGCTTCGGTCTCATCGCCTATCTGGTCGGAAACTTCAATTTTGCCGAATATCTGCAGCTGCATTTCGTCAAGGGCTCGGGTGAGCTTTCGATCATTTGCGGCGCAATGGTAGGCGCTGGCCTTGGATTCCTGTGGTTCAACGCACCGCCGGCAATGATATTCATGGGCGATACCGGTTCGCTTTCGCTCGGCGGAGCATTGGGTGCGATTGCGGTGGCGGTGAAGCACGAGATCGTGCTGGCCATTATCGGCGGGTTGTTCGTGCTTGAGACGGCATCGGTGATTATCCAGGTCGTCTCGTTCAAGATGACGGGAAAGCGCGTGTTCGCAATGGCGCCGCTGCATCATCATTTCGAACAGAAGGGCTGGAAGGAGGCAACGATCGTCATCCGCTTCTGGATTATTGCCTTCGTGCTGGCTCTCATCGGGCTTTCGACCCTCAAGCTGCGGTGATTAGTACGTGTTCGCCACCACAACGTTCCACAACAAGAAAGTCGCGGTGTTTGGGCTGGCGCGGTCGGGCACCGCGATGATCGAAGCCTTGCGGCTCGGTGGAGCCGAAGTTCATGCTTGGGACGACTCGGCACCGGCCGTCGAGAAGGCGCAGGCGGCTGGGATGCCAGTGTCCAATCTGCATTTGCTGGATTTCGCCGGGCTCGATGCGCTCATCCTCAGTCCCGGCGTGCCATTTACCCATCCCGAGCCGCACTGGACGGTGAAGAAGGCCAGGCATGCGGGGATTGAGATTATCGGCGACACGGAAGTCTTTGCCCGCGAAGCCACCAATGCCGGCGCCCGCATCGTTGCCATAACCGGCACCAACGGCAAGTCGACGACGACATCTCTGACCGGGCATCTGTTCAAGGCGGCAGGGTATGACGCCGATATCGGCGGTAATATCGGAACCGCGGTGTTTCTGATGCGCGCGCCGGTCAAGGGCCGGATCTATGTGCTCGAGCTCTCTTCCTTTCAGATTGATCTGATGCCGGGTCTCGCCCCCGATGCCGCGATACTCACCAACCTCACTCCCGATCACCTCGACCGCCATGGCAGCATGGAGAACTATGCCGCTGTAAAGGCACGTATTTTTGCCCGTCAGGGGCCCGGACAGACGGCTTTGTGCAGTATCGACGATGAGTGGTGTGCCCGCATTGCCAATAGACTCCGTGCCGGCGCCGATGTGCGCCGCGTCTCGGTGGCGCGCAGGTTGGATGACGGTATTTCGGCTCCGGACGGAATCCTGCGCGATGTACGGGACGGTCGCGAAGTGGGACACATTGATCTTCGCGCCATGCCGGCACTCAGGGGCGCGCACAACTGGCAAAATGCCTGCATGGCCTATGGCGCGGCGCGTGCACTCGGCGTTTCTGTGACCGATATTGAAAAGGGCATGCGAAGTTTTCCAGGCCTTGCGCACCGCATGCAGGAAGTGGGGCGGGTGAAGGGCATTGCCTTCATCAACGACTCCAAGGCAACCAATGCGGACGCGGCTGAGAAAGCATTGCTGTCGTTCAATCCGATTTACTGGATTGCCGGAGGAATTCCCAAGGCTGGCGGCATCGAACCGCTGAAACATCTGTTTGGGCGCATTGCCAAGGCATACCTTATCGGTCAGGCAACGGACGAGTTTGCCGTAACGCTGGCGGGTGTACGGCAGGAAAAATGCGGCACTTTGGACAATGCGGTGGCCGCGGCGGCACGCGATGCCGTTGCCGAAGGCAGGGCTGGCGCTGTCGTACTACTATCCCCGGCTTGCGCTTCCTTCGATCACTACCCCAATTTCGAGGTGCGCGGCGATGCCTTCGTCAAATCCGTGGCGCGGCTTGCAGGTGTCAAAATGACATTCAATGGAGAAAACCATGTTGCTCAGCCGTAGTGATCGCGGGCTATTGGCCCAATGGTGGTTTACTGTCGACCGCGGATTGATGTCGGCGGTTCTTCTGCTGATGGCCGCTGGCGTCTTGATCAGCATGGCATCAAGCCCGCCGGTGGCCGAGCGCATCGGCCTCGATTCCTTTCACTTTTTCAAGAGCCAGCTGATGTTTCTGGTGCCAGCAATTGCTGTTCTATTGGCGATTTCATTTTTCAATCCAAAACAAACCAGGCGCACGGGCCTCGTGCTTTTTGGCATTGCTCTTGTGCTGATGGTTGTCGCCTTATTGTGGGGGCCGGAAATCAAGGGCGCTCACCGGTGGATCAATCTCGGGCCAATCGGCTTGCAGCCTTCCGAATTCGCCAAGCCCGGCTTTGTGGTGGTTGCCGCGTGGTTCTTGGCCGAACACACGAGACGGCCTGAAATGCCGGGCCATCTCATCGCCTTCCTGTTGGCGAGCGTGTTTGTTGTATTGCTGATCATGCAACCCGACTTCGGTCAGGCGGCACTGATCGTTCTGACATTTGGGGCCATGCTGCTGATCTACGGTATTCCGTGGTTTTTCGTGGCTGGGCTTGCCGGTCTTGTGGGGGCCGGCATTGTTGCAGCCTATACGATGGTGCCGCATGTCGCATCGCGCATCGACCGCTTTCTCCATCCCGACAAGGGCGATACGTTCCAGGTCGACACGGCCATTCAAGCCTTCCAAAATGGCGGCCTTATGGGCGCGGGACCGGGCGGCGGACAGGCGAAGCAGATTCTTCCCGATGCGCACACGGACTTCACTTTTGCAGTCGTCGGGGAGGAATTCGGATTGATTGCCTGCCTGCTGCTGATGGCATTGTTTGCCTTCGCCGTATTGCGCATTCTGCAACGAGCCAAGAACGAGCCCGATCCATTTCCGGCTCTGGCAATGAGCGGTCTTGCCACTATCTTTGGATTCCAAGCCTTGATCAACATGGGTGTCAATGTTTCACTGCTTCCCGCCAAGGGAATGACGTTACCCTTCATCTCCTATGGTGGCTCTTCACTAGTCGGAATGGCGATCGCCATGGGTCTGGTCTTGGCGCTTGGACGCCGGCGGCCCGGAGAGGTGGAATTGCGGCCGGTTTTGATGTGATGGGGGCTGGTGTTGTTGTTCTTGCCGCGGGGGGGACGGGAGGGCACCTGTTTCCGGCCCAGGCACTGGCCGAAGAACTGGTACGCCGCGGTTACGACATTCACCTGATGACCGACGAGCGGGTGGGCGACTACGGGAAGTCGTTTCCGGCCATCGCCACGCATGTCGTGGTTTCGGCAACGCTGTCGCCGTCACGGCCATTGCTGCTTCCCGGGCAACTCCTGCGGCTGTTCGTCGGATATCGTCAGGCCAAGTCGCTCTTCATGAATCTCAGGCCCGCAGCGGTCGTTGGTTTTGGCGGCTATCCCTCGTTTCCACCAATCCTCGCGGCCGCGCGGCTCAAGATTCCCTCCTGCGTGCACGACCAGAATGCGGTCATGGGCCGGGCCAACCGGGTGCTGGCGAGAATTGCCACCCGGGTCGCTTCGTCGTTTCCGGCTCTCCTTGGACTTCCCGAGAAGGCAAAATCCAAATTGGTGGTCACCGGCAATCCGGTGCGCGACATCGCGCTGAAGGAAAAAGCGGCAGTCTATCCGGAGCTTTCCAAGGATAGCCCGTTCAATCTGCTGGTATTTGGTGGCAGCCAAGGCGCGCGGTTTTTCGGCGACTTCATGCCTGACGTTGTTGCCGCACTGGCGCCGGAAATGCGCGCCAATTTTCATTTGACCCAGCAAGTGCGGCCCGAAGATCTGGAGCAGGTTCGCGCCGCTTATGCTAGACTTGGCATCGCGCCGGAGCTTCAGCCGTTCTTCGTGGATATGCCGAGGCGGATTGCCGCTTCCCATCTTGTTGTCTGCCGCTCGGGTGCTTCGACCATCGCCGAATTGGGGGTCATCGGCCGGCCCGCCATCATGGTGCCGTTGCCGCATTCACTTGACAATGATCAGTTGCGCAACGCCGAGAGTTTCGCAGCCGCCGGGGCCGGCTGGATTCGTCCACAGGCCAAGCTCCGGCCACAAGAATTTGCCGCATTTCTGACACGGCTGCGGTATCAGGAGGGCGAACTCGGACGCGCGGCAAAGGCAGCACTTGGGCAAGGCAAGCCCGATGCCGCTTCGCGCCTGGCCGATCTGACCGAACAACTTGCAGGAAGACAACCAGAATGAAATTGCCGCGCGAGGTAGGACCCATCCACTTCATCGGTATCGGCGGCATCGGCATGAGCGGCATCGCCGAAGTGATGGCAACGCTTGGCTACAAGGTGCAGGGCTCAGACCTTGCCGACAACTACAATGTCACGCGGCTGCGCAAGAGCGGGATTGCAGTGGAAATCGGCCACCGCGCGGAGAACATCGGCGATTCGCAGGTGGTGGTGGTGTCGTCGGCGGTGAAGCCCGACAATCCGGAACTGGTCGAGGCGCGCAACCGTTATCTTCCGATCGTGCGGCGCGCCGAAATGTTGGCGGAGTTGATGAGGTTCAAGTCCTGCGTGGCCGTCGGCGGCACCCATGGCAAGACGACGACGACATCGCTGGTCGCCGCATTGCTCGATGCGGGCGGGTTCGATCCCACGGTGATCAATGGCGGCATCATCAATGCCTATGGGACCAATGCGCGCCTCGGCAAGGGCGATTGGATGGTGGTCGAGTTGGACGAGTCCGACGGTACTTTCGTCAAGCTTCCGGCCGATATCGTCATCGTGACCAATATCGATCCCGAACATCTCGACCACTACGGCACGTTCGACAAGGCAAAGGAAGCGTTTCTGGCATTCGTCGAGAACATCCCATTCTACGGGTTTGCCGTCATGTGCAGCGATCATCCGGTGGTGCAAGAACTGATTGGCCAAGTGCGCGACCGGCGGGTCGTCACCTATGGACATTCGCCCCAGGCCGATGTGCGGCTGGCCGATGTCAACTATGCCAATGGCGAAACCCAATTTTCGGTTCGCCTTACCAACCGGCGCAGCGGCGCCATTCACGACATCAATAATCTGACGCTCGCCATGCCCGGCGATCACAACGCACTCAATTCAACGGCCGCCCTGGCGGTGGCGAAAGAGCTCGGCATTTCGGATGACGCCATCCGAAAGGGGTTTCAGAGCTTCACCGGCGTCAAGCGCCGCTTCACCAAGACCGGCACCCATGGCGGCGTTACGGTTTACGACGACTATGGCCATCATCCGGTAGAGATTGCTGCGGTTCTGCGAGCTGCGCGTGGGGTGACCGCGCACAAGGTCGTGGCGGTGATGCAGCCACATCGCTATACGCGGTTGTCGAGTCTCTTCAATGACTTCTGCACGTGTTTTAACGATGCAGATTCGGTGATCGTGGCGCCGGTCTATGCGGCGGGCGAGGCGCCGATCGGTGGCGTCAACCATACGTCACTGGTCGAAGGCATGCGGTTGCGTGGTCATCGCGGCGTCCATGCCATTGACAGGCCGGAACAACTCGCCCCTCTGGTGCACAGCATCGTCAAGTCCGGCGATATCGTGATTTGCCTGGGCGCCGGGACAATTACCCAATGGGCCTATGCTCTGCCCGGACAACTTGCGGCGTTTGACGAGAAGGCCTGAATTTATGGCAAGACTCGACGGCCAGCTTCTGTTGAAACGGCTGCCTCCGGTGCGCGGGCGGCTGGAGGCCATGGCGCCGCTTGCCGATCTCACCTGGTTCCGGGTGGGCGGTCCGGCGGAAGTGTTGTTCTCGCCCGCCGACGAAGCGGATCTTGCTTGGTTTCTCAAGGCCCTGCCAAATGATATTCCAGTCTATGTGATCGGCGTCGGCTCCAATCTTCTGGTCCGCGACGGCGGAATTCCCGGCGCGGTTATCCGGCTTGGCCGCGGGTTTGCCGATATCAGGCTTGAGGAAGACAACCGCATCCGCGCCGGTGCAGCCGCGCTCGATGTGCGGGTGGCGCGATTTGCCGCCGAGCATGGTATCGATGCGTTAACCTTTCTGAGAGGTATACCGGGCACCATTGGTGGCGCCTTGCGGATGAACGGTGGTGCCTATGGTGGGGAAACCAGGGACGTACTGATTGAAGCAAAGTGCGTTGACCGATCAGGGACCGTGCGCGTGCTTAGCAATACCGACATGCAATACTCCTACCGCCACTGTGGCGCGCCGGAAGAGCTGATCTTTACCGAGGCGCTGATGCAAGGCCGTCTGGGCGACAAGGACAGCATTGCCGCCGCCATGGAAAAAATTACAGAGTCGCGCGAGTTGACCCAGCCGGTGAAAAGCCGCACGGGAGGCTCGACATTCAAGAATCCACCGGGCCATAAGTCGTGGCAACTCATCGACAAGGCGGGAATGCGCGGGTTCGCCATCGGGCCGGCCAAAGTATCGGAGATGCATTGCAACTTCCTGATCAATGAAGGCGGCGCCACGGCTTCGCAAATCGAAGATTTGGGTGAGGCGGTGCGGACGCGCGTCAAAGCCAGCAGCGGCATCGATCTCGATTGGGAAATCAAGCGTATCGGCCTCAAAGCCAGCGAGGCCGAACCCTGATGGGTAAACTTGATCCCAGCGATACGACCGTGGCGGTGCTCATGGGCGGCTGGTCGGCGGAGCGCGAAGTGAGCCTTGCCACCGGCGAAGCCTGCTCGAATGCATTGCGTCAGGCAGGCTTCAACGTCGTCCCGATCGATGTGACGCGCCAGCGGATCGTGGCAATCCTGCAGGATCTGAAGCCCGATGTGGCGTTCAATGCGTTGCACGGCAAATGGGGTGAGGACGGCTGCGCCGCGGCCATGCTGGAGACGCTACAGATTCCTTACACCCATTCCGGGGTGCTGGCTTCGTCGCTGGCGATGCACAAAGAGAAATCCAAGACAATTTTCAGGGCTGCGGGCCTTCCGGTGGCTGAGAGCCGCCTGGTCGAGCTCGAAATGGCGGCGGTGCAGCATCCGATGCCGGTGCCTTATGTTCTGAAGCCAGTCAACGAAGGATCGAGTGTTGGCGTTCACATCGTGACGCAGGCTTCCAACGGACCGGCAGCCATCGTCCTTGAGCAACGGGCGCTCTATGGCGACTACGTCATGGCCGAGCGGTTCATTCCCGGCAAGGAACTGACCTGCGCGGTCATCGGCGATGTCGCGGTTGGAGTGATCGACATCGTCTCGAAAGGCAGCTTCTACGACTACAATTCGAAGTATGCGCCGGGTGGTTCGCAGCACATTCTGCCGGCTGAAATTCCCAACGAGATTTACCGAAAGTGCCAGCAATACGCGATCATGGCGCATCAGGCGCTGGGGTGCCGGGGGGTCTCACGGGCGGATTTCCGCTACAACGACACGCCGGGCGGCGAAGGCGAACTCATACTGCTTGAGGTAAACACTCAGCCCGGAATGACCGGCACGTCTCTGGTGCCGGAACTGGCCCAGCACGCGGGCCACAGCTTTACCGAACTGGTGACCTGGATGGTCAATGATGCGACGGTGAACCGATGAAACCGGGCGCGCCACGCGTCTATGAACGCAGACGGCCACGGGCTCATGTTCTTGCGTGGGGCGACAGCCGGAGGGTGCGCTTTGCAGCCCGGGTTACCGCGGTGCTGTTTCTGGGACTGACCATCATTCATGCGGTCGTACGTGGCGATTATCTTGCCTATGATGACAGCCCGTGGTTGAAGTTGCCCGGCAAGCTGGCCGGCGTGGTGGGCTTGGCAGCCGACAACATCAAGATTGACGGTCTGGTTCATCAGGAACCCGAGTCGTTGCTCTCGGCCATCGGTGTCAGTCCCGGTGGCTCGCTGATTGGCTTTGATGCCGCGATGGCGCGGCGCATTCTCGAAAATCTTGACTGGGTGCAGTCCGCCAAGGTGCAGCGGCTGTTTCCCAATCAGCTTGAGATCGCGGTCGTCGAGCGCGTGCCATTCGCTATCTGGCAGCGTGACAGCAACTACTATGTCATCGACAGATCCGGAGCCGCCATGAGCGGCATACCGGCGTCGCAGCTGGTGACATTGCCCTTGGTAACCGGCGAGGGGGCGCAGACGGTGGCGGCGGAACTGATTAACCAACTTGAAGCCTATCCCAATCTAATGTTGCAGGTGAAAGCAGCAGCACGGGTGGGCGAGCGGCGGTGGACGCTCTATCTCGACAATGGGGTGACGATCCTGTTGCCGGAACGGGGCTGGCAGGCTGCGTTGGGCCAAGTGCAATCGCTCGACGACACGCAGCGGCTGCTGTCCAAAGGCATCCGCTCCATTGATCTGCGGGTGGCGAGGCGGATGAGCGTGGCGATTGCCGAAGTGATGGAAGAGACCGCGAAGCATGAGGCTTCGACGAAGAATTAAGTTGTGTGTAAGGGGTTGAGTAAATGAGCGTGGTGCAGTTGCACGGCAAGACGCCGGGGAGGGGACCGGCGGCGGCGAAGGGCGGCATTGTGGCCGCGCTCGACATTGGCTCAACCAAGATCAATTGCCTGATTGCCGAGGTTACGCCGCAGAAACACCGCAGTGCAGACGCCGAGAACCGCCATGGCCTGCGCATTCTTGGCGTTGGCCATCAGCTATCGCGCGGCGTTCGTTCGGGATCAATCATCAATGTCGAGGAAGCGGAACGCGCCATCCGGCTGGCGGTCGATGCGGCCGAGCGCATGGCGCAGCGCTCCATTTCGGATATCTATGTCAATGTTTCGGGCGGGCGCCCGCAGTCGCGGCTCTACTCATCCAGCACGCCCACGCAGACTGGACAGGTTTCGCCGCGCGACATGGACAGTGTCCTGAACAGCGCATTGAGCCAGGTTGATCCTGGGCGCCGGCGGATTTTGCATCTTACACCGATCCATTATCATCTCGACGAAGCCAAAGGCATCAAGACGCCGCTCGGCATGTATGGTAGCAACCTCGGGCTTGATCTCGGGGTGGTCACCGTGGAGCCCGCGCACTTGCAGAACATGGCGCTTGCCATCGAGCGGGCGCATCTTGCAACCGCGGGGTTTGTTGCCGCTCCCTATGCGGCAGCAAAATCGGTTCTGGCCGAGGACGAATTGCGACTGGGTGTCACCCTGATCGACATGGGCGGTGCCACTACCAGCTTCGCAATATTTATCGATGGCGGCCTGGTTCATGCCGACATGATCCCGGTCGGGGGCCAGCATATCACCAATGACCTGGCCCAGGCCCTCAACACCACGATTGCCCATGCCGAGCGCATGAAGACTCTGTGGGGAAGCGCGCTGGCGGCTCAGGTCGACGAGCGCGAGATGATCGCGGTGCCGCTGCTTGGCGAACGTGGCGTCGATACGGTGCAGAAAGTGCCGAAATCGATGCTCACCGGCGTTATCCGGCCGCGGCTTGAGGAGATTTTCGAGCTGGTGCGCGACCGGCTGGCGGCTTGCAGCGCGAGCCATTTCGCCGGACGCCGCGTGGTGCTGACCGGAGGAGCCAGCCAGTTGACGGGAGCGCGGGAGGTTGCCACCCAATGGCTGGACCGTCAGGTCCGCATGGGATTGCCGCAGCATATCCCCGGCATGCCGGAGTTGGCGCACAATGCCGGCTATGCGGTCTGCGCGGGCCTGCTGAAATACGCCCTCAAGCCCGATACCCACTATGCGCTGCCCAAGGAAAAAGCCCGCGAAATCGAACGCGCCCAACAGGGTTACATGCGCAAGATGGGGCAATGGATCGCGGAGAGTTTTTAGCTTCGAATCGGTTCACTATTTTTGGTTGCAAGCTATTTGTGAAGCGACTGTGACCGGCCCGCCCCATTTCGACTCAATTTGATTTGGTTTTTCGCCGCCATGGTTAGCGGTTGTTAACCAATTGTTATGGTTTGGGTAACAAACATAGGATTGGGAAAATCAATGTCTGGGCCAATTATGACAATCAATCTGACGGTTCCGAATCTTTCCGACCTGAAACCGCGCATTACGGTGTTCGGGGTTGGCGGAGCGGGCGGCAATGCCGTCAACAACATGATCGAAAGCGGACTGCAGGGGGTTGAGTTCGTGGTGGCGAACACCGATGCCCAGGCACTTATGCAAAACGCCGCTCAGAGGCGGGTGCAGATGGGAACCGCCCTTACCCAAGGTCTCGGCGCGGGGTCACAGCCGCAGATTGGTGCTGCGGCAGCGGAAGAGGCTTTGCCGGAAATTCTCGACCATCTGGCCGGCGCCCATATGGCTTTCATTACAGCGGGCATGGGGGGCGGCACGGGCACGGGGGCGGCACCGGTGATCGCGCGCGCCGCCAAGGAGCAAGGCATCCTGACGGTCGGGGTGGTCACCAAGCCGTTCCACTTCGAAGGCGCCAGGCGCATGCAGACCGCCGATCGCGGCATCGAGTTGCTGGCCCAGCATGTCGACACGCTGATCGTCATTCCGAATCAAAACCTGTTCCGCGTCGCCAATGAGAAAACCACCTTCGCCGCGGCCTTCGCCATGGCCGACCAGGTGCTCTATTCGGGGGTTGCTTCGATTACCGAACTGATGACCAAGGAGGGGTTGATCAATCTCGATTTTGCCGATGTCCGCGCCATCATGAGCGAGATGGGCAAGGCGATGATGGGCACCGGCGAGGCCACCGGCGAGAAGCGCGCCATCGAGGCAGCGGAAGCCGCCATATCCAATCCACTGCTTGACGATGTCTCGATGCGGGGCGCGCGCGGGCTGCTGATCTCGATCACCGGGGGTCCCGACCTCACGCTCTATGAAGTCGATGAGGCGGCGACCCGCATTCGCGAAGAGGTGGATCCGGAAGCCAACATCATTCTGGGCGCCACCTTCGATGAATTGCTCGAGGGGACGATGCGGGTTTCGGTGGTTGCGACCGGGCTTGCGGTGGAAGCCGGAATGATGGCCAAGGACGACAGCGCTGAGGCTCCGGCGGAGGCTCCTGCCGTCAACCGGCCGGTGTTCGGTTTCACCGGCAAGCAAACAATTCCAGTCAAGAAGCCGGTTTCACAACCGGCGCCGATGGCGGCGCGGACTGTGCCAGTGCAGCCTGTTGCGATGGCGCCGCAGGAAGGAGAAGAGATTGGTTCTGAAGAAGAGGTCGTGGCCGAAGTGGCTGCCCGCATTGCCCAGGTGCGAGGCCAGCGCATTCCGCCGATCGAAGACTTCCCGCCCATTGCCCAGAAGCAGATTGCCGCCCAGCAGAATCGCATCGAGCACATTGCCGTGCATGCGGCACGCAAGAAGAAGGGCCTGTTCGAGCGGCTTGCCAGCGTCGGGCTGGGCCGCAAAGACGATCCGACGGCAGAGCAAAGAGAGCCAAGGATGACGGTTCAACAAACCCCGCGCGCCCAGCAAGTTGCTCAGCCAGTACGAAATCCGGCTCAGGTGGCGCAAGTCCAGAGCCATATCGACCCCAGCCTGGATGACGATCAACTAGAGATTCCCGCCTTCCTGCGCCGCCAGGCCAACTGATCGACAGCACGCGATTTGGACGCGGCCCGGCGGTCACACTTCCGCCGGGTTTCGTGCCTCTAACCCGCGAGTTTCTTATAGTTGGCAATGGTCGGGAGTTGATGGCGGGTTTCATATCCATGTTGCGCCGGTGCGGTTCAATTGCCGCAGTCATTTTAATGGCCGTTTCGGTCTCCGGCTGCGCTTCCGGCATCATGGACGGCATCTGGGGCGATGACAGCTCCACTCAGGCCGCAACGGCATCATCCGGAACCGGACTGGCGCCTGATCTTGGATCGGCTGCCGAAAACGATGCGGTCGCGGCGCTTTATAACAAAGGGCTCGACAAGTTGAAGGGCGGAGAATTCAAAAGTGCCGCTAAATCATTCTCGGAGGTGGAGCGGCAGTACCCGTATTCAAGCTGGGCGACCAAGGCCATTCTGATGCAGGCCTATGCCTATTACCGGCGCTCCAGCTATGACGATGCGATCAATGCCTCGAACCGGTTCATCACCTTGCATCCCGGCCACCGCGATGCGCCTTACGCTTACTACCTTGTGGCACTGTGCAATTACGAACGCATCGCTGATGTCAGGCGCGATCAGACCAACACGCAGCAGGCCCTGGCAGCGCTTGAAGAAGTGGCGCGGCGTTTTCCCGACTCGGCTTATGCGCAGGATGCCGGCAAAAAGGCCATTCTGGCGCGCGATCATCTGGCCGGCAAGGAGATGGAGATCGGCCGTTACTATCTCAATCGCGGTTCTTATCTCGCCGGGATCAATCGCTTCAAGAAAGTCGTCACCGATTACCAGAACACGTCGCAGACGCCTGAGGCGCTGTACCGGCTGGCCGAAGGCTACATGGCCCTGGGGGTCGTGTCGGAGGCGCAGACGGCGGCAGCCGTGCTCGGCCACAACTATCCGAACTCCGACTGGTACAAGGACGCCTACACCCTGGTTTCTTCCGATGGGCAGGCGCCGGTGGAGAACCAGGAATCGTGGATCAGCAAGGCCTTCCGGTCGCTCAATCCGCTGTGACAAAGGAAAACCCCCGCGCCGCCGGGCGCGGGGGGTTCTGCAGGGTATTGAGTTTAGAGATCGAACGTGAAGAAGGCCAGACCCGCTCCGCCGGTTATCATGATCTGCATGTCGGCGGCCGCATCGGCGTCATTGTTGAAGCTGATCAGGACGTCGCTGCCGACAACGGTGAACATGATTTCACCGGTTGAGAAGGAGGCGTCCAAATCCACAGCGAAAGCTTGATCGCCGGCGATTAACGTATTGGCGTCGATGCGCCGATACGTCGATGATGTCGGTTTCCGTCAGATCGGTTATGGTGTCACGGGTGGTGCCCGTGGTGCCGCTGTCGGTGATGGCGGTGTAGTAGAAGATGTCGTCGGCCGCTCCGCCGGTGATGATGTCGGCCCCGGCATCGCCCCAGAACCAGTCATCGAGACTGCCGCCGATGAGAGTGTCGTTGCCGCCACCGCCGTGGAAATCGTCGGCGCCGCCCATGCCGGTCAAGACGTTGGCAGCGCTATTGCCGGTCAAGATGTTGGCGCCGCTATTGCCGGTGCCGTTGATGGCCGATCCGCCGGTCAGGGTGAGCTTCTCGACGAAATTCGCAAGCGTGTAGGTGACGCTGGCATTTACGGTATCGACGCCCTGGCTGACCAATTCGGTGACAACGTCGCCGACATTGTCGACGATGTAGGTGTCGCTGCCCGTTCCGCCAATCAGTTGATCGGCGCCGCGGCCGCCGTCCAAGGTGTCTGCCCCGCCAAGGCCGGTCAGAATGTTGGCTACGGCATTGCCAGTCAGGACGTTGATTTCGGCGCTGCCGGTGCCGTTGATCGCCGAAACGCCGGTCAAGGTGAGGTTCTCGACGTTGATACCGTTCACTCCCAAGTCGAAGGTGATGCTGGAGTTGATGGTGTCGGTTCCCGAGCCCACGGTCGATCCTTCGGTGACGACGTCGCCAGCGGCGTTGACATAGTATGTATCGTCGTCGTCGCCGCCAATCATCGTGTCATTGCCGTTGCCGCCATTCAGCGTGTCGTTGCCGTCATTACCCGTCAAGGTATTGGCGCCAAGATTGCCGATGATCACATTGTCGAGGCCGTTGCCGGTGCCGCTGTTGCCGGCAGAACCGCTTAGCGTGAGATTTTCGACGTTGGACCCAAGAGTGTAGCTTATGCCGGAAACAACCGTATCGGTGCCGTTTCCGAGCGTTTCAACGACCAGATCGCCAGCGTTGTCGACATTGTAGACGTCGTTGCCGGCACCGCCGCGCATCTCGTCTGCACCGGCGCCGCCAGTGAGATTGTCCTTGCCACCTGCGCCGATGAGGAGGTTATCGAGGCCATTGCCGACAATCGTGTTGTTGAGGCTGTTGCCGGTTCCGTTTAGCGCGGTCGAACCGGTGAGGGTGAGGTTTTCGACGTTGGCGCCGAGGGTGTAGTCAACGCTGGACAACACCGTATCGGTGCCTGCGCTGGCTCCTTCGGTAACAAGGTCGCCGGCGTCGTCAACCGTGTAAGTGTCGCTGCCGCCGCCGCCACTCATATCGTCGGCGCCCAGGCCGCCATTGATCTTGTTGCTGGCGCTGTTGCCGATAATCACGTTGTCGAGGCCGTTGCCGGTGGCGTTTGTCAGGCCCGATCCGGTGAGGGTGAGGTTTTCGACATTGGCGCCGAGGGTATACGAAATGCTTGCCAGAACCGTATCGCTGCCGGTACCTACGCCCGAGTCTTCGTTGACGATGTCGCCGGCGCTCTCGACCACATAGGTATCATTGCCGAGGCCGCCGTTCATGGTGTCGCCGCCGAGGCCGCCATCGATGAAGTCGGCGCCGCCGAGGGCATTGATAGTGTCGCCCTCGGAGGTGACGAAATCCTCGCCAACCGGTGTGTGAGTGGCGTCAATGATATCAGCGCCGCCGGTGCCGGTGATGACCGCTGGCGTAACATTCGCAATCGTGACAGCAATGGTCTGAATGTCGACGAGGCTTCCGTCGGACACCTGTACTTGCACGTTATAGACGTTGTTGCCGCCAGCATCCGTGGGGATTTCAAAGTCGGGCGGACCAACAAATGTCAACACGCCGGTCACCGGATCAATCTTGAACTTCAATGCGTCGGCGCCGCCAAAGATCGAAAAGGTCAGCGTCGTGGCGGGGTCCGCGTCGGTCGCCGTTACGGTCGTTACCGTCTTGATGTTTTCATCGATGGTGATCGACGCCGTGTTGCCGCCGCCGTTTGAAGTAATGATTGGTGCCGCCATTGCCGTATCTCCTGATTTCCGGGTTCAAAGGTTAAGCTCTCTGCACTCCCAGCGGCAGCCATGAGGCTGCGGAACACGAGAGAGACAGTAATCTTCCGTACGCTGATCTTCCAAGTTGCACGATGACGCCATGGCCGCTCACAATCAAGAACTAGCGGGAGTAGTAGTCAAAGAAGGATTGTCCGCAGATTAAAATTTTGCACAAAAACCTTACCGCAAGTGTAACGTATGCGAAGGTATTGACACCTCGAGCAACAACAACTCGCTCGATTGAGCCGATATGCGACAGCTCCTTAAGACTTCGTTAAAGTATCAACGGCATTTCATGATGACGTGTTCACCAGGACCCGGCAAGCAAGCATCAAACCTGTTGCCGTTGACCTGAAACTTGCGCCGCGGTTCAATTTTGCGTGATCATTGCGGTGCCGCCGGAATTGGAGATATTGAGATAGCGAATGGGCAAGCTGTTGCTGGAAGTTCTGAGTGAAGGGCTTAAAATTCCGGCAATCGCGGCGCCGATGTTTCTTGCATCGGGCCCGGATTTGGTGGTCGAGGTCTGCCGCGGCGGTCTTGTTGGCACCTTTCCGTCACTGAACCAGCGCAGCAGCGAGGGGTTCGGCAATTGGGTGGGAGAAATCAAGCAGCGCCTTGCCGAGACTCCCGATGCGGCGCCATTCGGCGTCAATCTCATTGTGCACAAATCGAACAGCCGCCTTGGCGCGGATCTCGATATTGTTGTCGCTGAAAAAGTTCCATTGGTGATTACCTCTCTGGGAGCGGTGCGGGATGTCGTCGAGGCGGTTCATTCCTATGGTGGACTGGTGTTCCATGATGTGATCAACCGGCGCCATGCGGAAAAGGCGGCGGCGGCAGGGGTGGACGGCATTATCGGGGTGAGCGCTGGCGCGGGGGGCCATGCGGGTACGATCAATCCCTTTGCGCTGGTTGCGGAAATCAGGTCGGTCTTTGGCGGCATCATCGTTCTGGCGGGCGCCATCGGCACGGGCCGCCAGATTGCGGCGGCCCGCATCATGGGGGCCGATCTTGCCTATCTCGGGACGCGCTTCATCGCCACCCGCGAGGCCAGTGTGAGCGATGCCTACAAAGAGATGATTGTGAATTCGCACGCAGCCGACATCGTCTACACGCCAAATGTTTCGGGCATTGCACGGCAATTTTCTGCGGCCAAGCCTGGTGGCCAATGGGCTCGATCCCGATGCACTGCCGCCGCACGCGTGGGTCAGTGCCGAGAGCGAGGCGAAAACCTGGAAAAACCTGTGGTCGGCGGGGCAGGGCGTCGGCGCGATTGACCGTATCCGGCCGGCCGCGGAGGTGTGCCAGCAGCTTATTGCCGAATACCGCCAGGCGATGGCCGAGGCCGCCGCGGACCCATTCGGAAGCTGATTTGCGCCACTTTGCGCTGGGCCGCGACTCTCGGCTATAAGTGGGTCATGCTGACAGCTCTATCGATCCGCGACATTGTTCTCATTGAAAAGCTCGACATCGGTCTGGACCGGGGCCTGACGGTGCTGACCGGGGAAACCGGCGCCGGCAAATCCATATTGCTCGATGCCCTGGGGCTTGCCCTGGGAGCGCGTGGCGATTCAAGCCTGGTGCGGTTTGGGGCCGAGCGCGGCGTGGTGACGGCGGCATTCTCGCTGCCGGCCGATCACGTGGCGCTAGGCGTGCTCGGTGAACAGGGGATCGATTGCGATGGCGAGCTGGTGATCCGCCGCATTCAGAATGCCGATGGACCGAGCAGGGCATCGATCAACGATCAACCGGTCAGTCTCAATCTGTTGCGGCAGATCGCCGGGTCGCTGGCGGAAATCCATGGCCAGCATGCCGATCGGGCGCTGGTCGAAGTTGGCGTGCACCGGCGCTTGCTCGATTCCTTCGCGGGCCTTACTCCGCAGGCGCAAGATGTGGCCCGGCTTTGGGAGCTGGCGGCCACGGCGCGGGCGGTTCTCGACGAGCATCGCGCTTTGATGGAACAGGCGGAGGCGGAGCGAGATTATCTCGAACATGCGGTCGAGGAACTGCGGGCGCTCGATCCCATCGACGGTGAAGAAGCCAGACTGGCGGAGGCGCGCCAGCTGATGATGTCGGCAGAGCAATATACAAGTGCACTTTCGGAAGCCGAGGATGCTCTGGGCGGCGACGGAACTTCAATTGCGCGTCTCAACGTGGCATTGCGCAAACTTGAGCGGCGGCGGGATGGGGCGGGGGGCAGGCTCGATCAGGTGTGCGCCACGCTCGACCGGGTGTTGGCTGAGATCGGCGAAACCGAACATGCGATCGCAGCGGCCCGGAAATCGTTCATTTTCGATCCCAAGGAACTGGAAAAATCCGAGGAACGGCTATTCGCCTTGCGGGCAGCGGCGCGGAAATTCAAGTGCACCGTCGATACGCTGGCGCAGGTGCGCGACCGCTTCGAGCGCGAACTTAGCGCCATCAGCGACGGTGGCGCAAAGCTGAAAGAGCTGGAAAAGAACTGGCAGGCGGCAAAGACGGCCTACGATGCGGCGGCCGAATTGCTCAGCAACAAGCGCAAGAAAGCGGCGAGGTCGCTCGACCGCGCGGTGATGGCGGAATTGCCGCCGCTCAAGCTCGAGCGGGCGCGTTTCGAAACGCGAATCGATACGGACGCCGGGAAACCGGGTCCCGCCGGAATCGACCGGATCGAATTCATGGTTTCCGCCAATCCGGGAACGCCGCTGGCGCCGCTGATGAGAGTCGCATCGGGCGGCGAACTGGCGCGTTTTATGCTGGCGCTCAAAGTGGTTCTCGCCGCCACCGGATCGGCGCCGACGCTGATCTTCGATGAGATCGACACGGGTGTTGGCGGGGCGGTGGCCGATGCCATCGGCGCCAGGCTCACGCGGCTGGCCGAGGGGTTGCAGGTGCTTGCGGTAACCCACAGCCCGCAGGTGGCGGCGCGGGCCTCGGAGCACATGCTGATCTCCAAGATGGAAGAGGTGGGCAGCAAGCGCATGGTGACGCGGGTGCAGGCGCTTTCGCCGCCGAGCCGCAGGGAAGAAGTGGCGCGAATGCTATCGGGTGCCCAGGTGACCGAGGCGGCGCGGGCCCAAGCCGACGAGCTGTTGCAGAGCCGTGGCTAAGATTGCGAAGGCGCCAGTACCGATCGACCGGCTGACGCCCGGGGAGGCGGCAGCGGAACTAGAACACTTGGCACGTGAGATCGGTGAACATGACCGGCGCTATCACCGCGAAGATTCTCCGACTATCCCGGATGCCGAGTACGACCAGCTCCGCCTGCGCAACGAAGCGATTGAAGCGGTGTTTCCCGACCTGGTGCGGGCGGATTCGCCATCGCGGCTTGTGGGCGCGGGGCCAGCGGACAAATTCGGCAAGGTGCGGCACCGGGTAGCAATGCTGTCGCTCTCGAATGGCTTCAGCGAGGAGGATGTGCGCGACTTTCTCGGCCGCATCCGGCGCTTTCTCAATTTGGATGAGGCTGAATCCATTGAGCTGACGGCCGAGCCGAAGATCGACGGGTTGTCGATCTCGCTTCGCTATGAAGGTCGCAATCTGGTGCAGGCGGCCACGCGCGGCGACGGGGCCGAGGGAGAGAGCGTCACTGCCAATGTGATGACGATTGCCGAGATACCGCGCAAATTGCCGAAATCGGCGCCTGCAGTCATCGAAATTCGAGGCGAAATCTATATGTCCCACAAGGACTTCGCCAAACTCAATGAGAAACAGATTCAAGCGGGCGAAAAGCCCTTCGCCAATCCTCGCAATTCGGCGGCGGGCTCATTGCGCCAGCTAGATCCATCGATTACCGCGGGGCGGCCGTTGCGATTTTTCGCCTATGCTTGGGGCGAGGCGCCGGAGCTTCCCGGCAAGACACAGTGGGATGTGGTGCAGGCCTTCAAGAGCTGGGGATTTCCCGTCAGCCCACTGATGAAGCTGTGCTGGACGGCCGATGAACTGCTCGCCCACTACCGCCTGATCGAAGAGAAGCGCGCCGATCTGGGTTATGATATCGACGGCGTTGTTTACAAGGTGAACCGCCTCGACCTGCAGCAGCGGCTGGGATATGTATCGCGCAGTCCGCGCTGGGGCCTTGCGCATAAGTTCTCAGCCGAAAAGGCATCCACCATCCTCGAAGGCATCGACATTCAAGTCGGGCGCACGGGCGCACTGACGCCGGTGGCGCGATTGAAACCGGTGACGGTCGGCGGGGTCGTGGTGTCCAATGCGACGCTGCACAATGAAGACGAGATCGCCCGCAAGGATATCCGGATCGGCGATACGGTGATCGTGCAGCGGGCGGGCGATGTCATCCCGCAAATCCTCGGGTTTGTCGCGGAGAAGCGTCCGGTGGAGTCAAAGCCCTACAAATTTCCCCATGTCTGCCCGCGTTGCGGCAGCCACGCCGAGCGCGAGGAGCGGGCCCCGGGCAAGACCGATGCGGTGCGCCGCTGCACCGGCGGGCTCATTTGCCCGGCCCAGCGGGTCGAACGTCTCAAGCATTTTGCCTGCGCGCAATGCCTTCGATATCGAAGGGTTGGGAGACAAGATCATTGAGGAATTCTATGCCGACGGGCTCATCCAATCGCCGCCCGACATCTTTACTTTAGAGAGTCGCGATGCAAGTGCCTTGAATAAATTGCGCGACCGCGAGGGTTGGGGCGAAGCGAGCGTTACCAAGCTTTATGACGCCATCGATGCGCGGCGGACCATCGCTCTCGACCGTTTCATTTTTGCGCTTGGCATCCGCCATGTGGGCGAGACGACGGCGCGGGTGCTGGCGCGGGCCTATGGCACGGCCGAACATTTCCGCGATCAGATGATTGCGGCCGGGGTGGCGGAAAGTGAGGCGTGGAGCGAGCTCACTTCGCATGACGGCATCGGCGACGTGGTGGCCGAGGCGGTGGTGCAATTTTTCGCCGAGCAACACAATCTCGATGTGGTGAACGGCTTGCTGCAACATGTGACGGTCACCGCACTTGAGGCGCGCAGCAGCACGTCACCAGTTGCCGGCAAGACCGTCGTGTTCACCGGAGCATTGGAAAAAATGACGCGCGAAGAGGCCAAGGCGATGGCCGAGCGGCTAGGCGCCAAGGTCGCGGGATCGGTGTCGAAAAAAACCGACTTGCTGGTGGCGGGGCCGGGTGCCGGATCGAAATTGAAAGACGCGCAGAAGTTTGGCGTCGAGGTGATCGACGAGGAGGAATGGTTCCAGCGGGTTGGAGAAGGATAGGCGCGCCGTCATACAAGCGCTCAGATAATTTGTTCTGTCTCGTCCCCTATTTCGTCATCCCGGCGAAAGCCGGGACCCATCGTTCAGCCGCTAAAACATCGGCATTTTGCGCCGTTGTGCCATGGGTTCCGGCTTTCGCCGGAATGACGGGACTGGGGAGGTCCGCTCTACTCCAGCGGCGCGCAGGCGCGGGTCAGCCAGTCGAGCTCATGGCCGGTGAGGTGATCGCCCACCTCTTTCAGGACCCTGGCATGGTAGGCGTCGAGCCATAGCACTTCGTCCTTGGTGAGCAGATGCCGGTTGATCAGGCGGCGTTCGATGGGACAGAGGGTGAGCGTTTCGAAGCCGAGCATGGGGCGTTCGCCGCCATCTATGTCTTGCGCCTCGTGCACCAGCAGCAGGTTTTCGATGCGGATGCCGAAATGGCCCTGCTTGTAGAAGCCAGGTTCATTGGAGAGGATCATGCCGGGTTCAAGCGGCGTACGGTCGGTTTTGTTGATGCGGGCCGGGCCCTCGTGCACGGAGAGATAGGAGCCGACGCCGTGGCCGGTGCCGTGATCATAGTCCAGTCCGGCCTGCCACAGGGAATTGCGCGCCATGACATCGAGTTGCGAGCCGCAGGTGCCTTTGGGAAAGCGCAGGCGCGAGACGCCGATCATGCCCTTCAACACGCGGGTAAAACGATCCCGCATCTCCTCCGTTGGCGCACCCACAATAGTGGTGCGGGTTATGTCGGTGGTGCCATCCTGATACTGGGCGCCGGAGTCGATCAGATAAATTTCATTGAGCTTGAGGGGGCGGCTTGAGTCCGCCGTCACATGGTAATGCGGAATGGCGGCGTTGGGGCCGGCGGCCGATATACTATCGAAGGAAAGATCGAGGAGAACACCGGTAGCTTTGCGGAATTCTTCCAGCCTGTCCGCCACTGACATTTCGGTCTGCCCGCCCTCTGGCGCCACGCTTTTCAGCCAGCAGAGGAAACGCGAGACAGCAACGCCATCGCGCGCTTGCGCGGCGCGGGCGCCCTGCTGCTCGGTCTTGTTTTTGCGCGCCTTGGGAAGCACGCAAGGGTCGCTGGCGTGGACAATGCGGGCGCCAGATTTGGCCAACACCTCACGGATGCGGCTCGGCGCCGTTGCGGGATCGATCAACACCGACTTCTTCTTGCGGCCAAGAGCCGTCAGCGAAGCCTCGATGGCCGATGGCTTCTGGACTGTGGCGATCTTGGCGAGATGGGCCGCAACATCCTCTGGGAGTTTTGCGGCATCGATGAAGAGTTCGGCTTTTCCCTTGCGATGCAGAATGGCATAGGCGAGCACCACCGGCGTATAGGGCACATCGAACCCACGAATGTTGAACACCCAGGCGACCGAGTCGGGCATGGTCAACACCACCGCATCGCTCTTGGCTTCGGCCAGCGCTGCACTCACGTCCTTCAGTTTCTCCGCGGGCTTGCGACCGGCAAACTGAGTGGGCTGGGCGGCGATTGCAGCGGCAGGGCGGGGTGGCTGGCCGGTCCAGATCGCGTCGACGGGATTTGCCTTTACCGGCACGAGTTTGGCGCCCACGGCAGCGCAAGCCTTGGCGAAGCGGTCGGTCTGATCGGCGGTCAGCAGCCATGGGTCGTAGCCTAGTCTGTCACTCTTCGCGAGGTTCTTGGCAATCCAGGCGGTAGGCGGCTGGTCGACCAGATGTTGCGGCTCGAAGACCGCCGTATCGATCTGGTCGCGCACCTGAATGGTGTAGCGGCCATCGACAAAGATCGCGCCTTTCTTGAGGGTCAGGATGGCAAGGCCCCAGGAGCCGGCGAAGCCGGTGAGCCAGCGCAGGCGCTCGGCATAGGCAGCCACATATTCACCCTGGAATTCGTCCTGGCGGGGAATGATGAAGCCGGTGAGCTTGCGCTTCCTGAGTTCGGCGCGAAGGGCTGCAACGCGCGAGGAGGGGACGGCGGTTTTCTTTGCCATCCCCGTTGTCTAGCGTCTTGGCCTCACGGCGTGAAGGGCCTACATCTTCACTTTGATGCGGCCTTCGATGGCGGGGGCAACTTCTTTCTTGGCGGCGAGATAATCCATCACATCGCCGGCGAGAAGCTTGCCGTTCAATGCATCGACCAGCACCTTGGCGTCGAGGAACATCTTGTAGCCGTCGCCGCCGCCCTGCATGTAGTCGTTGGTGGCCAGCGTGTAGGAGGCCGCCTTATCGAGCGGTTTGCCGCCTACCATGACGGAAATCACGCGGGCGCCCTTGGGCTGCTTGAAGTCGGCCTCGACGACGAGACCTGACACCTGCGGGAAGCGGCCGGCACCGTTTTCGATCTCGCTGAAACCATTTTCGAGCGCGGACCAGATCATCTCGCCGGTCACTTGGAGTTTCACGGTTTTGTTGCCGAAGGGAAGTTCGGTGAAAATGTCCTTGCGGGTGAGCTTGGTACCGGCGGGATATTCCTTGTTGCCACGGATGCCGCCGCCGTTGGTGATGGCCACGTCGGCGCCTGTCGAGGCGCGCGAGGCGTCGGCGATCAGATTGCCGATGGCGGTTTCGCCGCTCCGCACCGAGGCCTTGCGGCTGTCGAGGGCGGTGGTCGAGGCGCCGACGACGACATCGAGTTCCTTTGACAATTGGGCGTTGTACTTGTCGACTTCCGCCTGGGTGGCGGGATCGGGTGTCACGGTTGCCGAGTTGATCACGCGGAAATTGGGGAACCAGGTGAGGCTGCGCTTGCCGTCTTTCTCCTGCACGTCGACGGCTACGTCCACCGCGGTGATGTAGCTTGCCTCGCTGGCGGATTCGGCGAGCGCGGTGCGGCCGTCATAGAAGATATTGAGGTGATGGTCATCGCCGGAGAGCAGGATGTCGAAGGCATGGCTGTCGACGAGGGCGAAATCCTGCACCCGGTCGGTCTGCACCACGCCGACAACCAGTTCGGCGCCCTGCTTGCGCAAATCCTTGGCGGCGGCTTCGGCGGTTTCAACCGACGGGAGGAAGGAATAATCGGGGCCGGGGCTCGCCACCACCGGCGTATCGTCGGCGGTGATGCCGACGACGCCCACCTTGACGCCGCCCGCGTCGACGATTTTGCTGTCGCTGAAGCCTTCGGCCACAGCACCGCCTTGCCGGAGGTTGGCGGCCAGCAACTGCGATTTCATTTCCTTCATCCGTGTGCGGAAGATATCGGGTCCAAAGTCGAATTCATGGTTGCCGGGCACGAAAAAGTCCGGCGGCGCCAGGTTGAGCAGCGCCACCATATTGGCGCCTTTGTCGATGCCGGAGAGCAGGGAGGGCGAGATCATGTCGCCGGCATGGGCGTAGATCACATGTCCGCCCTTGGCGCGCTCGGCCTTCACCACGGCGTTGAGCCTGGCAAAGCCGCCGCGGCCCGCCTTGTCGGCGTCAAAAGCGTAGATGTCGCTGGTCAACAGAAAGGTGATGTTGACCACTTCGGCGCGGGCGGAAGGGGCAAACATGGCGCCCGCCAGCAGTGCTGCCAAAAGGGTCTTGGTAATCGTCTTCATGGAGGTCCTCCTTCGCCAGATTGGATTGACTGATGGAACGACTTTGTGCGTCCAGATGCAATACTTACGTGACGCGCGGGAAATGTTTTGACTTGCATCGGGGGCGGGCGTGATCCATATAAGCGGCCATCGACACTTGGGCCGGACGATTGGCCGCTACGCCCCCAGTTGGGTGCCGCACGCAAGACTCCTCCAATTATCGACAGCGGGTCTTGGGGCGTGCGCGGGAAGCAAAATCCTCGAGACCTTTTCGTGGTAACCCAACTGAAGGACACCCCCATGAATACGGGTACTGTGAAGTGGTTTAACGAGCAGAAGGGCTACGGCTTCATTCAGCCCGACAACGGTCAGAAGGACGTTTTCGTTCATATTTCCGCGGTCGAGCGCGCAGGCATGCGCACGCTGAAGGAAGGCCAGAAAGTCTCCTTTGAAATCGTGACCGACAAGCGCACAGGTAAGAGCTCGGCCGGCAATCTTACGGCAGCGTAAAACCGGTTAGATCGCTTCTACCGTTCAATGCCCGGCCTTTTGGCCGGGCATTTTGCCTTTTGCTGCAGTGCAAAATAAGTGGTAAGTGTTGCTTATGCGAATCTTGCATGAAGCTTCCAAGAGATCGCTTCGAATTTTGACTCCGATTTCCGAATCGGGTATTTATTTCTGCGGTTGAATTAAGGCATCTTATGGTTAATACTGTCTTATTTCATGAGTATACTCTTGTTTGTTGGACTTCCGAACAGCAATTAACAAAGCTTGAACGAGTTATGTGTTTACAGCATATCTGAATCGCCGACCTGGCTCTGGAACCGTCAGACACAGGGCTCTATATGAACGTAAGCATTGTGCGTTGCACAAGACAATTGCTCAGGAGATCAACCCGAATAATCGGGACCGTGATTTGAGACTTGAAGGAGAATGAAAATGACGATGATCACATATGGCCGCGAAGCCACCCGCAACGAGGGCATGCGCCTGTCGACCGGTCTCTTCGGTCGCGTCAGGACATTCCTTGCCCGCAGCCGCGCCGAGCGCCAGCTGGCTCAACTCGACGACCGGATGCTTGCCGACATCGGCCTGAAGCGTTCGGAAATCAGGAAGATGGTGTGGGGTAACTAAACCGACCTGGGCCTGACGTTTCAGGCCGCCTACGGTCAGGGCCAGTTGCTCTGGCTTGAAAAGCGCCCGGCGCGAAAGCGGCCCCCCGGGCGCTTTTTTATTTGGGGCCGTGTCAGCGCTATGGTGGCCCAGTTGCCATGGGTGATTTTTGACAGGGGTACCAGTCCCCGGTTCCGGTAAGTGGCAAGTATCCAACGGCATTGATCGAGTGTCAGCCCGGACAGCACGAGTCTGCCACCAGGCTGCAGGATCTGCGACAGGCCCTGGGCGAGGTTCACTAACGGCCTTGCCAGAATGTTGGCGAAGATCAGGTCATACGGAGCGGAGCCTGCGATGCGGGAATGCTTGAGGCCCGCAGCCGTGATGGCGCGGATGCGCGGGCCGACGCCATTGGTTTGGGCGTTGCGCCTGGTGACCCTTAGGGCTTCCGGATCAATGTCGCTGGCCAATGCGGGGTTGCCAGTGGCTTTTGCGGCAGCGATGGCAAGGACGCCGGTGCCGCAACCCACATCGAGGATGCGCCGGGGCTGCTTCCTATGGAGAATGAGTTCGAGAGCGATGAGACAGCCTTCGGTGGTGCCGTGGTGTCCGGTGCCGAAGGCCGTGCCTGCATCGATCTCCAGCGAGATGCCGCCGGCTCTGCGGCGATGGCGGTCATGCGCACCATGGAGAAAGAAGCGCCCGGCCGAAACCGGAGCGAGGCCCTTGAGTGACTGCTTCACCCAATCGGTGGCGGGAAGGGGAGCGATCACGCTGCCGGCCCGTCCGATTGAATGGCGCACATGCTCGGCTGCTTCGCTGGATTCGAAATAGGCGGTGACTTCCCAGCGCGAAGCATGTTCGTTGGTTTCAGCGATGGCTATGGCCTGCGCTTCGAAACGGATGTCATCGTCGATCTGCCCGGCCAGTTGCTGCGCATCGGCGAGGTCGAGATCGGGGATGGTGAGGGTGAATTTCGCGGCCGTCACAGGCTGCGGCTGCCGAGCTTGCAGAAGCAAGATGCCCTGACCGGCGTATCCGTGCGGGCGTTGGCGAGATCGAGGCGCTGCTTTATGAGACGCGCTTCGTCCTTGCGGCCAAGGCGGTGCAGGCATTCGTAATAACCATGGAGGCTCCAGACGTTGTCCGGATGCTGACAGGCGCGCGGCAAAGTGCCATCGAGGCCGAGATCGGCGCGGTAAACGGCGGCGGCCTCTTCGACGCGGCCACGTTCGAGCAGCAGGGCGCCCAACGCGTGACGTGTTGGCTGCATCCAGCCCCAGGGTTCATCGTAGGGGAGGTTATCGTCGAGCGAAACCGAATGATGGAGGTGTGCGAAGGCCTTGTCGAAATCGCCTTCGCGGTAGGCGATTTCACCGAGCATCATTTCGCGGGCGATGGCGAGAATGTCCTTGCAGAAATTGTTCATCAGCTTGCGGCCCTCGGGCACCGCCGCGGCCTCGGCATCGAATTCGCCCGCTTCCCGCTTGGCGCTTGCCACATCACCCAGTGCGGCCAAGGCTACGGCGCGGGCATAGCGCTGGGATGCGGTGGTGAATGAATATAATGCGCGGTCGGCGGGGAAGGGCTTGGCTATGATCTCTTCCCACTTGCCAAAGCGGATCAGCACGTGGAATTCGGCCGGCACGAAGGGCTCCAGCCAGTCGGCCATGGGTGGCGACTCGATGCGCAACAGCTCTTCGGGAAGGCTCGCCACCATTTCTCTCGCGGCTTGGATGGCCGGTGCAAACTGTCCGAGAAACATCGCGCCATAGGCCTTGAAGTGATAGTTGTGGCAGCGGTAGAGCGAATAGAAATTCAGTGGCCCCTGGCGCTCCATGTATTTGCGGTCGGCGGCAATTCCGGCCTCGTTCCATTCCACCGCGGCGTTGTAATGGCCACAAAGCACATCGATGTGGGTCGGCATGTGCTGCAGGTGACCGCTGTCGGGCACCAGGCCACGCAGCAGATCCGACGCCTTGAGTGCCTTCTCAGGCGTTGGCGACATCTCCATGGTATGGATATACATATGCAGCAGGCCAGGGTGGGGGGCTGCGGTTTGCGCCATGGCGCGCTCAAGCACCTCAATAATTTTCAGGGTATCGGAGCCATCGGCCGGCTTGCCGGCGAAGATGTTCCATAATTGCCAGGCAGTCCTGTTCATCATCGCTTCAGCGTAGAGCGTTGCGACATCGGGATGAGATGGAAACTCGCGGTAGACGGCGCCCATCGCGGTGGCATAGGCATCGTTGAGAATAGCCATGTTCTCCGGCGCCACGGCGGGGCAACGGGCTTGCAAGGCAGCGATCAGGGCCTGCTCAAGCGGTGTGGCTTTGCCGCAGGCTTGCAATGCGGCGGCAATCGCCGCGCGGGATCCGGCGATCGATTGTGCCAGGTCGGTCGGGTCGAAAGCTTCCCATGGTTTGTTGTAATTGGGGCCTGAGGCATAAGCGATGCCCCAATAGGCCATGGCGCAGCCGGGATCATGCTCCAGCGCATGGCGGAAGCAGACGATCGCCTCGTCGTGGTTGAAACCATAGCACCAGATCAGGCCGCGATCGAACCAGGCCTGGGCAATGGCGGAAGATGTGGTGACAGGCAGATGATGCGTGCCGAGATCGAAGTAGTCGCCCATGGCGAAAACCTAGCACCGGTTCGGCCGGCGGGCCACTGTCAAACTTCTACTCCGCCGCGTCCATGGTCTCCGCTGCCAGGAAACCGCCGGACTGGCGCTGCCACAGGCTGGCGTAGAGGCCGCCCTTGCGCAGCAGGGTGCGGTGCGAGCCTTCCTCGACGATGCGGCCCTTGTCCATGATGACCAGGCGGTCCATGGCGGCGATGGTCGACAGCCGGTGGGCAACGGCGATCACGGTCTTTCCCTCCATCAGGGTGTAGAGATTTTCCTGGATGGCGGCTTCGACTTCCGAGTCGAGCGCGCTGGTTGCCTCGTCGAGCACCAGAATCGGGGCGTTCTTCAACAGCACGCGGGCGATGGCGATGCGCTGGCGCTGGCCGCCGGAAAGCTTGACGCCGCGCTCGCCGACATGGGCGTCGTAGCCCTTGCGGCCCCTGGGATCGACGAGATTGGCGATGAACTCGTCGGCATGGGCTTTACGGGCGGCGGCTTCGACATCGGCCATCGCTGCATCGGGAAGGCCATAGCGGATATTGTCGATTATCGAGCGGTGGAGCAGCGAAGTGTCCTGGGTCACCACGCCGATGGCAGCGCGCAGCGAATCCTGGGTCACTTGGGAGATATCCTGGCCATCGATGAGAATGCGGCCGGACCCGAGATCGTAAAAGCGCAGCAGCAAATTGGCCATGGTGGACTTGCCGGCGCCGGAGCGGCCGACGAGGCCGACCTTCTCGCCGGGCGCTATCGACAGGGTCAGACCATCGACCACGTCATGGATGCGCAGGCTTGTGGCATTGCCATAATTGAAGCGGATGTTTTCGAAGACAATGGCGCCCTTGGTTACCTTCAGCGGCTTGGCGCCCTCCACATCGACGATCGAACGCTCGCGGGCAATGGTCTCGATGCCGTCCTGGATGACGCCAATATCCTCGAACAGGCCCGCCACTTCCCAGATGATCCATTGCGACATGGCCTTGATGCGAAGGGTGAGCCCGATGGAGAAGGCGATGGCGCCGGGGGTGATGGCGCCCGAATGCCACAGCCAGATGGAAATTCCCGACATCATGAAAATGAGCGTGCCGCTGAGGAGCTGCAGCGTCGAGGTCATCAACGTCGACAGGCGCATGGAGTTGTTGACGCTGTCGAGCATCCAGCCCATGCCTTCGCGCGCGTAGAGATCCTCGCGGTCGGCATGGGCGAAAAGCTTCACGGTCGAGATATTGGTGTAGCTGTCGACGACGCGGCCGACGACCAGAGAGCGCATGTCAGCTTGGACTTCCGAGAGCTTGCCGAGGCGCGGCACGAAATACCAACAGGCAAGGCCATAGCCCACCAGCCAGACCAACATTGGCACCATCAGCCACGGATCGCTGGTGGCGACCAACACGAGCGCGCCGAGGAAATAAACGCTCACATAGACGATCACCTCGGTGAACTTCATCACCGCGTCGCGGACGCCCATGGCGACCTGCATCACCTTGGTGGCGACGCGGCCGGCGAAATCATTGTGGAAGAAATCCATGCTCTGGCGGAGCAGATAGCGGTGAGCCACCCAGCGGGTGCGCATGGCGAAATTGCCGCGCAGGCCCTGGTGCGAAATCGCTTCGGAAACGAAGTTAAGGCCGGGCAGAATGACGAGAACGAGAATGCCCATGAGCGTCAGCCACAGGCCGTTCACTTGCCAGAAAGTTTCGCGGTTGGCGGCAGTCAGCAAATCGACCAGGGTTCCGAGGAAAGAAAAGAGATAAACCTCGAGAAATGCGATTGCCGCCGAGAGCGCCACCGAGGCCGCCAGCAGCCCGATGAAGGGCCTGGTGTAGTGCCAGGCGAACGCCATCATGCCGGATGGCGGCCGCTCGGGCCGCTCGGGCGGAAACGGGTTAACGCGGGTCTCGAACCAGCGGAAAAAGGCGTTCAACACAATCAAAACTCCAAGGGCGCCAGCAGCGCCGCCTCCATATAGTCGCGACAGCCCGATTTTCATAGCCCGGGCTAAGTTCCGCTTAGGTCGCGCGTCATCAGCGCCCAGTTGCCGTCATAGTCCAATCCCGGGTGGGGTTCGATTGGACGGGTATCGGCGATTTCGAAGCCGTGGCGGCGATAGAATTCAAGCAGGCGGGCATCGGCTTCGAAGGTGCTGAGCGCCATGCGGCGAAATCCGCTGTGAAGGGCGAGGCGCTCGCCTTCGGCCATCAGCGCCGCGCCGATGCCGCCGCCGCGGCTCTCGGGCATAACGGCAATGATGTTGATGTAAAAAGTTCCGGTGGCGGAGGCTTCCAATTCGGTAATTGAACCGGCAACCGCCAGGCGCTTACCGGTCAACAGGGGATCGGCGGTTGACCTCTCGAAGACCTCGTGAGGAAAACTGTTGAGAGCTCCCAGAGTCTGGCCCTGCCGGTCGATGGCGACGCGCCACCAGGCAAGCGAGGAAAAGTTCGCGGGGTTGCGGATGCGCCGCTCGGCAATGATTTCGGCGGTGGATTTTCCCGCGACGAGGCCGCCATAGAAGATTTCGTGGAGGCCATGGCCGGCCATGATGGTGAGTTGGGCCAGGGTCAACGCATCGCCAGGGACCGCGTCGCGAATTCGAATTTGTCTTGGCGTGACATCGCCCATTGAAGTTGTTCCCGTCTCTCCGGCACAGCGGCCTTGAGAATATTGCATGAGCCCGGTGCGGAGGCCATGCTATCGAACCAACAATGCTGCCGAATTCCCGCCTGATCCCGCTCATCATCGCCTCCGCGCTGTTCATGGAGAACATGGATTCGACGGTGATCGCCACGTCGCTGCCAGCAATTGCCGGCGATCTCGGCACCGATCCGATCGTTCTCAAGCTTGCCTTCACCACCTATTTGCTGAGCCTTACCGTCTTCATTCCGATCAGCGGCTGGTGCGCCGACCGGTTCGGGGCGCGGCATGTGTTCCGGGCGGCGATCGTGGTTTTTACGCTGGGCTCCATCGCCTGCGGTGCGGCCACTTCGCTGGGCGGGCTGGTTGCGGCGCGGGCGTTTCAGGGCATGGGCGGCGCCATGATGGTGCCGGTGGGGCGCATCATCCTGCTGCGCTCGATCCCCAAGTCGCAGCTGGTGGATGCGCTCGCCTGGCTCACCATTCCGGCCCTGCTGGGGCCGCTGGTCGGCCCGCCGGTTGGCGGCTTCATCACCACCTTCCTGAGCTGGCGGTGGATTTTCTGGATGAATGTGCCGTTCGGCATCGCGGCCATTGTCTTTGCCACGACGCTGATGCCGGAAACCGAAGTCGATCACGTGCCGCCGCTCGATGTGAAGGGATTTCTGCTGTCGGGGCTTGGGCTGTCGTCAACGGTGTTTGGCCTCACCGTCATGGGCCGCGACTTGCTGCCGGGATTGGCGCCCTATGGGCTGGTGCTGTTCGGCCTGGTGGTTCTCTATTTCTATCTGCGCCATGCCCGGAGCACGCCTTCGCCAATTCTCGATTTGCGCTTGCTGAGGATCGAGACATTCAAGGCCGGAGTGCTGGGCGGCAGCCTGTTCCGGGTGGGGGTGGGGGCGGTGCCCTTTCTCCTGCCGCTGCTGTTCCAGCTCGGTTTCGGCATGACGCGCCTTCCAGTCGGGCCTCATTACCTGTGCGGCGGCGGCCGGCGCCATCTCGATGAAGTTCCCCGCCGCCCGGCTCATCCGGCGCTTCGGATTCCGCCGGCTGTTGCTGGTGAATGGCGCGCTGGCAAGTCTGTCAATCGCTGTCCTCGGCTTTCTGTCCGAGACCACTTCATATGCCGTTGTGCTGCCGCTGCTGTTCGCCGGCGGCTTCCTGCGCTCGCTGCAGTTCACCGCGATGAACGCCATGGCCTATGCGGATGTGGATAACCCCGACATGAGCCATGCGACCAGCCTCTACACGGTGATCCAGCATCTGTCGCTGTCGGCAGGCGTGGTGCTGGCGGCATTCATTCTGGAAGCGGCGCAGTTCTGGCGCGGCGAAATCCACTTGATGCCGGTGGACTTCGCCATCGCGTTTATTGTCGTTGCCCTCTGTGCGGTGGCGTCGGTCTGGCAATTCCGCGATCTCGCCTACGATGCGGGGGCGAGTGTTTCGGGCAAATCAGATAAGCGGCCGCTTGTGCCAGCGCAACAATGCAGCATTGACATAAGCGCCCCAAAGGGGTAGTTATGAGTCATGACACTTGTCAGCGTCGTCGAGACATCCAGCTATCTGCGTGATGCCGAGAAGGCGCTGACGAGGAAGAACGGGACGCCGTCATTGACGCCGTCGCCAAGTTCCAATGCAGGGCGTGCTCATTCAAGGAACCGGTGGACTACGCAAGATGAGGATCGGACTTAGCGGCAGAGGCAAGCGGGGAGGCGGCAGGGTCGTCTACTGGTTTCATTCCGAGGGTTATCCGGTTGTGCTGCTGGCCATGTTTGCGAAGAACGAGGCTTCCGATCTCACGGCTAAGGAACGCGCCATTTTGGTCATGGTTGCCGCGCAGTTGCTCAATGATTTTCAAAGGAGAGCCAAATGACAAAGGCATTCGACAAAATTCTGGCGGGCCTTAACGATGCGCGGGCTTTGCGCGGGGCAAACCCAAGGCGGGCACAAGGGTTCACACGCGGGAAGTCAACAGGATTGAGGTTGCCGCATTGCGGCTAAAGATCGGTTTGACCCAGGCGCAGTTTGCCGGCGTTTTGGGTACGTCTCTTGGCACAGTGCGTAAATGGGAGAGTGGCGAACGGCTTCCCTCCGGAGCGGCAGCTCGACTGCTTGAGTTACTGGCCGCAAAGCCGAGAATTGTGACACAAACCTTGGGCATCAAGCCCGGCGTGTCCAAGCGCCAGCCGCGTAGCCCGCTTGTAACTGCGGACCACTGATGGGGGGCCACGAACGAATCCAGCACCGCTGGTCTCCCGCATTATCGAAATCGATGGTCAGCTGCTGCCATCGTCGCTGCGATTTTTCGTAGTCGAATTACTCGTGGAAGACGCGGGCACTGCCTTGCCCACACTGGTCATAAAAGCGCATTCGTCCGGAGTGATGCGCAATTCGTGTTCGAGTTTCATACAGTGGCGCATGTTTTCGCGGCGCTCAACATGCGGAAATTACGAGAAAGTTAACCGCAACAGTGACTTACTTTAGGTCGACCTTCGAGCCATTCTTGAAGTCACAATTGGGTTTTCACCTAACGCCCAGCGAAATTACTTCGCTGCAATTGTCGCTAGTCTGCTTGGCATTTGCAGGCATCGGCTGTTGCTGCCATCGTGAACAATCGCGAAGGGTAATTTACAAGACTTTTTGCTGAGTTCGTTACGAAGCGGAATGCGACCACTCGTCGCGATCGTTGGCCATCTTGAAGTCATAGTGGTCGATCCAGAAGGAAATGACTTCTGGTATGAAGCGACAATGCATATCCGCCATTGCATTGCAATCGAAGACGAGCGATCTCCCGAGACTGTCGAGCGATGTTTACGCAAGAATCTCCGCAAACCGTGTCGACATGATCATTGGCAATTCCTTCAACTTGCGGCCAGTCAAATACTTCGATGACCAGTGATCCTTGAAGAACTCCAATGCATTCATTGATGTGCGCGGGCAATTTTAGCCGTCTGATATCGACACTCGAACTTGGGTCTGACTTTTGTACTTGATGCCCTGATTCTTGCGATTTATGAATCATCAGAGCATAGAAGCGTAGATCTTACTGATGGACGAGTGACTCGCGAAGGCAACTTGGTAAGAATGTCGACTGCGGTGCGACGCCAAACAGCCGCAAATTGGGCAACTCTCACGCAATCGTCGTTGCTTTGGCAGCAAGCGAGGCGATAGTTCGACTATTCCGATCTTCTTGGCAGCAATTCTCGCGTGAGCGCCGGTGCAATTTTCAGACGACGCCATTGGCTGATCTCGAATGCCTCGTGAATAGTTGGTCGTGACTGGCTCCGAGTGAGACTGAGACCCTCATCGACTGTCCCAATTGCATCTTGCACTGAGTTCTTCGATGACATGCATTCCAATGTCGGTTAAACCAATCGTGCGTAGGCGGCAGTGGTTTCGGCAGCGCACGTTAGCATCTGACCAGTAGATCTCCTCACGCCCGCGCCACAAACGAATCCAGCACCCGCTTCTCTCCCGCCTTGTCGAAATCGATCGTCAGCTTGTTGCCGTCGACGCCGCGGATTTTTCCGTAGCCGAATTTCTCGTGGAAGATGCGTTCGCCGGGCTCGAAGCCCTGGCCTTCGGTTTCGCGGGCGGTCATTTCGCCTTCGATGAATTGGGGGGTGGAGCGGGCGGCCTCGCCCTTGGACCAGCGCTGCTGGGCGCGCTGCCAGCCGGGGGTGGCATAGGTGTTGGTGAAGGGCTGGCTCTCGTCGAAGCGGCTGGCGCCGTAGCTTCCCAGGCCATGGCCGCCATAGCTGTTGGCCATGGGGGCCACCTCGACATGGGCCTCGGGCAGTTCGTCGATGAAGCGCGAGGGGAGTGCCGACTGCCAGAGATTGTGCACCCGGCGGTTCTGGGCGAACGAAATGAAGGCGCGGCGCTTGGCGCGGGTGATGCCCACATAGGCGAGGCGGCGCTCTTCCTCCAGCCCGGCTCTACCCTTCTCGTCGAGCGAGCGCTGATGGGGAAACAGGCCTTCCTCCCAGCCGGGCAGAAACACGGTGCCGAATTCCAGCCCCTTGGCGGAATGGAGCGTCATGATGTTGACCTTGTCATCATCGGCCGACTGCTCGACATCCATCACCAGCGAAATGTGTTCAAGAAAGCCCAGAAGATTCTCGAACTCGCCCATGGAGCGGACGAGCTCCTTGAGGTTTTCGAGCCTTCCCTGCGCTTCCGGGCTCTTGTCGTTCTGCCACATCTCGGTGTAGCCCGATTCATCGAGGACGATTTCGGCAAGTTCGGTGTGGGGGAGGCCCGTCATCATCTGGCGCCAGCGGGAGAAGCTCTCGAGCAGGGTACGGAGTGCGGTCCTCGTCTTGTTGGGGAGTTCATCGGTCAGCGCCATCGCTTCGGCGGCGCGATAGAGCGAGACCCCTTGCGTCCTCGCCAGGCCATGCAGGCGTTTCAGCGAGGTTTCGCCGATGCCGCGCTTCGGCGTGTTGATGATGCGCTCGAAGGCCAGATCATTGTCGGGCGAGGCGACGATCTTCAAATAGGCCAGCGCGTCGCGCACTTCGGCGCGCTCGTAGAAGCGTGGGCCGCCGACGACGCGGTAGGGCACGCCCAAGGTGATGAAACGGTCTTCGAAAGCGCGCATCTGAAAGGAGGCGCGGACCAGAATCGCCATGTCGCTGAGGCGCTCGCCCTTCCTCTGCAGGTTCTCGATATCGTCGCCGATGGTTCGGGCCTCCTCGTCGCCGTCCCAATGGGAGCGCACGATGACGGTTTCGCCATCCTCGCGGTCGGTATGCAGGGTTTTGCCGAGACGGCCTTCGTTTCTGGCGATGAGGCCGGAAGCGGCTCCCAGAATTTGCGGGGTCGAGCGATAGTTGCGTTCGAGCCTGATCACCTTGGCGCCGGGAAAATCCTTCTCGAAGCGCAGGATGTTGTCGACTTCGGCGCCGCGCCAGCCATAGATCGACTGATCGTCGTCGCCCACACAACAGATATTCTTGTGGCCCTGGGCGAGAAGCCGGAGCCAGAGATACTGCGCCACGTTGGTGTCCTGATACTCATCGACCAGCATGTATTTGAAGCGGCGCTGGTAGTCCTTCAAGACATCGGGGTGTTCCTGAAAAATGCGCAGCACCTCGAGCAGCAGGTCTCCGAAGTCGGCGGCGTTCACCACTTTCAGGCGCTGCTGGTACTCGGCATAGAGCTTGCCGCCGGTGCCATTGGCGAAGGAATTGGCTTCGCCCGCCGGTATCTTGTCGGGTGTCAGCCCGCGATTCTTCCAGCCGTCGATCAAGCTTGCCAGCTGGCGCGCCGGCCAGCGTTTTTCATCGATGTCATGGGCTTCGAGCAAGTGCTTGATGAGCCGGATCTGGTCGTCGGTATCGAGAATGGAAAAGCCGGACTTGAGGCCGGCCAACTCGGCATGCCTGCGCAGGATTTTGACGCCAATGGCATGGAAAGTGCCGAGCCAGGTCATGCCCTCGACCACCCCGCCGATCAGGGCGCCGATCCTGTCCTTCATCTCGCGGGCCGCCCTGTTGGTGAAGGTGACCGCCAGCATCTGGCCGGGCCAGGCCCTGCCAGTGGCGAGAATATGGGCAAGCCTGGTCGTCAGCACGCGGGTTTTGCCGGTGCCGGCTCCGGCCAGTACCAACAGGGGGCCATCGGTAGTCTCCACCGCAGCGCGCTGTTCGGGATTCAGGTCTTTCAGATAGGGCGGTTCGCCACCACTCAGGGCCCTCGACGACAGGCTTCCCGGCCGCACCGGGGGTGCAGCGGTTTCGTCGTCGAAATCACCGATATCAATAGGCTTGATAGCCATGGGCTCCGAATCCGTGGAGCCCTATATAGCAACGCGGGGAACGAAAGCGAAACTTAAGCCGCCAGTTTGGGCCTGAGATCGCGTACCACCTGCTGCAGGGTGCGCCAGGTCTCGGCGGTTTCCGAATCGCCCGCCTTCTCGCACAGCGAAGCATGCATCGCAGCTTCCGACTCGGCTTTACTTCCATGAACGAATACAAGCGCTTCGGCGAACTGGTCGTAACCGTGGTTCATCATTTCCGCCTCCTTCGTTACCCGCCACGACCGCAATTTGGCGGAACAATGTGCCGATAATGTTGCGTGAAGATGACGTTTGCAAAAAATTCCCGAAAATATGGTCAACCGGTCGCGCCCGGTCCGACGATGACGCGGGCAGGATGGTAGGCGGTTCCGGCAAATCGTTGTGATGAGGACTTCGCCTCGAAACGAACTGGGCATCCGGGCAAACGGCTTTCGATGATGGTGCGAATGAGCGCTTCGGGATAGGCCCAATTCATGGCGCCACTGCGCATTTCCCTGTCCGCCATGTCGAAATAGACGACCGCGACTGTATGTGGCTGCATCACACCCAGGATGTTCTTCCAGTAGGTATCTAGTTCGGAATGGGGGACATGTTTCATGACCGCGACCGAAAAGATCAGTGCCGGTTTGGCCGCCGCCAGCTTTGCCAGGCTTGCTTGGTCAATCACGTGCAAATGGGGAGCTTTGGCGGCGATCGGATCCGGCGGCAACAATGCCAAGCCATCCCGGTAAAACCGGTCTGTGATATCAAGTCCCCAGAACATGCCGGGGGCGAGTCTCCTGATGAAATGCTGGCCAACCCGCAAACTGCCGCAGCCGTACTCGGCTACCGGACCATCAATTGGCGGCAGCAAGTCCATGATCTCGTGAAACTTTTTCTCGCCTTCCTGGGCGAAATGCCCGGCCCGGTTGCCAGCGCTCGCCAAGAGCGAGTGCTTTCGACCAGGCATGCCTTCCCAGCGTGCGGTGGGGCGTGCCGTGGTCGAGTTTGCGGCTGATGCTATCGGCATAATAACCGGCGAAATTTCCACCGGCATGATTGAGCCGCCAGATGGTGAAACCCATGGTTTCCCAGGCGATCGACCCAAATCGGCCGGGCGTCGATTGCAGGAGCGACCAAAGCCGCTGACCTCTGCCTCGGTTGGCAACAGCAGAGTTGCACTGCAACAAGTGCAAGTCCGCTGACATAGGAGGCGAGGCAGAGCGTTTCCAAGCCGTCGCCAAACGCCTCGAGCAACGAAAAATTGCTGTCCGGCATGTGAAATACAGTGCCCATGCCAAGGTCGGCGCTGAATGCGATGCTCTGCAGCACGAGGCCGATCCCGAGAAACAGCTTCGAAGCTCGCGAAAGCCTCACATCCGCCAGCGCCGGCAGGATTGCCCATATCGTCGTGGCCCACACGAGCAATGTAACGATGTCGTCCAGTTCGAACGATTTGGCGATGCCAGGTCGTCAAGTTCAACAACCGTCGGCGGCGAACCAACCCCAACCCACGATTGCCAGAAACAGCCAGCCACGGGGAAACCGGCTTTCAGACCACCAGGTGAGCAAGCAACCAGCGTCAAAGCCATTGCCAGCGCCAGGTCCAATGAGAGGCCGGTCCATTCCATTGGCCCCGCCATGTGCGCTGGCGTCACTGCTTCGCCACTGAATGACAATGACAGTGGCCGCAATCATGAACCAGGGCGCGGCAACGATGAGCGGAAGGCGGGATATGGGTCAAACACGGCCTCGGAGATGGAGATGCTGGCGATAGGGCTAGTACGCATCATGTCCTCCACTTCTTTCACCGCCATTGCACATTTAATTTTTGGCAATGTTGCCCGGTCACTTCCGCGGAATGCCGATCCGGTGGCCAACCTGGGGCGGTACTGGCAAGGCTTGGTGGGCGGAGCACGCCGCCTTGATCTTTTCGAGAATTCCGGCCGGGAAGGGGGATGACTTCTTGGCCGCCATGTCGACGTGCATGACGATGTGCTCGGAGACGCAGGCGAGCCAGCCCTCGCTGGCGTGGAACATCTGCTGGACATAGTGGACGCGCTTGGCATCATAATCGAGGAACTGGGTGGTCACCCGGACGGCATCGCCGGCGTGCAGCTCGCGGAGATAGGTGACATGGGTTTCGAGGGTGAAGAACGAGCAGTTGGCGGACTTCACATAGTCCGGCCCGAGGCCCACCAGCTCGAAGGCCTGATCGCCACCGCGGTCGAACAGAACATTGTAGTAGGCCATGTTGAAATGGCCGTTGTAGTCAATCCACTGGTCTTCGACGGTCTGGGTGAGGGCGGTGAAGGGGGCTGGAAATCCCATCGCAAATTCCTGTGGTCCTGCTAGATTCAAGGCATGGCTACAGTGGACCGGAAGAACAGCACAGCGCAAGCGGTAGCGGAAATCCGCGAGTTTCTGGGCGAGCGGCTGTCGGTTGCTCCGGCGGTGCGCGAGCAACATGGCAAGGACCAGACGTGGAACCCGGGGGCGCCACCCGATGCGGTGGCATTCGTGCGCGCTACGGCGGAAGTCCAGAGGATCGTGTCGATCTGCGGAAAATTCGAAACGCCGGTCATTGCCTATGGTACCGGAACTTCGCTCGAGGGCCATTTCAGCGCGCCGTTCGGCGGAATCTCGGTCGATCTGTCGCAGATGAACCGCGTCCTGGAGGTGAACACAGGCGACCTCGATGCTCGTGTCGAGGCTGGGGTCACGCGCAAGGCGCTCAATGCTCATCTCAGGGATCAAGGGCTGTTTTTTCCAGTCGACCCTGGCGCCGACGCGAGTCTCGGCGGCATGGCGGCAACCCGGGCCTCGGGCACCAATGCAGTGCGTTACGGGACGATGCGGGAGAATGTCCTCAACGTCACCGCCGTGATGGCCAATGGCGAGGTGATTCGCACCGGCTCGCGGGCCAAGAAGTCTTCGGCGGGATATGACCTCACGCGCCTGATGGTGGGCTCGGAGGGCACCCTTGGCATTATCACTGAAGTGGGTCTCAAGCTCTATGGGATCCCGAGAATCAATTGTGGCGGGCGTGTGCCCGTTTCCAAGTGTCGAGGCCTGTTGCAATGCGGCAATCCAGGCGATCCAGATGGGACTGCCGATCGCCCGGATCGAGCTTGTCGACGATGAGCATGTGAAGGCCTTCAACGCCTATTCGAAGCTCGATTTGAAGGTGGCGCCGACGCTGTTTCTCGAGTTCCACGGCAGCGTTGCCTCGACGCGCGAACAGGCCGAGACGTTTGCGGCCATCGCGGAAGAGCTGGGGGGCGGACCGTTTGAATGGGCATCCAAGGAAGAGGAGCGGCAGAAGCTGTGGCAGGCCCGCCATGATGCCTTTTGGGCGACCAAGTCTCTGATGCCGGGCAAGGATGCATTTGCCACCGATGTCTGCGTGCCGATCTCCAGGCTGGCTGAATGCGTGACCGAGACCCAGGCCGATCTTGCCGCAAACGGGCTCTATGGCCCGATCGTCGGCCATGTGGGCGACGGCAACTTTCATGTGGTTCTGTTCTGCAACCGGGCTGACGCCGAGGAGGTGAGGCGGGTCAAGGCGGTTTACGACCGCTTGATCGACCGGGCCATTTCAATGGAAGGCACCTGCACGGGAGAACATGGCATTGGCGCCGGCAAGGTTGCCTATCTCGAGCGCGAACATGGGCCGGCGCTTGCCTTCATGCGCGACATCAAGCGCGCGCTCGACCCGCGAAATATCATGAATCCCGGCAAGAATGCTGCCATTCAGTTGACGCAATGAAACGCCATATGATGGTGTCATGAAAGTCTGGAAGTCGCCGGTTTTTTATCTTGGAATTGTTCTCGTCCTTGCCGTCATCGGCGCCATTGCGGCTCCTTTCATCTATGACTGGAACACCTACCGGGCCGACCTTGAAGCCTATGGCCGCAAGATCACCGGGCGCGAAGTCCGGATCGAGGGGCCTATCGCGGTGCGGTTTTTTCCGTGGCCGAGCCTGACCGCCACGGATGTGCATCTGGCCAATCCGCCCGGGCTGGCGGAGCCTGAATTTGCAAGTGCTGCAAGAATTGCGGTTCGCATGCAGCTTGCCGGGCTGTTCAGCGGCGATATCCAGGTTGAGAGCATTACCATCGACCAGCCGGCAATCGCCTTCGAAAGGATGCCTACCGGCGCGGTCAACTGGCAGTTCGAGCCATCGGCGGATCTGGCGCGAAACGAATTGCTGGGGCGCGTCAAGCTGGACCGGATCACCCTCAATGACGCAACCGTGCGGCTGATCGACAGGCGGCGCGGCTCCGGCGAGATCAAACTCATGGTGCCGCTTGCCACCCTGGCGTCGCCGGGTATTGCCGGGCCATGGCGGCTCAAGGCCGATCGGGCCGAAAGTGGCGGGCGGACGTTCGCGATCACGGTCAACACTGCGACGTGGAAATCCGGCGAACCGTATCGTTTTGCCGTCCGCTTGGCGGCGTCCGACGGATCGGGTGCGGCTTTCAATTTTGACGGCAGCAAGCGCGACGACAGGTTGACCGGAACGCTGCGGATCGAACCCGCATCCGGCGCCGAGGGCAAGACCGACGCCGAGGGCCAGTTGCGCCCGATGGTCTTCACCTCGAAAGTCGTGGCGACGTTCGATGCCATCGCTTTGGATAAGATCGAGATTATGCCGCGCAATCCCAAGGACGGCGGCACGCTGATGAGCGGTACCGCAAGACTTGCCCTGGGCGGGCACATCAGCGCGCAGGCGGAACTTGCCGCGGCCCACCTGGATCTGGAACGGTTGGCCGGCGCCCGCGCCAACCAGTTGCTGCGCGACGGCGGCGAATTGGCGGTTGCCGACGCGTTGCTCGCCATGCTTCCGGAAGCCACCAATCTCAACGGATCGATCAAAGTCACGGCTCTCAAGGCGGGCGGCGAAACCCTTGAAAATGTCATGCTGCGGATCGAGGCAAGCCGTGAAGCCATCCGGGTGCGCGAGCTTTCAGCCTCGCTTCCGGGGCGCTCGCGCACTCTGTTCGATGGCGTTTTTTTCCCCGGCAAGACGGGCGCCGAGCTGGCAGGCAATTTGGCCGTCGAATCCAACGATCTGCGGCAACTGACCTCGTGGTTGTGGCCGGAAGGCAAGGAGAGCATTGGCAAGTCGTGGACCGGCAGCCGTGGCCGGCTGAAGCTGCAAACCGCGGTAAATCTCACGCAAACGCATTTCCGGCTTAGCAACACGCAGTATGAGATCGATGGCGTGCCGGGTTCGGGAGAATTGACGGTGACGCTGGGCGGACGCAATGCTGTCGACCTCAGCATCGATGCCGGCAAACTCGATATCGACAATTTCATGCCTGGAGGACTTGCGGCGGTCTCAAATGACGGCAAGGCCGGCCTCACGGGATTGGTTTCCATGCTTGCGCCGCGAGAGGACGCGCGCGATCTGCGGCTCACCACCAGGGCGGGGGAGATGCTGCTTAACGGTGTTACCGCCTCCGATGTGGTGATTGATCTTGCTTCCGGCGCCAATGGGCTCGATGTGCGCAACATCAAGATCGGGTCGGTTGGCGGTGCAAGTCTGGTGGCGTCGGGGTTGATTTTGGACACGGGCAAGGGACCCGACGGCTCAATTGGATTTGACGTTGCAGCGGAAGATCCGCGTGGGCTGCTCCGGCTGCTTGGCGTTATCGCAACGGACCGCGAACCGGTCTGGGCTGGAGCGCTTGGCACCACGGCATTGAAGGGCACGGTGACCGTCAAGGCGGATCCGGCGGGTCCGGTTTCCGGCTTTGATCTCGCGGGCCGCAGCGGTGCATTCGAGGTCAGCGCGTCGGGCACGCTTTCAGGCGCTACTGATCTTGGCAAAATCGCAATTAGTGGTGCCGGCGAAATCAAGGCGGCATCGGGGGGCGACCTGGCAAGGCTTGCCGGAATTGTCGCGGCGGCCGATGACAAGACGCCGGCTCAGTTGACGGTTACAACGTCGGGATCGCTGGCCGAAGGGTTTCTCACCGACCTCAACGTGGAGGCTTACGGAACCCGTTTCGACTACAATGGCACGCTCAATGCGCCAGCGGGTTCGACGGCGGCAATTGGCAAGGTGGCGTTGCGCAGCACCGATGCGCAACCGCTGTTTGCCGCGTTGGGGTTGCCCGTGACGGATGTGCCTGCAGGCGTGCTGGTGCTCGATGCCAGCGTCAAGGCGGAAGGTTCGACGATTGCACTACCGGATATTGCCGGCAGGTTTGGACAGACGCCGATTGGGGGCGATTTCAAATGGCAGCAGGGCGGCGTGGTTGCCGCCAATGTCACGGTGGGAAATCTGGTGCTGAGCGATCTGCTGGCCGCCACTTTCCTCGACTGGAGTGGTGCTGCGCCGGATGCGGAGTCAGGGTTCACAACGAAATGGCCGTTTGGGCTCACCGGCGAAATCTGGATCAAGCCGGCCAGCCTGAGGGTGCATGACACCTTCACAGCCAAGGACGTGCAGGTGGGGATCACGGCCGCTGGCGATGAAATCCGGCTTGCATTGTTCGGGAAGGCCGCCGATGGGCGGGATGCGGCGATTGAACTTGCCTCGCGCGGGCAGCGACAGCAGCCGGACGCTCGACGGCAAACTGACGCTGCCATTCGACTTGTCGCGACAGCTGAAGCTGGCGGGCGGCGCCTCCGTTGCGGAAGGCAGCGGCGCAATTGACCTGCGTTTCGAGGCGCACGGACGAAGCCCAGGCGGGGCTCTCGCGGCATTGAAGGGGAGCGGATCATATGCGGTGCGCGGGCTCAAAATTCTCAATGTTTCGCCGGAGCGGTTCGCCAGCCTCCTGAGCGCGGCCAAGGACGGCGCCGGTCTCAATGCCGCCTTTGAGGCCCTGCGCGATGGCGGAGGACTCGACGGCGGCGATATCAAGGGCTCAATCACCGTCAACAACGGTGTTGCAGCCTTCCTGCCGTTCAAGATTTCAACGCCCGGCGCCGATGCAACCATCAAGGTGCTGGCCGAACCGGCGCTGGCGCAGATGGATGCCAGCATCGTGGTGCAACTGCGGGCGCAGAAAGCCCTGCCGAGCATGGAAATATCCTATGCCGGAGCGCCCGCAAGCCTGGCGCGAAATGAGGACAAGACGGAGCTTGCCGCCAAGCTCAATTTCGACATCATGCAGAAGGGGGTGATCGAGCTTGAACGGCTGCAGCAGGAACAATTGCGGCTGGCCGCCGAGGAAGAACGGCAACGCCTTGAGGATGAGGCCAAGCTGCAGGCCTATTACGCCCAGCGCGACGAGCTCCGATTGCGCCAAAGGGAAATCAAAGTGCATGCGGAAATTCGGGTGCGCGAGGCCGAGGAGCTGCGAATCAAGCTCGAGAGCGAGCGGGCGGCCAATGCCGACTTGAACCGGGCCGAATTGAAGCAGCGGCTGCGCGAGCTGCGCATTCACCGGCGAATGGCGCGGCTTGAGAGGCTGCCGAAGGCGGTCGAAGCACCGCGAGTACAACGCGAGCCGGTGAAGCCGCAGCCGATGGTCAATCCGAATGTCCAGATTCCGCTCATTCTCGTCCCGCCGGCGGAACCACCTACGCAGCAGTAGAGCTTCATGGTCTGTGGTGCAGCAGCAGCCAGACGCGGATGGCGCTGGAGAGGTTGCGGCCGCCGCGCGATTGATCGATTTCGGCGACGAGTTTGGTGATTGTCAGGCGGCGGGCTACGGCGGCTTCGCCGAGCGCCCGCCAGAATTCAGCTTCAAGCGACAATGATGTGCGGTGGCCGGCGATCGTGAGCGAACGCTTGAGATCGGTGGCCATCACTCTTCGCGCTTGTGGCCTTCGAGACGCTTGGCATCCTGCTCTAGTTTGGCCGTAGCTAATTTGCGGTCATCCTTGGCGCGGCCAAAATGGCTACGATTTGCGGCGGCCTGCTTTTCCTTTTCGTCGCGGGCCTGGCTCTTGCGTCTTGCCTTGAGATTTACGATGGTGCCCATCAATTCGGTCCGATCATGTCCTCGGGGCGCACGATGCGGTCAAAATCCTCGGCATCGATGCCGTCGCGGATTGCTTCCTCGCGCAAGGTTGTACCATTCTTGTGGGCGGTCTTGGCGATCCTGGCGGCGCGGTCGTATCCGTATTTCGGCGCCAGCGCCGTCACCAGCATCAGCGACCGGCCGAGGGCAGCCTTGATATTGTCCTGGCGCGCTTCGATGCCGGCCACGCAGTTGTCGGTAAAGCTGACGGCGGCATCGGCCATCAGGCGTACCGACTGGAGAAAATTGTAGGCCATCACCGGATTGAAGACATTGAGCTCGAAATGGCCCTGGCTGCCGGCGAAGGTCAGGGCCGCGTGATTGCCGAATATCTGCACACAGACCATGGTGAGGGCCTCGCACTGGGTGGGGTTCACCTTGCCGGGCATGATCGAAGAGCCTGGTTCGTTTTCCGGCAGCGACAGTTCACCAAGCCCGGAGCGCGGGCCGGAACCCAGGAAGCGGATGTCGTTGGCGATCTTGAACAGCGAGGCCGCTACGGTGTTGATGGCGCCATGACTCATCACCATGGCATCATGGGCGGCAAGGGCTTCGAACTTGTTGGGTGCGGACGTGAAATTCATTCCGGTGATGGCGGCTATCCGCCCGGCCACCATTTCGGCAAATCCCACGGGCGCATTGAGCCCGGTGCCGACGGCGGTGCCGCCTTGCGCCAACTCCATCAGCAGCGGCATGGTCTGCTCAATGCGGGCGATGCCGTTTTCCACCTGCTTGGCGTAGCCAGAAAATTCCTGGCCAAGGGTGAGCGGCGTTGCATCCTGGGTGTGGGTGCGGCCGATCTTGATGATATCCGCCCACAACCTCGCCTTGGCATCGAGGGCGACATACAAATGTTTCAGCGCCGGGATCAGCCGGTGATGGATTTCCTCGGCGCAAGCCACATGCATGGCGGTGGGATAGGTATCGTTGGAGGATTGACTCATGTTGACATGGTCATTGGGGTGCACCGGCTTTTTCGAGCCCATGGCGCCGCCCAGCATCTCGATCGCCCGGTTGGAGATCACCTCATTGGCATTCATGTTGGACTGGGTGCCGGAGCCGGTCTGCCAGACGGCGAGCGGGAAATGTTCATCGAGCTTGCCGTCGATCACCTCCTGGGCGGCCTTGATGATGGTTTGGCCAATCGTCTTGTCGAGACGCCCGAGCGCCATGTTGGCTTCGGCGGCGGCGCGCTTGACGATCCCTAAGGCACGCACCACGGGCAGCGGCTGCTTTTCCCAACCGATCTTGAAGTTGGCGAGGCTGCGCTGGGCCTGGGCGCCCCAGTAGCGGGTGCTTGCCACTTCGATGGGGCCAAAGGTGTCGGTCTCGGTGCGGGTCTTGGTCATAGCAGGGCTTTTTTGCGAATTGGTTGCGGGCGGGTGATTAACATGCTCGGGCTTGTGCCGCCAGCCGTCCAGTCAGGGTGTGAAGTTCGCACCGTTTGGCTGGAGAATTGCGCGGTTCTGGCCGGCACGGAAGATGATCATACGCCATGGCGTGAACGGCTTGATGCGGAATGCCGTGAGTTGGGCGACGGTGGCGATCTCACTGTCGTTGAGCGAGCGGATGACGTCGCCAGCGCGAAGCCCGAGGCGGGCTGCGGCGGAAGCCGGTCCGACTTCGAGCACGGCGACGCCGGATATGCTGTTGTCAGCGCCGATTTCGTCGGCAAGGGCGGGTGACAGGCTCACCACCCTGGCGCCGCGAAAGGGGCTCAATCCGGGGAGCCTCGCCTCGTCGGGCGGAGGGGTTGCGGGCGGGGCCAGCGCGGTGACCGCCACGCCGTAGGTCTTGCCGCCGCGCACCAGGGTGAGGCGCACAGTGGCGCCGGGAATCTGCGTAGCGATGCGGTATAGCAATGCCTGCATATCCCCGACCGGTTTGCCATTTAGCGCCAGCACAACGTCACCGGCAGTGAGGCCGGCGATATCGGCCGGTCCGCCCTTGTATATGCCAGTCAGCAGCGCGCCGCGATTGCCGGGCAGTCCCAGCGGCGCGGCCAGGGATTGCGGAATGGCGCGGCCGGACACGCCGATCCATGGATGAATGACCGGTTTGCCCATGATGGCGCTTTCGACGATGGTGCGCACCATGTTGCTGGGGATGGCGAAGCCCAAGCCCTGGGAACCGCCCGAGGTGGAGAAGATGGCGGTGTTGATGCCGATGAGCCTGCCGTCCATCGCAATCTGGGCGCCGCCGGAGTTGCCGGGGTTGATGGCGGCGTCGGTCTGAATATAGAAGCGGAAATCCGCCGCGCCAAAGGTGGTGCGGGCCAGCGCCGAGACGATGCCGGTCGTTACCGTCTGGCCGAGGCCGAAGGGATTACCGATGGCGATCACCGGATCTCCCACCTTGAGGCTGTCCGAGTCGCCGAATTCGATGAATGGCAGTGGACCCCCGGTTTCGATCCGCAGGACCGCTATGTCGCTTCGCCGGTCGGACAGCAACAGCTTTGCTTCCAGCACCCGGCCATCGGGCAGCGCCACCATGAATGTCTTCGGCATTCTCCACTACATGATGGTTGGTGACGATGACGCCCTTGGCGGTGACGATGACCCCCGAGCCGAGGGAGTTCTCGATGCGATCCCGGCCGTAGCCGAACAGCAGGGTATCGCGGAACAATTGCCAGAAGGCCGAACCGTCGAGAACGCGGGTGACCGAAGCCGACGGCACGATCCGGCGCGTGTAGATGTTGACAACCGCGGGAGCCGCGTTTTCGATCAACGGCGCGTAGGAAAATGCGGTGGTTTGGTTGGGCGCGGCGGTGGGGCGATTGTCCGCTTTGGCGGCCGCGGGCATCAGCAATAATGCGATGACCATCGCCTGAAGAGTCAGGCGCACCGGACTCAGCGGCTCCAAGGCAGATAGAGCGGCAGCAGGATCATGGCGATGACGACCCAGAACAGCGCCACGGACAGATAGGCGGCGGTCTTGAAATGGCTGGTGATACGCCGGTCGGCGGGAAAGTCCTTCTCATTGAAACGGCTATCAACCTGCTCCCACAGATTGTCGGGCGAACTGGCGTGCAGTTGCTCGCAGGACTCGATGAAGGCGCGCTCGGAATCGCCGCGGGGCCTGCGCCGGAGATAATCACGATAGGAATGGAAGCCGAGGACGAGTTCGAGAAAGACGATGCGCGGATAGACCCAGATGACGCCACGATCGATGATGAGCACCACCCGGTAGGCAAACCACACGATGAGCGAGGCCACGAACGCCGCGGCAAAGAGCATGGGCTTGCTCGACAAATCGAGGCTGAGGAAGAGCAGCAGCCAGAAATATCCGTGGGCCATCACATGGCCAAAGGCGTACCATTGATTATAGGAACGGATGGTTGCGAGACGCTGATCATGCAGCACCTGATATTCGGCTTCTCCGCTTGCCGGCCTCGGCACAACTTTGGTGATTGCCATATTGACCGCCTTTCGCATACCCGTCAGCGCTGGGATTATGGTTGATCCGATTTTGGGCCGCTGGCAAGCTCCGCCATGGCAGGGGGGCGAGATGCCATTCTTAGCATGAAGGCTATACCGCGCGGCGTCTGGATGCTGGGCTTCGTCAGCCTGTTCATGGACGTCTCTTCGGAGATGATTCATGCCGTCTTGCCGCTGTTCGTGATTGGGACGCTGGGCGCCAGCGCCACGCTGCTCGGTCTGATCGAGGGCATTGCGGAGGCTACGGCGCAAGTGTCGAAACTGTTTTCCGGGTTGTTGAGCGACCGCTGGCAGAGCCGCAAGACCTTGGCGCTGGTAGGTTATGGCATGGCGGCGGTGGTGAAACCGCTGTTTCCTATGGCGCTTACTGTCTTTGAGGTCTTCGTGGCGCGCTTTGCCGACCGCATCGGCAAGGGCATCCGGGGAGCACCGCGCGATGCGATGGTGGCCGACATGACGCCGCCGGAGTTGCGCGGTGCGGCCTTCGGGCTCCGGCAGTCACTCGATACGGTGGGGGCATTCGCCGGTCCGCTGCTGGCGTTTGGCTTGATGGCGATATGGTCGGAGGACCTGCGCACGGTTTTGTGGATTGCCTGCATACCGGCGCTTATCGCCGTCGCCATTCTGGCGTTGGGAGTGGATGAACCGCCGATGCAGCCCATGGAGCGCAAACCGGCGGTTTCCCTTGGCACAGCGCGTCTGCTCGGCAAGCGATTCTGGATGGTGGCGGGCCTGGGTGCGCTGGTCATGATGGCGCGATTCTCAGAGGCCTTTCTGGTACTCAAGGCCTTTGCCTCCGGCCTTGCCGTGGCCTATGTGCCGCTGGTGATGGTGGTGATGAGTGCTGTCTATTCGCTGTCCTCCTATCCCGCCGGGGTGCTGTCGGACCGGGTCGGGCGCAAGGGGTTGCTGGTGAGCGGTCTTGCCATATTGATCGCCGCCGATCTGGTGCTGGGTTTCGGCGTGAGCATCGGCTCGATGTTTGTGGGCGTCGCCCTGTGGGGCGTGCATATGGGGCTGACACAAGGCATTCTCGCAACACTGGTCGCTGATACGGCGCCAGTGGAGCTGCGCGGCACGGCCTTCGGCGTCTTCAGCCTGGTGAGTGGGCTCGCTACACTGCTTGCCAGTCTGGCGGCCGGTTTGCTGTGGGACGCCGGCGGCGCGCATCTGACATTCCTGACGGGTGGCGTTGCGGCTGCCGCGGCGCTTGCCGCCGGTGCGCTGCTGAGGCCCTAGACCTCATCCCACCAGACTGGATTGCTCCAGGCCCTTTTGCCGGCATGGTCGAGGGCCACCACGCGGAACCAGGGGCTGTGCTTTTTCAGCAGCCAACCCTTCTCCAGTTTGGCGAGATCGAAGACGGCATCGGTGATGGCCTTGCCGAAGCGGACGCAGGTGCGGGAATTGCCGCACACAACGGTGATGGTGTCGACCGGCGAGGTGGCGATTGTGAGTTCCTTGCCCGCCAGCGCGATGTCGTGGATTTGCGGTCCCTGACTCGAATAGAAGTGGCCTTTCTTGAGGGCTTCGAGCAGCACATCGGGATCAAGACTATCGGCCTTCACGTGGACCCAGCCGCCGAAATAATCGGGGCTGGCAAAATGGGCGTCGTCGGTGGCGAAGGCGGTGAGGCGCTTGCCCTCGTTCAACAGCTGATCGAGGAGGTAGAAGCCTTCGCCGCGATCGTTCTCGATGGCGCAGCCGTGATTATAGATTTCCACCGCATGGGCGCAGTCGATGGCGCGGCCATCCTCGATGGTGAGTTGCGACCAGGCGGGGTGGGCAATGCCGATGAAGGCTCCGGCGTCATGGGCACGTCTGGCGAGTTGAGCGCCAGTCTCATTGCGCCCGGCCTTGGGGAAATCGAGGGGAAGACCGGCCGCCACAATATGCCAGAGTTCACCAGCGCTGGTTTCCGGCGCATGCAGTTCGGAGCCGAGGATGGTGGTGAAGCTGTTGGAGCGGAATTCGCGGGTGTCGGCGATCGGCCAGTTGAAGTCGCCGATGAAATGTTCCGACAACATCATGAAGTCGTAGCCGGCATTCTTGTAGGCATCGACCACATCGCGGGGCGCCAGGCGGCCGTCCGAGAGGTTGGAGTGGGTATGAAGATTACCGCGCCAGAAGCGGCCGGGAAGGGAGAAGGGGGAGAGTTGTGTCATTGCAAGAATCCTAGACACTCATTTGCATGCCGAGCTCGACGACGCGGTCGGGCGGGATGCGGAAGAATTCGATGGCTCTGGCCGACTGATTGGCCAGCATGATGAAGATACGCTGCTGCCAGAAAGGCAGGGCCGAACGCTCGGAGATGCGGATAACCCTGCGGCCGAGGAAGTAGGAAGCCTGGCGCGGGTCGATGGCGAGCCCGTGGCTTTCGCAGGCCCGGAGGGCGGCGGGCACGTCGGGCTGCTCCATGTAGCCGAAGCGGGCCTCGACCAGCCAGGCGCCGAGCGGCAGCTGCTTGACTAGGACCCGGTCCTCCTCGCGCTCGAGGCGCGGTTCGTCGGTGGTTTCGCAGGTAATAAATACAAGAATATCATGGAGAACGCGGTTGTGCTTGAGGTTGTGCATCAAGGCGCTGGGGGCATAAATGGGATCGGTCTGCATGAAAACGGCGGCGCCGGCCACGCGGGTGGGCGAACGTTTTTCAAGGCTTTGGAGGAGGCCCACCAGCTCAATCGACTCACGGCGCAATTTTTCGGCAAGAGCCGCCCGGCCGCGGAGCCAGGTCAGCATCAACAGGATGATGGTGGCGCCGATCAACACAGGCATATATCCGCCACTGGCGAGTTTCAGGCCATTGGCGGCGAGGAAGGTCAATTCAATAGCGAGGATACCGATCAATGACGGAAGCACGATCCACACCGGAAGATTGCGGGATTTCCAGAAGAAGATGATGGCGAGAATGGAATCGACGACCATCGAAGTGTTGACGGCCACGCCATAGGCGGAGGCCAGATTTGACGACGATTTGAATACCAGCACGAGGATGACAACGCCGAAGAGAATGAGCCAGTTGATCTGGCCCACATAGATCTGGCCCTGTTCGGTTTCGCTGGTGTGGGTGATGTTCATGCGCGGCAGCAGGCCTAAGGACATGGCCTGCTGGGCGATGGAGAAGGCGCCGGTGATGACGGCCTGGCTGGCGATGACGGTGACAAGGGTGGCCAGTATGACGAGGGGTATCAGGCCCCAGCTTGGCGCCATGAGGAAGAACGGGTTTTCCACCGCATGGGGGTGGGCGATGATGAAAGCGCCTTGTCCAAGATAGTTGAGGACGATGCCGGGGAATACGCAACAGAGCCAGGCTAACCTTATCGGCTTCTTGCCGAAATGGCCCATGTCGGCATAGAGCGCTTCGCCGCCGGTCACCGCCAGGAACACGCCGCCGAACACCAGCAGCGCCAGACCCGGGCGGACAAACAGCATGGCGGCGCCGTGCAGGGGGTTGAAGGCGGAGAAGATGCTGAAATCGTCGGCGATGTGGACAAAGCCCATGAGCCCGATCACGGCAAACCAGACGGCGGTGACCGGTGCAAACAGAGATGCAACGCCGGCCGTGCCGCGATACTGAAATAGAAACAGGGTCACCAGAACGGCGACGGTCAGGGGCACGACAAACTGCTCAAAACGCGGGTCGATGACTTCTAGGCCCTCAACCGCCGAGAGCACCGACATGGCGGGCGTGATCATGGCATCGCCGAAGAAGAAAGCCGCGCCGATGATGCCCAATCCAAGGACGATGCCGCCCTTTCGCTTGAGGACAGTTTCGACCAGGACGACGAGCGAGAGGATGCCGCCTTCGCCCTTGTTGTCGGCACGCATCAACACGATCACGTATTTGGCGGTAACGATGAGAATCAGCGCCCACAGCAGTAGGGAAGCGACGCCAAGAACCGCGGGCTTCAGATCGCCACCGGCGGCGACAACGGGGTGCAGCGCTTCACGCATGGCGTAGAGGGGGCTGGTGCCGATGTCGCCGAAGACGACGCCAATGGAGGCGAAGGCAAGTTTAAACGACGACGAAGTTGGACCGGAGTCCTGCGTAGCCTTCTGTGTCATGGTGGCACCCCGCAGCGGGGCCGCTCCTTTAGTAAGACCGGGCGGTCCTATTGGGCCGTCACGACGGCGCGGCATTCAGCAGGAAGGCCTGCCAGAGTCAAGGCAGGTGCTGGCTTGGGCGGCTTGGCGTTGGGAGCTGGCTTGGGTTTTTTCCACGGCACGCTGCTCATCCAATAGGCGAGTTCATCGCCGCAGCCGGTGCCATCCTTCGGCCTGGCCGGCGCCTGGTTCTTGCAGCTGGCGGAGCCTTCGGGGCACTTGATGCGAATGTGAAAGTGATAGTTGTGGCCGTAATAGGGGCGAACCTTGGCGAGCCAGGAACGGTCGCCGGTGGCCCATTTGCAGAGTTCGGCCTTGATCGGCGGGTGCACGAAGATGCGCGCCACTTCCGGATAAGTGGCCGCCCGTTTAATCAGCCGCGCATGGGCCTCGGTCCAGACTTTGTTGTCGATGGTCATGCGATCCTTGACAACTAGCGTGGCCGAAATGTTCTCGCGCTCCCGGTCACTGAGGATGCGGTCGGGCATTGGGTTAAGCCAGACATCGGCGTCGAGGCCGACCTGGTGGCTGGCATGTCCGGATGACATCGGTCCGCCGCGCGGCTGAGCCATGTCGCCGACGAGGAGTCCGTTCCAGCCGTCGTATTGCCTGGCCTCAACAGCCAGCCGCTCGACCAGCGAAACCATGGCTGGGTGGGCCCAGTTGCGGTTGCGCGACAGGCGCATCACTTGCCAGGCGGGGCCGTTGACCGCCAGGGACTTTGCCCCCGCCAGGCAGCCCTTGGCGTAACTTCCGATGGCGCGGGACGCCATGCTGGCAGGAACCTTCTGGCCGCCGAACAGTTTCTTGGCGGGCATCCGCTCGAGTGCTGCGCTGCTCATGGCAGCGAGAGTAGCGGTTTCGACGGCGGTCTGGGCGCGCAGCGGCGCCACGCCGATTGCGAAGCAGAATGCGAGAATGAGCAGGGCAAGACGGATCATCTCTGTCCTCACTTTTTGCGGAATGAATCAAGCGAGACAACCTTGGGCTCGTCGGCTGCCGGCACGGTTTCAGGTTTGGCTTCCGCATCACTGGGAAGGGCCGCGTGCGCAGGCTTGGCTTGGTCCACCGCGGGTTCGGCGGGCGCTGCCGCCACCGTCTCAAATTGCAAGCCAAATTGCACCGATGGATCGAGAAAGCCCTTGACCGCGTCAAATGGCACAATCAGCTTTTCCGGGATGTTCTCAAAGGAAAGCTCGACTTCGAAGCGATCTTCGGTGACCAGGAGGCCCCAGAACTGATGTTGCAGCACGATGGTCATCTCGCGCGGATAGCGGGCGGCCAGGCGCTCGCCGATGTTAACACCTGGATGTTTGGTGTTGAAGGCGATGTAGAAGTGGTGCTCGCCCGGAAGGCCGGTGCGCCCGACGATGCGGAGGGCATCGCGAACCACGCCGCGAAGCGCATGCTGGGCCAGCTGGTCATAGCGCATCAAATCTTCAGGCATCCCGGGCACATCTCACGGCGAACGGACGATTCTGTGGCATCTTATAAACTTGCCCGCTGGAATGTCACGCCCTGCAACCAGGGGCAGCGGAAGCCTCCGAAAGCCGGATTACAACCCCGAGAGGATTTGGCAAGATGAACGCTGCCGGGCTTCCCCGGCAGCGCCCCCGCTGTCAAACAGTAATCTGGCTGCCAACCTCCACCACGCGGTCAGTGGGCAAGCGGAAGTAGTGACTTGCGTCGTCGGCATTGCGAGCAAGCGAGATGAACAATTTGTCTTGCCAGACTGGCATCCCGCTGTTCTTCGATGCTCGCACGTTACGGCGCGATAGGAAGAATGATGTCGTCATAATATCGTACTTCCAGCCGAGCTTGCGTGCCAGACCGAGCATCTTTGGCACGTTGGGCGTTTCCATGTAGCCGAATGTTGCGATGAGGCGGCTGAACATGTCGCTGAGTTTTTCGATCTTCACTTTCTCGCCGTCCGGCACCGTGGGCAAGTCGGACGTGCGGATCGTCAGCACGACATTGTGTTCATGCAGCACCTTGTAGTGCTTCAGGCTGTGCAGCAGGGCCGTCGGCGCACTTTCCGGATCGGAGGTGAAAAACACCGCTGTTCCGGGCACCGTGTGCGGCGGACGCTTGCCGAGGCTTGTCACCAGACCTTCGAGGGGAACCTCGATGCGCTGGGTTTTCTCAAACAGGATGCGCGTGCCGCGCCGCCATGTCCACATGACGAACGTAATGGCACCGCCAAGCGCCAGAGGCACCCAGCCACCCTCCAACACCTTCAATGCATTGGCGCCGAGAAATACCACGTCGATCGCCAGCAAAGGCAGCATCATGGCAGCGGCGGCCCACAAGGGCCATTTCCAGTCCTGCCAGATCACATAAATCGCCATGGCGGCGGTGACCACCATGGTGCCGGTGACGGCGATGCCATAGGCGGATGCGAGACTTGATGACGATTTGAACAAGGCGACGAGGATCAATACGCCGGCGAGCAACAACCAGTTTACCTGCGGCATGTAAATCTGTCCCGCATGCGCCTCCGAGGTAAAGCGGATTTCCATGCGCGGCAGGAGGCCGAGCTGGATTGCCTGGCGGGTCAACGAGTAGGCGCCGGTGATGACAGCTTGGCTGGCGATGATGGTGGCGGCGGTGGCGAGGACGACCGTGGGAAGCAAGGCCCATTCCGGCACCATGAGGAAGAAGGGATTTTCGATGGCGGCCGGATTGGCGAGCAACAGGGCGCCTTGGCCAAGGTAGTTCAGCGCCAGAGACGGCAATACCACGGCGAACCAGGCCAACTGGATCGGCCGTTTGCCAAAATGGCCGAGGTCGGCATAGAGCGCTTCCGCCCCGGTGACGGCGAGGAACACAGCACCGAGAGTAACCAGGCCGATGACTCCATGGCTGGACAGAAAAGTGGTGGCATAAACGGGATTGAAGGCAAGAAGAATGCCGGGGTGATCGCCGATGTGCAACAGTCCGGCGGCGGCCATAACGGCGAACCACACCAGCGTGACCGGCCCGAAATAAGCGGCGACCCGCGCCGTGCCGCGCGACTGTACGATGAAAAGTCCCACGATTACTGCGCCGGTGATGGGCAGAATGTAGGGGTCGAAAACGGGAGTGACGATCTTGAGGCCTTCGACTGCTGAAAGCACTGAAATGGCCGGGGTGATGATGGCGTCGCCATAAAACAGCGCGGCGCCAATCATGCCGAGGATAGGAACGAACACGATGTTCCTGCCCAAAGAGCGCTGAGCCAGCGCCATGAGCGAGAGCGTACCGCCTTCGCCCTTGTTGTCGGCATTGAGCAGGATCAGAACGTATTTGACGGTGACGACGAGGATGAGGGCCCAAAGGATTAGCGAGACGACGCCGTAGATCATCGGCTCGGTGATGCTGCCATCCTTGCGCATGGCGGCGAGAATGGCCTCGCGCATGGCGTAGAGGGGGCTGGTGCCAATATCGCCATAGACGACGCCGATGGAGCCGAGTGTGAGTACCCAGAAGCTTGGCGGCCGGTGGCCGTGTCCGTGAATTGCAGGATCGTCTGGCGCCTCCGCGATACTTTCAGATTTCGTCATGTTGCTCTCCTTTGTTTTGCTGCAGTGCAGCAAGGGGTGAGCGGTATGCGCCGTTTGTAAGCGCAGAGTATATGCAAAAATTACATAACCGCATTGTGCACTGCGAAATGTCAGCCGTGCTGCACTTAAGATTACCACTCAAAAATGAAAGTGCCGGCTTCTGTTGCCAGGTGCCGGCGGACCCCGCCTGAAGCGGCTAAGCCTCAGGACTTTGATTTCGGCACTCGCACTGCATTAAGCAGCGAGAGCAACCGGAGCATAGTTGTCATTGGCAACTATAAGTTTAGTCCGATAACGTCGGAACCATCACGGGCAAAAAGCAATCCTTTACACCCTCGTCGATCCTATTTCGCCCCCATTGGTGGAGGCGCCGGGTACTGCCCCCGGGTCCGATAGGTTTATTACGATAACCGTTTATCACCATAGCCGCCCCTTGCGGGGTGGCGGAGCTAATATAGGCGGCCTTACACCAAAGGGAAAGAGGGCAGGTGAATTTGGCTTAGCGGCAGGTAACTTGACCACCTGTTAACGAATGATTGTGTCGCGGACGTGCAATCGTGCACAGCTTACCGGGGAGACTACAATATCCGACTATGCCGCCGGCATCAACAAATACACTTCCAACGTCAATGAAAAGGCGATTGCCAGCATCGTAAAATTTTGCGGAATAGCGCTGCGCAACAAGGATTCCTCGCTGGTGTCGGTCAGCGATCCGGCTGAGGTCAAGCGGGTTGTCAACGGGTATTGTTCCAAGATGCTCGAGCTGGACGCAACGACAGCCGAGAGCGCCGTCCGGGCAGTTGGCGAGAAAATGAAGGCGTAGCGCAACAAGCACCGGGTGACGGTTTATTATCTGGTGGCGGAGGCTACGAATTCGCTGTCCAAGCTGGCGTAACAGCGTTCCAGATAAAATGGAAACGGCGGAATGAATTCGGCCGTTCTATTTTGTGGCCGTTACTAATGGCTCGCAGCGATTGCCGCCTGGTGAACAAGCAAGAAAATGCCAATATTCATTGCCAGTACGATGTGGAAAGGAGAGCATTGGTACAATGAACTCTGGGGCAAAAAGTCAGTTGCGATCGAACTTCACGCTGTTCTTGATAGCCGTGCTGGTGACCGCCGTGGCGGCGGACACTTTCATGCGATGGACGGGCGGTGAACAGTTGCCAGAAAAATCCGCCACGAAAGAAAGCGTGGTTATTCCTTCGGTCATTGCGCCGCCCAAGAAGATCGAAGACCGGCTGCCGCTTTCCAACAAGGAAAAAGATGCCGCCGGCCAAGCGGCAAAACCACGCCTGCCAAAGCAGATTAATGACAGGGTTCCGCAGACACCATGAAACGGATGTTGGTTTAATCGGCGGGAATCGGCTAGTTTTCCAGCCATGAAGCAGTATCTCGATCTCATGGCGCATGTCCGCGAGCATGGCGTCAGCAAGGATGACCGCACGGGGACGGGCACGTTATCCGTATTCGGGCACCAGATGCGCTTCGATCTGGCGCAGGGATTTCCCCTGGTGACGACCAAGAAATTGCATCTGCGCTCGATCATTTATGAGCTTCTATGGTTCATTCGCGGCGACAGCAATATCGCGTATCTGCATGAAAACGGGGTACGAATATGGGATGAGTGGGCCGATCCACGGGGCGATCTGGGGCCGGTCTATGGCGCCCAGTGGCGGTCATGGCCGGCGCGAGACGGCTCGACCATCGATCAGCTTGCCGATGTCATTGCCCGCATCCGCAACAACCCCGACTCGCGGCGGCTCATCGTCACGGCGTGGAACCCGGCCGATGTCGACCGGATGGCGCTGCCGCCGTGCCACTGCCTGTTTCAATTCTATGTGGCGAATGGCAGGCTTTCATGTCAGCTTTATCAACGCTCGGCCGATATTTTTCTGGGCGTTCCGTTCAACATCGCGTCCTATGCGTTGCTCACTCATATGATCGCCGCGGTTTGCGGACTGAAGCCGGGAGAATTCATTCACACGCTGGGCGATGCACATCTCTACCTCAACCATCTGGCGCAGGCGGATGAGCAGTTGAAGCGGGAGCCTTTACCGCCGCCGCGCCTTATCATGAAGCGGGATGTCCGGTCGATCGACGATTTCCGCTTCGAGGATTTCGATATCGCTGGATATCAGCCGCACCCGCACATCGCCGCACCGGTGGCGGTTTAGGCATGGCGGCGATCGGGGCGGATCTTCACGGCAGATTTTCCCGCAGCCTGTTCGTGGCAAACAACCCGGCGGGGCTCGGGTCTGTCGGTGGCGCTGGCGATTGGCCTGCTGCTGCTGTTTGTCCTGCTGCAGATCATGTGCAGTATCGTGGTGCAAATTATCCTGTACGGGGCGCCATCCAGCAATTCAAGCAATGTGGTGCGGGGCGCCCTGCTGGGCATGTTGCCAGCCGCCATCATTGCCTCTGCCGCTGCCTGGTACGCGGCCGGTCTCAAGGGCGGCAAACCCCGGCAAGTGCTGAACTTGCGCTGGCCGCAGCTTGGAGCGCTGGGCTGGGTCCTGGTCATAAGCGGGTTCTTCGTTTCGGTGATGCTGCTGTTTGGAATTGCCCTGGGCCTACTCAAAGCCATTGGCATTGAGCAGACGCCCGGGGGGATGGTCGAAGAGGCGATGTCGGGATTAGCCAAAGATCCTTCGACCTACATACTGGTGATTCCCAGCGTCATTATCGGTGCGCCGCTGGCGGAGGAATTGATCTTCCGCGGGCAGATTTTCACGGCGCTCTCGCAGACCCGGCTTGGCTTCACCGGAGCCTCGCTGCTGACTTCGGCGGCCTGGTCGCTCTTGCATTTCACCGGCAACTGGGTGCTAGTCGGCCTGATCTTCATCATGGGGCTGGTGTTTGGGTGGCTGCTCTACCGCTTCGGCAGTCTATGGGTGACGATGGTCTGCCATGCGGTGTGGAACACCTCGACGTCGCTGGTGATATTTACCCAGCTCCCGTCATGACGCTCGCCATCCGGCCGGTCAAATCCGGCGAGGAGGGGCTGGTGCTTTCCTTCATCCGAAAGCTGGCGGATTACGAGAAGCTGGCCCATGAAGTGGTGGCGACGGATGCCGATATCCGGGAGAGCCTGTTTGGCGCAACGCCACGCTGCCAATGCGACTTGGCATGGTGGAACGGCGAGCCGGCGGGCTTTGCCTTGTGGTTCTATAGCTTCTCCACGTTCAGGGGGAAGGCCGGCATTTATCTTGAGGATCTGTTTGTCGAACCGGCGCTGCGGGGCCACGGCATCGGCAAGGCTCTGCTGAAAAATCTCGCCAGGCGCTGCGTCGATGAGGGCCTGCCGCGGCTGCAATGGTGGGTGCTCGATTGGAATGCGCCGTCGATTGCGTTCTACAAGTCGATCGGAGCGGAGGCACAGGATGACTGGACGGTGTTCCGGGTGTCGGGCGGGGCGCTGGAAAGGCTGGCGCAATGAGCAGGATCGCACTGGTGGTCGCGGTCGCTCGCAACGGGGTCATCGGACGCGAAGGCGGATTGCCGTGGCACATCTCATCCGACCTCAAGCGGTTCAAGGCCATCACCATGGGCAAGCCCATGATCATGGGGCGCAAGACCTGGGAGAGCCTGCCCAAAAAGCCGCTGCCGGGGCGGCACAACATCGTGATCACTCGCCAGCCGGGATATCAGGCGCCTGGGGCCAGCGTTATCACCAGCGCCGAGGAAGCCCTGCAACTGGCGCGATCCGGCGACCCTGAAGAAATCGCCGTGATCGGCGGTGGTGAAGTCTACCGAATGTTTCTGCCGCTGGCCGACCGGGTCTATCTGACGGAAGTCGACATCGCCGTTGAAGGCGATACCTTTTTTCCGGAGCTAGCGTCATCGGAATGGTGTGAAACCAGCCGCGAAAATCACGCCAGGGGCCCGAATGATAGTGCCGGCTTCCATCTTCGCGTCCTGGACCGCCGCAATTAAGGCATCCGGCCTAAATGATGGACATCTCAGGGCGGGCTTCCTATATCCATCTGCCAAATCAACGCGCGAAGAACGGGTGATGTGAATGCCGTGGAACAAAGAAGGTGGCGGAGGCAATCCAGGACCGTGGGGGCAGGGTCCCTGGGGGCAGGGGCCACGGAAGCCGCAAGGGGGAGGCCCGCGCGGGCCCAGCCAGCCACCGGACCTCGACGAGCTGCTGCGCCGCGGCCAGGACAAGCTTCGCAATATACTACCTTCAGGCGGTCGCAGTAGCTGGCTGTTGCCAGTGGGGTTGTTCTTGGCCTTCCTGCTCTACAACAGCATTTATCAAGTGCAGCCGGACGAGCGCGGCATAGTGCTGCGCTTCGGCGCCTACGCGCGCACCGCGACGCCTGGGCTGCATTTCGCGATGTGGCCGGTGGAGAAGATGGAACTCTTGCCGGTGGCCGCCGAGAAACAGACGCCGATCGGCGATTCCGGCGACGAAGGGCTAATGCTGACCGGCGATGAGAATATGGTCGACATCAAGTTCAAGGTTCTGTGGAAGATTGCCGATCCGCAGCTTTATCTTTTCAACATCGCCGATCAGGAGCGCTTGGTACGGGCGGTGGCAGAAAGCGCCATGCGCGAAATCGTCGGCCGTACGCCGGCAACCGATGCCTTGACCACCGGCCGCCTGGCCATTCAGGATCAGGTTCTGGAAATCCTGCAGCGAACGCTCGACAGCTACGCCGGCGGCATCAAGATCACCGGCATTACGCTGGAAAATGTCGATCCGCCAGCACAGGTTCTCGATGCGTTTGAGGAAGTGCAGCGGGCCAAGCAAAATCAGCAAAACCTGATTAACGAGGCTGAACAGTACACCAACAAGACTCTTCGCGGCGCTGAAGGCGAAGCCGCAAAGCTCGTCGAGGACGCCAAGGGCTACAAGGCGCGCGTGGTCAACGAGAGTCACGGCGAGGCCGAGCGGTTCACCAAGGTTCTGTTGGAATACTCCAAGGCCAAGGATGTCACCCGCGAGCGGCTGTTCCTCGAAACCATGGAAAAAGTCATGGGTGCCTCCAACCGCGTGGTCATCGATCCCGGCAAGACCGGCCAGAATGTCGTGCCCTATCTGCCGTTGCCGGCCATTCAGAACAACAAAAACAGCGGAGGCAACCAGTGATGGGCGGGCTCAGAACTTTTTCCATCGTTATCGTGGCTGGCTTGCTGCTGGTGGCATGGATGTCGCTGTTCACGGTCGATGCGCGTCAGAAAGCGCTGGTGCTGCGCTTCGGCGAGGTGCAGCGCATCATCAAGGAACCGGGCCTCTACATCAAGTTGCCGATCGCCGATGAGGTTGTCGACATCGAAGGCCGCACCTTCATGTGGAGTTCCGACAACAAGGCGGTGCAAGTGTCCGACAAGCAACGCTATCTCGTCGATACGATAACCCTGGCGCGCATCACCGATGCCCAGAAGTTCCGCGAAACGGTAGGGGCCGAACTTGATCTGGCGCGCGCCCGCATCGAGACTCGTCTCGACGCGGCGCTGCGCCAGACTTACGGCAAGCGGACATTCGAGGCGGCATTGTCCAAGGACCGCGACGTGATGATGCGCGAGATCCGCGATCAGGTGAAGGGTGAAGCCGAGGCGCTCGGCATTGGGATCGTCGATGTCCGCATCCGCCGCACCGATCTGATGAAGGAGGTCCTCGAGGCCACCTATGAGCGCATGAAGTCTGAACGGCTTGCCGAAGCCCAGGACTTGCGCGGCAAGGGCAATGCCACCAATATCCGGATGAAGGCAGAGGCCGACCGCAAGTCGGTGGTCATGGTCTCCGATGCCAACCGGCAATCGGAGATCATCCGGGGCGACGGTGACGGCGAGCGGGCGCGGGTGTTTGCCGAGGCCTACCAGAAGGATCCGGAGTTCTACGCCTTCTACCGGTCGATGCAGGCCTACTCGAAGAGCCTGGCCGACAATGGCACGACGCTGGTGCTCAATCCCGACTCGGAGTTTTTCAAATATTTCGGGTCACTTACGCCGGGAACCGGGGCGCCGCCTGCGGCACCGTGATGAGCCAATTAGGGATGGCACTCGGCTTGGTGCTGGTGTTTGAGGGCCTTCTTTATGCCTTGGTTCCGGGGCAACTGAAACGCATGATGATGGCGATGCAGCAGCTGAGCGACGACCAGTTGCGCATCGGCGGTGTTGCAGCGGTAGCGCTAGGCGTGGCGATCGTTTGGCTGGTACGCAGCAGCACTGGATAGTCTTAACGGCGAGTGGAGAAAACAATATGATCGGACGGCATGGTTTGCTTCGCAATCTAATGGCGGGGACAGCCCTGAGTGTGCTTGCATTTGGATTTGTGACAGCGCCGGTGTTGGCGCCATTGCCCGCGGCGCAGGCCCAGGACCTGCCGTCGATCGCCGACCTTGCCGACCGGCTTCTGCCAGCGGTGGTGGAAATCACGGTTGAAACCAAGCAAACGGGCCCCTCCACCAATCTGCAAATTCCGGAACTGCCCGACAATTCGCCGTTCAAGGATTTTTTCGACGATTTCTTCAAGCGCCAGCAGCAAGGCCAGGGCGATCAGCCGCGCACCATGACGTCGATGGGCTCGGGATTCGTAATTGACGCCACTGGCCTTATCGTCACCAACAATCATGTGGTGGAGGGGGCCGAGTTGATTGAAGTCCGCTTCCATGACTCGAATGTCCTCAAGGCGGAACTCGTCGGCCGCGACCCCAAGACCGATCTCGCGGTGCTGCGGGTTAAGCCTACCGGCTCGCTGCCGGTGGTGGCATTCGGCGACAGCGACATCCTGCGCATCGGTGACTGGGTGGTGGCGATCGGCAATCCCTTTGGCCTTGGCGGATCGGTGTCGCTCGGCATCGTGTCGGCGCGCAACCGCGACATCAACGCGGGGCCCTATGACGATTTCATCCAGACCGACGCCGCGATCAACAAGGGCAACTCTGGCGGACCGCTGTTCAATTTGAAGGGCGACGTGGTGGGCATCAACACGGCGATCTTCTCGCCATCGGGCGGCTCCGTCGGCATCGGCTTTTCGGTTCCGGCCAATACGGCCAAGGGCGTGATCAATCAGCTGGTGAAGTTCGGCGAAACGCGGCGCGGCTGGCTTGGCGTGAAGATCCAGTCGGTGACCGATGACATCGCCGAAAGCATGGGACTGGGTCATCCGCGTGGCGCTCTCATCGCCGATGTGACCAAGACGGGTCCGGCCGAAAAGGCGGGCATTGAGGCTGGCGACGTTGTGGTCGAGTTCAACGGGAGGCCAGTTAATCAGATGCGCGATTTACCACGCATTGTGGCTGAAACCGAAGTCGGCACCAAGGTTCCGGTCAAGGTTCTGCGCAAGGGCAAGGAAATCACCGTTAGCGTTGAAGTGGGCCGCCTTGAGGATGGCGAGAAGCTGGTGGCAGATCAGGAAGGCACCACCAGCCCGCAGGCGGCGGCGGTCGTGACGGTGCTCGGCATGACGGTGTCGTCAATGACCGATGAACTGCGCAAGAAGTATACCATCGATACAGAGATCAAGGGCGCCGTCATCACCGAAGTGGCGCCCGACGGTGCCGCGGCTGAAAAGAAGCTGGAACCCGGCGACGTGATTACCGAGGCTGGCGAAAAGGAAGTGACGGGGGCCGCCGACATCAAGGCGCGGGCGGAGGAAGCCGAGAAGGCGGGCAAGAATTCTGTCCTGCTGCTGGTTGCCAAGGGCGGCAAGCAGGCGGAAATGCGGTTCATCGCCCTCAAGTTGAAGAAGTAGCCGGGGGCGTTTACAAGCGGTGCGATTCGTCGGATGATCCGCCAATGTCTAGTCTGTCGCGGCTGATCCTGGTCCTTGTTGCCCTGGCGTTCCTTGCGGGTGGCACTGCCGATGCGGGCCGAGTCGCACTGGTCATTGGCAATGGCGATTATGCCGTGGCTGGAACCTTGGCCAATCCGGTTAACGATGCGGAAGACGTCGCCGCCAAGCTCAGGACGATCGGATTTACCGTTGTCGATGGCTACAACCTCGGCAAGCGCGAGCTGGAGCAGAAGATCGGCGAGTTTGCCGATGCCCTGGAGGGGGCGGATGCCGGGCTTTTCTATTATGCCGGGCACGGCATTGCGGTCGATGGCCGGAATTTCATCGTGCCCACCGACGCGCGGCTCGACATTCCGGCCAAACTCAAACTCGAGGCGCTGCCCATCGACGACATTCTCGACCTCATGGAGCAGCAGGCCAAGACGACGATCGTGATCCTCGATGCCTGCCGCAACAACCCGTTTGCGCGCTCTTTGCGAAGCGCTTCGACCACGCGGGCGGTTCAGGCGGCGGAAGGGCTGGCCCAGATTGAATCGGCCCGGGGGTCGTTCATCGCGTTTTCGACCGCACCCGGCTCGGTCGCCATGGATGGCACCGGGCGGAATTCACCGTTCGCGGCCGCCTTGCTGAAACATATGGGCGAACCCGGGCAAAGCATCAACGACCTGATGATCTCGGTGCGCCGCGACGTGGTGAACGAGACAAAGGAATTTCAGAACCCGATGGCGTGGGATTCGCTCACCGACCGTTTTGAGTTCGTTCCGGGCGAACTGGCCACCACGAAAAGCGACCCCGCCGATGTGCAAACGGCATCCATCGACGATCCCAATGCCGATGTCAGTTCCGAGATCGAGTCGTTCGTGAAAACCCGCTACCTCCGGCCCAATGTCGAGAATATGGAAGCGACCCTTGCCGGTCTCTTCACCGATCCGGTGACATCCTTTGGGCGGGACTATTCGCGCGCTGAACTGACCAAGATAAAGGCCGCGTGGTTTGACAAGTGGAGCAAATGGAAGCTCAACCTGCTGCCGGGCACATTGAAGGTGGTGGTGCTTGACGAGAGCTCAGTCACCGCCACATTTAACATGCGCTACAAGTATTCGCCGAAAGATACAGGCACCGGCCCGATCGCCGGCACCGCCCATGTGACGCTCGACCTGGTGAAGGAAGATGGCGACTGGCGGATCGAGATGGAAAATTCCTACGTGGAGTAGGCCACGGTCCGTGGCGGGCGCGGTCACCGGCCTAGAGTCTTTGCGAGTGAAATTGAATCCTCCCCTGATTTACGTCACCCCAGCGAACGCTGAGGTCCCGCTTTCTACTGTTTATTCAGGAAGTTAGCGGGATGCCAGCGTTCGCTGGCATGACAATGATAAAGAGCAGTGCGGCGATCAAAAATAGAAATGCTCCGGGCTTCGCGATCCATCACTCCGCGGCGATTGCCGGAAGTCCGGCCAGTGCCTCGTCCAAGGCCTTCTGGTCGTAGGATTTGTCCTCAAGTTTGCCGGCGGCATAGTCGATATAGGCCTGCATGTCGAAGTGGCCGTGGCCGCAGAGCCCGAACAGAATGGTGGGTGAGGTGCCCTTGGCCTTCGCATCCAGGGCGGCAATGATGGCGCCACGCACGGCGTGGTTTGCCTCGGGAGCGGGAACAATGCCTTCGCTGCGGGCGAACATCACACCGGCGGCGAAGCAATCGTTCTGGGTGTAGGCCTCGGCCTCGATCAGCCCCAGTTCTTTCAGGTGACTCACCAGCGGCGCCATGCCGTGATAGCGGAGTCCACCGGCGTGGAAACCAGGCGGCATGAAGGTCGAGCCCAAAGTGTGCATCTTGACCAGCGGCGTCATGTGCGAGGTGTCGCCGAAGTCATAGGCGTAGCGGCCGCGGGTTAGCGACGGGCAGGCAGCCGGCTCGGCCGCGATCACCCGCACTTTGCGGCCGCCGCGAAGTTGGTTGCCGATGAAGGGGAAGGTGAGGCCAGCAAAGTTCGAACCACCACCGGTGCAGCCGACGATGATGTCGGGATAGGCATTGGCCATCGCCATCTGTTCGATGGCTTCGGTGCCGATCACCGTCTGGTGCAGCAGCACATGGTTCAACACACTGCCAAGGGCATATTTCATGTCGGAATTGGTGGCGGCCACTTCGACAGCTTCGGATATGGCGATGCCAAGGCTGCCGTCCGAGTCCGGGTTGGCGGCGAGAATCTGGCGGCCCGCGTTGGTTTCGGACGATGGACTGGCAACACAGCGCGCACCATAGGTTTCCATCAACGCGCGGCGATAGGGCTTCTGGTTGTATGAGACCTTGACCATATAGACTTTGACATCGATCCCAAACATGGCGCCCGCCATGGCAAGCGAGGAGCCCCATTGGCCGGCGCCGGTCTCGGTCACCAGCTTGGTGACGCCTTCCTGCTTGTTGTAGAAGGCCTGGGCCACCGCGGTGTTGGGCTTGTGGGAGCCGGCGGGGGAGACACCCTCGTATTTGTAATAGATCTTCGCCGTGGTCCCCAACGCCTTTTCGAGCCCAAAGGCGCGGTAGAGCGGTGTCGGGCGCCACATGCGGTAAATGTCGCGCACGGGTTCGGGAATTTCTATCCGGCGGTCCTGGCTCACCTCCTGCATGATGAGCGCCATGGGGAAGAGGGGCGCCAGATCATCCGGGCCAACCGGCTTCAGCGTGCCTGGGTGAAGTACCGGCGGAAGCGGTTTCGGCAGGTCGGCGGCGATATTATACCAGCGCTTGGGGATGCGGGCTTCGTCGAGGGTGAATTTCTTCTGGCCAGCGACGGCTCGCAATACGGTTATCTTCTTTGGCGGCGTTTTCCTTGCCGGCTTGGTTTTTGTTTTTCCGACGGGAATAGCTTTGGATTTCTTTGCCATGGGATCCTCCCTGTGGCCACTAGACTTGCGCAAAGTGAGACTGAGTTCAAGCAGGTGACACGAATTGGTTGCGACTGTAGCCCTGCAGATAAAGCAGCGCCGTCAAATCTCCGTGGTTGATGCGAATGAGTGAGCTCTCCTGCACATGGGGCTTGGCATGCAAGGCGACGCCAAGGCCGGCCTCGGAGAGCATGGCCACATCGTTGGCGCCATCGCCCACGGCGATGGCATCGGAGGGATCAAGCCCGTGCATCGCGGCGGCACGGTAAAGTGCTTCGACCTTGGCCGCCTGGCCCAGAACCGGCGAGCCCACTTCGCCGGTCAATACGCCATCCCTAATGATCAGGTCATTGGCGGTGTTTTCATCAAAGCCCAGGTGCTCTGCAACCTTTGCGGTGAACTGGCGAAATCCGCCGGAGACAAGTGCCGTATAGGCGCCGTTGGCGCGCATGGTGGCGACCAGGGTTGCTCCACCCGGCATGTAGGTGAGGCGTTCGGCGATGACGCGGCCGATGATGGCGGCATCCAATCCCTTGAGTAGGCCAACGCGCTCGCGCAATGCGGCTTCGAAATCGAGTTCGCCCCGCATGGCGCGGATGGTGATTTCCTTGATGCGATTGCCGGCGCCTGCCACATCGCCCAGCTCGTCAATGCATTCCTGGCGGATCATGGTGGAATCCATGTCGGCGATGAGCAAGCGCTTGCGGCGATTATGGATGGAGATCACCGCGACATCGATAGGACTACTCCGGAGTTCCACCATCAATTCAGGGAGGCGCTGGAAGTTGGGCACTTCGGCCGCATCTCCGGGGGCCAGCCAGTGGGGCGCATCGGCTCCGAGATCACGCAGCAGGCTCACGACTTCGCTCGAGATTGCGCCGGAGCCCGGGGCTGCTATGAGGACGGCAACGGAATCCATATGGCTGACAACTTTTCCAAACGCGCGCTGCTTATTGCAGGCCCCACCGCCAGCGGCAAGTCCGCTCTGGCGTTGAAGCAGGCGCTGGAACGCGGCGGCGTGATCATCAACGCCGATGCCCTGCAGGTCTACCGCGAGCTCCGCATCCTTACGGCGCGGCCCACTATTGGGGATGAGGCGGAGGTTCCCCACCGGCTCTATGGCCATGTGGCGGCACAGGATAGTTACTCAGTTGCGCGGTGGCTGGCGGATGCCAAGCTTGCGCTTACCAATGCCTGGGACCAAGGGCTGCTCCCCATCGTGACTGGCGGAACCGGACTCTACTTCACGGCGTTGGAGAGAGGATTGGCGGATGTACCGCCGATCGATTTGGCGGTGCGCGCGAGGTGGCGGCAGTTCAGGGGCGATGCCCATGGCGAGCTGAAAGTTCGCGATCCGGCCGCGGCGGCACGTCTCAACCCCAATGACCGGCAGCGGATTGTCAGGGCGCTGGAAGTTGTCGATAGCACCGGAACGCCGCTCAGCCTTTGGCAGGCGCAAGCGCAAGAATGTGCCATATTCCGCAACGTCGCTATCGAGCGGATTTTCATTGATGTTCCGCGCGCTGAGCTTTATTTTCGTGCGGAGGCCCGCCTAGAGCAAATGGTTGCCAATGGGGTGCTGGAGGAAGTAGAATCTATCCTTGGGTTTGATTCTGCGCTGCCGATGATGAAAGCAATCGGCGTGACGGAATTTTCAACCCATTTGCGTGGCGATGTTTCGCTGGAAGATGCTATTGTATTGGCGAAGACGGCCACACGCCAGTACATCAAACGCCAGCTCACCTGGTGGCGCAGGCAATTACCGGATTGGAAGATTGTACAATGACTGATGACTTGATGTCCCTCGACTACCGCGCGGTGGTTGCCGGCCTGACGGCCGAGCAGCGCAAGCGGCTGCTGACAAAAAGTGATTGGCATGGGCTTGTGCACCTTGCTGGGCACGGCGTGGCGATCGCGATATTGGCACTGTTGGTTGTCTTTGGTGTTTGGGGCTGGCAATTGCTGATGCTGCCGCTCGGCATTCTCATCATATTTCTGTTCACCACACTGCACGAGGCGACGCACGGGACCGCTTTCCAGTCGGACTGGCTGAACCGTGCCGTGGCGCATGGCTGCGGTTTTCTGGTCCTGGTTCCGCCGGCGTGGTTCAAGTGTTTCCATTTCGCCCATCACCGGCACACCCAAGACCGCGAACATGATCCCGAGCTGGAGGGTGGCAAGCCGGAGAATTGGCCAGCCTATCTCGCCTATCTCTCGGGGGTCCCCGCGTGGTACGGTAATCTCAAGGTGCTGTTCAAAAATGCTCTGGGGTGGGTTAGCTATGCCTATCTGCCCGAGCGCCAGCGCAGCCGGATTATCTGGGAGGCCCGGCTGTTCTTGCTCGAGTACGCCCTGCTATTCGCTGTTTCGATCCTGACGGAGAATGCCGCGCTACTCTTTGTGTGGATTATCCCGCTGCTACTTGGCCAACCTTTCCTGCGCGCCTTTCTGCTGGCCGAGCATGCCCGCTGTCCCCATGTGGCCAACATGCTGGAAAACACCCGCACCACGTTTACCTGGCCCCTTGTGCGGTTCGTCGCCTGGAACATGCCCTACCACGCCGAGCACCACGCCAATCCCAATGTGCCGTTCTGGAAACTGCCGGAATTCCACGAGATCGCCGGCCCGCATTTGCGGACAACGGAGCACGGCTATGGCAGATTCCACCGGAAACTTTCCGCGAGTTTCGCAGGAATTTCCACGGATGAGGCAATTCAGGTGCCGTCAAGCCAAACCTAGCATCTAGGTTTTGCCGCTCCTAACTACAATCATTGGCGGAGAAGGATCGTCCGATGCCGGTTGCAATTGTCGGGGCAGCGGGGGCCATTGGCCGTTCGGTTACCGATGCCTATCATGCGGCTGGACTACCCGTTAGATTGGTGGGCCGCACGATGGCACCGCTGGAGGCTATGCGGGCCCCCGGTGATGAGGTCGTCATTGCCGACGTCGCCACCGCGGAGGGGTGCCGCGCGGCTTTGGCGGGCAGCCAGCAAGCCGTCTACACGCTGGGTCTACCCTATACGAAGCAAGCGTTTGCGGCCTATCCCGGCATGATGCGGCTGTTTATCGACGCCGCCCGCAGCGCGGGAACCAGCCGGCTGCTGCTCATCACCAATGTCTACCCCTATGGACGCCCGATCACCCAACTTGTGCCGGAAAGCCATCCGCGCATACCCTGCTCTATCAAAGGGCAATATCGCAAGGAGCAGGAAGACATATTGCTTGCCGCCAGCTCCTCCGGACTTGAGACCATCTCACTCCGTTTGCCTGATTTTTATGGCCCCAACATACCGGGTAGCCTGCTTGACCAAGTGGTGAAGCCGGCACTTGGCGGCAAGGCCGGCAACTTGCTCGCGCCTGCCGACAGGCCGCACGAGTTTGTCTTTACCCCAGACGTGGGTCCGGTGGTGAAGAGATTGTTGGAACACCCGGGCCCGGTTGCCGGCGCCTATAACTTTGCCGGCGCCGGCATCATTACCCAGCGCGAGCTGGCCACGTTGATTTACAAGGCTGCCGGGCGCGAACCAAAGTTGCGGGTTGCCGGACCATGGATGCAGGCGCTGCTCGGGGCGTTTGTGCCTGTGCTGGGCGAACTGGCCGAAATGCGCTACCTCCTTGAAACGCCGGTACTGCTGGATGACGGCAAGCTGCTCGGCCTGCTGCCGGGCATTCACAAGACATCATACGAAGACGGTGCACACAGGACGGTGGCGGAGCAACGCAGGGGACACACTGCCACATGAGCACTCATCCACTTGACCCACTCACAGCCAGAGAAATCGCCTGGGCGGTTGATATTACCAAGGCAAAGGGAGGACTCAGCGCGCAAGCATGGTTCGAGACGATCGCGCTGCAGGAGCCGCTCAAGGCCGAATTGAAACCGGCCACAACGCGGCGACTGGCGTTTGTCTGCTGTTACGATCCGGTCTCGGGCCAGACCTGGGACGGAGTAGCCGACCTCGCAGCCGGCACATTGCGCAATTGGCGCCATGTGGTGGGCGCACAGGCTCGCATCGTGGCCGACGAGTTCGCCAAGGGCGGCGAAGTCGCCAAGGAGGATCCGCGGTTCATTGCGGCGTGCGCCAAGCGCGGTATCGGCGACATGGGGCAAGTCCTGGTTGAGGCGTGGGCGGCGGGATATTTCGGCATCGCCGAAGAGGAAGACCAGCGTATCGCCTATGGTCATTGCTGGCTCCGCAATGGCGCGGGCGATAATCCTTATGCCCGGCCGATCGCCAACTTGCATCCGGTGATCGACCTTCGAAACATGAAAGTCATCCGCATCGATGATTTGGGCGTCGTGCCGCTGCCGCCGGAATGCGCGCCGATCACCCATCCAAAGCCGCGAACCGACGTGAAGCCCATTGAGATCACGCAGCCGGAAGGCCCGAGCTTCACCGTCGAGGGACACCTGGTGCGCTGGCAGAAATGGCGGTTCCGCGTGGGTTTCCATGTCCGCGATGGGCTCATCTTTCACACCATCGGCTATGAAGACGAGGGCAAGCTGCGCTCGATCATGCACCGGGCCTCGATGGCGGAAATGGTGGTGCCCTATGGCGATCCCACCGGCGGCAATTACCGCCGCAATGCCTTCGACACCGGCGAATATGGCGTTGGCCAGTTCTTCGATTCCCTCACGCTCGGTTGCGACTGCCTTGGACATATCCACTATTTCGATGCCTGGGGCAATGACTGGAACGGGAAACCGAAGCTCATCAAGAATGCCATCTGCATGCATGAGGAAGATTTCGGCATGTTGTGGAAGTTCACTGACTGGATTCGCGGCGATGTCACGGTCAAGCGATCGCGGCGGCTGGTGGTATCGTCGGTTTCGACCATCGGCAACTATGTCTACGGGTTTTTCTGGTATTTCTACCAGGATGGAACCATCGGGGTGGAAGTGAAGGCGACCGGCATTCCGTTCGCCAACGCGCTGCCGGTGGGCCAGCCATCCGCCTACGGAGCACTTGTGGCGCCCGGCATCGAGGCCCATGTGCACCAGCATGTGTTCAGCTTCCGCTTCGACATGGCGGTCGACGGCGAAAATAATTCGGTTTCGGAAGTGAACTTCAGCGCTGTTCCCACGGGGCCGGACAACCCCCATGGCAATGCCATCAAGATCTCGGAGACGTTTCTTGCCACGGAAGCTCGCGCCCAGCGCTCAATGGATTTCAATTCGGCGCGCTATTGGCGGGTGGTCAATCCCAATGTGAAGAATGCGCTTGGCGAGCCTGTCGCCTACAAGCTGGTGCCGGGAACCAATGCCAACCCGTTTCTCGATCCGCAATCGCCGGTGGGCAAGCGGGCGGGCTTCATGTTCAAGCACTTCTGGGCGACGCGGTTTGCCGCCGGCGAAATGTATCCCGCCGGGCTTTATCCCAACCAACATCCAGGCGGCGACGGGTTGCCGAAGTGGTCGGCGCAAAATCGTTCGATCGACAATGAGAATGTCGTCGTCTGGTATACCCTCAACTACCATCACCTACCGCGGCCGGAGGATTGGCCGGTGCAGCCCTGCGTCTATGCCGGTTTCCACTGGATGCCGTCCGGCTTTTTCGACGCCAACCCGGCGCTCGACGTGCCGTCCTCCAAGGCGCGGCAGTGCTGCTGAGCGACTAAGAGGATGCGCACTGACAATCGCGCCAGTCCGTGCTATCAATTGCCGGCAATGAACGACCATTTCCACCCCGCTGGCCTTTCACTCACGACGCGTGCCGTCGACGACATGCCGCGCCGCCGCTGGACGGTGGCGGAGATCGACGCGATGGTAAGGGCCGGCATCATCGATGAAGGAGAGCGATTCGAATTGATCGAGGGGGATGCGGTTCCAATGCCGGCCAAGGAAATCCGACATGAGACGTATAAGGGCTCGCTATTGCGCAGGTGGTTGAAACGCGCCTCGGATAGTTACCAAATTATTCCAGAGACGACATTCCGCTTGGACGACAGTACCTTTCTGGAACCGGATATCCTATTCTACGATGCGAAATATTCAATTGCCGAGCTTTCACCGCAGACGGCACTCCTCGCCGTGGAAATTTCCGACATGACACTGGCCTATGATAAGGGGCGGAAGGCTGGAATCTATGCCCGTCACGGCGTCAAGGCCCTGTGGGTCATCGATGTCAGTACGCTCGAGACTTATGTATTCGGCGAACCATCCGAAGAAGGCTACAGGTCGATGCGGGTGGTGCGGCCGGATCAATCGCTCACTCCGGATTTCGCCCCAGAGCTTTCTGTTAAGCTATCGGAGTTGCAGCTGATCTGAGAAGGCTTGACGGCAATCCCCTGTCCACGTACAACCCCTGCCCATGAACAGCATTCTCGTCGTAGGACCGCGCAGCGCCGGGGAGGTTTAGGCCTCCAGGACCATGGTGTTGCGCGGAAAACAGGCTCCCTTGGGGGCCTTTTTTATTGCCTGAGCGGGAAACGTGTGTTTGACGGTAGGAACGGGGCAGAAGAGGACTAACGATGGCTACGGGCGATTTGATGACGGGTGCCGAGATCGTGCTGAAGGCGCTGGCCGATCAGGGGGTGGAACATGTGTTCGGTTATCCCGGAGGCGCGGTGCTGCCGATCTATGACGAGATTTTCCAGCAGGAGAAGGTGAAGCACATTCTGGTGCGCCATGAGCAGGGGGCCACCCATGCGGCGGAGGGCTATGCGCGCTCCACCGGCAAGTGCGGCGTCGTGCTGGTGACCTCGGGGCCCGGCGCAACCAATGCGGTGACCGGGCTTACCGATGCGCTAATGGACTCGATTCCGATGGTGTGCCTCACCGGCCAGGTGCCCACCCATCTGATCGGCAATGACGCATTTCAGGAGTGCGACACGGTCGGCATCACCAGGCCGTGCACCAAGCACAATTACCTGGTGAAGGACGTGAACGACCTCGCCCGCGTCATGCATGAGGCTTTCTATGTGGCGACCCATGGCCGGCCCGGGCCGGTGGTGGTCGACATCCCGAAGGACGTGCAATTCGCCACCGGCAAATATGTGGGACCGAAGAACATCGAGCATAAGACCTACCGGCCCAAGGTCAAGCCCGAGCAGAATTCCATCCGCGCGGCGGTGGAGCTTATCGCCAGCGCCAAGCGGCCGATCCTCTATACCGGCGGCGGCGTCATCAACTCAGGCGTTGCAGCCTCGAAGCTGCTGCGCGATTTCGTGGGCACAACCAACATTCCAATTACCTCGACTCTGATGGGGCTTGGCGCCTATCCGGCTTCGGGAAAGAACTGGCTCGGCATGCTGGGCATGCACGGCACCTACGAAGCCAATATGGCGATGCACGATTGCGACGTGATGATCTGTGTGGGTGCCCGTTTCGACGACCGCATCACCGGCAGGCTCAATGCCTTCTCGCCGGGATCGAAGAAGATCCATATCGATATCGATCCGTCGTCGATCAACAAGACAGTACGGGTCGACATCCCGGTGGTGGGCGACGTGGGCCATGCGCTGGAGGATATGATCCGGGTGTGGAAATCCAAGTCGCACAGCCTCGACAAGAAGGCGCTGGAGGCGTGGTGGAAGCAGATCGAGGGCTGGCGTGGCAAGAAGAGCCTCACATACCGCAACAACGCCGATGTCATCATGCCGCAATATGCGATCCAGCGGCTTTATGAGCTCTCCCGCGGCAAGGATGTTTTCATCACCACCGAAGTGGGCCAGCACCAGATGTGGGCAGCCCAGTTCTTCCACTTCGAAGAGCCCAATCGGTGGATGACATCGGGCGGGCTTGGCACCATGGGCTATGGGCTGCCGGCGGCGGTTGGCGTGCAGGTGGCGCACCCCAAATCGCTGGTCATCGATATTGCCGGCGATGCTTCGGTGCAGATGACCATGCAGGAAATGTCGACGGCGGTGCAATACCGGCTGCCGATCAAGATCTTTATTCTCAATAACCAATATATGGGCATGGTGCGCCAGTGGCAGCAGCTGTTGCATGGCAACCGGCTGTCGGAAAGCTATTCCGAGGCGCTACCCGATTTCGTCAAGCTGGCGGAGGCCTATGGCTGCGTGGGCCTTCGCGCGGATAGGCCGTCCGAACTCGATGGCAAGATCAAGGAGATGATCGCCACGCCGCATCCGGTGATCTTCGACTGCCGGGTGGCGAGCCTTGCCAATTGTTTCCCGATGATCCCCTCGGGCAAGGCCCACAATGAAATGCTGCTGGGCGAGGATGTTTCCGACGAAGACGTCGGAACCGCCATCGACGCCAAGGGCAAGATGCTGGTCTAAGGAGCCACGGAACATGAATGCACATTTGCCATCGACGGGCTCGGCCTATTTTCTCGAGACCAGCAAGCCCGCCACCGAAAGCCACACGCTGGCGGTGATCGTCGACAACGAGCCCGGCGTGCTGGCCCGGGTGATCGGCCTGTTCTCGGGACGCGGCTATAATATCGAGTCGCTCACCGTTTCGGAGACCCAGCACGAGGCCCATGTCAGCCGTATCACCATCGTGACCACGGGAACGCCAACCGTCATCGAGCAGATCAGGCATCAGCTCGAACGCATGGTGCCGGTCCATTCAGTGGCCGATCTCACGGTGATGGGCAATGCTTTGACGCGTGAGCTGGCGATGATCAAGGTTGCGGGGCAGGGCGAACGCCGCGTCGAGGCGCTGCGGCTGGCGGAGGCCTTCCGGGCCCGCGTCATCGATGCGGGAACCTCGAGCTTCATTTTCGAGATCACCGGCAAGAGCGACAAGATCGAGCAGTTCATCTCGCTGATGATTCCCTTGGGCCTCGTCGAAGTGGCGCGCACCGGCGTCGCCGGCATCAGCCGCGGGGCGGAAGGGATGCGGGTGTGATTTGCGTTGCGCGAGAGACTGCCGCCCATCGACAAACGACTAGGAACCGCCAACCTGCAAAAAAGCGGGACCCCAACCTTCGTTGGGGTGACGGAAAAAAGGGAGGCAAGGCAATGGTATCCCTTCAGACCGTCTTGCCAGCGAAAGCTGGCATCCCGCTTCTATTTAAACAAATGGGCGGAGGCTCCAATTTTTTCACAAGCTCTTTCGCGGGCATGGCGAGGCTTGGTGCATTAGGCCTGACAGTTCAAGCCTGCTGCCTGAAGCGGACTATCATTAATTCCTGAAAGCGGATCAATTTTATGGTCCAGTTGACGGCTATAAAACGGCCATTCAGGTGGAGCTTCGCCCGTGCCGTGCAAATTATCGGTCAATGTCAATGCCATCGCTTATCTGCGCAACCGGCGCGAGGTGCCGTGGCCGTCGCTGGAGGGGCTCGGCAGGGTAGCGCTGGCGGCGGGGGCCGCGGGGCTCACCATTCATCCTCGACCCGACGAACGCCATGTCAGGGGTTCCGATGTGCCGGTCTTGCGCGATCTGATCGCCAAGGAATTTCCAGGGCGCGAATACAACATCGAGGGGTATCCGGACGAGCGCTTCCTCACGCTGGTCGAGACGAACCGGCCCGACCAGGTGACGCTGGTGCCCGACGATCCGGCGCAGGGCACATCGGATCACGGCTGGGACATTGTCGCTCACAACCGTCAACTGAAGGAAGTGATCTCGCGCTTGCACAGGGGTGGCATGCGGGTGTCGCTGTTCATCGATCCCGACCCTTACGCGCCCGAACTTGCGCGGTCGGTGGGCGCCGACCGGGTGGAGATATACACAGGCCCCTATGGCGGCGCATTGGACCCGGTACGGGCAAAGCGCGAGTTGGAGCGCGTGGCCGCCACCGGAAAGGCGGCGGAGAAAGCGGGCATCGGCCTCAATGCCGGCCATGATCTCACCCGCGACAATCTGCCGGCCCTGGTCAAAGCGCTGCCCAATCTGCAGGAAGTCTCGATCGGGCATGCCATCACCGCCGATGCGCTGACTTATGGTTTGGGTGAAACCGTGCGACTATTCCGCCGTGCCATCGGCGATGTCTGAACTTCTCACGCTTGCTTCAGTCGGTTTCGTACAGCTGCTCGGCGCCATGTCGCCGGGGCCAAGCTTTCTGCTGACGGCGCAGACCGCCGCGGCGGGTACACGGCGCGACGGCGTCATGGTGGCCCTGGGACTTGGCCTCGGCGCGGCACTGTGGGCGTTCGCGGCCCTGTTCGGTCTTAATTTGCTGTTTCAGAAGTCGCCGGTGATCTATGCCGCCATGCGGTTGGCGGGCGCCTTGTTCCTGATGTGGATCGGCTTTCGTATTTTCCGCAATGCCGCAAAACCACTTTCGCTGGGCGCGGATGAAGGCGGACTTGCTCAAAACCCCTTCGTCAAGGGACTGCTGCTACAGATTTCCAATCCGAAGGTGGTCATGTTCTTCAGTTCGATCTTTATCGCCATGCTGCCGAAGGAGACGCCGGTGTGGATGCTGATTGCACTGGTGGGCATCGTGTTCTGCAATGACTTGTGGTGGTATTCGCTAGTTGGTGTCTTCTTCGCGTCCGGCCCGGTGCGCGGATATTACTTGCGCGCCAAGCTGTGGCTCGACCGCATCATGGGCCTGGCGCTGGGCGGGCTGGGACTCAAACTGCTGGGGTCTTTGCGCGAGGCAGTTTAGAGTCCCTCTGAATGAGTTCGCGCCTTCATATTGCCGTGTGCGGAGCGGGGCCGGCGGGGCTTGCGGCGGCGCTGGCGCTTTCGCGCCATGGCCACCGGATTACCGTTTTCGAACAGTTCGAGCAGCCGAAGCCGCTGGGCTCCGGCCTCATCCTGCAGCCCACCGGGCTTGCCGTTCTCGACCAGTTGGGGCTCGGCACTCGCATGCGGTCCCTGGGTTCGCGCATCGACCGGCTCTATGGCAAGGCCTGCGGCTCGGGCCGGGTGGTGCTTGATGTGCGTTACGAGGCTTTGGGCGCGGCACGGGGGCTGGCGGTTCACCGGGCGGCCCTGTTCAATGTTCTGTTCGAGGCCGTTCAAGCGGCGGGCATCGAAGTTCAAACGGGGAGTCAAATCAAGGACCTCGACGGGACTTCCATCATTCTGAATCAAGACCGGCGCGAGGGGCCGTTCGACCTGATTGTCGATGCGCTGGGCTCGCGCTCGCCATTGATCGCGCATGCGGCGGCGCCCGATGTTCCGCAAGCCGCCTCGACTATGGCGCGATCTGGGCGAGCCTGCCATGGCCGGGACCGCCCTTTGACGCCCATGCGCTGGAGCAGCGCTATGACAAGGCCTCGATCATGGTGGGGGTGCTGCCCATCGGGCGGCAGAAGGAGGGCGGGGAGGATCAGACCGCGTTTTTCTGGAGCCTCAAAACACAGGATTTCCCGGCCTGGCGCGATGGCGGGTTGGAGCGCTGGAAAGACCGCATTCGCGAATATTGGCCTGAAACAGAGCCCATTCTCGCCAGCATCACGGAGCCGGAACAGATGGTGCTGGCGGCCTACGATCATCACACTCTGCCGTTGCCCTTTGGCAACAGGCTGGTGTTCATCGGCGACAGCGCCCATGCGACGAGTCCGCAGCTGGGGCAGGGCGCCAATATGGCGCTGCTGGATGTGGCAGCACTTGCGGCGGCGCTCACGGAAAATCCCGATATCCAAACGGCTCTCATGGCTTATGCGAAGAAGCGCAGGTTTCATGTGAAGCTTTATCAGGGGCTGTCGCGGGTCTTCACGCCGTTCTACCAGTCGGATTCGGTGGTGCTTCCGCTGGCGCGGGATTACCTGGTGGCCGGGGTCAGCCGCCTGCCTTTGGCGCAGAAGGTTCTGGCCACCATCGTTGCGGGCTGGCTGGGACTGCGATGACATCGCCCACTGGCAGCGCGCCCATGCGTTCTTGCCGCTTGCCATATCGGGCCTCCCCCGCTATGCCGCCCGCCAGCTTTCAACAGGGGTAAAACCATGCGCGTTTATTATGACCGGGATGCCGACGTTAATCTGATCAAGGGCAAGAAGGTCGTCATTGTCGGTTATGGCAGCCAGGGCCGGGCGCATGCCCTCAACCTCAAGGATTCAGGCGCCAAGACTATCGCGGTGGCGCTCAAGGCGGGTTCGCCCACGGCGGGCAAGGTCGAAGCCGATGGCCTCAAGGTGATGAGCGTCGCCGAGGCCGCCAAGTGGGGCGACCTGCTGATGATGGCAGCACCCGATGAATTGCAGGCCGACATCTACCGCGACCACATCGCCGCCAATATCCGCGATGGCGCGGCCATCGCCTTTGCCCATGGCCTCAACGTGCATTTCAACCTGATCGAGCCGAAGAAGACCGTCGACGTGATCATGATCGCGCCCAAGGGCCCGGGCCACACGGTGCGCGGCGAATACCAGAAGGGCGGCGGGGTTCCCTGCCTGATCGCCATCCATCACGATGCCTCGGGCAATGCCCATGACCTGGCGCTGTCCTATGCGAGCGGCGTGGGCGGCGGGCGCTCGGGCATCATCGAGACCAGCTTCCGGGAGGAATGCGAGACCGACCTGTTCGGCGAGCAGGTGGTTCTCTGCGGCGGCTTGGTGGAGCTGATCCGGGCCGGCTACGAAACCCTGGTGGAGGCGGGCTACGCGCCGGAGATGGCCTATTTCGAATGCCTGCACGAGGTGAAGCTGATCGTCGACCTGATCTACGAAGGCGGCATCGCCAACATGAACTACTCGATCTCCAACACCGCCGAGTGGGGCGAGTATGTGACCGGCCCGCGCATCATCACGGCCGAGACCAAGGCCGAGATGAAGCGGGTGCTGAAGGACATCCAGACCGGCAAGTTCACCTCCGAATGGATGCAGGAATACCGCGCCGGCGCCGCCCGCTTCAAGGCGATCCGCCGCAACAACGACAGCCACAACATCGAAGACGTCGGCGCCAAGCTCCGGGCGATGATGCCGTGGATCGGGAAGAACAAGCTGGTGGACAAGGCGAGGAATTGACGGCCTGCAAGGCCGTCATCACCGGGCTTGTCCCGGTGATCTGACAACCATCTGCTTCCGATTTTTCCATGGCCGCTTTTCGAGGCGGCCGTCCAGCCTGGATGACGGGGTGAAGCCCCGCAACGGAGAATGGTTGCAGATTCAGCCGTGAATTTCGATCACGCGCCTACAAAGTTGAACGAATTCACTAAGTGAAAGATCGTTTTTGGCGTCATTCGTTCGCCATGCGCAAATTACGAATCCAAAGCTACCGTCCTCATTCAGAATATGATCGACAGTTGGCAGTAGCGCGAGTTCCGCCTTATAGGCAGAGCGATGCTTTTTGGACGAATTGTGATCGTAGCTGCTGATCTTCTCCCACGCCAAATCCTCCCCCGTATACCAGTCGAACTCCGGCCGATGCTTCAACCGCCGCATGAATTGCCGATTTGTAGGACGTCCGCGTGATCATCTTGCCTGACCGCTTGCGATCTCGCTTTGTGTGCGCTGCTGCCTTTCGCTGAAGCCATCGAATGTATTTCTTTTTGTCAACACGATTCACGAGGAAGTTGGGCAGCTCGTAGCGGGCCGTCTTTGTCTTTGCCTGTGGCACGTCACACCAACTCCACACTCAACCTTCTTCCCACAATCTTCGCCGCCCGCTGCAGCGTTTCCAAAGTCGTGTTGCCGCTCTTGGCATCGAGGATGCGGTCCAATTGGGCACGGCTGGTTTGCATCATTTCGGCCATGCGTTTCTTGGTGATCTTCTTCTTGTGCATTTCCTCGGCGAGCTGCCAGGCGATGACCGACTTGATCGCTGCAACGGTTGCTTCCTCGAGAATGCCTTCCTCCTCCAGAAAGCTTTCCAGGCTTGAACCGCGGTGCTTGCTCTTCAACTTCATGTCGCAATCTCCTTCAATCGTTTCCGCGCAACGTTGCGATTTCGTGTGGCGGCGTCCTCTGAGACTTCTTAATGAAGCCGTGGAACGCCATGAGCATGCCATCCGCCGCCGCGAAAATTATCCGCGCTTCCCGGCGGCTTGGCAGGGACGAGCGCAATTCCCAAAGTTCCGGTTCAAGGCCTCGCACCAGCGGCATTCCAATCGGCCAGCCGAATTGAAGCCGGCGAAGATCGCTTCCGATCTTGTGGCGGTCGGACACGGGCAACTGTTTAAGCCACTCGCGCACCGGTTCATGCCCTGCGCCTGTACGCCAGAATTCAAGGGGCATGGCATGAAGCTTCGAGGGCACAAACTACATGTACTATATATGGTTCACAGTGTCAATCTGTCAAAAGTATTTTCTCCGCTTCAGCGAGCGCTTCGACAAGGCGGAACTTGTAACACTCAGCATTCCCCGGCCCGTTGTAGGTGGTGGCGAAATCTGGCCAGCGCAGGTTCGCGGCCGGCGAGCTGCAATTCAACTTCATGCAATGGGATAATCGGTGTATTTCTTCCTCCGAGAAGACGATTGGAGATTCCCATGCGTGCCTTGGTGAAAGCGGAAAAATCCGAAGGCCTGACGCTGCGCGATGAGCCGGTGCCGAAGATCGGCCCCGATGACATTCTCATCAAGGTTGCCAAGACCGGCATCTGCGGCACCGATCTGCATATCTGGAAATGGGACGAATGGGCGCAGAGGACCATCCCGGTGCCCATGGTGGTGGGCCACGAATTTGCCGGCGTGGTGGCCGATATCGGGACCCATGTCCGCACGGTGAAAGTGGGTGACCGGGTCTCTGGCGAAGGTCATCTCATCGGCATGAAGAGCCGCATGGCGAGGGCAGGGCACTTCCACCTCGACCCCGAGACCCGTGGCGTCGGTGTCAATGTTCCGGGCGCATTTGCCGAGTATTTGAAGATTCCGGCCTTCAATGCCATCCATCTGCCCCCGGAAGTCGACGACGAAATCGGCGCCATTCTCGATCCCCTCGGCAACGCCGTTCACACGGCACTCTCCTTCGATCTGGTCGGCGAGGATGTGCTGATCACCGGGGCTGGTCCCATCGGCATCATGGCCGCCGCCGTCTGCCGCCATGTCGGGGCCCGTCACGTGGTTGTCACCGACGTGAACGACTACCGGCTCGAACTGTGCAACCAAGTGGCTGATGCCGTGACCGTGAACGTATCCAAGGAAGATCTGAAATCGGTGATGCAGCGTATCGGCATGCGCGAAGGCTTCGACATCGGACTCGAAATGTCGGGTGCGCCCGCTGCCTTCGAGCAGATGACCAATCATCTCATCATGGGCGGCAAGATCGCCATGCTCGGCATTCCATCGGCCACAATGCCAGTCGACTGGAATTCCATCATCTTCAAGGCGCTCACCATCAAGGGCATCTATGGCCGTGAAATGTTCGAGACCTGGTACAAGATGATCGCCATGCTGCAGTCGGGCCTTGACGTGCGCAAGGTGATCACCCACCGCATGAAGGCCGCGGACTATGCCCAGGGCTTCAATCTGATGAAGCAGGGGAGTTGCGGCAAAGTGGTGCTGGATTGGCAGTGAATATGGGCAATCCCTATGGAGCGGCGGCCGCTGAACTCGGAGCGGCATGCGAGGGCATCGACGATGACGCCGTCGAGCGCGCCTGCCGGATGATCGCCGAGGCCCGAAGCGTGATCGTCTACGGCTGCGGGCGTGAGCGGCTGCAGATCATGGGTTTCGCCATGCGGCTGTTTCATCTGGGCCTCAAGGTCAGTGTTGCCGGCGACATGACGACGCCACCCGCCGGGCCCGGTGACCTCTTTGTAGTGACGGCGGGGCCAGGCTATCTTTCAACGGCAACAGCGTTGATCGAAATTGCTCGCGATGCCGGAGCCAAAGTGCTGGTGATCACGGCCCAGCCGCAAGGCAAGACGGCCGCCCTGGCCGATGCTATTCTGACCATTCCCGCCCAAACCATGGCCGATGATCGGGGTCCGGCGGTGTCGGTGCTGCCGATGGGCTCGGTCTTCGAAGGCGCACTCTTCATTCTTTTTGAAGTGATGATTCTCAAACTACGAGACCGCCTCGGTGTCACGCCCGAGGCCATGCGCGCCAATCACACCAATCTGGAATGATGGTTGCCTGACCCCATGTTGAACGTCCTCTTCCTGTGCACCGGAAACTCGGCGCGTTCCATTCTTGCCGAGGCCATTCTCAATCGTGAAGGGAGAGGGCGTTTTTCCGCCCATAGCGCCGGGAAGCCACCCAAAGGGCGAGGTGCATCCTCTGGCGCTCTCCATCCTGCGGGAATTCGGGCATCCGGTGGCTGGATCTGCGTTCCAAGAGCTGGGAGGAGTTTGCCGGACCGCAAGCGCCGGAACTCGATTTCATTTTCACCGTCTGCGACAATGCGGCCGGCGAAACCTGCCCGATCTGGCCGGGCCATCCAATGACGGTGCATTGGGGGCTTCCCGATCCAGCGGCAGTGGAAGGAAGCGAAGGCGAACGCCGCCAGGCCTTTGCCGATACTTACCAGGCGTTGCGCCAGCGCATCGGCAAGTTCATCAATTTGCCCATCGGCGGGAACGATCAGGCCGGCCTCAAGGCGAAGCTCATGGAAATTGGCAGGGGCTGAGTATGCAGGAGAGTAATTCGCAGCGTGCTCTTGCCGCCGAGGCGTTGGGAACCGGCATTCTGTTGGCAACGGTCGTTGGCTCCGGCATCATGGCTGAGAATCTCTCCGGCGGTAACACCGCGATTGCCCTGCTGGGCAACACGATTCCGACGGGTACTATACTCGTTGTCCTTATCACCATCCTTGGGCCGGTTTCGGGCGCCCATTTCAATCCGGCGGTTTCGCTGGCGATGTGCCTTGCCGGCAAGATGCCATGGGCAAGACTGGCGCCGTTCACTGCCAGCCAGATGCTGGGCGGCATCGCCGGCGTCTGGATCGCCAATGCAATGTTCGATCTTCCGGTCATTCAGATATCGGACAAACTTCGCTGGGGAACCGGGCAGTGGCTGGCGGAAGCCGTCGCGGCATTCGGCCTGCTGCTCACCATTTTCGGAGGCCTACGCCACCGCCCCGATGCCGTTCCGCTGCTGGTGGGTCTTTACATCACCGCGGCCTATTGGTTCACCGCGTCCACATCCTTCGCCAATCCCGCCGTCACTTTGGCGCGGACGCTTAGCAATAGCTTTGCCGGCATTTCTCCGGCGTCGTGTCTGCCATTCATTGCGGCCCAGATCGCCGGCACATTTCTAGCGGTTGGCGCCAGCCGGTGGCTCTTCGAGTCCAGCCGGAGCGGCTAACTCCAGGCCAGCACCAGCGGAATGGTCAGCGCCGCGCAGATCACCTGGAGGGTGAGAATATTAGCGACCAGCGGCGCATCGCCGCCCATTTGCCGGGCCAACACATAGGCGCCCGATCCCGTCGGCACCGCGGCGCACAGCATGGCAACGGCCGCGGCTTCTCCGCTCACCCCGAAGACCCACAGCCACCCCGCCATGAACACCGGCATCACAAGCAGCTTGAGTGCCGCCGCCACCAGCACCGGCGCCTTCGCCGAAATCGCTTCGTCAATGCGTAGCCCCGCACCCACCGTGAGGAGCGCCAGTCCAAGCGCGCCCTTGCCGATCATGTCGAGCACCTGAATGCCGATGGCCGGCGCCGGCAGGTTCAACGCTTGCCACATAACGCCGCCGACCGAGGACAGCACGAAGGGATTTCTGGCAATCGACAATGCAATGGTTTTGATGCCCGGCGAATTTCCGGAAACGAAAAACGACATGACGATCACGCACACCACATTGAGGACGGGTGTCATCGCCGCCGCGCTGACCGCTCCCAATGCCAATGCCGCCGGACCAAAATAGATGGGAATGATGGCGAAGGCGATGAAGGTGTGCCAGCGCGTTGCCCCTTGCACCACGCTGGTGAACTGCGGCCCGTTGACCGCAAGTGCTGTCATGACCGGGCGGTGAAATATCAGGAGGACCGCGAACATCGTAAGGACCGCCAAAATCATGGAAAGCGCCATGCCGAAGACCGGAATTTTCGAAAAGTCGGCCACGGCGATTTCCTTGAAGATGATCGCCGGAAACAGCAGGAAGTAACAAACGTGATCGACCGCGTTCCAGTGATCGCCATCGATCAACCCCGAGCGGCGCAGGCCATAGCCGATGAGTATGACGATGAAAACCGGGAGGAGGGCGATGAAGGTGGAAATCATATGGCAGCCAGTGAATCCAGTGCCGCCTGCAAAATCCACGCAGCCGCCAGCTTGTCCACGACCTGACCCCGCTTGGCGCGCGAGGCATCGGCCGAATCAGCATCCTTTCAACCGCGGCGGTCGACAGGCGTTCGTCCCAGAACACGATGGGTATAGCCGTGAGATTGGCGAGGTTGCGGGCGAAGGCCCGGGTCGATTGCGCCCGTGGCCCCTCGCTGCCATCCATGTTGATGGGAAGGCCAAGCACGATGAGGCCGATATTTTCCCGCGCCGCGATGGCCAGCAGCCTCCCGGCATCGCCGGTGAACTTCTTGCGTTCGATCGTCTCGATCGGTGTGGCGATTTGCCGGGTGCGGTCCGAGGTGGCAACGCCGATGGTTGTTGTTCCGAGATCGAGCCCCATCAACCGGGCATCCGCGGCGACGGTTTCCAAAGCGGTCTTGACGGAGGTGTCGGAAGCGGCCATGCGCCTTGCTAGCGCATTTGGAATGTGGGTCAATTGGCGATCTTGCATGGGCGATGGGCGCGAGGGAGAGTGAACAATGGAAAAGAAGCAAGAACGCCCCATTGGCGCCAAGGTCGATCCGCTGCCGGTGGGTAACAGCCCGGACATGCGGCCGCTGCATGGCCGTTGGGTCTGGCTCGAACCGGTTTCCGCCGCCAAGCACGCAATCGACCTCTACGAGTCCTTTACGGCCAAGGATACCCATGGCCATGTCTGGACCTATTTGGGTTACGGCCCGTGGGGTGAGTTTGAACTTTTCAATGAATGGTTGCGGGCGCGCGAAGCCTCGCGCGATCCCTGGTTCTATGCGTTTCTTGTGAGGGACACCGGCAAGGCCGCCGGCATGGGCTCCTTCATGCGCTGCGATGCTCCCAACGGGGTAATCGAAATCGGCCATATCTGGATGTCGCCCAGCCTGCAGAAATCCCGCGAGGCGACCGAGGCCATTTATCTGATGATTCGCCACTGCTTCGACGATCTCGGCGTCCGCCGCCTCGAATGGAAATGCGATGCCCTCAACGCTCCTTCAAGGCGCGCCGCCTTACGCTTCGGCTTCACCTTCGAAGGGATATTCCGCCAGCACATGATTATCAAGGGCAGGAACCGCGACACCGCCTGGTACGCCATGCTGGACAAGGACTGGCACCGGGTGCGCGATGGTTTCGAAGCCTGGCTTAGCCCTGAGAATTTCGACGTCGAAGGCCATCAGAAAGCCAAGTTGCGGGTCGCCTGAGCGGGTGCTATCCAGCCCCCGGATTCATTGGAAAGTTGCAGTCATGTCGGTCGATCAGGCAACCGTGAAACGGGTGGCGCGTCTGGCGCGCATCAAGGTCAGGCACGAGGATTTGCCGCTCCTCGCGGGTGAGCTCAACACGATATTGCAATGGATCGAGCAGTTGAACGAGGTCGACGTCGCCAACGTCGAACCGATGACCTCGGTCGTCACCATGAAAATGAAAATGCGCAAGGACGAAGTGAGCGACGGCCACTACCCCGAAAAAATCGTCGCCAATGCGCCGGGGCATGAAGACAATTTCTTTATGGTTCCCAAGGTGGTGGAGTGATGGTCCGTGTGTTTTCTGTCATTGCCGGGCTTGTCCCGGCAACCTATCGTGCAATGAATTCAGCCGTACCAGTTGCGGAGAAATGGGTCGCCGGAACAAGTCCGGCGATGACAGCTGGGGGAGGACTTCTTTGACGTCCCTCACCTCCCTCACCATCGCATCCGCCCGCGAGGGCCTCGGGAAGAAAGACTTCTCCGCGCTCGAATTGACCGACGCCTACATCGCGGCCATCGAGAAAGCGCGCATTCTCAACGCCTACATTGTCGAGACGCCGGACAAGGCCCGCGAGATGGCCAAGGCTTCCGACGCCAGGCTCGCCAAGGGCGAAGCCGGTCCGCTCGAAGGCATTCCGCTCGGCATCAAGGACCTGTTCGCCACCAAGGGCATCCATACTCAGGCCTGCAGCCATGTCCTCGACAATTTCAAGCCGCCCTATGAATCAACCGTCACCGCCAATCTCTGGCGCGATGGCGCCGTCATGCTGGGCAAGCTCAACATGGATGAGTTCGCCATGGGTTCGTCCAACGAGACGAGTTACTACGGCAATGTCATCAATCCGTGGAAACGCAAGAATTCCAACGCGTCCCTGGTGCCCGGCGGCTCATCCGGCGGCTCCGCCAGCGCAGTTTCGGCTCATATCTGCGCCGCGGCCACGGCAACCGACACTGGCGGCTCCATCCGCCAGCCCGCCGCCTTCACCGGCACCGTCGGCATCAAGCCCACCTATGGCCGCTGTTCGCGCTGGGGCATCGTCGCCTTTGCGTCTTCGCTCGATCAGGCGGGGCCCATCGCCCGCGACGTGCGCGATGCCGCCATCATGCTGAAATCCATGGCGAGCGTCGACCCGAAGGACACAACCTCCGTCGATCTGCCGGTGCCCGACTATGAAAAGGCGATTGGCCGGCCGATCAAGGGTCTGCGCATCGGCATTCCCAAAGAATACCGGGTCGATCCCATGCCCACCGAAATCGATGCCCTGTGGGCCAAGGGTGCGGCATGGCTGAAAGAGCAGGGCGCCGAGATCATCGACATCTCGCTGCCCCACACCAAGTATGCGCTTCCCGCCTACTATATCGTAGCCCCCGCCGAGGCCTCGTCAAATCTGGCGCGCTACGATGGCGTGCGCTACGGACTGCGGGTTCCAGGCGATGATATCTTGTCGATGTACGAGAATTCCCGCGCCGCGGGCTTCGGCCGCGAGGTGCAGCGCCGCATCATGATCGGCACCTATGTGCTGTCGGCTGGGTATTACGACGCCTATTACGTCCGCGCCCAGAAAGTCCGTACCCTGATCAAGCGCGACTTCGAAGAGGCGTGGAGCAAGGTCGACGTGGTGCTAACTCCCGCCACTCCAAGCCCCGCCTTTGCTCCCGGCGAAATCACCGATCCGGTGCAGATGTATCTCAATGACATCTTCACCGTGACGGTGAACATGGCGGGCCTTCCCGGCATCGCCGTTCCCGCCGGCATGTCCTCCGATGGCTTGCCGCTGGCCCTGCAGCTGATCGGCAAGCCTTTTGACGAGGAAACGCTCTTTCAGACGGCCACCGCCATCGAACAGGCGGCGGGCAACTTCGCCGCGCCGGTATGGTGGTGAACGGTGAGCAATTTTGACTTTACCGGCCTGCAGGGCAGGTATAGTTTTCGTGGCGGGGGCGACCGACTTCTAGACACAGGAGACTTCAATGAACGAGTTCCGTTTCTTGCTTGCCGCCGCATCTCTCTCTATCGGCCTGGCCGGATTGACGAGTAACGTGTCGGCGGCCCCACCAACGCTATTCGCCGTGCTGAACGGCGGGAATGAATGCAACAGCGTTGCCCCGCCAGCCGGACCTGTCTGCGCGCTAGGCGACCTCGATGCGGTAGGCTCCGCGACACTGATATTCCCGACTGCAACGTCCGCGTGTTTCGCAATCGTCGCGGACAATCTCGCCGGCGCAACCTTGGCACATGTTCATAGCGGGGTCGCGGGAATCAACGGCGGAGTCGTGATAGCCTTGGCGCCTCCGGCAGCGCCCGGTGCCGGCAATCCCGGCGCGTCGTCAGGCTGTGTCAACGCGCTTCCGGCCGGCCTGGCGGCATCGATTATCAAGAACCCCGGAAATTTCTACGTCAATGTGCACAATGCCGCCTTTCCGGGTGGCGCCATTCGCGGCCAACTATTCTGATATTGCGAAGCAGGTGCCGGCCCCGGCGGCATTCGCCGGGTTCTTGTTTCGCGGTTGGGTCAATATAGGGCTTTGCGGGAATCGCCGGAGTTAGGGCATGGTGCAGGCGACCATCCTTGGAGCCGCCCATGCGCCTGATTCTGTCGATACCCGTCATTGCCCTCGTCATTATCGCCTACAATCTCTTCAGCCTTGGCGGCGCCATGCTCGACGCCGAGTCGCTGCTCTTTGGATTGACCCTGCCATCTGCGGCACAGGTCTACTTCAAGGCTGGCGATCTTTTCATTGTGGCCGGTCTCGTGGCCCTGTTTTTCGAAGTGCTCAAAGCCGCCCGCGCCGGCGCCGGTACCATCGTCGATCACATGCTGTCCACCGCCACTCTGATTGTCGCGTTGATTGAATTTCTGCTCGTTCCCTTCTGCGGCACCGTCACCTTCTTCCTGCTCATGGTCATGGCGCTGATCGACGTGGTGGGCGGCTTTGCCGTCTCGCTGCTGGCGACACGGCGCGACTATCAGGTCAGCCATACCCGCGATGGCAGCCTTTAGCCCATGGCCTTCAATGCGCGTCTGGCGCGTGAGATCGGGTTGACACCCAAGGAGACGGCGATTTTCCGCCGTCTTGTCCACTCCAGCAAAAATTCAGGACTATCTCACCGCCATGCCGAGCAATGCGGAGGCGGGTGGCGACAGCTGCTATTCCGCGCGCCTGGCCATCCGTCACAATTGTTGCCACTGCATTGAAGCGGCCTTCATTGCCGCCGCCGCGCTTGCTGCTGCATGGCAAGCCGGCGTTGGTGATGGATTTTCAGGCCAAGGGCGATGACGATCACGTACTTGGCGCTCTTCCGCGTAGGCCGCCACTGGGGAGCCATCTCCAAGAGCAATTCCATCTGGCTACGTTGGCGCGATCCAATCTATGCCAGCCCCCGCGAACTCGCCATGAGCTACTTCCACGAATATGTGCTGGGCGAGCGCAAGACCTTGCGGCGGGTATCGAAGCCCTTCGACATCGGCGCCTATGATCCCGCCTATTGGATAACCGCGGAAGTGGACTGCTGGGACATTGCAAACGAGATCGACGCATCGCCCCATGTTGTGCTGGTCGACCGCCACCAGGCGCACCGGCTGCGCGCGAGGGAGTCCTTTGAGGTTGCGACGGGCAAATTACAAGAATTCGGCGGCAACAACCATTGGGTCCGCGGCGTGCCAAATGACAGCTGATCTCCGCGATTGGACGGAGCTCAGCTGTCGATTTCTGGTGATTGTCCGGTTATTGAAGAAGCTCGGTACTGGTCGGCGCGCCTGCGCGAATCACATTGTTGCCGTAGGAAATAATCTTTCCGGAGTTGATCACAACAAGGGCGTTGGTACTGCCTTCAATCACGTTGTCGGATAGGATGGCGACGCTGCTGACGCCATCCACTTGAATGCCGAAGTTGGTATTCTTGTCGATGACGCTACGGGTGACGATTGTCCCAGCGTTTCCGGCGAGGTTCTTGATATTGATGCCGCCGGCGTTGCCGGTGATCGTTGTGTCCTGGACCAAAACGCGGGCGCCGGTTGCACTTTGAACGTCAATGCCAAATCCGGTGAAGCCGCGGATATCCGACTTCTTGACGACCAGGTCGCCTTTGCCAATCATCCGGATGCCGTTGAGGCCTGTGTTAAAACCTTCAATATCCAAGCCCTGGAGCACGACATTGTCGGTTGTGTTGAGAAGGTTGACGATAATTCCGTTGGTTCCCGCCGCCAGCACGCCCCCGGTCGCACCTTCGACGATGATGCTGATCGACTTGGTGATCGTCACGGCGCCAAAGCCGCCGGGGTCGATCGCGTTGATCTCGCCGAATGCCGCGGTTTTTGAGATGGCGCCGGCAAATGTCTTGCACGGCGCCGTGCGGCTGCATGGATTGGCGTCGTCGCCGACGCCCGATACCCAAGTTCGCGAGGCTTGCGCGTGCGCCATGCCAGCAATCGCAAACGCCGCCAGAGTTAGAGTCAACACCAGCCTGATCAGATAATTCATGAGTCGTTCCTCCATTGTGGACCGATCATTAACAGGTCTTATGCTGCGTTGAAACAGCATGCTTCAGGCCTTGATTCTCTCTCCCTTGGGATCATAAAAACTCGAAAGCTGCACCTTGGCGCCGTAACGCTTCCACGCCAGCTCTACTTCCCAGCTGCCTGATTCGATCCACTCTTTGGTGACGCCTGCCTCATTCTTCACATAGCCCAAGCCCAGCGACAGGTTCACCCGGTGGCCCCAGGCGCCCGATGTGGTGGAGCCGACGATCACCCCGTTCCGGAAAATCGGCTCCTCGTGATAAATCATCGGCGCCGTGGCGGATGAATCTTCCAGCGCCAGGCAGATCATCCGCTTCGGCAAGATAGCTTGCGCTCGCTGCTTTTTCAGCGCCTCCTTGCCGATGAAGCCGCCCTTCTTGTCCCAGGCCACGGCGAAGCCGAGACCCGCTTCCAGCGGCGTTTCCTCATCCGAAATATCGTGGCCCCAATGGCGGTAGGCCTTTTCCATCCGGCAATTGTTCATGGTGTGCATGCCGGCTGGCGTGAGGCCGAACTCCTGACCCGCCGCCCACAGGCGCTCGAACACATGGGCTGCAAATTCCGCCGGAATGTAAAGTTCCCAACCTAGTTCGCCCACATAGGTGATGCGGCTGGCCCGCACCCGGGCATAGCCGATCTCGATCTCCCGTGATGTGCCGAACGGAAAGGCCGCATTGGAGAGGTCGGCACCCGACAGCTTCTGCAGCAGGTCCCGCGATTTCGGTCCCATGACGGCGATCATCGGCAGGCCCGATGTGATGTCGGTTGCAACGCAATGGGCATCGTCGGGCGTATGGCGCTTGAGCCACGCCATGTCGCGGGTCTGCGGCACCGCACCGGTCACCACCATGAATTTATTTTCGGCAAGCCGCGTCACCGTGAGATCGGCTTCGATGCCGCCGCGTTCATTGAGCCACTGGGTGTAGACAATGCGGCCCGGCTCGACATCGATATTGTTGGCGCTGATGCGATTGAGCACCTTGCAGGCGTCGCGCCCCTCAACCGCGTACTTGGCGAAACTCGACTGGTCGAAAAAGGCGCAGTTGCTCATCAGCTGCTTGGCTTCGTAGTCGGCGCAGGCAAACCAGTTCTGCCGGCCATAGCTATACTCATATTCCGGCTTCACACCGCCTCGCGCATACCAGTTCGGCCGCTCCCAACCATTCACCTCGCCGAACACCGCGCCCAGATCCTTCGTATAACGATAAATCGGCGAGCGCCTGACGCCGCGCGCCGTCGCCGCCTGGCGGTAGGGCCAATGCATGGCATAGAGGAGCCCCAGGCTCTCGCCGACCCGGTCATGAACATATTCGCGCACCGACTGGAACGGATGGATGCGCCGGATGTCCATGGCGTTCACATCCATCGGCGGATGGCCATTCTTGATCCACGAGGCCAGCACCAGCCCGGCGCCGCCGGAGGATTGAATGCCGATCGAATTGAAGCCGGTGGCCATGAACACGTTCTCTACCTCTGGCGCCTCGCCGAGATAATAGCGCACATCGGGGGTGAAGCTTTCCGGCCCGTTGAAGAACAGCTGGATGCCCGCTGTCTGCAAAAGCGGTACGCGGTTGATGGCGTTGGCAAGGATCGGCTCGAAATGATCCATGTCCTCGGGCAGGGTGACAAAAGCATGCTCGTCGTCGATGCCGCCACCACCCCACGGCTTGGCCTTGGGCTCGAATGCCCCCACCATCAGCTTGCCCGCATCTTCCTTGTAGTAGGTGCATTCGTCCGGAACCCGCACCACCGGCATGTTGCGCGGCAGTTCGGCGATGGGTTCCGACACGATGTAGAAATGTTCGCAGGCGTGCAGCGGAATATTGACGCCGATCGACCGCCCCAGTTGGCGCGACCACATACCAGCCGCAATCACCACCTTGTCGCATTTGATCGTGCCCGCAGCAGTCTCAACCCCAACCGCCTTGCCCTTCTCGACAATGATGCGGATGACCTTGGTGTTCTCGAATACCTTGGCCCCTCGCGAGCGCGCGCCAGTTGCCAGCGCCTGGGTCACGTCGATCGGATTGACCTGGCCGTCCTTCGGCAGGAACACGCCGCCCACCACATTCTCCATATTGTAGTGTGGCACCCGCTCCTTGATTTCGCCCGTGCTGATCACATCGACAGCAAGTCCGAAATTCTTCGCCATCGACGCGCCGCGCATCAGCTCCTCCATGCGCCCTTCGGTCAGCGCAATGGAAATCGATCCATTCTGCTTGAAGCCGGTCGCCTGGCCGGTCTCCTTCTCAAGGCCTTCGAAGAGGCCGGTGGTATATTTTGCAAGCTCGGTGAGATTGCGCGATGCGCGCAACTGCCCGACAAGCCCCGCCGCATGCCAGGTGGTCCCGGAGGTCAGCTGCTTCCGCTCCAGCAGAACCGTATTGGTAATGCCCAGCTTGGTGAGATGATAGGCAATCGATGCGCCGACAATGCCTCCGCCAACAATGACGACGTCGGCGCGCTTGGGCAGGGATTTGGACATGGCTGGCTCCGCTATCTGGTGGTGAAGCCTTCTAACAGGCAATATGGCCCAATCGTAAGCGCCAGTCTGGCTCACACCAGGGCGCCACCTCCTCACCATTTTCCTTTGCGGCACGGGGTGCCTTGGACTAAGTACGTGGCGAACCAAAAGCGGGTAATTCCATGCATCAGGGCGATATCACTCCGGCGGAAGCCTACCAGCGGCTGCAGAACAATCCGGCCGCGGTCCTCATCGACTGCCGCACCCAGCCGGAATGGGTGTTTGTCGGCGTGCCGGCGGTTGAACGCCTCATCCGGCAGTCCTGGCAGGTATTTCCGGCCATGCAGGTCAACGGCCAGTTTGTCGCCGAAATCGAGCAGATGGGACTGCCGAAAGACACCGAAATCCTGTGCATCTGCCGTTCCGGCGCGCGCTCGGCCTCGGCCGCCTCGGCCCTCACCCAGGCGGGCTTCAGCAATGCCTGGAACGTCGCCCAGGGCTTCGAAGGCGACAAGGATCAGACCGGTCATCGCGGCAGCGTCGGCGGCTGGAAGGCCGCGGGCCTTCCCTGGGTACAGAGCTAGAGTGCCATGAAGAAGAAGCAATCCGACCCCTCCGGCTGGGGCGATGCCACCAAGCTGGTGCGCGGCGGGCTCGACCGTTCGCGCCATGGCGAGACGTCGGAAGCCATCTATCTCACCTCGGGCTATGTCTATGACGATCCCGAAACCGCCGAGCGGCGCTTTGCCGGCGAGGAGGAGGGTTACGTCTACGGCCGCTATGGCAACCCCACCGTCACCATGTTCGAAGAGCGCATGCGGCTGCTCGAAGGCGCTGAATCCTGTTATGCGGTCGCCTCCGGCATGTCGGCGGCCTTTGGGTCACTGGCCTGCCAACTGAAGGCCGGCGACCATGTGGTGGCGTCGCGCTCGCTGTTCGGCTCCAACTACCAGATCATCACCGCGATCCTGCCGCGCTTCGGCGTCACCTTCGATCTCGTCGACGGCACCGATGCCAGCCGCCTGGAAGCGCGCCATCACGCCCAAGACCAAATGCGTGTTCCTTGAGACTCCCTCCAATCCGCTTCTCGAAGTGCTGGATATCGAGATGATCTGCGACATCGCCCACAAGGCAGGCGCCATGGTCATTGTCGACAATGTCTTCGCCACACCCATTCTGCAGAAGCCGATGGAAATGGGCGCCGATATCGTCTTCTATTCCAGCACCAAGCACAGCGACGGCCAGGGCCGTGTCTTCGGCGGCGTCATTCTGTCGAGCAAAAAGTTCAAGGAGGATTTGCTCAAGCCTTTCCTCCGCCATACCGGCCCCACGCTTTCACCCTTCAATGCCTGGGTGCTGCTCAAGGGGCTTGAAACCCTGAAGCTGCGGGTCGAGGCCCAATGCGAGGCGGCAGCGAAAATTGCCGATGCGCTGGTCACCATGAAGGGCGTCGAGCGGGTCTACTATCCCCACCATGACAGCCATGCCCAGGTGAAGCTGGCGCGCCGCCAAATGAAGTTGGGCGGCACCATGGTGTCGTTCGACGTGAGCGGCGGCAAGGCCAAGGCCTTCGATGTCCTGCGCAATCTCGGCATCATCGACATCTCCAACAATCTCGGCGACGCCAAATCCCTGATCACCCACCCGGCAACCACCACCCACCGCAACATCGGCCCGGAAGCCCGCGCCATGATGGGCATCTCCGACGGAGCATTGCGGCTCTCGGTGGGCCTGGAAGATGTGGACGACCTGATCGGCGATCTCAAGCAGGCGATGGGGGCTTGACGAAGTCAGACCGGCGGCCGGAAATCTTGACTGGCCTCATCCCCCAATACATCATTCCGGCGAAAGAGGCGGTGAAGAAATTGGGTCAATCGCCGATTTGTTCCAAATGAAGCGGGATGCCAGCTTTCGCTGGCATGACGGGGCGAGGGGAAATAATTGATTTGCCGCACTCTTTCCGTCACCCCAGCGAAGGCCATGATGAGATGAAATGGGACAATCGAAATCAGAAGTCTCCTTCGTCCCGGCTGAGCTTCATTGCTCCTCTCCGCAACTCTCTTCATGGCTGGACTCGATCCGGGCACCTTCTCGGTGGCCGGCAAAGAGGATGGCCGTGTCGAGCACGGCCATGATGAGATGAAACAGAGTCACGGCAACAGTGCATCGTTTTGCGGCCACGGAAAAGCGAGCAATGAAACTCCAACCCTACAGTGTCAAAACCCTCTCAACATCGATGATCCCGTGCCCGCCATAACCGTTGAAATTCGTTCAGGTGGCGATGCCATAGGCGCGCAGAGTGCCGAATTCGATGAATTCGTCTTCACGGAGATCGGCAAGGAGATCCAGCCGGTGTAGCAGCACATCAAATGCCACTGGCAGGCGCAATCCGCCACATCACCGAAATCTTACCGCAATCATGGGTTGATCAATCCGAGAAGGCAATTGACCGCGCATTGAAACTTATTCTACATCGACGACTTGGCTGGGTAGAACCTCCATAATACCTTTGAATATATTTTGTTTTATCAGTTCGAGAATCCTTCCCTATCCTGATTTGCTAAATATCTTTTGACTGCAAATGCACAAGCATCAGCCACCTGCAAGACGCTTGCATCAGTCTTTTCGGCGAAACTCGCAATGTCAGGAATCCGCTGGAGTGGCAGGACTGACATCGGTTTAGAATTTGCCGAGGCAGGATGCTTACAGATTGTTGGGATTTTAGATATCTATTCATTTGTTTGAATAGATGACGAACGTCCTGGTTATCTTCAAATATTAGATCAGCGCACTCATCGGCTTTGCCGCGCTCCCTCATGAACATTTCTACCATCATCGCGCATCCGGCAGAGGCCATACTTGCGCTGCATTGAGCAGGTGTATCTCTTTGCCATTTGGAAGTTGCGAGGCCCGTAATTCTGCTCGTCTTACGTGGGCTCCGACGAGCGGCAAGCCAAATTTCTTTGGTATTCCGCAAACTGCGCGAATGATGGCGTCTCGCTCTTGTCTGGTATATGCGGCTCTCGGAAGCCTCTTCCCTCCATGTCGTAGTTCCTTAGTGTGAAATACAAAATTAGCGCGATGTTCTGGCCGAATGTAAGCATCGGCGATTTCGACGAGATAGTCGCTCACACGCTTCCATTGGGTGTCAGCATTAACCATCACTCCGACAACAACAACATGAGGGTCGTCCCTCTCATTGGCTATGCCAGCTTCATCAAGGTAGACCCGGTACATTAAGTTTGTTCCTATGAGTGGCGCGCCCCCAAGAGCTTCTATTTACCTCATAGTATCGCCGTGGATACGGGAAGTACAATCTCGCGATTAAATGTGCTTTCACGGTAATCCCCGGGCGTGCTCAACCACTGGATGGTAGCCGCACAGGCGGCCATGGCGAGTTCGGGTCTTACGAAAATAATCCTTGACTCAGTCCTATCGCTAGGATTATACACCCCACGACTAACCCGGAAAGGAGGGGACATTGTCGACAGCGTCTCGATAATGACCGGGTTGGTTTGCAGCGCCTGCGGAGCGGGGGAAAGATAGCACCTCCGCTTCCCGGGAGTCTCGGGCAAGACCCTTGGGCATTAGGACCCAAGCGCCTTCGATGGCTAGGGGCGGATGCATCATCCGCCGCGAAGAGCTTGCCCCCGGCGGAAATCGCTGCGTCCTTCGGTAAAACGGCCCGCGCAAGCGGGCGCCGGGCTTTAGGCCTGAATTTCCACCACTTCTCCTACCGCACGTGCCGGCTTGAAGCCTCGGCGGGGACATCCCCTCCAATTTTCTTCCATGCCGCGACCGGCGGGCCTCCGTGAGTATCGACAGTAACATAGCTCAACTCTTGTGGCCTTTGGAATAGTGACCATGGTTTTGTTCCTCCCTCCCCCTTGTGGGGAGGGGTAGGGGTGGGGGTCGCTCCGGCGGCTGCCGTTCTTGTATCAACACGCACAATTGGATGGTTCGGAGCGACCCCCACCCTTAATCCCTCCCCGCAAGGGGGAGGGAGATACGCGTGAGCAACGTGATAGTTCGAAGTGCTCCAAACTTACAGCGTCAGCACGCTCCCCACATCGATGATCTCATGCCCTCCGTAACCATTGAAGTTCGTGCAGGTGGCGATGCCGTAGGCGCCGAGGGTTCCGAATTCGATGAAGTCGTCTTCGCGGAGATCGGCGGCAAGATCCAGCCGGTGCGGCAGCACGTCGATGGGATCGCAAGTTGGGCCGAACACCTTCCACGACTTCGTCTGTGCACTGACGATCTTGCCATCGCGGATCACCCGGTAGGGCGGCTGCAATTCGTTCACCTGCATATATTCCATCAGCCCGCCATAGACGCCGTCGTTGATGAAAATGTCATCGCCGTCGGTGCACACCAGCTTGACGCGGGTGAGCAGCGACATGCAATCGGCAACCAGCCCTCGCCCAGGTTCACACTCCAGCCGCGGCACCTTGGCCTTGCCGAACGCCCGGGCCGTGGTATCGGCGATGGCGGCAAAGAACGTTGCCAGCGGCGGCGCCTTGCTCAACAAATAGCTGGCCGGAAACCCGCCGCCGACATTGAGCTTCGAAATGGCAACGCCCGCTGTTGCCGCAATGCGCGCGGCTGCCTCGATGTGGCGCTGGTAGGTATGGGGTTCGCGGCTTTGCGAGCCGGGATGGAATGTGAGCATCACCTTGAAGCCACGCGCCACCGCGTCCTTCAGAAGCTCCACGCAGATATGCTCGGGTGCTCCGAACTTGGTGGAGAAATCATGGGCCGAGGAGGTGCGCTCGCGCGGCAGCACCAGGCGCACGGCGATTTCGACGCTTGCATCGCCGCCGGCGATATCGCCGATCTTGGCAAGCTCCTCGCGGCAGTCCACCGCAAAGCGCCGGCAGCCGTAGAGCTTGTAGGCATCGCCGATCTCGCGGCGCGATTTGACCGGGTTATGGTAGTGGAAGATCGCCGTCTTCGACACCGCGCGTACCGCCGCCATCTCCTGCACCGAGGCCACATCCCAATGGTGCAGCCCTGCCGCCGCCAGTGTCTCGAGAACCTGGCGCGACGGGTTGGATTTGACCGCATAACTCACGTCGCCGGGAAAACCCGCCAGGAATTCCTTTGCCCTGGCCCGCAGTTGCCCGGCGCTGAAGCAGAACACCGGCTCTTCCGGCGCCAGCGCCTTGGCCAAAGCGGCGGCATCGGCATAGTGAACCGAAGTGGACGTAGCGGCAACACGGGTGGCTTGCGGCATGACGAAGGCTCCTGTGGGTGATCCTGTGGTGCGACTTGGAGTACAATTCGGGCTAGTTGGATAACACCCGGCAATGTGCTGAAATGTGACGGACCCATCGTCGAAACGCTACCCACGGACCCCAAATCGCCGGATGACCCAGATTACCGCCAAGGATGAGGAGCTGTTGGCCCTGTTGCGGGTCGATGCCCGCCAGCCGGTGGCGGCACTCGCCCGCAAGCTCGGCCTGTCGCGCACCACCGTGCAGGACCGTTTGAAACGCCTGGAGGATACTGGCGTCATCGCCGGGTATTCGGTCAAGTTGTCGCGTGAAATCGATAAGGGTGGCATCCGCGCCTTGGTGACGATTTCGGTGGAGCCCCGCCGTCAGATCGATGTGGCCCGCCAGCTGACCCGCCACCCCCAGGTCGAAACCCTGCATACGGTCAGCGGCAAATACGATCTGGTGGCCATGGTGAAAACCGGTTCGGCCGAAGACATGGACCGGCTGATCGATGAGGTTGGCCTTATTGCCGGCGTCACCCGAATTGAAACGGCGGTCATTTTGTCGACAAAGCTTGATCGCAGATAGCAGGCCGAATTGATGTTGATGAGGATGATATGCGTTTTTTGACGGCTGCCCTGGCAATACTCCTTCTGTTTGCAGCAGCCATGCCCGTTATAGCCGCGAAGGCCGTTCCGGATTCGCAATCGGCGGTGCAGCTTTCGTTTGCTCCGGTGGTGAAATCGACCGCTCCCGCGGTGGTCAATGTCTATTCACAGCGCCGTGTCGCCACGCGCGATCAGGGCCTTTTCGACGATCCCTTTTTCCGTCAGTTTTTCGGCAATGACGGCTCGTTCGGAGCGCCGCGCGAGCGGGTGCAAAATTCCCTGGGTTCCGGCGTCATCGTCGACCCAGCGGGCCTCATTATCACCAACAATCACGTGGTCAAAGGCGGCACCGATATTCGTGTCGTCCTTGCCGACAAACGCGAATTCGAGGCCAAGCTGCTGCTCACCGATGAGCGCACCGATCTCGCGGTGCTGAAAATCACCGTACCCGATGAGAATTTGCCCGCGTTACGGCTGGGCGATTCCGATGGTCTCGAAGTCGGCGATCTGGTGCTGGCGATCGGCAACCCCTTTGGTGTCGGCCAGACCGTGACCAGCGGCATCGTCTCCGCGTTGGCTCGAACCCAAGTCGGCATTTCGGATTATCAGTTCTTCATCCAGACCGATGCCGCCATCAATCCCGGCAATTCCGGCGGAGCTCTAGTCAACATGGCGGGCGAGCTTGTCGGCATCAATACGGCGATCTTCTCGCGCAGCGGTGGCTCGATCGGCATCGGCTTCGCCATCCCCGTCAACATGGTGCGCACCGTCGTGCAGTCGGCAGAAACCGGCAAGGCGGTGAAGCGCCCGTGGCTCGGCGTTGAACTCCAGGACGTCACCCAGGAAATTGCCGACAGTCTCGGCTTCGCCAGACCGGAAGGTGCGCTCATCTTGGGCCTCCATCCTGAAAGCCCGTTGACCAAGGCCGGACTCAAACGTGGCGACGTGGTGCTCGCCATTGAGGGCAAGCCCATCGAGAATTCGCGCGAGTTGGGCTACCGGGTCGCCACGTCCCCCATCGGCTCCACCCAGATCGTCGAGTATCAGCGCGGCGGCGTCCGCAAGGAAACCACCATCACGCTAATCGCTGCTCCCGAAACCACCGATCGTGAAGCGACTCTTCTCGAAGGAAATTCGCCGTTGACCGGCATGGTCGTCGCCAATCTGTCGCCTGCCGTTGCCGACGAGCTCGGCCTCCGGGCCGACTCGAAAGGGGTCGCCGCACTGGCAATCAAAGGCGGGCCGGCCAAGCGCTACTTCCGCAAAGGCGATGTGATTGTGGAAGTCAATGGGGTGGCGATTGAAAGTGTCGCCGTGTTGCGTGACGCCCTCGCCTCCAGCGAAGGCTTTTGGCGGATCGCCATCGATCGCGGCGGCCACATCCTGAAGCTTTCAGTCGGCGGCTGATGAGCAATCTGTTCCAGGCGGCGGGACTGGGCAAAGATGCCCCGCGGCCCTTGGCCGACAGGCTGCGGCCTACGCGTCTGAGTGAAGTCGTGGGCCAGGATCACCTGACTGGCCCCAACGGTGTGCTCACCCGCATGTTGGCTGCGGGCCGCATTCCATCTATCATTTTCTGGGGTCCGCCAGGCACCGGCAAAACCACAATTGCCCGATTGCTTGCCGGTGAAACCGGATTGGTGTTCGAACAGATGTCGGCCATCTTCTCCGGCGTCGCCGACTTGAAGAAGGCCTTCGAGCAGGCCCGTATCCGCCGCGAGCAGGGCAGGGGCACGCTGCTGTTCGTCGATGAAATCCACCGCTTCAACAAATCCCAGCAGGATAGTTTCCTGCCCTATGTCGAGGACGGCACCATCATCCTGGTCGGCGCCACCACGGAAAATCCATCCTTTGAGTTGAACGGCGCCGTGCTGTCGCGCTGCCAGGTCCTGGTGCTCAACCGCCTCGATGGGGCCGCGATGAACGCACTGATCGGGCGCGCCGAGATGTTCGAGAAGCGCGCCTTTCCCGCAGGTCCCCCGGCGCGCGAAGCCTTGATTGCCATGGCCGATGGTGACGGCCGCTACATCCTCAATCTCGTCGAGGAAATCTACTCCGCCGTGCCCGAGGGCGCCCCGCCGCTTACCCCTGAATCGCTGGCCGCTACCGTGCAGAAGCGCATGCCGCTCTATGACAAGGCGGCCGATGGTCATTACAACCTGATTTCCGCCCTGCACAAATCGGTGCGCGGCTCCGATCCGGATGCGGCACTTTATTACCTCGCCCGCATGCTGGTGGCCGGGGAAGACCCGCTTTTCCTGGCGCGGCGGCTGGTGCGCATGGCGATCGAGGATGTGGGCCTTGCCGATCCTCAGGCCGTGCAGCAGGCGCTTGCCGCCAAGGACACCTTCGATTTTCTCGGAAGCCCCGAGGGCGAACTGGCCCTTGCGCAAGCCACCGTCTATATCGCCACCGCACCAAAATCGAACGCCCTCTATAACGCCTTCAAGGCCGCCACCCAGCGCGCCAAGGAAACCGGCTCGCTAGCACCTCCGAAGATCATCCTCAACGCCCCGACCAAGCTGATGAAGCAGCAGGACTACGGCTCGGGCTACCAATACGACCATGACCAGCCCGACGCCTTCTCCGGCCAGAATTATTTCCCCGACGGCATGGGCCGCGAGCAATACTACAATCCCCCGGAAAGAGGCTTCGAGCGCGAGGTAAGAAAGCGGCTCGACTATTGGGCCAAGCTCCGCAAGGAACGGCAGGACTGAGACTCACCACGCAATCGGCTGGCCGTCGCGGAAGAAGCCGTTGGTAGGGCCGCCGGGCGGCAGTGTTGCCGCCCATACGATTCCCGATGCTCCCTCCTGCACGCTGCGCTTGGCTTCTGCCCCGCCCATGTCGGTCCTCACCCATCCCGGACAGACCGAGTTCACCATGATGCCGCGGGCCGCGAGTTCCGGCGCCAGCGTCCGGGTAAGGACGTTAAGTGCCGCCTTGGAAGCGCGGTAGCCGAAATAACCGGTTCCCATTTCGGCAAGCCCGCCCAGGCCAGAGGATACATTGACGATCCGCCCATCATGGGCGAGATGGGCTACCAGCGCCTTGCACAGGCGCCAGGGGCCGATGGCGTTGACGGTCAGGGTGCTTGTCACCACTTCGTCGGCGCTGCCGAGCACGCCGTCCTTACCCTTTTCGGGCAATATGCCGGCGGCATTCACCAGCGCGTCGATGGAGCCGAAGGTTCCCGCCCAGGCGCCGAAGGCCGCAACCGAGCGGGCCGAAGCCATGTCGACCGGCTTGAAGTTGACGTCATAGCCGTGTTCCTTGAGTGCGGCGGCGGCTTGGGCAAGACGCTTCCTGTCCTTGGCGCCGAGCACCAACCGGTAACCCAGAATGCCGAGCTGACGGGCGGTTTCGAAGCCGAGGCCGCGCGAGCCTCCGGTAATGACGGCGAGCGGCGTTCTCATGGTGACCTCCTGCATTCGGCAATAGAAATGGCCGGGAATGACCCGGCCATCAAGCAGTGATTTGGCTGAGCTCAGGCGCGCTTGGCGTCGAGGCTCCAGGGTCCCGGACCGGTGGCGGCGAGATAAAGGAAGACAAAGGAAAAGATGATGGCCAATTCGCCGCCATTGATGATCGGATAGAACGAAGCCGGTGCATGGAACATGAAATACGCTACCGCCATCATGCCGGACAGCACGAAGGCCGTGACCCGGGTGAACAGACCGAGGACGATGAGAGCGCCACCGGCGATTTCAAGCAGGCCACCCATGCCAAACAGCGAGGCCAGCGGCACGCCGTCCTTGAACATGTCGATATATGGCCATTGCACGAGCTTTGCCGTGCCATGGGCGAGGAAGAGCAGGCCGGTGATAACCCGGAGGACAGACAGGATGGGGCCGGACCAGGAGGAGGGGACTACGCTGATATTCATGGGAGTTTTCCTTGTTTGGTAATGAACTGTAACTCCTTTATACACTGATTTTGAAATGTAACAATACTACTTACGGATAACGCGCTGCGACAGATTGACAGGGACATGCCATGTGGAAGCGCCTGAATTCCATTTGTTTGCCGCCGCCTGCCTTGCCGGAAAGGCTGCTTGCGGTTAGGCTCGCTCCGTGGCTCGGGCTAACCGGGGAAACCTGCCGCCGCATTTGCACGAAAGTCCGAGCGATTTATCCAGTCAGATGTCCAGGGAGGAAGTACATGTTATCTTCAAATCTCGTCCGTGTTGGCGCTGCCGCAATTGTGTCGCTGTTTGCGTTGGGCGCGGAAATCGGCGCCGCCAGCGCCGATGAAGTTCCACAAGCGCAAATCGACGAAATGCGGAAGGCGCTGGAAAAATACAAGGATCCCTATGTCGCCGTCCGTGATCTCTATCTCTCGACGGTGGGCTGCGTTCACTATGACGGCTCGACCATGGAGGGGCATTTGAACTACGCGAAAGGCGCCATGGGCGTTCACTTCGTCAACCTCACCATTCTGGGCCCGCCCGATCCGCTAAAGCCCAATGTGCTGATCTATGAACCCAAGGACGGGAAGCTCAGTCTGGTTGCCGCCGAGTGGCTGGTGCCGCTTGCCGCCAGCAAGGAGAGGCCCACTCTCCTCGGCCAGCCCTTCCAGGGTCCGATGGAAGGTCACGAACCGCTAATCCCGCAAGGGTTCCACCACTGGGATCTGCATGCCTGGCTGTTCAAGGACAACCCGGAAGGAATGTTCAGCGCGACCAACCCGAATGTCAGCTGCGACGGCGCCTCCTACGATCTGATGGAAATGCCGACGAAATTGGTTACGCCCTAACTAAGGTGCAATGAGGCTGAGTGGACTCAGGAGGTGTCTTCGTTGAGTGCGTCCCTGGCCAGCGCATGGCACTCCCGCAGCACCCAGTCGACCTCGTCTTTGGGCTCCTTGCGATGGCCGGGCGGAGGGCCGGGGCGGAGCGGCTGCCTGACCGGGGGACCTTGCATCGTGGCGCGCCGGGCTCGCCAGCGCGCCAGGCGCCTGGCCTGGCGCGGCAGGTTCTCGAGCGCCATCCTGACCGCTTCGAGACGGCGGAGAAGGCGCAGCGCATTGACGGCGCCATCCGCCTTAGGCATGGGGCCCTCAACCGGCCGCGGTTGAAACAAGGGTATGAGCGGACTGGTGTCATAGAAGTGAATGCGGGGGCTGAGCTTGGGGCCAGCACTGCTTTGGCGCGCCGGGCTAAACCGCTGGCGCGGGTCAAACAGCTGGAACGAGACCCGACCGCCGCCCTTGCCGGCGAGAGCAAGCCCCTTGGACATCGGACGGGCTGGAGAGAGTTTCACCTTGAGCCCCCGCGCCGCGATGACAATCAGGCGGCGCACCGCCGATTCCGCCGGGCGCAACACAAGCGACACGGCGCGGTAAAGGGGCTGCGGAAGCCTTGCCAACGCGCCGCCATTCGAAAGCCCCACCATGGCGATGAGGGCCGCCACGATGCGGGTAAGCGCTGCCTGGTTGATCTCGATGGCCCTGTTCCAGTCCATGAATTCCTCTTGAAGTCCGCCTAGAACAAAATAGGAACATTGTCAAGGAGCCAGAGTCCTTACGAGGGCGGGAGGCGTTTGTTTTTGCTCCAGAACAAGTTCTTCCGCACAGGACACGAGTTCTTGCCGGCTTCGCAAAAGCTCGTTCCGTTCCAGTAGTTCGAACTTGACTTGACCAACAAGTTAGCTAGGCCGAGCGCCATGACCACAGTATCAGTCCGCAAAGCCAAAACCGAGCTTTCCAAGCTTTTGAAACGCGTCGAAGCGGGCGAAGAAATCATCATCGCCCGCGGCGACAAGCCTATAGCAAAGCTCACGCCAGCGGAGCCTGTCGCCAAGAAACCCCGGAAACCCGGGGCATGGAAGGGCAAGTTCGCGCTGCCGGAAAATGTCTTCGATCCGCTCCCTGAAGAGGAACTGGCGCTTTGGGAGGGGGCTGGTGAGGGTCCTCTTTGACACCCATGCCTTGGCGTGGTGGCTGCTCGACGATATCCGCCTGTCTGTAAAAGTCCGTACCCTGATCATCGACCCGGACTGCGAAGTCTGGGTCAGCGCCGTTTCGGCCTTTGAGATTGCCACTAAGTATCGGATTGGCAAGTGGCCCGAAGCGGGCGCCATTGCAAACAACTTCGAAGCCGCCGTCACCACCGAGAATTTCCGCGTGCTGGACTTGACAGCCGCCCATGCCAAGATGGCGGGATTGATGGCGGGAGAACACCGCGATCCCTTCGACCGGCTGATCGCCGCGCAGGCGATGGTTGAAAAATTGCCGGTGGCAACCGGCGATCCGGCTTTCAAGGCGTTTGGGCGTGGAAACCATGTGGTAGAATTCGATTAAAGCTGCAATTGAATGCGCTGTCGCCGTAATCTTTGAGTTTGCCATCAATTCTGGTGTAACAATTGGCTGTCTCAAATGAAAAGCATCTTTGATCGCCTTATTTATCCGACAGCGGCTGCAGTATTGAGTGCGCTGTTTGTCGCTTGGTTCCTTAACAGTGGCAAAGAGCCATCGCTAAAGGCAACAATTGATTGGATAGAACTTCCCCGCAAGATTGTTCCTGACATTGACTACAAGAAGCGGGAGACAGTTGCCGAAGCCCTGCGAACGATAGAGGGCGCATATGGCGTTTTGCAGCTGGACGACATCTTCGAAAAATTTGGTTATCGCAGCAACCTTGCACTTGCGAAGCTTCGAATTGAAAACAGCGAAGAAGTGAGATCAAAAGCTGTTGAAGTGGATATTCCGGATGCGGTGGCAGTAGTTATCGCTCGCAATAATGTGATGACGTTGGAGCACAGTTCGCATATTGCAATTGGTGTCCTAGATCCAGGCACAGGGCTTGATATTTATATCGTCGGTGACGCGGGAGCCAACATTTCTGAGGAAATACGTGTGCTCCAAAACGATAGAAGGATAGAGATAAACGACCTGAAGTATGTTGAAGGGTATCGATCCTTTTGGGACAATTAGGTTAGCGCTGCTGTACCCTGCCATTTTTTCACTTGATAGTCTTGACCGGATTTCTATCTTTGGTTTTGCTTGCTTATGCGGCCATCGCATCGCTTTGGACAACGCTTGCAAACTCGTCAAAGTCCGACATCTCCGGATCGGCCCAAAGACTTGGAAATTTCACGACCAGAGACTAAAGGTAGCTCGGCAGCTCGAAAGCGCAAAAGGTGATTGCCTTTTACTCCGCCGCTTCCTTCTTCCCCCGCTTCAACACCCGCGCAGATACTGCTCCGCATAGCTCCGCTTCTCGCGCGCCACTTCTTCCGGCGTCCCCGCCGCCACGATCTCGCCGCCGCCTGCTCGCCGGCAATGTGGTACGGTGCGTTCGAGTGCGTCCGTCTTCACGCCACGGGCGTGAGCTCGAAAACCTCGGCGTCGCGTTTGGCGGTTTCAATGTTCCCCGCCCTCAAGGCGCGGCGAACGCGGCTGAGCTTCTTGGCATCTTCATGCCGACAAGTAGGGCCCCCAGGCGCCATCATCAGGGATAAGGTCCACGCGTACTTCGGCGACATAATTTCCTTCGCGAATGAGCTTCGTAACTCTTTTTGTTCATGATCGTTCTTTCGACAAGAAATCCGGCGACCACAGGCTGGGATCAGGAATATATGCTGTGACCAGAACGGCAATGCGGTCATTGGCCTTCGAAAACCCCCAGATCACATGAATATGGCGGCCTGACACCAGCGTTTGACGCACAAGCACACGGTAGGACCCTTCCAAGCATCCGGGTAATCCTCGACGATCGACCCGCTGCCAATGGTATCGATCACTTCGTCAGGAAAGATACCATCTTCTTCAATTCTGAAAGCCATGCTCGGAGACCCGGACATTGCCTGCGGCCACCATTGCCCGTACGCGCTCCAAAGTGCCGCTCACTCCGCCGCCTCGGACCGTCCCCGCTTCAACACCCCGCGCAGATACTGCCCCGTATAACTCCGCTTCTCGCGCGCCACGTCCTCGGGCGTGCCCGCCGCCACGATCTCGCCGCCGCCGTCGCCGCCTTCGGGGCCGAGGTCGATGATCCAGTCGGCGGTCTTGATCACTTCCAGATTGTGCTCGATCACCACCACCGTGTTGCCCTGGTCGACCAGCTCGTGCAGCACTTCGAGCAGCTTCCGCACGTCGTGGAAATGCAGGCCGGTGGTCGGCTCGTCGAGCAGATACAGGGTGCGGCCGGTGGCGCGGCGCGACAGTTCCTTGGCGAGCTTGACGCGCTGCGCCTCGCCGCCCGACAGCGTCGTCGCCTGCTGGCCGACATGGATGTAGCCGAGGCCCACCCGCTCCAGCGTTTCCATCTTGTCGCGCACGCTCGGCACGGCGCGGAAGAACTCCGCCGCCTCCGCCACCGTCATGTCGAGCACGTCGGCGATCGACTTGTCCTTGAACTTGATCTCCAGCGTCTCGCGGTTGTAGCGCTTGCCGTGGCATTCGTCGCAGGTCACATAGACATCGGGCAGGAAGTGCATCTCGATCTTGATGACGCCGTCGCCCTGGCAGGTTTCGCAGCGCCCGCCCTTGACGTTGAAGGAAAACCGCCCCGGCCCGTAGCCCCTGCGCCTTGGCCTCCGGCAGCCCGGCGAACCAGTCGCGGATCGGCGTGAAGGCGCCGGTATAGGTGGCGGGATTGGAGCGCGGCGTGCGGCCGATCGGCGATTGGTCGATGTCGATGATCTTGTCGAGCAGTTCCAGCCCGTCGATCCGGTCGTGCTCGGCGGGCGCCTCGCGGGTGTCCATCAGCTTGCGCGCCGCGGCGCGGTAGACCGTATCGATCAGCAGCGTGGACTTGCCGCCGCCCGAAACGCCGGTGACGCAGGTGAACACGCCCAGCGGAATTTCGGCCGAGATGTTCTTGAGATTGTTGGCGCGCGCGCCCTTGACGCGGATCGACCGGCCCTTGTCCCATCTGCCGCCGGCATGCGGCATCGGCACCTGCTGCAACCCGGTGAGATATTGCCCGGTCAGCGAATGCGGGATTGGCCATGACTTCGGCGGGCGTGCCTTGCGCGATGATCTGCGCCGCCATGGATGCCGGCGCCGGGGCCGATATCGACGCACATAGTCGGCCTGGCGGATGGCATCCTCGTCATGCTCGACGACGATCACCGTGTTGCCGAGATCGCGCAGATGCACCAGGGTTTCCAGCAGCCGGGCGTTGTCGCGCTGGTGCAGGCCGATCGACGGCTCGTCCAGCACATAGAGCACGCCGGTCAGGCCGGAGCCGATCTGCGAGGCGAGCCGGATGCGCTGGCTTTCGCCGCCCGACAGTGTGCCCGAGGTGCGCGACAGGTTGAGATAATCGAGCCCCACATCGACGAGGAATTGCAGCCGCTCGCGGATTTCCTTGAGGATGCGCGCGGCGATTTCCTTGTCCTTGGGCTTCAGCTTGGCCAGCAGTTCGTCGAACCACTGATTGGCCTCGCGGATCGACATTTCCGAAATCTGGCCGATGTGCTTGCCGTCGATCTTCACCGCCAGCGCCTGCGGCTTCAGCCGGTAGCCGTTGCATTCGCCGCACGGATGATCCGACTGGAAGCGCGACAGCTCCTCGCGCATCCATTGCGAGTCGGTCTCGCGCCAGCGCCGCTCGATGTTGCCGATCACGCCTTCGAAGGGCTTCTTGGTCTTGTAGGAGCGGATGCCGTCGTCATAGGTGATCGAGACTTCCTCCTCGCCGGTGCCGAAGAGCATGGCGTCGCGGGCCTTCTTCGGCAGATCCTTCCACGGCGTGGTCATCGAGAACTTGTAGTGCTTGGCCAGCGCTTCCAGCGTCTGGGTATAATAGGGCGAGGTGTTGCCGGTCTTGGCCCAGGGCACGACTGGCGCCATCGCGCAGGCTCAGCGTCTCATCCGGCACCACCAGATCGGGCTCGAATTTCAGTTCCGTGCCCAGCCCGTCGCATTTCGGGCAGGCGCCGAAGGGATTGTTGAAGGAGAACAGCCGGGGCTCGATCTCCTCGATGGTGAAGCCCGAGACCGGGCAGGCGAAGCGCTCCGAGAACATGATGCGCTCATGGGTCTCGTTCTTCGATTTGTTGGCGCTTTCCTCCGAAGTCTCGGAAGCGGGCAGCGGCTTGTCGGCGAATTCGGCGATGGCCAGCCCGTCGGCGAGCTTCAGCGCCGTCTCGAAACTGTCGGCCAGCCGGGTGCCCAGATCGGCGCTGCACCACCAGACGGTCCACCACCACGTCGATGTCGTGCTTGAATTTCTTGTCGAGCGCCGGCACCGCGTCGATCTCGTGGAACACGCCGTCGACCTTGACGCGCTGGAAGCCCTTCTTCTGCAGGTCGGCCAGTTCCTTGCGGTATTCGCCCTTCCGCCCGCGCACGATCGGCGCCAGCAGATAAAGCCGGGTGCCCTCCGGCAGCGCCAGGATGCGGTCCACCATCTGGGTCACCGTCTGGCTCTCGATCGGAAGGCCGGTGGCCGGCGAATAGGGCACGCCGATGCGGGCGAACAGCAGCCGCATGTAGTCGTAGATTTCGGTGACGGTGCCGACCGTCGAGCGCGGATTGCGGCTGGTGGTCTTCTGCTCGATGGAGATGGCGGGCGACAGCCCGTCGATCTGGTCGACATCGGGCTTCTGCATCATTTCGAGGAATTGCCGGGCATAGGCCGAAAGCGATTCGACATAGCGCCGCTGGCCCTCGGCATAGATCGTGTCGAAGGCGAGCGACGACTTGCCGGAGCCCGACAGCCCGGTGAAGACGATCAGCTTGTCGCGCGGCAGTTCGAGCGAGACATTCTTCAGGTTGTGCTCGCGCGCACCCTGGATGGAGATGACTTTCTTGTGCTCAGCCATGGGATCTGACTAGACCAAAACGTGAACAGGGGCAAGGATGGATTGCGAAGTGTGTAGCGTCTACGGTCAGCAGATGTCAGCAGATGATTGCGGATATCCACAGTGAATTGGGGATTCGGCGTGGCCATGTTCAATTCCTGCATTTGACGGGTAGAACGAGCGCGCTGACAGTGATGCTGACAAGCATGCCGTCCTACGCGACATCTTCGGCTACGAAACTTTCCGGCCCGGGCAGGAGGAGATCGTTGATGCCTCTGCTGGCGGGCCGCAATGTGCTGGCGGTCATGCCGACGGGCTCGGGCAAGTCGCTGTGCTATCAGGTGCCGGCGCTGGTCAGGGCGGGCTGGCCATCGTCGTGTCGCCGCTGGTGGCCCTGATGCAGGATCAGGTGGCGGCGCTGAAGCTCGCGGGCGTTGCCGCCGAGACCATCAATTCCGTCGGTCTCGCGCGAAGACAATGTCGCGATCTGGCAGCGCGTGGCGACGGGCGACGTCCGCATGCTCTATCTGGCGCCCGAGCGGCTGATGACCGAGCGCATGATCGCGGCCCTGCAGAGGCTCGATGTCACGCTCATCGCCATCGACGAGGCCCATTGCATTTCGCAATGGGGCGCCTCCTTCCGGCCCGAATATGACGCGCTGCAGACGCTGCAGGAGGCCTTTCCCGGCGTGCCCATCGGCGCCTTCACCGCCACCGCCGACGAAGCCACGCGCCGCGACATCGTGGCGAAGCTCTTCGGCGGCACGGCCGAGGTCTTCGTCGCGGGCTTCGACCGGCCGAACATCAAGCTGACGGTCGAGGCCAAGGACAACGCCAAGAAGCAGTTGCTGGACTTTCCTCGAAGATCACGGAGGCGAGAGCGGCATCGTCTATGCCCTGTCGCGCAAGACCGACCGAGGAACTGGCGGCATTCCTGGCGCAGAAGGGCCATCGCGCCGTGGCCTATCATGCCGGCCTGAGCGCCGAGCAGCGCGCCGAGGCGCAGAACCTGTTCATGGCCGAGAAGGGCGTCATCGTCTGCGCCACCATCGCGTTCGGCATGGGCATCGACAAGCCCGATGTGCGCTTCGTCTTCCATGCCGACCTGCCGTCGATCGCTCGATGCCTATTACCAGGAGATCGGCCGGGCCGGGCGCGATGGCGAGCCGGCCGAGGCCCACATGGTGTTCGGCCTCGAGGACATCCGCATGCGGCGCCGCTTCATCGACGAGGAGGAGGGCGGCGAGGAGCGCCGGCGCCGCGAGCACAAGCGGCTCGATGCGCTGGTCTGCCTATTGCGAGGCGCCGGACTGCCGCCGGCAGAGCCTGCTCGCCTATTTCGGCGAGGCCTCGGAGCCCTGCGGCAATTGCGATGTCTGCCTCGATCCCGCCGACGGTCGACGGCACGGCCGAGGCGCTGAAGATTTTCGAGGCGATGCAGGCTGACCGGCGAGCGCTTCGGCGCGGTTCATATCGTCGACATGCTGGAAGGCAAGGCCAATGACAAGGCGGTGGCGCTGCGCCATACCAGCCTGCCTGTCTTCGGCATCGGCAAGGAGCGCTCGCGCGGCGAATGGCAATCGCTGATCCGGCAACTGGTCGGCGGCGGTTTCCTGACGCTCGATGTGGCGGGATTTGGCGGCTTGTCGATCGCGCCGAAGGGCCGGGCGCTGATGCAGGGCGATGGCGAGTTCCGCTACCGCCGCGATATGATCCGCGACCGGAAGAAGGCCAAGCGCGCCGAGCGCATGCCGCGGCGGTGGCCGCCGATCCGGCGTCTCGGATGCCTTGCTGCAGCGCCTTAAGGCCTTGCGCTGCAAGCTCGCCAGCAGCGCCGGGTTCCGGCCTATGTGATCTTCTCCGACCGCACACTGATCGACATGGCGGCGCAGCGCGCCGCTCACCCGCTGGGACTTCGGCGAGGTGCACGGCGTCGGCGCGGCCAAGCTCGAACAATTCGCCGAGATCTTTCTGACCGAGATCAGGGCGTGGCCGAAACCGCGCCGGGCGGAAGTCGGCGTAATCCGGTCCGCCGGGATGAAGCCGCGGTGTTGAGGATTTGGTGACACAGTTTTCGCTTGATTCTTCGGTATGCCTTGACTCTCATCGGCACAAGGATCATGATCGTGCCTATCGCTGCAAAGGAAGTGAAGCGGCGATGACGACGAAGCAACCGGAAACAATCATTGGAGGGAGCATGACTCCACCTGGCTACCATCCCGGATCGCGGCAGGACACGCGATCACTTTCCAGCTAGCGCGCTGCAGCGGATTTTCGACGCTGGCGGGATTGCCAAACATTAATGTTATGCATCGCGAGTTCTAACTCTCGCCATTTAACCGGCCTAAGCCGGGATATATCGTGATCATTTACTCGAAGGATCGAGGGCCCCGCCGGCGCAGCATATGTCGCGGCGGGGCTGATCGTTTGGGCGGTCAATTGCCGAGAAACCTGTCGCGTCGCGCCGAAACGGCGTTGGCGTGGGCTTCGAAGCCTTCATACTCGGCAATGACCTTGGCGTGGCGCGCCAGTTCACCATAGGCACCGCGCGCACTTCGGCGACCGAGGTTCGTTTCATGAAATCGTGAACCGACAGCGCCGAATAGGTTCGCGCCCAGCCGCCGGTCGGCAGCACATGGCTTGGCCCCACCACGAAATTCGCCAGCGTCGATGGCGTGGGCTCGCCGAGCAGAATTTCGCCGGCATGTTTGACCAGAGGAAGATAGGTGGGCTCCTTCGACAGGATTTGCAGATGCTCGGGCGCATAGTCGTTGATGAAGGCGAAAGCTTCGCGACATCGCGGGCGAGCAGGATGCCGCCGCGGCTCGAGCCTAGAACCGCCTGGGTGAAGGCCGACCCGCAGCGCGCCCATATGTTTCCAGTACGCCGGGAAGGCGTCCCGGGCCGCGCCGGCAACATCCGCGCTCGTGGTCACGAGAAAGGCGGAGGAATCATCGCCATGTTCCGCCTCGATCAGGAGATCGAGCGCCGCCAGCCGCCCATCCGTGGTGTCATCGGCAAACACAATCGCTTCGCTCGGGCCCGCGGGTGTTCCGGTATCGATCACATCGGCCACGACCGCTTGGCCGCCACCACCCAGGGCGAACCGGGGCCCACCACCTTCGCATATTTGGCGATGGTTTCGGTTCCATAGGCCACCGCCGCGATGCCCTGCGCCCCGCCCGCCTTGTAGACTTTGGATACGCCCGCCGCTTCGGCGGCAACCAGCGTGGCCGCGTCGACCGGCCATCGGGGCCGGGCGGCGTGATGATGCAGATGTCCTCGACGCCCGCCACCCGCGCCGGAATGCAGGTCATCAGCACCGAACTGGGGAAGGCTCCCTTGCCGCGCGGTATGTAGCAGGCAACCGACGGAATGGGCGTCGCCCGATCGCCCGCCAGCACACCGGGACGGATTTCCTTCATCCACATCTCTTCCGGCTTCTGCTTCTCATGAAAGCGGCGGATGTTTCCGCCGCGAAATCGATGGCTTCCAGCAATGGCCCATTGAGCGCGCCTCGCGCCGCAAGAAAATCCGCCGGCGTCGCGGCAATGTCCCGGGTGGTCAGAACCACCTTGTCGAAGGCCAGCGCAAATCGCACAATGCCGCGTCACCCTCCCGCCGAACCGCCTCGACGATCGGGTAAACTTTTTCACAAACCACGGCAGGTCGCTCTCGCTCCGCCTGAGAAGAGCCGCGCGTTGTTCCGCGGTGAATTCCGCCAGCCGGAAAAATTGATCTTGGCCGCCATGGCAATATTTCCGTCTTTTACCAACGGCGATAAGAAATAACTTGGGCACTCTCCCATTTCCGTCATTCCGGCGAAATGAGGTGGAGGGATGAGGCATGGTCTCCTCCCGCTCGGCGACAGCCGCTATTTCTATAACAACAGGAATCGCTGGGGTGCGGAGTGGCGACAGCCGACCTTAATCACTGAACGAATGCCGGACTATGGGAGATGACGGCGTTGGGAAATGCGACGGCGGGAAGAGTACAGGGCAAGAGTCCGTTGGTATTACCAGCCCTTTGCCGGGTTCCGGCCAAAATGCAAGACCTGTTGCCGCGGTCCACCGCGGCCTGTAAGGCGGGGGCAACGGGGAGCCGCAAATCGTGAAGCCAGCCACGTCCAGGGAGTCCGCAGCTCTCCTCAAAATCGCACTGCCGCTTGTCTTCGCCTACCTCGCCGATGTGCTGATGGTGGTGACGACCAAGATCGTTATCGGAAAGCTGGGCTATGTGGAATTGGCGGCCGCCGGTGTCTCCGCCGATATCGGCTTCCAGTTTGCCATCATCGTCAAAGGCCTGTTTTCGGCAGTCGGCGTCTTCGCGGCCGAAGCCTATGGCGCGGCCCGCAAGGACGAAGCACTGGTGGCGCTGGTTCGCGGCCTGGCGCTGGCCGCGATCTTTGGCCTGGCTCTAACCGCTCTTACCTTGAACATGGGATTCTACTTTATCTCGGCGGACAGGATGCGCGGATCATTGAAACTGCGAGGCCATTCTACCTGGCTTTTGCCTGGTCGATGATTCCCTCGGCTTTTTTCGGCGTGTTGAGAAGTTTCGTCTCAGCCCTGATGCGAACCGGCTTCGTGATGTTCACCACAATCTCTGCCGTGATTCTGAACTACCTGCTGAATGCAGGGATTGGTCCATGGAAGTTTCGGCCTGCCGCGAATGGGCCTTGCTGGCGCCGGATGGGCCTGGAGTTTTTCCCTTTGGTACATGTGCGCCAGTCTCGGGATTTACACCGCCTGGCTGGTGCGCCGTGAAAATCTGTCGCTTCGCGGCGAGCCGTGGATCAACGGTCTGCACAGCTTTGTTCCGATGTTGAAACTCGGCCTTCCGGTAGCAGGCATCGTCGCCCTGGAGTTGGGTCTTTTTGCCGCCGTGTCATTGCTGTCGGGAACCCTCGGCGCCATTTCGCTCGCCGCCTATCAGATGATGATGGGGTGGATCGGCATCCCCTTCGTCATTTGCTGGGTCTCGCCGAGGCCGTGATGGTGCGAGTTCCATATTGGTCGTCGCCGGCGATCCCGCCGCCGCCCGTCAAGCTGGCAATCTCGGCATGGCGATTGGCGTAGCGATTTCACTTGCACTCGTCAGCGTGCCGCTGGCCGCGCCATGGGCGATCACTAGAACGTTTCTCAATCCGGAGGATCAGGGTTATGCGGAGATTGCCGCCCTGGTGACCCGGCTCCTGATTATCGCCGCGATATTTCAGGTTTTCGACGGCCTGCAGGCGATAGCTTCCCACGCGCTCCGTGGCTTGCGCGACACCGCGATGCCACTGGTCATCGCCGGCGTGGGGTACTGGATTGTCGGCCTCGGCAGCAGTTATGTGCTGGCCTTCGTGCTGGGTTGGGGCGCCGTCGGCCTGTGGTGGGGCCTGGCCCTTGGACTTATCTTCACAGGTTCGCTGTTGGCCTGGCGGTTTGAAGCCCTGGCCAAGCGAATCTAAACCAGGTGGATCGGGCGCTCTTGCTCCAGGCATGGCTTCATGGAAGATAGTGAGCAAGGAGACAAAACCGGTTGGCCCGCAAAACATCAGGACTTGAGGAAACCACCGTCGCGCTGGCGAAATTCAAGGGCCGGACGATCCAGGTCCTTGAACGCCTCAGCGCCTTTGCCGCGTCGCTGTTTTCCTGTGAATGCGCCGTGCTGCTGTTGAACCAGGACGGCGTCAAGCGAATTATTGCCGACCACGGCGTTCCGGTGCGGTTTCGAAGCTTTGCCTTTACTTTGCCGGCGCGCCCTTCCAACGCGACGAAAGAGTTATCGTCACGATGCCACCGGCAAGGAAAAATACGAAACGCTTGGCCGCGAATTCGGATTGCCCAAACTGTCCTTCTTCTTGCGCGCGCCAATCTCCGTAACCGATGACTATGCGCTTTCCCTGGTGATTGCCGGGACCGCGGCGCGGCCCAAGCCTGACAAGCGGCAGTTGAAGCTGTTGGCTGAAATTGAAACCCTGATCCTCGCCGAATTCAACGGCGTGGCCGACCTCCTGACCGATGCATCGAAGGATGTAACGGTTGCCGCAACTCTCAAGGACATGACAGCGCGAGTGGAAAGCGCGGCGGATGATGTGCGCTCCTTGATCAGGATCTCAGGATCGCGGCGATCAACAGCGCCATGGCTTCCTTGCTGGGTTCGCCTAAGGGATCATTGGTGGGACTGACCCATCACCAGGTTGGAATACCGGCGTCCGACGCCGTCGGCTTTCTGCTTCAGCGCGCCCTTCAGACCCGCGTATCGCCGCCTGAATTCGAAATCGTCAGCACTCCGGAGGGGGCCGGCAAGCGCGTCTTCAGCTTGAATGTCTCGCCCTTCAGCCCCACCGAAACCACCCACTACTTCCTGATGGTGACGGCGCGCGAAGTGACGTCGCTCGAGCACCGCGAAGGTCTTCTTTCGCGGAAGATCGCATCGCAAACCTAGCCCAGGCCGGTTGAACCGTCGCTGGCGTTTCTGGCCGAAACCCTGGTCAGCCGGAGAGCCATTCGCGAGCGCAAGTCGGTGAACTACCTGACTTTGCGATCCTGGCGTCATGCCATCCGCGACTATCAGATGAAGGCCCTGAAAGCGCTCAAGCAAAACATACCCGATGAAATGCCGGCCCTCATCGCCGCCGAGATCGCCGCGGAAGTAACCAATCTCCTCGGCGTGTCGGCGTTCAAGGCGATTGTGCCAATTCCGTGCGGCCACTCCAAATCGGAGACCTGCCTTTCCGTCGAGATCGCCCGCGCCCTTGGCGCCAAGATTGAACTGCCAGTGATTCAGGCTTTTGCCAGCAAGCCGCTGCGCGGATCGTCCCACCCCAAGGAGAACGTCAAGCGCCCGCGCCTTGAGCTGGTGCGCACCTTGGCCGAGCCGGTTCTGCTGGTCGATGACGTGGCGACCTCGGGCGCGCACATCGAAGAAGCCGTCAAGCTCCTCAAACCCCACTGCGGCACGGTGATGGCCGTCGCCTGGATCGGCGGCGATGCGGCTTGAAACGGGTTCCAACTTAACCCTAATGCGCGATATGGTTGTTCCAAATTTGGAACTGTGAGCCCCGTCACAGCCCTGCGATGCAAGTTCGATATCGTAAAGGCGCGGGACACTGTGCAGTTTAGTCTGCGGGGTGGCCCGCCGATGATGCGGAGTAATACTTAATTGTTTTGAGCAGGGCCGGATTTGGCAGTCCGGGACACTCCGCGCTTTGCAGCGCCGCATCGTCGCAACCTCGACAGTAAACAGGAGAGTCCCATGAGAAACCATCTTCAGAAATCGGTTATCGCATGGTCATCCGCCCTGGCCCTGGCTGCGGAATGACTCTGCGCCGATATCCGCACAGGCCGCAACGAATACCCTGCTGGCCGGCAAATGGACGGCGGTCTTAAGCGGCAACACGGGCTGCGGTGCTCATCCATGTTTGTCACCTTTGAACTGAACACAGCGGGAGTCGGGACCGCCACAATCCAGGGCCACAGCACCGGCTGCCCAGATGGAACGACTACCGGCCATACGTTCAGGATTTTTACCCTTTCGCCCAATGGCCAAGGCACGGCCGGCCTTGATTGTGGCCCTGGCTGCGGCTGGAGCTTCAGGATTCAGGTCGCGAGCAACAATGATGAGTTCATCATGACTGATGTCGATCCCGCCAATCCCAACAACACGCCGACCGGCGTCGCTCTCCGCCAGTTCCCGTAGTACCGGCCCGGCCAGATTCGGAAGCCGAGTTTGGCCGTCTATTCTAGCTGCTAATTCCCCGAATGTTCGGTCGTTGAAATGTACTTCTCGTCTTCCTGTCCCTCGCGCTCGAACTTGAGGAAATCCCAGTAGCCGCAATGGCCTTCGCCCGGTGGACGTTATACCAACGGCCCAAAGACTTGACCGTCGCGCAACTTCCCCACTCTGTCATTGCCGCACTTGTTGCGGCAACCCATGCTTCGACGAACGCCGGAACCTGTGGATCGATGGGTCCCCGCAACAAGAGCGGGGATGACAATATTAGGAATCAGAGACGCAAATAAATTAACTCAATGGGCCGCTGGTATTAGGACTACCACTGGCCGTCGCGTGAGATTAGCACGGAAATGGCACCTTCCCTGTCCGCGTCCCACAGCCATTGAAATCCATCCTTCATAGCAGGGTCGTTGAATGGCTGGAGAAGTAACAAGACAGTCTCCCAATGCCCAGTTGTTAAGCGCCATTCGAAGTGTGACTGACAGCGATCAACTCTGCTGCCGGATGAAGCGCGCGAGCAAACAATCGTGACGTTGCCAACGGGTTCGAACTCGGGAAGTTCGCTCAATACAAAACTTGAGCACTTGCGGGAGATAAGCTCTTCGATTTTCTTGGCAAATACACCAATGGCATTAACATCGTAACCGTAGAGTCGTATCAATGGACACTCTGGTGATCCATCTGCGAGGTATTCAAGCTTCATCAGTTCCCCGAATGCTCGGTCGTTGAAATGTATTCCTCGTCTTCCTGTCCCTCACGCTCGAATTTGAGGAAATCCCAGTAGCCGCAATGGCCTTCGCCTGGGAATATCCGGCAGGTTGAGGGACGCGCCGCATAGATCGTGCAGCGGCGTTCGATGGTATCGAAGAACTGGCAGATCTTGCCGAAGTGCGTGATCCTTCTTGCGCCGCATGACGCGCTTGTAGCCATGCGCAGCCTTGAAATACTTCTTCTCCGCCTGCTTCAATGTGAGATCGAAATGCTTGGCGATGCGCTCGGCATCGCGGTCTTTCACCTCGATCACCGGATAGGAGCAGCAATAGCCGGGGCATTTCAGGCAGTCATAGAGTTTGCGGGCCATGATCGATTCCACTTTGCCGGGATGACGCTCAGAGAGTTGCCGGTCTCCCCGCAACTAGCGCTGCGCGGTTTTCTGTTGTTGTGCCTTCAGGCTGGCAAACTTCTTGTTGGTCTCCGCCATTTCCGCCATCAGCCATTCGCGGAACGAGCGGGCCGGCGCCGATTCCTTCGAGCCCTTGGCCCGCACCACCCAGTAGCTGCTCTGATACTTCACGGTGATATTGAACGGCCGCACCAGCCAGCCCTCGGCCAGCGAGTCGGTGCATTGGATCTGGTCGCCAAGCGCGAAGCCCTGGCCGGCTTCGGCGGCTTCAATGGCGAGGTGATTCTGAAACAGCGGCCCGCGCCAATGCTCGACGCCGGTGACGCCCGCCGCCGCCAGCCATTCCGCCCACCACTGTTTGCGATCCTCGTGCAGCAGATTGAAATCCTTGATATCGGCAGGCGCAATGGCAGGCCTATCCGCAAGGAGTGATGGCGCGCACACCGGAAAGACGATGATCTCCGTAAGCTTCGCCGCCTCAACGTCCGGCCAGACGCCACCGCCGGATCGTATTCCGACATCGGCCTCGCCCGAGCGGAAATCAACCAGCTTGCTGGAGGGGTCGATGGCCAACTCGATATCCGGGTGCAGATCCTGAAAGCGGCCTAACCGCGGCACCAGCCAGCGCGAGGCAAAGGCCGGCTCGACCGAAACCTTGAGCTGGCGGACATCGCCTACCGCCGCGGCCTCGCGCGTAGCCTCCGCCATGGCATCGAACAGGGGCGTGAGCTTGCCGCCGAAGCGCCGCCCGGCCTCGGTCAATTCGACGCCTCGGCCGGTGCGGGTAAACAGCTGGGTGCCCAGCCACTCCTCGAGATCGCGGATATGGCGGCTGATGGCGGCATGGCTGACGAACAACTCGCCCGCCGCATCGGTGAAGCTGCTGCTGCGGGCGGCGGCCTCGAAGGCCTTGAGGGCATTGAGAGATGGGAGGCGCCGGGCCAAGATTCAGTCCTGTAAGGTTTTGTTACAGGTAGCGTAGAATAATGCCGTTTGTGTTGCAAGAGCGAAGCAGGCATATTGTGGACATACCGAGATAGAGACCAAGGAGACCCGCCATGAACTGGATTTTTGACACCTATTCAAATGTTTACACGACTGCCATGATGCAGGATCAGAAGTCCACCCATCATGCTGCACATGCGAAGGATCGCGCCATTGGCAAGCGCTCGTCCATCCTCGGGTTCCTCACCCGCCGCTAAAATCGAGAAGTTCCAGCGGCTCCGCCAGATGTGGCCGGGGCCGCTTCCTGCGCGGAAAATCCCGCCCCGGATGGTGAGCGGTGAGGTGCCGGGCGATTCTCCAGATGAATTCAACCCTGAATTAAGCGTGTTCCCGCAATGCCGTCGCCAACAGTGGCGCAGGCGGGATAATTTGCGTGCAAGAGGTAATTTCCGTCACATTGATGCAGGCTATCTAGCTGCTAGAATGCAACGCCACCATTACCTTAACCCGGTTGCACTGCAAAGCCCCCAACAGGAGTGAACCATGAGAACTATTTTCAAGACAGTCGCGGCCCTTAGCCTCTCTGCTATCGCGGCGGCCACTGCGAGTCAGGCCGAGGAATACAATTGGATGCGCGAATTGGTCCAGCTCCGTGTCGCCGCGATGAATTCCCGCGCCACCGGCGAGCCCGTGCAATTGAGCAGCCGGAGCAGCAGGATTGTCGGTGGAACCGTCGCACCCAACAGTGTTCACAAGTTTCAAGTTGGATTGCTCACCAAGAGCATTGCCAACAATTTTAACGCCCAGTTCTGTGGCGGAACGCTGGTGAAACCGAACTTCATCGTAACCGCCGCCCATTGCAGTGAAGGCACTAACCCTGCCGATGTCCAGGTCCTCACTGGAACGCAGGATCTCGACGGCACCGGCGTCCGCCGCAATGTCACCCAAATCTTCATTCATCCACAATTTAACAACGTCACCTTCGATTTCGACGTGGCCGTATGGAAACTTGCCACCAATGCCAGCGGAATACCGCTCGCCACATTGACGACAACTGATGCACCCACCGGCACGTCGGTCAAAACAACCGGCTGGGGGGCGCTTAACGAAGGCGGCAGCTTTCCGATCAATCTGCGTCAGGTAAACGTGCCGATCGTTTCAAAGGCCAATTGCAACGACGCCAATTCCTACAGCGGTGATATCACCACGCGGATGATCTGCGCCGGTCTCGATGCCGGCGGCAAGGACTCCTGCCAGGGCGATTCGGGTGGTCCGCTGACCCGCAACGAGGGAGCGGGCTTCAAGGTCCTCACCGGCATTGTCAGTTTTGGAGAGGGTTGCGCGCGGCCGAACAAATTCGGCGTCTACACACGCATCGCCAACAACGCGATCCGCAACTTCATTGTCAACAAGATCGGGCCGTAAGCGGCACAGGCGTTCTTTTCACAGTCACCCGGGCCCCAGTGGCCCGGGAAGCTCCTCACGCCGCGGCCACCACGGCAACTTCGACAACCAGGCGCAATCGGCGAGACCGGCAACCACAGGAGTGTGGCGGCCGGCTTGTGCCCCTTGAGCATCCTGTCGCGGGTTTCGCGGTAGAGGGCGATGTGGCTCCGGTCGGTGATATAGACATGGGCATCGACGATGTTGCGATGGTCCATCCCCGCCGCCGCCAGAATGGCCAGCACGCTTTCCCACGCCAGCTGATGCTGCCGCGCTGGGTCTTCAGGGATTTCGCCGGCGGGCGTTGCTCCCACCTGCCCGGAGACAAACAAATAGCGCGCGCCAGGATCGATGGCGATCGCCTGCGAGTAATTTGAAAATGGTTTCGGCGCTTGCGCCGTCTCGATTGCTTTGATCATTCGTATGCAGGCGGATGGCCTGTTGGCCACCCGCCGCCTTTCATTAGTTACGGAATTGTCGTGGCAAACATGTCGTTCTCATCCGGCCCCACGGATTTGCCGAATACGCTCTTGACCGCGCCTCCGGCATTCACCAGGCCCATATAGTCGCCGAGGAAATGCCCGCGCGCCACCGGCGCTTCGAGCATGTCGAAGGAAGCCGACGTCAGGCGGTGTTCATCGCCCCAGCCGCCGGCCGAGCGGCAGTTTGCACCGTTTGCTATGTCGCAGGAGATCGACCAGAAATCGGTTGCTTCCTTGCCATCGTTGATATCGTGACGGAAGTCGAAATAGGTCACGAACACTTCATGGTTGGCGCCAACTTCGACCGACGGGAGGAAGGCCTGGTTGCGCAGCTTGTTGGGGCTGTAGGGAGTCCTGTCGATGATCACCGGCGTCGACCATGATATGCCGCCATTGGTCGACATCGAGAAGGCAACCTTGTCGACATTTCGCGAGCGGCCATCCTGCCAGACGACATAGAGATTGCCGTTGCCGCGATCGGTTGCCACATCGAAGAGGATGTTGGCATCGCGCACCGGCGATTGCGCATCCGGCGTCAGGGTACCGGTATTGGTCACCACCATCTTGAACGCATTGATGGCGGCGACCGAAAGTTTCGCCGTGATCGGTCGACCGGACCAGGCCAAGCTTGACGCCGCCCAGTCCCCAGGTCGAGATGTTGGTAAAGAAGTCGATTACCGTGCCGTTCGGCAGAACTTCGATCAGATTGTTGATGGTCTGGGCATTGCCGCCCGGATCGAAGATGACCCGCGGCGTCTCCCAGTTGGCTCCGCCATCGGTGGTACGGGTGAAAAGCGTCGGACCGGTGAAGACCGTTCCCGGATTGATCGGCCCACCGATGCGCGATTTCGCCTTGCGCAACCGGTCGCGCGCTTCGGCGACGCCGTCATGGGAGCCCCACACGGCTTTAGCTTTTGAATTGCTGGTGCAGGAAGAGGGAAGGGTGAAATCCTCGAGGCGGTCCCACACGGCGAATACTCGCTGGGAGGAGTTGTCGGTCGGATCCGCCCGCATGGAATTCTTGTCGTTGAAGAGTTGTCCATCGGTATCGTAGATTTGCACTTTGGGAGCGCTCCACGAAGCGCCGACATTGTTCCACTTGCTGACCAGCACGGCATTGTCGCCGCCCGCGCCGCAAGGCTCGTCGTTGTTGAACGAGAGGCTCTGGAAATAGGCATCGCCATTGGGAGCGATGGTGACCCAGGGATCGCTGGCGCGGTCGAAGGCAAATATTCCCGTGCCATCGGCGCACTTGGTGATGCCCGGAACGGTAACCCGGCTCCAGGTGGCTCCGCCGTTAGTCGAAAAGCCTGACATGAGGCTCTTCGATCCGCCGTTATCAAAACGGTCCTGCTGCCAGCCCGCGATCAGGCGGCTGCTATTGGTTGGATCCGGTCGATCCAGGGCTCGACTTCAGCGTTCGGATAGACGACTCCGGGCTGGGCCGATACATTGCAACCCGCGAATGGGCTGTCTCCGGTGATTTTGACCTCGGCCTGGGCCGTAGTGGCTGCAGCAAGTCCCACTCCCGCCCAACATACGCAACTCATCAGGGCCTTCCGCAATTGGGTGGAACCCTGGCCGGTGACTTGATTTGACATTACGCAACATCTCTCTGACAGGGTACGTGGTGGCCTCACCCAAGCACCCTCATTAGCCGCGCGCTAATTGAACCACGCGGGAATGTTGACTTCAAGGGCAATTGGGCTTGACTCTCGTCTGGAACAGAGCGAGAACACATACGATGTGGATAAGCCGCCGGGCGCGGTGCATTGACGCGGGACTTTGACTAGGGTGCCCGCACTATGTGAGGAGAGTGAACATGGCTGGATCGGTGAACAAGGTGATTTTGGTGGGTAATCTCGGCAAGGACCCGGAAGTCCGCCACACCCAGGACGGCAAGACCATCGTCAATCTCAGCCTCGCCACCTCGGAAAACTGGCGCGACAAGGCAACCGGCGAGCGCAAGGAAAAGACCGAGTGGCACCGCGTGGTGATCTTCAACGAAAACCTGGCAAAGATTGCAGAACAATACCTTAAGAAGGGCGCCAAGATATTCGTCGAAGGCCAACTGCAGACCCGCAAATACACCGACAATTCCGGCGTCGAGAAATATTCGACCGAAGTCGTCCTGCAAAACTTTCGCGGCGAGCTGACCATGCTTGATGGCCGCGGCGGCGGCGAAGGAGCAAGTTCCGGGGCTGACGATTTCGGCCAGTCAAGCCCGATGGAGAGGCCGCGCGCCGCCGCCGGAAAACCCCAGAATTTCGCCCGCGACCTCGACGACGAAGTGCCGTTTTGAGGCAAATTTGCGGCAGTCCGGTCACGATTAAGTCACGATCTTCCTGTTTTTGGGCGTCAAGTAATGGTCATCGGGGCTATAATTCCCCTTGGATGGCGCTCTTAGAAACAAGAGGGGTTTTGCATGTTAAGAAAACTAACAGGGATAGCCGTAGCATCCGTATTGATGTGTTTGCCGGGTGCAGCCTTCGCCGACGAGGCGTTGACCCATAACCAGCTCCAGAAATTGTTTCCTGGAACATTCACCGCCGTGGTCCACGGCGGTGCGACCCTCACCTTCAAGGCCATGGGCAATGGCGTTCTGATCGGCAAGATGCCCGGCAAACAGGACCAGGGCCGCTGGAGCCTGCAGAATGGCAAGCTGTGCATCATGTTGTCCAACTGGACCCAAGGCAAAGCGGCCTGTTCGACTGTGGTTTCAGACAGCGGCTGGTATCGTGGCCAGGGCGTCAAGTTCCGCAAGATCTGAGGCACCTTACCGGCTGCTGGAAATCCGCAGTTTTTATTTAGAAATCAACTGCTTTTCGTTGCTCTGACGGGCCCCCCAAACTACATTGGGAAACCCCCCGAATCGTGGACTTCGCGGATTGCCGATCCTCGCGGTCGGGCGGGTGTTTTGAGGGTCAGTCCGAAGGTTTTCCGTGGCAGATAACGACGACGAGACAGGCGCTCCACCGCCTGCCAATCCCGGCGAAATTTCCCCCATCTCCATCGAAGAGGAGATGAAGAAAAGCTACCTCGATTACGCCATGAGCGTGATCGTCAGCCGCGCCTTGCCCGACGTCAGGGACGGCCTCAAACCCGTTCACCGCCGCATCCTCTACTCGATGAACGAAAACGGCTACGACTGGAACAAGCCCTATCGCAAGTCGGCGCGCATTGTCGGCGACGTCATGGGTAAGTACCATCCCCATGGCGACCAGTCGATCTATGACGCCCTGGTGCGCATGGCCCAGGAGTTCTCGCTGCGCCTGCCGCTGATCGACGGGCAGGGCAATTTCGGCTCGGTCGACGGCGATCCGCCCGCCGCCATGCGGTACACCGAATCGCGCCTTGCCAAGGCGGCCCACGCGCTGATGGAGGACATCGACAAGGACACCGTCGAGTTCAAGGAGAACTACGACAATTCCGAAAGAGAGCCCTCCGTCCTCCCCGCCCGCTTCCCCAATCTGCTGGTCAACGGCTCGGGCGGCATTGCAGTTGGCATGGCCACCAACATGGCGCCCCACAATCTGGGCGAAGTGATCGACGCCTGCCTCGCGGTGATCGCCAATCCCGCCATATCGATCGACGAGCTGATCGACATTATTCCGGGACCGGATTTTCCCACCGGCGCCATCATTCTCGGCCGCGCCGGCATCAAATCGGCCGCCCATACCGGCCGCGGCTCCATCGTCATGCGCGCCAAGGTCCACGGCGAGGAACTGCGCAAGGACCGCGAGGCCCTGATCGTCACCGAGATTCCCTACCAGATCAACAAGTCGGTGATGATCGAGCGCATGGCCGAGCTGGTGCGCGAGAAGAAGCTCGAAGGCATTTCCGATATCCGCGATGAATCCTCGCGCGAAGGCATGCGGGTGGTGATCGAACTCAAGCGCGATGCCATGGCCGGATATCGTGCTCAACCAGCTCTACCGCTACACCGCCCTGCAATCGACCTTCGGCATCAACAATGTCTGTTTGACCGGCGGCCGGCCGGAGGTGATGAACCTCAAGGATCTGATCCAGGCCTTCATCGCCTTCCGCGAGGAAGTCGTCACCCGCCGCACCAAGTTCCTGCTCACCAAGGCCCGCGACCGCGCCCATATCCTGGTGGGCCTCGCCATTGCCGTGGCCAATATCGATGAAGTGATCGCCCTCATCCGCCGGTCCAAGGATGCCGCCGAGGCCCGTGAAGCCCTGATGTCGCGCAGCTGGCCCGCCAAGGACATGGCGCCGCTCATCACCCTCATCGCCGATCCGCGCCACCGCCTTGCCGAAGACGGCAGCTACCGGCTCTCCGATGAGCAGGCCCGCGCCATTCTCGATCTCCGCCTGCAGCGCCTCACTGCCCTCGGCCGCGAGGAAATCGCCGAGGAACTGGAGAAGCTTGCCGCCGAAATTTCCGACTACCTCGAGATTCTGCGCTCCCGCGCCCGTGTGATGACCATCATCACGGATGAACTGACCGCCATCCGCAGTGAATTCGCAACACCGCGCAGGACCCTCATTGTCGAGAACGAGGGTGAAGTGGAGGACGAAGACCTCATTCAGCGCGAGGACATGGTGGTCACCGTGAGCCATGCCGGCTACGCCAAGCGCGTGCCGCTGTCGGCCTACCGGGCCCAGCGCCGTGGCGGCAAGGGCAGGGCGGCGGCCCAGATGCGCGAGGAGGATTTCGTCACCAAGATCTTCGTCGCCAACACCCACACGCCCATCCTGTTTTTCTCTTCCGCCGGCATGGTCTACCGCCTGAAGGTCTGGCGCCTGCCGGAGGGCAATCCCCAGGCCCGCGGCAAGGCGCTGATCAACCTGCTGCCACTGGCCCAGGGCGAACGCATCACCACCATCATGCCGATGCCGGAGGATGAATCCACCTGGGGCTCGTTGCAGTTGATGTTCGCCACCCGCTCGGGCGGTGTCCGCCGCAATGAGCTCTCCGACTTCGAAAACATCAACCGCGCCGGCAAGATCGCCATGAAACTCGACGAGGGCGATATGATCGCCGGCGTCGAAATCTGCTCGGCCGCCGATGACGTTCACCTCACCACCGCCCAGGGCCAATGCATCCGCTTCGCCGTCGAGGACGTGCGAGTGTTCAAGGGGCGCGACTCGACTGGCGTGCGCGGCATCCGGCTCGAGTGCGGCGACAAGGTTATTTCCATGTCGATCCTCCGCCATGTCGAGGCTACCGCCGATGAACGTGCCGCCTTCCTCAAGATGTCGCGCGCCGTCGCCGGCGAAGATGTAGAGCAGGGCGCGCCCGACGAGGAAGCGGCGGCCGAGACCACGCTGAGCCAGGAGCGCTACATCGAAATGGGCGCCGCGGAGCAAGTGATCCTCACCGTCTCGGCCAATGGCTACGGCAAACGCACGTCGTCCTACGAATACCGCATCACCGGCCGCGGCGGCAAAGGCATCACCGCCATGGCGGTAAACGACCGCAACGGCCCGCTGGTCGCCTCTTTCCCGGTTGAAGTCACCGACCAGATCATGCTGGTAACCGATGGCGGCCAGCTGATCCGCTGCCCGGTCCATGACATCCGCAAAGCCGGCCGCGCCACCCAGGGCGTGATCGTCATCGACGTGGCGGAGAACGAACACGTCGTTTCGGTCGAGCACATCAGCGAGGAAGACGGCGAAGCGGGGGAAGGCTGACGCAGACACTTGCACGGTCTCATTGAAATTGAGATGAAGCGGATCAATCCTCGATCAACCCCCGCGAGCGCCACTTGCTTCCCGATCTCTTTCTAACTTTCCTCGCTGCCTGCGTGCTGCTTTTTCTCAAGCCTGGCCCCGCCATGTCGGTGATCGTCGCCAACTCGGTGGGATACGGCGTGCGGGGCGGCATGGTGTCGGTTGCCGGCAATGTCTCGGGCATGATTCTGCTCATTGCCATTGTGGCGCTCGGGCTCGCCTGGATCGCCGAAGCCATGCGCAACTGGTTCGATTGGATCAGGCTGGGCGGCGCCATTTACCTGATCTGGCTCGGCATTTCGAGACTGCGCAGCGCCGGGCGCATCGCCGCCTATAGCAACAATCCCACTGGCGAGCTGTTTCGTGATGGCTTTTTGGTGGCTGTCGCCAATCCCGAAGTCATCATGTTTCTGGCGGCATTTCTGCCGCCCTTCATCGATCCCAACCGCCCCGTGGCCCCCCAGCTTGCCATACTTGGTGCGAGTTTTGTCACCATCAGCGCGCTGGCTGGCATTACACTTGCGCTGTTGGCGGGCCAGGCCCGCAATTTCCTGTCGGGTGACAGGCTCAAATGGATCGACTATCTCAGTGGCGGATTGATCGTGGCTGCCGGGCTGTGGCTGGCGTGGCCAAAAGGATAGGATGATGACAATTGAAGCCTGGATTGCATTTTGCGCGGCGGCAACCGCCCTGGCCATCGTGCCGGGCCCGACCGTCACGGTGATCATTGCCAACAGCCTGCGTTATGGCGCGAGGGCCGGCCTTCTCAATGTGGCGGGAACCCAGGCGGGAGTTGCGATCTGGCTGACCATCGCGGCGCTGGGTTTGAGCGCGGCCATAGAGTTGATGGGCGTCTGGTTCGACCTCCTGCGTTATGCCGGCGCCGCCTATCTTGTCTGGCTCGGCTATCAAGTTGCTGCGCGCCAAAGGCGATCTCGCCATGGCCGCCGAACGGGCAAGACCGCGCGGCAGTTTCTTTCTTCCAGGGCTTCATCGTCATCATGTCGAACCCCAAGATGCTGGTGCTGTTCGGCGCCCTCATTCCGCCGTTCATTCAGCCGGGCGGCGATTACACCCGTCAGTTGCTCACTTTGGGCCTCACCTTCGCAGGGATCGCCCTCGTGGGCGACAGCGTCTATGCGCTGGCGGCGGGCAAAGCCGGCGAGTGGCTGTCGCGCTCGCGCGTCAGGGCCATCGAAATCGCCAGCGGCGTTTGCCTGACCGTGGGCGGCATATGGCTTGCGCTCAAGAGCCGCTAGAGCGATAAGGAAGCATGTCGCGAACAGGCTTCTATCCCGGCTCCTTCGATCCCGTCACCTACGGACATCTCGACATTATAGCGCGTGCCGCCCGTCTGGTGGACAAGCTGGTTCTCGGCGTCGGAACCCATCACGGCAAACAGGCGCTGATTGATGCGCCGACGCGCGTCAAGCTTCTCGAAGGGGTGACCAAGCCGATTGCCGAGCACACCGGCCTGAAAATCACCGTGACAACCTTCGACGATTTGGCGGTCAATGCGGCGCGGCGCAATCATGCGGGCCTCATCATCAGGGGCCTGCGCGATGCCATGGATTTCGATTACGAAGTGCAGATGGGCCAGATGAACGGCGCCATGGCGCCCGACATCGAAACCGTCTTCCTCGCCGCCTCGCCCGCCACCCGCATGATTGCCTCCTCGCTGGTCAAGCAGATCGCGCGGATGGGAGGAGACATCACCCTGTTCATTCCCAAGGAAGCCCAACAGGTCGTGGCGGCGGCGCTCAAGCCCGCTTGAGCGGGGCGTCGTTGATCTCGATGAGGTGATTGTCGGGGTCGAGAAGGTAGAGCTGCTTGTAGGGGGCAGGCCCGCCGAGGCGGAAGACCAGCCGCTTTGGATCGCCATCCGGACGATCCTCCCGGTAGCCGAGTGATTCGAGTTGGGTGACGAAATCGTCGAATCGCTCGACGCGAGCGGCGAAGTGGATGTCGCCGGTATCTATGTGCGGCGCCGGGCGGAGATGGCCCGCGGGATTGATCGTCAGGTGGATTTCCAGGCTGCCCGAGGCCATCCACGCGCCGCGGCTGGCAAAGCCGGGCCGCTCGATCTGGTGCAGACCGAGGACATCCCGGTAGAATGCCATGGACCGGTCAAGATTGGTCGTTACCAGTGAAACGTGATCCAGCGCCGATATTCGCATGTGCACTCCGCCGCTTTGCGTGGCGATGACTGTCGCATCGATTCAGCGCCGGGGCAACTGAGATCAATGCCCTGAGATCAATGCCGGCCAGCACCGCATTGACAAAGGCTTCCGCCTTCTGCACACCGCTTCCTCGATAACAACCGGAGAGTCCCATGCTCAAGAAACTAGGCTTCGCAGCGCTTGCCTGCACCTGGCTCGCCACTCCCTCCTTCGCCGCCGAAACAATGACCATCGAGACCAGCAAAGGCTGTTCCTTCGCCATCAAGCTGCGGTCCGATCTCGCGCCCAAGCATGTGGCGCAATACAGCAAGCTTGCCGCCGCCGGATTCTATAATGGCGTCGTCTTTCACCGGGTGATCGAGGGCTTCATGGCGCAGACCGGCGATCCCACCGGCACCGGCTCCGGCGGTTCCAATGAACCCGACATTCCCGCCGAGTTCACCCCTGAACACTATGCCCGAGGCATCGTCGGCGCTGCCCGCACCAATGATCCCAACTCCGCCAACAGCCAGTTCTTCGTCATGTTTGCCGATGGCGGCTTTCTCGATGGCCAGTACACGGTGTGGGGCCAGGTCGACGAGGAGGGCATGAAGTGCGTCGACCAGATCGCCCGCGGCGAGCCGCCGGCAACCCCGGACAAGATGACCAAGGTGACGGTGCAATAATGGCCGATCTCGAAAACACTCTGTATCCTCGACCTCGCCAACCACAAGGGCGAGGCCAAGGGCCGCGTCACCATCGAGCTTCGACCCGATCTCGCCCCCAATCACGTTGCCCGCATCAAGGAGCTCGCCCGCGAGGGTTTCTATGACAATGTGGTGTTCCACCGCGTCATCGAGGGCTTCATGGCCCAGGGCGGCGATCCCACTGGCACCGGCACGGGCGGCTCCAAGAAACCCAACCTCAAGCAGGAATTTTCCAAAGAGACTCACGTGCGCGGCACCTGTTCGATGGCCCGCTCGCAGAGTCCCGATTCGGCCAACAGCCAATTTTTTATCTGCTTCGGTGACGCCACCTTCCTTGACCGCCAGTATACGGTTTGGGGCAAGGTGAGCGGCGGCATGGAACATGTCGACAAGATCAAGCGCGGCGAACCGGTGCGCGAGCCCGACAAGATCGCCAAGATGCAAGTGGGAGCCGATGTGAAGTGATCGGGCGTCTTGTTGCCGCCGCGGGACTGATGTCCATTTGGACGAACCCGGCTTTGGCGACTGAGTGGTTTATCTGCTCCGATGGCGACAAGGCGTCGTTCAGCGTGTTATTGGGCTCCGCTCGGGGTGGGTAGCGCCACAGACTTCAGAGTTTCGGTGGGCGACAAGACATGGTCCACCAAGCAGGGTGAAGGCATTCCCATCGTGAAGAGTTCAAGCCTACGAAACCGACTCCATGTTGCTTGCCGATGTGGCAGCCGAAGACCTGTCGAGTGTCGTTGCCGAACTTCGCGTGTTCAAGAGCGCCGAAGCGGATGCCATTGCCGCCGGCGGAACGCTGCGGGTGGCGGGCGAGGGGGTCTGGGCCGTCAGTTGTCCCAATGAGTGATGGACGTATCCAGTTTTGACTTCGATTTGCCGCCTGGGCGGATAGCCTTGCGGCCCGCGGTGCCGCGTGACTCGGCCAGATTGCTGGTGGTGCGCCCAGATGGCCTGGAAGATCGTGTTTTCCACAATCTGCCGCAGTTGCTGCGCAAAGGCGATGTCCTCGTTTTCAACAACACCAAGGTCATTCCCGCCGCCCTCAGCGGTCATCGCATCGGGCGCCTCGGCACCACGCCGAAAATCGAAGCTCTGCTGCATCTGCGCCTCGATGCCTCCCGCTGGAAGGCCTTCGTCAGGCCGGGCAAGAAACTGCAGGCAAGGTGACCGTATCCGCTTTGGGGCAGAGGGCCGGGTCTGCCTGCTAGGCTCGCTTGACGCCACCGTCGAAACCAAGGGCGAGGCGGGCGAGATCACGCTCGCCTTCGACTTTCACGGAACGGTACTGGACGAGGCGATCCAGGCGGTGGGGGAGATGCCACTGCCGCCCTATATTGCTGGTAAACGCCACGGCGACGAACGCGACCGCATCGACTACCAGACCATTGTTCGCAGACAAGGACGGGGCCGTGGCCGCGCCGACAGCCGGGCTGCACTTCACTCCGGAGTTGATGAAGTCCCTGCAAGATATTGGAGTAAAACAGAATTCGTGACTCTGCATGTCGGTGCGGGCACTTTTCTGCCGGTGAAGGCGGAGGACACCGCCGATCACAAAATGCACCCCGAATGGGGCAGCGTCGACGCGGCAACCAGCGCCCGGCTCAAGGCCGCCCGCGCCGCCGGGGGCCGCATCGTGGCGGTCGGCACTACGTCCCTCCGCCTGTTGGAAACCGCGGGCCTTGAGCCGTTTTCCGGCACCACCGAGATATTCATAACACCGGGCTACCGGTTTCGGGCGGTCGATCTGCTGATCACCAATTTTCATTTGCCGAAATCGACCCTCTTCATGCTGGTATCGGCCTTCGCCGGGCTGGAGCGCATGAAGGGTGCCTATGCCCATGCCATAACCAAAAGGTATCGTTTCTATTCATATGGCGATGCCTGCCTGCTATTCCCCGCCCCATGACCGCTGAATTCTCGTTTTCCCTGCTCCGGACCGATGGCGCGGCACGTCTTGGCACGGTCCACACCCTCCATGGCGACATCCGCACCCCCGCCTTCATGCCGGTCGGAACCGTTGGCACCGTAAAGGGTCTCTATCTCGACCAGGTGAAGGAAGCCGGCGCCGACATCATTCTCGGCAATACCTACCATTTGATGCTCCGGCCGGGAGCCGAAGAGGTGGCCAGACTCGGCGGCCTGCATAAATTCATCCGCTGGAACAACCCCATCCTCACCGACTCGGGCGGCTTCCAGATCATGTCGCTCTCCAAAATCCGCAAGATCACCGAGCAGGCGGCGGTCTTCCAGTCCCACATCGACGGCAAGCGCCACGAACTTTCGCCCGAACGCGCCATGGAGATCCAGCGCCTGCTCGGCTCCGACATCCAGATGCAACTGGACCAATGCATCGAGTATCCGCACACCGAGAAAGCCGCCGAAAAGGCCATGCAGCTGTCGTTACGCTGGGCCGAGCGCTCGCGCATCGCCTTTGGCCGTCAACCCGGCCGCGGCAATTTCGGCATCGTGCAAGGCGGCATTAACGAGCGCCTGCGCCGCCAAAGTGCCGAAGGGCTGAAGTCCATCGGCTTCGAAGGCTATGCCATCGGCGGCCTGGCGGTGGGCGAGGGCCAGCAACTCATGCTCCGCACCATTGAACTCACCGAACCGCATCTGCCGGAAGATCGCCCCCGCTATCTCATGGGCGTCGGCACACCGGAGGACATTGTCGAATCGGTGGCCCGCGGCATCGACATGTTCGACTGCGTAATGCCGACGCGGTCCGGCCGCCATGGCCAGGCCTTCACCCGTTTCGGCAAGATCAACCTGCGCAATGCCAGGCACGCAGGTGATCCACGCCCCCTCGACCCCGAAAGCGCATGTCCGGCACTATCGCAATATTCCCGGGCCTACCTCCATCACCTGATCCGCTCCGGCGAGTTGCTTGGCATGATGCTGCTCTCCTGGGCCAATATCGCCTACTATCAGGCTCTGATGCATGGCATAAGGACGGCGATCGCCGAGGACCGCTTCGAGGATTTCCGCCATGCGACTATCGAACAGTGGAAGCGGGGCGACATTGCTGCATAATCCGGCAGCCAATTTGGGAGGGCCAGTCCAATGAAGATGTCGGGTGAAGAAACCATTCCAGCACCTCGCGAAGTCGTTTGGAAAGCGCTGAACGATCCGGCCGTGTTGAAGCAATGCATTCCGGGCTGCGAAACGATCACGAAACATTCGGATACCAGCATGGAAGCACGTGTCGTGGTCAAGGTTGGCCCCGTCAAGGCCGGCTTCACCGGAAACGTGACGTTGAGCGACCTCGATCCGCCCAATGGCTATCGTATTTCCGGCGAAGGCAAGGGTGGTTTTGCCGGATTTGCCTCGGGCGGCGCCAATATCAAGCTCGAAGCGGTGCCCGAGGGCACAAGGATGCTCTATGACGTCGATGCCCAGGTGGGTGGCAAGCTGGCCATGCTGGGATCGCGCCTGATCGACTCGACCGCGCGCTCCCTTGCCGGCAAGTTCTTCGAGAAATTCGCCGCTGTTGCCGCCGCAATGAAAGGAGCGGCACCCGGCAAACGGCCCCCGCCAAAGCCCAAGATAAAGCCGGCAAAGCCCGCCACCCGCAAACCCGTCAAGAAGCCCGCCAAAAAACCGGCGAAGAAGTCCGCCAAAAAGAAACGCTGAGAAGGGCCTCAGCCGATCAGTTTCAGAACATGCGGCTTTGCTTCGGTCCAACTGCCGGTGCGCAGCGAAACGTAGTTCAATGGCTCGGCATGGCGCGCAAATCGCTCATCGTGCAGAAAATGGACCAGATGAACCTCCGGCGCGTGCTCAAACGCCGAAGCGATGAACCCTGGACTGTCGTCGATGAACACCACGGCGCCATCCGCCAGCCCCGCCAGCGATTTGACCGCCGGTCCCTTGGGTCCGGCATTGGTAACGACGGGGAAAGCCAGGCCCAGATCCGCCATGTTGCGCCGGCGGAGCGCACCCGCCTCATGGGGGAGATTGGTCAACAGCACGATGTTAGCCACCTCGCCGATATGCTGCAGGGCCTCCACGGCGCCATCTATGGGTTGCATGCCGTGGGCGTGGTCCATGAAGAACTCTTCGATGAGTTTCTGAATCGCCGCCCGTTCGATGGCATGGCCATCGGACTTCCGGCGGATATTGCCGCTTAGCGCAAAATTGGAGGTCTCAAGGCGTAGTCCCCGCAGGCCAAGATAGATCTCAAGGTCACGGGTGAAATGCACCACCACCTCATCGACATCACAGATCACCAAGGGCCGCCGGCTCAGCGAAAGCCCGCCGATCTGCTGCCGGGTGATATCGGCTATCACTCCCGGATCCCCGTCAGGCGCAAGCAAGCCATATCGACTATGTCTGGTTCCAACCCTTCCGATTCGGTAAAGGCGAGAAGCAAAGTTTGATCGGTTCTCAGATATTCCAGCAAGCCACCGAGGAACGCTGGCGTTCCTGCCTGGGCCCGAATCTCCGCCGGCGCCAGACCCGTGAGCTTCATGAAACGCTCGACACGTTCGCTGTCACTTGCCAGAAATGCTAATGCTTTCAAGGCAATGACTTGTGCCGCGTCGATGTTGAGTCCTGATTTTGCCACCATCTTCGTGCCTAGTTAACCACCCAAGACTGAACCGCCGCAAGACTGCTGCCGGATTAAGTTGTTGGTTACCCGAAGGGCCGACAATCCGCCCCAACGATAAGGGGAGTCGGGCAGCGGATTTTCGCCGGTGGCGAGCCCTGCTTTCCGTGAACAGAGGTTAGTGGCCCGTATGAGTTTTTCAGTGACAAGTTCGGTGGGACAGATGGATACGCCCGGAGCCGTGCCGGCAACCCCTAAGCGAGTGCTCATCGTTGAAGACAATGAACTCAACATGAAGTTGTTCAACGACCTGCTTGAAGCCAATGGCTATGGCGTGATCCAGACCCGCGATGGACTTTCCGCCCTGGAACTCGCCCGCAAGCACAAGCCCGATCTGATCCTCATGGACATTCAGCTGCCCGAGGTATCCGGCATCGAAGTCACCAAGTGGCTCAAGGAAGACGACGAGCTCAAGCACATTCCGGTGATCGCGGTCACTGCCTTCGCCATGAAGGGCGACGAACAGAAGATCCGCGAAGGCGGCTGCGAGGCCTATATTTCGAAACCTATTTCGGTGCTTGGCTTCCTCCAGACGATCGACGGTTTTCTCAAGCAGCCAAAATGACAGCCCGGGTTCTCGTCGTCGACGACATACTAGCCAACGTCCGGCTACTCGAAGCCAAATTGGCGGCGGAGTATTTTGAAGTCGTGACCGCGATGAACGGCGCCGACGCCCTTGAGTTGGTCCAGCGCACCAAACCAGATATCATTCTTCTTGACGTCATGATGCCGGGCATCGATGGCATCGAGGTCTGCAAGCGCATCAAGTCCAATCCGCTGACCCAGCACATACCGGTGGTGATGGTGACGGCCCTCGACCAGCCGGAAGACAGGGTGCGGGGCCTTGAGGCAGGCGCCGACGATTTTTTGACCAAACCCGTCAACGATGTGTCGTTATTTTGCCGGGTGAAGAGTCTGGTCCGTCTGAAAATGCTGACCGACGAACTGCGTACCCGCTCGATCGGAACCGAATCCATACACGATTTGAGGGCGGCAAAGCTTGGGCCCGAAACCCAGCCCGGCAGAATTCTGGTCGTCGACAACCGGATGGCGGTAGCCGAGCGGATTCGCTCGGCTCTCACCGGCCGCCATAACGTCACCTTGATTGAAGACCCGAAGTCGGCGGTCGAGTTCGCCGCCGAACAGGTCGAGCGCTTCGAGCTTGTGGTCATTAACCTTGATATGGAAGGCTTTGACGCGCTGCGGCTGTGTTCGCAATTGAAGTCGCTCGATCAGACCCGGCAAACGCCCATTCTCATCATCGTCGATCCCGACGACCACCAGCGCCTGTTGCGCGCCCTCGACATGGGGGTCAATGATTACCTGATCCGTCCGGTCGACAAGCAGGAATTGCTGGCCCGCGTCAACACGCAGATCCGCCGCTGCCGTTACACCGAGCAGCTGCGCCTCAGCGTCCGCGCGTCGATCGAAATGGCGGTAACCGACGCCCTCACCGGACTCTACAACCGCCGTTATCTCGAGACCCATCTCGCTCACCTGGTTGAGCACTCGATCAACCGCGGCAAGCCGCTTTCGGTTCTCACCATCGACGTCGATTTTTTCAAGACGATCAACGACACTCATGGCCACGACGCCGGCGACCGCGTATTGCAGGAGCTGGCCGGCCGCATCCGCAGCAGTATCCGCAACGTCGATATCGCCTGCCGCACCGGCGGCGAGGAATTTGTAGTGGTCCTGCCCGGCACCGAAATGGCGATTGCCGAGAAGATTGGCGAACGCATGCGCAAGTCCGTGGCCGGCAAGCGGTTCAATAGCGGAGCCGACGGCGGCTTGCATGTTACCATATCGCTCGGCATAGCCAGCCTGAACGGCGTCGATGAGAAAGTCGATGCCATCCTCAAGCGCGCCGACAAGGCGCTTTACAAGGCAAAGCGCGAGGGCCGCAACCGGGTCATAACCACTGCTGCCTGAGCCCAATCCGGTATTCTGAGCTTTTCATCGGGAATGGAACTGGTGTAATGCCCGCACCATGAACAATGACCCCTTGATCTTGTCCGAGGGCAAGCCGGTACGCTGGGGACGGCGCGGAACCGCGGGGGCAACGATTGCCGGGCTGCTGGCCTTCGAGCATGTGTCGCGCCGTTTCAAGGAAAGCGGCGCGGTCATCGATGTGTCATTTGAACTAAACCCCGGTGAAATTGCTTGCCTTCTGGGGCCGTCGGGCTGCGGCAAGACCACACTCCTGCGCATTGCCGCCGGCATTGACCGGCCGACATCGGGCAGAGTACTTCTCGATGGCGAGGAAATCGCCGGGCCCAACCGCTTCGTTCCGCCCGAACGCCGCAACATCGGATTGATGTTTCAGGACTTCGCCCTGTTTCCGCATCTCTCGATCATCGACAACGTAGCCTTCGGCCTGCGCCATCTCGATCGTCCGGCCGCCCTCCAGGAAGCCGCCCATGCGCTCGAAAGGGTGGGTCTTGCGGAGTTCGCATCGGCCTTTCCGCACAAGCTTTCAGGCGGCGAACAGCAACGCGTGGCGCTTGCCCGCGCCGTGGTTCCGCGGCCCCAGGTGATGCTAATGGACGAGCCGTTTTCCGGGCTCGATCAGCGCCTGCGCGAATCGGTTCGCGCCGAGACGCTGACGCTTCTGCGCGAAACCAGGGCATCCTCGCTGCTGGTAACCCACGATCCGGTCGAGGCCATGGGACTTGCCGATCGCATCCTGCTGATGCGCGAGGGCCGCCTGGTGCAGGCTGGCACTCCGGTGGAACTCTATAACCATCCGGTCGACGCTGACACCGCACGCTTTTTTTCCGATGCCAATGAAATCGCGGCCGTTGCCAGGCGTGGTGAGATCTCGACCCCTCTGGGCACCTTCAAGGCGCCCGCCGGCCTGCCGGATCAGCCCGTGCTCGTGATGCTGCGGCCCCAGGGCATTGGCGTCAGTGCTTCCGCCATCGGCATCGAGGGTTACGTGCTGGAAAGCCGCTTTGAAGGCGACGACGTGCGATGCAATATCCTGTTCAAGGGACTGGAAGAACCGGTGCTCGCCCGCATTCCGGCCCGCAAGGCCCCGGCAAAGGCCACAACTGCGCTGTTTAGCGTCGATCCCGAACATGTTTTGATCTTTCCAAAGACCCTATCGGACACCATCTAGATCAAACTCTGCTTTGTTGCGGGCGCGAACCGTTTCTGCAATATTGCACGGTCACAGGTAAGGAGAGGCTGCTCTCCCGCAAAAAGGAGTTTGTGACATGGGTTCTTTATCGATTTGGCACTGGGCACTGGTCATTCTGGTGGTCATGCTGCTGTTCGGCCGCGGCAAGATTTCCGATCTGATGGGTGATGTTGCCAAGGGCATCAAGAGCTTCAAGAAGGGCATGGCCGACGAAGAGCCGGTCACCGCCGGAGATACCAAGCCCCTGGAGCAGCAGGCAACCCCCAAGGCCGAGACCGACAAGGTCAAAAGCTAGAGCCAGCCGGCGGAAGACGCGAGAGTTCCATGTTCGACTTCGGCGTCGGCTATACCGAGATGTTCCTTATTGCCGTGGTGGCCGTCATTGTGATTGGCCCCAAGGATCTGCCGCGCGTGCTCAGGGCCTTCGGCAAGACCATGTCGAAGGTCCGCGGCATGGCCCGGGAATTCCAGGGCCATCTCGACAGCGCCATTCGCGATGCCGGGCTCGAAGACGTCAAGAAGGATATCCAGTCGCTCAAGGACATCGGCACCATCCAGCCTTCGCCAAAGTCGAGCGCGCCCGCTACAGCGGCGCCCAAGAACGACTTCGACAAGTATTTCGGTGAAAGCGCGTCCGCCGCCAAGCCCACGCCGGACGCCTCATGACCAAGGAAGATATCGACGCCTCCGAAGCCCCGCTGATTGAGCATCTGATCGAACTCAGAAAGCGGCTGATGTATTGCGTCTACGGCTTTGTTGCCGCGTTCGTCGCCAGCTTCTTCTTTTCGTCCGACATTCTCCACTACCTCATTCTGCCGTTCAAATGGGGCACCGGCGACGATGTCAGCTTGATTTCCATCAAGCTGCTCGGCGTCTTTCTGGTAAAATTGAAGATCGGCTTCTTTGGCGGCCTGTTCATCGCCTTTCCGCTGATCGCCATCCAGGTCTACCGCTTCGTGGCGCCCGGCCTCTATGCCAACGAGCGCAATGCCTTCCGCCCCTACCTCATGGCGACACCCGTCTTCTTCCTGATGGGAGCCGCACTGGTCTATTTTTTCCTTCTGCCCACCGCCATCCACTTCTTTTATACTCTGGCGGCGGGAACCGGCGGCGACGGCCAGAATGCCATTCAGCTAATGCCCGACATCGAGGCCTATCTCGACTTCGTCATGATGCTGATCCTCGCCTTCGGTCTGTGTTTCCAGCTGCCGGTAGTCCTTACGCTTCTGGGCCAGGCCGGCATCGTCAGCTACGACCAGTTGAAGAGCGGCCGCAAATTCTCGGTGGTTGGCGTCTTCGTCATCGCCGCCGTGCTCACCCCGCCCGATCCCATCTCCCAGATCGCCATGGCGGTGCCACTGATGGCCCTCTACGAAGTCTCGGTCCAGGCCGTCCGTTTCCTCGAAGCCAGGCGGAAGAAGGCGGAGGCGGCCAAGGACGCGGCGGCTGCCTAATACCAACTACCAGAATTGGCCAACTTTCTTCCCCTTCCCCCCTCGCGCGGGAAGGGGAAAGGAGGGGAGGGAAAGGAGGGGAGTCTTTGCGGCGCAAGCCTCAGGCTCTATAGGAAGGGCTTCAAGGGAATCATCGCATGCACGACATCAAAGCCATCCGCGACAACCCGGCGGCATTCGACCGGGGGCTTGTCCGCCGGGGGCTTGCGCCAATGGCTGCCGCACTGTTGCAGATTGACGCCGAAAAGCGCGACCACATCCAGAAGCTACAGGAATCCCAAGCCCGCCGCAACGCCGCCTCGAAAGAGGTGGGCGAGGCGATGAAAGCCGGCGACAAGACGAAGGCCGAAGCTCTCAAGACCGAGGTCAACAGCATCAAGGATTTCATCGCCTCGGGCGAGGAAGTGGAACGCCAGCTCAATCTCAAACTTCGCGATGCCTTGGCCGTCATTCCCAACATACCGCTCGACGACGTTCCCGACGGCAAGGACGAACACGGCAATGTCGAACTGCGCCGCTGGGGGACGCCGCCTGCATTTGCTTTCGAGCCGCGCCAGCATTTCGACATCGGCGAATGGCTGGGCCTGATGGACTTCGATATTGCTACCAAGCTTTCCGGCAGCCGCTTCGTCGTGTTGAAGGGCCAGTTGGCCCGGCTTGAGCGCGCCCTTGCGCAGTTCATGGTCGATCTTCACACCACCGAGAATGGCTACACGGAAACTTACGCGCCCTACATGTTGCGCGACGATGCCATGTTCGGCGTGGCCCAGCTTCCCAAATTCGCCGAGGACCTGTTCCGCACCACCAGTGGCCATTGGCTCATCCCCACGGCCGAGGCCTCGCTCACCAATCTGGTCCGCGAACAGGTGCTCGAGGAAAAGCAACTGCCGCTCCGCATGACAGCCTACACGCCATGCTTTCGCGCCGAGGCGGGTGCGGCCGGGCGCGATACCCGCGGCATGATCCGCCAGCATCAATTTTCCAAGGTCGAACTTGTCTCGATCGCCACTCCCGAGCAGGCCGAGGAAGAACATCTGCGAATGACAACCTGCGCCGAGGAAGTTCTGAAGCGCCTCAACCTGCATTTCCGCACGATCGTTTTGTGCACGGGCGACATGGGCTTCGGAAGCCGGAAGACCTATGATATCGAGGTCTGGTTGCCCGGTCAGAATGCCTTCCGCGAGATTTCAAGCTGCTCGCAGCTCGGCGATTTCCAGGCCCGCCGGATGGACGCCCGCTACAAGCCGGCCGATGGCAAGGGCACGCGTTTCGTCCACACCCTCAATGGCTCGGGGCTGGCGGTCGGCCGCACCATGGTCGCCATATTGGAGAACTACCAGAACGCCGATGGCACCGTCACAATCCCCACGGCACTTCGCCCCTATATGGGCGGTCTCGACAAGATCGTGAGAGCCTGATGCGCATTCTGGTGACCAACGACGACGGCATTCACGCTCCCGGTCTGGAGACGATGGAACGCATTGCCCGCGCCGTTTCCGATGATGTCTGGATCGTGGCCCCCGCCGAGGAGCAATCGGGGGCCGGCGCACTCGCTGTCGCTCGCCGATCCGATCCGCTACCGGCAAATCGAAGAGCGGCGCTTTGAAGTTGCTGGAACGCCCACCGATTGCGTGGTGATGGCGGTCCGCAAGATCATGCCCGGCAATCCCGATCTGGTGCTCTCGGGCGTCAACCGCGGCCAGAATATCGCCGACGATGTGACCTATTCCGGCACCATCGCCGCCGCCATGGAAGGCACCACCCTGGGCCTCAAGTCGATTGCGCTTTCCCAGGTTACCGGCATTCACGGCAACGGTTTCAGCTATGCGGTGGCCGAACACTATGGCGCCAATGTCGTGCGCAAACTCATGGCCATGGAATTCGGTCCGGGCGTGTTGATGAACGTCAATTTCCCCGATTGCCGCCCCGACGAAATCCAGGGAATTGAAGTGACGCGGCAAGGCAAGCGCGACCAGAACCTCTTGACCGTCGATGAGCGCGTCGATGCCCGCGGCCGCAACTACTATTGGCTGGGCTTCAAGCGCGAGCGCGGCAATCCCGCCATTGGCACCGATCTCTGGGCCGCCTTCAACAAGCGCATTTCGGTGACCCCGCTGCACATGAATCTCACGCAAGTCGAAGCCATGGAGGCGCTGCGTCTGGTGCTCGACGCCAAGTGAGCATCGATCACCGCAAGATTCAGCTGCTGATGTCGCTGCGCAATCAGGGTGTGCGTAACACGCGCGTCCTCGAAGCCATCGAGCGGGTGCCGCGCGAACTCTTCGTCGAGGAAAGCTTTGCCGGCCAAACCTATGCCGATCAGGCGCTGCCCATCTCCTGCGGCCAGACCATCAGCCAGCCCTTCATCGTCGCATTCATGACCGACCGGCTCAAATTGAACGACCGCCACAAGGTGCTCGAAATCGGCACCGGCTCCGGCTACCAGGCGGCAATCCTCAGCCACCTGTGCCGCAGGGTCTATACCATCGAGCGCTACCGCACCCTCGCCAGGCAGGCCGAGGCCCGCTTCAAGCAATTGAAGCTCAATAACATCACCCAGCTGGTGGGCGACGGCACCAAGGGCTGGCCCCAGCAGGCGCCGTTCGAACGCATCATCGTGACGGCGGCCGCCAAGGAAATGCCCAAGGCGCTGATCGATCAGCTCTCCGTCGGCGGCATCATGGTGATCCCCATCGAGGAAAAACCCGGCAAGCAGGATCTCTACCGGGTGGTGAAAACCGAGGTTGGCTATGACAGCGAACACCTGCTGCCGGTGCGATTTGTGCCGCTGGTCGAGGGCATTGCCAAGGAGTTGTAAGATCGCTAATCGGAGCGGGCCGATTGAGTATTTCAAGGGGGATTGTCATGAACAAGCATCTGGGCGTTGCCGCCGTCCTGGCACTGGCACTGATGACCGGCACCGCCGCCGCCAAGGAAAATTGGCGCGCCATCGGAACCGTCGTCTATGATTCTCCGCTCCAGAAAACCGTCCTCGATATCGGCCAGGACAACGGCCGTTTTGAAGCCATTCAGCTCCTGGTGGAAGGCTCCGACGTCGAGATCGCCGATCTCAGATTGATTTACGGCAACGGCGAGCCTGACGATATTAAGGTTCGCGCCCTGTTCAAGGCCGGCTCCACATCCCGCCGCATCGAGCTCAAGCGCGGCAACCGCTTCATCAAGCAGGTGATCGTCACCTACCGCGCCAACGGCAAGGCGCGCATCACGGTATTTGGCGACATGGCGGATGTAAAGCCAAAATGGATCGATCTCGGCTGCAAGTCAGTGAACTTCGGGATTGATCGCGATATCATCAATGTCGGACATGAAGAGGGCACCTTCACCAAGCTAAAGCTTTCGGTGTTCGACAATCCGGTCGAATTCTATGACGTGCGGGTCGTCTACGGCAACGGCCAACCCGACACGCTCAAGATCCGCTCCGTCGTCCGGCCCGGCCAGGAAACCCGCGATATCGATCTTTCCGGCAAGGGGCGCGGGATTAAGCTGATCGATCTTGTCTACCGGTCGATCAAGAATTTCAAGGGCAAGGCCAAGGTTTGCGCCAGCGGACTGATGACGCCATAACCGCTTGACCGCAAATGGGAAAGTCGCGCCTTGAGGCGTTCAGCGATGGCGTCATCGCCATCATCATCACCATCATGGTGCTGGAACTCAAGATTCCGCATGGCGAAGAATTGGCGGCGCTCGCAGGGCTGCTGCCGGTCTTCCTGAGTTACATCCTGAGCTTTATCTATGTCGGCATCTACTGGAACAACCATCATCATTTGCTTCACACCGTGAAACACGTGACCGGTCCGATCATGTGGGCCAACATGGGGCTGCTGTTTTGGCTATCGCTGATGCCATTCGCCACCGGATGGATGGGCGAAAATCACTTCGCCAAGTGGCCAGTTGTAGTTTACGGCATCGTGCTTCTTCTGGCTGCGCTGGCCTATACCCTTCTCGCCAGAGCCATTATCGCAGCCGAGGGCAGGACTAGCCTGCTTGCCAAGGCGATCGGCAAGGACTGGAAGGGCAATGCCTCGCTCATTGCCTACACCGCCGCTATCGTGCTCGCATTCCTCCATCCATGGATTTCCTGCGCACTCTACGTGGCCGTGGCCGCCCTGTGGTTCCTGCCCGACCGGCGGATCGAAAAGACGATTGCGGGTTAGGGCTGCTCGAAGTCCGATGGCGGCGGAATGTTGTGAGCGCGCTCGCGGAATGAAATGTAGATGGCGCAGGCAATCAGCACCCCGACACCCACAAATGTCCAGAAGTCGGGAAAATCCCCGAAGAACCACCAGCCGGCCGCCACCGCCACGATCATTTCAGAATAGGCAAGAGGCGCCAGCAGGGAGGCCTCCGAATAGTCATAAGCCCGCACGATAAGGTAGTGACCGGCCGCCGCTATGAAGGCAAGAACGACAAACATGCCCCACTGCCTCATGCTGGGCTCGACCCACACGGCTGCAACTACCAGACTGCAAAGAACGGCGCCTGCAAGATTGGTATGAAATGTCGTCACCATGGCGGGCGCCGTGCCGGAGATCCGCCGCGTCATCAGCATGTAGATCGCCAGTGAAACCCCCGCCGCAAGCGCCAGAAAAACGCCGGGATTGACCTGCTGAAAGCCCGGCCGGATGATGATCAGCGTACCGATGAAACCGATCACAACCGCGGTCCACCGCCGGATGCCGACCTTCTCGCCCAGCACCATGGGCGCCAGCATGGTCACCACCAGGGGCTGAACGAAGAAAATTGCAAGCGTGTCGGCAATCGATTGATAACGCAGTCCCCAGAAAAAGAACCCGGTGGCGGCGATCAAAAATCCGGCCCGGAGGCCGTGAAATACCGGCATGGCGGGAACCAGTCCGCCGGGTCCGGCAAGGCGCCAGGCAAAGGGCAGGGTCAGCAGGCTGCCGAACACCATGCGGGCCCAGACGATCTGGATGACCGGAATGCCCTGCTGGCCGAGCATCTTGGCCACCACATCGAGAAACGGCAGAAACGCCATCGCCAGCAGCATTAAAACGATGCCGGTAATCGATTGGTGTGGTGACCGCGCGGCTGTTAGAGTCTTGCTCATGGATCGCGAATGGATTTTTGCTGCAACGGCTTTGCCCCGCCAAGTGGAATTCTTTTCCGAACTGTGAAGTAGCGCATATTGCCGGCTGCCGGAGCATGCGAGGCTTCAGTTACACGGTCAGGTATATGTTCGGGAAATATTTACATCTCAAGCGCATCCTGAAAACACGTGAGTATTCGGAGCTATGATGATCGTAACAATCGAAATAGCTACTCCGGGGTCCGCCTGACCCAAAGAGGTTGAAAACCTCCAGCGGTCCCCCGGGTGGCGAAACTGGAGGACCTATGACTAAGTTCAACTTGTGCATAACGAGCGCGCTGCTTGCTGCGGCAACGCTCTCCACCGCGGCCCCATCCAACGCCCAAAGCGTGTGCGGCGACCGCACCAAATTCATCGAGACACTGGCGAAGAAATTCGAGGAAGCCCCGTCTGCTTTCGGCATTGCCGGGCAGAAGAACCTCGTCGAGCTCTTTGTGTCCAAGTCCGGTACTTGGACCATGCTGATGACGAGGCCCAGCGGCATGGCCTGCATCGTCGCCACCGGCCAGTCGTGGGAACAGTTCCCCGCTTCAGCCGCCAAGATGACGGCGCTTTAGCCTCTGAGCCTCGCATTTGCCGCATCCCAGATTGACTCTGGAATGATGCGTGCCCTGCGCCGCTCGGCGAACACCAGGACGTCGAATTCGGCGCCGTTGGCCGCCAGGGCCGGGTCCACATAGGCGAAGGCCAGAGACTTGCCGGCTGCGTGTCCGTAGCCTCCCGATGTGGTCACCCCCACCACATTGCCACCATGATACACCGGCTCGTTGCCAACGCAGTCGCTGCCGGTATTGTCGACTTCCATGTAGACCAGTTTCATCCGCGGTCCGCGCTGCTTGTTTGAGAGGCTCGCCGCCTTGCCGATGAAATCCTCCTTGTCGAAACGGATGAAGCGTTCCATCGACGCCTCGATCATGTCGATCTCGCTGGTGAGTTCCGAACCCCAGCCACGATAGGCCTTTTCCATGCGGAGCGAATTCATCGCATAGGTTCCGAACAGCTTGATGCCGTGCGGCTTGCCTGCCGCCATCAGGGCATCGATACACCTTCGGCATCGCAGCCATCGGAACATGCAGTTCCCAGCCCAGCTCGCCCACATAGTTGACACGCAGCAAGCGCACGCGCGCCACCCCAGCAACTTCGGCCACCTTGCCGGTGAGCCAGCGGAAACTGGCGTTGGAAAGATCCGTCTTGGTGCTGGCTCCTAACACATCTCGCGCCCTGGGGCCTGCCAGCACCAGCACGCCATAATCATCGGTGATGTCGCTGATGGTCACGCGCTCGCGGCCGGTCTTGCGCCAGTTCAGCTGGTCGAAATCATGGAGCTGCGCCACCGCCGCCGACAGCACATAGAAATGCTCTGCGTTGAGCCGGGTGACGGTAATCTCCGACTCGATGAAACCATTGGCATTGAGCAGATGGCCAAGGATGATTCCGCCGTCTTTGACCGGAATTTTATTGGCGCAGATTCGCTCGAGGAAACCGTAGGCATCCTTGCCCGTCACATCGTATTTGGAAAAGGTCGAGAGGTCCATCAGGCCCACTCGTTCGCGCACCGCAAGGGCCTCCTCGCGCACGGCGTCCCACCAGTTCGAACGCCGGAACGAGAACGTTTCGCCGTTTCCGGTCTTGTCATACCAGCGTGGCCGTTCCCACCCGAAAATCTGCGAGAATTGCGCGCCTTCCGCCTTCAACCTGTCATAGAGTGAGGACTTGCGAAGTCCACGACCCACCTCATGCTGCTCGCCCGGCTTGTAGCAGTAATACATGTGATGGTAGTCGGCGACCGAGACTTCCGCGGTATAGTCTTTGGTCGCCCAATTGCCGAAGCGCCGCGGGTCGAATTCGCGCATGTTGATCTCGGCTTGGCCATGCACCATCCACTGCGCCAGATATTTTCCCGCCCCGCCGCCCTGGCAGATGCCGATCGAAGCGCCGCAATGCATCCAGTAATTCCTCGGGCCGTGGGCAGGCCCGGAGAGATAGGTTCCGTCCGGAGTATGGGTAATGGCGCCCGAAACCACATTCTTCAGGCCAGCCTTGCCAAACAGCGGAAACCGCTCCGCCGCCCGTTCCAGCCATGGCACCAGCCGGTCAAGTTCGGGGGCGATCAGTTCGCTCTCGAAATCCCACGCCGGCGGCTTGCCCTCCCAGCACACATGGGCGGTTGCCGTCTCATAGGGGCCGACCAGCACACCATTGGTTTCCTCGCGCAAATAGGCATGGGAGTGGGGGTCGCGCACCACCGGCAGCTCCGGCGCGAGGTCGATCAGTTCCTGCATCGGCTCGGTGATCACGTAGTGGTGCAGCATATTGGCGATCGGCACATTGTGCCCGGTCCAGCTGCCCACCACGTCGCAATAGGACCCGGCCGAATTCACCACATGCTCGCAGATGATGTTGCCCTTGTCGGTGATCACTTCCCATTCGCCGGTCGTAAGCCTGCGGATATCCGTTACCAGCGTGCGGCGATGGATTTCAGCCCCCAGTTTCCGCGCTCCCGCCGCCATCGCGTTGGTAATGTCCGCTGGCGCCACGTGCCCGTCATGCACTGTCCGGAAAGCCGCTTTCACTCCGAAAGGTTCGAGAAACGGATGATACGTCTTGATTTCGGAAGGGCCGATGATCTCGCATTCATATCCTGCCAGCCGTGAGATGCCGTAGACATATTTGAACCAGTCGACTTCTTCATCGCTGGTGGCAAGCCGCAAGCCGCCGCAGCCGTGCCACGACACCGCGTGGCCGGTCAGCTTTTCCAGATTGGAATAGAGTTGCGTGCCATAGACGTGCACCTTGGTCATGTTGAGCGAACCGTTGAAGTGCGGACATTGGCCCGCCGCATGCCAGGTCGAACCAGACGTCAGTTCACCCTTCTCGACCAGCGCAATGTCGGTCCAACCTTCCAGCGCCAGATGGTAGAGCAGCCCCACGCCCATCACGCCGCCTCCAACCACCACCACACGCGCATGCGACTTCATCGCGACCTCCGACAATTACCCCTGGAGTCTCTACGAGCGCAATTGAACCACTGCCTTAATCACCGTCACCCCAGCGAACGCTGGGGTCCCGCTTTCATTTGTTCACTCAACTAGTTAGCGGGATGCCAGCGTTCGCTGGCATGACGGCGAGGAGGGGTGGTGGCTCAATCAACGATGGAAAAACTCTACCATCTCGTTTTGAGCAATGGTGACGCGATTTCAAGGTGGAAAATCAGTGTGCGGGGTGAGGCAAATTCACCCATTACGGCGTTTTGCAGATTGCCTTCAGCGATTGCCACTGGGCGGCATCCAGCACCGGGCGCGCCGGCGTTCCTTCGGGCAGCGGGTGGATGTGGGCAATGCGCTCCTCGGTGCCGGGGTGGGTGGCAAAGGCCCCCTCGAGCTTTCCGAGGGCGCCTCCGGGATTCTGGTTTTCTTCTTTCAGCACGCGCTCGAAGAATTGCTTAAGGCCAAGCGGGTCGATTTCCGCCTTTTGCAGGGTAGAGAGCGCGAATTCGTCGGCCTCGCTCTCGGCACTTCTGGAAAACCGCAGGATGGCCGCCACGCCGGCGACCGATGTCAGGGTGCTGTTGCCGCTGCCTCCAGTTGCCAGGCTGAGCAGCAGCTGCAAGCCAACCGCGCGAACCAGTTGTGCCTCCGAATGCCGGTGCGCCACATGGCCAATCTCGTGCGCCAGAACGCCCGCAACTTCCTCCGGTGTTTCCGCCCGCGCAATCAGTTCGCGGGTCAGGATGATCCGGCCGCCCGGCATGGCGAATGCGTTCATCACCGGCATGTCGTAAACTTTGACCGCCAATGCCGGCATGCCGGCAATTCCCTCCGACAGCCGCTGCACCATCGTGGTCAGCGCCGCACGGCCATCCGCCTGCTCGCAGGTGGCGGCACCTTCGGTCATCGTCGTCTCGATCTGTGCGCCAACCCTGTCGCGCCAGCTATCCGGAAGCACGGCTGCAAGCCTCTGCGGGGCCAATTGCAGAATCACATAGGCGAGTCCCGCCAGCACCACGATGCCGCCCGCAAACCACATGGCAATGCGAGCCGACCGCCTCAGGTTTATACCTCCGCGCAAATGCGGCGCACTGGCGAGAACGTCCTCAACCAACTCGCGTTCGCGCAAAATCAGGCGAGCCCCCGGCCGCGACAAATTGGCAAGGCGCAACGGGTGGCCCGCGGCAGGCCGCTCGACCGCCGTGATCTCGCCAAAGCGCCAGCTCTGTGGCGTCAGCGTTCCGCTCCAGACCGTCAGACCTTCAGCCTCAAGCTTGACCAGCACCGGCCGGTCAGCGGCCGTCTCGCCATCGAAGAGAACGCCATTGCCTTGCATCAGATGCCGCCAACGTCGAAGGCGTCGGCCAGGCCTTCGCCCATGGTGTCAAGCGGCGCCATGGACTGCCGGATGGAGTCGATATCGATGGTGCCTTCGACCGTAAGCCGGTCGCACAGGTAACGGATCAGGCGCTGCACCACGTAAGGCCGGCCGATCCCGAGGGTCAGGATCCAGATCAGCAAATTGCCGAGCGCCAGCCAAATCAAACTGCCCGCCGTCGCATCGTAGCGGAACCGCGCTTTTTCGAAAGCCGTGTAGTCCGCGAACACCCGCAACTCGCGCGCCACGTAGATTGACCAGATAACGAATAGACCGCGCCGAGAAGCACCAGTCCCATCACCGACGCTACAATCAAATACATGATACGGACTGTCTGGGATTCGGTCGGAGTGTCACCGCCAGCGAAGAGGTCGACAATGAACTGGTCAATATCGGTGCCGAATATCGTCGTAAGAGCTGCGACTGTCAAAACCACTATAGCGACGATGACAACCAGAGCAATGCACCAGCACAAGGCATAGGAGGGGTAAAGCGGCCCAGCCCGGCCCTTGAAGCGGAATGCCTGGTCGCCGAAGTGCATGTCTCCAATCATCATTTGCTGGAGGTTGAGGTTCATGGCCGGCGTCGACCAGCCAAACGTCACAGCCCAGGCAAGGAGGGCACCAAAATAGGTCAGTGAATAGGTCATTGCCGATCCCGCCAGGGTGCCCCTTATGCCGCGCCACAGGGTTCGCGACAGCTGGTAGCGCCTGGCCCGGTAAATCGCCGCTCCCCAGAGCACGCTGACGATCAGGAACAGCAGCACCTGAATTCCGCCAATGGCCGGGTGTTCCGGGCCAAGTGCTACCGAGACGGCCGAAATGGCGATGGCGGCGGGAAGTCCGAAGACGAGGAAAACGATAAGCGCGCCCTTGAACAGCTCCATGCCCCTGCCGGTATATTCCAGCGGATGGCCATTGATGTGCACGCAACTCCAGACATGCTTTCGCACATTGGTTTTGGCCCAGAACCGGTAGATCGTGAACGTCACCAGCCCGAGCAGGAAGTTGACCAGCGACAGCGCCAGCAGCCCGGAGCGCGGCACATATTCGATGCGAATCGTTTCCCCTCGGGGTGGCGGCAGCTCTTGGTTTCCCGTCATCGGCGGAGACTAACGTCAATCCGGTGAACGGAAAATGAAGAGAGTGTTAAATCCGATGCGCGCGCTGTTGCAGCTTTGCAACAGACCGGGGATTTGTGGCATCGACTGAATCCCGGCCATATTGAACCTTTCATCCGCCCAAATTGACCACTACCGTTAAATTCATCACAAACAAAATACGAGTATATTCGAAGCTTTATAGCGAACCAGAGGGGCGGTTAGGATCACGGGACCATTGCGGGATGGTCGCACGTGCCGTTTGGGGCGTGTCTCCGCTCAGTCGCGTGGGGCAGGCCTGCCTGTCAATCGGATGCGGCAACGCCTCCGGGAGGAATTGAAGAGAGTGTTTGTTACGCCGGCATTAACGAGCGCGCCAGAGTGGCCAGGCGCCGTTCGCAGCAAGGCCACCGTGGCCGCGATCATGGCTGTTGCCGTTCTCGCTGGCTCGGCACAGCGGCCGGCTCGTGCTGAAGATCCCGGATTTGCAGCCGAATTCTATTCATATCTTCCTGCTGCTCCCGATCTCAAAATGCCGGAGATCAGCATCCCGTTCTGGACCGACGATCTGAAGAAGGCGAAGAAGGCCTACCGGGCCGGCAATTTTGACCGGGCGTTGAAGTTTTTTCGCCGCGCCTCGGATGACGGCAACCTCGCCGCCGACTGGTACCTCGGCCACATGTACCGCATGGGGCGGGGGGTGTCGCGCGACGATGCCACCGCATATTCCTACTATTCCCGGGTGGCTGAACTCTACGATCCCGAAGAGCCCGACCAGAACCGGCTGAGAATCACCGTGGATGCCATGGTTCATATCGCCGACTACCAGCGTTCGGGTGTTTCCGCTGCCGGCATCCCCAAGAACGAGGCCGAAGCGGCGCGCGCGTATCTGAAGATCGCGACCACTTACGGTCATCCCGCCGCCCAATCCGCCCTCGGCATGATGAACATCCAGGGCCAGGGAATGAAGAAAAATCCCCAGCAGGGCCTCAAGTGGCTGATCGCCGCGGCACGCAAGCGCCATGCGCCGTCGGAGGCCTATCTGGGCGAACTCTACTGGGAAGGATCGCTGGTGCGGCAGGACCGCACCCGGGCGGTCATGTGGTACATCCTGGCGTCGCAATCCTCGCGCCGGGAAGAAAATCCCGATATCTTCGACCGGCTCCGGCAGCTCGAGGCAACCGCCACCGAGGATGAGCGCCTGGAAGCGGCAGCCCGGGCGCGGGTCTGGGACGAGCAATACCCGCCCGGCCGCCGCAACACCGTGGCCGCCGAGCAGTAGCCCCTAGGCCCTCTGTCCCGGCCGCGAGACGATGTAAATCCCGGTTGCCAGTAGAATCGCCGCCACCAGCCATTCAATCCATGGGGCTAGATCGGCGCCGAAATGGAGATAGGCCAGTATCGCCGCCATCATGGTTAGGGCCAAGGCCTTGGCCCGGTTGGGAATGACGCCCTCGTCCTGCCAGTCGCGGATGAAGGGGCCGGCCACCCGGTGCTCGCGGATGCGCTGGGCCAATTCGGGCGATGATTTCGAGAAGGCCCAGATCGCCACCAGCAGGAACGGCGTCGTCGGGAACAGCGGCATGACGATGCCGATGATGCCCAGCCCGACGCTGGCCCAGCCGAGCAACAATAACAGGGGTCTGGCCAGGCTAGCGGCGCTCATCGAATCTCCATAAGTCTTGCGAAACTAGGCGCGTTCATGCGATCAACTCGGTTCAATGGCAAGCCCTGAACCACCACAGCCTATCGATAGCGTCGATGTCGAAATCAAGGCGCACGCCTCCTTCCTCGGCAGGCTGCGCGCCTATTTCTTCACCGGCCTGGTCATCACCGCGCCGATCGCCATCACCATCTGGGCAACCTATTGGTTCGTCACCTTTTTCGATGCCTGGGTGAAGCCGTTCATCCCCGCGGTCTATAATCCCGACAACTATCTGCCGTTCAAGGTTCCGGGCTTCGGCCTGATCTTCGCACTGCTGGCGATCACCCTGATCGGCGCCCTGGCGGCCAATCTGGTGGGGCGCACCCTCATCGGCCTGTGGGACAAGCTTCTCAACCGCACGCCTGTCGTGCGCTCGATCTACAAGGGCTCGAAGCAGATTTTCGAAACCATTTTCTCCCACAAAGGCGCCTCGTTCCGCTATGTCTGCCTGGTCGAATGGCCGCGCAAGGGCGCCTGGTCCCTGGCCTTCGTCTCGCGCGAAACCGATGGCGGTCTCGTCGGCCTGGAAGCCGGGCGGCGGATGTACGCCGTCTATGTCTCCACCACCCCCAACCCCACATCGGGCTATGTCTTCTTCGTCGATGCGGCCGAGGTGAAGATCCTCGACATGTCGGTCGAAGACGGTCTTAAGCTGGTGATCTCGATGGGGCTGGTGTTTCCCGATGGGCCTTTGAGCCGGGCGGCGGAACCCCTGCTGGCCAAACCGCTGAAGCCCAGGAAAACGGTGCGCACGACCGCCTGATGCGCGCTTTGCGCACTTCCGCGCGCCACTTCGGTTTGACCGTAGACTCGGCCGCAGGGGTTCCGATTGCGGCAGCCTGTAGCAGTGCTATCGTGCGGGGGGAACCAATTCCGGAGCGGAGCATACGGTCATGAAGAGGTCACCAGCAGGTGGTTGAGAATGCCATTCAGCGCCGCCTGGCGGCCATTCTGGCGGCGGATGTGGTCGGATACAGCCGCCTCATGGGCCAGGACGAGGCCGGTACAGTTGCAACCCTGCGGGAGCTGAGGAGCCGCGTTGTGGATCCGAAGATCACCGAACATGGCGGCCGGGTGTTCAAGACCATGGGCGATGGGCTTCTGGTGGAGTTCCCCAGTGTCGTGAACGCGGTGGCCTGCGCCGTGGACATCCAGCGGGAGATGGCAGCCGGGAATGCCGGCCTGCCCGGGGAGCGGGTCATCCAGCTGCGGATCGGGGTCAATCTTGGCGACGTGATCATCGAGGGCGATGATGTCTTTGGCGACGGGGTGAATGTGGCAGCGCGTTTGGAGAGCATCGCGGCGCCCGGCGGCACCGTGGTCTCGGCCACGGTACGCGATCATCTCGGCAACCGGCTTGATCTTGCCTTTGAAGACCTGGGCGAGCGGCGCTTGAAAAACATTGCAATTCCAATTCGAGCTTATTCGATAGGCGGGGGCACGAAGACTGCATTCAGTCCGGCGCCGGGTGAACAGAAGAAACCGTCGATTGCCGTGTTGCCGCTGACGAATATGAGCGGCGATCCCGAGCAGGAGTTTTTCGCTGATGGGCTGACGGAAGATGTCATCACCGAACTGTCGCGCTTCAAGGAACTGTTCGTCATCGCGCGCAACTCGACGTTCGTTTACAAGGGCAAGGCCGTGAAGATCCAGGACGTGGCGCGAGAACTGGATGTTCAGTACGTGGTCGAGGGCAGCGTGCGCAAGGCCGGTGGGCGCGTGCGCATCAGTGTGCAGCTGATCGACGCTGAAACCGGCCAACACGTCTGGGCCGAGCGTTATGACCGCCAGCTCGAGGACATCTTTGCAATACAGGACGAAGTCACGACCGCGATTGTCTCGGTCCTGCCCGGGCGGATCGAGGCGGCGCGGCGCGAGCGTGCCAGCAACAAGCCGACCGAGAATATGGCGGCCTACGAGCATGTGCTGGCGGGAAAGGTGTTTCATCACCGGTCCGAGCGCCAAGCAAATGCCGAAGCACTGAAGTTGCTCGAAAGAGGCAATCGAACTCGATCCCAAATATGCCCATGCCCATGCATGGCGGGCTTGCGTGCTCGGCCAGCGCTGGGCCTATAATTGGGGCGACAGGGCGGAACTTGAACGAGAGATCAATAGCGAGGTGAACACGGCTTTGGCGCTGGATGACAGCGATGCCGACGTTCATCGCCTGGCGGCCGCCATCGGCATTATCAACAACAATCACGCCAAGGCGCAATTCCACCAACACAAAGCTTTGTCCCTCAATCCAAACTATGATCTCGTCGTCGTCCAACAAGGCGAACTCCTGACTTGGCTTGGACAGGCCGAGGAGGGAATCACCTGGATAAAACGGGCGATGCAGCTCAATCCATTCCATCCGCCCCGGTACTGGAGTCATTTGGGCCGGGCTTACTTCACCGCGGAACGCTACGCAGAAGCCGTGGAAGCCCTGCAGCGCTTGAACGATCCAACTCCCGAACAAATTGCGCTGTTGGGGGCGGCACATGCCGGGGCGGGCGATCTCAAATCCGCCAAAACTTGTGCCGAAAGGGTCCTGGCGATGTCGCCCGACTTCTCAGTTCGAAACCTTATGTCAATGCAGCACTATAAGAATCAGGCGGATACCGACCGTTTGCGCGAGAAACTGCTGCAAGCGGGCCTGCCCGAATGACCATCACCGGCCGCCTTGGCGGCGTCGCGGTTGCCGGTCGAACGCGCATGGAGATACGAGATGCCGCCAACCATGGGACCGCTGTTGGCGTTGCCCGAACTACATCACCGTAATACCAGCCTCGGACCGCGCCTCGGAGACGCCGGCGCTCCAGCCGTGCCTGGTCGGGCGAATGGCGCAGGCAAGGCCGTTGTGTCCGGCCCCACAATGACGGCATAGGTTTTGGCGGCAGACATGCTGATTGCCGTCTTGCAGCGGCGGCATCGGCCGCTGCTATTGAACGAATAGGACACCGGAGCGTGGGGCAGGGTGCAGCATGTGATGATTTGAATCGAGCGCGAGGCGCAAAGACCGGAAAACCCGCTGCACTGATGGGTTCCGGCTTTCGAGGCTGTGAAGAAATTAGAGTCGCCGCCGATTTGGTCAAAGAGAAGCGGGATGCCAGCTTTCGCTGGCAGGACGGATCGAGGGAGCATCATTTGATTTGCCTCCCTTTTTCCGTCATCCCAGCGAAAGCTGGGAACCCGCTTTTTCCCTTCAAGTTCGTCGTAGCTGATCGCGGTCGATTTCTTCACAACCTCTTTCGCCTCCCGAGCGGGCAAGCCCGCCGGTGGAATGACGGAACTAGGGAAGTCTGCGAGTCATTTCATACGACCGTTGGCTTAAAGTCCCACCTCTGCCGGAATGTTCACGGCCCGCCCGATGGAGCGCCAAAACCGCCCCTTGAAAGTAAGGCAAAAATGCCTTACATTATTTCTGTAATCGAGGCATCGCCATCCATGACCCAACTCACGCTGACATCCAAAGGCCAACTCACGCTTCGCCGGAATGTGTTGAGGCATCTGGGCGTGGAGCCGGGCCAGAAGATCGAGGTGGAGCTGCTGCCGAATGGCCGGGCGGAGATCAAGCAGGCGAAGCCCGCGGGGTCGATTGACGGGTTCATCGGGCTGCTGAAGGGCAGGGCGCGGAAGGTTCTGTCGATCACCGAGATGAACGAGGCCGCCGCCGCAGGCTGGGCGAAGGCGCATGAACGTCGCCGTTGACACCAATGTTCTGGCCCGCGCCGTGCTGTGGGACGATAGGCGGCAGGCGCGGGCGGCTGGCAAGCTGCTCAAGGAAGCGGCACTCATCGCCGTTTCGCTTCCCTGCCTGTGCGAGCTCGTGTGGATACTGAAGCGCGGCGCCGGCCTCGGCAAGGACGATATCGCGCGGGCCATCGAAGCGCTGATGGCGGCGCGGAATGTGGTTGTGAACAGGCCCGCCGTCGAGGCGGGGCTCGCCCTGTTCCGGGCGGGCGGCGACTTTGCCGATGGCGTCATGGCCCATGAAGGCCAATGGCTCGGCGGCGAGACTTTCGTATCCTTCGACAAGGCGGCGGTGAAACTGCTGACGGAGCAGGGGCAAAAGGCGCGGGTCCCGGCCTAGTCATGGAAAATAATCCTTGACTCATTCCTACAGTTAGGAGTATACATCCCACGACTAACCCGGAAAGGAGGGGACATTGTCGACAGCGTCTCGAAATGACCGGGTAAGTTTGCAGCGCCTGCGGAGCGGGGGAAAGATAGCGCCCCCGCTTCCCGGGAGTCTCGGGCAGGACCCTTGGGCATTAGGACCCAAGCGCCTTCGATGGCTAGTGGCGGGTCACACATCCGCCGCGAAGAGCTTGCCCCCGGCGGAAATCGCTGCGTCCTTCGGTAAAATGGCCCGCTCACGCGGGCGCCGGGCTTCGAGCCTGAATTCCTTACACTTTTCCACTCGCACGTGCTGGCTTGAAGCTCTGGCGGGGACATCCCCTCCAACTTTTTCCCATGCCACAACCGGAGGCCCCCCGTGAATATTATCCGTAGGCGGAGCAAACACCGGCGTCATCCGCCGCCGCCGCCCTTCGTGTCGCGGCGTCCGTGGGTGGGCTTCAGCGCCCGCGACATGGCGCGCGAGGAACCGTTGGCGCGCTGCCCGTCGGCCCGCTGCCGGCGGGCAAAGGCCTGTCTCGCCGCGGTCGACAATCTCTATTGCCTGCGCACCCACTTTTCGCTCGACGAGCAGGCTCGGCGCCACCGGCAAAGCCCCCTGCAGCGCGAACTCGACAGTGTGCCCGCGGTTGCCGATGAGGGCGATCTCACGGCCCGCATGGAGCGCATCGCCGAGCTCGCCGCGATCCGCCGCGCCCATGACGCCGCGATGCTGGCGCGGTGGCAAGCAGGCGCGCTCGATCATCTCCACGGCAAATACCGCAAAGGCGGCGTGGTGCTGGCGCCGCCGGCCAAGGCCTACGCCGAATTGCCCGCCGGATCTTGCGCAAATGGGGGTGGACAAGGAGGGGCCCGCCACGTATAGAGCCCGCCTTCGGCTCCACTCCCGGAGCCGCGCGCCAAAGCAGCGCGGGCGATTAGCTCAGGTGGTAGAGCAGCTGACTCTTAATCAGCGGGTCGTAGGTTCGAGTCCTACATCGCCCACCAAACAAATCAATGACTTAAGAATTTCTTTTGATCTCCGTCATTGTGACCCAACAACCACCCAACAACCACGCGAATTGGGAATCCATAGGAGTGACGAGGGACTCTGCGAACTTTTTTTGAGAAGGTTCGTTATGAAAGGGCAGGGTAGTTCGTGATCACCAAAAACCAATAAAACCCATATTTTTCAACCACTTGACATGTATTCTCGTGATTTGCTAATCTATTAACGTAGGGCAAATTGGCCAAATCGCGCCACGCCCTTCTTTTCACCCCCAACTTTATCGAGGACGACGATGATCGGACAACCTGCGAAGGTTCTCCGCCCGCATGACGTGCGCCGCGCCTTGGCATGGGTTGCCAGGCGCCGCCACGGGGCGAGGAACAAGACGATGATCCTGCTCAGCGTGAAGGCCGGGCTTCGGGCCGGCGAGATCGCTCAACTCACCTGGGAGATGGTGACCGGTGGCAATGGCGCCGTTGGCCATGTGATCGAGCTGCCGGGATGTTGCGCCAAGTATGGCTCGGGGCGAAGACTGCCGATGCACGAGGACATCCGCGATGCCCTCATGGTGCTGCAGCGAGTCTACGAGAGCCGGGACAAGACCAAGGTCGAGGGACCGGTGATCCGGTCCGAACGCGGCGGCAAGCCGATGGCGCCGAAGGCCGTGGTGAACTGGTTCCACAGGCTCTACGGCGAGCTGGGGCTTGATGGCTGCTCCTCGCATTCGGGACGCCGCACCTTCATCACCAATGCCGCACGGCTGGTGCACAAGGCGGGTGGCTCCTTGCGGGATGTCCAGCTGCTGGCCGGTCACCGCTCGATCCAGACTACCCAGGGCTATATCGAGGGCGACGGCATCGCCCAGAAGAAGCTCGTCCGGCTGCTGTAGCCCGGCCGAACCATGACCGGTGTCATTGCCACTGGCGGTAATTCCGTGAAGTCCAACGACCCCCGATGCGCTGGCTGACGCGCTGGGAACACATCACCTACCAGCCAAATCCCCAACCCAACATCGACAGGAGAATGCCATGTGCAACATGGAGACGGATAAGCCATGCCCAACATCAGGACAAAAGACGAACATACCGCCACGTGCATCAGGTTGTAAAAACACGGAATGTTCTCATCATGGTGCAACTGGCTGCACCTGCAGGATCAGGGAGCTCAATGACCGGCTGAGGAGCGAGGGCAGAGGCGGCATGGTTCACATGACCCATGGCATTGCCGCCCTGGGCCTTGCCGCCGTCAATGCGATCTTCTCTGGCGATCGCCTCCTTCTCGGCCTTCACCGAGGATAATGACCCCCACGGCGAGCATGATTGCGCGGTGATGGAAGTCGAAGGCCAGCGGGTGATTTGGAAGGTCGATTATTACGACCGCAGCCGGACCTATCATTCCCCTGACCCTGCTGATCCCAAACTCACGGTGAGAGTGATGACCGTCATGCTCGCCTCGGAATACTGAGGTGGGCCATGGTCAATTCTCGCAATATTCCGGCGCCAGTGGCGAAAACCAATTGCCGCATCGAAGATAACTCAACACTTCTCCCACCAGACACCCCACCCAAGCCGCCACGAACCCGCAACAAATCGGGCCGCGCTCCAAGGCAATGACGGCAATGGTCAAGATACCCCGGCAGCAGGGGGACGGCGATTGCCTCTGTGGTTTCTACGCCATCATCAACGGCCTTCGCCTCGCCCTCCAGCCGGTGGGTGAACTCACCAGGGACGAGGAGGGCGAGCTATGGCGGGCCTTGATCCGCTACGCCGACCGCAAATGGCGCTTCGCAAGCCTGTTTCTCGGCGGCACCACGCCCCTGCAGCTTGCGGGCCTTGCCCGCCACGGCGCCGAGGTCGTGGCCAAGCTCACCGGCAAGGAGGTCATCTTCCGCCACCTGTCAAAAGCGGTTGTTCATGCCAATGATGGCAATCTGGGTGCGGTCATCGCCCATCTCCTTGGCAATGGCCATGGCGCCATCATTGCCGGTATCGATGCCGACGACTTCAGCCACTGGTCGATCATCCGGAGCATGACGGCCAAATCCCTATGGCTGCTCGACAGCGATGGCTATCATTGCGTCCGGTTGAGAAGCTGTGCCACGGCCATGAGGCCAAGACCGAAGCAGCACCCGCGCTACTGGATCAAGATCTACGGCACCTTCACCATCCAGGCTGCCGGGGGTAGCGAGGCAAGTTCACTTTCTCCCCGTTCACGCCCTGCCTCGGCCAGAACCCATGGCGTGGAAGTCCATGGGCAAAAACCCAGGCATCGGGGGCTGCCACCATGTTTGATCCCGCAATGAGAGTAAACCGGCGAGGGGTCCTCACGGCGCTTGCCGCAGCCGCCGCGACAACTATCGCGCCGGGTTCAACAGGGTGGAATGACAGCAAGGCAGGCCAGCTATTGGGGAATCCCAGGCTTGGCATCATCGTGGTCAGCGACACCAGCATTCCCATGGCCTTCGTGGGACTTCAACATCAGGTCTTCCTGGCTGCCATTCCCGACACCTTCGGTCTTCACACCGCAGGCGTTGGCAACCGGGCAGCGGCGGCTTCCATTGCCGGCACCTGCAATGCCTGGATCGACGGGATGCGGCGCCGTGCCGGGGTGAAGACGGTGGCCGTGCTGGTGTGGACCCGCCGCCATGGTCCAATGCTGACCATACCGCTCAAGACCACGGCCGACGTCCTGATGGTTCGAGCCTATGGGGAGTCCGCCGCTGGACGTCCGCTTCTGCCGCGTTCAGCCAGTGTCGATCCCATAACCTCGCATCTCAAGGATTTGGAAGCCCGCCTGACCCGCAATGGCCGCCGCTTTCTCCTCAGGATCGAGCCGCAAGCGGCCTTTCAGCCTTTGGACCTCGGCGATCTTCCCCTAATTTGAACCTCATCCCCACGCCATGCCGCCGTTGAAACGAGATTATCATGACCCAGCCCATCATTGTCTGCCCCAATTGCGCAACCGAGATCAAACTCACCGAATCCCTGGCCGCCCCCCTCATTGCGGCGACGAGAAAGGATTTTGAGCGCAAGCTCGCCGCCAAGGAGAGCGATATCGCAAAGCGTGAAGCCGTCATTGCCCGGCAACAGCAAGCCATTGCCGAGGCGCAAGGCACGATTGACGCCCAAGTCGCCGGAAAACTTGCCACCGAGCGCATGAGGATCGCTAGCCGAGGAAGCCGCCAAGGCCAGGCTTGCCGCCGCCGGGGCCATCGATGCCAAGGCACGAGGAACTTGCCGAACTGAACCAGCGTCTCGCCAGCCAAAACGCCAAGCTCGCCGAGGCCCAGCAGGCGCAAGCGGCATTCCTCGCCAAGACCCGGGAACTGGAAGACGCCCAGCGCGAGCTCGACCTCACCATCGAAAAGCGCGTCCAAGCCACCATCGCCGATGCCCGCCTCAAGGCCAGGAAAGAGGCCGAAGACGGATTGCGGCTCAAGGTGGCCGAGAAGGAGGAACAGCTTGCCGCCATGCAGCGGCAAATCGAGGAACTCAAACGCCGGGCCGAGCAGGGCTCCCAGCAGCTCCAGGGTGAAGTGCTGGAACTGGAGCTCGAACAGGCGCTACGGGCGAGTTCCCCATGGATCTGGTGGAGCCGGTCGCCAAGGGAGACTCGGGCGCCGACATTCTCCAGCGCGTGGCGAGCCCCACTGGCCAGCCCTGCGGCGCCATCCTGTGGGAATCCAAGCGCACCAAGAACTGGAGCGATGGCTGGCTGGGCAAACTCAAATCCGATCAGCGCAATGCCCATGCCGAAATCGCCGTGCTGGTCTCCCAGGCAAGGCCCAAGGAGATTGACGGCTTTGGCAACATGGAGGGGATATGGGTGGTTGAGCCAAGGCTGGCGCTGCCGCTGGCCATGGCGCTGCGCCAGGCCCTTATCGATGTCGACTCGGTCAAGCTTGCCCAAAATGGCCAGAGAACCAAGATGGAGCTGGTCTATGCCTATCTCACTGGCCCCAAGTTCCGCCACCGGGTCGAGGCCATCGTCGAGAAGTTCTCGGAAATGCGGGACGATCTCGACAAGGAGCGCAAGACCATGACCAGGCTGTGGGCCAAGCGCGAGGCGCAAATCAACGCGGTGATTGAATCCACCGTTGGCATGTATGGCGATCTGCAAGGCATTCGGTTAACGCACTTTGCGGGTTGCGGTTGGTGTGATTCCGTGGGGGCTTCTGATTCGGAGCCCGCCCATGACCGAGATTGCTGTTGAACCGTCATCCAAATCGCGCCTTGCCTGCCTTCTCGGGCATTTCGGCACGATCCCCGATCCGCGCGATCCCCGCTATGTCGCCCATCCCTTGCGCGAGATCATGTTGCTGGTGGTCTGCGGCACCATCTGCGACTGCGACGACTTCGACCTGATTTCCGATTGGGGCGAGGCGCATCTGGATTTCCTGCGCCGCTTCCTGCCCTATCACCACGGCGTTCCCTGCGGGCGCTGGCTCAACATCATGATCAACCGCACTGGACCTGCCTTGTTCCAGGCCGCCTTCACCGCCTGGGTCAGAGAGACCTGGCCGGAGCGGCCCGGCCTCATCGCCATTGATGGAAAGACGTCGAGGCGCAGCCACGATCATGCCGAGGGCTGCAAAGCCTTGCACCTGGTCTCGGCCTTCGCCACCACCTCAAGGCTGGTGCTCGGCCAGGAAGCAACGCCGGAGAAGAGCGGCGAAACCACTGCCATTCCGGTGCTGCTCGAGCGGCTGGCCGCCGGTGACGGCCTCAAGGGCGCACTCGTCTCCATCGACGCCATCGCCACCAACCCTGCCATCGCCCAGGCCATCCGCGATAAAGGTGCTGACTATCTCCTCGCCGTCAAGGCCAACCAGCCCACCATAAGGCGCGAGATCGAAGGCTATTTCGCCGATGCACCGCTTGACCGGCTGGCCAGCCATTACCAGGCAGACAAGGGTCACGGCCGCATCGAGGAGCGCACCGTCACCATCTCGGTCGAGACCGATTGGCTCAATGGCGCACGCCATTTTCCCGGCGAATTCCGCCTGCCGGACGCGGCCTGTGTGCTCAGCGTCAAGGCCCGCACTCACCTCAAGGACCATTGCCGCACCGATACCCGCTACTACATCTCCTCGCGCCGCTTCACCCCCGAAGATGCAGCCCATGCCGTGCGCGGCCACTGGGCCATCGAGAACAGCCTGCACTGGACCCTCGACACCGTCTTCCATGACGACCTGCGCCGCAACCGCAAGGGCCACGGCGCCATCAACATGGCCATCATCCGCCACTTCGCCTTCAATCTCGTCAGAACGCTCAATGACAAACGCTCCCTCAAAAACCGCCGAAAACGAGCCGGTTGGGACACCAAGCACCTCTCAGCCATTCTCGGAACTCTGCCGTGTTAACCGGATTCGGAGCCCTGCCGGCAAAGCCATCGAGGAAATCGAGGGCCTTGAATTGCCATTAATCGAGGAAATTGCGACACTACCCCCTAGCTAGAATGGGGCAAATAAATCTCCATTTGGGCAAAATGGTGCCCCATGCGTCGGCTGGTGCGACAGGGTCCAGGGAAGCATCATTTTTGCTGCCCAAGATACCTAATCTGAAGATATCGATGAAACTTTGTTTGGCTCCAATTGAGAAAGTGCCGTGGCCCCAAGAACGTGGCTTATGAACAAATTTGGCGCTGTCATAATCTGATGCCTTCACGGCCAAGCGCGAGGCGCAGATTTTCTCCTTCAATGCCATGGCCGAAGACGTGGACGGCGAACTTCAAGAAATTGCCGGAAAAGCTCGTCTCGACATCAAAGGCATGGATTTGCCGTTCATTGATGCGAATATGGGGTCCCCCACGCCGCCGCCAAAAATAAATGGATTTGGCCTAAAACCACCCCCCAATGTCGGCTGGAACGCTGGAATAGCAAACCATGCATCATTGAGTGTCGTCTTAGCCGACACTCCAATCACGCGAAATTTTGAAACCAAGATACCTAATTTGAAAAGGTAGGTTGAGGTTGTTTCAGCCGACATGGCCAATCATGGCGATATTTGGAGATACAAAATGAAGACGATTAAAACCAACAAATTAATCGATATGGACGTGATCGTATCCAAGCTGCGCAAAGCAGGTGAAATTTACCGCACGACCCGAGGCCGTGGCGGAATCTACGAGCTCCTGGACGCCGCCTACGGGGTCTACTGCAGGATCAGGAAGGGTGAGAAACTGGGACGACGCAAGCTGCTACTCCGGAAAACCGCCGAATTGCCGGCAAGCCGATCACGCCCGCTCAGCGACCTTGTTCTCACCATTGCGTCCAAGGACCAGGACCGCCGCGACAGGCACCGCTGGAAACGGCTGATCGAGGCCGCCTACCGCCGCAAGGTCGAACCACGAGACTTCAAGCGGCAATTGCACAACCTTCATGGCATCAACAGTGCTCTCGCCTTTTGGACCATTGGACCACCTCCCATCATGTCGCCCGGTCAAAGCCCGTTTCCTGGTTCGGAATTTGACCAGTCTTCCAGGGACGATATTCCATTCGCCGTCGATGGCGAGTGACCAGCGGCAGCCAACCCCCACTTGGTGAGGTGCCAAAAAAACTCTAAATCGCTCAAATCGTTGCGACATGCGTCGGCTGACGCGACATGTTCCAGGGGGTGTCATTCTTGCCGCCAAAGATGCCAAATTCGAGGGTGTCGAACGCGCATGGATATCGGCACATCGCCGTGGCCTCAGCCGACGTGTGAAGACTCTTGATAGTGTCGAAGCATGAAAACCAAAGGCGAAGATCGCGCTGGAGGCGATGTGCGAGGAGAGCACGGTTGCCGATCTGGCGGCGCGCCACGAGGTGCATCCGAACCAGATTTATGTCTGGAAGAAGCAGCTGCAGGACCAAGCGGCGCGGGCCTTCGATACGGGGGCCGGGGTCGACGCGGAGGTGAAAACTCGCCGCAAGATCGACGAACTCCACGCCAAGATCGGCGAACTCACGGTGGAGCGGGATCTTTTAGCGGGAAAGTCCGGGAAACGAGCAAACCGGACCGTGAGAACAAGCTCGACCGGCAACATCCCCGGCGGGACTGTCAGGAATCTTGTGCGGGGGGCCAGTTTCGTTATTGGCCCATGAATTGTTCGCCGAAGAGCGTTGCCAGCAATCCGACCCAGGTTTTACACCTGAAACCAGCGGATGATGCCTGGCCCTTGTGCAGGAGACTTAAAAAGGTGGCGCTCGGTATCGTAGACCTCCTCGAGATCTGAACTCGTCAGTTACGGATGACATTCTCTCCTGCAACGGGAGCACATCTTCGTCACAAGCCATGACTGCTACCGCTCTGAATTCTATCCCCTTGGGGAGATGCATGATACCGGCAGCTATAAAGCCAAGCTGCGGACCAGTCCCGGCGTCCAATTCGACAGGCTTTGTTCCGTCTGCCTTCACTGCCGCACGGGCACGTGGTAATTTGGCTTCAGTTCGAACAAACACTTCGATCTCATTGGGCTGAACACCCTCGACTATGCGCGCAACAATCCATTTTCCGGTACCTTCGCCTTCGCCATCAGGTAAATCATGGTGGCGCTCACACGTGTACTGCACCTCCGCGCCCAAGTTTATCGTCCTATCAGGTTGCATCAAAGGCGAATAGACACCAGCTCCGCTGCTTGCAGCGGAGCTGGTGTTGAACGGCGCTTGCTACTGCGTAGGCATCCCGAATGTGCCTTTTCCGCATTCCGCCAAGAAGGACTCCTTGGTGATGATGTCAGCAGACTCTTGAGTGTTGGTGCTGTTCTTGGTCATCATCTCGACCAGTTTGTCGCTGCCTTCATTCTTGCCGATGGAGCCGTCTGCATTGGTATCCGACTTGGTGAACCAGGCATCGCACTGTTCTGCTGTCGGCGCTTCAGCGGCAAGCACCGCTCCGGACAGCCCAATCGCGAAGAGCGCGGCGGTGGAAGTAAAGATCAGCTGTTTCATTTTCTGAACTCTTACATGGGGGTTGGTTTCGCTGAACTGAAATTCAGCCACCCTACAACAGCACCAAGCGTATTTGGTTCCCTGATCGAATTTCAAATTCCATTCCGTTCGCCGTCATTCGGAAGAACAATGCAGATGATTTCGCCAAATCGGGGAACAAACGCATTGCCACGGAATTTAGGCAAAAGGAGGAAAAAGCGAAATCAACCGGCGACTGGGTTGTAAACCCCGGCTGCCATTGCAGAGAGTGAATTGCCATGTGCGACTACAGCCTCGAACAACAGGACAGCCGTCCGGCGCATGCCGGTGACAAATTGGTTACTTGCGCTTTCCAGCAAACGACCACGCGCGGGTTTTGCGCGAGCGATAGGCCGCATGTGGCTGTCTGCCTGCTACCAGGAACGGAACTGGTTTTTGACCGGCCGGTGGTTCTTGATGGACTTACGGGCCTGCTGAACATATTGAGAAATATCAAGCTGCGCACTGCACGGTTTCGTCATATCAACGAAAATGAACCTCACATGCATCATGATGCACTGGAGTTCGCCAATGGCAGCATCATTATGCTCACTCGATTGCGGACCGGATTGGGCGCAACAGTTTTGCAGCTTCCGGCTAACTCGACCCGGTTGAACAAACCTGCTCGTCTGCAAGCGGTTGAGTTCGAATTTGCAGCCCAGGAAGGGCGGACGGTTTTCTAGGTCAAACAGCCCCTGGGGATGAGGGCGCCATCTTGATAACGTTCTGTTCATGAAAACCCGGCGTGATGCACGATCGCCGTTTGCCTGTTATGGCGAATGGCTTGCGGTGAGAAACGGGGTTTCCGGGGAAGACGATGGCGAGCCACTATCCAACTTGCACGCTCCACTCAGACGACGTGAAAGAGATACAGCAGAATTATGATTGAAATTGGCATGCCGAATAGCCACAGGAGAATACCACGCATTTTAGTCGTTCTTTTTGGCCGCGTTGCATCGGAACCCGACTTATGGCCGTTTTGTTCCAACTGCGGGCTGAGAATTTTTTTGGAAAGAGCGGAACCGTTGCACCGATGCAGAGTTATTTGGGTGTTGCAATGGAGGTTCCGTCATGAATTCGATAATATATCTGGTCGGCTTGGTTGTTGTTGTCTTGGCCATCCTCTCGTTTCTGGGTCTTCAGTAGCTGCATGAGATGATGCCATGATGCACAGGCGGCCGGCATAGGAACGAAGGCATCGATCACGGTCATCTGACGCGCTGGCGCCAAGCTGGTTTTAAGAAGAGTTTTGGAGCTCCGCCCTCAGCAGGCGGACTTTTTTTGTCATGTTGGAACCACACATGGAGGCCGTGTGTTTAGTCCCTGGAACACTCAGTGTTCCGAGCTCCAACATGAAAGGATGATAGGATGCGAAAGCAAGATCACTCACAACAACATTACGCTGGAGGCCGTGGCCGGATGGCAGGCGGCAAAGGCGGTGAATACAATGACGAAGACCAGGACAGCGGACGTGCTCGCGGCGGGCGGGATCGGCGCGATTTGGGCCATGACGCCGAAGCCAATCATTCGCGCACCGCGCAAACCGGCAGTCGCGCTGCCAAAGACACTTCCAAGCACGGCGACAGAAATTAGGCAGCCAAGTCACCGGCCACAGTCACGGAGCCGGATCAAAACGCCCAACAATCAGGAGAACGTCATGACCGTCAAAACCCTGGAGGATCTGTTCCTCGAAACCTTGAAAGATATCTATTACGCCGAAAAGAAGCTGGTGAAGACCCTTCCAAAAATGGCGAAGAAGGCTGCGTCCGGCGAACTGAAGGAAGCCCTTCAAAGCCACTTGACCGAGACGGAAGGCCATGTCGCGCGACTGGAAAAGGTGTTCGCTGCAATGGACAAGAAGCCAGTTGCCATGAAGTGCGAAGCGCTGGAAGGACTATTGAAGGAGGCGGAAGAGGTCATGGCCAAGATTGAAGACGACCGCACTTTGGACGCCGCCATCATTTCCTCGGCGCAGACAGTTGAACACTATGAAATCGCCCGGTACGGCACGCTCGCATGCTGGGCGCGCGAGCTTGGCTTGACGGAAGCGGAATTGTTGTTGCAGGACACTCTCGAGGAAGAAGAGGCGGCGGACGAAAAGCTGTCTCACCTTGCCGAGGATTACGTCAATCAGCAGGCCGCGGCTTAAGAATTGCAGCACCAAATCGAATGGGAGAGGCCGGTTGGTCTCTCCCATTTGGCATTGGAAATCTTTTTGAGTTATTTGCGCGAAGACACCGTAGTGCGCCGCTTTTTTCCATTGTCGCGGGAAAATCTTGGCCCCAGTTCGCCGACTGACGGCAGCATTGCGCCAAGCGCCACTCCTATACCCAGTCCGAGGGCACCAAGGACCAACGGCTTTTCCTCAATCAAATTGCGCATCGTCCGTTGGCTGGGCAGGCTCATCGCACGCATCGTATTGGGCAGCGCACTGGTCGCGTCGCCGGCCCAGCCATAGGCATCGCCAATGGCGGACTTTGCCCGGCCGAGGAAGCGGGCGGCAAACTCGCCGTAGTGGCTATTGCCTGGCGTGCTGGGCATACGGCGCTTCGATGTTGTTTCAGAAGAACGCGCGGTGCGGGACGCCGCCTTGCGCGCAGCTCTGAAAGGCGCCTTTCGGGTTTCGGTCTTGCCGTCGCCGTTTGCACTTGCTGTGGCTTGTTTATTCGATTTCATGGTTCTGCTCCTTCTCTGTTGACTTGATTGCGTGCGGACGAGCGCGCTTGCGCCTCGCTGGTGCGTCCCGTCCATTATTGGGATTGTACAGGGTCAGCGAGGCCAGCCAGGCGGCGCCGGCAACTACGCCGGCGGCAATGACCGGATGCTGTTTTACCGAAGTATACAAGGTCCGAAGTCGAGCGCGTTGTGGATCAAGAACACCGATTGCTTCATCGGCGAGGCCCGGAAGCGTTAACCGGGTTCGTAGTGTCTGCAAACTCGCAGAAAACATCATCTGCCGATCCTGTGCTTCCTTTTCGAGCTGCGGCAGGCTCCGAGTGATTTTAGCCATTCACCGATGCCTGGCGCTGCGTACTACGCCGCGATCGCGCTGCGTTTTTACGCCCACCAGAGGCGCGGCGCCGCACAGAATGGGCACTGGGATTGCTGGTCGCCGTCCTCGGCCACATATAGCGGCTGGCCGCCATTCCCGCCGCGACACTTGCCGCCAGTGTGGCAAACGGGTGGCGGCGCGCGAAAATACCGGCGTCTTCGATCATCTGGTCGACCTCGGTGTCTGTCACGTAGTCGGCAAGGCCCTCGAGGCTCTCAGCTGCCGTGGCAACGTGGCCGCGGAGGTTTGGCAACTCCGACATCGAAGCGGCGAATTCGCGCGTCGATTTGGCCAATGAGTGAAGTTTGCCGGCGCCGAAATCCTTGCGACCCCTGGCGAGAGTTCCTGCCAGTGCCACTATGTCTTCAAATATGCGATAGGAACCGTTGGATGCCCCGTTTCCACCCTTGTCGCGTCCATTACTGCTATTCCGCGCTGCTTTAGCCATGGCTAATTCCCTTCACAATCAGTTGACCGGTGACATGAGAACGAATTGCCGGCCAATTGGTTCCCTGGGAGCGATCCAAAATGGTATAATTGCGATTGGGAGTTGATGCGGGTATGGCTCGAACCAAAGTTATTCCTCTATTCGTGGGAGCGGCGTAATGGAAGGTTCTGCGAACAGAACGTCTGACACGCGGGTAAGAATTTCGCTGCCGCTCTTTCTGGTCGTGATGTCGCTAGCCGTCCTGGTGCCGCTGATCATCCTCAGTCTCTTCAGCCTCAACCAATTTGAGAACACGCTGCGCGGGATCGATGAAGTGAGAATTATGGGGCGGGCGAGCAGCGTGTCCGCCAATGTCGACCGCGAGATCGCCGGCCTGATTTCGACGGCAGGCGCTCTCAGCACCTCGAAAATGCTAGAGGAGGCGAACTACGCGGCATTCTACGCTCAGGCGAAGGAGGCCATGAGTTTTGCCCACGCCAATGTGCTGTTGCTGGATTTGTCGCTTCAGCAGTTGGTCAACACGCGTGTTCCCTATGGAACACCTTTGCCAAATTCCTCCGTCCCGCAGGAAACGCAGGACGTTATCGACAAGCAGGCCGTCTTTGTTTCGGATGTATTCCTGGGAAGAGTTGCGAAGAAGCTGGTGTTCAACGTCTCGGTGCCGGTGAACATCCAGGATCAAATCCGCTACGTGCTCATCATTACCTCGGAGCCAAGCCGTATCGAGGATCTGTTGCAGCAGCAGAAGCTTCCGGAGGGTTGGTTTTCGGCGGTCAGCGATCGTAGTGGCGTCGTGGTGGCTACGACGCATCCAGATCTGCCGCGAGGGAAATCTCGAACACCCGTGGCAAAACCTCGAACAGGCGAATGAAGCGGCAGACCGCTCATCGCATGCCAGTATCCTCGGTCAACCATCGGTGCTGGCCAACCAACACTCTTCGCTGACCGAATGGACGACGACGGTTTGGGCGCCACAGGCCGAGCTTGAAGCTCCACTGGCTCAAACCTGGCGCAATTTATACTCCGCCAGCCTGCTGGCGATCGCCTTCAGTGCGCTACTCGCGTATTTTTTCTCGCTGCCGCTGGCCAACCTCATCCGGCAGACATTGAATGCCGCCATGGAGATCGGCAAATCACCAGGGTTGCCGCCGATCAACACCTTTTTGCGCGAAGCCAAGACAATCCGCTCCTCTCTGGCAGCTGCCAATGCCCAGTTGCTCGAACGCCAGCGCGAGGCCGAAGAGGGCAAAGCATTGCTGGAGACACTGCTGGACAACGTTCCCGACGGCATTACAATCGTGGGCGGTCCCGATATGCGCGTAATTGCCAACAGCAAGAAAGCTATCGAGTGGCTCGGCAAATCCACTGACCAGCTCAAGGTGGGGGCAAACGAGCATGCCGAGGCGTTCGGGATATGGTTTCCGGATGGACTTACCCGGCCGCAAACGCAGCAATTGCCGCTCTACCGCGCCAGCCGTCTTGGCGAGAAAATCGAAGAGGAGTATTTCACCGTCAAACGCCCGGACGGCAAGCAGCTTACAATTGAAGTGAGCGTCAATCCGGTGCGCGATGCGAAGGGGCATATCATCGGCGCGATCAGTTGCTGGCGCGATGTCACCCAGCGCTTTCTCGCCGACAAGGTCATAGCCGACAATGAGAAGCGCCTGAAGCTGGCGCTGGGCGTGGCCGGCATGGCGATCGTCGATATGGACCTCCATACCGGTGTGGTAACGGGGCTAACCAACAGCGAGGCGGTATTGGGCGTCGAAATCAGGCCGGGAGACCCGATTGCAGCGGTAACACCGGCGCTGCTTGCCGCGCTATCCCGGCAAACGAGCGTCAAAGAGTTGAGATCAATCAGCGGCAAGCCATGACCAACGTGGGTCCGTTCGTTGACGAATTTCGCCTCATCCGGCCGGATGGCAGCGTGGCATGGATCGAAACCAGGGGCGAAACACTAGCCGATGAGCAAGGAAAGCCCGTCCGCTTTCTGGGAACAAATGTCGATATTACTACACGCAAGAGGTCAGAAGAACATTTGCGCCTCGTCTTGCGCGAACTTACCCACCGGGCAAAGAATCTGCTCGCCGTCATTCTTTCAATCGCCAGCAATACCGCCCGTCACAATACCACAGTCGAAGAGTTTCTTCGGGCGTTTTCCCAGCGCATCCAAGGTTTGGGGGCTTCTCATGATTTGCTGGTCAAGACGAATTGGACCGGCGCCGCTCTGGACGACCTCGTACGTTCGCAACTTGCCGCGTTCGATGGTTTGGATGGCAGCAGGGTCACCCTATCAGGTCCGATGGTTATATTGAAAACCGAGGTGCTTCAGAGCCTGGGTTTGGCTCTGCACGAACTCGCCACCAATGCTTCGAAATACGGCGCTCTGTCGGTTCAAAAAGGAACTGTCCGGATCGAATGGTCCATCGAAGGCGGTGGCGAGGACAAGCGCTTCCACATGTCGTGGACTGAGTTGGGCGGGCCACGGGTCAGGCCACCCAAGCGCAAAGGGTTCGGTCATGTAATTATCGAAAGTTCGCTTGCCGCTGTCGTCAACGGCGAGGTGACGCTCGATTTTCGACCTACGGGAGTTGTTTGGACTTTAGATGCCCTATTGAGCGCGATCACGTTCGATTCGTAGGGCGGAACCGTTCGAAAGCTGGCGCGTTATCATGATCGATTCAGAGCGAGGACGCGATCATGATAGAATATTATGTTCGGAATTCGTGTGGTTACGCCCGAGGCAAACGGCACCGAGCCGCCGATTGCGGCCGGAACCAGGAATAGTGCCATTAGAACTGCAGGGCGGCAACATCATGAATGCTACAATGTGCGGGAGGATTCCATAATCTACCTTCCGGACTGGTCTGACACTACGGGAAACTTGTTCCGATAGTGGCAGGCCCGGCATCTCGGGACTTGGGGATGGGCATTCGTGACAGTTGAAATAGCAACCTGCCTCACCATTCTCGCCGTGGCGGTTGCGTTATTTGCCTGGGACCGTATTCCGGCGGACGTCGTGGCGCTGGGCGTATTGCTCGGAGTCATTGCTACCGGACTGGTGGATTCGGACAAGGCCTTTGCGGGCTTTGGCAGCGACACGGTCTTGATGATTCTCGGCTTGCTCATCATGACGGCCGGCCTCTCGCAAACAGGGATCGTCGACATTGCCGGGCGCATGATCCTGCGCCACGCCGGGAATCGCCCCGCCATTCTGCTGCCGGCTATCATGGTCTCGGTCGCCGTACTCTCGGCGTTCATGAGCAATACTGCGGCCACGGCTTTCTTTGTTCCGGTGGTGCTGGGGTTTTCCAGCAGGACTGGCTCTAGCGCTTCAAAATATTTGCTGCCACTTGCCTTCGCCTCAATTCTCACAAGCTCGGTGACGCTCATCAGCACGTCGACCAACATCGTCATCAGTGAACTACTCACGCAGTACAAGCAGCCGGAAATGGGCATGTTCGAACTGGCGCCGGTGGGTATCCCCATCGCGGTTGCCGGCCTTCTCTATATGTGGCTGATCGGTGTGCGCCTGATGCGGCACGAAAGCGCCAGTGAAGCCACTCCGCAAGACCTTGGCGATCGGCACTATCAGGCCGATCTTGTCGTGCCGGAGGGCTCGCCCCTTGCCGGCAGCACTTTGGCAAAATCGCCAATCGGGGAAAATTCCGGACTAACCATCGGCAAGATTCTCCGGCAAGGCTCGCCATTAAAAAGCGGCAGCGATGAGGTGACCTTGGAAGCCGGCGACGAAATCGTCGTCGCGGGACAGCGGTCTGACGTTCTTAAAGTGAAAGATATCAAGGGCATCGAGCTCAAAGCCGACGTTCATCTCGCCAATTCTGAGCTTGAGCCCACGAAAGTCGCTATTGTCGAGGGTGTGTTGATGCCCAACTCGCCGCTCATCGGGCGTACGCTCAAGAGCGCTGAATTCAACGACCGCTATGGCCTGCAAGTCCTGGGGCTCAATCGCCCCGGTTTCACCGCACCGCGAAAAATTAGCCGGATCCGGATGCGGCTTGGCGATGTGTTGCTCCTGCAAGGTTCGGCCGAAAACGTGAAGGCATTGGAGCGCGGCAATCTGTTCAACATTTTTGGCGGTGTTGAAGCAAGCCGTCTCAATACCACTCATACCGCCTTGGCGCTTGCCATATTCACTGTGGCGCTGCTGGCCGCCACGTTCAAGCTCGTTTCCTTGCCGGTGGCGGTTCTGGGTGGCGCCTTTTTGATGTTGCTGACCCGCTGCATTTCGCCGGAGGAAGCCTATCGCCGGTTAGAATGGAAAGTGTTGATCCTGATCGGTTCGCTTCTGTCGCTTGGCGCTGCCATGGAGGCCACGGGGGCTGGCAAGTATCTGGCTGAGCAGTTGATTGCATTGACGGGTGACCAAAGTCCGTCCCTGCTTCTGGCTTGTTTCTTTGTCCTAACGGTGGCTTTGACCCAACCGATGTCGAATCAGGCCGCCGCCATCGTCATTGTTCCGATCGCCATCGAGACCGCGCTGAAACTTGGGCTCAATCCACGCAGCTTCGCCATGATGGTGGCGGTGGCGGCCAGCTGCTCCTATCTGACACCTCTCGAGCCCTCAAGCCTGATGGTTTACGGTCCCGGCAAATACCGGTTTAGCGATTTCGTGAAAGTTGGGATGCCGCTGACATTCGTGATCTTTGCCATCTCCATGCTGCTGGTGCCGCGCATCTGGCCTCTGTAGCCATCACGCTGTTGCGAGGATGCCGCGCACGACTTCAACCAAACGAGTGGGGTCAAAAGGTTTCACAACTTGTGGTGCCGTGCGCAATTCTACCGGCTGCTGGTCAACCGCATAACCGGATAGCACCAGGTATGGCAGTCCACGGTTGGACAATAACGACGCGATAGGCACGGCGCTGATCCCATTCAAATTGGCATCCAGGATAGCGGCATCGACGGCGCCGGCCTCCACAAGAGACAGGGCTTTCTCGATGGTTGCCACCATGCCCGCGATCTCGAAACCTGCCTCGGCCAACGTATTGCGGATATCGAGCGCAACCAGCGGTTCGTCCTCCACGATGAGTATCCTGGGAGTTTGGCGGTTGTCAGTTGTCATGGATCGCAGGACCACCAGTTCTTTCCAACGTGTGTTCGACAGGCGCACAAAGCTTCCAGCGGAATCCGGATGGGGAATAGTCGAGTTCAACGGACCCTTCGACTGCGGCTTCGGCCATCGGTCCAATCACCGTCTGACCGAAACCCTGCCGCGCCGGAGGCACGACAATGGGTCCGCCTGTCTCTTGCCAGGAAATGACGAAAGCTGGCCTGTCTCCCTTCTCCACTCGCCATTCAATTTGTAATCGGCCGGAGTCGTTCGACAACGAACCATACTTGCCGGCATTTGTGGCCAACTCGTGCAGCGCCATGCCGATAGCTTGGGCTGCAGCGGACGCCAAGCGAACCGGCGGGCCATCAAGCTTTACGCGTGATCCTATCAAATCCTTGAAATGGGCAAGTTGGGCCGCGACAAGGTCAGGCACAGCGATGCCCCGCCATTCGGATTTCACCAGAAGATCCTGATTTGCCGCCAATGCGCCAATTCTTTGTGACAACCGGTCAACGAAGGTATTCGGATCTCCGGCGCGGGCCGTCTGGCGGGCGACCGCCTGAACCACGCCGAGCAAATTCTTGGCCCGGTGATTCACTTCACCCATGAGGAGTTTGATTTTTTCCTCGTAACGCTTGCGCTCCGTCATGTCATAGAAGTAGCAAACCACTCCCGACCTTCCATCGGGCAAGGTCACCCGCTCGATTTGCCAATCGTAGGACTCCACAACTCCGATATCGCCGCGGTTCGCAGTTGTATCGGAAGAATGATATGGTTCGCCGGTTTCGAGTGTATGGCGGAAGCGTGCAATAGCCTCACTGGCGAACGGTTCTTGCCATATGACGCGGAGTATGTCCGCAAAGTCGCGCCCCAGGAGTGGACGAATGCGGCTGAATACTTTCTGAGCTCCGGCGCTGATCTGGGCAAGGCGGAAGTCAGCGTCGACGAGATAGACGCCGAATGGGTTGTTTTGGATGAGATTGAGATAGGTATCGTGGCTGCGGCGCAGCGCCGTTTCGGCGCGCAAGCGCTCCGTGCGGTCGACTATGGTGCCCACTATGCGGGCCGGTTTGGCATCGGCTCCAAGCATAATTTCCGCGTCGTCGCGCAGCCATAGCCAGCTCCCGTTGGCATGGCGCAATCGGTACTCCGATGCATGCTGCCCGCCCTTCGCGAACTGAGCGTTTAGTACAGCAAGATGCTCCGCCAGGTCATTAGGATGAATGAGGCTGTGCCACCATTCACTGGTGAGCTGACCTCCCTCGTCGCGATAGCCGGTCACCTGTTTGAGACCATAGGTGATGGCCTTACTGCCGCCCGTTAAGTCGACATCATAGACGAGCGCGTTTGCGGCTTTTATGGCGAGCTGGAAGCGCTGCTCGCTCTCCCGAAGTCGGTTGTCGATGGACTTGCGCTCGGTCACATCTTCTGACCCAATTACAATTCCGCCGATTGCCCCGTCACTATCGTACCATGGGAGGACTTCCCATTTGAACCATTGAACATGGCCGTCTTCGCGCACCAATGGATCGCCATCCGATTTTTCAACAGCGCCTGCAAGGCAACGCCGGTGCACCGCTTTCCATGCTTCCGGGACGTTGGGGAAATTTTCGTAATAGGTGTGTCCAATCAACTGACAGTCAAAGCCAAATTCTTCCTGCCAAAGCAGGCTCACGGCAAGATAGCGCATGTCGCGATCGAACATAGCCAACGATGCAGGCGCCTGCTCAACGAATAGCCGGAAGCGCGCTTCGCTCTCGCGCAAGCGAAGCTCGGCTGCCTTGCGCTCCCTCAAATCGCGAAATATGACAGAAATGGCCGAGACTTTGCCTCCGCCGTCAAAAATGGGAGAGGCATTAATTTCGACCGGCAGGAGGCTACCATCCTTGTGCCTGCGCATGGTGTCCAGCAGCGTCGCGGACCCGCCGGAGCTGGCACTGGCAAAGATCTGCATGCGTTCGACACGAAATTCCTCGGGCACTATCAGTTGATCGACGCTCTGCCCGATAGCCTCGGCTGAGGTATATCCGAACAGCGTGGTAGCGCCTACGTTCCAGGTTTGCACGACCGCATCAAGGCCGACGCTGATGATGGCGTCCTTGGACGACGCCACAATCGATGCGAGCTGCATGGCCTGATCGCGCGTTGCCCGCAGCTCCTTCTCTTTCGGGGTCCGGCTGGATACGCCGGCAGTAGTGCCTCCCGCCAGTCCGCCCTGCCTCCTCCGGCTCATTTCTGGAAACTTTGCATTGCAGCAACGGCCTCCACAGCCACGTAGCACCTGCGCATTGCTGACAATCGCACTTGCCCCTCCTCAAAAGCCGGGCACTATGGAAATAGGAATGAAAACCTTGACGTCAGCGGAAAGTATATGAACTGGCAGACTGCCTTGCAATGGTGGAAACGCAGTCTCAAGGTGTCAGCAAAAAAAATCTTGCAAACGATGGAACTAGTCCCGAAAGCCGCCGTTACATAAGTACCTCGCGACACACCTGCCTAGATATCTAAGTGTTCGCTTGGTGTTTTTCCTCCCCAGCCCCCGGGATTTCCCCCTCCCGGGGGCATACTGGCTGTCTGAATGGACTTATCACATGTACCGGTTTATCGTACGCAACCATTGGACTCTTCAGGCAGTTACACATCCTCATAACCAAGGGAGACTCTGATGACGATGATTGATCCGAAAGGTGGACGGCCGGAAGCCCTTGCAAAATTTGCCAAGGCTGCGCGCGACGACAGTGGCAAGCCAGTGAAGACTGGACTTGCGGCCGACCGTGAAACCGCGCCCATTCGACAAATCCAAGCTGAAACACGATGCGGCCACCAAAGTTCTGCAGGAGGGCGTCGCCATCGTGATAAGGGCGCCAGGGAAGCCATCGAGCGGCTGCCGGACCGGACCAAGAAGAAGTAGGCCGCGTCAGGCATAAAATTCAGGGAATTGATGACTTTAGGCTTGCTTGGCAGTTCCCGTCTTGTCCGCGGGCGGCGCCATTTTTCTGATCCTGCGTACTTCAAGCTTTCAATCTTCATCTCGTTTACGGGCGGCTTCACCCAATTCAGCGAACGCGGCGCGAAGTTTCTCCAGCTCGTGCTGGGGGAGGTCTTCAAGATCGATCATCCGGTTGGTTGCCCCGTGGAGCGCGCGGATGACCTCATCGAGCTTAATTTGGAGGGCAAGCCCCTCGCGGTTCTGGCTGTTCTGGATAACGAAGACCATGAGGAATGTGCAGATCGTGGTGGCCGTATTGATGATCATTTGCCAGGCCTGGGAATAATCGAAAAAAGGTCCGCAGGCGGCCCACACCACTACAAAAATCAACGCTGCGGCAAATACAGCGGGGCCGCCGGCCCACCACGACGCAGCGGCGGCAAATTTGCCGAATTTTGTTTCGATCCAACCGCCAGGCATTTTTCCAACCCTTGCTGCAAGTGTCCAAAACGTCAAAACCACGTAATTGGTTCCCGTTTCACCAAATTCGGTCTGCCCGGCGGAACATCGCGTGGCCCTCGTGAGTTAAGCAAGCAACGTCAACCCCTAGTCCCTCGGGAGTACCCACATGAACATTCACAAATTGAAGCCAATTGTCGCCTTGATCGCCCTAGCCGCGGCGGGTCCGGTTATTGCTGGCGGCGCATTCGCCAAGGCTGGAACCAATATCGGCGTCCTCGAATGCACCATCGAGCCGGGAGTTGGGCTCATTATCGGTTCATCCAAGGAATTGTCCTGCATGTTCAACCCGGACAAGGGGCCAAGCGAGCGGTATGCCGGTTCGATTTCCAAACTCGGGCTGGATATCGGCGTAACCAATGAGAGTTATGTGAAGTGGCTGGTGGTCGCGCCCGGCTCGGTCGATCCCGGATCATTAGCCGGCAGCTATGCGGGCGCCTCGGCGGAAGCAACCGTGGGATTGGGGGTGGGCGCCAACGCACTCGTAGGTGGCTTAAAGAAATCGATTGCCCTTCAACCCGTCAGCGTGCAGGGCCAAACTGGCCTGAACGTGGCGGCCGGCATTGCCGGGCTGAAGCTGCGGCGGGCGGAGTGACGTTGTGAAGGCCAACAAATCGGACTGCCAAGAACTTATTGGCAGACGCAATTCGTATCTGCCGTGCAGCCGTTCGGCGATTTCCTGAAAGTCAATTGCTTCGGTTCTTGCGGGCGGGCAGCTTGGAACGTTTCACGCTGGCCATCTCGTCAAGCTCTTTTTCGGTCATCAATTCGGCCATTTGCCGCGACGCGCCTTGCAGCTTTGACATGGGAATTTCACCACGTTTGGCAGCAAGTGCTGCGCCCGCGGCTTTTTGTTGTGCCTTGGATTTGGCGGGCATTAGGACCTCCTCTTGCTATTTGCCGCACAACGCCGGCTTGCCAGCATAGTTCCACAGGATGGAATGGAAAGTAATGTGGTTTGTGAGCGGAACATTTGTTGCGCTTCGCGCGTTGCAACGGCGAGTATGCGCAGGCACAAATCGAGAAAGGAGATTTCACCATGGCAACAAACACGCAGAGGAAGCCGCAACTTGATCCGGCTTATGATCGGCCGCGATCCTCCGATCCGCTCGATCCGGTGGATCCGGTGCGAACCGACTACACCGCCAATCAAACCACGGTCCCATCGCAGACCGGCGAGAGCAGGGTGGGGTTCTACGTTGTCCTCGCTCTTGCCGTGCTCATCGGCTTTTTCCTGCTTTCCTATTATGGTTCAGGCAGTAATGTAAGTCCAACTTCAACGTCATCGGAAAGCACCAATGTCGTGCCGCCGGCATCGCAGCCGGAGACGACCAACCAGCTGCCGCAGTCCGATGCCACCGGTCAACCGCCGGCTGCTCCGGGCCAAAACGGAAGCAATTCCAATTCGGGAACTTCCACCGCGCCGCCATAGTCAGCGGGCGGCTAATCCGCGCAATGCCCCGGTTTCCCGGGGCATTGTGTTTTCCCGTTTCTCATTGACTTGAAGCGGTTGAGAGGGAACCTCCACGGTGTTGCCCACGTTGCATCCACAAATAACGGGCAACGGCCACAGCTTATGTGGACCCGGAGCCATCTGGACAGAGGTTCGAAAATGAAAACATTTCTGGCCGCGACTTTTCTGGTGACGGCGCTTGCAGCGCAGGTGAACGCCGCCGAACGTCATTGCGCGCCCAAGCACGTGGTGCTCGAGGAACTCGCCAGATTGTCGAGCGTGAAGGGGACCAAGTAGAGATAGCCCAGCGTGCCCGGCAAGGAGTAACCGGACATGGGGTCCGCTATTTGCTTCTGTTCAGCCCACTCGGAGTCATTGCGGCATTCGCGCTTCTCCTTATGTGGTGAGCGATGGAACCTCCATGGCGGCGAGGCGTTACATGACCAGACCATTGGCAAAAGGAGATTGGTCATGATGTCATTGAAATACACAGCCGCAACTCTCGCACTTCTATTAACTGCTGGCCTGGGTTACGCTCAGATTCGACTACCACCGCGCCGCAGACCGGGGCGACCGTGAATTGTCCTGCAGCGGGTTCTGTTCCAGAATCCGACTTGCCAGCAGAGTGCAAGGACAAGGCGGGTGCTTCTGCTTCACAGGATAATACACAGCAGAATGATACGGCTATACCGCCGAAGGCAACGACCGAATTGCCGAAAACCGAATCCGATCCGATGGCAACCGGCACCGCCGAGGCTCCCAAGACGAACTCCGGCACGACAACCACCGAGAACGGCGCAAGCGCGCCAGCCGTTGCAACATCGACGTCAGTTCTCGCCTCGCAGTTCATTGGTCAGGCGGTATATTCGGCCACCAATGAAAATGTCGGCGAGATCAACGACCTGGTGATGAGCAAGGAGCTCGACAATATCATGGCGGTGATTGGTGTCGGTGGCTTCCTCGGCATCGGCGAAAAGGATGTGGCGATTCCGATCAGCGAGATCACTGTGACCAAAGATCAGAATAACGCTTTGCGCTTGAGCATCACGGCCACCAAGGAAGCTCTCGAAGCCGCACCGGCTTTTGACCGCACTGCAATGAAGTGACCTCTACCCCGCGGTGCGCAATCTTCGGCACCGCGGGAACTATCTTGATTTCAAATACATGCATGCAACACGCAATGGAGTTTCGTAAATGAAAAATCTAATGGTAGCTTCTGCAATGGCTGTAGCGCTTACCTTCGGGTTCGCACCGACGGCGCCCGCAGAGGCAAAAACGACCGTCCAAATCTTCTTTGGAATTCCGCACTATGCCTATCGCGTTGGCCCCGGCTACCGGTATCGTGCTGGATTTGGCTGGTATAGGCCGGGCTACGGGCACTTCCGCGGCCATCTTTCGTGCGGCGAGGCCAAGTGGCACGTCCGCAACCGCGGTTACCGCAATGTCTCCACGGTGGAGTGCCATGGGTCCACCTACACGTTTCGCGCATGGCGGGCTGGCCATCCTACCCGGGTATTGGTGAACGCCCGGACCGGCGCCGTCTGGCGGGCATAGCATACGCATTTGGCTGTCCGGCCCCGGCCGGACAGCTTCATTCAGGTAACCTGATCGCGGGTTGCCAG
>CAVWHD010000025.1:0-92211 GCA_963754675.1 uncultured Alphaproteobacteria bacterium | reverse complement strand
GTCTGCCGGGGCCGCGAGGAAAACACAATCCGCACCGTGCGGTCGTCCGGCTATTCATTCGACGAGCGGTCTGGACGATAGATGAGCTTTGCGTTGGCTGATTCGCCGCTGGCAGCAGGTTGCGTGTGTCCGTTCAGTGCCTGGAGCTCTTCAGGCAGCGGATTAAAGTCATGTTTTATGCTGATATTTCAAGTGGCTGGGGAACTAGGATTCGAACCTAGACTGGCGGAGTCAAGAGTCCGTTCGGCAGTTTCTCACTGTTGAACACCGCTCAACTAATATGTGTTTTATCAAATACTTACGAATTTTTTGTTGAACATATCTTCCTATCTCGTTACCCTGTTACGCGCGTGTGGAAAGTGCCTATTTGAGAGCCTGGGAATTTGCCAAAGCTGCGACTTACAGAGATTTCGGTTCGCAATCTTGAACCGCCGCAAGTGCGGCCAGGAGACCTATTGGGATTCCTCGCTTCCGGGTTTCGGCATTCGACTGAGTGCAGGTGGCAGTGCCAATGGGTCGTCATGCACGGCAAAGACAGGCGGCGTTTGTCGATTGGCAAGTATCCATGTCGTCGGGATCGCCAAAGCCCGCGAGGAAGCCAAGAAGCTGTTCGCCGAAGCGTCGCTCCGCAAGAATGCTTCGATGCCGATCACCGTCGAGAAGCTTGTGACGCAATTCCTCAAGGCCTCGGAAGTCCGCAACAAGCCACGTACGACTGCGGACTATCGTCGCCTCTCAATCGCCATCTTGTTCCCGAACTCGGCAAGCGCCGCGTCGGCGATTTGCGGCCCGCGCGATGTCTCGCGGCTCATTGGTCGCCTGTCGAAACGCCTTCCGAAGCCAACCACGCGCTCACGGCCATCAAGGCCGTTCTCAGCTATGCGCAGCGCCACCACTACATCGAGCACAACCCGGCACTTGGCATTCCGCTTCCTGGCAAGCGCAGCTCGCGCGATCGCATTCTTTCGGAGCATGAGATTGCGGCAGTCTGGAACGGCGGCCACCGAACTTGGCTACCCGTTCGGCCACATCGTCAAACTGTGCCTGTTGACCGGGCAGAGGAGGGGCGAAATTGTCCTGATGAAATGGCGCCACATCGACACCAAGGCGCGCCTGATCACCTTCCCTGCCGAATGGTCAAAAACAACCGCGAGCACACGTTTCCCTATGGCGAGCGATTGCGGCAGTTCTGGCCGAGATCGCGGAGGAAGGTGAGTATCTTGTTCCCGGCAGGCAAACCCAACGGCCTGGTCTTCAATGGCTGGGCCAAGCAGAAGGCCGCCCTGGATCGCCTGGCCCCACTTCCCCATTGGACGCTGCATGATCTGCGGCGGACGTTTAGCTCGCAGATGGCGGCGCTGGGAACGCCGATCCATGTCACCGAAAAGCTGCTGAACCACGTCTCGGGAACCCTCAGCGGCGTGGCCGGGGTCTACAACCGCTATTCCTATGCCGCCGAGATGCGGGCGGCGGTGGAGGCCTATGAGGCCCATATTCTGAAACTGGTGGCCCTCGCCAAGTAACTTCCCTGGTGTTAGCTTGCCTGCCGTCCATGGGCGTCAACCCACGGGGCATCGCGATGCTTCCAAGCACAAGGAAGTACAGCGATGAGGTTACTATCAAAGCGTCAACTCAAGGAGCTCGTGCTCTATAGCCCGCAACATATTCAGAGGCTGGAGAACGCCAACCGCTTTCCAAAGCGCGTGCGCCTCGGGAACGGGCCGCGTTCGAGAGTCGGATGGATCGAGAGCGAGGTTATGGAATGGCTCCGAAACGGATTGACGCACGCGATAAACCCACCGACACCTCCGCGTGATCGGAGGCGGGCTGGCTCCCGGCCGGGAGCCAGCCCAATATCTGATGACCAAATCAATTGATTGGCAGTGGCTCCTGCAATGCGTTTCGAATTCGATTGGGATCCGGCAAAGGCGGCGAGCAACATCGCGAAACACGGCGTCTCGTTTGAAGATGCCATGTCGGTGTTTCTCGATCCGCTCGCGCTGTCACGCCCCGACGATGAAAGCGGCTTGGGCGAGGAGCGCTGGATTACAATCGGCCAAAGCCGTGATATAAGGCTTGTCTTGGTGGTTCACACCCATGTGGAAGTTTCAGAAGAATTGGCGGTCATTCGCGTGATTTCAGCGCGACGGCCTACCAAACGCGAAGCACGGCAGTACGAAGAAGGATCATTGAAGTGAAAGAAGAGTATGATTTTTCAGGTGCAACGCGCGGTAAATTCTTCCGCGCCGGAGCGCAACTTATCCCGCCTGTGCATCTGGAGCCGGAGATTCTCGACTATCTCGCCGCCCGCGCCAAGGCTCGCGGTACTTCGCTCAGCACTCTTGTCAACGAGCTACTGAAAAAGGACATCGAGCTGATTGAAACGGTGGGTTAAGAGCTACAGCGGCGAAAATCGGCCTGAAAAATTCAAACTGGTCGCAAAGACTTCGCATGGGCGCGCCTCGGGTGTCTGGACCACGTTTCAAGAAATTGGGTAGACGTTAAGTGATCGAATTGAGCGGCGGTTTAGCACTTTTGATGATCAAGCGCCAGATACTTCATATAAATTCGTTCAACTAGAATCGGACCTTTCAAGAGCTATTCGAAACACGCCCTTGAGAATGATGACGCAGACCTGAGCCAGGCTTTTCTTGTTGGTGAACGATTAAGCTGGACAGTGTTGGCAAAGGAGTATCGCATCGTCATATTGTCCGAAGCGGGGTCAGGCAAAACAGCCGAAATTCGAAACATTGCGCGAGAACTCCGAACCAGAGGGAAGGCAGCCTTCTTCCTCAGACTGGAGAATATCCCGGGTGATTTCGAAAACTCATTCGAGGTCGGAAATCTGGCGGCGTTTGAGAAGTGGCTAGCCTCAGGTGACGAGGGCTGGCTTCTTTGATTGTCGATGAAGCTCGACTTCGGAATCCAAGTGATTTTGAACTCGCCATTCGAAAGCTAGGCCGACGAATAATCACCGCTCTTGATCGTACGCACATTGTCATTACCAGTCGAACCACGGCATGGAGACCGAAAACAGACTTAGCTTTGTGCGTTCGGCATCTCCCGTTCACTCCGACCACGAACACAGCGACAGACGAAGCCCAAACTGACTACGTCGACAGTCCGACTGAAGATATTGAGACGCTCCACACCGAGGATCGGGCAACGGACAAGGAGAAATCCATCTTCAAAATCGTCGCTCTCGACAACCTCGGTTCGGGTCAGATCGACGCATTTGCGAGCGCCAGAGGAGTAACGGATACCAGGTCATTTCTTGAAGCGGTTGAAAGAGCAGACGCTTGGTGGTTTACAGCCCGGCCGCAGGACTTGGAGGAGTTGACTGAATTCTGGATCGATGAGGGCCGCATCGGCAGCCGCCTTGAATTAATGCGTAACAGTATTGATCGGCGCTTAGCTGAGCGGGACCAGAGCCGTGCCGATACTCGTCCGCTTGCCGCGCAGCGCGCAAGACAAGCAGCCAAACTGATCGCTGCAACGGCAACCATGGCGCATAAGCCTACAATTCGAATTCCAGACGGGGCAGACAACAATAAGGGAACCGCTATTCAAGCGATCCTTCCGGACTGGCACGACAATGACCAATCAACACTTCTCTCGCGGCCCATATTCGACGAGGCGATCTACGGCACAGTTCGCTTTCACCATCGCTCGGTTCGCGAGTATCTCACGGCTGAATGGTTTGCCGATTTGCTCAGCCGAGAAACGTCTAGGAGAAAGATCGAAGCTCTTTTCTTTCGGAATCAGTATGGCTTGGACGTCGTTGTTCCAACCCTGCGGCCCATTTTGCCTTGGCTTGCCATCCTAGATGACAAAGTAAGGGAACAGGTTCGCAAGGTTGCGCCTGAAGTCGTCCTCGAAGGAGGTGATCCAAGCCAACTTCCGCTGCCGACCCGAAAGCTCATCCTTCATGAGGTCTGCAAGCAGCTGGCAAGTGGCGCGTTCGGCCGATCAATCACCGACTATGCCGCCGTCCAGCGCATCGCAAGCCCCGACCTGACTGAGGAAGTTAGTAGCCTTCTAAAGAAATACGCCGGAAATGACGAACTAACCGGCTTCCTGATCCGCATGGTGTGGCTGGGTCAGCTCACAGGTGCTCTTCCCGAGGCGAAAGCGGTCGCGCTTAGCCCATCCGCCTCCACCTATACCCGAATTGCGGCGATTCGCGCGGTCAAGGCAGTTGGTTCCCCGAAGGACCAAGAGGATGTCCGCTCCAGTTTTCGAGATGAGGCGCCTGAGCTTGCCCGCGAATGGCTATCGGAACTAGTCAAAGACATCGAGGCAACACCGGACACTCTTGCTTGGATCGTTTCATGTTTGGAAAAGGCTGAGCCCAAGGAGCCTCACAGTGTTGATCGGTTGCCGGAATCAGTGGCCAATTTTGTGCAGGCTGCTGCAATAGATTTGCTGCCCCAACTTGCATCAAGTTTGAATAGTCTCCTCGATCAGCCGCCGGTTGTTGAGCTCCACTATTGCGAGGTTTCGCAGAAATTTATGTGGCTGATGAAGCCGGCAACGATCGCGGTCGAGCGACTGATCAACGCGCGGCATCCCACGGCACTCGCACCCGACGTGCTTGAGAATTCTGCACAAGATTTCCGCGACACGCGATTACGGCAGCGATGAACTGCGGGACATGAAGTCCGAGTTCTCCGAAATCGTTCCCGCATGGCCCGAGCTCAACAGAGCATTCTTCTGGTTCGAGGTAGGAAAGGCGCGACATGCCATTGAAAAAAAGCGTGGCGAGCGGCTGACCGAATTTTGGCGAGTTTCATTATTTCAGCGTTTTTGGCGATTTGTTGCAGCCGATTTTGACCACGTAGTCTCGGAATTTGGATGTCGGCCAGAGCAAGACGACAAGCTCGTCGCGCTCTCGGTTGCATTCAGGCTCTATGTTGAGAACAAACGGCTTCCCACTTGGCGAAAGAAGCTGAAGGCTTCTGTGAGTAGCAATCCAGAGCTCTCAAACCAACTTAGAAAGTACCTGAAGCCGCCTGCCGACGGAAAAGAGGCCCTTACAGGGAAGAAGCAGGAAGCGGCGTGGAAGCGGCGTGCTGGGGAACGTGACAAGAGTGAGCAAAAACGTCATGCAGACTGGAAGGAGCACATCTCGAAGAACGTCGAATTGCTTCGTGACCCGAAGCTGCCGAAACCAACCGACGTATCCCGTGCTCAATGGTACCTCCACGAACAGGTGCGAGAAAAGCATAGCAGTTCCGGACGTTGGACCGGGGGCAACTGGCACGCAATCGCCAAGGAACATGGTGATGCGGTTGCGCTGGCGTATCGAGACGGCGTCGTAGCATTTTGGCGCCGATACAAACCCACGCTTCGGTCGGAGGGCGCCCCGTCAAACTCCACTCCGGTCTCGGTGATATTCGGTCTTTCAGGGCTTGAAATAGAGGCAAACGAAAACGCAAATTGGCCAAGAACCCTCAATGAAGCGGAGGTTGAGCTCGCTTGCCGCTATGCGTCGTATGAGTTGAACGGCTTTCCCATGTGGTTCCCAAAACTCTTTGAAGCTCATCAAGGAGCCGTAGCAAGTTTCCTGTTGTTGGAGATTCAATATGAGCTTTCAATCGAGAAGCCTGACGTGGAAACGCACTACATCCTGAGTGACGTGTGTTGGTCAGGGGAATGGACATGGGATGCAATCGCACCGAAAGTCTACAACATTTTGAGAGACGTTGAACCGGAGAACATCGAGAACCTGAGAAAGCTACTTACGATTGTTCAGGGATCAGCAGTTACCGACGAGCAGATAAAGTCCTTGGCTTGCGAAAAAGTGAGCAAGGTTGAACCGCTGCGGCATGCCGCCCATTGGTTTGCTGTTTGGGTAGGAGTCGATCCGGGCGCAGCAACTACCGCGCTGAACGCTCATCTTGAGACAGCCGTAGCCGAGGAAGATCGCACTCCGTTCGCGATGAATTTCATCACAAATTTGTGGGGATGGCGTAGGGGGCAGACAAATCGAGTTCGGCAGGCTTTCCAAACGCCAACGCATTTGAAATCTTTGTATCTCTTGATGCATCAGTACATCATGCAGAAAGACGATATCGATAGAGCGGGAGGAGGTGTATATTCACCTGAATTGCGCGACAACGCGCAGGACTCAAGGAATGGCCTTTTCGGTTTGCTGAATGAGATACCCGGCAAGGATGCCTTTCTGGCGCTTGAAGAAATTTCGAAGTTACATCCTGAGGAAGCAGCTCGTCCTTGGTTCACATACCAGGTAAAGCGGAAAGCCGAACAAGACGCGGACATTGCGCCCTGGTCGCCGTCTCAGGTTCTAGACTTCAATAATAAACTCGAACGAACGCCCACCAACCATCGCGACCTTGCAGACCTCGCGGTCATGCGGTTGTTGGATATCAAAGACGATTTAGAGAACGGTGACAGCAGCATAGCCGGAATACTGAAAGCCGTTTCACTGGAGACAGACATGCGCAAGTATGTTGGCCGCGAACTCCGGGAGAAGGCCTTTGGCCGCTAGGCCATTCCTCAAGAGGAGGAGCTGTCCGACGCGAAGAAGCCAGACCTCAGGTTTCACGGGATGGGTTTCGACGGACCTGTACCCGGCGAATTGAAGCTTGCCGATAACTGGACGGGCCCAGACCTTTTTGAACGGCTCGAGAACCAGCTTTGTGGCGACTACCTGCGCGACAACCGTTCCACTCGTGGACTGTTTATACTCGTGTACCGTGGTGAAAAAACCGGTTGGGACGTGCCTGGTGGAGCGGACCGCGTTGATTTCGCTGGCTTAATCACTGCACTTCAGAGTCATTGGAAGCGGATTTCGCCGAGGTTTCTGGGCGTTAACGAAATCACGGTGGTCGGAATCGATCTAACAAAAAGAAAAACCTAAAGCAAGCAAAGGGCCTTCAACATCCCTCCTCGGACTGCTACAGCAGCTCCGTGAAAGCTCCGCTGTCGACACCTAGACAATTTCAGTCGGATTACCAAGGCACCAACGGCCACACACCCCACCCAGACACACACCCATACCCTGTACCCCACCACCTGTACCCTAGACCGACGCGGGAAAACCCGCGTAATTACTGCTCCGCCACACTGTCGTCGGCCTTCTCAGAAGGCACGACCCAATCCTCTATTCTTGTCTAAAAGACAAAGAACAGAGGCACGGGGCTTGCGGTCTGCCTGTCCTTTTGTTTCCCACAAAAGGAACAGGCCAGACCTCCGCTCCCGGCTAGAGGATTGGGTCGTGCCTTCGGCAACGACGACAGTGGGCGGAACCATGTCCACATTACGCGACAGTTCACTGATACCGCACGCATACGGTACAATGAAAGATGGACAGCTCTTTCATCGGCTGGCCACCCCCACCGACTGCCCGGCTTGCCAAGACGGTTCACAGCACGGCGCGGCGGCCAGCCTAAGGGAGGACACCTGATCCGGATCTATGAACGGACAACAGTACATTCTTGGGATCACACGCAGCACGGCTACGCCGTTGCTGCTTTCCCGTGCCGAAGCGCGCAACCACATTTACATCACCGGCAAAAGCGGCACGGGCAAATCCTCCCTGCTGTTCAACCTGGCGGAAACCGAATTGATGCGCGGGCGGCGGCTTTCTGTTCATCGATCCCCACGGCGACACGGCCCAGAAACTGGCCGACGCCGTTCCACCCTTCCGACGGGCGGATGTCATCTACTTCGATCCGCTCGACACCCATGTCGTCGGCTTCAATCCCCTGCTGCGGGTGGAGCCTCTGCATCGCGGCACGTTGGCCGCGCGGATCGTCGAAGCCTTCCACAACATCTGGGCCGACAGCTGGGGGCCGCGGCTTGACTACACCCTGACCAACGCCATCCGCCTGCTGCTGGAAAACCCCGGCACATCGCTTGTCGATATTCCCGAAGCTTGCTGGTGGACGACAAGTTCCGCGCCAAGCTTTGCTCAAGTCCTGCGGCGATCCCTTCATCCGCGCCTATTGGGTGAAGGAGTATGCGCGGCTATTCCGACCGCTGCGGGCCGAGGTGATTGCGCCGATCCAAAACAAGGTCGGCCAGTTCGCCAACAACCCGATCCTGCGCGACATCGTCGGCGGCCGCAGCACCATCGACCCGCGCAAGATCATGGACGAGGGCAGGGTGCTGATCTGCAATCTCTCAAAACGCATGGGCGAAGAACCGTCACGGCTGCTGGGCGCCCTGCTGGTCACCGCCTTCGCCCAAGCCGCCGAGGGCCGGGGCGACATGCCCGAAGACCAGCGCCGCGACTTCACCCTCTATGTCGATGAATTCCAAACCTACGCCAACGACGCCTTCGCCACCATCCTCAGTGAGAGCCGGAAGTATCGCCTGTCATTGGTGACGGCCAACCAGTTCCTGGGCCAAGTGCCGGAGCAACTGCGCTTCGCCATCATCGGCAATGTCGGCACCATCATCGCCTTCCGCGTCGGAGCCTTTGACGCTCCCCTTCTGGCCAACGAACTCGGCATCAGCGAAGACAGCCTGATCAATCTCCCGAACTTCACAGCACGGGTGAAGCGCATCACCAACGATTCCCCACAGAGGCAGTTCATCTCCAGACCTTGCTTCCCCGCCAACAATCAATTGGCAGGTTCACGGCTGTGTTGAACTGCACCCGTAGCAGGCATGGCAGAGTGAGAACACTTTAACATACCCGTAGATGTCGTCCGGGAGTTTGATCATTCTTTTTGAGTAAACAAGTTCATTTTAAGCAATGATGTCACAAATGGATCAATGCTGTCGAAAACTGAATTTGTTGATGGGCGGAATTGGCGGGACCATGGGCGCAAAATTCGTAGAGCAGAAGAATAAATGATTGACGGCAAAGCGCCGGTGACCGCCCCAGCCAGATGCTTTGGCGGATTCTCGTTGTCCTACCAAATTGTACCCCCGGGTCCAATGCACTGGCATTAAATGGACAGGATAGCTGACTTTACAGCCACGTCAATTTGCGTCAATGTCGTTTAGTATGGTTCCAACTAATTGAGTTTTCTTTGTGCTTGCATTGTTCAAACACGACGGTAGCCATTTGCATTGACTGGCCAAACAGGAGTAGTTGACATGAAAAAAATGCATGTGCTTCCGCTCAACGCTGTAGTTCTGTTTATTACATATGGAAGTTCAATCAGCTATGCCGATTTCTGGTCAGACGCCGGTAATCTGGTTACTGCACCAATTACGGCGCCATTAGAGGCTACAAAAGATATCATCAATGGCGATGATCCTGGGACAGTAGTAACCAAACGAATTGACAAGGTGGGGCAAAATATCCAGCGTGTTACCAATGGTGCTGAACAAGTTCAGCGAGTTGTTTTGAATTTATCTCGCGATTCACTGAGGAATGGGATGGGCGATGATTGGGCGAAGGGTTTTGATATTTTGACTGCATCCGAGCGTGTCAAATTTGAATTGCAGCTTACTAGCGGACGCTTCATTGGAGGTTGCCTTAGAGGCGATCCGTGCGACTTGCAACATCTTGCTGCAATGCCGCTTGCAGCGGCGATGCGCGATGCTTACAAAACCTATTATCCATACAGCGCACAGATGAACGGACAGCTGCAGCAAACCCTGAGCGTTGTTATTCCGCCAAATGTATTGCAAACTGCTCGATTTACAGTGGGTTCTACCCCAGACTTTACTGTTCCGGGGTTTCTCAACGCGGCAAACGAAGCATTCAGCCAAGGGCACGCAGTCACGCTTGCGAATGTGATTGTTTTCTCGCGAGACACGGACACGAGTACTTGTGGTGACTTCATTTGGATGCTGCACGAACTTCGGCATATCCAGCAATACATGTACTATAGTGGTGATGTACTCGAGTCGATCGATGGTTTCGCAGTAGATTATATGTCGAACTACGAATCAATGGAACAAGATGCCCAAAATACGGCTCTTGGGTGGACACGACAACTTGGGAGCTATTACGGATTCACCTGTTGAATGCGCCACCGATAACACAATCGGGGTTACTGTGGCGCCGTAAGTTCATCCCCCTCGAAGCTCCCGGTCACGCCTTCTGCTGGAGCCACGTCCGCCGGATGTTCTATGAGCTTGCCACTGCGGGTCCCGCGCCCATCGCCAGCGAGGCGCTTGAACGCATCGCCGCGCTCTACCCAATCGAAAGCGGAATTCGTGGCCGCAGCGCTGATGATCGTCGCGCTGTCCGCCGGGAGAAGTGCCGGACGATTGTCGAGGAACTTAAGCCCTGGTTCATCGCCAAGCTCGGGCTGATCAGTCAGAAGACCAAGCTCGCCGAAGCAATCCGCTACTCTCTCTCACGCTGGGAAGGACTCGCCCGCTTCCTCGACGATGGCCGCATTGAGATCGATTCCAATGTCGTCGAACGCTCGATCCGTCCCATCGCCCTCAATCGCAAGAATGCGCTCTTCGCCGGCTCCGACGGCGGCGGCGAGCATTGGGCCATCATTGCCTCGTTGGTCGAAACCTGCAAACTCAACAGCATCTACCCCCAGCACTATCTCGCCGACGTCATCACCAGGATCGTCAACGGTCATCACCAAAGCAAAATCGACGATCTGCTGCCCTGGGTGTCAATTCGCTTTGAACAGTGACCCCCATTTCGCGCCCAATAACGACCCCGTAGTTGTGGATGTGAGAGAGCGCCCGGAGGCGATGCGTGAAGCCGTCAGGCGTAGCGCAGCGCATCGCCGGAGGGCGCCTTATGGAATGTGGATCAGCTGCGGTTCTTGAAGCGCCAGCTGGTGTTGCCGGTCTCGATGATGTCGCAATGATGGGTGAGCCGGTCGAGCATGGCGGTGGTCATCTTGGCGTCACCGAAGACCTGGGGCCAATCGGCGAAGGCCAGGTTGGTGGTGATCAGCAGTGACGTGTTCTCATAGAGCTTGCTGATCAGATGGAACAGCAGTTGACCACCGGCCTGGCTGAACGGCAGGTATCCCAGTTCGTCGATGACGATGAGATCGTAGCGCAGCAGCTTCTCGGCCAGACGTCCGCTGCGTCCGGCGGTCTTCTCCTGTTCGAGCTGGTTGACCAGATCGACGAGGTTGAAGAAGCGTCCGCGCGCGCGGGAGCGGATAACACTTGCTGCCACGCCGATGCAGAGATGGGTCTTGCCGGTGCCGGTTCCACCGATGAAGATGGCATTGCGCTTGCAGTCCAGGAAAGCACCAGTGGCGAGTTCGCGCACCTCGCCCTCATCGACTGGCGTATCGGCGAAGACGAAGCTGTCGAGGTCTTTGAGCACGGGGAACTTGGCGCCGCCAATACGATAGCTGATGGACCGGGCCTGCCGGTGGGTGTGCTCGGCGCGGATCAGGCTGGCGACGAGAGGATAGAACTCATCGCGGCGGGAAAGACCTTTGCCAGCGATCTCGTCGAAGCTGGCCCGCATACCATAGAGCTTGAGCTCGCTCATGGCGTCGAGAATCTCATGGCGTTCCATCAGGCAACCCTTCTTATGCTATCGTAACGGCCACAGTCGGCCACAGGCTCGATGTTTAGGCGCAGCGCATCAGGCGTGATGATGCTGGGCGGTGAGACCGGCTGACGCTGTCTGGCCAGGATGGTCAGGATGATATCGGCGGCGGCGAGGCCTGCCTCCAGAGCCTCGGCACAGGCGGCCTCGACGGCGGCCAGCCCATGATCGAGCACGGCCCCCAGCACCTTGACGAACTGGCGATCGCCATCGGCATGCTGGGCGAGCAGGCCGCGGACCCGAGCCAGGCTGGGCGGCAAGTCCCAGTTCTTGAACGGTGCGCCATTGCGCAAAGCACCGGGCTTCTTCAGCAGAACCGGCAGATAATGCCACGGGTCATAGATGGTCTGGTCACGCCGGAAGTGGCGGGGATGATCGGCGACAATCTCGTCGTTGAAGAGCACGACAATGCGTTCTGCATGGGAGCGCACCAGAACCATGCGGCCCGCTGCCCGGGCATCGACGCTGTAGCGGTTGTGATCGGCCATGATCAGGCAGGTGGTGCTGGCTCTAACCGCCTTCTCGACAAAGCCATCGAAGGGGCCGCGCAGTTCCATCAGGCTTGCCTGTTCGCCTTGGAATACGTCCCAAATCGTCCGGTCCTTGAACTCCGGGTGTTTGGTCCGCTTGGCGTAGGCAACACACTGGTCTTCCAGCCAGGCATTGAGCTCGGCCAGACTCTTCACCCGCGGCTTGGGGCGGAACAGCTGGTCGCGCAGATTGCCGACCTGGTTCTCAACCTGGCCCTTCTCCCAGCCTGCCGCAGGTGTGCAGGCCACCGGCTCGATCAAATGGTGCGAGCACATCTGCAGAAAGCGGCGGTTATACTGGCGGGCCTTGCCGACGAAGATCGCCTCAACCGCCGTCTTCATGTTGTCATAGATACCACGGCGGCAGACCCCGCCGTAAAACTGGAATGCCTTGTCGTGGGCATCGAAGACCAGTTCCTGAGTCTCCCGGAAATAGGCGCGCACAAACGGCATGCGGCTGTGCGACAGCTTCATGTGGGCCGCCTTGATCATGACCGGCAGGCCCTGCAGGGAGATCGTCTCATGGCTCCAGTCGAACTGGTAGGCTTCGCCAGGCGCAAAGCTCATCGGCACGAATGCCTGGGCGGGAACCCGGGCCCGCTCATCGTGCCAGGCCTTCACAAAGCGGTGCACGCTGTCGTGGGCGCCATCATATCCTTGTCCGCGCAGCTCTTCGAACAAGCGTTGGGTCGAGCGCCGTTCGCGGCGCGGCAACTTGGCTTCCGTCTCCAGTATCCCGGTCAGGACCGTAACCCATTCGCCCAGCTTCGGCGCCGGTTGCACCGAACGTGCATACTTGAACTCGGTCTCCTGCCCGCGGATCACCTTGCGCACCGTGGTGCGCGACACCGAAAGCAACCGCACGATCTCCTTGATCGGGCGGCGTTGCTCAAAATAGGCGCGACGTATCTGGCCGATCAAATCCACGCCAATCATCCCCCAACACCTCCCAAGCCGCCAACAGCGCAAGGAAGGTAACTGCCACACGTTCAAAAAGGGGGTCAGGATTGGAAGCGAAAACCGCCCTTCAGGGGGTCACTATTGCAAGCGAATTTACACACTAACTCCTCGCAGGGGAGTACATACGATAAAATGAGAAATCTTTACCATCACATGAACAATCACAAATCCTCATTAATTGTGTATCGCTCCATGACGTACCTAAGTTCTCGCTTGTCGCCTTCTGTAAAGCGGCACGACTTATCTCTCCTGGTGAAATTTGCGTTAAACTCAATCCGTGTTCGCTCGTAGTTGACAATCCCCACTGTGGCAAATCGATAGGCTCCACATATTCTGCTGAACACACTTGCAAAGCCGTGGTATTCAGGACTAATGAATTCTCCCACGAAATAGATTGTGTCCAATTTTACCCCCGCCTTGGCCAACCCGGACCTTGGAACTAGATAGACAAACTTTCGATATTTTGCATCATCACTTCGCTTGACAAGCCCCAGTAATGAGCCATTCAACTGCCAGTAGCTAGTCACGCGTTCAGTAGGTTCCAATGTTGGAAGTGGAATATCAGAAAATTCTACAATCGATTTAGGCTCAAAGGCAAACGACGACGAATGGCAGCAGAGAGCAAGAGCGGCAAATGCAGCAAGGTGGGACAATCTGCGAAAGTTCATCGTCATCTCTCAAATTTGCCGATCAACGACCCATACTCGCAACCAATCTTGCAATTCAACAAATGCGCCGCCATTCTGCTCTACCAGCGAGTTCAAAAATCCAACTGGCGCGCAATTCAAAACGCATGCTGAAACAACAGTATCGAAGTCGACAGTGCTGTCGTTGTAAGCCGCCTTTAGCAACTCAATCTGCGCATCCCTTACGAACTCCTCATTTATCGAAAACAGCCCACGAACATCTCTCGTCCTGATCGCCGAAAGCCAATCCACAATATCTCGAAGAAACCCTTCTTCGACATCCTCGTTGTCTATTTCCGCAAGCGACAAAAAACCGTTCGCAAAGTCCACAATGCGGTCGTGTAAGTCATTTGCATACAAATCCTGGCGCCAGCGTTGCCGCCCTGCTTCACACGATCCTTTGCATTGAGTAAAAAGTGCCACCGATGCGAGGTACCACGCGTCTTCCATTTGATTAACATCTTCGAAGGAATGACTCGCTATGTCCCAAGGTTGAGGAAATTCACGATAAAGGTGTGCTGCAATATTGGCGGCCTTGAGCTCAACAAGTATTTCTCTTGGTTCAACCGATTGACCAAATGTAATGTCTTTTCGCCTTATCTGCAGTGCCAGCGAAAGATCAGCCAATGCGATGGCAGAGTATTTCCTAATCGCTGCCGAACTCGAACGTGACAGGTACTTTGTCCCTTCGCTTAGCTTGTCAATCGCCGCATCGATGTGCGTTATTTGCACTTCCGTTAGGGGGTACTGGTACTTCGCGCCAATAACATTGGCCAATTGGTGCTGCCCTTTCCCAATTAATTCCTGAGCAAAACCCTTGTCGAATTCAGGTGATACTTTTGCACTGTCTTCGCTGCGCAACTTTGTTACAAGCAAATCGATTGTCGCTTCCGCTTTCTTAGCGTGCTCGAAATATCCCGTCTTGCGGCGAACAAAATCCGAATAGGACAAGGGCGCCAATCTCGCAATACTCTCAAAATTTCGCAGTAATCCGTCCGCTTCGTTGTCCGCAAATAAACTCTTAATCTTTGCTTGCAGCTTCCAAATAGTGTGGTTGTCGCCTGCATCCTGTTGGAGCAGTTTTCGGGATGACACCGCAAATTGAGCAAAATCCAACATTCCAACTGCTTCTGGATGAATTTGCGCTTCCAAGGACGGCCGTACGTTCGCGTTGCGCCGCAACGAAGCCTGAACTCGTTGATTATCTGTTTGGTCATTCCCTCTTTGCCACCACCTACGCCTTCTAGTTTGGTCAGCACTATTTGTGTCAACATCAATTGTGCCAACCAAATTGTTAACTATGCATGGGACAGGAATTAAGCGAACAAATCTCGCATCATTCAGAGTTTTGCCAAGGGAATTCCAAGCCTGTTCTACTGCTTGCTTTGCCTCGGCCACCTCCACACTCTCAAGGCCAAAACTTGGCACTATCTCATTGGCCTGTTGTGCAGTTAGAAGTTCGTTTTTCGTGGCCCAGTACTTGGCGATTGAAGACAGTGAGTCAAGTTTTGAAGCAACGTCCACTCCAAGCGCCTCGGGATCAAACTTAAATTCAGTAGCAATTCCCACAAGCCGATTGCATTTGTCAAATATCGGACTCCCGCTATTACCCTTCTCGTAATCAGCGCTAACTTGGACAAATATTCCCAACCCCTGCGGGCAAAAGTTGGCCTTAGTAGCATTAGTTTGTTGACTTGTTTCCTCGTCCTCGGCGGACTCATAAAAAAAGGCAGAGTTTTCAATGTTTAGTGGTGCGGGAGAGTTCGGAAGAATTACTTTGGAGCCAATTCCATTGTAGTTGAATGCCTGCGGAAGCTCAAAGCGTATCCTGTTTTTCGAAGAAGACGATTGATTGCTTAGGGCGGTTTTCCCATTGACTAATTTGATGATGGCCCAATCCTGGCCATCCGGGCCATCGAGCAACACACTGAATCTTTCCAATTTGCCGCCGATCTTGACAAACAGCTTATCGCCTTTCTTACCAGCGTGCGCGACATGTTTTGCGGTAAGCAAAAACCCGGCATCATCAATTACAGTTGCTGTACCCTCAGGTGTCACTTCAGCCTCTGCAGCCTCTTTTCCTTTCAGCACTACTTGATGGGTTAGCAGTGCAGGATCTGGTCCTACATTCTTGCAGTCATCTTCTGAATGTGCGAAGTCTGTGGTCAACCAAAGTGCAACAAACATATAGGCCAATCGGTTGAACACAGCAGAACCCCTCAACGATCATGAAGGCTCGTATCAGTTCGAAACGAATGAAGCCTCTTGCTTTTTCCACTCTTCGGATACCGCGCAATGCAGACTTGCCCAGTGTTGAAGTTTCCCCGCTTCCGTTGATTGCCACCTAATACCATCGCAATATCTCGGTCGAAATTCACTACAAAGCCCACGTGACCGTGACTAGAAGTCATCTAGGTCCTCGAAAACGACGATGTCCCCGTACTCTGGCATATCTGTTGCAGTACCCCAATTTCGGAAGCTGCTTGAAGCTGCACTCTTCGTTGGCTTCAGAAGTTGATCAGCATCTGGCCGACCTACACGCGCTTTCAACAGACAATAATTCACAAACGCAGCGCACCACGGATTTGCAACATCATTCTTACTGCGATCAGTAGTGCCGTCCTGCCAGAATTTGATGATCACTGGATTCCAGCGAACAGGCCACTCCTCGACATAGTCCGCTGCCTCAGCCCCTTTATCGCCCAGACCAATTTCCAAGAAGTAGGTGGCAACGTCCATTGGCCTAGCATTTGTAGGTGCCCCATCCAGCAGCGTGTTTGCAAATGCAATTTCACTTTTATACGCCGGGTCGCCTCCTGTTAGCCTGTTTATTTCAAATTCCGCCTCATCCATCGTTGGTACAACATCGGGCCATGCTAGTGGCTCTCTAGTGCCGATTTCTGCAGGGGTGGCCCGAGCTTGCGAGCAAAACGGCGCGACCGCCATTCCAAAAGCGCCGAAATACAATAAATCGCGTCTTGTCAACATGTGTATTTCCTCCCGATATTTGTTGACTGTTTTTTCGGTGTCACGTTTAAGGATTCTTCGAAGTTATCAGTCGAACAACTCCATCGCGATGGGTAAACAATTCAGGTCAGGCAGCGCAGAAATCGCTGCTTTGACTACGGCACAACAACCCAAAATTTGACCATGGTGGCTCTGAATTCCCGGCAGCCGCAACCAATGTGTCTGATTTGGAATTTCATTTCAAAGACCTACAACTGCAGAAGCGCGTCTTAGATCCACGGCTTTGTTCGATCGATCAATCTGCCTCTAAGTAACATGCCACTACGGTAGGAAATGTCAATGTCAATTCCTTTTCTCGACCCAACCAGTCGCCGCCGCCCTTAGCGCCGGCACAGAACGCGGCCGGTTAGGCGCTAGTCCAAAAGACTGCAGTTCGTGGTAACAAACTCAAACCACAAGATGTGGCCGGTTTCCCCTGCGTTTTACCTGAAATCTTGTTCAATAGCTCAAGGCCCCTCCTAATCTTCACCAGTCCGGCTTGGCCCGGTCATCGGCGGTGTCCGGCTCCGTCCGGTCACGTTCATCCTTGGAAGTCTTGGATGTTTCGCTTTCCGCAGACTCGTCGAAGTTGGCTTGGGACTATGTCGGGCGCCGCGCCGCCGAGTTCGGAATAATGCACCGCGTAGGCCTCCCGCATCGCGGTTCGCAACTCCTCGAATTCCGCTCGCGACATCTGCGGCCATGGCCTCCATGTGGCCGAGGGGAAATCTGAGCGGCAAGGCCGATTTGGTGACGCCACGCACGAACGCGGCGAATGAACCCTTGGGTTGAGCCTCGATCAGTTCCGGCGCACAGGCCATCATCGGGGCGAGGGCGCGGGCGTCCTTGGCGGAGACGCCACCGGCGAATTTGATCGAACTGTTGGCGGCCAATGCCTCCTGCAATTTGGGATCGAGCTGGCCGAGATATTGATGCGCCAGCACCATGCCGACATTGTATTTTCTGGACGTCGAAAGAATGATGCCGATGTTGCGGTCGAAATAATCCGCCGCCTCGTCGATGTAGACCATGGTCGGCATGCGGTCGCGTTCCTTGAGGGTGGCCCGTTCCTGAGCGGCCTGGGCGATGAGGGCGATGAAGAAGCGCCCGAAGATTTCGGTGCCCTGTTCCTTCAGCAGGTCCTTGGCCGTGTTGATGAGAATGACCTTGCCCGCGTTCATCTCGGCGAAGAGATCGAGCTTGGAGCGCGGATGCGAGAACATGCGCTCGAAGGTCTGGTTTTCCAGAATGCCCCACAGCCGGCGCAGCACCTGCTTGCGGGTCTGGGAGAACTCCGACGAACCGAACTCGGTCCGGAAGAACTCGCGGGCCGAACCGGTCAGGGTTTCGATGTGGGGCGCGAACTTCAATTCGCTCTTGGGCTCCATCAGCTCGCGCAGCGTGTGGATGGTCGCATCCGGGATATGCAGCATGAGCCGGGTCACATAGCGGAAGATGACATTCTGCTTCTGGGTCATTTCCGCCGAGAGCAGCGAGCCCAGCACGAAGTCATAGAGTTCAAGAATCGAGTTGGTCAGCCGCTCGCGGTCGAGCTGCGAGTATTTGTCGAGGCGGTCGAGGCCGACATCGAAGAGATTGAGCGACACCGGCCATTCGACATCGGTGGGATCGATCAGCACCAGCCGGTCGTGCAGCGGTTCGCCGGGCGCGAACAGTTTCAAATGGCTGATGCGGCGGATCAGATCGCCCTGGCTGTCGATGACGATGACCGAGCGCTTGCCCTCGGCCACGGCCTTCAGGTCTTCGGCGATCAGGTACTGCAATGTCTGGGTCTTGCCGTGGCCGCTGCCCGCCACAATGTGGTGGTGCTCGAAGCGGACATCTTCGGGGATGGCGAAGTCGATGGTCTGGCGGAACAGCGCCATGGCCGGGGTTCCCCCCAGATAGGAGGTGACCAGTTCCTGCGGGTCCATGATTCCCGACTGGCGCGGCAGTTTGGGTGCGCGGTTGAAGCTCTTGGGATCGCCGGGATTGCCGCCCGAGGCCGCAACCAGATTGGCTTCCAGGCGTTCCCGGTGCCGGTCGAACAGTCCCAGCTTCAGCAGTTCATCGGCAAAGAAGGTTGTAGTGATCTCCTCGACCACCGACGGAAGATTTGCCAGGGCGTGGATCAGATCGGTTGGGACGATGACCGGCCTTGCTCCGCTGCCACCGGTGGCCACTGGCAGCTTTGGGCTTGCCTGGAGGATCGGCTCGATGACATGGCAGAGCGCCAGTGTGATGTACTTGCTTGTGTCGTCGAAGTCTTCGAGGAATGCCCGCTGACGTTTGAGCTTGTCCTGCAATTCCCAATACTCGGCAATGCTGTGCCTTGCCTGCCAGTCGAAGTCCGGAAGCACGAACAGGTCTTCGTAGGCGAACAGGCGCTTCGGCGTAGTTCAGCACCGTTTCTCGTGTCGCATCCGGCACCTCGATTTCGACGAGTTCCAGGGCATGTTCGGCGATTGAACGCGCGAATGCCATCCGATCCGCATGGGTCAGCCAGACCAACCTCGATCAGTCTGCGCTTCCGCCTCTCGATAGGCTGCCAGCGCCACCGCCCTGGGCTTGGGCTGGAACAGTCCATTGTAAAAAGCGTGGAGTTTGGCGGATGGGTGTCTCACAGGCCCTTGATGATCATCTGCTTGGCGATATCTTTCGGCAGCGCCTCGATCTTGATGGCCTCGGTGCCATCCCAATGCTTGGCGCTTTCCATCACCTGGCGCAGAAATGCCGTCACCGTTTCGAGCCAGGCTTCCTTGCGCGCCAGTTCGATCACCGAGCCGCAGCTGAAGTAGCGGCCATGCAGCAGGTCCTTGACGAAGATCGTCTCGCGCTTCTTGTCGAAATAAAAATATGCCGCCGCACCACCCGCAATCAGCCCCAGGAACAGAGCAGCCCCGAAGCTGAACATCGACCAGAAAAACAGGCTTGCCACCAGAAACGCCACGCCGCCAAGAATTGCCGTCTTCTTCATAAGCTCTGGCTGAAAACTGTCGATCAGAATGGCCTGGTCGAACCGGTAGTGATCGAGAACGATCTGCTCCTCGGCGTCGAGTTCGATCTTGGCCCACAGTTTGAACTTGGGCGCGCCAAAGCCAAATGAGAGGCCGGGAATCAAAAACCCCGTGCCTGCCGCTCCCGCCGTCTGCTCGCGCTTGAACAGCAAGTCCATTCGCCACCCCCGTGTCTGTCCCGGCCCATAGAAGTCCTGAAGCGACGGTGGGTCAAGTGGCTTCGAGTTTGATTGCCAAAGCGTGCTCGGCCCGCGCTCGCAACACAATCGAACGGCTAGACACAGGGGCCGGGCACCGAATGGCCCCAGCCCTGCTAAAATGTGATGGTGCCCCATCGCGGAACATTATTGCGCGCCAGCTTCCATTGCTGCCCATGGCGCACGGTTACAGATCGCCGGCGGGCTTCTATCTCTCCCATTCCATGACAGCCATCGATACCCTCAACCGCCGCAGCCGCTTTGCCGGGCGCCAGCCGACGGGCAAGCGCATCATGTTGCGGGAACGCGACTTCCTGTGCTTTGCCGCCCTGGAGCGCCACGGGCCGCTGCCCTCGACCTATCTCTTCGAGTTCACCAAAGCCGCCGCGCGCAATTTCAAGGGCCACCAGCAGCGCCTGACCGATCTCTACAACGAAGACAACACCCCGCATCGCGGCTTCTATCTCGACCGGCCCGAGCAGCAGAATGCCTCGATCAACGCCCGCTACCAGCCGATGAGCTACGAGCTCACCAGGGACGGCATCAGGCGCCTTGCGCGACCGCGCCATCCCGCGCCAGATGTGGCAGCCGCCAAGCGGCCCCTATCTGCACCGCTTCATGACCGCCTGCCTCACCGCGTCCATCGAGCTTGCCGTCCGGCAGGCGGGTTTCCGTTATCTGTCCCAGCACGACATTTTCACCCATCCGAAATGTCCGGCCAAGCTGTTGCTGGCCGAGACACCGCTGGCGCTGCCCTGCCGTGATGGCGTCATCATCCCCGACCAGCTCTTCGGCATCGACTATGGCGGCAAGTACCGCTTCTTTGCCCTGGAAGCCGACCGCAAGACCGAAACCATCGTCAGCGGCAAAGCCACTGCCAAGGCCTTCGCCCGCAAGCTCGAAGCCTATCTCGATGTCCTGCGTCAGGAAACCTTCCGGGAGGTCTGGGGCATCCCCAGCCTCAATATCCTGACCGTCACCACCTCGGCTGCCCACATGGCATCGATGATCGCCGCCCTCGACGATCTGGCCGATGCCCGCAGCTGCCGCCCGCTTTCTGTTCAAGGCCAAGCCGGAGTTCGGAAAATACTGGACGGTGCCGCCGGTGATGACCGATCTTCTGTCCGACCCCTGGCAGCGCACATCGGCGCCGCTCGACATCGGCCGTCCGTGATCAGATCGCTTGCAGAAGAAAAACCGCACCATCGCTGATGCGGCTTGGGTTCGTTCATGGCTCTTGCAGCCTCGGCTGCCTCATCGGCAAAAGGTGGCAACAGGATGAGTGCCCCATCCCAATTGCCGACCGGGATCGAGTTGAGTTTCACCGAGAAACCTTCCTCGCCATTCTTCCGCGTCCAGGCATAGCCCAGCGTGATCCAGCGGCCCCGGTTGTTGGGATCGGGGGCCCGCACCACGAAGGCCGGGTGACGCACATCCTGCGGTCGTCTTTCGCAAGCGCCATCTCGCGCTGTTGGGTTTGGGTCATGTCACGGTCTCCTTTTCCATTGCTTCTATTCCTATGATATGATGGGCCGTGGATATAGCAATGGAGGATGTCCACATGGCTTCCAAGTTCATCGACTTTCAGGAACTCTGAAGAAGACCATCACCATCGAGCAGGCCGTCGCCCTTCTCGGTCTGCAGCTCAAACAACAGGGCGGGCAACTGCGCGGGGCCTGCCCCGCCTGCAAGGACGGTGGCGACCGGGCGCTGGTCGTCACCCCGGCGAAGCAGGCCTTCTACTGCTTTGCCGCAGGCCAGGGCGGCGATGTCATCGCCCTCGCTGCCCACATCAAGGGCTGCAGCCATGAAGGACGCGGCGGCATTTCTGGCGGCGGCAATGGCCAAGCCCGAAGCAGCTGCCCCGGCTTCACCTGTCACGGTCCGTCCTTCCACAGTTCCGGAGAACAAGAAGGCGGGCCTCAACCCGCTCACCTATCTGCAACCAGAACATCCGGCGGTGCAGGCTTTGGGCATCTCGCCTGAGACGTGCGGCCCACTTCGGGGCGGGCTATGCGCCAAAGGGCATCATGCGGGGCCGGCTTGCCATCCCGATCCATGATGCCCAAGGCCAGCTCGTCGCCTATTGCGGCAGGGCGGTGAATGGCGAAAGCCAGTCGCTGATCTTCCCCAATGGTTTCCAGCCTGCCGAGCACATCTTCGGTGCGCATCGCGTTCAGTCTGGCCAGCTCTATCTGATGTGCGATCCGCTCGCCGTCATGAAAGCCTTTGATGGCGCCATCGAAAATGCCATCGCATTCCTCACCGAAGCGATCTTACCGCAGCAACTCGAAATGCTGTCGTCGCTGATGGAAACAAAGAAATGCGAATCCATCGAAATCAACTGACCCCTCTCGAGAGGGGTTCTTTTTCAAGGATGATTAGGCGCGAACAGTTGACGGTCAACTCCCAAACGAAGATATTGCCTCTAGGAAGTCCGCACAAACGTTTGGAACCCAGCAATAATGCGGATACTTGGGGGCGAAAATGCGCAGATCTCAGCTCTTCGAAGCGCTAGTTGCGGTGGATGGCCTATTTAAGAACACTGAAGTCGATAGATTCTTAAAGGGGCAATTATCTAAGAAGGCACAGCGAATGGACCAACGCAAAGCCTTGGATGCTTTTAGGTCGGTTGTCTCATACTCATCAATTCTCAAAGAACCCGAGTTGGCAATCCTTCAGACAGTTTGGCCTAGAAGATGTGCTTTCCAACGAATTTTGGACAAAAATCATTACAGGAAACACCGATGATGTAATCACCAGCTCAAGGCTTATGCTTGACCGGATTGGGAAGTATGGCGAATGTGCAGCCATATTCAGACAACTGCTGGACGTAAGCGAACAAACGATTGACTTGAAAGTGTCTGAACCAGCAAGGTTCTTTCAAACTCATCTACTCATCTCACTCCCCGAGCACCTTGAAGTCCAAACCACTCCAATGCGAGTGGCCGACTTGATGAACTCAATTGCTGGCTTCTTCTCGGTGGCCAATTGTCTGGCCACCGAAAGAGCTAACGAAATCTACGTGGTGTTTGCAGATTTTGGTAGTGACAAGGAGTTTTGGTTTTCTTCAGCGATTGAAGTGCTTCAACAACTCAAGAGCATATTGACTACGGTCTTCGACAAGCTTCTATTTTACAGAGAGTCAAAAGCCGAAAAGCGGCTCAGATTGGTCGCTGAGGCATTGCCGGTAATGATTGAAATTCGGGCGAAGCGTGAACAACTGGGTGACAAACAAGCCAAATTACTGGAGCAGGTAGTAGTAGAATCTTTGGAGCAATTTGTCCGCGCGCGCCCTGCGTTTATCGAACTCGATGTCAGCCCAGGCAACCAAATGGATTTGTTGGCGAACTATGTGAACGAGGCGGAATTCAAAGATGAAATATTGACCGACTAGGCAATCGAGTTCTGTCTTTGTCTTTTCTGTCGCTGCCAGTTCTCTTGTTCGGAGCCTTTCAGCTGTTTTGTTTCGCTGGCGGTGCGGACATGGAATTCTGTCGTTCCTTTTGACTTTAGATACCAATGCCCAAGGGTTGGGGGGACGGTAATTGTGCAGACGATCTTGTCGCCCAGTTCATGGAATGCCACCCTCATCAAGCCGGCAGCTTCGACGCTAATGTTTGCGGAAACAATGCTGCTGATATGCCGATAATACTTATCTTGATCACCCTTGTGAACATCAGCGCTAATTCCCACCACAAAATATTGGCCAACTTTCTCACAAGTCTCGAGTAAAACCTCTCGCAGCTCGTCGTTGACGCGAACATCTTCCGCTGCTCCCAAAACAATAGTTCCTCCATCGCAGTTCAAAAATGCTACCAGTGTCGACAGTATCTTTCTCTCAATTGAATTTTGGATTTCCGGCGTGTCTTTCTTATTCAGAAACTGTGTTCCTAGCTCAATTCGGATGCTCGACTTTACCTCAGTCTTCTCGTCCTCATTGCCGCTCAACATCCTGAGAAGGGTCTTCTTATCGATCGTCAGCGTGTCAGCAAGAAGACTGCGCGGCAATTCATCTACCTCCAACACCCCCAACTGATTGTTCGTACATAAGAATGTGTTTGTACGACAGCCAGATGCTCTGAACCCTGACGAAGTCGCCGCTTGTTCAAGTGCAGCAATCTTATTATAGTCATTGTATTCAACAAATGCGTCAAGCAGGAGCCAAAATTTTTCTGTTCCTACGTATATTTCTGAGTTCTTGATTCCATCTAGTTTCGTAACGTTGTCCAAAAAGCTTGTAAGCATATGTTTAATGACCTCATCATCAGCTGCCTCATGCGGATTCTCGATGACGAAGATTACTCGCAACCCCGGTCCTGGGCGCAGTCTGCCTTTCAACAGTGGCCCGTCGCCGAGCTGTTGGAATTGATCAAGCGTGCTTAGGCGCGAAAGTTGGAGATCGGAAACCGTGGCAACTAACTCGGGGTGAGTACGGTCATTTCGTCCCACAAGAAGTGGTACGGATTGCTGCTGAAAGAAAATGTCAGTACGCGAGTGAACCGATGTTTCTTCGTTGCCTCCCCCCCAAGCCTTAATTTTCTGCTCGTACGAATAAAGATGGTTCATTGGGACCCAGGCCTTAATAACTAAATCCCACTGACCGTAGACTTCGTAAACGCCGAACGACGAAATTCCGAGAGACTGAAAGAAGGCTGATGTTACCGCCTTGAAGAACTTTGTTCTGTCATACTTCTTGCCGACTTGCGCGAAAGTGAAGTGGAGTTTTGACTTGGTTTGCCGGTGAACATCAAAATGCCAGTGCAAACACTGTTCGGTCATCAGTGACTCCTCCAAAAAAACTCCCAGCTATGTTGCTGGGAGCACATCGTCCAACGATGACGCAAAAAATTCGCGTTCCATTTTTTCAAGTTTGGCATGTTGGGTAAGTGCCAGCAGTACTGGAACCCACATAGACAGATGCTCGGGTTCCATTTTTGACCAAATACGATCAAACACTGCCTTCTCTTCAGCAGAGAGTTGTTCGTATGCTTTGCACATGTTCATTCACAAACTCCGGCTCTATTCCGATAGGAATTAAAGCACAGAAAGTCTTGTCTTTGCAAGAATTCTCTGGCCGGCCGGACGTTTTGTCCCTTTTGTCCCCACCGCCAATTCAATTTGACGGGAAGTAAGGACTAGCAAAAACTTCTGATCAGGTAAAGCATTCCAGCCAACTATTTGGCCAAACATTTTGGTCACAACTTGATTAGAAAAAAGTTAATGATTGTAAATGTTTGAACCGCGCCCCGGGCCGGAGCGGCAAGTCAAAAACCCCAAAAATGGACCGGATGAAGAAATCGGACGGTAAAACATAGGATTATCTCACGCCCTAGCGCACCAATGCTCTGCCAAATGTCCACACCGGTCCGGATAGCCGCCTGAGCACCGTGTTACGCTGAGCAGTATGGACATTCACAACACAGACAACCAAGAGCCGGATGCGCCCCGACAGCTTTCACCTTCCCCGGTGATCCAGTGGATTACAGCCGAAGATGCATCTGCACTCCTTGAGTCCGCTGGTCTGCCACGCAACAACCGGACGATTAGGCGCTATTGTGCGCGTGGCGACTTGGATTGTCGAAAGACGGAGAACGCCCAGCATCAACCGCAATATTTCATCGATGCAAGATCAGTTGAGACTTACATCGATCAGCAGAAGACGTTGATGTCGTTGGGTCTGGATGGGTCCAGGCATGTCCAGTCCCAACTGGACGAGACCGGCCTAGGTTCACTTCATCTAAGTGTCCGGGCAGCGGACGTATCGGCTGCATCATTGAATACACAGACTCCGCTTGGTCCGGCGGCGACCGGACAGAACTGGATCGGCCCGGGTGGAGAACTCCTTGATCAGTTGCAAGCCCGGCTCGTAGACAAGGACGAGGAAATCAAGTTTCTCCGCAGCGAGTTGCAGCATCGTCGTACCACTGACACGGCACTGCACGATGTCATTGCCGCCTTCCGCGCGAACGCCGAAGCGCAACGGCTGTCGGCAGGGCAACAGACGCCGGACGGGCAGGGGACAACTCACCGCCAGCCACCTATACCATGATGTAGAATGGATGCATGGGTGGAAAATACCTGCATCAGGAGCGCGATTTCAAAGGCGTCTATATCCCCAAGGAAATCTGGCTGACGCCGGAACTCACCGGCTACGAGCGGTTGATTTTCATGGAAGTCTATTCGCTTGACCGAAAATTTGGCTGTGTTGCATCCAACGAGCATTTTGCCGAATGGCTCGGAATCAGCGAACGGCAAGTGCAGGACTACATCAAGCGCCTGAAAGAAAAACAGTTAATTTCGGTTATGATCAACAAGGCGAAGGATACACGCGTCATCCGCGTGACAGGCCGGTACGCCCATGTCAGTGAAGAGCAGATTGCTGAAGTCGGCTTCCTCAAAAAGCAGCTGTCGGCCAAGTGGCGAATGTGAACGCCGCGCCAGCTGACGCGAAATCCCGCGCCAGCTCGCGAAGCTTCTTGCGTCAGCTAACGCGGGAATCCGCGTCACTCTATAGATAGACATGTGAGATTGACAAAAGAGATAGACAGAAACGGCAAAGGGGACAAATCGCGCGAGCCTCGTTCCTTCGATCAAGCCCAGGAATCAGTCCGAAGCTTGTAGCAGGGAGGAGGCCGATGGGACAAGAGCAAGACAAAGACCGCATCCGGGAACTGAACGACGACTTCCGGCGGACATTCACCGGTGGCCGGGTGATGATGACGAGAGGCGTCGATGACCTGGATGCCGAGACCAAAACTCAGCTTATCGAAGCAGTGAAGAGCTTCACCAACTTCGGCAGTGGCAATGACCCGCACGGCGAGCACGATTTCGGCGCCATCCAGATCGGCAGTGACGAGTTCTTTTTCAAGATCGATTACTTCGATCTTGCCATGAGCCAGCACTCCGTCGATCCCACCAATGCGGATGCGACGATCCGTGTGCTGACCATCATGCACGCCGATGAATACTGAAGCCCGAGAGATCGGGCTTTTTCTTTGACCTGGTTGCATGGTAGGAGGGCAGGTTCACATCGCATCGCCCAAGGGTCGCACAAGATTTGATTCCCGACCCTTCGTCAGACGGCGGCTCTACACAGCCACAAAGCCGCGGCGCCTTGACTTTGCTGTCCTGTGTTGTCCGGTATGAAGTTGGAGACACCCGATCGAAGTCTGTGCTAGAATGGTTTTATGACCAAACTGCTCGACCACGCCCTTGAGAAAGTCCAGGACCTGCCATCGTCCGATCAGGATCGCATTGCCCGTGATCTGACACGCTATGTCGACGATCTACAGCGGCTTAGGGCCGATTTGCGCGAGGGGATCGCTTCCCTGGATGCCGGGAAAGGCAAAGAACTCGACATCGAGGCCGTCATCGCACGCGCCCACCACGGCCATGGCTGAACCACCACGGCGGCTCCTCTGGTCGCCGGAAGCCGAATCCGATCTTCTTGACGTCTGGCGCTGGGGCGCAAATCATTTTTCGACTGAGATCGCTGACAGGCACCTGCGCGATATTGCAGACACCGCCAAACGCCTGTGTGACTTCCCCGAATCTGGCCGCAGCCGCGACGATCTCCTGTCTGGCCTTCGAGCCATCGTTGTGTTTCCAACCGTGGTGTTCTACCGACTGGCACCAGGTACTATCGAAGTCGTCCGGGTTGTCGACGGACGCCGGAACATTGCCGCCATGTTTGAGAGCGACGGCACTTAGAATGCGATGACGGGTATCTGCCTGTCCTGTCCGAGAAGCATCAAAATCACTTCGGCCAGCTCGTCTTGCCGATCTTCCGGCAGGACCTTCGCCTGCTCAATCGCCGTTTCCAAAGTCGCTGTCATATAGGCATAGCATAGCATTCTGGACATTGTTGCGCCAATCCAGCGAGAGCCTATTCAGTGCCTGGGCTGTTTTGGCGCCGCATCAAAATAGACAATTTATTTTGTGATTTCAAGTGGCTGGGGAACTAGGATTCGAACCTAGACTGGCGGAGTCAGAGTCCGCTGTCCTACCGTTAGACGATTCCCCAAGCAGGGTCTTGAGTGGAGCGGTGGCTCTTACGCCCGGGGCTGGAGTTGGTCAAGGCTCGCGCCCCGCCGCTTTCATTCGGCCCAAGGCGGCGGCGAGCGCTGGAAGAAGGCGGCAACGCCTTGTTGGGCCTCGGAGCTTTCCCAGCGGGCGGCTAGGGCTTCGACGATGCCGGATTGGGTGACGGCGCCGGAGGCGATGCGGCGGAAAAGTTTCTTTGACTCGGCTATGGCGCCCGGCGCGCTGGCGAGCGCATTGTCCACCTGGCGATCGATTGCCCCGCTCAAGTGCTGGTTCTCATGGATTTCGGAAACCAGCGACAAATTTCTGGCCTCGCTGGCGCCGATGGGGGTGGCGTTCAAGGCGTATTTGCGGAGGGCGCCAAGACCGATGCGGCGGACAAGGTAGGGGGCGATGGCGGCGGGCATGAGGCCCAGGCGGATTTCACTCAAGACAAATTCGGAGCGCGGGGTGGCGAGAACGATGTCGCTCACGGCGGCCAGCCCAACGCCCATGCCATAGGCCGGGCCGTCGATGATGGCGATCAGGAGTTTTGGCAGTTCGTCGAGGTGGCGGAACATCAGGGTCAAACGCGAGGCCTCGGCCAGGCGGGCTGGATGCGCGGCGGCGAACTGCTCCTCCATCCAGGAGAGGTCGACGCCGGCGCAGAACGTCTCGCCCGCCGCCGAAATGATGACGACGCGGATGACGTCATCGCCGGCCAGGCGGCCTACGGCATCGGTCAGTTCACGGATCATCACGGCATTCAAGGCATTGTGCTTGGCCGGCCGGTTCAAGACCAGGCTGGCTACACCGCCCGCGTCGATTTCCAGGCGGATGGTTTCGTAGGGTTGGGCCATTATCTTATCCGTGGCTAACAGCGCCAAACTAGAGTGTATCCCGGCGAAGTAGAATCACGTCGCCACAACGGGCGCTGGTCCAATCAGCTGCGGAACTGGCGGATGAGGTTGGCGAGGCTTTGCTGCTGGGCCGGTGGCTGGGCGGCGGGGGGCTGTTGCTGGGCCGGCCCGAAACCACCAGGGGCCGGCGCCGGGCGCCGCAGGCTTGGATGTGCCGGTGGGGGCGAATAGACCGGTGCCACAGCGGCCGGCTGCTGAATGGGGGGCGCCAGCGGGGCAGGCGCCGCCGGTGCGGTTTCGACGCTGTAGCCGGCGCCATCGGGATTGTGGCTCTGGGCGCGCCACCGGTTGACGATCTCATGCATGAAGGTGTCGTCGGGCATGTCCATGGCCCAGTTCTTGGTGAACGACGCGGTGTTGCTCTTGGGCAGGGCATCTTCCGGCAGCATGTCAAATTTGATGCGGGTGGGAAGCGCCACGCCTTCACCGAAGGCAATGGCTTCGCCGGTGCCCATCGTCGTCATGAATTCCAGCAGGCTGGCGGCGGCGTCGGAAATGCCGGCGCGCAGGATCTCCTGGTCGCGCTCATTGGTGAGGCGCATGGAGAAGATGGTGTTGCACTGGGACAGGATGGTGGGATCAAGCTCGGCCGGGCGCTGGGTGACTAGGCAAAGCGACACGCCGTATTTGCGGCCTTCCTTGGCAATGCGCGAAATGGCGCGTTTGGTCGGCTCGAAGCCCAATGTCTTGTCGATCGGCACATAACGATGGGCCTCTTCGCAGACAAAGGTGATGGGGACGCGGCCGGCGCTCCACACGCCGAAATCGAAGGCCAAGCGGGCGAGCACGGAAACCACCACGTTGATGATTTCCGAAGGCAGGCCGCCCAGCTCGAGGATGGCGATCGGCTTGCCGTTCACCGGCACGCGGAAGATGCGGGAGAGCACCTGGGCCATGGTGTCCTGCACGGTGAGGCTGCCGAACATGAAGGAATAGCGGGGGTCGCGGCTGATGGTTTCGATGCGCGACTTGAGCCGCTTGTAGGGAGCAAGCTCGCCGCGCATTTCCAGCTTGCCGATATATTCTTCGAGAATGCCGGTGAGATCGGATGTGCGGTATGGCACCGGCGTGTCGACGCCGACATTGGTGTTCTCGGTGGGCGTGGGTCCGCGAACAATGCCGGCCCGGTCACGGCGCTGGTTGTTCATGTAGCGCTGCTTGGCCATCGGAATGAGATCGCGCAGCACTTCAACGTCAGGCTCGCGATTGGCCTGTTGGCCAATGAGGATTTCGACGATTTCATCGAAGTTCAGCAGCCAGAATGGCAAGGTCATGTTATCGGGAGAAATGACCTCGGCATATTCCTTGAACGACTGGCCATATTCACGGTGAACGTCGAGAAGCAGGATATGGGCCTGCGGGTTCTTTTCGAGAATGCGGCGAAGAATGAGGGCCACGGTGCAGGACTTGCCGGTGCCGGTGGTGCCCAGCACGGCGAAATGCTTGCCGAGCATTTCGTCGATCTTGATCATCGCGGGAATTGCCGAGTCCTGCTGGATGTGGCCGACACGGATCGAGGTCTCGGTGTCGCAGGCATAGGCTTTTTCGAGTTCGAGTTTGGTGGCGCGGTAGACGGTATCGCCGAGCGAGGGATAGCACGATATGCCGCGCCGGAAGTTTTTCGGCCGGCCTTGCGAATCCTTGGGCAGTTCACCGATGAACTCGACCTCGACGATGCGCAGTTCGCGTTCGTCGGTGCTGTGCGACGGCATCGGCGAGCTCAATGCCGAGACCATGGCGAGAGTCGTCGTCTTGGGCGAATCGACCTTCAAGAGCGTGCCGATTTCGGGACTCTTTGGATTTGGAGTGCCAGGGGAGTTGGTTTCCGCGTCAATGAGAATGACGGCATGGGCTCCGGTTACCGCAACGATCCGCCCGACTCGCTCAATGGCTTCGGGGCGGACGGCAACTCCGGCTGGTGCTGGCACTTGCTGGCGGTACATTGGACCTGTCTGTTCCATCAATGAACGTTGCTTTCGGCCATTGGACGATTGGCGTCGATGGTGGGAAGAATGACGGTGACGCGGGTTCCCGCTCCTTTTTGCGAGTCGATGCGCAAGTCGCCGCCATGCAGGCGGGTCAGCGCGTAGGCAATGGGCAGGCCCAGGCCGGTGCCTTCGTGGCGCTTGTTAAAGGCGGTATCGACCTGGCCAAAGGGGCGCATCGCGGTTTCGACCTCGGCCGGGTTCATGCCTACGCCGGTATCGGTGACGGTGATCGCCACATAGCCGTGCTGCAGCGGAGCGGCGTCAATGCGGATGCGGCCCCTATCGGGCGTGAATTTCACGGCGTTGCTGAGAAGGTTGATGACGATCTGCTTGATGCGCAGCGGATCGCCGAGGATCTTCGGCATGCGGGGATCGATGGCGGTTTCGACATTGATCGACTTTTCGCGCGCCTTGGCTTCGATGATCAGAAGGCAGGATGTCAGGACCGGCTTGATTTCGATCGGTTCGAGCTCGACCGACAATTTGCCGGCCTGAATCTTGGAGACGTCGAGGATGCCGTTGATCAGCGCCAGCAGGTGTTCCGCCGCCTGTTTGATATAGCCGGAATACTGGTGGACCTTTTCCGGCGAGGTGACGGTCTGGATGGACAGCATGTCGGAGAAGCCGATGATGGCGTTGAGTGGAGTTCTAAGCTCATGGCTCATATTGGCGATGAAATCGGACTTGGCCTTGGAGGCGAGTTCGGCGTCGACCTTGGCGGCATTGAGAGCCACGGCTTGTTTCCGCTGGGTTATCGACACGCCGAGATGATCGGAAAACTCGCCAATCAGCGAGCCCTCTTTGTACCACCTCGAGCCGAAAGTCCGCATGCACCCCTCCACGACCCCCCATTGTTAGTGCCGAACGTCTCAATGCTGGGTTAACACCCGGAGCGTAAATGCACCAAACGGCACATTTGCTTTGTTGGGCCGAAGGGAAGCTGTTAGACTGGCGGCAACGCAAATGTTTGAATGGCCGTTGCGCACCAGCCTTTTCGAGGCTGTCGAGCGCCGGGCATTCGTGGAAGGTTTAAGAGTGGACGCGACCAACGGGGCGGGCGACAAGCGCTCCCGGCGCAAGCCGGAGCCCTATGGGGGGAATAACCGTGGCGCCGGCAGCGGGCGCTATGCCCATCATCCAGATGACCTCTATGGCGCGCTGGATCTCGGAACCAACAACTGCAGATTGTTGATCGCGACGCCGACCGAAGGCGGATTTACCGTGGTAGATGCGTTTTCGCGAATCGTCCGGCTGGGCGAGCGGCTGAGCCGCACGGGCAGGTTGCACGATCAGGCAATGGCGCGCACCGTCGATGCGCTGCGGGTTTGCGCCAACAAGCTGAAGTGGCGCAATGTCAGCAAGGCCAGACTGGTTGCCACGGAAGCCTGCCGGATGGCGGAAAACGGGGCGGAGTTCATCGCCCGGGTGACGGCCGAGACCGGACTGGAGCTGGAAATCATCGACCGGGAGACCGAGGCCACGCTGGCGGCCACGGGGGCCGAACCATTAATCGATCCCGCCGCCGAAACCGCCCTGGTGTTCGATATCGGCGGGGGTTCAACCGAGATCATGTGGATGATCCGCAAGGGTTCGCGCTTTGAGATTGCCGCATGGATATCGCTGGCCGCCGGGGTGGTGACCCTGTCGGAGCGTTTCGGCGGTGGTATTGACGTTACGGCGGATTCCTTCGCCGCGATGCGCGACTTCCTGCGCCCGCTGCTGGCGGAATTCGCCGGCCGCATTTCGGCCATTACCGGCCAGGCGGCGGTTCCCAGCCATCTGCTGGGCACATCGGGAACGGTTACCACCATTGCCGGGGTGCAGTTGGGGCTTGCCCGCTATGACCGCTCGAAGGTCGACGGCTGCTGGCTCGACAGCGCCGCGATCGGAGGGGTGACGGCGGCACTGCTCGCGATGAGCTATGACGACCGGGCCGCCAATCCGTGCATCGGCCGCGAACGCGCCGATCTGGTTCTGGCGGGCTGCGCCATACTCGAGGAAATCCGGGTGACCTTTCCGGCGAAGCGCATCCGGGTGGCCGACCGCGGGCTTCGCGAAGGCATTCTCACCCAGCTGATGAAGCAGGACGGCAGCTATGGGCGAAAGCCATGAGCCGGCCTGGCGCCAAACGCCCCACCGGCGGGCGGGCCCTCAAGGAGCGGGTCAAGACCGGCAAGGGCCGCACCGTCTCGCAGAAGATCTGGCTCGAGCGCCAGCTCAACGATCCTTATGTCAAAGAGGCCCGCAAGCTCGGCTACCGCTCGCGCGCCGCTTTCAAGCTGATCGAGATCGACGACAAGTATCGCTTCCTCAAGCCCGGCGGCCTAGTCGTCGATCTGGGAGCGGCGCCCGGCGGCTGGAGCCAGGTGGCGGCCAAGCGGGTCAAGGCGGAAGAGGGCAGGGGCCGGGTTATCGCCATCGACATGCACGGCATGGATCCGATCCCGGCGGTCAACATCTTCAAGAAGGATTTCCACGACGATGACACGCCGCAGCTGCTGATCGATGCACTGGGGGCTGAGAAGGCCGACTGCGTGCTCTCCGACATGGCGGCGCATGCCACGGGCCACCGGCAGACCGACCACATCAACATCATCGCGTTGGCCGAAGCAGGCTACGAGTTTGCCCGCGCCGTGCTGAAGCCCGGCGGAACCTATCTCGCCAAGGTGCTGCGCGGCGGCACCGAAGGCGAATTGCTCAAGCTGATGAAGAAGGACTTCGCGACGGTGCGGCACGTCAAACCGATGGCGAGCCGGGACGATTCGGCGGAACTCTTCGTGCTGGCGACGGGGTTCAGGGGCGGAGCTTGAGGCTTGGAGCGCGATTAAACTCCGTACACTGATCATCTGATGTGGAGTTCGCAACATTTCCCGCAGACGTCATTGCTGCGAAAGAGGTTGTGAAGCAATCGATGGACGAACGCCGCTGCGTATTTACAGAAAAAGCGGGGTGCCAGCCGGGGTGACGGAAAGAGGTTGGCCAATCATCCACATCCCCTCATTCCATCTTGCCAGCCCCCGGATCAAGTCCGAGGGTAAACTCCAGCTGGCATCCAGCTTCTCTTTGACCAAATCGGCGACACCGCTGAACCAGAGGAAGGGACGATGGCGGCAAAACCCTGCAATTGCAGAACAGATCGCGGTGCCCTCTTTCACCTGCTACTCAAGTGGCTTCAGGTTTTCCAGCATGGTTGGCAAATATTCCGCCACTGTTGGATGAATATGCATGGTGCGCTGGATGACGGTGTAGGGGGCGCCGACGGCCATGATGTCGAGGATGGCATGCACCACGTCGTCGCCGCCTATTCCAAGAAGGGCGGCGCCGAGAATCTTCCGGCTCGCGGCATCGACGGTCACCTTCATGAATCCGTTGGTCTCGCCGCGCTCGCGGGCCCTGCCCACCGAAGTTGTTTGACAGGTGGCGGTGAGCGCCTTGATGCACTTGGCCTTCACTTCGCGGTCAGTGAGACCAACGCGGCCCAAGGGCGGATCGATGAAAAGGCCGTAACACGGGATTCGGTCCAAGATGCGGCGCCAAGTCTGCGACACTGTACTCGCTTGATCCCAGGGCGTTTGCAATTGTAACTGGAGTAGTACCGGATTCCAGTTGCATGACGGAGGGCAGAGATGAGGCGGGCTTTCTCGATAGGAGTAAGCGTGGCATTCGTGGTTTGCCTGGAAATTGCCGGCAGATGCGGCGTGCCTCTCGCTGTTTCAGGTTCCGCCTTGGCGCAAGACGCTACACCGGTGCCCGGTCTGGCGCTGCCCAGGACGGATTCGCGGCGCGGCAAGGCAAGGAGCTTTATCTCAACAAGGGTTGCGTCGGCTGCCCCATCTCGAAAAAGATTTCGGCCGGTTCGGCGCAGCTCGGATCGCTGTCGCCCTCAACTGCTGGCGAAAACTCAAAATAGGGTCATGTTGGGGATTACATGCAAAGTGGCCGCCGCTTTCGAACGCAACGGGCTGATGTAGCCGAGCGTTGAGTGCCGGCGCTTTGGATTGTAGAAGCGATCTGACATCGTCTTGAAGGGAAGGTCGCCAAACCAGCAGTAGGGCAAATCGGCCGGCCGGAGTTGACGGCCACGCAGCCTGAGCAACGCTCCTCTCAGTTGCCGGCTTCGACGTTCCAACCCTCGGGCAGCTTGTGGGCGATGCCCTGATGGCAGTCGATGCATGTCTGCCCATTTTCGGCGGCAGCCCTGTGCATTCGTTGCGCCGGGCGGACTTGGCTTGCAAGGTCCATCGACTCCATCGCGTGGCAGTTCCGGCATTCGCGCGAGTCCGTCGCCTTCATCGATGCCCAGACGCTCCTTGCCATTTCCAGGCGATTCAACTCGAATTTTTCCGGCGTGCCGATTGTGCCCATAATCTTGTGGTAAAGTTCATTGGAAGCCTGGATTTTCCGTTTTACTTTGTGAAACCACTCCTTGGGAACATGGCAATCCGAACAGATGGCGCGAACGCCAGTCCGGTTCTTGTAATGAATCGTCTCTTGCAACTCCTTGTATACGGTGTCCCGCATCTCATGGCATGAGACGCAGAAGGCCTCCGTGTTGGCCACTTCCATGGACCAGTTGAAACCGCCCCAGAACACAATCCCGGCGATGCCTCCCGCGATGACCAGCGTCCCGAGCGAGAAGCGTACGCTCGGCCGCCAAATCCAATGCCAGATGCGTGCGAGGATTCCGCTTCTGGAAGGAGTGTTCCCCGGTTCACCCATGATCGCCTTCTCCCGATAGCGCAATGGCCCCGCCCTCCGGGGGGCCATTGGCTGTTGCTGCGCCTTACTGCAGTGTCACTGCATTGATGTCGGCATCAACTCCAATGCCGAGAGTCTGCGGGAACGACACATGATGAAAGCGTGTAGTCACGTTGTCATCGTGAATGGCGAAGCCGATCGTATAGCTGCCGCCGACCTTCATGATCTTGTCGTCGGCGGGATGTCCGGTGTCGAGCTTGCGGCGCCAGACGAGCGTATACGTGCCGTCCGTCCAGGTGCCGAAGGTGGCATCGTTGTCGGCGGCTGAGCCCTTGGCATCGGCCCGGCTCAAGAGACGGCCGGGCAGGATGTCGCCGTCTTTCCAGCCGGCGTTCGGATCGTAGGGCACGGCGTTGGTTTCCTTTACAATCGCCCCCGGTTTGGCGGCATTGCCGATATCCTCCTCGCGCAGCGCGCTGGCGCCAACCTTGGCGGCGTCGAACATATAAAGTGGCGTCATCGTCTTGCGATCGATGTTCCAGGAAAACGGATCCTTGCCTTCATCGGGAAGGCGATACTCGAGGACATAGCCGTCATCGGCCATTCCGACGGCGGCCGACCGGTTCACCCGCCATTGCATGAGTTCGAGAAAACCGCCTTCGCCCTTGATCGCGTTGATCTCGTCGCGCGTCTTGGTCTTGTCCCAGCTCGCTGCTTCATCGGTCCGGGTCGAAGCAAGATACTTGCGGATGTCGGATTGCTTCATGCCCTCATCACCGAACAGGGGATGCTTCTTGACCGGGTCGCCCGACACCGCGCCTGGGGTGTCGCGCATTCCATCGTGACACGTCAGCCAACAGCCCATCTGGGCGAACTTAGGAACCTTGCCGTCATCCAGCATGATCGCGAACCGGTCTTCGTAGATCGCAGGCTGTTCGCCGGCGCGAACCTCCTTGGCGTTGCGATCATGGCCGTACCACTTCCACTCCTTGCCATCGAAGCGCACATAGTCGTGCATGCGCCCCTCGCGGTTGAGGTTGGTCTTCCACTGGAACCGGAAATAGACGTTCTCGGCGTCGTGGGCGGCCTGCACCGCAAGGTCAATTGAACCGTTCTTACCTTCGATCGGCGCAGGCTCGATAGCACTGCCTTTTACGGTCAAGTCGCCGATGTCCTTTTCATCGCCCTCATGGCAGGACACGCAGGCCTTGCCGAGGGCCAGCTGCTTATCGCCTTTCTTGTGCTCGGGACTCAAAAGCCAACTGTATGTCGACTGCCCAGGATAGAACAGAACGAGTGTTTTCGGCGGGATTTTCGACCAATCGATCGTTTGCGGGTCCACCGCAAGAGCCGGGCTCAGAAAAAATGTCCCGGCGCAAAGCATGGTGGCAATTCTGACTACGCTTCGCATCTTGTCCTCCTTTGGCTGAGCTATGTTCCGCTTCGGTTAATCCAATATGTGCCGCACGGGCGGCTCGTCCGGGCCGGAATTGCCGCGTTGAACGGGCGTTGGCATGTGACGTCGTAGAGATCATCGGACATTGGATGTCTGCCCGGAATCTTTCACGGTGGCGTGAAGGCGGCCGGCGCACCAGAAAACGAATGCAGCGGCAAATCCGAAAAGAACCTTCGACACCAAGCTCGCTCCATAGGGGACCAGTGTGACAAAGGCGGGGTTGATCGCGGGTAGTACCACAAGGAAGTTGATGGCCCACACGCCGATCAGCATGCCGACTACGACCACCGGCTCCAGTACAGTGCCCACGATGCGCGGCAACAAATTGCGCACGAAAATGACAATCGCCATTCCAAGCAGGACGGCGAGGCTCGTGTGAATGGCAATGCCAAGCGGAATGGCGGCGGGCCCCGTTGCGAGATTCGGGATGAGAGATTGTGCAATCCCGCGGGCGACGGCAGCGGCCTGATGGCCAGTCAACTGCTGATACAGGACAACCCATCCCACTTCGATGGCACCGCCCATGAAGCCAGCAATCGCTCCTATGGTCCACGCGGATGTTCCGGCGAAGACGGCCGGCAAGCGGAAACTTTCCTGGTTCATGTCTTTTCCCTTCCCAACATGCCCGGTTCCCAGGCAAGCAAGACAATATCCAGTTCCGCTGCGGTCTCATTGACTTGCATCAACTAACCGGCCGGCTGCACGGTGCGCCGGGTGAAGCCGCTGGCCTGCCGCGATGATTCAGCGGAGTTGTTTGTGCTGGCGATGGGGTACGGGGGTAGGAGTTGAAGGCTGTCGCGAATTGCCGTGATAGGGCTACGTGCCGCAATCATCGTTACCTTGGCCATTGGCTCCGACGACTCGAACCGCAATGCCATCATAGGCGCGGCGGGCCATGTGGGCGACATAGGCGCTGGCGACCAGGGTTTTGGTGGGGACGCAGCCGGTGTTGACGCAAGTGCCGCCAAACTTGCTGCGCTCGATGACGGCGACGCGCATGCCGCCAAGTCCAGCGCGGCGTCGCGAACGGCCGGCAGCGCCTCTGCGACACTGTACTCGCTTGATCCCAGGGCGTTTGCAATTGTAACTGGAGTAGTACCGGATTCCAGTTGCATGACGGAGGGCAGAGATGAGGCGGGCTTTCTCGATAGGAGTAAGCGTGGCATTCGTGGTTTGCCTCGAAATTGCCGGCAGATGCGGTGTGCCTCTCGCTGTTTCAGGTTCCGCCTTGGCGCAAGACGCTACACCGGTGCCCGGCCTGGCGCTGCCCAAGACGGATTCGCGGCGCGGCAAGGAGCTTTATCTCAACAAGGGCTGCGTCGGCTGCCATGCGATCAACGGAGTGGGCGGCGGCAACGCGGCGCCACTCGATGCAACGACCATGGACCCGGCGGGCAACCCATTCGAATTCTTCGCGCGGATGTGGCTGGGAATGCAGCCAATGATCGCCATGCAGGACGACAAGATGGGCCAACAGATCGACCTCACCGCCCAGGAACTTGGCGATATCGTGGCGTTCATCCACGATGGCGAACTGCAGAAGTCGCTGAAGGCCGCCGAAATTCCGGACAAGATCGAAGACATCATGGATTGAGAGGCGCAGTGACGAATTGTAGTTGCTTGACCCCAGACCCAGCGTGCCTCTGCCGGACATGAGGCGGGGTGGATCGGCTCCGCCGGAATCCACCCCTTCCCTATGCGGTAATGCGCGCCAGTTTCATTTGACGGTGATTGTTCCAATCATACCGGCTTCCTTGTGGCCTTCAATGGCGCATTCCATGGGAATGTCCTTGCCGGTCTGAACCGGGACTATGAACCATTCGACGGTGCCACCGCCCGCCACCTCGACTTCATTAATCGCACCCTTCACTTCGGCCACCATCTTGCCATCGGCGCCCAGCACCTCGACCTTGCGGGTGAACATTTTGGTGACGAATTCGGGCGCCGCGAACTCATGTTTAACATTGTCGACATTCTTGAGCACGATCTTGTAAGCCTTGCCGGTCTCGAATTCGAGGTGATCAGGTTTGAAATACATGTGTTTGGCGTCGACCTGACCCATCTCGATAACGATCTCGGCAGGATCGGCGCGGCTCAGATCGCCAGCGGCATAGGCGGCAGTGCCGAATGCCAGCGCCGAAACTGTAAGTGCTAATGCGAGCTTCTTCATTTTGGTTTCTCCTTGGCTTCTTGCCGTTGTTGGTGGAAATATATCCACAAGTGTTACAATTCCTTTTTAGGATTCATTACCGGCTTCGACTTTGACAAAGATCAACGAAAGCGCATTGGAAGAAAGTATTTTTCGCTCAAATCCCGAGTGGAGAAAGAGAGCGGATTCGGTGCTTGCTTGAGCTGCCGGGCGGGTGTTAAGCACAGCCGCCAACCCAAGCGATTCCGTCTATATTCACGAGGTTGGCAGATGGCCCCCCGGCAGATTCCCGAATATCTCACCTTCGACGACGTGCTGATGAAGCCCGGGGCTTCCTCGGTGCTGCCGGCGGATGTCTCCACCGCCACGCGGCTTACGCGCTCCATATCCTTGTCGATCCCGATCATCTCCGCCGCCATGGACACCGTCACCGAGGCCCGGCTGGCGATTGCCATGGCGCAGGCGGGGGGGCTTGGCGTCATTCACAAGAACCTCGATGCCGATGTGCAGGCCGAGCATGTGCGGCAGGTGAAGCGCTTCGAAAGCGGCATGGTGGTCAATCCCATCACCATCGCGCCCGATGCCACGCTGGCCGATGTGATGGCGCTCAAGGAGCGCCACAGGATTTCCGGCATTCCGGTGGTCGACGATCGTGGGCTATTGGTGGGCATCATCACCAACCGGGATGTGCGCTTTGCCACCGATCTCAATGCCAAGGTAGCGGAGCTGATGACCAATGAAAATCTCATCACGGTGCGGGCGGGCGTCGAGCGCGACGAGGCTAAGCGGCTGCTGCACAAGTACCGCATCGAAAAACTGATCGTCGTCGATGACGACTACAAGTGCGTGGGCCTCATTACCGTCAATGACATGGAGAAGGCGGCCGATCATCCATTCGCGGCCAAGGACGAACATGAGCGACTTAGAGTGGCTGCTGCCACTGGCACCGGCGACAAGGGTTTCGCCAGGGCCGAAATGCTGATCGATGCAGGCGCCGACGCCATCGTGGTCGATACCGCCCATGGCCATTCGGCCAACGTGATCGAACAGGTCAGCCGCCTGAAGAAACTTTCCAACAAGGTGCAGATTATCGCCGGCAACGTGGCGACCGCCGAGGCCGTGAAGGCGCTGATTGGTGCTGGGGCCGATGCGGTGAAGATCGGCATTGGGCCGGGTTCGATCTGCACGACGCGGGTGGTTGCGGGTGTCGGCGTGCCGCAGCTCTCGGCCGTCATGGAGTGCGCTGAGGAGGGTGCGCGCTCCGATGTGCCAGTGATCGCCGATGGCGGCATCCAGCTTTCGGGCGATCTCGCCAAGGCGCTGGCGGCGGGTGCTGGCGTGGCGATGGTGGGCTCGCTGCTGGCCGGCACCGACGAGAGCCCGGGCGAGGTCTATCTCTACAATGGCCGGAGCTACAAGGCCTATCGCGGCATGGGTTCGGTGGGGGCCATGGCGCGGGGCTCGGCCGACCGCTATTTCCAGCAGGAGGTCAAAGACAGTCTAAAGCTGGTGCCGGAGGGAATTGAAGGCCAAGTGCCATTCAAGGGGCCGGTTGCCGGCATTCTGCATCAACTTGTCGGAGGGCTCCGCGCCGCCATGGGCTATGTGGGGGCGGCCGATCTGGCGGAAATGCGGGAGAAGGTGCAGTTCATCCGCATCACCTCGGCCGGCATGCGCGAAAGCCACGTGCACGATGTAATGATCACCCGCGAAGCGCCGAACTATCAGCGGCAGGGATAGACGTGACGGTCACCCAACTCCTGCTGCTTCCGGTGTTCATTCATGTCGCGCTCACGGCATGGGTTGGAACACGAACGGTTCGCGCCCGCATCGCATCTGTCAGAGGTGGCGAGACGCGGATCAAGGACATCGCCCTCAACAACAGGGCATGGCCCGACCAGGTGCTGAGGCTTGGCAACAATTTCGACAATCAATTCGATGTGCCGATGATGTGGTATGGCTGCTGTGCGCTGTTGGTTGCCACGGGACTGGCCGATGGCGTGTCGGTGGCACTGTCGTGGATGTTTGTGGCCGCACGCATTCTGCACAGCTATGTTCACACCGGTTCCAACTATGTTCCATTGCGCATGCGTATATTCCTGGCGGGCTTTGTCTGCATGAGCGCAATGTGGATCTGGTTCGGCATCCGGCTTTTCGCGATTGGATGAATCATGCGCATGCCAGGCCGCGCCGCCGCGGCGATTGAAATTCTCAAGGATGTTTTCGAGCACCACCGGCCGGCGTCCGAGGCACTCAAGGACTGGGGCAAGGCGCACCGGTTTGCCGGTTCGACCGACCGCCATGCCATCGGCACACTGGTGTTCGATTGCCTGCGCCGGCGCAATTCGCTGTCGTCGCGGATGGGCGACGGGCGGCCGCGCGCCCTGGTGCTGGCGGCGCTGCGCGATATCTGGACTGTGGGTGTCGAGGACATTGCAGCGCTTGGAACCGATACTCATGGGCCGGGGCCGATCAGCGAGGCCGAGAAGACGGCGCTGGCTCGGGCGCTGCGCGACGATCTCCCGGCCTACGTCAAAGGCGATCTGCCGGAATGGCTGATGCCTTCGTTTGCCGCGGTGTTCGGCGAGCGGGCGGCGGAAGAGGGGGCGGCACTGGCCCAGCGGGCGCCCATCGATCTTAGGGTCAATACGCTGAAGGCGGATCGCGAGGAGGTTCTCGAAGCACTGAGGAAATTTGGCGCCATGCCGGGCCCGCTGTCGCCGCTGGCGGTTCGCATTCCTCCGCCTGGACCATGAGGCGCGCAATGCCAATGTGGAGGCCGAGCCCGCCCATGGCTACGGATTCTACGAGGTGCAGGATGCAGGCTCACAGGTTGCGGCGCTGTTGTCGGGGGCTGCGCCTGGCGAAACGATTGCCGATATCTGTGCGGGTGCGGGGGGCAAGACGCTGGCGCTGGCTGGCATGATGCAGAACAAGGGCAAGCTCGTCGCCCATGATACGGACAGGCACCGGCTGCGGCCGATTTTCGAGCGGCTGCAGCGGGCGGGGGTGGAAAACGTCGAGGTGATCGCCGCTGACGAGGGCGACAGGCTTGGCAGTTTCGGGGGCTTCGATTGTGTGGTGATCGATGCGCCGTGCTCGGGTTCGGGCGCCTGGCGGCGCAAGCCCGATGCCAAGTGGCGGCTTACGCAGAAGCAACTCGAGCAAAGACTGAAGGACCAGCGGCAAGCCCTTGAAATGGGATTCAAATTGGTCAAGCCGGGCGGGCGCCTGATCTACATCACCTGCTCGGTGCTGCCCGAGGAGAATGGCGCGCAGGTTACCGGGTTCCTCGACCGCCACAGGGAGTTCCGGATTGTTCCGTACAAGGAGCAATGGACCAGGGCGATCGGCACCGCGGCACCCGTTTCAGCCGACGGCGCGGAGGATACTCTCCTGTTAACACCAGCGCGGCACGGGACCGACGGGTTCTTCGTCGCGGTGATGCGGAGGGAGTAAGGTCTTTCTATCCACCGCTCTTGGCCAGAAACCTTGCCATGGCGCGGAGGGTTTCTTCGCTGACGTGGTGTTCGATTCCTTCCGAGTCGATGCGGGCGGTTTCGGGGCTGATGCCGAGGGCAAGGAGGAAACCTTCGACAATCCGATGCTTGCGGCGGCCGTCGTCGGCCAGTTTCCAGCCGTCGCCGGTGAGGAAGATGGCGCGGTATGGCTCCTGCGTCACCAGACCTTGATCCTGCAGCCTTTTCAACGTCTTAACCACGGTCGCGTTGGCCACGCCGAGGCGCATGGCGACATCGGTGCCGCGAGCTTCGCCGCGCTCGTCGATCAAGTCGGCGATGAGCTCGACATAATCGCCGGCGAGTTCCGACTGGTGGTCGGCGCGGACGCGGCGGAACGCCGCCGAGCGCAGCCTTGCCGTGTGACCCCTTTTAGGTGCCGCCTTCATTAAGATTCCTTTCGCAATCGCGAAATTACCCTATTGCATATAGTTTAGCCAATGCTAAACTTTAGCGGAACAACAATTAAGCTGACAATGATGAATGATGCTCCGTCACTTCCGGTTTTGGGCCGCCGCCATTTTTTGCGTGGGGCGGCCGTTGCGGGCGCGTTGACACCGCTGGCTGGCGGGCCCGCGCTGGCGCAAGTGGCGTCCGGTCACGGCGTTCATGACCAATATGGCAACCGGCTGGTTGGCGAAGTCGATCATGTGGCCAACGGATTCGATCCGCATAAGATTCTCCGGGATTTCGATACGGGAACAGTTGCAATCAGCGACGGCCGCGCGTTACGGGAATGGACGATCACGGCCGCCGATCAAGAAATTGAAGTGGCGCCAGGAGTAAAGTTCGCCGGTTGGTCCTACAATGGCCGCATCCCCGGCCCGACGCTGCGTTGCGTCGAAGGCGAGCGGCTACGCATCCGCTTCGTCAATGGCAGCAGCCATGCCCATTCGATGCATTTCCATGGCATTCATGCGGCGCGCATGGACGGGGTGCCGGGAGCCGGCATGGTGGCGCCAGGCGCCGAATTCACCTACGAATTCGATGCCAGGCCCTTCGGCTGCCACCTCTATCATTGTCACGCCATTCCGCTGAAGCGCCACATCCACAAGGGCCTCTACGGCGCCTTCATCATCGACCCCGATCCGGCACGCCACCCGGAAGCGCGGAGTGCCGCAGCCTCCCGGCTACTCGGTTCGGCGGAGAATGCCCAGTGGCAGGAGCTGGTGATGGTGATGAACGCCTTCGACACCAATTTCGACGACGAGAACGAATTCTACGCGGTCAATACCATTCCGTTCGCCTATTTCGACAAGCCGATTCGCATCGAAAAAGCCCGGCCAATCCGCATCTACCTCGTCAACATGACGGAATTCGATCCGATCAACTCGTTGCATGTCCATGCTAATTTCTACGACTTCTACGATCACGGCACGACGCTGACGCCCACGCATCGCACCATCGACACGGTGATGTTGTGCCAGGCGCAGCGGGGCATCATCGAGATGTCGTTCGCCGAGCATGAGCCCGGCATCTACATGTTCCACGCGCACCAGTCGGAGTTCGCCGAACTCGGCTGGATGAGCCACTTCGAGGTTGTGTGATGGGTCCGGCGCGGTTCTGGCTCGCACTTCCCGCGGTGGTTCTGGCGCTCATCGTGGCGTTGCTGCTGACATGGCGGCCGCTCGACCGGCTGTCGCAGGCGGCGCCGCCGGTCGAGGAAGCGGCCATCGAGCGGGTGCAATTGAGGCCCGGTCTGATCGAGATCGATGTCCGCACCGATGGTTCGGAACCGGTCACCATCGCGCAGGTGCAAGTCGATACGGCTTACCGCCTGTTCACCGCGACGCCCGTGTCAGCGGGGAGGCGACTCGGCCTCACGCGCATCGCCATCGCCTATCCATGGATCGACGGCGAGGCACATCACATCGCACTCATTACATCGACGGGCGCCGTCATCGAACATTCAATCGAGGTTGCAACCGCAACGCCGATCCTGTCGGGGGCGTCGCTTCTACTTCTCGGCGCGGTGGGGCTGTTGCTGGGCGCCGTTCCGGTGGCGACCGGGCTCCTGACCTGGCCGGCCTTGCGCTCGCTGCCGCGGTCCACCATGAATTTCCTGCTGGCGCTCACCATCGGCCTCCTTGGTTTTCTGTTGATCGACACGATCGGCGAGGGACTTGAGGCTTCGGCCGAAACCATCGGGCGGCTGCGGGGAACGGTGCTGTTCTGGGTCATGCTGGCGGTTACAACGCTGGTGCTTCTGGCCATGGGGCGGGCCAAGGGGGCCGCTCCGGAAGGCCTCAGGCTGGCGGCCTTCATCGCGCTGGGCATCGGTCTGCACAATCTGGGCGAGGGGCTGGCGGTGGGCGCTGCACTGGCCACGGGATCGGCGGCGCTGGCAACTTTCCTGGTGATCGGTTTCACCATTCATAATGTGACGGAAGGCATCGGCATCGCCGTGCCGCTGGCCGAAGAGCGCCCGGCGTTCATGCAGTTTGCCGGTCTGGCGGCACTCGCTGGCCTTCCCGCCGTTCTAGGCACAATTCTCGGCACCCAGGCGGTCAGCCCATTGTGGATTGCCATCTGCTTTGGCATCGGCGCGGGCGCCATTCTGCAGGTCATCATCGAGGTGGGTGGGCTTGTGGCGCGCCGCGCCGGCCCAGGGCAGTGGCTTTCGCCGCCGATTGCCGCAGGCGTCAGTGCCGGCCTTGGGATCATGTACGCAACAGCACTGCTGGTGTGATTTGAGCGAATTTTCGGAAGCCACTCGAACCACTCACGCCGTGCCCAAGAGCGAACGGCCGGCCTGGCGCCGCAGCCGCGGCGAGCCTTCGCTGGTTGATGTGTTCCGCACCATCCATGTCACGCGCTCGGGCAGCATGTGGCGGCGGGCGCTGGCCTTCGTGGGGCCGGGCTATCTGGTGGCGGTGGGCTACATGGATCCGGGCAACTGGGCCACCTCGATCGCCGGCGGCGCCCAGTTCGGCTACGCGCTGCTGTTCGTGGCGCTGCTTTCCAATGTCATGGCGATCATCCTGCAATCGCTGTGCTCCAGGCTTGCCATCGGCTCGGGGCGCGATCTGGCGCAGGCCTGCCGCGATGCGTTTCCCGCGGCCCGTCGCCTGGGTGCTGTGGCTGTTCGCCGAAATCGCCATCATCGCCACCGACATCGCCGAAGTGGTGGGGACCGCCATCGGGCTCAATCTGCTCTTCGGCATTCCGCTGGAACTGGGGGTGCTGATCACCGCATTCGATGTCTTCATCATCCTCGGCCTGCAGAAGCTGGGCTTCCGCTGGATCGAAGCATTCGTCATCGCACTGCTCGGCGTCATCTTCGTCTGCTTCTTCTTCCAGATCGCGCTGGCCGATCCCGATTGGCGCGGCGTGATCCTCGGTTTTGCGCCCACCGTCGAAATCGTCAAGAATCCGGCGATGCTTTATCTGGCGCTCGGCATCATCGGCGCCACGGTCATGCCGCATAATCTCTATCTCCATTCCGGCATCGTGCAGACGCGCGATTATGGATCGCGGCCGGAGGAAAAGCGCGAGGCGCTGCGCTTTGCCACCTGGGATTCAACGGTGGCGCTGATGTTCGCGCTGCTCGTCAATGCTTCAATCCTCATTCTGGCGGCGGCCACTTTCCATCGTTCAGGACAAACCAACGTGGCTGAAATCGGCGATGCCCACGCCATGCTGGCGCCGCTGGTTGGCTCGCTCCTGGCGCCCAAGCTGTTCGCGGTGGCGCTGCTGTGCTGCGGGCTCAATTCAACGGTCACCGCCACCATGGCCGGGCAGATCGTCATGGAGGGGTTCCTCGACATCAAGCTGGCGGCGTGGCTCCGGCGGCTGGTCACCCGCATGGTGGCCATCGTGCCGGCGGCCGGGGTCACCATCTTCTACGGCTCGAACGGCACCGGCCTGCTGCTGATCCTCAGCCAGGTGATCCTCGCCTTCCAGCTCCCCTTCGCCATCGTGCCCTTGGTGATGTTCACCAAGAACCAGCAGAAGATGGGAGGAATGGCAGCGCCTGCTTGGCTGACCTTCGTTGCGGCGGTGATCGCCGTCGTCATCATTGCGCTCAATATGAAGTTGTTGTGGGATATCGCCAGCGGCTGAGCGCACCATCTTGCAGACTCCCTTGGCCTCCCTTAAAGGCTCGCCATGCAAGACCGGATTCTCATTGTCGACTTCGGCTCCCAGGTCACCCAGCTGATTGCCAGGCGGGTTCGCGAGGCTGGCGTCTATTCGGAAATCGTGCCGTTTCAGTCGGCTGAAAAAGCGCTGGACTGGCCGGGGCTCAAGGGCATCATCCTGTCGGGGGGGCCTGCCTCGGTGCATGAGGCGGCAAGCCCACGGGCGCCGGAGCGGGTGTTTGCACGGGGGCTTCCGGTGCTCGGCATCTGCTATGGCGAGCAGACCATGTGCGCGCAGCTGGGCGGCAAAGTCGAAGCATCAGACACCCGCGAATTCGGCAAGGCTTTCGTGGATGTGAAGGAAGCCAATCCCCTGTTCGACGGCGTGTGGGAGAAGGGCGAGCGCCACCAAGTTTGGATGAGCCATGGCGACCGGATCACCGCCATTCCGCCGGGCTTCAAGGCGGTGGCGGTGAGTGACGGGGCGCCGTTCGCGGCGATTGCCGACGAAGCCCGGCAATTCTACGCCACGCAATTTCACATGGAAGTGGTGCACACGCCCGATGGGGCGAGGCTCCTCACCAATTTCGTGCGCGAGATCTGCGGCTGCAGGGGCGATTGGTCGATGGCCTCGTTCAAAACCGAGATGATCACCAAGATCAAGAAGCAGGTGGGTTTCGAGCGGGTGATCTGCGGGCTCTCGGGCGGCGTCGACTCGGCGGTGACCGCTGTGCTGATCCACGAGGCGGTCGGCGAGCAGCTTACCTGCATTTTCGTCGACCATGGGCTGATGCGGCTCGATGAAGCCGATGAGGTGGTGCGGCTGTTCCGCGAGGCCTACAATATTCCGCTTGTCCATGTGGATGCCTCGAAACTGTTTCTCGATGCGCTAGCGGGCGTTTCGGAACCCGAAACCAAGCGCAAGATCATCGGCAAACTGTTCATCGATGTGTTCGAGGTGGAAGCCAAGAAGGTGGGGGGTGCAGGCTTTCTGGCCCAGGGTACGCTTTATCCCGATGTGATCGAAAGTGTCTCCTTCACCGGCGGGCCGTCGGTCACCATCAAGTCGCATCACAATGTCGGCGGGCTGCCTGAACGGATGAACATGAAGCTCGTCGAGCCGCTTCGCGAGCTTTTCAAGGATGAGGTGAGGCTCCTGGGGCAAGAGCTAGGACTTCCACAACATTTTGTCGGCCGGCATCCATTTCCTGGGCCGGGGCTGGCGATCCGCATTCCGGGCGACATCACGCCCGAGAGGCTCGACATTTTGCGCAAGGCGGACGCCATTTATCTCGACGAAATTCGCAAGGCCGGACTTTATGACGCGATCTGGCAGGCCTTCGCGGTGCTCACCCCGGTGCGCACGGTGGGCGTGATGGGCGACGGCCGGACTTATGACCAGGTGCTGGCGCTGCAGGGCGGTTACCTCAACCGACGGTATGACGGCGGAGAGCTATCCGTTCGATCATCATTTCCTTACCCATGTCGCGACCCGCATCATCAATGAGGTGAAGGGGGTGAGCCGGGTGGTTTACGATGTGACCAGCAAGCCGCCGGGGACGATCGAGTGGGAGTGAGGGGAGTGGTAGTTTGCGGTTATGAAGGTATTCCAGACAGAATTAAATTTGTAGTTCGAAGCCTCCGACAAGGTTTGCTAAAGCTCAATGTTTCGCAGCATTCGAAAGAATAGCTTGCGTGTCTCTTCCAGCAGCAGGACGGAGGATGCGACTCCGACTGCGAGCCCCCAGTCGCTCAGACTTAAAGCTGTGACGTTGAACAAAGCCTGACCCCGTGGCCAATTGATCACTAATATCTGCAGCGCGAGCACGCCTGAGAGTGAAAGCCACAACATTCGATTTTCGAAAAAGCGGGCGTTGAAGGCGGAGCCTTCCTCTACACGAGCGTTGAAGACGTTGAAGAACTGAAACAATACGAACGTCGTGAAGGCGAGGGACGACGCTCTATCTTGAGGCCCCGTGCGCATTGCATAGTGCAGGACCGCCAACGTCCCGGCCATCATGGTGAGACCAAAAGCGATAATCTTGATCAGCCGGGGGAAAGGCAGCAAGGGTACATTGCGAGGGCGCGGAGGCTCGTGCATCAGTCCCGGCCGGGCCGCATCGAGCGCAAGCGAGACCGCCGGCGGCCCGTCCATGATCATCGCGACCCATAGAATCTGCAGTGGCGTGAAGGGCTCTGGCAGTCCCGCCAGCGGAGCGAAGAATACGGTCAGAATGGCACCGATCGTTGTCGACAGCTGAAACCGAAGGAACTTAATTATGTTGTCATAGAGCGCTCGGCCCTGCCGGATGGCAGTCACGATGGTGGCAAAGTTGTCGTCCGTAAGAATCATGCTCGCGGCCTCTTTGCTAACGGCGGTCCCGCTGATCCCCATCGCAATACCGATGTCGGCGAATTTCAGCGCCGGCGCGTCATTGACGCCATCACCTGTCATGGACACGACATGGCCCTTCGCCCGCAAGGCGCGAACGATCTTGACTTTATGTTCGGGCGCAACCCGCGCGAACACGGCAATGTCATCAATTCGATCGACGAGATCCAAAGCGTCCATAGCAACCAGCTCGCTACCCGTCAGACCGGTTCCCTCAATGCCGAGTTCCCGGGCGATTGCGAGCGCAGTTTCCTTGTGATCCCCCGTAATCATCTTGACGCGGATGCCGGCCGCCTTTGCCTGTGCTATCGCTTCCTTTACCTCAGGCCGGGGAGGGTCCATCAGCCCGACCAAGCCCACGAACGTGAGATCCTTGACGACTGCATGCAGGTCCGACGCCAGCTCTATCTGCGCGGCAGGAACACTGCGACGCGCGATTAGAAGGCCGCGCAAACCTTGCCCGGCCAAGTCGCTGTAGGTTTTCTCAATAGCCCTCTTGCCGGTACTGGTGAGGTCCGTGTCGTTTCCTGCCGCAAACAGGCGCGTGCAGCGCGCAAGCAGCACGTCTGGTGCGCCTTTCACAAAGATACCGACTCGTGCCCCGTTGCGATAAAAGGTCGCCATAAACTTGTGTTCGGCGTCGAACGGGATTTCCCCGATCCGAGGAGACCAGCTGTTCAAACGAGCGCTATCGAAGCCTCCCTTGGCGGCCAGAACCAGCAGCGCGCCCTCCATCGGGTCGCCAATCACCTCGCCGTCCTTTAGCTGGCTGTCGTTGCACAGAACGAGCGCCGTGAACAAGGAATCCAAGTCGCCGGCGCCGCCTTCGCCGTTCTCAGGGCGTATCGTTCCTTTTGTGCTATAACCTTCGCCCGACACGGTGAAACGCCGGTGTCCAAAGAGAAAGGCGCGCACTGTCATCTGGTTCAGCGTGAGCGTTCCTGTCTTGTCCGAGCAGATGACAGTCGTGGAGCCCAGGGTTTCAACGCTGGATAGTTTCTTAACGATGGCGCGATGGTGCGCCATCCGGCGCATACCGAGCGCGAGCGTCACCGTTACGACGACCGGCAACCCTTCGGGCACGGCAGCTACCGCAAGAGCGACTGCATCCAGCAAGGCGTGAGCGACATCGACGCTGCGCAGGTACTCGAGAAAGCCGAGTAGTCCAACGAGAGTCAACGCGATGCCTCCAAGCCGCTTTCCGAGGACGTCGAGCTGCACTTGCAAAGGGCTCCTGACGTCGGCGGTTGTCGCAAGCGCGCTGAGATACGCCCCATCGCGGTCTCGGGGCCGATCATAGTGACGACCAACTCGCCGCGCCCTCGAGTCACCAGTGTATTCATGAACGCGATATTCCGGCGTTCCGCGATCGCGGCATCGAGGTTCACGACTGCCGAAGCCTCTTTGGCAGCGGGCTGCGATTCCCCTGTCAGAGAGGACTTGTCAATTGAAAGTGCCGACGAGAAGATCAGCCGTCCGTCGGCAGGAACGCGGTCGCCGGCCTCTAGCAACACCACATCGCCAGGTGCGAGTTGGCCAGCCTCCACAGAGGTGACCTCTGCTTCGCGCCGCACACGGGCCTTGACCGGCAGCATGCCGCGCAATGCTGCCAAACTCTGCTCTGCGCGATGCTCTTGATAAAATCCCAAGATTGCGTTCAACAGTACGACCGCGATGATAACGCCCGCATCCTTGAGGTTGCCGACGGACGCCGCGAGCATCGCCGCGGCAAGCAACACGATGATCAGGAGGCTCTTGAACTGATCGAAAAACTTAAGCCATGTCGGGCGCGGCGCCTGCTCCCGCAGCGCATTGCGTCCAAAGACCCGCCGACGCTCATCGACGTCAAGCTTTCCGAGACCGCGATCTGACCGCACGGCCAGGCGCTCTAACACGTCGCCGGCAGACATGGCGTGGGCAGTACTTAGCTGTCGCGAGGAAGCAGGATTTAGATTGGGTTCGATTTCAGACATCCTTCACAAAGTAGCCTCATGGAGTGCCAGCGTCTCCAGCGCTACGCTTGCCATGGCACGAGGTGTCCGTAGCAAGTACTTCCCTCGTTGCGCCGGCCGAGTTCGGCGGCTATCCTTCTGATAGACCGGGCACGGCGATACTGCAGATGTTACCATCGCGGGCGTTTCTTCAAAGTGTTTTCTGACCGCAGTTGCAGCCTTCTGCAATATAAGCACAAGCGATGTCAGGGGGTTATTCGACTGGCAGCAGTGGAGTGGGAGTAGTGTATATTGATGGCCGCACTGAACGGGCAAACGGAAGCGGTGTGAATGGCAAGGCGGGAATGGAAGTGGGTTAGGGTCAAGACCCTCACCAAGGATGAAAAGGCTATTATTGCGGCCGCCTGCGAGCGGCTTATCGTCGAATTCCTGAAGCCGAGGTTCCTTCCCGTCATACGTCGCACGCAGTTCAACTACCCGATCGATATCTTCGGCAAGTGGCGGGGAAGCAAATACAGCTTCATCACGTGCTATCGCTCGGGTTTCACGGACAATGCCGGGGAAGAATTCGATTCCGCGTTCACGCGCCTCGATCATGTGGAGGAGGAACTTGCAGAAAACCGTTTTGACGTCATGTGGCACAAGCATACCGGTCAATGGTGGCGGCTGCATTCATCGGTCACGCTGGAAAAGGCTCTGAGTTTGATAGAGAGTGAAGGCTTGTTGCATCCGTCGATATGAAAAGCATGGGCCAGCCACGCTTCGACATTGACGCCTTGCGGGACCTCGCCGGCGATCATGATCTCGCGGTGTGGCCCGGTTCGCGCGGGCTTCAAACCCCTTCAGCGAGGACGACGACCCTGCTGCCGATAGGGGCGCGGCGGAATAGTTCGACGACGTCCTGGTTGATCATGCGGATGCAGCCGGAGGAGGCGTTGGTGCCGATCGACATGGGCTCGGTGGTGCCGTGGATGCGGTAAAGCGTGTCGTTGCCATTCTGATAGAGGTAGAGGGCGCGGGCGCCAAGCGGGTTGTCGGGACCGCCCGGCATGCCGTTGGCCCATTTGGCCTTTTCGGGGCTGCGTTCGATCATTTCCTTGGGCGGGGTCCATTTCGGCCACATCACCTTGCGGCCGACATCGGCCATTCCGGCCCAACGGAAGCCGTCGCGGCCAACCGCGCAGCCGACCAGCGCCTGATTGCCCTGCAGAACGAGATAGAGCTGGCGCGCCGCAGTGTCGACAATGATGGTCCCGGGGAACTTGCTGCCCTTGTATGGCACCACGGTGCGGCGGAACGCAGGGCAGCTTCTTGTAGTCATAAGGCGGCAGCGGATACGGATCATCGCCGGAACCGACATTGGCAATGGCCGGCCCGGCCGCAAGACACGCCGCTGCCGCGGCACCGCCGGAGATGAATTCGCGCCGGTTCAGCAACGGCATTTGCAATTCCTCAAAATTCGTTTGGCAAAATCCGCCGCGACATGACGTGGCTAGAAGCCCACGATCGACAGCCCGGCCTCGATGTTGAAATCATAGGGCCGATCTTCGCCGATGCCAACCCCCGGTCTGATATACCCATTCACGGCGGCGCCGTTTTCGAGCACTGCCAAATTGCGGCCCACTGACAATTCAAATGAGACGGGTGTGCGCTTCGACTCGAAATCATAGCTGGCGGTCAAGTCGGTGGTCAGCCACCAGCGCTCGCCCCGCGGTTTGTAAACCGTGTAGAGGTCGAAATCGCCGCGATTGATTTCGGCCCGGTCACCATCGCCGGCGAATAAGATGGTGTGGACATAGGCGGGGGCGATGATGATTTCAGGGGTGAGGAAATTTGCCCAGGTAACGCCCGGCGCAAAGGTCCATTTGCCGGAGCCCAGCACGTCCTCGGACGCGGTGGGCGCACCAATCTCGCCGGATACGATCAGGCCCATTTGACGGTCGACATAGAGGATGTAAGTGAGTTTGGCGGCGATATCGCCGAGGCCAAATTCGCCGCCGGGTCCGACATCGGTGGCATTGACGGGAGCATTCAGCCTGATGCTGGCGCGGCCGTCCATGAAGGGTTCGGTGTATTTGAAAGGGGCTACATCGTAATAGTGGTCATCTTGCAGGAAGCGGTATTCGTTGGAGAAGCTGAACGATCGATTGAGCACGGCCGGGTTGGTTCCGGAATTATCCTTGGCTTCCTGCGCTTGAGCATCAAATGCCGCCAAAGCCACGATGAAACAAGCGAGCGCGGCGCGGCCGGCGCCAGATACAACGCAAATCCTGTTACCCCCAGTGTCAGATATTTTCTTGTGCGGGCAAGTTATCAGGCGGCGCGAAGCTCAGCAAGCAAATCGAATAAGGCGGGCGCTAGGCACTCCGTGCCCGCATAGATCGACCGATAGCGGTTACCTAATAAAGATAGACCTTGAGCGCGCCGTTGGAGAAGATTTCCACGCCGACGACGCGGTTCACCGGCACATTTTTGCGGGCCAGCGCGTTACGGGTGACGGGGTTGCGGGACAGGGCACTGCGCAGTTTGGCGATGCCGCCCTGAAACTTGCCCGCCGTGACGCCCAATTCCGATGGATCGTTGTCGGAATTGAGCAAGCGAGGCTGGTTGCGGATTCTAATGACGGTGACGCTTGGGACTTGCTTCAGGCGCGCGACTTGAGCCGCGCGGCTTCCCGAAGAAATGATCGAAACATTGGCGCGGCGGAATTCATCGCTGTTCATGAATGCTTGCGATGGGCTGGCATAGGCGGCGAGCGCCAATAACACTAAGGCCAATACTTTTGCAGCGAGTTTCATGGGTGTCCTCCCAACAGTTGGCGGTTGCGAACAATATGGGATCAATTTCGCAATTTGGAAAGACTGAGGACCGGGGCAATTTCGCGGAAGCCGGTCAACACGTCATAGAGAAAACCCTTGAGCCTGGTGCGCAGGACCTGGGGAACTTCGTCCTCGCCGCCGAGGAGAAATCCACGAAAGGAAAACCGCTTGTTGGCGATGACCGCCACCAGCTCCGGGGGCAGGGCGGGCATGGAAATCACCACGGGGGGTGCCGTATCCAACAGGGAGGAATCGACGAAGGCGTTGCGCACCGGAACAAACAAATCGGGTTTGGTCCGATTTTCAACCTGGGAGGCGCTGGCGCGGGAGGCGGGTGCCTTGTCGACCACGAAATAGATCAAAAGCAGGAATCCGGCGCGGCGGGCTTCGGCGAAAAAACCAAGCTCACTGACGGCTTCACAAAACCGCGATGTCTGGGTGGCGGGCAAGTCGATGACATAGTCGCGGCCGGGCGAGGCGAGGATGGTGTCGAAGAGCTTCATCTGGCCGCGGATGGTTTCGAAATCGACGAGAATCGTGCGGCCGGGAAAATAATTGCGCAAATCGCCGTCCGGCGCATCGGCATCGATGATGAAGGGATCGCGGCCATCGAGCATGAGATAATCGACCAGCACGCGAGCCAGCAATGTCTTGCCGTTGCGGTGCTGGTCGGAGCAGACGATATGGATGACCGGCTTGGCGGCCACCGATTACTCTTGCGCCGCCGCTTGCTGTCCGCGGCCGCCGGTGAGCAGGTCCTGGATCAGCTTGACGCGGGCAAATTCCTCGTCGATCTCGGAGCACCACTTGCGCACGTAACCGCGCAGCACGAAGGAGAATTTGCCGGGCTGGCCGTCGGCCGCGCGGTTTTCGATGAAATCCTTGAAGGTGACGCCGGAGAGATCGACCTGCTCGTAGGCCATTTCGTTGAGCTTCGGGATATCGATTTCCTGGGCCTTGGGGATCTGGGCGAAATATTTGCGGGTGGTGGCCTGATCCCATTCGAAGAAGTTGGTCTCGTTGATGAAGTTGCGGGCCACCACGTACTGGATGCCCTGCAGATATTTGGCGATTTCCGCCATCTCGTCGAGGGAGGCGATCGAGGGGCCGATCACATGGAACAGGCCGAGATTGAACATGCCGGCGCGGGCCGCCTCGAGAACGCCGATGCGCTCAAACGTGTCAAGGGAATAGGACATGTTGCCGGCCTTGAGGTCGACCAGGGTTACCGGAACATTGGCGGTCTCCAGCGTGTCGAGGACCTTCATCTGGTGGGCGACGTTGCCGAGATCGATCACCTCGGTGATCGAGGGATAAAAGCGCTTGAGCGTGCCGCGCGGGTTTTCGGTGTCGAAGGCCCGGGTCAGCACATTCTTGCGGACGAAGAAATCGAGCAGAGCCCGCGAAACGGTGGTTTTGCCGACGCCGCCCTTGTCGGCGCCAATCAGAATAAGTGTCGGTTTCATGTCTATCCCCTGTTAGATCGTCGGTAGCGCGGGCTGTTGTGTAACATGGCAATGGGCTGGAGTACACTATACCGCCAAGCCGCCCGGGCAAAGACTGGCGGGATAGTAAAAGGCCGTGTCTGCGGGGTTGGCCCGCCGGGGCAAATCCTGCATAGTTGCGGCAAGAGGAAAAGCCGATGACAATTCTTTACGCCGGTATCTTGCTGTTTGGTTTGCCGCATCTCTACTCAATGCTGATGCCCGGGGCCAGGGACGGGCTCAAGGCAAGGCTGGGGGAAAACGCCTGGAAGGGGCTCTATTCCGCTGTCTCGCTGGTGGGTCTGGGGCTGATGATCTGGGCGTTCCTGCAGTCGCGGTCGGGTCCGCTGGCGGCCGACTGGGTCCATGTGCCGGCCGACTGGTCCAAGCACGCGACCATGCTGCTGGTGCTGCTTGGACTCATCAGCATCGGCGCGTCGCATGGCAAGGGCTATCTCAAACTGTGGCTGCGCAATCCGATGTCGATCGGCATTGGGCTGTGGGCGGCGGGCCATCTACTGGCCAACGGCAAGCGCACGGATGTCTATCTGTTTGGGACTTTCCTGGTTGTGGCAGTGCTGGATATCGTGCTTTCAACGCTGCGGGGGAAAGTTCCAACCCATCAACCGCGCCTGCGGTCGGATATCATTGCGGTGCTCGTTGGCATGGTGCTCTATGTGATCCTGCTGTTCGGGTTCCATCCTTACGTGCTCAATCTTCCGGTGGCTGGATGATCTTGCTGGCGCTGGGAGTGGCGCTGTTTTCGGCCCTGCATCTCATTCCTGCTCTGCCTGAACTCAAAGCCACGGTGATCGCCCGTGTGGGGCAGCGCGCCTACGGCCCGGTTTTCGGCGTTGCTTCAATCGTGGCATTGGCCCTCATCGTCATGGGGTGGCGAGTGTCGGATTTCGTTCCGGTCTATGAACCGGCGGCGTGGGGGCGCCATGCCAATTTCGGCCTCACGCTGGTAGGGTTCATCTGTCTCGGGATTTTCCTGTTCCGCGGCGCGCTGCGGCAGCGGTTGCGTTTTCCCATGGGGATTGCCGTTCTGTTCTGGGCCACGGGGCACCTTCTCGCCAATGGCGATCATCCGGAGCCTCATCCTGTTCGGCGGGTTACTGATTTACGCGATACTCCATATGACAATCGGAATGTTGCAAGGGGTGCGGCCAACGCCGGACATTCGCGGCGGGCATGATTTTCTGGCGGTGATGACGGGGGTTGCGCTCTATGGGGCGATGACGCAACTGCATCCGATTTTAATCGGGGTTCCAATTCTATCCTTGCCACAGTAGGATTGCCGGCATGTCGATCCAGACTGCCAGCAAACGTGTCACCGCGCCGGACATCGGCGCCCGCAAGGGCGGCGAGCCGATCGTATCGCTCACCGCCTATCATGCCCACACGGCGGCGATTGCCGACAAGTATGTGGATTTTCTCCTGGTGGGCGATTCCTTGGGCATGGTGATGCATGGGTTCGAATCGACGCTGCCGGTGCCGCTCGATTTGATGATCATGCATGGCCGCGCGGTGATGCGCGGGGCCAAGCGGGCGCTGGTGGTGGTGGACATGCCTTTCGGCTCCTACGAAGAAAGCCCGTCGCAGGCGTTTCATAACGCGGCGAAGGTGATCAAGGAAACCCAATGCGGGGCGATCAAGCTGGAGGGTGGACGGCGAATGGCGGAGACCATCCATTTCCTCTCCGAGCGCGGTATTCCGGTGATGGCCCATATCGGGCTGACACCCCAGTCGATCAACATTCTCGGCGGCTTCAAGACGCAGGGGCGGACCCGCGACCAATGGGCGCTGATCGAGGAAGACGCCCGGGTGGTGGCGGAGGCTGGCGCTTTTTCGGTGGTGCTGGAGGCGCTGGCGGAACCGCTGGCGGCGAAAATCACCCGGGAGGTGCCGATTCCAACGATCGGCATCGGCGCCTCGGCGGCGTGTGACGGGCAAATCCTGGTGATGGAGGACATGCTGGGGCTTTCGCCGCGGGTGCCGAAATTCGTCAAGGAATTCGGCGAGGTGGGTGCTGCCATTGAAAAGGCCATCAAGTCCTATGCCGATGAAGTCCGTGGACGGAGTTTCCCGGCGGCGGAAAACACCTATGAAGTCAAGGATTAGTCCTACCCTCGTACTGACAGCCAACATTATGATTTTTATAAATTTATAAGTGACCGGTTGACACCGATTTTACTCTGAACCGGGGTTTTGCGCCGCCTGGGCGCCAGTTTGTGCAGAATGACCGCAGCCTGACAGCAGGCGTCAGCGATCTGTCAGCCCACCTGGAGTAGCTTTGTGGTCATGGGGCATCCCACACGATCAACAAGGCAAGAGGACACTCACATGCGTTACAAAACATCAATGATAGCACTGCTGCTCGGGCTCGGCATTTACGGCATCGCTCCGGTCATCGACAGCTTCGGCATTTTCGACGCCGATTCCGCGAACGCCAAAATCATCAAGAAATCTTCCGGCGGCGATGACAGCTCCAGCGGTGGCGGCGACGATGACGGCGACTCGGGCGACGATGATGACGGCGACTCGGGCGATGATGACAGCGACGGCGGAGACGACGATTCCGGCGATGACGGCGATTCGGGCAACGATGATGACGGCGATTCGGGTAGCGATGACGACGGCGACTCGGGCGACGACAGCAGCGACGGCGGCGACGACCACTCGGGCGGCGACGATTCCGACTAAGATTTGAGTTGATGGTCCGCAAGGGCCGGGTTTGAAGCGGGCCCGGCGGCCACCAGCCGCCGGGCCATTTCATGTGGAAATTGACAGGGGCATTGCGATGAAGAAGGTAGTTTTGACGATGGCCGCTCTGGCCGTCAGCGCCGGCGGAGCGATCGCTCAAACGGTTGAGTTTCGCGGCGCGGCATGCATCACCAGCGTCAATGCGGCCTGTACGCCGTTCGGCTGGACGGTGGGAGATTGCCTGCTGATGCGCTTTTCGCCGCGCAGCCTCGGCACCAATGGGCCCGCGACGGAGCTTTCCTTGTTCGGGCAGAGCTTCTCCGACAACTACTCGCTGGCGACTGGAAACCCAGTCGGAACGGTGTTTCAGCCAGTCATTGGCATTCATGTTGGCAGGACCGGCTATTCCTTCAGTTCGAATATGCGCTTCACCAGCCAGTCGCCGGCGCCGCTGCTGGCCTCGTCCAAGTCGGTGACGCTTGCCGGCAACCTCACCAACTTTGACGATTCCACCGGCTGCACGGTGGGCTTCCGGGCGACGGGAACACTGCGGCCCTGAATTTCCGGCGCCAAGACCGACCACGCATTCGCCACAAGCAGAGAATAGGTCTGAAGCGAACCGAGTGGAGTTCGCGGATGACGGTTTCGCGGCGGGATTTTCTGGTTGGCGGCGCGGCGCTTGGGCTTTGGCCCGGCGCCAGTTTGGCCGAAACAACCAGCGACGGATTCCAACTTGTCCGGGCGCGGCCTGCGGCAGCGGCCTTGCTTGGTGCGGACCAGCCCTCGACCGGGATTTGGAGCTTCAGCGACGGGGCAAACCCACTGGTTTTGCGGGCGCGGCAGGGCGAGGAATTCAAACTCCGGATCAGCAACGAACTCAACCCGGAAATCTGGCTGCATTGGTTCGGGGTGCGTGGGCCCTCCAACATGATGACGCTGAATGTGGCGCCGGGAGCCGATAATCCGGTGGACTGTGTTTTTACTCCGCCCGATGCAGGCACATTCTGGCTGGGGCCGATGGCGGATGTCTCGCGGGTCCGGGACATGGGTCTCTATGCCATGCTGGTGGTTGAAGAACGGGAGCCGGTTGCGGGCATTGCAGATATCAGCCTTATCCTCGATGACTGGAAACTCTCCGATGACGGCGCCATCGAGGGGGAATTCGGCGATGCCGAAAGCATGGTGGGAGGAGGCAGGCTCGGCAACTGGTTCACCGTCAACGGGCAGTACCGGCCGCAAATCAAGCTCGCTCCGGGGAGCGCCACCCGGCTGCGGCTGCTCAATGCGGCAAACGTCCGCACCATGCGCATCCTGTTCAAGGGAGCCGATCAGCTGTTGATCGCGCTAGACGGTCAACCGCTGCAGCCGCGAACACTCGATCAGGGGGCGCTGACGCTGGCGGTGGGCCAGCGGGCCGATCTGCTGGTGCTGCCCGAGGCCGATGTGGTGATCGCCCTCGATCTGTTCGAGGATATTTCCGAGATTGCCTATCTGGTGGGCGAGCGCAACGGGATTGCGGCGGCATTGCCAGAGAATTTTAGACTTCCGGCCAATCCGATATCGTCAAAGCTCGACCTCGGCACCGCCCGTGCGGTTCCATTGACGATCGAGGGGGGCATCAAGGGTGGTTTGAAGTCGGCGATCTATCAGGGCGAAGAACTCGATCTCCGGGCCCTGTTGGAGAAAGGCATGGGCTGGGCCTTCAACGGAGTTGCGGGGCCAGGCGGACCTTCGCTCGTCGATGCCAGGCTTGGCGAAACCATCGTCTTCGAGATTGGAAACCGCACAGCCTTCGAGCAGCCATTGCACATCCATGGTCACGTTTGGAAAGCGGTCGGCCCGGAAGGTGCTGACTCGGCAAGCGAGCCGTGGCGGGATACCGCTGTTGTAGCGTCTGGCAATTCAGCCCGGCTCGCCATGGTTGCCAACAATCCGGGCAACTGGGCAATCCAGAGTCTGATTGCCGAGCGGGTGGACGGCGGCCTGCTCGCCGGATTCTCGGTAACGAAATAGCGGCTTTCAGCTTCCCTTAAGATTTTGCAGGCCTAATCGGCGTGCAAGGCGCGGGGAGAACCTAATGTCCTTCGAACTTCTGGGGTTTGTTGCGGGTGTTGCAGCGGTTGGCTGCGGGGTTTTGATGCTTCTCCGCTACGAGGGCTGGAAAACAATACGTTCCACCTATGGGCGGGACGCGGGCAAGGGCTCGGGCGGAAATGCCTTGATTTGGCCAAGCCACTGATCTACCCCGGCTCCCCGGCAGCATGACAATCCGAGGAGCACGAGACCTTGAGCGATGAATCCCTGTTTCGCGAGGTGGATGAAGAAGTCCGCCAAGAACAGTTCAAGAAACTGTGGGAACGCTATGGCAACGCCATCATTGCGCTGTGCTTTGTCGTCGTGGCCGGAGTTGCCGGTTTCAAGGGCTGGCAGTATTGGCAGCAGAAGCAAGCGGAAGCGGCGGCCGAGACATTCTTCGACTGCGGTAAAGCTGGCCGGCACGGGCAAGGCGGACGATGGCCTCAAACAGCTCGCCACGGTCTCACACGCGGGTTATGCGCATTTGGCGAGGCTGCGCGAGGCGGGCATTCTGGCTAGCCAGGGCAAGGCTGACGAGGCGGTCAAAGCCTATGATGCGGTGGCCGCCGATGCCGCGACCGATCCTACATTGCGCGATCTGGCCAAGGTGCGTGCTGCCTATGTGCTGGCCGAAAGCCAGACGCCCGACCAACTCACGGCACGCATCGGAGGCTTTGACAGTGTGGGCAACCCGTGGCGGCATGCGGCGCGCGAAATCATCGCCATCGCCGCTTGGCGGGTCAAGGACTATACGCTGGCCGGACAAGACGGTGAACGCCATTTTGGCCGATGCGGAGATCTCCCGCGGGCCTGCGCCAGAGGGCCGAGACCATCAGCCAGTTGCTTACTCCATTGTTGAGCAAGAAGTGATGGCGATGAGCGGATCGTTCCAACTTGCAAGCCTGATGTTGCTGGCATTCCTGGCCACGGGTTGCAGCTATGTCGACAGGCTGACCGGCAGCACCGACAACACGGTGCTGCCGGGCACGCGCGAGGATGCAATTCCCGGCAAGAGCCAGTTTCCCGACAGCAGCGATGCCGCACCGGCAATCGAACAGCCGGCCACGCAGCAGACGGCTGAGGACACAACCGCCAAACCGGCCTGCCCGGAAGACCAACCCGATTGCGCCCAGTCCGCGGATGGTACGTTCAGCGATCCGCAATGACCGCGACCGTCGCCATTCTCGGGCGCCCCAATGTCGGCAAATCAACGCTTTTCAATCGCCTGGTGGGACGCAAGATCGCGCTGGTTGACAATCAGCCGGGTGTCACCCGCGACCGCCGGGAGGGCGAGGGCCGCATCGGCAATCTCAAATTCCGGGTATTCGATACGGCGGGCCTTGATGACGATGCCAAGAAAATGAGCCTTGAGGCGCGGATGAGCGCTCAGGCTGAAACCGCCATCGACGATGCCGATCTGATTTTCTTTGTCATCGATGCGCGCGCCGGTGTCACGCCGGTTGACCGCGAGTTCGCAGAGCGCATTCGCAAGCGCGGCAAGCCCGTGGTGCTAATTGCCAACAAGGCCGAGGCTCGCGTTGCTGAGGCAGGCGTCATGGAAGGTTACGAGCTTGGTTTCGGCCAGCCGCTGCCGGTCTCGGCCGAACATGGCGAGGGCATGGAATATCTGCATGACGCAATCATGCCCTATGCCCGCGAGGCGGCCGAGGACGAGGATCCCGGCGAAGAAAAAGCGATCGGGCCGCTGCGTCTCGCCATTATCGGACAGCCCAATGCCGGCAAGTCGACGCTGGTCAATGCGATGCTCGGCGAGGAGCGCATGCTCACTGGTCCAGAGGCGGGTATCACGCGGGACGCGATTTCCTCGGATTTCGAATGGAAGGGCGAAAAGATCAAGCTGTGGGACACGGCCGGCATCCGCCGCAAATCGAAAGTCACCGGCAAGATCGAGAAGCTGGCCGTGGCCGATGCTCTGCGCGCCATCCGCTTTGCCGATTGCGTGGTGGTGCTGATCGATGCCTCGTTGCCGATCGAACGCCAGGACTTGGCGCTCTCCGATCTGGTGGCGCGCGAGGGCCGGGCGGTCGTCCTCGCGCTGAACAAATGGGATCTGGTCGAAGACAAGGACAAGACCCTGAAGCAGGTCAAAAGCGATCTTGAGGACGTGCTGCCGGAAATCCGTGGCGTACCAGTTGTAACACTCTCGGCCAAGCACGAGCGCGGCATCGACAAGCTGATGACGGCGGTGTTCGGCGCCATCGACAAGTGGAATACCCGCATCGCGACGTCGCCGCTCAATCGCTGGCTGGAAGCAACGCTCGAGCGCAATCCGCCGCCGGCACCCTCGGGCCGGCGCATCAAGATCCGCTATGCGACGCAAGCCAATGCCAGGCCACCGACGTTTGCGATCTTCGGCAATCAGCTGTCCAAGTTGCCGGAGAGCTATGTGCGCTACCTGATGAACAATCTGCGCAAGGATTTCGAGCTATGGGGGGTTCCCATCCGCTTCAGCCTGCGCGGGGGAAAGAATCCGTACGAAAAGGAGCGGTAGGCCACCCAATTTTCCGGGCGCCTGCCGCTCGATGAATGTGGTCGTGCCGGTCAGTCAACCGAATAGGCGGTAACGGTGTCTTCCAGCATGCGGGGAACGATCGCGGTCCGGCCTTTGTCGATGGTGTCGAGGTCGGCGCTGCCGGGCTTCAAGTCCACGAGGGTTTCGAAGGTGCCGTCCTTGTGAATGCGCAGCAAGCCGCCGGCAATGAAATCCGTCGCCAGAAATTCACCATGGGCATCGCGCTCAAGACCGTCGAGGTTGCCGACCGGCTGACCATTGCCGAGATTGTCGATCTTCTTGGTCTTGAGATCGATGGTGAAGAGGTTGCCAAGACTGTCGGTTGAACCATCGTCCTTCATGCCGCGGCCCCAGCCGGCCACGAGCAGCTTGCCGCCAAATATAACCCGCAGGCCATTGACATGCATGAGATCGTCGTTGTCGTACCAAATCGACATCTTGCCGTCCTTCAACTGCCAGATCTTGCGCTTGGCGATATCGGAGACGTAGACATTGCCCTGGGAGTCAACAGCAGGATCGTTGAGGAACACGGCACCCTCGGCCGGATAGAAAATGACGATCTTGCCGGTGCGGGTGTCGATCTCAGCAAGGCGATCGATATCGGTCACCCACATTTTGAAACCCTGCATCACCATGCCCTTGGGTGCGTTCAGTCCGCCTTCGATCCATTTCAGGTCAAGCAGTTTCCCATCGCGGGACAGTCTGGAAATGAATCCGTTACCATCCTTGTCCAGCGGGCCGCCGTTGATGTTTGAGACGTAGAGCACCTGATGCGGGATATCGAGGTCCACGCTTTCAGGGTGGCTGAAGCCGCCGAGGGACCATTTCTCGGTGGTTTCGGCCTTTGCCGATACCGTCCCGGCCCCCAACAGCAGTCCCACGGCGCAGTATGCGCCCGCCAATCGAAAATTCATCGCTAATCACTCCCTTTACAGACATGCGGTTTACTTACGGTCAAACCCTAGCAAACACCGTGCCAGTGCGCCAAGTCCTGCATAGTGGCAAGGATCTTTACGCAAATGAGTTGGGGAAGAATTTGTTTTTGCTGAGTCATCGCGGCGAAAGCCAGGACGCTCAACCCTGCTTAAACAATCCGTCTGCGGAATATTTGTAAACCGCTCCGTTGTCGTCGAACGAGGGCAGGCACATTGGCACGATCTGGGCTGCCACCAGATCCGCCCCTGGCAGAGTCTCCGGGTCTTCACCCGGCATGGCGGTTGCGCGCATTTTGGTGCGGGTGGCGCCGGGACTGAAGCAATTGACGCGCAGTGCGGTGCTGGCAACTTCTCCGGCGTAGGTCCTGACCATGGCTTCGAGGGCTGCTTTGGAAATAGAATAGGGTCCCCAATAGGGCCAGCATTTCCGGGCGAGACCGGAGGTCACGAAGACAGCGCGTCCGGCGTCGGATGCGCGGAGAAGGGAATCGAGCGAGCGGATCAGCCGGAAGTTGGCGGTGACATTGACGGCCATGACTTCGTCCCAGACTTTTTGATCGAGGTGGGGAAGCGGTGTCAGCTTGCCGAGGATGCCAGCGTTGCCGATTAGAATGTCGAGTTTTTTCCAACGCTCGAAAATTGCTCCGCCCAACCGGTCGATGGCCGCGAAGTCCTTCATATCGAAGGGGACCAGTGTTGCCGTGCTCCCAAGTCTTTTGACCTCATCATCGAGTTCGACGAGGCCGCCTTCGGTGCGCGCCACGGCGATGATGTGAGCGCCTTCGGCGGCGAGTGCCAGTGCGGCGGCACGGCCGATGCCGCGCGAGGCGCCGGTCACCACGGCGATGCGGCCCGCGAGCAATCCCGCCATTTGGTTCAGCCTGCTTCCGCTAGAAGCGACAGCTGCTGCTTGCCGCGCTCGCCGGTCAAGTCGGTGAGCGGGGTTGGATAGTCGCCGGTAAAACAGTGATCGGTGAATTGCGGGCGGTGCGAGTCGCGGCCCTCGTAGCCCATCGAACGGTAGACGCCATCGATGGAAAGAAACGCCAGCGAGGTGACGCCGATATATTCGCGCATTTCGGCCAGTGAATGGGTGGCGGCAAGCAGGGATTTCTGTTCCGGAGTGTCGATGCCATAAAAGTCCGGATGGGCGATCGGCGGACTGGAGATGCGCATATGCACTTCCTTGGCGCCTGCTTCATACATCATGCGCACGATCTTCACTGACGTTGTGCCGCGCACGATCGAGTCATCGATCAGCACTACGCGCTTTCCCGCCACTACGGCGCGATTGGCATTGTGCTTCAGCTTGACGCCGAGCGAGCGGATGGTCTGGGTGGGTTCGATAAAGGTGCGGCCGACATAGTGGTTGCGAATGATGCCGAGTTCGAAGGGAATTCCGGTTTCCTGGGCGAACCCGAGGGCGGCGGGAACGCCGGAATCGGGGATCGGTACGATGACATCGGCATCGACCTGCGATTCCTTGGCTAGCTGGCGGCCCATGGCCTTGCGGACTTCGTAGATCGAGCGACCGCCCAGCATGGAGTCGGGCCTGGAGAAATAAATGTACTCGAAGATGCACGGACGCGGCGGCTGTTTGGGGAATGGATGGAGGCTTTCGATGCCATCCTCGGAAACTACCACGACTTCGCCATTGTCAATTTCGCGGACGAATTTCGCTCCGATGATGTCGAGGGCGCAGGTTTCCGAGCAGAGAATGTAGGAGTCGTTGAGCTTGCCGAGGATCAAGGGGCGGATGCCGAGCGGATCGCGGGCGCCGATCAGCTTGTTGTTAGTGAGCGCAACCAGGGCATAGGCGCCCTCAAGGGCGCGGATTGCATCGATGTAGCGTTCGACGATGCGGTGCTTTTGCGACCTTGCAACCAGATGCAGAATCACTTCGGTATCGGAGGTCGACTGGCAGATGCAGCCCTGGGCGATGAGCTCCTTGCGCAGCGTCAGACCGTTGGTGATATTGCCATTGTGAGCGACCGCGAAGCCGCCCACAGCCAATTCGGCAAATAGCGGCTGGACATTGCGCAGGATGGTTTCGCCGGTGGTGGAATAGCGCACATGGCCGAGAGCCATGTTGCCTTTCAGGCGGTCGATGATCTTGCCACTGGAGAAATGATCGCCCACCAAACCCAGGCGGCGCTCGGTCTGGAAGCGCTCGCCATCAAAGGTGACGATACCCGCCGCCTCCTGGCCGCGATGCTGCAGGGCGTGCAGGCCAAGAGCGGTCAGGGCGGCGGCGTCAGGATGCCCGAAGATGCCGAATACGCCGCATTCCTCACGGAGCCGGTCGTCCTCGAAATCGAGATCGCTGCCGCCGATCATTGACCGGTGCTTTCGCCGCCGCTTTGGCCGAATTGGGGTTGCTGCGAGTTGCCGCCGGTGCCCTGTATCAAATTGTCGAGCCCTTGCGTCTCGTTGTTCTGATAACCGGACTCAGGCGTGGCCTTGGTATCGCCGGTGCTGGTCTGATCGGGGTTTTTCAGGAGTGCTGTATTGTTCAGGGTCTCGGCGATATCCGGCGGCATGAAGGAAAGCAGCTTTTCGCCGACCGATTTGATCAGGGGCAGGCTCGCCGCTTCGCGCACCCAGACTTCTTGTTTATCGAATGGCAGAAGCCAGCCATAGAAGAGGTAGGCGATGGCCACCAGAACGAATCCGCGCGCCAATCCATAGATAAAGCCGAGGGTTCTGTCGAAGGCTCCGGCCGAGCTATCGACCACCATGTCGGAAATCTTCACGCTGATCACCGAGACGATGATCAGCACCAGCACGAAGACAATGGCGCCCACGGCAATCTGCGCAAGAATCGGTTTGTCGACATAGGGCAGGGCGATGTCGACCAGCTTTGGCTGCTTGATGGCGAAGTAGGCCGCCAACGCGGCAAGGCCCCAGGCCACCAGTGACAGCACCTCACGGGTGAAGCCGCGCATGAGGGCGAGCACACCCGAGATCAACATGATGCCGATGAGAATGAAATCGAGAATTTGCAAAGACATCGTCCGTACCCTGCGGTTGAAAATTCATCTTATAGGCAGCTTTGACGGGCCATTCTAGGCGATTCGTCGCTGTCCCTTTTCCTGCGCGGCGCTCCAGGCCACCAGGTCCATGATGGTCTCGAGAGATTTGATCGTGAGACCCTTGGTTGGCGATGGATCGGCCGCCGCGGCAATGACAGCCTCCTTCAGCCCGAGCTTTTGGGCTTCCTTAAGGCGGGCATCGGTCTGGCCCACCGGCCTTATGGCGCCGGAGAGGGCAATTTCGCCGAAGATGGCGGTGCCCGGCGGGATTACCGTGCCGGTCAGAGAGGAAAGTAATGCCGCCGCCACGGCCAAATCGGCGGCGGGTTCGCGCACCTTCAGGCCACCCGCCACGTTAAGGTAGACATCATTGGCGCCGATGCTGAGACCAGCGCGCGCCTCAAGCACGGCCAGAATCATGGCGAGGCGGTTGGAATCCCAGCCGACGGTGGTGCGGCGCGGCGTGCCCAATGGCGATGGCGCCACCAGGGCCTGAACCTCGATGAGCAGCGGCCTGGTTCCTTCCATACCGGCAAAAATGGCGGTGCCGGGCGCCTGGTTCTCGCTCGATCCCATGAAGAGCCGTGATGGATTGGTGACTTCGGCCAGACCGCCATCCGACATTTCAAAGACGCCGATTTCATCGGTGGGACCGAACCGGTTCTTGACGGCGCGAAGAATGCGGTACTGGTGGCCGCGGTCGCCCTCGAAATAGAGCACCGTGTCCACCATGTGCTCGATCACTTTTGGACCGGCGATCTGGCCGTCCTTGGTGACGTGGCCCACCAGCAAAACGGCGGCGCCGTTTTTCTTGGCAAAACGAATCAGTGCCTCGGAGCCGGCTTTCAATTGCGAAACCGTCCCGGGGGCCGACTCGATAATCGGTGACCACAGGGTTTGGATTGAATCAATGACCACCACCGAGGGAATGGCGCCTTCATGCAGGGTTGCAACAATGTCGGAGACATTGGTTTCGGTGGCCAGCAGCACGGCGCTGTCGTCGAGGCCCAAGCGCTCGGCCCGCAGGCGGAGCTGGGCAATCGCCTCTTCACCGGAGACATAGATGACACGGTGGCCGCCGCGGGCGAGGGCAGCCATGGCCTGGAGAAGCAGCGTCGACTTGCCGATGCCGGGATCGCCGCCGATCAGCACGGCCGAGCCCGGAACGAAACCGCCGCCCGCCACCCGGTCGAGTTCGCCGATGCCGGTGATGATGCGGGGTGGCGCCGGGCTTTCGCCCTTGAGCCCCACCAGCCGGCTGGGTTTGCCCTTGGGCATCGCCGAGCCCTTGGCGCCGGAGGCGGGAACTGCTGCTGGCTCTTCGATGATTGCGTTCCATTCGCCGCAGGTGTCGCAGCGCCCGGACCATTTCGATGTCACCGCGCCGCAGGACTGGCAGACGAAATTGGAGGATTTGGCCATGGCGCATTTATGAATGGAACGATTAGAGAACGCAAGAGCGGTTTGATGTGAGTTTGATGTGCTGGGACGGCACTCAAATGATCGCTTAAGAGCCTTGGAAATGACAATTGATGTGATGCTCCTCAGAACACCACTGCACGTCGAATGGGATGGTTTGAACCAAAAGTTCCTTCAAATAATCGCATAAGTTCCTGATTGAAATGATGGCCTTCATTTTTGATTTCGCGGAAAAGTGGATTGCTGCGATCGTCCCTACTGAGGTTGTTCAATCGTTCGCGGACATTTTTGTCCTCAAGTTTCTGTATGAACCGATTGTAGCTCAGCAGAATTGGCCGCATTCCGGGCGAACCACAAATATCGGTCATTCGATCAATCACTGGCATATCAAAGAGCCGCTCAAGTATTGCGATCTTTTCGTCGCGAGATCTATCTGCAGTCATTGCAACGCTGAACAAGCCGCTAGCGTAAAGCAACTTGCGAGAAAAGATTAACTTGATGTTCCGAATTGCCCATGGCTTTGGCGCCTTTCCCTCAACTGTTTTGAATTCATAATCAACAGCGATTGTTCGATAGTAACGTATGATGTCATTCAGAAGAAAGAGCGCCAGTTGATGATCGGTCATGGAGCTGGCGATGTATCGCTCAAGAATTTTTCGACGAACTTTTTTCAGACCCGGTTCGTTGAATAGCCACTCACCCTCAAGCAAAAATAGCATGCGTTGCGTTATTTTCCTATTGCTGTCATCATCGCCACCAATGTTGTGTAGCATTTCGTCTTTTACCACAACGGAGCCAAAAGCGCCCTCGGACGCGGGCGGAATCTTTACAATTGACCTAATTGCTTCCTTTGCAGATGCGGCCCAAGGCAGAGCGTGTCGATAGCTAATTAACTTGTCCGGTTTTGGTAGCACATCATTTGTCCGCTGCTTCTGCTTTTGTTCTGCTGTGGGACTGTGGGCAAGGCGCTAGCCTTGTCCACATTTCCACAGCCCGGCCGTCGAGCGGATTTAGGCGGCGAGGTTCGCCGAGGTGATGGCTCCCTTGCTGTCGTAACGGCCCAGGCATCGCGGCCCGTGGAAGATGGCGTGGGAGCCATCGATGTAGTGCCGGACCTTGACATTGGCCTTGACGAAATGGGCCCTGAGCGGGCTTTCCGGGATTTGCAGCTTGAGCCGGTTGAACGACACGCAATTGTCGTGGCCGACCTGGCGGTCTTCCTGAATGCAGAGAACCTCGCCCAGATCGACGCCCGGAATGGCCACGAAAGCCGAGCCTGGCTGTTCGGCGGCACCGCGAAGCGGGCATTGTGGGCGGGAATGTAGACGTCGCGAAGGAATGCATTGGCGGCTTGCGGCGTGGTGATCGCCGGCCAAGCGCCAGCTCCTTCGGCAGCCTGTCCTGGAGCGTCTCGAACAGCCGCTCCGAACGTCCGCGCGCTTGCGGCGAATAGGCCGCGATATGCTCGACACCGAGTTGCGCCAAGGCGCGGCCCACCTGGGTCAAGCGCTCCCTGTCGACCTTGCCGCCCGCTTCGGGCGTGTAAAAATAATGGCTGCCGCGATCGCTGTAGAGGCTCATCGGCAGGCCTTGGGCGCCAAACACTTCGGCCAATGCCCGCAAAGCTCGATACCGTGCCTTCCTCCTCCACCAGAAAGGCCGAATAGATCGCACTCGTCGCATCATCCATGGTCACGATCAGATCGAGCGGCGGGTGGCCTTCAAGCCAGGCATGGCGCGAGCCGTCCTGATGCAGCATCATGCCGGGCAAGGACCGCCTCGGCCGCTTGCGCCGGTGGGCGCCGCGCCGCACTGCCCGCTCCAGCAAACCCTTCGACTGCAGGAACGTCTTGGTCCACGTATAGCCCCAGGCAAAGCGATGCTGGCGCACCAGATGCTCGTGAAAATGCTTGGCCGTGAAACCCTGATAACGCGCTGCGATAAAGCGCTTCCACCTCCGCCTCACGGTCAACCGGAACCCGCTTGCCAGACGCCTTGCCAAGCCGCCGGTCGAGCAGGCCATCCGCGCCATCATCCTCGAAACGCTGGTGCCAGCGCCGGAACGTCCGCTCGCCGATCCCCAACAGCTCCGATGCTTCCAGCTGGCTCAACTCCGAGGCCTCATAGCGATTCAAAATACTCAAAAACTTGATCATCCGCACACCCTGAAGGGCTTCCGTCCGGCGCATCCCATCCCCCTGTCAAAGGGATAGTCTCACCGGACAGATCGTGTGCTACCTAATCCGGACATATCGTGTGCTACCGACACGGCCCAAGGCAGAGCGTTGCTCTGGTCAATTCGCTCGGTTATGATGAAGAAATCTATGTCAGATGTCGCAGATGCCTCACGCCTCGCATACGAACCGCAAGTTAGTACAATGTCACCAGATTCAACTATGTTGGCTAGGGCCGCTCTAAGCTCATCCAATTTTGCTTCCGAAAATATCTTTGCCTGTTCAATGGGTGTCATGTTGATTTGGCGTCTTTCTTCACCGCTAATCCAGGTTCCTCTGCAATCTTGGGAAGGTTGAGAATCCGCTCATGTTTCACTTGTCTATAGCGTAATTCATCATCTCGCAAAAAAAAGTCTGCATTCGAATCGACGTAGAAGCGCCTAGCATTGAATTTGATGGGCTCAATCAACTGCACTGCAATATCTGTTTCGAACGATGGACTCGTTAGTAGTTGGAGTAGATCCGGTATCTTGCGAAACATTTGCTCTTCGGTATTAAAATAGTCGCTTGCTACAATGTTTTTTAGGTGCCGTCGCATGAACAATTGACAGGCGTAGTCCGCCAGTACTCCGGTTCGCGAATTAATTACTTGGCGGTAGATCAAATCTTTGCAATGCCAAAAATCGTCAACAATGCTTTGGTCGCCAATGTTCGCTCGTCGCAAGGCAGCTGCAGTAACAAACTCGGGGCTTCGTATACCTGGACTCGATCGTAGAAATGCCTGTGACCGCAAAATGCCTTCAATTGTGTCGAAGTTGATGGGACCAGCAAAAAATCTATCAAAGCTCAATTCCTGACCGGATATGATGGCAATCAAGCGGTCAACATCGACCTTGTATTGGCAAAGTATGCTATGAATTTCTCGACCAATTGGTACGCGGCCGCCAATAATATCCTCAGTTGCGCGGTGATGTTCTAACCCAAAGACTTCATCAAACACCGGCTCTAGCGAATGCGAAAGAGGCGCGTGTCCGATATCGTGAAGGAGCGCCGCTATGCAGGCGATGCGGCGATCGGAAAAACTCAGCACGCGCATCTGGGAGTAATTTATTGCTAAACGCGCCACTCCGAGACTGTGCTGGTATCGCGTATAGCGGATGTTCCCACTAACGCCGTTAGGTGATCGAATCAAAACGTAGTCTATTCCACCCAAAAATCGAATTGATTTTAGGCGCTGGAAAGCCGGCGACGCAATGAGGTCTAGGAGCAGCTTATCATCAGCACCCAAAGTCTGCGGGTCCATTGGCTTCGAGAAGTCGTAAAATGGACGATTTTGCGTTGCCGAATCTGCAATCATCTAGAATCCGCCAGCCACTAAGAATTCAACATACCATGACCGAGATGCGGTGACGACTGCCTGGAGAAGCAGCGTCGACTTGCCGATGCCGGGATCGCCGCCGATCAGCACGGCCGAGCCCGGAACGAAACCGCCGCCGGCCACCCGGTCGAGTTCGCCGATGCCGGTGATGATGCGGGGTGGCGCCGGGCTTTCGCCCTTGAGCCCCACCAGCCGGCTGGGTTTGCCCTTGGGCAGCGATGAGCCCTTGGCGCCGGAGGCGGGAACTGCTGCTGGCTCTTCGATGATTGCGTTCCATTCGCCGCAGGTGTCGCAGCGCCCGGACCATTTCGATGTCACCGCGCCGCAGGACTGGCAGACGAAATTGGAGGATTTGGCCATGCCCCTTTATGCGAGAACGATTAGAGAACGCAAGCGGGATTTGATGCGTGTCAAAGCGAGAGCGGAATTGCGGGTTAATATGAAGAAAGTTGGGGGACACGAACGTATCAATGGAGGTTCAAATGACAAAGCATTTCCTGCCTGATCTGTTCGGGCGCCAAAGCAGCGGCGATATGTTTTCTTCGCTGCAGAAGGAAATTGACCAGGTATTCAAGGATTTCGGCCGTGGCCTGCCGGTTTGGGGCGAGTCTCGCGGTGGCCTGATGGCGGTCAAGTTCAATGTGGCGGAAACCGACAAGACGATCGAGGTCACCGCCGAGATTCCAGGCGTGGACGTCAAGGATATCGATGTTCAGCTGCGTGAAGATGTGCTGACCATCAAGGGCGAGAAAAAGGCCGAGAAGGACGAAAAACAGAAGGATTATCACCTGGTCGAGCGTTCCTACGGCATGTTCGAGCGGTCCTTCAGCCTGCCCGCCGACGTCGAGGCTGGCAAAGTCGAGGCATCGTTCGACAAGGGTGTGCTGAAGATCGTTCTGCCAAAGGCGGCCGAGGCCCAGTCAAAGGTGAAGAAGATTGACGTCAAGCCCGCCGCATAGGTATCCTCAATGGGAGGAAGAGCAGCCCCATTCCATGCCAGTTGCAATGGCGGGAAGGCGGCCAGTAGGTTGGTTCTGATGGCGGCGGCTGCTGGCCGCCGGGGCTGCTCAAGTTTCGTCCTCCGGATTATCAATAGAGGAGTAATCACATTGTTCAGGAGTTCAAAGACAGGTTTAGCCATGGCCGCCCTGCTTGCCGGTTTTCTCGTCATGGGAACGGCGAGTGAGCCAGTTGAAGCCAAGACGAGTGTCAATATCTGGATCGGCCTGCCGGGGCTGGGCTATTGGAACGGCCCGGGATATTACGGTGGAGTGTACCGCAACCGGCTCGGCTGCCAGGAAGGCCGCCGGATCATCGATCACCGCGGTTACAACGCCGTGCGGGCCGTTGATTGCGGCGGACGCTACTATCACTACAGGGGCCGCCGGCATGGTGTGTGGTACATCCTCGAGCTTGATTCAAGAACGGGGCACATCTACCGGATCCGCCGCGGATAAAGGCGGGCCGTGAGATCAGCAAAATTGATGGAACATGGTGGCCTTCCGGCGCGTAGTGATTAAAGGAGCGCTGTTGCTCTGAGTCATTGCAAGGGAGACCATCATGTTCAAGTCGGTTGGTGCGGCTATCGCCGTTTCTTTGGTTGTCGCGGGGAGTGCTATCGGCGTGGCGCGGGCCGATGTCGCCAGCATGAGTTTCTTTTTGACCAGCGCCGGCAACGGCGATGGTGCAAATCTTGGCGGCCTCGATGGAGCCGACAGCCATTGCGCCGCATTGGCCAAGGCAGCAGGCTCCACTCGCACCAACTGGAAGGCCTATCTCAGCACTACCGGGGCGCAGGGCGAAGCCGGCATCAATGCGCGCGACCGCATCGGCAAGGGACCGTGGCAAAACGTGAACGGCGCGGTGGTGGCGGCTTCGGTCGACGAACTTCATTCCGAGCTCTCCAACGTCACCAAGGAGACCGCGGTAACCGAAAAGGGCGGTTCGGTGATGGGGCGGGGCGATGAAGTGAACATGCACGACATTCTCACCGGGTCCGATCCCCAGGGCCTCTATTCGACGGCGGGCGGCGACACCACTTGCAAGAACTGGACAAGCAATAGCGAGGGCTCGGCCATTGTCGGCCACCACGACCGCAAGGGGCTCAAGGAAACCCGCCACATGATGTCGTGGAATTCATCGCACGGGTCGCGGGGATGCGGCCAGGAGGACCTGAAGGGCACCGGAGGTGCGGGCCTGTTCTATTGCTTTGCCGCCGAGTGAGGATGGCGCGTAGAAACCTCACCGCTCAAATGTCACCCGCCCATCGCAAATGGTCATTACCGGCTTGACGGTTGCGATGCGGCCCGCCGGGGTCTTTTCGATATCTGCGTCGAGTATGGCAATGTCGGCGTAGTGGCCCGGCTTCAGCATGCCTTTGCGATCTTCGGCCACTTCGCAATAGGCGCTGCCAAGGGTGAAGCCGTGAATGGCGTCCATCAGGCTTTGGGCCTGGTTGGGGCAATCGGGGCGGAGCGGTATTGCGGTCATCGCCGCCTGGATGCCGGCGAAGGGATCGAGCGGGGCCACAGGCCAATCGGATGAGAACGCCATCATGGCGCCGCTGTCGCGAATGGTTTGCCAGGCGTAGGAATAGGGGAGCTTGTTTCCGATGCGGCTGAGGCAGGGCTCAAGGGGATTGCCTGGAACGCCAAGGCCGGCCACCGGCTGCATGGATGCTATGACGCCAAGTTCTTTGAAGCGTGGAATGTCGGCGGGATCGATCACCTCGATATGTTCGACGCGGTGGCGGGAATCGCGCGGACCGTTGGCCTTGCGGGCGGCTTCGAAGCCGTCAAGGGTGCGGCGCACGGCGCCGTCGCCTATGGCATGGACGCTGATGCGCAGTCCGTGGGCATCGGCTCTGGTGGCGATCTCGTTGAAAGTTTCGGCGGTGAAGAGCGGTGCACCCCTGTTGCCGGGGTAGCTGGGGTAATCGTCGAGCATCAATGCGGTTGTGGTTTCGAGCACGCCGTCCATGAAGATCTTGACTCGGCCCGAATGCAGCATGTCGCCGCGATATTTCCGGTGCATCTCCACCGCTTCGTCGACGCGTGCCACCTCGAAGAAATTCTTCTGGTGGAACGGTACTTCGACGCGGGCGTGCAAGTTCTCCGCGGCCGTGCAGGCTGTCCAGCAATTCAAGCTGATACCAGTTGCCATCCATATTGTGCAGCGAGGTGATGCCGAGCGAGGCGGCGTGGGCGATGCCGCGCCGCATGAAATCTTCATCGGTGCGGCGCTGGGCAGGCGTCGCGGCGGGGGAGGGACTTTCACCCGTTGTAATGCCGAGCCATTCGCGCCCGCCGGTGGGGGTTAGCTCAAGCACCGGCATATAGGCCGCGGGCTCGCGTAGCTCGCCGGTGGCGAGGCCATTGGCATCGAGCACGATCTCATTGCCGGTGGGGAGAGCGCGACCGCGCATGAGGCCCGCCTGTTCGATCGCCCTGGTGTTGGCCCATACGGTGTGGTGATCGAAACAGACCATGAAGAAGGGAATGTCGCTCACGATGCGGTCGAGCAATTGGCGGGTGATCGGGCCTTCGCTTCCGAAGCTTTCATGGGCAACGCCGGTGGCGACGATGATGTCCGACTTTGGCCGCTTCTTGCGATATTCAGAAACTGATTCCGCAATAGCCTGAAAGCCATTGATATTGTTGACCATCAGGCTGTCGAGTTCGACCGCGCCGCCGAACAGGTGAACATGGCTCTCGATGATCCCGGGGATCACGGTGTTCATTCCGGCGTCGATGACGCGTGTGTGCTTGGCTTTCAGTGCCGCAATGTCCGGCTTGGCGCCCACCGCCGCGATGCGGTTTCCGGCAATCGCGACCGCCTCGGCGAAGGGGGCCGCCGGGATTCATGGTGATGACGCGGGCGTTGACGATGATGGTGTCGGCGTTGCGGCATGGCAATTTCCGATTAGACGAAGGGTGAAAACTGCCAGCTTGCCGCAACCGGCGCAAGAGTTCATACTGGCTTGCGTCGTCAACAATTGAAAGGAGGTGATCCGATGTCAAGTGAGTTCACAGCGTCTGGAGCAAGCCTCGTGCGGATCTCAGGAGTTGCGGGCGCAACGGCCTGACGATCGAGTTTCGAGGTGCGTCCCAGACGCGTCTCACGGGAAGGGCCGCCGCAAGGTGGCCCTTTCTTTGCTACGAGAGCTTCCGCATGCGGATGTTGTTCTTTTTTACAATTGAATAGCTGCCCTGCCAGTCGTCGCGGGAGGAAATCGTCCTTGAGACGAAGTCTGCAACAGTGTCTACAGCAATACCGTCCAACCGGAGGAGAATGACGCCTTTTAGTCCAGCTGACATTTTGCGGGCGGAGCCAGCCGCGAAGTCCTTGTCGTGCGTAAGCAGAATCCGATTCTCCTTGCAGGCAATGTCGAATACAAGTGCATCAGTGGAACCTGGAGTGGTCTTTGCAATCCAAACAACATCGCAACCCGCCTTTGTCAGAGCATTAACGACTGCCCCCGCCACATTCTCGTCGGCCAGTATTCTCATGGATCAAGCCGCGCTTGGAAATATCGCATCCTGTGAAATCACATCTCTTGCGTAAGCCAGGCATGCGCTGACGTCTTCCTGTCTGAGACCCGGGTAGTTTTTCAGGATGTCATTCTCGGACCATCCGTCAGCCAGCAACCCAATTACCATCTCAACGCTGATCCGGGTGCCGCGCACGATCGGTTTGCCCGCCAGTATCTCCGGATCGACGACTATTCTTTCCCGGATTTCCGCAGCCATTTCATGCTCTCCAAGTGAAGTTCCGGCTGAAACTAACAAAAAGGACCGCCAGCGCCTAGGGCTTCAACACATCCATATGGATCGGTCCTTCGGCGCGGCCGTGGATGAATTGGTCGACGTAGGCATTGCCGCTGCGCTCGATCTTGCCGGCGGGGCCTTGCCAGACGATCTCGCCCTTGTGGATCATGGCGATCTCCTTGGCGATCTTGCGGGCGGAGACCATGTCGTGGGTGATCGATATCGCCGTGGCGCCGAGGCGGTCGACGCAATCGACGATCAAGTTGTTGATGACGTCGGCCATGATCGGATCAAGGCCGGTGGTGGGCTCGTCGAAAAAGATGATCTCGGGGTCGGCGGCGATGGCGCGGGCAAGCCCAACACGTTTTTGCATGCCGCCTGAAAGTTCAGCCGGATAGAGCATCGCCACTTCCTCGCCGAGGCCCACCTGGCCAAGCTTCTCAAGGGCTATGTCGCGGGCTTTGCTACGCGCCACGTTGCGGCCCTGGATCAGGCCGAAGGCGACATTTTCCCAGACGGGCAGTGAATCGAAAAGCGCCGAGCCCTGGAACAGCATGCCAAAGCGGGCAAGGTATTCATCCCTGTCGGCGCCTTTCAGCCCGGTTACTTCCTCGCCGCCCACGGTTATCGACCCGCCATCGGGGCGGATGATCCCGAGGATGCATTTGAGCATGACCGATTTGCCGGTGCCGGAGCCTCCGATCACCACCAGGGAACTCCCCTTTGCCACGGCAAGGTTGATGCCGTTCAGCACATGCTTGGCGCCGAAGGACTTGCGCACATTGGAGAGGACGATATGGGGTTTGTTCATCGCCTCACTCCGAGAACAGCAGCGAAGTGAGCGCGAAATTGGCGGCCAGAATAAGTATGGCGGCGGAGACCACGGCGTTGGTGGTGGCGCGGCCAACACCGGCGGCGCCGCCCTTGGAATTGAAGCCATGGTAGCAGCCCATCATGGCGATGATGAAACCGAAGACGGCGGCCTTGATGAGGCCGGAGGTCACGTCATCCACTTCAAGGAAGTCGGCGGTGTTCTTGATGTAGGCATAGCCGTTGAGATCGAGCGACCGGGTGGCGACGATATAGCCGCCCATGATGCCGATGGTGTCGCCTATTGCCACCAGCAACGGCAAGGTGAGAACGGCGGCCACCAGCCGGGGTCCCACCAGATATTTGAATGGATTGGTGGCCAGGGTCACCAGCGCATCGATCTGCTCGGTCACCCGCATGGTGCCGAGTTCGGCGGCAATCGAGGCGCCGACCCGGCCCGCCACCATCAGGCCGGCCAGAACCGGACCCAGTTCGCGGGTGATGCCGAGGGCTACGATGGACGCCACCAGGCTTTCGGCGTTGAAGCGGGAGGAGCCGAGATAAATCTGCAGCGCCAGCGCGCCGCCGGTGAAGAAGGCGGTGAGGCCCACGACCGGCAGGGAGAAATAACCGATCTTCAGCATCTGTTCGAGGATCTGGCGCCAATAGACGGTGGGCGTCAGGCCCTGGATCAGGCCATCCTTTACAAACAGGGTCGCACGGCCCACTTCCTCGAGGAGAGCGAGCGTGGCGCGGCCGATATGGGCGAGAATATTCAAATCGCGGGTTCCGATTCGGCTTGCGAATAGAGTCTTGCATAGCGGCTGCCGAGGCGGGTGAGCAACTCGTAGGAAATGGTGCCGGCCCAGGCGGCGGCTTCGTCGATTGAGATATTGGGCCCGAGAATTTCGGCGCGGCTGCCGCGGGCGGCCGCGCCTTGCGGCAGGCCGGAAATGTCGACGGCCATCATGTCCATGGAGATGCGGCCAATGATCGGGCAGCGCCTGCCGGCGAGGAAGACCTGGGCCGGCCCGTCGTTCTGTTTCGAGCTGAGGGCGCGCGGGACGCCATCCTTGTAGCCAGCACCGAGCACCGCGATGCGGGCCGGGTGCTCAGCCTTCCAGGTCGCGCCATAACCCACGGTGTTGCCCTCGGCCACTTCACGGACCTGCATGACGGTTCCTTCGAGATGGGCCACGGCGCGCATGGGATTGGCGTCGCCAGGCGTTGGATTTCCGCCATAGATCGCTATGCCGGGGCGCACCAGGTCGTGGGTGAAGCCACCCTCCAGAAATATGCCGCTCGAGTTGGCGAGGCTTGCCGGCACGCCGGGGAGGGCGCGCCGCAGCTCGGCGAAGGCCTGGGATTGCTGGACGTTCAGCGGGTGCGCTGGTTCATCGGCACAGGCGAGGTGGCTCATCAGCAGGCCGATGTTCAATCCTTCCAGCGTGAAAGCATCGGCGCGCAGTGAGTCGAACTCGCCGATCGAAAAGCCCAGGCGGTTGATGCCGGTATCGACATGGAGGGCGCAGGGCAGCTTGCGGCCGTAGATTCTGCCAAAGCCTGCCCACTCGCGGGCCTCCTCGATGGAGATCAGGGCCGGGCGGAGGTCGAGCTTGGCATAGTATTCGGCCTGACCGGCAAACAGGCCGTCGAGCACATAGATCGTCGCCTGAGGCAAGAGCCCGCGCAATTCCCCGCCTTCGGTGGGCCTGGCCACGAAGAAGCTGCGGCAGCCCGCCTCCCACAGAGCACGCGCCACCGGCTCGATACCGAGCCCGTAGGCATTGCCCTTGACGGCAGCGCCACATTGGGCAGCACCGGCGCGGGAGGCCAAAAGGCGCCAATTGTCCTTCAGTGCGACGAGGTCGATGGTGAGGACGGCACCGGCCAGGTCTTGCGGTATGGGGATCATTCTATCCACGCTCAACGTGGCACTGCCATAGGGTGAGACAGCGGCGGGATCAAGTGACGGCGCAGGAGCGCCGAATTCGCGCTCACACTTTGTAAAGATCAACCCAAGAGCGAAATCCAAGCGAAATTGACGATCTGCGGCGGCGGCCTAAGATGGCCCGGACCGTGGGGGCATGGCTGTGTAGCGTTAAGACGTGAACAGAGAGGGGCATCATGGTTTTCCTTCGGCAATCCAATTCAACGAACTGCAATTGCGATATCGAGTCCGGTGACCCGGAGGCGGCAGCCGGGTCCGCAACGGCACACGACCCACCGCCAGAGGAGGCTGAGAAACCAAGGGCCCGGCCTGGCAGACCGCGGGGCAAACCCGGCGCCGATGAGGTGACCGTGGTGCTCAAGCAAGTGAGGAAACTGAAGCGCGCGACGCATGGCACGTCCGGCGCTGCGCACCCCCCGGCAGGAGCAGCCGAAGGCGCATTCGCGGATGCCGCCATGAAAACACTGGAAGGCGAGTTCATTGCCCTCATTCCGGAGATGATGGCGTGCGCCCCAACCGGAAAGAAGCTTTCACGCAAGGCGCGGGATATCACCAAAGCCATGGCATTCCTCGCCAGCCTCAATGACTGAGGGCGGTCACTCGCGTCTTGTCGGCTTGGAAAGCGAGTCCCGGTATAGCTCGAAGAAATCGAAAGGAAACAGCCTGGAGTACTCCCAGTCAATTTTTGCCTCGACGGATTGCCGGAGATAACCGCTGTCGCCGATGGAATCGAGGGAAACCACGCCGGCTTGCCGGATCGCGGCGCGGAGCATGGATTTGTCGCCGAGGAAACGCGCTGAGACCCGGGCCGCGAAGGGTTCTCCAAATGGGTTTGTCAACAGCCCGATACCGGTCAAAACACCTCTATTGTGCAGATTGGAGGGGCCAAAGGAAATGAGGGACATTTCACCCAGTCCCCGGACATTCTTGCCGACAAGATATGTACGGCCGCCGTTTTCCACCACAATGCCAAGATGCTTGCCAATGCCATGGTGGGGCCCCGGAGTCTCCAAATCCTGAAGCTTGGTGTAACGCATGAAGCAGGTGGCATTGCCCAGCTTGTAGATCAACAGAACGCCGCGAATGCATTTGGCAGGATCGGCAATCCAGGGCACAAAGAAGTTGTAGACTCCGATCTTGAGAAAACCTGGATCATTGCGCTCAATAATTTGCGCGATGTTGGCGGCTAACAGCTCCGAAATGGATTGCGAATCCGTTGCCGCTGATGGCGCCAAAGGGCGGGATTGGATGGCCTGTGGCTGCAGATCCTCAAAGAACTTCCGTTCATCAATCTTGAAGTATTGCGCCAGTTTGCCAAGAGTGGCGCGGTTGGGAAGGTTGGCACCCGACAGGTACTTGTTGAACTGCTGGCGGTTCATGCCGAGATCACGGCAGACCGACGCAATGGTACCCTTGCTGGTGCTGAACATCATCAAGTTTACGGCGAAATTCCTGTGCGCCGACTGCAATTCGTCCATGCTTCAGTCCGCCACAATAAGGGCAGAGCAGAAAGAAATGGCACTAACACTCTTAAACACGCAATCGCCCCGCTCGCAACTTTTCCAATCCAAGCGGTTGGCTAACCTCATCAATATGCCCGCATGGCCGTAAGTATTCCGTACTCTATATAGTTTCTTTTGCCGGGAAATAAACGATCTTCGTCAAATTGTGCAAGCGACTTTCACGGCCAATTTACCTAGCACAACCGGGTACAGCTGTCGCGGGAGAATATGAGAATAAAACCCTAGTCAAATCGTTCCGGCAAATGATCCGTCCGCACCAGGTTCTGGAACTTGGTGAGGGTTGCGTCGAATTGCAGTTCGACGATTCCGGTGGGGCCGTGGCGCTGTTTGCCGATGATGATTTCGGCAACTCCGGTCACCCGGTTCATCTGCTCCTGCCAGTCGAAATGTTCCTGGGTGTTGGGGCGGGGCTCCTTGCGGGTGAGATAGTATTCCTCGCGGTAGATGAACAGCACCACGTCGGCATCCTGCTCGATCGAGCCGGATTCACGGAGGTCGGCGAGTTGCGGGCGCTTGTCGTCGCGGTTCTCAACCTGGCGCGAGAGCTGCGACAGGGCGATGATCGGCACGGCGAGTTCCTTGGCGAGGGCCTTCAACCCCACGGTGATTTCCGAGACTTCCTGCACGCGGCCCTCGGCGGCGCGGCGGGAGGAGCCGGTGAGGAGCTGCAAATAGTCGACCACCAGAAGGCCGAGCCCGCGCTGGCGCTTCAGGCGCCTGGCGCGCGCGGCGAGCTGGGCAATGGTGAGGCCGCCGGTGGCATCGATGTAGAGCGGCAGGGATTGCAGCTCGCGGCTCACCTCAACGATGCGGTGAAACTCGTCCTCGGTGATCTTGCCGCGGCGGATGCGCTCGGAAGAGATCGCCGCCTGCTCGGCGATGATGCGGGTGGCCAGTTGTTCGCTCGACATTTCGAGCGAGAAGAAGGCGACAACGCCGCCGTCGAGCACCTTCACCGAACCATCGGGCTGGTGCTCGGCCTTATAATTCCTGGCGACGTGATAGGCGATGTTGGTGCCGAGCGAGGTCTTGCCCATGGCGGGACGGCCGGCAAGGATGATGAGGTCGGAGGCCTGCAGGCCGCCCATTTTCTCGTCGAGGTCTTTCAGTCCGGACGAAATCCCGGAAAGGCCGCCGTCGCGCTGATAGGCACTGGCCGCCATGTCGACGGCGTCGGTGAGGGCGCGGCCGAAGGGTTGAAAGCCTTGGCCATATTTGCCGGTCTCGGCCAATTCATAGAGCGTCTGCTCGGCGCGCTCGATCAGATCCTTGGATGTTTCCTCGACCGGCGTGTCGAAAGCCTCGTTGACCAGATCGGTGCCGATGCCAATGAGTTTGCGGCGCTGGGCCAGTTCATAGATGGTGCGGCCGTATTCCTCGGCATTGATGATGGTGGTGGCGCTGGCGGCAAGGCGTGCGAGGTAGGCTGGCCCGCCGATTTCCTTAAGGGTTGCGTCATTGTCGAAATAGGTCTTGAGCGTCACCGCGGTGGCGAGCTTGCCGGCCCTGATCAATGTCGAGGCGGCCTCATAGATGCGGGCATGCACCGCCTCGGAGAAATGATCGGGCAAGAGGAAGGCCGAGACCCGGTCGCAGGCATCGTTGTTCAGCAATATCGCGCCGAGCAGGGCCTGCTCGGCCTCAAGATTCTGGGGCGGGCTGCGGAAGCTGTCGTCGATGCCGCCGTCGTCGACGGAGCGGAGAGTGGCCTGAGCTGACATGGGACCGTGATAGCGCGATTGAGTCGGCTAAGTGCCCAGAATGTGCGTTATGCCCGTTATTCACAAGCCAAATATCATTCCGCCGGGATGGACTTGAAGCGCGGGCGCTTTTCCTCGCTGCTGCGCAGGGTTTTCTCTTGCTCGAGCATGTAATCGCGGGTCAGCGGTGTTGCGTGCTGGTTCTTGCAGAACTGGATTTGAAAATTATTCATGCCGGCAAAGCGGAATGTGGCTTCCGACGCGGCAAGATAGAACTCCCACATGCGGCAGAAACGCTCGTCGTAGATCTCCCTGGCGCGGTCGCGGTGATCGGCAAATCGTTTGCTCCATTCGCGCAATGTCTGGGCATAGTGGAGCCGGAGGATTTCAATGTCGGTGACGTAGAGTCTTTCGCGCTCGATATGGGGCAGCACTTCCGAGAGGGCGGGGATATAGCCGCCGGGGAAAATGTATTTCTTGATCCATGCGCTGGTGGCGCCGGGTCCGTCGGAGCGGTTGATCGAATGGAGCACCGCCACGCCGTCGTCCTTCAGGAGAGCATGGCATTTGCCGAAGAACTCGCGGTAATGGCCAACGCCGACATGTTCGAACATGCCGACGGAGACGATGCGGTCGAATTTCTCGTCGAGACGGCGATAGTCCTGGAGGCGGAACCGCGCCTGGTCCGCCACACCGCGCTGTGCGGCGCGTTCGTTTGAAAGCTTATACTGTTCTTCCGAAAGCGTTACTCCCGTGACGACGGCGCCACAAGTTTCGGCGAGATAGAGTCCCAGCCCGCCCCAGCCGGATCCGATGTCGAGCACTTTCATACCCGGCTTGATCGCCAGCTTGGCCGCGAGGTGGCGCTTCTTGGCCAGCTGGGCATCCTCAAGGGACGCGGAAGGGCCCTCAAAGTAAGCGCAGGAATATTGCCGGTCGCGGTCGAGGAAGAGATCGTAGAGCTTGCCGGAGAGATCGTAGTGGTGGGCCACATTGGACTTGGCTTTGCCTACCGGATTGTACTGATCGAGCCGCTTCAGGCAAACGCGGATCATGTGCAAGCCGCGCGCCAGCAATGGATAGTCGGCAACGTAACCGGCGTTCTGCAGCAGGATGGTCAGCATCTCGTAAACCGTGCCCTGTTCGAGCACCAGGCCGCCAGACATATATTCCTCGCCAAGCGCCAGATCGGGATCGAAGGCTATTCTCCGGGCGGCGGCGTCGCTGGTTATGCGTATGCAAACGGGAATGCCGGTGCCGTCGCCATAGGCATAGGGCCTACCCGAGGGTGCGGTGACACTTAGCGCTCCCTTCTTGACGACGAACTGAAATGCGCGGTCCAACAACGCATACATCGCACATACTCCCGCCACCGCTCGCGCACCGCCGGAAGATCAGCGCAAGGGCCTCCCAATAGGATTAACAAAAGATTAATATGGAGATCGTCTGGCAGGCAAGCGGAGAGTTGGTTGAAAGGTTAACGCCGCCAAACAAAAAGGGCCGCCTTGCGGCAGCCCTCGATTGCATTGCTGGCGTGAACGCTACGGAGCCTCGGCTTCAACTTCCGCGGCAGCGCCTTCCTGTTCGAACAGCGCTTCGGCGGCGGCGCGGACTTCGGCGCGGTCGGAAACCGGTCCGGTGAGCACGTCGCCGCGGGCCTGGGCGGCAGCTTCATCGGCCGAGCGGGCGACGTTGATGGTGATCTTCACCTCAACTTCCGGGTGCGGTGCAACCGTAACGGTATAGACGCCGATGGTCTTGATCGGCGCGTCAAGTTGAACGTGGGAACGCTCGACCTTGATCCCCGATGTGGAAGCCGCTTCGGCGATATCGCGCGGGCTCACCGAACCATAGAGCTGGCCCGATTCACCGGCCTGGCGGATGAGCACGAAGCTTTTGCCGTCAAGGCTTTGGGCTTCGGTTTCAGCACCCTTGCGGCGCTCGGCGTTGCGGGCCTCGAGGACGGCGCGATCACGCTCGAACTTGGCCTTGTTCGCCTCGGTGGCGCGCAGGGCCTTGCCGCGGCGGAGCAGGAAGTTGCGGGCATAGCCGTCCTTGACTTTGACCACATGGCCCATGGCGCCAAGTTTGGATACGCGCTCAAGAAGAATGACATCCATTGCGTTGTCTCCTTACTTCAGCACATAGGGCAGGAGGCCAAGGAAGCGGGCGCGCTTGATGGCCTTGGCCAGTTCGCGCTGCTTCTTGGCGCACACCGCGGTGATGCGCGAGGGCACGATCTTGCCGCGCTCTGAAATATAGCGCTGCAAAAGGCGGGTATCCTTGTAGTCGATCTTGGGAGCGCCTTCACCGGTGAAGGGGCAGCTCTTGCGGCGGCGGAAAAACGGCCGGCGGGCGGCTTGTTCGGTTGCCATCAGTTCACCCCCACAACCGGTACTTCAGTCGCTTCGTCGCGGCGCGGACGTCCGCCACCGCCACCGCCACGGTCACCGCCAAAGCCGCGGCCACCGCCGCCGCCAAATCCGCGGCCACCACCGCCGCCGCCGAAGCCAAAGCCGCGGTCGTCGCCGAAGGAGCTGCGCTCTTCGCGTTCGTCGCGGCGGCGCATCTGGGCGGATGGGCCTTCCTCGAGAGCTTCAACCTTGACGGTCATGAAGCGGATGACATCCTCGCTGATCGACATCTGGCGCTCCATTTCGGCAACCGCCGCGGGAGGGGAGTCGATGTTCATGAGGGTGTAGTGGGCCTTGCGGTTCTTCTTGATGCGGAAGGAGACCGACTTGATGCCCCAGTTCTCGACCTTGGACACCTTGCCGCCGCCGGCGGCAATGATGGCCTTGTACTGCTCGACCAGGGCTTCGACTTGGGCTGCCGATGCATCCTGCCGCGTCAGGAATACGTGCTCGTAAAGAGCCATGTGGATCATGCCTTTCGTTATACGTCCAACCTTCAACATCCGGCGCAGAGCCTCTTTCGAACCTGGTGAAAGGCTCGAAAGACCGGTCGACGAAAGAGCGGAGACACGGGAAGACGGGATTTCACACCCTGTCCGGAAAACCGGACCTTCCGTTCAGCCCCCAGCCGGGTGCCAATAGGCAGGGGGCTTATGACGGAAGGGGCGGGGGAATGCAAGGGCTACATCAATCGCTACGCCTTTCAACTTGACCGGCGTTGACACGGCGCAGCCTTTGATTGATCCTTACCGGCTAAGCCTTTGGCGGGACAGTGACTTTGAGTCAGCCGGTTATCGAATTCAGGAATGTCAGCAAGCGCTTCGGTGACGTGGCGGCGGTGGTTGAGAACAACCTGACGGTCGAGGCGGGCGAATTCCTGTCTATCCTTGGGCCGTCGGGCTGCGGCAAGACCACCAGTTTGCGGATGATGGCGGGGTTCGAGCAGCCGAGCGAAGGCCAAGTGTTCATCCAGGGCGAGAACATGACCGGCATTCCGGCCTACCGGCGGCCGGTCAATATGGTGTTCCAGCACTATGCGCTGTTTCCGCATCTCTCGGTCGGCGACAATGTTTCATATGGCCTGCGCCAGCGCAGGCCCCGGCCCTCGGCCGCCGAACTCAGCAGGGCGGTGACGGCGGCGCTCGCCATGGTGCGGCTTGAGGGCTACGAGAGCCGCCGCAGCCATGAGCTTTCCGGCGGGCAGCAGCAGCGGGTGGCGCTGGCGCGCGCGCTAATCAACCGGCCGGCGGTTTTGCTGCTCGATGAACCGCTGGCGGCGCTGGACCGCAAGCTCCGCCGCGAGATGCAGATCGAGCTGCAGAGCCTGCAGCGCGATGTCGGCATCACCTTTCTGCTGGTGACCCATGACCAGGAGGAAGCGCTCTCCATGTCGGACCGGGTGTGCGTCATGCGCGAGGGCCGCATCGTGCAGACAGGCAGTCCGCGCCAGCTCTATGACAAGCCGGCCAACAGATATGTCGCCGACTTCGTCGGCAAGTCGAATTTCTTCGAAGGCCCTTCGGAAGGCACGGTGGTGAGCGTGCGCCCCGAACTGGTGGAGATCGCGGCAAGCGAGGCAGCACTTCCGGCTGGGCTGAAGGTCAAGCTGCCGGTGCGCATACTTAACCGCATTTTCCTCGGCGAGCATACGGAGTATCGTGTGGCGCATGAGGGTCTGGGGGAATTCATGGTGCTCAGTCCGCGCAAATCCGAGCGTGGCAGCGGCATCTTCGAAATCGGCGATCGGGCGGTGGCCGGCTGGCGGCCGGAAGCAGCCCTGGTGCTCGCCGCCATATAGTGCATGAGACATCAACAGGGAGAAACGTCATGACAAAAGACAAAGGCATCATCAGCGCGCGGGAGTTTCTGGCGGAGTTGCGCCGCTACCAGAAAGGCTCGATCAGCCGCCGGCACTTTCTCGGTGTGACCGGCCTTGGAATGGCCACCGCCGTGCTCGGCGGCGCCATGCCGGGTCTTCGCCCGCGCAAGGCCCATGCGGCGCTTTCAGGCACGGTGAATTTCACTACCTGGCCCAACTATTTTGACCAGGCAAATCTCGACAACTTCACCAAGAACACTGGCGTGAAGATCAATGTGGCGATCTTCGGTTCGAATGAGGAGATGCTGGCTAAGCTTCAGGCCGGGTCCACGGGCTGGGATGTGTTCGTGCCCACCAACTACACGATCTCGACCTACAAGGAACTCGACCTGATCGAGCCCATCGATCTCAAGATGCTGCCGAACTACGATGCCGCGACCCAGGAAGCGCGCTTCCTGGAGCCTGGCACAATCGACGGCACCGTCTATGCGGTGCCAAAGGATTGGGGCACCACCGGGTTTGCCATCAACACCAAGAACGTCACCCAGAACCCGGTGAGCTGGAAGGAATTCTGGGACCTCACCCAGGGGCCGCTGACGGGCCGTGTCATGGTGCATGATTATCAGCTCACCACCATCGGCAATGCGCTCAAGTCCTTCGGCTATTCATTCAATTCCAACGACGACAAGGAATTGGGCGAGGCCGAGAAGCTGATGCTGGCGGCCAAGCCGCATCTGTTCGGCATCAATTCGGACTATCAGCCGTCGATGCGCAATGGCGATGCGTGGATGACGGTGTGCTGGACCGGCGATGCCGTCCAGATGCATCGCGACATTCCGGAAATCCAATATGTCATCGGCAAGGAAGGCGGCGAAATCTGGAGCGACTTCTATGCGGTTCCGAAGGGTGCTCCCAACCGCGAAGCGGCCTACGCGCTGATCGACTATCTATTGACGCCCGATATCAATGCCAAGGAAGGCGTGGCGCATGGTTATCCCCTGACCGATGCGCGGGCGATCAAGCTGATGCCCAAGGAGCTGATCGACAATCCGATTCTCTACCCGGCGGCGGAAGCGTTGTCGCCGCTTGAATTCGGCGCGGCGGCAACACTCACCAATCCGCTGCGTGCCGAAATCATGGCGCGCTTCAAGGCGGCCTGACCTGCCTGTTGCTGATCGACTGTCCGAGCGCAAGCTGCGGAGTAGGGGCCCCGGCATCCGCCGCACGGGACTCCACTTGGTGGACAAGTTCAAAGTTTCGAGCCCACCCCCGCGCGTGCACCGCACTGCTGCTTGCGCCGGCGGGGGTGTTCTTCTTTTTTCTGCTGATCCTGCCGCTCGCCGTGGTGGTGATCTATTCCTTCGGCGCGCGCGCCGACGCTGGGGGCTATGCGCCGGGGTTTTCTTTCGACAACTATCTCAACCTGCCGGCGCGCGGCAAGGCCTTCCTCAACACGCTGACGCTGGCTCCCTTGGGCACGCTGCTCACGGCGCTTTTTGCCTATCCGATGGCGTATTTTCTCGCCGTCAAAGTCTCGGCGCGCTGGCGGGTGGCCATGCTGGTGCTGGTGATGGCGCCGTTCTGGACCAGCCAGCTGCTGCGTTATTACGCCTGGATCATGATCCTCGGCTCCAAGGGCATTCCGTCATGGATCGCGTGGGCCGGTCTTGGCGATTACCGCATCATCAATACGCCGTGGGCGGTTCTGATCGGAGCAGTCTACGGCTTTCTGCCGCTGATGGTGCCGCCCATCTATGTGAGCCTGGAAAAACTCGACAAGCGGCTGCTGGAGGCTTCCGCCGACCTCGGCGCCACCCCGTGGAAGAGTTTCCTGCAGGTGACGCTGCCGCTGTCGCTGCCCGGTGTCGCCACCGGCTCGATGCTGGTCTTCATCCTGTTGATGGGCGACTACATCCTGCCGCAGTTTTTGGGCGGCGGAATGGTCTTCTTCATCGGCAATGCGCTGGTCGATCTGTTCCTGCAGTCGCGCAATTGGCCCTTTGGCGCCGCTGTCTCGGTGGCGCTCGTCGCCATCATGTTCGTCACCATCTTCTTCTACATGCGCTTCGTGCTCGGCAAGTCCGGCACCAGGCGGGTGGCGCTGGTGTAGTGATGCGGATTTACGCCGCTTTCATCTATGTCTTTCTTTACGCGCCGATCGCGCTGATCGTCGGGTTTTCCTTCAATGCGGGGAAATACGCCATGGATTGGCAGGGCTTCTCGCTGGCGTGGTACGGCAAGGCGTTCTCCAATCCGCTGATCACCGAAGCGCTGATGACGAGTCTGACTATTGCCGGGTCCACCGCTTTCCTGTCGGCCATCATCGGAACGCTCACCGCGCTGGGCCTTGAACGGGTCAGCGGCTGGCTCAGGCATCTGTTCGACGGGTTGCTCTATATCGCCATCATGGTGCCGGGCATCGTCATCGGCATCTCGACGCTAATTGCCTTTGTCAGCCTGTTCAACGCCATCAATCCGTTGCTGATGGCGGCGTGGAACCTGAAGATCGAAATGGGCGTGTGGACAGTAGTCGCCGCCCATGTGCTGTTCAACATCGCGGTGGTCTGCCTCTTGGTGCGGGCCAGGCTCTCGGGCATGGACCGCAGCCTGGTCGAGGCCTCGGAGGACCTCTATGCCACGCCGATGGGAACTTTCCGCCAGGTGGTGCTGCCGCTGCTGGCGCCGTCGATTCTCGCCGGTTTCCTGCTGGCCTTCACCTTCTCGTTCGAAGACTTCATCATCGCCTTCTTCGTGGCCGGTCCCAATGTGACTTTGCCGATCTATGTATTCTCGTCGATCCGCAGGGGCGTCACGCCGGAGATCAATGCGGTCGGCACGGTCGTGTTGTTATCGTCGTTCGCTTTGCTAATTGCCGCCCAGGTCATCCTGCAGCGTAGCGGCCAGAAACTCCGGCGCCGATAGTACGCATCGGGGCTGCGTCCGCAGTCAAGTTTCTGGCAAGTCTGGACTACATTGTAGCTCAGGAGATCTGATATGCCAGCAAGCGATGTCGTCCCCTCGATGCTCCCCGTGTTCAGCCCCATCGTGGTGTTCATTATGATCAACATGATCGCCGGCAAGGGCGCCGCCTTCTCGGCCCTGGGCGTCATCGTCACCGGCCTCTTCGTGGCGATCTCGATGACCGCCGGCGGCGGCGCTTGGGACAACGCCAAGAAAAGCTTCGAGGACGGCTTCGTCGATTCGAAGGGGGTGAAGCACCTCAAGGGCTCGGAGGCCCACAAGGCATGCGTCACCGGCGACACCGTAGGCGACCCCTACAAGGACACCGCCGGCCCCGCGGTCAACCCGATGATCAAGATCACCAACATCGTGGCGCTGCTGCTGCTGGCGGTGCTGGCGCGGTGACCCAGCCTTTGGTTGAGTGGATTTGAAGGGCCGGGGCGCAAGCTCCGGTCATTTATTGCGTTCTGTTAAACCGGACGTCGAAACCGAAAAGTGTCCCTCGCAGTGCTTCAGTATCCTCGACAGCCCGCTTTACTGTTCGCTCAAACGGTGCTTGCGTACCAAGCGGCACTTTGCGAAAGTGTGATAGCCAAATGAAATGGGAGGGTTGGATGAAACGGCTCTCAGCGACTATTTTTTCTCTCGGCCTCTTGGCTTCGACGTCAGCTGCGGCGGAGATCGATTTTCGGGGTGGGTTCTGTCTCACCGCAGTGACTCCCGCTTGTACCGCTGTTGGTTGGCCGGTTGGTTGCCATGTGAATTTTCGATATAGCCCCCGAAATTTTGCCGACAATGGCCCTTCAACTAAACTGTCGCTGTTCGATGGGTTTTACGCAGCACACTATAAATTAGAGACGGGAAGCCTTATTGGTAACATATTCCGGCCCGTCGCTGGAGTGAATATTTGGAGCGGCGTCTCGTCGTTCAATGCACAGATGAGAATTACCAATCAAACGCCGACGCCAGCAAATTTGACGTTGAATAGCACATCAGTGAGCATCATTGGGTCGATCAGAGATTTTGATTCGATCACGGACTGCGACGTCACCTTCAAGGCGGCAGGTGTCAATTCAAACTTATGAGGGCCGTTGCAAAAAAATGCCATTGGTCTGACTTGCAGATAGACACTACTTGACCGCGTAAATCCTCGCGTGAGGTGGATAGATTGTCATGGTCCTGTCTCAAGCCCTCTTCTTCCCCGCCACCGCCCGCTCCAGCGTGGCGCGGATGAAACGCTGATAGGGCATGCCCGCGGCTTCCGCTTTGCGGCGCACCGCTTGCAGGAGCTCGGCGGGCAATCGCATGTTGACGCGTTCGGTCATGGGCTGGAATTCGAAGCGCACGTGTTTGAATCCGGAGAAATCGTATTTGCTCAAATCGGCCGAATCCACGAAGGCCTCGGCTTCGGCGCCGGTCTCGAATTCAGGGATTTTCTTTTTCAAAGGCGAGTCATCCCACCAGCGGATTTCTCGTCTTCAGTGCCGGAAACCGCGAGAAATCCCTGTCCGCCGTCCACAATTCCATGACCCCGTGCTGCACGCATATAGCGGCAATACGGGCGTCGTGAAATTGGGCGCCCGATATGCCGCCGGAAAGAACAAACTGTTTCAGGCTCGCCCAGTGGTTTGCACCTTCAGCCAGCAACACAAGCTTAGCTGACTCCATCCAGGCCTCGATTTGGGCCAAACCCCTGTCAATTGGCGTAGCCGGTTTCATGATTTTGGGGTTGCTGACGACACTCAAAAACTCGTGAATGCACGGCCATGGAATTGCCCATGCCATGTCACTTTGCGCGAGCGAGGCCACGGCCGATCGCGCGGCTTCATGCCACGGCGAGTTGCTCCGGTGCGCGTGGACGAGTATATTCGTATCGACCGCGATCACCCGCCGCGGCCCTCATATACCCTGTCAACGATATCAGCCCAGTTGAGGCTCCGCAATTCAGGATTAACTTCGCTGCCGCCAAAAGATGCGTCCCTCAACTTGAAGGGCCGCTTCTTATGCTCAACCGAAACGACATGCTGCAAGCCTTCCTGAACCAGGGCCCGCAGCGTGGTTTTTTTCTTGCGGGCGATCTTCTGGATTTCGGCAAGAAGCCCATCGGGAATATGTACGGTCGTCTTCATATGGCTAGCCATATCAACACATCCGTGCGGCGTCAAACGGAATCTCCAGCCTCAGGCCGGTTTGGAGTCGAAGATCATCAGGTCGACACCGCCATCGGCGAAGTTGGCCAGATCGGCGGCGGTGGCCTTGCCTTCGGGGGTTCCCAGGGCGGCACCAATGGCAGCGGCGCTGTCGAATTCGAGGATCGCCACGAGATGCACACCGCCCGGCTCGACCGGCAAGCCGACCGGTCCGGAACTCACCTCATAACTCCGCAGGCCTGGGATCTTTTTGGCCAGGGGCGCGTGGGTCGAGACATAGTATTGGTCGAACGCAGCGGCGTCTTTGGGCGTCTTGTAGATCGCCACGAGTTTCGCCAGTCCGGCGGTTGCGTTAGCCGCGGTGCCGAGCACCAGCGTGGAAGCCGCGGCAAGACCCAGAGCGACGGCGGTTCGACGATCGGTTTCCATGATTTCCTCCCGAGTTGATACTTGCTCCACGCCGCGCGCATCGTTGATCAGCGCCCGGCGCAGGTTGAGCATGCACGTTTCACCGGACGCTT
>CAVWHD010000024.1:152500-173853 GCA_963754675.1 uncultured Alphaproteobacteria bacterium | reverse complement strand
CAACAACAGCCGTCGATCACCCCCATGCCATCGCTAGGGATTGATCGGGGCGACTTGGGGCTCAGTAAACGGTTCGACGCGATGCACGGCACGTTCATTGTAAAGGGCTTCGATCTCTGGCTCCGATAACCCCAGCATCGTCGAGAGAATGGCCGTGGTGTCCTCTCCGATCGAGGGAGCTCCCCGCCATATCCGGCCCGGCGTCAGCGACATTTTCGGCACCACGCCAAAGACTCGGATCGGCACACCCGATTGCCGGTCGAGCACCGGCACCGTCATCTCGCGAGCGGCATAGTGCGGGTCGTTGTATTGATCGCGCACATTGAAGATGCGGGCACACCCGATCTGGGCCGCGTTCAGCGCCGTTTCGACCTCAAGGGCCGTGTGGCCGGCGCAATAGTCGCGCAGCCGCTTGTCGAGTGCGCGACCCTTTTCGGAGTTGACGGCCGCCGCATCCTTCGAGCACTCGTCGTAGCTGTACTCGACCGGATCGAGACCGAGGAATTTCGGAATCCGGTCGTAGATGGCGCCGCCGAGCGCGCCGATGAAGACCCATCCATCGTTGCATTTGAATGTGTCATAGGGCTGGAAACCCGGCGCCCGGTTCCCGGTATGGCCGTACACCGTCCCTTCACCGGTGTAGAGCGGCAGGGTATTGCCGTTAGTCTGGGCGACCGCCTCGTACTGGGCAAGGTCGATCACCTGGCCGCGCCCGCTCTTTTTGGCCTCCCACAGCCCCATCATGGTTGCCGCCCAACCGGTGATGGCGGTGACATAGTCGCCGGTGTAGCATTTGGCGCGTTGCGGCGGGCCCGAGGGATCGCCCGTCAGGTTCATCATGCCGCCAAAGGCCTGCGCGATCGCATCATAGCCGGGACGCGCCAAATATTGCTCCTCGCCATATTGCCCGTAGGTGCTGACCCGCACGATGACGAGGCCCGGGTTAACCGCCAGCGCCAGTTCGTTGCTGATGCCGTTCCTCTCACAGGTGCCGGGTGCGGAGGACTCCATCCACACATCGGAAATCTTCCACAAGGCCATCAGCAGCTCGATGCCGCGGGCTTTCTTGAAGTCGAGTCCCAGCGACAGCTTGTTCTTGGTGACCTCGGCCTCGTCAGCGCCATGGATGCGCGGGCCCCGTTTCAATTGTGGTGCGGTGAAGCGGAAGACATCGCCGCCGGGCTTTTCGACGTGAATGACCTCGGCTCCAAACTCCGCGAGCTTAGTGCCGATATAGGGCTGGGCGATGAGCTGCCCGGTGCCCACGACGCGGATGCCTTCCAGGGGGCCGAATACCGGCGTTAGGCACGGCGTTTTGGGCCGTTCCAGGCGCTTGATCCATTCCGGGATCCGGTCCCGGAGCGCCTCGATCTTTGCCTCGTCGGCAATCAGTCGTTTATCGTGTGGCATGTTGGCCGTCCTCCCCAGCGCTCTGCGCGTACCAAGACAATGCGGTAGGCCAGAGAAGTCAACGGATAAAACCGTTGCCTTGCAGTATGTGTTTAGGTGCGCTGCCGCATTGCTTGCGGTCCGGCAGGTCCGCCTTGGGTCAACAGCGCTGGTGGCCTCATGTCCGCGTCACGTCGGCTTACCCTCCCGAAAGCAGAACAAGTGCCCATTTCCTTTACACCACTACCGAATTTCAACTGACCTCAATGGATTGGCCATTTCAGTATGGGAACAGATTATGTTTTACAACTGTCTGCTTCTTGTAGTCGAAGAGCCAGCCTTTGCGCCTGTAATCGATCAGCAGCATGTCGGCCCCTACGGTGCCACTGAATCTTCCAACGAAGGCACGCGGCGTAACCAGAGGGTTTGTTGTGGGCAAATCAGTGTAGACTGTCCGCAAAGTCTTCCAAGCGGTGCGGCCGCCCCACGATACTTCCCAGCGAAATTTGTTTCCGATGACGCCTACGAATATGAGGCGGATAATGTCGTCCTTGCCGTCTCCGTTCACGTCGGCGATCCGGACTGAGTTCAGGCTGGTGGATAGGCTATTCAGCTTTGTCCAACCGCTGAGACCGCCATAGGAAACCGACCAGCGGCCTCCCGCCAAGCTGAGGACATCGGCGATGCCGTCGCCGTTGAAATCTCCGAAGCGCAAACTGCTCAATGGAAATGATGAATTGTTCAGGTTCTGCCAAACGGTCAGTCCGGAAGGCAGGTAAGACCATTGTCCATTTGGCGCCCGGCGGAATACATCGGTCTTGTGGTCACCATTGAAGTCGGCGAAGCGAACTTCGCCGAAGGCTACCCCCGCGGTTCCGGGCAGCGACGTCCAAGGTCCGGTGCCGCCACTTGATGTCACAAGCTCACCATCGCCGGCCGCCACGACATCGCACACGCCGTCGCCATTGAAATCGCCGAAACCGACTTTTTCAAGCCGTTCGCTCGCCGACTTGAGGAAGACCCAGTGCATGCGCGCCGCACTCATGGACCACCAAGTCTTGCCAGAGGCGAGGAAAAAGTCGTCCTTGCCATCGCCGTCAAGGTCACAGGTGCCATAGCGCCCGTAAGTATCGTAGCCGGCGATATTGGCTTGGGCTCCACTCCCGATCGTGACGTTAGTCGAAGAGAAGAGTTCAATCGCATCGTCAACCGACCCCTTGGCGAATACGTTGCCATAGATGTACGCCGCCACGCGGGGAACGCCCCGCAGCTTTATCGAGTTGTCCTTAAGATACTGGAAGGTGTTGTTGTACATCCAGTATTGATCGCCGGCGTTTCCGCAATTGAAGAGACCGGAGATGAAGGATGGGCAGTTCGCATCACCATGAACATCGAACAGATGGGTGTAGGGGACCAAAAATTTGTCGTGAACTCCGCCTCCCCTGAGGATGAGATTCTCGGAGGCGCTGTAGCCCGCGCCGGCCTTTCCCGAGGAGGCAATAGCGTGACGGTTGAGGTCGAAGACATTCTGTTCGATCCGGGCATAGGCGCCTTTCCGGATGTCGACGCCGTAGCCGTTGCCGCCCTTGTGCTGGTTGTTGTGGATGTAGTTTCCGTAGATCTTTACGGCATCCGGATTGAGCAAGCGGGGGTACAGTTCGTCCTCGTCGACGTAGATGGCTTGGCCGCTCCAGCCCGCGATTTCCATGTTATGGATATCGACATTTAGGCAGGATTTTACGATCATTCCCCTTTCAAGATTGTCGTTGCCCTCCATCGTACCGAAATGGGGGCCAATGAGCCGGAAGCCCGAAATTTCGACGCCGTCACCCGTATAGGCGCCGTCACTCGTGCATCTCACCATCAAACAGAGGCTTCGGACGTGACTTCGTGAAGATGACGGGGCCAAGGCGCCTTCCGTCACGCATGGCATGCGGCGGCGTTCCGTCATCGCTTGAGAGGATCACGCCTTCACGGATGTAGATCGGCGTGGCGTAGCCGGTCAGGTCCATGTTCACGCTAGGCTCGATGATTACCCGTGTGCCGTCCTGGCCAACGGCGTTGATCAAGATGTCCTTCCAATAGGCCGAGCTTCCTTTTATGCGCACGACGTTGGAGTTGACCTGCACCGTCGTGGAACCCGCGGGCGTTACCGCGCGGCTCCGGCTCGTGATGATTGGGCCCGGCTCGTAGGAAAGCACATATTCGGTCGTGACCGCCGGAGTCACTTCCATTGTTCCCGACTTAACAAAAGTTGTGTCAGCAACAAGTGTGCCGTTAATATAGACGTAATAGTAGCAACCCACCGGTTCGGTTATGTACCATGACAGAACCGATGGCCTGCCCAGGTGAATTGTCTTGGGTAGTGCCGAGATAGCGCCGCTAACCCCGACTGTGCAGTCGACTGCGTTTGCCGCGCGCGGCATGAACAGAACCGCTGTGAGAATCGTCAAGAACTGAAAAAGGCAGAAACAAGCTCGCCGACCAAGAAACATGCATCCCTCCCGTGATAGGCGATGCCTCTCCCCTAGGGGGCGCCAACTCCGCTGAAAACCTCAAGTATTCAATACCCGTGTGATGTGAGTGTCAAACGAAATGCATCATGTCAGGCCTCATATCCGCTCGACGGGACTCCAGAACGCCAACTCCAAATCCGGCAGGCGGGCGACTCGATTTATTCTATCCATTCAAAATCATTTCTGCCGCGGAGCACCCTCGAACTGAGATTTCGTGCATGTGAGACAACAAGCTCCAGAACCAAGGTTGTGAATCAGCACGCGCTTTGGTCTCCCGCTCGCCCGGACACTTGAGCAATGGGCTGCGCCCACAATCCAGTTTAACATCGGGCTCGGACACTTCCGTGCGATGGGCTGATTGTCGCGTACGCTTTTCGCCCCCTTTTCGGGGTAACGCTCCTCCGCTTTTTTACGCGCGCGTAAAGCTCGAAATTGTAAGCTGATGATTATTGGCTGTGGGCAAGAGGCAATATCTGGACCTTCATTGTGGCGGGCCATCTTGGTATCATAGAGGGGTTTCGGGGTAGATCGGAACAGCGGCGAACTAGCAATGGCCAGGTACCACAAATCGATAGCGGCAGGTGATCGGGAATATCGGCCTTTTACCCCGGAGGCAGCTGCCCGTGTTGCGAAGCAGTTTGGGATCGTTGACTACGAGGGGGCGCTGTTTCAACTCGTTACCGGCGCGACGGACAGCTATGAGAAATACCGTCTCATGCCCGACCTGCAGCAAAGGAAAAGCGCCCTGGAGAAATTGAGCACAGCGTTAGGTGATTTAGTATCGGTCGCAGCCAAGCACCAGAGAGAGCTTGAACCCTCCCTCTGGCTCACGTTGCTGCCGCGGCTGGGTGAACTCCTCACCTATCAGGGAATTGAAGAGCTGCTTAATGAACGGGTGGCAAGGGGACTCACTCCCGCGGCAATGGCGGGGCGGGAGGCGACGGAGGAGCAGACGAGATTAAACCGCTCGGTGACTGCGTCGGAGGCTGGCCCGAAGCTGTTCACTGCGTTGCTCAAGGAAATGCAACTTGCAATCGACGACGCATTAAAGTTCGCGCGACAAAATCAAGGAGGCAGACCTCCCAAACACCTCCTTCGCCATACCGTCATTTCCGTGCTCGGAAGGTATTATTCCTGGTTTTTCGATAAGTACCCAACATCTTCTGCGACGGGTCACTTCGCCAAGTTTTGCTGCGCGGTACTTCAGGAACTGGAATGTGATTTAGGAGGCGTGGAAAGGGCGATACCGTGCATACTAAAAAGGGCGCGCCTGCTGCGGGCCCAAAATATCTCTTAACCGACTGTAATTCCACAATAGTTCACCACATACCCGAAACCTGCCCTATCTGACGTGGGGGTTCAGGTGAAGCCGTCGCCATGCTTCGCTTGGCAATGTGGCGCCATGCGTAAGCGAATCACATTCGAGGCCACTATCGTACCACAGTCCAGCACTGCCAAGCGCAAGGCAGGCCCTTCGACTCGGCTGCATCCGGCCCTCGTTGCGCTTGTCCACCTGCTGGCGCAGCAGGCTGCCGCGGAATTGATCTGCATCTCCCAAACAGACAATGAGGCTGACGATAAGTGAACCCGCGCAGCCCAAATGAACCTGATATCACCCGGCTGCTGACGGTCGCCGACGTCGCCTTCTATTTGCAGGTCAGCATCAGGACTGTCCGCCGCCTGATTGCCACTAAGGAACTACAGGCAATCCATGTTGGCAGGGCGGTGAGGATCAGCCAGGCGGTACTCAACGCCTATGTGACAGCAGCTGCCAGGAGGTGACCAGAATGGCCAAATCATTAGTAGTTTCGCTGTTACGTGAGAAGGTACTATATGACTTGGTGTCGAATATTATTGGTACTTTCTCACGAAAATGATCTACAGTCCGCTTCTGGCATCACGAGGCATTCCGTGACACAAGTACCCCCTTCACGAGCCACCCTGGCCGACGTACTGGCCGCCGTTCAGACCGCCCCCATGGCGGAGCGCCGCCGCCAGGATATGGCGTCTGCGGTGCGCGCTGTTGCCAGAGTGCTGGGCCGCAGTCTGGCCGCGATACCCGCCGACCTGCGGGGCTTGAATGCCCGGCTGAAACATGCCTCGCCCAAGGCAATCGGCCTGACCGCGTCCCGCTGGAATAACGCCAGGAGCCTGTTGCGTTCGGCACTGGTTCTCATCGGACCGATGATGGAGGGGCGTACCGTGACGCCGGTGTCCGAGGCTTGGGCACGTTTCTATTGCCTGGTCAATGTTCGCCGCGACCGGGTGCGGCTGTCGCGGCTCATCCGCTGGCTCTCCTTCCGGCACATCACACCGGGCACCGTAACCGCTGCGGATATTCGGCGATTCTATTGCACCCTGACCGAAGAAGCGCTTCTGCGCGATCCTGAGAAGACCTGGGCCGATACTGCAAATGCCTGGAACCGGGCAGTCGTGCAGGTGCAGGACTGGCCGCAACTGCCGATAAGTCGTCAAAGCCGGCAGAAAACCTATAGCCTTCCCTGGACCGCTTTTCCGCCAAGCCTGAAACAAGACGTCGACGGCTGGCTCGCCCGGCTTGCCGGCCTCGACTTTGCAGCAGAGGGACCCGTCCGCCCCCTAGGTGAGGTGACCCTCAAGTCGCGGGAATATCTACTGCGTGTCTTTGCCTCCGCCCTGGTCTTGCGCGGCCGGGATCCGGCGACACTCACCTCGCTCGCCGCCTGTGTGACCATTGAGAACTACACCGAAGGGTTGCGATTCTTCTACGAGCGACTGGGCAAGAAGCCGACCGCGACGACCGGCAATATCGCCACCATGTTGAAGGGCGTCGCCCGCCACTGGGTCACGTCGGACGATGTCACCTTGACCCGGATGACCGAGATCACCCGCAAGCTGTCAATCACCTATGCCGGCATGACCCAGAAGAACCGCGAGCGCCTGCTGCCCTTCAATGACCTTGAGAGCTGCGAGAAACTGCTAGCATTGCCACTTCTTCTCCGTCGCGAGATCGAGACCGGAAGATTCCCCATTACCGGCGCCCTGTACTCGGCCAGATCGCAGTGGCTATCGAACTGCTTATCTTCGTGCCGCTGCGCATCAAGAACCTCACCTCGCATCGAGATCGATCGTCATCTCATTAAAGCCGGCAAGAAACTCATGCTGACAATCCCGTCGGACGAAGTGAAAAACCGGCAGCCGATCTCGACTTCGAGCTGCCCGATGCTAGCTGCCGACCTTATCCGTTGGTATCTCAAGGGCGTCCGGCAAGCCGATCCTGGGAACCCGTTCCTGTTCCCCGCGGGCCGGCGCACATAAAGAAAGGGACACTCTCGAGCCATCAGATCATGAAACGGTGAAATCTATACGGGGCTAACGGTCAACGCCCATCTGTTTCGTCACATTGGCGCAAAGATCTTTCTCGACCGCAATCCGCGGCGGCTATGAAGTGGTGCGACGCGTGTTTGGCCACAGGAGTCGATGGATACCACCTCCAACTTCTATGCCGGCCTCGAAACAAGGGGCGCGGCGCGCCACTTCGACCGGGAAATCATGAAGCTCCGCAAAATCGGTCCCGGTGAAAGTCATGAGCGGCGGCCATACGACCGTGGCAAGGCGCCGGAGCGGGCCTGCATGAAATGGGCAACCTGGCCCCATGCGGACAGGCACCTGTGGGAGGCCGCGCTGGCTCCCGGCGATCCCTTCTCCGACCATGGCGGGACCCGCGCGGCACATCGTCGCTGAGCAACCGCAATATCGCAGCGCGGCTATGGCCGTGGCTGACGTTCCTGGCGAAGCTGGAGCGTTGGACGACGAGGCAAGCCGGCCGACCGCATCACGCCTGAACGGTCCGGGCTATGTCCAGGAACTCGACCGGTTGCACAATAAGAAGAACACCATCCTGGCGCGCCTGGAGGAATTGACCGAGATGGCCAAGGTGCTGTCGCCGCGGCGCGACTGGAATTTCATCCGGAGAACCGCCGCCAGAGTGCGGGCGCGCCGGGCGGACCCGTCGCTCAAGCGGGCCCGAATGGCCGGCACGGAGGAGCTCTTTGCACTGGGGTTGCAGCTGATGGACTGCGCTCCCCAGCAGAAAACACCGCTTCGCTCCGCCGTCCTCTACCGCGACGGCCTGATCATAGCCTTTCTTGCCCTGCGCTGCTTGCGCCGCCGCAACCTCAGTGAGCTCACCATCGGCGGCGATCTCCGGCGCACCGGGGAAGGCTGGACGATCCTGCTTCCGCCATCGGCAACCAAGACCCACGCGACGCTTGAGTACGACTGGCCGGTGGACCTGTCTTCAACCTTGATATCTACCTGATGACCTACCGGCCAGTTCTTGCCGCACGAAACGGCCGCTGGCATCAGCCCGCCGGTGATCGCCTGTGGGTCTGTCCGATGGCTCGCCGTTTACGGAGATGGGCATATATGATCGCATCATCAAACGCACCCGGGAAGCCTTCGGCCGCTCGATCAACCCCCACCTGTTTCGAGACGCCGCCGCGACAACTGTGGCCATCCACGATCCGGTTCACGTCCGGCTGGCCGCCCCCCTGCTCGGTCACCGCAACCTGAGGACAACCGAGCAGACTTACAACCTCGCCAAATCTCTCGAGGCGCATCGCGAATTTGCGAGTAATCTAGCAAACCTGCGCCGAGACTTGCTGTCCAACAAGGAGTCATCCTCGATGATACCCCTCCGTGCGGTCATCTATGCCCGCTATTCCTCCGATCTTCAGCGTGAGGCATCAATTGAGGATCAGGTCGAGGTTTGCAGGCGCTATGCCGAAGGCCAGGGATGGCGAGTAGTCGAAACATATTCGGATGCCGCACTTAGCGGCGCGTCGCGGTACAGGCCCGCGTATCAGGCGATGATCGCCGATGCGCGAATGAAAAGGTTCGACACCGTCGTCTGTGAGGCCGTTGATCGGCTCGGCCGCCGGCTGGCCGACACTGCCGACTTACAGGATACGCTGACGTTCCATGGAATCCGCCTGTTTACACCCTCAGTCGGCGAAATCACTGCCTTGCATGTCGCCATCATGGGCATGATGGCGCAGATGACACTGCGGGATATAGCCGACAAGACGAGGCGCGGTCAGTTAGGGCGCGTCAGGAAAGGCAAGATTCCCGGCGGTCTCGCCTATGGATATCGTGTTGCTACGGGTGACGACGGTGATGGTGGTCACCGGACCGTCGATCCGGAAGAAGCCGCCATTGTAAGCCGCATCTTCGGTGAGTATGCGGCCGGCAAGACCCCGGAGAAGATCGCCAAAGACCTGAATACCCAATGCATCTCCGGCCCCGGAGGCAGGCCGTGGTCCAATACCACAATACGTGGCCAGTCAAGGCGTGGTACCGGCATCCTGAACAACAGCGTCTATGTCGGCCTCATCGAATGGAACCGATGCTCCTATGTCAAGGACCCTGCCACAGGGAAAAGGGTCGCAAGGCCAAATCCAAATGCGGCCTGGGAGAGGCGTGGAGTTCCGGAACTCAGGATTGTCGATGATGGCCTTTGGCAAGCGGTCAAACTTCGACAGGAAGAGGTTCGGGTCGAGCCTGCGCGGCCAGGCCGGCCTCAAGGCCGGCGCCGCGCGCCACGATCTCAACTCCACCCATCGAGCCCGCTATCTTCTCTCCGGTGTGCTCAAATGCGCCCAATGTGGGGGGAACCTCATTGTCGTCGGCAAGGACAGGTTTAGCTGCTCGACCCGCCGGCGCCACGGGACCTGTACCAACGCGCTAACTATTACACGTCAGTCCATCGAAAGCCGGGTTCTGACCGGGCTGAAGGAAAGACTTATCACGCCCGAACTTCTGGAAATCTTCGTCAAGGAGTTCCAGGCCGAATACGCGCGTCTGAGGTCCGAAGCGATCTCCACTCGGGATCGGACCGCCAGGCACATCGCCGACATCGAGAAGAAGATCAAGTCGATCATGGTCGCGATTGAGGACGGTTTCTATCAACCCGAAATGCAGGACCGCATGAGCGCGCTTGTCGCCGAGAAATCCAGATTGCAGGAAACCGCCGCGTCGGCAGAACTTGCCGAGAAGGTCGTACTCCATCCACGTATGCATGAGTTGTATGTCCGCAAAGTTCGCGAACTCGAAGCCATGCTTCAGTGCGAAGGTGGAACAGGCACTGTGTGCGAAAAACCTGATTCGCTCGCTGATCACCAAAGTAACAATTGCACCATCGGGCACAGCCGATAGCTACGACGCGATTTTGGAGGGTGACCTGGCCGCGATCCTGGGGGCCTGCGCAGAAGTAAATGACGCCGGTTTGAGGGGAAGTCGACTCCCCGGGGTGTTTCCGCCAGGGAGTCAACTATCTGTGGTTGCGGGAACAGGATTTGAACCTGTGACCTTCAGGTTATGAGCCTGACGAGCTACCGGGCTGCTCCATCCCGCGTTATGAACGCGAGGGGTATGTAGCAACCGCCAAGGGGAATGTGAACCCCTAATTCCGGCTTTTTTGCCTGGGCGAACAGAATTCATGAACTAATTGATTGTGACGGGCGAAGCCTGCATGGTTTTTGGTAGTGCGGGCTTGGAATAGCGCGAAATGGCAGCAATTCGAACCGATCGGCCGCCTGGGGTTGTTCTACGGGCATTGTCGCGCAGGGTCTTTGCCGGCATTGTCAAAGATCTGGAGGCCGCGAGCCGGGGCGGCGGCGTGCATGCGGTGCGCAAACGGCTGAAGCTGATGCGAAGCCTGTTTCGATTGGTCAGGCCGTGCGTGAGCAGGCCTGAATTCGAGCGCGCCGACGATCATTTGCGCCGGGCAGCCGATCTCCTTGCGGGCGCCCGGCGGGCCGAGGCCATGCAGGAGGCGGCCGCCAAATTGAAGGGCGCCGGGTGGCCTTGCGGCGAGGCCGCAGGCGAACTCGCGGAGGCGGCGCGCCTGGCCTACCGGGACCGCTCAAGCCCGCAGGCGCTTCAGGAAGCGGCCCGGGAGGCGCTGCCTCATATCGAGGCGGCGCGCAGCGATGTGGCCGGCTGGAAGCTCATCAAGGGCGATATCCGGCCCTACGCCGGCGCCATGGCGGACCTCTTCCGAAAAGCCAGGCGGAGGCTCCGCAAAGGGCTGGCATCGGGCGATGCCGCGCGCCTGCACAGGGCCCGCAAATCAGTCATCCATCACCTGCACCATCTTGAGATTGTGCGGCGCTTGTGGCCAGCACTGTTTGGGGCGTGGACCAGCGAGCTGCTCAAATTGCGAGAAGCGCTGGGTGACCTTAACGACCTCGACGAGCTGGAAAAGTTGATTGCCGGACAGCCCGCGGTTTTCTCCTCCGAGGAAAGGCACGGCGAAGCGCTAACAGCCATGAAAATTCGGCGTGCCGGGCTTGTGGAGCAGGTTCAGAGTCACTCTTTCCGGCTGTTCGCCGAAAGACCAAATGCATTCAGGGCGCGTATCGGCGCAATATGGAAGGGCAATATGAAATAGCCGTCGAGACCGCGGCGCAGGACGTACATCAAACTGGACCAGGAGGTTTACGAGATGAAGGCACGGGTGAAATGGCTGGATGGGCGGGCGTTTGTGGGGGAGTCGGGCTCGGGCCACGCTGTGGTGATGGATGGCGCGCCTGATTCCGGTGGGCGAAATATCGGTTTGCGGCCGATGGAGATGCTGCTCCTTGGGCTGGGCGGCTGCACCTCTTTCGACGTCGTGTCGATTCTCGAGAAGGGACGCGAAAAGATCACCGGGTGCAGTGTCGAGCTGGAAGCCGAGCGGGCCAGCGAGGTTCCCAAGGTGTTCACCCTGGTGAAGCTGCACTACACGCTGAGAGGCCGGAAGCTCAAGCCGGCCGCGGTCGAACGCGCCATCAAGCTTTCGGCGGAGAAATATTGTTCGGCGACGATCATGATCGAGAAGACCGCCAAGATCGAGCACAGCTGGACGATCGAAGAGGAAGTGGCGTGAGATCTTTGTTCCAGCATTCCTCTTGACAATCAATCATATTATTGAGTATCAATCATATTGTTGATTAATTATGTGGAAGTACGGGACATGGTCACACCCAATGTGGTTTCACGCGAATCCTGGCTCACGGCACGGTGCGAGCTGCTTGCCGAGGAAAAGGCATTCACCGCCGCGCGCGATGCACTGAGCGCCAAGCGCCGCCGGATGCCGTGGGTCAAAGTCGAGGCGGATTACGCGTTCGACGGACCCAAGGGCGTTACAAGCCTGGCCGGGCTCTTCGATGGCAGAGGCCAGCTGATCGTCTATCACTTCATGATGGGACCGGATTGGAAGGAGGGCTGCAAGAGCTGCTCGTTCTGGGCCGATAACTTCAACGGCATCGGCGTGCATCTCAAGCAGCGCGATGTGACTCTGGTTGCCGTGTCGTCGGCGCCGCTCGCCAAAATCGAAGCGTTTCGCAAGCGCATGGGGTGGAGATTCCCATGGGTTTCGTCGAACGGGACCAGCTTCAATGCCGATTTCGGGGTTTCGCGGGAGCCTGGCAAGGCGCTGCTCTACAACTATCACAGGGAGATTACAGAAATGGTCGAACTGCCCGGCATCAGCGTGTTCGCCAGGGATGGCCATGGGCAAGTGTTTCACACCTACTCATGCTACGCCCGCGGCCTCGACATGCTGAACGGCGCCTATCATTTTCTCGATCTGGTTCCAAAAGGCCGCGATGAGGATGGCCTACCCGACACGATGGCGTGGGTGAAGCATCATGACCGGTATTGAGGGGCGAATGGCTGAGCCAATCTACTTCTTCATAACTGGACTTGGCCACGGATGAGATTGCCTACGCAACGATTTTGGAGTTCTTGACGCGCCGCGGCCGCGGTGGCGAGAGCAACGATTGCTCCTGCTATGGATCTGTGCTTTGCCAATGCCGGAGATAGCCACATTGGCGATTTTCGCCAGCATCCATCTATGACGGCCATATTCATGAAAATTCATTTGCTCAATAACTATGTATTCAGCGCACCACTTTTTGTCCTCCGCAACATCCCGCCGCTGCGCACACTTGCGCTGAAAAGATCGCGGGTCTTGATAAATTGCGACAAGCGGCTGATGGTAATCTGGTCGGCGAAGTCGGCATGCACGACTGTCTATGCGTGGTTTGCCCAGGTCTCGGGGTTTGCCGACGAACTGCCGGCAATACATGCTTCACCGCAAAAACATCGGACCACGATATACTACTTTTCCGAACTTTACCGGCGGAGCCTCGCTGCCCCGCTCGGTGAATACCGGACCTTGCGGGTGATCCGCGATCCATATGCGCGCACTGTCAGTCTCTACCGGTATGCGCTGTTGCACGCTTATGCTGACCCATATCTGGCAGAATTCTCCGCAGGCAAACTGAGCCGCACGACCGGTTTTTCGTTTCAGCAATTTCTTGATTTGCTGAGTAGCATCGACTTGAGCGCGGCGAACGTCCATTTCAGGCCGCAATTCAATCCAATTGAGCGGATCCACAAGCCGGACGTCACCATAAATGTTTCGAAGTCCGACCTGTTGCAACAGCTGAACGCCGTGGCGCATGAGTGGTCGTTACCGGATACCGATTTCGACTCCTTGGATTGGCTTGTCAAATTCGAGCATTCCCGGAGGGCGAAAGAAATGCCCATTGAGGGCTCAAGCCTCGATCACAAGGTATTCAACAGAGATGCGGCGCGGGGCAAACTGCCATTTCCAGGTTACGACCAACTCTTGACGCCAAACGCAAGGGCTCGAATTGAATCATTGTATGGCGTGGACTTCCAAGCCTATCGGTCCAACCTCTGATGAGCGTTGCTTTGCGCGATTGCATGCGGCGCAGTGGATAGTATGCTTGTAGTATGGGGTCAAGAAAGCGGTTAGTCTGTTTCGGCGAAGGCTTGTGAATGGCCTGCTGTCGGTGTTTTCGGTCGCGACGGTTCCTGTCATGCTGGTGATCGCCGTGTGGAATTGCGCCGCGTCACCGTCATCGGCAGCCCGCCCTCCGGCTGCGTCGTCAGCTTCTGCACCGGCCACGGCTTGCATGTATCGGTGCAATGAAAGCGGAAGCGGTGGAGGAGCACGGCCAAGGCAATCACCGCCTCCTGCAAGGCGAAGGCCGCGCCGATGCAAATGCGCGGTCCCGCCCCAAATGGCAGATACTGGAAGCGGTCGATGCGCTCACGGTTTTCCGGCCAGAAGCGGGAGGGCACAAAGGCTGTGGGCCTTTCCCACAGCTTGCGATGCCGGTGCAGCGTCCACGGCATGATCAGGACCGTCGTGCCGGCTTTGATCTCAAGATCGCCGTAGCGGTCGCCGGCGATCGCCGCGCGGTTGATTGACGGCGCCGGTGGATATAGCCGCATTGCTTCCTCGAATGCCGCCCGGGTTTTGGGCAGGCGGTCGAGCCAAACGTGCGGCGGGGGCACGGGAGCGGCGAAGAAAGCGTCGAGTTCGCTTTCGACGAGCGCCAGATCGGATGGGGAATTGGCCAGGCAATAGATCGTCCAGCCAAGAGCGCGGGCCGTGGTCTCGTGGCCGGCGCCGATGAAGGTGATGATGTTGTCCTTGATCTCTTCGCGGGTGAGGCCGTCGTCACGTTCCTGGCGCAACAGCAGGGTGAGGAAGTCGTCCGGAACGGCGCCCACTCCCGCCATCCGGTGTTTCCGTCCTGGCAATCGTATCATCGACGATGGCGCGGAAGAGTTTCAGCACGCGGTGACCCCTGATCCGTGTGAGGCGCGGAATCCATGGCGGGGCTTTCACCAGGTCGAAGGGATCGACCCGGCCCATGGTGTGAAGCAGCTTGGCGACATCGGAAGCGAAGTCGCCCGAGGAGGTGACGATCTCGCCCGAGAACAGCGTCGCCGAGAGGATGTCGAACGTGAGTTCCGTCATGTCGCGGGCGATGTCGCGCACGCTGGCGTCGCGGGCCGCCTCATCGTAGTGCAAAGCATAGGCTTCGGTGCGCTCGAACATGGCGGCGGCAAAGCCGTTGATGTGGCGCGGCGTGAACACCGGCGCCATGGCCTTGCGGGAACGCTTCCAAACCTCGCCTTCGGCGGTCAGCAAGCCATCGCGGAGAATGGGCCTGAGGATCAGCTGGCGGATGACGCCCATCTTGTAGTTCGCGGCATTGTCGACCAGCACATGGCGGATGAGCCCCGGATCGTTGACGATCAAGGACCGCTCATTGAGGAATTTGGTGGCGATCCATTTGTCCTCGTAGGAGGGCTCGCCCCACATCTCGAGCGGATTGCGCATGATGGTGCGCACCACTTCGAAAAACCCCGGGATCACATCCCGCCGCCGCGGAATGGGGGCGGGCGGGGAAAAGTATGAGTTGTCCGCTGTCACCTATCGGAGATAGGCGGATAAGGCACGCCCGACAAGGTGTGGCTGCGTTAACAAAGTTGAACTCGAATGGACCAGCACGCTCATGACGTGTCGGCCACGGGCACGCTGCGGGCAAGCCAATCGCATTCAGTCAGGATCGCATGGACCTCATGGCTCGGTTTGTTGGCAAGACCCGGGGGTGCTCCGGGGCGGAGCGTTGTGGCAAGACGCGGGCGGCGCGCCTCGAAGGGCTTGGCCCGCCAGCGCGCATAGCGCCTGGCCTGATGCGGCAAATCTTCGAGAGCTCGCCTGATCGCGGCGAGACGGCGGCACAGAGGTTGAGCAGTGACGGTGTTGCCGGCCTCGGGGCCGGGTGCGATTGCTAGGGGCCCCGTCATACGAAACAGCGAAATTCGCGGATCGAAAGACACATCAATGACGTGAATGCGAGGCTCCGGCCTGCGTCTCATGGGGCGGCGGCCGTTCTCCCAATCGAAACGCTGGCGGGGATCGAACAGCTGAAAGGAAACGCGGCCTTTGCGTTTGCGGGGAATGATAAGCCCCAGCGGAGCGGCACGGGTTTGGGGCGGCTTCACCACAAGCCCACGCGCCGCAACGACGATAAGCCGCCGCACCGCCCATTCCGCCGGACGCAGCAGGCGAAGCACGGCGCGGTAAAGAGGCCACGACAGCCTCTCGACCGAACTCCCTTCGGCAAGGCCAATCATGGCAAACAGCGCCGCAACGATGCGGACAAGCGGTTCGCGATGACGTTCGATGGCGAGTGCCCAGTCCATAGAAATAGCATAGAACAAAACGAGAACAATTGCAAGTGAGCGATGCCCGACCTACATTTTATTGGTTAAGCGATGGCTCCCTCCCGCAGAACCAGCGGATCACTATGGCCGTCTGCTTGACTTGTAAGTCTCGCGGGTCATGGCCAAGCTTATGCCATTGCACTCGACGACTGATTTCCGACCAGTCTGAGCTTACCTTCGCACGCCTCCGTTACTCTTTGGGAGGCGAGACATAGATAATATGTTGCAATTGTGAGGTTTTTTAGCCTATGCGTTTTTCATTGCGTATATTGACTTTCTGAAATGGAAATGATATATGTCTCATAAGGAGTTAACCATGGCAGAAGTCATTCATCTTCATCCGCGCCAACCGCTCTTAGCTGGATATCTGCGAGTGGGTCACAACGGCCACAGAAAGCTGGAAAACATGCTGGTCAGTGGCAAGCTTCAATACCGACGCTTCGTTTTTGATGCGTGCCACCTTGTTGAACAAGTTGACTTACTGAGGGCGCTACAAAGAAGCGGTTGTGAGATCGTACTGGATCCAAATTTCTCAGAAATGTTTTTCCCGGGGAAATTCGGCTCAGCCATAACAAAACTTCCTTGGGCCAATCACGATCGACCGTGGGCAATTGATGATTTCCGCTCGACAAGAAATTTTGATGTGACGCGGGCCATCGCTGAATTTGCGATCAAGCATGGCGTGAATGCGGTTCTGGCACCAACGCATGTAATTGATTTTGCGTCTGTCGAGTCGGTCACCGTTGACTTGACTCTTTGCGAATCATTGAGAAAGCAACTTGATTTGCTGGGCGGAACCGGCATCAAGATCGATTACCAGCTCAATCTTGCGACAAGAACCCTAACGGACAGCATCGCGAGACAAAAACTACTGCCGGAATTGGGTAATCTTCCTGTCGATAACGTTTGGTTGAGGGTGGAGAATTTTGGTGCGACTTCGACCGGAGTAGCAACGCGATCTTTCATCGAGTGTGTCCGCGAATTTCATGCACATAACAGGCCCATTGTCGTTGACTATACTGGCGGGTTAGTTGGGCTTTCTACCTTATCCTTCGGTGCCACAGGCGGCCTCTGTCATGGCATAGGCATCAAGGAGAAATTTGACATCTCGCGATGGAAGAAAGCTGGCAACAGTGGTGGTGGCGGCACCTATGTTTATGTCGCTGATCTCGACCGATACCTGAAGCCTGACCAGCTAAACACATTTTGGGAAGCGAAAGGAAGCAAATCAAAGTTCGGATGCAACGATGCTGACTGCTGCAATCAATTGCAGGACATGATCGATCATCATGACGAACATTTTGTTGTTCAAAGATCAAAGCAACTTTTAACGCTCTCAAAAATTCCGGTCGAGAAGCGCACGGATTATTTCATGCTGAAATTTGTTGGGAATTCCGTCAGAATGGCGCGTGCCGCCACAGCGCTGAAGATTGAAGATCAGCCGCTTAGGGAGGCTCTCTTGAAAACCAAAAAGCGGTTGCAGCATTTCGAGGAAGCGCTTGTCAACCTCAGCGGCACAGCAGCTGCATCAAGTTATTCTCGCGTTCCCGCATTCCGAGGCGGAGTGAATGCAATAAGTGCGGTTCTAGCGGGCTAGAGATGTCAAACGCTGTATCGAAAATAATTGATGACCTGAGAGAACGTGGGGGCCTGAAGGGCTCTGACGTTGCAAATGTTGCCGCAGTTTCTCCTGCAACTGTCTCCAGATGGATGGCTGGCTCAGCTTTTCCTCATCCCGAAGATCAGCTGGTTATCTCCGACTTGAGATATGTTGTCGAGCGGCTGGCTGATTTTTACTCTCCGGATGAAACGCGGATTTGGCTTTACTCAAAACACCGGCTTCTCAATGGCAATCGCGCAATTGATTTGATCCACGAGGGCATGACAGATGAAGTCCTGGCCGTGATAGAGAGCCTGGATGAGGGGACATTCACTTAAAGAAATGAGTGTTTCCCACAGGCACGATCGAACACTCTTGGATGCTCTGGACGCTCCCAGTAAACCTTTTTCCGGCACCGTTTGGCGTATCGCGCGGACGGGCCGTGATCCATTGAAAGGCTCCACGCTGAACGGTCGCTGGAGCGGCAGCGGAGAATTTTCCGTGCTCTATACAAGCTGTCAGAGAGACGGAGCATTAGCCGAAATCGGATACAGGCTTTGCTCGAACCTGTTTGGCCGAGTAGAGTGGATCATACGATTCATGAACTGGCTGCTGAGTGCAGCAAGGTGCTCGACCTTGAACTTGCCGACCTGGCGAGACTTGGTGTGAACACTGACAAATATCAACAATTTGACTACTCCACCACATCGAAAATATCAGCTGCGGCTTGCTTTCTGGAGTTCGATGCCATTCTAGTTCCGAGCGCGAGATTTCCGTGCAAGAATTTAGTCGTGTACAATGAGCGACCGAATAGTATCGAAGTGCTGGGTTCCAGCCCCGTTGATTGGGCAGAGTGGCGAAAGCGGCAATAACGCCAAAACCCGCCGTGCATTTCTGCAGCGGCGGGTTTTGGGTAAGCATGTGAATGAAGGGTTCTGTCTTTCGCAGGCCTGGCAGCGACCTACTCTTCCGCGTCTTAGGACGAAGTACCATTGGCGCTGGGGCGATTTACGGCCGAGTTCGAGATGGGATCGGGTATGGACGCCCCGCCAAAGCCACCAGGCCGGCGAAAGACAGAAGGTGCACAATATTCGGTTTTCTTATCGAGCCCTGTCGATGCCCGGACAAGTCCGGGCACGATGAAAGGGGATGATGGACATCGATAATGAGAGCGATTCAAGCCGTTCGAACGATTAGTACCGGTAAGCTGCGGACATTACTGCCCTTCCACACCCGGCCTATCAACGAGGTCGTCTTCCTCGGTTCTCAAGGGAGAAATTGTTTTGAGGTGGGTTTCCCGCTTAGATGCCTTCAGCGGTTATCCCGTCCACACATAGCTACCCTGCTGTACCGCTGGCGCGATAACAGGTCCACCGGAGGTGTGTTCATCCCGGTCCTCTCGTACTAAGGACAAATCCTCTCAATTCTCCTACAATCACGGCAGATAGGGACCAAACTGTCTCACGACGTTTTGAACCCAGCTCACGTACCACTTTAATCGGCGAACAGCCGAACCCTTGGGACCTTCTCCAGCCCCAGGATGTGATGAGCCGACATCGAGGTGCCAAACGATTCCGTCGATATGGACTCTTGGGAATCATCAGCCTGTTATCCCCGGCGTACCTTTTATCCGTTGAGCGATGGCCCTCCTCACGTGGGACCACCGGATCACTATGGCCGTCTTTCGACTCTGCTCGACTTGTTTGTCTCGCAGTCAGGCAAGCTTATGCCATTGCACTCGACGACTGATTTCCGACCAGTCTGAGCTTACCTTCGCACGCCTCCGTTACTCTTTGGGAGGCGACCGCCCCAGTCAAACTACCCACCATACACTGTCCCGGATCCCGATAAGGGACCGCGGTTAGACATCCATGTCGCCAAGGCTGGTATTTCACATTTCGGCTCCACCTGGGCTGGCGCCCAAGCTTCAAAGCCTACCAGCTATGCTACACATGCCAGCACGAATGCCAGTGTAAAGCTATAGTAAAGGTGCACGGGGTCTTTCCGTCTGACCGCAATTACCCCGCATCTTCACGGGGAGTTCAATTTCACTGAGTCTATGCTGGAGACAGTGGGGAAGTCGTTACGCCATTCGTGCAGGTCGGAACTTACCCGACAAGGAATTTCGCTCGTTTTCATTCCTGCCGCTTTCGCGGCCGGACGGACTTTATCTTGAAACATGTTGCTTCGAAGAGATCTAGGGAACCTCTTCGCCGTCGAATTCCATTGGATCTTCCGCTCCACGATTCATCTTCGACGCGATGCGGCGGATATTCTCCACCCCATCAAGTGTCAGATGCTCACCCTTTTGCATCGCCAGAAGAATGTCGCGGAACTTGAGAAAGTCCACGTTCTTCCGGGTCTTCAAAGGATGCCTCATGAAAAACGGAATGATGATGTTCAACAGATGATCCTGGCCGCGAACCCTGTAAGCCATCCGGTCGCCATGGTTGGTTCGAACCACGCCGCATCCAAAATGAGCCTTCAGCGCATTCAGTATCTGTACATCTCGCTGGTGCTGGACAACGGTGAATTCAGGCAGAACCTGAAATCCCGAAGTCATTTCCGCGTTGGGGTTTATCCCGACGTGGAAACAGCCTTCGCCGTCTACAAAACCAGTTATCCATTGGGCTTCCAACTGCAATCATATCTCCTGAACATTAAGTCTCTGAGGATTCCCACAAGGCTTGCGCCTCACAGGTCTTTCCTGCGGATTGTCCCCGTGTCCAGCGGATTTTGACTGCCTGCACCTTGGTGCAGACGAGTACCGCGTGGCTGTATGAGGAGTTTCCCGCATATGGTTCAGTTTTACTAAGGCTAGCATTTTCCCGGCTTGCGCCAGGCGCGTATACAAACCTTAGGACCGTTATAGTTACGGCCGCCGTTTACCGGGGCTTCGATTCAAAGCTTGCACCTCTCCTCTTAACCTTCCGGCACCGGGCAGGCGTCAGGCCCTATACGTCATCTTTGGATTTCGCAGAGCCCTGTGTTTTTGCTAAACAGTCGCTACCCCCTAGCCTGTGCCCCCCGCCTCTGGTTGCCCAGAAACGGGGCCCTCTTATCCCGAAGTTACGAGGGTAATTTGCCGAGTTCCTTCAGCATAGTTCTCTCAAGCGCCTTGGTATACTCTACCTGACCACCTGTGTCGGTTTCGGGTACGGATTGATGTGGAGGCTATTTCCTGGAACGCATGCGCAGCCCTCGAAATCCAATAATCTCGGACAACTTCTTGCATTCGTCACCTTCCACTAGCCCAGGAATATTAACCTGGTTGCCATCGGTTACGCCTTTCGGCCTCACCTTAGGATCCGGCTCACCCTGCTCAGATTAACTTTAAGCAGGAACCCTTGGTCTTTCGGCGACAGTGTCTCTCACACTGTTTGTCGTTACTCATGTCAGCATTCGCACTTCCGATACCTCCAGCTGCCCTCACGGGTCAACCTTCGCAGGCTTACGGAACGTTCCGCTACCGCGCGTATTGCTACGCACTCCGAGCTTCGGTAAGTGGCTTAATTCCCGATACATTTTCGGCGCAAAAACCCTTATTTAGACCAGTGAGCTGTTACGCTTTCTTTAAAGGATGGCTGCTTCTAAGCCAACCTCCTGGTTGTTTTGGGATCTTCACATCCTTCCTAACTTAGCCACTATTTGGGGACCTTAGCTGCGGATCAGGGTTGTTTCCCTCTTCACGATGGACGTTAGCACCCACCGTGTGACTGCCGAGTATTACTTCGAGGTATTTGGAGTTTGGTTGGGTTTGGTAATACTAT
>CAVWHD010000024.1:0-147500 GCA_963754675.1 uncultured Alphaproteobacteria bacterium | reverse complement strand
CAAGCACCACCGTGGGGTCCGGCATGCTGATGATCGCGGCGTTGGCGGTTTCCACCTGTTCGTTCGGCTTCTACGGTCCCCTGCTGCTGGCGGCACTTCATAATTTTTCGCCGCTCACCACCGGGCTCATCATCGCAAGTGAATCGATATCCTGGTCGGTGCTTTCAATCCTGGTGGCCAACACATCGAAACGGTTCGAGCAACTCATCGTGCCGGCGGGGGCGTTGATGGTGACGGCGGGGGTTGCCGGTTTCGCAGTGGCGGTTCCCGCCGGGTCGATTCCCGGCATCATGGTCTGCGCCCTGCTTCAGGGAGGCGGATTTGGCATTCTGTGGCCATTTGCCAACCGCATGGTGGTGCAGGCCGCCGCTGAAAATGAACGGAGCATTGCAGCGTCGGCCTTTTCCACTCTTCAACGGATGGGCTATGCGATCGGCGCCGCGGTTGCCGGCATCATCGCCAATGCCAGCGGATTTTCACAAGGCTTTACTCCCGAAGCGGCGCGTGGTGCCGCAGCCATATTGTTCTGGGCTTTTCTACCGCTTGCCACAGTGGGTTTTCTCGCCTCTTTGCGCCTGGCGCGGCAAGCACCGTGAGTGTGCGCATGGTTAACCATACCTTAAAAAACCTCAAATGATTTTCACAAAAAGTACCCGGTTTGCCGGCGCCGCCGGTCACTGGCTCGATGCGTGAATTGCCCAGCATTCATTGAACTTCTTGCACGCGGGCGAAGGCGGTGAAGGCACGTTCATGCGACCTCCGTCAAGTTTTCTCACCAGGTTGGGCCATCATGGCGCCGCAGTTTCGCCACGATTGGACATCAGCTTTGAATGGTTAACCGACTAGAAACCCTGACTTGCGAAACTGAGAGGAGGCATGAAGTCAAAGGTTTAAGAGACCTCCATATCTGAATTTGTCATCGTTGTTGACTTATCGCGGTTGAGCGGGCATTTTCCGGCCAATTCCGGGCGGTGGTGCGGACCTTCACCCTCAGATCTGGATGTTACTAGAAAAAATTCATCGGCACAGTGCCACTCCCAGCGGGGAAAGCGGGGTGGACAGTTCAAGTGCCGCAATGCGGACGATACTGCAAGGGGATTGGGGTTTTGAAAGACCACGTCGAAAGAGTATCAGGCCGGCGGAGCACTATGAGTGCTCGCATGCGCCCAGCGGCAAGGCCCCCAAAGCCGCTTCTTGAACTTGATAGTCCATTTGAAGTTGAGCCAGTACACCATCGCTGGCTACTCACCACCTGCGTTGCCGGAATTGCCGGCTCGTTGCTGGTGGGCAGCGCGGTCCTGGGCATATTTGGCGAGAATGCCGCGCCGCGCGATGCCTATGCCGCGGTGCAAAAATCATCGATTTTGGACACCGGCCTATCAGGGTCGGATATCAAGAATGGCGAAGCTTTTTCGGCAAAGATTCTTGCCTCCTATCAACCGCAGCAAGCAAACGAATTGGTGATCCCCGAGCGCGGACTCACGGGCAGCAACAATTATCCCGAGATAACCGCCGGCGAACTGCCCTATGGCGACGGCAAGACGATCGTGCTCGATGCGGAAATTGCCTCAGCCGAGCAGGAATCAGAAAACATCACCACTATTTCCAAAAGCGCTCCAGCGGAGCCAATCGACGAAACCTTCAAACTCGAGAAGGGCAAGACGCTTGCCGGTGCGTTGGTTGATCGCGGAGTCACCAAGGAAGCGGCGCAAGCTCTGGTGGCCGCAATCGAACCCATCTTCCCGTCGACGATGTTGAAGGCTGGCACGGAGATCGAGCTTACGCTTGACCGCCAGCAGGATTTCTACGGCCGCGACGCCACCTTCCCGGTCGAATTGTCATTCCGGCCCGGTCCAAGTGAAACAATCACGGTTCAGGCTGACGAAGACGGGCGGTTCGAAGCCGCCATCGAGGGCGCCAGTGCCGGGACCAAGTCGCAATACGCGCAGGTCAATCACTTCCGGACCAAGTCACAAGTTGGCGCCAGCCTCTATGCCACGGCCCAGGACAACAAAGTTCCCGAATACATTGTGGCGGAGCTTACCCGCGCTTTCGCCTATGACGTCGACTTCCAGCGCCAGGTGAAGGCGTCCGATACTTTCGAAGTGTTTTATGGCAATCCGCTCACGGGTTCGTCTTCGAAACGCAAAGTGCTGCACTATGCGCAGCTCGTACTCGACGGTAAGGCCAAGACCTATTACCGGTTTACCACCGCCGACGGTCAGACAGATTACTTTGACGAACGGGGCCAAAGCGCCACCAAGTCGCTGCTCAAGACTCCGGTTTCGGGCGCGCGTCTCACGTCGGGCTTTGGCATGCGCCGCCATCCCCTGCTCGGATACTCAAAGATGCACACGGGCGTGGATTTCGGTGTTCCCTATGGAACTCCGATCCGGGCCGCTGGCGCCGGCAAAGTTGAAATCGCGGGCCGGCATGGGGCCTATGGCGTCACCGTAGAGATCCAGCACAACGGCAAGTACGAAACGCTTTACGCCCATATGAGCAAGCTTGCCGCGGGCATCCGCCGGGGCAGAAAAGTCAATCAGGGTCAGATCATCGGCTACGTTGGCTCAACCGGCCGGTCAACCGGGCCCCATCTGCACTATGAAGTCCGGGTCAACGGCAAGGCGGTCAATCCAACCCGCATACGGACCGCCGGCGGAAAGCAGCTCGCGGGCAAGGAACTAACGAAGTTCCGGCTGATGAAACAGCGGGTTCTGGCGATGATGCAGGCGGCACCCTCGGCTACGCAAGTCGCCCAGGCTAATCCATAACTCCCAATTTCGTTAAGTCTTGACCAGCTCCGCCGTGGCGTGGCAATCGTTATATTCAATGAAATATAGCGGAGTTGGGCTATGCGCATCCTGTTGCGGGCCGTCGCGGTTTTCCTGTTCCTTGACTTTAGCACGATGGCCGAGGCCGGGGAACTAAGGGTGTTCGCAGCCGCCAGCCTGAAAAATGCCATCGACGAAATCAATGTCCGGTGGAAAACAGCCTCGGGCCACGAGGCCAGCGGCGTGTTTGCGGCCTCACCGGTGCTGGCCAAGCAGATCGCGGAAGGCGCACCCGCCGATATCTTCATCTCGGCCGATCTGGCATGGATGGATGAGCTTGAAAAAAAGGATCTGATCGATAAGGCCTCGCGGCGCAATCTGCTGGGTAACACGCTGGTATTAATTGCCCCCGCAGGCAGCGGGTTGAAAATCGATCTTGAGCAAGGCGTCGACCTTCTTGCAGCGCTTGGCGGAGGCCGACTGGCAATCGGCGAAACAAAGGCGGTTCCAGCGGGACGCTATGCCAAAGCGGCACTTGAGCGGCTTGGCATATGGGACGCGCTCAAGGACCATCTCGCCGAGCAGGTGAATGTGCGAGCGGCGCTGCTGCTTGTGTACCGCGGCGAGGCTCCACTTGGTGTTGTCTATGGAAGCGATGCAGTGGCGGAATCGAGTATCGAGGTCGTTGCCACATTTTCCCCATCGCTGCATCCCCCAATCGTCTATCCGGTGGCCAGGGTTGCGGCATCGCATAATGGTCTGGCGGCTGGCTATCTGAACTTTCTTTTCGCGCCGGAAGCCAGCGAAGCTTTCATCCGCAATGGCTTCACCGTGCCGAAGTAGCGATCATGTGGAGCTTTAGCGCAGAAGAGGTAACGGCGATCCTGCTCAGCCTCAAGGTTGCAGGGGTGGCGACACTTGCCATGCTGCCGATCGGAGTGATGCTGGCCTGGGTGCTGGCGCGGTGCGAATTCTGGGGCAAGACAATTTTCAACGGGCTGGTGCATTTGCCGCTGGTGCTGCCGCCAGTGGTGACCGGCTATCTGCTTCTCCTGAGTTTCGGCCGCAAGGGATTTGCCGGTGCTTTTCTGGATCAGTGCTGCGGTTTCACGTTTTCGTTCCGCTGGACGGGGGCGGCGCTGGCGGCGGCGGTGATGGGGCTGCCGCTGATGGTGCGGGCAATCAGGCTGACGATCGAGCAAGTGGATGCGCGACTTGAAGGTGCCGCGGCGACGCTGGGGGCTTCGCCGATGCGGATCTTCGCCACGGTGACATTGCCGCTTGCCATGCCGGGATTGATCACCGGCAGCATTCTGGCTTTTGCCAAGGCGTTGGGCGAGTTCGGCGCCACGATCACTTTCGTTTCCAGCATTCCCGGCGAAACCCAGACCATTGCGCTGGCGATTTATGCGCTCACCCAGGTACCAGGCGGCGATGCGGCGGTATTGAGGCTGGCTGCGGTGTCCATTGCGATTTCACTGGCAGCGCTCGCGGCATCGGAGATCCTGGCCCGGCGGCTCTCGCAGCGGGTTGCGGGACTTGCATGATCGAGGCCGCGATCCACATTGCACGTCAGGCGTTTGAGTTGGATGTTGCCTTCGGCGCCAAACGCGGGCTTACCGCGCTGTTTGGACCATCGGGTTCGGGCAAAACGACAATTCTCAACGCAATAGCCGGGCTGGAACGTCCGCAAACCGGCAGAATTATTTGCGACGACAAGGTGTTCTTCGACTCGGAGCGGGCAATCAACCTCGCCTCCCGCCACCGGCGGATCGGCTATGTTTTTCAAGACGCGCTGCTGTTTCCCCATCTCAATGTGCGGCAAAATCTGCTCTTCGGCAGCCGGGGCGGTTCCGATCAATTCGACAGTATCGTTACTCTGCTCGGGCTTGAACCGTTGCTTGGGCGCAGGCCAGCGAAACTTTCCGGCGGCGAGCGCCAGCGCGTTGCCATCGGCCGGGCGTTTCTGGCGCGGCCGCGATTGTTGCTGATGGATGAACCGCTGGCGTCTCTCGATCTCGCGCGGCGCCAGGAAATCCTGCCGCATCTCGAGACACTGCGCGATCAATACGGAATTCCGATACTCTATGTGTCGCATGCGGTGGACGAAGTGGCGCGCCTGGCCGATGAGGTGCTGATCATCGACAAGGGCCGGATCGTCGCACGCGGCGCACCCGAAGTGGCGCTGGCAGGACATTTCAACGATACGCGGTTTGACCGCATTTCGGTGCTGACCGGCGGAGCTGGCGTCTATGATACCAGCTATGGTCTCACGACACTCCAACATCCGGCGGGCGCCATTGCGATTGCAGGCGAGGTCAGAGGTGGGCGGGATATCCGGATCGTCATCAGGGCGACCGACGTCACTCTGGCCTTGGCGCCGCCACAGGGTTTGAGCGTTCGCACGGCGTTGAAGGGAAAGATCGGTATGATCGACGGCCAGGCAGGGGCCACGGCTTTCGTCAATGTTGTGCTTGAGGGCGGTCAGACGCTGGCTTGCTCGGCGACCCGCAAGGCGATCGATGCGATGGGACTTCATACCGGAAAAGAGATCTGGTGCCTGGTCAAGTCGGTTTCGATCGACGAACGGTGGATCGCCCTGAGCTAGGCTGGTTCAGCTCCAGTTTTTGTTGCAGCTTCTTGGAGAGGTTGAGCGAGGCCAGGCGGTAGCTCTCGCGCAAATAGTCCTGCAAGTCCGCATCGCTCATGCCGCCCTTGGCATGGCGCTGAATCCACGACATGCCGCGCGATGCCAGATAGGGAGCGGGGCGCAGGCCCTTGCGCTGCTTCAGCAAATCGAAACTGAGCGGCGAACACTTGAAAGTCACCGCGAGGAAATCGTCATCGCCCCAGCCGGCAATGGCAAAGACTTTGCCCCCGATTTTCCAGACATGGGAATCGCCCCATTGGACCACATGGGTGGCGTGGGGGAGGCCGGCGCAGAAGGCGTTGTAGTCAGCGAGGGTCAAACTTGCGAAGCCTGGCTTTGATCAGTTTGGCGAAATCGGACTCGAGCGCGCGGAATGCCGTGATAATCGAGCGGCCATGGGGCGTGACCTTAGCTCCGCCGCCGCCGCTTCCTCCCGCCATGGTTTCAACCACCGGCTTGCCGAAGACACCATTCAGTTCCTCGATCAAAAGCCAGGCGCGGCGGTAGGACATTTTCATCTCACGCGCCGCCGCCGAAATTGAACCGGTTTTATCGACAAGTTCAAGCAGCCGGACCTTGCCCGGACCCAGGCGTTTGCCGGGTCCCAGTTCGATGCGGATGGTGGCTTGCGGATAGGTGTTCATAGCCAAGACATGGCACGGTCTTGCGTTATTGCGAAGGGGCTGAAAGTATCAGCCGGTGCGCTCCTTCATCACATTTCTCGCGGCCTACACGCTGAGCCAGTTCTATCGCTCGTTCCTGGCGGTCATTGCACCGGAACTGGCCGAGGAATTGGCGCTCGATCCGCAGGCGCTGGGCAACTTGCAAGCCTGGTGGATTGCGGGGTTCGTTGCCATGCAGTTTCCGGTGGGCCTGGCGCTCGATACGGTGGGTCCGCGGCGGACGGTCGCCAGCCTGATGTTCGCTGCCGTGGCAGGGGCCATCCTGTTTGCCCGGGCGCACAGCACCTTCGATCTTAACCTTGCAATGGTCCTGATCGGGATTGGATGCGGGTCCATCTACATGGGGGCGATTTACGTGTTTGGACGGCTCAGCCGGCCGGAGCAGTTCGCCCAGTTGTGCTCATGGCTATTGGGCATCGGCACGGCCGGCAATCTGCTGGCGGCCTCGCCGCTTGCTTATGCGGCCACGGCCATCGGCTGGCGCGGCGCCATGCTGGTGATTGCAGCGGCCACCGCTGTTTCGGCGGTGTCAGTATTTCTGCTCATCCGCGACCCGGTGCGGATTCATAGCGAGCGGCCCGCCGGTTTTTTCCGGGGGCTGGTTGAAATCATCACCATCCGCAGCCTTTGGCCGCTGTTGCCGCTCACCGCGGTTGGATATTCGGTGGTGCTGGCGGAGCGGGGGCTATGGGCTGGACCTTATTTCGCTTCGGTCCATCTGCTGGAGCCGGTTGCGCGGGGAAACGCACTGCTTGTAATGGCAGCCGCCATGTCGGCGGGTGCGATGATCTACGGACCGCTGGACCGCATTCTCGGCACCCGCAAGTGGGTGGTGGTGGCGGGAAGCGGGCTGACGGCCACCTGTTTTCTCATGCTCGGTCTCATCGATCTGCCGCTGCCCGCGGCGATCGCGGTCATGGCAGCACTTGGGGCGTTCGGCATGACCTATGGGGTGCTGATGGCCCATGGCCGGAGCTTCTTCCCCGACCATTTGCTCGGGCGTGGCATTACCTTTCTCAATGTACTGTTTATTGGCGGGGCGGGAGTGATGCAGCCCCTGACCGGCACCATGATGAAAGGGCTCAAAGGTGGACCGCCGGCCGAGGCCTATGGCGCGCTGCATCTCGTCTTCGGCGTCAGCCTGTTGGTGGCTCTTGCCATCTATGTCTTTTCACGCGAGCATCGGCCTTCAAGTTGAGGAGTTGTGCCATGAACCAGCTGGTGGCGGTGATGAAGGGGAAGGCATGATGGGAGATGGCAGGCTTTTCGACCGCGCCAAGAGCTGTCTGATCGTCATCGACGTTCAGGACTATTTCATCGCCAAGCTGCCGCTCGACTGGCGGCAGCCGCTGGTGGCCCGCATTGCGTGGCTGATGCGCGTGGCCAAAGCGCTCGACATTCCGATCATAGCCACGGCGGAAGACATTGCCAATGACGGGCCGCTGGTTCCCGAATTGGCCAGTGAACTGCCGCTCGGCGCCATTGTTCATGACAAGTTGGTGTTCGGGCTTGCGGGCCAGGCCTCGATTCTGGATGATGTGAAGCGCCGGGGACGCAGCGAATTCGTGCTGGTGGGACTGGAAACGGATGTGTGCGTCGCCCACTCGGCTCTGGGCCTAATGGCCGCGGGTTTTCGCGTTGCCGTGATCGACGATGGCACGGCGTCACCGCCGCCGCATCATGAGTTTGGTATCCGGCGCCTGACGCAGGCGGGGGTTGCGGTGACCAGCATCAAAGGCATCTACTATGAATGGGTGCGCGATCTCGCGACGGTGAAATTGTTGCAGCAAAGAATAGGCAAGGACCTCCCAGCAGGTCTCACGTTGTAAGGCGAAGAGAGTGGCACACGAAGCGCCGCCTCTTCGCCTGGAATTTTATCAATGCAAGCTCACCACCTTCTTGTCCACCGGCTTGCCGCCGACGGCCAAGCCGTTGAAGGTGAGGGTGCCGGCGGTGACGTCGAGGTTCACCGTGTCGCCATCCTTGATGCGACCGGCCAACAATTCCTCGGCCAATGGATCCTGGACGTTCTTCTGGATCACGCGCTTCAGGGGCCTGGCACCATAGGCGGGATCGTAGCCCTTGTCGGCCAGCCAGTTGCGGGCGGCGTCCGATACCGTGACGGTGATCTTCCGTTCGCTGAGCAGTTTCTGCAGGCGGCCGAACTGGATATCGACGATCGATCCCATGTGCTCGCGCTTCAGGCGGTGGAAGAGGATGATCTCGTCGAGGCGGTTGAGGAACTCGGGGCGGAAGTGGCCCTTGACCACACGCCATCACCTGATCGCGCACCACATCGACATCCTGGGTTTCGCCGAGGTTCACGAGGTATTCGCCGCCAAGGTTCGAGGTCATGATGATCAGGGTATTCTTGAAATCAACGGTGCGGCCCTGGCCATCGGTGAGGCGGCCATCGTCGAGCACTTGGAGGAGCACGTTGAAGACATCGGGGTGGGCCTTCTCGATTTCGTCGAAGAGGACGACCTGATAGGGCCTGCGCCGCACGGCCTCGGTCAAGGCGCCGCCTTCGTCGTAGCCGACATAGCCGGGAGGGGCGCCGATCAAGCGCGAGACGGAATGCTTTTCCATGTATTCGGACATGTCGATCCTGACCATGGCGTGCTCATCGTCGAAAAGGAATGATGCGAGCGCCTTGGTGAGTTCAGTCTTGCCCACACCGGTCGGCCCGAGGAACATGAAGGAGCCGATGGGGCGGTTGGGGTCCTGGAGGCCGGCTCTCGCACGGCGCACGGCGGTGGCCACGGCTTCAACGGCTTCCGACTGGCCGACGACCCGCCTGCCCAAGTCCTTTTCCATGTGAAGAAGCTTGTCGCGTTCGCCCTCCAGCATCCGGTCGACGGGAACGCCGGTCCAGCGCGAGACCACCTGGGCCACGTGGGATTCGGTTACCGCTTCCTCGAGCATATGGGAGCCGCCAACGGCCTCGGCTTCCTTCAGCTGCTTCTCGAGACCGGGAATGGTGGAATAGGCGAGTTCGCCGGCTCTGGCGAAGTCACCCTTGCGCTGGGCCTGGTCAAGCTGGTGGCGGGCCTTCTCAAGTTCTTCCTTCATTTTCGAAGCAGAGGCCAGTTTCTCTTTTTCTTCCTGCCACTTGCGGGTGAAGGCTGCCGAATTTTCCTCGAACTCGGCCAATTCCTTCTCCAGCCTATCGAGCCGGTCCTTGGAGGCGCGATCGGTTTCCTTCTTGAGGGCACCGCGCTCGATCTGCAGCTGCATGATCTTGCGGTCCATCTCATCCAGCTCTTCCGGTTTTGAATCGACCTGCATGCGAAGGCGGGCGGCGGCCTCATCCATCAAATCAATCGCCTTGTCAGGCAGGAAACGGTCGCTGATGTAACGGTTGGAGAGCGTTGCCGCCGCGACAATTGCCGCATCGGTGATGCGCACGCCGTGATGAAGCTCATATTTCTCCTTGATGCCGCGCAGAATCGAGATCGAGTCTTCAACGGTTGGTTCGTTGACAAAGACCGGCTGGAAGCGGCGCGCCAAAGCGGCGTCCTTTTCCACGTGCTTGCGATATTCGTCGAGTGTCGTGGCGCCGACGCAGTGGAGTTCGCCGCGGGCAAGAGCAGGCTTTAGCAAATTGGAGGCGTCCATGGCGCCTTCGGATTTTCCAGCGCCGACGAGGGTGTGCATTTCATCGATGAAGAGGACTATCCCACCTTCGGCGGCAATCACTTCCGACAAGACGGCCTTGAGGCGCTCTTCAAACTCACCGCGATATTTGGCTCCGGCGATGAGAGAACCCATGTCGAGGGCGAGCAATTTCTTGTCCTTGAGGCTTTCAGGCACATCGCCCTTGACGATGCGAAGGGCGAGGCCCTCGGCGATCGCGGTTTTGCCGACACCGGGCTCGCCGATGAGGACGGGATTGTTCTTGGTCCTCCGGGAGAGAACCTGGATGGTGCGGCGGATCTCTTCGTCGCGTCCGATCACCGGATCAAGCTTGCCGGACTGGGCCGCTTCAGTGAGGTCGCGGGAATATTTCTTGAGTGCATCATAGCCCTGCTCGGCCGAGGCGGTGTCCGCCGTGCGGCCCTTGCGGATGGCGTTAATGGCCTGGTTAAGTCCCTGGGGGGTGACGCCCGCGGTCTTGAGTGCTTTTGACGCTTCGCTTGGCTCGATGGCCAACACCTGCAACAGCCGTTCGGCGGTGACATAGCTGTCACTGGTCTTTTCGGCCATTTTCTGGGCGGCTTCGAAGACCCGCGCCATTTCGGGCGACAGATAGACCTGACCGGCGCCGCCGCCAGACACTTTCGGCATCTTCTTCAGCGCCAGTTCGGTTTCGCGGAGTGCCACACGGGAATCGCCGGCCGCCGCTTTGATCAGGCCTGCAGCCAGGCCTTCCTCGTCATCGAGGAGAACCTTCAAGAGATGTTCGGGGGTGAAACGCTGGTGAGCCTCCCTGAGGGCCAGTGACTGGGCGGACTGGACGAAGCCGCGGGAACGCTCGGTGTATTTCTCGAAATCCATAGTCTTCTCCTCCTCGGCACGCTTACGTAGACTCTCGCGAGCTCTGCGGAAGCGCCGTCTGCGGTTGGCTGACCCCTGAACCGTCTGAACCCCGATATGGGCATTCCCAAGTTACAGAAATCGGTGATAACAATCATATGGGTGCAGGATTTTCCGCTATCAAGCAGCTTAACTATGAACACGGGCATGTTTCTTTGTCTTGCCTTAGATCAAAGACAGTCTCCTGCAATAACGCCAATTGGCGAGGATGACCGATCCTCCCTCACGGATTGATCCGACCGGCCTAGATGCCTACAAGCCAGCGGAAGTGGCCCAACGCATCGAAGAGTCAGGCATCAGCAAGGCAAGATTGCCATCGGTCCAACTGGCAACACTTTCGGTACTAGCCGGTACTTTCATTGCATTGGGCGCCGCGGCCTATACGGCCGTCATGACGAGCGTTGACATGAGCTACGGGCCGGCGCGCCTGTTAGGCGGCGTGGCATTCTCTACCGGCCTGATTCTGGTTGTAGTGGCGGGGGCTGAACTTTTTACTGGAAATGCACTGATCGTGATGGCGTGGGTCGATGGCCGCGTGCGCTGGCAGGCACTGCTGCGCAACTGGGCCTATGCCTATTTCGGAAATATGGCGGGCGCCCTATTCATCGCCGCCCTTGTGGCCGCCACGGGTCTGTTGGCCGGGCCGATGGGTGAAGTGGCCCAGCGGATTGCCGAAGCCAAAGTAGGTCTCGAATGGAGTGAGGCCCTGGCACGGGGCTTTCTCTGCAATATGCTAGTTTGCCTAGCGGTGTGGCTCAGTTTTGCCGCGCGCAGTGCTACCGACAAGGTCCTGGCAGTTATATTCCCCATTTCCGCATTTGTTGTGCTCGGCTTCGAGCATTCAATCGCCAACATGTATCTGATCCCGGCGGGCTGGGCCGCCGGAGGTGCAATCACTGTTTCCGGGTTGGTGGGGAACCTCGTGCCGGTAACGATCGGGAATATACTCGGTGGCGCCGGAGGCGTTGCTCTCACATACCGGTTGGCCTATCGGCCCAATGGCAGTTGAGGCGAACACCGACACCGGGGTCAATCGGAGGCTGGTTCGGGCGTTGGCACAGCCGGTTCGGCGGCGTCGCGGCGAGGTTTGCGGGTCCGGCGCGGCGGAGCAGCGGCCTCAACTTCCGGGGTTGCCGGTTGGTCGGCCTCAACGGGCGGCAGGGGAGCCGGGCGGCGCAGGAAAGATGGTGCTTCCCATTGGGGATCGTTTTCGCCGGCGTTGACGATCGGAGATGAGATTGCGGGTTGCGGCAAATCGCGCACCTGTTCCTCTGGCCTGGGCTGTGGCGAATAGGGCCGGGTGTCTCTTGCGGTGCCCTGCTGCTGGTCGCCGCGATCCTGAAAGCGCGGCCGGTTGCGGTCGTTGCCGGAAGGCTGGCCACCCTGATCGCGGTCACGGTTGGAATAGGGTTGATTGCGCTGATCGCGGTATTCGCGCGGCCGGTTGTTTTGCTGGTACTGCTGCTGGGGTGGACGATCGCCGTCGAAAGACGGTTGTCCACCGAGGTCGGGCTGCTCGGCCGGCTGGACTGGATGACGGGACTCCACCGAGGCGGTTTCGGGCGAGTCATCGCCGTCGTCATCTTCGTCTTCGCCGGGCCGGTGATAGGACTGCGGCTGCATCTGCTGCTGGTAGGCCTGGGCCGCCGAAACGATGCGGAGATAATGTTCGGCATATTGATAGTAGCTCTCGGCCATGACGCTGTCGCCGGCCGACTGGGCATCGCGGCCAAGCTGCAGGTATTTGTCGGCAACCGTCTGGGCGGTACCGCGGACCTTAACGTCCGGTCCGTTGCTTTCATAGACGCGGCTTAGCGGATTACCGCCGCTGCCGCCGCTGCCGCCACTGCTGCCGCTGCTACCACTACTACTGCGATGCCGATTACGGCTGCGCTTATTGTGCTGCCCAGGTCTCATGTTGTTTCCATTTTAGTTTATGAGTGCTCAATTCCGGCAGGTGCCGTTGTTATGCCGCCAGCGCTTCGGGGACATTCCCGAACAGGACTCAAATTATGAGCCTTTTCAATATCTTACCCGTTGGTTTTGCGACAATCTGTTTCTGCCACCGGCCTGTCTGGCCTCAGACACGCCGCCCCCGAACTGCACCAGATTTTCACACCGGGAGGATTGTTGCCACATGCCTCCCCAGCTTCGACCCGGCACGATCACAAAGGGCAGAAGGATTTACCGACTCGTATTTAGCGGACCGCAGGCAATTTTCCAATGACTATTTTTGGCAATGCCCAAGTAGCGCACATTAACTTTTAGCAAAGACCAGACAGCGAACATGGCCCGAGAGGTCGCGGCGGCGACCCCGGCCGAGAAAGCCATTGGCAGCAAAAATCGCGGAAACCGCCATTTCCTGGCCCGCACCGATTTCCACAAGAATATTGCCACCTGGGAGCAAGAAGCCGCCCGCACCCTCTGCGATGGCGCGAAACGCGTCCAGACCATCGATGCCGCCATCCAGGGCTGGAGGGGGGTCGAAATCTCGCACAGCGGGGGCGAGGCCCGCGATGTCGGCGGAACGTATGTAGGGCGGGTTCGATACGATCAGACTGAATTTTTCCGCAACGGCGGAAAACCAGTTGCTTTCCACAAACTCCAGGCGTGGCAGGACCGACAGCCGCCGCGCATTGCAGCGCGCGACCGATAGTGCGGCAGCGGACAGATCAGCGGCAACACCCGTTGCCTGTGAAGCCTCCGCCAGCAGGGTGACAATGATCGCACCCGAGCCGGCGCCAAGATCGAGAATCCGTGCGGCAGGGTGCAGATACTGAAGGGCCGTTTCGATCAGGGTCTCGGTATCGGGACGAGGATCGAGCACCGCTTCGCTGATGGCGAAGGGACGGCCATAGAATTCACGCTCGCCCAGGATGCGGGAAACGGGTTCATGGCGGAGGCGGCGGGCGAGCAGGCGCTCGAATGCGTGGACCAACTCATCGGCAATAGGCCGATCTGGAGCGGCAATCATGTCGGCGTGGGCGAGGCCCGTTACATGCTGAAGCAACAGTCTGGCGTCGAGTGCGGCGCTGTCCACTCCGCACTCCACGAGTTGCCGGCGCGCGCCGTCAATCACCGCGCGCAAGGTGGTCATTGACCTTCATTGTCCTGACTGGCGAGTAACTCGGCCTGGTGATGATTCATCTGGGCCTGCACCAGTTCTTCAAGGGCCGGCCCTTCGATAATCTGGTCGAGTTTGTAGAGCGTCAGATTGATGCGGTGATCGGTGACGCGGCCTTGGGGGAAATTGTAGGTGCGGATGCGCTCGGAGCGGTCACCCGAACCCACCTGCCCTTTGCGCTGGGCCGAGCGTTCGGCATCGATGCGCTGGCGCTCGATGTCGTAAAGCCTCGAGCGCAACAGCTTCATTGCGGCATTCTTGTTCTTGAGCTGGGATTTCTCGGTCTGCTGGGCAACGGCGATCCCGGTTGGAAGATGGGTGATGCGCACCGCCGAGTTGGTGGTGTTGACCGATTGCCCGCCCGGACCCGAGGAGCGGTAAACATCGATGCGGAGATCCTTGTCCTCGATCTTGATGTCGACTTCCTCCGCCTCGGGCAGCACCGCGACCGTTGCCGCAGAGGTATGAATGCGGCCCTGGGTTTCGGTGGCCGGCACGCGCTGGACGCGGTGGACGCCCGATTCAAATTTGAGATGGGCATAGGCGCCGGAGCCATAAATATTGGCAATTACTTCCTTGTAACCGCCGTGCTCGCCTTCGCTGGTGGAAAGCACCTCGACCCGCCAACCCTTGAAGGCGGCGTAGCGCTGGTACATGCGGAACAGGTCGCCGGCGAATATGGCCGCTTCGTCGCCGCCAGTGCCGGCGCGCAATTCGATGATCACATTGCGCTGGTCGGCGGCATCCTTGGGAAGCAGCAGAATGCGGATGTCGTGCTCGGCCCTGGCGATCTTTTCGTCAAGGCTGGCGCGTTCGATCTCCGCCATTTCAGCCATCTCGCCGCCGGTCTTGAGCATATCCTCGACGTCACGGCGCTCGGAATAGGCCTTGCGCAAGGCAAGCGCCATCTTGGCGGTGGGTTCGATGTCGGCGTATTCCCTGGACAGCTTGACGAATGCATCGCCAGAGGCACCACCAGCGGAGAGTTCATGCTCCACGGTGGCAAAGCGCTGAATAATACGGTCGAGTTTTTCGCGCGGAAAGGCGGTCATGGACGGCGCTTGTAGCGGAAGCCCCGCTGCTTCGCAAAGTCCCCAGCGCGCGGACTAGCCGCTGCCTTCGAGCGCCTTCAGGTCAAGCGGGCGGCCGACGAGAATCTCGCCGGGGGTGCCGAGGACGCCTTTTTCCTTGCCGTCGATCACATAGCTGAGGAGGCCGCCGTCACGGGCAATGACGACGAGGCCGTCGCGGTCAGGCACGCGGTAGGTGTCACCCTTCATCAGCATCTGGGTCATCACGACATTGCCCTCCGAGTCCTCGATGCGAACCCAAACGGGGGCCCTGGCCTTGAGAACCAGACGGGCGCCGCCATTCTTGCCGCCGAATTCGCGGCCATCGGGAGTCAACTTTATGTCTTCGGCCGACGCCACGTCGGCTGGCAGGGGGGCCAATTCTTCCTTGCTATCGGTCGCGCCGGAGGTAGCTACTTCTTCCTGGATGAGGGCGGTGAGGCCGTCGAGATCGGTTCCGGCGGCGGCATCGATTGCCGGATCGGCGGCGGCAACGGGCCGATCGTCAGGCATGGGTTCTTCGGTGACCTTGACCTCCGCCGCCTCTGGGCCGGTCGAGGCGGTCGGCATGGGATCGGCCGAGGCCACGGCATTCTCGACCTTGGGCGGCTCTTCGCTGCCCGGCACCATAATCCAGCTTGCGCCGGCAAAAAGGAAAATCGCGCCCGCAATAGAGGCAACGATACCACCGGCGCCGCCGGGTATGGCGGAGAGGTTGAAATTGAACCGCGGCAGCTTCGGCAGCTTGCCGAAGCGGAGAACCTTGGCGCTGGTCAGCGGCTCCGGATTGGCCGGGTGCCGGGCGGCGGGGGCGACAGGCGGGGGCGGCAGGAACCTGGCATAGTGGCGCAACAGCGGCTCGGCATCGAAGCCCAGGTACTGGGCATAAATTCCAATCATTTCAAGAGCTTCCATGCGCCTCGGCATGCGAGTCATGTCACCGTATTCGATGGCCCCGATATGATAGGGATGAACGCCGGTGGCGTCGCCGACCTCATCGAGGCTGAGACCCCGGTGCTCACGCTCACGTTGCAGAAACCAGCCGGCTTCGCCAGCGGGGTCGCTGCCGCCATGGGGTTTCTGACGGAAATAGCCATCGTTTTCGTCAAGGAAATCGCGTTGCGCCGCCGGGCCAGTCAACTCTTCACTCATCGTCATTCTCTCGAAGCTAGGGACGGTTAACCGTCAGCTAACGGACATACCGGCGAGAGGATGACCGAGAATGGTTAGCGTGAGGCTAACGCAATTCCCAGATCGCAGCATTGTCACGTGAAAAACTAAAAATTGCCCCAATTACATATGATTTTTATGGTGTTGAAACATCGTTAACTTTGCGTATATTCGGCGGGCGGCTGGATCTAAGAGGAGTTGCGGACCTTGTTCATGTCCCGCCGCGTTGCGTCGGCGATTTATCGCCTTTTGCCCAAAAACCGCTTGATCGCGCCGGTGCTATTGGCGCTTGCCACCGCGCTTCCGGCATATGCCGACCGGAACGGCTTGGGGCCTGAGGGCCGGGTCGCATCGCCCACTCCCGTAACGCTCAAATTCACCAGCGCGCGAGACACTTTTTTGCGGCAGGGAGCCCCTACAACCGCGGCAGGCACGAGCTCAAGAGTCCTGGTTGACGGCAATGATGGCATGGGTACGGTCCAAGGGATTCTTTATTTCAATGTTATCGGCAGCGGCGCACACCAGGTTCCGCCCGGCTCAAAAATACTTTCGGCGACACTCACCGTGCGTATAACCAACCCCGGCAGCAACAGCGCATTCCATCGCATGCTCAAAATTTGGGGAGAAGGCGCTACCTGGCAGTCACTAAGCAACGGCATTCAGGCCAACAACACTGAAGCACGAAGCGCGGCCGATTTCACCTTATCGCCGGCAACTATCGGCAAGCAGGCAATCAATGTCACTCCAACGGTTGCGGCGTGGGCGGCGGGCCGGGCCAATCTTGGCTGGGCGATCATTCCGCTCGGCACCGATGCGTGGGAATTCACCTCACGCCAAGGGGCGGCACCACCATTGCTTTCAGTCACTTTCACGCCCAAGAGCGGCGGGCCAACGGCATCGCTGACCGCTAGCCCTGCTACAATCGATGTGGGCGGCACAACAACGCTCGGCTGGACATCCACCAATGCGACCAGCTGTACCGGCACCCATTTCTCAACGGGAGGCGCGGCGTCGGGCAGTGTGCAGCTTTCGCCACCGGTTTCACGAACCTATTCAGTTGCTTGCACAGGAGCAGGCGGTACGGCAAACGATTCAGCTGGCGTTACTGTCAATACTGGCCCGGACACCACGCCGCCTAGCGTTTCGATGACGTCTCCTTCGCAGGGCGCCACGATTTCGGGAACGGTTACGATCGCCGCCAATGCCGCGGATGACATCGCCATTCAAAGAGTTCAGTTCCGGCTTGATAGCTCAAATCGCTGTGCCGCAGATACCACTTCCCCATATACCTGCGCTCTCGATACCAAACTCGAGAGCAACGGTACGGTCACGCTGTCGGCGGTGGCTACCGATACATCGGGAAACCAAACGGTCTCGGGCCCGGTCACTGTTACGATAAACAACACGATCGTTCCGCCGGGAACCATTCGAGTTCCTGAAGACTATTCGACCATCCAGGCGGCGATAAATGCCGCGAAAAATGGCGACGCGGTGATTGTCGGGCCGGGAAGCTACAGCGGAGGATTGAATATATCCGGAAAAACAATCACGCTCGCATCGCAATTTCACACGACCGGCAACACATCGTTGATCGACAGCACAATCATCAATGGCGGATCGCCGGCAATCGATGTTTCCACCTCGGCGCCCAACGTCATCATCAAGGGCTTCCACTTCACCGGAGGAAACTACTCGATCGAATTCCGCGCAGCGGGCGGGCAGTCTCTTAACAACTACTTCGACCACCCAGGAGGCGATGCCCTGAGCTTCGAGAACGTCGGCGGTATCGCGCGCGACAACAGGTGTATCGGCCCAGGCGACGACTGCATCGATCTGGACGGCCCCGAGACGGATGTTCTGCTGGAGAACAACGTCATCGATGATCCATCGGACGACGGCATCGAACTTCGGAACTATGCCTATACCGGCTCGTTAGTAACTGTCACCATGCGCGGCAACAAGATAACCGGCGCCAACGAAGACGGCATACAGCTGATTGACTATCCGGCAACCCAGAAACGCCGCTTTGTGATTGAGCGCAACGTCATCATAAACAGTGTCGATGTTGGGCTTGGCCTTATGGACAATGGAGATACCAGTGAAGACTACCGCGCCGCCAGCATGCCGGAGCGCATTCACGTGTTCAACAACACCTTCGACGGAAACAAATATGGCATCACTGGCGGCGACAATCTCATTGCCGTCAACAACATCGTCTCACGCTCGACAGTCATGGGCCTGAAAAACATCGATGCGGCGTCGGTCGTTGCGAACACTTTGTTCTGGGGAAACGCACAGAACCAAGTGGGAAGCAACGTGCACAATCCTTCCACTATTTCCGGCAATCCACTCTATACACCGAGTTTTGGATTGGGATCCGGTTCTCCCGCCATCGATGCGGGCGTGGCATCCTACATTTATGGTGGCGCCACGGTGTTGACGATTCCGCCATCGGCGTATGCGGGAAGCGCGCCGGATTTGGGGCGGTACGAATCCGGCATGTGAAAATTTGCCGGCTAGACCCGCGCGATAGCATGATTTTCAATTGTTTTGAATTATTGATGACTTTAGGTATATATTGAGTTTGCGGCTGGATAGTTGTGGGAAAGCGGGCTTTGCTGATGTTCCGCCTCTTGCCAAGATTGCGCCTGATGGCGTGGAGTTTGTTGTCACTTGCCGCAGCACTGCCGGTGCAGGCGGTGGAAACAGGCGATATCCCGCCGGTTATCTCCTTAAATTCGCTTAATATTCCAGACTATGGTGGCGGTCTTGCGGCTTTCGGCGATGTCAATGGCGCCATCGTCCGGATCAATGGCAGGAACGGCTTCCGGATCGATGGCGTGGCTCCGGGCGATGGCAGCGGCATTTCGGTGGCAGGGGCGGGCGATGTCAATGGCGACGGATTTGGAGATCTGCTGATCGGGGCAAGCCGGGCCAGCCCCGGCGGCAACCCAGGGGCGGGATCATCCTATGTGGTGTTCGGCAAAGCGGCGGGCTTTGCGGCCGCCGTCAATCTCAGTGCTCTAAACGGCCGGAACGGTTTCCGGCTCGACGGCGTGAACCGCGATGACGGAAGCGGTAGCGCGCTGTCAGGGGCGGGAGACATCAATGGCGACGGGTTCGACGATCTGATCATCGGCGCCCCTAGCGCCGATCCAGCGGGAAGGCAGAACGCGGGCTCAAGCTATGTGGTCTATGGCAGAGCCACGGGGTTTGGCTCGATAATAAAGCTTTCCAAACTAAGTGTAAAAACCGGCTTCAGGCTGGACGGATTTCGGCCGGGCGAAGCAAGCGGTTCGTCGGTCGCTGGGGCCGGAGACGTGAATGGCGACGGCTTGGCCGACCTTGTCATCGGCGCCCCGGAAGGCCGTCATGAAGCGGGTTCGAGCTATGTGGTGTTCGGCAGGAAGAGCGGTTTTGATGCCCGGCTTAGCCTATCAAGCCTCAATGGCCGCAATGGCTTCCGTCTCGACGGGGCCCAAGCCGGGGAGCGGAGCGGGACCCGGGTTGCGGGTGCGGGCGATGTCAACGGCGATGGTCTTGACGATGTGATCGCCGGCGTGCCCCTTGCCGGTCCAGGAAGCAGGAGCGTCTCGGGTCCGAGCTATGTGGTGTTCGGCAAGGCGCGCGGGTTCGCAGCCAGCATCGATCTCTCGAGGCTCAGTGGAATGGCGGGGTTCCGGCTCAATGAAAGGGCTGTTGATGATCATGCGGGCCGGCCGGCCGCTGTGGCCGGGGATGTCAACGGTGACGGTCACTCCGATCTGATCATCGGAGCTCCGATGGCCGATCCGGGCGGCAGGAAGAATGCGGGATCGAGTTATGTGGTTTTCGGCCGCAGCAACTGGTCGATCAGCCCGGGCAAGATTTCGGCCGGAGAAAACCAGGGCACTGTCAACTTCACGGTCAGCCGGAAAGCGGCGGCGAAAGCCGAGACTGTCTATGCCAGCACGGCCGAAAGCGAAGGCTTCCTCAACCGGCAGGATTACACCGGCATCGGCGGTCAGGCTCTGCGGTTTGCCGCCGGAGAGAAAACCAAACAGGTGTCAGTCGACATCAATGATGACACCCGCAAGGAGGCCGACGAGGGCTTCGGCTTCATCGTCCAGAGAAATGCAGGCGAGGCGCGCGGCAAGCATGTTGCCAAGGCCACCTTCACCATTCGCAACGACGACGCCACAGCGGCGGGCGATGGCCGGGCCGTTGCAGCGGCCCCGGTATCATTGACGATCACAAGCGCGCAAGACACCCATGTCAGGCAGGGCGCCGCCACAACCGCGTCTGGCACGCTCCCGGCTGTCACGGTTGACGGCAGTGATGGTGGCGGTGCGGTACAAGGGCTTCTGTATTTCGACGTGATCGGAAGTGCAGCGAGCCAGGTTCCGGCCGGTTCAACAATCCATTCGGCGGCACTGACGTTGCAAACAACCAACGGCGGCCAAGGCGGTGCATTCCACCGCATGCTCGCAAACTGGGGAGAAGCCGCCACCTGGGCGTCGTTGACTAACGGCATCCAGACCGACAACATTGAAGCGCGAAGCGTAGCCGACTTCTCGACAGGCACCATGGCTATCGGCACACGGACTTTCGATGTGACGAGCTCGGTTGCAGCCTGGGCGGCCGGCGAAGCGAGTTTTGGCTGGGCAATCATGCCGCTTGGCAACAATGGTTGGGATTTCTCCTCGCGCCAGGGAACGGCGCCGCCGTCACTAACAGTTTCATTCACGCCGGCCGGTGGGCCGTTGCCGCCAACGGCTTCGCTTACGGCGAACCCCACGACAATCAATGCCGGTAGCTCGACAACGCTCAGCTGGTCTTCGACGAACGCTACGAGCTGCACGGGCACTAATTTCCCGACAGGAGGCGCTGCCTCGGGCAGCGTGTCCGATACTCCGGCGGCTTCGACGACTTACTCGGTCGCTTGCTCGGGCGACGGCGGCACGGCCAATGCTTCGGCCAGTGTGACCGTTCAGACCGGCGGCGGCTCGAATTCGTTTGATGTTCGTGTCGCGTCGGGCGCGGATGACGCCGAAGAATCCTCAACCGGGGTTGTCAGTTTGACCAGCAGCGATCTTGAGCTCGTCCTCGATGCGACGGCGCAGACCGTCGGCATCCGGTTTATCAACGTCGCGGTGCCAAGGAACGCTGTCATCTCCAACGCCTATATACAGTTCCAGGTCGATGAAGTCTCGACTGCGGCAGCAAGCCTAAACATCAGGGCAGTGGCGGCCGACTCAACACCCACATTCACTACGGCGGCCAGCAATGTCTCCTCGCGCGCCCGCACAACCGCGTCGGTGCCGTGGGTACCGGCAAGTTGGCCGACGATCAATGTCGCAACCGCGGCTCAACGGACGCCGAACCTTTCTCCCGTCATCCAGGAGATCGTCAACCGGGGCGGATGGGCCAGCAACAATGCGCTCGCCATCATCGTTACGGGAACCGGCAAGCGCGTTGCCGAAGCCTTTGAGGGTGTCCCCGCCGCGGCCCCGCTGCTGCACATCGAGTGGACGGCCGGAGCGCCCGATACCACGCCTCCATCGGTTCCGGCGGGCCTGGCGGGCAGCGCGGTAACGTCGACCCAAATCAATCTGACTTGGAATGCCTCGACCGACGACACCGCGGTGACCGGATACAAAGTGTTCCGCGGCGGAGTCGAGATCGCCACCGTCGCCGGCACCAGCTACTCCAACACCGGGCTGACGCCCAACACCACCTACAACTACACGGTGGCGGCCTTCGATGCGGTCCCCAACACCTCGGCCCAGTCGTCGCCCGCGGTTCCGGTAACGACCCAAGCCTCGGCTGATACCACCCCTCCGACGGTTCCGGCGAACCTCGCGGCCACCGCATTCTCGGCGACCCGGATCGACCTCACCTGGGACGCCTCGACCGACAACACCGCGGTGACCGGATACAGGGTTTTCCGCAACGGGAATCCGACTGCGATCGCCACCGTCACCGACACCAGCTATTCCAACACCGGGCTGACGCCGAACACCACCTATAGCTATACGGTGGAAGCTTTTGATGCCGCCAGCAACCCATCAGGCCAATCCGCGGCGGACTCGGCGACGACCTTGCCCGATACCGCCGCACCGTCGGTTCCGGAGGGTCTTGCGGGCACGGCAGTGTCGCCCACCCAGATCAATCTCACCTGGTCGGCCTCGTCCGACAATGTCGCGGTGACCGGATACAAAGTGTTCCGCGGCGGGGTCGAGATCGCCACCGTCACCGGCACCAGCCATTCCGACACCGGGCTGGCGCCCAACTCCACCTACAGCTACACGGTGGCGGCCTTCGATGCGGTTCCCAACACCTCGGCCCAATCGTCGCCGGCGGTTTCGGTGACGACGCCGCCAGTCTCGACGACTGTGACATGGGAGGGCCGGGTTTCGGCCAGTGGCAATGACGCCGAGCAGGTGATTGGCGGCGTAACCAACCTGACCAGCAGCGACCTTGAGTTGGTGACCGATGCGGCAGTTCAGGCGGTTGGGATGCGGTTCACCGGCATTTCCATTCCAAAGAACGCCACCATCACCAATGCCTTTGTGCAATTTGCCACCGACGAAGTCTCGACGGCGGCAACGGCTCTGACAATTGCCGGCGAGGCTGCCGACAACAGCGCGATCTTCACCACGGCGGCCAATAATATTTCAGCCCGCGCCACGACGACGGCCACGGCGGCCTGGAGTCCGGCGGCGTGGAACATTATCGATGAGGCCGGCGCCAACCAGCGCACGCCAAATCTCTCTGGTATCGTCCAGCAGATCGTCAACCGCGCGGGCTGGACCTCCGGCAATGCACTGACGATCATCGTCAACGGTACGGGCAAGCGGGTGGCCAGGGCCTTTGATGTCTTGTCGGGCACCGCGGCGCCGCTGCTCCATATCGAGTATAGCACTGCTCCTGACAATACTGCGCCATCGGTTCCCGCCGGTGTGACCGGCAGCGCGGTGTCGCCGACACGGATCAATCTCAGCTGGACGGCGTCTAGCGATAATGTTGGGGTGAGCGGCTACAAAGTGTTCCGCGGCGGGGCTGAAGTTGGCACCGCTACCGGCACCAGCTACTCCGACACTGGGCTGACAGCCAATACTTCGTATGACTACACGGTATCGGCCTTCGATGCCGGCGGCAATGAATTCGGATCCTTCGGCGCCTCCGGTTCCGGTGACGACATTGGCGGCCGACAACAATGTGCCATCGGTCCCCACGGATTTTGGCGGCACCGCGGTGTCATCGACCCAGATCAATCTCAGCTGGACGGCTTCGACCGACAATGTCGCGGTCACCGGCTACAAGGTGTTCCGCAATGGAGCGGCAACGCCAATCGCCACTGTTGGCGGCATCAGCTATTCCGACACCGGGCTTTCGGCCAGTACCACCTACAGCTACACGGTTTCGGCCTTCGATGCGGCCGGCAACAATTCCGGCCTGGCGGGACCGGTTTCGGTGACGACGCAGGCTTCAACCGGAACGATCCGCGTTCCCGAAGACTTTGCAACCATCCAGGCGGCGATCAATGCCGCGGTGAACGGCAACACGGTGCTGGTGGCGCCAGGCACCTATGCCGGCGGCATCACGATCACCGGAAAGACCATCACGCTTGCCTCCTACTTCCATACCACTGGCGACCCATCCTACATCAACAGCACGACAATCAGTGGTGGAACGACCGGCGTCAACGTCGCCGCGAATTCTCCCAATGTCATCGTCAAGGGCCTGCGCTTTACAGGTGGATCTGACTCTCTCGTTTTGCGCGCGCCTGGCGGTCAAGCGATCAGCAATTTCTTCGACCATTCGGGAACCGACGCCCTCAGCTTCGAAGTCATTGGTGGCATTGCTCGCGACAACATCTGCATCGGCGCTGGTGACGATTGCATCGACGCTGATGTTCCCACCACCGATCTTCTGATCGAGAACAACACCTTGGAAACTCCCAGCGATGACGGCATCGAACTTCGAATGGAACCCTTAAACGCTCCCCCGCTGCCGCCCCTCCCCACTCTGGTGACCGTCACCATCCGCGGCAACAAGATCATCGGCGTCGATGATGACGGCATTCAGCTCATTGACAGTCCGGGGATCCAGAACCGCCGCTTCGTGATCGAGCGCAATCTCATCAGGAACAGCGGCAAGGTGGGGCTCGGCCTCATGGACAACGGCGTGACCGTCGAGGACTACCGCGCCGCCAGCATGCCCGAGCGCATTCACGTCTTCAACAATATCTTCGATGGCAACAACTATGGCATCACGGGCGGCGACAATCTGATCGCCGTCAACAACATCATCTCGCGCTCGACAACCTTGGGCCTGAAAAACATCGACGCGGCATCGATCGTTTCCAACACGCTGTTCTGGAGCAACGCCCAGGATCAGGTGGGAAGTAACATGGATCTTGCCACCACGATTTCCGGCGATCCGCTCTATACAGCCGAGTTTTGGATTGGGCGTGGGCTCTCCGGCAATCGACGCTGGCACGGCGACATTCACCCACAGTGGCGAGACGGTGCTGACGATTCCTCCCTCGGCGTATACAGGAACCGCACCGGACCTGGGACCGTACGAGTCCGGCCCATGAGAGCTTGGGCGGCCAAGAGCTAGAGAACCACGCCGTTGCGCTGGGCGAATTCGAGGAGCTCGGGGCGGATGGTGTGCAGGGGGCTTTTGAGCAATGGCGCCATGAATTTCCAGAGCTTTTTGCGGTCAAGCGACCTGACCATGGCTTTCACCGGCCCTATGGCGGAGGGAACCATGGAAATCGAGGTGAGGCCGATGCCGACCAGGCCCATGGCCTCAAGGGGCCTGCCGCCCAGCTCGCCGCACAGGGTCACGGGCTTGCCGTGGCTGGCTGCCTTCTCGACAATCTGGCGCATGGCGCCGAGGGCGGAGGGACTGAGCGGGTCATAGCGGCCGGCCAGCCTTGGATTGCCACGATCGGAGGCAAAGAGAAACTGCACCAGATCGTTGGAGCCGATGGAGGCAAAATCGACCAGCGGCAGCAATTGATCGAGCTGCCAGATGAGCGAGGGAATCTCGATCATTACGCCTAGCTTGAGCTGTGACGGCAAGCGGTGGCCACGGGCCAGCAGGTGCGATTTTTCCGCTTCGACGGCCTCACGGGCGCGCTGATATTCCTCAACATCGGCGATCATCGGGAACATGATCTTCATCGGCTTGCCGGCGGCGGCCATCAAGAGCGCCCGGATCTGCAGACGCAGGAGAGCGGGCCGGTCGAGCGCCATGCGGATCGAGCGCCAGCCCATGGCCGGGTTGTCTTCGCGCGGTTGGCGCAGATAGGGGAGAACCTTGTCGGCGCCGATATCGAGGGTGCGGAAGACCACCGGCTTGCCCTTGGCCTGTTCGATAATGGTGGAATAGTGCCTGATCTGCGAATTGAGGCGGGGAAAGCGCTGGGCCATCATGAACTGCAATTCGGTGCGGTAGAGGCCTATTCCGGCGGCGCCCGAGTCATGCAAATGCGGCAGGTCGACGACAAGGCCGGCATTGATGTTGAGCTCGATTTCGACACCGTCCTTGCTGAGCGACGGCTGATCGCGGAGCGAGGCGTATTGGGCCTGCTTCCTGGCGTAGAAGCGGACTTTTTCGGCATAGGCCTTTTGCAAGTCGGCCGCCGGGCGCACGAAGACATCGCCGGTGCCGCCGTCGATAATAATGGGGCTGCCGGTATCGATGAGATCGATCAGACCCGCGGCCTGACCAATGGCGGGGATGCCTAGCGCGCGTGCCACAATCGCCACATGACTGGTCTTGCCGCCCTCCTCCAGGACGACGCCCCTGACCTTGGCGCGGTCGTAGTCGAGCAGTTCGGCGGGGCCCATGTTGCGGGCGACGATGATCGAGTTGCGGGGCAGATCGCCACGCGAGGCGGTGGCCATGGCGCCGGTCAAAATGCGCATCAAGCGGTTGGCAAGATCGTCGAGATCGTGCATGCGATCCCTCAGATAGGCATCGGGAGTACGCATCATGCGGGCGCGATTGTCGTTCTGCACACGCTCGACGGCGGCCTCGGCGGTCAATCCGGTATCGACGGCCTCGCGCAGCCGGTTCACCCAGCCCTTGTCGTGGGCGAACATGCGAATGGTTTCGAGCACATCGGAGTATTCGGTGGCGCGCAAGGCGTCGGAGCCATCGACCAGCTTGTCGACATGATCACGCAGCTGGGCCACGGCGTCTTCAAGGCGCTTTTTTTCCTGGGGGATGTTCTCGGCAATCAGGTTTTCGATGGCAACACGGGGCTCGTGCAGGACCGCGTGACCCAGAGCCACGCCCTCGACCAGGGAATCGCCACGGATATGGTGGCTGCGCATATGGGCGACGTCGGCGGCGACGTGGTCGGCAACTTCCTTCAGTTCGCCCGATGCGATGACTTCGGCCAGCACCATGGCGGTGGTCTGGAGCGCTTCTTCCTCTTCGTCGGAGTAGTGGCGCCTGGTGCGGTTCTGCACGACGAGCACGCCGATGACGGTGCCGCTGCGCATGATTGGCACGCCGAGAAAGGAATTGTAGATTTCCTCGCCGGTCTCGGGGAGGTACTTGAACGAGGGATGGTGCTGGGCATCGGCGAGGTTGAGGCCGATGGCCTGGTGGGCAATGGTGCCGACCAGGCCCTCGCCGGTCTTGAGCTTGGACTTGTGAACGGCCTCGCGCTTCAAACCCTCGGTGGCGTAGAGTTCGAGAAAGTCGCCGGGGCGCATCACATAGATCGAGCAGACCTCGGCCACCATGTTGCCGGCGATGACGGATACGATCTTGTCGAGGCGCTTCTGGGCGGCAACCGGCTCCGCCATGACCTCGCGAAGCCGCCGGAGCAGGACACGCGGGCCAAGGGAGGAAGTTGCCATCACTTGCTCATCAGTGCTTGCTCTCCAACCCATAGGCACTGTGAAGCGCCCGGACGGCGAGTTCGGTGTAGGCTTCGTCGATCAGCACGCTCACCTTGATCTCGGAGGTGGTGATCGCTTGAATGTTGATGCCCTTGTCGGCCAGAGCGCGGAACATCTTGGCGGCGACGCCGGCGTGGCTTCGCATGCCGATGCCAACCACCGACACCTTGGCCACGTCGGCGGAATGGGTGAGCTCCATGAAGCCGAGCTTGTCCTTCACGCCATTCAGCACTTCGATGGCCTTGCGCAGATCCTTGCGGGCGACGGTGAAGGTGATGTTGGCATTGGTGCCGTCGGATGAGACGTTCTGCACGATCATGTCGACGCTGATATCGGCCTCGGCAAGGGCGCCGAAAATCGATGCCGAAACGCCGGGCTGATCCTTGACCCGGCGGATCGAGACTTTCGCCTCGTCGCGCGAGTAGGCTATTCCACTGACAACATGCTGTTCCACGATACGTTCCTCATCGCAAACGAGTGTTCCGGGGCCCGAGCCGTCGGGCTTGTTCTGGTTGGGCGAATCGGGCGGCTCGAAGCTTGAGCGCACCTGCAAGGGTACCTTGTAAACCATGGCCAGTTCAACCGACCTGGTCTGCAGCACCTTGGCGCCGAGGGAGGCCTGCTCGAGCATTTCCTCGTAGGATATGCGGTCAAGCTTGTGGGCGCCGGTGACGATCCTGGGGTCGGCGGTGTAGACGCCGTCGACATCGGTATAGATGTCGCAGGAGGCGTCGAGGGCGGCGGCCATGGCCACGGCCGAAGTATCGGAGCCGCCGCGGCCAAGGGTGGTAATGCGCTTGTCGGGGCCGATGCCCTGGAAGCCGGCAATCACCGCCACCTGGCCCTGTTCGAGGCGCTTGGCGATCTCGGTTGCATCGATTTCGGCGATGCGCGCGGCAGCGTGGACACCGTCGGTCTTAAGTGGAATCTGCCAGCCATGCCACGACCTCGCAGGTATGGCCATATCCTGCAGCACAATGGCCAGAAGCCCCGCCGTCACCTGTTCGCCGGAGGCGACGATGGCATCATATTCACGGGCATCATGGACCGGAGCCGCCTCGCGGCACCAACCCACCAGCTGATCGGTGGTGCCGGACATGGCTGACACCACGACCGCCACATGGTGGCCGGCCTTGACTTCACGTTCCACGTGGCGGGCGACGTTGCGGATTCTGGCTAAGTCCGCGACGGAGGTTCCGCCGAATTTCATTACCAAACGGCCCATCGGCCAAACCTTTCGTAGCCCGCGACAGCCTGGACCCAACCCAAGGCTCGCGGCCACATGTCGTTGTGCTAAACCCGGATTGCGGCCCGGCACCCTCATAGATGAGGGCCCCGGCTTATGCAATATTGTGACAGTGAAAATTGGATGACGAGATGACCGCCGCCGCCGCCACGACGCTCGACCCTTCGGAAGTCGAGAAATTCTCGAAAATGGCCGCCGAATGGTGGAATCCGAAGGGAAAATTCGGGGTTCTGCATGTCTTCAATCCGGTGCGGCTGGCCTATATCAAGGAGCAGGTTTGTGGCCGGCTGGCGCGCGACCCGTTCGACCGGCGGCCGTTTGCCGGTCTGCGATTCCTCGATATCGGCTGCGGCGGCGGACTGCTCAGCGAACCGATGGCGCGGCTGGGTGCCGATGTGGTGGGGGTCGACCCTTCCGAGAAGAACATCAAGACGGCAAGCATCCATGCCATCGAGCAGGAGCTTGCCATCGACTACCGGACGGGTCTTGCCGAGGATGTGGCGGCGGCGGGCGAGCGGTTCGACGTGATCCTCAACATGGAGGTGATCGAGCATGTGGCGGACCCGGCGCAATTCACCCGCATCTGTTGCACGCATGCTGAAACCCGGCGGGCTGATGTTCGTGGCGACGCTGAACCGCACGCTCAAATCCTTCGGCCTTGCCATCATCGGGGCCGAATATGTGCTGGGCTGGCTGCCCAAGGGCACCCATCAGTGGGAGAAGTTCATCACGCCGGCGGAGCTGAAAGGCTGGCTTACGGAGAATGGCGTCGCGGTCAAGGATGAAACCGGGGTGACCTACAGCCCGTTCAAGAACGAATGGCGGCGGTCGCGGGACATGGATGTGAATTATCTGGTGGTGGGGGTTAAATAGCTCGAAGTATAGCTATTCGATCCGTTTTCCCCCCGCATCGAGCAGCACGCAATCTTCCGGGCCGAAGTTCATCGTCACGGCCTCGCCCTCGCGGTAGACCTTGCCGGCGATGGGGTTGATGGCGGTGAAGCGCAGGGGGCCGGACTCGATCACGTAGGAAGCGGTGCCGCCGAGATAGGCGGTGGCGAGGATCCTGCCGAGTATGCTGTTGGCGGCATCGGTGGGGGGCCCCACAAGTATCTTCTGGGCGCGGACGATCACTGTCACTTTGTCGCCGGCCTTCAGCGATGCGAGAGCGGGGCCGGCAATCTCGTGGGCGCCGTTGAGGGCGATGATGACTTCGCTGCCCAATATGGCTTTCACCACTCCCTCAAGCAGATTGGACTGGCCGAGAAAGCCTGCCACGAAGCGGGTGGCGGGCTTGTTGTAGACATCCTCCGGCGTCCCCATCTGCTCGACCACGCCGTGGTTCATCACCACGATGCGGTCCGACATGGCCAAGGCTTCTTCCTGGTCGTGGGTGACGAAAATCGTTGTGATGCCGACTTCGCGCTGGATGGTCTTGATCTCGATCCGCATCTCCTCGCGCAAATTGGCGTCAAGCGCCGAAAGCGGTTCATCGAGGAGGAGCACATCGGGTTCGATCACAATGGCGCGGGCCAGGGCTATGCGCTGCTGCTGGCCGCCGGAGAGTTCGGACGGCAGTTTTTTCTCGACGCCGGGCAGGCGCACGATATCGAGGGCGCGCTTCACCTTGCGGGCGATCTCATCCTTGGCGACATCGCGGTATTTGAGGCCGAAGGCGACGTTGTCTTCTATCGTCTTGTGGGGAAACAGGGCGTAATTCTGGAAGACCAGGCCGATGTTGCGATGGTGGATCGGGATATCGTTCACCCGGCGGCCGGCAATCGAAATTTCACCGGCGGTGGGCGACACGAGCCCAGCGAGCGAGCGCAGTATGGTGGTCTTGCCGCAGCCGGAGGGGCCGAGCAGAGTGACAAACGAGCCCTTGCCGATCGACAGCGAGACATTCTTCACGGCGGTGAAGGCGCCGTAGGAGAGCGTCACATTGCGAAGTTCAACGGCGGGGGATGGCATGGGGACCTGTGGCTCAGAATGTTGGAATACTCTCAGACCAGATTTTCCGTCACCCCAACGAAAGTTGGGGTCCAGCTTCTATGTGGAAAGGAAGCGGGGTTCCGGCTTTCGCCGGAATGACGGTGAATAGGAAAGTCCCTCTCCCATGCTGCGCACGGGAGAGGATGTTTTACTAAACTACCCGCCATTGGAAATGCGGTTCCACTCCTTGGTCCAGGCGTCGGAGTTCGCCGCCCAGTAGTTGGGATCGGCAAAGGTCAGCGCCTTCATCTCGCCGGTGGGATCGAAGGCCGGGAGGCTAGCGATCTTGTCGGTGAGCTTCACTTTCTTGGGGTCGAGCGAAGGCGGATAATTCTGGCCCTCGGCCACGGCGATGGCGGTCGCCGGATCGAGCATGAAATTGACCAATTCTTCGCACTCGGCCATGGGCGAGCCCTTGAGGATCAGCATGTCCTCCATCCAGGCATAGCTGCCTTTGGGATCGTGATAGGCCACGGGTGCTCCCTGCTGCTGAAGTGCCGCGATACGGCCCGACCAGGCTTCAGTGACCACGATTTCTTCCTTGGCCATGAGGTCCATCAATTCGGCGCCCGAGCCCCAGTATTTCTTGGTGAGGTCGCGGGCTTCGCGCACCTTGGCCCAGACTGCATCCATGTCGGTGGCGTTGTTGGGATCCTGCCCGGTCTGCAGCGAGGCGTACCAGACGCGGGTGACCATGTCGCCATAGGCGCCGATCTTGCCCTTGTATTTCGGATCGACCAGAAGCATGGCGCCCTTTTCCTCGGCTTCGGCCTTGGAGATCACTTTGGTGTTATAGGCGATGCCCGTTGTTCCGTAATCGTAGGGAACGCAGGAGAGCTTCGGGGTCATCTTGCGGAAGGGCTCGATCATCGAGGTCATGACATTGACCATGTTGGGAATGTTGGCCTCGTTGATCTCCGAAGTGTAGCCGCCGTCGATGTATTTCTTGTAGTATTCGACGCCGGAGGAATGGATGATCTGGAAGTCGCCGGGATTGGAACTCTTGATCTTGGTGAGCACCACATTCTCATCATCGAAGGTGCCCTGCACGATCTTGCGGCCGGACTTGGCGGTGTAGGGCTGGAAAGCGTATTTATCGATCGCCTCCTGCACCACGCCGCCCCAGCCATCGAAGCGCACCTCGCTTACAGCGGCGAGGGCCGAGCTGGTCCAGCTTGATGTGACGCCCATGCTGGCGGCGGCGGCGGCCGTGAGGCCAAGGAAGGTGCGGCGGTCCATGCCGCCATTTTGGTAGCGGTCGAGAAGTTTTTCGAGGCGTTTGGTCGAACTGATTTTCATGACTTTCTCCCTTTGATTGTTCAACGCTGCCGCCTCATCATGAGGCGCGATGCTATGCCTCCGATGAGCGGAACTCCGACGGTGACGAGGATCATCAAGGTGCCCAGCGCGTTGACTTCCGGGCTGATGGAGACTTTGAGCATCGACAATATCTGCGTCGGCATGGTTTCAACACCGGCGGGGCGCCAGAATACGCTGGCGGTGACATTGTCGAATGAAATGGTGAAGGCGAGCAAGAGGCCGGCGAAGACCGCCGGCATGATCAGCGGCAGGGTGATTTCGCGAAAGGTCTCAAGCCTGCCGGCGCCAAGCGACTGGGCGGCTTCTTCATAGACCCGCTTCACGCCGATGAGCCGGGCCTGGACGACCAGCACCACATAGGGCAGCGAGAGCAGGACGTGACCGCAGAGCAGCAGCAGGAAATTGGGTTTCGAGCCGATCCAACGGTTGGCCAGCAGCAGGCCCACGCCAAGCACGGTTTCGGGAACCAGAACGGGACCGACAATCATGGAATTCACCCATTCCTTACCGCGGAAATCATAGCGCACCAGGGCAAGGGCCGCCATGATGCCGAGCACCGTGCAGATGACGGCGGTGAGTACACCGATCCACAGGGACGTGGTGAAGGCGCGCACCACGGCCTCGTTCTCCATCAGCTTGGCATACCACTGCAGGCTGAAGCCGGTCATCGGAAAGCCGCCGAAGCGCGAGGCGTTGAATGACAAGATCACCACGGCGAGAATTGGCGCGAACATGAAAATGTAGACCAGCACGGTGACCAGCTGGATGGCGCGCCAGCCCCATGTGCCGCCGCCGGTCACCGGCTGAGCCCCTTGAAGATGGTGGAGAGGCCCATGTAGCGGCTGTAAATCACCGAGAGAATGCCGAGCAGCACGAGGAGGACGATCGAGAGCGTCGAGCCCAGCGGCCAGTTCAGTTCTTTCATGATGGTATTGAAGATGAGATTGCCGAACAGGGAGTCGGAGCGGCCGCCGAGGATCTGCGGGGTAACGTAGCTACCGGCGGCGAGCACGAAACTGAGAAGGAGGCCGGCGCCCAAGCCCGGCAGCGAGAGAGGGAGTGTCACCTCGCGGAAAGCCTGCCAATCGGTGCACCCCAGCGTGCGGGCGGCGGAGATCAGGTTGCGGTCGATGCCCTCGAGGCTTACGTAAATGTTGAGGATCACATAGGGCAGAAGAAAGTGGATCATGCCCATGATCACCGAGCCCTCATTGTAGAGGAGCGGCAGCGGTTCCGAGATCAGACCAAGGCCCATCAGGGTGGCGTTGATGGCACCCTGCTCGCCGAGAATGTGAATCCATGAGAACGTCCGGATGGTGAAGGATATCCAGAACGGCACGATCAGCAGGAGCAGGAGAAGCCATTTGTGGCGGAAGCCGCTCATGGCGATGAAATAAGCCGGGGGATAACCCATCAGCACGCAGAGGATTGCGGTTTCCGCCGAGATGCGGAAGGTCTTGAGCAGGAAGCGGTGGTAGTAGGGATCGGTGAAGAATTCCCACCAATTGCCGGTATTGAAATCCGCGGTTTCGACGCCGGCCGTCTGGAAAGTATAGAAAGTGTAGACGAACATGATGACGATCGGAACGATCATCAGCAGGACGAGGGCCGCCAGGGTCGGAGATAGCAGCAGCCACGGCCGTCTCCGCTCCGCTGCCGACAACGCCGATGCGACCAATGCCGTCTCCCATTCACCGTCTAGACGTCACAATAGGGAGCCTGTGAATGGCGAGTCAATGGAGAGGGTGGAAGCTTGGCGGGCCTCTACCAACTCGCGACATTGCGGGGAAAGCCGGAATGACAAATTAGGCGGTTATCCCCGCAGCAGGGCCTTCAACTGGGTTTCCGGATTGGCGAGGGCTGCTTCGTCGGGCTTTGCCTGCTTGCCGATCAGCATTTCCAGCAGCCTGATGTCGCGGGCGATGGTGTTGCCTTTGCCGATGCCGCTGGCGCCGACCAGGGTGCCGTCGTCCTTGAGGTGACAAAGGATGAAGGCGCCGTCCTTGAGCGGGCGGTTCACGGTTCGTGTGGCCTCGGACGGGACCCCGGCAATCTGCAGGTTGAAGTCGTACTGATCGGTCCAGAACCATGGCACCGCTTCGAGCCGCTTGTCGCCGCCCGCCATGTTTTCAGCGGCAACGCCTGCCTGATCCTGGGCGCTGCGCCAGGCTTCGAGGCGCATGCGCTTGCCGCCGAAGACCGGATGGGGGAAGGAACAGCAGTCGCCCGCGGCATAGATATCGGGGGCGCTGGTGCGCATGTGGTCGTCACAGGCGATGCCGTTGTCCATGGCGAGACCCGCTTCCTCACCAAGGCTGGTGGCGGGGGCAGCGCCAATACCGGCAATGAGGACCCCTGCCCCAATGCGGCGGCCATCTTCGAGGATGACGGCATCGGCGGCAATCGATGCGATCCTGGCATCGGCGATGATTTCGACGCCGGCTTCGGCGTGGCGTGCCGCCACGACGCTGGCGATCTGGTCTGGGACGCCACGCAGCAGAATGCGGGGCTGGGCTTCGATCACGGTGACCTTGCAGCCGAGCTTGGCGGCGCTGGAGGCCAGCTCGAGTCCGATGAAACCGCCGCCGATGATGGCGATGGTAGCGCCGGGAGCAAAAGCTTTGCGAAGAGCGAGCGTGTCGGAAAAGTTGCGCAGCAGCATGGCGCGTTCGGCGCCAGGCATTGTGAGTTGGCGCGGCCTCGCCCCGGTGGCGATCAGCAGCTTGTTGTAGGCGATCTTGCGGCCATCGGCGAGGTTTATCTGTTTGGCGGCGCGGTCGATGGCGGTCGCGGCAACACCGCCAATCCAAACCGCACCGAGGGATTTGATCGTCGGTTCATCGAGCAGCATAACCGGCGACGGTTCGGCCGCTTCGACGATCTGGGCCTTGGACAAGGGTGGGCGGTCGTAGGGCGGCAGGGCTTCTTCGCCGATCAAGGTGATGGTCCCCTGCCAGCCGAATTCACGCAGGCCGATGACGGCGCGCGCGCCTGCCCTTCCGGCGCCAATGATCACCATGCCTGCGTCAGCCAAGGATCACCCGATATCGATCATGACTTTGCCGGCTTCGCGTTTTACCGGATAGGATTTGAGATTAATGCAGACCGGCGCACCCTTGGCGGCGCCGGTGCGATAGTCGAAACGGCCATTGTGTTTCGGGCACTCGATGATGTTGTCCATCACCAGGCCGTCGGCGAGATGGACTTTCTCGTGGGTGCACAGACCATCGGTGGCATAGTATTTGTCATCGGGCGAGCGATAGATGGCGAAGGTGTGGCCGCCATGATCGAAGCGCATCACGTCCTCTTCATCGACATCGCCCTCGGCACAGGCTTCCACCCATTGCGCCATCGGTTCCTCCCAGATGCTCGTCGTTCGGTTATTCGGCGGCAACCTTGAGCGATGGCGTGCCGCCGGGCAGCTTGCGTTCGACATACCAGCCGGGCTCGCGCACCTGGCGCAAGATGGCCGGAATGATTTCACGATAGGCAGCAAATACGCTGGGGTAAGGCTCGGGGCAATAGGCTTTCATTTCCTCATGCAGGGCGGGGAGCGCATGATAGGGAACCATGGGGAACATGTGGTGTTCGACATGATAGTTCATGTTCCAGTAGATGAAGCGCTGCAAGGGGTTCATATAGACGGTGCGGCAATTCAGGCGGTGGTCGAGGACGTTCTCGGGAAGGCCCGCGTGCTGGGTGAGGCCGGTGATCACATGTTCCCATGCGCCATACATGGTGGGCAACGGGCCGGCAAACAGCATGGGTAGAATCGAGCCGGTGTAGATCGCAAGGGCAACGACGGCGAGATGAATGGCGAGGAAGATGCGAGCCTGGACAAATACCTTCGGCCGTTCGGATTCGGGAATATATGACGCTTCATCGGGGGACAGGCGTCCGACCGAATGGCGCAGCAGTTTTTGGGTTTCGTACCAGACTTGCGGAATGGCGAAGAACAGCGAGATGACTTTCAACACGACGGTGGGGCGCATGACGGCGATTTCGGGATCGCGGCCGACGATAATGGTATCGGTGTGGTGGCGGGTATGGCTCCAGCGCCAGACGATGGGCTCGCGCATGATCATGAAGCAGGAGATGATGTAGACGGCGTCGTTCATCCACTGGGTCTTGAAGGCGGTGCCGTGGCTGCATTCATGCCAGCGGGAGTCGGAAGAGGAGCCGTAAAGCACGCCGTATGCGAGGAAGAAGGGGATGGACCACAGGGTGGGCCAGAAATACCAGGCAAGGCCGCCGGTTACGGCAAAGGCGGCGAACCAGATCAAGGTGTCGCGAATGGCCGGGCCGTCACGGCGCTGCATCAGCTCCTTCAAACGCTTGCGCGGTATAGGCGCGCGATACCATTCGCCATTGGCAAGACCATGTTCAAGCGCAAATTGGTTGCTGGGGCCGACAAGGCTGTAATCATGCGGCGTCTGAAGCGGGGCGTTCATGGGCGGGACTTCCTCCTGATACGGAAAAACAGATACAGCCAATCCTGGGATCGAACAACTATTCCATGACGGTTTCTATCAGATTGCATCATTTTCCATCACGTAGTAGGGTCAGGCGGTGAACGATATGGCCAAACGCCCAACCATTAACGATCTTGCCCGCGCATCCGGCGTGAGTGTGGCAACCGTGGACCGGGTGCTCAACCGGCGGCTGCCAGTGCGGGAAGATACGGCGATGCGAGTCGTGACCGCCGCTGAGGCAATCGGCTATCACGCCACCGGCCTGCTCAAACAGCGCCTTGTCGAAATTCCGCAGCGGACTTTCGGTTTCCTGCTGCAGAAACGCAACGATGATTTCTACAAATATCTCGCAGCGGAGCTGACTTCCGCCACCAGGGCGGCGGCAAGCATTCGTGGCCGGGCAGTGGTCGAATTCATGGATGAGATCGTGCCCTCGATGATCGCGGCAAAGATCAACGAAGTTGGCATGCGGGTCGACGCGCTGGCGGTGGTCGCCGTCGATCACCCGATCGTCAACGAAGCAATTGCAAACATTGGTGGCGCGCGGCAAGCCGGTGTTTACCTTGCTCAGCGATGTGACGGCGCCCGGCCGCACTGGCTATCTCGCGGTCGACTCGCGCAAAGCTGGAAGAACGGCGGCATGGGCCATTTCCCGGCTCGCCAAGGCTCCCGGAAAGATCGGCATTCTGCTCGGCAGCCATCGCTATCTCAGCCAGGAATTGTCGGAGATCAGTTTTCGAAGTTACATGCGCGAACATGCGGCCCAGTTCCAGTTGCTTGAGCCGCTGATCAATCTCGACGACCAGCGCATTGCCTATGAGGCGGTCAGCGACATGATCGCCAGCAATGCGGAACTGGCGGGCATCTATGTGGCGGGAGGCGGCACCGAAGGGGTGATCCGGGCCCTGCGGGATGAGCAGGCGGGGCACAGGGTCGTTACCGTTTGCAACGAGCTGATGCCGGTCACGCGGGCGGCGCTGATTGACGGCACCGTCGATATGGTGCTTGCCACCCCCGTCACCAAGCTCGCCGCAACGCGCCGTGGAGGATATGGCGCGGGCATGCAATGGCGAGAGCCTTGAAGGCTTGACCCAGACCCTGCTTCCGGCGGATATATACGTCAGCGAAAATATCTAAGAGCCGGGCGGGTCTGACTTTCCCTTCAGATTTGGTTTCTGGCTTGTGATGGTTTTTGATAGGTTTTCAGTTTGTGCTCTGCGTGGTATTGACTCGATTAGCCGTTGGAATATTCTGTCCAAATTGATATCATGATGTTATAAACATTCCATCATGATCGATTGACCAGCGAGCAGTCTGCAAGAACTGTGGCTGGAAGGGGAGGCAAATGCGTCGCGGGCCGGCAACCGGCCTTTCTCATGCGTACGCTGCACCGGCCTCCAGAAGTGCATGAAATTTCCCCGCAAGGGGACAATCCGGCCAATCACGGGTGCCCCGGACACCCTTTTTGAGGAGTACTTGGAATGAAGAAATTTCTTTTTGCCGCGGCAATGACCGCGCTGATGTCGAGCACGGCGTTCGCGGGCACCAAGATCGGCGTTTCGATGGCGCTGTTCGACGACAACTTCCTGACGGTTCTGCGCAACGGCATCGAGGCCCAGGCCAAGGGCATGGATGCCGAAGTGCAGATCGAAGACGCGCAGAACGACGTGGCCAAGCAACTTGACCAGATCAAGAACTTCGCCGCTTCGGGCGTGCAGGCGATCATCGTCAACCCGGTCGACACCTCCGCCACCCAGGCCATGTCGGATGCCGCCGCCGCAGCAAACATTCCGCTGGTTTACGTTAACCGCGAGCCGATCAACATCGACACGCTGCCGGACAACCAGGCCTTCGTCGCATCCAACGAACGCGACTCGGGCACTCTTGAGACCAAGGAAATCTGCCGTCTGTTCAAGGAAGCCGGCAAGACCGCCGCCAATGTCTACGTGATCATGGGCGAGCTGTCGAACCAGGCCGCCGTGCAGCGCACCAAGGACATCGACGAGGTGATCGCCACGCCGGAATGCAACTTCATCAAGATCATTGACAAGCAGACCTCGAACTGGCGCCGCGACGAAGCCCAGAACCTTATGACCAACTGGCTTTCGACCGGCACCGCCTTTGACGGCGTCATCGCCAACAACGACGAGAGCGCCATCGGCGCCATCCAGGCGCTCAAGGCCGCGAATGTCGACATGAAGGCGGTGGTTGTGGGTGGCGTTGACGCAACCCAGGACGCTTTGGCCGCCATGCAGGCGGGCGAACTTGATGCAACCGTGTTCCAGGACGCCGCCGGCCAGGGTGCTGGCGCTCTGGACGCCGCCATCAAGCTGGCCAAGGGTGAAGCCGTTGAGCAGAAGCTTTGGATTCCCTTCCAGCTGGTGACGCCCGCCAACATCGGCGACTTCCTCAAGAAGAACTGAGTTCTCTTGAAGAACTGAAACCCGGGAGCGGCGCCACAAGCGCCGCTCCCGACTCTTGACAGGACCGCGATTGCGGCCTGTTGTGGTTCCGCAAGGCGGCACCTTTCAGGGCGCTGTGTTCCGGTGGCACGGCTACCACCGAACGATGGGGAGGCTCACGTGGCAAGAACTGAGACGGGTGCCGGCGCCGTTGGTTTCGACGCTTCAAAGAGGTCTTGGCCGCCCGAACTGAACATCTTCATCGCACTTGTCCTGATCACCGCCGCCTTCGAGATCCTCGGCCGGCTGCTGATCGGCGACAGTTTCCTGTTCAACACACGCGAGAACGTCGATACGCTGTTCAACAATCAGCGGCTGACCATCATCATCCTGCAGGTGGCCACCGTCGGCATCATCGCCATCGGTGTCACGCAAGTGATCATCTCGGGCGGCATCGACTTGAGTTCGGGGTCCATCGTTGGCGCCACGGCGATGGTCGCGATGAGTTTCGCCCAGACCGCGCTGGTGAACGGCAATCCCAATCCGAAGGCGATCTTCGGCGACTGGGCCATGGATCTGCCGGTCATCGTGCCCCTTATCGTCGGCCTCGGGTGCGGGCTTGTCGCCGGGCTGGTGAACGGTCTCCTCGTCGCCTACACAAAGATTCCGCCGTTCATCGCCACGCTGGGCATGATGGTTTCGGCGCGCGGCTTCGCGCGCTGGTGGTCAACCGGCAACCCGATCTCGTTCCCGACCGAATCCTACGCGGGCATCTCGAACGGCGATTTCGTGGGCTGGCTCAGCTTCGGGCTGCTGCCGTGGAAGGGCATCAATCCGGTGCTGATCTTCATCGGCCTCGCCATCCTCTTCCACCTCATCATGACCTACACGAAATACGGCAAGCACTGCTACGCGATCGGCTCGAACGAGGCGGCGGCGCGCATGTCGGGCATCAATGTCGATCACCACAAGGTGCTGGTCTATGTCATCGCCGGAATGCTGGCCGCGCTTGCCGCCGTCGTGGTGTCGTCGAAGAATGTCACCGCCCAGGCGGCGATGGGCATGATGTATGAGCTTGACGCCATCGCCATGGCGGTGATCGGCGGCGTGGCGCTGGCCGGCGGGCGGGGCTCGATCATTGGAACGGTGCTTGGCGCCCTGATTTTCGGCGTCATCATTTCCGGCTTCACCTTCATGAAGCTCGATGCCTACTATCAGGAGATGGTGAAGGGCGCCATCATCGTCGGCGCCGTGGTGCTCGATCAATGGCGGCAGCGCCGCGCCGCTTTGGGGAGATAAGACGTGTCCGACATCATCTTGAAGACCGAGGGCCTGACCAAATACTACGGCGGCGTTCACGCGCTGGAAAACGCCAATTTCGAGCTCAATGTCGGCGAGCATGTCGCCATCATGGGCGACAATGGCGCGGGCAAGTCGACCTTCGTGCGGCAGATTACCGGCGTCGAGCAGCCGACGCGGGGCAAGATCATTTTCGACGGCAAGGAAGTAAACTTCGCGGGGCCGCTCGATGCCCGCGAGGCAGGCATCGAGACGGCTTACCAGACCCTGGCGCTGGCTGACGACCTTGACGTTCCTTCCAACCTGTTCCTCGGCCGCGAGAAGATCCTGTTCAATCTGGGGCCGTTTTCAATTCTCGACCGCAAGGGGATGCGGGAGGCCACGCTCAAGGCGTTGCAGCGCACGGCGGTCAAAATCCCCAATCTCAGCAACACCATCCGCAACATGTCGGGCGGGCAGCGGCAATGCGTGGCAATCGCGCGAACCGCGACGTTCGCCTCGAAGCTCATCATCATGGACGAGCCAACCGCCGCACTCGGCGTCCAGGAGACGGCCCAGGTTGAAAACATCATCCGGACATTGAAGACAAACGGCGAGCCGATGATCCTCATTTCGCACAATATGCGGCAGGTTTTCGATCTGGCGGACAGGATTGTCGTTTTCCGCCGCGGGCGGATCGTGGCGAACCTGCAAAAGCAGGACACCAGCGGAGAGGACATTGTGGCCTACATCACCGGAGCCAAGACCGCCCCCCAGTTTGCCGACGCGGCCTGATCCGCGGCGCGAGACCTAGAGCAGCGTGAGGGAAACCGGCCTCTATCTCCCGATCAAACGATTCCTGGAAACCCAGGGCTATGAGGTTAAAGCTGAGATACAGGACTGCGATGTCGTTGCGGTGCGGGGCGATGAAGCGCCGGTGATCGTCGAGCTAAAGGTTGGCCTTACCTTGCAACTCCTGCTGCAGGGCATTGACCGGCTGGCGGTGACCGATGCGGTCTATCTCGCCATCGCCGAGCCCAAGCGCGGCGTTCGCGGCGATCTGGTGAAACTGTGCCGCAGGCTTGGGCTGGGGCTTATCACGGTGCGGGGAGACAGCGTCGAAGCCCTGGCCGATCCCTTGCCTTACCAGCCCCGGCGAATGGCAAAACGCAAAGTGCTGCTTCTCAAGGAGTTCGCGGGCCGGGCGGGCGATCCAAATTGCGGAGGCAGCAACAGGCGCCCGCTGATGACACACTACCGGCAGGATGCTCTGCGCTGCGCCCGGTTCCTCGGCGAACGGGGGACGAGCAAAGTTGCCGACATCCGAAAGGCCACGAAGATCGACCGCGCCGGGGCAATCTTGCTGGACGACGTTTATGGCTGGTTCCAGCGGGAAGCCCGAGGCTTTTACGGTCTGTCGGCCAAGGGCAAGACCGCATTGACTGAGTTCGCTGCAACAATGCCGGTTCTTTAGAACCTGTGGCCCAATGGCGCGTCAGTTCCGCTGCATCGTCCTGCGCACCCGGCGGCGCAGGCGGCGGATGGCGAGCCAGACGATGGCGACTACGATGGGGATTGAAAGCCAGGAGGTGAGCTTTACATCCAGTTGCGGAACGAAATCGGCGGCGCCTTCGAGAAATTTTGCGACGATGCCGATGACGTAGTAGCTGATGGCCACCACCGAGAGGCCCTCGACGGTTTCCTGCAGCATGAGCTGCTGGCGGGCGCGGGTTTCCATCGAACGCAGCAGTTGCTGGTTCTGGGCCTCAAGGGCGATGTCGACACGGGTGCGCAGGAGATTGCTGGCGCGCTCGCTGCGCGCGGCAAGACCGGCGATGCGGGCGGCAACGGCCTGGCAAGTGGTCATGGCGGGGCTGAAACGGCGATCGAGGAAGACACCCAGGCGCTGGTAATTCTTCACCCGCTCTTCGCCCAATTCGGCTATGCGCTTGGCCACCAGGTCGGAATAGGCGCTGGCGGCGGCAAAGCGATAACTTGAGCGGTTCGACATTTCCTCGACATCGCGGGCGATGGCGCTCAGCCTGGCGAGCAGGCTTGCCTCTTCTTCCGAGCCCTTGGCCTGCAACATGGCATCAATGGTTTCCGCCAGCGATTTCTCAAGGGGCCCAAGTTCCCTCTGCATCTGGCGGGCCAGCGGAAACGCGAGCAGCGCCATCATGCGATAGGTCTCGATCTCGTGGATGCGGCGGCTCACGCGGCCAAGGCGATAAGGCGACATGCCATGATCGTGCACCAGCATGCGGGTGTAGCCGTCGGCGCCGATCTTGAAATCAGTCCACACGGTGGCGCCGCCCTGGCTGACTAGCGATCCTGCCAGGTCGTCATGGCCGAAATAGACTTCGAGAACCGCCTGGCTGGGCGGTTTCACCGATCTCGCCAGAATATGGGTATGAATAGCAACCAGACGTTTGCCGGGAAGTTCGTCAATCCAGCCCAAGGGCAGGCTGGCGATGGCCTCGGCCCGGCTGCCATTGCCTTCGACGGTCACGCTGATGCGGTAGAACTCTCCGTGGCGCTCGTATTTGAACAGCGCACCATCGATTTCGGCGGAATGATGGGGCGCCGATTCGGCCGGCGGCTTGACACCCAGCGCGTCGCATAGCATCGCGACATTGCGGAGAGGGTCGCCGTCGCCATCTTCGAGAGTAAATGCAAGATGAGTAATGCGCGCCGGCGCCTTGACCGCAAGGCCGGGCCTGCCGTGCAGCTCGTCGTTCAGGGCAAGTCTCAGTTCGTGGTCGCGCATGCCGGTTCCGTAGCCATCCACATAATCACAGGTCAATGCGGCGCTTTGGTCCATTTTCACGGACACTCGCTACCTGCTATGACTATTACATGAATGCCGCCGATATTGTGAAATTGCCGTTCTGGACTTTGGCACTGGCCACGGGCGCCAAGTCGTTCCGGGACAACAAGGTTATTGGATCGCCCACCCTCAATCGCTGGGGGCTGCACCGGGCGCGGGTGAAGCTTGCCCATGACCTCGCGTGGTCGAGGCGGCGGCGGCTGGAAGATCTGGTGAGCGCCGAGGATCGCCACTCCTTCATGCGTGACGGTTTCATCGCCAAGCGCAATTTTCTCGATGCCGGGACGTTCGCGGCGCTGAAGGAATCGGCGCTGGCATTTCGCGCTCCGGCGCGCGAGATGGTGCAGGGCGATACGATTACACGGCGGATCGCGCTCGATGGCGCCGCTCTCAAGGCACTGCCCGTAGTGCGGGAACTGCTCAACCGGCCCGACTGGCGCGGGCTGATGCGCTATGTGGGCTCGTTCAACCAGGAGCCGCTGTATTATATCCAAACCATCTTGAGCCATGTGACCAATGCCGCGCCCGATCCGCAGACCAATCTGCATGAGGACACGTTTCACCCCAGCCTCAAGGCGTGGTTTTTCCTCAGCGATGTGGCTGAGGACGAGGGGCCTTTCACCTATGTTCCGGGATCGCACATCATGACGCCGGAGCGCCTCGATTGGGAAACCGAAAAGAGCATCGCGGCCGCCGGCAATCCCGATCGTTATTCGGCGCGGGGATCGTTTCGGGTCGGCCGGGAAGAGCTTGACCGCATGAAATTGAGGGAACCGGTGGCATTCGCGGTTCCCGCCAATACGCTGGTGGTGGGCGATACGGTGGGATTCCACGCCAGAGGGCCAAGTGTGCGGCCGTCCCGGCGTGTCGAGATCTGGGCCTATGGAAGGCGCAATCCGTTTCTGCCATGGACAGGATTCGATCCCCTGAGCATTCCGGGCATTGCCGAGGCGCGAGTTCCGGCCATGTGGAAGGCGCTGGACATGGCCCAGAGTGTAGGCTTGGGGCACAACAGCTGGGTTGACAAGGGTTTGAAACGGCCGCTGGACGATTGAACCCCCTTCCGCACCGCGCCAAAATCTCTATAAGGGCGCCCGAACCCAGAACCCAGCCCAGTCAATGGAGCCAGCCCATGAAAATACGCGTCGCCATCAATGGATTTGGCCGCATCGGCCGCAATGTTGTCCGCGCCATTTATGAGTCCGGCCGCAAGGATATCGACGTTGTCGGCATCAATGATCTGGGGCCGGTCGAGACCAATGCCCATCTGTTGCGCTACGACAGCGTGCATGGCCGCTTTCCCCACGAGGTACGGGTTGACGGCGACTCGATCAGTATCGGCAGCGACAAGTTCAAGGTGACGGCGATCAGGGATCCAGCCCAGCTGCCGTGGAAAGAGTTGGGTGTCGACATCGCGCTGGAGTGCACCGGCCTCTTCACCGCGAAGGACAAGGCATCGGCCCACCTCACGGCGGGCGCTAAGCGGGTGTTGATCTCGGCGCCGGGCGAAAATTCCGACCTCACCGTTGTTTATGGGGTCAACCATGACAAGCTGACGAAGGATCATATCATCGTCTCGAACGCATCGTGCACCACCAACTGCCTTGCCCCGGTGGCCAAGGTGTTGAACGATGCAATCGGCATCGACCATGGCTTCATGACGACGATCCATGCCTATACCGGCGACCAGCCGACTCTCGACACGATGCACAAGGATCTTTACCGCGCGCGGGCCGCGGCGCTCTCGATGATTCCCACGTCAACGGGCGCCGCGAAAGCCGTTGGCCTCGTCCTGCCGGAACTCAAGGGCAAGCTCGACGGGGTTGCCATCCGTGTGCCTACGCCCAATGTCTCGGTGGTCGACTTCAAGTTCGTGGCGAAACGGAAGACCACAGTCGAAGAGGTCAACGGAGCCATCGAGCTGGCAGCCAAACAGCAGCTCAAGGGCATTCTTAATTACACCAATCATCCCAATGTTTCGATCGACTTCAATCATGATTCGCATTCGTCGACGATCCACATGGACCAGACAAAGGTCGTGGAGGGAACCCTGGTTCGCGTGCTGTCGTGGTACGACAATGAATGGGGTTTCTCCAACCGCATGAGCGATACGGCGGTTGCCATGGGCAAGCTGCTTTAGGCATGGCGCGCCGGCCGCTCATCGCGCCGTCGATTCTCGCCGCCGACTTTGCCAAACTCGGCGATGAAGTTGCGGCACTGGACGCGGGCGGCGCCGATTGGGTCCACATCGACGTGATGGACGGGCATTTCGTGCCGAATATCTCGTTTGGGACACCCATCATTCAGTCCATCAGGGCACTGACAAAGCTGCCGTTCGACGTTCATCTGATGATTTCGCCGGTCGACCCTTATCTTGAGAGTTTCGCCAAGGCGGGGGCGGACATCATAACCATCCATGCCGAAGCGGGGCCGCATCTCGATCGCTCGCTGCAGGCGATCCGGGCACTGGGCAAGCGGGCCGGCGTGGCGCTCAATCCGGCGACGCCTGCGGGCGTTGTGGCCCATGTTCTCGACCGGATCGATCTCATTCTGATCATGACGGTCAATCCCGGATTTGGCGGGCAGGCCTTCATCCCCGCCATGTTGCCCAAGATTTCGGAAATCCGCGAGATGGTGCGGGGACGCAACATCGACATCGAGGTGGATGGCGGGATCGGCACGGATACGGCGGCGCAGGCGGTGCGGGCCGGGGCCAATGTGCTGGTGGCAGGTGCGGCGGTGTTCAAAGGCGGCGATCACGCGGGAAACATCGCGAAAATTCGCAACGCGGCGACGAGCCTCGCGGTTTAAGGCTTCTTCTCCACCCAGTCGATAAATGATTTCAGCCAATTGGCCAGGTGCTTGCGGGTTTCCTCGTCGGTGAGATTGCCGGCAGTATCGAACTTCTCTTCATTGTGATTCACGAAGACCTCAGGGCGCGGCATGGTGATGGCTTGCAGGGCCTGGAGATTCTGGCGGAGATGATACTGGGCCCGGGCGGTACCGGCGAATTGGCCGGCGCTTGCGCCGACGATTCCGGTGCGTTTCCATTTGAATGGCGAGCCGCCGCGTGACAGCCAGTCGGTGGCGTTCTTCAACACGCCGGGAATGGAAAAGTTATACTCCGGGCAGGCGATGATCAGGCCATCGGCGGCGCGGATGCGGGCGTCGAGTTCGCGCACCGCCTGGGGCTTGCCGTGGGCCTCTTCGGCGTCGCCATCATAGAGGGGAATGGCGTGCAAGGTGGCGATATCGATGTTCACGGTCGAAGGCGCCAGGGCGTGAAGAGCACGCAGCAGGCCGGTGTTGGTGGAGGCCCTGCGCAAGGCGCCGCTGATGGCGAGTATCTTCATCGTCCAATCAGGCGTTGACCCCGGTCTTCGCCGCACGCTTGGCCAAGAGTCCGGTGAGCCAATCGGGGTCCATCTCGGGAACCGAGGACAGGAGCAGTTCGGTATAGGCGGGATAGGGCGGCGACAGGACTTTGGATTTCGGGCCCTGCTGCACCACCTTGCCTTGATACATCACGACGATTTCATCGGAGATGGCCCTGACGGTGGCGATGTCATGGGTGATGAACATGTAAGAGACGTTCATGTCCTTCTGCAGGCGCATGAGCAATTTCAGGATTTCTTCCTGGACGATCTGATCGAGCGCCGAGGTGACCTCATCGCAGATGATGAGCTCGGGCTCGGCCGCGAGGGCGCGGGCAATCGATACGCGCTGCTTCTGGCCACCCGACAGCTCACCCGGCAGGCGATCGATGTAAGCCTCGCTCAGCTCAATCATTTCCAGCAGGTCGACGATCTTGCGGTCCTGCTCGGCGCCTTTGAGGCCGAGGTAGAATTCCAGTGGACGGCCGATGATATCGCGCAGGCGCTGGCGCGGGTTGAGCGCCGTATCGGCCGACTGGTAGATCATCTGGATGCGGCGGAGCGTATCCTTGTCGCGATCCTTCAATGCCTTGGGCAGCGGCTTGCCGTTGAAATAGATTTCACCCCGGGTGGGCGGCAGCAATCCGGTGATGGCGCGGGCGAGTGTCGATTTGCCGGAGCCCGATTCGCCGACGACCGCGACGGTGCGGCCGCGCGGCACCTGCACAGTGACATTGTCGAGCACCTTGACGACGCCGGAATAGCTGGCATCGACCTCGTGAATGCGCAGGATGATGTCTTCGCTGATGGCTTCGGGCTTGATCAGGCTACGCACCGCCCACAGGGTCTTGGTGTAGTCCTGGGTTGGCGCCTTCAGCATGTCGCGGGTCGGCGCTTCCTCGACCAGATTGCCATAGCGCAGCACCATGATGCGATGGGCCATCTGGGCCACTACGGCCAGATCATGGGTGATGTAGATCGCCGCGGTGTGGAACTGCTCGACGATGGCGCGCATGGCGGCCAGCACTTCGACCTGGGTGGTGACGTCAAGGGCGGTGGTGGGCTCGTCGAAGATGATGAGGTCGGGCCGGCACGACATGGCCATGGCGGTCATGGCGCGCTGCAGCTGGCCGCCGGAGACCTGGTGGGGATAGCGGTCGCCGATCGTTTCGGGATTGGGAAGCTGCAGGCGCTTGAACAGGTCGCGGGCGTCGGCCTCGGCCTTTTCGCGCGGCATGATACCGTGGCCAACGGCCGTCTCGACGGTCTGGTCGATCAGCTTGTGGGCGGGATTGAAGGCGGCGGCGGCGCTTTGGGCGACATAGGCGATGCGCGAGCCCCACATGGCGCGCTTCTGCTCATCGGTGGCATGCATAAGATCGGCGCCATCGAAGCGGATGGAGCCGGAAGTAATGCGGCAGCCGGGGCGGGCAAAGCCCATGGCGGCGAGGCCCAGGGTCGACTTGCCGGCGCCCGACTCACCGATGAGGCCCAGGACTTCACCGCGGCGGAGCGTCAAGTCGATGCCCTTGATGATGGGGTGCCAGACGTCGTCGCTCTGGCCGTCGATCTTGATGCCCTTCATCTCGAGCAGGATTTCGCCCTTGACGCGTTTCTTGTCAGTGACCATCGCGGAAGCCCGCTTGTCTTGTGCAGGAACCAGTCGACGACGAAATTCACGGCGACGGTGAGAAGCGCAATGGCGGCGGCGGGATAGAAGCGGTGTATGGGATTGCCGTGAGGTGATCAGCGTCTTGTTCTCGGCCACCATGGAGCCCCAATCGGCGGTGGGCGGCTGGATGCCGACGCCGAGGAAGGACAGAGCGCTGATGGTGAGGAAGACGAAGCAGAATCGGAGGCCGAATTCAGTGATCAGCGGCGGCAGGATATTGGGCACGATTTCCTTAAAGACGATCCAGCTCATGCCCTCGCCGCGCAACTTTGCCGACTCGACAAAATCCATCACGACAACGTTGAGGGCGATGGCGCGGGCGAGGCGGAAGACGCGGGTCGAATCGAGCAGCGCCAGAATGAGAACGAGATTGATGACGCTCTTGCCGAAGACAGCCAGCAGCATCAGCGCGAAAATCAAGACCGGGATGGCCAGGAATGCGTCGACAAGGCGCGACACTCCCTGGTCGAACCAGCCGCGCTTCAGGGCGGTCGAGCACACCCAGCGTGCCGCCGACAATGAAGGAAATCAGCGTGGTGATCAGCGCGATGCCAATGGTGTTGCGGGCGCCGATAGATCAGGCGCGAGAAGAGATCGCGGCCGATCTGGTCGGTGCCGAGCCAGAACTCGGCGCCGCGACGGCTGATAGGCCTTGCCGACGATGTCGGCCTCGCCGATAGGCGCAATCAGCGGTGCGAAGATGGCGCAAGCCGCATAAATCAAAGATGACGATCATGCCGAACCAGGCGCTGATCGGGGCGGTCGCCAAGGTCGCGCTTGATATTTTCGACGACCGAGCGGCGGGCGCGGATGGCGCGGATATCGGGAGCTGGGCGGTCATTTGGGATGCAGCAATCGCGGATTGGTGACGATCGACACGATGTCGGCCGAGAGGTTCAGCAGAATGTAGGTTGCGGCGAAGATGAGGGCGCAGGCCTGGACCACCGGCATGTCGCGGCTGGACACCGAGTCCACCATCAACTTTGCCGATGCCGGGATAGACGAACACCACCTCGACGACCACGACCCCGACAACAAGATAAGCCAGGTTGAACGCCATCACCGTGGCGATCGGCGCCCAGGCATTGGGCAAGGCGTGCTTGACGATCACCTCGCCGCTTGGAATACCCTTGAGCTGGGCCATCTCGATATAGGGGCTGGCGAGGAGATTGATGATGGCGGCCCTGGTCATGCGCATCATGTGGGCGACGATGACGAGGGTGAGAGTGATCGCCGGCAAGGCGGCGCGGATAAATGTGTTCGAGAAATGGCGTGGTGTCGCTCACGGTCGACAGCGAATAGAACCAGCGATACTTGATGGCGAAGAAGAACATCAGGATATAGGCGATGAAGAATTCGGGCGCGGCAATGGTCGTGAGCGTGACCGAATTGACGATGCGGTCGAACCAGCTGTTACGGTAGAGCGCCGCCAAGACGCCGAGAAACAGCGACAGCGGCACGGCGAACGATCGCCGTCATGATGGCGAGGAAGAAAGTGTTGTAGAGGCGGGGCGCTATGATCTCGGTGACGCTGCGCTTGATGGTGCCGCCGAGCGCCCGCATAGGAATTGCCGAAATCGCCCGTCAGCACGCCGCCGATCCATTCAAAATAGCGCACTACGGCGGGGCGATCGAGGCCAATTTCGCGATTGAAGGCTGGCAATCGTCTCGGGCGTGGCGCTCTGCCCGAGGATTGCCTGGGCAAAGCCGCCCGGCAACATCTCAAGCGACAAGAAGATAATGATCGAAACAATAAAGAGGGTCAGCAGTCCCAAGCCCCAAACGCTGCAGGACGGTTCGCAGGACCGGATGCATCTCTCTCCCTTGTGGGGTCTTTCCGCGGACACCTTCGCTGAAACAGTAGCAGATCGGCTGTCCGGCGCTACTCAAAAAAATGATGGGAGCAGGCGTCCGGATCAACCTTCTCGGGCCGGCTATTCCTTGCATGGTGCGTTGCGGCGGGACGGCAGCGGAAAGTCAAAACCCCGCCGGTTGCCCGGCGGGGTCCGCGAATTCGCGAGTGCTGAGTATGGTGCGTATCCATTCCGGCGAAGTGATTCCACTTCGCCGGGATGCGCTCTAGGCCATCCACCAGCGCTCGTAGATGTAGCCGCCGTCGTCGTCGAAGTTGCTGTTCAGTTCGCCATGGACAACCGACTTCGAGTGGGCGGAGACGAAGTTGTTGAACATCAGCACGATCACGCCGCCGTCGTCATGCAGGATCTGCTGCATCTCGCCGTACATCGCCTGGCGCTTGGCATCGTCGGTTTCGGTGCGCGCCTGCGACAGGAGATCGTCGAAGCGCTCATTCTTCCAGAACGAGTCGTTCCAGGCGGCCCCGCCCTGATATGCGGTGGTGAACATCCAATCGCAGGTCGGTCGCCCGCCCCAGTACGACGCGCACCACGGCTTCTTCATCCAGACGTTGTCCCAATAGCTGTCATCGGGCTCGCGGACGACGTTGATGTCGATGCCCGCGGCCTTGGCCGATGCCTGCATGAGCAGACCGGTGTCAACGGCGCCCGAGAAGGCGGCATCCGAAGTCGAGAAGTCGACCTTCAGGTTTTCCATTCCGGCCTTCTTGAGGTGGAACTTCGCCTTGTCCGGATCATAGGAATATTCGGGCTGCGGCGACGTAGCGAACTTGATTGTGGGGGCAATCGGATTATCGTTGCCGGCCGTGCCGTAGCCGAGCAGGACCTTGTCCACCAGTTCCTTGCGGTCGATGGCATATTTCAGCGCCAGCCTGACATCGACGTTGTCGAAGGGTTTCTGGGTGACGTTCATCGGAGCCACGTAGTGACCGAAGCCGGTGATGTTGTCGATCTCGATATCGGGATTTTGCTTGAGCAGATCGATGGTCTTGAGGTCGACGCGGTTGATGTAATTGACCTCTCCGGAAATCAGGGCGTTGGTGCGCGCCGCGACATCGACGATCGCGAGGATTTCGACGGAGTCGAAATATGCCGCGTCCGACTTGTGATAGTTCGGGTTGCGCGTTGCGGAAACTTTAACGCCCGGCTCGAAATTCTCGACGACATAAGGCCCGGCGCTGATGCCCTTCTCCCACTCGATGCCGCCGCCGTCCTTGGCCGCATATATCGGCAGGTGATAGTCGGAGGTGACATAGGGAAAATCGGCGGAACCGCTGTTGAGGGTAAAGACCACCGTCTCGGGTCCATCGGCCTTGATGTCCTTGACGATGGCGAGCGCCGATTTGACCGCCGACTTGGAATTCTCGCCGCGGTGATAATTGTAGGTCTCGACCACGTCGGCGGCGGTTAGTGACTTGCCATTATGGAAGGTCAGTCCCTTGTGGAGCTTGAATACCCACTTGGACGCACCATCGGCCGGTTCAATCGACTCGGCCAGATGGGGCTGCACGGCGTTCTTCTGGTCGATGTGCACCAACTGCGCGCCGAAGACGCCGATTGACATGTCCTTCTGCATGTCGTTGGTCCATGTGGCGGGATCCCAGCGAGTCGGTAGTGGCGCCATGGCCGGAGCCCAGCCGGAACGTACCGCCCTTCTTGGGCTCGGCGCGCGCGGCAGCCGCAAACAAGATGCTGGCGGTTGCAACGGTAACGCCCGAAGCAATGGCGAAGGACATGAAGTCGCGACGCGATAGCTTGCCGAGGCTTACGGCCTTTTGGGCGGCTTTAAGGTTCAATTCGAATTCGGTCATGCGTTTCTCTCCTTGGTGACCAAATTAAGATTTTGGGTGGAATTCTTGTAGTGCCGATGACGTGCCGCCGGTCCATCTTTGGGACGCTCCAGCAAGTATCTCCGTCTCCCCTGGTTTTCTTCTTGTTATTCTCGCGGATGGCCATGCCGGAGCAGGAATCTGTCATGGCAACCGTCATCCGTCAACGGCAGCTTGGCGTGATGACGGTGAATTGATTTTGCCAAAGGGGCCGCTTTATGCGCCAAAGGCGACATGGCGGGTGGCCGCAAGGCGTCTTTCAGGCCAAATCGTCCGGGGCCACGCTGTAGCGGGTCGAGCAGAACTCACAGGTTACCTTAATGCGGCCCTCCTCGACCATATCGGCGCGGTCTTCAGGGGGGAACCGTTTGAGCATCTCAGTGATCGATTGGCGCGAGCAGGTGCAATGGCGCTGCAAATGGGTGGCCGGGTACACGGTTACTCCATCCTCATGATAAAGCCGGTAAAGCAGGCGCTCGGGAGCCAGCATGGGATCGAGCATTTCGTGGGCCTCGACGGTGTCGAGGAGCAGTCTCGCCTTCACCCAGTCATCATGTTCAACCGGCTGGTTTTTCGCTGCCCGTCGGGAGCATCACCGGAGGAGACCGGGAGTGGGCTTGAGCCGCCCTCGCGGGGCAGGTGCTGGACCATGATGGCGCCCGAACGCCAGGTCTCGGCTCCGCCGCCGCGGGTGAGGAGTGGGCCCGCCGCCAGCCGGAGCCTGGTCGGGATCTGTTCCGATTGGGTGAAATAGGTATGCGCCGCGACCGTGAGGTCGCTGCCATCAAGGGGCACGATACCCTGGTAACGCTCCATGTCCGGGCCCTGGTCGACAGTCATGGCGAGATGGCCTTTGCCCAGCAAGGCTGCTTGCGAAGCTTGGCCGAGAGCTCCCACCTTTTGCCTGTCGAAACGGGCATAACCCCTGATGCCGGCCGGAGACACAAAGTCGGCGACAAGCATGTCGACCGGGCCATCGGTTTTGGTCTGCAGGATGAATTTGCCGCTGAATTTCAGTGCGGCACCCAGCATAGCGGTGAGAGCCACCGCTTCGGCGAGCAATGCCGAGACGGGCGGCGGGTAGTCATGGCGGTGCAAGATATCGTCGACCACCGCCCCCAGCCTGACGATCCGGCCACGTACGCCCAGGGGTTTTACCTCGAAGGCGAATACGATGTCGTCGGCCGCCTCAGCCATTGCCGGTCAAACAATGAAGCAAAATGCTCTTCTGGACGTGCAGGCGGTTTTCGGCTTCGTCGAAGACCAGGGATTGGGGACCATCCATCACATCATCGGTCACTTCCTCGCCGCGGTGGGCGGGCAGACAGTGCATGAATTTGGCGTTCCTGGCGGCCAGTTGCATCAGGCGGCCGTTGACCTGATAGGGCTTGAGCAAGTTGTGGCGGCTGGCGGCATCGGCGTCGTGCATCGACACCCATGCATCGGTTACAATGCAGTCGGCACCGGCCACGGCCTCATCGGGGTCTTCCGTGACTCTCACATCGGCACTCTGGCTTTTGGCCCAGTCCAGCAGGGTTGCTGGCGGCATCAGCGGGGCGGGACAGCCGAGCCGCAAGCGGCCGCCGAGACGGGCGACGGCGTGAATCCACGACGCCGCAACATTGTTGCCATCGCCAACCCAGGCCACTTTTGCATCGCGCAGCGGCCCCACATGTTCTTCGAGGGTCATGACGTCGGCCATGACCTGGCAGGGGTGGGAGAGGTCGGTCAGGCCGTTGATGACTGGAACAGTGGCGGCACCGGCGAGTTCGGTGAGATGGGAATGCCTGGCGGCGCGGATCATGATGGTATCGACGTAGCGGGACAGGACCCGCGCGGTGTCGGCAATGGTTTCACCGCGGCCCAACTGCATGTCATTGGCCGAGATGACCAGGGTATCGCCGCCGAGCTGGCGCATGGCCACTTCAAACGACACGCGGGTGCGGGTCGACGGCCGCTCGAAGATGAGCGCCAGCACCCTGCCCTTCAGCGGTTCGCCGGGCTCGCGGCGGCCTTTGGGCCAGCCGGCGCGGGCAGCCTTCATGGCCCGGGCGGAGGCGATGATTTGTTCGAGAACCGGTCCTGAGAAATCCGATAGATCGAGAAAATGCCGCGGCGCTCCAGTCATCGTAGCGCTCAGGCTGCCTTGGTTTCGAGGCTGCGGCAGGCGGCATCGAGGCGATTTACGGCATCGGCAATGTCCGCATCGGTTACCACTAAGGGCGGCAGCAGACGCACCACATTGTCTCCGGCGCCGATTGTCAGGAGATGTTGGTCCAGGCCTGCGGACTGGAATTCGGTATTCGGGACCTTGCATTTGATGCCGACCATCAGTCCGATGCCACGGATTTCTTCAATGACATCGGGGTGCTCATCCTTGAGTCGGGCAAGTCTCTGCTTCAGCACAAGCGCGCGGCTCTGGACGCTTTCAAGAAAGCCCTTTTCCAACACCACATCGAGCACCGCGTTGGCAACGGCGGTTGCCAACGGGTTGCCGCCGAAGGTGGAGCCGTGGGTTCCGGCGGTCATGCCGGCGGCGGCATTTTCGGTTGCCAGGCAAGCGCCGATCGGGAAGCCGCCGCCGATGCCCTTGGCGATCGCCATGATGTCGGGGGTTACGCCCGCCCACTCATGGGCAAAGAGTTTGCCGGTGCGGCCGATACCGGTTTGCACTTCATCGAACAGCAAGAGCAGGCCATGCAGATCGCAAAGTTCGCGGAGCGCCTTCAGCCATTGGGTGGGCACAGGGCGGACGCCGCCCTCGCCCTGCACAGGCTCAATCAGGATGCCGGCGGTCTCCGGACCAATGGCTGCCTCCGCCGCCTCGGGGCCAGAGAAGGGAACCTGGTCGAAGCCTTCGACCTTGGGACCGAAACCTTCAAGGTATTTGGCCTGGCCGCCGGCGGCGATGGTGGCCAGCGTCCGGCCGTGGAAGGCACCTTCGAAGGTTATGAGGCGGTATCTTTCCGGATGGCCGTTGGCGGCGTGATATTTGCGCGCCATCTTGATCGAGCATTCCAGCGCCTCGGCACCGGAATTGGTGAAAAACACGGTATCGGCAAAACTTCTCTCGATCAGGCGGCGGGCCAGTTTTTCCTGACCCGGCATCTGATAGAGGTTCGATGTGTGCCAGATCTTCTTGGCCTGCTCGGTCAGCGCCTCAACCAAGTGCGGATGGGCATGGCCGCAGCTGGTGACCGCCACGCCGGCGCCGAAATCGAGATATTCCTGGCCTTCCGGTGTATAGACGCGGGTGCCCTCGCCCCGTTCAAACGACAGCTTGGCACGGGCATAGGTTGGAAGGACCGGGTCGATCATCGGCGTTTCTTTCGCAAAAAATCAAAAAAGCGCCCACGCGTCGGCGCGGCGCCATGTTTTGTGGAAAACTTATAAGTCCATGATCGCCAAGGGTCAATTGCGCTTAATCGGGCCAGACCCGGTGGGTGAGTCAAAACAGCGCATGGACCTGTGATTCGCGCTGTTGATAAGGTCTCGTTAACCATGTCCAAAGGCGATTAACTGGGGAAAACACCCGGCTGCGTCCTGCGGAATGTTGAAGTTGGTTTACCGCGTATAGTAGTGTCGGGGCATTGAGGCTACGAAATGTAGCGCTTCACTGTCAAATCAACAGACAAAATATCGGGGTCGGGGGATTCCGATGAGGCATGAGGGATTGCGCGTGAACGCAGACTTGGACGAAAACCATGGGGGGCCGAAGATGCCTTGGACGGAAGACCGGGTGGAGCTTCTCAAGAAACTCTGGGCGGAGGGCTTGAGCGCCAGTCAGATCGCGGCGCGGCTGGCACAGGGCGTTACCCGCAACGCGGTCATCGGCAAGGTGCACCGGCTCAACCTGTCAGGCCGGGCCCAGCAGCCACGCAGCACCGCACCGCGTGCGCCGCGCAAGCAGCGCGAGCCCAGTCACCCGGGCCGGAGCACAGGTTTTCCGTCGCTGCCAACCGCCGGAAACACGGCGATCAAGCCGATGATGCGGGCCGAAATCCAGCCGCGCCAGATCAGCCTGCCGGCACCCGAGCCGGTGCGCCTGGTCGATCTGCCGAAGGGCGGGCGGGTCACCATCCTGCATCTCTCGGACAAGACGTGCAAATGGCCGATCGGCGATCCCGGCCACGAGGACTTCTGCTTCTGCGGGCACGGACCGAGAGATGGTTCGCCCTATTGCGAATATCACGCACGGCTGGCCTACCAGCCGCTGCAGGATAGGCGAAACCGGCGGGTGTCTTACGGGTAGGCCCCGGTCTTCCATAGACTTACCACCAAAGGACCGCTTCATCGCGAGGAATAGACTGTTCGCGATCATTCGGGCAGGATTGCCATTAGTTTAGCTTTGTCACCGGAAAGCAGAACCATGGCAGCCGTCGATCCTGGAATGCTGAAATTCTACAAGAAACTCTGCGAGCACTCGCCGCCCGAGTCGGCCAATTGGCCGCTCGACCGGCAGCGCCAGGCCTGGGACGATGTCTGCCGGATGTTCCGGGCACCGCGGCCGGAGCGGCTGATCGTCGAAGACCTCGATGCCAATGGCGTGCATGTGAGGATTTTCAGGCCGCCGGGCAATGCGCCGAAGCCCGGGGTGATCTATTTCCATGGCGGCGGCTGGGTGCTGGGCTCATGCGAAACCCATGACGACATGTGCGCCGAACTGGCCGATCGCGCCGATGTGGTGGTGGTGCTGGCCGACTACCGGCTGGCGCCGGAACACCGCCATCCGGCGCAGCTTGAGGATTCGCATGCGGTGCTGGAATGGATGCGAAGTGCCGGTCGCGCCATGGGGATCGACCCCAGCCATATCATCGGCGCTGGCGACAGCGCCGGCGGGCAGATGACGTGTTGGCCTTGCACTTTCACTGCGCGACCGCGGGCTGCCGCAACTGCGCGGACAGGTGCTGATCTATCCGGTGCTCGGCGCCGACACGGCAACGCCGTCCTACATCCGCAACGCCCATGCGCCATGTCTCACCCGCGATGAAATGATCTTCTATCTTGAGAGCTTTCTGGGACCCGGCGGCGGACGGAACTGGAAGGACCCCTATGCGGTGCCCAATATTGCCGATGATGTCTCCGGGCTGCCGCCCGCCTTCATTGCCGTGGCCGAGCACGACCCCCTGTGCGACGACGGCATCATCTTTCACGGCAAGCTTAAGGCGGCCGGAATACCGGCCGTGATCCGGCGCGAGCCAGCATTGGCACACTCCTACATGCGGGCCCGGCATGTGAGTAAGCCCGCGATGGAGGGTTTCGACGCCATCGTCAAAGCTGTCCATTTGCTCGCACATGAAGGCGCACTGCCGGAGCATTTAAATAGCACCTAGCCCCTTCTACCCACTCTCTCCTCCCCACGGCCGGCGCGCGGCATGACGAATGTGAACCACTTCGATGCGGTCAGTGATCCGGTAGAAAATCTTGTATATTTGAAGTCACGGCTCACGGCTGGGGTGGATTGGTGAGTTTGATCTGCTTAGCCATTCTCGTTGCAGCAGGTGTTGCGCTCGGGTGGTGGGCAGGGTCACCGCTCGGCCAGTAGGATATCTTCGCTACTTCTTTCGAAGATCGGCGAGATCATCCTCCCGTACTGCAAGCCCCTTCTCGCTTAACGCGTTCAGCACAATGGCGCGCATCGTCATGCCGGCATAGGCTGCCAGAAGGGCGAGCTCCTTGCGCAGGGACTTCCGCAGGCTCAAAAAAACTCGATCACCGGCTCGCCTGGTTACTCTCGGCGCGCGGAGCCTCGTGGGTGTCCGCCACAAGCGGCCGAGGCTCCGGCAGCACTTTGCGACGGTAAACTATGTCTCTCCCTAACTCGTCCGCCACACATGTCTCCAAAAGCGAAAAGCCCCGGTATTCACCGAGTCCATGACGCCAAAACGAACACTACCGGTATGAGGTTTGGCTGCTTCACCCAACAAAATCACAGGGGACCCCTTGCGGGGTCCCCTGCCGCCGTCCTGGGGCAACCGGCTCAGATCACTGAGACGGTCGCGCCAAGTTTCACGAACTTGTAGAGTTCACTTACGTCCTCGTTGAGCATGCGGATGCAGCCGGAGGAGGCCGACTTGCCGATGGAAGAGGGCTCGTTGGTGCCGTGGATGCGGTAAATGGTGCCGCCGATATAGATGGCGCGGGCTCCCAGGGGATTTTCAGGGCCGCCTTCCATGAAGGCCGGGAGTTCCGGGCGGCGCTTGCGCATTTCGGCGGGCGGGCGCCAGTCGGGCCAGGTGGTCTTGGAGGCGATCTTGTGGGTGCCGGACCATTCGAAGCCCTTCTTGGCGGTGGCGACGCGGTATTTCACGGCGCGGCCGTTACCGAGAATGAAATAGAGGGCATGTTCCCTGGTGCTGACGATGATGGAGCCCGGCTTCACCGTGGTCTTGAAGGCGACGATCTTGCCGCGCTTGAACTGGCGCTGGGCAGTCTGCTGCTTTTGCGGGGTCACGGCTTCCTGCTGCGAGGGGCTGGCGGAGGCCGGGACGATGATGACGCCCTGAAACTGCTTGGAGACATCGGCCTGGGCGGCACCGGTGAAGGCGGCGCCGATCAGGGCGGCGATTGCGATGGTCTTGGCGATCCTGGACATCTTATTTCCTCATCCGTTTCTTTGTTGGCAGCTTTCTTACCGGGGGCGCTCTGAACCAAATCTGAGCGGGTGGTTTAACTGCCGTTCATTTGTTCATCGGTTCGTCTTGCAATTCGTGTGCCCGCTTGTAACGTGCCTGCGGACAAAGTCTGTGCCGTGGATCACATGTCCGGAAACAAAACGAAAAAATTCGAAAATCTTGAGGATCCCGGCATCCGGGCCTTCATGGCCGCCGGGGAGGCGTTTTATCCGCCGGATGCGGTCAATTTCACCCTGGCCGAGCAGCGGGCGTTCTATGACAAATTTTGCGCTTTCTTTCGCAAACCACGGCCGGCGAAAGTAATCGCGCATGACTTCTCCTTAGGTCATATCCCCTGCCGCCAGTATCGCAGGGAAGGAACCACGGCTTCCGGCCGTGCTGCTCTATCTCCATGGCGGGGGATTTGTGCTGGGCGGGCTCGACAGCCACGACGACATCTGTGCCGAGATTTGCGACGGGCGCGGCGATCGATGTCGTGGGCATTCATTACCGGCTGGCGCCCGAGCACCCGTTTCCGGCGGGTTTCGACGATGCCTGGGCGGTGCTGCAGCACCTCGGCGGACAGTACTCAAGCATCATTGTTGGGGGCGATAGTGCTGGTGGCAATCTGGCGGCGGCGGTGGCGCTGAAGGCTCGCGACTCGGGAGGGCCGGCAATTGCGGGCCAGATTCTAATCTATCCGGGCCTCGGCGGCGACATGAGCAAGGGCTCTTATGTCGTCCAGGCGAATGCGCCGGGGCTTTCCACCAGCGATGTGATCTACTACCGCGACACCTATAGGGGCGGCGCCAGCAAATATGCCGAGCCATTGCGCGAGACAAATTATGAGGGGCTGCCTCCGGCGTTTCTGGTCGCGGCCTGTCTTGATCCGCTGCATGACGATTGCGCGCACTACGCAGAACGGCTGACGTCAGCCGGTGTTGCGGCCGTTGTTCGCAATGAGCCGCTGCTGGTCCACGCCTTTCTGCGGGCTCGGCATATGAGCGAGCCGGCGCGGGCGTCGTTTGCGGCAATCGTTGAAGCGGTCCGCTCGCTGGCCTATGACGGCAGGCTTCCTTCCCCCGGCAGCTCGAGGCACGCATGACCATTCACACCAAGACATCCTTCCCGCGAAAGGTGAAGGAGGTCGAGAATTTCTGGATTGCGATGTCGGATGGCGTGAAGCTTGCCGCGCGGATGTGGATTCCTAGGGATGCCGAGAAGGATCCGGTTCCCGCCGTTCTTGAGTATCTGCCCTATCGCAAGCGCGACGGGACGATTGCCAGGGATGCTCTCACCCACCCCTATCTCGCTGGCCATGGCTATGCGGCGATCCGCGTCGACATGCGCGGCAATGGCGACTCCGAGGGCCTGATGCATGATGAATACGCAAGCAGGAGCAGGACGACGCGCTGGAAGTGATCGCGTGGATCGCCCGGCAGAAATGGTCGACCGGCAAGGTCGGCATGATGGGCATCTCGTGGGGCGGCTTCAATGCGCTGCAGGTGGCGGCGCGGAAGCCACCGGCGCTCAAGGCCATCGTCACCATCTGTTCGACCGATGATCGCTATGAAGACGACATTCATTACAAGGGCGGCTGCCTGATCAACGAGAATCTCGGCTGGGCCGCCACCATGCTGGCCTATTCGTCGCGCCCGCCGGACCCCGAGATCGTGGGCGCCAAGTGGCGCCGGATGTGGATGGAGCGGCTGAAGAACGAGCCCTTCCTGCTGATCCCTTGGCTCAAGCATCCGCACCGCGACGATTATTGGAAGCACGGGTCGGTGTGCGAAGACTGGACGGCGATCGAGACGCCAACCCTGGTGGTGGGCGGGTGGAACGATGCCTATTCCAACGCCATTCCGCGGCTGATGAAGGGCCTGCGCACCTCGCGCAAGGCGATCATCGGGCCGTGGGCCCACAAATATCCGCATTTCGCCGTGCCGGAGCCGCGCATCGGCTTCCTGCAGGAAATGCTGCGGTGGTGGGACCAATGGCTGAAGGGCGAGCCCGCGGGCGTTATCCGCGATCCCGATTACCGCTACTACATCATGGAGAGTTACAAGCCCGGGAAGTTTCCCCGCCGCATATCGGCGGGCGCTGGGTGGGCGACAGTTTCTGGGGCTTCGGCAATGTCGAGACCAAGAAGTGGTATCTCAACGAAGGCGCCATCGGCGGCAGCGAAGGCGAGGAGAAGGCGCTCACCATTTCGTCGAAGCAGACCACCGGGCTCGATGGCGGCGAATATTGCATCATCTGGCTGGGGCCGGAATTTCCCGGCGACCAGGCCCGCGACGATGCGCAATCGCTCACCTTCGATTCGCCAGCACTCATCGCCGGCATGGATATCGTGGGCCAGCCGGCGGTGGAGCTCAGTTTCTCGGTGGACAGGCCGGTCGCATCGGTGGCGGTGCGGCTTAACGATGTCTGGCCCACGGGCGAGGTCACCCGCATCACCTATCATGTGCAGAATCTGTGCATGCGCGAAAGCCGGGAGAAGCCCACCGCACTGGAGCCCGGCAAGCGCTACCGGATGAAGATCAAGATGGACGACATCGCCTGGCGCATCCCCAAGGGCCACCGGCTGCGGGTGTCGATCTCGACCTCCTATTTCCCGCTGATGTGGCCCGCGCCCGAGCCGGTGACGCTGACGGTCTATGCGGGCAAATCCTATGTGCATGTGCCGATCCGCAAGGAAGTGGCCGGCGAAGTGGGGTTGTCGTGGAAACCGGTGGAGGCGGCGGAACCGGTCAAGGTGAAAGAGTTGAAGAAGCCATCGCACAAGCGCGAGGCGGTGATCGATGCCAAGATCAGGCGAAATGCGGATGGAGATCGTCGACGATTTCGGCTCGGTCGAAATCAAGCCGCATAATCTGGTCACCTCTTCGGTGGGGCGCGAGAGCTATTCGATCATGCCGGACGATCCCCTGTCGGCGAAGATGGAGACGCACTGGACCGAGGAAGTGAAGCGCGGCAGCTGGAAGACGCGGACCGAGACTTATGGGCGGCTGACGGCGACCAAGACGCACTGGATCGTGTGGGGGAAGATCGAGGCGTTTGAGGGGAAGAAGAAGGTGTTCGAGAAGGAGTTCAAGGAGGAGATTGAGAGGAAGTTGCAGTGAGGAACTCATCACAGCTGTCATGGCAGAAACAAGCGAGGAATAGCTGCGATTTTCAGAGATGAATGGAGTACAATCCGGTGCTGATCAGAAATTCAAATTGCGAGCATGCACTCCGACCCGGAGCTTTGAGCGACCACTTGTCGTCAGCATTCGCGCGACAGAACGGAATTGCGCCGATATGCGAGCTGGAAGCTTCAAGCCGGCTTCAATCGGTTGCCAACTGAGCTTAGCCAACATTTCATCTCAAATGGCCCGTGAGGTGGCGATACTCTGACAAGCCTCAAGAGTGTTGACGCACTCGAAATCCGTTCGTCGAAGCCGAATGGGTTGAAGTTTAGACTTCGTTGAATTCCATTGAGCACATGGACATGCATCGGAACGTCCTGACTCCGCGGTCGAAATACTTTGCACAGTTGCTTTCAACCATTGCTCGAACGAGCAAGTGTCCGCATAGATCGTCGCCGCTCGCAATCGCCAGATCTCGGAACGTGGCAGATTCCAGTCATGATCTGCGCGCCGGAGAGACTGACAGCAGGTCAATCGCCTGTCAGCGCTAGACTCGGACACTCAGCAGCAAATCGGCTGTCATCGCAGCATGTGCAACACCGATTAGATGCGAATAGATCTCGTACGAAGATTCCATCGTGCGAAGGCGCTCTGTCGCGCAAACGTCATCCGGATCGCAAGAATAGTCATGACGGCGCACGCATTCGAAGACCATGAGATGACCAAAGGCGAATGCATTCTTTGCAATCGCGGGCATTCCGCGTCTGCGGTCAAAACGCCGACGATCCATGATTCGTCGCGATGTGCTCGACAAGATCTTCATGGCGCTTCAAGGCGGATTGATCTGGCTGATGCACCGCTCGCTTGGCTTGCGCCCTGATCACGCCCTGTGGGCACGCTTCTCAGCAGCAAGTCTGGGATGAAGCGGTGGTCATATGGCACTGCCCGATCAGCTTCCCCATAAATACCTCGCACTTCCGCAGCTCGGAGACGTCGATGTACTCATCCGGCTTGTGGGCCTGCTCGATGGAGCCGGGGCCGCAGATGACGGCGGGGATGCCTGCTTGCTGGAAGAGGCCGGCTTCGGTGCAGTAGGAGACGGCGTGGGTGCCGTTGGCGGCGGCGAGGTGGAGGGCGAGGTGCTCGGCGGGGGAGTCCTGCTCGGGGGCGAGGGCCGGGACGACGTTGGTGGTGTGGTTGGCGATGCCGGTTTCGGGGGCCACTTTCTTCATCGCGGGTTCGAGGGTTCTGGCGAAGGCTTCGAAGCGGTGCGGCACTTCGTGGGGATCGGCGCTGGGCAGCAGTCTCGTCTCCCACTGGAAGGAACAGCGGCGGGGGATGATGTTCTTGGCGGTGCCGCCTTCGATCACGCCCACATGCACGGTCGAATAGGGGGGATCGAAGCGGCCGGAGGGATCGCCGCGCTCCTCCACCTCGCGGCGGATGCGGTTGATCTCGCCCAGGAGCTCGCCCGCCACCATGATGGAATTGACGCCCTGGTGGGTGAGGCTTGAGTGGGCCTCGTGGCCGGTCACTTCGGTTGAAAATGTAACCGCGCTCTTGTGGGCGTTCACCACCTTCATCGAAGTGGGCTCGCCCACCAGCACGGCGCGGGGCCTCGGCAAATGGTCGCGCATGTGGGCCACCAGGGGGCGGACGCCCTTGCAGCCCACTTCCTCATCGCAGGAGAGCGCCAAGTGAATGGGAGACTTCAGGCGGGCCTCCTTGAACTCGCGGCACCATGGCGAGGGCCACGGCGATGAAGCCCTTCATGTCGCAGGTGCCGCGGCCATAGAGACGTTGCCCACGCGCGGTCAATTCGAAGGGATTGCTGGTCCAGTCCTGGCCGTCGACGGGAACCACGTCGGTGTGGCCGGAGAGCACGATGCCGCCGGCGATATCGGGGCCGATGGTGGCATAGAGGTTGGTCTTCCTGCCCTGCTCATAATCGACGCGGATGATGGGGGATGCCCCAGCCATCCAAATAGTCTTCGACGAACTCGATCAGCGGGATATTGCCATCGCGGCTGGTGGTGTCGAAGCCTACGAGGCGGGCCAGCATCTCCTCGGTGGTGAAATTCTGTCCGGTCATCAGTTGATCGATCGCTTGTCGTGGGGGCTATCAAGGGAGAAGGCGGGAATATCGACATTGAACATTTCGCCCGCCTGGTTCTGCATCTGGTAGGCGCCGACCATGAAGCCGGACGGGGTCTTGAGCGGGCAGCCGGAGGTATATTGAAAGCTGTCGCCGGGCTTCAGCGTCGGCTCTTCGCCGACCACACCGGCGCCGCGGACTTCCTGGACCTTGCCATGGGCGTCGGTGATCTTCCAGTAGCGGGTGCGGAGCGTCACGGTCTCGCGGCCGTGGTTTTCGACATTGATGGTATAGGCCCAGACGAAGTGGCCCTCGTCGGGTTTCGACTGGTTTTCGAGGAATTGCGGGCGGACGACGATCTTGATGCCGCGGGTGATGCGCTCGTACATGACGCCAGTGTAGCCCAGTTGCGGCGGTTTTCCACCGGTGAACGAAGGCCTTGCGCAAACCCCCGGCGATCCGCCATGTGGGGCGATGGGACAGACGAAAATACCGCAGGGCATCCTGCCGGCCAAGGCTATTGCGGACTATTGCGCGAAGGGCATGATCCGGCTGGAACAGGCGGTCGATGACGATCAGATTCAGCCCGCCAGCCTTGACTTGCGGCTGGGCGAATGGGCCTACCGGGTCAGGGCCTCGTTCCTGCCGGGGCGGCGCTCGACGGTTGCCGCGCGGCTGGAGGAGCTGGAGCTGCACCGGATGCCGCTGGCCGAGGGCGCGGTGCTGGAAACCGGCTGCGTCTATATCGTGCCGCTGCTCGAAAGCCTGGCCTTGCCGAAAGGCGTTTCGGCCGCCGCCAACCCCAAGAGCTCGACCGGCCGCCTCGATATTTTCACCCGGGTGATCACCGACCATGCCCAGGAATTCGATACGGTGCCGGAAGCCTATGAAGGGCCGCTCTACGCGGAAATCAGTCCCCGCACATTTTCGATCCTGGCGCGCACCGGGTCGCGGCTGTCGCAGATCCGGTTTCGCGCCGGCGCTTCGATGGCCTCCGATGCGATTATCCGGCAGCTTCATGAATCCCAGGGGCTGATTTCCTCGGGCGACATCAACATCGACAATGGCCTGGCGCTCACCGTCGATCTTGGCGGCGATCGATGCCGGATCTCCGGTGGGGTTCCGGGCCAAGCGCCACTCGGGGCTTGTCGATATCGACAGGAAGGCGGCGCTTGAGGTTGCCGATTTCTGGGAGCCGATCTGGCGGCGGGGTTCGCTGGTGCTCGATCCCGGACCAGTTCTACATCCTCGCGTCCAAGGAAGCCGTGCGGGTGCCTCCCACCCATGCGGCCGAAATGGTGCCGTTCAACCCGCTGGTGGGCGAATTCCGCGTCCACTATGCGGGCTTCTTCGATCCCGGTTTCGGCCATAGCTTCCGGCCACGGCGAGGGCGCGCGGGCGGTACTGGAAGTGCGATCCCACGAGGTGCCGTTCATCCTGGAAGACGGGCAGATCATCGGAAGGCTGGTCTATGAGCCGCTGACCGAAGCGCCCGAGCGTGTCTACGGCCAGGGCATCGGCTCCAACTACCAGCGCCAGGGGCTGAAGCTGTCGAAACACTTCAAACCGTTCGACCCGGCCCAGCGCTGAACCGTCTGGACGCGACGGTCAGGCTCCATTAGTGTTCGCCGACACGCGGGCGTAGTTCAGTGGTAGAACGGCAGCTTCCCAAGCTGCATGTCGTGGGTTCGATTCCCATCGCCCGCTCCAATTATCCATGGCTGGCCGAAGCGCCGTGAAGTGGAGTTTATTCAATACCCATCCAGGGACGGCGCCTGCCATCACGGATGTGGACTATCCAAACTTCGCCGGCTTCAACGCTCCAATAGACCAGATAGGGATAGCGGCCCACGGCAACAACGCGGGTTCCTTGCTCGCCTGAAAGGCGTCCGGAATGCGGATATTGGCCAATGAGTTCGATGGTTTTTCGGATAGAGCGCTTGACATTTTTGGCGCCGGCCGGGTTCCGTTCATCGATGTATGAGAGTATGTCTTCAAGATCGCCACGGGCACGCGGCGTCAAACGGACTCTCATAGGCCGTGGCGGCTCCATAGTGCTGAGATTTCTTCATCCGGAACAAATTCCCCGCGCCGGGCTTGTTCGAGACCTTCTCGGATGGCCGCACGCGCTTGTTCGTCCAGCGGCGCTACGGCGGTTCCTTCAGACGCCATCGACAGCAGCGCCAACGCCAAACTGTCTTGCTCTTCCGCCGGGAGCTGGCGGACTTTGGCAATTGCCTGTTCGAGGAGTTTCGTCATTCGAGCGTCATAGCATATCGGGGCACTTCTGCCACCCAAAGAGTATACGAGAAACGGACGGTTAACAGAAACCCGTTGTAGCTCGACCCATGTGTCCGGCACGAAACGTAACCTATGTCTCAAGCCGTTCAGATGGTAAGATTACTACAATTGATCTTGGCCTGCCCGCGCGCATTCGCTAGTTAGGTGGGCAAATTGTTATTTCCAGCGAGGACCGCCCATGCCCGCCTATCGTTCACGCACATCGACCCATGGCCGCAACATGGCGGGAGCCCGCGGGCTGTGGCGGGCCACCGGCATGAAGGATGGGGATTTCGGCAAGCCGATCATCGCGGTAGTCAATTCCTTCACCCAGTTCGTGCCGGGGCATGTGCATCTCAAGGATCTGGGGCAGATGGTGGCCCGCGAGATCGAGGCGGCGGGGGGCGTGGCCAAGGAGTTCAACACCATCGCGGTCGATGACGGCATCGCCATGGGCCATGACGGGATGCTCTATTCGCTGCCGTCGCGCGAGATCATCGCCGACAGCGTGGAGTACATGGTCAACGCCCATTGCGCCGACGCGATGGTGTGCATTTCCAATTGCGACAAGATCACGCCGGGCATGCTGATGGCCTCGCTCCGCCTCAACATCCCCTCGGTGTTCGTCTCGGGCGGACCGATGGAAGCGGGCAAGGTGATTTTGGCGAGCGGTGAAAAGCGGGCGGTCGATCTTGTCGATGCCATGGTGGCGGCGGCCGACGACCGGGTTTCGGATGAAGATGTGAAAGTGATGGAGCGCTCGGCCTGCCCCACCTGCGGCTCATGTTCAGGCATGTTCACAGCCAATTCGATGAACTGCTTGACCGAGGCCCTTGGCCTGTCGCTTCCGGGCAATGGCTCGGTGCTGGCAACCCACTCAGACCGCAAGCGATTGTTCCTTGAGGCGGGTCATTTCGTGGTCGATCTCGCCCGGCGTTACTACGAGCAGAATGACCAGAGCGCGCTGCCGCGGACGATTGCGAATTTCGCCGCCTTCGAGAACGCCATGACGCTCGATATCGCGATGGGAGGCTCCACCAATACGGTTCTGCACATTCTGGCGGCGGCCCACGAGGCGGAGCTTGCCTTCACCATGGAGGACATCGACCGGCTGTCGCGAAGGGTGCCGGTCTTGTGCAAGGTGGCGCCGGCGAAAGCGGACGTTCACATGGAGGACGTGCACCGGGCCGGCGGCATCATGGCGATCCTCGGCCAGCTCGACCGGGCGGGGCTGATCAACCGGGAACCGCCCACTGTTCATGCCAAGTCGCTTGGCGATGCGATCGACCGCTGGGACATCAGCCGCACCAAGAGCAAATCGGTGCGCGAGTTTTATCTTGCTGCACCTGGAGGTGTGCCCACGCAGGTTGCCTTCAGTCAATCGCGCCGTTGGGATGATCTCGATCTCGACCGGGAGAAGGGTGTCATCCGCAGCGCCGAAACGCCATTCTCGAAGGACGGCGGCCTCGCGGTTCTCAAGGGTAATCTGGCCAGCGATGGCTGCATCGTGAAGACGGCGGGTGTCGATGAATCGATTCTCAAATTCACCGGCCCGGCGGTGGTATTTGAAAGTCAGGACACGGCGGTCAGCGGCATTCTCAACGGCCGAGTGAAGGCTGGAGACGTCGTAGTGATCCGTTACGAGGGCCCGCGCGGCGGGCCCGGCATGCAGGAAATGCTCTATCCCACCAGCTACATCAAATCGAAGGGGCTGGGAAAGGTTTGCGCGCTGGTGACCGATGGCCGGTTTTCCGGAGGCACTTCGGGCCTGTCGATCGGCCATGTCTCACCGGAGGCCGAAGAAGGCGGGCTCATCGGCCTGGTGCAGCAGGGCGACATGATCGAGATCGATATTCCCAATCGCAGCATCAGGCTGGCGGTGAGCGAAGACGAGATCGCCCGGCGGCGGGGCGCGATGGAGGCCAAGGGGGCGGCTGCCTGGCGCCCCGCGGAAGAGCGGCCGCGCAAGGTGACGACGGCGCTCAGGGCCTATGCGGCATTCGCGACGAGCGCCGCCAGGGGTGCCGTCCGCAAGGTGCCGTGATTCATGGGGCTGCCTGCCTGCGACGGCGCCTGTGAAAGTTGGAGAGGCCGTGTTCGGTTTTGTTCCAATGGGAGGGCGCGGTGATGAACTGCCAGAGGGCGAGCCATGCGGCAACCGACATGAGCAGCCAGTAGGCCGGCATGGTGGCGAGCGGCAGGAACCAGCCCCTCATCCCCAGAAGGCGAAGGGCGCGGGCGCCGGCGATCATGGTTACCGCGTAACCGGAGACCAGCACCGCCAGGTTCAGCCCCGCGACCGCGGCGAGGAAAAAGTTTGCGTCCGGGGCAAGCGGATTTTCGGTGGCAAGCAGAAATGCTGTTACAAGCAGGCAAAAGGGGTGGAGCAGCGCCGAGGCGAAAACCCCGATGGTCTGGGCCTGGACGGCCCAGAAGCCGGATAGGCCCACTTCCTCCACAAGGCGCGCAGGTTCGCGCATGTGGACCAGCCAGGTGGCCAGGAAACCCTTCAGCCAACGGGCGCGCTGTTTGAGCCAATTGGGCAGCTGCACGTTGGCTTCCTCGTAGGTGCGGGTGTTGAGGGTTTGGCACTCATAACCGGAGCGGGCGAGGCGCAAGCCCAGATCGGCATCCTCGGTCACGTTGAACGGATCCCAGCCGCCGACCTGACGCAGAATATCGGCGCGGAAGTGGTTGGAGGTGCCGCCGAGGAGGAACGGCAGGCGGTGATTGGCAAGGGCCGGCAGCAGCAGGCCGAAAAGGGTTGCATATTCGATGGTGAACTGGCGGGCCAGCCAGTTTTCGCCGGGATTGTAAAAGACCAGTTGGGCCTGCAGGCAGGCGACATCGCGGGGCAGGCCGGCAAAGGTTTCGGCGGCAAGAAGCAGCTGGCCGGGATCGGGAATGTCCTCGGCATCGAAGATGGTCAGCAAGTCGCCGCGGGCAAAGCGCAGGGCATAGTTGAGCGCGCGGGGTTTGGTCTGGGGACTGCCGCAGGGCACCACGATCACTTCAAATTGCGGCGGCAGGCGGATGCCTGCCACGGCGCGTTGCATCAGAATGTCGCTTTCTTCGAGGATCAATTTAATGTCGAGCTTGTGCTGGGGATAGTCCAGCCGGGTGAGAGCGCCCAGTAGCTGGCCTAGAACGGAGGTTTCGTGGAACAGGGGTACGAGAATTGAATAGACGGGCAGCTCATCGCCGGTGAGAGGACGGGTGTGGTGGGTTGTAGTTTGAAGCGGACGCATCATGCACAGCAATCGAAGGGCGATCACGGCGAGGAAAAACAAGCCTGCCACAACACTTACCGCAGTCCAGGCGAACTGGGCGGGCAACAGAAGTCCCAGCACGGCCACAAACAAAGTCGTGGCAATCAAAATAGAAATTTGTGCGTGTGAAAACCGGTGGCGCGCCGAATGGGCCGGCCAATCATGGGCCAAACCGAGGGTTGCTTCCCGCAGTATCCGACGGCCATGGACATGACGGATGGCCTCGTGGAAGTCGCCAATGGCGGTTGCCGCCACGAGCTTGAGGCGGGCACGGCGAGCGGTGGCGTAAGCCTGTTCGCCACAAGCGGCGTGGAGCGCCAGGCCGGGCAAGGAAATGAGCGGCAGAATCTTGTGGCGGAGAGCTGTTTCCAGCTCGTCCTCAGGCAGGCGGCGCAACGCATCGGCCAATGCCCAAACCGGCAAACGGGGCAAGACATCGTCCGATGTCCCGGCTATCTTCACGCCAAGATTCAGATGTTCACTGTCGTCAGCCGCAATGCGGGTGTTTATGTGATTCACTTGAAACCCGTGGCCCCTCGGATTTACTTGGACGTCAAGATATGAAGCTCCGTAACGTCACTCGCACAAGCACCTTTAAGTTGTTATCGGCCCTGCTCGGCTTTTCTCTGATTGCAGCTAGCTGTGCGGGGGCCTACGAGCTTCCACTGTTCCGGAAAACCGACTCCACCGCCCAGCTGCCAGCGCTTCCGGAGGGCGCGGTCGTGCAGCTGCTTGCGGACCAGGATTTTCCGCCATTCAGTTTTGTGGCCAGCAGCGGGGAGCCGGTAGGACTTGCGGTCGATCTGGCGATGGCGGCCTGCGCCGAGATCAGGGTGAAATGCAAGGTTTCGCCGATGGCGCTGGCGGAATTGCTTCCGGCGCTCACATCGGGCCGGGGCGATCTGGTGCTGTCGGGACCACGCATCGATCAGCAGTCGCTGGCGGAGACGCAGATGACGCGCCCATGGTTTCGCAGCTTTGGCCGGTTTGCCGCACAGACCGGAAACCCGCTGGCCTCAAGCGATCCGCGCGACCTCAAGGGAAAACGGATCGGAGTCGTCAAAGGAAGCTCTCATGCCGTCTGGCTGCTGGGTTACTACCCGGAGGCGGAAATATTGCAGTACGCCACTTACGCCCTGGCGCAGGATGCGCTGCGCACCGGCGGCATCGAAATCCTGTTCGGAGACGATCTCCGCCTTATCTATTGGACCACTGGCAGCAATTCACGGAACTGCTGCAAATTGCTGGGCGGCGCCATTTCGGATTTCGAGGCGTTCAGCCGCAACATCGCTTTCCTGGTAAGAGGCGATCGATCCGACCTGCGCGAGGCCTTCGATGTGGCGCTCGACCGCCTGCAGAGCAATGGCACAACCGAGAAGATATTCAACGTCTACGTGCCACTTAGCCCGTGGTGAGCGAGGCTCGCGGGCATCGGCGCCGATACTAGTCTTGAGGGTAGACGCTCCGAGCTTGTGGGAGAGACCCCGCAGGATTTCGCTCACGAGCGCCGGACCGCGATAGACCAGAGCCGAATAAAGTTGCAGCAGGCTTGCTCCGGCGCGAATCTTCGTCCAGGCGGTAGCAGCATCGCCGATGCCGCCAACGCCGATCAGCGGAATGCGGCCACCGGTCAGAAGGTAGAGGCGGGCCAGCTGGCGGGTTGAGAGATCGAAGAGGGGAGCGCCGGAAAGCCCGCCCTGCTCCTGGGCATTGGCGGAGACGAGTTGTGGCCGTGAAATTGTGGTGTTCGACACGATAATGCCGTCCACGGCGGAGCCGCCACAGCACATTGCGATATCCTCCAGCTCGGCCTCGCTGAGATCGGGGGCAATCTTGAGCAGCATGGGAGGCCTGCGAGTTGCTCTACCTCGTTCTTCATTGAGACGGTCGAGCAGGGAGCGCAGTTCGTCACGCGATTGCAATGCCCTGAGGCCCGGCGTGTTGGGCGACGAGATGTTGACAGTGACATAATCTGCCGCCTGGGCGAAGGCGGCGATGCCCGCCACATAGTCGGCGATGCGATCGGGTGAGTCTTTGTTGGCACCGAGGTTGACGCCGACAATTCCATTCTTGCCATTGCGCGCGTTCAAGCGCGCGAGAACGGCGGCGTGTCCCTGATTGTTGAAGCCCATGCGGTTGATCACGGCGCGGTCTTCGGCCAGACGAAACAGGCGCGGCCGCGGATTGCCGGGTTGCGGGCGGGGCGTTACGGTTCCTATTTCAACAAAGCCAAAGCCCTGCGCCAGCATGGCGCCGGGCACTTCAGCATTCTTGTCGAATCCGGCGGCGAGCCCAAGGGGGTTGGGAAAGCGCAATCCGAAAATGTCGACGGCAAGAATTGGATCGGCAACGGCGGGAGCCATGGGCGGAGCGATCGTCAGCATACGGATGGTCAACCGGTGGGCGGTTTCGGGATCGAGCGCCGAAAGCAAGGGCCGGACGATGGGGAATGCCAGGCTCGCCAGGTTCACGCGGCAATACCTGCCGGGAAAACGTGAACGCCGCCTTGCAACGGCAGGGGACTTACCCAGCGGGCAGCGCCCGTTGCAATTGTGCCGTAGACATGGGGGAACAGGGCGCCGCCGCGCGAGGGTTCCCACTTCAGGCCGGACAGATCGGCCTCGGCGAAGGCAACGAGCACCAGGCCGGTACGGCCGGCGAAATGCCTGGCGGCGGTCTCACGCACCTGATCCGCGGCGGAAAGATGAATGAATCCATCGGCATGGTCGACGGCCGAGCCGGCGAAGACGCCATTTTCAGCGGCCTGCCGCCATTCGGCGTCGGAGCAGATTTTGAACAGAAATCGCATTTGCAGCCACCATAGGGTGCCGATCTGCTCTGGACAATCTTTGATAACTGAGGTATCGGTTCCTATCCAATGTGAAATTTAGCAGCACATAACAATCGCGGAGAGGCGCCATGTTCACACACAAGCAAGTCTGGAATGCCATCGATACGATCGCCGAGCGTTACGGCTTTTCGGCGTCGGGACTGGCCAAGAAATCGGGGCTCGACCCCACCTCGTTCAATCCTTCAAAACGGCTGGGGCCGGACGGGCGGCCGCGCTGGCCGACGATGGAAAGCGTTGACCGGGTGCTCGATGCCTCGGGCGCCAGCGTCGAGGAGTTCAGCGATCTTCTTACCGGCCGCAAGGGCCAGCCGCCGAAACGCAAGCAGATTCCACTGCTGGGCTTTGCCCGCGCCGGCAAGGGCGGGTATTTCGACGATTCGGGATTTCCGGTGGGCTCCGGCTGGGACGAGATCGATGTGCCCGGCGTGACCGACCAGAACGCCTATGCCCTGGAGATCACCGGCGACTCGATGCAGCCGGTCTACCGCGAGGGCGACACCATCATCGTTTCGCCGTCGGCAACCATCCGCAAGGGCGACCGCGTGGTGGTGAAAACCACCGATGGCCAGGTGATGGCCAAGATCATGCAACGGCAGACCTCGAAGCTGGTCGAGCTTGCATCGTTCAATCCCGACCATTCGACCAGGACGGTTGACATGAAGGAGGTCGACTGGGTGGCACGCATCATGTGGGCGAGCCAGTAGGGCTGGCAGCCGTCGAAAGAGACTCTTCTGCTGCATTATACCAATTCAATGCCCTGCTCCCGCGAGGGGAGAAGGGCAATTCACATCGGCACTTGTGGCGGTTTGTATCACTTCACCAGTTCGCCTTTCATTGCCTTGGCAATCAATGCGCGGGTATTGGCGATGCCATAGAGTGCCGCGAAGGAGCCGAATCTCGGGCCGCGCTCTTCGCCGAGGAGGACTTGGTAGAGCATGTTGAACCAGCTTTGAGCGACGCCGACGGAGCCGTCCTTCTGGGTGGTCTTGTAGGGTTCTCTACGGCCTACGTCATAGACCTTTTGCTGGATCGCCTCGGGGGTTGAGCCCTCGGGGAGTGCGGCAAGCGCGGCCGACAGGTCTTCCAGCGCCTTGCGCTCGTCGTCTGTAGGCGGACGATATTGCTTCTTCGGCTTCACGAAATCGGAGAAATAACGTACAGCATAGCCGGCCTGCGCATCCAAGCGCGGGTGCGTTTCTGGGCTCAGGTTCGGCGCATAGCGCTTGAGGAAGGCCCAGAGCACCGACTTATCTTCGGCATTGGCGACCGCCACGAGATTGAGCAGCAATGTAAAGGAGACCGCGCCCTCCTCCGGCGGCGGCGGATTGCCGCCGTGGATATGCCAGAGCGGATTCACCAAGCGGTCCTTGATCTCCTGGCGGCCATAGGCCTGCTGGAACTGCGAATATTCGTCGACGGCGCGCGGGATCACGTCGAAGTAGAGTTTCTTGGCCTCGCGCGGGCGGTTGTACATGTAGAGCGACAGGGAGTCAGGATCGGCGTAGGTCAGCCATTCGTCGATGGTGAGGCCGTTGCCCTTCGACTTGGAAATCTTCTGGCCTTTGTCGTCGAGAAACAGCTCGTAGTTGAAGCCGTCCGGCGGCTCGGCGCCGAGCGCTTTACAAATCTGGCTGGAGAGCTTGACTGAGTCGATCAGATCCTTGCCGGCCATTTCATAGTCGACGCCAAGCGCATACCAGCGCATGCCCCAGTCGGGCTTCCATTGCAGCTTGCAGTGGCCGCCGGTGACAGGGGTTTCATAGAGTTTGCCTGTGGCTGGATCGCGCCAGACGATGGCGCCTTGCGCAAGCTTGCGCTCTTCGATCGGCACCTGCATGACGATTCCCGATTCCGGATGCACGGGCAAGAAGGGCGAATAGGTGGCCGAGCGCTCCTCGCGGAGCGATGGCAGCATGATCTCCATGACGGCATCGTAACGCTCAAGCACGCGGAGCAGGGCCTCGTCGAAACGGCCCGAGGTGTAATATTCGGTGGAGCTGGCGAACTCGTACTGGAAGGCGAACTGATCGAGGAAGCGGCGGAGCATGGCGTTGTTGTGATGACCGAAGCTTTCGAACTTGCCGAAGGGATCGGGAATCCTGGTGAGCTGGCGGCCGAGATGCTGGCGCACCATTTCCTTGTTGGGGATGTTGTCGGGCACCTTGCGCAGCCCGTCCATGTCATCGGAGAAGCACAATAACCTGGTGGGGAGATCGCTCAGCGTTTCGAAGGCGCGCCGGACCATAGTGGTCCGCGCCACTTCGCCGAAAGTGCCGATGTGGGGAAGCCCCGAGGGGCCATAGCCGGTCTCGAACAGGATCTCCTTCTTGGCCGAGCGTTTGGCGCGCTCGACCAGCTTGCGGGCCTCCTCGAAAGGCCAGGCCTTGCTGTCAAACGCGGCGGCGCGAAGGGCGGGATCGACGGGCATATTCTCGGAACTTTCGGTTGCTGAACGCGGGGCTTGTTTAGGCAGGCGGACCGCGCCGGTCAATGTCAGCCGAGCAGTTCCGCCATGATGAGCGCCAGCGAAACGGCAGCTCCCGCGAGGCCCCAGAAACGCCAGCGCTTCAGCACGGGTGCGCTGCCTTCGCGGCGGCCAATGAGGAACAGGCTGAAATTGACGGTGGCGAAGACCAGTAACATGACGAGGCTGGTCAGTTCGGCCAATTGCAAGAGCGGCAACAGGAGCGCCAACAGGCATGCCAGGGCGGCCACCAGAACAATCGCCCTGACGGGCGTTTGACGGCTGGGGTCGAGGACGCCGATGGCGGCGGGCAGCATGCCTTCTTTTGCCATGCCATAGAGCACGCGGCTTGCCATGACGATCTGCACCAGAATGCCGTTGATCATGGCAATGGACGCCATCACGGCGATGGGCGCCGCCGGATAGCCGGTAGTGCGCTCAAACAGCAGGGCGAGCGGCGCCTTGCTGGCGGTGAGCGCGGCGCGATCGGGAAAGGCCGCCGCCACCATGGCAACGAGTGCATAGATCGCCACCGAAATCACCAGGGTGAGAATGATCGCCTGGGGAACCGCGAGGTGCGGGTCGTGGGTTTCTTCGGCCATGTTCTCGATATCCTCGAAGCCGATGAAGGCGAAGAAGGCCACGAAGGCGCCGGCGAAGATGCTACTCCAGACGGCACTATCGGACGGCAGCGAGAACACGCGCAATGCCACGCCTGGCTCGGCCAGCAATGGCAGCCCGGAAATGGTCACGACAACGAGCGTGCCAACCTCGAGAATTGTGATGAGTGCTGCGAAACCCACGCTTTCGCGAACTCCAGCCCAGGCAATAGCGGACAGGAAGACCAGAACGCCGATCAGGCTGACGCTTTCCGGCAGGTTGGTGACCGAGCCAATATAGCCGGCAAAGGCCAAAGCGATAACCGCTGTCGAGGTGATCGCCACGGCGACGACGCCGAGGCCGATCAGCCTACCCATGAAATGACCGAATCCGATCTTGACGAAAACAGCCTCGCCGGCGGCACGCGGATAGGCGCTGGCCAATGCGGCATAGGAAAACCCGGTGAAGGCCGCCACGAATCCGGCAACCAGGAAGGCCAGCGGCGCATGGTCGCCGGCGATCGCGACGATCTGACCGATCAATGCGAAGATGCCGGCGCCGATGGTGACGCCAACGCCGTAGAACACCAGCCATGGCAGATTCAACGCGCGGCGCAGGCCGTTGCCGGCGCCGGTTTCCTGCATGTTCGTTCTTTCCATGTAGATTATTCTAGGCGGCAGACGGCGGCTGCGAATTGACGGCGATCAACTCAAATATTTCTTGAGAAACGCCACGGTGCGGCTCCATGCGAGATCGGCGGCGTCCTTGTTGTAGCGCGCCGCATTGGTGTCGTTGTTGAAGGCGTGGTTGGCGCCATCGTATTTGTAGAGTTCGTAGGACTTGCCACCGGCCTTGAGGGCTTCCTCGAAGTCTGCGATGCCGGCGTTGATGCGCTCGTCGAGGCCGGCATAGTGAAGCAGCAGGGGAGCCGAAATCTTGGGCACGTCTTCGGCAGGGGGCTGGGATCCATAATAGGCGACAGCGGCCTTCAGCATGGGATCGGCCACAGCCAGGCGGTTCACCTGGCCGCCGCCCCAGCAGAAGCCGATAGCGCCGGTCTTCTCGTTGGTGTTGGTGGGGAACTTGTTGATTGCCTTCAGCGAGCGCTGGGATGTGGCGAGAATATCCTCGGGCTTCAACGTGCCGATCATGTCGCGGGCCTTGTCGGCATCCCCGGGGGTTCCGCCGAGGCCTGCCAAATAGTCGGGGGCGAAGGCGACGAAGCCTTCCAGCGCCATCCGCCTGGTTACATCCATGATGTGGGGGTTGAGTCCGCGATTCTCATGGATCACCAATACGGCCGGCTGAAAACCGTCGGTCAGCGGCACCGAGAGGTAGCCATTCACATTGGTGTCGATTTCCTGAATGCCGGACCTCAGGCGGGGATCGTCTTCCGGCACCATGGCGGCACGGGCGTAATTGTTCTCGAGCACAGTGAGAGCCGCGGTGGCCGCCGCCGTGCCGCCGGCAAGGCCCACAAGCTTTTCGAGGAAGTCGCGGCGCTTCATGGCGCCGTGGGTGAAACGGTCGAAGAGGTCGATGAATTTCTGGTCCATGGCGCTCCATCCTTTCCCGGCTTAAAGGGGACACTACAGAATGATTCATGGCTACACGATGACATTGATTTTCACAATCGCGGCATTGCCCGATGGTGGCTGAACTCTCCGCCGCGGCACTTGCCGGCGTTGCGATGGCCACGGACCAGGGCGAAGTGCTTACGGCTGGCGAAGGCCTCGCACGGCTGGCGGCCAGGCCGCATCTCGTCTGCCATGCCACATTTCTGGTCGAGCGGCTGGCCAACAGCCAGGCAACGCCTCGCGCCACAGCCAGGGCGGCGCGCGAGCAGAAGCATTACGATGTGGCGGAGCTTTTCGCCTTCGTGTGCCCTGCTCGCTTCGCGACGCCGACACCGGCGGGACTGGCGCGCTCGCTGGCGCTGGAGCCCGCGGCAAGTGACGTCGAAACTCTGCGGGCGGTGGCAGACGATCTCTTACGGCGGCTTGCCAACCGCAACTATCCCTTAATCCGCGAGGCGGCTGAGACCGCGACGTTCCTGGCGCGCGCCAATTGGCCGTGGGCCAAGCCGGTGATCGCCGCGCTGATGACGGCGAACCCAAAGCTCGACGTGGGCAGTTTCGTCACTGGGCTCAATGTGTGGGACCGGGTGGAGGAATGGGAGGACGAGGGTGCGCGACCGCCGGGGAGGCAGGAGGGGGTTTCTCCGGCCGATGCACAGGCCTTTCTCGACGAAATCCTCGGCCATGATTCGGAACCACGGCAGGCACAGAAGGATTATGCGGCAAGTGCTACCCATGCCTTCGCGCCGCGCCAGCACAGGCACGAAAACAACATCCTGCTCACGGAAGCTGGAACCGGCCTCGGCAAGACTCTGGGCTATCTGGCGCCGGCCTGGCTGTGGGCGCGCAAGAACAACGCGCCGGTGTGGGTTTCGACCTATACGAAAAACCTGCAGCGGCAGCTCGATCAGGAAACCGCCCGGCTGGTGGCGGATCCGGACGAGCGGCGGACCCGCATTGTGATCCGCAAGGGCCGCGAGAATTATGTCTGCCTGCTCAACATGCAGGAGGTGTTCGGCAGGCTCTCGGCACAGAACCCGCGTTCGGCATTGCTTGCCGCCCTCATCGCCCGCTGGGCGCGCTTCAGCCGCGACGGCGACATGGTGGGGGGCGATTTTCCGTCCTGGCTGTTCTCGCTGTTCTCCGATGTCTCGATCGACGGCGAGGGCCGCGGGTTGTCGCCGGGCTCGCTCGGCCTCACCGACCGGCGCGGCGAGTGCATCTATGCGGCCTGCCCGCATTACCGCAAATGCTTCATCGAGCGCTCGGCTAGGGCGGGGCGCAAGGCCTCCATCGTCATCGCCAATCATGCGCTGGTGCTGCATCAGGCGGCGGTCGATCATGCGCTGGGGGTCGCTTCCACCTCGGAAGAAGAAGCGGCGCCGGGCGGCATCCGGCGCATCGTCTTCGATGAAGGGCATCATCTCTTCGATGCCGCCGATTCGGCGTTCTCCGGACATCTCACCGCGCTGGAGACGTCGGAACTCAGGCGCTGGCTGCGGGGGCCCGAGAGCGAGCGGCGGCGGGGCCGCGGCCTTGCCGAGCGCATCGGCGATCTGGTTTCCGATCAACCCGATGGCGAGAAGCTTCTGAATCAAGTCCTACGGGCGGCCTATGCACTTCCCGGCCCCGGCTGGACGAGGCGGGTGCAGGCCGGCATGGCGGAGGGGCCGGCCGAGCATTTTCTCGCCCTGGTGCGCCAGCAGGTTCTGGCGCGGGCGGAACAGAACAGCGGCAATGCGCTGGAGACCGATTGCGCGCCGCTGGTCGAGGGCCTGGCAGCGGCGGCGGGCGATCTCGCCGCCTCGCTCATCGATCTCAAGCGACCGATGGCGCTCCTGGCGGCGGCACTTGCAAAGAAGCTCGATACGGAAGCCGAAGAGCTTTCGACCTATGACCGTGGCCGCATCGAAGCGGTGTCGCGCTCGCTCCGGCGGCGGGGCGAGCTGATGGTGGGTTCGTGGATCGACATGCTGTCCAGGCTTCTCGAGACTCGCAACCCGCTGTTCATCGAGTGGTTTTCGGTCGAGCAAAATTTCGGGCGCGAGAGCGATGTGGGGCTTCATTCGCATTGGGTCGATCCCACCGAGCCGATGGCGCTCGCGGTGCTTAAGCAGGCTGATGGCATCATCATTACCTCGGCCACGCTGAAGGACCGGCCGCCGGACGTTCCCGACGATTGGGCCAACGCCGAAATGCGCACGGGCGCCGTGCACCTGCCCTATCCGGTGAAGCGCGCCAGTTATGATTCGCCATTCGATTATAAGGCCATGAGCCGGGTGATCGTGGTCAATGATGTCACCCGCGAGGACATGGATCAGGTGGCTGCGGCTTACCGCGAGCTGTTCATAGCCTCGGGTGGCGGCGCGCTTGGCCTGTTCACGGCGATCTCGCGGCTGCGCGCCGTGCACAAGCGTCTGCTGGCGCCTTTGGCGCAGGCCGGCCTACCGCTTTACGCCCAACATGTTGACCCGATGGACACCGGCACACTGGTCGACATGTTCCGCGCCGAACGCGATGCGTGTCTCCTGGGAACCGACGCGGTGCGCGACGGGGTCGATGTGCCGGGCGATTCGCTTCGGCTCATCGTGCTCGACCGGGTGCCATGGGGAACGCCGACGATCCTGGAACGGGCGCGGCGCGAGACCTTCGGCGGCAATGCCTATACGGACATGGTGGTGCGGCTGCGATTGCGGCAGGCGTTCGGAAGATTGATCCGGCGCGATGGAGACAGGGGCTGTTTCGTGATCCTCGATCCGCGACTGGCGAGCCGGTTCACCACGGCATTTCCGCCTGGGGTGCAGATTTCGCGGGTGGGACTGGTGGAGGCGATTGAGGCGGTGCGGGGGTTTGTGCCATATGGACCTTGTTAGGGTCATTCCGGCGCAGGTTGATTTACCTCAGCTCCTCAAGTTTCATCATGCCCGGACTTGATCCGGGCATCCTCTAAATTGGCATTAGAGAAGATGGCCGTGTCAAGCACGGCCATGATGAGATGAAAAAAGTCAATTCAAACCAGAAAGACTCTAGAAGTACAGAATGTCACTCGTTAAGTCTCATCGTGGGGCCAAGGTAAACTTCTAGCTCTTTAAGGGCTTGGCTCAATTGCTGATGAAGAGTGTCGGAATTGCCATAGCTGGCATAGACTGTCCGGCGAGCATCTTTCACCAGGCTCTTTTCATTATCATGCAGTTCTCCGGCGACATTTGAGTAGTCGATCAAGATGTCGAGAGCATTCCAAAAATCAATCCTCGTCTGAAATATCTGTTCAACCACTTTGTCAACTTTTGGGTCTTGGAGCAAAACACTCGCTCTTACCTGTGCATATCTTAAATCCTGAAAGATTGAACTTGCCTCGATCAAGCGGAGTGCTCGTTGCTCAAACACATGGGTCTTGTTGCCGAGTTTGGCCTTTGGGATGCGCTCAAATGGGGATCTGACGGAATTCATGACATCAACGGCACTATGTGCAGAAGAAAAAACCTTGTCTGCAACTTCGGCCTTTCTTTGTTGCCTGATCTGTCTTTTCCAAATATTCAGTTGCCGCCAGCCTACACATAGGCCAACTAAGATTCCCAGTGAGGATATTGAGTTAGCAATTGCGGAAACCCAATCGGTCAGGGCTGTTGGAGCTTGCAATAAGCTTTCTACCATTTGGTGTTTCTCTCGAGCATGACGCGCACGGACTTGTTACTCTGGACAACTCCGCCCCGCTCGTCTAGCCCTTCGCTCAAATCGGAGAACCCCATGCCAGGCACTATCAGTATCGAGCAGGCGCTTATTTATACCATGGTCACCATGTCGGGGGTGGAGGGGCCGATCAATGCGACGGAGCTCGCGGAGATCGGGCATATCGTCAAGCATCTGCCGGTGTTCCGGCATTTCGATCACACGCGGCTCACCACGGTGGCGCAGGAGGCGGGCGAGATCTTGCAGGAGGCCGAGGGGCTTACCGCGGTGCTGGGACTGGTCGCCGAAGCGCTGCCCCCCAAACTGCGCGAGACGGCCTATGCGCTGGCGGTGGAAGTGGCGGCATCCGACCTCGCGGTGGGCAAGGAGGAGCTGCGCTTTCTCGCCATCCTGCGCGACAGGCTGGGCCTCGACAAGCTGGTGACTTCGGCAATCGAGCGTTCGGCGATCGCGCGGTATCAGTCGGAGTAATCATGCAAAAGCCTTTCGTTCGAGCGCTGCCAGGCGCGAGAAAAAGGTGATGCCGCGGGCGATGAAGAAGATGTCGAGGGCGGCCCACAGGCCGTGATTGCCGAAGGGCCGCTCGAGCAGCCACCAGGCGGCGAGGAATATGGCGAGCGAGACGATCATCATGTTGCGCATGTCCTTGGTGGCGAGGGCGCCGGTGAAGATGCCGTCGAACTGAAAGCAGACGACGCCGAGGATCGGCGAAATGGCCACCCAGGGGAGATAGAGTGCGCGCGGCCTCGCGCACTTCGGGCGTAACCGTCATGAGGTCGATGAAGAACGGGCCCAAGAGCCAAATAGCAAGACTGCACAGAATGCCGATGACCATGGCCCACAGGGAGGTGAGCCAAATGGCGGATTTGAAGCGGGTGCGGTCGCGGGCACCCACCGCCTGGCCGACAAGGGACTCCGAGGCATAGGCAAAGCCATCGATGAGGAAGGCCGAGACTTCGAAGAAGTTGATCAATACGGCATTGGCGGCGACGATGATGTCGCCGGCGCGGGCGCCCCTGGCGGTGAACCAGGTGAAGGCGAAGACCAGGCAGAGGGAGCGCACCATGACGTCGCCATTCATGGCGAGGGTGCGCCACAGGGCCTTGCCATTGAGAATATGGGCGCGGTCGAATCTGGCGCCCATCCGCCGCATGAGCGCCAGCGCCAGGACGAGGGCAAGGCTGGCCGCCGAAATCTCGGCGATCAAGGCGGCAAGACCCACGCCATCGGTGGTCATGCCGAAGCGCAGCACGAAAAGCGCCGACAGCGCCATGTTGGTGCAGTTGAGGAAAAGCTGCACCATGAATGCCAGAGCGGCCCGGGCCTGGCCGATGAACCAGCCCATCAGGCAATAGTTGGCAAGGGCGAAGGGCGCCGACCAGATGCGATAGTTGAAATAGATTTCGCCATGGCGGCGGAGTTCCGGCGAGCCGCCGACCAGATCGAAGGCCACGTCGCGCACCAGAGGTGCGGCGAGGAGAAGGGCAAGGCCCGCGGCTACGCTGATGGCAAGTGCGCGGCCCAAGACCGCCACCAGTTCGGCTCCATCGCCGGCGCCGGTTGCCTGGGCCGAAAGGCCGCCGGTTGACAGCCTGAGCGAGCCGAAACCCCAGAAAATGAACGAGAAGATGACGGCGCCGATGGCCACGGCACCGATGTAAGTGGGATCGGGCAATTGGCCGACAACCATGGTGTTGACGACGCCGATCAGCGGCTCAGACACATTAGAGAGCATGATCGGAACGGCGATGGCGAGCACCGAGCGATGGGTGATGGGAACGCGGGACATTGCGGTCTGTTGCGTTGATCGCAGGGCCAAGTCAAGCTGGGCCGATGAGTCTTCTGCCCCAGAGATTTCTCGACTGGTTCGCTTCGCGCGGCTGGAGCCCGCGGGAGCATCAGATGGCGGTGATCGAGCATGCAGCGCGGGGCGACAGCGTTCTGCTCATCTCGCCTACCGGCGGGGGCAAGACGCTGGCTGGATTTCTGCCGAGCCTGATCGAGCTTTCGGGGCCTCATAGACGCGAAGGCGTTCACACGCTCTATATCTCGCCGCTCAAAGCACTGGCCGTCGATATCGCGCGCAATCTCGAAGCGCCTGTTGCCGAGATGGGCCTGCCGGTGACGGTTGAAACCCGCACCGGCGATACGCCGCATTCCCGGCGCCGCCGGCAGCGGGAGAATCCGCCCGACATTCTGATCACGACGCCGGAGCAGGTTTCGCTGCTGGTGGCCGATCCGGGGGCGGCGCATATGCTGCGCGATCTGAAGGTCATCATTCTCGACGAGCTGCATTCGATCGTCACCTCCAAGCGCGGCGTCCTTTTGTCGCTTGCCCTATCGCGGGTGGCGTCACTAGCCCCACGGGCACGGCGCATCGGACTATCGGCGACGGTGGCGGACCCGGATGCCCTGCGGGCCTGGCTGGTTCCAACTGGATCCGCACTAGCACCCCTGGTGATGGGCAAGGCCGGGGCCGCACCCCACATCCGCATTCTCAAATCGGTGGAGCGGGTGCCGTGGTCGGGCCATTCGGCGCTCTATGCCATCCCCGAGATCTATGACGAAATCCGGCGGGCTCAGATGACCTTGGTTTTCGTCAATACGCGATCGCAAGCCGAGATGGTGTTCCAGTCGCTGTGGGAGGCCAACGACGACCATCTGGCGATCGCGCTCCATCATGGCTCGCTCGACGTGGGCCAGCGGCGCAAGGTGGAGGCCGCGATGGCGGCGGGTAAGCTGCGGGCCGTCGTCTGCACCTCGACGCTCGATCTCGGCATCGACTGGGGCGATGTCGACCTGGTCATCCATGTGGGGGCGCCCAAGGGATCGAGCCGGCTGCTGCAGCGCATCGGCCGGTCCAATCACCGGCTCGATGTGCCGTCGGAGGCGCTGCTGGTGCCTTCCAACCGGTTCGAAGTGCTGGAATGCGAAGCGGCGCTGCAAGCCGCCAAGGTGAATGCGCAGGACACGCAGTATCCATCGGTGTTGAAGTTCGACGTTCTGGCCCAGCACATCCTCGGGCGGGCCTGCGCCGGGCCGTTTCAGGCGGATGAGCTTTTTTCCGAAGTTACCGGCGCGTGGACCTACCGCAATCTCACCCGGGAGGATTTCGACAGGGCGGTCGATTATGTAGCAACCGGCGGCTATTCGCTCAGGGCCTATGAGCGTTACGCCAAGTTGCGGCGGCAGGGGGATGGCAGCTGGCGGCTGTCGCACCCTCTCCTGGCGCAGGCCTACCGGCTCAATATCGGCACCATCGTCGAAGAGGAAATGCTGAAAGTGAGGCTGGCCAGCGTGAAGAAGCGGCTGGGCAAACGGGTGGTGACGGGTGGGCGGGCGCTGGGTGAACTGGAAGAATATTTCCTGTCGCAACTCGCCGTTGGCGATACGTTCCTGTTTTCCGGCGAAGTTTTGCGGTTCGAAGGGCTCGATGAGTTCGGGGCGCTGGCCACGCGCACGACGGCGAGCGAACCGATGATCCCCTCCTATATGGGCGGTAAGTTTCCGCTGTCAACCTATCTGGCCGAACGGGTTCGTGAGATGTTGGGCGATCCCACATCATGGGGAGCGCTTCCTCCACAAGTGCGCGACTGGCTGAGCCTGCAACGCTACAAGTCGGTGGTGCCGAGCGCCCGGCAATTGCTAGTCGAGACCTTTCCGCGGGCCGACAAGCACTATCTCGTGTGCTATCCGTTCGAGGGGCGGCTGGCGCACCAAACGCTCGGCATGCTGCTGACCCGCAGACTGGAGCGCTGGGGGGCGCAGCCCTTGGGCTTCGTCGCTTCGGAATATGCTCTGGTGATCTGGACGGTGCGCGATCTTTCGTTGCTGGTTGACAGCGGGCGGCTATCATTGGCGCGGCTGTTCGAGGAAGACATGCTGGGTGACGATCTTGAGGCATGGCTTGCCGAATCAAGCGTGATGAAACGCAGCTTCCGCACCGCCGCGATCATCGGCGGGCTGATCCAGCGGCGCTCGCCCGGCAAGGAAAAAACCGGGCGCCAGGTGACGGTCAATAGCGACCTCATCTACGATGTTCTGCGCAGCCATCAGCCCGATCACATTCTGCTGCGCGCCGCCTGGGACGATGCGGCCGACGGACTAATCGACATTCACCGCTTGGGGGCGCTGCTCCGGCGCATTCGCGGGCAGATCGTGCACCGGGCGCTCGACATGGTGTCGCCGCTCGCCGTGCCGGTGCTGCTTGAGATCGGGCGCGAATCCATTTACGGCGAAGGCCATGATGCCCTTCTCGCCGAAGCCGCCGATGCCCTCATCCGCGAGGCCATGCGGCTTGTCTAAGACCCAGCGCATCTGCCTTGGCGGGCTCGAAATCATTCCGGATCTTTCGGGAGCGCTCTACATTCCCGAATTCAAGACGCTGCTGGTGGCCGATTTGCATCTTGAGAAGGGATCGAGCCTCGCCCGGCGGGGCGTGCATTTGCCGCCCTACGATACGCGTGAATCGCTATCGCAGTTGCGCTCAGTCGTCGTTTCGGTGGAGCCTGCGCAGGTGATTTTCCTCGGTGACAGCTTTCATGACGGTGGCGCGCGCGAGCGCATCGATGCGAGCGATTTGACGGCGCTGCGCGCCATTACATCGCGCCAGCAGACAATCTGGATCACCGGCAATCATGATCCGGCTCCTCCTGGAGATATCGGCGGTACTATTGCCGATGAAGTGGCACTCGGTCCGATCATGCTCCGGCATCAACCAAAGAAATTGGCCGATGGCGAAATGGAGATTGCAGGACATTTGCATCCGGCGGCCTCGGTGGAGCAGCGCGGCCGGCGCATCCGTTGCCGTTGCTTTATCGCCGACCAGCACCGGATCATCATGCCAGCTTTCGGCAGCTATACCGGGGCCATGAACGTTACCTCAGAGCCATTCGAAGGACTGTTCAAGGATTTCCAAGTCTGGATGCTCGGCGGCCGCGCGATCCACCGTTTTCCGGCTGCCAAAGTCAGATAATCCGTCGCGTTGTTAGCCGGCCTTCTTTTGCATTTCCACTAACAAATCCGGTGTGACTTCGCCAGTTACCTTAAGGCCCGACTGCAATTGGAACAGGCGGATGGCATTGGCCGTGCGTGTGCCCATCTTTCCATCGGGCTCGCCGACATTGAAGCCAAGGCGGACGAGGAGCTCCTGGGCGGTCTTGACGGGATCGGCGCCGGAAGCGCTTTCAACCACCGGAATCTCAACCGTGCCGCCCGGCGATTTCCACTCCTGATCGGCAATCGCCACAACGTTGGCATCGTCAACCGATGGCGCCGGCTTCCAACTTGCGACGCGCTGCGTTATAGCAGCAACGGCGTCCTGGGTGAGACTCTTGGCCAGCTCTGCCAGGCGCTGTTCGGCGTCCTGATCGCCCTGCTTGGCGGCGAGAGTGTACCAGAACATTGCCTCAGACTTGTCTATGCGATTACCCAGCCCGCGCTCATAGAGCACCGCCAGATTAAACTGGCTGTCCTTCAGCCCACGGCCCGCCGCTTCGCGGAACCACTTGAAGGCCTTGTCGTAGTTCGGTGTGCCCGTCTGATTGCCGGCGGCGATCACGGCGGCGTTATGCATCGATTTGACATTGCCGCCGGTGGCGGCGCGCTCATACCAGAGAAGTGCTGTCGCCGGATCCTGGGGTACGCCCTTGCCACGCTCGAACAATGTGGCAATGCGGTACTGGGCCGGCGCCAGTCCTTGCGCGGCAGCCAACTGGTACCAGTAGGCCGCTTTGGTGAAGTCTTGCTGCACTCCCTGACCATCGAGATAGCGGCTGGCCACGATAAACTGTGCAGTTGCATCGCCGCGGACGGCCGCATCGCGCAAGCTCTTCGCGCCGATCTCGGCAGGAGGCGCTTCGGCTCGTTCCGCCATGCTTCCCGGCTCTGCAACAATCGAGGTCAATGATGCCTCGGTTTTCTTGGCGGGCAATGCTCCAGTCAGGATGGCGTCAGCAGGTGTAACTTCCGGTTGGATCTTGGGGGGGCTAGCATTGGGTGGCGGGAGAGCCGATTTGCCGACCTGCGTCTTCGGCGTCAACAGGCCAACTTTGTCCTGCGTAACTGTCTTGGGTCTGGGCGTCTCGGCCACGCTCTTAACCGGCGCAATCGTTTCGATCGCACTTGATTGCTTTGGTGGTTTTGCGGGCTTCATCACCATATTGAACGTAAAGGCGCCAACCGCAACAAGCAGCACCAGACCGGCAAGCAACAGTGTCCGGCGGCGGCTGTTATCGGCGGCTGCTGGTTTTATTTCAGGAAGTTGCTTGCCATTGACGTAAGTTACCGGCTTGGTCTTGCCGCCTTTCTTGAACGGCAGAGACAGTTTGAACTTGCTGTTCGCACCTTTTTTCAGCACCGGCTTGTTTTCAGGGGCAAGCACATTCGGCTTGGTGGCAGCAACCTGAGCGGCGCGGCGGGCGGCGGCGATGAAATCATCACCCACGGCGGGTCCAACGCCATCCGCCGCCGAGAAATCAACCGGCAACGATTCAGGCGCCGGCTCAGCAGATCTGAAATCGGGCACTGCAGGTTCGGCGGATGCCGGATGGGCAAGCGCTTCTTGCGGATCGAACACTGGATGTTGCAATGCCTCGGCAGGATCGAAGAACTGCTGTTCAGCGTTCTGCTTTTCGACAGGTTGCCATGGAGGAGCGGATGCCGGCTCTTCCTTGGACTGCTGCGATAGCTGGACGGCAAGCTGATGGCCGGCTGCCGCGGTTTCCAGTTCCGCCAGTTTGTTGACAATCTGCTCGAGTGTCTCGTGAACGGCTTCCAAGGTTTCCTGGCTGCGCTGATCCGAGGTGGCCGCACTTTCGCGAACCGCTTTCAAACCCTCTTCAAGCGCTTGCAATTCCGGAGAGGGCCCAGCCGATTGCTGGGGCGATGCGGCGAGCAAACGATCCGCGACCCGGCTCGCGGCATCCTCGGCAACTTCGCGCGCCATGCCGCGGCTCTGTTCAAGGCCTTCGAACAACTGTTGAATTGCGCGTTCGATTGTGTCGACGTTGCCTAGTTGTTTTTCTGTCCGTTCAACGCGCTCGCCCACGGCGGCAATCTGCTGTTCGAGCGCCACCAGAGCCTGACCATCGCCTTGAAGCCGAACTGCTTCCAGAAGGCGGTGATCGAGTTCGACGATGCGCTGTTCCAGTTCGCCAAGTTGCGGGGAATGCTCAAGCCGATGGGTGATCTCACCCAGCCGCCGGTCCATGTCAACCAGCGGCCGCATATCGGCGCCCTGGGCTACGCGCGTCGACAGTTGCTCGACTGCCACGCGCAGGGCATTAACATCACGCTCGGAAGCGGTGCCGGACCTTGCATCGTCAATCCGCTGATTGAGGGTGCCGATCTCGGAACGCAGACGTTGCAGATCGCCATTGCTCGCCGACTGGGAGCCGAGAGCGGACTGTGCCTCATTGAGCAGATTGAGGATACGCGCTTCGATCTCATGAAGCTCTTTTTGGGCCACGCTTACGGCGGCCGACTGGGCCTGGTGGGCCAAGGATTTGGAGGTCTCGCGCACGGTTTCGATGCGTTCGGCAAGGCGGCTTACTTCATCGCGCACCAGATCGGGCAATCCGGACTGGGCCATGGCTTCCGAGCGCTGAACGCGAGTGGCGAGCTGCTCAAGGCGGCCTTCAAGGCTGGCGATGGCTGGTGCGGTCTGGGCCAGTACATCGGTGCCGGTGGCGCGTTGGGCCATGCCGCCGAGCCGGTCTTGCATGGCCTTCAGTTGTTCGCGAGTGCGGGTTTCGCTGGTTTCGATATGGTCGACAACATTGCGGATGGCGGTTTCAATGGCTTTGAAGCCCGGCACATCTTCGGGTTTCTCAATGGTCTTCTGGCGCTCGGCCACGGCAATCTGGCGGCCGAGAACCGATAGCCTCTCGTTGACCGCGCCAAATGCCTCAACGCTCTGGCGCTCATTGTCCTCAATGCGGCTGAGAATGCGGTTGAGCGTTTCGGTGTCGTGTTCGCGAGTGGTGGAAGGTTCATAACTGCGGATGGCCGCCGATTCCTGTTCGCGGCGAGCCAGACGGGTGAGTTGCTGGGCAATATCTTCCAGGCGGATGGTGGTGTCGTCCTGACGTAACGAAGCCCGGGGGTGGCCGGAAAAATCTTTTTGCGGGGGGGCGGCAAATTGGGCCGCGGGGGTCTCCAAATCGTCGGCTTGATCGAGAATCACCGAATTGAGCCACTCGCCAAGGGTCATTCCCGAGCGCCGGGCGGCATGTTTTGCTGCCTCGCGAACTTCCGGTTCAATGCCTTTGACGCTCCACGGAATGCCCGGTTTCATTACTTTAATCTCTCACTTGTTCACACAGGTCCCAAAGAAAACTGAAAGCTGGACTGGGCGCCTTTGCAGATTTTCTCTGTGCAAAAGTTAACTTGTTTGGTAAAGATTCAGTTAAGCGGTTGATCCTCCGGTGCGAATCGGCATTCCGGGCGATGGGGAAACCGCCGGGAAGGTGCGTAAACTATTAATTTTGAGTAAGAGCCGCTGGGCTTGTTTGTTGCATGGGCAAAATCATATATACGCTGGGTCAATACCCATGGACTTGGCACCAACCGCTGGAGAATTAGATGGCAGCCGCTGAAACAAAGGACCGGTCGAGCAGGGATCGTACATATTCGATTACCGAACTCTGCCGTGAGTTTGACGTAACCCCGCGGACATTGCGGTTCTATGAGCAAAAAGGATTGTTGCATCCGGCGAGGCGCGGTTGGACCCGTCTGTTCAGCTACCGTGACCGGGCGCGCCTGCAACTTATTCTGCGCGGCAAGAGGGTCGGTTTCGCCCTGGAAGAGATCAAGGAAATGCTTGACCTCTACAATCTGCGCGATGGCCAACTGACGCAACTTCGCATTGCCTCGACCAAAATGCGCGAGCGCCTTGAAGCCTTGCGCCAGCAGCGGATCGAGCTCGAGGACGCAATAGCCGATCTTGAGCGCACAGTGGTTGTCGTCGACGGCATGCTGAAGGAGCGGGAAGCCGCAACGCCAAAGGCAGCAAACGGCAGCTGACAGCAGCGTATCTTGCTAGTTCAACGCGCTTGGGCGAGGAATCGCCCGGCGCGTTTTGCATTAGAAGGTCAGCCATGAGGCAGCTTGCGTATATCAGCAACAACTTGGACCGGTGCGCCAATCAGCGCGGCGATGCGGCGTGGCTGGACATTCAGCGGCGGCATCCGAATGTGCGGATGGTGCATATCAATGGCGACAAGACGCTATTTGCGGACGGCCGGCTGTTGACTGAAGTTGCAGCGCCCACAGCGGAGATGGTGTTTCTCGGGATCGACGGCGGCGGCGCACCGTGGTTTGCGTGCCGCTCGGACGCGGTGGAGAACTTGCGCGACCTTCGCAGCCTGGCAATGGAAGAGCTGCTGACAGATGGTGAATTGGGAATATTGGCGCAGGCACGATCGCTTATCCACTGGCATGAACGGCGCAGCTTCTGCTCCAACTGCGGCGCCCGCAACGAAACCGCGGATGCCGGTTACCGCCGGCACTGCGCCAATTGCGAGACCGATCATTTTCCGCGCACCGACCCGGTCATCATCATTGTGGCACGGCAGCACGGCAATATACTGCTCGGGCGCCAGGAAAGCTGGCAGGCCGGCATGTATTCGGCTCTTGCCGGTTTCATGGAGCCTGGAGAGACAATCGAGGCGGCGGCGCGGCGCGAGGTATTCGAAGAAGCCGGGATCAGGTTGGGCGAGGTCAAGTATGTGGCGAGCCAGCCCTGGCCGTTTCCGGCCAGCCTGATGATCGGCCTTCTCGGCGAAGCCATCAGCACGGACATTCGCATCGACGCAAAGGAACTGGACGATGCGCGGTGGTTTTCCTTCGCTGAAGCGCGCATGATGGTGGAGCGAACCCACCCACAGGGATTATGGGCCACCAATCCGATGGCGATTGCCCATCAGTTGGTGCGAGCGGCGATTTAATCTTCCTGAGGCAGCATGCGGCTTGCGAGCTCCGCCCGGAAGGGGCTTGCCTTGTAGACGCCGAGAATCCTGACATAGTTGGTAAAGAATTCCAACTCTTCCAGCGCCAGCCGCACGTTGCGTTCGGAGGGATGGCCCTCGATATCGGCGTAGAATTGCGTGGCCGAGAATTGGCCTTCCAACTGATATGATTCAAGCTTGGTCATGTTGACGCCATTGGTGGCAAATCCGCCCATGGCTTTGTAGAGGGCGGCTGGCACATTGCGGACACGGAATACGAAACTCGTCATGACCGGTTGATCTTCAGGCCCGGCATTGCGGGGATCGGCGGAGAGGACCACGAAGCGCGTGGTGTTGTGAACCTCGTCTTCTATGTTCCTGCGAATGACTTGCAGGCCATAGATTTCGGCGGCAAGAGCGCTGGCAATGGCGGCACGGGTCAGGTCGCCGGATTGCGACAATTCGCGCGCGGCGCCGGCGGTATCGGCGGCGACCACCGGCTTGATTTTCAGCTCACGGATCACTTTGCGGCATTGGCCCAAGGCATGGACATGGCTGTGGACGGTGGCGATACCCGCTGGATCGGCGCCGGGAACGGTCATCAGCTGATGGTGAACACGGAGGAAGTGTTCGCCGATTATGTTAAGGTTGGCTCCCGGCATCAAATGATGGATATCGGCGACGCGGCCGGCGACTGAGTTTTCGATGGGGATCATGGCCAGCTCCGCATCGCCATCCTTCACCGCCTGAAAAGCGTCTTCGAAGGTTCCACAGGCCATCGGGTGGTGGCCGGGATAGGCCTCGATGCAGGCGATATGGGAGTTGGCGCCGGGCTCGCCCTGGAATGCGATCTTCAAAGTCATGGCGCCTTCCTCAGCATCTGGCGGGCGATCTCAAGTTCGGCGGGGGTGTCGACGCCAAGAGGCACGGTTTCGACCCGCACCACGACGATCCGCATGCCGTTGTCGAGGGCGCGCATCTGCTCGAGATTGCGTTCGGCCTCGCGGGCGCTCACCGGCAGAGAGACAAAACGCTCCAGCGATGCGCGGCGGTAGGCGTAAACGCCGATATGATGCCAATGGGGCGGTTGGTGGCCGGGATCAAGGTGGCGCACGAAATCGCGGGCAAAGGCAACTTCGCGCTCATCACTCAATGGCGCTATGGCCTTGACAATGTTGGGGTTGGCGGCGTCGGCCGGGGTTTCGATGCGGGCGGCGATGGTGGAGATGTCGGCCTGCTCGTTCACCAGACCGGCCAAGCAACGCTGGATTGCCAGAGAATCGATGGTCGGCAGGTCGCCCTGCAAATTGACGACGAAGCTGTAGCGACGGCCGGGATCGCGAAGGCGCAGGGCCTCGGCGATGCGATCGGAGCCGGAGGGAAGCTTGGGGTCGGTTACCATGGCATCGCCGCCATGCGCCCGGATGGCCTCGGCAATGGTATTTTCCGCTGCCGCTACAAGGACTTGGCCGACATTGGCGGCGACCGCCCGCTGCCACACGTGGACGATCATGGGAATCCCATGAATATCGGCGAGCGGTTTGCCGGGCAATCTGGTGGAGGCCATGCGGGCGGGAATGACGACAATGGTATTCTGGTTTTCTATCATGGACTTGCATCGGGGCGCGGCAAATTGCTCGGGAACGTCTTATACGTATTGCGGTGGGCACGAGAAACAATTAGTTTCCGCGCCGAATTTAGGGGCTCAAGGGGTCGCATCGTTCCATGAACAGTTTTGAATTCAACAAGATCGCTGGCGCAGTCCTTGGGACGGCTCTGATGGTGTTCGGCCTCAAGAGCTTGACCGGATTGATCTATCACTCGGAGAACCCGGAAAAGCAGGGTTATGTCATCGAGGTGGCGGAAGCCGCGACGGGCGGCGAGGCTAGCGGCGGCGAGCAGCCAGCGGCGGTTTCGCTGGGAACGCTGCTGGCTTCGGCCGACGCGAAGAAGGGCGCTGCAACCGCAAAGCAGTGCGCTGCTTGCCATGACTTTACCAAAGGTGGGCCCAACAAGGTGGGTCCCAACCTGTGGGACGTGGTCGGGCGCAATCCGGGCAGCCACGAGGGCTATGTCTACACTGACGGCATGAAAGCGAAATCCGGGGAGCCGTGGACCTATGAGAACCTATTCACTTTTCTGAAATCCCCCAAGGATTACGTGAAGGGCACCAAGATGATACTGGCCATCGCAAAAGAACAGAGCCGAGCCGATGTGCTGGCCTATCTTGCAACGCTGTCGGACAGCCCGAAGCCGTTCCCCGCCCCGTAAAGGCCGCAAAGCTTCCCGAATAGTTGACACCGGCAAGACCCTTGCCGGTGTTTTCCTTCGGTGGTGCAGTTGCGTATCTATAGGGTCGAATCGGAACTGGAGTCCTCAAACCCATGTTGATCAACCGCCGCTCCCTGCTGAAAATAGCCGGGCTTTCGCCATTGGCAAAGATCGCCGGCATTCAGATCGCCCATGCCGAGGATAGGGAGTTCAAGCATGCCCTCACCCTGTTCAGCGACATAAAATACGGCTCCGACTTCAAGCACTTCGATTACGTAAACCCACAGGCGCCGAAGGGCGGGCGAGTGCGCTTTGGGGTGGTGGGTTCATTCGACAGCCTCAATCCCTACAGTTTCAAGGGCGAAACCGGGCCTGCTGCCACCAATGAGACTTTGCTGACTTCATCGCTTGACGAGCCTTCGACCGAATACGGACTGGTGGCGTCCGCGGTCTGGCATCCAGAAGACCGCTCGCAAGTCGTCTACCGGTTACGGCCCGAGGCGCGGTTCCATGACGGCAAACCGATGACTCCCGACGACGTAATCTGGAGCATGGAGGCGTTGCGCGACTCGCATCCATTCTACAATTCCTACTACAAGAACATTACCAAGACAGAGCAGACGGGAGAACATGAAGTCACCTTCAGTTTCGCCGAAGCAGGCAACCGCGAACTGCCGCTGATCACCGGGCAGTTGCCGGTGCTGCCGAAGCACTGGTGGACCGGCACGGACAACAATGGCAAGCCGCGCAACATTAAGGAAACCTCGCTTGAAGCTCCGCTGTCGTCGGGCGCGTACAAGGCGGCCGAAGTTAAGACCGGGGTTTCGGTCAAGCTCAAGCGTGTCGATGACTATTGGGGGAAGGATCTTCCGGTCAATATCGGCACTGACAATTTTGACGAGATCGAATACATTTACTTCCGCGATGCCAATGTGGCATTCGAGGCATTCAAGAGCGACCAATTCGATTGGCGGACGGAGACGAGCTCGAAAATGTGGGCCACCGGCTACGACTTTCCGGCCATCAAGCTGGGCCGCGCCGTGCAGGAGAAAATCCAACTCAAGCAAATCGAAGGCATGCAGAGCTGGGCGCTCAATATCCGGCGCGACAAGTTTAGGGATGCGCGGGTGCGCCGCGCACTCAACTATGCATTCGATTTCGAGTGGTCTAACACCAATCTGTTCTATGGCCAGTACACGCGCTCGCGCAGCTTTTTCAACAACTCCGAGATGGAAGCCAAGGGTTTGCCCGGCCCTGATGAGCTGGCAATTCTTGAACCGCTCAAGGATCAAGTTCCGCCGGAAGTGTTTACCGCCGAATATGCCAACCCGGTCAACAATACGCCGCAGGATCGCCGCAAGAATCTGCGCGAGGCTTCCCGGCTCCTGGGCGAGGCTGGCTGGAAGGTGACACAGGACGGCTCGAAGTCGGTTCTCAAGAACGACAAGGGCGAGCGGTTCACCGTGGAGTTCATGCTCGATTCTCCGCTGTTCGAGCGGATTGCGCTTCCCTATCAGCAGCAGCTGGAACTTCTGGGCATCGGCGTCACCATCAAGACGATCGACAGCGCGCAGGCCGAACGGCGCACCCAAACCTTCGACTTCGACATCGTCGTCGGCAGCTGGGGACAGTCGCTGTCTCCCGGCAACGAGCAGCGCGATTTCTGGGGAAGTGCCGCCGCCGGCAAGAATGGCAGCCGCAATTATGTGGGCATCAAGAATCCGGCGGTGGACCATATCGTCGACAAGATTATATTTGCCAAGGACCGCCCTGCCCTGATCACCGCCTGCAAGGCGCTCGATCGGGTGCTGCTGTGGAACCACTATGTGGTTCCCATGTGGTTTATTGCCTATGAACGCACGGCGCGCTGGGACCGGTTTGGGCGGCCCGAAAAACTGCCGGATTATTCGACGGGGTTCCCTACGACCTGGTGGTGGGACGAGGAAAAGGCCAAGAAAGTGGCAACCCAGGGATGAACCCGGCGGCTGGACTATTGTTTGCCATGGTTCTTGCAAGCCCGGCGCTTGCCGCGCCGTCGCATGGGCTTTCGGTGTTTGGCGATCTGAAATATCCGGAGGAGTTCGGGCATTTCGACTATGTCAATTCGGCGGCGCCGAAGGGCGGGCGCATTGCGCTGATCGGGCCGGTGCCACTCGATACGTTCGACAGTTTCAATGGCTACATTCTGAGGGGCGATCCGGCGCAGGGATTGGCACTGCTGTTTGACACGCTGATGGAGCGGGCGACGGACGAGCCCGACGCGGTTTATGGGCTGGTGGCGAAGACCGCCGATGTGGCGGCGGACAAAATGAGCGTCAGTTTCGAGTTGCGCCCCGAGGCGCGGTTTTCCGATGGCGCGGCGGTGACGGCGGAAGATGTGTGCGACAGTTTCCGGCTGCTCAAGGCACACGCCATCGAAACGCTGCGCATCACCATCCGCGATGTGGAGGCGTGCCAAGTGACGGGGCCGCTTAGCCTCAGCTACCGGTTCAAAGGCGAGAGGACGCGGGACTTGCCGATCACCGTGGCGGGACTGCCGATCTTTTCAAAGGCTTATTATGGGAAAGTCGATTTCACAAAATCGACTCTCGATCCGCCGACCGGCTCCGGGCCCTACTTGATCAAGAATTTCAAGCCTGGCGAATATGTCAGCTATGGGCGGCGCGAAGACTATTGGGCCAAGGATCTGCCGGTGAATGCGGGGCGCTACAATTTCGACGAGGTGCGCTTCGAGTATTTCCGCGACCGCAATGCCGGATTCGAGGCGCTGAAGTCGGGGGTGCTCGATCTCCGCGAAGAGTATACGTCACGCGACTGGGCGACGGCCTATGAATTTCCGGCGGCGAAGGACGGCCGGGTGGTGAAGACCGTGCTGCCCGACGAAACGCCGTCGGGAGCCCAGGGTTTCTTCTTCAATATGCGGCGGGAAAAGTTCAAGGACATAAGGGTGCGCAAGGCGCTCAATCTGGCGTTCGATTTCGAATGGTCGAATGCCAATCTGTTCCATGGGCTCTACAAGCGCACGGCGAGTTTCTTCGAACTATCGCCACTCAAGGCCGAAGGGCCGCCGCCGCCCGATGAACTGGCGCTGCTGGAACCGATGCGGGTGGCACTCAGGCCGGAGGTCTTCGCGGCGCCCGAGCTTCCGCCGGTGAGCGATGGCTCGGGGCAGGACCGCAAGCTTCTGCGGCAGGCTTCAGAATTGCTCGACGAGGCGGGCTGGAAGGCCGACGGCACCATGCGCAAGAGCGCCTCAGGCGAAACATTGACGGTGGAGTTCCTCAACGATAACCCGGTCTTCGAGCGCATCCTCGGCCCCTATTTGAAGAACTTGCAGCTGCTCGGCATCGACGCTTCGATCCGTACCGTCGATGAGAGCCAGTATCAGTCGCGGCGGGAGCAGTTCGACTATGACATACTTTCGAGCAGGTTCGTTTCCGGCATGACGCCGGGCGACGACCTTCGGGTTTTCTTCGGCTCGGAATCGGTCAATGCGCCAGGAAGCTTCAATATCTCCGGTGTTGCAAGTCCGGAGATCGATGCCTTGATGGGGAGTGTGGTGGCAGCAAAGACCCGTGAAGATCTCGACATCGCCGGGCGGGCGCTTGACCGGGTGCTCCGGGCCGAGTGGTTCTGGATTCCCAACTGGCACAAGGGCAGTTTCTGGGTGGCGCACTGGGACAAGTTCAACCGGCCCTCCATCAAGCCAAAATATGACCGTGGCATTATTGATACCTGGTGGTATGACCCGGTGAAGGCAGCAAGAATCAGCCAAGGTAACTGACCCTCCTCCATGGGCGCCTATATCCTCAAACGCATCCTGCTGATGATCCCGACGCTGCTGGGCATCATGCTGATGACATTCGCCGTCATCCAGTTCGTGCCAGGCGGGCCAATCGAGCAGGTGATCGCCAAGATGCAGGGCACCGATACGGATGCCACGTCGCGCATCAGCGGCAACTCCGGCAATGAGGCGGGTGCCAATCAGGACAGGACCGCCGGCCAGGGTGGCGATGCGACCACATTCAAATACCGCGGCGCACAGGGGCTCGATCCGGAGTTCATCAAGTCGCTGGAAAAACAGTTCGGCTTTGACAAGCCGGTGCATGAGCGCTTTCTGCTGATGATCAGGAACTACGCCATGTTCGATTTCGGCGAGAGTTATTTCAAGGATCGCAGCGTCGTCAGCCTGATGATCGAGAAGATGCCGGTGTCGATTTCGCTGGGTCTTTGGCTCACCATCATCCAGTATCTAGTGTCGATTCCGCTGGGTATCCGCAAGGCCGTCAACGACGGAAGCACATTCGATGTGTGGACGTCCGGAGTCATCATCGTCGGCTACGCCATCCCGAGCTTCATCCTCGCCATCTTGCTGATCGTTTTGTTCGCGGGAGGGAGCTATTTCAATTGGTTCCCGCTGCGCGGACTCACCTCGGACAATTTCTCAAGCTTGAGCACATTCGGCAAGGTGATGGACTATGCCTGGCATCTGGTGTTGCCGCTGTTTGCCATGGGCATCGGCGGCTTCGCCACCATGACGCTGTTGACCAAGAACTCGTTCCTCGACGAAATCCGCAAGCAGTATGTGGTGACGGCGCGGGCCAAGGGCTTAAGCGAGTCGCAGGTTCTCTACGGCCATGTGTTCCGCAATGCGATGCTGCTGGTCATTTCCGGGTTCCCCGGGGCATTTCTTGGCGCCTTCTTCACTGGCGCGCTGCTGATTGAAACGGTGTTCTCCCTCGATGGCCTCGGTTACCTTACCTACAAGGCGGCGCTCGACCGCGACTATCCGATCGTCTTCGCCAATCTCTATGTGTTCACGCTGGTGGGTCTGGTGGTCGGGCTTATTTCCGACCTCATGTACACATGGATCGATCCTCGCATCGATTTCGAGCGGCGGGATGTTTGAGGATGGCGCTTTTCAAGCTCTCGGGCCTTAACGCGCGGCGGTGGCAGATATTCAAGTCGAACCGGCGCGGTTACTGGTCGTTCTGGATTTTTTCGGTGTTGTTTCTCATCTCGGTCTTCGCGCCGTTCATTGCCAATGACCGGCCGATTATCGCTTCTTACAAGGGCGAAATTCTGTTTCCCACTTTCGTCGAATATCCAGAATCGAAGTTTGGCGGTTTCCTGGCGCGAACGGATTTTCGCGATCCGGTCAATCAGGATGAAATCGCGGCAAACGGCTGGATGATCTGGCCGCCGATCCGATATTCCTACAATACGGTGAACAACGAACTGCCGAGCCCGGCGCCATCGCCGCCAGCATCAAGTCTTTCGCGTGAAGAAGCCTGTGGCAAATTTGCCGGCGGCGTTAGCGATGCCAACTGCGTGTTCGGCAATCTCAACTGGCTGGGCACCGACGATCAGGGCCGCGACGTCATTGCGCGGTTGATCTACGGGTTCCGGATCTCGGTTGCCTTCGGCCTGATCCTGACAATTTTTTCGTCCATTATCGGCATGGGGGCGGGCGCGGTACAGGGTTTTTTCGGCGGCTGGACCGATCTGCTGTTTCAACGCTTCATCGATATCTGGACGTCGATGCCGACGCTGTACCTGCTGATCATTCTAGCGGCGTTCATCACGCCGACATTCTGGATCCTGCTGTTCATACTGGTGCTGTTTTCATGGACGGGGCTCGTTGGGCTGGTGCGGGCGGAATTCTTAAGGGCGCGCAACTTCGAATATGTGCGCGCCGCCCGGGCGCTGGGGCTGTCGGATGCAAAGATCATGTTCAAGCATCTGCTGCCGAACGCCGTGGTTTCAACCATCACGTTCATGCCGTTCATTCTGTCAGGCTCAGTTACCACATTGACATCACTCGATTTTCTGGGGTTCGGGTTGCCGCCGGGATCGCCGTCACTTGGCGAGATGATCGCCCAGGGCAAGAACAATCTGCAGGCGCCGTGGCTTGGATTTACCGGCTTCTTCGTGGTTTCGATCATGCTGTCGCTGCTGGTGTTCATCGGTGAGGCGGTGCGCGATTCACTTGATCCGCGGAAGACTTTCGCATGAGCGAGATTCTCCTCGACGTAAAGGAACTGTCGGTTGCCTTTCATCAGGGCGGACGGACAATGCTGGCGGTCGACCGGGTGTCGTTCGCAATCAACAAGGGCGAGACGCTGGCGCTGGTGGGCGAGTCGGGATCGGGGAAATCGGTGTCGGCACTATCGATCCTCAAGCTGCTGCCCTATCCATCGGCTTCGCATCCCTCGGGCTCGGTCCTATTCAAAGGCCGGGAATTGCTCGATGCGGATGAACGCGACCTTCGCGAAGTGCGCGGCAACGACATCACCATGATCTTCCAGGAGCCGATGACCTCGCTCAATCCACTGCACAGCGTCGAGCGGCAGATCGGTGAAATCCTCGAATTGCACAAGGGCCTCAAGGGCCAGGCGCAGCGCGACCGCATCATCGAGCTGCTTGGCAAGGTTGGAATTCGCGACCCGGAGACGCGGCTTCTCGACTACCCGCATCAACTCTCGGGCGGCCAGCGCCAGCGCGTGATGATCGCCATGGCGCTGGCCAACAATCCCGACCTGCTGATCGCCGACGAGCCGACGACGGCGCTCGATGTCACCGTGCAGGCACAAATCCTCAAGCTGCTGAAGGATCTGCAGACTGAGTTCGGCATGGCCTTGCTGCTGATCACCCACGACCTCGGGATCGTGCGCCATATGGCGGATACGGTGGCGGTGATGCAGAGAGGCAAGATCGTCGAACAGGGCGATGCGAAGACGATTTTCGATGCTCCACAGCATGAGTACACAAGGATGCTGCTGTCGGCCGAGCCCAAGGGCATGCCGCCCGCGTCGGATTCCTCTGCCCCCGTGGTGCTTGAAACCAAAGGGTTGAAGGTATGGTTTCCAATCAAGCGCGGCTTCTTCCGCAAGACTGTGGGTCATATCAAGGCGGTGGACGGAATCGACGCCACGGTGCGGGCCGGACAGACGCTTGGCGTGGTGGGAGAGTCCGGTTCCGGCAAGACCACGCTGGGGCTGGCGCTTCTTCGCCTGATCTCGTCGGAGGGGCCGATCGTCTACATGGGGCAGTCCATTGATGGCTTCAACTCCAAGATGATGCGGCCACTGCGCAAGGAAATGCAGATCGTATTTCAAGACCCCTATGGTTCACTGAGTCCGCGGCTTTCGATTCAGCAGATCGTTGAAGAAGGACTTGAGGTGCAGGGACAGCGGCTGACGCTGGGCGAACGGCGGGCGCGAGTGGCGACCGCCTTGAGCGAAGTGGGGCTCGACCCCGAAACCATGGACCGCTACCCGCACGAGTTCTCCGGCGGGCAACGGCAACGTATTGCCATAGCGCGGGCGCTGGCGCTCGATCCCCGCTTCATCATGTTGGATGAGCCCACCTCGGCGCTCGACATGTCGGTGCAGGCGCAGATCGTCGATCTACTTCGCGGCCTGCAACAGAAACATAATCTGGCCTTCCTGTTCATCAGCCATGACCTTCGCGTGGTGCGGGCACTCGCCAATGAAGTGATCGTCATGCGCAACGGCGTTGCGGTTGAAAGCGGGCCAACCGCCGATGTCTTTGCCGCGCCAAAGTCCGAATACACGAAGGCCCTGATTGCGGCCGCACTCAACCTCAAGCCAGCCTCCGAGACCGTTGTGAGGCAATAGACGTGGCCTTTTTGTTCATTCTTCCAACCTGGCCGGTCGGTGTGTGGGCTGGGGCGATGCGCAAAGTGGCGCCCGCATTCGACATCCGCACATGGCCAGACAACATTGGCGATGCCGCCGATATCGAGTATGCCGCCGTGTGGCTGCCACCGCCCAATGTGGTGAAGAGTCTGCCCAAGCTGAAGGCGATCTTCTCGCTTGGCGCCGGTGTGGATGCAGTCCTTAGGGACCCGACGCTGCCCAAGGACGTTCCGATCGTCAGGGTGAACGACCCCGACCTGACCGGCCGGATGACGGAATATGTCGTTCTCCACGTGCTGCTGCATCACCGCCAGCAGCGGCGCATCGATGAAAACCAGAGGAAAAAGATTTGGGATTCCTTCCCAACGCATGCGGCCTCCGCCATATCAGTTGGCATCATGGGGATGGGCGTCATGGGGCAGGACTCGGCAAGACGCCTGCGCGATCTGGGCTTCGCAGTCGCGGGGTGGAGCCAGACACGAAAACGAATCGAGGGAGTCGAGAGTTTCGCAGGACCGGCGGAATTCGACGATTTTCTAAGGCGGACCGATATTCTCGTCTCTCTATTGCCGGCGACGGTCGAGACCGACGGGATCATCAATCGCGCCACGATCCGCAAGCTGTCGCGAAAGGGGCCATTCGGCGCGCCTATCATCATCAATGCGGGCCGCGGGCGCCAACAGGTTGCCGAAGATATTCTGGCGGCACTCGATGCCGCCGAGCTACATGCGGCGACTCTCGATGTTTTTGCCGTCGAACCTTTGCCGGCAGACAGTCCGCTGTGGGTGCATCCGAAAGTGACGGTCACGCCGCACTGCGCGGCCGACAGCGATCCGGAAGTAATTTGTGCCTATGTGGCCCGGCAGATCGAGCGGCACAGGTCCGGACTGGCTTTTGAAAATGTGGTGGATTTATCGCGCGGTTATTGAAGCCGCTTGACGCTGGTTATGGATTTGCCGGTTGCAGCTATGCGGTCGATGGCGTGGCGGAGCGGCTCGGCGAGTGTCAGCATATGGTGACCATTGGCATGCAGAAGGGTTTGCTCGTCGGTCATGATTCCGACATGACCATCCCAAAACACCAAGTCGCCACGCATGAGGTGGTCGAGATCATTGACGGCAAGTCTTTCGCCAATGTTTTCTTCCTGCATGTCGCTGTCACGCATGCAGCCGATGCCGCAAGCTTCCAGGGAAAGCTGCAACAAACCGGAGCAATCGAGCCCGTGGACCGACTTGCCGCCCCAGTAATAGGGTACATGGCGGAACATCTCGGCTACTGCAACGAAGTCGGTGTGGTATTCGCCAATTGGCTTGGTGTGGGGGGCGTAAACGAAATGGCCGCTTGAAATCTGGGCAAATTTTCCATCGCCGGCGGTGACCGTCACAGCGGCATTCATGGTGGCGACAGTGACAGGTTGAGTCTTGAGATCGGGAGCAGGATAGAGAAAGGTCGAGGGCACACATACTAGGTGGGTGGGTTCGGCCATCTCCAGAGTCAGTGCATCGGATGCGGCAAAACCCACATAGCGATCGCGCTCAAGCTGGACAAATGCCCAGCCTTCCTGAACGTCGAAGACCCGGACGTATTCTCCCAGCAGCGCTTGAGTCAGCTGCCTGGCATCAAACCGGGGAGCACTCCGAATTGAAATCAACGGTTCAGACACCTGCATCAGGCGTCCCTCGGTGAAGGACTTGGCGGTTACCATGCCTTTTAGCCGGGCATCGGCGAGATCGGGACGATAGGCATTGAGGCGCTTGTCAATTTCAGTCATGGCCGACTTCTAGGCGTTTCGGGAAAGATTGCCAATCGTGTCGGCGAGACGCTCAAGATAAAGGGCACCTTTGACGGTGCGCTGAATCAAGACATTTCGGCGATCTTTCTCGTCGCGCCGGCGGGAGACCAGATCGAGCTTGCCCATGGTATCGAGCGCGCGGGTAATCACCGGCTTCGAGACGCCGAGTTTCTTGGCGAGATCGCGCACGGTATGGGGCGGCGCTTCCAGATAGATAGTGAGCAAGATGCTTATCTGCCGTTGCGACAAATCGGTTTCGCCGCCGCGCACCATGGAAAGTGCAACGTCGTGCCAAAGTCTCAGGGCCTGGGCGGAAGTCAGTGCAGCCATTCGATTCGCATCCGCAACGCCAAAGATTGTTACGGAACCGTATCATTCTTGGCGCAAAGGGTGGCGGGTTGCAAGCTACTTCGCGTAACGATCCCTGATCATGGCGAACAGGGCGCGAATGCCCTGGGCGGCGGCACCCTTGGGCCAACCAGGCCTTGCCTGCGGCGTCCATGCGAAAATGTCGAAGTGAACATGGGTTGCGGCATTCTCGACAAAGCGCTTGAGGAAAAGTGCCGCGGTAATCGATCCGGCATAGCCTGAATCGCTGCTGTTGTTCATGGCGGCGATGGGCGATTCAAACAGGCGGTAATAGGGCTCCCAAAGAGGAAGACGCCAGAGTGGATCGTTTTCATGATGGGCGGCGCGGGCGATCGCTTCGGCCACCGCATCGTCGCCGGTGTAGAAGGGCGGCAGATCGGGGCCCAGGGCCACACGCGCAGCACCAGTGAGTGTTGCCATGTCGACAAGTAGGTCGGGGCTTTCTTCATCGGCAAGGGCCAGTGCATCGGCGAGGATGAGACGGCCTTCGGCGTCGGTGTTGCCAATCTCAACGGCGATGCCTTTGCGGCTTTTCAACACATCGCCTGGGCGGAAGGCGTTGCCGGCGATTGAATTCTCAACGGCAGGTATGAGCACACGGAGGCGCAGCGGTAGTTTGGCTGCCATAATCATCTGGGCGAGGCCCAGCACGGAAGCGGCACCGCCCATATCCTTCTTCATCATCAACATGCCGGAGGCGGGCTTGATGTCGAGGCCGCCAGTATCGAAGCAGACTCCCTTGCCAACAAGAGTTACCTTCTTGGCTTTTTGCGGCCCCCATCTGAATTCGATCAGGCGGGGTGCCCGCGGACTGGCTTTGCCGACCGCGTGGATCATCGGAAAGCCACGCTCCAGTGCCGCACCTTTGGTTACCTTGACTCGCGCCTTGAAGCGCCTGGCCATGGCACGGCAGGCACTCTCCAGTTCATCGGGACCGAGTTCGGAGGCGGGCGTGCTGATGAGGTCGCTGACGAGAAAGACCGCATCGGCGACCCGCAACACTTCGGTGCGATCAACGCCCCTTGGGCATCTCAGTTTCGCCGGTTCGGCGGCCGCCTTGCCGTAGGCGCCAAAGTGATAGGATTCGAGGCACCAGCCGAGGCAGGTAAGCCGCAGGTCGGAGAAACCAACCCCCAATGCGTAAGTGCCTGGCGGAAGACTCCTTGCCAGACTACTCGCGGCGAAGGGATCCGGGGTTTTCGTCTCAGTGATGCCGGCGATCACCCGGGAAAGCGATCCATCTTGGCGCGGGATGACAATGTGGCGGCCGGCTTCACCGGCAAATCCATTGGCATCCGCCCAGTTTCGCGACGCCTCTGGCAATTTTGCCCGGAGAGCTGGCCAGCTGGACTTGCCGACAGCATCGATCGCCACGGCTCGAACATCATTACTTTCGGGCAGAAAAATCGATTTCGGATCAGGCATGAATCGCTCCCGTTGGCTTCATCACCTTATAGCCGCTCAGGCATTATGGTTAATCGTTTATTGACCACTCCCGCCCCATGATCCGGCTTTCAGGAGGACGGCGCAAAACGTCTCCAGGTTCCGGAGTTTCCGATGGGAGTTTCCATGTTTCGGCAAGGACAGCGGCTCATGTCCGCAGCATTGATCGTCGTGTCGGCCGCTGCACTTGCAGCTTGCCAGCAGAAAAGCGCCAGCTTCGATTCCTATGACAGCATGAGTACCGCCTCGACCGGACCGGCTTCAATGACGGCCACCGCGTCACTCGGCAGGGCCTGGCAGGCCGATCAGAAGGACATTGGCAAAGGCCTTGCCTATGCCAAAGGCCTTGAGTTGATCGGCCAGGTTGACCAACAACTCAGCGTGCTGCAGCAACTCAATCAGTCAAATCCCGGGAATGCGCAACTTGCCACCCATTATGGCAAGAAATTGGTGACGGCTGGCAAGTCCGCCGACGCCCTGCCCATTCTCGAGCAGGCAGCCACAGCGCCGGGCGCTGACTGGCGCGTGCATTCGGCGCTCGGTTCAGCTTACGACCAGCAGGGACTTTATGAAAAGGCCCGTGGGGAATATGGCAAGGCCCTAACACTGCGGCCCAATGAGCTATCAGTGCTCAACAACATGGGCATGTCGTATGCATTGCAGGGCGACCTCAAGACCGCAGAGACGACACTGCGCCAGGCTTCGCAACTTCCCAAGGCAAACACTCAACCACGTATCCAGCAAAACCTTGCGTTGGTTGTCGGTCTGCAAGGCCGTTTCGAAGAAGCCCGCAAGATAGCCAGCGAAGACCTGCCGCAGGACCAGGTGGAAGCCAACATGGAATACCTGCAAAAGATGTTATCGCAGCCCAACACCTGGCAACAGATTTCCAACGAACAGGGATAGGCCACTCTTTCCGGAGCAAATTCCTCACAAAAAAGGACGCGAGTTCAGACCTCGCGTCCTTTGTATTTTCAACTATGTCGGCGACTACTGCATTTTCATTACGAGGATGATCGAAGGTCCAAGGATGATCACGAATATCACCGGAAGGAAGAACAAGATCATCGGCACGGTCAATTTGGGAGGAAGGGCCGCGGCTTTTTTCTCGGCTTCGGCCATTCGCGTATCGCGGTTTTCCTGGGCAAGGACACGCAATGCAGTGCCAAGCGGGGTGCCATAGCGCTCGGACTGAATAAGGCTGGTCACGACAGATCTGACAGTTGCAAGGCCGGTCCGCTTGCCAAGATTCTCATAGGCCTTGCGGCGTTCCTGAAGGTAGGAGAGCTCAGCCACCGTAAGGGTCAACTCCTCGGCCAGGGGCACCGAGGCAGAGCCGATTTCGCGGGCAACACGCTGCATTGCCGGTTCTACGGCCATGCCGGACTCGACGCAGATCAGCAGCAGATCCAACGCATCCGACCACGCCTTCTTGATCAACTCCTGACGGCGAGACGCCAGGTTTTTGAGAAAGATGGTGGGAAGATAGTATCCGAAGACGAGGCCGATGCCGGCGGCGGCCAGGCGCATTGGGGGTGCCACCTTGTCGGCATAAAGCGTCGAGGAATAGATGAAGACTATGGCGCCGAGCAGAATTGGCACGGCAAAGCGAGTCGCCAGAAATATGACGAGGTGACGCTCGCTGCGCATGCCGGCCTGGCGCAAGAGGTCGCGCGAGGCCTCAGCCTCGAAGATGCGGCGGAGATTCAATGCTTCAACCAGCTGCGAGGCGAGATCGGTCTTTGGCTTGTCGCGCAACTTGTTCTCGCCGGCCATCAACGTCGCACGTTGATTGGCGCGCAGCTTGTCGCGCTCCTGGCCAACCTGCTTCATGCGGACCTTGAGTTTGTCATTGTCGAAGAGGGGGGCGGCGACCGTCAGTATGGTGGCGAATGCCGCCATGCCGGTGAGGATGGTGATCATCACCTCGACTTGCAGCAGATTCTTCATGATTTCGAACATCTTCGAGTTTCCGCCGCTAAATCTGGAAATTGATCATCTTACGCATGATCAGAACGCCAATCATCATCCAGGTTCCACAACCTACCAGCATGATGTTGCCGGTGTTGGTGTTGAACATGGGATTGAGATACTCGGGATTGAGAACGGTGAGCGCCGCCATGATAATAAACGGCAGAGAGCCGATGATTGCGGCAGACGATTTTGCTTCCTGGCTCACCGCACGAATTTTCTGTTTCATCTTCTTGCGGTCGCGAAGCACCTTCGAGAGGTTGCCGAGCGCTTCCGAGAGATTGCCGCCGGTCTTCGACTGAATGGCCATGACGATGCCGAGGAAGTTAACCTCGGATAGCGGCATGCGTTCATACATGCGCTCGATGCCTTGGTCGATGGTAATGCCAACACGCTGGCCCTCGACCACCTCGGTGAACTCGGGCCCGACCGGTGGACCCGATTCGGCAGCGATGACCTTCATGGCGTCGGATACCGGAAGACCGGCCTTGAGACCGCGAACCATGACATCGATGGCATCGGCAAAATCGTTGATGAACACATTTTGCCGGCGCTTGCGGAGAAATCCGAGAAACCAGCGGGGAAACCCGAAAGTGCCGACGAAACCGGTGAGAACCGATGCATACCATGGAAGCCCGAGCACAGCGGGAACAATGGCAAAAACGGCTCCCACAGCAATTGAGATCAGCCAGAACATCCTCGGCTGAATGTCGAGGCCGGACTGCATGATCAGGGCGCGCAGAGTGGTGCGCTTGCGGCGCTCCTTCTTCTCGCGCTCTTCGATTTGTTTAAGGGTCTCCTGAATCTGCTTGCGCCGGTTATCCTTGGCGCTATCAAGAAACCGCGATGCAATTGTCTGACGGGCGGGCGAGTTGCCCTTCTTGCCGTCGGTGACGGACTTCACGCGCCTGTTTGCGCTGTCGCGCGTCAGCAGCGGGTATAGCAGGGCCAGGGCAACGCCGCCGACCGAGACAATCACCATCGCGATAAAGGCCAGCTGTGTGATATCTTCGCCGAAAAACATTTGGGCCGGTCCTTCGAGAGTATCCAGAATCAGTCTTCGTTGCGCGTTTCCGCCTTCTCCAGCGCGTCAGCCAGGCGGCGTTCCTCGTTGTAATAGCGGGCGCGATCCCAGAAGTGCGGACGGGCGATACCGGTTGAACGATGGCGGCCGATAATCTTGCCGTTGGCGTCTTCGCCCACGATCTCGTAAACAAAGAGATCCTGGGTGATGATGACATCGCCTTCCATGCCGATGACTTCGGTAATGTGAGTAATGCGGCGCGAACCGTCGCGCAGGCGCGCGGCCTGCACAATCACGTCAATGGAACCGCAGACCATCTCTTTGATGGTCTTCGAGGGCAACGAGAAGCCGCCCATGGTGATCATCGATTCAAGCCGCGACAGACCTTCGCGCGGGGTGTTGGCGTGCAACGTTCCCATCGAGCCGTCATGTCCCGTGTTCATGGCCTGGAGAAGATCGAAGGCCTCGGGTCCGCGCACTTCGCCGACGATGATCCGCTCGGGACGCATACGGAGGCAGTTCTTGACGAGATCGCGCATGTTGATTTCGCCTTCGCCCTCGAGGTTGGGCGGGCGCGTTTCAAGCCGCACCACGTGGGGCTGCTGCAGCTGCAATTCGGCGGCGTCTTCGCAGGTGATGACGCGCTCGTGGTGATCAATATAGCCGGTAAGACAATTCAGCAACGTGGTCTTGCCGGAACCGGTGCCACCGGAGATCAGAACGTTGCAGCGCACGCGGCCGATGATTTCGAGGATCGTCGCGCCTTCCGGGGTGATCGAGCCAAACTTCACCAGGTCGGGAAGCTTCAGGCGGTCCTTCTTGAACTTACGAATGGTGAGGCAAGGGCCATCAATCGACAGTGGCGGAACGATTACGTTGACGCGCGAACCGTCCGGAAGACGCGCGTCGCATATGGGGCTTGCTTCATCGACGCGGCGGCCGATCTGGCTGACGATGCGCTGGCAGATATTAAGCAGCTGGGAATTGTCGCGAAAACGTACCCCCGTCTTCTGCATCTTGCCGCCGACTTCGATGAAAGTCGTGTTGGCGCCATTCACCATGATGTCGGCGATGTCATCACGGGCCAATAGAGGTTCCAGAGGTCCGTAGCCGAGCACGTCGTTGCAGATATCCTCGAGCAGTTCTTCCTGCTCGGCGATCGACATCACGACATCTTTGAGCGTGATGATTTCATTGACAATATCGCGGATCTCGTCACGCGCCGCATCGCGGTCGAGCTGGCCCAACTGGGTCAAGTCGATGGCATCGATCAGCGCGTTAAAAATGGTGCTTTTGATGTCGTAGTAGTTCTCGGACTTGCGGCTGTGGATGCTGGTGTCAATTTTAGGAGGAGCAGGAGGCGGCGCTACCTGCTGGTGAGTGGCACGGGCAGTCTGATTGCCGAATCCGCCACCGGCCGGCATTGGCAGATCGGGAATTGCGGAAGCGGGCGCCGCAAGCGCGGCGGGAGCAGCAACAGGCTGCCCGCCGGGGATGGCACCGGCCTTGGACTTGGCTTCGTCTGCGCGTTTGCCAAACATTATTTCTTCTTCCTCAACATCGGCAACTTATCGAAGATCGGCGGCAGGCTGAATTTCGATGCCTTTGCCGGTTTTTCGGTGCCCGCCAGAACCTGGGTTATGCCGGCGAGGGCTTCCGCCGCCTTCGATTTCGCGGCGACTTCAAAGATCATCTGGCCGTTGCTCTGGGCGGTTCCGAAGGTTTGAGCGTCATAGGGAATGATGCAACTTACATCCACGCCGATTGCCTTGCCGAAATCGGCCGCTGGAATTTCCGGCCGCTTGGCGACACCCACCTGATTGAGAATAATCTTCGGCGGCTGGTCATTAGGCCGCGCCTGCTTCAGCATGTCGATCAGGTTCTTGGCATTGCGCAGGCTGGCAAGCTCGGGGGTTGCGGTGATGACAACCTGGTCAGCGTGAATCAGCGTGTACTTGATCCATGGCGCCCACATGTTGGGTACGTCAACGACCACGCATGGCACGCTGCCACGAACCGCGCCCAGTATGGTTTCCACGGCGTGCGCTTCAATGTTGAAATCGCGATCGACGCCACCCGGGCCACTCAGCAGGCTGAGCTTGTCGCCGAGCTTGGTGAGCAACCGGTCGATCAGCGTGGAATCGACACGCTCCGGCTGGCCAAGGGCGTCGATCATGCCGCCAGAGGAATCCTGATTGAAGTTCAGTCCGGCGGTTCCAAAGGCCAAATCCAGATCGGTGATGACCGTCTCGGTTCCAAAGCGGTTGGAAATCTGCCAGGCGACGTTATGAGCAATCGTGCTGGAACCGACGCCACCCTTGGCGCCAACAAACGCGATCACCTTGCCCACCGGCGACGATTTCGGGTCGTGATAGAGGTTGGCGATCGTCTCGATGATTTGAAGCTGATGCAAGGGGGCCACGAGATATTCACTCACCCCCTGGCGGATCAGCTCGCGGTAGAGAATCACATCATTGAGATGGCCGACGACGATGACCTTGGTGTCGGGCTGACAGACTTGGGCAAGCTGAGCCAACTCGGAAAGGATGACATCGCGCGAACCGTGAGACTCAACGAGAAGCACGTTGGGAGTAGCCTGAGTTTGATAGACCTGCGCGGCGGCCATGATGCCGCCGAGCTGAATGGTCACGTGGGCGCGCGACATGCGGCGATCGACGGCGGCCGACTGCATGGTTTCGGCCGTCTGCTGGTTGTCGCAGAAGGCATGGATGTTGATGCGTGGAACCAGCGCAATCAATCCGTTGTCGCCACCTTGCTGTAAGCTTGCGCCCTGGGTTGCGGAGTTCATCATTTTGTCCGTCCTAGCCTATACAAACGCGTGTCAGTTGCCGGATCCGCTGGTGGAAATCGAAGTAGAGTTGGCGATCGCAGAAGTCGAACTTGCGGTCGATGTTACAGTGGTCGGCGACTTGTAATAGATCACCATGGCGGCGGTGCGGTGCCCAGCGACAATCGGAGAAGATGGGCGCGGACGCTCGAAGTCCTCGGGATTGGCCGCCAGGGCAGCCAAATTGTGCTGATGGGAGCATCCGAAGTTCCTGTAAGCGGTATTCTGCAGTGAGTTTCCAAGATCATCGGACCAATCGCCACACTCTTTGGTGACCGCAACTTTGCGCTCAAACGAAAGCTGCACGGGGGAAGCTGATCCGCCGGGATATGAGGTTGCATGTATCATCGACTCGGGAACGCCCTGCTGCACCATGAGTTGCGCGGTATCCATGGCAACTTGGCGCATCTTAGCGCTACCGGAAGGCCACTTGATGGTCACTTTTGAGCTCGCATTGTTGCGGGCATCATAGGCAAAATTGGTGATGGCATTGACCTGATCCGCGATGAGCGTGCCGCTCGGAGATGCAACTCCCATTTTTACCGGCGCCTTCTTCACCTCGATCGGATAGCGCTCGTAGAATGCGGTCGCCTCCGGATCCACAAAGTTGGCGGCGTCGTCGGACTGGCAGGCCGTCAGCAAGGCCGAAGAGCATAGGAGTAGAGCCGTCCCCAGGCGGGCAAAATTCGATTTTTCGATACGCTTCAACATGACGGATCCCCACACTATTCAATGATGTAGCCGACGGTGCCGTGATAAACGCCATCAGGCTTGCGGCCGGCGGTGCCGTAGACCTGATTCAACCGCCCGAAGAGCAACGACTGCCGATCGGTGGCGACGTTGAAACGGTCGGCCGGAGTCGTCAGTTCCTTTTCGTTGACCGGATTGACCAGATAAGGCGTAACAATCACGACGAGCTCGGTCTGGTTGGTTGTGTAGCTGCGGCTGCGGAACAGCGCGCCAAGGACCGGCAGTTTCTTGAGGCCAGGCGTTCCCCTGATTTGCTGCTCGGTCACATCCTTGATGAGGCCGGCCAGCATCATCGAGCCGCCGCTCGGCAGTTCAATAGTGGTATCGGCGCTGCGAGAATTGAGAGAACCTGTACTGCTGTCACTCAGCTCGCTCACTTCGGTATTGATCTTGAGACTGATGCGGCCTTCCGACAGAACTTCCGGCGTGAAACCCAGCTTGACGCCAAAGTCCTTGAAAGTGATCGAATTCACGCAATTGCGGCCCTTGTTGTCGCAGCTGATTCCGGTGACATAGGGAAATTGACCGCCGGCATGGAAGTTGGCAACTTGTCCGGAAATGGCGGTAAGTGTCGGTTCGGCCAAGGTCCTCAATACGCCGTCGGTTTCCAGGGCCTTAAGGGTCGCCGAAATGTTGGTCGAGCCGTCTTGGTATGTTCCAGTTGCGCTACTTAGAGCGGTTCCAAGGCCGCCCGCTCCGGTGAAGTTGAAGGCGAATTTGCCGACGTCAAAGGCAATCTGGTCAAAATTAATGCCAAGCGTCTTTAGAATGTCACGCTGAATTTCCACGATGCGAACTTTCAGCATTACCTGGTCGCCGCCCGAAATCTTCATGGCGTTGACAACGAGCTTGGGGTCGCCAGTAAAATTCGCGGCAAGATCCTCGGCGATCTTCGCTTCAACGGCGTTGGCTGCCGAGCCGTTAAGCACCACACTGCCGGACACGGTATCAACCGTGATCTTCGATCCGGGAATGGTGCGATTGATGAGTTTCTGCAGTGCCAACATGTCGAGGGCTACCTCGAGGTCGACGTTCATGATCTGCTGGCCGGCCGCATCGAAGAAGAAAATGTTGGTTTGCCCGACGCCGCGGGCGAACAGATAGGCCGTGTTTTTGGTGCGCACAACGGCGTCGACCACGGCGGGGTCGCCAACAATGACGTCCTTTGCTTGCGCCGGAAGGCGAATGACGATCGACTTGTGCAGGCCGATGCGGACGAAATGACCCTCTTCGGGTGCTCCCACCTGGGTAGTGTCGAGGTCAGTCGCGGCAGCGGGTCCGGCCAGAATTGCGTCACCCACCGGGGCAAGGCAAAGTGTCAATGCCAGCGCGCTGACGAACCGCACCAAAGTGGTGCTGCGGGTCACGTGCTTTAGTTTGGCGAAAATGTGATCAAACAACATGGCTATATGCCTCAGCGGCTGGAAGTGATTGTTTCAATGCCGTAACGAACGAAGACGTGTTCGCCGCCGGTTGGACCTTGTTTGCCGTTCTTGTACTTGTCGGCGAGCTGCGGCCCGCCGTCAGCAAGTGACTTGCCATCATTTTCGGCAATAGAGCGCAGAGCGAGGGACAATTCCCCGGCTGTCTCGATCATCGAGATCACTTCGGTCTGGCGCGGGTCAAGTTCCAGTGTGGCCGTCTTGCCTTCGGTGACGGTTACCTTGTCCTCGCCGGCTTCCTGGCGGAAAGTCTGGTTGATGGCGAGAACCCGCACATTGGAGAGGACAGTCTCGCTCTTTACGATCTTCTGACTGCTTGAGGGATCGTCGAGCTTGCGGGTGAGAATGACGTCAACACGATCATTCGGCAGAATGAACCCACCGGCGGCGGAGTGCTCGGAAATCGCCACGGAGATGGCGCGCATGCCTTTCGGCAGTATGGCGCTCATGAAGCCAGACTGATCCGGCATGATGAGTTTTTTCTCGACAATCGGCTCACCGTCAAAGATCGGAAGCCGGGCCCGCGCCGTCTGAAACTTGGAGGTGGCGTCGGGCAATTCTTCCTTGGTGATCATGGCGTCGGCAACGTTTGCCTTCGGCCATTCGCGCCAGGTGACATTGCCTTCCAGGAGCTTTTCGCCAAGCGCCATATCCTTGGCGGCAACGAGGATATCGACCATCGGCACTTTATTGACTTCGACAACTTCAGTCGTTCCCTTCTTGCCGAGCATGCCCTTGGCAAGGACGCCGGCAAGCACGGCTGATCCCACCGCCAATCCCAGAACAACTACACGCATCTTACTCATTGCTCAGATCCTTGTCCCCAACTCACAGGCCAACCCGCATCGGCTACTTTCAATGGGAATGGTCAAATTTGCGTTAACTACGCTTTCAAGCATGTTCACAATTCCAGTTTCCATCACGCAGCAGGCATCCACCAGCTTTGTGGAAAAGCCAGAATGGCGCCAACCGCGAAGGCATAGCCGTATGGCACATTGGGCTTGATCGAGCCAAAGCGGCGAAACAGCGAGCCGTCCTTGATTTCGGAATTCATGTTGAGGGCCGACCAAGCTCCGACGGCGAGCGCCAGAATTCCGCCGGCGAATGCGGTCAACACCAGAAATGTCAGCAGGTCCGGCCAGCCCAGCCACAATCCCGCCGCGGCAAGCAACTTTGCATCACCGCCACCGAACAATCCCAGCGAGAACAGCGCAAAGCCGGCAAGAAACATGGCGATGCCAACGGTGAGGTGCAGGCCGAACATGCCCAGCGGCATGCCAACGGCAAACGCCATTGGAAAAAACAGGATGGCGATGACGAGAGTGAGCCAGTTCGGTATGCGCATCGACAACGTATCGCCGGCGCCAGCGACGATCATGAGCACCGGAAAAAGCGTCATCGATAGAAAGTAAATCATAGGGGCCGTTGCTCGCGTCATTCAAGTTCGCAAGCCCGCAACCTCACACAGCGGCTATTAAGGCAGAGTTAACCGTGACGGGTGCGCTGGCGTCAGACGCAAAGAAAAATCCACCGGCTTTTGACCGGTGGATTTTTGCTTTGAAAATCCATGGGAACCGCGCGCCGAAGCGCATCCGGCTCCGGGATTACTACGGGGTCGTGATCTTGGTGGCGAGGTAAGAGAACTTGCCGGTGATCGCGGTCGCCAGAATCGGCATAGCGGTCACGAGGGCGATGCCCATCGCAGCGGCGATGAGGCCGTATTCGATGGCGGTTGCACCGGACTCGTCCTTAACAAAACGCACAAACTTGGTCATTGGATACTCCACTTGGTTAACAGCACCTGGTTCAACACTTATACGGTGCTTCATGCGCCGTTTTCCCTGAACCATGACCTCACCTTACGTGGGACGTTTTAATAGCAAGTAAATCTATGCGCCAAGATCGATAAGTGAGGGACCCTATCCGGTTTTTGGTTATGAAATAAGATATTCAATTCGAATAAGTTTAACTAACTTTGTATATATTGATGAATATTCAATTAACGGCAAATGTATACTAGTGGTAATTGGAGTTATTCTATGATTTTCCCTATTGCCATTCCCCAATATCTTATTTTCTGCTTTCGCTTGTTCAAGTGCTCAAGCAATTTCCGCGTTTGGGTGGTCCAGATTGGCATATCGGAAAAGAAACTAAACTCGCAGTTCCGCCAGAACAACTTGGCGCCGGTTAGCCGCAATGCCGGTTTTGAAGCACGGTGACGCCGGCTTAATGGAAGATTCACCATTCCCCAGTCAAATGCGGAACACATCGAGTGATGCGGCTGGGCAATTCGCGCCCGAGAGAGATGAGAGCCATGACCATCAAGACGAAATTTGCAACTCTAGTTTTTGGGCTAACACTTGCCATTGTCTCTGGTGAGGCAAATGCGGCCGAACCAATCATCCTATTCTCGGACCAGTCGCAGATCATTACAATGGCACGGGCGCCGGGGACTGTCGTCGTTGGAAACCCAAGTATTGCCGATGTCACCATGCAGGGAAAGCAGGTCTTTCTTCATGGCAAGACTTACGGGACCACCAATATCACCATCCTTGACGAGGCTGGCGAACAATTGGCAATGTTCGAAGTCACGGTCCAACTTGGCGGCCATAACGATGTAGCATTATTCAAAGCTGGAACGCTCGCGTCATATGTGTGCGCTCCCGACTGCGAATCGAGTCTGCATATCGGCGATGAAAAAGACTACTTCAAGACGTTGGCTAGTCAGATAGGTTCGAAGATTGGCATTGCCACAGGGCAGAAGTCGGGCGAAGCAACCGCCCCGCCACCGCCACCTGCCCAGTAGCAAAGCCGGTCGAGATGCTGATAGCCCCGGATAATTCCGGGGCTGTTTCATTTGGTGGAGCAGCGTTTTGTAAACCAATTCGAACTTTTCTAAAATTCGACTGAAGTTTTTCACACGGACGAAATCGCCGCTTGGTATTGTTCCGCATTGAGTTGAACGGACCGGCGCCACGGTATGATTGGCGGCCAAGTTACCGGGAGCGGACTATGTGGGATCGGACGAAATTGAGCATTGGACGGATGTTGCGGCGCTTCAGCAGGTCGCAAAGGGGAGCTACCGCGGTCGAATTCGCGCTGGTGGCTGGACCATTTTTTTACGTTCTTTCATGCATTTGCGAAACCGGGCTTTTGCTGTTCACCGAGTATGTAATGCAAAATGCGGTTCAGGAAGCGTCCCGCATGGTGCGCACCGGGCAGGTAACGGCAACCGATGGAAGCCTTCTCAAGAGCGCTTCGGAATTCAAGACCGAGATCTGCGACCAGGTCAGCGCCATCATCGACTGCGACGGCAAAGTAACGGTCTACGTCAACAACTCCACCACATTTGCAGCACTTGAGACGGCGATGGGCGATCCGCTTACGGTTGGAAAGAAGCCCGATGGCACGATGTCGACCGCAGTCTACAGTCCCGGCGGGCAGCTCAAGGCCGCCACGGTCGTTGCAACCTACGACTGGTATTTCGCGATTCCGTTCATGTCATTTCTGGGCAACGTCGACAGCAGCAAGGCACGGCGCATCTACGGCCTGGCAATCTTCCGCAATGAGCCATTTTGAATGGAACTTCCCGTCATGATCCGCAAATTCATTTCATACCGCAGAGACAGCCGCGGCGTCGCCGCCATCGAAATGGCCTTCATCATGCCGTTTCTGCTGTTTCTTTATTTCGGACTCATCGATCTTACGGCTCTGATCTCGCTCAACCGCAAAGTTACATATGCGGCGAGCGTCGTGGCGGACCTGGTCACTCAAAATGCCAATGCGACGGACTCAACAAAGATACCCTCCGCGACGATTGACGACTTCTTTAATGCCGCGAAGCTGGTAATGAAACCAGTGGATATCAACAACGTTCGAATTGAGATCTATCAATTCCGCAACGTTTCCGGAACCGTTACCAACCAATGGCACAAGTACAGCAGCGGCGGCGCCACTTGCGGAGCGCCGTCAACCGCGGGCATGGCCAGTCTGATGACCGACGGCAACGATGTCATCGTCGCGGCAGTTTGCAACACCTACACACCCTATATGGCTAACTTCCTTGGTCAGGCTATCCTCGGCGCCACATCATTTACAATGAACGAGCAGATTGCTCTGCGGCCGCGCCAGGCATCGACACTGGATTGTACCGGCTGCTAGGGTTGGAGCGCCGCTAGACTGCAACTCTCCTACTTTCGCTGGTTTTCCGGCCGGCGCGACGCTATTCATCGGCGCCATTGGGAGAGACCGCTTGGACCTCACGGTTTTTGCAGCCGTCATTGCCGCTGCAGTCATGCACGCGGGCTGGAACGTTCTGGTCAAGCTGAAGCTTGACCGCTTCCTGTCGCTGTTTCTAATTCAGACGCTCATGGGCGTCATTGGCGCGGCCATGCTGGCAATTTTCGCCTGGCCTGCCGCCGCCAGCCTGCCCTATGCGCTTGCTTCAGGTGTGCTTCACCTGGGTTACAATCTGTTTCTGGCGCGCAGCTATCGGACCGGCGATCTCAGCCAAGTGTATCCAATTGCGCGCGGCGCGGCACCTCTGCTGACATTGATCGTTACCTGGCTGGTTGCTGAAGAGCGAATCGGTACTCTTGGTATCATTGGCATTGGGGTTTTGGTGGCCGGCATCTGGCTGGTCAGCCTAGTGGGGCGCAAGGGAGTCAAACTTGATAGCCTCACCCTGTTTTTTGCGTTGGGCACCTCGGTCTTCATAGCTGCCTATACGGTGGTGGACGGACTAGGAGGCAGAATGTCCGGTTCGCCCTCCGGTTATGCCGCTCTGGTCTTCGTTCTGGACGCCATATTTCTTCTGGCTTTTGCCCTCAGCACGCGTGGAACCCGCGTCATTTCGCAAGTGGCGCCCCACTGGAAAAATGGACTGGCGGGTGCCACACTGTCGGCTGGCGCCTATTGGATCGCGATTTGGGCCATGTCGAATGCCCATATCGCGGCGGTTGCGGCGCTGCGCGAAACCAGCATATTGTTCGTCATGCTGATGTCGATGAAAGTCTTGAAGGAAACCGTGACGCCACCTCGCATTGGTGGCGCTTTGTTCATTGTTGCTGGAGCCGTGCTCCTGCGGTTGTCCTGACGAAAGGTCCAGGATGGAATACGTAAAACTCGGACGCACCGGACTTGAGATATCGCGCATCTGCCTCGGGTGCATGAGTTATGGAGATCCGAACCGCGGCGACCATGGTTGGACGCTCGGCGAGGAGAGTGCCAGACCATTCATCAAGCGCGCGCTGGAAGCCGGCATAAATTTCTTCGACACGGCCAATATCTATTCCGACGGCTCGAGCGAAGAGATCGTGGGGCGGGCGCTGAAGGATTTTGCCCGCCGTGACGAAGTTGTCATCGCGACCAAAGTACATGGCCGGATGCGGCCCGGCCCGAATGGCGCTGGCTTGTCGCGCCGCGCCATCCTGACGGAAATCGACAACAGCTTGCGCCGTCTCGGCACCGACCGCGTCGATCTCTATCAAATTCACCGGTGGGACAACGAAACGCCAATCGCCGAGACGATGGAGGCGCTGCACGATGTGGTGAAGGCCGGCAAAGCGCTCTATATCGGCGCCTCGTCGATGCATGCCTGGCAGCTCGCCAAGGCGCTGCATGTGGCGGAGGCGCACGGATGGACGCGCTTTGTTTCGATGCAGAATCACCTCAACTTGCTCTACCGGGAAGAGGAACGCGAGATGCTGCCGTTATGCGCGGCCGAGGGAATAGGCGTCATTCCATGGAGTCCGTTGGCGCGCGGGCGGCTGACGCGAGCCCCGGGTGCCACAACAACCCGGGAGAAGCTCGACGAGTATCAAAAAAAACTTTACACAGCGAGCGAGACGGCCGACGCGAGAGTGATTGAAGTTACCGGAACGATTGCCACACAACGCGGCGTTTCCCGCGCCCAGGTTGCGCTAGCCTGGCTTCTCTCGAAGCCTGTGATAACCGCGCCAATCATCGGTGCCACCAAAATGGCACATCTCGACGACGCGGTTGCAGCGCTGGCGCTTAAACTCAGCGATGCCGAAATCGATGCTGTGGAAGCCCCCTATGTGCCTCACGCAATCGCCGGGTTTTCGTGATCAAGCACTGCCGATCAAGATGCCAGTGAGAAAGACAAGGAAGCCGCCAACGGCGATCTGAAAGGCAGCCTTAAGAAATGGCGTGTCCATGTATTTGTAGCGAATCCACGAAATCGCCCAGAGTTCGAAGAACACGACAATGACAGCAACCAGAGTTGCGGTCTGAAATTCCGGAATGAGGTAGGGCAGCGTGTGCCCCAGACCGCCGATTGCCGTCATTATGCCCGCGGCCAAGCCGCGGATGAGCGGGTGACCGCGCCCGGTCAGCTTGCCATCGTCCGACAGGCCTTCGGCTAGCCCCATGGAAATACCGGCGCCGACCGACGCCGCGAGACCCACGAGAAACGATTCCCAGGTACTGCCGGTAGCAAATGCCGCGGCGAACAGCGGCGCGAGAGTCGACACTGAGCCATCCATGAGGCCGACCAAGCCCGGCTGGATCACTTGCAGAAGAAACAGCCGGCGTTTGGCTTCGCCTTCCTCGATCTTGGCGTCGGCGGTCACGTGTTTTTCGCCGAGCCTTCCCGCAAGGGATTCGTGGCCTTTTTCGGCCTCGGCAAGATTGTTGAGGAGTTTCCTGACTTGTGGGTCGGCGGAGCGTTCGGCGGCCTGCTTGTAAAAGCGGTAATTTTCCAACTCGATCACTTCGGCGCGCTGGCGCATTTCCTCGATGTTGAGCTTGCCGATGGTCCAGGCCGGCTTGTGCTTGACGAAACCGATGATGTCGCCGCGGCGGATCAACGGTATGAAGCCGCCGAATTTGCGCTGATAGAGATCGGTCAGCCAGCGCCGGTGCTGGTGCTCTTCCTCGGCCATTTCGATGAATACTTTGGCGGAGGCCGGATAGGTTTCCATCAGGGCGTTGGCGAAGCCGGAATAGGCGCGGGCGTCATCGTCTTCACTCGATATTGCCAGCGCCAATATTTCCTGTTCAGTCAGGTCGGAGAAACTCTTCAAGATTGACTCACCACGAATGCAAACACCGTTAACCTTAGAGTCATTCAAAAATTTGGTCCAGCGGGAAATCCCCGCGGTTTGAACCGGCCATTAAGGGAGCGCGGTTGAGGATAGGTCCACGGGGAGTCCACGCAGCATGAATCTCGCCACATCGATTCCGGCGGCAGGCCGGCTGGCCGAGACCGGGAGAGCCATTCGCAGCGGCATCCGGGTGAATGCCCTGCTCTATGGTTTCGCGCTCTTGGTTTGCACGGCGGCGGCGCTCGAATTGCTCTGGCTGGGCCTGCCAATCGACCTGAAGATGATGATGATCTTCACCGGGCCGGTTGTCCTCGTCCTCGGCTTGATGGCGATCATTGGGTTGGGTCTCGAAGCGGTGCGTTTAGGCCGCGCAGGATATCAAGGCAGCGTTGCCGCTGCGCTTGGCGTCAAACTCCGCGACGATTACCTAGCGCCGGAGCGGATATCGAATGCCGTTCATTCGGTGGCCTTCATGACCGTTTATATGGCCGGCTACACCTTCATGAAGACGGCAATTCCCAAGGTCATGCCGTTTGCCTGGGATGAGACCTTCATGCGATGGGACAAAGCGGTGCATTTCGGACTGCATCCCTATGAGATTCTGGCGCCGCTGCTCAATCATCCCGGCATCACATTCGCACTCAACGTGAACTACAATGCGTGGTTCTTTGTGATGTTCTGCTGCTGGTTCTGGCAGGGCTTCGGAGCGCAGGACACCGCGCTGAGGGCGCGATTCCTGCTGGGTTTCACCCTCACCTGGTTCATTGGTTCGTGCGTACTCGGAACATTGTTCTCATCGGTGGGGCCATGCTTTTACGGCCGGTTGTTGCCGGGGCACGATCCTTACGCGCCGCTGATGGAATGGCTCAACGAGGCGAGCAAGGTGAACCGGATCTGGTCGCTGAGGATCATGGACAAGCTTTGGACCAGCTACGTGACGGGCAAAGGCGTTATCAGCGGCATCTCCGCGATGCCTTCGATGCACATTGCAACATCCATGCTGTTTGCGTTTCTCGCTTTCGAATCAGGCAAGCGCTGGCTTGGAATTCTTCTGTCTGTCTTCGCGTTTGCGATTTTCATCGGTTCGATTCATCTGGGCTGGCACTACGCCATCGACGGGTATGCAGGGGCGGCTGTTGCCGTTTTTGGTTGGTGGCTGGCGGGCAGGCTGGTTGCCTGGGACCGGCGGCGGCGCGGCGCCGATTAATTCTCATCCATCTTCAGCGCTGAAATGAAGGCCTCCTGGGGGATTTCGACTTTGCCGAAGGCCCGCATCTTTTTCTTGCCCTCCTTCTGCTTGTCGAGGAGCTTGCGCTTGCGGCTGATGTCGCCGCCGTAGCACTTGGCGGTCACGTCTTTGCGCATGGCGGACAGGGTTTCGCGGGCGACAATCTTGCCGCCGATGGCCGCCTGGATGGGAATTTGGAACATGTGGCGGGGGATCAACTCCTTCAACTTCTCGCACATGACACGGCCGCGCTGTTCGGCGCGGGCCTTGTGGACGATCATGGCCAGCGCGTCGACGGGCTCGGCATTGACAAGGATGGCGAGGCGGACGAGATCGCCCTCCTCGTAGTCGGTGATCTTGTAGTCGAAGCTGGCGTAGCCGCGGCTCACCGATTTCAAGCGGTCGTAGAAGTCGAACACCACTTCGTTGAGCGGCAAAGCATAGACTACCATGGCGCGCGAGCCCGCATAGGTGAGCTGTTTCTGGCGGCCGCGCCTGTCCTCACAGAGCTTGAGAATGGAGCCGAGGTACTCGTCGGGGACCAGAATGGTGGCCTCGATCCATGGCTCCTCGATGTTGAGAATCAGGGTCTGGTCGGGAAGATCGACGGGGTTATGCAGTTCGATCTGACGGCCGTCGCGCAGGTTCACCTTGTAGATCACCGATGGGGCGGTGGTAATGATATCGACGTTGAATTCGCGCTCAATCCGCTCACGGATGATTTCGAGGTGCAGCAATCCGAGAAAGCCACAGCGGAAGCCGAAGCCCAGGGCGGCGGAAGATTCCATGTCATAGGAAAAGCTTGCATCGTTAAGGCGGAGGCGGCCCATCGCCTCGCGCAGATCCTCGAAGCGGGCCGCATCGACGGGGAAGAAGCCGGCGAAGACCACGGCTTGGGCCGGGCGGAAGCCGGGAAGCGGAGTCACTTCCGGCGCCTTGTCGTCGACCACTGTGTCGCCAACGCGCGTATCGGCCACCTGCTTGATCGAAGCAGTGAAGAATCCGATTTCGCCGGGTCCCAACTCATCGACCATCTCACGCTTGGGGCGGGAGACGCCGACCCGGTCGAGTTGATAGACGGCATTGGTGGAGACGAGCTTGACCCTCTGGCCCTTCTTCATCACCCCGTCGATGATGCGCACCAGCACGACGACGCCGAGATAGGAATCATACCAGCTATCGACGAGAAGGGCTTTGAGGGGTGCCGAGCGGTCGCCCTTGGGGGCGGGCAGGCGATGGACGATGGCTTCCAGCACTTCGGGCACGCCGAGCCCGGTCTTGGCGGAAATTGGAATGGCATTGGAGGCATCGATGCCGATCACATCCTCGATCTGCTGGCGAATGCGTTCGGGCTCGGCTGCGGGCAAGTCGACCTTGTTGAGGACGGGGACGATCTCGTGGTTGTTGTTGATCGCCTGATAGACATTGGCGAGCGTCTGGGCCTCGACACCCTGGCTGGCGTCGACCACCAGGAGCGAGCCCTCGCAGGCGGCAAGCGAGCGCGAGACTTCATAGGCGAAATCGACATGGCCCGGCGTGTCGATGAGGTTCAGCACGTATTTTTCGCCGTTCCTCGCGGTGTAGTCGAGGCGGACGGTGTTGGCCTTGATGGTGATGCCGCGCTCGCGCTCGAGGTCCATCGAGTCGAGAATCTGCTCCTTCATGTCACGATCGGCGACGGCGCCGCAGAGTTGAATGAGCCGGTCGGCCAGCGTGGACTTGCCGTGGTCGATGTGGGCGATGATGGAAAAATTGCGGATGTGAGCGGTGTCAATCATGGTTGCGCGGTGTTTGGCATCGGCACCCCGCAAGGTCAAGCGCCGTGGGGGGCGCTCCATCACGATGCCCTGGCTCCACCTCCGCGCAGGGAGACAGACTTGGATGCGAGGCAGAACTACAAGTCCGTTATAAAGACTCGCTATTTGTAAAAGCGTGACGGTCCTTCGTCGTAGAAAATTGCCGTGCCGGACGAGAGATAGTAGGCCTTATAACGGGGGTAATGCCTTTCGAATCCATTGATGTAGACGGGAAGGCTGGCGCGATTTTGATCGGCGACAGTATCTGCCTTTTCTCGCAGCAACTTGAATTCATCAAGAGATATCTGGTTATCACCGTCGCTGTCGGCGGACTGGAAATCCCGGAGAATTTCCTCGGGCGACGTAGCGCCGCCGCTGGATGCCGAAACGCCCGCAACCACTGCAAGCACAGTGGCCGCAAGAAGTCCGGTTTTCGCAAAATTACTCATCGCTAACTCCTTCACCATGACCATGCCGCATTGGCTATCATAAGGCGAAAGTTAAGGAAAACTAAAGGCAAAAAATCAAGGAAGCATTAACCATGACGCAGGCGAACTGTATATATCCTCCTACACCGTCATTGCAGCTCTCGAGGCTGTGAAAAAATCGACCGGCTATCGGCAACTACGAAATGGTGGAGAAACGCGGGACCCAAGCTTTCGCTGCTATCGTATGCCCACATCTTTTCCATTCGCCCAGCACGAAGTGCGGGGAAAAGGTGGCGCGGAACGCGCCGGATGTGTCAGTCTTACTGTGTCATAAACTTCGCCGCCGTGGATATTTTGGATTGGAGCGGCTCAGCATGGGCGTCGCGGGAGAGCCCTGACGAGAGCTGCGATCAATCGCCGGCGCATCGTCGCGATTGAATTCGAGACATGCCGTTCGGGCCGCAGCGGGGGTTCTCCTGAGCTGGTATTCCTTGGAAGACGCGTAGGAAATTGGCGCCCGGCATCAGCGCCGCGGCAGCCAGACCCGTGTTCTTGAGTGCGGCTTGGAACGGCACCAGCGCCGCGGCAGTCCCGCTAGTTGATCGGCTCGTTGACCACGTGATCGATCATCGCCTGCCATTCCTCCGGCAGGTAGCCCCAGTCCGGCGTATCAGGCAGGGCTGCTTCCAGCATGTCGATGGTTGGTTCGCGAAGTGCCGCCACCGCCGCTCGCGCCGTGGCGGCGAACGCCACCCAATCGTCACGGCCATTGCTTGCGGCAATGGCGCGCGCGACCTTTTCGATCATCACGTGTTGATAATTTGGCATAGTGGTTGTCCCAGTAAAGTCCGGGGCATGCGCGCCCCAAGCCAAGGAACCGCCGTCCCCGGCCACCACGCTTACAAACGGTCGTGAAGAATCAATCGGATACTAATTAACGCTAGGCCAAATACGATGCAACTATACGCTACGTTAAGTGGTTTCCTCACGGCACCGGGGTCGCTCCCGCAAGCACGCTGGCGTATTTGTCCCTGTCGATATTGCCGCCGGTCAAAATGACGCCGGTGCGCTTTCCCTGCACCCGGTCTTTCTCCTTGAGGAGGGCGGCCAGGGAGGCAGCACCCGCCCCCTCGGCAAGCGTGTGGCAGCAGCGGTAATAGATCCGCATGGCCTCGGCGATCGCATCCTCGCTCACTTGTACAATGCGCTCAGCACCTTGCTTGATGATGTTGAAGGCATCGGCATTGGGCACGCGCACCGCCATGCCATCGGCGAAGGAAGCCGATGAGTTGGTGGCAACCGGCCTGCCCTGCTCGAAGGAAAGCGCATAGGCCGCGGCGTTTTCCGCCACCACGCCGATCACCTGGGTCTTGAGGCCCAGCATATCGCGGGCGGCGATCACGCCGCAGATGCCGGAGCCCATGCCGATCGGCACATAGACACTGTCCAGGGCGCCTGCTGCGCGAAACAGCTCATGGGCATAGGTCGAAACGCCGAGCACCAGGTCGGGCCCGAAGGACGCCAGAAAATCCAGGCCGCGCTCTTTACCGATCCGCTCGGCGGTCTCGCGGGCCTCGTCGAAATCCTTGCCCGCCTCGATCAGCTCGGCGCCCAGGGCCTTCATGGCGGCATTCTTTTCGACCGAATTGCCCAAGGGCGCCACCACGGTGACCGGAACGCCCAAGCGGCTGGCGGCATAGGGAATCGACTGGCCGTGATTGCCGCGGGTGGCGGTGATGACGCCGTTGGTCTTGCCGCGCTGCTGGCGGAGCTTCATGTGCACCAGGCCGCCCCGCACCTTGAAGGCGCCGATCGGCGTGTGATTCTCGTGCTTCACCCATACCTCGCAGCCGGCAAGCCCGGACAACAATGGCCAGACATATTGCGGGGTGGGCGGCATCGCCGCATAGACGATGCGCTGGGCGGTTTCGAGATCGGCGGCGCTGTACATAGGCGGCACAGTGGCCCCGCCACCCCTCGCGGTCAACCTTGACACCGGACCCTCAAAGCAACATCACAGGGCCATGACAACCGCATTCACATTTCCGGGCCAGGGCAGCCAGTCCGTCGGCATGGGCAAGGCGCTTGCCGAAAACTTCGCCGCCGCCCGCGCCGTCTTTGCCGAGGTCGACGCGGCCCTTGAGCAAAGCCTCAGCCGCATCATGTGGGAGGGGCCGGAATCCGATCTCACCCTTACCGAGAATGCCCAGCCCGCCCTTATGGCGGTGAGCATGGCGGTGATGCGCGTGCTGGAATCCGAGCATGGAATAACCATTGCCGGCGCAGCCTTCATCGCCGGCCATTCGCTCGGTGAATATTCAGCACTGGCGGCGGCGGGAACCTTCACGCTGAGCGATGCGGCGCGCCTGCTCAAGACCCGCGGCCGCGCCATGCAGATGGCGGCACCCTCGGGCACCGGCGCCATGGCGGCCCTCCTCGGCCTCGATTTCGCTACCGCCACGGCCGTGGCAGCCGAGGCGGCGCAGGGCCAAATCTGCCAGGCCGCCAATGACAACAGCGACGGCCAGGTGGTGGTGTCGGGGACGAGAGCGGCGGTCGAGCGCGCCCTCGTCATCGCCAAGGAAAAGGGCGCAAAACGCGCCATTTTGCTGCCTGTTTCCGCGCCCTTCCATTGCGCTTTGATGCAGCCCGCAGCCGACGTGATGGCCGAGGCCCTGGCCCAGGTCAGCATGAAGCCGCCGGCCATTCCGCTCATTGCCAATGTGGTGGCGGGCCCGCTCAGCGATCCCGGCGAAATCCGCCGCAAGCTGGTGGCGCAGGTGACCGGCACGGTGCGTTGGCGCGAATGCGTGGGCTACATGGCAAGCCACGGCGTCACAAGGTTCTGCGAAGTAGGCGCCGGGAAAGTGCTGACCGGGCTTCTCAGGAAGAACGCGCCCGGGGCCACCGGGCTTGCCATCGGCACGCCCGACGATATCGCCGCGGCGGCAGCGCAACTGAAGCAAGGATGAGCCCCATGTTCGATTTGACCGGCAAGACGGCCCTGGTGACCGGGGCAACGGGGGGCATCGGTGCGGCAATCGCCAGGGCGCTGCACGGTGCCGGCGCCACCGTCGCCATATCCGGAACCCGAGCCGCGGTTCTTGAAGGCCTCAAGGCGGAGCTGGGCGGCCGCGTCCATGTCCTCGCCTGCAATCTCGCCGATGCGGCGGACGTGGAACGGCTGGTGCCCGCCGCCGAGGCCGCCATGGGCTCCCTCGATATCCTGATCAACAATGCCGGCATCACCAGGGACGGTCTTGCCATGCGGATGAAGGACCAGGACTGGCAGCAGGTGCTCGATGTCAATCTGACGGCGGCCTTCCGCCTGGCCCGCGCCGCCATGCGGGGGATGATGAAGAAGCGCTGGGGCCGCATCGTCAACATCACCTCGGTGGTGGGGGTGACCGGCAATCCCGGCCAGGCCAATTACGTGGCCTCCAAGGCCGCCATCATCGGCCTTGGCAAGTCGCTCGCCCAAGAGCTCGCCAGCCGCAATGTGACGGTGAACGCCGTCGCCCCCGGCTTCATCGCCACCGCGATGACCGATGCCCTCAATGAGAAACAGAAGGAAGCAATCCTCGCCCGCGTCCCCGCAGGCCGCCTCGGAACCCCCGAGGACATCGCCGCCGCCGTGCTCTACCTCGCCTCCACCGAGGCCGCTTACGTCACCGGCCAGACGCTCCATGTGAACGGCGGCATGGCGATGATTTGAGCGCCGGGGTTGGGCGGATGTTTCACGTGAAACAATTCCTAGAAACCTATCCCTAGCAGCACGTTATGCGCGCCAAATCTGGCGCTTTGCCGCCATTGCGCGCTCCAAAACACCGCCAAAACGGCGCAGTTTGCGCACCAATTGCTGCCCATTTTGCAGGGCCGTTAGTTGACTCCGTCAAGTAACTTAAAGGAGAGTGTATGGCATTGATGCAACCTATTATGGTAACGGCGATTTAGGAAAACTTCATCATTGACAACCTCCAAAAGAGCCGTAAGGTCAAGCTGCGCGTTTCGATTGCAAGTGGGACACGTTTTGCATCAGGGGTTCGTGTGAACGCGCCAAACCGACATCGTTCCGGCCGGCTTCTCGGGAGCATTGTCCCGCTCATTGCCGCGGTCTTGCTGATGCTGGCAATGCCATGGGCAGGCGCTGCAGCGGTCGCGCAAACGCTACCCGCCGCGAACCGGCCGGCATTTCCGGACTTCACGCTGCCGGTGAATGAAGCGGCGGGCCAGAGGGCCATCGACCTGCTGGGTACCAGGCTGCCGTCCGTCGCCGCCTTCTATGGCAAGTCTGCCGAAGAGTTCCGCCGCCAGCTCCTGAGCGACTCGACGCTGCGAATCGACCGCAAGGGACGCCTCTTCTTTGTCGAAGAATTGAAAAAGCAACTTCGTCACACGACGCCGACGGCTCAGGAGGGAGTCCTTGACGGCCAGCTTGCGCCCCTCGACCAGACCTTCCTGCTCCACAGCAAGCCCGGTGCGAACAAGACCATCGAGCTGAACTTCAAGGGCGCTATCTTGTCGGGAACCGCATGGAATTCGACGCCGAGTTCGATCACCGCTCCGGCCTTCGACTTCGACGGCAATCTTGCGTCCTTCTCCGATACAGAACTACAGCGCATCCAGTATATTTGGCAGCGCGTGGCGGAAGACTATGCACCCTTCGACGTGGACGTGACGACCGAACTCGTGGCGCAAGACCGGATCACCCGCTCCAGCAACGCCGACCAGATCTATGGAACGGTGGCGCTCGTCACGACGCGGGCCGGCGTCTATTCCTGCAGCTGCGGCGGCGTGGCCTATGTCGGCATCTACAACAGTACGAGCGATTTCCTTAAGCCTGCTCTTGTTTTCTACGATGCGCTTGGGCCCGCCGCCGAGAAGTCTGTCGCGGAAGCGATCTCGCACGAGGTGGGCCACAACATCGGCCTGTACCATGATGGCACGTCGACGGTCGGATATTACCAGGGGCATGGCTCGGGCGTCACCGGCTGGGCGCCGATCATGGGGGTGGGCTACTATCAGGCGCTAAGTCAATTCAGCAAGGGCGAGTATGCGGACGCCAACAACATGGAAGACGATTTTGCTGTTGCGCAATCCTATGGCCTGCCGCTGAGGACGGATGACTATGGCAATACGGCAGGAACGGCGGCGGCACTCGGCGGCACCAGTGCCGGCGGCATTACCTCTGCCAGCGCCCAGGGTATCATCGAGCGCGCAGGCGATGCCGACGCCTTCGCCTTTTCCGCCGGCCCGGGCACGCTGAACGTCAGCCTCACGCCATCCAACCGTGCGCCCAATGCCGATCTCGCGCTGACGCTCCTGAACGATGCGGGCACCACGCTCGGAACACAGAATCCGGTCGACGCGCTCAATGCCACGCTGAGCTATCAGATCGTGACGCCCGGCACCTACTATTTGACGGTGAAGGGAACCGGAAAGGGCAATCCGCTCACGACGGGCTACACGGATTATGGCAGTGCCGGCATGTACAATTTGGCGGCAAGCTTCACGACGCCCGGCGGAAGCGCGACGATTACGGTCAGTGCGTCCCCGCCTGCCGGCGGCGCGGTAACGGGCGACGGCACGTTTCCCGCGGGCAGTTCGCGCACCGTGACGGCCACGGCAAACAGCGGCTACGATTTCATCAACTGGACGGAAGGTGGCAGCCAAGTCAGCACATTGGCCAGCTATACGTTCACGCTCACCTCCAACCGCACCTTGGTGGCCAATTTCGTCATCACCCCTGTCGACTACACCATTTCGCTGTCCGCCTCTCCAGCTGCCGGTGGCACGTATACAGGCGGCGGCACGTTTCCTTCAGGCAGTTCGCGCACCGTGACGGCGACGGCCAACAGCGGCTACGATTTCGTCAACTGGACGGAAGGTGGCAGCCAAGTCAGCACATTGGCCAGCTACCCGTTCACGCTAACCTCCAGCCGCACCCTGGTGGCCAATTTCGTCAACACCCCTATCGACTACACCATTTCGCTGTCCGCCTCTCCAGCTGCCGGTGGCACGTATACAGGCGGCGGCACGTTTCCTGCGGGCAGTTCGCGCACCGTGACGGCGACGGCCAACAGCGGCTACGATTTCGTCGACTGGACGGAAGGTGGCAGCCAAGTCAGCACGTCGGCCAGCTACCCGTTCACGCTAACCTCCAACCGCACCCTGGTGGCCAATTTCGTCAACACCCCCGGTCCTGAATTCCAGGTTAACTCCTATACGGCGAATTCTCAGGCGGCGCCGTCGGTGGCATGGCTCGCCGATGGCGGCTTCGTTGTTGTGTGGCGCTCGGCTGGCCAGGACGGTTCCGGAAACGGGGTGTACGGCCGGCGCTATGCCGCGTCCGGCGCAGTGGCCAGCGGCGAGTTCCGGGTCAATGCCTATAGGACGAGCTCCCAGGCGGCGCCGTCGGTGGCGGGGCTCAGTGGCGGCGGCTTCGTTGTCACATGGCAGTCGGCCGGCCAGGACGGTTCCGGATATGGCGTGTACGGCCGGCGCTATAGCGCGTCTGGCGCCGTGGCCAGCGGCGAGTTCCGGGTCAATACCTATAGGCCGAACTCCCAGGCGGCGCCGTCGGTGGCGGGGCTCAGTGGCGGCGGCTTCGTCGTCACATGGCAATCGGCCGGCCAGGACGGTTCCGGATATGGCGTGTACGGCCAGCGCTATACGGCGTCTGGCATTGTTGCCGGCGGCGAGTTCCGGGTCAATGCCTATAGGACGAGCTCTCAGGCGGTGCCGTCGGTGGCGGGGCTTAGTGGCGGCGGCTTCGTCGTCACATGGCAGTCAGCCGGCCAGGACGGTTCCGGATATGGCGTGTACGGCCGGCGCTATACCGCGTCTGGCGCAGTGGCCAGCGGCGTGTTCCGGGTCAATGCCTATAAGACGAACTCTCAGGCTGGCGCCGTCGGTGGCGGGGCTTAGTGGCGGCGGCTTCGTCGTCACATGGCAGTCGGCCGGCCAAGACGGTTCCGGATATGGCGTGTACGGCCAGCGCTATAGCGCGTCCGGCGTGATATCCGGTGGAGAGTTCCCGATCAACACCTTTACGGCGAACGCGCAGGCGGCGCCGGCGGTGGCGAGGCTCATTGACGGTGGTTTCGTCGTCACCTGGCACTCGGCCGGCCAGGACGGTTCCGGAAACGGAGTGTACGGCCAGCGCTATAGTGCGTCCGGCGTGATATCCGGTGGAGAGTTCCCGATCAACACCTTTACGGCGAACACTCAGGCGGCGCCGGCGGTGGCGGGACTTGTCGACGGTGGTTTCGCCGTCACGTGGCACTCGGCCGGCCAGGACGGTTCCGCAGCTGGCGTATACGGGCAGCTGTATGAATAGTCGACCGTGAACTACTCCCAACTCATTGATTGAGTTTATGGGTGGTGGGTTACGGTGCTGGCACCGTAATTCTGGAACCCAGCACAATGAGGGCGCCAAGCGCTCCATAAAGTTCAACTGCGTGGCCTTCGGCCACTCATTCCGCGCTGGGTTCCGGATATGCGATGTGCTTCGCACACGCATTCCGGAATGACGGCTGTGGGCCCCGCTCTTCCCAACCGCGCCACGCCAGCGTAGAGTTTCACTGGTGGGGAGGCTTCGATATTGCCATGACGGATAAACCGAAGAGCATCGATGAATTTCTGATTTCGCGGGGCGGGCCGTTTTATGAATTGCAGCGCCGTCTCGGGGTCTTGCATGAGGAGGCGTTTTCGAGCGGCAGGCGGGCGGCGGTTTTCGTGGCGCTGGCCTGGGGTGTGCCGTTGCTGCTCAGCCTCTTCTCCGGCAAAGTCTGGGGGCCCCTGGCCGAGCGTCCGTTTCTTCTCGATCCCGGCGCATGGGCGCGCTTCTTCATTGCCATCGGCGCCTTCATTCTGACCGAGACGGCATCTGGAAGAACAGCTGCGCTGGTGTCTCAAGGAGTTCACCCGCGCGCCGGTGCTGGCGCCCAGTTCGTTCGAGGCCGCGGCCATTGCCGTCAATGCCTCGCTGAAGCGCCGCGATTCCGGATTTGCCGAAGTGCTGTGCCTGGCGCTTGCCGCGGCCGTCGCGGCGCTGACGCTGAACGCGGCGCTATCGGCCACCGATGGCTCGTGGGCGAGGGAGCGCCTGGCCGACGGCATCCACATCACGCCCGCCGGCTGGTGGTCGTTCCTGTTCAGTCTGCCGGTATTCGCGTTTCTGCTGTTTCGCGGGCTGTGGCGGCACCTCGTATGGTCGCTGCTGCTGCGCAAGCTCGCGGGGCTCAAACTGCGGATCGCCGTGGCCCATCCCGATGGCAATGGCGGGCTTGCCTTCATCGGCCTCTATCCCAACGCCTACGCGCTGTTCATCTTCGGCCTCAGCAGCGTGCTGGCGGCGGCCGTCGCCCATCAGTTCATCAGCAACGACATGAGTGTGACGACCTTCGGCTACATCATGGCGGGTTGGCTCGCCATCGTGATGGCGCTCTTCGCCTATCCGCTCAGCGCGTTTACCGCGCCGCTGGCGGAGCTGAAGCGGCAAACCCAACTCATCGCCGGCGCCCAGGCCACCCGCTTTCACCGGCAGGCCGAGCGCAAGCTGTTCGGCGATAACATCGCCTGGCCCGATGAGGACGAAAAATCCGGAGGCGACGAGGTTGCCGATTCCTCCAAGCAGTTCGATCTCGCCCGAAAGCTCAATGTCTATCTGATCAACCGCTCGGCGCTGTTTCCGGTGGCACTGGCGGCAATTGTACCGCTGGTGGTGGCTGGTTCCACCAAGCTCCCCTACAAGGAAATCCTGTCAGTCGCCAAGAAGCTGCTCCTGCTGTAGCGCGGCGGGGACTTTCGCCCAGGTACATTTTCGTAGGTTTTTTCTTCCGTAGCACGCAAGGTCATTGTGAGTGCAGCCATATAGCGGCATGCCGAGCTTGACATAAGTCAAGGCCGGGGCGGCTGGGGGCTGTGCATTATCTCTCCACTTACTGGCGGGCTGGGAGGACTTAATGGCAAAAGAACCGAAAATCGAGGCGGCGGCCGCGCCGCTTGAGCGCATCCCTTTCATGCAGCGGGTTCTCGACAATCCGTTTCTGCTGCTGTTCGCCGGGGTGGTGGTGCCGACGGTCATCTACATCTTGTGGGGCGTGATGGAGATCACCCAGATTCCATTGGCAAAATAGGGGGCCCAAATGGCAATTTTTCCTCCGCAATCGCGGCTCTGGTGGAACGAGCCGATCGCCAAGGCCGAACTGGTGTGGATCGCCGTCGCCTTCGTCTGGGGTCTCATCATGTTCTTCATGATGATCTACTGGCACATCTACGGCCAGCAGAACCTGTCGACGCAAGTGGGCCGCATCGATCCCGCCGTCTTCGAGCAGCGCACCAACGACTTCGCCGCGAAATTCAAGATTCGCGACGAGGGCGAGACCGGCGTTCCGGTGGTCAAGCCGCCAGCCGGCGGCGATGCCTATATGCTGGCGCGCACCTTCGACTGGTGGCCGATCCTCGAGCTCGAAAAGGGCAAGCCCTACAAGCTGCACATTTCCTCCATCGATCTGCAGCATGGTTTTTCGCTGCAACCCGTCAACATGAACATCCAGGTGCACCCGGGTCTTGAGCACATCGTTACCGTCACTCCGACCGAAGATCGGGACCTATGGCGTTCTCTGCAATGAATACTGCGGCCTCGGCCATCATGTGATGACCGGGCGCATCTACGTCGTCGAACCTGGTCAGGGAGGCTGACATGGCTACTGCCGCGATACCGGTAAACGCTCTCGGCGCAATCGCCGCCAAATTCCGCACCTGCCCGGCGACCGGCCTCAAGGTCGATCTTGCCGCGGAGCGCCTGATCAAGGCGAACGCCGTCGCCGCCGTGGTGTTCCTGGCGATCGGCGGCACCTTCGGCCTGCTGGTGGCGCTCACCCGCTGGCCGGCGGTTCATCTCCTCTCGTCCGACATGTTCTACCTCGTGCTGACGGCCCACGGCCTCGACGTGCTTCTGCTGTGGATCATCTTCTTTGAAATGGCGGTGCTGTATTTCGCCTCCGCCATCATTCTCAGCAGCAGGCTTGCTGCTCCGCGATGGGGCTGGGTGGGTTTCATCCTGATGGTGGTGGGCGGATTGATGACCAATGTCGCCGTGCTGCAGGGCGATTCAAGCGTCATGTTCACCTCCTATGTGCCGTTGAAGGCGCAGCCGCATTTCTATCTGGGACTCATCCTGTTCGCGGTCGGCGCCCTCATCGGCTGCTTCATCTTCATGGGCACACTGGTCATCGCCAAGGAAGAGAAGACCTATGAAGGCTCGATCCCGCTGGTCACCTTCGGCGCGTTGACCGCCTGCATCATCGCGATCTTTACCATCGCCTCTGGCGCCATCATCCTGATCCCGACATTCCTGTGGTCGGTCGGCTATATTCATAATATCGACACGCTGACCTACAAGCTGGTGTGGTGGGCGATGGGGCATTCCTCCCAGCAAATCAACGTCTCGGCCCATGTGGCGATCTGGTATTTGATCGCGGCGGTGACCGTGGGGGCCAAGCCGCTGTCCGAAAAGGTCAGCCGCACCGCCTTCCTGATGTATATCCTTTTCCTGCAACTGGCCTCGGCCCATCATCTGCTGGTCGAACCGGGCCTCAGCTCGGAATGGAAGATCGTCAATACGTCCTACATGATGTATCTGGCCGTGCTGGGCAGCATGATCCACGGCATGACGGTGCCGGGCTCGATCGAGGCGGCCCAGCGCAAGGCCGGCTTCACCCATGGCATGTTCGAATGGCTGCGCAAGGCGCCGTGGGGCAACCCGGCCTTCTCCGGCATGTTCATGTCGCTGGTGATGTTCGGTTTCCTCGGCGGCATCTCGGGCGTCATTCTCGGCACCGAGCAGCTCAACATCATGATGCACAACACGCTCTATGTGCCAGGCCATTTCCACGCCACGGTGGTGGCCGGAACGACGCTGGCCTTCATGGCGGTCACCTATCTCGTCGTGCCGCTGATCTTCCAGCGCGAAATCATCTGGCCGAGGCTGGCGAAGATCCAGCCCTATCTGTTCGGGCTCGGCGCTTCCGGCATTTCGCTCTTCATGATGGGCGCGGGCACCCTCGGCGTGGCGCGCCGCCACTGGGACACCACGTTCCCGGCATCCGATGTGGTGCTGCCCTATGGCTATCCGCCGGTGGCTTCGCTGATGATGGGACTGAACGGCCTCGCCGCCATCATGGCGGCAACCGGCGGCGCGCTCTATGTCGTCATCGTCGTGGCCAGCATCCTGTTCGGCAAGAAGGTCGATGCCAGCAACGCCGTCGCCGCACTGGGGCCAATGCCCAAGAAGGTGGTGCATGACGCGGTTGCCAAATACGGCAACGCCGGCAGCTGGCACCTTCCCGGCACCTATGTGCTGGTCGGGCTCTTCTTCACGACCTTCGTTCTCTACTACTTCGTCAACTGGAAATATCTGTCCGAACTCTGGCCGATGCAGTGAGGAGTGAGCGCGATGACCGCAGCCGTTGCCGTTCCGCTGGTCAAGGATGTGCTGTCGATCTTCAAATTGCGGATCGGCGTTGCCATCATGATGAGCGCGGTGGGCGGCGTTGCCATCACGCCCGGAGCCGTGCCTGATCTGTGGCGCGTGGCGATCCTCGCCTTCGCGGTGTTTCTTGCCTCCGCCAGTGCCGGCGCCTTCAATCAATGGGCCGAGGCCGATCTTGACCGGCAAATGAAACGCACGGCCTCGCGGCCCTTCGCAGCGGGGCGTTTCCGGGCGGGCGGACCATGGCTTACAGCTATCCTCGGTCTCCTGGCCATCGCCGTCATCATGGCGGCATGGTCGGCCAATTGGTGGGCGGCTTTCCACACCTTCATGGGCGCGTTCGTCTACGGCATCGTCTACACCGTCTGGCTGAAGCGCCGCAGCTGGACCAACATTGTGGTGGGAGGCCTCGCCGGTAGCTTTGCCGTGCTGGCAGGCGCCGCGGCGGTTCACCCCGGCTGGCAGATCGAACCGTTGATCCTGTCGCTGGTTTTGTTCCTGTGGACGCCGCCGCATTTCTGGAGCCTGGCGATCGCCGCCCATGACGACTATGCCTCGGCCAGCGTTCCCATGCTGCCGGTGGTCTCTGGCGATGCGCTAACCGCCAAGGTCATTCTTGCCCACACCACGGCGCTGGTGGCATTGTCGCTGCTGCCAGCCCTGTGGTCCATGGGGCCGATCTATCTCACGGGTGCCGCATCGGGCGGCGCGCTGTTCATCTGGACCAGCGTCAGGCTGGTGCAGGAGCCGTCACGCAAGCGGGCGATCCAGAATTTCCTCGCCTCGCTCTTGCAACTCGTCTTGCTGTTATCGGGAACGGTGGCGGATCGCATCATCGGATCGATCTGATGTGGCGGCTCGCCATCGCCGCCGCGATAATCATCGGCATATCGTCTCCGGCAATTTCCGACACCCGCACTGACGCGGCCTTGCAGGCCTCGCAAGGAGCGATCGGCAGCATTGTTCCCGATCTCAAGTTTGTGGATGCGGATGGCAAGACCGTCTCATTCGCCGATCTGCGCGGCAAGCCGGTGCTGGTGACGCTGATCTACACAAGCTGCGCCGATGTGTGCCCCGCCATCATCGAAAGCCTGGCGCCCGCCGCCGCCGCGGCCGAAGATATCTTGGGCAAGGACAGCTTCACCGTTCTCACCATCGGTTTCGACACCCGCAACGACACGCCCGAGCGCATGCGCTCCTTTGCCCGCGCCCATAACGCCGGCGGCGGCAACTGGCATTTCGCCGCTTCCGGCCAGGCGGACATGGAGCGCCTCAGCACGGCGGTGGGTTTCAGCTATTTCTCCTCCGCCGGCGGTTTCGACCACATGGCGCAAGTGACCGTTCTCGACAAGACCGGCACCATCTACAGCCAAGTCTATGGCAGCACTTTCGAGCCGCCGGCGATCGTCGAGCCGCTGAAACAGCTGATCCTCGGTGGCGAGCGCCCGGTATTCTCGCTGGCGGGCCTCGGCGACCGGGTGCGGCTTTTCTGCACGGTCTATGACGCCAAGACGGGGCGCTATTACTTCGACTATTCGCTGCTGGTGTCGATCATCATTGGCGCCGGCTGCCTCCTCGCCATACTCGTTTTCCTCATCCGCGAAACGCGCAAATCGCAGCGAAGCCAGGGTACCTGAACCGATGAACTTGTTGCGGCGGGCGCTGCGCTATTGTTTCGATGCCGGCGAGCGGGTGATGGCGCTTGCCTTTCCGGCGAACTGGAATCCGCTCCTCAATCTGGGAGCGCTCGGCTTTTTCTTCTACTGGATCGTGACCGTCAGCGGCATCTATGTCTATATCTTCTTCGATACGGGCGTTGCCAAGGCCTTCGCCTCCGTCGAATATATGAGCAACGAACAGTGGTATGCGGCGGGCCTCATGCGAAGCCTGCACCGCTATGCCTCCGATGGGCTTGTCGCCGTCATGCTGCTTCACATTGCGCGCGAATTCTCGCTCGACCGCTATCGCGGCGTGCGCTGGTTCAGTTGGGTAACCGGCATCCCCGTGCTGCTGTTCGTCTACATCGCCGGCATCAGCGGCTATTGGCTGGTGTGGGACAAGCTCGCCCAGTATGTGGCGATCGTCTCGACCGAATGGCTGGACCATCTGCCGTTTTTCGGACAGCCGATCGCCCGCAACTTCCTTTCGCCGGATACACTGGAAAGCCGCTTCTTCACCCTGATGATCTTCATGCATATCGCGGTGCCGCTGATCGCACTGGTGGTTTTGTGGTTGCACTTGCAACGGGTCAGCAAGCCGCGGATCAATCCGCCCATGGGGCTGGCGATCGGCACCGGTCTCTCCTTGCTGGGGCTCTCGGCCGTGCACCCGGCGATGAGCCAGGGTGCGGCAAATCTTGCCGAGGTTCCGGGCAGTGCCGGTCTCGACTGGTTCTATCTCGGCGCCTATCCCCTGCTTGAGACGCTTCCCGGCAAGGCGACGTGGAGCACCGCCGTGGCCCTGCTCATCATCATGGCGGCCATTCCCTGGCTGCCGCCGATGAAGCGGCAGCGGCCCGCCGTGGTCGATCTTGCCAATTGCAATGGCTGCACCCGCTGCATGAATGATTGCCCCTATAGCGCCATCACCATGCAAATGCGCAGCGACGGCCTGCCCTTCGAGGGCGAAGCCGTGGTTGACCCCGACCTTTGCGTGTCGTGTGGCATTTGCGCCGGCGCCTGCCCGACAGCGACGCCGTTCCGCCGCATGTCCAGCCTCGTCCCCGGCATCGACCTGCCGGACCGTAGGGTCGCGGCGATCCGCGCCGATGCGGAAGCAGAAGGCGCCCGTATTGCTGGACGGGCCCGTATCATGGTCTTTGGTTGCAGCAACGCTGGCTTAGCTGCAACAGTTCGCGCGGCCGGCATCGGTGTCGTTTCACTCAACTGCACCGGACAACTGCCGCCATCCTTCATCGACTATGTGATCAGCCGCAATCTGGCCGACGGCGTTCTGATCGCCGGCTGCGGCGAGAACAGCTGCCATAACAGGTTTGGCGCCAGATGGACCAGCGAACGGCTGGCGGGCGGGCGCGATCCCTATCTCCGCTCCCGCGTGCCGCGCGAAAGGGTTGTCACGGTTTGGGCCGGCAGGCTGGGCGCGGCTGCCCTGGCCCACGAAATCGCGGCATTCGCCACGCGCCTGGAATTGCTTGGGCCCTTCAGCCCCAGATCGCCCGCCAGCCGCGCCGCGGCACGGGGAGAACCGGCCAATGCTTAACGCCGCGAGATATGCCGGGCAGGCCCTGTTCTATGCGGGCTTCGCCGCCGCCATCGGGCTCTTCGCATCGTGGCCCCGGTATAGCCAGATGCCCGAGGGCTCGGCCCAGATCAAACTCTCGTTCAACCATAGCGGCGCCCGGGTGGAGGATTGCCGCAGGCTCTCGGCGGAGGAATTGTCGAAGCTGCCAAGCGCCGAGCGGCGCCCGAGCAATTGCACGAGGGCCAGGCTGCCGGTGACGGTTCAGCTGTCGATCGACGGCAGGCCGATCTACGACGCGGTCCTGCAGCCCGGCGGGTTTTCCGGCGACGGCCAGGCCAGGGCCTACGAGAAATTCATCGTGCCGGCGGGAAAGCATGTGATCGAGGCCAAGCTGCGCGACAGCAAACGCGGCGAGGGCTTCGACTACGAAAGCCGCTTCGAGGCCGAGCTGGCGCCATGGCAGAGTCTCGCCATCGACTTCAAGGCCGAACAGGGAGGCTTCCTCTTCAGGTAGCAAGTCATATGAGTCTCATCGAATGGCGCAAGGAGTTTGAAACCGGCATTGCCGACGTCGATCACGAACACCGCGAACTCGTCGATCTGATCAACCGCCTGCACGAGCACATGACCGGCGGAGCCGATCCGGCCCGGGTCAACGAGTTCCTCGGCGAAGTCTTCGCCCGCATCGCCGCCCATTTCGCCCTGGAGGAATCGATCATGCGCAAGCACGGCTATGATGAATACCAGGCCCACAAGGACGAACACGAAAGGCTGCTGGACGAGATCAGAGACATCATGGACGGTGCCACATCGGACTACAGCCATTCGCTTTCCACCGTGGTGCGCGATTGGTTCGTCAACCACTTCAAATCAAAGGACGCCCGCCTGCACAAGAAACTGGGGGTTTGATGGCTGGAGCAAACTCTCAGCGGCGTGAACACTGCTTGCCGCGCGCAAACCGCAAACCTTGGCCTGTTCCGCCGGTGGATTTCGACACTTCGCCAGCCGGGCGCGGCGAGAGCCGGGCCCGATAGCCGTTCCGCGGCCCGCAATTTCACCGGCGCGACATTCGACCGTCATTGCCGCCGCTTCGCTCGTCACCGCATCGAAACCGCGCGGCGACGGAGGAACAGCAATGGACCCGCCACGCAGACGCTCAAACGGCATTGCTTGTTGATTCCGATTTTATTGGCGCACCCGACAGGATTCGAACCTGTGACCTCTGCCTTCGGAGGGCAGCACTCTATCCAGCTGAGCTACGGGTGCTTTGGTCCGCTCGTATAGCGATTGAAGCGGGCGGGCGCAATGGTTGGGGTGGGTGTGTCGGTAGCACACGATATGTCCGGATTAGGTAGCACACGATCTGTCCGGTGAGACTATCCCTTTGACAGGGGGATGGGATGCGCCGGACGGAAGCCCTTCAGGGTGTGCGGATGATCAAGTTTTTGAGTATTTTGAATCGCTATGAGGCCTCGGAGTTGAGCCAGCTGGAAGCATCGGAGCTGTTGGGGATCGGCGAGCGGACGTTCCGGCGCTGGCACCAGCGTTTCGAGGATGATGGCGCGGATGGCCTGCTCGACCGGCGGCTTGGCAAGGCGTCTGGCAAGCGGGTTCCGGTTGACCGTGAGGCGGAGGTGGAAGCGCTTTATCGCAGCCGTTATCAGGGTTTCACGGCCAAGCATTTTCACGAGCATCTGGTGCGCCAGCATCGCTTTGCCTGGGGCTATACGTGGACCAAGACGTTCCTGCAGTCGAAGGGTTTGCTGGAGCGGGCAGTGCGGCGCGGCGCCCACCGGCGCAAGCGGCCGAGGCGGTCCTTGCCCGGCATGATGCTGCATCAGGACGGCTCGCGCCATGCCTGGCTTGAAGGCCACCCGCCGCTCGATCTGATCGTGACCATGGACGATGCGACGAGTGCGATCTATTCGGCCTTTCTGGTGGCGGAGGAAGGCACGGTATCGAGTTTGCGGGCATTGGCCGAAGTGTTTGGCGCCCACGGCCTGCCGATGAGCCTCTACAGCGATCGCGGCAGCCATTATTTTTACACCCCCGAAGCCGGCGGCAAGGTTGACCGGGTGCGCTTGACCCAGGTGGGCCGCGCCTTGGCGCAACTCGGTGTCGAGCATATCGCGGCCTATTCACCGCAAGCGCGCGGACGTTCGGAGCGGCTGTTCCAGACCCTCCAGGACAGGCTGCCGAAGGAGCTGGCGCTTGGCGCGATCACCACGCCGCAAGCCGCCAATGCATTCCTTCGCGACGTCTACATTCCCGCCCACAATGCCCGCTTCGCGGTTGCCGCCGAACAGCCAGGCTCGGCTTTCGTGGCCATTCCCGGCGTCGATCTGGGCGAGGTTCTCTGCATTCAGGAAGACCGCCAGGTCGGCCACGACAATTGCGTGTCGTTCAACCGGCTCAAGCTGCAAATCCCGGAAAGCCCGCTCAGGGCCCATTTCGTCAAGGCCAATGTCAAGGTCCGGCACTACATCGATGGCTCCCACGCCATCTTCCACGGGCCGCGATGCCTGGGCCGTTACGACAGCAAGGGAGCCATCACCTCGCAAACCCCGCCGCCTAAATCCGCTCGACGGCCGGGCTGTGGAAATGTGGACAAGGCTAGCGCCTTGCCCACAGTCCCACAGCAGAACAAAAGCAGAAGCAGCGGACAAATGATGTGCTACCAAAACCGGACAAGTTAATTAGCTATCGACATGGTTGGGGTGGGTGCCGGATTTGTGGCTGATTTCCGAAGGCAGAGGTCACAGGTTCGAAGCCTGCCGGGTGCGCAACAATACGTCAATCCGATCCAGCGGCGCTGCCATTTTGCAACGGCTCATTCATGGTGACGACTTCTGTTCGGCAAAGCAGCTGATCGGTGGCAGTTAAATGCATTCGCCCGAGGCGCTTACAAGTCAAACAAGTCTCGCGGATGCGGCCTATGACATTGTTTCAAGAAACGCTTACCGCATCAATTGGTTGAGGAGAGCGTTACCCGGCGAGTTCGAGCAATTTCTGATAGCGCGGATGAGTGCGAATGGGGTCGAGATCGAAATCGTTCTTGAACCATAGTTTCATGTCGGCCCCCACCTGCTGCAAGCAAACCTCCAGCAGGTCGATGGCCCGGTCGATCTCGCCCAGCAGCGAATAGGTGCAGGCGGCATTGTAGCGGGCGAGGTTGTCATCCGGATCGATCGCCAGGGCGCGGGCCAGCCATTCCTTCGCCCGTTCGCGCTCACCGAGGTATGCTAGCGCTACAGCACCATTTTGTGCGGGCTTGGAACTTTCGGGATGCAGCCGGAGCGCCTCTTCGGCCCGTTTCACACCTAGCCGCGCATATTTTGCCGCTTCCTCAGGGTGCCCGAGAGACCGGAGGACAGTGGTGAGGAACATCGGCGCCTGATAGTCGCCGGGCTGAATCTCCATGGCGCGAAGGTAATGCCGCGCGGCCGGTTCGAAGTCGCCTTTTTTAACGCAAAACTCAGCGTATAGCTGATTGGCCTCATAACAATTGGGATCAAGCGCCAGCGCCTGCTCGAAGGCGGAAGCCGCCTCGGCGGGGCGGCCGCCGATCATCAATGCTTGGCCACGGGCCGCATGGGCCTCGGCGAGATTGGAATCGAGCGTCAGTGCCTTACGGGTGGTTGCCAGGATTTCGTCAGCCGAGATTGCGACGCCATGCCGTGAATAGAGACGCGAATCGCAATTCGCCATTCCAGCATAGGCGCGAGCAAAGCGCGGATCGAGTTCTGCCGCCCTGGCAAACATCCGCCGGCCCAGTATCAGGGACGATTTGATCGACGTGTGGAGGAGCTCGCGGCCTCTCAGATAGTGCGTATAGGCCTCGACATTGTCGGTCGGCGCCTGCTCGATGGCCCTTTTCTCCTCCGGCAGGAGCTTCACTTTGAGCTGTTCGACGATCGTCTTGGTGATCTCGTCTTGTATGGCGAAGATGTCGGTGAGGTCGCGGTCGTAGCGATCGGCCCATATATGGCCACTGGTTGCCCCTTCGATCAGCTGGGCGTTGATTCTCACCCGGTTCCCTGCCTTGCGAACGCTGCCTTCGACCAGATAGGCCACGCCCAATTGCTTGGCGATCTGCTCCAGGTTGACGGCCTTGCCTTTGTAGGTGAAGACGGTATTGCGGCCGAGCACGAACAACCCCGACACCTTCGACAGATCGGTGATGATATCCTCGGTGATGCCGTCGCTGAAAAACTCCTGCTCGGGATCATTGCTCATGTTGGCAAAGGGCAGCACCGCCACCGAGGGTTTGTCGGGGCGCGGGGCGCGGTGCCGCGGCCCCCTTCGCTGCCATGACCACCTCAGCCAGATTGATGAAATAGACATGCACCGGCTGGGCGATGTTCTTCACCGTCTTCTCGCCCTGATCGAGAAACTCCATCTCCAGTTTGTTGCCGATCTGGGTCCGCACGGCCGCCGAACAGCTAATCCCGCCCGGTGAGGCCAGCCCTTCCAGCCGCGCCGCCATGTTCACGCCGTCGCCGTAGAAATCATCGCCATCGACGATGAGGTCGCCGACATTGATGCCGATGCGGAACTTGATGTGGCGGTCCTCGGGCACGCCTTCGTTGCGCTCGGGCATGCCGCGCTGAATTTCCACGGCACAGCGCGCGGCGTTCAGCACCGAGCCGAACTCGACCAGGAAGCCGTCGCCCATCACTTTGAAGATGCGTCCGCCATGCTTGGCCATGGTGGGATCGAAGAACTCGCGGCGATGTTGCTTCAGGGCACCCATGGTGCGCTCTTCATTGGCTTCCATGAGCCGGCTGTAGCCGACCACGTCAGCCGCCAATATGGCCGCCAGCCGACGCTCAACCTGTTCCTCGCCCATGCGGGTCCCTTCAACCAAATGTAGATCAACTGTATCGGTTGATAGACCGGCGGACAAGGTCATGGGCGGCGATCAGGAGGATTGAGGCCTGCTGGCTGTCGTCTTCCGGGTAAACGTATGCACCAATGGCCGAGGCCGCTATCCCAAGACAATTCTTCGCTGACATCCTGCGGCTGATTGCGGAACTGCGGCCACCGCCCGATCTGTCACCAGTGTGAGTAGCTCGGTTTTTATTCGCTTCAGAAAAAGCCCCAGGAAAATTTGGCCCTGATAAAGGACCAATCGACATTTCCGGCGTGTCACGCGCAAATCTATTGCGAACTCCTGTATATGCGCGCTCAGGGCCATTAGATGGCCTTGCAAATGAAGCTTCCTTGCGCAAAACTCAACTTCGATGCGCCGGTCACCAGGTGGGTGTTAGACAATTGTTAACGCCTACCCGTCTTCAACGAATCGTGCTTGGTTTCAGCTGATCCAACCATTGGGAGAACTTGCCATGCCATTGACGGCACAACAGTCCGAGACCGTCAACGCCCTCGCCAAGAGCTTCGGGGGACAGGTTCTGCGGCCCGGGGATGCCGGTTATGATGAGGCCAGGCGCGTCCACAATGGATTGATCGACAAGCATCCCGCCGTGATCGCCCGCTGTTCCGGAACGGCCGATGTGGCGGATGCGGTGAAATTGGGTCGCGACCTCGGGCTCGAGATCGCCGTGCGCGGAGGCGGCCACAATGTGGCGGGCCGGGCAACAGTGGATAACGGCCTGATGATCGATCTGGCATCGATGAAGGGCGTTCACGTTGCTGCCAAGGCTCGGACGGGGCGGGTCCAAGGCGGCGTCACCTGGGGTGAATTCAATCGTGAGACGCAAGTTCATGGACTGGCGACCACCGGCGGCGTCATTTCGACGACCGGGGTGGCCGGGCTCACCTTGGGCGGCGGCGTCGGCTGGCTGATGTCCAAACACGGCCTGTCGCTCGACAATCTTCTGTCGGCCGATCTTGTCACCGCAGAGGGCAAGGTGGTGCGGGCGAGTGCCGACGAAAACCCCGACCTGTTCTGGGCGGTTCGCGGTGGCGGCGGCAATTTCGGCATCGCCACTTCGCTGGAATTCCAGCTGCATCCCGTTGGCCCCATGATCACCGGCGGGCTCGCCGTCCATCCCTTTGCAAAGGCACGCGACGCGCTGCGCTTCTTCTGCGATGTGACGCAGTCGCTGCCCGATGACATGTCGGTAATCTGTGCCCTGACCCATGCGCCCGATGGCTCGGGTGCCCCAATCGCCGCCCTGGCAGTGGCCCATTGCGGCAGCCTGGTTGAGGGCGAGGCGGCGGTGAGGCCGATCAAGGCTTTTGGGCCGCCGATCATCGATGCGATTGGGCCCATGCCCTACAGCGCTTTGAATACAATGCTCGATGCGGGTTACCCGAAAGGCGCTCTCAACTATTGGAAGTCGAGCTTCCTGATCGGCTTGAGCGATCAGGCCATCGACACCATGATCGAGTGTTTCGCGCGGTGCCCGACGCCAATGGGTGCGCTACTGCTCGAACACTTTCACGGTGCCGTCTGCCGAACCGAAACCACTGCCGCGGCCTTCCCACACCGCGCCGAAGGCTACAATCTGCTGGTGTTGGCGCAATGGTTGGACCACGCCGAGAACGCTCGCTGCATCGCCTGGGCGCGACAGAGCTATGACGCTATGAAGCCGTTCATGGCAAAGGGCCGCTATGTCAATTATCTCGGCGACGACGAGGCGACGGACCAGGTGGCCGCCGCATACGGGCCCAATTACGCGCGGCTCAGCGAGATCAAGCGCAAATACGATCCCGGCAATGTCTTCCACCTCAATCAGAATATCCGTCCACTGGGGTGAGCGGCAGTTCCAATCTGCCAAGGCCGCTGCGGTTTGTAGCTTGCCCAGCCGGGCGGGAACTTGTCGGCTATATAGGTGGCGCTGCGTCCTGGTAAATCGCCGGCGACTAGCACAACATTCATACGGACGAACTCACATGACGCCGCGCTCACCGTTGCCCCAGCGTGCAAGAATCGTCGCAAAGGTTACCATCGCCAGAAATTGCGTCAACGCCACCGTGGATCGGCTCTGATTGCTGCACCCAAAACACCTGATGTTGGATGGGCGGTCTCTTGTTAGCTACCGTTTAGCAAAGAAGCAGCTTGCAACTCAACAGCGAACAATACCAGACGAAAGGGAGGAAAAGTGAAAGACCCATATACGATACTAGGTATTGCACGCGCCGCCTCGCCCGATGACGTCCAAAAGGCGTATCGCCGGCTGGCGAAGAAGCTACATCCCGATCTCAATCCCGGAAACAAGGAGGCCGAAGAAAGCTTTAAGGAAGTTGCCAGTGCCTACGATCTGCTCTCGGATCCCGAGAAGCGCCGCCGGTTTGACAGCGGAGAAATTGAAGCATCAGGTGCCGAGCGGCCTCGTGAGCGGTATTACAAGGATTTCGCCGCAGAGGCTGCTGCTGGCCATCCCTATGAAAACCCGTCGGGCTTTGCCGATTTTGCCCAAGCCGATGAATTTCTGGCTGAATTGCTGAGGCGGCAAGCACAGCAAGCTAGTGGATAAAATCTAACATTTGAATCCCGGTGGGGATTCCCGGCTGGCTTTCGGTGTGCGAGTCTGGCGCATGCGAACTGGAATATCCATCACTCTCAAGCCCGCCGACGCCGCCGCCGTCTGGCGGCGCTCAAGGATCGCAACGCCGCCCACAAGCATGTCTGGCGAGCCGAGATCGTCCTGCTGAGCGCGGACGGTGTCGGCACCAACGAGATCATGCGCCGGACCGGCAAGTCGAAGACCTGTGTCTGGCGCTGGCAGGAACGCTTCATGCAGGAAGGCTATGACGGCCTGCTGCGCGACAAGACGCGGCCCTCGCGCATCCAGCCCTTGGGCGATGACATCGCCGAGCGCGTCGTTGCCCTCAGCCAGACGACCCGCCCGCCGAGGCGACCCACTGGACCGGCGCCATGATGGCGAAGGCCGTCGACATTCAGCGCCAGTTCCGTTCAACGCATCTGGCGCGCGCATGGCCTTCAGCCGCACCGGGTCAAGCAGTTCAAGCTCTCCACCGACCCGCAGTTCGTCGCCAAACTGCGCGACATCGTCGGCCTCTATGTCGATCCGCCGGCCCACGCCATCGTCCTCTCGGTCGACGAGAAGAGCCAGATCCAGGCGCTCGACCGTACCCAGCCCGGCCTGCCCATGAAGAAGGGCCGCGCCGGGACCATGACCCACGACTACAAGCGCCACGGCACGACGACATTGTTCGCCGCCCTCAACGTGCTCGACGGCACCGTCATCGGCCGCAACATGCAGCGCCATCGCCATCAGGAGTTCATCCGCTTCCTCAACGCCGTCGAGGCCCAGGTTCCGAAGCGAAAGGCGATCCTGTCAATGGCGGAGACAGAATGTGCAGTGTGGCGGCGTGATAGTGTACCAGTCGGGTTGAGAGAAAGGGGCTGAGAAGCCCCGGTTTGCATGCTGTGTTGTTGCGCGCTGTAAGCCGCGCGTAGCGTAGCGCAGCGTGGTTTACAGCGCGTCGTCGATCTAGACCTCGGTTGTGGTGTCTCCCCTGGTTGATGATTGTTGGTCTGGGTTTGGAACCTGCTCTGAGCGCCGCCGGGACTTCTTGCTGGTTGCGAGGCGGAAGCTGTCGCCGTTCATCTCCAGGATGTGGACATGATGGGTGAGGCGATCGAGGAGCGCACCGGTGAGGCGTTCCGAACCGAATACGGAGGTCCATTCATCGAATGGCAGGTTGCTGGTGACCAGAGTGGCACCGCGTTCATAGCGCTGGCTGAACACTTCGAAGAGCAGCTCGGAACCGACAGCCGTGAACGGCACGTAGCCCAGTTCGTCGACGATCAGCAGCTTGACGGTGTTGAGATGCTTTTGCAGGGCCCGGAGGCGGCGCTCATCACGGGCTTCCATGAGTTCGTGCACGAGGGCGGCGGCCGTGGTGAAGGCGACGCTGTATCCCTTCTGGCAGGCGGCCAGTCCCAGGGCCAGGGCGATGTGGGTCTTGCCGGTGCCGGAGGGCCCAAGCGCAATACAGTTCTGGCGCTTGTCGATCCATTCGCAGCGCGCCAGCTCCAGAACCAGTGCCTTGTTGAGCGAGGTCTGCGCGGCGAAGTCGAAGGTATCGAGGCTCTTGGTCTGGGGAAAGCGCGCCAGCCGGATGCGGCGCTCGACATTGCGCCGTTCGCGGTCGATGCGCTCGAGTTCGCACAGACGCAGCAGATAGCGGGGGTAATCAGCGCGGTCCTGGGCTGACTCCATTGCGACCTTGTCATACTCGCGCGCGAAGGTGGGAAGCTTCAGGACCTTGAGATGGTTGCCAAGCAGCACCTGGGGAGCGACAGTTGTCAGCGTCTGAGTGTCATGGGACATCGTCATGCCGATATCCTCTCTGGCGACGAGATCGAACCTGGGCTGGCAATGAGCCCGAGGTAGGCGCGGGGGTCTGTTGTGCCAACCGTGGCGGCCGGCAGATAAGGATAGAATGTCAGATCAAGCCGGGCTGGCCGGTTCTCCAGGCGGGCCAGCAGCAGCATCTTCACCGCATCGAAGCTGATGGCGCCAAGCCGGAGTGCGTCGGCGACGGCGTGCTCGACCTGATGCTGGTGGAAGTTCTCCAGCAATCGCAGCACCTGGATGAACTCGCGGCGTCCGGCATTGCCCATGCGGGCTTCCATCAGCCGCCGCAGGCGATGGATGCAATCGGCGAGCTGCCAGCCGTCCAGGGGTGCTGCCTGATCAAGCGCCCGGCTCTTGTGCTCGAGCAAGGCCAGATAATGCAGAGGATTGCTGACAAAGTCGGCCGTTTCATAGCTGCGGACATGCACCGCAATGGTCTCGCCGCGACAGGCGATCTCGACCCGTTCGACATAACCCTTAACCAGCACCTCCTGATGGCCGTAACGCGTCGGCACCGAATAATCGTTGTTGCGGTAGCGCACCAGCGATAGCGATGAGACACGGGTGGCGACCTTGTGGCAGGCATCATAGGGCGCTGGCGGCAGCGGCATGAACGCTGCCCGGTCCGCCTGCAGGCGCTCGCCAATGGTGATCGTGTGGCCGCGAAGGATCGCCTGGCGCCGTTTGCCGCAGGCATCACGGAACCGGGCGTTGAGGGCCTCAAAACTATGAGCGACAGGCAAAGGCGTCATGAAGTTGCGGCGGGTGTAACCAACCAGTCCCTCCACCTTGCCCTTGTCATTACCCTTGCCAGGCCGGCCGAACCGGTCGTCGAACAGGTAATGGCTCTGCAGTTCGGCGAACATCTGCGAGCGCAGACGCTGTCCGCCCTTGACGATTTTGGCCACCGCCAGCCGGGTGTTGTCGTACAGGATCGATTGCGGCACGCCGCCGAAAAAATCGAATGCCGCCACATGGCCATCACAGAAGGCTTCCGCTGTCTCGGCCGGATAGGCCTTGACGAAGCAGCCATCCGAGTGCGGCAGATCCATGCAAAAGTAATGGAACCGTACCTTCTTGCCCGCAATGTAGCCATCGGCTTCGCCAAAGTCCGCCTGGGCATGCCCCGGACGATGGCTCAACGGCACGAACATCTCGCGGCTGCGCAGCGCCTGCTCGGCGACATACTCCCGCACAATCGTATAGCCGCCGGAAAACCCCCGTTCATCGCGCAGCCGCTCGAATATCCGGTGCGCTGTGTGGCGCTGCTTCTTGTGGACGCTGCGATCTCCCTCCAAAACGCCGTCGATCCAAGCCATGTGTGGACCCAGCTTCTTCGAGACAGGCCGCTCGCGCCGCCGGTAACCAGGCGGAATCGAAAACTGCAGCATCTTGGCAATCGTGTTGCGGTGAATGCCGAACCGCCGCGCCGCCGCGCGCCGGCTCAGTCCGTCAACCATCACCGCACGTCTGATCTTGGCATAGAGTTCCACTGTAAACATCCTTCCAGCCTCTCAATGCCAGTCAATGACATCGAGATGGCCTAGCAGGACCGGTACACTTTTGCGCCGCCTTCCAGGCGGAGCTTCACAGCCGGTTCAGTGGTACACTTTGCCTCCGCGATTCATAGCTGCAGCTCCCGCAGTTTGCGAAGGGTAGCAACGTAGTCCTCGCGATCGGAATGGTAGGCATCGTCGATCA
>CAVWHD010000023.1:0-9850 GCA_963754675.1 uncultured Alphaproteobacteria bacterium | reverse complement strand
TCGGCCGCGGCGAAGAGGCCTTCGAGGGAACGCCGTTTTTTCTCGATCCGAACGGGTAAGCATTGAACATGTCTCTTCCGACTATCAAGTTGCTCACTCGTATCTCCCTCCCCCTTGCGGGGAGGGATTAAGGGTGGGGGTCGCTCCGAACCATCCAATTGTACAGGTTGATACAAAACGGCAGCCGCCGGAGCGACCCCCACCCCTACCCCTCCCCACAAGGGGGAGGGAGGAAAAAGGGCCATCTCTAATGGACTTTGATAAAATAGCGTCAGCGAACGACTACTTCGCCGAATGGGCAAACTCCCAGTAGAGTTCGCGGGCCTTGGTCATCACCGGGCCGGGCTGCAGGCTGCGGGATTCGATACGGGTGACGGGCATGACCTTGGCGTAGTTGCCGGTCGAGAACACTTCGTCGGCATCGAGGAACTCCTGCCAGCGGAGGCTTCGCTCGTGCACGGTGACGCCGGCTTTGCGGAGCAGCTTGATGATGCGCTGGCGGGTGATGCCATTGAGGAAGGTGCCGTTGGGGGCCGGCGTATGGGCCTCGCCGTCCTTGATCAGCCAGATATTGGCGGTGGCCAATTCCGCCACGTTGGAGAGCGGGTCAAGCATCACGGCGTTGTCAAAGCCGCGGGCTCTTGCATCGCGCATGGCGCGGGCGGCGTTGGGGTAGTGGCAGGCGGCCTTGGCGTCGGTGGGGGCATATTCGAATGACGGCCGGCGGAAGGGCGAGAGGGTGATCGAGAAGCCCTTGAGCTTCGGCAGGGCGGAGTCATAGACCGAGACGGAGAATTCGGTGGTCTCGGGATCGACATCGACGAAACCGTCGGCGGCCCAGAACATGGGGCGGAGATAAAGCTCGGCGCCCTTGGGGTGCCTAGCAATTCCTTCGCGGGTGATCTCCTCGATCTCGCCTGCGCTCTTTATCACCTTGAGGCCGAAGCTTTCGGCCGAGCGGACGATGCGCCGGCAATGGAGGTCGAGATCGGGTGCTACTCCCTCAAAGGCGCGGCCGCCGTCGAAAACGCAGGAGCCGAGCCACGGCGCGTGGGTCATGGGACCCATGATCATCGGATTGCCTTCGTGCCATTTGCCGCGATACCAGGTCCAGGCGGTTCCTTCGTTTTCTTTCCAGGCCATGTGATGCTCCCATTTGCGAGGGATAGTCTAGCGCGAGCCGCATGAAATAGAAAAGGCGCCGTGCGGCGCCTGGGGATTGTCCGGCCTGGGTTTGGCTCAGGTGTCGGAATAGAAGATGTGGTGGCCGATCTTGATCAGGCGCTTCATGCTGCGCGCCCATTTCGGTTTGACATAGTCGGCGTGGTAGTTGGTGGCGGTGCCGACGGCGCCGACCGAATGATCGCCGGCAATGGCTTTCTGGGCGATGCGCTTGGAATTGGACCAGGCGCCGGGCTGCTTCACGTCATCGGGAAGGCCGTCGCAGGCGAAGGAGAACTGGCAGGAGTTGCGCGAGCCGGAGCCCTGATAGACAACGCCGCAGATGGACTTGGGATAGTCCGGATCGCGGGTGCGATTGAGAATCACCTTGGCGACCGCCAGCTGGCCCAATTCCGATTCGGAGCGGGCCTCGAAATAGACGGCACGGGCCAGACAGTTTTCCTCGGCAAGACGCAAGCGGCGCTCGGCCACGACCTTCTGTTTTTCGCCGCGCTTGAGCTTGAAGCTTTGCTCGATCTTGGACTGGGTCGGGCTCAGGTTGAGCTTGCGCTTGACGGGCTCTTCCCTATCTTCCTGGAGATTAACCGAAGCCGGGATGATCTTGATCGCCGTCTTCACCGGCTTGGGCTGAACCGGCAGCGGGGCTTCGCCTGGATCGTTGGTGACGAGATCGCCCTTGCCAGACTGGATAACCGACTGTTTGCGCAGGACGTTCATGTTGACGATGTCAAAGCTGCTGCCTTCCGGCAGAAGCGAGCCCTTGGCCACGATGGTGGAGACGGGCGCTACAACGGCATCGAGCTGTTGGTCGGGCAAAGCGTTATGGGCGGAGGCATTCTGGCCCATGTAGTGGCCGGCAAAAGCGAAGGCCATGACCAGCATAACGCCGCCAAAGGCTACGGGACCGAACTCGCGAACAGCACTGCGCCGTCCGGTCAATTCGTAGGTCTCATACCCCGTCGGCCGCTTCGGCCTATGAACTCGCCCTGCTTTCTTCACTTCCCCTCAACTTACCGTGGGCCGCGTATGGTTGCGGCTGGGTTAACTCGCGGTAGTCTAACTCCTGGCCGTTTAGCATAGGTTAACCATGCGGGCAACCCAAAGAATGCAAATTTCCGCCTTTTTCCGCCTCAGTGCGGGCTTCTTTCTTAACCTTGGTTAACTTGATTAAACTAAACGATTAGAGATACTTACTCGCGCAGCCGCCAGTCTTGCGATGGGCACCCTAAAAGGTGAGCATGAGACATAGTCGAGGCCTGCCCCCTCGCAGAAGGCAATTGAGGCCGGATCGCCGCCATGTTCGCCGCAGATTCCCAGTTTGAGGCCCGGTCTTGCCGCCCGGCCGCGGGTGGCCGCCATCTTCACAAGTTCGCCCACGCCTTCGATATCCAGGGTGATAAACGGGTCGGCCTTGAATATGCCTTTGGCGGTGTATTCGCCGATGAAGCGGGCGGCGTCGTCGCGACTGATGCCGAAGGTGGTCTGGGTCAGGTCGTTGGTGCCGAAGGAGAAGAACTCGGCCGACTTGGCAATGTCGCCGGCCATAATGGCGGCGCGCGGCAACTCGATCATGGTGCCGACGAGGTAGTCGATGGCGATACCAGATTCCGCGGCCACAGCTTTGGCCACCGTAACGATACGGTCTTTGATCAGGTCGAATTCAGCCCGGCTTGCCACCAAGGGCACCATGACTTCGGGAATTGGCGCCTTGCCGGTGCGCTTGGCCACTTCGCCGGCCGCTTCGAAAATAGCGCGGGCCTGCATTTCGGCGATTTCTGGATAGGTGATGGCCAGTCTCACACCACGATGGCCGAGCATTGGATTGAACTCGTGGAGTTCGGCGACGCGGGCGCGCAGCACTTCCGGGTCGGCGCCCAGTTCGTCGGCCACCTCCTCGATCTCATGATCGGCCTGGGGCAGAAACTCGTGGAGCGGCGGATCGAGCAGGCGGATGGTGACGGGCAAGCCCGCCATGATCTCAAAGAGCTCGATGAAATCGTTGCGCTGCATGGGGAGCAGCTTGGCCAGGGCGGCGCGGCGGGCCTCCTCCTTGTCGGCGAGGATCATCTCACGCATGACGACAATACGGTCCGTCTCGAAGAACATGTGCTCGGTGCGGCAGAGGCCGATGCCTTCGGCGCCAAAATCGCGGGCGGCTCTCGCATCGCGCGGGGTTTCGGCGTTGGCTCTCACCTTCATGCGGCGGAGCTTGTCGGCCCACACCATGAGTGTGGCGAAGTCGCCGGAGAGTTCAGGCTTGATGGTTTGCACCTCGCCCCTGATCACCTGACCGGTGGAGCCATCAATCGTGATGATGTCGCCCTTCTTGAGGCTGATGCCGTGGGCACTCAGGGTGCCAGACTGGTAATCGACGCGGATGGCGCCGGCACCGGAGACGCAGGGCTTGCCCATGCCGCGGGCGACAACGGCCGCGTGCGAGGTCATGCCACCGCGACAGGTGAGGATGCCTTCAGCGGCATGCATGCCGTGAATATCCTCGGGGCTGGTTTCAACGCGGACCAGGATCACCCGGTGGTTCAGCGCCTTCAGGCGCTCGGCCTCATCGGCATTGAAGACGATTTCACCGGAGGCGGCACCGGGCGAGGCTGGAAGGCCGGTGGCGATCACATCGCGCTTGGCCTTGGGATCGAGGGTGGGGTGGAGCAGCTGGTCGAGGGAGGAAGGGTCAATCCTAAGAATTGCTTCCTCGCGGGTGATCAGGCCATCTTCAGCCATGTCGACGGCGATCTTCAGGGCCGCCTTGGCGGCGCGCTTGCCGGTGCGGGTTTGCAGCATCCACAGCTTGCCGTCCTGGATGGTGAATTCGAGATCCTGCATATCGCGGTAATGGTTCTCGAGCCGGTCGAAGGTGGCCTGGAGTTCGCGGAACATGGCGGGCATCAGCTTCTCCAGCGACGGCGCGGTGGAGCCCGCCTCGATCCGCGCCTTCTCGGTAATGTTCTGCGGGGTGCGGATGCCGGCCACCACATCCTCACCCTGGGCATTGACTAGGAATTCGCCATAGAGGGCCTTTTCGCCGGTGGAAGGATTGCGGGTGAAAGCAACGCCGGTCGCCGAACTGCCGCCCATGTTTCCAAACACCATGGCCTGGACATTGACGGCGGTGCCCCAGTCCTCGGGGATGTTGTTGAGGCGGCGATAGGTGATGGCCCTTGCCGAATTCCATGACTGGAAAACCGCACCCACGGCACCCCAGAGCTGCTGGGTGACATCCTGCGGGAAGGGCTTGCCGGTATGCTCCTCGACCACCTCCTTGTAGCGGGCGATGAGGAGAAGCCATTCATCGGCGGAGATTTCGGTGTCGAGGGCGTAATCCTTCTGGTCCTTGTAGCCGCCGAGAATATCTTCGAATTCGGCATGATCGACGCCCAGGACCACGCCGGAATACATCGAGATGAAGCGGCGGTAGCTGTCATAGGCAAAGCGCCGGTCGCCCGCGCGGGCGGCGAGGCCCTCAACGGTTTCATCGTTTAGCCCTAAGTTGAGAACCGTATCCATCATGCCGGGCATGGAGGCCCTGGCGCCCGAGCGCACCGAGACAAGAAGCGGCTTCTCGCGGTCGCCAAAGCGGCCTCCGGCAATGCGGCCTATTTCGGCGAGGGCTTCCTCAACGGTTGCGGCGAGGCCAGCGGGGAACTGCCGGTTGTCGCGGGAAAACGCGGTGCAGACGGCGGTGGTAATGGTGAAGCCAGGCGGCACCGGCAGGCCGAGATTGGCCATCTCCGCGAGATTGGCCCCCTTGCCGCCGAGGAGGGATTTCATGGACGCAGTGCCTTCGGCACTGCCGCCGCCGAACCGGTAAACGAGCTTTTCCGCCATGGCCTACCCTCAGTGATGGTGCAATGCAAACAACACGTCGGCGGGACGGGGTCAAGTGGCGAAGACGGGTCCCCGGCGATTGCGCAGCAGGAGAAGCCAGGTGGCGATGGCGATGTTGACGACGTTAAAGGCGATGCCATTGAGGAAAGCGGCCTGATAGGAGCCGGTTACGTCGAAGATCTTGCCCGACATCCAGCCGCCGATCGCCATGCCGAAAACGGTGGCGGTCAGCACCAGGCTGATGCGGGAGCCTGCCTCGCGGGCCGGGAAGTGATCGCGGATGATGAGGGCGTAGCTCGGGACGATGCCGCCCTGGGCCAGGCCGAAAAGTGCCGAGACAATGTAGAGCGAGGTCAAGCCGTCGAAGGGAATGTAGAAGAGCAGTGCAAGACATTGCAGAACCGAGCCCACGATCAGGGTTCCGGCACCGCCGATGTGATCGGAGATGAAGCCGGAGGCAAGCCTGCTCAGCACGCCGAAGCCCAGCATGAGGGAGAGCATTTCGGCGCCTCGGGCGGCGCCATAGCCCAGATCGCTGCAATAGGCGACGAGGTGGACCTGGGGCATCGACATGGCGATGCAGCAGCTGAGGCCTGCCACAATGAGCAATGGAAAAAGTGCGGGCGAGCCGGGAAGCAGGCCCGTTGCGCCCTGTTGGGCGGCGGGGCTCGCCGTGTCGTCATAGCTGGGTCTGCGGCGCAGCAGCAGCGCCAACGGCGTCATGGTAACAACGCAGATCACACCAAGCACCATGTAGACGGGGCGCCAGCCATGGGTGGCGATGGCTGCCTGCAGGAAGGGTGGCCAGACGGCGCCGGCGATATAATTGCCGCTGGCCACAATGGCGATGGCGATGCCGCGGCGCTTGAGAAACCACAGGGAGACATCGGCCACCAGGGGCCCGAAGGTGGCGGAGCTGCCGATCAGACCGATGAACAGGCCTTGCACGATGAGGAACTGGATATAGTTCTGCGACAGCGCGTCGAGAACGAAGCCCACGCCCAGGGCCAGGGCGCCAGCCATGAGCGGCACGGTGATGCCGAGCCGGTCGGCCACACGGCCCATGAGAATGCCGCCCACGGCAAAGCCCACGAAGGTCACCGTATAGGGCAGCGAGGCCCCTGCCCGGTCGATGCCGAATTCGGCCTGGATAGTGGGGAGGACGACAACCGACGACCACAGCCCGATGCCGCCGATGGAGGCGAGCGTCACCGAGATGAGAAGACGGAGCCAAGCATGGCGCGAGTCGGGGGCGTGGAGGGCGGCGGTCATCGCTTTCCCCTACGCGCCGCCGGGGGCTTCGTCAAAATCCACCCGGACAGACCTGCCATGCGGAAAGAGGCCCTCACCCGGCCTTCGGCCACCCTCTCCCATGCCTTGCGGCACGGGCGAGGGCGCATGATTTTTGTGTGCCTTCGCCCGTTCGCGAAGCGAATGGGAGAAGGTGCCCGACAGGGCGGATGAGGGCCCTACCCCTCAATCCTCGAAAAATCCGCCACTTCCTGGGTGGCGGCGCGGATGCGGTTGAGGAGTTTGAGGCGGTTCTCGCGGAAAGTGGCGTCCTTGTCGTTGACGGTCACGTGTTCGAAGAAGGAATCGATGGGGCCGCGGAGCTTGGCGATCGCCCGCATGGCGGCTTCGAAATCTTCCTCGTTGACGGCCTTGCGGGCCTGGCCGGTGGCGATGGTGATGGCGGTGTGCAGCGCCTTCTCCTCGCCCTTGATCAGCTGGTCGACGCGCGGATCGCCCGCATAACTTTTTCCATCCTTCTTCTCCTCGATCTTGAGAATGTTGGAGGCGCGCTTGACGCCGGCGAGGAGGTTCTTGCCGTCGTCAGTTTCAAGAAATTTCGACAGGGCCTCGACGCGGCGGACGATCATCAGCAGATCGTCCTGATTGCCGAGGGCGAAGACGGCGTCGATGAGGTCGTGGCGGGCGCCCTGGTCGCGGAGATAGACTTTGAGGCGGTCGGCGAAGAAGGCGAGGAGGTCTTTTGCGCAGTCACCTATTCGATTTTGCCACCCCTCCAAATATTGGTGGGCTTTAGTGCTGTTCTCTTCGTCACGAGATGTTAGAGAACCGTCCTTTTCCTTTGTGCGCTTGGTTTTCAGGGCATGTACGCTCTCAACGAAGCCGACATCGCCAGATTGTCGCGCGATGTGGTCCGAAATGAATATCCAAAGCCGAAGACGGATTGCGCTTTCAAGAATAATTCTTATGACGCCCAATGATGCCCGTCGTAATGCGTAAGGGTCTTTCGATCCTGTGGGTGTCTCCTCGATCATCCAAAACCCAACAAGCGTGTCGATCTTGTCGGCCAAGGCCACTGCCTGACCTATTTTCGAGACCGGAATGGAATCGGACGGGCCTTGCGGCTTGTAGTGGTCGCGGATGGCGTCGGCGACTTCGGGGTCGATGGCTTGATCGAGGGCGTAGTAGCGGCCCATGAGGCCTTGCAGTTCGGGGAACTCGCCGACCATGCCGGTGACCAAGTCGGCCTTCGCCAGTTTGGCGGCGAGCTTGGCTTTCTCCTCATCGGCGCCGATTGCCTTGGCGATTTCACCGGCCAGGGCCTCGATGCGGGCGACGCGCTCGCCCTGGGAGCCCAGCTTGGCATGGAAGGTGACCTGGTCTAACTTGGGCAGCAGTTCGCGCAGCGGCGTCTTGCGGTCCTGGTCCCAGAAGAACTTGGCATCGCTCAACCTGGCGGCGATCACCTTGTTGTTGCCGGCGACGATTTGCTTGCCACCGTCGGAGGCTACCATGTTGGCGACGAGGAGATACTTGTTGGCGAGCTTGCCCGATTTCATTTCGCGGAGCGCAAAACATTTCTGGTGGTTCTTGAGCGAGGTGGCGATCACCTCCGGCGGCACTTCGAGGAATTTCCGGTCGAACTCGCCCATCAGCACGACGGGCCATTCGACCAGGCCCGCGGCTTCCTTCAGAAGGCCCTCGTCCTCGATCAACTCCAGGCCTTGGGCGAAAGCGAGATTGCGGGCTTCGGCGCGGATCGTCTCGGCGCGGGCTCCAGCGTCGACGATCACGAATTCCTTGTGGAGCTTTTGGGCGTAATCCTCGAAGCGGCGCGCTTCGATGTTCGCAAGCGCCCATGAAGCGGTGGCCGCGGGTCGTGTTGCCGCTCTTGATGCCATCGATTTCGAAGGGAACCACTTCGCCATCGAAGGTGCAGAGAATGGATTGCAGGGGCCTGACCCAGCGCAAGGTGCCCGCGCCCCAGCGCATGGATTTGGGCCAGGGGAATTTGCGGATGGTCTCGGGCACGAGCTCGGCAATGATATCGATTGCAGCGCGGCCGGGCTTGCGCATCGCCGCGATGTAAAATTTGCCCTTCTTGTCGTCCTGCGCCGTGAGGTCTTCGAGCTTGAGGCCGGTGGATTTCAGGAAGCCGTCGATGGCGGGCTTGGGCGCATCGACGCGGGGGCCTTTGCGCTCCTCGGCTATGTCAGCGGCCTTGGCGTTCAGGCCCTCGACGGAGAGTACCAGGCGGCGGGGGCCGGCATGGGCTTGGGCTCCTTCATAGGTGAGGCCCGCTTCCACCAGGCCATTGGTGATCAATGCGCGCAGGTCTTCCGCCGCCTTCGCCTGCATGCGGGCGGGGATTTCTTCGGAGAACAATTCGATCAGCAGTTCGGGCATCAGGCACTCCGGGTGGAGCGCACTTAGCAGCCCGCAACCTTGCTGTCACCCGGAAGGGTTGGGCTCACAACGTCTTATGGGTGCCGTCGCAGAAGGGTGGGGTCTTGGTCTGCTTGCAGGCGCAGAAGAACTTTTTCTCGGAAGCATCGGCGGTCCACTTGACCGGGGTGAAGATCGCTTCCTTCTTGTGGCTGCCGTCGCAGAAGGGCTGGCTCTTCGACTGCCCGCAGGCGCACCACCAGTAGTCCTTGCCGGCTTCGACTTTGACGGCGATGGGAGATTTTTGAAAGATTTGTCCAGTTGGCATCAATTAGCTCCTCGCTTGGTTAATCGCCTGTCATCTTCAAAAAAAGACCATGTCTCACGCCACCTTCGGCATCAAACGCCGTCTCAATTATTGTGAAGAATTCGGGGTCGTCCTTTTCGTATTTTCGCCACAGAGCATAAGCTACCATGTCAGCATATTGGATCGCCCGAGTTGCCTTGCTGTCGACAAAAAATGGCACGTCCACGAAATTTCGCAATTGGCCCCAACGGTGACCAGATAGCCGGAAGTCCCTGGCAAGCCGTTGGAGGCGGGTTTCCATTGTCGACTTGTCAAGAATGAGTAATCCCCTTTGTGTGTTGTTCTTGCGATGGAGGCGTGAAAGAAATCTATCGAACCGGCTGCAAAGCTGTTCGAATGCAAATTCCAGGGGTTCATCAGGAGAAACCGCAGCTTTTTCGATGACTGCTCCGAAAAGTGCCCATTTGCCTTGAAGTTTATCAGCTATTGCAAGACTTTGCGCGAGGCGGGATCTTCTTTCATTCTTGCTTTTTATCGAACGCCAAAATCCCTTACCGTTGAGCATGTGGTTGGCATGAAATTCAAGTTCTAGTGGATTGGCGGGTGCAATCTCTTCTGCCAAAGTATTGAGTAATTTGTCGAGAAAGTGAATTTGCCGCTCAAACAAGGCCACGCCAGCCAAAACGATGTGCCTGTCTGACGCGTTTTGGACGGAACCCGCATCGTCTAAATAGAGGAGATACAATCAGGCTCCTCCAAAACTAAATGACAGCCGGGCGGGCATATTAACCCGACGAACCGCGTAAGGCGGCCCTCCCGACTGTACCCGTAATATGTGCATGTTTGGCACTAATGTCAAGTTAACGCTCCCGCCGACTTGCTCCA
>CAVWHD010000022.1:0-16974 GCA_963754675.1 uncultured Alphaproteobacteria bacterium | reverse complement strand
CTCGCGCGCCACGTCCTCTTGCGTTGCCGCAACTTTCATTCCCCCGCCAACGGCAGCAACTCAAATACCTTCGCTTCTTTGGCTGCAGCGTCAACATCGCCCCTCCGCAGCGCAAGTCGGACGCGGTCCAGCTTAAGCATCGTCAGCAGCAATATATGGACCCCAAGCGCCGTCGTCAGGCTCAGCACTACCTTACTTCCGCCACGAGATCGCCTTCCGGATGGATTTTGTAACTTGGTGGTTCATGGCTTCATCCTTGTCTTGCGATCAGTCGTCCCACTTGTGTGGATCAGGCACATAGGCGGTGACCATGATGGCGACACCGGTATTAGCCTTGCCCAATCCCCATATAGCATGAATGCACCTCGCCTTCATATTCATGCAGAAGCAAGCACGGTCGCACCCTTCCAGGATCATCCGGGTAATCCTCAACGACTTGCGCCGCCGCTGCCAATGACGTCCAGGATAAGGATTCTTCGCGCAGCAGGCCTTCGAGTCATTTCCGCCTCGCAGCCATGCTGCGAAAGACGAAAACCGTCTGTGTTCACGCTAAGTTTCTGACGATTTGGTATGTCTCGCTCACTCCGCTGCCTCGGACCGTCCCCGCTTCAACACCCCGCGCAGATATTGCCCCGTGTAACTCCGCTTCTCGCGCGACACGTCCTCCGGCGTGCCCATGGCCACGATCTCGCCGCCGCCGTCGCCGCCTTCGGGGCCGAGGTCGATGATCCAGTCGGCGGTCTTGATCACTTCCAGATTGTGCTCGATCACCACCACCGTGTTGCCCTGGTCCACCAGCTCGTGCAGCACTTCGAGAAGCTTGCGCACGTCGTGGAAATGCAGCCCGGTGGTTGGCTCGTCGAGCAGATACAGGGTCCGGCCGGTGGCGCGGCGCGACAGTTCCTTGGCGAGTTTCACCCGCTGCGCCTCGCCGCCCGAAAGCGTTGTCGCCTGCTGGCCCACATGGATGTAGCCGAGGCCCACCCGCGCCAGCGTATCCATCTTGTCGCGAACGCTCGGCACCGCCCGGAAGAACTCGGCCGCCTCCGCCACCGTCATGTCGAGCACATCGGCGATCGACTTGTCCTTGAACTTGATCTCCAGCGTCTCGCGGTTGTAGCGCTTGCCGTGGCATTCATCGCAGGTCACATAGACATCGGGCAGGAAGTGCATCTCGATCTTGATGACCCCGTCGCCCTGGCAGGTTTCGCAGCGCCCGCCCTTCACGTTGAAGGAAAACCGCCCCGGCCCGTAGCCCCTGGCCTTGGCCTCCGGCAACCCGGCAAACCAGTCGCGGATCGGCGTGAAGGCTCCCGTATAGGTGGCGGGATTGGAGCGCGGCGTGCGCCCGATGGGCGATTGATCGATATCGATGATCTTGTCGAGCATCTCGAGCCCGTCGATCCGGTCGTGCTCGGCCGGCGCTTCGCGGGTGTTCATCAGCTTGCGCGCCGCCGCCCGGTAGACCGTGTCGATGAGCAGCGTCGACTTGCCGCCGCCGGAAACCCCGGTGACGCAGGTGAACACGCCGAGCGGAATTTCCGCGGAGATGTTCTTGAGATTGTTGGCCCGCGCGCCCTTGACGCGGATCGACCGGCCCTTGTCCCATCTCCGCCGGAAATGCGGCATCGGCACCTGCTGCATCCCCGTCAGGTATTGGCCGGTCAGCGATGCGGGATTGGCCATGATTTCCGCTGGCGACCCTTGCGCCACGATGTGCCCGCCATGGACGCCGGCACCGGGTCCGATATCGAGCACATAGTCGGCCTGGCGGATCGCTTCCTCGTCATGCTCGACGACGATCACCGTGTTGCCGAGATCGCGAAGGTGCACCAGCGTCTCCAGCAGCCGCGCATTGTCGCGCTGGTGGAGGCCGATCGAAGGCTCGTCCAACACATAGAGAACTCCGGTTAGCCCAGAGCCGATCTGCGAGGCGAGCCGGATGCGCTGGCTTTCGCCGCCCGACAGCGTGCCCGACCGGCGCGACAGATTGAGATATTCAAGCCCCACATCGACGAGGAATTGCAGCCGCTCGCGGATTTCCTTGAGAATGCGCGCGGCGATTTCCTTGTCTTTCGGCTTGAGCTTTGCCAGCAGCTCATCGAACCATTGATTGGCCTGACGGATCGACATTTCCGAAATCAGGCCGATGTGCTTCTTGTCGATCTTCACCGCCAGCGCCTGGGGTTTCAACCGGTAACCTTTACAGTCCGCACACGGATGATCTGATTGGAAGCGGGCAAGTTCCTCGCGCATCCACTGGGAGTTGGTTTCGCGCCAGCGCCGCTCGATATTGCCGATCACGCCTTCGAACGGTTTCCTGGTCTTGTACGAGCGGATGCCGTCGTCATAGGTGATCGACACTTCTTCTTCGCCGGTGCCGAACAGCACGGCATCTCGGGCCTTCTTCGGCAGATCCCGCCACGCCGTTGTCATCGAGAACTTGTAGTGTTTGGCCAGGGCTTCCAGGGTCTGGGTGTAATAGGGCGAGGTATTGCCGGTCTTGGCCCAGGGCAGAATGGCGCCGTCGCGCAGTGAAAGCGTCTCGTCCGGCACCACCAGATCGGGCTCGAACTTGAATTCCGTGCCGAGCCCATCGCATTTGGGGCAGGCCCCGAACGGATTGTTGAAGGAGAACAGCCGCGGCTCGATTTCCTCGATGGTGAAGCCCGAGACCGGACAAGCGAAGCGCTCCGAGAACATGATCCGTTCATGGGTCTCGTTCTTCGACTTGTTGGCGCTGTCTTCGGAGGTTTGCGATGGCGGCAGCGGCTTGTCGGCGAATTCGGCAATCGCCAGCCCGTCGGCGAGCTTCAGCGCCGTCTCGAAACTATCGGCCAGCCTGGTGCCCAGATCGCCGCGCACCACCAGCCGGTCCACCACCACGTCGATATCGTGCTTGAACTTCTTGTCGAGCGCCGGCACCGCGTCGATCTCGTGAAACACGCCGTCGACCTTGACCCGCTGGAATCCCTTCTTCTGCAGATCGGCCAGTTCCTTGCGGTATTCGCCCTTGCGCCCGCGCACGATGGGCGCCAGCAGATAGAGGCGGGTCGCCTCGGGAAGCTCCAGCGTGCGGTCGACCATCTGGGTGACCGTCTGGCTTTCGATCGGAAGCCCGGTGGCCGGCGAATAGGGAACGCCGATGCGCGCGAAGAGCAGCCGCATGTAGTCGTAGATCTCGGTCACCGTTCCCACCGTCGAACGGGGGTTGCGACTCGTCGTCTTCTGCTCGATGGAGATGGCGGGCGACAGCCCGTCGATCTGGTCCACATCGGGCTTCTGCATCATCTCGAGGAACTGCCGCGCATAGGCCGACAGCGATTCGACATAGCGCCGCTGGCCCTCGGCATAGATGGTGTCGAAGGCGAGCGACGATTTCCCGGAGCCCGACAGCCCGGTGAACACGATCAGCTTGTCGCGCGGCAGTTCGACGGAGATATTTTTCAGGTTGTGCTCGCGCGCGCCCTGAATGGAGATGACTTTCTTGTGCTCGGCCATGGAGTGTGACTAGACCAAAACGGGAACATGGGCAAGGATGGACCCGCGACAATAGGGGCAGGGGCGGTCAGCAGGTGTCAGCAGGTGAGAGATATCCACAATGATGTTGCAGGGGGAGAATGACGGCGAAATCTGACGTCTTGCGCAATACCTTCGGCTACGAATTTTTCCGCCCCGGCCAGGAAGAGATCGTCGATGCGTTGTTGGCGGGGCACAATGTCCTGGCGGTGATGCCGACGGGTTCCGGCAAATCCCTGTGCTATCAGGTTCCGGCCCTGGTGAAGGGTGGACTTGCCATTGTCGTTTCGCCGCTGGTGGCGCTGATGCGGGATCAGGTGGCGGCGCTGAAGCTTGCGGGCGTTGCGGCCGAAACCATCAATTCCTCGGCCGAGCGCCAGGATAATGTGGCGATCTGGCAGAAGGTGGCGGCGGGCGATGTCCGCATTCTCTATCTCTCGCCCGAGCGGCTGATGACCGCGCGCATGATCGCCGCACTGCAGAGGCTTCGATGTCACCATGATCGCCGTCGACGAGGCCCATTGCATCTCGCAATGGGGCGCCTCCTTCCGGCCCGAATATGATGCGCTTGCAGGGCCTGAAGGACGCTTTTCCCGGCGTGCCCATCGGCGCCTTCACCGCCACCGCCGATGAAGCCGCCCGCCGCGACATCGTGGCGAAGCTGTTCGGCGGCAAGGCCAGGGTTTTCGTCGCCGGCTTCGACCGTCCCAACATCAAGCTCACCGTCGAAGCCAAGGTCAACACCAAGAAGCAGCTGCTCGTCTTTCTCGAAAATCGCGGAGGCGAAAGCGGCATTGTTTACGCTCTCTCGCGCAAGAGCGTTGAGGACCTCAGCGGATTCCTGGCGCAGAAGGGCCACCGCGCCGTTGCCTACCATGCAGGCCTCGGCAGCGAGCAGCGCTCCGAGGCGCAAAACCTGTTCATGACTGAAAAAGCGTGTGATCGTCTGCGCCACCATCGCGTTCGGCATGGGCATCGACAAGCCCGACGTGCGGTTTGTTTTCCACGCCGATTTGCCGTCCAATCTCGATGCCTATTATCAGGAAATCGGCCGCGCCGGCCGCGATGGCGAAGCGGCCGAGGCCCACATGGTTTTCGGCCTCCAGGATATCGCCATGCGCCGCCGCTTCATTGCCGGAGACGAAGGCGGCGAAGACCGGGTGCGCCGCGAGCACAAGCGCCTCGATGCTCTCGTCTCCTATTGCGAAGCGCCAACCTGCCGCCGTCAGAGCCTGCTCGCATATTTCGGCGAAGCTTCGGAGCCCTGCGGCAATTGCGATATCTGCCTCGACCCTTCCGACACCGTCGAGGGGACCGCCGAGGCGTTGAAAATATTCGAGACGATCAAGCAGACCGGCGAGCGCTTCGGCGCCGTGCACATCGTCGATGTGCTGGAAGGCAAGGCCAATGACCGGGCGGTTGCGTTGCGCCATACGAACCTGCATGTCTTCGGCCTCGGCAAGGAGCGCTCGCGCAGCGAGTGGCAATCGCTGATCCGCCAATTGGTCGGCGGCGGTTTTCTGGCCCTCGATGTCGCGGGATTTGGCGGCGTGTCGATTGCAGCGAAGGGCAGGGCGCTGATGGCGGGCGATGGCGAATTCCACTACCGCCGCGATATGATCCGCGAACGGAAGAAACGCCAAAGGGCGGTTGCGCCAGCCGCCGCCGGCTCGCCCGGCGAAGCCCTCCTGTCCCGCCTCAAGGCCTTGCGCTTCAAGCTCGCCCGCCTGCGCCGCGTTCCGGCCTATGTGATCTTTTCCGACCGCAGCCTGATTGACATGGCCCAGCGCCTGCCGCTCACCGCCATGGACTTTGGCGAAGTGCACGGCGTCGGTGCGGCCAAGCAGGAACAATTCGCCGAGATATTCCTCACCGAGATCAGAGCGTTCGTCGGAACGAGTCCGCCGCATTAAATGCAGTGTGGATTTGTTGACGCAGTCCGGATGAAATTTGTTGATATGCTTGACAACCGCGCAGTACGGTTCATGATGATGGCTATCGCTGCAAATCGACGGCACGCGGCGAAGAGTTGAAACAGCAAGAGGAGGGAGCATGACGCCACCTGGCTACCATCCTAGATCGCGGCAGGACACGCGATCACTTTCCAGCTAGCGCGCTGCAGCGGATTTTCGACGCTAGTCCGGATTGCCCAAGACATAGTGTTTGCTTTGCGAGTTTATTTTCTCGCCAGTTAACCGGCCTAAGCCGGGATATATCGTGATCAATTACTCGACGGATCGAGGGCCCCGCCGGCGCAGCATATGTCGCGGCGGGGCTGATCGTTTGGGCGGTCAATTGCCGAGCAGCCCATCGCGCCGCTCGGAAACCGCATTTGCGTGCGCTTCGAATCCTTCATAGGTGGCAATGACGCGGGCATGCCGTGCCAGCTCCGCATAGGCTGCCCGGCTCACTTCGGCGACTGTTGTGCGTTTCATGAAATCATGCACCGAAAGCGCCGAACAGGATCGTGCCCAGCCGCCGGTCGGCAGCACGTGGCTGGGGCCCACTACGAAATTCGCCAGCGTCGATGGCGTGTGTTCGCCGAGCAGCACCTCGCCGGCGTTCTTTACTCGCGCCAAATAGTGCTTGGGCTCCTTCGACAGAATTTGCAGATGCTCCGGTGCATAGTCGTTGATGAAGTCAAATGCTTCATCGGCATCGCGCGCCAGCACGATGCCGCCACGGCCCGACGTCAGTACCGCCTTCGTATATGCAACGCGTTGCGGACCCATATCGTTCCAGTAGGTTGGGATGGCGCCCAGCGCCGCTTCGGCAATCTCGCGGCTTGCAGTCACCAGAAAGGCCGAGGAATCCTCGCCATGTTCGGCCTCGATCAGAAGGTCGAGAGCCGCCAGTCTCCCGTCCGTGGTGTTATCGGCAAAGACGATCGACTCGCTTGGCCCCGCCGGCGTTCCCGTGTCGATCAGGTCGGCCACCAGCCGCTTGGCCGCCACCACCCAGGGCGAACCGGGGCCAACCACCTTGACATATTTGCCGATCGTCTCGGTTCCAAAAGCAACAGCTGCCACACCTTGCGCGCCACCCGCCTTGTAGACCTTGGAGACACCCGCCAGTTCCGCCGCAACCAGCGTGGCGGCGTCGATCCGGCCATCGGGCCCCGGCGGCGTGATGATGCAGATGTCAGCGACGCCAGCCACTCTCGCCGGAATGCAGGTCATCAGCACCGAGCTCGGGAAGGCGCCCTTGCCGCGCGGCACATAGCAGGCCACCGAGGCGATCGGCGTCGTCATGTCGCCGGCATAGACTCCCGGGCGGACCTCTTCCATTCGCATGGTTGGAGGTCTCTGCTTTTCATGGAACCGCCGGATGCTCTCCGCCGCGAAGTCGATCGCTTCAAGCAGCGGGCCACCAAGCGCGCTTCGCGCCGCAAGGAAATCCGCCGGCGTGGCCGCAATTTCCCGCGTGGTCAAAACCACTTTGTCGAAGGCCAGAGCAAAGCGCACCAGTGCCGCATCGCCCTCTTGCCGCACGGCCTCGACGATCGGGTAAACTTTTGTGACAAAAGACGGCAGGTCGCTCTCGCTCCGCCTCAAAAGCGCCGAGCGCTGTTCGGCGGTCAGCTCCGCCAGCTGGATAAAATTGATCTTGGCCGCCATGGCAACACTCCCGTTACTCCGGCCTTTCGCCGGGTTCCGGCAAAAACGCAAGACTTGTTGTCGCTCGGCACTTTAGCCGATAAGCGGTGCCGTGACAGGGAATCGCGGATCGTGAAGCCAAGCAAGTCCAGGGAGTCGGCAGCTCTCCTCAAGATCGCATTGCCCCTGATCTTCGCCTACCTCGCCGATGTGCTGATGGTGGTGACGACCAAGATCGTTATCGGCAAGCTGGGCTATGTGGAACTGGCGGCCGCGGGAGTCTCCGCAGACATCGGCATTCAGTTTGCCATTGTCGTCAAAGGCCTGTTTTCGGCAGTCGGCGTGTTCGCGGCCGCAGCCTATGGTGCTGGCCGCAGGGACGAAGCACTGGTGGCGCTGCTGCGAGGCCTGGTGCTGGCCGCGCTCTTTGGCGTGGCCCTCACCGCGCTCACTTTGAACATGGGATCAATTCTTGCTCTCGGCGGGCAGGACCCGCGGATCATTGAAACCGCACGGCCCTTTTACTTGGCGTTTGCCTGGTCGATGATTCCGTCGGCGTTTTTCGGCGTCTTGAGAAGCTTCGTCTCGGCCTTGATGCGAACCGGCTTCGTGATGTTCACCACCGTCTCGGCGGTGGTCCTGAACTACATTGTGATGCAGGGCCTCGTGCATGGCAGTTTCGGCCTGCCACAAATGGGGCTCGCTGGTGCTGGATGGGCGTGGAGCCTTTCCCTCTGGTACATGTGCGGCAGCCTCGGAGTTTACACCGTCTGGCTGGTTCGCCGTGAAAAGTTGTCGCTTCGCGGCAGGCCGTGGATCACTGGGTTTCACAGCTTTGTTCCAATGTTAAATCTGGGCCTTCCGGTTGCCGGCATCGTCGCCCTGGAATCGGGCCTCTTTGCCGCTGTGTCGCTGCTTTCGGGAACCCTTGGCGCCATTTCGCTTGCCGCCTATCAGATGATGATGGGGTGGATTGGCATCCCCTTCGTCATCTCGCTGGGTCTCGCCGAGGCAGCAATGGTGCGGGTTTCGTTCTGGTCCGGAGCCGGGGATCCTGCCGCCGCCCGTCAAGCTGGCAATCTCGGCATGGCGATCGGCGTCGCTGTTCCACTTGCCCTCGTCAGCGTGCCGTTGGCGGCGCCATGGGCGATCACCAGAACGTTTCTCAATCCAGAAGATCAAGGTTATGCCGAAATTGCCGCCCTGGTGACCCGGCTACTCATCATCGCCGCCATCTTTCAGGTTTTCGATGGCCTCCAGGCAATAGCATCCCACGCGCTCCGTGGCTTGCGCGACACCGCCATGCCACTAGTCATCGCCGGTGTGGGATACTGGGTTGTCGGCCTTGGCAGCAGCTATGTGCTGGCATTCCCGCTGGGCTGGGGCGCTGTGGGTCTATGGTGGGGATTGGCCTTGGGGCTTATCTTCACAGGTTCGCTGCTGGCCTGGCGCTTCGAGACGCTGGCCAAGCGAATACAAACCAGTGTGGATCGAGCGCCCTTGCCCCTCGCATGACTTCATGGGAGATAATGCGCAAGGAGAGGTTACCGCGTGACCAGCAAATCATCAGGACTTGGAGAATCCGCCGTCCCGCTGCCCAAATTCAAGGGCCGGACGATCCAGGTCCTGGAGCGCCTGACCGCCTTTGCCGCTTCGCTTTTTTCCTGTGAATGTGCCGCGCTGCTGCTGAACCAGGCCGGCGTCACGCGAACCATCGCCGACTACGGTATACCGTTGCGGTTTCGCAGCTTTGCCTTCGACTTCGCCAGCGTGCCCTTCCGGCGCGATGAGAGGGTTATCATCAACGATGCCACCGGCAACGACAAATACGAAACACTCGGCCGCGAATTCGGATTGCCCAAATCGTCGTTTTTCCTGAGCACACCGGTTTCCGTGTCCGATGACTTTGCACTTTCCCTGGTCGTTGTGGGGACCGAAACAGCAGCCCAAGCCGGACAAGCGGCAGTTGAAGCTGCTGGGTGAGATCGAAGCCTTGATCCTCGCCGAATTCAACGGCGTGGCCCACCTGCTGACCGACGTGTCGAAAGACGTGACGGTGGCCGCAACTCTCAAGGACATGGCAGCCCGGGTGGAGAATGCGGCTGAACCATGCGCGCTCCTCGATCAGGACCTCAAGATTGCCACGCTCAACAGCGCCATGGCCTCGTTGCTGGGTTCGCAGAAAAAGTCATTGGTAGGGTTGTCCCACCACCAGGTTGGGATGCCGGCGTCCGACGCTGTCGGCTTTTTGCTTCATCGCGCCCTGCAGACACGGGTCTCGCCACCCGAGTTCGAAATCGTCAGCACCCCGGAGGGGGGAGGCAAACGCGTCTTCAGCTTGAATGTCTCGCCCTTCAGCCCAACCGAAACCACCCGCTACTTCCTGATGGTGACGGCGCGCGAAGTGACATCGCTCGAGCATCGCGAAGGGCTTCTCTCGCGCAAGATCGCATCGCAAACCCAGCCCACACCTGGCAAGCCGGTTGAACCGTCGTTGGCATTTCTGGCCGAAACCCTGGTCAGCCGCCGCGCCATTCGCGAGCGCAAATCGGTCAACTACTTGACGCTCCGGTCCTGGCGCCAGGCCATCCGCGACTACCAGATGAAGGCCCTGAAAGCGCTCAAGCAGAACATTCCCGATGAAATGCCGGCTCTCATCGCCGCCGAAATCGCGGCGGAAGTCACCAGCCTCCTCGGCGTCGCCGCTTTCAAAGCGATCGTACCAATTCCTTGCGGCCACTCCAAATCGGAGACCTGCCTCTCCGTCGAAATCGCCCGCGCTCTTGGCGCCAAGATCGAACTACCGGTGATTCAGGCCTTTGCCAGCAGGCCGCTGCGCGGATCGTCGCACCCCAAGGAAAACCTCAAGCGCCCGCGCCTTGAACTGGTGCGCACCATCGGCGAGCCGGTGCTGCTGGTCGACGACGTGGCGACCTCGGGCGCTCATATCGAAGAAGCCGTAAAGCTCCTCAAACCCCACTGCGGTACGGTGATGGCCGTCGCCTGGATCGGCGGCGACGCCGCCTGAAGCTGGCTCCAGCTTAACCCTAGTGCGCGATTTGATTGTTCCAAAATTGGAACTGTGATTGCCGTCACGGATCTGCGACGCAAGTTCAATATCGTAAATGCGTGGGACGCAGTGCAGCTCAGTCTGCCGGGCGGCCCGCCGATGATGCGGAGTAATTCATAGTTGTTCTGAGCAGGGCCGGATGTGCCAGTCCTGGGATACTCCGCGCTTTGCAGCGCCGCACCATCGCAACCTCGAATGTAAAGGAGAGTACCATGAACAAGCATCTTCGGAAATCCTTCGTCGCTTGCGCATCGGCTTTAGCCATTGCGGCAGGAATGATCTCGGCCCCAATGTCCGCCAGCGCGGCTTCGATTAGCTTGCTGGCCGGAAAATGGACGGCAGTCTTGAGCGGCAACACCGGCTGCGGTAGCTCATCGATGTTCGTGACCTTCCAACTCAACACCTCGGGAGTTGGAACCGCCACCATCCAGGGCCATAGCACCGGCTGCGCCGATGGGACGACTTCCGGTCATGCTTTCAGGGTGCTGACGCTATTGTCCACGGGTCAGGGCACGGCGAGCCTTGAATGTGGCGCTGGCTGCGGATGGAACTTCCGCATCCAGGTAGCCAGCAACAACGACGAGTTCATCATGACTGACGTCGATCCCGCCAATCCCAACAACACGCCAACGGGCGTCGCTCTCCGTCAGTTCCCGTAGTACCGAGCCGGCCAGATTCGGAAGCCGGGTCTGGCCGTCTTTTCTATCCGCTAGTTCCCCGATGCTCGGTCGTTGAAATGTAGGACTCGTCTTCCTGTCCCTCGCGCTCGAATTTGAGGAAATCCCAGTAGCCGCAACGGCCTTCGCCCGGGAAAATGCGGCAGGTTGAGGGGCGCGCCGCGTAGATCGTGCAACGGCGCTCGCCCGTATCGAAGAACTGGCAAATCTTGCCGAAGTGAGTGTCTTTCTTGCGCCGCATGACGCGCTTGTAGCCATGTGCGGCCTTGAAAAACTTCTTCTCCGCCTGTTTCAACGTGAGATCGAAATGCTTGGCAATCCGCTCGGCGTCTCGGTCTTTCACCTCGATCACTGGATAGGAGCAGCAATAGCCCGGGCATTTCAGGCAGTCATAGAGTTTGCGGGCCATGATCAATTCCAGATTGACGGGGTGACGCTAGAGAGTTGCCGGTCTTCCCGCAACTAGCGCTGCGCGGTTTTCTGTTGCTGTGCCTTCAGGTTGGCGAACTTCTTGTTGGTCTCCGCCATTTCCGCCATCAGCCATTCACGGAACGAGCGCGCCGGCGCCGATTCCTTCGAGCCCTTGGCGCGCACAACCCAATAGCTGCTCTGGTACTTCACAGTGATGTTGAACGGGCGCACCAGCCAGCCCTCGGCAAGCGCGTCAGTACATTGGATTTGGTCGCCAAGCGCGAAACCCTGGCCCGCCTCGGCGGCTTCAATGGCGAGGTGATTCTGAAACAGCGGCCCGCGCCAATCTTCGACGCCAGTGACGCCCGCCGCCGCCAGCCATTCCGCCCACCACTGTTTGCGATCCTCGTGCAGCAGATTGAAATCCTTGATATCGGCAGGCGCAATGTCAGGCCTGCCGGCAAGGAGTGACGGCGCGCACACCGGAAAGACGATGATCTCCGTAAGCTTCGTGGCCTCAACGTCCGGCCAGGCGCCGCCGCCCGATCGTATTCCGACATCGGCCTCGCCCGAGCGGAAATCCACCAGCCGGCTGGAGGGGTCGATGGCCAATTCGATGTCGGGGTGCAGATCCTGAAAGCGGCCAAGCCGCGGCACCAGCCAGCGCGAGGCAAAGGCCGGCTCGACCGAAACCTTGAGCTGGCGGACATCGCCCACCGCGGCGGCCTCGCGGGTGGCCTCCGCCATGGCATCGAACAGAGGCGTGAGCTTGCCGCCGAAGCGCCGCCCGGCCTCGGTCAGTTCGACGCCTCGGCCGGTGCGGGTAAACAGCTGGGTGCCCAGCCAGTCCTCCAAATCGCGGATATGGCGGCTGATCGCGGCATGGCTGACGAACAACTCGCCCGCGGCATCGGTGAAGCTGCTGCTGCGGGCGGCAGCCTCGAAGGCCTTGAGGGCATTGAGAGATGGGAGGCGCCGGGCCAAGACTTAGTCCTGTAAGTTTTTGTTACAGGTAGCGTAGAATAATGCCGTTTGTGTTGCAAGAGCGAAGCAGGCATATTGTGGACATACCGAGATAGAGACCAAGGAGACCCGCCATGAACTGGATTTTTGACACTTATTCAAATGTTTACACGACTGCCATGATGCAGGATCAGAAGTCCGCCCATCATGCTGCACATGCGAAGGATCGCGCCAATGGCAAGCGCTCGTCCATCCTCGGGTTCCTCACCCGCCGCTAAAATCGAAAAGTTCCAGCGGCTCCGCCAAATGTGGCCGGGGCCGCTGCCTACGCGGAAAATCCCGCCCCGAATGGTGAGCGGTGAGGTGCCGGGCGCATTCTCCAGACGAATTCAACCCTGAATTAAGCGTGTTCCCGCAATGCCGTCGCCAACAGTGGTGCAGGCGGGATAATTTGCGTGCAAAGGTAATTTCCGTCACATTGATGCAGGCTATCTAGCTGCTAGAATGCAACGCCACCATTACCTTAACCCGGTTGCACTGCAACGCCCCCAACAGGAGTGAACCATGAGAACTATTTTCAAGACAGTCGCGGCCCTTAGCCTCTCTGCTATCGCGGCGGCCACTGCGAGTCAGGCCGAGGAATACAATTGGATGCGCGAATTGGTCCAGCTCCGTGTCGCCGCGATGAATTCCCGCGCCACCGGCGAGCCCATCCACCTGGGAGCCAGAAGTAGTAGGATTGTTGGTGGAACCGTCGCACCCAATAGCGTTCATAAGTTTCAAGTTGGATTGCTCACTAAGAGCATTGCCGACAATTTTAACGCCCAGTTCTGTGGCGGAACGCTGGTGAAACCGAACTTCATCGTAACCGCCGCCCATTGCAGTGAAGGCACTAACCCTGCCGATGTCCAGGTCCTCACTGGAACGCAGGATCTAAACGGCACCGGCGTCCGCCGCAATGTCACCCAAATCTTCATTCATCCACAATTTAACAACGTCACCTTCGATTTCGACGTGGCCGTATGGAAACTTGCCACCAATGCCAGCGGAATACCGCTCGCCACATTGACGACAACTGATGCACCCACCGGCACGTCGGTCAAGACAACCGGCTGGGGGGCACTTACCGAAGGCGGCAGCTTTCCAATCAATCTGCGTCAGGTAAACGTGCCGATCGTTTCAAAGGCCAATTGCAACGACGCCAATTCCTACAGCGGTGATATCACCACGCGGATGATCTGCGCCGGTCTCGATGCCGGCGGCAAGGACTCCTGCCAGGGCGATTCGGGTGGTCCGCTGACCCGCAACGAGGGAGCGGGCTTCAAGGTCCTCACCGGCATTGTCAGTTTTGGAGAGGGTTGCGCGCGGCCGAACAAATTCGGCGTCTACACACGCATCGCCAACAACGCGATCCGCAACTTCATTGTCAACAAGATCGGGCCGTAAGCGGCACAGGCGTTCTTTTCACAGTCACCCGGGCCCCAGTGGCCCGGGAAGCTCCTCACGCCGCGGCCACCACGGCAACTTCGACAACCAGGCGCGAATCGGCGAGACCGGCAACTATCAGGAGTGTGGCGGCCGGCTTGTGCCCCTTGAGCATCCTGTCGCGGGTTTCGCGGTAAAGGGCGATGTGGCTCCGGTCGGTGATATAGACATGGGCATCGACGATGTTGCGATGGTCCATCCCCGCAGCCGCCAGAATGGCCAGCACGCTTTCCCACGCGAGCTGATGCTGCCGCGCTGGGTCTTCAGGGATTTCGCCGGCGGGCGTTGCTCCCACCTGCCCGGAGACAAACAAATAGCGCGCGCCAGGATCGATGGCGATCGCCTGCGAGTAATTTGAAAATGGTTTCGGCGCTTGCGCCGTCTCGATTGCTTTGATCATTCGTATGCAGGCGGATGGCCTGTTGGCCACCCGCCGCCTTTCATAAGTTACGGAATTGTCGTGGCAAACATGTCGTTCTCATCCGGCCCCACGGATTTGCCGAATACGCTCTTGACCGCGCCTCCGGCATTCACCAGGCCCATATAGTCGCCGAGGAAATGCCCGCGCGCCACCGGCGCTTCGAGCATGTCGAAGGAAGCCGACGTCAGGCGGTGTTCATCGCCCCAGCCGCCGGCCGAGCGGCAGTTTGCACCGTTTGCTATGTCGCAGGAGATCGACCAGAAATCGGTTGCTTCCTTGCCATCGTTGATATCGTGACGGAAGTCGAAATAGGTCACGAACACTTCATGGTTGGCGCCAACTTCGACCGACGGGAGGAAGGCCTGGTTGCGCAGCTTGTTGGGGCTGTAGGGAGTCCTGTCGATGATCACCGGCGTCGACCATGATATGCCGCCATTGGTCGACATCGAGAAGGCAACCTTGTCGACATTTCGCGAGCGGCCATCCTGCCAGACGACATAGAGATTGCCGGTGCCGCGATCGGTTGCCACATCGAAGAGGATGTTGGCATCGCGCACCGGCGATTGCGCATCCGGCGTCAGGGTACCGGTATTGGTCACCACCATCTTGAACGCATTAATGGCGGGACCGAAAGTTACGCCGTGATCGGTCGACCGGACCAGGCCAAGCTTGACGCCGCCCAGTCCCCAGGTCGAGATGTTGGTAAAGAAGTCGATTACCGTGCCGTTCGGCAGAACTTCGATCAGATTGTTGATGGTCTGGGCATTGCCGCCCGGATCGAAGATGACCCGCGGCGTCTCCCAGTCGGCTCCGCCATTGGTGGTACGGGTGAAAAGCGTCGGACCGGTGAAGACCGTTCCCGGATTGATCGGCCCACCGATGCGCGATTTCGCCTTGCGCAACCGGTCGCGCGCTTCGGCGACGCCGTCATGGGAACCCCACACGGCTTTAGCTTTCGAATTGCTGGTGCAGGAAGAGGGAAGGGTGAAATCCTCGAGGCGGTCCCACACGGCGAATACTCGCTGGGAGGAGTTGTCGGTCGGATCCGCCCGCATGGAATTCTTGTCGTTGAAGAGTTGTCCATCGGTATCGTAGATTTGCACTTTGGGAGCGCTCCACGAAGCGCTGACACTGTTCCACTTGCTGACCAGCACGGCATTGTCGCCGCCCGCGCCGCAAGGCTCGTCGTTGTTGAACGAGAGGCTCTGGAAATAGGCATCGCCATTGGGAGCGATGGTGACCCAGGGATCGCTAGCGCGGTCGAAGGCAAATATTCCCGTGCCATCGGCGCACTTGGTGATGCCCGGAACGGTAACCCGGCTCCAGGTGGCTCCGCCGTTAGTCGAAAAGCCTGACATGAGGCTCTTCGATCCGCCGTTATCAAAACGGTCCTGCTGCCAGCCCGCGATCAGGCGGCTGCTATTGGTTGGATCCGAGTTCGATCCAGGGCTCGACTTCAGCGTTCGGATAGACGACTCCGGGCTGGGCCGATACATTGCAACCCGCGAATGGGCTGTCTCCGGTGATTTTGACCTCGGCCTGGGCCGTAGTGGCTGCAGCAAGTCCCACTCCCGCCCAACATACGCAACTCATCAGGGCCTTCCGCAATTGGGTGGAACCCTGGCCGGTGACTTGATTTGACATTACGCAACATCTCTCTGACAGGGTACGTGGTGGCCTCACCCAAGCACCCTCATTAGCCGCGCGCTAATTGAACCACGCGGGAATGTTGACTTCAAGGGCAATTGGGCTTGACTCTCGTCTGGAACAGAGCGAGAACACATACGATGTGGATAAGCCGCCGGGCGCGGTGCATTGACGCGGGACTTTGACTAGGGTGCCCGCACTATGTGAGGAGAGTGAACATGGCTGGATCGGTGAACAAGGTGATTTTGGTGGGTAATCTCGGCAAGGACCCGGAAGTCCGCCACACCCAGGACGGCAAGACCATCGTCAATCTCAGCCTCGCCACCTCGGAAAACTGGCGCGACAAGGCAACCGGCGAGCGCAAGGAAAAGACCGAGTGGCACCGCGTGGTGATCTTCAACGAAAACCTGGCAAAGATTGCAGAACAATACCTTAAGAAGGGCGCCAAGATATTCGTCGAAGGCCAACTGCAGACCCGCAAATACACCGACAATTCCGGCGTCGAGAAATATTCGACCGAAGTCGTCCTGCAAAACTTTCGCGGCGAGCTGACCATGCTTGATGGCCGCGGCGGCGGCGAAGGAGCAAGTTCCGGGGCTGACGATTTCGGCCAGTCAAGCCCGATGGAGAGGCCGCGCGCCGCCGCCGGAAAACCCCAGAATTTCGCCCGCGACCTCGACGACGAAGTGCCGTTTTGAGGCAAATTTGCGGCAGTCCGGTCACGATTAAGTCACGATCTTCCTGTTTTTGGGCGTCAAGTAATGGTCATCGGGGCTATAATTCCCCTTGGATGGCGCTCTTAGAAACAAGAGGGGTTTGCATGTTAAGAAAACTAACAGGGATAGCCGTAGCATCCGTATTGATGTGTTTGCCGGGTGCAGCCTTCGCCGACGAGGCGTTGACCCATAACCAGCTCCAGAAATTGTTTCCTGGAACATTCACCGCCGTGGTCCACGGCGGTGCGACCCTCACCTTCAAGGCCATGGGCAATGGCGTTCTGATCGGCAAGATGCCCGGCAAGCAGGACCAGGGCCGCTGGAGTCTGCAGAATGGCAAGCTGTGCATGATGTTGTCGAACTGGACCCAAGGCAAAGCGGCCTGTTCGACTGTGGTTTCAGACAGCGGCTGGTATCGTGGCCAGGGCGTCAGTTCCGGAAGATCTGAGGCACCTTACCGGCTGCTGGA
>CAVWHD010000021.1:0-43207 GCA_963754675.1 uncultured Alphaproteobacteria bacterium | reverse complement strand
CAGCGGCCTCACTTCGAGCTTCCCTGCCCTCTGGGCGGCGATGGCTTTGGTGACCGCCAGGATGCCGGGCAGGGTGGTGTAGTAGGGGACCTTTTGCAGCATGGCGGTCTGGCGGATGGGTTTTGAATCGGAGTGGGAGGCTCTCGTTTCGGTGGTGTTGAGGACGAGCTGGATTTCGCCGTTCTTGATGGCGTCGACGACGTGGGGCCTACCTTCGAGGACCTTGTTGATCTTGGTGGAGGGCAGTCCCTTCTCCTCGAAATAGCGCTGGGTGCCGCCGGTGGCTACGATGGTGAAGCCCAAGCCCACAAGCTCGCGCATGGCGGGGAGGACCTTGGGTTTGTCGGCGTCCTTTACTGAAATGAACACGGTGCCGGCCTGCGGCATGTTCATGCCGGCGCCGAGCTGGGCCTTGGCGAAAGCCATGTCATAAGTCAGGTCGAGGCCCATCACCTCGCCGGTGGAGCGCATTTCCGGACCCAGCAGTACGTCCACGCCGGGGAAGCGGTTGAAGGGGAAAACGGCTTCTTTTACAGCGACATGGGTGAGCTTCCTCGGGCTTAACTTGAAGCTTGCCAGAGTTTCACCCGCCATCACCCGTGCGGCGATCTTGGCCACCGGAATGCCGACGACCTTGGCGACGAAGGGCACGGTGCGCGAAGCTCTGGGGTTCACTTCGAGGACGTAGATCAATTCGTCCTTGATGGCGAACTGCACGTTCATCAGGCCCACCACATTGAGGGCCAGCGCCATAACCGAGGCCTGGCGCTCGAGTTCATGGATGAGGCGGGGCTTCAGCGAATAGGGCGGCAGCGAACAGGCGCTATCGCCGGAGTGGATGCCGGCTTCTTCGATATGTTCCATGACGCCCGCCACGAAGACTTGGCTGCCGTCGGAGATCGCATCAACATCGACTTCGATGGCGTTGGAGAGATAGCTGTCGATCAATACGGGGCTGTCGCCGGAGACCACCACGGCCTCGGTGATGTAGCGTTCAAGCTGGGCGTCGTCCTTGACGATTTCCATGGCCCGGCCGCCCAGCACATAGGAGGGGCGGATCACCACCGGGAAGCCTAAGCGTCTGGCGATCTTCTTGGCTTCGGCGGCGGAGCGGGCGATGCCGTTTTCGGGCTGGCGGAGTTTCAGCTTCTTGAGCAGCTTGGAGAAGCGGTCGCGGTCTTCGGCGAGATCGATGGCATCGGGGGAGGTGCCGAGAATGGGAACGCCCGCTGCTTCAAGTGCTGCCGCGAGGTTCAGCGGCGTCTGGCCGCCGAACTGGACGATCACACCTTTCAGCATGCCGTTCGATTGTTCGGTGTGGATAATCTCCAGCACATCCTCGGCGGTCAAGGGTTCGAAATAGAGCCGGTCGGAGGTGTCATAGTCGGTCGATACGGTTTCGGGATTGCAGTTGATCATGATCGACTCATAGCCCGCGTCATGGAGCGCGAAGCAGGCATGGCAGCAGCAATAGTCGAACTCGATGCCCTGGCCGATGCGATTGGGGCCGCCGCCGAGGATGATGATTTTCTGGCGATCGGAGGGAAACGCCTCGTCGCCGTGCTCGTACGTCGAATACATATAGGCGGTGGGGGAGGCGAATTCGGCGGCACAGGTGTCGATACGTTTGAATACGGGGCGGACGGCCAGCTTGTGGCGATGCTTGCGCACTTTGTCCTCAGTGGTTCTCACCAGTTCGGCCAGGCGCTTGTCGGAGAAGCCCATGGATTTGAGGCGGCGGAGGTTGGTTGCGTCGTTGGGAAGCCCTCGCGCGCGAATGGTTTCTTCCATGTGCACAAGCTCTTCGATCTGACGGAGGAACCAGGGTTCGTATTTGCAGCTTTGGAAAATCTGGTCGACGCTCGCCCCCATGCGGAAGGCCTGGGCGATCTTGAGGATGCGGTCAGGGGTCGGCGTGCCGAGGGCGGCGCGAATGGCGTTCTTGTCGTCGCCTTCGCCTTCGCCGGCAATGGCAATCTCGTTCAAGCCGGTGAGACCGGTCTCAAGGCCGCGGAGCGCCTTCTGCAGGCTTTCCTGGAAGGTGCGGCCGATGGCCATCACCTCGCCCACCGACTTCATCGAGGTTGTGAGATAGGGTTCGGAACCGGGGAATTTCTCGAAAGCGAAGCGCGGGATCTTGGTGACGACATAATCAATGGTGGGCTCGAAGGCGGCGGGTGTTGCGCCGCCGGTGATGTCGTTGGCAAGCTCATCGAGCGTGTACCCTACTGCCAGCCGGGCAGCGACCTTGGCGATGGGGAATCCGGTGGCCTTGGAGGCCAGCGCCGAAGAGCGCGAGACGCGCGGGTTCATTTCGATCACAACCAGGCGCCCATCGGCGGGGTTGACGCCGAACTGCACGTTCGATCCGCCGGTTTCGATGCCGATCTCGCGCAGCACCGCGATCGAGGCGTTGCGCATGATCTGGTATTCCTTGTCGGTCAAGGTGAGCGCCGGGGCCACGGTGATCGAATCGCCGGTGTGGACGCCCATCGGGTCGACGTTCTCGATCGAGCAGACGATGATGCAGTTGTCGTCCTTGTCGCGGACGACTTCCATTTCATATTCCTTCCAGCCCAACACCGATTCCTCGATCAGCACTTCAGCGGTGGGGGAAGCATCGAGGCCCGTCTCGACGATGTCGAAGAATTCCTCGCGGTTGTAGGCGATGCCGCCGCCGGTGCCCCCCAAAGTGAAGGAGGGGCGGATGATGCAGGGCAGGCCGATTTCCAGCATGGCCTCGAAGGCCTCGACCATGGCGCGGTTGCGATACTTCTTCAGGCGTTCGGGCTCGCCGGCGGCCCATTTCGCCTCGAAGTCCGCCACGTCAAGGCCCATCACATTGAGCCGGCGCATTTCCTTGACATGATGGTCGCGGTCGGCCTCCTTGGCAGCGGAGGCGTTGGCCAGCATGGAGCGCGGCGTTTCGAGGCCGATGCGCTTCATCGCCTCGCGGAACAGTTCGCGGTCCTCGGCCTTGTCGATGGCGTCGGCCTTGGCGCCGATCATCTCGACGCCATACTTCTCCAGGACGCCCATCTTGTTGAGCGAGAGCGCGGTGTTGAGCGCCGTCTGGCCGCCCATGGTGGGGAGCAGGGCGTCGGGGCGCTCCTTTTCGATGATGCGGGCGACGACGTCGGGGGTGATCGGCTCGATATAGGTGGCATCGGCCAAATCCGGGTCGGTCATGATGGTGGCGGGATTGGAATTGACCAGGATGACGCGGTAGCCCTCGGCCTTAAGCGCCTTCACCGCCTGGGTGCCGGAATAATCGAACTCGCAAGCCTGGCCGATGATGATCGGCCCCGCCCCGATGATGAGGATGGATTTGATGTCAGTGCGTCTTGGCATTTAGGGAAACCCTGATTTGGGTTTCCCTACACAATGGGGATTACGATTCCAAGCTCATTCGGCTTGCGGCCAATTCGCAATCGCCGCGAAATCGTCCTTCGGCGAGTAGCATTTGATCTGTTTGAAGCTGTTGCAGGTTGGGCCGGTGCAGAGGCCGCCATTGGCCAGCCTGACTGGTGTCTGCCACGGTTTCGCGCTGAAAGAGCAGGGCGGACTCAAAGCCCTGGACCTTGCAGAAGGCGTCGGCTGCCGGTTTGCCGCAATCCTGGGCGCCGGTCAGGCAGCTGTCGAGCCTCTTGCCGTCCACCTCGGGAGCGAAAAAGTTGCGCACGGCGGCCTGGCTGAAGCCCGTGGCGAGCAGAAGGATGGCGGCGGCGAGGGTGAGGGTTTTGGACATTGTCATCGTTCCAGTTGGAGCTTTAGAGGTGGACGGAGCGGTTCAGAGAGGGGGCTTTGGTGAACCGCTCCGCCACGTCCAATCGCAGGCTCGGTGAGGCGTCCTGCGAAATGGGATCAGATTTCGATGCAGCGGGCGAGGTTGCAGGATTCGACGGTAATCATGCCGCGAACCGGCCATGACTGATTCTTGGATATGACGGTCAGGTTGGCGTTATGGCTGCCTGCCGGCTGGACCGTTGGCCGGTGATTTCCGGCGAAAGCTCCAGCGGACAGGAACATGACGGTCAAGGTGGCGGTGGCGATCAGGGTTTTCATCGTGCTTTCCTCCTAAGAGAACTTTCAGCGATGGGTGCAAGATGCACGCCAGAGGCGGAACCATCGCTGAACGGGGCATTCATCTTCGGTTTAGAAAAGGGAGCTTCTACTTAAAGGAAAGGCCCCGGGGTTGGCGGGGCCTTTGAGTTCGGCGGCGTTTGCAGGGGATGGGGGGATGCCGCCGTGGGGGAAAGGATGGGGTTTAGACCTCGGAGCAATCCTCGGTCTGGCAGGGTTCAATGACGAGTGGGCCAACCAGCGGGAAAGCCTGGTTCTTTTCGATAACGGTGACGTTCTGGCCAGATGCCAGATCGCGGGTCGCGGAGGGTGATATGGCAGCCAGGGCGGTTGCTGCGGTACCCAGCACGATTGCGAGGAAGATTGTGTAGCGGACCATCTTGTTTTTCCCTGGTTCACCGCGTTGGCGGTAGCGTTGTCCGTCTTATTAGTCCTAAATTTGGGAGCTGACTGTAATCTGCGTCACAGTTTGACTCACCTCTGTAACTATTTTTACAGAAATCGCTGAGTTTGGGAGGTTCTGTTTCAGCTGGCCCTGGCCAAGGCGGCGGGAAAGCCGGGTTCAATACCAAAACTCCGCGCCCACTCGGTGAACTCCTCTTCCGGCAAGGCAGGCGAAAACAGGTAACCTTGGGCATATCCGACCTCGATCGACTTCAGCTTTTCGAGTTCGGCGATGGTTTCCACACCTTCAGCCACAACGGCGATTTCCAGCTCACGGCAAAGGGTCGCGGTTGCTCTAATGAGCGCCAGGTTGCGGTGGGCAGTGGCGTTGCCGGCATCGCCGAGGTGGCGCACAAAACTGCGGTCAAGCTTGACGAAATCAACGGGGAAGCGGCTGATGTAGTTGAGGGATGAATAGCCGGTACCGAAGTCGTCAAGAGCGATGCGGGCGCCGGAGGCGCGGACGCCGGCGAAGAACTGGGAAATGCGTTCGGCATTTTGAAGCAGCGCCGATTCGGTGATTTCGAACACCAGTTTGCGGGCGGCATTGGGGTTTCTGTGCAGCCTGGCAACCAGATCAGACATGAACTTCTGGTCGAGCTGCCGGGGGGAAAGGTTGAGGGAGAGATAGAGCGGGTTTTCAGCCGCCACCCAGCGATTTCCGGTGGCGCATCCTTCTTCCACTACCCATTCGCCGATTTGCCCCATGAGGCCGGTCTCCTCGGCGGTGCGGATAATCTCCGCCGGAGAAATGAGGCCGCCCCGCGGGTTGACGACGCGCAGCAGGGCCTCGGCGCCAGCTGGCTTCATGGTGTCGAGGGCGATGATGGGCTGCAGGAAAAGGCGGAAGTGCTTTTCCTTCAGGGCCATTCTGATGTCGGGCGACCACATTGTCGCGCTCGGTAACCTTGGAGCTGAGTTCGGCTGAGTAGGGCGTCACACGGTTACGTCCGTCCTGCTTTGATTTGTACATGGCAAGATCGGCCAGGCGCAGTAGCTCTTCTGGCGCGTGAACGTCAGCGCTGGCGTCGGCGATACCGACGCTACAGCCTACAAATGCGTTCACCGGCCCGATCTGGAATGGCAAACTCATTTGCGCAACGATGCGGTCGGCCACCCTTTGTGCGTCCTGTTTGCCGGGGAGATCGCGCAGAACGACTGCAAATTCGTCGCCACCGAGCCTTGCAAGGAAGTCCTGCCCGGCAATGCAATGCTGCAATCTGGTCGACGCCGCGCACAGCAACAGATCACCGGCGTCATGACCATGGGTATCGTTGACCCATTTGAAATTGTCGAGGTCGATGAAGAGCACGGCGGAATTGTGGAGTTCCTGGCGCGGCATCTTGCCGATGCGGGCGAGGTACTCGAACAGCGCCTGGCGATTCGGCAAGCCGGTCAGGTGGTCGGTGATGGCCTGGGTCTGAAGTTTCTTGCGCGCGGCGTTCAGGCTGCTCACATCGCTCATCACACAGAGATAATCGCAGCCTGGATCATCGCGGCTTTGGCTGGGTATAGCGGAGAGCAGCACGTCCATCGTCGCGCCGTCCTTGCAGGTCAGCCACAGGGGCACGTCGCGAATGCCGCCGCTGGTAATCAAGCGGAGGTCGATTTCACTATCACCCTCATAGCTTCGCAAGAAATTCCCGAGCGGCGCTCCGACAACATCTTTGCGTTCATAGCCGGTCTGCTCCAGCCAATGGCCGCTGACGCTTGAAATATGGCCCGCAGGGCAGATGGAGAACATCAATGCGGGCGTTTCGTTGTAGAGATGATCGAGGTGGCGCAGTGCCGCGAGGTTGCGTGCCGCCTCGTTCTGGAGCCGCACCTGCATGGTATTGAAGGCACCAATGACGGTGCCCAGCTCATCTTTTGGCGGGTTTTCGACCGTGGCTGCAATGCCACCTTCCTCGCTTTTTCGGATGGCTGCCAGGAGGGACCCAACCGGGCGGCCGACAATCACGCGGAATCCCAGCCAGCTAGCCATCGCCGCCATCAACAGGCCTATGACCAATGCCAGTTGGGTGAACAGGCGTTTGTCGGCGCGGACGGCGGCGAGTTCATCGTTCGAGTAGCGAACATGCAACTTTCCGGAGTTCCTGCCCGGGAGCCGCAACGACATGAACTCGAATTCGTCCTGGCCCTTACAGCCAATGCGGTGGGGTGCGGCGGCCACGATCCTGCCGCTTTCATCGAACAGTTCGGCGCACATAACCGCCCGGTCCGCCATCAGGACGCCCAGATAGGTTTCGAGCGGCGTGTGGGCGGGACTTAGGGATTCATTCGCTACGATAGAACCAATCCGGGCGACGAGATTGCCGATGCGCGCGTTGAGCTGGTTCTGTTCGTCGCGCATGAAAAACTGCGAGACGAACAGAAGCCCAACGGCGGTCGTCATCGCGAAGACCGGCATCAACAGCAACAAAAACTTGCCGAAGAGCCGCCTCGTTCCGAGCGGTTTCTGTTTCATGGCGAAATGCGGATTGGGCTAGCTGCTAGTTGCTCGCCAGTTTTCCGTTCTTTTCGACGAGGTGTTCGAGCGCCTCGTTTTCATTGAAGTCGGTATGGAAGATCACGTAGCGGTCGTGGTCCTTGGCGGCAAAGAAATTGACCATTACCTTTTTGCCGTTCTCGTCGCGGAAATCGGCGCACAGGAAATAATAGCTCCCCACGGCCATGATCATCGGGTGGGCCTTGGCGGGGTAGAGCGGGCGCACTTTTCCGGTCTTTTCGTCAAGGTGAAGCAGGGCGCCATCGACCAGATTCTGATCGATGTGGCTCTGCATGGCGGCCTGGAGCGTGGCGAGCTCGCCTTCCGCTATTTTCATCTCGGCTCTTGCTGGCAGGCAGGCGAGGACAAGGGCGATGGCGGCAAAACAAACGACGTTTCATGGGGGTCTCCTTTGGCGGCGGGGTGGCTGGGAGCCTATGCCGGACAGCGTTAACTTCACGCTGCCACAATCGCGTTCAGAGGAAAATCCGCCTAGGATCGTTAATGGTGAATTGCCGGGAACAGCAAAAAAAGACCCCGGGCAATGCCGGGGTCTTCCAGTTGCAGGCAGCTTTGCAGGGGATGGGGGGGAAGTACTGCCTGGGGAAACCTAGATATCGGAAGTGGAGCGTGGGGTTTCAAGTCTTACGAGAGGGGGCTGATTCCAAGACTTTGGCCCCACGCTCCTTGTCTGGCGTCGCCGCCCGACAAGTGGATCAGAATTGCACGTCGGAACAGTCCTCCTTGACGCATTGCTCGACCACGAGCGGTCCAAAAACGGGAAAGGGGTCATTCTTTTGGATCACCGTGACATTGTATCGTGAGGTCTCTGCAACTTCCGGGCCAGGGTGAACGGCGGCCAGGGCGGTGGCGGCGGTAGCAATGACGGCGAGGAAAAAGAGCGTGTAGCGGATCATCGGTTTGCCCTCTCGGCGGTGTTTCGATGTTGGGAGGACATTAGCCGGTTCCATTGCAACCCAGGCTGAATGCGCCGTTCATCTGGTGTTTAGCTGGGCCCGGATTGCTGCAACCATTTGACGGGTGTGTTACGTAATTGTGGCATGAGCAATTATTCCGAGGGCATTTCCGGTGAACTTGACCGGCTTCTGCAGCGCATCGCCGCCGGCGACCGGCAGGCATTCGGCCGTCTCTATGATCTGACATCGGGCCGCTTGTTCGCGGTTGTGCGGTGCATCCTGAAGCGGCCGGAAATGGCCGAAGAGGCCCTGCAGGAGGCCTTTGTGCGGGTCTGGCAGAAGGCGGGGCTATATGATTCGCTGCGGGCCCAGCCGATGGCCTGGCTTGCGGCAATTGCGCGAAACCAGGCAATCGACCTTCGCCGCCGCTCGGCCGAACGGCAGGGAGAAAGCCTCGACGGCAATGAAGGAGCCCTGCAGACGGTGTTGCCGGAGGCGGAATTGGCAATTGAGCTCAAGCGCCTGCGAGATTGCCTGGCGAAACTGCCGGATGAACGCCAGGATATGGTTCTGCTTGCCTACTATCAGGGTTGGAGCCGGGAAGAGCTTGCCGCCCAGTTCCGGCGGCCGGTGACGACGGTCAAGACTCTCCTGCGGCGGAGTCTCATTTTGCTACGGGAGTGCCTCGATGGCCGAACTTGAGGACCGGGAAGGGCAGGCGGCGGAGTATGTGCTGGGGACGCTCGATCCCAATGAGCGGCGTGATTTCGAGGCTGCCATGGCGGCGGATACGAGCTTGCGGGAGCTGGTCGAGGGTTGGGAGCGGCTACTCGCACCGCTGGCTCTGGCGCTGGAACCGGTCAGTGTTCCCACCCATGTGCGCCATAGAATATTGGCTGCGATTGCGCCGTTGGCGGCACCGGGAACGGCTCTCCATTTCGAGCGCAAGGCAAAGCTCTGGCGCGGTCTGGCGATCGGCGCCTGGGCCGCAGCGGCGGTGCTGGCTGGCGTTCTCATATTCCGGCCGCCACTTACTCCCGGGGCTGGGCGGTTCGTGGCAGTGCTGCAGAGCGATGGGCAAAGCACGGCATTCCTGGCGTCAGTCGATCTGGCGAATGGCACCATTTCAGTCCGGCCGGTTTCAGCCACGTTGCCGGAAGGCAAATCCTATGAACTTTGGGCATTGGGCGCCGGACGGGAGAAGCCGCAGTCGCTTGGCATTTTGCGAGCGGATTTCCGCGTTCCCGCGAGCAAGCTCGAACGGCTGGAGAGGCCAGCGCTGAGCGAGACGGTGTTTGCCATCAGCCTGGAGCCGGAAGGCGGATCGCCAACTGGCCAGCCCACGGGCCCGGTGTTGTTTACCGGCAAGCTGGTGGCGACGGAGTAGCGGAAAACGAAAAGGTTTATTGCTGGCCGCGGGGACCGCGCGGCGGCAGTTCGACCTTCTTCGGCATGGGCAGCAGGCCCTCGCGTTGCAGCTTCTTGCGCTGCAATTTGCGGGCGCGGCGGACGGCTTCCGCCTTTTCACGGGCTTTCTTTTCCGATGGTTTTTCGTAGTGCCCGCGCAGTTTCATTTCGCGGAAGATTCCCTCACGCTGCATCTTTTTCTTAAGCGCCTTGAGGGCCTGATCGACATTGTTGTCACGTACTACGACTTGCAAGTGCTACCTCGGATTTGGTCAGAAAGGGTTGCCAATCAAAGTGAGACCCAAGAGGGCTCGCGAAAAGTGGCGGCGAATTAGCACAGCTCTTCAAGCCTGTCGAGGGGTCAGGCGGTTGAAATGTCCCATTTTCCGGCCAGGCCTTGCCTCAGCCTTGCCATAGAGGTGAAGGGCGGTGCTGGGTTCGGCGGCAAGCTCCGGCCAAGAGTTAACATCCTGACCCAGAAGATTGGTCATGACCACGTTGGAGTGACGCTCGGGGCTGCCAAGCGGCCAACCGCAAATAGCCCGGATGTGTTGCTCAAACTGGGAGACGGCGCAGGCGTCCATGGTCCAGTGGCCGGAATTGTGGACGCGGGGGGCGATCTCATTCACGGTCAATCCGCTCGCGCCAGCGAACATTTCGATACCGATCACGCCGACATAGTCGAGGGCACCGATAATGCGGTGGCCGAGGTTTCGAGCCTCGTTGGCCGTCGCGGCCGAAATTCGTGCCGGGACGGTGGAGGTCTTCAGGATGTGGTTCTGGTGGTGATTTTCGGGAACGTCATAGACGGCAATGGAGCCGTCCCAGCCACGCGCAGCGATGACCGATATTTCTTTTTCAAAGTCTATGAAGCCCTCAAGGATGGCCGGAACCTTGCCGATCGCGTCCCAAGCGGCGGCGGCACCTTGATCGGCGGTGAGTTTCACCTGGCCCTTGCCGTCGTAACCGAAGCGCCGGGTCTTGAGGATCGCCGGCCGACCGATCTTGTCGAGGGCAGCCTCCAGCTCCTTGACGTTCGATATAGGGGCAAATGGCGCAACCGGAATGCCCAATCCGGCTATGAAAGTCTTCTCGGCAATCCGGTCCTGGGCGACACTAAGGGCGCGCGCGCTGGGGGCCAGGGGAATACGGTCTTCGAAAAACGCGGCGGTTTCGCCCGGCACATTCTCGAATTCGTAGGTGACCACATCGACGGCGGTGGCAAAGCGCGCCAGGGCGTCGAAATCGTTGTAACGGCCGACGGTATGGCTGGCGGAGACCTGGTAGGCCGGATTGTCCGGCTCGGGGGCATAGATATGGCATTTGAAGCCGAGCTGCCCCGCCGCCAATGCCAGCATGCGGCCCAACTGACCGCCGCCGAGAATTCCGACGGTGGCTCCCGGCTTCAGAGGTTTGGCCAACCGCATTAGGCCTCGTCTTTCGGATGTTCGGCAACAGACGCGGTTTGCCGGGCCCGCCAGGCTTCGAGGCGGGCGGCGAGGGCGCGGTCCGACAGGGCGAGAATGCTGGCCGCCAACAAGGCCGCGTTGATGGCGCCCGCCTTGCCGATGGCCAGGGTTCCCACGGGTATACCTGCTGGCATCTGGACAATCGAGAGCAGGGAGTCCTGGCCAGAAAGCGCCTTGGTTTCGATGGGAACGCCTAGCACCGGCAGGGTTGTCATCGATGCGGTCATGCCCGGGAGGTGGGCGGCACCGCCGGCACCGGCGATAATGACCTTGAAGCCGGCGGTTCCGGCGCCCTTGGCGAATCGATAGAGCCGGTCCGGCGTGCGGTGGGCAGACACAATCTGCGTCTGACAAATTATTCCCAGTCCGGCCAGCGTATCGGCGGCATGCTTCATTGTCGGCCAGTCGGATTGACTGCCCATGACAATGGCAACGAGCGGCTTTTCTGGCGCCACGGAAAGGGTCCTAAGCGATAATGTCTGGGATTAGCATGTTCTCGATCTGCTGGATTTTATCCTTCAGGTCGAGCTTCATTTTCTTCAACCGGCGCAACTGCAACTGGTCGCCCGTTCCGGTTTCCTGAAGTGAGCTTATTGCGGTGTCGAGGTCGCGATGCTGCTGCAGCAGATTTTGCAGTTTCGCCCGCATGGCGACGTCCTGCAATGTGTCCAGTCTTGCCATTTGCCTCGCCCGAAAACGCCAGTTGGGCCGTTTTCGACATCTTCAACTATGCCCTTGTCAAGGGTTCGACAAGTCCCCAACTCTGTGTCATCATGCGGGTGTCATATTACTCTGAGTGGAGGAATGCATGAGTCTTCAAGCGCATCTCAGTGAGCTTGCTGCCAAGCACAAGGCCCTTGAGGCCGAGTTGGCCGAAGTGATGGCCCACCCCGCCTCATCGGATGCTGAAATCGCCGAGTTAAAGCGCCGAAAACTCAAGCTGAAAGACGAAATCACCCGACTCGAGCACCAGAGCGCCGCTTAGCCCGCTGGTTTTTTCGGCTTCGGCAGTCCGGGGCGCTTTTTGGTCCAATTCGTCGCCTGCTCGTAGGCGTGGCAGGCGCGGATGACCGTTTTATCGTCAAACATTCGGCCAACTACATGGAGTCCGGCGGGTAGACCCCCTTTGGTGAAGCCGCAGGGCACGCTTGTGGCTGGCTGTTGGGTCAGGTTGAAGGGGTAGGAAAAGGGGGTCCAGTTGACCCATTTACCTGATGTGATATCGCCGGGCGACAGCTTGCCCGCCTCGAAGGCGGCAATCGGCAGGGTGGGCGTCAGCAAGAGGTCGTAGCTTTCCATGAACTGGCGCATGTGACTGCCGAGGGCGCCACGCACCCTCACCGCATCGAGGTAGTCGTCGAGACTGAGCGTCATCGACTGCTCAACCACGTCGGCAAGGGCGGGGTCCAGCAGCTTCTTCTTTTCTAGGGGCAGCTTGCCCAGCGCCGCCCGGGCGCCGGACCACCACAGAGTGCGGAAGCATGGTGCCGGGTCTTCAAAGCCTGGATCAACTTCCTCAACATGGGCGCCGAGTGAGCTGAAAACCTTGACGGCCGTTTCGACCAACCTGGAGATTTCCGGATCGACGTCGACATAGCCGAGGCGGGGCGAATAGGCGATGCGCAGGCCTTTGACGCCCTTGTCGAGCTTTCTGGTGTAGTCGCGGCCATCATAGGGAAGAGAATGCCAGTCGCGCGAATTGGGTTTGGCAATGACGTTCATCATGATGGCGGCGTCTTCAACGGAGCGGGTCATGGGGCCCACATGGGCCACGGTGCCGAATGGCGAAAGCGGCCAGGCCGGCACCCGGCCGAAGGACGGCTTGATGCCGAATACTCCGGTGAAGCCCGCGGGGATGCGAATCGACCCGCCGCCGTCGGTGCCGAGGGCCAACGGCGCAAAACCAGCGGCCAAGCCTGCTGCCGAGCCGCCGGACGAGCCGCCTGGGGTTTTCGAGAGATCCCAGGGGTTGCGGGTGATGCCGGTCAGGGGTGAATCGGTTACTCCTTTCCAGCCAAATTCCGGCGTCGTTGTTGCGGCGAGGAAAACCGCGCCACTTTCGCGCAGGCGCGCCACGCTTGGCGCATCATGGTCCCAGGGCTGGGCAGGATCGACGGTCATCGAGCCGCGCAGGGTCGGCCAGCCTTTCACCAGCAGCAGGTCCTTGACCAGCACGGGGACACCGTCGAGGGGTCCCAGCGGCTTGCTCTTCAGCCAGCGGGCCTCGCTGGCGCGGGCTTGCTGCATTGCTTCTTCGGCGTGCAGCCCGCAAAGGGCGTTGATCGCGCCATCGTGGCGGGCGATTTGCGCTAGGCAGGCCTTGGCCACCTCGACGGGGGAAACTTTCTTCTTGGCAAACGCGCGTGCCAGCTTTGCGGCGCTCTTCCAGTTCAATGCATCGGACATGGGCACTCCTCAATAAATCGAGGATAGCCGGGCCGGAGGCCGGCTGTATATGCCCAGGTTCTATCCGTTCTCGCGGGTCGCGGCGAGTTCGGCTTGGCCTACTTCGCTGCTCACTTCCTCGATGGTGATCGACTGGTTGACAGTAACGCCGCTGCTAAGATCGGCACTGGAAATCTTCTGGTCGACCCTGACATAGGAACTGCCGCCGGCAACCACGGACACTGTTACGTAGCGCGGTATGGTCGGTATCAACAGAAAGAGGCTCTGCTGCAGCATGACCTTGACTTCGCCTTCGGGCACCTTGGCGGCAATGAACGAGCCGGCCTTGATCTGGCCGTAGGACTTGCCGCCGATGGCGAGGAATGGCGACTCGCCTCGGGTGGCCACGGTGCCGAGCGGACGATAGACATAAATCACGCCGGTATTGCCGGTGGGCTCGACGCCGCCTGGCCGGTACGCCGGGCCCTCGGCGGTGCAGGCCGTCAGGCCCGTGGCCAACAGACCAAGCATGCCGCGCCGGGTCATTGTGAATCTTCATTCTGGCCACCCTCTCAGCCGCGCTTGTGGGGAGACTTCTGGGCAGCAATGGGGCAGGGCGGGCTACGTGGACAGCTCTCCGCCGGTGCCATATGGTCGGCTGCAGTGGCGGGAGGGACGTCAGCGATGGCACATAATTTTCTGAGCAGGCTCACCGGATCATTCGCCATGCCGGCCGCTGAAAATCCGACGGTGGCGATGGTCGAGGCGGCCTATCGCCACCACGGGCTGGATATCCGCTACATCAATTGCGAAGTTCCGCCGGAAAAGCTTGGCGATGCGGTGAAGGGTGCCCGCGCCATGGGCTGGATCGGCTTCAACTGTTCGATCCCCCACAAGGTGGCGGTGATTCAGTATCTGGACGGACTGGGCCAATCCGCCGCCGTCATGGGGGCGGTCAATTGCGCGGTGCTGCGCGATGGTAAATTCATCGGCGAGAACACCGATGGCAAGGGCTTCCTGCAGTCGCTGCGAACGGCGATCGATCCGGCGGGCAAGTCGGTGGTGATGTTCGGCGCCGGTGGCGCCGCCCGGGCCATCGGCGTGGAGCTGGCATTCGCCGGCGCCGCACGCATTACCGTTGTCAATCGCAACGAACAGCGCGGGCGGACATTGACCGATCTGCTCAATGGCAAGACGAAAGTCAAAGCGGAGTTTGTGCAGTGGCGTGAAAGTTATGCCATTTCCGCCGATGCCGATATCGTGGTCAATGCGACGTCGATCGGACTCTATCCCGATGTGGATGCCAGGCTCGATCTCGATCCCGCGACACTGCGGCGGGGGCTGGTGGTGGCCGATGTCATCCCCAATCCGCCACGGACCTGGCTGGTCAAGGAAGCGGAGCGCCGCGGCTGCCGGGTGCTGGACGGGCTGGGATGATCGTGAACCAGGGCGTCATCGGAATCAAGTATTGGACCGGCGTCGATGCCGACCCATCGGTCATGCGCGGCAAGCTTGAGGAGTTGTTTGCGAGCTAGTTCACGGGGGGCCACGGGCTGATCCCTCAAGCACACCAACTCAGGATGTGTTGGGCGCCATGGCGTCACGCGCCAGCCCGTGGCATTCGGCGAGCAGGTGGTCGACCTGGTGAACCGGTATTCTCCGGTGGCCTGGAGGACGGCCTGGCCGCAGCGGCGATTTGAACTTGAGGCTTGGCAGCTTTTCCCGCTTGGCCCTTAAGCGCGCGAGACGCCGCGCCTGGCGCGGCAGATCGTCGAGCGCCAGTTTGAGGGCCGCAAGCCTCAGGCGCAGGCGGCGGGCGTCGATATGGCCATCATCGGGGGGTGCCGCGGCAACGGCTCTTGGCTCCGGCGACGGCCAAAGTTCTGTCACGCGCGGATCGGCGCCGAAGATGTGGATGCGCGGTTGAGCGCTGGGGCCTCTCTCGCGGTCAAGGGGCGCCAAGCGCTTGCGCGGATCGAAGAGTTGAAAGGCCAGACGCATGGCGCCCGCCCCGCCCGATGGGCCCACGAGGCATGGGGCGGGAGGGCGCGGGCTTCGCCTTGAGGCCCCGCGCCGCGATGACGATGAGGCGCCGCATGGCGGATTCGGCAGGCACCAGCACGTTCAACACGGCGCGGTGCAGAGGGCGCGCAAGCCTGGCCACCGCCTGACTGCCCAGCATGACGAAAAGGGCCGCGACGATGGCTCCGAGGGCTTCGCTGTTGCGTTCGATGGCTCTGGCCCAGTCCATGGCGGGTTCCTTAAGTTCGTGTAGAACATAACGGGAACATAGCGCATGGGAATAATCTGTCAAGGGGCGATTTTCGTCCATGGCGGCGGATGGCGCGGCCGGTGCCTGGCAGCTGGCCGTTCCTACGGTGCAGTCAAATCCCTCGATGATTTACTCCGTACACAGATGAAGTGGTTAATTGAATGCATCGCCGCCGTAACGCAAAAAGGGAAAGAGGGTCCTGTAGCGGTAATTTCAATCCTTGCAGTATGGTAGCGTATGTGATACCATTGTTTCGATGGAGATTCTGGAATACCTCGACAGAGCGGGCAACAGCCCATTCTCCAAGTGGTTCCAGGATCTCGATGTCCATGCGGCCGCCAAGGTGACCACGGCGATGGCGCGGCTTTCGCTGGGCAATGTCTCCAACACCAAGAGCATCTCCGCCGGCGTGATGGAACTCAAGATCGATTTCGGGCCGGGCTATCGCGTCTATTTCGGCAAGGATGGCGAATTGATCGTCATCCTGCTCGGCGGCGGAACCAAGCGGCGGCAAGACACCGACATCGCGGCGGCACACAAGCGCTGGCGAGACTACAAGCAACGGAAAGGATGACCCCATGCCACTGACCCGCGCCTTCAAGCAAACCGTGCAGGCGCGCGCCAAGCGCGACGCGCGGTTCCGCGAGGCCCTGCTGACCGAAAGCATCGAAACCCTGCTTGGCGGCGACATCGACACCGGCAAGGCCCTGATGCGGGACTACATCAATGCCACCATCGGTTTTGGTCCCCTCGCCAAGGCCATCGGCGCCGAGCCCAAGAGCCTCATGCGCATGTTCGGACCGTCGGGCAACCCGACCGCCAGGAACCTGCTCGCGGTCATCGGTCATCTGCAGACGGCCGCAGGCCTGAGCTTGGCGGTGAGGAAGGCTGGATAACGCGATGGAATTGCGAGTGATAACAACGCGATATGAAATGAATGCACCGTCCGTAGCCGACTTTGAGATTGAGCTCGATAATCAAGGCAGCCTGGCAAATCTCGATAGCACTGACTTCATCCGTTAGCGGACTTTCTTGACGGCTACTTGCAGTTGTGGGAAGTTGCCCCCGAGGCAGTTCGCAAGGGAGGAACCCATGTGGGGTGCCGGCAGACGTACATTGGTTCCGGAGACAAGGCAGGCACTTCTGGCAGGCGTTGCCCTTCTGAGCTTGAGCCTGGCCCCCGCAGCTCACGCCAAAGAATTTCCCTCCAAAATTTCCCTCTCCTCGCTCAATGGCGCCAATGGCTTCCGCCTCAATGGTGGGGCGCCCTATGATCTAAGTGGCTGGTCTGTTTCATCGGCAGGCGATGTCAATGGCGATGGCTTTGGCGATCTGATTGTGGGAGCCCATGATGCCGATCCGAACGGCCTCTCTTCAGGCTCAAGCTATGTGGTGTTTGGCAGGAAGACGGGCTTTGCCGCCTCCCTCGATCTTTCAACCCTCAATGGCACGAATGGCTTCCGCCTCGATGGTGCGGCGGCCTATGACTTTAGCAGCTGGTCCGTTTCAGGGGCAGGCGATGTCAATGGCGATGGCTTTGCTGATCTGATTATCGGGGCCCGAGGCGCCGACCCAAACGGCCCCTTTTCAGGCTCAAGCTATGTGGTGTTCGGCCGGAAGTCGGGCTTTGCCGCTTCGCTCAATATTTCCTCGCTCAATGGCACGAACGGCTTCCGCCTCAATGGTGTGGCGGTCGGTGACTTTAGTGGCAGGTCCGTTTCAGGGGCAGGCGATGTCAATGGCGATGGCTTTGCCGATCTGATTGTCGGGGCCAACGGCGCAGATCCGCACGGACTTCTTCAGGATCAAGCTATGTGGTCTTTGGCAAGAAGGCGGGCTTTGCCGCAACATTGAATCTCTCCACCCTCAATGGCAGCAATGGCTTCCGCCTCGATGGTGTGGCGGAAGGCGACTATAGCGGCTATTCGGTTTCAGGGGCAGGCGATGTCAATGGCGATGGTTTTGCCGATCTGATTGTCGGCGCGCGTCATGCCGCCCCACACGGGTTATTCTCAGGATCAGGCTATGTGGTGTTTGGCAAGAAGACGGGCTTTGCCGCCTCTTTGATCTTTCCGCCCTCAATGGCAGCAATGGCTTCCGCCTCGATGGCGTAGCGGAGGGTGACAACAGCGGCGGGTCCGTTTCAGGGGCAGGCGATGTCAATGGCGATGGCTTTGCCGATCTGATTATCGGGGCCCGTGGCGCACGACCGAACGGCGATCTTTCAGGCTCAAGCTATGTGGTGTTTGGCAAAAAGACGGGCTTTGCCGCAACTCTCGCCCTTTCCACCCTCAATGGCAGCGATGGTTTCCGCCTCGATGGCACAGCTGCCATGGACGAGAGCGGCAGGTCCGTTTCATCGGCAGGCGATGTCAATAGCGATGGCTTTGCCGATCTGATTGTCGGGGCGCCATTTGCCGACTCGAATGGCTCCGCCTCAGGCTCAAGCTATGTAGTGTTCGGCCGGAAGTCGGGCTTTCCCGCAATTCTCGCCCTTTCCTCGCTCAATGGCACCAACGGTTTCCGCCTCGATGGCGCAGCTGCGACAGACGTGAGCGGTGCCTCCGTTTCATCGGCAGGTGATGTCAATGGCGATGGCTTTGCCGATCTGATTGTCGGGGCCTATAGCGCCACCCCGCACGGCGAGAATTCGGGCGCGAGCTTCGTGGTGTTCGGCCGCGCACCCGATTGGCCCGCACAAGGACCGGCTCAGCTGCAGATCAGTATATCAGTGGCGGAAACTTTCCCGACACCCTCTCAGGTCTGGGTGGCAAACGATACTCTGGAAGGCCGCGGCGGCGGCGACATGCTCCGATTGGGCGGCCAGGGCTTTGACAGGGCGAGCTACCGCCATGCGCCAGCGAGGTGTGATCGCCGACCTGGCTTTCCCCGGCAGCCAACACCGGCAATGCCGCAGGTGACAGCTATAATTCAATCGAGAATCTTGTTGGCTCATCCTTCAACGACACGCTTCGCGGCAACTCGAGGCCAATGTCCTGACTGGCAGGGCGGGAAGCGACACGCTCACGGGCCGGGGCGGCAACGACATTTTCCGATACCTGCGAAGTCACCGACAGCAGGCAGGTCCTGAAGCGTGACAGGATCACCGGCTTCAATCCCGGAACCGCCTCAACCTTCGTTGACCGGATCGATCTCAGAGCGATCGATGCCAAGCCAAGGCTTGGCGGCAACCAGGCCTTCATCTATCGGGGCACCTTGCCCTTTACCGGCACTTCTGGAGAAATCCGCATCAGGCTCTCGGGCGCCGATGTCATCGTCGAGGGCAACATCAACAAAGACACCGTCTCCGACTTTGAAATTGAGCTCACCAACCTTGGACAGCCTGGCAAATCTCGATAGCACCGACTTCATTCGCTGACAGGCCGCCGTCTAGACCAGAATTGATCCCCGTTGTAGAGATAGAAGAATTGCGCCTTGCCTGACAGGACCCTTCCGTCTTTCGGATTACGGTGACAGGATTACGGTGACAGTGCATTCAATTGACGCCATTTGATCTGTAGGCTGATGATCGAGCGTCTCGCCGCCGCGCTTCGCCGCGGCGGACTTCGATGCGGAGTCGGCGGCGAGCTCGAAGAGTTGTTGGCAGGCTAGAGCGCGATGATATCAAGTTGAAATCGATATGGTCTCCCTCCCCACAAGGGCAGGGCAATCGCATATGACCAAGGTGCCCTCACCCGCCCTGTCGGGCACCCTCTCCCATGCGTGCCGCACGGGAGAGGGCGAAATGCATGAAACAATGCGCCTTCTCCCGTGCGCAGCATGGGAGAAGCAACCATAATGTTTTTGCTTGGGTCAAGGCATGACCCGTTTTTCCTGCCAGGGTGTGCCGCGGGCGAGGATGGCGTTGGCGAGGATGACCAGTTTTCGGGCGCAGGCGACGACGGCGGCGGTGTGGGTTTTGCTGTTGGCGATGAGGCGGCGGTAGAAGACTTGCAGGTCTTGGTTCCACTGCATGGCGGCGGCGAAGGCCGCCATGAAGGCGGTGTGACGCAAGCGCTCGCGCCCGCCATAGATGTGGCGCTCGCCCTTGAACTGGCCGGTGTCGAAAAGGTGCGGAGCAAGCCCCGCGAGGCTTGCCGCCTGCTCGCGGCCGAGTTGGCCCAGTTCCGGCATGCGGATGAGGAAGCCCAAGGCGGTGCGCTCGGCCACACCCGGAATGGAGAGCAAGAGATCGAGGCGGCGGGCCAGGGTTTCATTCTTCCTCAGCCGGATTTCGAGCTTTTTCAGTTCGCGCGCGCGCTTGGCCTTGAAGCGCTTGATATCGGCCTCGATATCCTTGCCGATGCGGGCGTCGGCGAAGCGTTCGCGCGACGTCTTGAGCCAGGCGATGCGGGCTTCGAGCTGCTCGATGTAGGTCAAGGGCTCGCTCAAGGCCTCGATCTCCGCCGTCTGGCCTTGGCGCACCGTCTCGGCGATCTGGGCGAAGCGGGCGATCACCCGGGCATCGAGCGGATCGCTCTTCGACCATTGCAGCACCGCGCTTGCGAAGGCCTTGATCTGGCGCGGCTGCGGCTCAATCACCGCCAAACCCGCCAGGCGCAGCGCCCTGGCGGCCTTGCGGTGATAGATCGAGGTCGATTCGATGCCGCAGCGGACAACCCCCGCCGCAAGGCAGGCCTCGACCAGGGCGGCGATGCCCGCGGCATCGTTTTTCACCGTCAACCGGCGCTCCTCAGGCAGGAGACACACATGCAGCTCCGCCTTGCCAGTATCGATACCGGCTACTTTCATGCTATGCTCAACCATCTTCTTCGACCCTTCCTTGCCAATACGAACCTAAAGTTCAAGCAACCATACGGGTCCGACGAAGAGACCGGCTGCGATCAAGCTTCCCGTCAGCCCAAAAGGCTCAGGTGGCATCGCGATCCGTCAACCGGCCGCCGGCCTTGCGGTAGCGAGCCGCAAGGCCGGCTCCGTTCCTCGCGGAACGGAACCAAATCTCGCACATTTCCAGCAAAGCACAAATCGATGATACAAGGTGGCCGAAGGCCGGATGAGGGCTCTTACTTTGCCCAATGATCTCAGCGCTTTCCACGCTGATAGAGGCCCTCACCCGCCCTATCGGGCACCCTCTCCCATCCTCGGTCAAGCCCGAGGACGGGAGAGGGCGGACCGGGTCAATCAAAAGCCATCACGCTCTAGCTCACGACGCCGCCGCGGGCTTCCTTTAGGGTGGACTTGAATTGCGCCATCAGTTCGGCGTTGGCGGCAATGATGTTGCCGCTCGCCATCGGGTTGGCTTCGCTGCCGGGATCGCCGGTGAATCCGCCGGCTTCGCGCACCAGGAGAATCCCCGCGGCGATGTCCCAGACATTGATGTTGCGGCAGATCATGGCGTCGATGCGGCCGGCGGCCACATAGGCAAGCTCGAGGGCGGCGGAGCCGAAACAGCGGAGGCCGATCACCTTGGCTTGCAGCGCAGCTACTTCGGCGCGTGAAAGCTCGTGCTCCTTGCCGCCGCGATGGGGCAGGTTGTAAGCAACCAGCGTTTCGTGAATATCGGTCCGGTTGGCGACGCGCAGGCGCTTGTTGTTGAGGAAAGCGCCGGAACCCTTTTCAGCCGTGAACAACTCGTCAGTGATCGGATTATAGGTGACGGCGGCGGCGATTTCGCCCTTGCGCTCGAGGGCCACGGTGATGGCAAAATAGGGGACCGCATGCATGAAGTTGGTGGTGCCGTCGATGGGATCGACGATGAAGCGGTGATCGGGATCGCCGCCCTTGACGAGGCCCGACTCTTCGGTGAGGATTGTGTAATCGGGGCGGGCCTTGGCCAGTTCCTCGCGCAGGATCTTGTCGCAGCGCCGGTCGGCTGCGGTCACATAGTCGCCCGGGCTTTTTACCGAAACCTGGAGGTTGGCGAGTTCGCCAAAATCGCGCTGCACGCCGCGCGCCGCCTTGCGGACGGCGGCGATCATGACGGTCATTGCGGGTGAGCTGGCCACGCGGAGGTTCCTTGTTGCAATATCGGGAAAAGGCGGTGGCGCTGTCTCTAGCGGAGCGGGACCGGTGACCGCAAGGGTAGAGAAATGCGGGGATTATTCCGGTTTCGGCTCGGCGGCCTTGAACATCTGCTGCCACCAACTGCGCTGCATCTCGCCCAGACCCTGATAGCCGGGGCCGAACCAGGCTTTCAGGGCCGTCTCGGGATCGGCCGACATCTGCTGGCGCAGCTGTTCCTGGAATGCCGACATCATCTGCTGTTGCACCGCGGTCACATCGGGAAAACCCAGGAAGGTGCGGGCTTCCTCCGGGGTGCATTCGATGTTGATCGTGACTTTCATAGCAAAACCTCAACCGGTGCGGGTGCGCGCATGCCGCAGGTCACCATAACCCGGTTGTGCGGGTGAAACCAGAACACTTCGCAGCCGCGCTTCGAATTGCACGGTGGCACGCAGCGCAAGAGCGGTTCACAACTTTGTTATTTCCGCTGCCATGGCGCAATTACTCTCGACCTGCTGAATTTGATGTTGTAGCATTTGCCTATCCCCCGGAGTAGTTCGCATGTGGACGGCGCGCGCAACTGCATTGGTGGCAAGGATTGCCGCTGCGTTTTTGGTTCAGATCATCTTCGGTCTTGCTGGACTGCATTTCGAGCCGGCGTTTGCTGCTGTGCGATACGTTAACAGCAAGGCATTGTGCTCCGACGCGGCGGGTGCGCCCTATTGCAGCATCGGCGCCGCCGTTGCTCGCGCGGCTCCAGGCGATACGGTTGCGGTTGCCTCCGGCACCTATAGCGGGCAGGTTAGCGTCAATCGCTCGGGCTCACCCGGTGCCCCCATCAGAATCACCGCGAGCCCAGGGGCGATCTTGACGGGCGCCTGGCGTGGCTTCGACCTTTCGGGCGCAAGCTGGGTGACCATCGATGGCTTCACCGTCGAGCGCACGCTGAATGAAGGCATCCGCTGCACGCTGTGTTCGAATGTCACGCTGTCAAACATCAAAGTGTCGAGATCGACGGGAAGCTCAATCTTGATCGACAGTTCGTCAAACGTCGTGCTGTCCAATGTCGCGATTGACGGCTCGCTGAATACGGGCATCGACATCACCGGTTCCACCAATATCAGCGTTCTCGGCGGTTATGTGTCGCGCTCGGGCCTGCGCTCCAGCGGCAAGACCCGCAACGGCATCAAGTTCAGTTCGACTTCATCGTCCCTCGTGGACGGTACCCAGGTCTACGACAATTCCGATATTGGCATTTACATCATCAACGGATCCCACGGCATCCGCATCAAGCGGGTTACCGCCCATCACAATGCCCGCGGCTATCAACGGATTGCCGCCGGAATCGAATCGCGCTCGAGCGGCAATATTGTCGAGTCCTGCAAATCGTATCAAAACGAGGATTCCGGCATCAACATGCGGTGGGGCGGCAGCGACGGGCTGATGGTCAACAACGTCACCTATCTCAATGGCGACCACGGCATCGACGTGCTTGAGTTCTCCGCGGCCTAGGATCATCAACAACAGCGTCTACAAGAATGAGACATCAGGCATCAATATCGAAGGCGATTCGCCCGATGGCTATGTCTACAACAATATCAGCGTCGATAATGCACTGAGCACAAGCCGGAAGAAGGGTGAAATCAACATTGGGAATTCATCGGTAACGAAGGGCGCCGACTATAATATCGTTTCGGCGTGTTGCGGCAGCGTTCTCTATGTCTACAAAGGGACGACATATTATTCGCTTTCCACCTTGCAGGCGGCGCACTTGAGCGCCGAGACTCACGGAATTCAGGCGCTTCCCGGCTGGGTGAGCACCTCCAATTTTCATTTGACCGCCGGATCCAAGGCGATCGACTCGGCCAAGTCCGATGCGATATCGACATCGGAAATCAGCCGCGATGCCGAGGCCAAGTCGCGCTGCAATGACTCCGGCACCAGCAATACCGGTAGCGGCCCGATCAGCTATATGGATCGCGGCGCCTACGAATACACCAGCAGTTGTCCATAGCGCACCCGGCGTTCGCTCATGTGGCGGAATCGCCCGGTGGCATCAGCAAGGATTTCAGATTGGGCGGAACAAGGCATCACGGCCTTGTTCCGCCGTTGTCAATCGGTGACGGCCTATTTGGTTGTCAGATTGTAATAGACCACATCGGCGCTCGGTCCCATGACGAAGCCTTTCACATTGGCCCGGGTGGAGAGCTGTTGGGTGTCCTGGAACATGATGATGAACGGCCCTTCGTCCATCACCTTTTTCTGCAGGTCCTTGTACATTTGCTCGCGCTTGCCTTCGTCGCGCTCGCGCACCGCTGCATCCGTCAACTTGGTAATTTCCGGAATGTCCCAGCTGTTACGCCAGGCCAGCGGCTTCGACTTCGGATTGTCGGAGTTATCGGGGTTGCGGGCGAAAGAGTCCGCGTTGGTGTGTGGGTCCATGTAGTCGGGGCCCCAATTGATCAGCAACATCTGGTGCTGCCGGGCGCGATACTTGGTCAGTACGGTTTTCTGTTCGGCGGGCACGATGGTGACCTTGACGCCGCCTTCGGCCATGGTCGACTGGATCGATTGGGCCATGTTGGTAAACGGCGATGAATTTGGCGTGTCGAGTTCCACCTCCAGGCCATTGGGCAGACCTGCTTCGGCAAGTAGGGCCTTGGCCTTTGCCGGGTCGAAATTGTATTCGTTCTCATCGAGCGAAGCCCAGAACCCTGACGGCCAGAATGTCTGATGGACCTGCGCCTTCCCCTTCAGGAACGAATTCACCATGCCATCATAGTCGACCAGATAATGTAGGGCCTGGCGGACCTTGACATCTTCGAAATGCGGCGTCTTCACATTGAGGCCGACATAGTAGACGCTGGCTTGCGGGATGGTGGTGACTACAATGTCCTTGTTGCCGGCGACACCGGCGATCTGGTCCGGTGTCAAGTCGCGGGCGATGTCGACGTCGCCCTTTTCGATCAGCAGGCGTTGGGCGGCGGGCTCCACCACGTGGCGGATGACGACGCGCTTCAATGCGGCCATGCCGCCGCGATAATTGGGGTTCGCTTCGAGAACAACACTTTCGTTGGCCTTCCAGCTTTTCACCGTATAGGCACCGGAGCCGGCCGAGTTCGTTTTGAGCCAAGCATAACCCATGTCGCCTGCAGCTTCATGTTCCATGACAGTCTTCATATCGACGACCGAGCCTACGACCGATGACATCAGGCTGAGGACTAGCGAGGGAGAAAAATCCTCGGTAATGGTGATCGAGAATGTCTGATCGTCGATGGCCTTGACCAGCTGATCGACATTGTCCTTGGTCCAGCCCAGCTGGCCGATGAGGAAGGCCGGGGTCTTGTCGAGTTTCACCACACGCTGCAGCGAGAACGCGCAATCGGCTGCGGTTATCGGATTTCCTGATGCGAATTTCTGCCCCGCCCGGACCTTAAACGTCAACGTCTTGCCGTCATCGCTCAGCACGTAGCTTTCGGCAACACCGCCCGCCAGTTTGGTGATGTCAGTGGGTTCGAGCCGCATGATGCGGTCGTAGCTGTTGGCGATCACTTCGATGCCCATGAATTCATAGGCTTCGGCTGGATCGAGCGTGATGATGTCGTCGATTTGCTTGGCTATCACCAGTGTGTCGGCCGGTGTGTCGGCCAGTGCATTCGGCGCCAAGGCCAGAATTGCGCCGGCAAAAAGCGCAAATTTGAATCGCTGCAACATTTAGTCCTCCCTGTTTTTCGTGGAATTCAGGATTTGCAGCGGAAGTGCCGAAATCGCTGAACTGATGGCCATCTGAGGCCCTTTTTGAAGGCATGGCAAGACTTGACTACAGTCAGGCCGGTTCTCGTACATAGCCCCGACTGGCGGTGAGCAGTTCCAACGTATAGGCCTCTTTCACTTGACCACGCCGCAAACTCTCAACGTCTAGAAGCTCAACGAGCCGGCCTTGCTGCATGACAGCGATGCGGTTGCACAAATGGGCGACCACGGCGAGGTCGTGGCTGACGAGGATACTGGTGAGCCGATAGCTGCGGCGCAGACGCGACAGCAGGTTGAGAATTTCGGCTTGAATAGACACGTCGAGCGCCGATGTGGGCTCGTCGAGGAGAAGGATGCGCGGGCGCAGGATCAGCGCCCGGGCGATCGCCACGCGCTGGCGCTGACCACCGGAGAGCTGATGGGGAAAGCGGAACCGGTGTTGCGGCTCCAGCCCCACATCGGTGAGAGCCTCGGAGACCTTTGCATCGATCTCGCTTATGCCGTGGATCTGCAGCGGCTCGCGCAGCATGTCATCGACCGTCTGGCGCGGATGCAGCGAACCGTAAGGGTCTTGGAACACGAACTGCATTAGGCGGCGATCCGACTTGCTGCGTTTTGATCCCATGGCAGCGCCGTCGATGCGCAGGCTTGGTGCTGCAGTTGCGCACAGGCCGGCAATCGCCTTCAGAACAGTCGATTTTCCCGAGCCGGATTCTCCAACGATTCCAAAAGTTTCTCCCTCGTCTACGGCAAAGGAGATGCCGCGCACGGCATGGATGGGCTTGCCGCCATTGCGGAATGTGACAGCGAGATCGCTGACAACGATCATGCCAGCCATTCCGGATCGCGGACCACAACCGAAAGCTCCGCCTTTGGCCGGTCGAGTGACGGGGCAGCCTCAATCAGTGCGCGGGTATAGGGGTGTTTCGCTTTTGCCAGTTCGTTTGCCCGGCATTCCTCGACGATCCTGCCACCATACATGACCAGCACGCGGTCACAGAAACTCGATACGATGGTCAGGTTGTGGCTGATGAAAATCAATCCCATGCCGCGATCGGCGACGAGGTTGTCTAGGATGCGCAGCACCTGGTTCTGAACGGTGACGTCTAGCGCCGATGTCGGTTCATCGGCAATCAACAGATCAGGTTCGGCGATCAGCATCATGGCGATCATCACGCGCTGGCCCATGCCGCCGGAGAGCTGGTGCGGATAGAGGTGATAGACGAGATCGGCATCACGAATTTTCACGGCGTCAAGCATGTCGAGCGCGCGGCGGCGGGCCTCCGCGGCGGACGACCGGTGATGCAGCCGGTAGGTTTCCTGTATCTGCCGGCCAACCTTGAGAACCGGATTGAGCGAATACTTCGGATCCTGCATCACCATCGACATGCGGCGGCCACGCAGGGATTGCCATTCAGTTTCCCCTAATGCGAGCAGATTGATTCCCGACAATGACATGCGCTTAGCTGCAACAACGCCCGGGCGTGGAATAAGCCCAAGCAGAGCGCGGCCGGCCGTCGATTTGCCCGAACCCGACTCGCCGACGATGCCGAGCCGCTCGCGCCCCAGCGAGAAGCTGGCGCCGCGCACCGCGCGCGTCGTGCCGCCACGGCCGGGATACGACACGTTGAGGTCTTCGACTTCAATGAGAGGGGCCCCGCTCATGCGTTCTTCGGATCGAGGACATCGCGCAGGCCATCCCCCAGAAGGTTGAAGCCGAGGCTGACGATGAAGATGGCGAGGCCCGGAATCGTCGCGACCCACCATTGGTCGAGAATGACATCGCGGCCGGAAGACACCATGGCGCCCCATTCCGCCGTTGGCGGCTGGGCGCCGAGGCCGAGAAAGCCAAGGCCCGCCGCCGTCAAGATGATGCCGGCCATATCGAGGGTGAGCCGCACGATAACCGACGACAGGCAAAGCGGCACGATATGGCGGAAAAGGATCCGGGCGCTCGATGCGCCTTGCAAGACAACCGCCGCGATGAAATCGCTGCGCGCGATGGTGACGGTCTCGGCCCGGGCGATGCGGGCATAGGGCGGCCAAGCGGTCAGCGAAATCGCGATCACCGCATTTTCGATGCCTGGTCCCAACGCCGCAGCAAAGGCAAGCGCCAGCACCAGCCGCGGAAACGCCAGAAAAATATCGGTAATGCGCATTAGAAGGGCGTCGACCCAGCCGCCAAGATAGCCGGCCGCGGTTCCAACAGCGAGGCCGATGGGTGCGACCACAATAGCCACCAGCATAACGATGGTAAGGGTGACGCGGGCGCCATAGACTGTGCGGGCATAAATGTCGCGGCCCAGTTCGTCGGTGCCGAACCAGTGGAGCGAGCTTGGAGCGGCCAGCCTCGTTGCAAGCTCCTGGGCGATCGGAGAAACATTTCCAGCGATCAGGGGCGCGAACACGGCAATGACCACCAACGCTGTAACGATCAGCAAGCCGGTAAGCGCCGCGGGATTGGCGACAATCGCCAAAGCGCCCCGTGCGATACTGCCGAGCACGGCTTGCCGGCGCGAGGCGGGCTGGTCGCTGGCGAGCCACTGGCGGAGAGAACGGCTCATGCCGCTCGAATCCTTGGGTCAACGATATTGTAGAGCAGGTCGCACAACAAGTTCACGCCGATGAATACCGCGCCAACCACCAGCGTTCCCCCGAGCACCGCATTCATGTCGGCATTGAACAGTGATTGAGTAATGTAGAGCCCGAGGCCCGGCCAGGCGAAAACCGTTTCGGTGAGGACAGCACCCTCAAGCAACGAGGCATAACTCAATCCGATCACCGTGATCAGCGCCACCATGATGTTGGGAAAGGCGTGGCCCCACACCGCGCCCCAGAAGGAACGGCCCTTGATCCGCGCCGCGATGACATATTCCTGGCTTAGTTGTTCGATCATGAAACTCCGCGTCATGCGGGCGATATAGGCCAACGAGAAATAGCCCAGGATGCTGCCCGGCAGAATAAGGTGGCCCAGCGCATTGCGGAAAATGTCCCACTCGCCTTCGATCAGGCTGTCGACGAGGATGATGCCTGTTCGTGCCGTTACAATGTCTTCATAGCCGACGTCGAGGCGGCCCGGACCCGATACCCAATCGAGCTTTCCATAGAACACGAAGAGTCCGACGAGTCCCAGCCAAAACACCGGTATGGAATAACCGAAAAGTCCGACGACGCGAACGAGGTGGTCGGGCCAGCGGCCCTTCAAGGCGCCTGCGGCTACTCCCGCCGGAACGCCGACAATAACGCCGATCAGGGTGGCAATAGTTGCCAGTTCAAAAGTAGCCGGAAAGAAGCGCATGAGGTCGCTGAGAACCGGTTGTGACGACATTACCGACTGGCCGAAGTCGCCGGAGACGATCTTGCGCAGATAAATGAGATACTGGACCGGCATAGGCCGGTCCAGGCCCATGGCGAAGTAAGCCTTATCGTAGATTTCGCGGGTTGCGTGGTCGCCCACCACGGCCAGTACGGGATCGATTGGAATGAAGCGGCCAATTCCGAAAGTGACTGCCGTGAGGCCGAGAAAGGTCAGCAACAGTGAACTCAGAAAGATCCCAAACCGCCTTAGAACAGTTAGCATTTGCCGACCAAATTCCACTTCCTTTCCGCCAGTATCCAGATTTCCCACCATGGCGTCCAGGCGCGTTGCGATCAAGGCTTGATTAGCCGCCTGCAATGGGGTGAATATCGCGGGCAGAGGGCATGCGATGGCCACGATACGCCTGTTGATCGTCGACGACCACCCGCTGTTTCGCGAGGCGCTGCAGCATGCCTTGACGGCGGGAGTGGCAAACGCTGGGGTGGAACTGGCGGGGTCGCTCGATGCCGGCCGCGCGGCGCTTGAGCGCGATGATGGCTTCGATCTCATCCTGCTCGATCTTCGCATGCCGGGCGTGCAGGGCCTGTCGGGCCTCATCTATCTCCGCACCCAATATCCCAACATTCCGATCGTGATCGTATCGGCCAGCGAGGACGCGGGGATCGTGCAGAAAGCCCTCGGGCTTGGAGCTTCCGGCTTCATTCCGAAATCGGCCGGAACCCAGACCATCATTGCCGCGGTCGCCGCCGTGCTGAAGGGCGATCTTTGGGTTCCCGACGGCTATGACCCCGGCGCCAGCACCGACAAGGAGACCGACGACATCGTGCGCCGGGTCGCCACACTTACCGCCCAACAGATCAGGGTGCTGATGATGCTGAAGGAAGGGCTTCTCAACAAGCAGATCGCTTATGAACTCGGCGTCTCCGAGGCCACCATCAAGGCCCATGTCTCGGCAATATTGCAGAAACTCAAAGTTTCAAGCCGGACCCAGGCGGTGATCGCCGCTTCCCGGCTCGATGGCGGCAAAGGTCACTAATATTTCACTGCGCCGCGTCGGCGCGGATCGCCACATGGGCCATCGCGGCGCGCAGGGCTCCGGGTTTGACCGGCTTTCGCAGCAGGTGGACATCATGGGCGAGGGCTGCGTCGGCGACAGTCTTCGACCGGTCGGCGGTGATCAGCAACGCTGGAATGTGGCGGCGGGCGCTGGTGCGCAAGTCCCGGACAATGGCAAGTCCATCCTCGCGGCCGAGATGGTAGTCGGCCAAAATCATGTCGATCCGGGCTTCGCTCGGCACTTAGCGCGGCACGCGCTTGCTTGCCGCTTGATTGCGCGGTGCACGATGCAACCCCACCCCGAGAGCAGGAGTTCCATGCCATCGAGGATGGCCGGTTCGTTATCGATGACCAGCACCGTCAAGGTGCCGGCCAGGCCGCGGCGCGGCGGAACGGGCTGGCGGCGCGTCACCTGTGCCAGTGCTGTTGCCGAAAGCGGAACTTCAACTGAAAACACGCTGCCGCGCCCCAGTTTCGATTTCAAGCCGATGGGGCTGCCGAGAACCTTGGCAATGCGGTCGACGATGGACAGGCCCAGCCCCAAGCCTTGAGGGCCGTCGCCGGCGCTATCGAGGCGCTGAAATTCTTCGAAAATCATTTCATGTTTTGAATCGGCGATTCCAGGTCCGGTGTCGTGAACCTCGATGCGCAATCTGCCGCCAATTCTGCGGCAACCCATCAGCACCCGGCCGCTCTTGGTGTACTTGATCGCATTGGAAACCAGGTTCTGCAGGATGCGGCGCAACAGCTTGCGGTCGGACATGACCGCCAGCCCGCAGACCACGACATCGAGCGACAGGCCTTTCTGGCGTGCCGCCGGGCCAAATTCGAGCGCCAGAGCTTGCAGAAGTTCGTCGATGAGAAAGGGCGCCATTTCCGGCTTCATGCCGCCGGCGTCGAGCCTGGAGATGTCGAGCAGGGTGGTGAGGATTTCCTCGACCGCCTCCAGCGAGGCATCGAGGTTGCCGGCAAGTTTTGCATCCTTCGACTTGTGCAGCTTTTCAACGAGGCTTGAGGCAAACAGACGCGCCGCGTTGAGGGGCTGAAGGATGTCGTGGCTGGCGGAAGCGATAAAGCGGGTCTTGCCGATGTTGGCGGCATCGGCTTCGGCCTTGGCGGCCGACAGTTCGGTGTTGAGGCGCAGCAATTCCGAGGTGCGCTCGGCGACCCGGCGTTCCAGCGATTCGTTGGCGCGGCGCAGGGCCTCGGCTGCCTCGACACTTTCGGTGGCGTCGATGAAGCTGACCACCACGCCGCCGCCGGGGATGGCGCTTGAGCGGACTTCGAGCACGCGGCCATCGTCTTCGATCCGTTCACGGAACACTTCATGGCTTGCCGAAAGCCTGTGCAACCGGTCACCGAGGGCAGCTGAACCGCTGCCGGTGCGGGCGAGAAAATCCGCCATGATCTCTGGCATTGGTGCGCCCATGCGCACCAATTCGCCGCCCAGCCGGAGCTGATCCTGGAACTGGGTGTTCCAGCAAATCAACGCCTTGTCGGCATCGAACACGGCGATGCCGTGGCCGACATTGTCGATTGCCGTCTGCAACAGATCGCGGTTGTGCTGGATGGCGGCCGAGGCATCGTCGAGGAGGCGCATGGCGCCGCGCGCCTGGGTGGAATCGCGCTCGAGCATCAGGGCAATCACCAGCCTGGCGGACGACACGCCGACGGCGCTGGCCAGCAGGTGCTCGGCAAACTTGAACAGGCGCACGTCGGCTTCGTGGCCGGGCTCAGGCGCGAGGCCGTGGGCCAGGTAGTAACCCTCGAAGGCGGCCCTTGTGCGCTCGGCGCCTAGATAGCGCGCCACCGTCTGTTCGATCTTCGCCGCCGTGATGGCGGTCCGCCACAGGCGGAAGCCGCTGCCGTTTCCGGGGTGAAGTTCATGGGCCAGAAAGCTCGCGGCCTGGACCCGCTCGATCGCCGAAGGCAGGCGGGTAAGCGACACCGCGATATAGGCCGTCACGTTGAATATCAGGCTCCACAACACGCCGTGGGTGAGGGGATCGAACTCCATGTTGAACAGCATGCGCGGCCGCAGCACGCCTAAACCCAGCGGCCCTTCTTCGATGAAACCGCGGGCGATCCAGCCGGCATCGGCGAAGGACGGCAGCAGCAGGCAATAGGCCCAGACGGCGAAGCCCGCCGCCAGGCCAGCCATGGCGCCACGCGCGGTGGCGCGCGGCCAGATCAGCCCGCCGAAAAAGGCTGGCGCCAGCTGGGCGATCGCCGCGAAAGATATGAGGCCGACCTGCGCCAGCGCCGCCGTCGAGCCGATCATCCGGTAATAGAAATAGGCCATGACCAGGATAACCAGGATGGCCAAGCGGCGGATGGCGATCAGCCGGCCACCCATATCAAGGTGCAGCGCCGAACGCTCCTCGTGGCGCCGCAGCAGCACGGGAACGACAAGATTGTTGCACACCATGATCGACAGGGCGATGCACTCGACGATCACCATCGCCGTCGATGCCGAGAGACCGCCGAGGAACGCGATCATCGCAAAGAACTTGCTGCCGGCGCTGACCGGCAATGCCAGCACGAAAGTGTCGCCATCGGCGCCCTTTGGCAGCAGCAGCAGCCCAGCGATGGCAATGGGAATGACGAAGATGTTGATGGCGATGAGGTAGGCGGGAAACAGCCGCGAGGCGCTGCGGATATCGTCGCGGCTGGCATTCTCGACCACCGCTACGTGGAACTGGCGCGGCAAAAGAATAATGGCAAAGGCCGCCAGCGCTGTCATGGTCAGCCAGCGCCCGCCATCGAGGCCGCGGGTGAACAGATCGGCCACCCGCGGCTCGTCCGCCGCCCGCATGGCAAAATCGATGACGCCGCCGAACATGCCAAAGACGACGAACAGGCCGACCGCGACGAAAGCCACCAGCTTCACCACCGATTCAACGGCGATCGCCAGAATCATGCCGTCCTGGTGTTCGGTGGTGTCGATGTGGCGGGTGCCGAACAGGATGGCGAAGGCACCCATGGTAATGGCCACCATGATCGACAGGCCATCGGCGCTGTGAGTGGGGTTCATGATGTCGTCGGGCCACAGGGGGCCGGAAATCATCGACTCAAGCGAGGTGGCCACCGCCTTCAACTGGATCGAAATGTAGGGAACAATGCCGATGACGGCGATGGCTGTCACAAAGGCGCCGAGCGCCTCGCTCTTGCCGTAACGGGCCGAAATGAAATCGGCGATCGAGGCGATGTTCTGGCGCTTGGCGATGCCAGCGATCATCTGCAGCAGCGGCCAGCCGAGCACGAAGACGAGGATGGGCCCCAAGTAGATCGGGACGAAATCGAGGCCGCTGCGGGAAGCGATCCCGACGCTGCCAAAATAGGTCCAGGAAGTGCAGTAAACCCCTAAAGACAAAGCATAAATCACCGGCCGCCGGGCGCCTGCCGGACGCCCGCGGGCAAGCCGGTCGCCCCATGTCGCCACGGCGAACAGGATGCCGAGATAGGCAAGGCCTACAAGCAGGATGGACCAATTATGCAGCATTCACCAAAACCTGCGGTTGGATGCAATGCCCGGATGATTGACGCTGAACCCCTCGGGTGCAAGACTTTTTGCTAATGCGGCGGCGCGAATCGATTTGATCCATGTCAATGCCCACGAATAGGCCATCGCGGAAACGTCAACAGCACATCTATCGAAGCGAGGGGAAAATGGGGTCGGGATCATTGGTGCAGTTGGCCATTTTTGGCCTTACTGCCATTTTAGCCATGTCTTTGGGGGCGCTTGCCGAGGACACGGCATTCGCCATTCACATGTTCATTTTCGCCGCCGCCGCCGGGCTCACGGTGATCTATCTCGCCAGGAACTACGGCAATGTAGCGGTGCCTGCCGCGGCTGAGGGCTACCTCGACGGTGTGGTCAAGGCCGGCGCTATCGTCACCGTCTTCTGGGGCGTTGTGGGCTTTCTGGTGGGATTGGTGATCGCCCTGCAGCTTGCCTATCCCGCCTATAATCCCAACCTCGAATGGTTCAATTTCGGCCGGCTGCGGCCGCTTCACACGTCTGCGGTGGTCTTTGCCTTTGGCGGCAACGCACTGCTGTGCACCAGTTTCTATGTGGTGCAGCGCACCTGCCGCGCCAGACTGGCCTTCGGCAATCTCGCCTGGTTCGTCTTTTGGGGCTACCAGCTGTTCATCGTGCTGGCGGCGACCGGCTACCTCCTGGGCGTGACCGAATCGCGCGAATACGCCGAGCCAGAATGGTACGTCGATCTGTGGATCACCATCGTCTGGGTCGCCTATTTCCTGGTGTTCTTCGGTACGCTGATCAAGCGCAAGGAACCCCACATCTATGTGGCCAACTGGTTCTATCTCTCGTTCATCGTGACGATCGCCATGCTGCACATCGTCAACAACCTGTCGATCCCGGTGTCGTTCCTCGGCTCCAAGAGTTATTCCGTTTTCTCCGGGGTGCAGGACGCGCTCACCCAGTGGTGGTACGGCCACAATGCCGTGGGCTTCTTCCTTACCGCGGGCTTCCTCGGCATGATGTATTATTTCGTTCCCAAGCGGGCCGAGCGGCCGGTCTATTCCTACCGGCTGTCGATCGTGCATTTCTGGTCGCTGATCTTTCTCTATATCTGGGCGGGACCGCACCACCTTCATTACACAGCACTACCCGACTGGGCACAGACTCTCGGCATGGTGTTCTCCATCATGCTGTGGATGCCCTCGTGGGGCGGCATGATCAACGGCTTGATGACGCTGTCGGGCGCCTGGGACAAGCTGCGGACCGATCCGGTGCTGCGCATGATGGTGATCTCGGTCGCCTTCTACGGCATGTCGACCTTCGAGGGACCGATGATGTCGATCAAGTCGGTCAACTCGCTCAGTCATTATACAGATTGGACCATCGGCCACGTGCATTCCGGTGCGCTGGGCTGGGTCGGCATGATCTCGATGGGCTGCATGTATCATCTGTTCCCCAAGCTGTGGGGCCGCAAGGAACTCTATTCGCTGCAACTGGTGAGCTGGCATGTCTGGCTCGCGACGCTGGGCATCGTGGTCTATGCCTCGGCCATGTGGGTGTCCGGCATCATGCAGGGCCTGATGTGGCGCGAATACGATGACCAGGGCTTCCTTGTCTATTCCTTCGCGGAATCGGTGGCGGCGATGCATCCATACTATGTGATCCGCGCCTTCGGAGGGCTGCTGTTCCTCGCGGGCGCGCTGATCATGGTCTACAACCTCTATCGCACGGTGCGTGGCGACACGCGATCGGAAGCGCCGATCGGCGTTCCGGCGGCGGCATAAGAAGAAGGAGAACGCGCCATGCTCAACCACTCCTCCATCGAAAAGAACGCCACGCTGCTGCTGATCTTCAGCTTCGTGGTGGTCATCATCGGCGGTCTCGTGCAGATCACGCCCCTCTTCTATCTTGAGAATACCATCGAGAAGGTCGACGGCATGCGGCCCTATACTCCGCTCGAACTGATGGGCCGCAACATCTATGTGCGGGAAGGCTGCTATGTCTGCCACAGCCAGATGATCCGGCCCTTCCGCGACGAGGTCGAGCGCTATGGCCATTACAGCCTTGCCGCCGAGTCGATGTACGATCACCCCTTCCAGTGGGGCTCGAAGCGCACCGGCCCCGATCTGGCGCGCGTCGGCGGCCGCTACTCCGATGAGTGGCAGCGCGGGCACCTCGCCGATCCTCGCAGCGTGGTGCCGGAATCGGTAATGCCGGGCTATGGCTTCCTTGCCGGCAAGGACCTCAACCTCAACAACATCGCGGGCCACCTCAAGGCCAATGCCATCGTCGGCGTTCCCTATACGGACGACATGATCGCCAATGCCGAGGCCGATTTGCGGGCCCAGGCAACCGGCACCGAGGCCGACGCCATGCTGGGGCGCTACCCCAAGTCGCAAGCGCGCGACTATGACGGCGACCCGGCGCGGATCACCGAAATGGATGCCATGGTCGCCTATCTCCAGATGCTCGGAACATTGGTCGACTTCTCCACCTTCAAAGCCGAAGCTTCGAGGTGATGCGATGACTTACAATCTCCTGCGCCATCTCGCCGACAGCTGGGGCCTTATCGCCATGTTCGTGTTCTTCATTGGCGCGGTGGCGTTCGTGTTCCGCCCCGGCTCGCGCGATCGCTATGCCGAGGCCGCGCAAATCCCCTTGCAGAATTCCTCCGAGGATTGATTCATGTCCAAGATCGAAAAAGACGACGTCACCGGCACCGACACCACGGGCCATGAATGGGACGGGATCAAGGAACTGAACACGCCGCTACCGCGCTGGTGGATCATGACCTTCTATGCCACTGTCGTTTGGGCCCTGGGCTACACCATCGCCTATCCGGCCTGGCCGATGCTCCATTCGGCGACCTCCGGCCTGCTCGGTTATTCCTCGCGCGCCGATGTCGCCAACGAAATTGCCGCCGCCAAGGCCGGCCAGGCCCAGTGGCTCGACAAGATCAAGGCCGCCAGCGTGGCCGACATCGTCAAGGACCCGGCGCTGCTGGAATTCGCCAGGGCAGGGGGCGCTGCGGCGTTCAAGGTGAACTGCGTGCAATGCCATGGCGCGGGTGCCGCCGGAGCCGCGGGCTATCCCAATCTCAATGACAATGACTGGCTGTGGGGCGGCACCATTGAGCAAATTCATCAGACCATCACCAACGGCATCCGATTCACCGCCAATGCCGATACGCGCGACTCGCAGATGCCAAATTTTGGCAGCGATGGCATTCTCAAGCCGGAGCAGATCAGCGATGTTGCCAACTATGCGGTGAGTCTGTCAGGCGGCGAGGCCAACGCCGAGGCGGCCCAGCGCGGCGTGCAGATGTTTACCGACAACTGCGCGGCTTGCCACGGCGACAAGGGCCAGGGCAACAAGGAATTGGGCGCTCCCAACCTTGCCGACCAGATTTGGCTCAGTGGCAGCAGTGTCGATGCCGTTGCGGCTCAAGTCGTCAAACCAAAACACGGCGTGATGCCGGCGTGGAACACCCGTCTCGACGACGCCACGATCAAGCAACTCGCGGTCTTCGTCTATTCCCTGGGAGGCGGAGAACAGCCGGTTGCGACACAGTAAACGCAGATTAATCACAGCCGGATGTAATGCTCATACAGACTATCATCGTGCTCGCTGGCGTCTCCCTCCCCCTTGTGGGGAGGGATTAAGGGTGGGGGTCGCTCCGACCCATCCAGTTCTGTACTATGATATAATAACGGCACCCGCCGGAGCGACCCCCACCCCTACCCCTCCCCACAAGGGGGAGGGAGGAAAAGGGTTATCGACAGTGGCCCTTGGCATTAGGACCTGAAGGGGAACGATGGTCCAAGTCATCAATACGATCGACCAGCCGCAGTTTGACCGCCACGAAGCCGAGGCGGTCAACTCCGCTGAGAAGCGCTCGCTCTATGCATCGCGCGTCAAGATTCATCCGAAGGCGGTGAGCGGAACATTCCGCCGGCTCAAATGGGCGATTCTGGCGGTCGCACTTGCCATCTATTATCTGGCGCCATGGCTGCGATGGACGAGGCCCGGCGATGCTCCCGACCAGGCCATCCTCATCGACCTGGCCAGCCGCCGGTTTTATTTCTTCTTCATCGAAATCTGGCCGCAGGAATTCTACTACGTCGCGGGCCTTCTGATCATGGCCGGCGTCGGCCTGTTTCTGGTCACCTCGCTGTTCGGCCGCGCCTGGTGCGGCTATGCCTGCCCGCAAACCGTGTGGACCGACCTTTTCATGAAAGTGGAAGCCTGGGCCGAGGGCGACCGCAATGCCCGCATCAAGCTCGATGCGGCGCCGTTGTCGTTCGGCAAGGTCCGCAAGCGCGCGGTGAAGCTCGTCCTGTGGTTCCTCATCGCGGTGGCGACCGGCGGTTTCTGGGTATTCTATTTCGCCGACGCGCCAACGCTGCTGGGCGAGCTGGTGACGTTTCAGGCCCAGCCGGTTGCCTATTTCACCATCGCCATTCTGACCGCGACCACCTTCACCTTCGCGGGCTTCATGCGCGAACAGGTGTGCACCTATATGTGTCCGTGGCCGCGCATCCAGGGCGCCATGCTCGATGAGCATTCGCTGGTCGTCACCTACAATGCCTGGCGCGGCGAACCGCGCTCCGGCCACCGCAAGAAGGCGGAAGTCCAGGGCCTCAAAGTGGGCGATTGCGTCGATTGCAACGCTTGCGTCGCGGTTTGCCCGATGGGAATCGACATCCGCGACGGCAATCAGCTTGAATGCATCAATTGCGCGCTCTGCATTGACGCCTGCGATGCGGTGATGGCGAAGGTCGGCCTGCCCAAGGGCCTGATCTCCTATTCGACCACCAGCCTCTATGCCGCCAACGTGGCCGGCAAGGCCGTCCAGCTGGTCGTGGCGTTCGCTGCTGCGGGTTCGCACGGCGATCTATTTCGGCGCCTGGGCCGCCGTTGGCCTCATCATGCTGGTGACGCTGGTGGGGCGCGACCGGCTCGACGTCAACATTGTGGCCGACCGCAATCCGCTGTTCGTCAAACTATCGGACGGCTCCATCCGCAATGGCTATACCATCAAAATTCTCAACATGAAGCAGGAGCAGCGCAGCTTCCGCATCACCATTGCGGACCTTCCCGGAGCTGCCATGGAAATGGTTGGCGAGGAGAATGGCGCGGCCAACGCCGGCAGCATCGATGTGGCGGTCGAGGCCGACAAGCTGCGCGCCGTCAAAGTCTATGTGGCAACCGCTGATGGCCAGGTGCGCGACGGGGAGACGACCCGCTTCGAATTCACCGTGACCGAGCTGACCACCGGCGGCACACCGGAGACCAGCACCTATCACGCCATCTTCCATGGCCCTGGCAAGAGCGAGGATTGATCATGCAAGCAGCTGCCAAGAACCCACGCGAGTTCACCGGCCGGCATATGCTGGCGATCACGCTTGCCTTCTTCGCCGTCATTATCGGCGTCAATTTCGTCATGGCCTATCTCGCCAATTCCACTTGGTCGGGCCTGGTTGTCGCCAATGGCTATGTCGCCAGCCAGTCGTTCAATGCGGACGAGGCCGTTGCCAAAGCGCAGGAAGCCCGGGGGTGGAAGGTTGTGCTGAATCACGGAACGGGGACGATTATGCTCAACTTTACCGATCGCAATGCCGCCCCGCTCAGCGGGATGAAAGTCACCGGGCAGGCCCGCCGCCCCACCAGCGAGCGCCAAGACAGGATGCTAGATTTCGGAGAGGCCGGTCAGGGCAATTACTCGGCTCCCGCCGATCTCGCCCCCGGCCTGTGGGAAATCGTGATCGCCGCCAGCGAAAGCGGCGACACGGTGTATCGCAAGACCTATCGCATCGTGGTAAAATGAGGTCGCGATGACGCTTCCCTGCTGCACCCTGGACGCGAGCGCCCTGCTGCCCTTCGTGCTGGCGGGCGAGGATGCCGCGCAGTGGATCAGCGAGGCGGGGCCCGGTCTGAAACGGATCGAGTTCATGGTGCCCGAGGCCTGCCGGCCCGCCGCCATTCCAGCAATCGAAAAGGGCATGGCGGCATTGGAGGGCGTCACCGGCGTGCGGGTTAATCTGACCGGCCGGCGGGTGGCGGTGACCTGGCGGGACGGCAGTCTTGAACCGCAGGCGTTGATCGACCAGCTGGCGGAACTGGGTTACGGCGCCAGGCCCTTCGATCCACGCGAAACCGGGGTTGCAAGGGATGTCAACGAGTCGGCGCGGCTGCTGCGGGCGCTCGCCGTCGCGGGCTTTGCCGCGGGCAATGTCATGCTGCTGTCGGTCTCCGTGTGGTCGGGAGCGGAGGCTGCAACCCGCGACCTGTTTCATTGGCTCTCGGCAATGATCGCACTTCCCGCCGTCGCCTATTCTGGCCGGCCGTTCTTCGCATCGGCGATCAATGCGGTGCGCCAGGGCGCCATGAACATGGATGTGCCGATTTCGCTTGGCGTTATCCTGGCCTCGGCCATGAGCCTGTTCGAGACCATCAATCATGCGGAGCATGCCTATTTCGATGCCTCGGTGACGCTGCTCTTCTTCCTGCTGGCGGGGCGCTACCTCGACCAGATGATGCGGGCCCGGGCGCGCTCGGCGGTGGCGCAGCTTGTCTCGCTGTCGGCCGAGGGCGCGACCGTCATCGAAGCAAACAGCAAGCGCCGCTACAGAGCCGCGCGCGACCTCAGGCCCGGAATGCTGATCGCCATTTCAGCCGGCGACCGTATGCCGGCTGATGGCGTAATTATTGACGGCACCAGCGACATGGACCGGGCCTTTCTCACCGGTGAATCCGCTCCCGAAACAGCAGGGCCGGGCGCGCTTGTCCATGCCGGGGAAATCAATCTGACGGCGCCCCTGCTGGTTGAAGTGAAGGCCGCGGGATCCGATACTTTCCTCGCCGAACTGGTGCGCCTGATGCTGGCCGCCGAACAGGGTCAATCGCGCTACATCCGCTTCGCTGACCGGCTGGCACGGTTTTATTCGCCCGCCGTGCATGTGCTCGCGGCGGCCACGCTCGTTGCCTGGCTGGCGCTCGGCAATGGCTGGCATGCGGCACTGATGGCGGCTGTCGCCGTTCTGATCATTACGTGTCCCTGTGCACTTGGTCTGGCGGTTCCGGCCGTGCAAGTGGTGGCGAGCGGGCGGCTGTTCCGCTCCGGCGTGATGATCAAGGATGGCGCCGCGCTGGAAAAACTCAGCGCCGTCGACACGGTGATTTTCGACAAGACGGGAACGCTCACTCTTGGGCAACCGGAACTGGTGTCGCCGCTCATTATCGATGCCCGCCAACTTTCCATTGCCGCGGGCCTTGCCCAGGCCAGCCGGCATCCGCTGTCGCGCGCGCTGCTCCGCCATGCCAGCCAGCGTGGGATCTCACCCGCCCAAGTCGATGCGATCAGCGAAATGCCGGGGATGGGGCTTGCGGGCACGTGCAACGGCAAGCCGGTGCGCCTCGGAAGCCGGAGCTGGTGCGGGATCGATGCGCCGTCGCGAGGACCTCGGGCTTCTCGAATTCGCTTTCCAGCTTGGCTCGCAAGCCGCCATCGTCTTCGAATTCGAAGATCAGCTGCGCCCGGGTGCCGCGGCAACAATTGCCACCCTCAAGGCCCGCGGCCTTGACATTCACCTGCTCTCCGGCGACCGCGAGGCGGCGGTCACGCGGGTGGCCGAAACGCTCGGCATTGCCAAGGTGAAGTCGCGGGCGACACCCGACGTCAAGCTCGCCTATGTCGAGGCCCTCGGCCATGCCGGCCGCAAGGTGCTGATGGTGGGAGACGGGATCAACGATGCGCCGGCGCTTGCGGCGGGCTTCACATCGATGGCGCCGGCCAGCGCCTCCGACATCGGCCGCACCGCCGCCGAGACCGTATTCATGGGCGACAGTGCCGCCGCGATTGCCTCGACCATCGACATCGCCAGCCGCTCGCAGAGGATCGCCAAGGAGAATTTCGCGCTTGCGGTGGGTTACAACATTCTGGCGGTGCCGCTGGCCATGGCGGGCCTGGTGTCGCCGCTGGTGGCGGCCATTGCCATGTCGACGTCGTCGATCATCGTCGTCGCCAATGCCCTTCGCCTCGGAATGGGTGGACAGCGGGCACGGCAATCCAGCTTGGAAAATTCGAGATCGGCCGATGGCGATTCAGCGCAGCTGGAGCAAGCGGCATGACCGGGCTTCTCATCCTCATTCCTGTCGCGCTGTTCCTCGGTGGACTTGGACTTGCCGCTTTCCTGTGGTCGTTGCGGTCCGGCCAATATGACGATCTGGAAGGCGCCGCGTGGCGGATCCTGCAGGACGATGAAGAGCCTTGAAATTCCGCGCCAAAGATAAGTATTACCCGGATTAACCATTAAGTCCACCTTGCCGCGCCGAGCCATGGCACGAGGTTTGCTGGGTGTTCGGTTCACTGAGTCCGCAGGGAAATGCAGATCAACACGGTTGCAGCAAGCCAGGATAGGGACGCCAGACGGGCGACCTTGATGCTCGGCGGGCTGGTTTGTCTGGTTGTGGGCGGATTGATGGTCATCTGGTCGGGCCATGTGCTCAGCGACCCGGACATCTGGTGGCACATCAGGCTCGGCGCCGATGTGTGGGCGAACCGCGCCTTGCCGGTGACCGACACCTATTCGCACACATTTTCCGGCCAACCGTTTATCGCCAAGGAATGGCTCTCGCAGATTATCTGGTACTTCGCCTATGCGGCGGGGGGGTGGAGCGGGGTTCTGCTGTTAACGATCGCCAGCGTTTGCATTGCGGCGTTCCTCACTTACCTTGAATTCGCCCGGCAACTGAAGCCGGTTATCGCGGCCAGTCTGATGCTGTCGTTTTTCTTTCTCACCAGCCCGATTTTCAGCTCGCGGCCCCACATTCTGACCCTGCCGATTATCGTGCTGTGGACGGTTAACCTGTTTCGTGCCGCCGATCACAGGGCGGCCCCGCCTCCGTGGCTGCTTCCGCTGATGGTTCTGTGGGCCAATCTCCATGCGGGATTTACCGTCGGATTCATGATCGCGGGATTTGCCGCGCTGCACGTATTTCAGCAGGTAGGGTTAAGAGACCGGGCGCTGCTGATGAAATGGGCGGCCTTCCTGGTGCTTTGCCCGGTTGTCTCGCTCATTCATCCCTATTTCTATCAGCCGCTCGTCATCAACTTCAAAATGGCCGCCGGCAATGAAGCGGTGCCGTTGATCATCGAGTGGCAGCCGTTTTCGGCCTGGAACAACAGGGTTCATGAAGTTGCTCTCGTTGTGATCTTTCTCACTCTGCTGCTGTCGCGGTTGCGCCTCGGCATTGGCAAGGCGGGCCTGATGGCGTTTTCGCTGCACATGTTTCTGTCGCATATCCGGTTCGTCTATGGGTTTTTCCTGGTTTGCCCGCTGGCGATCGCCCGCAACATGGCGGCTGCCTTCCCGCAGGCCGCCTATGAACGATGGAAGGCGGAGCCGCGAGACGTCTTCGAAAAAGCGCTTGCCCGCCATGCCGGAAAGGGAATGATTGCCATCGCCGCGGCGGTCCTGTTGGCCGCATCGCTGATCCTGGGCGCCGCCAAGGCGCAACCGCGCGACTTCCAGCCGATCGAGGATGCGATCCAATTCGCGCAATCCCACCATCTCGACGGCAATGTCCTGAACTCCTACCAATTTGGCGGTCCGCTGATTTTCCACGGCATCAAGACATTCATCGATTCGCGGGCCGATCAGATTTTCCTCGATGGGTTCATTACCAGCGTGGCCGGCACACGGAAAATCGGAAATGAGAAGCAACTCGAAGGCCAGCTGGAAAAATATGGGATCGAATGGACGATGCTTGCCAGCGACGATCCGCGCCCTATCATGCTCGACCGTATGGCGGGGTGGAAGCGCGTTTACCAGAATGAAATGGCTATTATTCACGTGCGAAGCGGCCTTGCCGATGGCCCGTGACGCCTTGATATGGAGTGAATGAATTGAACACCGCGCAGATAAATGCCAGTTGGCCAATCACCGTATGGATCGGCCTGATTGGAACGCCCCTGATGATTGCCGGCGGACAGGTGCTGTTCAAGCTGGTGAGCGCCCGGTTGCCTTCGGGCGGGGTGCGCAATCTTGGGCTGGTGCTGCTCGATCCCTATTTCATCGGCGCGATGGTGATTTATCTCGCGGCTACGGTTTCCTGGATTTATGTCCTTCGCTCGGTGCCGTTGGGCATTGCTTATTCATTCA
>CAVWHD010000020.1:0-277773 GCA_963754675.1 uncultured Alphaproteobacteria bacterium | reverse complement strand
CTGATCCAGCACGGCGCCAACACGCATATGGTTTCGCTGGTGTGGCATCCGGAAAATCCGGTGGCGGGCGGGAATTTCGATACGCCGATCAGCACGGCCGAGTTGCGTGACATGATCGACGATGGCACCGCCACGGGGCAGAAATGGCAGGTCCAGCTCAACCGGGCCGCGGCGGTGCTGCAGCAGTTCGAGAACGCCGGCGTGCCGGCTGGTGTTCTTCGCCGAGCGGCATGAGCAGAACGGGACATTCTTCTGGTGGGGCCATAATGGCGCGCGCGGTGCTGCGTTGCGGGCAAGGCAAGAGGCGTGGATTGCGATGTGGCGCGACCTGGTCGCCGAGCTGACGGCGCGCAAGGGCCTCAACAATCTCATTTTCGTCTTCGGAACAAATCAGGTGAACTATGGGGAAGTTGCGCCGCCGCTTACTTACTACCCAGGCGCCAATGCCGCCGACGCGGTGAGCATCGATGTCTATGACGAACAGCTCGACCTTGCCGGCAATGCAGGGGATTGCAGCACTATGCGGCTTTGATCTGGACCTGAAAGCCGTTCGGGCTGGCGGAAGTTGGCCAGAGCTTCGGCAACAATGGCACCGGCCCCAATGGTGCTGCGTGGGACGCCCGGACGTTGCTGGCGCGGGTCAGGGACAGCTATCCACCACGGCGTTCGAAATCGCCTGGTATTCCAGCGTCGAGGGCAATCCGGCTGTGCCCTATGTATTCGCCATACCGGATGTTTCCTTCGGCAAGGCCATGCTCAACGATGCACTGATCGATACGCAGTAAGGGCTATCTCGCGATATCCTTTTGCAGAGTGCGTATGCGGTTGGCGAAGGAATCACGTTGGCGATGGCGCGGGGCTGAGAGGGTTCGCCCGGCGGGGATTCCGGATCGGCGGTTGCCCGGTTGCGAGTTTGGAGTTCCAGGCGGCATCGAGGCGCGCCAGTTCTTTTTCAATATTTTCGGTTTCGCGGGTGGCCTGGGCGAGCTTTTCCTGCAGGACGGGATCATCCAGCTGATCTGTGGTGCGGCTTTCAGCGATCTCCTGGGACATCGACGTCAGTTTCTCAATCCGGCGCTTCAGCCGGGCCTCGGCCGCGGGCTTGTCCGTTGCCGGAACCGGTGGCGGCAGGGGGCGGGGAATTTCGGGGGGAAGCGATGCGGCGAGTTCGGAAGTGATTGCGCGCAGGCCGGTCTGCAACTCGGCGATTTCCAAGCCGGCGCGAAGCTTCATCGCGCAACGCGGCGAAGGCGGTGAGGTTTTCGGCCGCTTCGGCTTCCAGGGTTGCAATGCGGGCATTCAGTTCGACGATGGTCTGGTCGCGGGCGGCAATGGTCTGGTCCCTGGCGTTGAGCTCCATGACCATGGAATCGACCCGGTTGCGGTTGCGGGTTACTTCGGCCATCTGCTCGGCCATCTGCATCTTGACGCCGTCGAGACGGGAGCCGAGCTTTTGCGAAATTTTGGCGTATTCCGCACGCAGCCGGTCGCGTTCGCCATGGAGTTCGGCCACGGTGGAGGGAACCTGGCGCTGCATGCGGCGGGAACCGAGGCGCAGGGCCAGCGACCAAAGGAATCGCCCGACAAATAGGAAAATCAGGGCGGCAAGCGAAAAACCCAGGACTACGAGCAAGAGTGTTTCGGTTTGAGACATGTATCCTCCGGCAATAGTGGCATCTTAGCCAATCCCGCCGGGAGAAGCAAAAAACCGGCCAGCGGGGCAACCGGCCCAACCATTGGGTTAGCTAACGTCGGAATTGTGACTTCCGGAGGGCCGCCCGGCAGTCAATTCACTCGCTGGAATACGTTGGTCTTGCACAAGAAACCGATGACACAGCCCTTTACCTTCAGGCTGTCACCATCGAGCTTGACGGTGGAGCTGTAGGTTCTGCCGTCATCGGGGTTGTAAATGGCGCCAGTCCATTTGCCTTCGCCTTGGACTTCATGCCGATCAATATCGACAGGCCGATGAGCGGCCGGCGGCGAAGATCCGGATCGGGGTTTTCGCGGTCGACCTTGGGTTTGCCGTCGATCTTGCTAATCGGCTGCTTGAGCGCCACGATCGCGGCGCAAAGCTTGTTGCCGCAGTCGGTCACCTTGACGGTGACCTTGCCATTCGACATCGCCCAGATCCCCGTGGCTTCGGAAGCCACGGCTTGGGTAGCGCAGGCGGAAACAGCAATGACCGCGGCGGCAAGCAGTCCGGCTGTCAGTCTCGGCATGATTGATCCCCCGTTACGTGATTGTTTGGATCAGCATGTGCACAAGAAATCGGGCCAGAAAATGGCCTGGCTCAGAAGGGATTCCAGTTGGGCTTTCCGGAATATTTGAGATAGCCGACATTGGCGCCGAGGCGGGCTCCGACACCTGTGCGGATGGGAGCCAGAATGATGTCCTTGTTCTGCTGGAAATTCACGCCAAGCCCGCCGATGAAATAGGCCGAACCCTCGACGCCGCCGAAGCGGGTGTAGAGATCATCCGGATTCTGCGAATTATAGACCAGCACCATGGAGCGCGAACCGTTAGCGCCAAAATCAAAGCCGACGGATGGACCCTGCCAGTAGATTTTCTGTTTTGTTCCGTCCTTATAGTAGATGGTGCCCTCGCCATAGCGGAGGCCGCCGACAAAGGCGCCCGCACCTTCCTCGCCGACAATATATGCGGTGGGCTCACCCTGATTCTGGAAAACGTACGCCACCGCTTCGGCAAGGCCACGGGAGGTTTTGCCAAAGAACTGGTGACCGTTGGCGAGGATCTCTTCGGTGGTGTAGGTGCTTGCGGATCGGGTGCGGGCCGGCTTGGAGATTGAGCCCGTGGTCTGGGCGGAGGCTGGGCTGGCCAAGGCCACCGCGAGGCCAAAAGCAAGTGGCGCCAGGAACGACTTCATCATCACATCACCTCGTATTTACTAACGCTTGCGGGCTCAATAGCAGCGGCCTGTGGCAGGTCTGCGGCGGTGCGCCAGCGAACGCTCAAACTAGCAGCAGCGGCTTACGGGATGGTTAATGCTTCCTCAAACCAAGCGTTGGGGATCAGGCGCTGGCGATGAAACCGGGGTTGTCAAAGCCGCGCTCGTGCTTGCCATAGGTCAGCGGCACACCGTCGGTTGTGAGAACTTTTCCACCGGCGGCGAGGAGCACGGCATGGCCCGCGGCGGTGTCCCATTCCATGGTGCGGCCAAAACGGGGATAAAGATCCGCTTCGCCGGCCGCCACCAGACAGAATTTCAGCGAGGAGCCCGCCTGGCAGAGGGATTTGACATTGACTGTCTTCAGGTATTCATCGGTTGCGGCATCGCGGTGCGAACGGCTGGCAACGACGGTTGCGCCATCTCCGGGGCAGGCGCGTACATGGATTGGCTTCCATTCACTAGGCTCCGTTTCGGTTACTTGCCCCTGGGCCGCTCCGCGACCTATCTCGCCCCAGAACAAGCGCGAGAGGGCCGGTGCATAGACCACACCGGCAACCGGAACGCCGTTGCACACCCTTGCAATGTTCACCGTGAATTCGCCATTTCGCGAGATGAATTCCTTGGTGCCGTCGAGAGGATCGACGAGAAAGAAATTCTCGGCCACCGCTGGCATACGGCCCGCGGAGGCTGCTTCTTCGGAAATTACAGGGACTGCCGGATCAAGTGTGGCCAACCCGGCAAGGATGGTTTTCTCGGCGGCTTCATCGGCCTCGGTGACGGGCGACAGGTCGCCTTTGGATTTTGCCGTAAAATCAGTGGCATAGATCGCCATGATGTCATGGCCGGCGGCGACCGCCAAGCTGATGAGCTGGCGGATAGCCGCAGAAGGTTGCAAACGCATGCTTTGGGGACTCACATTCACTGGGGCTTCTATGGGCGCGAGGTGCCGGTATCGTCAATGCGGAAAATCCAGCTGCGGAATGCTAGAAGAAAAGCCCCGAATCAATTGCCGGAGCTTCCATGACCGAACCACGCATCGCCGACCTCGACCTTGCCGCGCTGTTGTGCAGCCGGGTGTGCCACGATGTCATTTCACCCGTCGGCGCAATCGCCAATGGCCTGGAATTGTTCGACGATCCGGAAATGGATGAGGAGACCAAGCAAACCGCGCTCGAGATGGTCCGGTCCTCCGCCAAGACGGCTTCGGCCAAGCTCAAGTTCTGCCGCATCGCCTTTGGAGCAGCAGGTTCGGCGGGCGCTTCGATCGACATGGGCGAAGCCGGCGAAACGGCGGCGGCATTTGTCGGCTCGGAAAAGGTCACGCTCGATTGGCAGGCACCGCGGGAAAACCGGCCCAAGCAGCAGGTGAAGTTGCTGCTGAACATGCTGCTGATGGCCATCGCGGGAGTGCCACGAGGAGGCGTGATCACCGTCCGGGCCGATGGTGAAATCCTCACGGCGAAGGCGCGGGGAGAGCGCGCCAAGGTTCCCGAGGCGATCGCCCAGGTGCTGGAAGGCACCGCCGATCTCAATCTTCTCGATGCCCGGCTGGTGCAGCCATACTATGCGAAGCTGCTGGCGCAATCGGCGGGGCTTGGGCTCAGCATGGCGATGGATGGCGACGACGTGGTGGTGCGCGCGGCGGCGTGAGCATCGCGCAATGGTTGGATCCTATGATGATGTCTGAACAACAACAGTGCCGGGCGGCCCCGGCCGCCGGGCAACCACTCCACCGAACTACAATCAAGCGGTCTGGCGAATATCCTCGTCGTCGTTCATGGGCGGGGCGCCTTCGCGGAGGACGTAGCCGCGGCCCCAGACGGTTTCGATGAAATTCTTGCCGCCGGCGGCGCTGGCGAGCTTCTTGCGCAGTTTGCAAATGAATACGTCGATGATTTTCAGTTCAGGCTCGTCCATGCCGCCGTAGAGATGATTGAGGAACATTTCCTTGGTCAGCGTGGTTCCCTTGCGGAGCGAGAGGAGCTCCAGCATTTGATATTCCTTGCCGGTCAAGTGAACGCGCTGGCCGCCGACCTCGACGGTCTTGGTATCAAGATTGACCAGCAATTCTCCGGTGAGGATGACCGATTGGGCATGGCCCTTGGAGCGGCGGACAACGGCGTGGATGCGGGCGACGAGTTCATCCTTGTGGAAAGGCTTGGTCATGTAATCGTCGGCGCCGAAGCCCAGGCCGCGGACCTTGTCTTCGATGCCGGCCAGGCCGGAGAGTATGAGGATCGGCGTGGTGACTTTGGACACGCGCAAGGTTTTCAGAACTTCATAGCCCGACATATCAGGCAAATTGAGATCGAGCAGGATGATGTCGTAGTCATATAGCTTGCCGAGATCGACGCCCTCTTCGCCGAATCCGTCGTATAGACGTTGAACCCTTCCGACTTCAGCATCAACTCGATGCTTTGGGCCGTCGCGGTGTCGTCCTCGATCAGCAGTACTCTCATATCGAATCCCCTATGGCCTCGGACTCAATCCGGAGTCCCTTATTCTTGCGTCAGCCTCACCCGGATGGCGCAATGAACCGTTAACGCTCGATCTTAAGATAAGCCGGGAAAGGTTAACAAAACCTAATCCCTATGATTCAAAGTCCCACATGTTGAACGCGAAATGTGGGCGTCAGCGCCTCATACACACTAGATATTGACTTTACATCCGGTCGAACCCGGCAATTTTACAACATGTCCAGCGGGCGCGGGAGTTTACCCGGCTTTAAGCTTACCCGTTCATCATGGCTGGAGACGACGACCGGAATCTCCTGCGTAGTTGATTCGGGGAGGCGTGAAAAGGGGACGGCTTAGCGTGCCCCAGTTAGTATGAGTTAGTGAGGGTCCCATGCGTTCACGCGAAACGCTTCTCCGGCTGCACCGCTTCCGCACCGAAGAAAAGCGCCGCCAGGTTGCCGACATCGACGGCATGATTCAAGATTTCATGCGGAAGTATGACGACCTCGACGCGCAAGTGAAGATGGAAGAGAGCCGCAACGGCATCTCCGATCCCAACCACTTCAACTATTCGCTTTCGGCAAAGGCCGCCCGCGGCCGCCGCGACAATCTGATGAAATCCATCGCCGAGCTTAAAGACCAGCTCAACGACGCGCAAACGGCGCTGGTGGAAGAACAGGGCGAACTACGCCGGGCCGAGATGCTGGTTGAAAAGGAAAGCGGCCACAGCTCGAGCGCATCGCTGACCGGCGGCCAGTTGGTGCCAGGACTGCATATCAGGTGAGTTTGAAGGCTCGCATCTTCTCGTAGTAAGGCCGGGCTTCATCAGCGATCTTTGCAAGATTGGCGGGAAGGCCCGCCGGTTTGGCAACTGGCCCGGAGAATCCTGTCGAATTCCACGCGGCATTGTACCAGTGGGGCGCCCAATTGCCGTCAAACGATTTGGGGCCGGCAGGCCACGTCAACATGCTCTCATCGAATGAAATTGCGCAGGCCCCGCACAGGGCTGTGAGAATTCGCCGGGGTTCGGCGAGGACATCCTCGGCATCGATCACCGGGGGCGCCGATCCGGATTTTTGCGCGACCATGTCGAAGATTTCGGCCTGTTCGACAAAGCCTAGATCGCGCAAGCTCACATCCGTCCATTTTTTTACGTAACTGGCGAGCACGCGTTCGGGTTCACGGATCAGGAAGGCGTTGGTCAAACTGTTGATCCAGCCACGGTCATAGCCCGGCAACATGTGGTGGGTCATGTGTTTCTGGTAAAAAATGGGCCTGGGAGCGGGAGCTGTGCATCTTGCAACGAGCGTGTCCCAGTCACTGTCATTGGCGGCAATGATGGCATCGCGCATCGGGTGGTCATTGCCGTGATGAAGCAGGGAAAACGCATAGAACGGCTCGTCCCAGGCGGTGCAGTCGGGGCGGTTTCCGAAGGAATACATCATGGCGGTCGAATGTTGCGCGGGCCCGACCACATGGCGATGGTGGTCATATGCGCCGCTCACGCATCCTCATAGGGACGCTCCTGTCTTCCATGCTGGATGGTCAATACCGCAATTTCTCCAACAGTCTCGTTGACCTCATAGTAGACGATGTAACCAAACTCGGACGTCACGGCCTTGCGCACATTGGAAACAGACTGGTGCCTTCCAATTACGGATAGTCTACGATGGCTTGGAGAGTGGCCCTTATCACAGTCTCAACGTGCTCAGCGGCACGCGGATTGCGGGCCTTGAGATAGCGCGCGATGTCATGAAGATCCGCTAGTGCCTGGCGGGTAAGATCGAGTTTCATTCCCTGAAGCTGTTGAACGCCAGTTCGGTCTCCGCTTCACTGGCAAAGTCCCTCTGCCGGGCCTGTCCAAGTCCTTCAAGTATTGCATTCTTGTGGGCGGGATCAATGTCTTCGGGGTGCAAGCCATCCTCGGCAAGGCGCAGCATTGCCTTGGCGATCTCATCCTGGCTGTCGGCCGGCAATTGACGAACCGCGGCGACGGCCTTTTCGAGAAGTTTTGTCATTGTGCCATCCTATACTATTGAGAAATGACCCGGAAGAGGCCGCCACTAGATTTGCCGGAGCGCATCCTTGCGGCACAGTTCCTTATACAATGTCGAGAGGCGTAGCGAGATCGGCCCCGGTCCACCCCATTCCTCGGTGGACAGAGGGTGCCTTACCGGGCGGCCGTCGATTTCGCGCACCGGGATCAGCCCGGCGAAGGTGCCGGTGACGAAAGCCTCGTCGGCGCCATAGACATCATAGAGCGAGAAGGGCTTTTCGAAGACGGGAATGGCGTTTTCCCGGCAGAGCCCGATCATGTTGGCGCGGGTTATTCCGGGGATGCAGTACTGGCCGGTCGAGGTCCAGACTTCGCCGCGGCGGACAATGAAAAAATGGGTTGAATTGCAGGTGGCGACGAATCCCAGGGGATCGAGCATCAGGGCCTCGTCGGCGCCGGCGTTCATGGCTTGCACGCAGGCGGTGATGCAATTGAGCTTGGAGTGGGAGTTGAGTTTCTGGTCCTGCACATCGGGGGCGCCGCGGCGGACGTTGACGGTTGCGAGTTTCAATCCGCGCTCGAATTTCTCCGGGCTCGATGTCTTGTATTCCGGGATGATAACGATGGTGGCGGGCGAGATGGTGACCCGTGGATCCTGGTATGGAGTTGCTTTCACACCCCGGGTGACCATCAGGCGGATGTGGACGCCATCTTCCATCCTGTTGGCGTCGAGGCAATCGAACAGTCGTTTGACCAGCTCTTGCGGAGAGATTCCCACATCCATGAAGATGGCCTTGGCGCCTTCGTAGAGGCGCTCAATATGCTGTCGCAGGAAGGGTACGCCGCCCCTGACCAGGCGCAGTCCCTCCCAAACGCCGTCGCCGAGGATGAAGCCGGAATCGAATACCGAGACGACGGCCTGGTCGCGCGGGAACAGTGCGCCGTTCACCGAAATCAAGATGCCGGCGTTGCGGGGGTCGATCTTGATATCGTTGAGGGGTTGCATGGTGCTGCTCATGAGTACAAGTAGCGGGGAACGGCGCTGAAATCAAAGGGGATGGGAAGCATGGCCGATCCACGAACCGCGATTGAGGTTATCCAGGCCGCCGCTTCACCCTTAACGGGCAAGCGGGTCATCGATATCGGCTGCGGCGAAGGCTTTTTGGCGGCGGCACTTGCCGATTTCGGCGCCGAGGTGACGGGCATCGACCCGGAGGCGGGCGCCATCATGCGGGCGCGGAAGCGATGCCCCGGGGGCGCTTTCCTGGTTGGCACGGCTGAAAACCTGGCGTTGGGAACCGGCAGCTTCGATGTGGCGGCGATGGTGAATGTGCTACATCATGTGCCGGTAAATTTGATGGCCGCAGCGCTTCTGGAAGCCAAACGGGTGCTGGCGGCCGGCGGCCAGTTCATCGTGATCGAACCGGAAGCGAGCGGCAGTTTTTTCGAGGCTCTGCGTCCGATTGAAGATGAAACCGAAGCGCGGGTGGCAGCCCAGGAGGCGCTTTCAGAGGCAGTGGCGGCGGGCTTGTGGGAAGAGGTGAGGGAGTATTCCTATGTTCGCGCCGAACAATTCGTGGGCGTGGGGGAGTTCATCGCTCGGGTCGTGGACGTCGATCCTTCACGCATGCAAGCGGCGGAGCGGAATTACGATGAAATCAAGAGCGTTTTCCGGCGCGTTTCCAGGCGGACCAATGATGGACAGTATTCGCTGGAACAGCCGATCGTTGCCAGGGTTTTGAGCCCCTCTTGAAATAGAGCAACAATACTGCTGTAAGCTCGCGCACTAGCGGCTGAATAGGTCCGCGTGGGTTCCAGTGGGGGCAAGGAGGACTTCATTCTCGGTGATCCGATAGATCAGGAGCCAGTCGGGATCGATGTGACAGTCCCAATAGTTCTTCCATTCGCCTTTCAACGGGTGGGGCTTGGACCGCATGGGAGGCGAGTTCCCTGTCCGCAACAGGTCTACGATTGGTTCAAGCTTGGAAAGGTCGAGTCCCCTGCGGCCGATGCGCTTCAGGTCTTTCTTGAAGGCGCTTGAGACGCGGAGTGTTTTCATTTCGCCGGTTTCTTGGGCTTGCCCATGATTTGCCGGATTGCTACGCCAGTCGCGGTTTTGAAGCGTTCGCCACGGCCTGAATCAAGTTCGGCGATGGCGGCGCGGGTTACCGCATTGGGGAGGCGAACGTCGAACGGCAGGCCGCGGTGCAGCACGACCTGGCTCAGGAACATGGTGATGGCATCGGTGGTGTTCACGCCCAGCCTTTGAAGAACGGTTTCGGCATTGCGCTTCAGTTCCGGCTCAATGCGGGTGGTAATCGTCGAGGTCTTGCTCATGGCGGTTCACGATAATTAATTGTATGGCTGTTGTAATGCAATTGCAGTACGTTGGCAATAGCCGGCTCAAAGCAGCTGGGAGAGGATGGGCCGCCGCAAAGAAAAAGGGCCGGAAGATTGTTCCGGCCCCTGAAACCCTGTTGACGCGACAGATGGTGCTGAATTTACTGACGATACTCCTGGATGCGGGTGGTACGCAGGCCCGCGAGGCCATGACGGTCGATCGAACGCTGCCAGCTCAGATATTCCTCGACCGTCAAGACATAGCGATCGCAGGCCTCTTCCAAACTCAACAAACCACCGCGTACGGCCGCCACCACCTCCGCCTTGCGGCGGATCACCCAACGGTGATTGCCGGGAGGCGGAAGATCGGCGACCGTCAGCGGACTGCCATCGGGCCCGATGACGTAGTTTACGCGTGGACGCAACTGACCGTTCATGTATTCAACTCAACCTAATACGCAGGTACTCACTGGCGCCGACACTAAGCCCGCCCACCTTAAAATTCGCCTAAGCACACATGAACGAAAGGTAATTTCGAGTAATCTCGTGGCCCAATTCAGCACAGTTGGGCGCTTGGCGGTTTACTTTCGGGCTTTGGAGGGCCATTTAGGCGCCATGGGTATCGAGCCGGGCATTCTGGAACGGGTCCGCGAGAGCATCGGCATTGCCGGTGAGCCGGGGCAGATCCGCATTGTTTGCGCCATGTCGGGGGGCGTCGATTCATCGGTGGCGGCGGCGCTTTTGAAGCTTGCGGGTTATGACGTGGTCGGCATCACCCTGCAGCTTTACGATCATGGCGAGGCAATCCGGCGCAAGGGCGCATGCTGTGCCGGCCAGGACATTCACGATGCGCGGCGGGTATCGGCCAGTTTGGGAATTCCTCACTATGTGCTCGATTTCGAGCAGCGCTTCAAGGAAGCGGTGATCGATGAATTCGTTAATGGCTACCTGGCCGGCGAGACGCCGATTCCCTGTGTCACCTGCAACCGGACGGTGAAGTTTGCCGATCTGCTGACACGGGCGCGGGACCTCGATGCGGCGGCCCTTGCTACCGGCCACTATATCGAAAGCCGGATGCGTGGGCAGGGCTCCGGCCGCCGCGACCTCTTTACGCCCGCCGACATGGCGCGCGACCAGAGCTATTTTCTGTTTGCCACGACGCAGGCGCAAATTGACTTCCTGCGGTTTCCGCTGGGCAGCCTGAGCAAGGCCGAAACGCGGGCGATCGCCGCCAGCCTTGGACTTTCGGTTGCGGAGAAGCCGGACAGCCAGGACATCTGCTTCGTGCCGGAGGGGCGTTATGCGGATGTTATCCTCAAGCTCAGGCCCGATGCGGCGGAGCCGGGTGAGATCGTGCATCTCGACGGCCGGGTTCTCGGCCGCCACGAGGGCATCATCCATTTCACCATCGGACAACGGCGCGGCCTGGGCATTGCCGGGGGCGAGCCGCTCTATGTGGTGAAGGTCGAGGCCGGCAACCGCCGGGTGATTGTCGGTTCGCGTGAAGCCTTGCTGCAGCACGAAATCGAGATTTCATCGCTTAACTGGCTGGGCGCCGAGCGTATTTCCGATGATCCAACGCCGGTCTACGCAAAAATCCGGTCGACGCGCGAAGCGGTGCCTGGCGAACTCCGGCGGACCGGCGGCCGGGTGAGTGTCAAAATCGCATCGGGCGAATATGGAATTTCTCCGGGGCAGGCTTGCGTCCTCTACGAGGGGCCGGGGGCGGGCGCGCGCATGCTCGGCGGCGGCTTCATTGCACCGGGCGAGGTCTTCTGCTATAGTTTCGACTGGACCGGGGCAGGGAGGCGTTGGGAAGGCGGCCACCTCCATGGAACATGTGTGGGAACTGCCATGAACCAACCACAACCACAGCTTGCCAATCTCGACAACCCCGCAGTCACCAGGGTCTACCGCAGACTGGCGCCGTTTTATGACAAGACGTTCGGCAAGATTGCCGAAACAGCCTTGCGGGTTACTACGAGCCGCGCCAACGAATTGCATGGACGGTTGCTGGAAGTGGGAGTTGGCACGGGGCTTGCCCTTCCGCGCTACAAGCAAGAGCTTGATGTTACCGGCATCGATCTTTCACCGGATATGTTGCGGCGGGCACACGAGCGCGCCGCCAAGCTGGGACTAACAAACATCCGATGCGCTCCTCGAGATGGATGCGACACGGCTGACGTTTGCCGATGAGAGTTTCGATATCGTCGTGGCGCTCTATGTCATGACCGTGGTGCCGGACCCGGTGAAGGCGATGCATGAGCTGGCGCGGGTGACCCGGCCTGGCGGGCGGGTTCTCATCTGCAATCACTTTAGCGTCGAGGGCGGGGTGCGCGGAGCAGTTGAAAAGAGGCTGGGCAACTTCGCCGATGTCTTGGGATTTCGTTCGGAATTTCCACGTCGCCACCCTGATGGTCAGCGAACGCTTGCAGCTGGTGGCCAAGATGCCGATCAAGCCGCTGGAGTTTTTCACGTTTCTCGAATTTGAGCGGCGGAATTGAGGCGTTTGCAACGGGGCCCGCGCTTTCCTATAGTCGTGAAAGACAAGTGAGGTCGTTCAAAACGTGCCAAAGTTCCACCTTCATCCGAATATAGACCGCGACTTGAAGAAGGGTGTGGCGTGGGCGGTGCATGCCTTCACCACGTGCGGCATCGTGCTGGGATTTCTGGCGCTGGTGGCGGTTCTCAAGAACGATCCGGTTGCGGCCTTCATGTGGCTGGGTCTGGCGCTTTTCGTCGACGGCATCGACGGCTCGCTGGCGCGCCGGGCGCGGGTGTTGGAATACACGCCCAATGTCGATGGCCGCACGCTCGACAATGTCATCGACTTCTTCACCTATGTGGCGGTGCCGGCGCTGATGGTCTACTGGTTTCCGATGGTGCCGGAATACTGGGGCCTCAACATCGCGGCGGCGGCCACCATCATGGCGGTGTCGTGCTACACATTCGCCAATGTCGGCATGAAGTCGGACGACTATTACTTTGTGGGTTTTCCGGCGCTGTGGAACATCGTGGTGTTGTACTTCTACATTCTGGGCACGCCGTGGTTGGTCAATCTTGCGACGATCGCCGCGCTATCGGTGCTGACCTTCATCCCGATCAAATTCGTTCATCCATTGCGGGTGACCGACTGGCGGGAGATCACCATTCCGATCACCGTGCTGTGGGCGGCGATGTCGCTCGCCCTCATCCTCAGCGCCAAGGATCACAGCGCCTGGGGGCGGATCGAATGGATCGAGCTCCTGGCCTGGATCGCGGCATCGCTGTACTTCGCCACCATCTCGCTGTGGCGGACATTCCTGAAGAAGTCCGATGTTGAGGAAGAGCTGGCCCCGCCAGCTTGACTTTAGGAGGAGGCCTTCCCTATAAGCCGACGCACGATTTCCAGCTCCGTCTCAGGCACGGCTGGAAGCGGCATCAGGCGGGGTAGCTCAGTTGGTTAGAGCACGGGAATCATAATCCTGGGGTCGGGGGTTCGAGTCCCTCTCCCGCTACCAAGTCCTAACTGGCGACGCGGTTGCGGCCCAAGGATTTGGCTTCGTAGAGCTTGGCGTCGGCGCGTTTGACGAAGCCCGCGGAACTTTCACCTTGATTGAACTCGGCCACGCCGAAGGAGGCGGTGAGCTTGAGGGTGGTCTGGGGCGAGCCCGACATGCGCCACATGGTCGATTCGATTTGCGACCGCAACTGGCCCGCGAGGCTTGCGGCATGGTCGATCCCGGTGCGCGGCAGGATGATGGCGAATTCCTCGCCGCCATAGCGGGTGACAGTATCGCGGCCCTTCATGTTGGATGAGAGCAGCTTGGCAAACCACTTCAAAACGTCGTCGCCGGCTGGATGGCCGAGACTGTCGTTCACTGCCTTGAAACGGTCGATGTCGGCCATAATCAGGCTGAGCGGCTTTCCGGCGACGCGGGCTTCGGCAATTTCGCTGGCAAGCGTCAGGTCGAAACCGCGGCGGTTTTTGAGAGTAGTGAGACTGTCGCTCATGCCTTCGGCCTGGGCGGTGGCAAGGTTTGTCTTGAGGCTTTCGATCTGGCGGCGGGATTGTTCGAGATTGCCCTGCAGCTCGCGCGAGCGGGCGCGCATGTTGTCGTTCTCCACCATGAGATAGGAGACGACCATGCGGATCTGTTCGGGATTGACCAATGTGGGGAGCTGGTCACTGGCCTTGGCAAGCGCCTTTTCATAGAGGCCGTTGGCTTCAAGGTGGGCGCGCAGGAGGCTCATGACGGTCACCATCTCGCCGGTGAACTCGAGCTCGGCTGCCTGGCTGCGGGCGGGGGCGTTGGCATTGGCGGCAACGGGACGCGGCGGGACGCCGGCGGGCAGCGCGTTATGAGGCTCAGGCGGCGCGATACCGAAGGCGATGGCGAGAAGGGTTATGACCAGCAGCGATGTCACCGCCCACAGCATGTAGGGCTGCTGGCTGGCATTGATGGCACGGCCGGCGGGATCGATGAGGATCAGCGACCAGGGCCCGGACTGCCATGGCCAAATTGCATCGCCACGGCGAAATGCCGAAATCCAGCCGGGCCAGAGGATCAGCAGGATGGTGGCTATGCCGGTGAATGTCGCAAAGGCCGCGGCGGTCAATCGAAGTGTAAGACTCATCAGGGACTGCTCTGTTGATTCCGGCGGAGAGTGGCCGCCGGGGCTTGCGGCAGGCTGGCGTTGGCAGAGACCCTTGCGCATATCCTCGCCGCCAAAGTGCATGACACTTTGGCGGGATATGCGCTAGCGTCTGTGAGCGGAGGACAGCCATATGCGAAAGAAATCGAAAGCCATCATCACCTGTGCGATTACCGGGTCGATCCACACGCCTTCGATGTCGCCACACCTGCCGGTGACCCCGGACGAAATCGCGACCCAGGCGGTGGACGCGGCGGCGGCCGGGGCGGCGATCCTGCATCTTCATGCGCGCGATCCCATGACCGGCAAGCCCTCGGGCGCGGTCGACACCTACAAGCGGTTTCTGCCGCGCATCAAGCAGGGGTGCGACGCGATCGTGAACATCACCACGGGGGGCGGGCAGGGGATGTCGATCGACGAGCGCATCATGGCGGCGGAAGCGTTCTCGCCAGAAATGACATCGCTCAACATGGGATCGATGAATTTCGGGCTGTTTCCCATGCTGAACCGCTACAGCGAATTCAAGCACGAGTGGGAGCGGGCTCACCTGGAAGGATCGAAGGACTTCATTTTCCGCAATACTTTTGGCGATATCGAGAAAATCCTGAAAAGATTGGGCGAAGGCCACGGGGTGCGCTTCGAATTCGAATGCTACGATGTGGGACATCTCTATACGCTGGCGCATTTCCTCGACCGCAAGCTGGTGAGGCCGCCGTTGTTCGTGCAGACCATTTTCGGCATCCTGGGCGGCATCGGACCCGATCCGCAGAATGTGCTGACGATGCGCGAGACGGCGGAGCGGCTGTTCGGCGAGCAATATCACTGGTCGGTGCTGGCGGCGGGGCGGTTCCAGATTCCGTTCTGCACGATGGCCGCCACGATGGGCGCCAATGTGCGGGTGGGGCTGGAAGACAATCTCTATCTCGGCAAGGGCAAGCTGGCGCCCTCGAACGCGGCGCTGGTGGCCAAGATGCGGCATATCCTCGAGGAGCTTTCCATCGATGTCGCATCGGCGGACGAGGCGCGCGAGATGCTGGCGACCAAGGGCGGCGCCAATGTAAAATTCTAGAGCGTATCCCGGCGAAGTGGAATCACTTCGCCGATAAGGATACGCTCCAGATCAGTGGCTTGAGCAAATCCTTATCGCAAAAGTGCGGTGCACTTTTGCGGGATTTGCTCCAAGGGGATGCAACCGGAAGTCTTGGCCTGGTTGTGTTTGCGAGGTGGAGATCGTTTGCCATTTCGCCGCCGCCGGTCTAATCTGCGAGTGGGCAGGGGGTGCTGAGAATCGGCGGGCGGCCATGTCCGGTTCGTCACATGTGTGTCGCGATCTTGTGTTGTGGTTTATCACTCAACCCAATGGAGGAGGCCTTGATGAGTGCAGTGTCATCAAAAAAGTCAAATAACCCGGCGGACGCACCGCGCGCCCGCGAGAGCGATCAGTCCGATTCCTGGCCGGCCATGCTGGTGCGCTGGAACACCGAAATGGCAGCGCTCTATGGCAGGCGGATGCAGGAATATTGTGCATTTCCGATGCAGCTGATGATGTGCCGGTCGGCCGACGATGTGGCCGACGCGCAGGAAGATTTTGCGCGGAGTCTGATGGACGACTACGCCGAGGCGGCGGGCAAGTTTACGCAATGCCTCGCCACGGGTGCGGCGGCGCGGACTGGGACTACGGCGCTACACTCCTCAAGGCGCAGGAAGATGCCAGGGAAATCCTGGCGCAGGCCAGAGCGCAGGCGGAGCGGATCATCAAGGAAGCCCAGTCGCGCGGCGTGAAGGCGCCGGAGGCGGAGGCGCAGACCAAGGCGGCGTAAGGGGCGGGCGGGATCGTCCGTTCACGGAGTTTTTGACCGGGCTTGCGAAGTTTGTCGATTTCGCGGGCAAGGGTTGTCTGACCGTGAGTAATGCCAGCGGCCCAACGACATGACCCATCCTTACCCCCAACTCGTCATTCCGGCGAAAGCCGGAACCCATGGCGGGGCAGCGAAAAAATGCCAGTACTTTCAGCAGCTGAACGATGGGTTCCGGCTTTCGAGGCTGTGAAGAAATCGACCGGCGACCGGCAACTACGAGCTGGCAGGAAAAAGCGGGTTCCCAGCTTTCGCTGGGATGACGGAAGAAGATAGGTCAATCAATAGTATCACCTCAATCCGTCCTGCCAGCGAAAGCTGGCATCCCGCTTCTCTTTGACCAAATCGCCAACGACTCCAATTTCTTCATAAACTCTTTCGCCGGAATGACGGGGATGTAGAGGTCCGCGAGTCATTTCATACGGCCGTCGTTATTGTCAAAAAGAAAGCCCCTTGCGGGGCTTTCTCACTTTGCCGTTAGAGCGTGCCGCTTAGTAGCGGAAAGTCACGCGGTAACGCCTGCTTGCAGGCTGAATTCACGCTGTAGATCGACCCTCACCTGGAAGTAGGAGCCCTCAGGCACGTCGACGCGGGATCTGTGCTGGTAGACGTGTTCTGGGAGAACGACGTTCGTGCAGGACGTTCACAAGGGATCTCCAACAACTCCTGTCGGCGCCAACGAGTTGTTGACGGACCTCGATAGTCACGCGAATTATCGCCTGTATGATCGCCACGTCGGTCACCGCTCACCAAGTTGCGACACCGACGCCTCCAGCGGCGGGAAGCGGCCCAAGCAGGAGTTGGACTTCTGTCGTACAGTGTGGATCTGCCTACCAGCAGCCGCCAGGACACGTCACCGTCCGGCCTGAACTGTGGTAATGCCCATATTGGCTATGCAGTCACCGAATTGCTGGACCGTCTCCTTGAGCTCAGGAACTGTAGCTACTGAACCTTCCTGCCGTCTCGGCTGGGGCCCGTCGGCACCCGGAGTGCCCTGAGGGCCGGTTTCACCCGGTATCCCTTGTGCGCCTGTCGAGACCGTTTGCGCCATTCGGCTGCCGTTCGTCGCCGGTCTGCGCCATCAGCACCCGGTAGCGCCAGGTGGCACCCTGTAGCGCCGTCATTAGACCGTTGCGCGCCGTTGGCTGCCGTGTCGTGCACCAGTCGGTGCCTTCAATCCGTGCGCCGGAGCGCCCGTGGCACCCGGTGCGCCTTCAGGTCCGTTCGTGCCGGTTGCGCCAGTGGCTCCGGTGCCATCGGTGCCATCAGCACCCGGTCGCGCCGGTGGCACCCGGTGCGCCGTCACCAGTCGCTCCGTTTGCGCCATTGGTCGCCGGTTCGTGCCCGTAGCTCCGGTGCCATCAGCACCCGGCGCGCCGGGTGCACCCGGTGCGCCGTCAGGACCGTGTGTGCCATTGGCGCCGTTCGTCGCCGGTCATCGACACCCGGCGCGCCCGGTGGCACCGGTCAGCTGACCGTTCGCGCCAGTCGGCGCCGTCGCTTGGGCCCTGTGGCACCAGTCGGCGTCCGTCATTGCACCGGTTGCGCCAGTGGCACCCGTCGGCCACCGGTCCTGCGGACCTGTCTGGCCCCGCTGGCCCAGCCGGTCCCGTTGGCCCGATCGCGCCATCGTCACCGTCATGGCCATCGTCGCCGTCATCGCCATCATCGCCGTCGTGCCCATCGTCGCCCTTATCGCCTTTGGAGACGTATTTCAGCCAATAGGACTGGCCGTCTCTACCCGGCGCCGAGCCTGGCGTGCTGCCAGAGACGGATTTCTTGGCGATCCAGCTGGAGCCCTGGTGGGTTACCAGATCGTCCTCTTTATAGCTGTTGGCCGCGGCGTAGACGCCGCGCGGATTGAGGCCGCGCTCGCCGCACATGGCGATGACGGCGGTTACGACCGGATCGTGGGAGAAATTGGTTTTAAGCCTGATGACGCAGTCGTCGGGGTGGTAGTCTTCGATGGAAAAGGAGAATTTCTTGTCGGATGATATCGTCCGCGTGTATTTTGAATCGAGGGTGATCTGCGATCCCACGCTGGCGGTGCCGCTGACGATCAGCTTGCCGGAATTCATGGTGGCCGATGTAACGGTGATCGCCGCGTTTGCGGGTGTTGCCGTTAGAACAGCGGTGACAGCGAATGTCGCAACAGAAAGATAGAGTCCCGAACGCAGAGATCTCATGACGCCCTCCCAAAACTGGTGAGTTCCCCGTCGGTCGAGAACTGCGTGCCGCACACGGCCTGCCATAGTCTGGCGAGGTTTTTACAAGAAGATCTTGTGGCCAAAAATCTGGCCAGCTATTTCAGCCCGTCCCGAAACTTCATGATACGTCAGTTAAAGATTTATTCAATTTGATTAACGGCGAAACGGCGGAAATTAACCATATTCAAAAATATACTTGGTGTGCCACGTTTGGTTCGGTTTGGCGATTTCACCGGTGCCGCCGCCGCATTTCCCGTCATGGCCGTGCAGCCAAGAGGATGCCCGGACCGTGTCCGGGCACGATGAGAGGGGAATTGTCTGAGAAAGGCGCTAATCGGCGCCGGAGAGCTTTTCGATATTTTCGTTGGCGCGGCGGGTGGCGGCTTCGAAGCGGTCTTCGAAGGTTTGCATGTTCTTGCGGGGCTCCTGGTAATAGGCCGTGAGCTTCAAGAGGCGCACGAAGGTGGCGTTGATCAGCCGGCCCCAGAAGCGCATGGGGCGGTTGAAGTCGAACAACAGAATGACGCGCTCATCCGCGGTGTCGTTCCACACTTCGTGCTCGTAGGTGTCGTCGAAGACGAAGATTTCGCCGGGGCGCCAGACATTAATCGTTTCGCCCACGCGCATGCGGCATTTTTCGGCATCCCTTGGAATGATCAGGCCGAGATGGGCGCGGAGAATGCCCTTGGTGACGCCGCGATGGGCGGGGATGTGATAGCCGGGGCCGAGAATTGAAAACCAGGCGGTCTGGAGTTCGGGCACGGCTTCGAGCAGGCGGGTGGTGACGGGCGCCTGTTGGCAGTTCTTCTTCAACTTCTCGCCAAAGCCAAAGAGGATGAAGGTGCGCCAGTTGGTGCCCTTGGAAATGCGCATCTGGTCGGGCGAGACATCCTGAAACACCGGGATCGCCTCGCGGTGCTTGAGAATTTGCACGATCTCGGCATGAATGGCCTGCCAGTTACCGGTGAAGCTCGCGAGGAAGGGGAAGTGTTTTGAATCGAGCACCGGCGCATCGCCAACGGTGGACTGGCTTCCGAGGAAATCGGCAAGTCCGCGGATCAGTTTCTTGCCGAAGGTCTTGATGCGCTTGCGGCGGGCGCGCTTGAAACGCTGGAGCCAGTTTTCATTCAAGCTATTTGTCGTGTCAGCCATGCAGGGGGCTTACTCCAAGGGGCGGGCGATCACAACTGTGACAGGAGGAAGCGTTGCCGCAGTCACTGGTCAAGCCGATGGTTTAGGACTAACTCAGTGGAAAACAAGGATTTCCCGGATGTGGGTTCGTACGCAACTGAAAATCGGCTGGGCCGACCTGATGGCGGGGCTTGCGGCGAGCTATTCGCATCTGGACCGCGAGCAAGAACTGCGGCAGGCGGAAAGCTATTTCGGCGATGGAGCGGACACGATTGCCGCCTATTCGGTGCGGTCGGGGTTCGATCTGCTGCTGCAGGCTCTCGATCTCAAGCCCGGCGATGAAGTCATCTTCTCGGCGCTCAATGTGCGCGGCATGGTGAGGATCGTCAAGGAGATGGGTCTCGTTCCGGTGCCCGTCGATCTCGATCTCGCTCATATGGGTCCGAGCGTCGAGAAGCTGAAGGCTGTCATCACACCACGTTCGCGGGTGTTCGTCGCGGCCCATCTGTTCGGAAGCCGCGTCGATCTCGACCCGCTGTTCAAGGTGGCGAAGGCCAAGGGCCTGATTGCGGTCGAGGATTGCGCCCAGGCGTTCAACGGGCGCGACTATCCGGGATCGGCCGTGGCCGACGTCAACATGTTTTCCTTCGGGCCGATCAAGACGGCGACGGCGCTTGGCGGCGCACTCATCCGCGTAAGGCAGACCGAGCTGCGCGAGCGGATGCGGGACATTCAAAGCCGGTACGCGGTTCAGCCGGACGGCAAACAGCGCAAGCGCATCGCGCAATTCATCGGGCTCAAGGCGATCACCGCACGGCCCGTTCTGGGCGCCATCTACCGCTTCTACCGGGCGCGCGGCGAAGACTATGAGGACCGGCTGGCGGATAGGGTGCGCGATGTGGCGCCGCTTAAGACGGCGAAAAACATGCGGTTCCAGCCGTCGGCCACCATGCTGCATCTATTGAACCGGCGGCTCCGGCAGTTCGACATGGAGCAGGTGAGGCTGCGCACGGCCAAGGGCGAGCGGCTGCGGGAGTTGATCGGCGATACGGTGGTCCTGCCGGGGCAGGGCAATCTCCATCACGACTACTGGGTATTCCCGCTGCTGGTGAGCCAACCGCGGCGTTTCATCGATGCGTTGCGCCAGGAAGGATTCGATGCCGCCGATCTGCCGCGCTCGCAACACATTGCGGCGCCGGCGGACCGGCCTTCGCTTGAGCCGGTAACCGCGGCAGGGGTGATGCGCGACCTCATCGTGGTGCCATGTTATGAATCGATGCCGGATAGCGAGCTGGTGCGCCAGGCCGCGGTAATAAGGCAGGTGGCAGCGGAAGTGCCGGCCAGGGAAGGGTAGCCGGTGGGGAAGCGGGTCATTGTCGTTGGCGCCGGCATCATCGGGGCTTCCGTCGCCTGGTACCTGGCCAAGGCCGGTGCCCAGGTTACGGTTCTCGATGGCGGCGAAACCGGTGGACTTGCAACACGGAATTCATGGGCGTGGATCAATGCGAGCTGGGGCAATCCGGAGCCCTATTTCCGGCTGCGCCAGCGCTCCATGCAGGAGTGGCGCAAGATCGACAGGGAGGTGCCCGGGCTTGCGGTCAATTGGTGCGGCGGGCTGATCTGGGATTTGGAGGCCGCTGAGCTTGATGCCTTTGCCCAGCAGCAGGCAAGCTGGGGCTACGGAATCCGGCGCGTTGCGCGCGAGGAAATTCTGCGCATTGAACCCAACCTGCGGGAGGTTCCTGACCATGGCTATCACGTTGGCGAGGAAGCCATGGCCGAGCCGGCTGCCTGCACCCAGGCGATGCTGGCCGGGGCCGCAGCCAATGGCGTGGAGGTGCTTGCGCATACCCATGTCAAATGGCTGATCGAGGATGGCGGCAAGATTACCGGCGTGATGACGGAGGAAGGGCGCAATTCACGCCGATGAGACGGTAGTCGCTGCTGGCGGCGGCACGGCGCAATTGCTCGAGTCAGTAGGGGTTACGCTCAAGCTCAAAGCACCACCGGGTTTGCTGTCTCACTCGAAACCCGCGGCCGAGCTGCTGCGGGGGCTGGTGATGACCCCTGGCCTGCATGTCAGGCAGACGGCGGAGGGACGATTGGTGGCGGGGACCGATTTCGCAGGCGCCGACCCGATGGGGCGCCCTAACGAATTGGCGGGTGAGTTGCACCGCAAGGTGCAGGCACTGGTAAAAGGGGCCGAACAATTGGAACTTGATTTCCACACGGTGGGCTACCGGCCGACGCCGGCCGACGGATTTCCGGCGATCGGCCGGCCGCGGATGCGGGACGGGCTCTACGCCGCGGTCACTCATTCGGGAATCACGCTGGCGCCGATCATCGGCTGTTTTGCAGCGAAGGAAATCATTGAGGGTCAGCGTGATCCGCTGCTTGCGCCCTATCATCTGGAGCGGCCGGAACTGAGATGAGTCTGCTGCCGCTGAACAAGGCTCCAATCGAGATGCTGGCGGGATTGACCGTCATCCTTTCCGACATCGACGACACACTGACGCTGCACGGCCGATTGCCGGCGGTGGCATTTGCGGCGCTGGAAAAATTGCGCGGCGCCGGTTTGAAGATCGTTCTGGTGACGGGTAGGCCCGCGGGCTGGTGCGACCACATTGCACGGCAGTGGCCAGTGGACGGCGTCGTGGGCGAGAATGGCGCGTTCTATTTCCGCTACGAGGATGCGACGAAAAAGATGCTGCGAGTTTATTCCCAGGCGGCCGGCGAGCGCGCCGACAATGCGGCGAAGCTGAAAGACATTACACTCCGTGTACTGAGGGAATTTCCAGGCAGTGCCATTGCATCGGATCAGAGTTACCGCGAAGCCGATGTGGCGATAGATTTTTGCGAGGACGTGGCGCCGTTGCCGCGGGCTGTGGCACAGAAAATCGCCGATGCGTTCGCTGCGGAAGGGGCTATCGCCAAGGTCAGCTCGATCCACGTCAATGCCTGGTTCGGGGCGTATGACAAGCTCACAATGAGCCGCAGGATATTGAGAGAAGTCTTTGAAATCGATTCGGAAATTGCCATCGGGAAAATCGCTTACTGTGGCGATTCGCCGAACGATGCGCCGATGTTCGGATATTTCCCGAATGGGATTGGCGTGGCCAATATCCGGCCGTTCATCACAATGATGAAGGACTTGCCGCGTTATGTGACAGTGGCCGAAGGCGGTTATGGATTCGCGGAGTTTGCGCACGCCGTGCTTCAGGCGCGCGGCGGGATATGACGGCCATTGTGAGGGGATTGCTGCTGGGGGGCGTGGGCGGAACGCTGTGCTGGCTGATCGGCATTCCGGCGCCATGGCTGGCGGGCAGCATGGTTGCGGCAATCGCTGGAATTTTCAGCGGGATCAAGATCGGCATGCCGGACTGGTTGCGGGCCGTGGCCTTCATCTTCCTGGGCATCCAGACCGGCATGACGGTGACCTGGGACACAGTTGACCGGGCGGCGCAGTGGCCGTTGAGCATCGCATTTCTGGGTGTCACGGTGGTGGCCGTTACATGGTGCTGCACGGCATTCTATGTGAAGCTGCGCAAGTGGGACAGTGCGACGGCGTTGTTTGCCAGCCTGCCGGGGGCACTCTCGCTGGTCATTTTGCTTGCCAGTGAAACGGGGGCCGACATGCGGCGGGTGAGCATCGCCCAATGCATCCGGTTGTTTTTTCTGATCGCCGCCCTTCCGGCGCTGATCAGCTGGCTGTCGCCGCAGGAGATTCACCCTGTTACGTCGGAGGCCGGAGGGCTTGCAGACATCGGCCTGGTTGTGGTGCTGGCGAGCGCGGCGGGACTGCTTCTTGAGCGTTTGCGGGTGCCGGCTGGCCTGATACTTGGACCAACACTGGTCAGCGCCGGGCTCGAACTATCGGGAACGATCGAGGGTTCGGCGCCGATCGGCCTACTGATCCCCGCCAATATCATCCTCGGTGTCACGATTGCGGCACGATTCAAGGATTTCAGTTTCGCGGAATTCCGCCAGGCGCTGGGCGAAGGCTTTGCGGGATTTGTCATTGCCCTGACAGTTGCGGCGATGGGAGCAATGATCGCCAGCGCCGTGGCAGGCCTGCCGCTGGCTCTCACACTTTTGGCGTTCTCACCCGGCGGGCTTGACGCAATGACGATCATGGCCTTTTCGCTCAATCTCGATCCCGCCTATGTTGGCGCCCATCAGATCGTGCGTTATGTAGGCATGGCGCTGAGCATGCCATGGGTCACGTCGCTGGTGCTGCGGCGCATGGGCGTGGCGGCGGTTCGGGCCCGTAGGGCGGACGATTGATGGAAAAACTTCAGCTGATTCTGCAGTCGAAAGGCGGCGTTGTGGTTGCCGCGTTGCTGGTGACGCTTGTGCTGGAGCGCCTGTTTCCAATGGCGAAGGCCATTGGCGGGTTTCGGCGCATTGGACGAAATCTATCGCTTGCGGGGATCAATGCCATCCTCTCATGGGCGGTGGTCGTGCCGCTCTCTGCAGCCGCCGCAGGCTGGGCGCTGGAATGGCGGCCGCTTTGGTGGGGTGGCTGGACAGGTCTTGGCCTCGATTTGATCGTGCTCGATTTTTGGATCTACTGGTGGCACCGCCTCAATCATGTGGCGCCGGTACTGTGGCGGTTTCATCAGGTTCATCACCTCGATGAGTTCCTTGATGCCAGCTCGGCCTTGCGCTTTCATTTCGGCGAGGTGCTGCTGTCATCGCTGGTGCGCGCCGGGGTGATCTGGCTTGCGGGTGTCCCCCTGGCCAGCGTCGTGGTTTTCGAAACGCTGCTGGCACTCGTTACAATATTTCATCACTCCAATTTGCGCTTGCCTTCCAAGCTTGAGCGGATGCTGTCACTGCTGATCGTGACACCTTCCATTCACTGGGTGCACCACCATGCGATCCGGGCCGATACGGATTCGAATTATTCGGCGTTGCTGTCGGTGTGGGACCGGCTGTTTGCCAGCCGCAGCAGGACAGTGCGATCGCCCGACATGACTATCGGAGTCGAGAACAGACGCGATGAAGCGTTGACCGGTCTCGTTACCCGGCCGTTGCGCTCGGATTGAGACTGCCCCGCTTCCGCCTGAAAGTGATGGTGGAAGGCCGATGAAATTTTCGGAGTTTCTTATGGCCGACGGCATGCGCCCTTTGCGCGAAATCATCATTCAGCTTCTTGCCACGGTAATGATTCCGGTGACGGTGGCGGGCACCGGCCTCTACTACACCCGCTGGCAGCAGAACTTGAACGACCTTAAGACGATGATCGACATGGTGAGCGACCAGTCGCCGGAGAAGCGCAAGTATGGCGTTGCCATGTTCGAGTATCTTCTGAAGAACGACAAGGTGCCGGTGGAGTTCGTGGCGGCCCAGCTCAACTATGCCAACTCATCGGCGGACAAGGAGCTGTTGCCGCTGATGGAGCAGGCCCTGCTCAAGGCCTCGGCTGAAAATCCCAAGGTGGCGGAGACCTTCCGGCTAGCCCTGGAGCGGATGCCGAGCCGTATTTTCATCCATGCGATGAACGACACACAGCGCAATTGCATCCGGGGCCTGATGGCGAAGGTGGGAGACGCCGACAGATCCAACATCACCATTCCCGGCTTTGCGCGAGCGACATGGAGCGGCGAGACACACGAGCTGCGGATGTTCCATGCGAGCGACATGGCTCGCGGGGAGGAACTGGTGCGGGTTTTCCGCAATGTCGGACTTGGGGTTTCTCTGACCGATCTTTCGGGCAGTGCCGGAGCGGCAGAGCGCAACCGGCCCAATAGTTTCGAATTGTGGTTTGGCAGGGGGCAGCTTCCCGCAATCTGTATAAATTGATCTTTACGTAAACGTTAATATTGTTGATTTTGTTGCATCGGCCAACATTTGTGGATACAGCGCCATGACCGCGTTGGGGGTTCCAGCCGCAGCCCAAACCACCTTGTAGTTCAATAGGCTAGCGTCGAAACCGGTGAACATTGGGGTGTCATGTCCAAAGGGCGGTATGCCGCCGATGGCGAAGCCGGTGACATCGCGTACATAGGCGGCGTCGGGTCTGGTGATTTCCTCGCCGATTGCCGCCGCGGCTTTGGCGAGGTCCACCCGGTTGCTGCCCGAGACCAACAAGAGGATCGGACGGCCTGACTGTTTTCCGCGAAATATCAGCGATTTGACGATCTGGCCCACGGAACAGCCACAGGCTGCCGCGGCCTCCTCGGCGGTGCGGGTGCTGGATGGCATTTCGATGATTGGTGCTTCGAGCCCCAGGTTCTGCAGGGTCTGCTTAACTCTTTCAATGGCCCCGGGGCGGAGTTTCGGGTTGGCATCGCTCATGCAGTATGGACCACAGGCCGTTGTTGTGACGGCAGCTGACTTATTCTGGGACAGCTGGAACCGCAAGGGAAACAGAGATTGGCAAGTGCTGGAACAATCGGCGAAAAAGCGGGAGCCCTGGCTGACGCATTGCGAACGGCAAGAATCCGCGAAGCCGCACATTTCGACGCCGTTTCAGCGATGAACGATGCCAAGTTGCTGCGCTTGCAAGTCTTGAAGGACGAGCTTTCGGCGATCGTTGCAGCTTCTCCGGCAGCCAAAGAGAGCTTCGACTTGGCAATTTCGCCGGGAGAGCCGCCGCATCTGTGGATCGACCTTATCACGTCAGTGGTCATGGAGCCCGATCCCAGGACCTATCGCTTGATCGAAGATACACAGGCGGGACGGATTGTGTTGCTGGAGAGCGCCGACCGGGCAGAGGTCATCGAGCAGGTTAAGTTGTTGATGGCTCACCAGATCATTGCGCGGGAGCGGCGCAGGGCGCTTGCAGGGGGCGTGCAGGGCGGCGCTGGCAAATACTCGCCGGCCGCACTTTTGCTGGCCGGTTTGACCGGCTTCGCAGCCGGCGCCATATTCCTGATGCTCTCCGCTATCTATCTGAAAATACACGGGCTTTGATGCTTCTTTCGAGTGTTACAAACTGAAACAGCATTTGATTTAAGTTTGTCCCAGAGGCCTGATAGGCAGACCCGTGATGGGATGAGTGGAGAGCCACCTTCAGGTGCCCCACTTGCGGTTTGGATGGGAAATACGGCGAATGACTAGTAGTGCGTTGAGAGTTGATCCGGCGATTGTGCGCGACGTGATGCGCACGCCGCGGGCAAACCGCAATCTTGCCCAGCGGCTTGCGACATTCGATACGTTGGCCGAGGGACTCGATTACGCGGCGCAAGGCATAACAGGGTACAATTTCTATTCGCCACGCGGGGCGCTTCAGCATGTGTTGCCGTATTCCGAGTTGAGCAAGACGGCCTATGCAACGGCGCGCAAGCTGTTGTCGCTCGGCATCAAGCGTGGCGACCGGGTCGCGGTTGTGGCGGAGACGGGTCCCGATTTCATGGCGGTGTTCTTCGCCTGCCAGTATGCCGGGCTGATCGCTTGTCCAATGCCATACTCGATGCATATCGGCGGCAAGGACGCCTATGTGGAGCGAGTGGCGGGAATGCTGCAGGCGGCCAAAGCCTGCGTGGTCATCACGTCCGAAGATCTGATTGTTTCGATTGGCGAAGGCGCTAGACGCGCGGGCATCGGCAAGGTGCTGAGCCATGCCCAACTGCAAGCGCAGCCGGAGTCCGCCTGCAGACCGCAGCCATTCGGGCCCGATGAAGAAGCCTATATCCAGTTTTCTTCCGGTTCTACTTCCGAGCCCAAGGGCGTGCTGATCACGCAAAAGGCGATCGTTGCCAATGCTCGGGCAATGCTCGGGGGCTTGCGCATTTCGCCCGATGACCGGGCTTTCTCGTGGCTACCACTTTATCATGACATGGGGCTGGTGGGCTTTTGCCTGTCGCCGATGATGGGGCAGGTGACGGTCGATTATCTGGCGACAACGGCATTTGCCCGCCGTCCGGCGCTATGGCTCAAACTGATGTCGGACAACAAGTCGACGATCTGCTATTCGCCGAGTTTCGGCTATGATCTCGCCGCCCGGCGCATCAATGGCGAAGCGGTCAGTCTCGATCTCAGCAAGTGGCGCGCGGCGGGGATTGGCGGCGACATGGTGCGCGCCGACGTTCTGCATCAATTTTCCGAGACACTGGCGGTAGCGGGATTCCGCCCGCACGCTTTCGTGCCGAGCTATGGCATGGCGGAGACGACATTGGCGATTTCACTAGTCGATGTCGACCAGCCCATCCGGATCGATACCATCGACCGGCAGGCGTTGAAGACCGAGGGGAGGGCGGTTCCAGCCTCGGCTTCGGCAAGGGCGCGCAGTTTTGTGGTGTGCGGCAAGCCGGTTCCCGGATGTGATGTCGCCATCCGCAGCGAGCAGGGCGGCATTCTGGGCAGCCGCGAGGTTGGACGCATCTTCGTCAAGACGCCAAGCCTGATGGCAGGCTACTATCACGATGCCGTGGCAACGGATGCGGTGATTGGCGCAGACGGCTATCTCGATACCGGCGACATGGCCTATTGGCTCGATGGCGAAATCGTCATTACTGGACGCGCCAAGGACCTCATTCTCCACAATGGCCGCAATATCTGGCCGCAGGATATCGAGTGGGCGGCAGAACAGGTAGAGCCATTGCGCGACGGCGATGTGGCGGCCTTCGCGGTTGAGAGCGAGGATGGTGAAGACGATGTCGTCGTGCTGGTGCAATGCCGGATGACGGAGGCAACCGCGGTCGAACACTTGCGGCGTGAAGTCTCGGCCATCGTTCATCACAGCGCCGGCGTTGAGTGCAAGGTTGTCATGGTGCCGCCAAAGAGTTTGCCCTACACATCATCGGGCAAGCTGTCGCGCGCCGGCGCCAAGCAGAAATACATCTCCGGCGAGATTGCCGAGGTCGCTCGCGGCGCATTCCTCGAGGCGGCGCAGTAGGATTCGCGGCCAATTCTTACTCGAAAGTAGGCATGGGCAAAATCATTGCCATGACGGGGGCTACCGGCTTTGCCGGGCGCCACACCGTCACTGAATTGCTGAGGCGTGGCCACCGGGTGGTGGCGCTGGCGCGCGATCCGGCACGGGCGAAGCTGCCGGCGGATGTCAAAATCATCGAAGGCGATCTTTCAGCGGCTGCCGTCCTGGAAGAATTGGTGGATGGCGCCGACTGTGTGGTGCATCTGGCAGGGGCAATTTCCGGCCTCGGGCGCGGCGATTTCTTCCGGGTGAATGCGGTGGGCGCAGAGGCCGCCGCGAAAGCAGCTTCTGCCAGCAATATCCGGCGCTTCATTCACATCTCATCGCTGGCGGCGCGCGAGCCGCAGCTTTCGCACTACGGCGCCAGTAAGCGGGCTGGCGAGGATAGCGTCCAAAGGCATCTGGCTGCCGGGAAGCTGCTCATCATCCGGCCGCCCGCCGTCTATGGGCCAGGTGACAGGGCGACGCTGCCGCTGCTCAAGACCCTGACCGGCAGCACCGCAATCATCCCCGGGCACCGGGCCTCGCGATTTTCGCTTATCCATGTCGAGGATCTGGCGCGGCTCATTGCCGATGCCGCGGAAGGCGGCGCAAGCGGAACGGTTGAGGTGAGCGACGGCAAAGCGGGCGGCTATAGCTGGGGCGATCTCGCCGATATTGCCAGCCGCTCCCAGAGCCATCCGGTGCGTGTTGTGTATGTTCCCCGAGCGGTTCCAGGCGCTCTGGCGCCATTTCTTGAAGTATTGGCAAAGCTGACCGGCAAGCCCGGCATGGTGAGCCGCGGCAAGGTGGCGGAGCTTTACCATCATGACTGGGTGGCGCGCGGGGAGGGGCTGATGCTCGCGGATCCTATCGGCTTTGAACGGGGATTTGCCGAAACGCTGCAATGGTACCGGAAGGCAGGGTGGTTGCCCCCCGCGCGCCAGGCCGATAGAAGCACCGGCAACAAGTGAAACAAGGCTGGACCATGACCGAAACCATCGCCCAAATCTGCAAGCTGCTGGAACCCTTCAACAGCAACGGCATAAGGCTTGCGCCGGAGACCGACATTTCCACCGATCTCAACATCGATTCGGTTACGGTGATGGATTTTGTCATGGAGGTCGAAGATCATTTCGATATCGAAGTGCCGCTCAACGTGCTGTCGGAAACCCGCACGATCGCCGATCTTGCCAAGGTGGTCGAGGCGCGAACCAAGAAGGCGTGAGTCATGACCGACCTGTTCGACAAGCACCAGCATATCGCCGAGCGCTTCGAACGCATGATGGCGATGGGCGTTAATGTGCTGGGGGTGACCAACGAGGAGATGATTTCGCCCACCCGCGCGATCATCAACGGGCGCGAGACGATCCTCGCGGGCACCAATAATTACATGGGCATCACTTTCGACGCCGATTGCATCGCGGCGGGGCAGGAGGCGATGGCGAAATGTGGCACCGGCACCACCGGCTCGCGGGTGGCCAACGGCACCTATGCCATGCACAAGGCGCTGGAAGAAGAACTGGCGAAGTTCCTCAACCGCCGGCACTGCATCGTGTTCACCACCGGCTACCAGGCCAATCTCGGGATGATGGCGGGTCTGGCGGGGCCCAGGGATACGATCTTCCTCGATGCCGACTCGCATTCCTCGATCTATGACGGCTGCACGCTGTCGGGCGCCAAGCTGGTGCGCTTCCGCCACAATGATGCGAGCGATCTCGACAAGCGCCTGGCCCGCTCGCGAGGGCGAAGAAGGCGGCCGGCTGGTGGTGCTGGAAGGCATCTATTCGATGCTGGGCGACCGGGCGCCGCTTGCCGACTTTGTCGAAGTGAAGAAGAAGCGTGGCTTCCAGCTGCTGGCCGACGAGGCGCATTCCTTTGGTGTGCTTGGCCCCCACGGGCGCGGGCTTGCGGATGAGGCGGGGCTTGAAGACGAGGTGGATTTCGTCGTCGGCACTTTTTCCAAGAGTGTTGGCGCCATCGGCGGATTTGGCGCCGGCAATCATCCGATGTTCGAGGTGCTGCGCTATGCCATGCGGCCCTACATGTTCACGGCGTCGTCCTCGCCCGCTTCGATCGCCACCTCGCTGGCGGCGGTGCGGAAGCTTGCCGCCGAACCATGGCGGCGCGAGCGGCTGCGGGAAAATTCGGCGCGGCTGTTCCATGGCTTCAAGTCGCTCGGGCTGGACATGGGCTGCGATGTGGTGAGCCCGGTCATTGCGGTCAAATGCGCCGACGAGCCGACCACCATCGGCATGTGGAACGCGCTGCTGAAGGCCGGCGTCTATGTCAACATCGCACTGCCGCCGGGCACGCCCAACAAGCTGTGCCTGCTGCGCTGCTCGGTATCGGCGGCGCATAGCGATGCGGAAATCGACCGGATAATCGGACTGTTCGGCGAAGTGGTTGCGGCGGGGCACGGGAAGAAGGCGGCGAGCGGGTAGGTTACCGCACAGCGCCGCGTTTCAAGAGCATTGGCAGTAGCTTCAGACCCGCGAGGATCGGATGGCGGCGCTGCCAGTCTGTCAGCTCGATCTTTCTGGCCGGAGTGGCGTTCGATTTTCCAGGCGATGTAATCGGCGCCGCCGGTGAAAGTGAAGGCGGCCTTGAGCAGGCGGGCTACGGACCAGAGCTTGCCGGTGAAGCGGCGGTAGGGCCAGTTGGCCTTGATTGGTGTCACGTTGGCCATCAGCGCGGCGGCCTCTAGGTAATAGTTCGGAGTTGGCGGCGACGATTGAGGCGGCGCGGGACGGCCCTTCGGCGCGGAGTTCGGTGGCATAGGTGGCGGTGAAACCGGCTTGTCCAGATGGAAAGCACATCGTCATTCTTCATCAGACCCAGCGCATTGGCATACATGGTGCGCGTGGCGGTGGCGATTGCGGCACTCATGGCTTGTCGATTGGTGGCGTAGATCAGCGCCGAGGGCTGTGAAAACCGGGCCCAGAAATAGGGATTGTTGGCGGTCATCCATTTGGCGAAGAGCGTGCTGGGGGAGCACGGCATATTTGGCGCGGTAGCGCTGGCCTTCGAATTCCAGCTCGGTGTAATAGACATTGGGCGGCACAATTGCGCAGGCGATGCGGCTCAGTGGGTTGCCGCTGACGCCAGCAAGACCGGCGGTGAGCACGTAGAGGTCGATCAGTGACTCGGTGGTTGCCACGCCGCGCAGGCAGGAGCCATAGGCGATGACCGCTTCGACGCCTGAGTGGAGCTGCCGCACATGTTCCGCCATGGCTGCGATTTCGGGCGGAACCGGGCGGGCCAGGGTTTCGGCGATCAGATTTTCGAGCGTTTTCATTCACCCGCAAACATAGGTGAAGATGGGACCGGTTTCGACTCGTAGCGCGCCCTCTTCCGGGGGCTCGAAGAATTCACCATCGATGACGAAGCTCACCGGCGACTTGATCGCGAGTTCGGCGGAAGCGAAGCTCAGGGCGCCGGGCGGGCTCCGGCGTGTCTCGCTGCCATACATCATGGGGATCAGCCAGCGCGGGATCGATGGCACCGGATAGGGCATGATGGTCGAGCGGATGGCGCCCTGCTTGCCACCCCAAAATGGCTTGGCGCCAAGGATGAGTTTTTCCAGGGTGGTGGACAGCATCAGGAGCTGGTCGCCGGAGGCGAGCACTTTTCCGGCGGCTTCGACCGCGATCGGAAAGGGCCGGTCGAAGCGGGTCTTGTCGGAAGGATCGGCCTTAGTGAACAGCGAGCGGCCAACTGCCGAAGCAAGAGTTGCGAAGGTAGCCCAATTGCCTTTGACGCCCTTGGCATTGAAGGCCTGCTGGCAATAAAGCGTTGCCTCGGACACCGCTCCGGTGCCGAGGAACATGCCATGGCGGGGCCTGCCATCCCTAGGGTTGACGGCGCGCAGCGTCGGGCGTTGGCGGAGGTCGGCGGGCCGCATGGACAGAATGAAATCTGCCTGGGCGTCGATCGAGCGGTGGCGGAAGCCCAGATCGGCGGCCGTCATGTTGGTGGTGCCGTGGGGCAGCAGAGCAAGGCGCGGGAGAGCGGCGAAAGGCTGGCGCTCGGCAAGGTCGGTCTGGATTGCCTGAATGGTGCCGTCGCCGGAACTTATGAAAAGATCGGTGACGCTGTCGCCCGCCATTTCGTTAATGAAATCGGTCAGCAGTTCAAAGCGCTCGAGGACTTTCACTGTAACATCGACGTTGTGGCGGAGCTTCTCGGCCAGGGCGAGGCCCTTGCCGGACGACTTGCCGGAGCGCGGATTGACGATGAGGCCGGCGCGGGTCATTTCCCGGTCATCCACGATGCGAGGGGACCGCTGCGCCGGGCGGCGAGCGCCTGCATGAGTTGGAAGCCATGCAGAACGAGGCATGCGAGGGTCCAGATGGCGACCGCCATGAGACCCCAATCAGGCCTGCCCACGAGAACTCCCACGGTCATCAGAATGAGATTGGGATTGCGCCTTGCGGTGATTTGGCGAAACAAGGTGTCGATGGGGCGCCAGATATGAATTTCCAATCCGAGCCATTTGATGGCGATGCCTTCCATGATGCGTTGAACGATGTAGCCGCCGAGAATAGCGGCAATCACCCACCAGAAGGTTACCGGGGGCCAGCCTAGTCCCACTTGCGAGAGGCCGAGGCCCCAGGCGGCATACCAGAAGGGCGGATGGACCAGATCGATGCCGTGATCGAAAACATCGCCCCATTTGCTTGAGGTGAGGGTGGTGCGGGCGAGCTTTCCGTCGACGGTGTCGAGGAAGGTCATGGCCCAGGCCGAGATCAGCCCCAATTCGAAATCGCCGCGCAGGAACAGCCAGAAGGCCAAGACCATGAGAACCGCTCCAACAGTTGTCACCATATTCGGGGTGATGCCCAGCGGTGCCAGGAGGCGGGTGGCATGATAGGCGGGAACCGGCCAGAGGTGTTTGGTCACGAGATCGGTCGCACCTTTGTAGGTGCCCATGAACATGCGCCATTCCACAGCCGACACATTGCTCGCGTCCACCAAGAAGGCATAGGGCGTTTCACGCTTGCGGAGCGCCTTCCAGAATTTGACATCGAGTTCGGACGGGCTCCGGGCATTCAGCCTGAGCCCCGCAACATCGATTGCGCCATTGGCGAGAGCCTGGCAGGCGGCGGACACATCTCGCGGCTCGACATGGGCTGCGAGGGGCATTTCCCCCTTGGAGCCGTTGCCCATGAGCAGCAGTTGCGGCGTGGCAATCAGCGCGGCGATGAGCGGCTGATCAATGACAGCGGCGGCTCGCACGACAATGACCGGGCCGCCATGGTGGGCAGCCGCTTCGGGGGAGAGCACGGCGCTGACACCGGCTCTTTCGAATTGGCGCCGCAGCCGCTCAGGCGGAGTCAGTCCATAGAGCGATGGGCCGTTGGCGCCAACGATGCAAAGTGCCGGTGTAACGGAGATCATGGCCGTCTATGCAGGCGCGGGCTTGCCGCGTCAACCTTGGGGAGGCACTTCCCTCCGCCGCGACTGCCTCGGGCGGATTGGCCGTTTTTTTCAGCCTCCCGAGATCACGGCTTCAGGTATCTCGAAGCGCTGGCCGCCGATCTTCACCATGAACAGATCCGCGTTTCGGACCACGGTCATCTTCGCCCCGGCATCGGCTTCCGACTCATCGTAGCTTGTTGGTTTACCGCCTTCAAAGAGTATCACGCGGCTGCCGCCATCGAGCCAGAACACCGTCAGCGAACTCTTGCCAATGCCGTTCCGGATGACGCCGAATTGGCAATTGGTCATCGGCTGGTCCGCATAACGAGCGCAGGGAATGCTTCCAGTGGCATTGAAACCAGTGCCCGGAACGAGCGCATCCGGCGTCGAGGAATTGACCGGGGCGCCGCTGTAGCTACTTTCGCGGAGATAGCGCCCGGCCACCCAGCCTTGGACTGCTTGATTATCGGGTCTCTCGACCTTGCACCAGCGCCCGCCATCGACCATCCGGCAACCCTTGTTACGCAGGATCGAGCCGTTGGCGAAGCTTATGATAATGGCCTCTTTGGTAGAGGGGCCGCGCCGCATGTTGAGAGCGTCACCGGCGCCTACCCCTGTTACTTCCCAATAGTCGGGTCCACCCATAAGACCGTCCGCGAAGTCTCCTTCGACGCCGGGAAGCTGTGCAGCAGTGCCTTGAGGCGAAACAGAAATGTCGAGTGTGTAGTCAGAGCGCTCCTTGCGCCGGGCCGCGGCCCGGACCAAGTAGACGGAGATAGTGTAGACACCCGTACGTGGGCAGGGATGCCCGAAATCGATTGATTTCAGGCACCATGGAGCCAGTGATTTCGCTGACCGCCAAGGCCTGATCGCCCGGTCCCCGGCCCGGCTCATAGACGTTGAAGTAAGTCGCCAAGTTGGATGGCGCAAGTGTCACTGTCATTATCTGACCGGCCTCGGCGGCGAGTTTGTAGGACACCGATGCGCGGCCGATGATCCGGTCGCGGATCGTGGTGCCCGTTGAACCGGACGGAAAGCGGACTTGCTCGGTTCGCACAGCATCCTCCGCCGCGGTAACCGGAGTGGCATATGTGAGGCTTGCGATGCAGAGTACGGCAAATGCAATTCCCACGATCAATCGCCTGAAATCCCACAACATCAGTAGAGCCCGTCAATAATCACAAAATCGCTTGAGGTGCGGTGGGCAGCGGTGGATGATTGGTTGGTCGTCACCACCGTCATGCCATGGTGCATGCGTTTGCGAACCTCCTCGCGCACCCGCGGCTCGGCCTTGATGCGGTGAAGTTCCGCCGCCATGTTCTCGCGGTCCGTCTTGCTGTAACTCACGGACGACCAACGCAGGTCCTGGCTGCTGCTGTCAGTGCCAGCGAGCGTATATGCGCGCTCGGATAGCGGTGTCTGCTCGTCCTTGACTTCCACCTTGCCGGTGGCGACGATCCTGTCATCTTCGAAGACCGAGATGCTCTTATCCTTACCGCTCACCACCACACTGGTGGATTTCGGCTTGGCAATTTGGCCTTCACTATACTGGACCTTCTTGATCGCCATATCGACGGCGGCAAATTCCTGCTTCACATTCTCGCCAAGGACCATCCCCGGATGAACGACAGAAGACGGAAAGGAATTGCTGTCGGCGATCACCACGGTCATGCCCTTCTGGGTAATGCCGAAGAGCAGGTCGGAGAACTCCAGCGGCAGGCGCACGCAACCATGCGAGGCCGGATAACCGGGCAATTGCCCGGCGTGCAAAGCGATGCCCGACCAGGTCAAGCGGTTCATGTTCGGCATCGCCGCATTGTTGTAGGTTGAAGAGTGGTGGTGCTTGTCCTTCTCCAGGATCTTGAACACGCCGGTCGGCGTCGAGTGGCCAGGCTTGCCAGTTGAGCACGTCGATGCGGCAACGCGAACACCGTTCCGGTAGACATGCACCTTTTGGTCGGGGATCGAGACGATGATCAGCATCGGGCCCGCCCTGGATCGTTCCGGGTGCCAGTTGAACTCGCCGTTCGCGAGGTCTTCGGCATGTTTGTCGACCAGTGCTGCCAAGGCGGGGTCGAAGCTCAGTCCCAGTGTGGCAAGCGATCCGCTGGCAAGCCGGTGAAAGTCGCGACGCTTCATGATCTTCTCACTCAATTTTTCTTCGAATTGGCTTTGGCTCGGGCCGCGCCGCGCCGGGCTAACTTTGGGCTTCGCGTGGTGGCACGGCCCTCGGCTTGTGCCTCGAACCACTTTGCAAGTACGGCAAGCCTTGGCTCATGGCTCCGGGTCTTCTTGAAACAGAGCTGATAGACCCGCTTCGACGGCAACAGGGTTTCACCGAAGGGAACGAGCGCCCCGGACCTGATGTCCTTTGCGGCCAGAAAGTCCGGCACCAGCGCAACGCCCTGGCCGCTCCTGGCCATCTCAAGCGCCAGAAGGTAATGTGTGCACTGCCGCCATGCCCCCTCTTGAAGGTCGGCTAACTTGATCCCCGCCTTCTTGCAGAAGTCGACCCAATCCTGGCCGATGCGGCCCGACTGCAACTCCGTCGTGATCAGCCGCTGCCTCGGACCCCACATCGCTGCGCCTTGTTCCACCGGGGCCTGCACAGCGACCAGCATCTCGTCGACGAGGCGGATCGCGGCGTAACCCGTCTTGACCGGATAGGCGGTCACAAATGCATCCGCGACCTCGCTGGTCAGTGCCGGGTCCTGGGCATAGAGACGGAGTTGCAGGTCGATGTCCGGGTGCGTCTCATATAATTCATCGAGGCGCGGGATCAGCCAGCCGGGGCCAAAGCTACTGCAGACGGCAAGTTGGAGCATTTCTGGCCGTCGCCGACCAGCTCCTTGACCAGGCTCTCCAACCCAGCAAACGCGGAGAACGAGCTTGGCCGCCAGTTCCTCACCCGCTGCCGTAAGGCTGATGCCCCGGCCCGATTTGATCAGCAGCTGCTGCCCAATCGCATCGGAAAACCTCCGCATCTGATGGCTGACCGCGCTCTCAGTCACGCCGAGGTCCCTGGCCGCCAGCCTTCAACGACCGGTGCCGGGCCACGGCCTCGAAGTACTGCAGGCCACGGAGGACGTTGGGATCCTTATTCCTTCTGCAATCTTGTTACTTCCAAACACCGGGAGTGACGTTACCTTCTAGGCAGATATCCGACGATTGGCCGCGGCTGTGCAGCCACCCGCGGCTCGGCAGCAGATCTGAATTGCTCGGCTGCCCTAGCGCCAAACCTTCCGCGCACTCACGCCAATGGACTCACCTGCATACCTTTTAGCGGCCCATGCCCGGGTCGGCTGTTACTCAATTGCAGCCGGGATACTTGTAGCGATCGGCTTCCGAGACGTCGGGCGGGCAATGGTCCTCGTGGTCCATGTGAATGCTGGCTCCCACTGGATCGCTTGCGTTTACCCGCTTGAACTGCCCGGCAGAACTGAACATACAAACGAAATCGGATGTGGCGCCATCATCCAACACGACAGAACCATAAACACCCCAGCCAAAGTTCTGATGCTCCACATTCGAAATGCGAATGCTACGTGCATGTGGATTGAACTTGCCGGTGACCGCACCATCGCAAATTTCACGCATTTTATTCGCGTCGGCCTTCGCCTTGACTTCATGACCTGTCCCTTTGCCGGAGTCCTCGGCGGCCCGGCACCCACGCTTATAGGATGCACCATGCTGGTTCTGGTCATAATCTCCGCGCAGGCAATCATTGTAGCCACGCTTGTACTCGCGCTCGGAAACCGTCGAGGCATTGGCCAGCCCCGCGACCGCCAGCGTGCTTGCCGTGAGTACGACAGTGAAAATCATCTTATGCACAAAAACCTCCCGCAATGTTAGTTGGAATGGATTGTTAAACGGCGGCATCGCATCATCGTTCCGGGGCCCGCTATCTTCATTTGAACGCCGGACCCGGCGCACAACATATTTCAATCGAGCAAGCATCGAGCGAAGTCACGATTGATACATCAACAATTTTGCAGAAACATGACAAATTGTCAAACGTTTGCGGCTATACGGTTTCGGCCCGCAGCGTCATGGCAGCGGCCACCGCGCCGAAACTTGCAACCGGCAGCCAGGCGGCGATCCATGGCGTAACGAAGCCCAGTTCGCCCATGGTGGCGGCAATGCCGTCAACGACAAAATAGACAAAGCCCAGGCCGACGCCCACCATGAATAGAATGCCGAGGCCGCCACCGCGGCGGAATCTGGTCACCAGCGGAATGCACAGGGAAATCATCAAGAGGGCCGAGAGAAAAAACGAGAGGCGCTTGTGCCACCAAGTTTGATAGACCCAGACGGGTCTGATGCCGAAGCCAGCGTTCTCGATGAAATAGCCGAGGTCGGTCAGCGACATTTCTTCCGGATCGCCGGAGCGCGCGCCGGCGGATGCGGGTTTCATCGAGCCCGAATAGATCAGGGTATCCAACCGGCTTGGCGGCTCGTTGCCGCGGTAATAGACGATGACGTTTGCCAGCGTCCACCGCCCGGAGGACAAGGCGGCAGTCCTGGCATAGACCTGCTCGCGCAGGAGGCCTTCGGCATCGCGGCGGAAAATGATGACGTCATTGAGCTCGGTTGAATTGGCATTGGCGCTGCCGGCGCGAAGAATGTCGCTGCCGGCCCGCATCCAGATCGGGTCTTTCTCGCCGATCTTGAGTTTCTCCCTGCCATAATCGCCCACTCCCCAATCGCGCAAAATGGGCGTTGCAGCGGGAATTGCCGTGTCGGTCAGAAGAAAATGCATGCCGCCCGCCACAATGGCGAGCGGCAGCAGCAGCAACACAATGCGAGCGGGAGACAGTCCGGCCGACCAGAGCGCCGAAACTTCGTTGCGGTAGCTCAGTTCGGTCAATACCAGCAGCATGGCGAGCAGCATGCTGATGGGCAGGAAGGTGGCGAGTACGCCCGGCGACCGCATCAGCATATATTCGGGAACGATCGCCGCGTTTCCCGGACGCAGGGCGAGAATCTCTGGGGTGTAGGTGACGACCTCCAAAGAGAGCACAAAGATCGAGATGCCAAGCAATATGGCGAAGAAACGCACGGCCACCATGCGCATGAGCATCCAAGTCAGGATTTTCATGGCGCCACCTCCAGGCCAAAGCGGCGCAGCAGCCTGGATTTGAATGCCGAAACGGCGTCGCCGGCATGATCGATCGCAGTATCGAGCCAATCGCGATTGACGGTGAAGCAGGCGGCATAGTAACGCCAGGCTGCAAAGACGGACAGCAATGCGAATGGCAACCACATGGCAAGCCAGGGCGAAATCCTGCCCTCATGGGCGGCAACGCTGCCCTGTTCGACGACCTCATGGAAGGCTACTATCAAAGCCAGTGCCACGCCAAAGCGGTAGGCGCGCTTGCTGCGGCGGCCGCCCAGGGTGAATGGCAGGGCGAGAAACGGCAGCACAAGGGGGCTGGCGATATTGACAAGCCGCTTGTGGAATTCGGTCCGCATGGCGGCCGTTGTCGTTCCCTTTGGCGGTGTATCCACCTGGGCCAGGAGTTCGGGCAGGGTCAGTTCACGTTCGTCCTCGCCACGCGGGCGGAATATATCCTTCGATATCTTGCCGAGGGGCGTATCGGCCAGGGCAAATTCGGCAACTTCCGGACGAACAATCACTTCGGCCGCCAGCACCGGGGGCGATTTGAACTCAAGGCGATGGCCCTGTTCGAGATGGAGCACGGGGCGCGGTTCGCCCGGCACTTCAATCAGGGCGCCGCGCGATGCGGTAACCGTCTTGGAGCCCTGCTGGCCCTGATCATCATAGATGAATGCATGTTCGAAGGCGTTCTTGCCGCGATCGAGCCGGTCGAGGACAAAGGTCCTTCCGTCCGACTGCATGAATACGCCCTCTTCCGCGAGATAGAAGAATTCGACATTCTGCACGTCGAATACGACCGACCGGTAGGCGTAGCGGGTGTAGGGCTGGGCCCAGCCAAAAATAAACAGTGACAGAAGGCAAAGCAGAAATGCCAGCACGACAACCGGACGGACCAGCCGGTCGAGGCCGATGCCAGCCGCCATGAAGGCGTCGGTCTCGGAATTGGCCGACATCTTGCTGAAGCCGAATAGCAGGCCGAGAAACAATGCGGCGGGAATGGCAGTTCCCAAGTAGTGGGGAACAAGATAGGCGAGGAGCTCGAATACCACGCCGAATGAATTCTTCTTGCCAAGGGTGTTATCAAGCAGCCGCACCATGCGCTCGGCGAGCAGCATCAAGAGACCGATACTCATTGCGGCAGCCAGAGGCGCTGCGATCTGTTTGAGGACGTGGCGATCGACGATGTTGAGCACGATTTCTCAGTTCCCGGGCCACAGCTGTTTCAGGGTTTGCATCAGGAGGACTTGGGACTGCTGGCCAAGATCGGTGGCTGATTTGAGATCGGGTGGGCCAGGCCAGCCAGTATCGGGAAATTGCACGCCATCGAAAACCCGTGTTTGCGCATAGCGGGGCAGCACATGAAAGTGCACATGGGGATCGACCATCATCAGCATAAGGTAATTGATGCGGTCATAGGGCTGGAACGCGCTTAAGGCGCGCTCGATATCGCGGATGACGATGTTCAATCCGGTGAAGGCCTCCGGCGGCAAGGCGGAAAAAGCACGCTCCTCACCCTTGGCCGCCAGCACCAGGCTAGCCGAGCGTTACCTGGGCCGGGCGAAGCAGGACACACCAATTGCGGTACTCATGAATCAATGTGGCGGGATAGCCGAATTTCTCAAGCGTGGCATTCATGGCTTCATCTTATCGCAGGCGGCGCTCAGGAAGAAAGCGAGAATTCCGAAGCCGTTTTTATCGTCCGGCTTGTTGGATCGTAACCGCGGATGGTTACGTCTATCAGCCAGCGGCCATCCTGGCGCACAATTCGGTAAAGATTCCACGCCGCAGGGGTGTGTCCCTCCGCCGAGCCCAACGAAGCCGACGGTACGCCGAGCACGTTGCAAGCGCCAAATTTGGTTTTAAGGGAATGCAGCATGGTGCGGTGATTGTGGCCGTGAAGCACCAGTTCGGCGCCTTCCTGCTCAAGGATTGCCCGCAACTGGGTGGCGTCGTCGAGCGCCTTGCGGGGAACGGCGAGGCCGGGCAATGGCGGGTGGTGAATGAGGACGATGCGGGCGTAGCCTCGCTCGCGCAAGTCGCGCAGCAGCGGCGGCAGGGACTGCAGCTGTTGCGGCCCCAGCCTGCCAGCCGCCCGGTGCAAGGCTTGCGGCCGGGCGGAACTCAAGGCGATCAGGGCGATATTCTTCCGTAGACGGACAAATGGGAAGGGCGTCGCAATCGCGGAGTTCGATTGGGTGTCGCCGATCCGCATGTCGCCGGTCATCCACGGCGCCAAATGGCCGAGGCCATCCGGCCACGGGCATTCGACGTAGCAATCGTGGTTGCCGGGCACGAAGGTCAACTGGCTTGGCCCGGCGAGGGCGCGGACCCATTGGGCGGCGCGGGGAAATTCGGCATAGGCCGAGAGGTTCACCATGTCGCCGGTCAGCGCAATGTGATTAGGTGCGGCCAGCCGGATGTCGGCGGCAATAAGGGCCGCCACGGATGGATCGTGCAATTTGCGGCGAATGAACCACCACGACAGGGAGCCTATGATGCGCTTCAGTTTGAAATTGCGCCAAGCCGCAGCCTCGGGCAGGGGGCCGAGGTGAATGTCGGACAAGTGGGCGAGTGAGAACAAGACTTGGGGCTTCCGTTGACTTCGGCAGAATTGGGTGCGATGGAGACGCCGTTCATAACCTTTCGCAACACTCGGGTTCAAGCATCGTGCGCGTCATCATACTTGCCGCAGGTCAAGGCAAACGGCTATTGCCGCTCACCACCGATGTGCCTAAGGCGCTGCTCGATATCCACGGGCGTACGCTGATCGGGCGGCAGATCGAGGCTTTTGCCGCCTGTGGCCTGAAGGATTTCGTGGTGGTGACGGGTTTTGCATCGAAGCGCATAGAAGAGGTGCTCGCCGCCACGGCAGCAGCTCGCGGGCTTTCGATCAGAACGGTGTTCAACCCATTCTACGCGGTTGCCGACAATCTGGCGAGCTGCTGGATGGCCCGACATGAAATGACCGGCGATTTCATCCAGGTGAACGGCGACAATGTGTTCCGCGCCGATCTGGTCGAAAGGCTGCTTGCGGCACCGGCGGCGCCGGTGACGGTGGCGGTCAATCACAAGGACAGCTACGATACCGACGACATGAAGGTGATGCTCGACTCGGGCCGCCTAACCGAGATCGGCAAGACATTGCCGGTCGATACGGTGGATGCGGAAGCGATCGGATTTTACATTTTTCGCGGCGAGGGCGGGCCTGCCTACGTAAAGACGTTGGAGAACGCCATGCGTGAGCCATCTGGTCTCAAGCAGTGGTTTCCATCGGCGGTGGGGACGCTGGCGAAGACGCTCGACATCACCACCATCGCCATCAATGGGATCCGCTGGTGCGAGGTCGACTTTCCGGTCGACCTGCAGCAGGCGCGGCAACTTGCGGCGAGCTGGGACTGATCAGCCCCGTTTCACGAGAATTTCCTCGGCTAGGTCTTTGTCGGCGGGCTTGTCGACATCGATGGCGGCTTCGGCGAAGGGCATCACGACGGGGCGGACTTCGAGGCCGAGTTTACGCGACACGATTTGGAATGCCGACTGCAGCGTCAGCGTTCCAGTTAGATAGTGCAACAGCGGCATGACGCCGAAGGCGGCGATAAGCCGCCAAGGCTTCTTGCGCACCTGTTCAAGGTATTGCCAGCGCTCGAGCAAGTCTGAGCCCTTTGGCATTGAGGATGGCAAAGAGGTTGCAACCCGAGACGCTATCGGGTCCGAGCCGGAAAAAGGTGCGGATGGATTGCGGATAGGCGGCGAGGATCACCTCGGAAGTGGCAAGTCCCACGGTGACGTCGGCGGCGAGTTTCTCGGTGGACTGACAGAAATGCCTCACCATGTCCGGCGTCAGCAAGGCATGGTCCCCGGTGGTGATGAGGATTGGATAGGCGATGGCGCCCTGTTCGATTGCCGCGATGACCGATGCGGGGGCGCTGCCAGCGGGCGTTATGGTTCGGGCGGCATCGCCCAGAATGGACGTGGCAAGCGCGCGGCTTTCAATGGAAATCAAAATGGAGGCGACAATTCCGGAATTTTCGAGCGCCCCGGCGACGCGGGCCAGCATCGGCATTCCGCCTACCGGAATTGCGCATTTGTTGGCGACGCCATAGGCCTTGGCCATGGGATCGTCGGGGCCGCGGCCGGCGGCGAGGATGATGGCGTTCCAGCGCGGTTCGTTCACGGGATGGCTTTTTCGTAGATCCGGTAGGTTTTGTAAGGCTTGCCGCCGATTGCCTCGATGATGCGGCGCATCGGCTTGTTGTCTTCGAGAATCCAGCCGAGTTCGCCGCGCGATTGGTGCCGCGCTGGAGGTGATAGCGGCGGACGGTGTCGATCACACCGAGGGCGAGGGCCGAGCCCACCAATGTGCCATGATATTGCCGCCGCACGCCCATCAGTGGCATGCGCACCGATTTGGGTGATTTGGCGAAGAGATTCCAGGCGATTTTAACCCAGCCGAACGGCAACAGTCTGCCATTGAGCCCGGCGAACCAGTCGTTGATGTTGGGTAGCGTCACCGCCATGGCAGCAGGTTCGCCGCGATACTCGGCGATGGCGATATACTGGTTGGCCACCAGCATTTTGAGATTGTTGCCAAGGGCGGTGATCTCCTCGCGGGTGAACGGCACGAAGCCCCAGTTGTCCGACCAGGCGTCATTGAAGATCGAGATGACGATGTCGAGGTCGCGGGCCAGGTGCTTCTTGTCGAAGGCGCGGATGACGAGATCGGACGATGCCAGGGCTTTCTCATAAGTGGCGCGCATGGCGCGGGGAAGCTCGACGGTGGCATCATAGTCATAGGCGATGACGTCCTTCACCTTGACGAAGCCCTGCTCTTCGACGCGGGCGGGATAGAAGCGGGCGCCGTGGCCCATCATCATGTTGGGGGGCGTATCGAAGCCATCGACGAGGAGGCCGGTTTCGTCGTTGATGGAAAAACTGAAAGGGCCCTGGATACGTGACATGCCGCGTTGCTTCAGCCAGGCCCCCGCCGTTTCGAAGAGGGCGGCAAATATCTCGGGGTCGTCCTGGGCCTCAAGAAAACCGAATTGGCCTACGCCGTCGTGGTAGCGATCGCTGCGAAGCCGGTCGATCTGGGCAGAAATCCGGCCCACGGGGCGGCCCTGGCTTTCAGCCAGGAAGAGCTGCACATCGGCATGCAGGAAGTATGGATTTTTTCTTGGGTCGAGATGCTCGAAGCGCTCAACGTAGAGCGGGGGAACCCAGTTGGGATCGCCACGATAGATCGGAAAGGGGACATCGAGGAAGGCCCGCTTGTCCTTGTGGGTGACAACGGGTCTGATCGTTACTGAGTTTGCCATCGGCAGGACTTAACAAGCTTGGCTGCGGCGCCGCAAGACTCTAACATCGCGGCATGATCAAGCGCATTGCTTTCAAGGCGGTTTCCAAGTTGCTGTTGCAGCCGCTTTACCGCCAAATCCAGGGAATGACGCTGGGCACGCGCACGGCGATATTCAATGGCGCGGGCGAAGTGTTGCTGGTGCGGCACAGCTATGCGCCGGGGTGGATGCTGCCAGGAGGCGGCGTCAGCCGTGGCGAGACGGTTTTTGCCGCGGCGGTGCGCGAGGTTCGAGAGGAAACGGGGATCATCGCCGAGGAAGAGCCGGTGCTGCATGGCATCTTCCTCAATGACCGGCAATTCCCCGGCGATCATGTGGCGTGCTTCGTGCTGCGCCGGTTCAGCCAGCAGGCCGGGGTTAAATCCATGGAAATCGCCGAGTTCAGGTTTTTCCCGGTGACGGAGTTGCCGCGGGACACCAGCGGGGGAACAAGGCGGCGGATTGCCGAGATCATGTTGGGTGGGCCAGTGGCGCGAGCGTGGTAGCAACAGCGCTTGACGCAGACCGGTGGCGGCTGTAATGCGCGCGCCATGAACCGGCCTATCCGCAATATTCCGCGACGACGAGCCCGCGACATTCGCGCGGTTCTCGCGCGCCTGAATCCGCCCGGCCGTTTCCGATTTCCGCCATTCCTCGTGATTGCCGCATCGGGCCCCGGGCACCCGTCGGAATCATTCGAGAGATCATTGCCATGAGCGGAACTTTTTCCATCAGCGAAACCCAGGCCAGCGACGCGGCGCAAATCGAGCATCTGCTCGATCTGAGCTTCGGCATCGACAGGCGCATCAAAACGTCCTACCGGCTGCGCGAAGGAAGCCACGCCACCCACGGGCTTTCGCTGGTGATCCGCGATGGCGGGGTGGGGATCGCGGGGTCGATCAGTTTCTGGCCGGTGCGCATTGGAACCGGCGGTGTACGCGCCCTGCTGTTGGGGCCACTGGCGGTGCATCCGGAACGGCAAAATCTCGGCATCGGCCTTGCCCTGATGCGCGAAGGGCTGGCACGGGCAGCGGCCATGGGGCACCGGCTGGCAGTGCTGGTGGGCGATGAACCCTATTACGGCCGGGCCGGATTTCAAAAAGCTGCCGCGTGATTTGCTGATCATGCCGGGACCGGCAAACCCGGAGCGGTTTCTCTATCTTGAACTGGTTCGCGGGGGCGCTTGCCGGAGTTTCAGGCCTGGTGCTGCCGCCACACCGGTTTGATGGAGGCTCAACGCCCTTCGCGGTACCACATGGCGCAGACGGCGAGAAGCAGTGCGCCGAGGCTTAGCAGCGTGGCGAAGAGTGGCAGCTCGATGACCGAGGTCACCCGGTAGGCGCCGTTGGACTTGAGGCCGAGCCAGCCCGAGCCCGACATCTGGCGGCCGGGGGTGACCTTCACCAGGCGCGGCATGCCATCGGACAGCCACGAGACGCTGCCGCCGGTCGCCTTGGCGATGGGTTCGAGAATCGAGGTGGTGGCGATCAGGTTGGAGGCCTCGCGCGCATCGGCGCTTCCAGCGGCGGCAACGGCCTCGAGGGCGCCATCGGCGAGGCGGTGCAGTCCTGCCTCGGTCACAGCGATCTTGCCCTGCCAGAGGCCCGGTGAGGATTGGGAGAGCGTTACCTTCTGGGTCTTTCCAGACGGCATTGTGACGGTCACCGGATCCGCCTTGGCGGCCATGGTCTGGCGTTCGATCACCAGCTGATTGCCCTGTTGGGCCGCACTCAGGGCCTCCTCCTCGAGGTCCGGTTCGGCCATGAGCCAGTGGGCCATGCGGCGCAGGAGTTCGGTTTGCGGTCCGCCGCCATCGAAGCCACGGGCCCACAACCAGCCTTGATCGGACAGCATCTGGGCAATCCGGCCCTTGCCTTCGCGCGCCAGCACCAGCAGCGGACGCTTTTCGGTGCCCGACATGACGACGGTGCCCTGGCCCGGATCGGTGTCGACCATGCGGAACCAGCGGCCCCAGCTTGGCTGCTCGCCTTCGCCACCGGGAAGGTTGCGGGTGACCGGATGCTTGCGGCCGTCCTCGGTTATCTGGGGGCGAAAGGCGCCTTCGAGCACGTTGCCGGACGGCTCGGCTGGAATGACGTCGGCGAGGGGCGTGTTGTAGAGGCCGTCCTCGCCGGTGAAATCGGGACCGGAGGCGATGAGGACGGCGCCGCCTTCCTGCACATACTGGGCGACATTGTGCAGATAGCTGATCGGCAGCACGGCCTGGCGGCGGTAGCGGTCGAAGATCACCAGGTCGAATTCGCTCAGCTTGTCGACGAACAGTTCGCGGGTTGGGAAGGCGATGAGGGCGAGCTCCTTGATTGGAGTGCCGTCCTGTTTCTCGGGCGGACGCAGGATGGTGAAATGCACCAGATCGACCGAGGCATCGGCCTTGAGAAGATTGCGCCAGGTGCGTTCGCCGGCATGGGGCTCGCCGGAAATCAGCAGCACGCGCAAGCGGTCACGGATGCCCTCGATCACCGCGACGGCGCGGTTGTTGGCGCTGGAGATTTCATCGGTCAGGGGGCCGGCGGCGATCTCGACGATGTTCTGGCCGCCGTGATCGATGTTGATCGGCACTTCCACGGGAGTTCCGGACTGCACCGACATCGTCAACGGCTCATTCTTGCCATGGCGGATGCTGACTTCGATGGGCTGGCCATCGCCGTTCACGTCCTCGACGTGGAAACGGACGATCTGGTCCTTGCCGACGATGCCAAAGCGCGGCGCCTGATCGATGACAACGCGGCGGTCGCTTTCCTTCTTGTTACCGGTGATGAGGCCATGGAGGGGACCGCCGATGGCCGGTTTGGCGGGCGCATCGTGGATTTGGCCATCGGTCACCATCACGGCGCCGGCGAAACGCTCGGGCGGTATTTCGGCAAGGGCGCGATTGAGGGCTTCGAAGGCGCGGGTGCCATCATCATCGGCGGTGATGCCGGAGCGGACTTCGACCACCCGAAGTTCGGTGTTGGCGAGGCCGGCCGCCAGTTCTTTCAGTGCAGTTTCGGCGGCGTCCACCTGTTTGAGGCGTCCGCCCGATTCCTGGCTCAGACTGCGGTCGATAACCGCAACGGCGATGTCGGTGAGGGATTCGCGCTGTTCGTTGCGGATAGAAGGATCAAGCAATGCGGCAAACAAGAGGATAAGCGCCAGACCGCGCAGCCACCAGCCGCGCGAGCGGGTATAGGCGGCCAGGCAAATGAAGCCCAGGCCGATGGCGGCAAGAACCGCCAGCACCGGCCAGACCGAAGAATGGCGCCAAGGAAATCTGCCAGCCCATTACTGGCCGAGCCTTTCGAGCAGGGCCGGGATATGCACCTGGTCCGCCTTGTAGTTTCCAGTCAAGGCATACATCACGATGTTGATGCCGGTGCGGAAGGCCAATTCCCTTTGGCGGTCATTGCCGGGAATGACGGCGTAGAGCGGCTCACTGTTTTGATCGAGGGCCCAGGCGGCGGCATAGTCGTTGGAACCGATAATGATGGCGCTGACGCCATCGGCATTGCCGGTTACCGAGCCTTCGGCATCGGGGCGCTCAACCCATAGGGGGCCCTGGTCATAGCGGCCGGGAAACGACTCCAAAAGGTAAAATGACTTGGTCAGCACGTGTTCGGGGGGAACCGGCTCGATGGGCGGGATATCGAGCTTGGCGAGGATGCGGCGGAGGGCTTCGGAAGCCGCAGAGGTTGCACCGCTCAGCGCATCGCTACTCACGCCATCTTCGCGCAGATCGAAGAAGATGGTGCCGCCGTTTTTCATGTAGATGTCCATCTTGGCAAGGGCGGCTTCGGACGGCACGGTTGCCTCGCCGCGCACCGGCCAATAGAGCAGCGGAAAGAACACCAGCTCATCGCGCTCAATGTTGATGCCAACGGGATCGCCGGGCTCGACCGACGTACGGTCGCGAAGAATAAGGCCCAGACCTTTGAGGCCTTCTTCGCTGACCTGGTCAATGGTTGCATCGCCACTCAGAACATAGGCCAAGTGGGTTTCGAAGGCGCTTTTCATGGCAAAATCTTCGAGCGCATCGGCATGGGCCGCGGGAGGCATAAGAAGAAACGCCAGGACGACTGACGCGGTTGCGCTGCCCATGCGAAGCCGGGACAATCCGCCGCCAAGCACGAGGGCGGCAAGGCAATCCGCCAGCAGCAGGAAAAACGCCGCTGCAAAGGCTAGAGGTGCAAGAGGCTGCTGGGGGAGTGGCGCCAGGCCGCGGACCACGATGGCGGATGGCAAGCCGGAAATGGGGAGCAATGAATCGCCGGTGCGAGCGATGTTGATTGCACGTTCCTGGGCGCCACGGCGATAGAGGCCGGCGGGTGTTTCAGGCGAGGCCCTGGACTTCTCGATCAGCGCGGCGGTGATCGGTCTGGTTTCGGGGAGAGGTTCAATCAAATCACCATTACCGGCAAGGGCGCGATAGGGGGCAAAGGCCGCTGCTTCGCCTGCCGAAAAGGCCGTGGCGGAGGCGGCACCCGCGCCCGCCGCCGGTGCCAAATCGAGGAGCCGGCGCAGCATGTCGACGAAAAGGCCGGTCAGCGGCAGGTTGGACCAGTCGGCATTGGCGGTTATGTGAAAGAGCACGGTGAGGCCCTTGCCATCCCGGCGGGCGGTGACCAGTGGCGTTCCATCGGCGAGCACGGCCCATACCTTGCCGGGGAGTTCGGCGTCGGGCTCGGCCAGGACCTGGCGGCTGACACGGACCGTCGCATCGGGATCAAGGCCTGCGAAGGGACCGGCCGGCGGAAATTCCTGCAGCGCCTGGGGCGTTTCCCAACTGAGGGCGCTGCCGAGCGAGCGTCCGCCTTCGCGGAGAGTAACGGGGATGAGTGGGTCATCCGCACCGGTTAACGCGCCGGCGAGGCGGGGGCCGGCAAATCGCAAGAGCAGGCCGCCGCGGGATACCCAGCCCTGGACCATGGTCTGGGTTTCCTCGGGCAACACGCCGATATCGGCGAGCACCAGCAAGGATAGGCCCGCATCGAGGGATTGCTTGAGGCCTGCGGCATCGGTTGGCTCCGCCAGCTCGGCATAGGGTTCGAGTGCACGGGAGACGTAATAAAGGGGCGACAGCAAGGGCTGGGCCGCTTCGAGGGACTGGCCGGACATGAGGCCAATGGATTTCCGACGCCAGCGGTCATCCATCAGGAATGTGGCGGCGGCGTTGCGCTGGCTTTCGATGTCGATTCGCTGCACCTCGTTGCGTAGCTCGATGGGGAGTTCGAGCAAGCCATCGGCCTTGGCCGCGGTGGCGGCGAACTTGAGATCGACCTCGCCAAGGGCGCGGCCATTGGCCGAACGGGCGACGGCCTTTGCCGCAAGGGGGCTGGCTTCGGCGGCGCGCAGGGCGGTGATCTTGATGCGGCCGCCTTCGATGACTGGTGTTGTCAACGCGAGAGGGAGTTGCGATGCTCTCCGGCACAACGGCCTCAACCGTGGCCCGGCCCTTGGCAAGCCGGGTGAGGCCTTCGGCAAACTTCGCGGCATTGCCATCATCAATACCGTCACTGATCCACACCACGCGCAAGGCGCTCGCGTCCTTGAACGCGGCTTCGAGCCGGGAAAGGAGTTCCGGCCGGGCGGAATCGAGAGCAGCAGGTTGCAGAGCTGCGGCGCGGGCTGCGACCGAGGCAGCGTCCACCGCTTCAAGACTGGCTGGGCGCAGTTCCGGGGCGGACGTTGCAAAACTCACCACTGCGTTCGTCCTGCGGGCGCCTTCCAGTATCTCCTTCATAATGGATTGCCGCTTGTCCCAGCCGGAAGCGGCGGCCCAGGTGTTGTCGACGATGAGCAACAGCGGTTCGCCTCGCGCGATCGCCACATGGCCCGGTGACCAAAACGGCTGCGATACGCCAAGGATGACCAGGGTGGCGATGGCGAGGCGCAAGAGCATTAGCCACCAGGGGGTACGGTCCGGCTGTTCCTCGCGGTTGATCAGTTCCAGCAACAGGCGAAGCGGTGGAAAGCGCACCGACTGGGGGCGCGGCGGGGTGAAGCGCAGCAACCACCAGATGACAGGAAGGAGAGCCAATGCGCCGAGCGCCAAGGGCGTGCCGAAGGCGAGCGATTGAATGATGCCGCTCATGGCGTCGTTCCCGTGGCGAAGGCCCGGCTGTGATCGCCGCCGATCAAGCCATGCATCAGCATCAGGAGCTGGGCTGGCGAGCGGTCGGTGCGGTGGAGTGCGAAAGTCCAGCCCAAGCGGTTACACAGGGCGCGCAGGGCTTCCCGGTGGAGGCGAAGCCTTTCGACATAGGCTTCACGCAGGGTTTCGGCCTTGCCAGAGAGAAATGTCAGCGGGCCCGCCATTTCGCGGAATTCAACGCGGCCAAACCACGGGAAGGTTTCCTCGGCGGGATCGGTGACTTGAATGAGGTGGCCTTTGACGCCGGCTTCCGACATGGGCGAAAGTGCCGCGGCAATCGCTTCCGGCGGCTCAAAAAAATCGCCAACAAGCACGGCGCTGGCAAAGCGCGGCATTCGGGCAAAGGCGGGAAGCGGCGGACCCTCGTGGCGCAACAGGCGTTCGGCCATGCGCATCAACATGGCGCGTGAATGGCCGGGCACATCGGGCGAGCCGATGAGCCCGACGCGCTCCTGGGCGCGCAGGGCCAGGCTCGCCAAGGCGAGCGTCACCAGATCGGCGCGGTCGCGCTTGGTGACATTGGCGAGATCCGACTTGAATGCCATCGAAGGCGAAGGCGATGCCCACAGCCACAGGGTGTTGGCCGCCTCCCACTCATTCTCGCGAATGAAGACGCGGTCGGAGCGGGCCGATTTGTGCCAATCGACGCGCGCCGTCGAATCTCCAAAACTATAGGGGCGGTATTGCCAGAAACTTTCGCCGGGGCCAGCGCGTTTGCGGCCATGGACGCCCATAATCACGGTTGCGGCAATGCGCTCGGCTTCGACCAGTAGGGGCGGCAGCGCGCGCGATGCCCGCTCGGCCTGGTCATTTAGCGAAAATGCGGTGACTGCCGTCATCGGTTCCCCGCTTACGCGAGAGTCTCGCGCAGCCGGTTGATGACAGTTTCGACCGTGTGGCCATCGGCGCGGGCGGCGAAATTGAGCGCCATGCGGTGTTTGAACACCGGCGACAGGAGGGCTGCGACATCGTCGATGGAGGGCGAGAGCCGGCCCTGCAGTAGGGCGCGGGCGCGGGCGCCGAGCATCAGGGCCTGGCTGGCGCGCGGCGATGGCCCCCAGGCCACGCTGCGGTTGATGAAATCATCGGCATCGCTGCCGGGCCTCGCGGCGCGGACGATGCGCAGGATCGTCTCGGCCACTTGCTCTCCCACCGGGATCAGGCGGGTGAGGCGCTGGGCGTTGAGCAGTTCGGTTGTGGAGAAGACCTGATCGGCGGCGGCCTCATCGGTGCCGGTGGTGGCATAGAGCATGCGGCGCTCGGCATCGAGCGAAGGATAGGGCACATCGATCTCGAAAAGGAAGCGGTCGAGTTGGGCTTCGGGCAGTGGGTAGGTGCCTTCCTGTTCGATCGGGTTCTGGGTTGCCAGGACATGAAAGGGGCGCGGCAGGTCGTGGCGGACGCCGGCCACGGTCACGTGGTGCTCCTGCATGGCCTGGAGCAAGGCGGATTGGGTGCGTGGGCTGGCGCGGTTGATCTCATCGGCCATCATCACCTGGCAGAAAACCGGCCCGGGCACGAAGCGGAACTGACGCTGGCCGCGGTCGCTTTCCTCAAGCACCTCGGAGCCCAGGATATCGGCGGGCATCAGGTCGGGGGTGAATTGCACGCGTTTTTCAGCGAGGCCCAGAACGCGGCCGAGCGAGATTGCGAGCTTGGTCTTGGCGAGGCCGGGTGCGCCCACCAGCAAAGCGTGGCCGCCACAAAGTATAGCGTTCAGGGTCAGCTCGATGACGTCGGACTGGCCGAAAATTACCCGGCCGATGGCGTCCCTGACGGATTCGAGGCGCTGACCGACCGATTCCAATTCATTGACGATTTGCCGGTCGGCTTCATTGATGCTTGCCATGGTTTTCCCTAAAGATGGCTTTCACTATAGTTGCACTACCCCAGATGATGGGCCAAGGCTACGGAATGTCGTTAATGACATCCTCGTGAATGAGCGTGGCCTAAAAGAGGCGGTGCGATGTCGACTCAATTGACGCAGTTTACCATGGCATGATGACGGTGGATCCTAACGATGCAAGCAATCCGTTGCGGGGGCTGAAGGAAGCCTCGAGCCAGGCCAAGGGCCTGCCGCCGGTGCATTTGTGGAATCCGCCGTTCTGCGGCGACATCGACATGCGGATCGCCGGCGACGGCACATGGTACTACATGAATTCGCCGATCGGGCGGAAGCCCCTGATGAAGCTGTTCGCCTCGGTTCTGCGGCATGACGATGACGGCAAGTATTACCTGGTCACGCCGGTGGAGAAATGCGGCATCCGGGTGGATGACGCGCCGTTCGTGGCGATCCGCATGGCGACGCGAAGGCGAGGGGCGCGGCCAGACGATCAGCTTTGAGACCAATACCGATGATGGGGTGACGGTGGACGAGGCCCACCCATTGCGCTTTGTGGTGGAGCAGGGAACCGACGGGCTCAAGCCCTATGTGCTGGTGCGGGCCCGGCTGGAGGCGCTGGTGTCGCGGGCTTTATTTTACGATCTGGTGGCGTGTGGGCAAGTGGAGGATGGCTGGTTCGGGGTGTGGTCATCGGGCCGGTTCTTTGCGATGCAGAAGGCGAACGAAATCGGTATCGTTGCCTGATGTACCGTTTCGACGAGGAGGAATTCAGGCCGCTGGCGGCGCAGCGGCTGCACCGGGAGCCGCCAGAGACGGCGCGGTTCAGCGATGACGATCTCAATCCGGAAGCCCGCATCATTCCCGCCGGTGTCGTGCCGAAGCCGGCTGCCGTGCTGGTTCCATTGATTGCCGGCGATGCGGGTCTTTCGATGCTGCTCACCCAGCGGACGGCGCATCTTTCCAGCCATGCGGGCCAGGTGGCATTTCCGGGCGGGCGAATCGACGCGAGCGACGAAGGTCCGATTGCCGCGGCGCTTCGCGAGACCGAGGAAGAGACGGGCATTGCGCGCGAGTTCATCGAGCCCCTCGGATTTCTCGACACCTATCTTACCGGGTCATCTTACCGGGTGATCCCGGTGGTGGGGCTGGTGCGGCGTGGGTTTGTCCTCTCCCCACACGCGGGGGAAGTCGAGGATGTCTTCGAGGTGCCTCTCGCCTTCCTGATGAATCCGGATCATCATTTGCACCATTCGCGGGTTTATCAGGGAAAGGAGCGCTTCTATTATGCCATGCCTTATGGCGCGCGATACATCTGGGGAGCGACCGCCGGGATGATCCGCAATCTCTATTCCCTGGTGTACGCGCAGCGATGAAAGCGCTGCCATCATTGGCGCGCGCCAAGTGGCTGCGCGAGGCAGGGCTGCAGACAATTCTTGCGGCGATTGCGGCGGCGGGCGGCGAGGCGCGGGTGGCGGGCGGAGCGGTGCGCAATGCCCTGCTCAAGGAACCGGTGGCCGATATCGACATTGCGACTACGCTGGCGCCGGAAGTTGTGACTGAGGTTTGCAGCGCCGCGGGGATGAAAGTCGTTCCAACCGGGATCACGCATGGGACGGTTACGGTGGTGGCCGATCACCGGCCCTACGAAGTGACGACGCTGCGCCATGATGTAGAGACCGACGGCCGCCGGGCTAAGGTTTCCTTCCATGACAACTGGCAGGCGGATGCCGAACGCCGGGACTTCACGATGAATGCGCTCTACTGTGATGCGCGTGGAAAAGTATATGACTTTACAAATGGTTACCTGGATATACTGAGAAAAAGAATCATCTTTGTCGGGAGCCCGGCGAAGCGCATCGAAGAAGACTATCTGCGCATTCTGCGGTTCTTCCGGTTCCATGCCCGGTTCGGCAAGGGAGCGCCTGACAAGGCCGGGCTTGCGGCCTGCGTGCGGCACCGGAAAGGACTTGATGGGCTCTCGGCAGAACGCATCCGGCAAGAGCTGATGAAGCTGCTCGCGGCGCCGGGGGCTGCCGCCACATTGAAGCTGATGGCGGAGAGGCGCATCCTCGAACGGATTATTCCGTATACGGAAGAGTGGCGCGTGCTGGGAAGGCTCCCGGCCGATCCTGTATTGCGGTTGGCGGTGCTGGCGGAAAAACCGGGTGAACTCAAGGAACGCTTGCGGCTTTCCAATCCGGAGGCGGCGCGGATCGAGGCTTTGCGGCAACCAGTGTTGCCGTCACCAGGGTTGCGACCGGCGGAGCGGCGGGCAGTGCTTTACCGGCTGGGAGTTCAGGCCTGGCGCGACTGCGTGCATCTGGCTTGGGCGCGCTCGCGCGCGCCGCTTGACGACCCGCAATGGCTAGGGCTGTTGCGGTTGGCGCAGCGCTGGCCCATTCCGGCGATGCCGGTGAATGGCCGGGATCTGATAGCCCGAGGAATGAAAGCGGGGCCGGAACTTGGCGACGTTCTGGGGCGGCTGGAGGACTGGTGGGTTGCATCGGATTTCAAAGCCGGCAAAGTGGACCTGATGGCGCGGCTTGGCGGCGAAAGGAGACTGCCGTGAAAGTTATCGCGTTGATGGTTCTATTGCTTGCCTTTGCCACATCCGGCGAGGCGGCTTCCGGCGGCAAATCGGTGAGGGACTGGACTGGCAGTTGCACGGATTCCGCCTGCTCGGCGGAGACGGTGGGCGAGGGCGGGCTTGCCTGGGCGGGCAGGGCTACCGGCTGGTGGTCTCTCGCAATGGCGGCAGCAGCACCGGCTGGATGGTGACACTGGTTGCCCACAATGTGCCGAAGCCCGACGGGGTTGCGCCGCTGCGAATCGATGTGCCTGGGTTCGCCCTGCCGGAAACCGGCGCCACCGCCTTCTCGGACGGCGACGGTTTTGGTCTGGCGGGCGGGGAACCGCTGGAAAAGATTTTTCCCGCCTTGCGCAAAGGCAAGGAAGCAACTGTCCATTTCACCGCCACGGAGGGGCCGCAGAGTATCCGGTTTTCGCTGTCAGGAATATCCGCCGTTCTTCTATGGATCGATGAACAGCAGGGCCGTATCGGCACTTCCGATCAGGTCGCAGGCGCGGAAGCGGTGGCTGCGACGGAGACGATCACGGATCTCAAGTCATTGCCGCCGGCCCTCTATGAACTCCTCAAGGTCACGCCGGACTGTTCACCCCAGGACAATGAATATATGGAGAGGATCGGAGTTTCGCGCGACAAGCCCGATGCGGAGACCGAACTTTACTCGGTGCCGTGCTGGACGGCGGCCTACAACACGATCGAGCGCTACTTCACCATTTCAACCGCCGATGGAACGTTGACGCCGTTGCTGTTCGCCGGATACTCGGACTTTACCGGCTGGCGGGGCACGGCGGAAATGATCAACAGCGCCTATGATCCCGAGACACGGCAGCTCTCGAGCTTCGTCAAGGCGCGGGGCCTTGCCGATTGCGGCGGCAGCGGCCTCTGGCGCTGGGAGGACCGCATGTTCAAAATGGTGGAATACCGCTTCCAGGGCGAATGCGGCGGCGAGGCCACGTCGGATCCGGAGAAGTGGCCGGTGGTCTACAAGGCAAAGAAAGGAAACTGACATGGCCGATATCATCGTAATGAAGACTTCGGGCAAAGGTGCGCCGAAGATGGAGGAAGGTGCGGCCGATCCCGCCACGCTGATCAAGGGCAAATATAAGACCAAGACGTGGAATCACTTCACCGGCGAGGATGACCGGCTCTACTGCGGCATCTGGGAATCGACGCCGGGAAAGGTGCCGATAGACTACAAGGAATGGGAGTTCTGCCATTTCACCGCCGGCAAGGCGGTTCTCAGCAATGACAAGGGCAAGAAATGGACGCTGAAGAAGGGTGATGCCTTCATCATTCCGGCGGGTTTCAAGGGCACCTGGGAGACAGTTGAGAAGGTCCGCAAGCACTATGTGATCCTGATGCCGAAGGCCTAGGGCCAATATGGTCAAATCGGTGCTGGTGACGGGTTCGGCGCGGCGCATTGGCCGGCAAATCGCGTTGGACCTTGCCGCCGATGGTTGGGATGTAGCGGTTCATTGCAACACCTCCATCGGCGAGGCCGGAGACGTCGCCCGGATGATCGAGCGCCGCGGCCGCAAAGCCATCGTTGTGCGCGGCGATCTTTCGGAACCAGCGGTTCCCGAGCGGCTGATCGCCGAGGCCTCGCGGGCGCTGGGCGGTCTCACCTGTCTGATCAACAACGCCTCGGTGTTCGAGCCCGACGTGGTGGGGGCGATCACCCAATCGAGCTGGGCCCACCATCTCGACACCAATCTGCGGGCCCCGGTGTTTCTTTCACAGGCCTTCGCGCAGCAGCTGCCGCGGGCGGCGGAAGGCAACATCATCAGCATCATCGATCAGCGGGTGTGGAAGCTCAATCCGAAATTCTTCTCTTATACGGCGTCGAAATCGGCCCTATGGACGGCAACGCGCACTTTGGCCCAAGCGCTGGCCCCGCGCATCCGGGTCAATGCCATTGGCCCCGGCCCGGCGCTGCCGAGCGTGCGGATGGACGAAGACGAATTCGCCAAGCAATCGCGGCTGACGCTTCTTGGGCACGGCACGTCGCCCATGGAAATATCGGCGGCGGTGAAATTCATACTGTCGCAGCCCGCACTCACCGGCCAGATGATCGTGCTGGACGGCGGGCAGCATCTTGTCTGGCAGACGCCCGATGTGACCGAGGTCAATGAATGAGCAAGAAACCCATCATCAGCCTGGTAGCCCACCAATAGCCTGACATTACGAGACGCCCTCGGCGAATAGCTGGGGCATTGTAGTTTGTCGTTCGCTTGAGACAACTGGTATACAAAGGGCGCGCGTGGTAGTTTCAAAGTTCAAGGGAGCTGGTTGGGATGTTCGCGAAAATCTTCAAATCCGCAACTGGATTGATTATGTTTGTGTTTTTCTTGGTTGCGTATTTTCCCGGCGGCACTATTTTGATGGCGCTCAGTTGCAATCACAACCGCCTCGATGGTTGGGATTGGGTGTTGTCCGTTATTGTCCCATGTTATGGATTGTTGAAGTCGCTTTTTTCAAGTAGCTGTTGAAACCTATGCTAAAACCGATAGCACTACTTCCTGTTTTGCTCGCACTGTTCTGGGCCATCGATTATGTACGTGCTCAGCCCGCTTGTACTATTGCTTCCGGGAAGAGGCAACTTATTGAGAGAATGTTATGCGGCGAATTCTCAACTGGCGCAGATACCGCGTATAAATTCTCAGGACTTAACTGCATAGAGAATAGCGCTCGCAAACGACTTGAAGATAGCGCCGTCCTGATTCAAGTAAATGAACTCTGTGGTGATGCTGAGTTCGCAAACCGGTTGGTGTCCTCCAATCTTAAAGCGGTTCAATTCGTTCAGGTGCTGTCAGTTTGCACTAACGAGCGGATCAATCTCAATGAGATATTCGACGATAGAATGAACTTCGTTTCCAACCGCCTTGCAGGTGCATCCTGCACTCCATCTATGCGCCAAAGATTGTCTGATAGGCGGGCGTTCTTTGAGAATCAGATAGGGCTAAGCGAGCAGCCAAATATCAATGAGACAATCTACGAACAACTCGGCATCGTAGTTGATGGTTCAGGAAATGTTTCCGATAGGTAGGAGGGGTGATTGTTGGCAACCGAAAGACATTAGGTAGTGCCATAAATTGGGGAGCTATATAGTTGAGAATTACGCTATGGCCAATAATTGAGCTTCAAAGCACTGATCAGGGCTGTCCTAGTTTCGTCGCTGGGCGTGCTGCCCGGCTTGCATTCTGAAAGGGTAATCAGGAGCGAACCAGCGGAACGCGGGTAACAGCGAGATCCCTTCCATGGGGAGCGATGCAAGAGGTATGTTAGGATTCGATTTGATGCGGCAAATGCTAGCAAATCAGCCCCACAACTTTCAAAAGCAGACTTGCGGTGTGCCAGAAGCTCTGCGCTGGGCACCGCAAACTCTGAGTTTACTTCTTGAAAGGGGTCCTCGTACAAAGCCAGCGCCCTCGCGGCGGCAGTGCGCAGACCCAAGAAGCGGGATAGGGGCTGAGCCAAGCACATTGTTGCAAACCATGCGGCTATTCCCCCAAAAATCCCAAACAGAAAATTCTCCATTGTCAGCGTTCCAGTTTCACTCGGTCAACCCTTGCTTGGGAGTCTGGCTTCATCTTGGAGGGGCGCCAAATCAATTCTTCCGCACCTACACATTCCGCCTATCCAATCGCCACAGGGTACTCCTAGGAGTCGAGCGGAAATCAAGTCTGCACTCTATCATGCAGAGGACTAATTGAGCAACCGCCAGCAGCTTTGATAGAGTGTCGGACGCACTCAGTTTTCAACCGTGAGCGTGGCATCACTGAGCCTGGACGGTCGAACCGCCTGCTTGCCCGGCGCTATTGGTCATGATACGGACCGATAGCGCTATTTGTAACAAATAGTGAAACGGAACGATCCGTTGGAAAGCACCAACTTATTGTTATCATCAAGCAGAAACCGATGATTTGAGCAAGAAACCCATCATCAGCCATCACGTCGCCAGCGGGGCAGCGAAGCTCCGCCATGTGTTCGTGCGCGATCTCGATGTCATGGCGCGGCTCGGTATCCATGAGCACGAGCGGGTAACGCCGCAGCGGATCATCGTCAATATCGATCTGTCGGTGAGCGAGGGCGGCAACCCGCTGGTCGACGATATCAGCAATGTGGTGAGCTATGAGATCGTGGTGAAAAAAGTGGATGCCATCATCGCTCGGGGCCATGTCAACCTGGTCGAGACGCTGTGCGAGCTGATCGCGGCGGCCTGCCTCAAGGACAAGCGGGTGATGGCGGCGCGGGTGAGGATCGAGAAACCCGACATCATCAAGAACGCGCGCAGCGTGGGGGTGGAGATCGAGCGGGTGAGGGAGTAATGGGGCTGCTGATCGACGGCGTGTGGCACGACCAATGGTATGACACGCGGCGGAGCGGCGGCAGTTTTCAGAGGGCGGAAAGCCAGTTTCGAAACTGGGTGACAGCCGATGGGTCGCCTGGGCCTAGCGGTCGGAGGCGGCTTCAAGGCGGAGGCGGGGCGCTATCATCTCTATGTGTCGCTGGCCTGTCCGTGGGCGTGCCGGACGCTGATCTACCGGAGGCTCAAGGGCCTTGAATCGCTGATTTCGCTTTCGGTGACGCATTGGCTGATGGGGGAGAATGGCTGGGAGTTCACCCCGGCCGAGGGCGTCATTGCCGATCAGGTCAACGGCGCTCAGCGTCTATATGAAATCTACAAGTTGGCCAAGTCGCGATATTCGGGGCGAGTGACGGTGCCGGTGCTGTGGGACAAGCAGAAGAATACCATCGTCAATAATGAATCGAGCGAGATCATCCGCATGTTCAACAGTGCCTTCGATGGCGCAGGCGCTAGCGGCGGGGATTACTATCCGGAGAAGCTCAGGCCGGAGATCGACGGGCTCAATACCCGCATCTACAACACGCTCAACAACGGCGTCTACAAGGCGGGGTTTGCCACCACCCAGCAGGCCTATGAAGCAGCCGTCGTGCCGCTGTTCGAGACGCTCGACTGGCTGGAAGAGCGGTTGAGCCGCAGCCGCTTTCTTGCTCGGCACGGCCCCACTCGAGGCCGACTGGCGGCTGTTCACCACGCTGGTGCGTTTCGACCCGGTCTATGTCGGACATTTCAAGTGCAATCTGCGCCGCCTCATCGACTATCCCAATCTGTGGGCCTATACGCGCGACCTCTATCAATGGCCGGGGGTGCGCGAGACGGTGAATTTTACCCACATCAAACGCCACTATTACATGAGCCATGGCCCGGTAAATCCGAGCCGGATCGTGCCGCTGGGACCGATCGTCGATTTCGATGCGCCGCATGGCCGGGAGCAGATGATTTGAATTGGGCGGTGTGGAAATTTGATGTCACCGCGGTTCTTCCTACACGGTCTCGACGCTTTGTTGACAAGTCCGTTTCTTAGGCGGATTGTTCCTAATCAAGAGCCAGAGCTTGTTGCCAACAACGTCAGAGTGGATGGGAAAATGAAGAAAGCTTTGGGGTCCGCTGTTTGTGCGCTGGGCATTTTTGTAGCTGCAGGCAATGCGGAGGCCGCCCGTCACAGGTTTTGGGGTGGTTTGGTGGTTACCGCCGCTTCGGCAATCTGCGCGGGGGAAGTCAATCAAAAGTTTGCAGTTCGTTTCCGTCCTGCGGGACTGGGCGATGGCACGAGTTCCACGATTACGCTTTTCAGGCACGATTCTGCGAGGCACTTTCAGGTCAATGGACTCTTCAATTCCACACTAAAGACAGCTACTTCCACGGACGTGTTTGACTATGTGAGTCCGGCTGACATTCCAGCCAGTATCAAGTTTTCGGCCCAGTTCGCCCGCCAGCATCACAACCACAACTCTCAATATTGTCGTGACTGGTCAGATCCAAGGCTGGGACAGCCTACCAACATGTACTCTGACATTTAGGATGGTGCTCACGAAGCGACCTGAAGTCATAAGAACCATCAATGGCCGTTCGATTGGCTTGCGGACTGCGCGTGAGCCCAATGTTCGTGCCGCGCCAAAACCCTTTCAAAGAACTTGCACTTCTTCATCATGGACGAACCGCTATGATCGGCCTGGGCCAGACCCGGTTCTGCAGCTACACATCCTTTTCCGGTGATTAAATAGACGTCGGTGCGCTGCGTTTCAATTTCGCGGGCTTACTCGGCGAGTGTCTCGTGGTCTTCCTTCGGTGAGGTTCTTGCCCGCTCAATGATGTCGGTGAGAACAATCAATCGGCATAGGGGACGTTCATCACGCTTCCGATTATCGCACAGAAAAAAAACAGCGTTGAAGTTATCATTTCGTCAGTGCACCGGACCGAAGTGCCGGTACGGCGTCCATTGCGGCTTGGCCCTCTCCACAACTCTCGGGGACAAGAGTTGAAGATGGGCATGACCGAATCTGAACAAATCAGCGGCCCCGGCATTATCCGCGATTTCGTCTCGCGGCTACCGGGCAAGCCTGGCGTCTACCGGATGATCGATGGCAAGGGCGACGTCATCTATGTGGGCAAGGCGCGCAACCTGAAGAACCGGGTTTCCAACTACACGCGCATGGGCGGCCACACCAACCGGATCGCCGCGATGATCGCAATCACCGTCAACATGGAGTTCGTCACCACCGCGACCGAGGCGGAGGCGCTGCTGCTGGAAGCCAATCTGATCAAGAAACTGAAGCCCCGCTACAATGTCATTCTGCGCGACGACAAGTCGTTTCCCTATATTCTGATCGCCAAGGACCACCCGATCGCCCAGCTTGCCAAGCACCGGGGCTCGCGGGCCCGCAAGGGCAGCTACTATGGACCCTTCGCGTCGGCCGGTGCGGTTAACCGGTCAATTAACACATTACAGAAGGCATTCCTTCTAAGATCATGTAATGACAGCGTTTACGAGAATCGCACGCGACCCTGCCTGCTCTATCAGATCAAACGCTGTTCGGCGCCTTGCGTGCATTACATCGACCGCCAAGCCTATGACGTGCTGGTGCGCGAGGCCGAGACGTTTCTCTCCGGCAAGAGCCAGGCAGTGAAGGCCGATCTTGCCAAATTGATGGAAGAGGCTGCCGAGAAACTCGACTTCGAACAGGCGGCGCGCATCCGCGACCGCATTCAGGCGATGAGCTTTGTGACGGCGCAGCAGGGGATCAATCCGGAGACGGTCGACGAGGCGGATGTCTTCGGTCTGGCGCAAGAAGGCGGGCACACCTGCATCCAGGTGTTCTTCTTCCGCTCGGGCCAGAACTGGGGCAACCGGGCATATTTCCCACGGGCCGACAAGTCCTTCGATCCGGGCGAGATATCTGGCCTCGTTTCTTGCCCAATTCTATGACGACAAGCCGGTGCCGGCGCTGGTGTTGCTGTCGCATGAACTGGAGGAGCGGGAGCTGCTGGAGGAGGCGCTATCGACCCATGCGGGGCGGCGCGTCGAGGTGACCCATCCGCAGCGCGGCGAGAAAAAGCTGCTGGTTGATCATGCCGTCACAAATGCGCGCGAAGCCATGGGGCGGAAGATGGCGGAATCATCGTCGCAGGCCAAACTGCTGGAGGGAGTAGCACGGGTGTTCCATCTGGCCGAAAGACCCAAGCGGATCGAAATTTATGACAATTCCCATATCCAGGGCACCAATCCGGTGGGCGCCATGGTCGTGGCGGGTCCCGACGGATTAACAAAGTCGCAATACCGCAAGTTCAACATTCGTTCCGAAGACATAAAGTCGGACGACTTCGGCATGATGCGGGAAGTTCTGACCAGGCGTTTCTCCCGGCTTCTGAAGGAAGAGGGAGAACGCGGCGAGGCTGCGGTGGGCGAGGAGAGTTCGTGGCCCGATCTTGTCCTGATCGACGGCGGCCAGGGGCAGCTTACGGCTGCGAAATCAGTCTTCGACGAGTTGGGGCTATCGGATCTGCCAGTTGCGGGCATTGCCAAGGGGCCCGACCGGGACGCCGGCCGCGAGCACTTCTACGTGATGGGCAGGCCCTCCTTCATGTTGGAAGCGCGCGATCCGGTTCTCTATTACATCCAGCGCCTGCGTGACGAAGCCCATCGCTTTGCAATCGGTTCGCACCGGGCCAGGCGGTCCAAAGCCATTGGTGCCAATCCCCTTGACGACATCCCCGGCATAGGTCCCACACGAAAAAAAGCCTTGCTCCGCGCCTTCGGGTCGGCGAAATCGGTGTCGCGGGCGAGTATCGGCGATTTGGCGGCGGTTGCGGGCGTGAGCCGGACTTTGGCGCAGGCCATTTACGATCACTTCCACGAAGGTGCAGAATGAGCGAAATCGTGGACGGCATGGGAGCGGGCAAGGTGGTGAAATTCTCGAAGGTTTGGAACCTTCCGAATATCCTGACCTATGGCAGGATCGCGGCCGTGCCCCTGGTGGCCGGGCTCCTGATGTGGGGCGGCAATACGGCGCGCTGGGCAGCGCTGGCGATATTCGCCGCCGCCGCCATCACCGATTTTCTCGATGGCTATCTCGCGCGCAAGTGGCAGCAGCAATCCTCGCTTGGACGCATGCTCGATCCCATAGCCGACAAGGTGCTGGTGGCGGTGGTGCTGTTGGTGCTGTCGGCCAATGGCGACCTTACGCACGGCAGTATTTGGGCGGCCATTGTCATCCTGTCGCGCGAGGTTCTGGTGTCTGGACTGCGCGAGTATCTGGGTGAATTGCAGGTGTCGGTGCCGGTCACCAAAATCGCCAAATGGAAGACCACGGTGCAATTGCTGGCCATGGGTTTCCTGATCGCCGGGCCGGCGGGCGATGTGTATTATCCGTTTGTCACCCGGATCGGCATCGGCATGCTGTGGATCGCGGCGGGGCTTACGCTTTACACCGGCTATGACTATTTCCGCGCCGGCATCCGGCACGTCGTGGATTGAGAATGAAAATCCTGTACTTTGCCCGGGTGCGCCAAATCATTGGGCGGGGCGAGGACGAGATCGAGGTTCCCGCGGATGTCAAAACCATCAGTGAGCTGATCGATTTTCTCAGTGCGCATGACGACGGCTGCGCCGCGGCATTCGCCGACCGGCGGACGCTGCGGGCGGCGGTCGACAAGTCGCACGCGCAGTTCGATGCACCGATAAGCGGCGCCAAGGAAGTGGCATTCTTTCCGCCGGTGACGGGCGGCTAGGCGGCGGCAATCACATCCGCTGCCTTTTCGGCCGCCATCATGACGGCGCAGTTGATGTTCACGGTGATCATCGAGGGGAAGATCGAGGCGTCGGCGACGAAAAGGTTTTCGATGCCTTTGACCCTGAGTTCCGGCGTTACGACGCTGCCGATCGCGGCGGTTCCGCAGGGGTGATAGACGGTTTCGCAGACCTGCTTGATGTAGGCCACCCAGTCATCATCGGATCTCGACATCGGGGCCGGGGTGGACTTCCGCCTTGCAGAGTTTCTGGAAACTCCGCGTCTTCAGCAGGCCCCTGGTGAAGCGCATGGCCCGGAGCAGCAGGTCAAGATCGTAGGGGTCCGAGAAATAGTTCAAGTTGATGACCGGCTTGTCGCGGAAGCCGGCGCTGGCCAGCCGCACGCTGCCTTGGCTGCGCGCGCGCGTCACATTGGGTGAAGCCTTCACCGCGGGTCCATTTACGGCGAGGCGCGGATCGTCGCCATATTTTTCGCGGACGCGGAGGCCGAAATGGAACAGAATGTCAGGCGCGGGGGCATCCTGGTCGAGCTGCCAACATCATGGTCGCTTCGAAGGGGCAGATATCCCATGGCGCCACCGGTTCGCGAGTTTCCCAGACGACCGGGGCTGCGACATGGTCCAAAAGATGGCTGCCCACGCCTGGCAGATCGGCGATGGCATCGATGCCATGATCCTTAAGATGGGCGGCTGGCCCGAGACCGGAAACCATCATCAGTTGCGGCGTCTGGATGGCTCCGGCCGTGAGGATCACCGCGCGATGGGCGCGGATTTCGCCGCCGGTGGTCTCGGCGCCGGTGGCTCTGGCATTCTCGATGATGAGTTTCGAAGCTGTCGTGTTGGTCCACACCTCAAGGTGCCTCGGCAAACTGGCGAGCGGATGAAGATAGGCAATGGACGAAGACTGGCGCATGCGGCCCTGGGCGTTCAGCGGAAACCAGCCGACGCCCTGGCGGATGCCCTTGGTGAAATCCACTTCCGCAAGGCCCAGCTCCTTGCCGGCCTCAACGAAGGCGCGGCTCGCCGGATGTTGCGGTGACGCCTCGACGGTGACGCGCTCCATGACGCGGTCGAAGTAGGGCGCCATGGCCGTGTCATTCCACCCGGCTGCGCCGAGGCGCTCCCATTCATCGAAATCGGAAGGGGGCGGACGCAGAAAAGCGCAGTCATTGTGGTTGGCGCAACCGCCGAGAATTCTGGCGCGGGCATAATTCATTTGCGGCATCGTGCCGTCAATAGTCGAGGCCTTGAACCCCCAGTCATAGTCGGCGGTTTGTTCGTCAAGGCGTGAGAGATCGTTGGCCGCCGGATCGCCCTCGTCGGAGCTTCCGGCCTCAAGCAAAATGATGCGGCCCGCGGTTTTTTCCGCGAGCCGCCTGGCAACGATGCACCCGGCGGAGCCGCCGCCGATGATCAGGTAGTCGCAGGTCTCAGGGGCCGACAGTGCTGCTCACCCTGTTATTGAGACTAACTATGGCGCAAAGCACTTTCGAGGCGCCCAGAGAAGTGCAGGCAGGGGGACCGAAAAGAACGCCACCGGCACTGACTGGACTTGCCCAGGTTCCGGTAAATATGCTGGTCAACAGGGAACCGTCAAAATAATAGCTGGTCGCGCAAACGACCTGGCCCGCAGACTGGTAACCGCAACCTGGCTTGGTGGTTCCCGAGAGGCCCGTATATAGGAAGCTGCTCCAGCCGCCCGTCACCCATGGACCTCCCAGGAAACGGGTGGAGTAGTGGACAGTCGAACTCCTCACAACGCACAAGACCTGGCCAGTCAGACCAAGTTTTACGCATGCCGGATCGCTGTTGGCGCTGGCGGCAAGGTCAAGAAAACCCTCCCACGGTCCACCACTTGAACGATTGACGAAGAGATGACCGTTTACCCCATTCGCCGCACAAATTACCTTGCCACCGGAATCGCTGGCGCAGCTTGGACCCGACGCCAGGAAGCCAGGCGAATTTAAAAAATTACCCCAGCTTGCGGCGTTGTAGGTACTCGACGTCAGCCCGCCGCTGACATTTCTTGCCGCGCACAAGGCTTTCGTGTTGGAGATACGGGCACAACTCGGCGAACTGAAGATGGAGCCGCCGGCACTTGCCAGTGGGCTCCAATTGACGCCGTTATACTTGGTAAATAGCAGGTCATTGGCCGGGCCCCTGACCGCGCAGATAACTTCGCCGGCCGCCCGTTCGGTGCAGCTGGGATTGGACGTTGCTGTTCCGGCAAGTGCAGTCCAGCCGGACCAAACGTTGGCGCTGTAAACATTGACAGCAAGCTTGTGTGCCTGATCGGTTACGGCGCATGCGACCTTGCCATTGCTGATCGGGGCACAGCTGACTTCCGACGTTGCGAATGTCGTGGCGCCCAGCTGTTTGAAACCGGTCCACGCCGCGTGGGCAACCGGCGAAAGAACAGATAGCGAGATGGCTGTAAGGCAGGCGAGTATGGGTACTCTCATGGTAGTCTCCTCGACGTCGAGTTGGCCAAAGCTGGCTTATGAGCCCCCACTACAGCGTAGCACTTCTACCAAAAGGTGCAATGGATTGCAGTTGTGGCTATTGCTGCCTCATATCGCCTCAAGGTAGCGGGCACGTTCGGCCGCACTTACGGCGCGGCGCAGCGTTTCGTCCTCGCGTTTTCGCGTCATAGCAAAATGGCCGATGAAAGCCTGACCGAATATCTCCTTGGCAACCTGGCAGGCTTCAAGGCGCTCGGCGGCCTCAAGCAGATTGCGGGGCAGGGCGCGCAAGCCCTTTGGCACGAATGAACGCACATCTCCGGTTGCCCGCTCGGGCAGCGGCACCTTGTTTTCGATGCCCCACAGGCCGGCGCCGAGGGCGAGCGCCAAAGCAAGATGCGGGTTGGTGTCGGCGGCGGGCAGGCGGAATTCGATGCGGGTGGTCTGGGGCCGGTCGTTCACCACTCTGACCGCCGCGCCATAATTGTTGAAATCCCAGCTTGGGCTGCGTGGCGCCCAATTGCCGGGCACCATGCGGCGCCAGGCATTCACCGTGTGAGTGCAGAGGGCGGCACATTCGGGCAGCAGCGTCAGCAGGCCGCCGATGAAATGGCCCATGGTCTCGCTGATCACGTCTTTGTCTCCGGCAAAAAGCGGCCGTCCGTGGGTATCGGTGAGCGACAGATTGATGTGGCCCGAGAGGCCCTGGAAGCCCTGGCCCAGCTGGGCGAGAAAGGATGCAGTCAAGCCTTTGCGCCGGCAATAGGTCTTGGTGAAATTGCGGAACAGGCCAAAATCGTCGGCCGCCTTCAAGGGGTCGGCGGCCTCGAATGTCGCCTCGAAGCAGCCGGGGCCAAGCTCGGTGCCAAAGCCATAGAGCGGCACATTCAGAGTCATCATCACCGCTTCGAGCCCGGTTACGAATTCGGCATAGACGCCGGCCGAATCGGCGGACCAGCAGCGGTTGTCGGGCGCCCAGGCAATGGGGTTTTCGTAATTCTTGGCGCGCAGGCTTTCGGCGGTTTCGTTGAGAACGGTGAACTCGCACTCGAAGGCGGCGTGAGCGAAGAAACCAAGCGCGTCGGCCCTGGCAATCTGGCGCTTCAGCACCTCACGGGGCGAGAGTGCCGCCGAGGGACCGGTGAAGTCGGCGATGTAAAATACGGCCTCCGGCTCGAATGGATAGATGCGGCGCGAGTGCGGATCGGCAGCACAGGGCTCGCTGCCGAATTTTTCGGAAGCATCGTATACGGATTCGCCGGTGTCCCAACGATAGAGCACGTTGGGAAAGGAGTAGCCCTCGGTTAACGCCGCCGCGCCCTGGATCGACGGAAAACGCCTGGTGCGCAGGGTGGCATCATAGTCGAAGATGCCGAAATGATAGGTGGCAGCCGCCGTGGTCATGGCGGGCATGATCCCAGAGACAAGGCGGTGGGGTCAAGTCCGGAGTGCTCACGCCGCCCTGGCCGCCGGCCTCACGGCGTTGCTGTAGGCGTCCATCAGGGTGCGCGAGATGTTGCCCGGCTTGAATTTGTGGGGGCCTATTTCAGCGACGGGGGTGACTTCGGCGGCGGAACCCACGATGAAGCACTCGTTGAAGCTTGGCAGTTCGTCCGGCATGATGCGGCGCTCGATCACTTCGAGGCCTTGCTGTTTGGCGAGTTCGATGGTGGTCTGGCGGGTCAGGCCATCGAGGAAGCAGTCGGCGATGGGCGTGTGAAGGGCGCCGTCCCGGGTGAAGAAGATGTTGGCGCCGGTGCATTCGGCGACGCGGCCCTGCCAGTCGAGCATCATGGCGTCGGCGCAGCCCTTCTTCTCGGCCTTGTGCTTGGAGATCGTGCAGATCATGTAGAGGCCGGCGGCCTTGGCGTGGACGGGCGCGCACATGGGATCGGGCCTGCGATAGTCGGCGATGTCGAGGCGGATGCCCTTCATCTTGGTTTCGGGATCGAACATCGACGGCCAGGCCCAGGTGGCGATGGCCACGTGAATCTTGTTGTTTTGGGCGGAGACGGCCATCATTTCCGAGCCGCGCCAGGCAACGGGACGCACATACTGGTCACCGCCGCCATTGAGTTCGACGACCTTGGCCTTGGCGGCATCGATCTCATCGAGGGAATAGGGGATTTCGAAATCCATGATGCGGGCCGAGTTGTGGAAGCGGATAGAGTGCTGGCGCGACTTGAAAATCACGCCGTCATAGGCGCGTTCACCTTCAAAGACGCAGGAGCCATAGTGAAGGCCATGGGTCAGCACATGAATCTTGGCGTCCTTCCAAGGGACGATCTGGCCATTAAACCAAATGACACCGTCGCGCTGGTCGAAAGGTATGATGGTCATGGCAAGCCTCCCATTTCCTGACTATATGTCGCTGGAGAACGGGCCGGAACGGACGGCCCGCGCAACGATATTGCGTTCTGATGCGAGACAATGTAACAAATACGGAAAAATATGTCAATATGGCTGACATAATTTCTGCCCAAGACCCGGGCGAGGCGGACATTGTTGCGCTGATCGAGTTGCTGTTTTTCGCCTACCGCGACTTCGTTTCCGATCCTGACGAAATTTTGAAGGAATTCGGCTTCGGCCGCGCCCATCACCGGGTGCTGCATTTTGTCGGCCGCGATCCAGGGATGACGGTTGCGCAGCTGCTCGACATTCTGCGCATCACCAAGCAGAGTCTCGGCAGGGTTTTGAAGGAACTGATCGACAAGGGATTTGTGTTCCAAAAGGAAGGCGAGGCAGACCGGCGGCAGCGGCTGCTGCATCTTACGGACTTGGGCGAAGAATTGCGGCAGCGCCTGATGGCGCCGCAAGTGGCCCGCATAAAGCGCGCGCTCGCACAAGCGGGGAGCAGCGCCGGCACCAGCTACCGCAGTGTTCTCTACCATCTCGTCAGTCCCGAAAATCGCGAAAGTGTGCGCGACTGGATCGAGAATACCAGCATCAACGAAGGCGACGGGCAGGACCGTGGCTGAGAAACCGCATATACTGGTCGTCGATGACGACCGGCGCATCCGCCAGCTGCTGCAATCCTATCTGGTGGAGAACGGATTTCGCGTCACCGTGGCGGGTTCGGCCAAGGAGGCTCGGGAAAAGCGCCGCGGCGTGGTTTTCGATTTGATGGTGCTCGACATCATGATGCCGGGAGAAAGCGGCCTCGAACTGACCCAATCGCTGCGCGAGGCAAACGACGGCATTCCGGTGCTGATGCTGTCGGCACTGGCCGATACGGCGGACCGTATCGCCGGTCTTGCGACGGGCAGCGACGACTACCTCAGCAAACCATTTGAGCCGCGCGAACTGCTTCTGCGCATCCACAGTCTGCTGCGGCGGGCTCCGCCGCCGGGACAAAAAGTCAGGGAGGCGCGGTTTGGCAACTTCACATTCAACGTCCAACGCGGCGAGTTGCGGCGAAGCGGCGAGATGGTGAAGCTCACTTCGCGCGAAAAGGATTTTCTGCGGCTGCTTACGGCGCGAGCGGGGATAACGGTGGCGCGGGAGGAACTGGCGCCGGCGGGGGCCGAGGAAAGCGCTAGAAGCGTCGACGTCCAGATCAACCGGTTGCGCCACAAGATCGAAACCGATCCGTCCAATCCAGTCTATCTGCAGACCGTGCGCGGTGCGGGCTATGTGTTGCATACGGATTGAGGCGGGCTGATGCAGGCTGAAACCACTCTTTACCATCGCTTCAGCCGCTTCCTCGAACGATATCTGCCGTCGGGGCTCTATCAGCGCGCGCTAATCATTCTGGTGGCGCCGATGGTGCTTTTGCAGTCGATCATGACAGGGCTGATCCTCGACCGGCACTGGGACAATGTCACCAAGGTGCTGGCGAGGTCGCTTGCCCGCGAGATCGGGCTGGTCACCACACTCTATGATCAGTCCGACAAGAGCGACGCCGCCCTCGAGAAGATCGAGAAACTGGCCAATGAGCGGCTCAGGTTGGGGCTCACCATCATGCGCGGGGCCGAATTGCCCGCCCCGTGAGCCCGCCGCTGTTTTCATTGGTCGATACGCGGCTCACCCGCTACCTCACGCGCGACACCGGGCGAAAATTTTGGATCGACAGCAGCGGCCAGGCGGGCTTCGTGGATATTCGCGTCGAAATCGAAAAGGGTCTGATCTTCCGGCTGCTGACCGAAGACAGCCGCGCCTATGCGGCAAATACCGATGTCCTGCTGTTCTGGCTTCTTCTGTCATCGCTGATTCTGCTTGGAATAGCCGTTATCTTCCTGCGCAAGCAGATCAGTCCGATACTCGACCTGGCGCGGGCCGCGCAGAGTTTCGGCACGGGCCGCGACAGCGGGGATTTCCATCCGCGCGGGGCGGCCGAGGTCCGCCAGGCGGGTGAAGCCTTTCTCGACATGAAAGACAGGATCGCACGCCACGTGGAACAGCGCACTGCGATGCTGGCCGGCGTCAGCCACGACCTTCGCACCATCCTCACCCGTTTCCGGCTTGAGCTGGCATTTCTTGGCGACGACGCCAAGGTGAAACCACTTAAGGAAGATGTGGCCGAAATGCAGCGCATGCTGGAAGCCTATATGGCTTTCGTTAAAGGTGACGGGGGCGAGGTGGCTGTCGACACGCAGCTTTCCGATCTGATCGATGCGGCAGCGCGCATTGGCGAACGGCAAACGGGACAGATACAGATTTCGGTTCCCCAGGGCATCAGCGCACGGGTCAAACCCAATGCGTTCCGGCGGCTGCTCGGCAATCTCATCGGTAACGCGGCGCGCTATGGCAGCCGCGTGGCGGTGTCGGCGGGGATCGCCGATCACATGCTGAGCGTGATGATCGACGATGACGGGCCTGGCATTCCCGCAACGCAGCGAGCGGATGCCTTCAGGCCATTCGTCCGCCTCGACAATGCGCGCAATCTTGACGAGACCGGAACCGGCCTGGGGCTGGCAATCGCACTCGATATCGCGCGCGCCCATGGCGGCGATCTCAAGCTGGAAGACAGCGCCATGGGCGGACTTCGCGCCGTCGTGCAAATTCCGGTGTGAGGGCGAGGTGAGCGACTACCGGTTCGATCCGCTGTGGCTGCGGTTGAACTTTCTCAGCTCCGGCACGGGTGAACAATTCCGGCGGTTAGTCGAGGCCGAAACCGGCTGGCCAGAAGAGAAGGTTGGCGAGGTGATGGCGGAATACCGCAAATTCCTGTTTCTCGCCTTGCGGGCCGGTCATGCCGTGTTGCCGCCGCCGATGATAAATCGAGTGTGGACGCTGCATGTTGATAATGCAGTGAACTACTGGGAAGCCTTGGGAGAGTTGATAACAGAGCGGCCGGTGGCTTCCGTTGGCGGCGTACCGGAAGAAACCGGCGCCTTTGAGAGGACACTTGCTTCTTATCATCGAATTTTTGAGAGGGAAGCGCCGGCGGAAATCTGGGTCAGTCAAGACAGCCGGCGCGGAGTTGCTGGCGTCTGGCGTAAAGCCGCCAGATTGCTGCGTGGTTCAGAATAGCCTGCCGCCATTGGGCACGGGGCGTTCGACGGCGGCGAGGACCACTTCGCCGCCGGGGCCGGGAAAGCCGAGGGTCAAGACTTCCGACATGAAAGGGCCGATCTGGCGCGGCGGGAAGTTCACCACGGCGGCGACCTGGCGGCCGATCAGGGTTTCGGGCGCATAGTATTTGGTGAGCTGGGCCGAAGATTTCTTGATGCCGATCGTTTCGCCGAAATCGATTTTGAGTTTGAAGGCAGGCTTGCGCGCCTGGGGGAAGGGTTCGACTTCAATAATAGTGCCGATGCGGATATCGACTTTCTGGAAATCTTCGAAGGCGATCGTCATTGTTCAACTCGCAAGTTCGCGCGAGCGGCGGGTTGCGGCCTCGATGGCCTTGTCGAACAGCGGTTGCATGCCGTCGCCGGCCATGAGGATCTGAAGCGCAGCATAAGTCGTGCCCTTGGGTGATGTTACGTTCTGCCGCAAGGTGGCGGCCGGCTGGCCCGAGAGGCGCATCAGCTCGCCCGATCCCGCCACGGTGGCTCTAGCCAATTGCATGGCGAGATCGGCCGGAAGTCCTACCTTTTCGCCGGCGGCGGCGAGGCATTCGGTGAGGTAGAAAACATAGGCGGGTCCCGATCCCGACACGGCGGTCACCGCATCGATCATCGCCTCGTCGTCAACGGTGACGACCTCGCCGATGGCCGACAGGAGCGAACGGGCGAGCTGCAGCTGGGCCGGAGAGACATGGGGGTTGGAAGCCATGGCAGTGATGCCGCGGCCCACGGCGGCGGGGGTGTTGGGAATAGTGCGGATCACCGCGGCATCGGCGCCGAAATGGCGTTCGAAGGTGGCAATGGTCTTGCCGGCCGCGACTGAAATTACGAGGGGCCTCGAGGCGCGCAACGACGCGATACTGGGCAGCACATCCTCCATCACCTGGGGTTTTACCGCGATCAGCACGACTTCGGCATCGGAGATGCCGCTCACAGGAGGATTGAGCCGTACGCCATGCTTGTGCAGCAGGGTCTTTCACTTCATCGGGTGGAGACGGGTCAAGGGCAACGATCTTGTGGGGGTCGGCTCCTTGCCTTAGCCAACCCTCCAGCATGGCGCCGCCCATCTTGCCGGCGCCTGCCAGCACCAAGGTGCCTTTGAGGGCAATCGTCATGCCTCGCCCATGGTCTCGAACAGACTTGATTCGAGCGCCTCTTCGGCCTTGCGGCCGGCCCAGACGACGAACTGAACCGCCGGGAAATAGCGCTGGCAGTTGTCGATGGCCAAGCGGATCAGCGCTTCGCACTGGGCGTCGTTGGCCTCGGCGCCACCGCTCAATAGCAAATTGTTGCGAAACACGATGCTGCCATCGGCGTCCCACAAATCGAAATGACCGTGCAGCAGCTGTCCGTTGATCATCGAAACGAGCCTGGCGGTTTCATCGCGGCGGGCCTGCGAGACCTTGGCATCGAAGGTGCAAGCGACATGCAGGGTCTCGACGTCGTCACGCCAGTTCATGGCGACGTGCAGATCGCTCCAGGCGCCTTCCACCAGCATGGTGACTTCATGGGGATTGGTGCGGTCGAACGTCCAATGGTGCACTTCGGCCAGCCGCTCGACGCGATCGAGCGGGTTGGAATTGCTGGATTGTGCTTCGAAAGCCTGCGTCCCGGCCATAGGTCACGTCCCTTGGCGGCGGAAGAATCAACCTTCAGCCGTTCGGCGAATTTGCCGAAGGCTTTGAGTCGCAACAAGTGACAAGCGCTCAGGAGGCGTGATTCCTCCACATGATTTTAATCGGCGCGTGAGTCGGACGATGATTCGCCAGTCAATGGCGGAGAAAGCTTGGCTTCAAGATCGGCGAGGCGCTTGGCCAGCGCATCATTCTCTTCGCGGGCCTTCTGGGCCATGGCCTTCACCACTTCGAAATCCTCGCGCTTGACCATATCGAGGTTGTTGAGGACGCGTTCGACCTGGCCCTGGACGAGCGTGTCAATCTCGCGGCGGACGCCTTGGGCGGCGCCTGCCGCGTTGGTCATCAGCTTGGCAAGTTCATCGAAGAAACGGGACGAGGTTGTGGTCATGGGATTGCCCTTTCTTGCTCCTAGCTATGGCTTCCGGAAGCAATCTTCAAGGTGGGGCTTGGTCACAGCGTATTCGGCTTGACGGCTAGAGGCTTCGCGGACAGTGTCCGCCGCCATGCGGAGTCTTGCGGTTCTTCCATTTCCCGGCGTCGATCCTATTGCTTTTTCAATCGGGCCCTTTGCCGTGCGCTGGTACGCGCTGGCTTATATCGCGGGCCTGCTGTTTGCCCAGTGGTACATGAAGCGGCTGGTCCGGCAGCCTGTTCTGTGGGGGGCCGCCACGCCCACCATGAGCCCCGCGCAGATCGACGGGTTTTTTGTGTGGTCGGTGCTGGGCGTGGTGGTGGGCGGCAGGCTTGGCTACGTGCTGTTCTACAATCCACTGCATTATCTCGCGCACCCCCTCGATATCGCTCGGATGTGGGATGGCGGCATGTCGTTTCATGGCGGATTTCTCGGCGTGGTAGTGGCCTGCCTGATCTTCGGGCGGCGGATTGGCGCGGGGCTCGACCGTATGCTCGATCTGGGCGCCGCATCGGTGCCGGTGGGCCTTGGGCTCGGCAGGCTGGCCAATTTCATCAATGGCGAGCTTTACGGGCGGGCCAGCGATGTGCCGTGGAGCTTTGTGTTTCCCAACGATCCCTTACAGGCGCCGCGTCACGCCAGCCAGCTCTATGAAGCGGGTCTTGAAGGGTTGGCGCTCTTCGTTGCGGTGCGGATCGCCACACACCGGTTCAAGGCGCTGGCCTATCCCGGGCGGGCTTCGGGAGTCTTCGCGCTGGGCTATGGCCTGGCGCGCATTATCGTCGAGTTCTTCCGGGAGCCGGACCGGCATATCGGTTATTTTTCAGGCTTCATCACCATGGGGATGATCCTGTCATTGCCGCTGTGCGCGGTGGGTATCTGGCTGTTGGCAAGATCGCGCCGTGACGCCGCTTGAGCGAATCTTGCGCGAGACGATCGCCAGCGAGGGACCTCTGCGGCTCGACCGCTACATGGGATTGTGCCTGGGGCATCCGCGGCATGGCTATTACATGGCGCGCGAGCCTTTCGGAGAAGACGGGCGATTTCATCACGGCGCCGGAGATTTCCCAGGTGTTCGGCGAGCTAGTCGGAGTTCTGGTGCATCGCGGCCTGGCAAGCGATGGGGGCGCCCGCCAGGTTCAATCTGGTCGAGCTCGGGCCAGGGCTGGGAACGCTGATGGCCGACATCGCGCGGACTGCGAAGGTGGTTCCGGCGTTCATGGCGGCTGCCAGTATTCATCTGGTTGAAACCAGTCCCCTGCTGCGCGCCGCGCAGAAGAAGGCGCTCACCTTCCCGGTTGCCTGGCATGATGGGTTTTCGGCGGTGCCCGAGGGGCCGGCGATCATTGTGGCCAATGAATTCTTCGATGCCTTGCCCATCCGGCAGTTCGAGCGCCGTGGCGGACGCTGGATGGAGCGGGTGATTGGCGTGGTGGGCGACAAGCTCAGCATCGGGTTGGTGGAGAGCGACGCCGTCGCGGAGCAAGGGGCGCCCGGCGACATCATCGAATTCGCGCCGGCACGAAGCGATATCGCCACGGAGACCGGCGCGCGATTGGCGCGCCATGCGGGGGCCGCCCTCATCATCGATTATGGCCACCTGGCCACGGCGCGGGGCGATACATTACAGGCGCTGCGGCGGCACAAGCGGGTTGCCATCACGGACTCGCCCGGGCATTGCGATCTGACCTCGCATGTCGACTTCGAAGCGCTTGGCAAGGCGCTGCGGCAGGGCGGGGCCAACGTCTGGCCGGCAATGACGCAAAGAAGTTTCCTGTTGGCGATGGGGCTAGAGGCGCGAACCGCAGCACTTTCCGCCAAGACCGATCAGCGCACCCGCGAGGTTTTGCAAAGGGCGATGACAAGGCTTGCGGACGGGGCTGAAATGGGTAACCTGTTCAAGGTGCTGGCCGCTACATCTCAGGGGCTTGCGGCACCCTATCCGTTTGGCGGAACATGATCGAGGCATCGGAACTCAAGTCCAGAGCGGTTGCACACGGCTTCTTCACCAGGCAGGGCGGGCACTCGCGCGGCATCTTTGCCTCGCTCAATTGCGGCATGGGATCGGGCGATGACAAGTCGATCGTGCGCAAAAACCGCGGCATCGCCGCTACGGCGCTGAAGGTGGAAGAGCCGCGGCTGATCACCGCCCATCAGGTGCACAGTCCCGATGTCATTGCCGTCAGCGCGCCATGGAGCGAAGGAGAGAGGCCCAGGGCCGATGCGATGGTGACCAGGGAAAGGGGTCTTGCCATCGGCGTACTGACCGCCGATTGCGGGCCGATCCTGTTTGCCGATCACCAGGCAGGTGTCATCGGCGCCGCCCATGCCGGATGGAAGGGGGCGCTGGCCGGGGTGACAGGCGCTACTCTTGCGGCGATGGAGGCACAGGGGGCGGAGCGTTCGCGCATCGTCGCGGTGATCGGGCCGATGATCTCGCAGGCCGCCTATGAGGTGGGCCCGGAGTTCGCCTGAACGGTTTTTCGATGATGACGCCGGCAACCAGCGGTATTTCGTGGCTTCGGCTCGAGCCGGGCACAAGCTGTTCGATTTACCAGGGTACCTCGAAGCGAGGTTGAGACGGGAAGGGGCAGGCATAGTGGTCAATCTGGGATTATGCACCTTCAGTGACGAGGCGCGCTTCTTCAGCTACCGGCGCACCACTCACCGGGCCGAGAGAGACTATGGCCGGCAGATTTCGGCAATCGTACTATCATAAGGACTTCCATGGCGCTTCATTTTGACCGGCCGGAATACAATTCACGGATTACACGCACGATTAAAGCACTGGAGGCGCGGGGCCTCGACGGTCTGCTGATGTTTCAACAGGAGAGCATGTATTACCTCACCGGCTACGACACGTTCGGGTTCTGCTTTTTTCAGTGCCTATACCTCGGTTGCGACGGCAAACTGGCGCTGTTGACGCGTTCGGCCGACTTGCGGCAGGCGCAGCATACTTCGATCATCGAAGATATCCGTATCTGGACCGACATGGCGGGTGCCGAGCCTGCGCACCAGCTGAAAGACATGCTCGAAAGCCTGGGCGCCAAGGCCAAGCGCCTCGGCATCGAGACCAACTCCTACGGCCTCACCCACTACAATGGCAAAGCCATCGAGGCGGCGCTTGCCGGGTTCTGCCGGCTCGAAGAGGCGAGCCAGCTGGTCAACCGCATCCGGGTGATCAAGTCGCCGGCGGAACTGCGCTATGTGCGCAACGCCGGCAAGCTTGGCGATGGGGCGCTGAAGGCGGCTATCCGCAAGACCAAGGCAGGCGCCGACGAGGGCGATATCCTGGCGGCGCAGCAGGGCAGCATATTTGCCGGCGGCGGCGATTATCCCGCCAATGAATTCATCATCGGCTCGGGCCGCGATGCGCTGCTTTGCCGCTACAAGGCGGGGCGGCGCAAGCTTTCGAAGCGCGATCAGCTCACCCTCGAATGGGCCGGGGTCTATCGTCACTACCATGCGGCGTTCATGCGCACGATCATTATCGGAAAGCCCGGGCGCAATCATCTCGCGATGGATAGGGCGGCGCGGGAGGCGCTGGCGGAGGTGGAAGCGGTGCTGCGGCCCGGCCACACGGCGGGCGAGGTCTTTGACGTGCACGCGCGGGTCATGGATGCCCATGGCATGCAGCGCCACCGGCTCAACGCCTGCGGCTATTCACTTGGCGCCAAATTCACGCCGAGCTGGATGGATGCGCCGATGTTCTATCGCGGCAATCCACATCCCATTGAAGCGGGCATGGTGCTGTTCGCACACATGATCCTGATGAATTCGGATAGCGGTCAAGCGTTCTGCCTGGGGCGCACCTATATAGTAGGGGAGAAACGGGCCGAGCCGGTTTCAGCTTACCCTTTGGATATGATAGTCCGGTAGACATGACGAATCGAGCAACCGGTCATGCGCCAGGGGTTTGGCGCTACACGCTCTTGCCCGCGTTGATGGTCGCGCTCGTCATTCTTGTGACTTCCTGTTCGACCGGATCGCAGGTTTTCGGGCCGGACGGCGACACTGGCAATCCGAGTGGAAAGACCGTACCGGCGGTGGCGTGGAAGTCGCTGTCCGGCCTTCCTCCTGACCGCGCGCAGCCGTTCAAGGACGCGATGGCGCTGGCGGCGGGCCAGCATGACATCGGCATCGTCGAGGGAGATCTCCAAAGCGGGGCCTATGCCCTGTCGGGAACATTGAATGCCGCCGTCGAGGCGAGCACCGTGCGGGTCTCTTATTCCTTCGAATTGCGCGATGAAGTGGGCGTTGTCGTCGATACAATCGCCGGCGCGGAGGACGCAGGACCCGCCAGCGGCGGAGATGCGTGGGCATCGGTCACTCCGGCGGTTCTGCAGCGGATCGCCGAGGCGGCCTCGCAGAAGATGGCGCAGACCCTGGGACGAAAGGGTTTTGCCACACGGCGCGCCGATCTTTCGGTGCCGCCACGCTATCTCTTCGCGCGGGCGGGGCCCGGCGCCGAGTACGATATCGATCTTGAAACCCTGAACGGCCCGAGCGCCATGGAACCGGTGGCGTCGGAGATTCCGCCGGCCGAGACAGATGTGGCGATGGCCGAGCCCATCCCCGCGCCCATGCCGGAGGCAAAGGCAAAGCCTGCAGAGACCAAGGCGGGCAGCGTCGAAATCAATGCGATTGCCGTCATTCCGGTGCAGGGCGCCAAGGGTCCGGGCAATAAGGAATTGACCGCCGCAATGCGCAAGACGCTCGCTTCGGTTGGCTGGCCGGTGGTCGACAGCAAACGTTCGAATGCGCTGGTGGTCCGGGGCCGGGTGGACATGTCGAAGCCCAAGGGACCCAATCAGCAGGTGGCGGTGCTTTGGGAGGTGGAAACGCCGCAGGGCAAAGTCCCTGGGTGACGTGAAGCAAGCCAACAGCGTACCGGCCGGTTCTCTCGACGGCAGCTGGGGCGAAGCCGCCACAATCGTTGCCGAGGCGGCGGCAAGTGGGATTTTCGATATCATCCAGCGCTATCGCTGAAAAGCGATATGCACATGCGGCAAATGCCGAATTGCGCAGGGCAAAGCCGGTTGTTATAGACCGCGCAGCAGGCGGGTGCGGGGGATTCACGGGCCATGATGAAAATCGTTGCGGGCAACAGCAACCGGCCACTGGCGGAGTCGATCTGCGCCTATCTCAACATGCCGATCACCAAGGCCGTGGTGAAGCGTTTTAATGACATGGAGATCTTCGTCGAGATCCTCGACAATGTGCGGGGCCAGGACATGTTCGTGGTGCAATCCACCTCATTTCCCGCCAACGATCATTTGATGGAGCTATTGATCATCATCGATGCGCTGAAGCGGGCCTCGGCCAGGCGCATCACCGCCGTCATTCCCTATTTCGGCTATGCCAGGCAAGACCGCAAAGCGGGGCCACGCACGCCGATCTCGGCGAAGCTGGTGGCCAATCTGGTCACCCGCGCGGGTGCCGACCGGGTGCTCACGCTCGATCTTCATGCCGCGCAGATCCAGGGCTTTTTCGATATTCCCACCGACAATCTGTTTGCCGGTCCCGTCATGGTGCGCGATGTCAAGCAGCATGGCGATGTTCGCAATACGGTGGTGGTTTCGCCCGACGTGGGCGGCGTGGTCAGGGCCCGGGCGCTGGCTAAGCGGCTCGATACGCCGCTTGCCATTGTCGACAAGCGCCGCGAGCGCGCCGGCGAGTTGGAGGTGATGAACATCATTGGAGATGTCAAAGGCAAGTGCTGCGTGCTGATCGACGATATCGTCGATTTGGGCGGCACCCTGTGCAATGCGGCGGAGGCGCTGCTCGACCAGGGCGCCAAGGAAGTGGTGGCCTATATCACCCATGGCGTGCTGTCGGGCGGGGCGGTGTCGCGGATCACTTCGTCCAAGCTCCAGGAACTGGTGATCACCGATTCGATACAGCCGACGGAAGCCGTCAAGATCGCGCGGAACATCAGGGTCATCCCGATCGCTACGCTGCTGGGAGAGGCAATTGGAAGGACGAGCCGCGAGGAAAGCGTTTCGAGCCTGTTTGAGTGAGGATTTTTGGCCGCCGGTTCCGGTGGCGATGTTTAGGTGAGGCGCTTGCCTTCAGATGCCTTCCATGATCTTCTCGGTGCGCTCACGATCTGAAATCTTGAGGGCTGAGCGGTTGTTATAGCGGAAGGTGAATTCGGCCAAATAGCGGTGCAAGATGGGCTTCGCCGCAATGCTGGTAAACGCCCTTCATGCCGCGCTTGAACACGGACCAGACGTTCTCAACCGTGTTGGTGTGGACGATGCCGCGCACGTATTCATCCTTGTGAGTGGTTGACGGTCTTATGGGCGGCAAATTCCTTGCCGAGTTCCTTGTAGATGCCAGCTTCATCGGTGTGCAGGTCGGACTTGCGGGACACGTTCTTGACGATGATCTTGCGCACGTCATAGCCGGTAGCTGACTGGATATGGAAAGTGCGGACCTCGCCACCACGTTCCACCAGACCAAAGACAATGCGCTTCTTGGACGAGCCGTGCTTCTTGCCAGTCTTTGCCGGGAACAGAGCGGGGCGACAGTTCATGCGGCGTCTCACGCTTGCCGTAATAGGTTTCATCGGCCTCAATGATCTTGCCGTCGCCGCCCATCGTGGGAGGCTCCATGTCCTTCATGGCTTCACGGATGCGGTGTTCCATGAACCAAGCGGTCTTGTAGGTCACGCCCAACATGCGGTGCATCTGGTGGGCCGACATGCCCTTCTTGCTAGAGGACATAAGGTGAGTGGCAAGCCACCACTTGGTCAATGGCACCTTGGAACGCTCAAACACGGTGCCCACGGTCACGGTGAACTGCCCGGCGCATTCGTTGCAATAGTAGAAGCCAGGACGATGCGACTTCTTCTTGCCTTCGATCTTGGCAATCCTCTCAGGGTCCGAGTTGCCGCAATGCGGGCAATAAGGGCCATTCGGCCAGCGCGCGGCTTCAAGAGCTTCGCGGGCTTTGTCTAGATCGGTGAAGATGGGATTTTGCAGATCGGTCATGGGCTTGCTCCTATGACCATAAACATAGTCCTATTATCACTTTTGTCAAGTATATAATTCTGGCGATGTTTCACGTGAAACAATTCCTAGGCTTGAAAACACAGCGGTTTTTGGCGCCATTTGCGCGATTTGGCGCGCCGCAGGGCTGTGAAAAGCACGCCAAATGCGCGACATTAGGCGACGTTTTTCGGCGGGAATTACTTGACAAAGTCAAGTAATTTATGGTGGTGTCTTTTCCGACTTGCAATCTTGGATGGCAACCTGGATGGTTTACTTCCAGGCAATCCGGGTCGCCGGCTTCTTGTGTCTGCGGCCACAGCCCATGTGCCATTCGCGCTTGGGGCCAACATCGATGTGGAGGTAGGCCGAGCGGCAATAGGTGCCGAAGCCGCCGCGGCCGGGCAGCCTGATCAGGTAGCCCGCCAGATCACCTTTCGAGACGCCGGGCACGACGATATCGGCGGCCATGCAGCGGAGATGGTAGGATTTGTGGGCACCGCCAACCTTCCGGTTGTGGCTCCATGAGCGGCAGCCCGAGACGACGACCACCTTGCGGCCATAGTGTTGCTGGACGGTGTGGAGCAGCACGACCAGCCGGCCGTTGAGACCGCGCATGCCGCGGTCGCGATAGACCATGCTGGAGTGGGCCTCGAGTCCCGGAACGGTGACCAAAATCGTGGCCGAGAGGAGGCAGGCAGATGCCAGCCTGCCCCATTTTGATGCATATGTCTGGACTGAGTGTTTCATGCCCTTGGCAGGAGCAAGAACCTTGCCGGGCGCGGGAGTTCAGCGCCGGTCGAACGGTGATTACGGTGATGTGGTGGACGGCGCCCGCTAGCGGCATCTGATGTGCCATGCTGGGTCCGTTTTGTGGTCCAACAGAGGAGCCATCCACCACATCACCGTAATTCCCAAGCTCCAGGAACTGGTGATCACCGATTCGATACAGCCGACGGAAGCCGTCAAGATCGCGCGGAACATCAGGGTCATCCCGATCGCTACGCTGCTGGGAGAGGCAATTGGAAGGACGAGCCGGGAAGAGTTGGTGTCGAGCCTGTTTGAATAGGCTCGGCGCCACGGAGCTTCGCAAAATTGCTCTGTGTCGAAGTGCCGGCGCAGCTTGCGTCCTCAGTCTGGCGAGTAGTTGAGCAGGAACAAGAGGGCACCCACTGGCAGGGTGCCCCCAAGTCCTCCAGTCTACTTCTGGATGCAGGTGTCGGCGGTATCCTTGGTGCATTCGTCGAGGCCGGTGAAAACCGGATCGTCGACCTTCTCCTTGTTGATCAGCTTGATCATGACGCCTGGAGCGAGGTAGCCCATCTCGAACGGCCGCTGGCCGACGAGGGCCGTCACCAGGCCTTCCTTGGCGATCGCCACCTCATCGCCGATGGTGTCGGCGGCGACGACGGAGAAATCGTTGCTGGCGATACGATCCGCCAATGGCTTGAACAAGTCGCGGTAGGGCTGCGGAGCGCCGAACAGCGGCCAGCCACCCATGATCGCGAAGCCATCGAGTTTCGGATTGGCGGCCAGTATGTCGGCCATCGCCTGGACGCCCTTGGGGCCGTCGTCGTTGGTGAACACTGGGCAGCCGGCGACTTCCGTCCAACCGCCTTCGCCGGCGAGTGCCGCAAGGCCTTTCTGGCCGGTCAGCGCGTCACGGGCACCCTGAGCGCGGCGCAGGATATTGTCGGCGCCGGGGTTTCCCTCGATCATGCAGACAGTGCCGCCGCCGGGCTTGGCCTTCTTCAAGTATTCGCCAAGCCTGAAGCCCATCAGGTAGTTGTCGGTGCCGAGATAGGTCTGGCGCAGCGCCGCGTCATCGACGGTGAGATCGGCGTCGATCGTCATGATCGGAACCGTGGGGTTGGCGGTCTTGATGGTCTGGGCGATCAGCTTGGCATTCGACGGCGAGATGGCCATTGCAACGGTGTCGGCCTTGCCGAGCATGTCCTGAACGATCTGGGCTTCGCCGGCCTCGTCCGAGGTCGATGCCGGTCCGGTGTAGAAGCACTCATACTCCGAGCTGGCGTTTTCGCTGTTCCACTTCTCGCAGCCCTGGTGGATTGCCTCGAAGAATGGATTGTCGAGACCCTTCACGACGATCACGAGCTGCTTCTTGGCAAGAGCCGGTCCGGCGCCGAACGCGAGCGCGGCGGCGGCAACGGCAAGCAACAATGTTTTCTTCATTCTCTTCCTCCCATTGAAAACGACGGGCACGGCGTGCCCGCCACACATACCAACCCGGAAACCTGCCGATACGATGGCCGTCCTTCTGGCCCCACATTGCCAGGCCGGGCCGATAAGCATACCAAATCGAATTCCGGTGGCGGGCCCAAACAAATCCAAACCCGTTGTGCTGGACACATTTCGAGCAAGGCCGGTCCGGATACTCAAAGAACTCCAAGCAACTCAAATCTGCAAAGCGGATAGCGGCCCTGGCGGCGGCGATGGCTAACGGGTCAACAAGCACTTACGTACACGCTGTCTAAGTTCCGCGCTTTGCGCGTTAATTGTCACTCGCATCATAATATCATTTTTTGATAGGCGTCCAGCATGAATTTGCTATACCATCAATTGACGCCAGCGCAGGGGTTGGATAAATCCATCTCACCGAAAATTCTGCGTGCAGCTGAGAATGCGGCAGAGTGGCAATATCCGCACCCAAAACAGGATGGGCGGCGGGCCTTGTCGCAGGGGAGGAACAAGGCGGGTGGCGGTTCTCGAACTCTCCAATATTTCAAAACATTTCGGCGCCATCCAGGCCGTCAATGACGTGTCGCTCAGTCTGGAAGCGGGACAGGTGGTTGGGCTCATGGGCGATAACGGCGCCGGGAAGTCCACGCTCGTCAAGATGATAGCCGGCAATTATCGTCCAAGCCACGGCGCCATGCGCATGGACGACCGGGAGCTCGTGCTGCACAGGCCGGTGGAAGCGCGCCAGCACGGCATCGAGATCGTTCACCAGGATCTGGCGCTTTGCGACAATCTGACCGCGGCGGCGAATGTCTTTCTCGGCCGCGAGCTGCGTCAGGGCGCGGGGCCCTTTCAAGTCCTCGACTACGCGGCCATGTACCGGCGCGCCGGCCAGATATTCAGCGAGTTGAAGTCGGAAACGCGGCCGCGCGATCTGGTCAAGCAGATGTCGGGGGGACAGCGCCAGGCGGTGGCGATCGCCCGCACCAGGCTCGCCAACGCCAAGATCGTGCTGATGGACGAGCCGACGGCTGCGATCTCCGTCCGCCAGGTCGCCGAGGTGCTGAACCTGATCCGGCTGCTGCGCGATCAGGGCATCGCCGTCGTGCTGATCAGCCACCGCATGCCCGACGTGTTCTCGGTCGCCGACCGCATTGTCGTGCTGAGAAGGGGCCGCAAAGTCGCCGATAAGGACATCGCGGCCTCCTCACCGGAAGAAGTCACCGGGCTGATCACCGGCGCCATTGAGCAGGTATGATCCGCCGCATCCATAGGAATTCGAAGTACAGATAGGCAGGCGATGTCAATCACCCCCGATAAAACCATTGAACAGAAGCAGCAGACTTGGATTTCGGAGCTGCTGGGCAGCCAGACATTCTGGGTCTTCATCGCGGTCGTCGCCGCATGCCTGTTCCTGTCCTTCGCTACGGACTCCTTTGCCACGACGAAGAACCTCTACAACATCACTCGCAACGTCACGTTCGTCGCAATCATAGCGCTTGGAATGACCCTGGTGATCATTACCGGCGGCATCGACCTCTCGGTCGGCTCGGTGCTGTGCCTGTGCAGCATGGTGCTGGGCGTGGTCATGCATGCGGGTTACAGCATCGAAGTCGGTATCGCAGCGGCGATCGGTACGGCTCTCCTCGTCGGCGCGTTCCACGGCGTGCTGATCGCCTACTTGGGTTTTCCCTCATTCGTGGTGACGCTCGGCATGCTGTCGATCGCGCGCAGCCTGGCGATGGTCGCATCGGGCAATACCGTGGTCTTCGAGTTCGGGCCCGATCACGACAAGCTGCTGGCGCTCGGCGGCGGCGCCTGGCTTTTCGGCATCGCCAACCCGGTGCTCTACATGATCGTTCTGGCTCTGATCACCGGCTTCGTGCTGCGTTGGACCAGATTCGGCCGTTATGTCTACGCCATCGGCGGCAACGAACACGCCGCGACGCTCACCGGGGTTCCGGTGCGCCCGATCAAGGTCGCGGTCTATATGATCTCCTCGCTCTCGGCGGGCATCGCCGGCATCGTGCAAACCGGCTGGCTCGGCGCCATCACCACCAACATCGGCGCCGGCCTGGAACTGCAGGTCATTGCCGCGGCGGTCATCGGCGGAGCCGCACTGGCGGGCGGCGTCGGCACGGCGTCGGGCGCGCTCATCGGGGCCGCGCTCATCGAAGTGATTCGCAACAGCCTCGGCCTGCTCGGAATCAACGCCTTCTGGCAAGGCTGCTTCATCGGCGGGGCGATTCTGATCGCGGTCCTGTTCGACCGGGTGCGCAATTTCCGTCAGAACGATTAGGGCGCGGAAGCGTTGCAGGTGAGCTCGCCGAAGTCAAGGAACTGGTGATCACCGATTCGATACAGCCGACGGAAGCCGTCAAGATCGCGCGGAACATCAGGGTCATCCCGATCGCTACTCTGCTCGGGGAAGCGATTGGAAGGACGAGCCGGGAAGAATCTGTTTCGAGCCTGTTCGAGTCGTCTATTTCTATATTTCTAGAAATATAGTTGACTCAACCGAAATTTTGTGACCTATGGGTCTCCTAACTGGAGACAACCCATGACAGCCCTGGAACTGGTCAAGGCCCGGCCAGACGCACTTGAAGATATGGCAGCGCGGCTGGAGGCGCTCGGCAATCCGACACGGCTCAACATATTCCGGATACTGGTGCGGGCGGGCGAAAGTGGCTTGCCGGTTGGCGAATTGCAGCGGAGGCTTGATGCGGCGGCATCGACGCTGTCACATCATTTGCGGGCGTTGGTCGATGTTGGGCTGGTGAGCCAACAGAGGCAAAAGACCACGCTGATTTGCCGGGCGAAGTTCGCGGTCATGCAAGACCTCGTTGCATTTCTTGCCGATGAATGCTGTGCCGATGAACAGCCAGCTTGCGGAAAGGACGGCTGCCAATGAACATGGTGTCACGCGAGGCCCATCCGGTTGCGGTCATTGGCGCGGGGCCGGTTGGCCTGGCTGCGGCTGCCCATCTGGCGGAGCGCGGCCTGCCCTTCGTGGTTTTTGAAAGCGGCGAAGGTCCGGCCGCTGCAATGGCTGAGTGGGGTCATGTCACATTCTTCTCGCCGTGGCGGTTCAACGTCGACAGTGCCGCGGGCCGGCTTCTTGCACAAACCGGATGGGCGCTGGCCGCCGCCGATCTCGACCGCGATCCCACCGCACGGGAGCTGATCGAGCGCTATCTGACGCCGCTGGCAGGGCATAGGCTGCTCGCGCCTCACATCAGGTACTCCGCCAGAGTTACCGCCATCACGCGGCAGGGCATGGACCGGGTTCCTTCACGTGGCCGCGAGGGGCGGGCCTTCGCCATAACAGTGGAAGAGAACGGCCGGACGGCGAGAACCTACCTGGCGCGCGCGGTGATTGATGCGTCAGGGACCTGGCGGTCGCCAAACCCCGCAGGCGCCGCTGGCGTTGCAGTAATCGGCGAAGGCGAGCTTGGCGGCAGGATCAGCACGGGCATTCCCGATGTTCTCAGCAAGGAGCGGCATCGCTATGCTGGCAAGCGCGTTTTGGTCATCGGCGCCGGGCACTCGGCGATGGATTCCATTCTGGCCCTGCAGCGCCTCAAACGGCAGGAGCCCGGCACTTCGATCATCTGGGCGATGCGGTCGGTGCCTGATAACAAGACATTCGGCGGCGGCGTCGAGGACCAGTTGGCAAGCCGCGGCGCGCTGGGCGCGCGGGCCAGGCTCGCCGTCGATGCGGGCGACGCCCAACTCATCGCACCATTCCGGGTTCAGGCATTCTCGCGATCTGGTGACGCGGTCACGGTTACCAGCGAAGACGGCCGGCAATCGATTGCCGATCAAGTGATTGTGGCGACCGGTTTTCGTCCGGATTTTTCGTGGCTCAGCGAGATCCGTCTCGATCTTCATCCATGGCTGGAATGCGCCCGCGAGCTGGGACCGCTGATCGATCCCAACGAGCATTCCTGTGGCGACGTTCCGCCTCATGGCGTCAAGGAGCTGACCCAGCCCGAGAAGGATTTCTTCATTGCCGGGATAAAGAGCTATGGCCGTGCGCCCACCTTTCTGATGGCGACGGGCTACGAGCAGGTGCGCTCCATCGTGGCGGCACTGGCGGGCGACCTGGCGGCGGCCCATGACACGCAACTGGTATTGCCGCAGACCGGCGTTTGCGAGGGCGTGGGACATGTCGAGGCCGATGGCTGCTGTGGCGGGCCGGCAATCGCTAACGCCGATGCCTGTTGCAAGAAAGACGAGATCGCAAAGGAGAGGGGGCAAGTGGGCTGCGGTTGTGGCGACGCCGCGAGCGCTGCCGCTGAATGAATCCTGAACGGCCTTTCCGCTGGGGTTTCGTGCTGCCGCTGGCATTTGGCCAGCTGGTTTCCTGGGGATCGCTCTATTATGCCTTCGCGGTGATTGCGGGGCCCATGGGGCTTGAATTCGGCTGGTCCAAGCCCGAGGTGAACGGCGCGCTGTCGCTTGGCCTCGGCGCAACCGGCATTGCCTCATTCTTTGCCGGCCGGGCGATTGACCGCTATGGCGGACGCGTGCTGATGACCGCCGGATCCACCGCAGCGGCACTGCTCCTGCTCCTGTGGTCGCGGATCGACGCATTGTGGCAGCTCTACGCGATCTGGGCGGCGATGGGCGCGGTGTTCTCGACGGTTCTTTACGAACCGGTATTCGCCGTCATGGCGCGGGAACTCAGGGATGACTACCGGAAAGGAATCATCATCATCACGCTGCTCGGCGGTCTCGCCAGCACCGCATTCATTCCGCTCACGCATTTTCTAACCGTTACGTTGAACTGGCGCGAGGCTCTGCTGGTCTTGGCTTTGATTCAAATCCCCTTCGGGGTCCTGCTGCACTGGTTTGTGCTTCCCGAAGGCGGGAGCAAAACCGCGGCGGCGGTTCCGGCCGCACTGCCGAGGGCACGGGTTTCGAGGGCAGCGCGGACACCGGTGTTCTGGCTGCTGGCCATCAGCTATGCGGCGCATGCCTTCATGTTCACCACTGTCTCCTTCCATATTCTTCCATTGCTGGGCGAGCGCGGCTTCGCGGTTGCGGCAGCGGTCGGGGCTTACAGCATGGTGGGCCCTTCGCAGGTTGCAGGGCGGCTCATTCTCTATGGGCTGGAACGGCGGATCAAAGTGGCCGTGGCGGGATTGGCGGCAACGGCGTTGCCGGTTCTCGGCATTGCTTGCCTCATGGCGGCAGAACCCGGCGGTAACTATCTCACCCTGTTTGCACTGCTCTATGGCGGCGGCATGGGCGTCAAGACGATCGTCCAGGCCACCGCGGCGCCGGAATTCCTGGGCCGTGAAGGCTATGGGGCGCTGCAAGGATCGTTCGCGGGCATCAACTATGCGGTGCAGGCGGCAACGCCGTTCGCCACGGCGCTGCTGTGGCAAGCATCTGGGAGTTACGACGCGGTGCTGTGGTTGCTGTTCGCCATCACGCTGCTGTCGGCTGTTGCTTTCGCCGGCGCCGTCTGGCTGCGCCCGGTTCCACTAGAATAGCTCTAATCGCCGCCATCGCCGCTATTGCCGCTGCCGTGGCCACTGTTGCCGTTGCCGTGGCCGCTATTGCCACTGCCATGACGGCTGTTGCCACCATTGCTGCGGGTCACTTTGCGCTTCTGCTTCTTCTTCAGGGTGGATTTGCCGGAAGATTTGAGATCCTTCTTGGCAACTATTGAGGCGTTACCAGACCTGGCCAGTACAGGCGGCTTCGGCGTGAGTTTGACTTGCCGCGGTGAAACGCTGGCAAATTGCCGAAGTTGGGTGATGCCGGAAGCTCGCTGCTGTATCGGGGCTGCCACGGGGATGGGAGAATTTCTGACCAAGGCCATGGCGGGCCGAGCGGCAGCCGGCGCTACTCTTCCATCATTGAGTTGCGGTTTCGTGATGGGCAATCGAACCGCTGCCATGGGTGGCATGGTGTAGGTTGAAGTGGTCTTGAAAGTGCTTGGCGCGCACTTGACCGCAAGCGCGGAAATATCGATTTCCGGGCGCTTCTGCAGAGCGAGACGGCCCCCGACAATTGCCTCCAATGCTTCGCTCCGGCCGGCAACGGCGACCTCGTAACGCAGATTAAATTCAGGGTAGAGTTCGAGCCGCGGACCGGCGACGCCTTGAACCTCGCATCCCTGCTTGACGGCCGCGGCCGTGACGATCTTGTTCATCCGCCAGAGACTGGCGTTCAAGAGCGCCGTGCTGCCGCCCCAAGCCAGTGCACAGGTCAGCACTATCGCGGTTGCACCAATGAGCCGCCACGGGCTGAACTTGCTGGCGCCGAGAAAGGCCTGTGTGTGTCCCGGCATCCATTTGCGGCCGGTGATCATTGCGAGCGGAAGAATTTCGCGGTGCTGCAAGCTGGCCAACAGGACACCGGCCAGATGTCCGGCAATCAACCACACCGAAGCGGTTGCAGCGGTGCCGTGGATCCACTCAATCCAGGCATTGCCCCAGAGGGCCGTCGTGGTCATCAGGAGTCCCGATGCCGCCGTTGCCGTCAGTGCCAGTAGAAGTGCCGCGATCATGGCGGCGCCGGCCGGGTTGTGGCCGAGAAAATGCGCAGGCCTGCCGCGCATGATCGAAAACACATAGGCGGCGGTGGCGATCGGCCCCTTGATGAAAGTTTCGAACCTGGCGCTGGCGGGACCAATCAATCCCCACGCCGCCCGGATGATCACCAGGACGAGCACAACCAGCCCCGCGGTTTCGTGGATCGCAGCTTCTCCGCGTTCGAACCAGGCGATGGCGAACGCGGCCGCCAGCGACCAATGAAAGAGGCGCACGAGCGGGTCCCAGACCCGCCCGCGCACTCCTGGGCCAGGTTGCCCAGACAAGGCTAGTCTTCCTTCTTGACTTTGATGATTTCGAGAGAAGTTGGATGGATATAGACTTCGAACTTCGAGCCGTCGGCGTTAAGCCCCTTGGCTTCGTAGCAGCCGCCTTCCTCGTCCATCTTGGTGATGTCGGCGTAGCCGGCCTTGATCGCTACAGCCTTCGCATCGTCGATGGATTTCATTTCGCCGACATCGGTGCAAATTCCCTCTTCGGCCAGCGCAGGTGCTGCGAACAGGATGAGTCCGGTGAAGGCCATCATGAGTCTTGTCTTCATGCTAAGTTCCCCTTGGAGTTAGTGTCCACCCGATACGATGACTTCGAAAACTTCCCGGCGGGCCCCGCGAAAGCGAGCATCGGGTTAGCGAGGCCGGCCTGATAAAACTGTGATGGGACTTGTCAGGGAAATATCAGGCAACGCCGGGCACGCTCAACAAAGCGGCAACTCAACAAAGCGGCAACTCAACAAAGCGGCAACTGTCGATAGCTAATTAACTTGTCCGGTTTTGGTAGCACATCATTTGTCCGCTGCTTCTGCTTTTGTTCTGCTGTGGGACTGTGGGCAAGGCGCTAGCCTTGTCCACATTTCCACAGCCCGGCCGTCGAGCGGATTTAGGCGGCGGGGTTTGCGAGGTGATGGCTCCCTTGCTGTCGTAACGGCCCAGGCATCGCGGCCCGTGGAAGATGGCGTGGGAGCCATCGATGTAGTGCCGGACCTTGACATTGGCCTTGACGAAATGGGCCCTGAGCGGGCTTTCCGGGATTTGCAGCTTGAGCCGGTTGAACGACACGCAATTGTCGTGGCCGACCTGGCGGTCTTCCTGAATGCAGAGAACCTCGCCCAGATCGACGCCGGGAATGGCCACGAAAGCCGAGCCTGGCTGTTCGGCGGCAACCGCGAAGCGGGCATTGTGGGCGGGAATGTAGACGTCGCGAAGGAATGCATTGGCGGCTTGCGGCGTGGTGATCGCGCCAAGCGCCAGCTCCTTCGGCAGCCTGTCCTGGAGGGTCTGGAACAGCCGCTCCGAACGTCCGCGCGCTTGCGGTGAATAGGCCGCGATATGCTCGACACCGAGTTGCGCCAAGGCGCGGCCCACCTGGGTCAAGCGCACCCGGTCAACCTTGCCGCCGGCTTCGGGGGTGTAAAAATAATGGCTGCCGCGATCGCTGTAGAGGCTCATCGGCAGGCCGTGGGCGCCAAACACTTCGGCCAATGCCCGCAAACTCGATACCGTGCCTTCCTCCGCCACCAGAAAGGCCGAATAGATCGCACTCGTCGCATCGTCCATGGTCACGATCAGATCGAGCGGCGGGTGGCCTTCAAGCCAGGCATGGCGCGAGCCGTCCTGATGCAGCATCATGCCGGGCAAGGACCGCCTCGGCCGCTTGCGCCGGTGGGCGCCGCGCCGCACTGCCCGCTCCAGCAAACCCTTCGACTGCAGGAACGTCTTGGTCCACGTATAGCCCCAGGCAAAGCGATGCTGGCGCACCAGATGCTCGTGAAAATGCTTGGCCGTGAAACCCTGATAACGGCTGCGATAAAGCGCTTCCACCTCCGCCTCACGGTCAACCGGAACCCGCTTGCCAGACGCCTTGCCAAGCCGCCGGTCGAGCAGGCCATCCGCGCCATCATCCTCGAAACGCTGGTGCCAGCGCCGGAACGTCCGCTCGCCGATCCCCAACAGCTCCGATGCTTCCAGCTGGCTCAACTCCGAGGCCTCATAGCGATTCAAAATACTCAAAAACTTGATCATCCGCACACCCTGAAGGGCTTCCGTCCGGCGCATCCCATCCCCCTGTCAAAGGGATAGTCTCACCGGACAGATCGTGTGCTACCTAATCCGGACATATCGTGTGCTACCGACACTCAACAAAGCGGCAACTTGCGCTCGTGGCTTCAGTCCGCTATACGCGCTCCGCCCGGAAAGCGTCGTTCACCCCTGGAGGAAGGCTTTCGCGGGTTTCTCATACAGGAGTTTGACATGTCAAAGATCGTGCAGCTTAAGGCCACGCCGCGTGGCCGGGCAGGCAAGGGGGCCTCCCGGGCAGTGCGCCGCGAAGGCCTCGTTCCCGGAGTCGTCTATGGCGACAAAAAGGAACCTCAACTGGTTTCGCTCAAATACGGCGAAGTGCTTCCCCATGTGCAGACCGGCCGCTTCATGGCGACGCTGGTCGACCTCGAGGTCGACGGACAGACGGTGCGCGCCATTCCCCGCGATGTGCAGTTTGAACCCACGCGCGACTTCATCATCCATGTGGATTTCCTGCGACTTGGCAAGGACGCCCGCATCGCGGTTCAGATTCCGGTGCATTTCAAGAACCATGACGCCTCCCCCGGCCTCAAGGCGGGCGGCGTGCTCAACATCGTCAGCCACGAGATCGCACTCTACTGCTCGGCCGATTTCATTCCCGACGAGATCCTGGTCGATCTGACTGGCTTGCACATTCATCAATCGGTCCATCTGTCGCAGCTCAAGCTGCCGGAGAACGTGAAAGTGGTGAGCCGCGACGATCTCACGGTGGCCACGATCTCGGCCATGGGCAAGGAAGAGGAAGCACCGGTCGATGCGGCGGCGGCACCCGCCGAAGTTCCGGCCACGGCACAGAAGGCGCCGGCTGCCGGTGCGGCTGTACCTGCCGCGGGCGGCAAGGATGCCAAAGCGGCCGCGGCGCCGGCGAAGGATGCCAAGGCGGCCCCTGCCGCTGCCGCACCTGCCGCTCCCAAGAAGAAGTAAAGTTCTTCGCCGGAGGGCGGCCCATGTTCCTGCTCGTGGGCCTCGGCAATCCGGGGTCCAAATATGCTGGCAACCGGCATAACATCGGCTTCATGGCGGTGGACGAAATCGTCCGCCGTCATGGATTTTCGGCGTGGCGCAAACGCTTCCAGGGCGAGACGGCGGAAGCCACCATTGGCGGCGAGAAAGTGCTGGCGCTGAAGCCCGCGACCTACATGAATGAGAGCGGCAGGTCGGTTGGCGGGGCGATGCGCTTTTACGATATGGAACCCGATCGCCTCATCGTTCTCTACGATGAAATCGATCTGGCGGAGGGAAAAGTGCGGGTGAAGTTCGGCGGCGGCGCTGCCGGCCACAATGGCATCCGCTCGATCATCGCCCATGTGGGGCCGCATTTCCAACGGGTGCGGCTCGGCATCGGCCATCCCGGAGAAAGGGGCATGGTGCACCCGCATGTGCTCAGCGATTTTGCCAAGGCCGACAAGGTCTGGCTGGAACCTCTGATCGACGCGGTGGCCGAACATGCGCCGCTCCTCATCGAGGGGCAGGACGCGTCATTCCAGAACAAGGTGCATCTCGCACTCAATCCAGCGCCGGAGAAGCCGGCCAAGAAAGACGAGAACTGATGGGTTTCAAATGTGGCATTGTCGGTCTTCCCAATGTCGGCAAGTCGACGTTGTTCAACGCGCTGACCCAGACGGCGGCGGCGCAGGCGGCGAATTATCCGTTCTGCACCATCGAACCGAATGTCGGCGATGTTGGCGTTCCGGATCCCCGCCTTGAGGTGCTGGCGAAAATTGCCGGTTCGGCACAGATCATTCCGACCAGGCTCACCTTCGTCGATATCGCGGGGCTGGTGCGCGGTGCTTCCAAGGGCGAGGGGCTCGGCAATCAGTTTCTCGCCAATATCCGCGAGGTCGATGCCATCGCCCATGTGGTGCGCTGTTTCGAAGATGACGACATCACTCATGTGGAAGGCAAGATCGATCCCATCGCCGATATCGAGACAATCGAGACAGAACTGATGCTTGCCGATCTCGACTCGCTGGAAAAGCGCATTGTAGCGCTCGAGAAGCGGGCCAAGACCGGCGACAAGGAGGCCAAGGAATTGGCCGAGCTGATCAACCGGGCGCTGGTCCTGCTGGGCGAAGGAAAGCCGGCGCGGCTGGTCGAGCGGACTCCCGGAGAGGAGAAGACGTTTCGGAGTCTGGGTCTCTTGTCTTCGAAGCCGGTTCTCTATGTCTGCAATGTCGAGGAAGCGGCGGCCGACAAGGGCAATGGGTTCTCGGCCCGCGTTTATGCCCGAGCCATTGAGGAAGAGGCGGTGGCCTGCGTCGTCTCGGCCAAGATCGAGAGCGAAATCGCGGTGTTGCCGGAGGCCGAGCAGAAAGATTATCTGGAGGCCGTGGGCCTCAGCGAGCCGGGTCTCAACCGGGTGATCCGGGCCGGTTACGATCTCCTGCATCTGGTGACCTTCTTCACAGTTGGGCCGAAGGAGGCGCGAGCCTGGACCATCCCCACGGGCACCAGGGGGCCGGCGGCGGCGGGTGTCATTCACACGGATTTCGAGAAGGGTTACATCCGCGCCGAGACCATCGCCTATGACGACTATGCCGCCTGCAACGGCGAAGCGGGCGCGCGGGAGGCTGGCAAGTTCCGGCTTGAAGGAAAAGACTACGTGGTGAGGGACGGGGACGTCATGCATTTCCGCTTCGCGACTTGAGATGAGCGATCTGCTGCACTACGAGGATTTCAGCGAGGGCCAGGTTTTCGAGCTTGGTCCTTACGCGGTGGAGCGCGAGGAGGTGTTTGCCTTCGCGCGGGAGTTCGATCCGCAGGCGTTTCATCTCGACGAGGAGTTTGCCAACCAATCGGTGCTCAAGGGATTGAGTGCTTCGGGCTGGCACACCTGCGCCATGCTGATGCGGATGATGTGCGATGCTTACCTGTGCAAATCCGCCGGAATGGGGTCGAAGGGCGTCGACGAAGTCAAGTGGCTCAAGCCGGTCTATGTGGGCGAAACACTCAGTGGACGGACGACGGTGGTTTCCAAACGGGTGTCGGCAAAGCGCCCTGAAATGGGAATTCTGATTTGCCGGTGGGAACTGTTCAATCAGCGCGGCGAGAAAAAGATCGAGCAGACGGGGGTCAATTTCATCCGGGTGCGCAAGCCATGATCGGGCTCTATTTCGACGAGATCGAACCCGGCATGCGGATGGATTTCGGCAGCTACCATTTTACCCGCGAAAGCATGCTGGACTATGCCCGTCGGTTCGATCCGCAGCCATTTCATGTCGACGACGCGGCGGCGGCCAGGGGCCCGTTCGGCAAACTCGCGGCCAGCGGCTGGCACACGGCGGCGGGCTGGATGAAATGCTATGTCGCCACCCACCAGGTCGAAGAAGCAAAGCGGCGGGCGGAAGGCAAGAGTGTCGCCCATGCCGGCCCGTCGCCGGGATTCACCAATCTCAAATGGCTCAAGCCGGTATTCGCCGGCGACACCATCGGCTATGGCTGCACCATCACGGGAAAACGCGAAATGGCGTCGCGGCCGGAGTGGGGCCTGGTGTTTTCGCTCAATGAGTTGTTTAACCAGAACGGCGAGATGGTGTTCAGTTTCGAAGGCAAGGTGCTGGTGGCGCGGCGTTAAGGCCTTTTGGTCTGGATCGATGCCCCACATCTCATCATGGCCGTGCTTGACACGGCCATCTTCTTTCGTTGGCATCAAGAGGATGCCCGGATCAAGTCCGGGCATGATGAGAATAATAGTGCAGTGGTCCCGCATTGCGATCATCGTCGTAACTAAACGCGAAAGCCGCTACCCTTTGTCCGTCACATAGTTTCATTCTAGGAGCCGGAGATGACCGATGTCACCATGATTGGTTTAGGGGCGATGGGATCGGCTCTCGCGCGTGCATTCATCGGAGCAGGTCATTCCGTGACCGTCTGGAACCGGACAGCAGCCCGAATGAAGCCACTGGTATCGCTCGGAGCCACGGCGGCCAGTTCGCCGGCCGATGCCGCGATGGCAAGCCCGGTTTGCGTTGTCTGCATCGACAACTACGGCGCCACGCGCCGCTTGATCGAAGAGGGAGGGATGCTTGAGCCACTTGCGGGGCGGACGCTGGTTCAACTCAGCACCGGCACGCCGGCGGAGGCGCGCGAACTATCGGGCTGGCTTGCAACCCATGGCGTGAATGTGCTGGACGGCGCGATCAAGCCCTATCCCGATGGCATTGGAGCCGGGGATGCCCTAATCCTGTTTGCCGGACCTGCCCACCACTATAAGTCGTGCAAGCCGGTCCTTGATTGTCTTGGTGGCGATCTTCGGCATGTGAGCGAAGAAGTGGGCGCCGCGGCGGTGCTCGACATGGCATTGATGACGCACGAGCTATCAAGCTACCTTGGTGTCTGGCATGGCGCCCGGGTTTGCGAAGCCGAGGGGCTTGGCGTCGATGTATTCGCGTCGATGTTGCCGCCCGATGATCTACCCGCGCATCTGGCCTGGCGCATCCATAAGGCCGACTACGACAATCCCGGCGCAACGCTCGAGGTCTGGAACGCGGCGCTCGACAGAATCATCGAGCACGCGCGTAGCGCCAAAATCAACCGGGAAATCCCGGAACTGATTTCAAGCCTGTTTCGCCGCGCCATTGCCTTGGGCCATGGCAGACGCGACATCGCCACGGTCATAGAGGTCTTGCGGGCGGGTTAACCAAACCTCTTGTTTTCCAAGAGCCTGCTTCAACCCCTCAAGGTGCGGGAGCATTCAGGAATGGCTGGAGACATCAGCTTCTAATCAACCGGATTGGCGTGGTCGAAGAAGGCTTTCATGACGATTTGCCAACGGCCATCGTGTTTGATTAGCGTCAGGTAATCTGTGAAAGAAGTACCCAAACACTCATTTTCGACTTTGACGACCGCCACATCGCCGGTGATGTCAACCGACACGATCTTGAAGTTGTAGGGAGAACCGGGATCGAGCTTCTCCGCGTCAGCAAGAGATTTCGATAAATTCGTTTCGGTCGAAAAACTCATACACACCATTGAAGTGGCCAGCTTGCATGCAAAGGGGATGCATTGCGTTCTCTAAGAGATCTGGTTGCCCATAGATCATTCCGTCGAGGTAATCTCTTACCACCGCTTCGATTGCAGGCCGTTCGCTCTTTCCATTCATGGGCACAAGACTCCTGCTGGTCCAAATCCACTTCCCGACAGTACAGCGTAGGGACTCTGACCTGACACACAAGCCTCATTTCTGGGCCGGGTCACAAGCGGAAGCGGCCCGCTGGACAATGTTCACTATTTGTTCTATGAGCTGGCATGGACTGGTCCCTGGCCATCGAACGCAATCGCGAGGCGCTGCGGCGTATCGTTTTAGCCTTGTTTGCCATGATCGGACTGGCCGAAGGAGCGAGGGTTGAGAGGCTGCCGTGGCCTCTCTACCGGGCCGTGCTGGCTTTGCTCAGGCCGGCGGAGTCATCTGGTGAATGTCGGCTCATCGTAGATCGATGCCTTGTCAGCCGCAAAGCCATAGCGCGCCGTCAGGCCCAGCCGAGTTCGGCGAGTGCGTAGCCGTCGTTCCAGATCTTTGTCATCTGCGCCACCTTGCCCTCACCGTTCATCTTCAGCGCGTAGACATAGTGAGTGCTGGTAGCTTTGTTGGTGGGCGGGACAGGGCCCCCGGCGCCTTTGTGCGTGGCATGGAAGGTGGCTACGAATGAAGCGGTGTTTGTGTCCGCGTCCCAGGCGCTGGAATGCAGAGAGTATCGTCCGTCCGGTAGCGGGCCGTCGATTAGACCTTTCAGCCAGTCGCAATAGGCCTGCACTGACTTGATGCCGGCGAGCGCCCCCGCTTGGCACGAAAACGAGGCGCCGTCGGCGACATATGATTTGCAGCCGTTCCACCCTTTCGGCGCTTCACAGGCTTCAAAGAACTTCTTGGCATTTTCGAACGCAGACATGAAACCCCTCCAAATCCGGCATTCCCAGGATGATCCTTTGGAACGACGCAAACGCTAACATTCTACTGGGTTCCGGGCAAGCACGGCTAAATCCACTTCCCGACTTGCGATTGACCCATTTCTCCGGGGCAAGGGTTTCGGCGCAGCGTTGATGGAATACTGTCTCGCCGCGTGCGACCGAGACGGCGCTCCCGCCTATCTCGATTCGACCCATCGGAGAAATATTCCCTTCTATGAGCGGTTTGGCTTCGAGCTGGTGCGCACGATCGAGATTGGAAGGCACCCTCCGGTCTACCCGATGATCCGCCCCCCGCGCTGAGCTTCCGCTTTGTTGGAATGCAATGGCAGAGCCAATTCGTGGGCAAGATACCAGTGACATCTAATTTGTAATGCGAAACAGCTGCCATTCCTCGGGCATCCCTTTGAGAAAGTGCGTGCCAAAGTCTTCGAAGATGATTCCTGACCCGGCGACTAGGTCCTTAACCGTTCGGGACACAACGACATCATTGGCGTTACTGAGGCTCGCTACCCGCGACGCAATATGCACTGCGATCCCGCGAACGTCCTTATCAGTGAGCTCGACTTCGCCCGTGTGGACGCCGGCGCGCACTGGTATGTCGAGCTTTCGCAGAGCATCCCGGATCGCGGCTGCGCAGTGAATGGCCCGTGCAGGTCCATCAAACGTGGCGAGAAATCCGTCACCAAGCGACTTCACCTCATTTCCGCGAAACCGCGCCAGTTCGCGTCGTACAGCCTTGTCATGCGTATCTAGGAGATCGCGCCAGGCGCGATCACCCATCATTTCCGCTCGAACGGTTGAATTGACAATATCGGTAAACAGGACGGTGGCAAGGACACGATCGAATGTGGGGGTTGCCCGCGCGCCTGTCAGAAACTCCTGAATCTCCGACAAGATCAAATCGCCGCCCTCAAGGAACAGAATGTGGTCGGTACCCGCAAACTCCACCAATCGCGCATTCGGAATACCGGCCGCAAGCTCCCGTCCCCCCTCAACGCTGACAAGCGTGTCGTCGGTAAGATGAAGAATCAGTGTTGGCACACGAATAGTGTGAAGGATGCGGGATATGTCGATTTCGCGATTCATCCGCATGAGGGCGATGGCAGCGGACGGACTTGCACCGAGCCGTTCAAATTTGCCCCACCACTGCTGCAGATCAGGTTCCTCCGCCTTCGATGGTGCGAAGTTTGAGAGGCTTGCCCCACTACCCCAGTGCTCATCGATATATCCGATTAACCCATCGAATCCCTCATCGGTGGGTATCCAATGGGAGAACCGCGCAAACGCGCCATAAAGGATGAGAGAATCAGTCCTTTCCGGGTGAGAAGCAGCAAAGATAGCTGCAAGCGAGCCGCCTTCAGAAATGCCGAACTGGGTAGCACGCTGAATGCCAACAGCGTCCATGACTGCTCGAATGTCGTCCATCCGCTCGTCCAGCCCTGGTAGATTTGAAACACGATCTGAGAGCCCAGTGCCGCGCTTGTCGAAAAGAGTCACACGACAGAAACTGCCGAGCTTGTTGAGCCACCGAACGAACCGCGGCTCATCCCAATAGTTTTCAATATGAGAGACAAACCCCGGAGCCATAAGGACATCTGGCCCTTCGCCAAACACCTGGTAGGCGATATGAACTTCGCCGCTCTTGGCGTAGCGAGTGGCCGGATGCACGTTAAAGCCTCCTCATTCGCTGACTCTCCATAATCGACAATACCCGACTAAATTACCCAAGGATACAAACTAAGGGGTTCGGCCTATCGACAAACCGAGGGTCCGATGACCGCTTGGGGTCAAACTCGACAGTCTAGCCATGTCCGCGTAAGGTCGGCTTACCCCCTGATAGCGGCTAATTTCCAAAACTCGCAGAATGACGCGATTGGCCATAACCGGAAAGTCGGTGATTGAGATTTTGAATTCTGGCACATGGACAACAATCGGAACATGTGGCAGCCTACTCCGCTCCAATCCAAAAGCACATTCGGCCACTTGCCGGCCTCCACGACCTGGCAAAGCGGCGATGCAGGGAGGGAAGTGTGTGGCAGTCAGACGGTTGGGGCGCGCGGGCGCGCATCGGCATCTTGATGGGTCACTTCGACATTGGCCCAGAAGCCGAGTTCAGTGCAATGGCTCCCAATGGCGTAACAATCCATTCAACGCGGGTACGGATCGGAGTGTCGATGCCGAGTACTGTGACGGACCCTCGGATAGCACTGACCCCAATACGCGCCTTTGCGGAGCCACCCGCAATCGATGATGCCGCCGAGTTGCTGGCGGCCGCGCCCCTACATGCGATCGCCTACGGCTTCTTCAGCAGCAGCTATGTGCTGGGCAAAGATGGCGATCAAGCCTTACAGGCGCGCCTGGAAAAGCGGACCCACGGCATCCCTGTTATCATTCCCGGTCTAGCGGCAGTACTGGCGTTGCGAACGCTGGGCGTGCGCCGGCTGGCCCTCATTGATCCGCCGTGGTTCTCGGCGGAATTGAGCCAGTTGGGCGCCGAATACTTCCGCAGCCAGCAGATAGATGTTGTCTACGCGGCCCCGGCTACCGCACTGCCGAACAGCCAGCACGACCAGCATCCCGCGCGGCTCCATGAATGGGTACGCACGCAGGTGCCACCGAACGCCGAGGCAGTTCTCATCGGCGGCAATGGGTTCCGGGCGGTTGGCGCTATCGACGCACTGGAGCAGGATCTCGGGCGTCCTGTTCTCACCGCCAATTCTGCGACTTTTTGGAACGCCCTACGCGCCGCCGGCATATTTGCACCGGTGGCGCATTACGGACGCATCTTCGCAGAGCCATTGCCGGCAGACTAAATTCGATTTCGACGGCTCTCGCTGAATGGGCGGCTTAGGGTCACAGGCGGAAGCGACCTGCATGTCATGAGTATTCTGCATTCGAGCACAGAGCGGAAATTCAAACTGACCCACGACCGCTAGGGAATCCCACTTGACAATGTTCACTGTTTGTTCTATAGGGCCGCATGGACTGGGCCTTGGCCATCGAACGCAATCGCGACGCGCTGCACCGTATCGTTTTAGTCTTGTTTGCCATGATCGGTCTTGCCGAAGGAGCGAGGGTTGCGAGGCTGCCGTGGCCTCTCTACCGGGCCGTGCTGGCTTTGCTCAGGCCGGCAAACGATGCCGAGCGATAGCCGCGTGAAAGCGCATGCCATAAAGCAATGCATCGTTATTGAAATCGAAGGCCGGGTTGTGAAGTGGCGCGGAGTTTTCCCCATTGCCAATAAAAGCAAAACAACCCGGCACATGATCGAGAAAACGTGCGAAATCCTCTGACCCGGTGAACGGATCGCGCTCGCCACTGATATCTTCTGCTTCAAAAACCGTCGCTGCTGCCGCAAGCGCTGCACTTGTCGCCTCTGCGTCGTTGATTAGAGGCACGAACTCCCTTGAATAACAGATTTCGACTGAACAATTATAGGTTATCGCTGTCCCCTCGGCGATGATGCGCATTTGCTTTTCGATCTCGGCACTGACCTCAGGACGGAAACTGCGGGCGTCGCCGAGTATGCGGGCGAGGCCCGGCAATGCGTTGCGCGTTCCATCGGTGATTAACTCGGTGACCGAAACAACAGCAATATCTGTTGGGCTTAACCTGCGTGATACGATTGTCTGTAAATTAGTAACGAGGGCGCAGGCAGCGACTAGCGCCTCACGTCCCGATTGGGGCCTCGCAGCATGGCCGCCGACGCCCCGAAGTGTGATTTCGAAATTGTCTTCTGCTGACATGAACGGGCCAATTCGAGTTTGGAAATGGCCGACCGGAATGCCAGGCAGATTGTGGAGTCCATAAATTTCGTCGAATGGAAAGCGATTCATCAAGCCATCATCCAACATGGCGGCTGCGCCCTTACCCCATTCCTCTGCCGGCTGGAAGATGAACCGGATTGTTCCGTCGAAACCACCTTCCTTTGCCAAGAGTTGCGCTGCGCCGAGAAGCATGCTGGTGTGGCCATCGTGCCCACAGGCATGCATAAGCCCCGAAGTCTGTGATCGATAACTGAATGTATTCTGTTCTGCAATTCGTAAAGCGTCCATTTCCGCCCGCAGGGCAATGGCACGATTGCTTGAACCGCGGCGAAGCGTCCCAACAACGCCAGTTCCACCGACGCCCCCCACCACTTCATCAAATCCAAACTCCCTGAGCTTTGCCTCGACGAAAGCACTCGTGCGCCGTTCTTCAAACCCGAACTCTGGATGAGCGTGTAAGTCCTGACGCCAGGCCGTCATTTCAGTTTCAAGGATGCCGGTATTTAACGGTGGCATTGCAATGGTCTCCTCAGGCTGAAGTCACAAAGTCAGCCAACCACAACGTCCAAGCGTAGCATCACGCAAAGCAATACCAGTGTCAATCAACGAGAAAAAAATTGAATTAACCCGATCGCCATAGCGAAGACAACAATCGAAAATAACCTGTGGTTTAATTCCTCGCACACTAACGTCTCCCATGCCCGCCCGTCACCGGGATTCACCAATCTCAAATGGCTCAAGCCGGTGTTTGCCGGCGACGCCGTCCGCCATGGCTGCACCATCACGGGAAAACGAGAAATGGCGTCGCGGCCGGAGTGGGGCCTGGTCTTCTCGCTCAATGAGTCTTTCAGCCAGAAGGGCGAGATGGTGTTCAGCTTCGAAGGCAAGGTGCTGGTGGCGCGGCGTTAGAGTATCGGGCGGGCGGTTTAGAGCGCTTGGCGACGCAAGTGCTTAGACGTCGGGCCGGGAGTGGGTTAGTTTGAAATTCAAATGCGGGTGATCATCAAATCTTTGCTGTGTCAGCCTTGTTCCCAATTGCAGACGATAATCTCTGGCATTTGATTGGCAGCTATGGGGCAACGATGGTCATTGTGTCCTCGCATGTAACTACTGTTTGGTCTAGGTTACCCAACGACCGGCTGAGTCATTCGGGAGTATTGGCGTGAAGCGCCGACTTGTTGCCATACTTGCCGCCGATGTAGTCGGCTACAGCCGCCTGATGCAGCTGGATGAGGCGGGGACTTTGGCCGCGCTCAAAGTTCGGCGCGCCGACATTCTGCAACCTCTTGTTTCCAGGCATCATGGGCGGGTTGTCAAATTCATGGGCGACGGCGCGCTCATAGAGTTCGCCAGCGCAGTGAATGCGGTCGCCTGCGCCGGTGAGCTGCAAGAAGCGATGAAAGATGCCAACAAGGAGCTGGCGGAAGCCCAGCGCATCGTACTGCGCGTTGGAGTCAATATTGGTGATGTGATTGTGGAGGGGAGCGACCTCTATGGCGATGGAATCAACATCGCCGCGCGGCTGGAAAGCATGGCCGAACCCGGTGAGGTGCTGGTATCGCAGGTCGTTTTTGGGCAGGTCCGGGGTAAAGTCGATTTCCGGTTTGAGGACCTTGGCGAGAAGCTCCTGAAGAACATCGCCGAGCCGGTCCGTGTCTATCGGCTCTCTGCACCGGCGGCGAGGGCCGATCAGTTTCCCCGCAGCCTCGTCCAGCCGGCGAAGCCTTCGTTGGCTGTTCTACCCTTCACAAACATGAGCGGCGATCCAGAGCAGGAGTATTTCAGCGACGGGATCACCGAGGACATCATCACCGATCTGTCGCGAGTCTCGGCGCTCTTCGTGGTAGCCCGTAACTCGGTTTTCATGTTCAAGGGCAAGCCGGTGGATATCATTGGCGCCGCCCGCCAGTTGAACGTCGCCTTCATACTCGAAGGCAGTGTGCGCAAGGCCGGAAACCGGGTCCGCATCACCGCTCAATTGCTCGATGGTGCGAGCGGCGGGCATATCTGGGCCGAGCGATACGATCGCGACCTCGTGGACATCTTCGCTCTCCAAGACGAGATCGCCAAGAGCATCGTTGCGGCGCTCAAGGTGAAGCTCCTTCCTGAGGAATTGGAAACGATCGCCGGCCGCTCTACTTCAAATTCCGAGGCATATGAATACTATCTCCAAGGCCGCGCGAAGTTTGTCGAGAGTTGGGGCAGCCCGTCGACGATGAGAACAGCACGTGAGCTGTTCTCCAAGGCCGCCGAAATCGACCCCGACTATGCAAAGGTCTATGCCGGTATCGCTTGCTGCGATGCATTTATCTGGTTGGCGGGTGATCTTGATATCTCTGATGAAGACATGCTCGCAAACAGCGACAAGGCGCTGCAACTTGCGCCAAACTTGGCGGAAGCGCATTTATCCAGGGGCGTGGCGCTCTATGCCACCGGGCATTCCAATGAGGCGTCGGTATCTTTCACGCGTGCCATCGAACTCGATCCTGAGCTGTTCGGCGTTCATTACTTCTATGGACTTGTGGCAAGGGATCTCGGCGATTTGGACACCGCGGCCTCCGCTTTTCAACGTGCGGCGACTCTGCGTTCTGACGATTTTGCTTCGTATCCTCTACTAGCAGATGTGTATCTGGCACAAGGCCGCCACGCGGAGAGCAAGGCCGCTGCACGGCGGGGCCTGATCCGTATTGAGTCGATACTGAGCCAGGGTCCGGGCAGGGCGGATGTTCTGGCATTCGGAGCTGCAGCCGCGGTCTACGTCGAAGATTACGCCCGCGCCGAGGAATGGGCCCAGCATGCGGTCCAACTGGAGCCCGACAATTTTGCGGCGCGCTATAATGTGGCCTGCGCCTATGCGGTCATGGGAAAGGCAGAAACCGCAATGGAGCACCTTGAATACATCTATTCGAAAGTGCCGAGGGCCCGGCAGTGGCTGTTGAGGGTCATGCCTGGCGACACTCAAATTAACTCGCTGCGCAATCGTTTTGAATTTCAAGATTTGCAAAAACGCCTTGAGGCTGACGCTCCATCGCCTTTGTGATGCAGTCTGACCGTTTGAATAGGCCAGCACGATTGCACCGGCGTATTGGCATGTCTGATACCAACGGCCAGATAATCTGACCTATCGTATCCCCCAACTCGTCATCCCGGCGAAAGCCGGGAGTGATTCACGTTTAAGTGCGACAGTTGAAAAGGAGTCATTTCGCCCATACTTCGTTGGTTTCAAGTATCGGGCATTTTCTCGATGTGTTGTTGTGGCGTTCGGATGATGTGTCTGATGGCGTCTGCTGACGAGGTTGTAGATTTGAGTCTTTCTAGGCAGGTTGCGGCGCAATCTTCCGATGGCATTTTCGACAACGCCTTTCTGCCACGGACTCTGCCTGTGGCATAAGTAGCTTTTGGTGCCTACCGCCTGGTTGACGAGATGGTGCTGTGCGAACTCGCTGCCATTGTCATAGGTGATGCTGCGCCTCAGACCTTTTCGCAGGCTTGTAAGTGCTCGCAGAGCCTGAGGCTCACGGCTTCGGCGCCTTTGTTGCGCTGCCGCCAGGCGAACTTCATGCAGCTCTTGCGCTCATGAGCAACTAGGATGACGTCCTTGTTCTGCCAGAAGGCCATGAGATCGGCCTCCCAGGGGCCATAGGTGCGGCGGCCCGCCACGCCTTCCGGGCGGTCATCGATTGAGACGTAATTTACAGAGCTTTTGTACGTCGCTCCGCCTTTCTTGGGGCGCCGCCCGATCGTGCAACCTATGAAATCATTGATATTTTGCTTTCCGAACAATGGGTCCCGGCTTTCGCCGGGATGACGGAGATAGGGTGGCTCGCGAGTCACATCACTTGGCCGTTGGTATTATACGCCAGGCCGGGAGTGGGTCAGTTTGAATTTCCAGTGCGGGTGATCATCAAATCTTTGCTGTGCCGGCCTTGTTCCCAATTGCAGACGATAAATTCTTGCATTTGATTGGCAGCTATGGGCCAAAACCGGAAGCCACTTGGCCTTTGCCGAGATGACTCAGGATCGCATTCACGTCTTCTCTTGTGGTTGATCTCCGCTGGTGCTGACACTTACGCCACCTCGTGATTCCATCGCAAAGATTGCACTGATTACAATTGCGATGCCAACGCCTTGCAGAAACGTGACCCGCTCTCCCAACACGGCAACTGCGAACAGCACGCCTAGCACCGGTTCAAGATTGGTAATCATAGCGGCGCGTGTCGCCCCCACATAGGCCATGCCGCATAAGAAGGCGAGCGTTCCCGTCGTTGCAGCGATTGCCACGCCCGCAAAGCCTGCCCAGCCAAGCGTTGTAGTCGGCAAGGCCAAGTTTCCAAAGAGGGCAAAGAGTACCGCCAAAACCGCCGCGGCCGAGCACATCATGAAGAAACCAATAGACATCGCCGGGGCCTCCGCCACGGCTCGAGCATTGGCGACGATCACGATTGCAGTCGCCACCATTGCCATGGCGGCAAGACCGACGCCAAGAGGATCCAGCTTGTCAAAGGAAAAGCCGATGGCGAGGCTAAGACCGGCCAGGGCAGCAACTAGCGCGCTACCAGATACCAGCGTTAGGCGCTCTCTGCCCAGGTACATTGCAATGAGCCCGACAAGCAAGGGATGGATGAAGTAGATGAGGATTACCTGGTTGACCGGTAGATAGTTCACTGCCCCCAGATAGCCGTAAAGGATGACGGCGTAGCCAACACCAGCGCCCAGACCGATTAGAAGTGGCCGCCTTGCAATTGCGATCGGTTGGCGCATCACCACGAGCAGCAAGAAAGTGACCAAGACTGAGAAGATGCTGCGGCCCGTGATGACACTCAGGGTGTTGCTGCCGCCTTCGTAGGCGAGTTTGGCGAGGCTGGGAACAAGTGCGATTGCAACTGTCGAAACAACAATCAATCCCACGCCAAGCGTCCGCCGCTTTGACTTGGCAACTGTCGCATTTGGCAAAACCAACTCTTGATTTGTCATGAATGCCTCTCTCCCCTCTGGTCAGCGTGTTGGATGCGTGGAATAGTGCCTGCACATCAATTTGGAGTCACAAACTGCGAGCCGAAAACTTCCGAATTCCTCCAAAATCGTTTAGGTTTGAAACCCATGACGTCACCTTTCGAATTTGGCCCTTTCGTTTTCGACAGTCGGCAAAGGACGCTGCTGAAACGCGGCACACCCGTCGAGATAGGTCAAAAATGCCTGATACTGCTGGAGACGCTATTGCGCGCTGAGGGTCGGGTAGTATCAAAGTCGGATCTTATGGATGCGGCCTGGCAAACTTTTAATATCGAGGAAAGCAATCTTTCAGTTCAAATTGCGGCGCTTCGCAAGTGCCTGGGAGAGTCTGGAACTGGCCGCGAATGGATCCGCACGGTTCAGCGTGTTGGATACCAGTTCGTAAATCCGGTTGAGGCAGCTACTAGGGACAACGACTATACCTCAGATGCAGCAGTTAGACCCTTGGGTGGCAGGCCATCAATCGCTGTTCTTCCCTTCGTAAACATGAGCGTTGATCCGGAGCAGGAGTATTTTGCCGACGGAATCGTTGAAGAGATCACCATCGCGCTTTCGCATATGCGCTGGCTGTTCGTTGTAAGTTCGAGCTTTTCCTACAAAGGCCGCGCGGTAAGTGTCACGCAAGCGGGCCAGGAACTGGGCGTGCGTTATGTCCTCCAAGGTAGCGTCCGCAAGGCTGGCAACCGGCTTCGTATTGCCGCACTACTGATCGATGCCGAAACAGGCACGAATCTGTGGGCGGATCGATTTGAAGGCCGCGTGGAGGAAATCTTCGAATTGCAAGACCAACTGACGACTAGGGTAGTGGGTGCTATCGCGCCCCGACTGGAGGCTGCAGAGATCGAGCGCGTGAAACGCAAACCCACTGCCAGTCTGTATGCTTACGATCACTTTCTGCGCGGCATGGCTGGACTCCACAAGTGGACCCGGGAGGGCAATGAGGAGGCCCTTGCTCAGTTTGGTCAGGCGATTGAAATAGACCCGAATTATGCCTTGGCCCATGGCATGGCAGCCCGCACCTATGTACAGCGCAATTCCGGAGGGTGGATGAGTGATCGGGTTCGTGAGGTAATCGAAGCAGAACGGCTCGCGAGGCGCGCCGTCGTGCTTGGTCATGGCGATGCAGAGGCACTCTGCACTGCGGGCTTCGCCCTTGCCGATATCTGTGACGAGATCCCCGATGGCGACGCTTTCATCGACCGGTCGCTTGAAATCAATCCGAATCTTGCCTGGGCTTGGCTCTATAGCGGCTGGGTCAAGGCCTCGCGCGGCGAACCTGAGTTGGCGCTTGAACGTCTCAACCGTGCTCGGGAACTAAGTCCCCTTGATCCTCAAGGATTCAGCCTTCGGGGCGCCATGGCTTTCGCGCAATTCGTCGCTGGTCGGTATGCGGAGGCGCTTTCTTGTGCCGAAGCTTCCATTCGTGACAGGCCGGATTTCCTCTTGCCGAATCTCATCGCGGCATCGGCCGCTGGGCTAGTTGGAAAACATGCCGATGCACAAAAGGCGATGGCGCGATTGCGCCGGATCAGTCCCAATCTGCGGCTATCAACTCTTGATGGCATCCAGGCAATGCGGCCTACGGAGTTTGCTTGCTGGTCCGAGGGGCTACGGATGGCCGGACTGCCCGAATGAGCTGACGTCGGTGAATTGGGCTACTGACGAGTGACAGTGAGACCTGGATATTCAACACGCCACATCGCGTCGATGACCGCTTGGGGTCACAGGCGGAAGCGACCCGCATGTCATGAACATTCTGCATTCGGGCAGAGAGCGGAAATTCAAACTGGCCCACTACCGCTAGCTCGGTACTGTCTCACTTTAAATTCGGCGCTCAGCCGTCATTCCGGAAGTTGTGCGCGTAGCGCATCAACTTTCCGGAACCCAGCGCCAAGAGGGCGCGAAGCGCTCCATAAAGTTCTGTGGCGTGGCCTTCGGCCACACATTTCGTACTGGGTTCCGGATATGCGATGTGCTCCGCACACGCATTCCGGAATGACGGCCCAACCAGTTTCAAACTGAGACACCGCTGCTAGTTCGGCTCGCTTGACAATGTTCGCTATTTGTTCTATGGGGCTCGGATGGACTGGGCCTTGGCCATCGAACGCAATCGCGACGCGCTGCAGCGTATCGTTTTAGCCTTGTTTGCCATGATCGGGCTTGCCGAAGGAGCGAGGGTTGAGAGGCTGCCGTGGCCTCTCTACCGGGCCGTGCTGGCTTTGCTCAGGCCGGCGGAGGCGGCGGTGCGGCGGCTGATTATCGTTGCAGCGCGTGGCATGGTGATGAAAGCGCCTGCGGTCCATGCGGTCCATGCGGTCCCGGCGCGGCCGATCATCACCGGCAAAGGTGGAGGCCGCGTGCCGTTTCGGCTCCATGACCCGCGCCAGCGGGCCTCCTGCAACAGAGGCCATCCCACGAGAGGGCCTGAGCCCCGCATTCACGTCTTTGAGGGAGGCTTCGATCCGCGGGTTCCGCTGTTCCAGAGACAAGCCATTGCCGCCCTGGCGCCTGAACAGAACACGACCGCCGGTGCTCAGCCCCTGTGCCACAGACTTCTAGCGATCAAGGGTGCGCTTGAAGACCTGCCGCGCCAGGCCAGGCGCTATGTGCGCTGGCGGGCCAAGCCCATTGAGGCGCGCCGTCCGAAGCTATTCTCAACCCTTCGCCCAGGTGCTCCGCCAGGGTTTAATAGGAAGCCAAGCCATGAGGTCCACGAAATCTTGAGCGAATGCCACTGGCTCGCCAGCACTGTGCTCGTGCCCGACACCTCCTAAGGGCCAAGGTCCATTCGCATTGAACGGTGAAACATCGCTCTCATCCCGGCAGGCGAAGGCTGCCTGGCGTTTGCGTCGCCCGCCGCGCTCGTCGTCAATGCCCCTCAAAACTCACAAGCGTGTGGATCTTCACGCCCTTGGCTTTGAGTTTGGCGGAGCCGCCGAGGTCAGGCAGGTCGATGACGAAGGCGGCGGCCACCACTTCGCCGCCGGATTTGCGGATCAAATCGATGGCGGCGCCGGCGGTGCCGCCGGTGGCGATGAGGTCGTCGATCAACAGGATGCGGTCGTTCTTGCCGATGGCATCGGCGTGAATTTCGATGGTATCGACGCCGTATTCGAGCGCGTATTCCTGGCCGATGACGCGGGCGGGCAGCTTGCCCTTCTTGCGGATGGGAATGAAGCCGCGGCCGAGGGTATGGGCGACGGCGCCGCCCAGGATGAAGCCGCGCGCCTCGATTCCGGCGACATAGTCGATATCTCCGCGAAAGAACGGCCATGACAGTTCATCGATGGAGGCGCGAAAGGCGTGGAGATCGGCCAGCAGGGTGGTGATGTCGCGGAACATGATGCCGGGCTTGGGATAGTCCGGAATGGTGCGGATGTAGCGTTTGATGTCGAAGCCGTTGCGGAGGTCCATGGTTTGTTTCCCGGGAGGGGTCAGGGCCACTTTACCTCAGGCGGCATGGAGGACAAGATCGCCTCGACATTGCCGCCGGTCTTCAACCCGAAAAGGGTGCCGCGGTCGTAGAGCAGATTGTACTCGACATAGCGGCCGCGGCGGACCAGCTGCTCTTCGCGGTCGGCTTCGGACCACTCCCTGTTCATGTTGCGGCGGACGATTTCGGGGTAGACCGCCACGAAGGCGCGGCCCACGTCCTTGACGAAGGCGAAGTCGGCGTCCCAATTTCCGGTATCGTGGCGGTCGAAAAATATTCCACCGATGCCGCGCGGTTCCTGGCGATGCGGCAGATAGAAATATTCGTCGCACCAGTTTTTGAAGCGGGTGTAATCGGCAACCGGATGGGCATCGCAGGCGGCCTTCATGGCGGCATGGAAATCCACTGAATCCGGATCATCCTGAGTGCGGCGGCGATCAAGCAGCGGGGTCAGATCGGCGCCGCCACCGAACCAGGCCATGGTCGTAACGATGAAGCGGGTGTTCATATGGACGGCGGGAACCTGGGGGTTGCGGGGATGAACGATCACCGAAATGCCCGATGCCCAGAAGCGCGGGTCCTGCGCGGCACCGGGGATCTGTTCACGGAACTCCGGCGTGAACTCGCCATGCACGGTCGAGCAGTGAACACCGGCCTTCTCGAAAACCCGGCCATGCAGCATCGACATGACGCCGCCACCGCCTTCCGGGCGCTGCCAGGGCTTGCGGACAAATCTGGCATCCACGTCAATTGCTTCGAGGGCGGCACAGATATCGTCGCGAAGGGACTCGAACCAGTCTTGGGATAAGCTTTGTTTGGCGTTAACAGCTTCCAGCATGGTGTTCCATTGCGAAACAGTTTTCTTCAATTTTCATCGATTTCCAGAGCAAAGCGCAACCATTAACAACTCAGGGTAGGTATTCCTTAGTCAATTGTGGCGACACTGATGTCTGACTTCGCAAGGCCCGGCATTGGGCCGAACGACAAACAGAGTGAGAGCCGCCATGCGTTTGCTGTCAAGATTGCTGTCCTGTCAATCCGGTAATGTGGGCATGATGTTCGCCATCGGCATTGTGCCGATGTTGCTGGCGGTGGGCGCCGGTGTCGATTATCTCCGGGCAAATCAGGCGCAGACCGTGTTGCAGGCCGCAGCCGACGCGGCGGCCCTGGCGGGTGGGGCCTCATCGAAGACAACCGAAGCCGAGATCAAGCAAGTTGCGCAAGACTACATCGATGCCAATAATGCCGCCGACGCCGTCAAGGTGATCGACGTCGCCGACATGGCTTTTGACGCCGGCACCGGAGCATTCAAAGTCAACTTGAAGGGCAAGATCGATACCTCGTTCATGGCGCTGGCGGGAATATCGGAAATCAACATCGGGGCCGTTTCGGAAGTCCGGCGCGGAAGCAGCGGACCGCTGGAGATGGTTCTGGCGCTCGATATTACCTATTCGATGAGCGAAAATGACAAGATCGGCACGCTCAAGACGGCGGCCACCAATCTGGTGAAGGCGGTGATGAAGGGCGACAACGTGAAGGTCGGCATCGCGCCCTTCGCCAGCTATTTCAAGGTCGGAATGAAGTACAAGGATGAGCCTTGGGTTGCGGTTCCCGCCGATCAAGTTTCTGACTACGAGTCATGCAATTGGGATTACCCGAACGCGACCGGCTGCAGCACGACGACATCGACTTGCTATTCGGACGGCGTTCCCTATTCCTGCACCAATACATCGTGCACCGATTGGGGCGATCCCGTCAAAACCGGCTGCCATATGGTGCACGACGTCAATGGCTGGGATGGCTGTATCGGCGCCAGGCCGCCCGCCCATCACAACTCGATTGGCGATGTGGGCGTTCCCTATCCGGGCGTAATCTGGGATTGCGGGCCGGAATTGGTCGATCTTACCAACAACAAGGGCGACATGATCAGCGCCATCAGCAATCTGTGGGTTTCGGGCGAAACCAACATCCCGTCGGGCCTCATCTGGGCATGGAACATGCTGACGTCGGACGCGCCGCTGACGTCGGCTTCGACTGCGGCCGAGATCACCGCCAAGGGCGGCAAGAAGGCCATGGTGCTGATGACCGACGGCACCAATACGGCATCGCCCTATGACGACGGCAATTACGGCGCCCATGCCGATACATCCTATGGCGACGGCACCTACACGGACAATCTTACCGCGACCCTGTGCGAAAACATGAAGGCCGAAGGTATTGTCGTCTATACCGTGCTGTTCGATGTGACCGATGCCGACACCGAGACGTTGCTGCGCAATTGCGCGACAAGTCCCGACAAGAGCTTCGTGGCCGACGATGCAGCCGAGCTGATCACGGCGTTTGGCAAGATCGGGACGTCGCTTACCCAGCTTCGCATCAGCAAGTAGCCGGGGCGTCCGGAAATTTTCCAAGCTGGCGTAGCGCCTCACCGGTGACCATGGCGCAGGCCATGGCCACGTTCAGCGAGCGTAACCCCGGCCGCATGGGGATGGTCAAGCGGGCATCCGCGGCGGCATGCACGGCGGCGGGGACCCCGGCGCTTTCCCTACCCATCAACAAAATATCGCCAGTGGAATAAGCAAAATCGGTGTAGGCGCGCTGCGATTTGGTGGTGATCAGCACGAGCCTGCGTCCGGCCGTGGCGGTGCGGAAGGCCTCCCAGGAGACATCGCGAACCAGATCGGCCTTGGCGAGGTAGTCCATGCCGGCCCGCTTCAGGGCAGAATCAGACCAGGTAAAGCCCGCCGGCTCAATGATTCTCACGCGCAAGCCGAAACAGGCGGCAAGCCGCATGATGCTCGCGGCATTGGGCGCGATGTCAGGTTGAAAGAGGGCGATTTCGATCATGATTCCCGGATTTTAGCGCGAAGACCCGAAACTGGAAAATTCCTTCCGGCTGCGACACTTCATGGCTAGACTTCTGGCGGACGCAATGCCAAAAACGCCCGGATTTATGCGCCGGGGGGATGGCGCGGCAACATTGGGGAACTCAGGACGTGTCCACAGCGGAACATGCGGAAGTCAACCGGCGGGATTTTCTATATATCGCCACCGGCGCCGTCGGCGCGGTCGGGGCAGCGCTAACAGCCTGGCCATTTATCCACCAAATGAACCCGGACGCCTCGGTGCTGGCGATGGCAACTGTCGATGTCGACCTCGCGCCGATTGCGGAAGGACAGGCGATTACGCTCAAATGGCGCGGCAACCCGGTGTTTGTGCGCCACCGCAATGCGAAGGAAATCGAGGCGGCCAAGGCCGTCAAGATGGAAGAACTCCCCGATCCGATGGCGCGAAACGAAAACGTCAAGGATGGCGATCCGGCAACCGATGAGAACCGGGTGGCGGGCGGCAAGGAGGCCTTCCTCGTCATGATGGGCGTTTGCACCCATCTCGGCTGCGTGCCGATCGGCAATGAGGGCGATTTCGCGGTGGTCGAAGGCAGCGCCAAGACCGGCGGCTGGTTCTGCCCGTGCCATGGTTCGCACTACGATACGGCGGGGCGCATCCGCAGGGGACCGGCGCCGCAGAACCTGCTGGTTCCGAAATACGCTTACCTCACCGACAGCAAGATCCGCATCGGTTAAGAAGGACAATCCTCATGAGCGGACATTCAAATTCCCAGCCGAAGAGCGCGCTTGGCAAGTGGTTTCACGAGCGGTTGCCGGTCACCGATCTCACCGGTCACATGATGGACTTCCCGACGCCGAAAAATCTCAATTACTGGTGGACATTCGGCGGCATCCTCTCGGTCATGCTGGTGGTTCAGCTGATCACCGGCATCGTTCTGGCGATGCACTACACCGCACATGTCAGCATGGCTTTCGAATCAGTCGAGCACATCATGCGCGATGTGAACTATGGCTGGCTGCTGCGCTACATGCATGCAAACGGCGCGTCGATGTTCTTCGTCGCGGTCTATGTGCACATCTTCCGCGGCATGTATTACGGTTCCCATAAGGCGCCGCGTGAAGTGCTGTGGATGATCGGCGTCTTGATTTATCTGGTGATGATGGCGACCGCCTTCATGGGCTACGTGCTGCCGTGGGGCCAGATGAGCTTCTGGGGCGCCAAGGTCATCACCAATCTGTTCTCGGCCATTCCGTTCTTCGGAGATGCGATCACCACCTGGCTGTGGGGCGGCTATGCCATCGACCAACCGACGCTCAACCGTTTCTATTCGCTGCACTACCTGCTGCCATTCGTGCTGGCGGCGCTGGTGGCGCTGCATATCTGGGCGTTGCATGTTCCAGGCAACAACAACCCGACCGGCGTTTCGGTAAAGTCGTCGCAGGATACGCTGCCGTTTCATCCCTACTACACGCTGAAAGACGGCTTTGCGATCGTCGTTTTCCTGTTGGTCTATATGGCGTTCGTGTCGTTCGCGCCGAACTACCTCGGCCATGCCATCAACTATGAGCCCGCCAACCCGCTGCAGACGCCGCCGCATATCGTGCCGGAATGGTATTATCTGCCGTTCTACGCGATCCTGCGGGCGATCCCCGACAAGCTGGGCGGCGTGGTCGCGATGTTCGGTTCGATCCTGGTCCTGTTCGTGCTGCCCTGGCTCGACACCTCGCGGGTGCGGTCGGGAACATACCGGCCGTTGTTCCGGCAGTTCTTCTGGGTGTTCGTGATCGTCTGCGTGGCGCTTGGCTATCTCGGCTCGAAGCCGCCGGAGGGCGCCTATGTCATCTGGTCACGCATTCTGACGGCCTATTACTTCATCCACTTCCTGGTGATCTTGCCGCTCATCGGCCTCCTTGAGAGTCCGAAGCCGCTGCCGTCGTCGATCTCGGACGATGTGCTTTCCAAGAAGAAATCCGTGGCCGCGGCCGAGTGATTTGGGGGATACAACAATGAAACTGCTCAAATCACTCGTGATGGTGGCCGCCGGGCTTGCGGCATTGGCCGGAACCGCAGTGGCGGAAACTCAAAGGGATGCCAAGAGCGTGGCCTTTTCGTTCGAGGGCCCTTTCGGCCATTTCGACAAGGGCCAGCTGCAGCGCGGCTACAAGGTCTACAAGGACGTCTGCGCGAACTGCCACGCGATGAAGTATGTGTCGTTCCGCAATCTGGCCGACCATGGCGGACCGGGCTTTTCGGAAAAGCAAGTCGAGGCACTGGCGGCGACCTTCACCGTGAAGGACGGCCCGGACAGTAATGGCGACATGTTTGACCGCCCGGGGCTTGCCGTCCGACCCATTTCCATCGCCGTTCCCCAATGATGAGGCAGCGCGTGTTGCCAATGGCGGAGCCCTGCCGCCCGACCTGTCGCTCATCACCAAGGCGCGAGCCGGCTGGTATGGCACATTCAATCAGTTCATCTACGGCATTGGCGGGCCGCAATATGTCTATTCGGTGCTGACCGGCTACGAAGAGCCGGGCGAGGAACTGAAGAAAGAGCAGCCGGAAGGCAAGCTGTACAATCCCTATTTCGCCAGCGGTCATTGGATCGGCATGCCGAATCCTCTGACAAAGGGCCAAGTTAAGTATGACGATAAGCCCGAGGGTTATGAACCGAGTGTCGAAGAGATGGCGCAGGATGTCTCGGCATTCCTCGCCTGGACGGCGGAGCCCAAGCTGGAGGAGCGCAAGAGCCTTGGCTTCATGACGATGATCTATCTCGCGGTGTTCGCCCTGCTTCTTTATCTGGTGAAGAAGAAGTTGTGGCGCGAGGTGCATTGAGCGAAACCGGCGGCTGGATGAAGGGACTCGCAGACCTCTCCATTCCCGTCATTCCGGCGAAAGCCGGAACCCATTGCACAACGGCCCAAGACGCCAATGATTTCAATGGTTGAACGATGGGTTCCGGCTTTCGCCGGAATGACGATTTTGGGTTAAGGATGGGTCAAGTCGTTGGGCCGTTAGTATGACTTCAAGCGCAGAACCCCAGGGCGAGACAAATGACAAAATCCATCCTCGGCATCATCGGCGGTTCGGGGGTCTACGACATCGAGTTGGACAAGGCGCGGTGGAAATCGGTGAAGTCGCCGTGGGGCAAGCCTTCCGATCAGGTGCGGGTGGGCGAGATGCGGCGGCTTGCCGGTGGTGTTCCTGCCGCGCCATGGCCGGGGCCATGTCTATTCGCCGACGACCATCAACTACCGCGCCAACATCGATGTGATGAAGCGCATGGGGGTTACCGACCTGGTTTCGCTTTCGGCCGTCGGCTCGCTCAAGGAGGAGCTGCCGCCCGGCACTTTCGTGCTGGCCGATCAGTTCATCGACCGCACATTCGCGCGGGAGAAGAGCTTCTTCGGGACCGGGTGCGTCGGGCATGTGCCATTCTCGCATCCGGTGTCGCCAGGGTTGCAGGAAATGGTTTGGCAGGCGCTGAAGGCGGAGCACATCGCCCGCGCCCAGGGCGGGACCTATGTGGTGATGGAGGGCCCGCAGTTTTCGACGCTTGCCGAGTCGCAACTCTATCGATCCTGGGGCGCATCGGTCATCGGCATGACCAACATGCCGGAGGCCAAATTGGCGCGCGAGGCAGAGATTTGCTACTGCACCGTCGCCATGGTGACGGATTATGACTCCTGGCATGAAGAGCATGGCACCGTCGACGTCGCCAAGGTGCTCACGGTGTTGCAAGCCAATTCCGGCAATGCCAGACGGCTGGTCACGAGACTAGCCCAGGACTTCCCGCGCGAACATCGCCCATGTCCACTGGGTTCCGACCGGGCACTGGATTTCGCCATCATGACGGCGCCGGAGAAACGCGATGCCAAACTGGTTCGCAAGCTCGATGCCGTGGCGGGCCGGGTACTTGGCCGGCCGGGCCAGAAACGCTGAGGCTATTGGGCTGACGCAGCCGCCGTGGCGCTGTGCTTGGCCTTGAGAACGGTGCGCACGAAGGGGTGGCGCAGCAGGCGCTTCTGCTCGGTGGCATCGAAGGCGTCGTGCTTGCGGCTGCAGGATTTGCGCATGGCGTCCCAAAGCTTGGAAGCCTTGGCATCGGCATCGCCGCAACTGGCGACCTTGATGGCCCTGACCTTGTTTTCCAGTTGCTGGGCGCAGCCCAGCCAGATCGAGCGATGGGTTTCCTCGTGACGCTTGAGGAATTGGGAGAACTGCCGCCATTTTAGCCGGTCGGAGGGAGGCAGGGCTGCCTCATTCTTGAGTTTCGGCAAGCGAATGACGAAGTCGATCTTGAGGCGGTAATCGGCGATCAGGCAGTTCTTGGCCTGTTGCAACTTGCCGTCCTGGGAGGAGGTGGCGGTGGTTGCGGCATAGGCTTTGGCGCCGTTAACATGTGGGCCACGGCTCAGCATGGCGCTGTAGAGATCGGCGGCGGTATCGCCGGCAATGGTATAGTAAACGTATTTCGTGGTTTGCAACGGCGTTGCAGCCGCCGGTGCGGCCATGGCGATGCCGCAGGCCAGTCCCAGGATTGGCAGGCGATGCAATGCAGGCATACTTTCCCCCCGTCTCTAGCTGCAACTATCGACTGGCGGCGCGGCGGAATCAAGCGGGAAAGTCACCCCTTGCCGGAAACCGGGCGGTGAAGCATATTTCCGCCCCGCGCCAGGCGGCGAGGGAGCGGCAATCGGATGCGCCAGAGCGGGACGGTTAAGTTCTTCAACCAGGCCAAGGGCTACGGTTTCGTGGCACCCGATGACGGCGGCAAGGACGTGTTCGTGCACGTCACCGCGGTGCAGCGATCGGGAATTCCCGAACTGAGCGAGGGCATGAAAATCAGCTTTGAAGTGCAGCCGGACAAACGGGGCCGGGGCCCCCAGGCGGTGGATTTGCAGCTGATGTGACTGGCTGTTCATGGCGCCGGGCATGTGATAAGTATCAAGAATGGCGCAGAGGACAGCGTATCTCGTGGCGGCCGCCCTGATTGCGGGCCTTGCTTTGGTTGCCGGACCGGCGGCGGCCGGCAAGAACTGTAAATGCCGGGCTGGTGGCGAGAATTTCGAGCAGGGCCAGGTCACTTGCATTCGCGGCAAGCTGGCGCGTTGCGAGATGTTCCTCAACAATTCGTCGTGGAAGGTCATCGCCGAGATCTGCCCGCAATCCAGCCTGCCCGCGCTGCCGCCGCTGATGGCCCGCCTGCGAGCCGCGCAACCGCCACGCTCAATGCTGCCATCCTGCTGAAGGCTTTCTGCCGGCATATACCATGTGCTAGGGGAGCACGATGAAGCGCGCCTTGATTTTCCAGCATATGGACCATGACCACCCCGGCCGATTCCTCGATTTCTTCGCCGAGGACCACATCATTCCGGAGTTCGTGCGGCTGTGGGAGGGCGAGGAAATACCCAATCTCTCGCCTTACGATTTGCTGTTCGTTCTGGGCGGCAAGCAGGATACCTGGGAGGAGCCGGAATTCCCTGGATGACGGCGGAAAAGGCGGCGATCCGCGAGTGGGTGTGGGACCGGGCCAAGCCCTATATCGGGGTCTGCCTTGGCCATCAGCTGTTGTGCGAAGCGCTGGGCGGCGAGGTGGCGCTGGCCGAACGGCAGGAAGTGGGGGTGTTCGACGTTTCACTTACGGATGATGGCCGGCGGCACAAGTTCTTTGCAGGGCTCGATGACAGTCACAAGGTCATGCAGTGGCATTTTGCCGAGGTGAAACGGGCGCCGCAGGGGGCCATGGTTCTGGCCTCATCGGCGAGTGCTGTGATCCAGTCGGTTGCCATCGACAGCCACGCCATCGGCACCCAGTTCCATTGCGAGTTCTCGCCGCAGACGATGGCCGCGTGGTCGTCATTGCCAAGCTACATCCAGTCGCTTGAAGGCCAGCATGGCAGCGGCGCCTATCCGAAGCTGCTGCAGCAGGCCTACCCGCTGATGCCGGCAATGGCCGCCATGACGCGGCGCATCTACGACAACCTGGTGGAGGCGACCGGTCTCAGGCGGTGAGTTGCTCGCGGGTCAGCCAGAAAACTTCGCCTTGGCTTTCTTCGGTGTCGAGCCAGAAGAAATCGAGATGGGGGTATTGGGAGATGAGGACATCGCGGCCGGCGCCGATCTCGCAAAGTAGTCCGCCACCCGGATTAAGATGGGCGGCAGCCCCTGCCAAAATGCCCCGAACCAGGTCTAAACCGTCCTTGCCGCCGGCATGGGCCATTATGGGCTCACTGGCATATTCAGTTGGGAAGGCCGCCACTTCGGCCTCTGCCACATAAGGCGGATTGGTGATGATGAGATCATAGGTTCGGCCTGCAACCACAGTGAAAAGATTTCCATGCAATAAATTTATTCGGCTGGACAATCCATGTTCATCAAGATTGATCCGGGCGACCTCGAGTGCATCCGGCGAAAGATCGGAAGCGTCGATCCCGGCATTGGCGAAAATGCCTGCCGCAAGAATTGCGAGACAGCCCGAGCCGGTGCAGAGATCGAGGACCGATGCGACGTTCTCCGGCGCCTCGATCAGATTGAAGCCGCCGCCGCCGAAGAGGCCGGAGAACAGCAGTTCACCGATATAGGAGCGCGGCACGATCACCCGCTCGTCGACATAGAAGGGCACGCCGTGAATGTATGTGCGCCTGGTCAGGTAGGCGGCGGGCTTGCGGGTTTCGATCCGCGCGTGGATGATTTCAGCGAGGGCTTGGCGTTCGGCCGCGGTCAGCCTTGCATCGAGCCAGGGGTTGATGTCGTCGACCGGAAGCTTGAGGGTTTCGAGAATGAGGAAGGCAGCCTCGTCGATGGCCGAACTTGTGCCATGGCCGTGGGCCAGCTTGGCGGCGTGGAAGGAACTCACGGCCCAGCGCAGGAAATCGCGGATGGTAATGAGTTCAGGCGGTGCGGCGCTGGCGTCGGACATCGCGGTTCTCTTTGGTGGCGCTGAACAGCGCCTGGATGACGATGGCAAGGAGGATCACCGCTCCGCCGATGAAAGTCCAGATGGGCGGCAGCTCATTGGCGACCAGCCAGGCCCAGAGGGGCGAGAGCGTGGGTTCCACCAGCGCGATGAGCGACAGCTGGGCGGCTGGAACGCTGCGCGAGCCGATGGTGAAGAATATGAGGCCGAGGGTCAGCTGCACGGCGCCCATGAGCAGTATGAGGGCAAGGTTCGCCCAGCCGATCGCCAATTGCGAGAGGCCCGCCTCGGGCCGAAGCCCGGCCGGAAGAAGAAGGATGGCGGCGGAAATGGCGGTCAGAAACAGGGCATTCCAGATCAGGGCTACCGACATTTCGGTTTTCTGGCCCCAGCGCAGCAAGACGGCGTAACAAGAAAAAGCGAAGGCGGAAAATACCGCCAGCACGGCGCCGGTAAACGCGCCGCCTCCGCCCGTGCCATAAAAAATCACCGCCATCCCGGTAAGCGCCACGGTCATGGCGAGCCAGGTTATTCGGGGAATGCGTTCGCGCAGGATCCAGTAACCCAGAATCGCCGACAGAAATGGCGCAATGCCGACCATGAAGATTGCCTGGGCGACGGTGGTGTAGAACAACGAGGCGATAAAGCTGAGGCCCGCAATGCCAACGGCGATGCCAGCGATCACCGCATTGCTGCCGGCGGAGATCACTCGCGATGGGAGTGCCGTTCCAAAGCGCCAGGCCATCCACAGACCCATGCAGATGAGCACAACCAGCGAGCGGTAGAAGATAATCTGCCAGACGTCGATGTCCCTGGTGAGCCGCACCAGGGCGCCGCCGAGGCTCCAGCAACAGGCGCCGGCGGCGGTGAAGGCAACGCCTGCGGCATAGCTGAAGGGCCTGGGAGTCATGCGGGATTCCTGGAGCCATCGGCAACCCCGCGGATCAAGCGGCCACCGTTTATGGCAAAGCCCACCAGCAAAATGGCGTAGAAAACCGCTAGGGTTACGGGCATTGCATTGATGCCGAAAAGGTCGATGGCGCCGCCGGCAATTGGCGGGCCGAACAAGCCGCCCACACCCCACATGGCCGCGAAGGCGGCGGAGCCCGCCAAGACATCGGGTCCCTTGAAACTGTCGCCCATGACGGCAAGTGCCACCACATAGACGCCGAAAGCGCAGGCCGAGAGCAGGATGGTGACCGGCCAGATGGCCCAGCTGTTGATTAGCGGTATGAGGGAGAGACTGAGGACGATGGTGAGCGCTGCGGTAATCGCCACCACTCCGCTCCGCGACCAGCGATCGGCCAGCAAGCCCATGGGATAGAACATCAAGGTGTTGCCGATGATTCCGGCGCCCAGTATGCGGCTGGCAGTTTCGAGGTCGACGCCGTGGCGCAGGCCGAAAATGGTGAAGAACGAGATGAAAACGCTGTCGAACAAAGTGGCGGCGCCAACGGCGAAGAGCAGAAGCGGCGCCTTGGCGATGAAGCGGAAGAAACCGCCCTTCTGCTCTTCGCGGAACGCATCGTCGCTCACTTCCACAAAGGCGAGCGGAAGAATACTGGCCAGCATACAAGCAATGCCGAGCAGCCAGGGCGCCCAACCATCTATTCCGGTGATGGGCAGGATCAAGGGGCCAATCGAAAACGTCACAGCCAGCACGCTGACATAGAGCCCCATGATGCGGCCGCGATTGCCATCGCCGGCAAAGGTCAGCACCCAGGCCTCGCTGATGGTGAAGAGGGTGCCGGCGGCGACGCCAAAGAAGAAGCGGATGGGAAACCACAGCCAGATCGATGGGGCGAGGCGGAAGGCCAGAAGTGCCGCGATCAAGACTGCGATCACGATGATGGCCACGCGCTTCGAGCCGTAGCGTCCGACCACGTGAGGCAGCATGGGTCCGGCGATGAGAATTCCAATGGGGCCCATGGCGGCATTGACGCCCATGATCCAGGCAGGGACTCCATCGCGCTCCATCAGTAGCGGCAAGAGCTGGAATGTGAGTCCCATGGCAATGTCGCAGCAGGCGACCGTCGCAATTGCAGCGACAAGATTGCCATAGCGCCTTGGTGTTGCGGCGGCGGGGGACATGAAACGATTGCCTTGAACAGCGTGCCTCTTGGGCTCGCTCTAGCTGGTCATGAATTGTTGGGCAAGCCAGCCCCGCCGGTTGCGCATGGCGCAAGCTCCGGCTATGCAGCCCGGCCATGACGGAACTCAAAGCATTCATTATTCCGGTGACGCCATTCCAGCAGAATTGCTCGCTGGTCTATGACGAGGCCGCCAAGCGCGGGGCCATCGTGGATCCCGGTGGAGATGTGCCGGCAATTCTCGATGCCATCAAGCAATCGGGCATTGCCATTGAGAAGATTCTGATTACCCACGGACATCTCGACCATGCGGGCGGTGCCGCGGAACTTCGCGAGGCGCTGGGCGTTGCGATCGAGGGGCCACATCGCGACGATTTGTTCCTGTTGCAATGCCTGGCGGAAACCGGCGCCGGGTATGGCATTGCCGGACTGCGCGCGGTGGAACCCGAACGCTGGCTGGCGGACGGCGACACGGTGATGGTGGCGGGCTTGAGTTTCAGGGTGATTACCGCGCCCGGGCACTCGCCGGGCTCGGTTGTCTATTTCAACGCGGAGAATAATTTCGCCCTGATGGGAGACGTGCTGTTTCGCGGCTCAATCGGGCGCACCGACATTCCGGGCGGCGATCATGCGACGCTGCTACGCTCGATTCGCGAAAAAATCCTGCCGCTCGGCGACGACGTGGTTTTCCTGCCAGGCCACGGCTCGCCGTCGCGGATCGGCGAAGAGCGGATCAACAATCCGTTCCTACAGGATTAGTGCATCATTAAACCTTCATCTCGACCAGGCGCGAGTTGGCGGCGAAAAAGGCGTCGCCGGTTGATTTGAACTCGCCACAGGCCGTCGGCGCGCTGTTGAAGCTCTCGCAGAACTGGCCGCTGCTGGCCGACCAGGTGCCTTTGCCCGCACCTTTAACATCGTCGGTGAACTCGAAAGTGCCATCGGCCTGGTAGGTAATGAAGCCATTGCCGTCGGGGCGGGTATACTGAAAGGTCTTGCCGAGAATGGCGCCGCGGATTTCATCGGCGGTGAGGCTGCGGATGGGTTGCGCCTGTGGCTTGGAAGAGCTGCTGCCGTTGAGAAAGCGCACGCCTTGGGGGTCGTTGCTGCAGGCTGCAAGAAGGCCTACGGCCAACAGGGCGAATGAAAACCTCTTAAGTTCCGGCAAATCGATCAAACTGACATCCTCGAAATCATGTTGCGCATGTGCCACAGCCGCCCGCCGGCATCAAGCGATTTGCCCGATCAATTCCGGCAGTTCGCCGAGATCGGTGATGCGGTGAAAGCGGGGCTGGTTTTGCGGCGCTTCTTCATGCTCGAGCGCCCAGGTCAATTCATGGGGCACGTGGACGCCCCAGCTTCCCGCCGCGATGGCGGGCACGATGTCGGATTTCAGGGAATTGCCGACCATCATGCTGTGTTCGGCCCCGTCGCCGTGGCGGGCGAAGATACGGCTGTAGGTTTCGTGGGTCTTCTCGCTGACGATCTCGACGGCTTCAAAAAAATCTCCTAGGCCCGATTGCGCGAGCTTGCGTTCCTGGTCGAACAGATCGCCCTTGGTGATGAGAATGAGGCGATGATCCCGCGCCAGCCGCTGCAGCGATTGGCGCGCATGGGGCAAGGTCTCGACAGGGTGGGCCAGCATGTCACGGCCGAAGGCCAGGATTTCGGCGATGACGTTGGCCGGCACCTTGCCGCCAGTCACTTCGACGGCGGTTTCGATCATCGACAGGGTAAAACCCTTGATGCCGTAGCCATAGAATTTCAGATTGCGCCGCTCGGCCTCGAGCAAGCGCTCGGAAATGTGACCAGATGCGGCGTGGGCGGACAGCAGGCCGGTGAAACGCTGCTCGGTCATCTGAAAGATGCGTTCATTGTGCCACAGCGTATCGTCGGCATCGAAGCCAATGGCTGTGAGTTTGCTGTGGCGTGGCATGATGGCTGACTCTGCGGAAGCGGAAATGCACGCCGTTCTATGTCCAGTTGCCATGGCGAATCAATGTCAGGCATCGGAGGACGCGCGCACCACAACCTGCGAGCCTACGGGCACCACGAGATAGAGGGCGGCCACATCCTGGTTCAGCATGCGGATGCAGCCCGACGACATGGCCTTGCCGATGGAACTCGGATCGTTGGTGCCGTGGATGCGGTAAAATGTGTCGGTGCCATTGGCATAGAGATAGAGGGCGCGGGCACCCAGCGGATTTTCTGGCCCGCCGGGCATGCCATTGGCCCATTTGGCGGCATTTTCGTCGCGCACCACCATTTCGTGGGGCGGCAGCCAGCGCGGCCAGCGGCGCTTCAGGCCGATCTTGGCTTCGCCGGACCAGGAAAATCCGGCGCGGCCGACGCCGACGCCATAGCGGATGGCCTGGCCGCCTTCGCGGACGTGGTAGAGGAAGCGGCGGCCGGGATCGACGACGATGGTGCCCGGCCATTCCGGCCCATCATAGGCCACGAGCTGGCGGCGGAACTTGTTGGGAATCTTGCCGAGATCGGCCGGTTCGACGGGGAAATCGACCGGTGATTCGGCCGGCGGCAACAGTGCGGGGTCAAACCACTGCTCTTCGGCCGCTCCGGCATCGCCATAGGGGGTTGCAACCTGGGCCCGGGCGGCAATCGAAGCGGTTAACAAGGCGGCGGCACCGGCAACGAAGCGGCGCCGCGACAGGGCATGGCTCATCTGGCTCCTCCTTCATTGGGGGCTGGGGTGGGCGCCGCTATGGGAGGCGGAGGGGGCGAGACTTGGAAGATCATGTGGCGGGAATGTGAACGGCCATCACATCTCCGGCACTGTTGCCAAATTGCGCCACAGCGGTCATTGTCGGGCAATGGCGGCTGGCCGCACGATAGGATTTGCCCTGCTTGGGACCGTTGCCGGTGGTGTGGCCGGCGGGGTCTCAGGGCTTCTCGGCGGCCTCGCCTATACCAGCATTGCCGCAACTTCCGGCTTTGAAGGCTATTCCGGTTTCGTGGTGGTGTATTGGATGCTGGGAGGAATTCTCGCTGGGCTGTTCGCCGGGCTGATCCTGGGGATCAAGCTGGCCCGGCGTTAGTGGCTACGAGGCGAGTGTAAAGGTCGCCTTTCCGGCCTTGAAGTTGCCGCCGCTGCCCGAGAAGTCATAGCAGCTCATCGGCACGCCGCTGGGCAGGAAGGGTGCTGGATCGAAGCTCTCGCACAGCTGGCCGTCCTGGGTGGTCCATTTGCCCTTGGTTGTGCCCTTGCCATCCACCTCGACAAGCGAAGTGCCGTCGGCGGCATAGAGCGTCGTGCCGGTATTGTTGGGCCCCACCCAATGCCAGCTCTTGCCTTGCAGGATATCGTGAATTTCGGACGCCGACATGCCGGTTGGGCCGGGTGTTGTGCCAACGCCTGAATCACCGGAATCGCCGCTATTGGCGCAGCCCGCCAGCGCCATGGCGATAATCGAAATTGCAGTGAGACGGCGAACGGAATCGTATCGGCGGTGCATTAGTCGTCTTCTCCATGGTAACCCCGGGGGCCACATTAACACAGGATATTCCGGGGCAGAAGGGCGGGCGCCACTGGCAGTGCCAGCTGTCCCCACCTATAGTCCGCGATCATGAGACGGCTGATCGGCACGGTTTTCTTCCTCATCCTAGTGCTTTCGCCGGGGTTGGCGGCGGAGCGCATCACCAGTTTCATCAGTGAAGTTGGCATTAATGTGGATTCGTCCATCGATGTGACGGAGACGATTGCAGTCATTGTCGAAGGCGACCAGATCAAGCGCGGCATCCTGCGGGATTTTCCGACGCGCTATCGCGGCAGGGACGGAAGCGAAGTCGAAATCGGTTTTGACGTTGTATCGGTGAAGCGCGACGGGCAAAGCGAGACTTACGCTCTGGAGAGCATCGCCAATGGGGTGCGCATCAAGATCGGCAACCGCGATGTGTTGCTGGCGCCGGGGCCGCACAGTTACGAAATCAGCTACCGCGCCACCAGGGAGTTGGGATTCTTCGAGGGCTTTGACGAACTCTACTGGAATGTGACCGGCAACAGCTGGACCTTTCCCATCGAGCGGGCGGAAGCCATCATTCATCTGCCCCCCGGCGCCAAGATCATTCAGCATGCGGCCTATACGGGGCCGCAGGGGGCGAAGGGCACGGACTATCGCGTGAGTTCCGGCGAGGGAACCATCTACCGCGCCGAGACCACAGGCGGGCTGGCGCCCGGCGAAGGCTTCACGGTCGCGGTGGGTTTCACCAAGGGGATCGTGGCGCCGCCGCCGCCGGAAGCGGACACCACGCAGCAGAGCTTCATCGCCATGGGCGGCGGGCTGGGCGTGGTGTTGCTCTATTACCTGTTTGCCTGGCTGCGGGTGGGGCGCGATCCCAAGGGTGGCGCCATCATTCCGCTATGGTCGGCGCCGGCCGAGCTTGGCGCCGCCGGGGTGCGCTATGTGTGGAAGCATGGCTTCGATCCCAAGGTCTTTGCAACGGGCGCCATCGGCATTGCCGCCAAGGGCCGGTTCAAGATCGCCGAGATCGACAGCAGCTACCGCGTGGTGAAGCAGCAAGACAACGGGCCGGCGCTGAGTCTCAGCGAGAAGAAGATGTACAGCGCCCATCCCGGCGGCACGCTCGAGCTCGAGGACAAGAATCACAAATCGATTTCCGCCATGCGCAAGGCGCTGGAAGGATCGCTTGAGGCGGACTATGGGGCGGCGACCTGGCGCGGCAACCGCGGCTGGTTCTGGTCGGGCCTCATCCTGTCGCTTGGCGCACTGGTGCCGATGATCGCGTTCGTCCGGGCGGAGGATTTCGTCATGGCGGCGGCGGTCAGTCTTCTGGGCGGCGGGTTGTGGGCGCTGTTCGTGTGGCTGCTGTTTCTCGATGTCAAAGCCTTCTTCAAGCCGGGCGTGCTGCGCAAGATTTTCACGCTGATCGGCTTTCTTCGTCCTGCTGCCGATCGTCATTACACTGACACTCTTTTCCGTGGCCATCGTGGGGCAGGCGGAGGACTGGTCGGTGGCGATCTATGCGGGCGGGCTCGCCACACTCGCCGTCATGCATGTGCTGTTCGCCCGCTGGCTCACGGCGCCGACGGTGCTCGGCGCGCAAGCTGCTGGACCAGATCGAGGGGCTCCGCCTCTACATGGCGACGGCGGAGGAAAAGCGCCTCGAAATGCTGAACCCGCCGGAGAAGACGCCGGAGCTGTTCGAGAAGCTGCTGCCCTATGCCATCGCGCTCGACTGCGAGAACATCTGGGGCGAGAAATTCGCAGCGGTGCTGGCGGCGGCGAGCTATGTGGCGCCGGCCTGGTATGTGGGCCAGAATTTCGCGGTCAACCGCTTCGACAGTTTCAGCAACGACCTCAACACCAGCCAGTACGACCACACGGCGCGCACCTCGTCATCGTCCTCTTCGCCGGGCTCGTTCTCGGATCGTCCGGGGGCGGATCATCGGGCGGCGGAGGCGGCGGCGGGGGCGGCAGCGGGTGGTGAGCGCCTCCGTCATGCGCCGCAACATTTCTTGTATTTCTTGCCGCTGCCACAGGGGCAGGGCTCGTTGCGCCCGACCTTGGGAGTTGCGCGCACGAATGGCTCATGCTGTTCGGCGATCGCTTCGGCACGGAAGCTGGACAGATCGACGACGATGCCGGGCAGCCAATCGATGTAGTCATCGATTTCGGCATCGGTCAGCGGATCGACACCGGGCGGCAGCTTGAAATCGCCGGGGAAATCCGGATGCAATGTTGCCAACTCGAAGATCGGCCCGGCGACTGTGGAATAGTCTTCGCGCCGCATCCAACGCTCCCAGACCTCCGTCTTCAGTCTGACGCCGTTAACAAAGCCGAAGGCCCAGGTCGTTGCCCGGCTGCGGCTGCCGGGTCCGTAGCCGATGGTATCGATCGACCATTCCTCCGGCGCCAGCAGCAGGAGGCCTTGCGTATGCAGAACCGTGACGCAGAAATCTTCGGCCGCACCCTCCTCCACGGCATCGCTGGCGGCAATTTCCTCCGGCGTGATGTCGACCGGGCAGACGGCGATGGCGGTGAGGAAACCCTCGAAGAAACAATCGGCGTCGGAGGGATAGGCGGGATCCTTCCCGCCGAAATCAAATTCGCGCTGGGGCCCGGACTGCGGCATGGCTCGAACTCGGTTGGCTGGGTGGATATGAGCATAATCGGACGGGAATTTGAAGCGGGAGGCGGGGGCTGTGGATTAAAAGCGGCGGGCGATTGCTCTGACGCCTATCGTTAAATCGCGTTGTGAGTTAAAGATGGCTATGAGCCGGATTGCACAAGTTGCCAAAGCTGGGAAAGAAGCTGGACGCGATCAAGCTGCGAGCGGCGTGATGGGGGCGAATGACACCCTGATCCTTCGCGCCTCGCTGGCACCGAAAATCTATCGGGACATCGAGATCGCCGCCTCGGCAAGCCTGTACAAACTGGCCGAGGCTATCGTCGGCGCCTATGGCTTCTATTTCGACCACATGTTTGGGTACTACGACAAGCTCACCGGCAATTATTACCGCTCGAAGGAGAAATATGAACTGTTCACTGACATGGGCGAGCCAACCGAGGGAGCGCGGAGCGTCAAGAAGACCGCCGTGTCTGAGGCGTTTCGGGCGGACAAGGCAAGGCTGCTCTTCATCTTCGACTACGGGGACCAATGGGGCTTCAAGATCGAGCGCACCGGCACGGCCACGAAGACGGCGGGTGTGAAGTATCCGCGCGTCGTAAAGTCAGCCGGCAAGGCGCCGGAGCAGTATCCCATGTGGGAGGAGGGGGAAGACTAGGTCATACTTGCGTTGCATAACGTTATGCGTTATATATGACCATGATCCGAAGCTTCGCCGATCGCGAGACGGAATTGATCTGGCGGGGCGAGCGCTCCCGGAGGCTGCCGCATGACATTCAACGCGCTGCACTGAGAAAGTTGCAAATGATCGAAGCGGCTGAACGGGTGGAGGATCTGCGTGTGCCGCCCGGCAACCAGCTTGAAGCGCTGGGTGGCAACCGCAAAGGGCAGTGGTCGATCCGGATCAACAACCGTTGGCGTATCTGTTTTCGGTGGGTGAATGAACATGCTGAAGAAATTGAAATCTGCGACTATCATTAGGCGGCGCGGCTTGTTGCCGATTCCATCAGTAGGTGAAATCCTGCTGGAAGAATTCCTCAAGCCTTTAGCGCTTTCGCAAAACGCGGTGGCGCGCGCCATCGGCGTCGTCGCCGCGCCGCATCAATGAAATCGTGCTCGGGAAGCGCACCGTCACGGCGGACACGGATTTGCGGCTCACACGCTATTTCGGCCTTAGCGAAGGTTTCTTCCTCAGGCTGCAGATGGACTGCGACCTCCGTACTCAGCGCCGGGCGCTGGGGAAGAAGCTGGAGGCGATCAAGCCGAGGGCGGCATAAGTTACGTTTTTCGGGTTGTGAGGAACATTTTAAAATGGCGCTAGGATTTGGTGCAATTGGTGAGTTTGCAATTAGTGAGGTGCCGACGCTGCAGATAAGTCTTCCAAGAACCACACCTGGAATACTTATGCAGTTGCAGTTTGTTGAATTGGGAGAAAAAACTCATGAAGGTACGCTCATTCGCGCTTGTGATCTTCCATGGGCTGCCGTGGTCGAGCTACTCCAGAAAGACGATGAGTTGGTGAAACTACTAGCGCAAAATCCGCGGAAGTTTGAGGAGCTTATCGCTGCGTATTATCAGCGAGACGGCTTCGAAGTTGTACTTACTCCTCGGAGCGGCGACTATGGTCGAGACATCATTGCGACCATGCGTGGGAAATATCAAGTCCGGTTCCTGGAACAAGTCAAAGCTTATAGCCCTTCAACTCCGGTTACGCATGACGACATTCGGGCGGCGATTGGAGTGCTTCATGCAGATAGCAATGCGAGCAAGATAATCGTCACTACGACATCTCGCTTCCAACCAAAAGTGCGAAACTCTCCACAGTTCGCTCCGTATGTACCTTATAGATTGCTTCTCCGTGACAGGGACGATTTGATTGAATGGTTCAAGGACGGAGCTCCCACTGCATGAAACCCAAGCAAGACGGGGTCCCGAACTTAGAGGGACTTCACATGACCTGCTTCTAATTCTGCGAGTGCCTGTGCCACTAGCTTGTCGAGACGGCCTGCCTTGGCGTCTTCCTCGATCTGGCGGTCCCAGAGATCGGCGTGGAACTCGGCGAACCAGGCGGCGAGTTTGGCTACGTCGCTGGTGCTGAGGCTGGCGATTTCCTGTTCGATTTTTTCGAGTTTTGTCATGGTTGACTGATAGCACGAAAGGGGTGGTATTTCTACCGCTTCGGCCCCCGCCACGTCCTCGTCCCCGGCTTGCCGCCCTTCGATGACGCCCGGGCCTTGCCTTTGGGCCAGCTGGCGGTGGCGTCTTCGATGGCGGACTGCCTTGCGGTGGGGTCGTCCATCACCGCGAGTTCCACCGCCTTCAGGCGTTTCACCTCGTCGCGCAGTCTGGCGGCTTCTTCGAACTCTAAATTCGCGGCGGCTTCGCGCATGCGCTTCTCCATATCGGCCAGAACCTTTTCGAGGTTGTGGCCGATGAGGGGGGCGCCATCCTCGGCCAGTCCGGCATCGACGCGGACGTGGTCGCGTTCGTAGACGGAGTGGAGGATGTCGGAGATGTTGCGCTTGATCGATTGCGGGGTGATGCCGTTGGCGGCGTTGAAGATTTCCTGCTTCTCGCGCCGCCGGTTGGTTTCGGCGATGGCGCGCTGCATCGATCCGGTGATTTGATCCGCATACAGAATAACCTTGCCGTCGACATTGCGGGCGGCGCGGCCGATGGTTTGGATCAGCGAGGTCTCGGACCTCAGGAAGCCCTCCTTGTCGGCGTCGAGGATCGCCACCAGGGCGCATTCGGGAATGTCGAGGCCCTCGCGCAGCAGGTTGATGCCGACCAGCACATCGAAGGCGCCGAGGCGGAGATCGCGGATGATCTCGATTCTCTCCAGGGTATCGATGTCGGAATGCATGTAGCGCACGCGGATGCCCTGTTCGTGCATGTATTCGGTCAAATCCTCGGCCATGCGCTTGGTGAGCACGGTGACCAGGGTGCGGTAGCCTTGCAGGGCCACCTCGCGCACCTCCGAGATGAGGTCGTCGACCTGGGATTTCACCGGGCGGATTTCGACCGGCGGATCGATCAGGCCGGTCGGGCGGATCACCTGTTCGGCGAAGACGCCGCCGGTCTGCTTCATCTCCCAGCCGCCCGGGGTGGCGGAAACGCAGACGGTCTGGGGCCGCATGGCGTCCCATTCCTCGAAGCGCAAGGGGCGGTTGTCGATGCAGGAGGGAAGCCTGAAACCATATTCGGCGAGTGTGGCCTTGCGGTTGAAGTCGCCCCGGAACATGCCGCCGATCTGGGGGATGGAGACGTGGCTTTCGTCGACAAAGACGAGGGCATTGTCGGGGAGATATTCGAACAGCGTCGGCGGCGGCTCGCCGGGCTTGCGGCCGGTCAAGTAGCGAGAATAGTTCTCGATGCCGGCGCAGCTTCCAGTCGCCATCATCATTTCGATGTCGAACATGGTGCGCTGTTCGAGGCGCTGGGCTTCGAGCAGGCGGCCGGCCGCGTTGAATTCGGCGAGCCTGATCTTGAGATCGTTCCTGATGCGGTGGACGGCCTGTTCGAGGGTCGGCTTGGGGGTCACGTAGTGGGAATTGGAATAGACTTTAACGTGCTCGAGTTCGGCCGCCTTCTGTCCGGTGAGGGGATCGAATTCGGAGATCGCCTCGATCTCGTCGCCGAACAGGGAAATGCGCCAGGCGCGGTCCTCGAAGTGCGATGGAAACAGTTCGATGGTATCGCCGCGCACCCGGAAGGTGCCGCGGACGAAATTGCCGTCGTTGCGCTTGTAATGGAGCGCCACCAGATCGGCCAAGAGCTGGCGCTGGGGAACGCGGGTGCCCTTCTTGATCTCGAAGGCCATGGCGGAATAGGTCTCGACATCGCCGATGCCGTAGATGCAAGAGACGCTGGCCACCACCACCACGTCGTCGCGTTCGAGCAGGGCGCGGGTGGCGGAATGGCGCATGCGGTCGATCTGCTCGTTGATCGAGCTTTCCTTCTCGATATAGGTGTCGCTCCGCGGCACATAGGCTTCCGGCGTGTAATAGTCATAGTAGGAGACGAAATATTCCACCGAGTTTTCGGGAAAGAAGGAGGCGAACTCGCCGTAGAGCTGGGCGGCGAGAGTCTTGTTGGGGGCCATGATCAGGGCGGGGCGCTGGGTGGCCTCGATCACCTTGGCCATGGTGAAGGTCTTGCCCGAGCCGGTGACGCCGAGGAGCACCTGGTCGCGCTCATGTGCCTGGGTGCCGGCCACCAATTCGGCGATGGCGCGGGGCTGGTCGCCCTTGGGCTCGAATTCCGAAACAATGTTGAAGCGCCGGCCGCCTTCGGATTTCGGCGGCTTGGGCGGCTTGTAGGGGGCGAACATCGGCAGCGCCTGGATCTCCGGGCGCAAGGGGCCGAGCCCGCCCGGGGTGAAATCGGGAGGCTCCGGAATGGTTGGCAGCGGCGCTTCGGCGAATCCGCCGGTCTGACGTGAGTGACCCATGGGGTCCATATAGGGCCTCGCGGCGGTCCCGCAAAGCGCGCCTGCTGACAGCTGCTGTCAGGAAGCTGACATTTGAACGTCGATCGACGGGGATTGGCGGAGGGTCTGATAGACCACACAGTAGCGCTCAGTCAGCTTCAGCAGGCTGGCGCGTTGGTCCTCGGTGAGGGGTCCGTCGATGTCAAAGAACAGGCGGATAGCGCGGAAGCCCACGGGCGCCTGGCGATCGACACCCAAGGTGCCGCGAAAATCAAGATCGCCCTCGGCGCGCACCTTGGCATTGCCTATTGGAATGACGAGCGCGGTGGCGACGGCATTGAGGGTGACACCGGCGCAGGCGACCAGGGCCTGCAACAGCATATCGCCGGAACATGCCGAGAGCCCGGTTCCGCCGGTGGCGGGATGGAGCCCGGCCTCGACCATGGCTTTGCCGGTTTCAACCGAACAGGTAACCCCTTCGCCAAGCGAGCCTCCGGCGCGGAGGGTGATGAGAGCTTGCGCGGGTTTTTCGCGGTAGCGCGCCTTGAGCGGCGATTGCAGTGACTTGAGTTCTTCGCTGTCCATTGCTCTTTTCCTTCCTAAGACGAGGCCCGCTGCCGCATCGACAGCATGTGGGTTGCCAGCGCCAGCACACTGGCCACCGCCATGAACCAGAAGAGGGCAAAGGGCCAGGCGTTCTGCATGGAACCGACGATTTGCGAGACCGCGGCGCCGCAGGCCATCTGGATGAAGCCCGACCAGCCGGCGGCGGCGCCGGTCATGCGCGGCTCGACGCTGATCGCCCCGGCGATGCCATTGGGGAGAGTGAGGCCATTGCCGAAGGCGGCGAAGGCAATGGGTATGAACAGGGTGAGCGGCGACAGCAGGCCGCCGATTGCTGCGGCAAAGCAGAGCAGGCCTCCGGCGAGTGTGATGATGTTGCCCGCCAGCATCATGCGGTCGATGCCGAAGCGCTGGGTGTAACGGCCGGAGAGGAAATTGCCGAACATGTAGCCCACCGACACGGTGGCGAACCAGATGCCGTACTCCATGGGCGTGCGATCGAGAACATCGACCATGATGTGGGGCGCGCCCCCGAGGAACGAGAAGAAAACGCTCGAGGCCAAGGCAAGGGTGATCGCATAACCGCGAAAGCGCGGCAGGGCGAAGAGGTGAATGGCGCCGTCGATGAGGCCGGTGGCGCTGCCCGGCGCGCCACGGTTGACATGGGTTTCCGGGAGAGTGCGCCAGGCGGCGGCAAGAACGGCGGCGCCGATTGCTCCGATCAACCAGAAGTCGGTGCGCCAGCCGGCGAATTTGTCGATGAAGCCGCCAAGTACCGGCGCCACCATGGGGGCCACGACGAAGGCCATGGTGATGTAGGAGATGACGCTCGCCGATTTGTCGCGGTCATAGACATCGCGCACCATGGTGCGGGCCAGCACGATGCCGGCGGCGCCGCCCACCGCCTGAAACAGGCGGGCGGCAATCAACAGTTCAATGGTCGGCGCAATGGCAGCCAGCAGGCTGGCGGCGACGAAGGCGGCAAGGCCTGCGAGCAGCATGGGTCTGCGGCCAAAGCGGTCGGACATGGGTCCATAGACCAATTGGCAGGCCGCCATGCCGATGAGATAGAGCGTCAGGGTGAGCTGCGCCGTGCCATAGGAAACGCCGAATTCCCGCTGCAAGCCCGGCATGGAGGGAATGAAAATGTTCAGCGCCAGCGGGCCCATGGCGCTGATGGCGACAAGTATGGCGAAAGATGGGCGCGGCGCGGTCATGGGTCAGTCATAGCGATCAAATGCGATGACCGATAGCCAAGGGGCACCGACTTAGGCATGTCATGGCCGCATGAAACAGTTCCTTGCGCTCGCCTTGCTTGCCGCCGCCACGCCTGCCGCAGCGGCCGATGTCAAGCTCATCCGCTTCGACGATCCCGGCACCTATTTTCCACCTTCGCTGGGCAAACAGGTCGATGTGCGATTTTCCGATGCAATGACCGCAGCGCACTTCGCTTCGGCTGATTTCGATGGGCTGGTGGTCAGCGAATTGCCGGATGGCAAGGTGTGCTTCTTCGGCCGCGACAAGGGTCTCGATTCCGCGGACGAAAAACTGAAGGACATCGGCCGAGCGGAGCAGGGCGATATTTGCGTGCCGCGTAGCGAGGTTTCTGTCCGGGTATCTCCGCAGGTGATCGCTGGGGCTCCACCGTCACCCTTCTACGCGACCGACGAGAAGGCTTGCCGCTGGAACTGGAAAACCGGTCAGGGAATCGGCGTATGGACCGAGGCGTGCGAATTCGACTCGGGCAGCTGGTCGGTCGATTACGATGCGAAAAAGGATGTGTTCTCGCTCAGCGCTGATGGCGGCGAGCCATTTCCGGTCTTGCGGCAGTTTCACAAGAAAGCCGAAGAGGGACCCGAGGCGCTGCTGCCGGCATTGCGGACGGCGGGACTTATTCCCGGCGACAACGAGTGCCAGTTTGCTCCGTCGACGGAGCAAAAGGGCCCGCCGGGATGGAACATCTGGGAAATCGCCCCGGTCGGCAAGCGCAAGGAAGCTTTCGACGCATCGCCGCCGGACGAGATCCCCGATCCGCCCTGCGGCGAGGTTGGCCATGCCGTCGACTATGTCGGATTCTTCATGATCGCCGACGGCCACCCGGACCGGGTGCTCTATGTCAACCTCGGACAGGATGGAACGATGTTCGATCCGTTCACGATTGCGTTGTTCTGAATAGCGACATTCTAGCAAGCGCGTCATGAATTACCGCCACGCCTATCACGCCGGAAATCATGCGGATGTCGTCAAGCATGTGGTGCTGACGCGGATCATCGAGCAGCTGAAAAAGAAGGACAAGCCTTTCCGCATTGTCGATGCCCATGCGGGCATCGGCGTCTATGGGCTCGATGGCGTCGAGGCGGGGAAGACGCGGGAATGGGAGGGCGGCATCGGCCGGATGGCCGAGCCATTCAGCGCCGATGTCGAAGCGTTGCTTGCGCCTTACCGGCGGGTGATCGCCACGCTCAATCCGGAGGGATCCGTCACGCGCTATCCGGGCTCGCCGTGGATTGCCGCCGCTTTGATGCGGGGCACTGACCGGATGAACGCCAATGAACTTCACCCCGAAGACAAGATGTTGCTTGAAGCCTGCTTCCGGCATGACCGGCGGGTGACGGTGAGCGGGCTTGATGCGGAGATTTCGATCAAGGCCAGTCTGCCGCCGGTGGAGCGGCGCGGGCTGGTGCTGATCGATCCGCCCTATGAGGAGAGAGATGAGGCCGAGCGCGCGGTCCGCTCGCTGGCGCAGGGGCTCCGGCGCTTTGCCACCGGCTGTTTCATGCTGTGGTATCCGGTGAAGGCCGATGGCCTGGCGGAGCGGCTCAGTGATGCGGTCAAGGCGCTGGGTGCCGCGGGCACTTTGAAGGTTGAGATGAGAGTGAGGGAAGCGTTCAAAGAAGGCGGGCTTGCAGGGTCAGGTCTGGTTGTCGTCAATCCACCGTGGCAACTCGAATTGGAATTGCAGGCAATCCTCCCAGCCCTGGCAAATCGCCTCGGGCTGGGGGACTGGGGGCAGGCCAGCGTCGACTGGCTGCTGCCCCCGCAGTGACCTAATTCGCCGCGGCGATGACTGCCGACAAATCCTTGTATTCTTCACAGGATATGCCACAGCGGTTGGCGATCTCCGCAAGCTCTGCCTTGGCGAGATCGATCTTGCCGGCGGCGACATAACCTTCACCGAGATATTCGCGGGCAAGCACGAAGTTCGGATTGATCGCCAGCGCCTTGCGATAATAGCTGATGCCGATTTCGAGACGGCCGGCCTTGCGGTTGCTGTAGCCGATATAATTCAGCACGCGCGGGTCATTCTGATTCTGGATCAGTGCGAGAATCTGGAGAGCCCACTCATACTGGCCTTCCTTGGCCAGCAGGCGCGCCTGTTGATAGAGATCCTCGTCGGGCAGGATGCCGGAGCTGGCTTTCACACAAGCTTTCTTCTTGACGCCGTTGACGGTGACGGTCTTCACCACTTCGCCGGATTTGCACTTCAGCTTGGTTGTCGAGGTCGAGGTTCCGCCGCTGTTGCCTCCGGCCGCAAGCGCGGCACCCGAAATGGCAAGCAGGGCGGCGAATGAAATAATTGTCAGTTTACGCATGGGTTCGTTCTCCTTCGGATGAAGACATTACGCCCCTCTGAATGAGGTATTCCATCACGTTTTACTGATGCAACGCCAGATAAATGATCCATTCAAATCGGGCTCACGGCCGGCCTGCCATGATGCGGTCATCGATCCACCATGATCGCAACAAACAGGAGAGAAACATGACCAGGAATTCGACCAAGAGCCTATTCGTTCTCGCATCGATGTTGACCGTCACGGGCTTTGCCATCGCGGCGCAATCGGGCACTGCCAGCGCCCGCAGCATCCTGAACTGCGAAGGCGGCGGCCGCCAATCGCTGACTGAATGCTGCGAAGTCGAAGTGTTGAAGAAAGGCTTACCACTATGGATGCGGCAGACCGGGCGTAACTGCTCGACGGCGCGTATGCGGTGCGTCAGTAGCCCCAACGATCCCGCCTCGACAGCCAGCCCGGTCAGGAAGCGCTGCGTCTATGTCGCCGAGTATGAAGATAGTGATAGCAAGAAGCGGCGCGAGCCCAAGAGCCCCAATCGCGATCCGGCCGGGAAGCCGAATAATTAATGCGAGGGCCTTGAAAATGGAAACTTCTGCTTCGGCACACATATACAATGCCCTTCCCCCCTCGCGGGGGAAGGTGGATCGCGCAAAGCAGGCAAGCTTGCGCAGCCTGCAGCTCGGGCGAGACGGATGAGGGGGTGGTTCAGCGAGTCGCGGCTCATCTACATGCTGAACCGTCCCCTCATCCGGCGCTAGGCGCCACCTTCTCCCGCGAGGGGAGAAGGGGAGTAAGGGTCACGTCCAGCCATAGATCCATTCGTTGCGCTTCAACGCCTGTTGCGGCCCGAGCAGGCGCAGGGCGGCATTGCGTAGGCGGGCTTTCATGCCATTGGCATGGTAGATCGCCGCAAGCCTGCGCGACTCGATCTGGACTTTGCCGGTCCTCGCCCGCCGGATTTCGGCGTAGGCTGCAAATGCCGTTGAGGGGCTTTGGTTCTGCTCAATCATCTTCGCCAGGACGCAGGCATCTTCCAAACTCATGGCGGCGCCCTGGGCCAGATAGGGCAGCATGGCATGGGCGGCATCGCCGATCAGGGCAAGGTTTCCGGTTGTCCAGGTTGCGAGCGGCTCCACATCGGCGGCGGCCCATTTGATCCATTCGAGTGGTGTTGCCAAGAGTGACGCCAGCGGATCGGCGGCATCGACGAAGGCGGCTTGCAGGCCGCTTGCCTTAGTGGTTTCGCGCCAGCCCGTGCCGGTCCACGGGCTATCGATTGCCGCAACGATGTTGAATTGCCGCCAATTGCTGACGGCATAGTGAACCACATGGCCGCCGGGATAGAGCCACAGTGTCACGCAATCGGCCTCGATTTCCGGCGGAACCCGTTCGAAGGGAATCAGGGCGCGGTGGATGGCGTGGCCGCGGTAGACGGGCGAGCTTTCCGGCCAGAACTGGCGGCGCAGTTTCGAATGGATGCCGTCGGCGGCGATAATGGCGGCGCCGGTCTCGATGCGTTCACCGGCGAGGGCGAGGCTGGCGCCATCGCTATCAGTCGTGGCGGACTCCACGGCGCAGCCGGTGTTCAGTTCGATTTGCCGGTGCTTCGCGGCGGCCAGCAGCCCGGCCAAAAGATCGGCGCGGTGGGCGACCCGGTAGGGGGCGCCAAAGCGGTCTTCGAACGGCTTGCCGAGGCGCATGCGCTGCAGCAGCGTGCCGGAGCGGCCATCGCGGACATGGATTTCGGATGGAATGACGCAAGCCATCTCAACCTGCTCCCAGGCCCCCAGCCATTGCAGGGCGCGGACGGCGTTGGGCGACATCTGCAGCCCGGCACCCACTTCTTCGAAACGGGGTTGCTGTTCAAACAGCCGCGACGGCTGGCCGATACGGGCAAGGCCGAGGCTTGCGGCTAGCCCTGCGATACCACCGCCGGCGATCAGAAACGGCTTCCGGTCCATGGGCCATCATTGCACAATCCTGGCGGTTCTTTCATGCGGCGGATTGTGGCTTGCGGGCGGCGGGGCAAGGCCCTAGGACTGCGCCCGATTTCCGTACAGAGGCATTCGCTCCATGGGCTTCATTTCCGACGCGCTCAACCGCATCCAGCCATCGGCCACCATTGCCATTTCCAACAAGGCGATGGCGCTCAAGGCGGAAGGCCGCGACATCATCGGCCTGGCGGCGGGCGAGCCCGATTTCGATACGCCGGACAACATCAAGGAAGCGGCCATCGAGGCGATCCGCGAGGGCAAGACCAAATACACGCCGGTCGACGGCATTCCCGAACTGAAAAAGGCGATCTGCGCCAAGTTCAAGCGCGAGAACGGGCTCGACTACACGCCGTCCCAGGTGTCGGTCGGCACCGGCGGCAAGCAGGTGCTGTTCAACGCCCTGATGGCGACGGTCAACCCGGGCGACGAGGTGATCGTGCCCGCGCCCTACTGGGTGAGTTATCCCGATATCGTCATGCTGGCGGGGGGAACGCCGGTGTTCGTCAACTGCACGGTGGAGCACGGCTTCAAGCTGCAGGCGGCCGATCTCGAGAAGGCGATCACGCCCCGGACCAAGTGGCTGATTCTCAACTCGCCATCGAACCCGAGCGGCGCCGCCTATTCGCGCGCCGAATTGAAGGCGGTCACCGATGTACTGGTGCGGCACCCCCATGTCTGGGTGCTGACGGACGATATGTACGAGCATCTGGTCTATGACGATTTCGCGTTCACGACGCCGGCCCAGATCGAGCCATCGCTTTATGAGCGGACGCTGACGATGAACGGCGTGTCGAAGGCCTATTGCATGACCGGCTGGCGCATCGGCTATGGAGCCGGGCCCGAGGTCCTGATCAAGGCCATGGCGAAGCTGCAGTCGCAATCGACGTCGAACCCGTCCTCGATCGCGCAATGGGCGGCGGTGGAAGCGCTCAACGGCCCGCAGGATTTCATTGCCGCCAACAACAAGGTGTTCAAGGAGCGGCGCGATCTGGTGGTCTCGATGCTCAACCAGGCGAAGGGTCTCGCCTGCCCGACGCCGGAGGGGGCGTTCTATGTCTATCCCTCATGCAGCCGGACAATCGGCAAGACGGCGCCATCGGGCAAAGTCATTGCCAATGACGAGGAATTCGTGACCGAGCTTCTCGCCGCCGAAGGTGTTGCGGCCGTCCATGGCGCGGCCTTCGGCATGTCGCCGTTCTTCCGCATTTCCTACGCCACGGGGACCGATGTCCTCGAAGACGCGGGCAAGCGCATTCAACGTTTTTGCGGCAACCTCAGATAGGAGAACCTGAATCATGTTCGATACTTCGGTCCCGGTATTCATCCACTATCTCAAGTCACTCTCGGCCATCCTGAAAAAGGCCGAGGACTACTGCGCGGCGAAAAAGATCGATCCCGCCGTGATGCTGGGGCAGCGGCTTTATCCCGATATGTTCGCGCTCACACGCCAGGTGCAGATCGCCACCGACGGCGCCAAGGCGGCGGGCGCCAGGCTCGCCGGCATTGCGGTGCCGAGCTACGCGGATGAGGAAAAGACATTCGCCGATCTGCAGGCGCGTCTGACCAAGACCATCGAGTTCCTCGGCTCACTCAAGAAATCGCAGTTCGATGATGCCGCCAAGCGAAGCATCAGCTTCAAGGCAGGCGCAACCGACAGGACCTTCACCGGCAGCGATTATCTCGGCATGTGGGCGTTCCCGAACTTCTTCTTCCACGTGACAACGGCCTACAACATCCTGCGCCATAATGGACTGGAGATTGGCAAGGGCGATTATTTGAGCGGCGGCTAGGCAGGTTCCGTTTGGGCTTCCCGCCGCCTCAGCCAGTAGCCAAGGGCCACCACAAATGCGGCACCGAGTGCGGCCGATCCATAATGGATGGCATTGCCCGCGGGCAGGCCAAACTGATGAAGACCCGGGTCCTTGGCGATCATTTCACCGGCTATCCAGCCAAGCAGGGCGGCACCGGCCCACACGAATAGCGGAAAGCGGCTGACGAGTTCAGTGATCAACGTGGCGCCGATGACAACCAGGGGAATCGATACGGCCAGGCCGAAGATGAAGAGCCAGTAGTCGCCGCCGGAAGCCGCCGAAATTGCAACCACATTGTCGAGGCTCATCACCGCGTCGGCCATGGCGATGGTGCGCACCGCATGCCAGAGCTTTTCCGATGCGGGGATGTCCTTCTCATCGGCATCCTCGCCTTTGAGCAGTTTGACGGCGATCCACAGCAGCATGACCCCGCCCAGCGTCATCAGGAATGGGATCTGCATGATCTGGGAGATCACCAGGGCGAATGCGATGCGGAGGCCGATCGCCACACCCGCACCCAGGAAAATGCCCCAGCGCCTTTGTTTCTCCGGCAAGGAGCGGCAAGCCAGGGCGATCACAACTGCGTTGTCGCCCGACAGCAGCAGATCGATCCAGATGATCTGGCCGATGGCCAGCATGTCTGCCGTTGTGACGTCCATGAGTTCCTGTTCCGATGAATGCAAATAAGCACGGTTGCCCGGCTGGGCAAGCTCAATCAACCGCTATGAGCGTGACGCTGGTTTACCATAAACCGCTGGAAGCCGTAATCCCGTCACATTCAGCGGGAAAACAGCGCGCGACGGTACAACAAGGGATTCACAATGAAAAAGTCAATCGGAATGTCGCTGGTGGCGCTCAGTCTAGCGGCCAGTGCGGCCAATGCAGGCGCCGGCCTCAAGATCGGCCTCTTAACCTGCGATATCGATGGTGGCATCGGTTATGTTATCGGCTCGTCGAAGGCAGTGGACTGCGTCTACCAGTCGGCCGGTGGCGGCAAGATCGAGCATTATGAAGGCTCGATCGGCAAGCTTGGCGTCGATATCGGGATTACCGGGCAGTCGATCGTCGCCTGGGCGGTGTTCGCGCCCGGCAAGGTCAAGCCCGGCGCGCTGCAGGGAAATTACGAAGGCGTTTCGGCGGAAGCCACGGTGATCGGCGGCGTCGGCGCCAATGTGCTGGTCGGCGGTTTCGACAATGCCATCAATCTGCAACCGGTCAGCATTCAGGCGCAGACGGGGCTTAACGTGGCAGCCGGTGTTGCAGGGCTTCGGCTCGACTACGTCGAGTAATACTAGCGGAGTTACAGGGGTCCGGTTGGCGCCGGACCCATTTCACTTCATCGCGCCATGGGATTGCGATTTGGCGTTGTCGTTGAAGGAAGAGCGGTCTTGGGCGCGCGGAACTTGAATATTCCGCCAGGTGGAAACGCCTACCCCGCCAGTTCGAGCAGTTTTTGAAATCGCGGATGGGACCGGATGGAGTTGAAATCGCTATCATTCTTGAACCACAGTTTTACGTCTGGCCCGGCTTGCGGCAAATAATTCTCCAGCAGATCAAGCGCGGGGCCGGCTTCGCCCAGCAGCGAATAGGTGCAAGCGATATTGTACCAGTTGCTTGATGGGTCGCTGTCGACTTTCATGGCGCGCGATAACCACTCCTTCGCCCGTTCGCGCTCGCCGAGGGCTGCTAGAATGCTTGCACCCAATCCTACCGGATCGAAACTTTCCGGATTGCGTGCGAATGCTTCCTCGGCCCGCTTGATACCGAGCCTCCCATATTTTTCCGCCTCGTCGTGGCGTCCGAGGGACTGAAGTATACCTTGCAAAAGGCAAGGCGATTTGTAGTCGTCGAGCTGAATTTCCAAGGCACGGGAATAATGATCGGCAGCCCCCTTGAGGTTACCCTGGGTGAAGCAAAACCGGGCATAATAATGATTGGCTTCGTAGCAGTTGGGGCCGAGCGCCAGGGCGCGCTCAAATGCGGAAGCCGCCTCGGCGCGGCGGCCACCGTTAACCAATGCGAAGGCATGGGCGGCGTGGGCCTCGGGCAAATTGGGTTCGATGGCAATTGCCTTGGCGGTGGTTGCCAAGATATCGCCGATCGAGATTTCAACCCCCAACCAGGAACTGAGAAATGAATCGCAATCGGCCTTGCCGGCATAGGCACGGGCATAAAGCGGGTCCAGTTCCACTGCCTTGGAAAACATCCGCTGCGCCAGAACAAGGCTTGATTTGGTTCTCATGTGATAGAGTTGGCGGCCCCTCAAATAATAGGTGTAGGCTTCCACGTTACCGGTCGGCGCCTGCTCGATCGCCTTCTTTTCCTCTGGCAGCAATTTGACTTTCAGCTGATCGACGATGGTGTGGGCGATCTCATCCTGGACGGCAAAAATGTCGGTCAAGTCGCGATCGTAACGGGCACCCCACAAATGCCCGCCGGTAATGCCATCGATGAGCTGGGCGGTAATGCGCACCCGCTGACCTGCCTTGCGCACGCTTCCTTCCAACAGGAATTTGACGCCAAGTTCCCGTGCCGCCTGCTGCAGCATCACCGACTTACCTTTGTAGGTGAACACCGAATTGCGGCCTAGCACGAACAGGCCGGATATCTGCGACAGATCGGTGATGATGTCCTCGGTCATACCGTCGGAAAAGTATTCCTGCTCGGTGTCGCCGCTCATGTTGGTGAATGGCAGAACGGCGATCGACGGTTTGTCGGGAGTGGCTAATTCCGCTCGGGCTTGCGCGGGACTGCCGGGCTGAGGGGACTGCGTGCCGCTGAATGCCACGACATTATAGACACGCACGGGCCGCTCGATGTTCTTCAAGGTCTGCTCGCCGGTATCCTCGAAGGCCAGATCCAATCGGTTGCCAACATTGTCGCGCGCCGAACCAGAAATGGCGACGCCGCCGGGAATGGCAACTGATTCGATGCGCGCGGCGACATTGACGCCATCGCCATAAATGTCGTCATCCTGGAAGATGATGTCGCCGAGATTGACGCCGATGCGAAATTCAATGCGGCGGTCTTCCGGCACCTGGGCATTGCGCTGGCGCATACCCTTCTGGATTTCCACGGCACAGGCCACCGCGTTCACCACGCTCGAAAATTCAGCCAGCATTCCGTCGCCGGTCAGCTTGACGATGCGGCCGTGGTGTTCGGCAATTCTTGGGTCGACCAAGTCCCGGCGGTGGGCCTTCAGCGCCGACAGCGTGCCCACCTCGTTGGCGCCCATAAGGCGGCTATAGCCGACGACGTCGGCCGCCAATATGGCAGCGAGTCGACGTTCCACTTGCTCTACGCCCATGCCCATCCCATTGAACCAGTCAGGCACTATCCTCAACGATTTTGACCGTCATTGGGAAAGGACGCTGAAGCTATCCGATTTTGCTTGCCGGTCCCGGCAAAGCGAGTCAAGCTTCTCCGGTCGGAACCGCCCTTGCGTGGTTTCCAGCAATCCAGGGGGGCGGTCCTTCGACGCCAAGCGGGCAGTCAAAGGAGGATCGGTCATGGACGCAACCAACGGCAGAAGGGCCAAGGGCTCGCGGTGCATCGCACTTGTGGGCCCCTATCTCAGCGGCAAAACCACTCTTCTCGAAGCCATCCTGTTCCGCACCGGGGCCATCGCGCGGCAAGGCAAAATCTCGGAAAAATCGACGATCGGCGATGCCGCACCCGAGGCCCGCAGCCACGGCATGAGCGTCGAGCTCAACGCCGCCACCACGACATTCCTCGGCGACTCCTACACATTCATCGATTGTCCGGGCTCGATTGAATTCGCCCAGGACCAGCGCGCCGCCCTTGCCGGCTGCGATGCGGCCGTTGTCGTCTGCGAAGCCGACGACAAGAAGGCCCCGGCGCTGCAGCTCATTCTCAAGCAGCTCGACGAATTGTCGGTGCCGCGCATTCTGTTCATCAACAAGATCGACAAGACCGAATCATCGCCCAAGGACGTGCTTGAGTGGCTGCAGCCGGCGAGCTCGAAGCCGCTGATCCTGCGCCAGCTGCCGATCTGGAAGGGTTCGCTGGTCACCGGCTTCGTCGATCTGGCACTCGAACGCGCCTTCGTCTACCGCGAACATGCGGAGAGCCAGGTTGTCGACATGCCGGCCGATTTGGCGGACGCGGAAAAGAGCGAGCGCTTCGCCATGCTGGAGAAGCTCGCCGATCACGATGACGAGCTGATGGAGCAATTGCTCACGGATATGGAACCGCCGCGCGACCGGGTGTTCCAGGATCTGTCGCGCGAGCTGGCCGAGGGCCTGATCACGCCGGTGCTGTTCGGTTCGGCCGAACATGGCAATGGCGTTGGCCGCCTGCTCAAAGCGCTCCGCCATGAGGCGCCCGGCGTGGCGGAGACGGCCAAGCGCCTGGGGCTCAAGGCCGGTGGCGGCACGGTGGCGCAGGTTCTCAAAACATTTCACACCGCCCATGGCGGCAAGCTTTCCCTGGCGCGCATCCTGCAAGGCGATGTCGCCGACGGGACCATCTTCCATGGCGGCAAGGGCCAGGACTCGCGCTGCGCCGGCATTTTCTCGCTGATGGGGCAGACGCCGAACAAGCTTGCCAAGGCAACGGCGGGCGACACGGTGGCGCTCGGCCGCCTCGACAATATCGCGACGGCTGAGACCATTTCATCGGTCAAGGGCACGGCGGCTCAGCTGGCCGATGTGGCGAAGGCGGCGGGCGTGTTCGGACTGGCGATTTCGGTGAACGACCGCAAGGATGAGGTGAAGCTCACCAGCGCCATCACCAAGCTCATCGAGGAAGATCCATCGCTGGCGCTTGAGCACAATCATGAGACCCATGAGATGGTGCTGTGGGGGCAGGGCGAAATGCACCTGCGGGTGGCGTTGGAGCGGCTCGAAGGCAAGTTCGGCATCAAGGCGCAATCGAAGCCGCGGCGCATCGCCTATAAGGAGACCATCCGCAAATCGACGCAGATTCGCGGGCGGCACAAAAAGCAGTCGGGCGGCCACGGCCAGTTCGGCGATATCGTCGTCGAGATCAAGCCCATGGCGCGCGGCGAAGGCTTTGTGTTCAGCGATACGATCACCGGCGGGGTGGTGCCGAAACAATATATTCCGGCGGTTGAATTGGGGGTGCGCGAGTGGATGGGCCACGGGCCGCTGGGATTTACCGTGGTGGATTTCACCGTCAATCTTTCGGACGGCTCCTATCACGACGTTGATTCCTCGGAAATGGCCTTCAAGACGGCGGCGCGCATCGCCATGACGGAGGGCATGCCCGCCTGTTCGCCGGTGCTGCTAGAACCCATCGTAGCGGTGGAGATTCATGTGCCGAGCGATGCCAACTCGCGCATCAACCAGATCGTTACCGGCCACCGCGGCCAGCTTCTGGGCTTTGACGGCAGGGAGGGCTGGCCCGGCTGGGACACGGTCAAGGCCCATATGCCGGAGTCGGAAATCGGTTCGCTGATCATCGAACTCCGGTCGGCCACGGCGGGGGTGGGCACATTCACTTATTCGCACGATCACATGGCGGAACTCACCGGCCGCGCCGCCGATCAGGTGGTGGCGTCAAGGAAGGCGGAGGCGGCGTAGGAGCGGCAGTGCGACACAGTAGTCGGCAATTTTGCCGTTCTCACGGGCGCGACTGGGGGAAGGATTAGGTGAATTGTGAGTGAACGTGCTGGGAGCAAAAAAGAAGGGGATTGAATGGTCTGACGCCATAATCCACCGAAATGCCAGAGGTTTAAGTTTGATTGAGTTGGATGAGCGATTTACAACTTTTGCACCTGCGAACCCGTCGGAAATTATCGACGTGGAATCCAAATTTGGCATCCATTTCCCCTCCTCATATAGAAACTTTATTTTGATTTCTGGAGGAGGAGAGGGCTTTGTAGGGAAGAAGGGCTACCTTTCGATCTGGCGGTTAGTCGAAATCTTGGAGAAATGCGCAAATTACGAATTTGATCGTTATCTCCCCAATTTTATTCCTATTGGATCGAATGGTGGAGGCGAAGCATTGGTAATAAAATTTGACGGCAACTCTGCTCTGTTTGGATTTGTGCCATTTGGCGATCTAAACGCAGAATGTTTCATTCCAATAGCTCGGACGTTCGAAGAAACTTTGAGAAAGATTGGCGATGGAATCGCCTTTGATTCTCAGTGAGGGGATTGTCAGGATTTTTGTGCGCGAGTCCGGATTGAAAATTATGGTGACGGCAGTGCATTCAATTGAATGTCGAAATGCAAACAATAAGCACTCACCGCAATCCAGGAAGTCCGTGACAGTATGGTCTATGCAATAGCGCTCCTTGCATTTCTACTTTTTGGCGCAGCTTGTCTGTTCTTAATAGCCCGACCCGGTATCAAGAGTATTATACCAGAGTTCAGTAGCCGCGACTCTTGGATGGCTGGGCAGGCTGTGATTCTATCGCCTTCCGGTAGTTTGATTCTGGGAGGACTGGGATGAGCGCTGCGATCAGGTTGCGGGAGGATTTCGGTGCGGCGGAGTTGCGGCGGCTGGCTTGCGGCACAAGAAACGCCAATCAATCGCGGCGTCTGTTGGCGCTGGCTGCGGTTTACGATGGCATGACGCGCGAGGATGCGGCGCGGATCGGCGGCACCCAGCGCCAGACGCTGCGGGACTGGGTCTGCCGGTTCAATGCGCATGGTCCCGATGGTCTCATCGACGCCAAGCTGCCGGGCCGCAAGCCGAAACTGTCGGTCGAACTGGAAAACGACCTGTGCCATCTGGTGGAGGCCGGACCCGATATCGATACCGACGGTGTCGTGCGCTGGCGCTGCATCGATCTGAAGCGGGTGTTGAGCGACCAGTCGGGCGTGGACGTCTCGCGCGTCACCCTCGGGCGGGTTCTGAAGAAGCTGGGATTTTCCCATATCAGCGCCAGGCCGCGGCACCCCGGCCAGAAGCCCGAAGCCATCGCGGCATTTAAAAAAACTTCCCCCAGCTGGCCGCCGAGACCCTGAGCAAGCTCGCATCGGGCACCGCCCTGGAAGTGTGGTTTCAAGACGAGATGCGGGTGGGCCAGAAGAACGGCCAGGTCTACCAGTGGGCCAAGAAGGGCTCGCGTCCACGCCAGCCGAAGGACCAGCGCTACGAGAATGCCTATCTCTTCGGCGCCGTTTGCGCCGCCCGCGGCGCTGGCGCCGCCCTCGTCATGCCGCGCGCCGACAGCGAGGCCATGCAGAAGCATCTCGAAGAGATCGCCCGCGAAGTCGCCCCCGGCGCCCACGCCATCGTCATTCTCGATCAAGCCGCTGGCACACCACCGGCAAACTCAAAATCCCCGAAAACCTTACGCTCGCACCTCTGCCGCCCGCCTCGCCCGAACTCAACGCGCAAGAAAACGTCTGGCAATATCTGCGCCAGACCTATCTCTCAAACCGCGTCTTCGAAAGCTATGCCGCAATCCTCGATGCCTGCCAGCACGCATGGCGAAGGCTTCTCGCGGAAGACGGACGCATCAAATCCATCGCAACCCGCTTGGGTCGACATGGGTCTTTCCCAATGAACTCTGTATTAGAGGGGGGATTCAAGCATTGCTCAGGCTTGGCCGTGAGCATGCCGAAATGAAATTTACCAATCTCAGAACCGGCGGGATGCTCAGGTTCCGAAAGGAGATGGTTGGCGGAATTCCAACCATCACATTGTCGCTAAAGGAGCTGAAGCTGTCGGATGATGAAAATCAGAGATTGATGGCATTCATCGCCGACAAAGGACTCAAGACCAAGTGGAACAAATCGCGCAAATTCCTGTTGCTGGGAAGTTCCATCGAAGACGCGAACGACATTGCGATTGCTATCCTGGCCGAAGTGCTTGGCATGTCCAAATACACGCGATTTCACGTTCAGCACGAAGGCATCGTACGGCCAACATGGAGGCGGTAGTTAGCTGGCAGATGCAGCTCGCATTTGGGCCTAGCCCGGATATCTCACAGATGTGAAGTGCATCGGGACTGAGAATCAGTGAAAGTGTTTGTGCATCAAATACTTAACTGACAATCCCAGGAGCTCCCGATGCCCGCAGACTGTACCCCGGATCGTTTTCGCTTTGAAGCTGTTTCTGGCCGCCGCGTCGAAGCGGGCTTCGATGGCGGGGTGGTGACGTCCGATGCCGGTGGGTTGTTGCTGGGGCTCGCCTGGAAGGCGCTGGCGCTGCCCACGCGGTTTGCCGCCTGCTTCCATGACGCGCGCGATCCCGATTTGATCGAGCACGGTGTCGAGACGCTGTTGCGCCAGCGGGTGATGGGGCTGGCCTTGGGGTATGAGGACTTGAACGATCACGATCACCTGCGCCACGATCCGGTGCTGGGGCTTCTGGCGGAGAAGCTCGAAGCCTCGCGCGAGGATTGCGCGGCGGTGGCCGGCAAGTCGACGCTGAACCGGCTGGAGCTGTCGGGGCCCAAGCCCACGCGCTATCACAAGATCGGCCATGACGCAGCGGCGATCGAGCGGCTTCTCGTCGATCTGTTCCTGGAGAGCCGGACGCAAGCGCCCGAGGAGATCATCCTCGACTTCGATGCCACCGACGACCCGCTGCACGGGGATCAAGAAGGCCGCTTTTTTCATGGCTATTACGATTGCTACTGCTACCTGCCGCTCTATGTCTTTTGCGGGCGCGATCTCCTGGCGGCGAAGCTGCGCAAGGCGAACATCGACGGCGCGGCGGGGGCCAAGGAGGAGGCGGAACGGATCGTCGCGCAGATCCGCGCGGCCTGGCCCTTAACGCGGATCGTTCTCAGGGCCAACTCGGGCTTCGCGCGCGAGGAACTGATGCAATGGTGCGAGGAAAATGGCGTGGATTATCTCTTCGGCCTCGCCCGCAATGGAAGGCTCGCCGAGGAAATCGCCGCCGAACTGGCCGAGGCGCGCGAAGAGAGCGAAGCCACGGGCAAGCCCGCCCGCCGCTTCAAGGACTTCACATGGACGACGCTCGACAGCTGGAGCCGCCACCGCCGGGTGGTGGCCAAGGCCGAGTGGCTGGGCGACAAAGCCAACCCACGCTTCGTCGTCACTTCGCTCACCAAAGACCGCGCCGAAGCCTGGCCACTCTACGAAGTGCTCTACTGCGCCCGCGGTGATATGGAGAACCGCATCAAGGAGGCGCAAGGCGATCTCTTCGGCGATCGCACCTCGACGCGCAGCCTGCGCTCCAACCAACTACGCCTGTGGTTTGCCGCCATGGCCTATGCGCTGCTCTGCGCGCTGCGCCGCATCGGGCTCGCCGGAACCGTGCTGGCCATGGCCTCATGCATGAGCCTGCGTTTGAAACTCCTCAAGATCGGCGCCACGGTCACACGCTCCACCCGCCGCATCAGGCTCGCCATGGCCTCCGGCTTCCCGCTCCAGGAGACCTTCGCAATCGCACATCGCAAGCTCGCGGCGGCGATCCGCGCCTGACGAACCAGACAGCGCCAAGCTTCAAGCCGCTCCGCTTGCAAACGCCCCACCAAAAGCGGCGAGGCCCACCCTTGCCCGGACATGGCCAAAGACAGCCAACACCGGTTCAAACTGAAACGCAAAACACAGCACAATCGCGTCCTTCAATTCTGCAATGGCGGCTGTGAGAAATCCGGGCTAGGCGGCAGGGAGGGCTGGTCCGGCTGGGATACGGTCAAGGCGCACATGCCGGAGTCGGAGATCGGATCGCTGATCATTGAGCTCCGCTCGGCCACGGCGGGGGTGGGAACTTTCACCTATTCGCACGATCACATGGCCGAGCTCACCGGCCGCGCCGCCGATCAGGTGGTGGCGTCAAGGAAGGCGGAGGCCGTGTAATTTCATCTTTCTCCCAGCGAAGAGTGCAGGCGGGAGAAGGGTGACGTTTTCACAGACGATAGGCTGCACGGGGGCGGTGGGAGTGCAAGCGCCTCAGCCGGTCCGCAAATAGGCCTCCATGGAATCGTCCAGCGCGTCCATCCATGGCGTGTGATGGGTGGGCGACATGGTGCCGGTCATCAGCGAGCGGTAGGAGTTGTTGCGGAAGCCCATGATATTTTCCATCTTGTGGTGCTCCCACTCCATGAACGTCTTGTTCACGTTTTCGATATCGAAAGTGGGATAATCCGTGGCCTCGATCAGCTCCTTCACATAGTCGCCCTGGAACCAGATCATCTGCTCGGCGTTTTCAAGCTTGGTTTCGCGTTTCAACCACTTCTTCCAGTCCTTCTTCATGGCATCGGGTTTCGGCAGCTTGATGCGGCCGAGAATGATGTCGCGGACGTACCAGGCCTGGGCGTCGAACATATTGAAGGTATAGAATTGGTCCTGCATGCCGATGTACAGGAGCCGCGGGTTATCCTGCCAGACCACGCCCTTGTAGAGGTTTTCCGGCCACAGCCGGTTGGCCGTCTTGAGCCGCAGATCCTCCGGCAGGAACGGGAAATAGTGCTGATATCCCGTGCACAAGATGATCGCGTCGACCTCCTTGGTCGAGCCATCGGCGAAAGTGGCGGTCTTGCCCTCGACTTTCTGCAGCAGCGGGCGCTCCTCGAAATTCTTCGGCCACTTGAAGCCCATGGGCTTTGAGCGGTAGGTGGTGGTCACCGACTTGGCGCCATATTTCCAGCACTGGGAGCCGATGTCCTCGGCCGAATAGCTGCGCCCGACGATCAGCACGTTCTTGCCTTTGAATTCCAGCGCGTCGCGAAAGTCGTGGGCATGCAGCACCCGGCCGTTGAAACTGTCGAGCCCTTCGAAAAACGGCACATGCGGCGTCGAGAAATGCCCCGACGCGCAGACGACGTAGTCGAATTCTTCCGTGTACATCCGGTCCTTGACCCGGTCGTGCACTGTCACATGGAATTTCTTTTTCTTCTTGTCCCAGGAGACCATGCGCACCGGCGAATTGAACCGGATCCACTTGCGTACGCCCGCCTTTTTCACCCGGCCGACGATATAGTCCCACAGCACGGCGCGCGGCGGATAGGACGCTATTGGTTTGCCGAAATGCTCCTCAAAGGTGTAATCGGCGAATTCCAGGCATTCCTTCGGTCCGTTCGACCAGAGGTAGCGGTACATCGAGCAGTGAACCGGCTCGCCATATTCGTCGAGCCCGGTGCGCCAAGTGTATTTCCACAATCCGCCCCAGTCATCCTGCTTCTCGAAGCAGACGATTTCCGGGATTTCGGCCTTCTTCTTAGCGGCCGACTGAAAAGCCCTGAGCGCGGCAAGACCGGATGGTCCTGCGCCGATAACCGCAACACGTGTCATGCGAATATTTCCTCCCTCTGGCTGGCTCCGCTCCCCGACGGAATCCAATTCCAACCACTATTAGGCCAATTCCAGACCAATATGTAAAGTGTCAAACTGCAAGTATCCTGCGACAATTCCGTCATGGCCTGCCCAGAACCCGCCGGACATGAGCGAGGATGAGCTCGCGCCCCCTTTCTCCAAGTTCCGTCGAAGCATCGGCGGCACTCCGCGTGTACCACTCGGTCTTCGAGAACTTGCTCATATCGACCGCCTCGGGGCACAGCGCCATCATCAGCGAGGTTTCGCCCTGGCCCGCATGGTCGAAGGGAAACTGTGCAATCGTCTCCGCCGTCATCAGGGGATGGGCTTTGATCCAGTTGAAGGGGTCGCTGCCTTGCGACTGCTGGGCGTAGTAATCCGCCATCTTCTCGTTCCCCCACCAGCCCTCGCCGTGTTCGCGCTCGAGAAATTCGAAAATTGCCTGCCGGGCGGCGAATTTGAAAGCCAGGTCGGTCGGCATGCCCACCGTGAAGTTCTCCGTCTGGTGATGAATGAAGGCATGGATGTTGCGGAAACCGACCCGCAGCAGACCCATGAACAGAGAACGCGCGAAGGGCGCCAACTTGTCGGAATCCACATGAATCGACCCCCGTCCCTCCGGACCTTCGACCGCATAGCTGCTGGCGCCGTAGTAGAATGGCGGCAGCACCACCATCGGCATTTCGGCCTCGACGATGTCGATGATCTTGACAACCGCCAGCGTATCCATGCCGACCGCCAGATGCTCGCCGTGGTATTCCAGAACGCCGAGTGGCAGCACCACTGGCCAGTTTTCGGCAATCGCCTGGCGTATCTGGTGCGGCAACATAAGTTCATAGCGCATGGAATCTCCCTCTGTGCCGCCAATACCCCTCGACCGCCGCGCCCCTTGATGCAATAACTTCAAGACGGTCGAAGTGCAGGTTACGGTCGGCGGACAAGGGGAGCAAGACGTTATGGCCTCGGTAGAAGTCGTCAATGTGCGCAAATCCTACGGCGCCCAGGAAGTCATCCATGGCGTCTCGATGGAGATTGCCGATGGCGAGTTTGTCATTCTTGTGGGCCCCTCGGGATGCGGAAAATCCACGCTGTTGCGCATGATTGCCGGGCTGGAACCCATTACTTCCGGTGATATCAAGATTGCCGACCGGGTGGTCAACAATCTGCCGCCGAAGGACCGCGACATCGCCATGGTGTTCCAGACCTATGCACTCTATCCCCACAAGACAGTCGCCCAGAACATGGGTTTTGCCCTCATGCTGCGTGGCACGCCAAAGAGCGAGATTGCAGCGCGCGTCACCCGGGCCGCCGAAATTCTTGATCTGGTGCCCTATCTCGCCCGCTATCCGCGCCAGCTCTCGGGCGGCCAGCGCCAGCGCGTCGCCATGGGCCGCGCCATTGTGCGCGATCCCAAGGTGTTCCTGTTCGATGAACCTCTGTCCAACCTCGATGCCAAGTTACGCGTCCAGATGCGGGCCGAGATCAAGGAGCTTCACCAACGTCTGAAAACCACCATCGTCTATGTCACCCATGACCAGGTCGAAGCCATGACCATGGCCGACCGCATCGTCGTCATGCATGATGGCATCGTTGAACAGGTGGGAACGCCTTTGGAACTCTATGATCGCCCGGCCAACATGTTTGTCGCGGGCTTCATCGGCTCGCCGTCGATGAACCTGATCAAGGGGACGATCAGGAGCAAGGGCAAGCCGGCCTTCGAAACCGAGGACGGAATTTCCCTCAGGCTCGACAAGGCGCCGGCAGCCTCCGACGGGCGCCCGGCGGTCTATGGCATCAGGCCCGAGCATTTCGCCTTGGGGAAAGGCGGCGTAACCGCCAACGTGACGGTCATTGAGCCCATGGGCTCCGAAACCCAGGTCATCGCCAAGCTGGGAACCCATAAGATCGTTGGCGTATTCCGCGAGCGGATTTCCACCAAGCCGGGCGAGTCCCTGCCGATCACCCCCAATCCAGGTGCAGCCCATCTCTTCGATGCGGCCTCCGGCCAGCGGCTGAATTGAAGGCGGGCGCCCGATGACGGCCAAGTTCAAGGCGGTGTTCGGCAATGGCAAGCCGGTCATTGCCATGGTTCATTTTGGCGCTCTCCCCGGCTCGCCATTGCACGACGCCAAGGCCGGAATTGGCGGAATTGTCGAAGGTGCCCGCAAGGATCTTGCGGCCTTGCAGAAGGCGGGCGTCGATGCCGTGATGTTCGGCAACGAAAACGACCGTCCCTATGAATTCAAGGTGGACACGGCCTCCACCGCCGCCATGGCCTTCGCCATCGGAGCGCTGCGCTCTGAAATCAAAGTGCCCTTCGGCGTCAACGTGCTGTGGGATCCGATGAGTTCGATGGCCCTTGCGGCGGCAACCGGCGCCTCCTTCGTGCGCGAGATTATGACCGGCACCTATGCCTCCGACATGGGGCCGTGGAACCCCAATGCCGGAGCGGCACTGCGCTACCGTGACCGCCTTGGGCGCAGCGACGTCGCCGTGCTCTATAATGTCTGCGCCGAGTTCGCCTATTCGCTCGACCGCCGCAGCCTGGCCGACCGCGCCCGCAGTGCTGTCTTCTCAAGCATTCCCGACGCCATCCTCGTATCAGGTGCTATCACCGGCGAGGCCGCCGAAATGTCCGATCTCATCGACGTCAAGAAGGCGCTGCCCGAAACCCCGGTACTTGCCAACACCGGCGTGAAGCACGCAACCGTGGCCGAGGTCCTCCAGGTGGCCGACGGCGTCATCGTTGGATCGTCGTTGAAATACGACGGCAATACCTGGAGTGCGGTCGATCCCGATCGCGCCGCCGATTTCATGCGCATCGTTCGTCAGGCGCGGAAGGGTTGAGCGGCCTATGGCTCCGGAAGGTCTGAGCGCTGACCTGAGCAGGCTGACCACCGGCCTCATGATGATTCCCGGCCTCAGCGGCCATGAAGACCGGGTGCGCCGGGCGATTGCCAGGGAACTCACGGCACTTGGCCTCAATTCCACCACCGACCGTCTCGGCAATCTAATCGCCACCATCGAGGGCGACGCGAAATTGCCGAGCGTCATGCTGTTCGCCCACATGGATCAGCTGGGCTTTGTGGTCCGCAAGATCGAGGCCGATGGCATGATCCGCGTCGAGCGTCTGGGCGGCGTGCCGGAGCGCGCCCTTGCCTCGCAGTCGGTGCTGATTTGCGTGGGCGAGGGCAGGGATGTGCCCGCCATCATCGCCAACAAGAGCCACCATGCGACGGCGCCGGAAGAGAAATACAAGGTCCTGCCTTATACCGAAATCTGCGTCGATGCGGGCTTCGGCACGGCCGCTGCCGCTCTTGCCGCCGGCATCGATATCGGCACCCCAATCGTCTATGAGCCCAAGGCGATAACTCTCGCCGATGGCCGCATTGCCGGCACCTCCGTTGACGATCGCGCCGGATGCGCCGTCGTCATTGAAGCAGCCCGCGCAATCATCGCATCGAAACACAAGCCAACGACCCACATCGTGTTTTCCGTGCTCGAGGAATTCAATCTGCAAGGCGCTGTAACCGCCGCCCGCAGCCTCAAACCAGATATCGCCATCCAGATCGACCTCATCCTCGCCACCGATACCCCCGGCATGGGCTCGCGTGGCGATGTAAGGCTTGGAGCAGGTCCTGCCATGAGCCTCTACAGTTTCCATGGCCGCGGCACGCTGAATGGCACGATCCCGCATCCGGCCTTGGTCAGCCTGTTTTCCGCCACCGCAAAACGCGAAAATCTGACATTGCAGCGCAGCGCCCATGTCGGAGCCCTCACCGATTCATCCTATGTGCAGTTGCTCCACTCAGGCATCGCCGCCATCGATCTGGGCTTTCCCTGCCGCTACACCCACTCTTCGCTAGAAGTCTGCGATCCCGCCGATCTTGCCGGACTGACCACATTGCTGGTCAAGGGCATCTGCGGCATTGATCGGGATTTCAGCCTCGACCGCGACCGTTACACCTGATGAAATATTATCTCGGCATCGATATCGGCACCTTCGAATTGAAAGGTGTATTGGCTGACCAGCAGGGCAACATCGTCGCCAGCGCGGCCAGGCCCCACAAAATGCTGGTGCCGCAGGCCGGCTGGGCCGAACACCGGGCGATTGAGGATTGGTGGGACGGCTTCACCTTTCTCAGCCAAAAACTTCTGGCCGACAGCAAGATCGACCCAAAATCGGTGCGGGGCGTCGGCGCCAGCGCCATCGGCCCCTGCATGTTGCCGGTGGACAAAGCTGGCGAACCCCTGATGAATGCCGTGCTCTATGGCGTCGATACCCGCGCCGCCACGGAGATCGAGGACCTCACGCAGGAGATTGGCGCTGCGCGCATATTGAGCGAATGCGGCAACGCCTTGACGTCGCAATCGGTGGGGCCGAAAATCCTGTGGCTCAAACGCAACCGCCCGGAAATCTACGCCGCCAGCCACAAGTTCCTGACATCGACTTCGTTTCTCGTCCATCGCCTGACCGGAAAGTTTGTCATCGATCACTATACCGCTGCCGGAACCGCGCCATTCTACCTCACCCGCACCGGCGGCTGGAGCGACGCGCTGGCCCCGGGCGCCATCCCGCTCGAAAGACTGCCTGATACCGCCTGGACCACCGACATTGTGGGAGGGATCACGGCTGAGGCCGCTTCACAAACCGGGCTGGCCCAAGGCACACCGGTTATCTGCGGCACGGTCGATGCCGCCGCCGAAGCCGTCAGCGTCGGCGTCCTCGAAACCGGCGACATGATGCTGATGTATGGCTCGACCATCTTCATCATCGCCATCACCGGTTCGCAGGTGAGCGACGCAAGGCTGTGGTATGCGCCCTGGCTGTTCCCCGGCCAGCACGCCGCCATGTCGGGGCTGGCCACCAGCGGCACGCTCACCCACTGGTTCCGCGAGAACTTCGCCCGTGAACTGGACCCCGAACAGGCGGTCATCAAACTCACGGCCGAAGCCGCGCAATCGCCGGCGGGCGCCAAGGGAATTGTGATGCTGCCCTATTTCTCAGGCGAGCGCACGCCCATCCACGATCCCTCCGCCAAGGGCGTGATCTTCGGCCTCAACCTCACCCATGGCCGCGGCGATCTCTTCCGCGCCGTTCTCGAAGGCATCGCCTACGGAACCAACCACATCATGGAAACCTATGACGAGGCCGGAGCTTCGCCGAAGACGGATTTTCGCCGTGGGCGGCGGCACCAAGAACAAGGTATGGGCCCAGGCCACCTCGGATGTCTCCGGCAAGACCCAGGTGGTCCGCGAGAAAACCATTGGCGCCTCCTATGGCGATGCCTTCCTGGCCGCCCTCGCCGCCGGCGATGTCAGCCGCGACGACATCAAGGCGTGGAACCCGGTGGCCAGGGAATTCACCCCCGATCCCGCCCACGCCGAAACCTACCGCCGCCAATACGGCGTCTTTCGCCAGCTCTACGACCGCAACCGCGATCTCATGAAGCTGCTGGGTTAGACTTTTTCAGAAACCTGTCGATCTCATACCGCGTTGGCAGCGCGTCATAGGCTCCCTGCTTCGACACCGCCAGTGCGCCGGCCGCCGCCCCGCGTTGCAGCGCCTGCTGCAATGGCAGGCTGTCGAGCATGCCTGCAACAAAAGTACCGAGAAACGCATCACCCGCCCCCACCGTGTCGGCAAGCCTTGCCGGAAAGGCCGGCTGAAGCGCCGTCACCCCGTGGCTCACCGCGGCACTTCCCTCCGCTCCCGCGGTAACCACCACTGTCTCCACCGCAAGGCGTCGCGCCAGCCGAACCGCCGCGTCAAGCGCATCACCCGGCGCGCGCCCCAGCAAGCGCCCGGCTTCCACCCGGTTGACCACCAGGATTGTTACGCCATCGCGTAACTCGCCAGGCAACTCCGCAAAGCTTTGCGGTGCGGGCGATGCATTGAGCACGACATGTTTGCCCGCCTTGCGCGCGATGTTCGCCGCATATCCGGAAATCCGTGGCGGCAATTCCAGCTGCAGAACCAGGGCGCCGGCCGATTCGATGGCATGACGGGCGCGATCGACATCGGCTTCACGCAGATTGGCGGCAGCGCCACTGGCGATGATCGAGCAGTAGTCGCCCTCGGCGGCGAATATGGTGCTGGCGCCGGTGGATGCTCTGCGGTCGGCAACGATGAGAGACGTATCCACGCCCTTCGCCGCCAGCGCGGCGGTGAGTTGCCGTCCGAACAGATCGTCGCCAAGGCGCGTCAGTATTTGGGCATGGCACCCGCACAGCGCCAGCTGGCAGGCCTGATTGCCGCCTTTCCCGCCCGGCGACATCGAGAAGGTTCCACCGGCAACCGATTCGCCCGCGCCCGGGCAGGCGTGCGGCGGTTGCAATGAGATCCATGTGAACGCTGCCGAGCACGACCGCCGATGGACGACTTCGTTCAGTCATTGAAAAGCAGGCTCTGCATCAGCCGTGTTGCGGTCACCGCATCCTGTCCCTCTTGCGCCTTGCGGAACTCCGCTGCGGGAACCCGCTCAAGCGCCCGCAGCATGCGCCGGACGGTTTCCACATTGGCCGCGCATTCGCGCGCTGGATCGACCCGGTCGGGGAACGTATCGAAATAGATCGTGCCCTCGAACCCGCCGCTGCGCAGTTCCGCCAGCAGTTCAAGCGTCTGCCAGGGATGAACCGAACCCACCATCAGCCCGTCATCGGCCGGGCCGTAGCCATCGTTGAGATGAACCCCGAACAGTTTGCCCGCGCGCAGGGCCAGCGCCGCCGCCGCCGCCGGCTGCTCGCCCGCCATCAGGGCGTGGCAGAAATCGAGCGTCACGCCGAAATTGCCAAGCCCCACATCGTGCACCGCCAATAGCGAATCCGACATCGAGCGGATCAGCGAGGTGCGGCGCGGATCGCTCGGCTTGTATTCGACGCTGACCCGCACCGCAGGATTGCGCGCCGCCACCTGGCGAAACCCGTCGATCTCCATATCCCAGATGCCGCGGTAATTTGCCTGAAACGGATAGTCGTAGCCATCCGGGCCCATCCACAGGATGACGTGGTCGATGTTGTTCTGCGCGGCGATATCGACCGCCTCACAGGCGGTGCTGAATGGCGCGGCCGCGGTTGGCGGCGTCCGGATGAGTGAATGCGCCAAGCACGAAATCGGGCCCATCCCAGCGCAGATTGAGCGCCGTCACCGCCAAGCCCCGATTGGGCCGCCGCCGCCAGCACCGCCCGATTGCCATCGCCGGCGAAGTGCTGGGGATAGTTCAATTCGACTGCCGACACGCCTGGAACGGCGGCAACGGCGCGCACTGCGTCTTCGGCGGCAATGGTCTCTGCCGCCCGAAGCCCGGAACGAGTTCAGGCGGGTTGCGAATTTTTGCTCGATGCCGGCCATTTTTCCCCACGACTGCGATAGATTGTCTGCAATGCGTCTTGCATGAATTGACATCTAACAAGGCTCGCGCATAGTCTCAATCGCCTTCGTCACCTGTCGGCTGAGCAGCGCTCGTCCGCGAGCACCATTGCGACATCGACGGCGCCCGGGCAGGTAAGAGCATGCAATCTATTGGGAGGATACACAATGAAAGTCGAACTCTATAACCGGATGGCGATGAACCGCCGGACTTGGCTCAAGGGTGCGGCGGCGGTTTCCGCGCTGAGTGCCACGGGATCGCTTGGCACGATTGCCACCCCTGCACTTGCGCAAAGCGACCTGCGCGCGCAATTGCTGCAAATACCAGGCGTGGGCAAGGGTTCGCCCACCGACGCCGACTGGCAGAAGGTTGGCGAAATGTGCCTCGGCCCCACAAAGGGCAATGTCAAGGAAGGCGAGTTCGCCGGCGTTGAATTGACCTTCATGGGCCTCAACAACCAGAACCTCCACAACCTGCTGTTCCGTGGCTTCCTCAAGCCGTGGGAAGCCTATACCGGCGCCAAGATCAACTGGATCGACCTCGCCCAGGCCGATTACAATGCCCGTCTCCAGCAATCGATCGCCACCGGCACGGTGGACTTCGATATCATCGAAATGGGCGCCCCCTTCGAGGGCGATGTCTGCGGCAAGGGCCTGGCCTCGGAAATGCCGGACTGGGTCAAGACCCAGATCGATATGGATGACTATGTGGGCTACCTGAAAGCCCCGGTCGGCACCTGGGCGGGCAAGACCTACCGCATCTCCATCGACGGCGACTGCCATAACTTCAACTACCGCACCGACGTCTTTGCCGATGCCGACCTCGCCAAGGCCTGGAAGGACGAAGGCCACGCCGGCGATTGGGGCGTGCCCAACACCTGGCAGAAGGTGCAGGAAGCCACCAAGTTCCTCAAAGGCAAGAAGATCGGCGGCCAGGATGCCTATGGCTATCTCGACCCGTGCAAGGGCTGGGGCGGGTTTGGCTTCTACTTCCTGGGAAGCCGCGCCACCGCCTATGCCAAGCACCCCGACGACAAGGCCTGGCTGTTCGACGCCGACACCATGAAGCCGCGCGTCAACAATCCGGCCTGGGTGCAGGGCCATCCAGGACGTGATCGACGCGCTTCCCTCGGAACCCGCCGATCAGCTCAACGCCGATCCCGGCACCACCGGCTTCCAGCAGTTCCTCGCCGGAACCGGCTCGATGCTCTCCTGGTGGGGTGATATCGGCTCCAACGCCAAGACCAACGATAGCTCCGTCATCGGCGACACCTGCGGCTTCTCGATCCTTCCCGGATCGGACGACGTCTACAACGCAAAGACCGGCGCCTGGGACAAGCTCTCCTCGGGCCCCAACTTCTCGCCCAACATGGCCTATATCGGCTGGGGCGTGTATGTCATGGCCCGCGTCGATGCAGACCCCGCCAAGCAGAAGGCGGCTTGGAGTGCGGCGGCCCATCTGGGTGGCAAGGACATCTCGCTGTGGTGCGCGGCCTACCCATCGGGCTTCCAGCCCTACCGCAACAGCCACTTCGACCTGGCCGAATGGGTGGCGGCGGGTTACGACGAGGCCTTCATCAAGTCCTATCTCGACTCGGAAGCCAACTCCTACAACCATCCGAATGCGGCGATCGAACCCCGCATTCCGGGCATCTTCCAGTACTACAGCGTGGCCGAGGACGAGTTGCAGAAGATCTATGCCGGTCAGATGACGGCCCAGGCCGGCGCCGACTCGATCGCCGCCGCCTGGGAGAAGATCACCGACCAGATCGGCCGCGACAAGCAGATCGAACTCTACAAGGCGTCGCTGGGCTGAGGCAGTCCAGGTGAAGCAGGGCCACGCCCCCAAATTCCGTCACCCCAGCGCAAGCTGGGGTCCCGCTTTCTTTCTATTTTCCAGAGAGAAAGCGGGATGCCAACTTTCGTTGGCATGACGGAGAAGGGGGAGTGTATTTTTTTCGTGCAATTGCCTTGAACCAAATTCGGGCCGGCGGAGCAAAACCTCCGCCGGTCGTCTTCTCCCTCCATCACCGCGAATTCTGAATGACCGCCAGCACCGCCGACCTGCAATCCGTCATAGCTGAGGTATCCGCGAGCCGCAGGTCCGCCGGCCGCCTTGTCATCATTGCGGGATCGGCGATCCTGGCGCTGACCACGGCGGTACAACTGTCTTACGCCTTGGGCCTCACCGGCGCAGGCTTCGCGAACTGGCGCCCGCTGCTCTATGCCTATCTCGTCTGGGGCATTGCCACTCGGCGTGGGCCAGGTGCTCACCCGCGGCGAGGATGGCCACCGGGCGCTGTTCCTTCTGCCGGCATTGCTGTTCACCATCGCCATGGTGATCTTTCCGACCTTCTTCGGACTCTACATCGCCTTCACCGACTGGAACCTCTCGGCCTTCGAAGGCCAGAAATTCAACGGCCTCGACAATGTCCGCCATTTGCTCGGCGATGCCTATTTCTGGAACGCCCTCTACAATATGGTGTTCTACGTTCTGTCGGTCCTGGTTCAGTATGTGATCGCCTTCGGCCTGGCGCTCCTGCTCAATGCCGAGATCAGGGCCCGCAAGTTCTTCCGTGTCGCCTTCCTGTTGCCGTTCATGCTGAGCCCGGTGGCGGTGAGCTGGATGATCGGCAAATCGCTGATGGAATTCCGCTTCGGACCGCTCGCCAACTTGATGCGTCACTTGGGCTGGGAAAATCCCGCCTTCTTCACCACGCCCTGGATCGCCCGGGTCTGCATCATGGCGCTCGATGCCTGGGTGTGGATTCCGTTCATGATCATCCTGCTGCTGGCAGGTCTTCAGGCCTTGCCGAAGGAAGTGCAGGAAGCCGCCAAGGTCGACGGCGCCACGCCCTGGCAGTCGTTCTGGCAGATCACCTTTCCATTGATGCTGCCGGTCAGCATCACCGCGATCGTCCTGCGCATCATCTTCCAACTCAAACTTGCCGATATCGTCATCAACACCACCTTCGGCGGCCCGGGCGGTGCAACCGATACCGTCTCGAGTTTCATTTTCCGCGAGTACCGCGACCGCTCCAATGTCGGCTACGGCACCATGGTGGCCGAGGTCTACCTGATCGTCATCATCATTTTCGTGACACTCCTGCTCAGAATTGTGAGCCCGTGGATGCGGCGGGAGAATGACGCCTGATGACCGCTGAAACCATCAGGATGGATGGCCCGGCCGGACTTGCCAAGTACTTCGGCAGCCGCATCGTAATTTACGGCCTGCTGCTCCTGTGGGCCTTCATTTGTCTGTTTCCAATCTACTGGACACTGACAACATCGTTCAAAAAGGCCCCCAATGTCATGAAGGGCAATCTGGTGCCCTGGCTCGATTTCGAGCCGGCCTGGCTCGGCTGGCGCTCGCTGGGCCTATCGCCCGACTCGATCTTCAACACCTCGACCGTGCGCGAGGAGTTTCTGCAGCGCTTCGAGAACAGCATCATCGCCTCCATCGGCGGCGCCGGCCTTGCCATCATCATCGGCTCCTTGGCCGCCTACGGCCTCAGCCGCTTCCAGTACAAGTTCGGCCCCTGGCGCAACAAGGACATCTCCTTCTTCTTCCTGTCGCAGCTCATCCTGCCGCCCGTCGTGCTCGCCATGCCGTTCCTGGTTCTCTACAAGGAGCTGGCACTCCTCGACACCCGCTTCGGCCTCATCATGCTCTATACGCTGATGGTGCTCCCCATCGTCATCTGGATCATGCGCGACCAGTTCGACACCATTCCCGTCGAGCTTGAGCAGGCGGCCCTCGTCGATGGCTGTTCCGTGTGGGGCGCCTTCTTCCGCATCGTGCTGCCCATCGCACTCCCCGGAATGGTGGCGGCCTTCATCCTCGCCTTCGTCCTGTGCTGGAACGAGTATTTCTTCGCGGCCCTTCTCACCAGCACCAATGCCAAGACCCTGCCGGTCATGGTGGCGAGCCAGACCGGCTCGCAAGGCATCAACTGGTGGTCGATGGCGGCACTCTCCACCGCGGCCATCGCGCCGCTGGTTATCATCGGCGTCTTCCTCGAACGCTTCATCGTCAAGGGATTGACGGCGGGCGCGGTGAAGTAGCGCCATGGCCACGGCAGTCACCATCAATCTTGCGGGGGTGGAATTCACCCGCGCCGAAACCGTCCTCGCCACCCATGGCGAACTGACGGCCAGCGCTTTCCGCTATGCCAGCGGCGTTGCCGCACTGCGCATCCGCAATGCGGTGGGCGAGATCATCGTGCTGCCCTTCCAGGGCCAGCAAATCTGGGATGCCACGTTCCACGGCCGCCGCCTCACCATGCGCTCGATGTTCGACGAACCCGTCGACACCATGGATTATCTCGCCAATTACGGGGCCTTTCTCCTCCATTGCGGAGCAACCGCCATGGGCAATCCGGGCCCCGGCGACAGCCACCCCTTGCACGGCGAACTGCCCAACGCGCGCTATCGCCACGCCGAACTCGTTGCTGGTTCCGATGACAGCAGCCTCTATATGGAACTGGCAGGTCAATATCGCCACACCATCGCATTCTCGCAGAACTATGTGGCCGAGCCCCGTTTGCGGCTCTATGCCGGAGCAGGCCGCATGCGGCTCGATTTCAGTCTGCGCAACCTCAAGCAGACACCCATGGACCTGATGTATCTCGCCCATGTCAATTTCCGGCCGGTGGACAATGCCCAGCTGATCGATACCGTGCCCGACGACCCCCGCCACATCCGCGTGCGCACCGGGGTTCCCGAATTCTTTAGGCCTTCCGAAGCCCACCGCGCATTCGTGTCCGCTCTTCAGACCGACCCAGCTTTGCACCGGAACATGGTTCCGGGAAGAGCCATAGATCCCGAATTGGTGATGGGGATGGATTTCAGAACCGGCAAGGAAGGCTGGGCCCATAGCATGCAACTGCTGCCAGATGGCTCGGCTGACTTTATCAACCACCGCCCCGCCGAGCTTCCGCGCGGCGTGCGCTGGATCACCCGCACCGCCGATCAGGATGCACTTGGTCTGTTTCTGCCGGGCACCGCCGAAGCCGATGGCTACACCGCCGAGAAAGCCAAAGGCAATGTCATTGTTCTGGCGCCGCAAGCGGAATTCCACTGCCAACTCGAGTTCGGCGCCATGCTGCCCGTTGAAGCGGAACAACTGAAAGCCAAGTGCGTCTCTCTATTGTGACCGAAATGCGGCAATCGCTGTTGCGGCGTTTGAATTTCACTCATCACGTGTTACCTTGTGTTCGTGTTGTCATTTCTAAGCAGTTTGCAGAAACGTGGTCTGATCACGCCGGAACAATCGGCGAGGCTTGAACGCGCCACTGCCCAGGAAGGTGAAAGCCTCGTCCGCCTGATCAATCGGCTGGGCTATGTCGATCAGCAGGTGCTGGCGAGCGAGCTGTCGCGCCATTTTGGCATTCGTCCTCTGGAGGAGGGCGAGTGGCCGAATTCATCCGTATTGCCCGATTGTATTTCGACGCGCTTCATGCGCGAGCATCGCGTCATGCCGCTGCGCACCGATGGCCGCACTGTGACCGTAGCGGTCAGCGACCCGGGTGACGAATCCGTGCTGAATGCAATTCGGGTGGCCAGCGAGCGCCAGGTTGAATTGCGCATCGCCACCGAAAGCCAGATCGTTTCGCGAATCGAGCGGCTGCAGGAAGGCTCCTCCGGACCCGGCCAGCACAATGGCGCCGGGGGTCCCGCGGTGGCTTCCGGTGATGACGAGGAAAGCCTCAAGGACCTGGCCCTTGATGCGCCCGTCATCGACCTGGTGAACCGTCTCTTTCGTGAAGCCGCCGCCGCCCGGGCCACCGATCTTCATATCGAACCGGCGCGCGGCCGCGTCGTCGTCCGCCGCAGGGTCGACGGCATGCTGCAGGAAGCCGCGGTACTGCCGGCCGATTTCGGCCGTGCTGCCGTGTCGCGCATCAAGATTCTAACCCAGCTCAACATCGCCGAGCGCCGCCTGCCGCAGGACGGCCGCGCCCGCGTCAAGGCCGGTGACCGCGAGTATGATATCCGCGTCGCCACCATGCCGACGATCCATGGCGAAAGCATCGCCATCCGCTTTCTCAGCGCCACCAACCAGGTGCCCGATATCGCCAAGCTCGGCCTGGTTCCCCGCGATATCAAGCTGCTCAAGGAACAATCCTCCCATGCCCATGGCCTGATCGTGGTGACCGGACCGACTGGCAGCGGCAAGACCACGACGCTTGCCGCCGTCCTGGATTTCCTCAACGATCCCGCCCGCAAGCTTCTGACCATCGAAGACCCCGTTGAATATCAGGTGGAGGGCGTCAACCAAATCCAGATTCGCCCGGAAATAGGCCTGTCTTTCGCCACTACCCTGCGTTCGCTTCTCCGCCTCGACCCGGATATCATCATGGTCGGCGAAATGCGCGACAGCGAGACGGCAAAAATCGGCGTCAACGCAGCGCTGACCGGGCATCTGGTACTCACCACCCTCCACACCAATTCCGCCGCCGGTGCGATTACCCGGCTTCTCGATCTCGATATCCAGGCCTATCTCATTGCTTCCACCTTGCGCTGCGTTGTGGCCCAGCGCCTGGTCAGGCGGCTATGCACCAATTGCCGCGCCGAGTATGTAGCACCTCCCGAGATCGTTGCCCAGATCGCAGCCCGATGCCATTGACGGCCACAAGGCGCCGCTCCGCCTGTGGAAGGCCGTGGGCTGCGATCATTGCGGCGGCACCGGCTATCTCGGCCGGGCGGCGATTTTCGAGTTGCTGATTGTCGATGAGGCGCTCCGCAAGTTGATCCGGCCCGATGTCAACGCCGATATCATCGCCAATGCCGCGAAAGCCGCCGGAATGACGACGATGATCGCCGACGGCCTGCTGAAGTGCCGCGAGGGGATAACGACAATCGAAGAACTGGGCCGGGTGGCTTCGGAAGATTAGCATGGCGAAATTCCAGTATTCCGCCATCCGCAGCGACGGCGAACGCATCACCGGCGCCATGGAAGGCAGCGACCGCGCCACCGTCATCGGCAGGCTGGGCGAGCAGGGGCTTCATCCCATTGATGTGAGCGCAGCCGACCGGTCGCCCACCACCGGCCGCGTTCTGAGCCTCGGCGGAGGCGTTGCCAGTTACAAGGAAATCTCGGTTTTCACCCGCGAACTGGCCTGGCTCCTCAAGGCCGGCATAAGCCTCAACAGCGCTCTTGAGATTCTGGCCAAGGAGGCATTCTCTCCGGCCTTTTCGGCAATCGTCGAGTCCCTGCGCACCGAAATCCGCAAAGGCCGCAGCTTTCACGATGCGCTGGCCGGCGCCGGTGTCTTCCCGCAATACTTGATCAGCATGATCGAAGTCGGCGAGGCTTCCGGCACTCTCGCGTCCACGCTCGAAAGCGTCGCCAGCACGCGTGATCGTGAACGCAAAATCCGCAGCCGCTTGGTATCGGCGCTGACCTATCCCTCGCTGCTGATCGGTTTGGCCTTCGGTGCCGTGACTTTCATCATGGTTTCCGTCGTACCCAGCATCAAGGACATGATCATGGGCTCCGGTGCGCCGGTGCCGGAAACCGCTAGATTTGTCATTGGCGTGTCCGATTGGCTCATCGCCAACGGCATGACGGTGCTGATTGCCGCCCCCCTCAGCGTGCTTGTGTTGGTGCTGCTGCTCGGCGGCGCCCGCCTGCAGCGCCTCGCCTGGGGGGTTGCCATGTATTTGCCGTTAATTGGGTCTCTCCTGCGCAAGTCGGCGGTGCTGCAGTTTTGCCGGGTTCTCGGGACCTTACTGGGAGCGGGCGTTAGCCTGCCTGACAGCTTGAAACTGATGCGGCCTTCCGCCGGTAACCGGCAGATCGCGGCGGTGCTTGGCGAAATGGAGGTGTCGCTCCGCCAGGGCGAGGATTTTCTGAAGCCACTTGAAAAATCGCGGATGTTTCCGAAGCTGCTTGCAAGAATGCTGAAGGTCGGAAACGAAACCGGAAATCTGACGCCGAGTGTGCTGCAGGTTACGGAGATTCTTGAGGAAGAACTCGATGGTGCGATTGACCGATCCTTGACACTCCTGGAGCCCGCAATTATTTTACTACTGAGCGGCGTCGTGGCGTTTATTATTACGTCTTTGATGAGCGCAATCATTAGTATAAACGATTTGGCATTGTGAAGTTGGCGCGTGAAATCATGACTGCAAGCAAGCGATTTGGAAAATCCAAGGCCAACTCCGGCGAGGCGGGTTTCACCCTCGTTGAGTTGCTTGTCGTCCTGGTCATCCTGGTGCTTCTGGCCAGCATCATCGGTCCGCGCGTCATCGGTTATCTCGGTTCTTCGCGCAGCAAGACCGCCCATGTGCAAATCGAGGGCCTGGTCACCTCGCTGGAGCTGTTCCACATCGATGTCGGCCGCTATCCCAGCACCACCGAAGGCCTCGATGTGCTGGTTAAGGCGGCGGGCAACGTGCCGGGTTGGAGCGGTCCCTACATCAGCAAGAATACCGTGCCGCTCGATCCCTGGGGTAAGCCTTACCGCTACGATGCGCCCGGCAAGAAAGGCGCATTCGATCTTTACACCTACGGCCGCGACGGCAAGGAAGGTGGCGCGGATGAGGACGGCGATATCTCGAACTGACCCGGCGCCAAACCCGGGCACGGGCGGTTTCACCCTCATCGAAATGCTGGCGGTGTTGGCGATACTCGCAATTGTCGTGCTGGCGTTTTCCTTTGGCAGCGGCAAGAGCATCGATACCGCGCGGTTCCGCGCGCTGATGGTGCGAACCTCCGCCGCGATCAGCGACGGCCGCGCCGATGCCATTCGCAGTACGCAGGAGCGGGTCTTCTATGTCGATCTCAAGAGGCGCCTCATGGGCTATCCGAAAGGCGGGCAGCTGCTCGCAATTCCGCCGGGCGTCGATTTGACCGCGACTGTTGCCCAGTCGGAGCAATATGCCGATGGCTCTGTCGGCATCAGGTTCTATCCCACCGGGAGTTCGACTGGCGGTACGTTGGCGTTTGCATTTCGCGGCCAGACCTACGAAATCAGGGTGAACTGGCTCACTGGCAACGTAGCGCTCGTTCATGGCTGAGCGCGGCCCATCGGCGGGCTTTTCGCTGGTCGAAGTAATGTGCGCAATGGCGATCGCCGCCATGTCCCTGATTGTGCTGTTTCGCGGCTTGGGCAGCTCCCAGCTTGCCGCAAGTTACCTGGAACTGCAGATGGGTGCGCGCGTCATCGCCCAATCCATCCTGTCGGACGAGCGCCAGGCCACCGGCACCGAAACCGGAAACCGCGAAGGGGACTCTGGAATCTACCACTGGCAGCTGGAAATCGCACCGGCGGAAGTAGACGGCGTGGGCAAACTGCCAACCGGCTTCCGCCTCTACCGGTTGACCGTCGCGATAAATTGGCAACCACGCGGCCAACTCGTGCTCGATACGCTCAAGCTGGGGAAGTAGGCCATGGAGCATCCAACCAATGGCCGTCACTATGATCACTGCTTTCTCCCTCCGCGCAATCCCCTATTTCCGTCATTCCGGCGAAAGCCGGAACCCATCGTTCAACCACTGAAAACATTGGCGTCTTGGGCGGTTGTGCCATGGGTTCCGGCTTTCGCCGGAATGACGGAAATGGGGAGGACTGCTAGTCCTTTCATCCGGCTGTTACTATTCGCTATCACTGGAGGCGCGATGTTCGCCGCTCAGCGAAAAGCGCTAATCATTGCAGCATTGCTGTAACGCATTGATTGGACTCAGGAAGATGTGTGCATCAGACTGCAAACTTGTTTGGGAAAAGGGTGGAGTGCTCGTGCAACCGCCGCCATCTTCCGAGGCTGGCTTCACGCTCTTCGAAATTCTCATTGGCCTGGCGATTTCATCGCTGGTGATGGTCGGCCTCAGCCTTGCAATGAAAACCGTCAACCAGGGCTTCGATCAGGCAACCGTCTCAATCGGGCGGCAAGCCACCATAGCCACCGGCCTCTACATCGTGGCCGGCGACATATCCCGCATCGAGCGGGTGATCGACAATCCCGATCAGCCAACCCAGTTCCTGTTTTTCGGCAGCGGCAGTGAAGCCGTCTATGTGCTGGCTGAACGGCCGGGAAACAATCGGGCCGGACTCTACTGGGTCCGCCTGCTGGTCAGAGGCGACGGCAAAACCGGCGAATTGGTGCGCCAGCGCGCGCCCTATGTCGAAGGCCAGCACGATTTGACCGCCCTTGAGTGGAGCGATGAGGTCGTTCTGATGCGGGGTGAATTGGCAATCGCCTTGTCTTACCGCGCCCCCCGCCTTGGCCTTCGTGAATGGGCCAGCGGCTGGCAGGCCCGCAACATGCTGCCCGGCCAGATCAAGATCGAGGTAACCGATACCGGAACCGGCCGGCTGCGCGTCCCGGTCTTCGTCCAGACGCTCAAGATCAGCGCCGAAGCCGGTTGCGCCGAACCCGCTGGCGCAGGCTGCTCCATGGCCGCCAACGGTCAGCTGAATGCCGGGACTGAAAATCAATGACCGCGCAACCGCCCGGCAACAGCGATTCACGCGGCATCATTCTGATTGTGGTCCTCTGGGTCGTCGCCATGATGACGGTGATCGTCGTGGCGCTGAGTGCCTATGCCCAGAAAAACCTGTCGCTTGCCAGCGTCGAGACCGACAGGCTGCGCTCCGAGCTAGCGCTGCAGGCGGGCCTTGATGCCGGCGAGGCGATGATTGTTGCGCGCAAACCCGAAGAGCGCGTGTTCTTCGACGGCTCTGCCGTCACCGTCGATGTGGGCGGCGGCCGGCTTGTTGAAATAGCCTTGATGGACGTGGCGGGCCTCGTCGATGTCAATCGTGCCGATCCCGAACTGCTGACGTCGCTGGCCAGCAAGCTTGAACTTTCGCCCGCCCAGTCGAAACCCTGGCTCGATGAAGTCATGAAGGCCAGGCAGGCCCGTTCGCAAGCCAAGGCCGGTGAGCAGCAGCCCCAGCAGTTTCCCCCACCGCAACAGCCAAAACCGGGAGACCAGCCCGAAGATGCCGGGGCAAACCAGACGGAGACCAAGCAAAAGCACGCCTTGCCGGCATTTTTCTCGATAACCCAGCTTTATCGCTTCGAGGGCGTCGATTCCGCCGCCGTGGACAAAATATTGCCCTTTATCAGCCTGTACAGCAGTGATGGCAAAGTGAACCCCATGGCGGCGCCGGAAACCGTCATAGAATCGATTCCAGGCATAGGTCCCGACGAAATCGGTATCCTGATGACGGCCCGCCAGCGGCGCAACTGGAAAACTGGAGATGTCGAGCAAGTGATTGGAGAACATGATAATTTTCTGGCGATCGGCGAAAGCAAGGTATTCATGATCAATGTCAAGGCGGTTTCCGGACAAGGCCTTATTGCTGGTAGCAGGCTTGAGGCGGTGGTGATCAGCGACGAGGCTGGTGGCTTGCCGTTCCAGGTTTTGTCGTGGTCTTGGTAAACAAACGGTAATCCCGGTCACAGTATGAACGATATGGCATTGCTACACTCTCTGGTGCTAATTGTGGATGCGTTATGAGCGAATACAGCAACTCGGCCACGCGCCAACTGCTCAACCAGGGTAACCGCTTCGGCCGCTGGATGAAAAGCTGCGTCGACCGGCTAGTCGAGGATTTGGCTGGAAATGCCGGCGATTCCGCCAGCAGCCGCACCATGGTCGTCATGGGAGGGGACGGCGCCGAAATCTACAGCCGCGGCAAGGCCGGACAGCGTGAATTCACCGCTCGCGCCGATGGCAGCGCCGAGGAGATTGCCTTTCAGCTGAAGCGCCAAATTCGCGGCAGCAGGGCACAGAACGTGTTGCTGCGGATCACCAACGACAAGGCCGTGATGAAGGAAATCCAACTGCCCGCCGGGGCACTTGAGGTGCTTCCCGCGGTCGTTCGCAACAAGATCGAGAGCCTGGCGGCCTGGCCCATGTCCGAGGCCCTGTGGGGCTACCGGGTCTCCAGCCCTCCCAAATCGGGCCAGTTTGGCGTCACCGTTGGCATCGTCAGCCGCAAGGCTCTGAACGGCATGCTGGCGGTGTTGCGCGATGCCGGGCTGAAGATCGGCTACCTCGATATCGGCGCCTCGCCCGATGATCCCGACGCCATTGCCATCGATTTCCAGAGCGACGGCCGCTTGGCCAAAGCCCGCCGGATGGTAACAGCCACCATGTCGGTCCTAACGCTGCTGGCGCTGGGCACCGCGTCCTATGGTCTTTATCTCGCGGGAACCACATATCAGGAACTCTCCGCAACCCAGCAACGCAGCGAAGACCTCCGCAAGGCGCTGCTCAACCGCACTGGAGCAGGCGAAGCCGGCGCCAAGCTCACGGAGGCCAACAAGCTTTACACCCGCAAGCAGGAGAGCAGGCCGGTTGTCGTGATTCTCAACGACTTGACCAAACTGGTGCCGGACGGAACCTGGCTTAACAGCATCGACTATACCGGCAGTCAGGTGACCATTTCCGGCCGCGGCACGGAAATTCCCAAAGTCATCGAAGGCCTCGAGAAATCCGAGGTGTTCTCCAAGGTGAATTTCGCTTCCGCCACCCAGCGCGATGCCAGCCTCAACGTTGACGTCTTCTCGGTTTCCGCCACCATTGAAACCAAGGGAATTGTCCAATGAGCGGCCAGGCTGCAAAATCGGGCATGTCCCGCCGCGGCGTTCTGGGTCTGGTGATTCTGTTCGCCGCCACGGTGGCCATGTTTGGCCTCGCCGTTCTTCCCTATGCCTGGTACGCTTCGGTCAATGCCCAACTCGCCGAAAGCCGGGTCGATATGGGTTTCATCGAGGCCAAGCTCAAGTCCGCCAAGGATGTCCATCCCGCCGGCTTGACGGCAGCCGACAATTTGGAGCCGATGTTCGCCCCCGGCGCCACATCGGGCACCGGATTGGCCGGCCTGCAAACTCTCGTGGCAAAGCTCGCCGAGGAAAATGGCATGGTCATCGAGCGGACCCAGCCTCTGCAAACCGAGAACACCGGCGGCCTCGCCGTGCTGCGCATGGAAGTCGAAGCCTCCGGCAGCCTCGACAGCCTCCGCGGTTACCTGCTCGCCATCGAAGCGGGCCAGCCCCTGATTTTCATCAATCAGGCCAAAATCACCGCCCAGGACGCTGCGGCGGAAGATGGTGCGGCACTTCCCTCGGAAAAGCTCACGGTGGCCTTGCAGCTTGAAACCTATGGCTGGTGGGAGGCCGAGCCATGATCAATCGCCGCCTGGTACTTCTCATTGCCGCGGCCTGCGGCCTCGGCGCCTACGGTTACTGGAGTGGTGAAGGAAATCTCCTCTTCGAGCGCCTGAGTGGCAATGTTGGCGAGCCAGGGAAATTGGTCGTGGCGCAAGCACCTGTTGCCGAGGAAACCAGCCCTTCCGCGGCTCCAGTGAAATCCTTGAATCCGTTGAGCGAGCTTCAAATTGCCGATCTTTCGGCGATCACCGAGCGCCCGCTGTTCAATCCCACCCGCGCGCCCGCCGAGGCACAGCAGGAAGTCGTCACCGAATCCGCCGAAGTCCCGGAGCCGCCGGTTGTCGAGAACGCCATCGATCCCAATGACTTTACCCTGCTAGCCGTAGCCGACAATACCGAGAACAGGATTGCCCTGGTGCGCCGCAACAGCACCAACGAGATATTTCATCTCAAGGAGGGACAGTCTTTTTCCGACTGGCAGGTGCTGACTGTCGGCGCCCGCAAGATCACCCTGGGTCTCAACGGCAACACCGTCGAGCTTGAGATGTTTGGCAGGCGGACTGACGTGCCGCCAGCGCCCGTCACTCAAAACGAAGATGGTGAAAACCAGAACAATGGCGAAGCCATCGACCCCAATACCGGTCAGCCGGTGGGCGTCATGAACCGGCCCACCGACCAGTCCCGCGCCGCCCAGGGCAGTGCCGCCACCGAGCAGATGGCAACCGAGCCCCAGCAGAATATGGACGCGGGCGCGTCGGACGACGACAGCGAACAATAGCGGCTATCGATTTTTTTGCCTTTCTGCGGCGCAGGAGAAGGGCGAACAGAGCGCCTGATACCAACGGCCGGAACTCTTGACCTGCCTCATCCACCAATTCGTCATTCCGGCGAAAGCCGGAACCCATCGTTCAACCACTGAAAACATTGGCGTTTTGCGCTACTCCACCATGGGTTCCGGCTTTCGCCGGAATGACGAAAATAGGGGAGTCCGCAAGTCATTTCTCATGACCGTTGGCATGACGCGGCTTCAATTCAAATTGAACGACTTCATCTTGGCGCGGAGTTCTTCCGACACGCGCGCGGCGTCTTCACCGTCTTCGACGACTTGCGGCGTGATGAAGACGATGAGTTCGTTGCGTTTCGAGCTGTTGTCGGTCTTGCCGATCAGGTCGCCCAGCAACGGGATCTTGTTCACGCCGGGAACGCTGTCGCGCTGGCGGTTCTCTTGTCCGCTGATCAGCCCGCCGAGCACCACGGTTTGCGTGGAATAGACCGACACTTTGCTGGTGACTGACCGCTGGGCAAATGTGGGATTGCCGTTCGTCGCCGATGTTGTTCCCGAGCTCGCGACCACGGACGAAAGTTCCTGGGCGATCTCCATGGTCACCAGACCGCTCGCGTTGACTCTGGGCTTCACCTTCAGGATGACGCCCGTATCGCGGTACTCGAACGATTGGATTGAGTTGACGTCGTTCGGGTTGACCTGCGCCTGTGTCTTGATCGGAACCTGATCGCCGACCTTGATTGTCGCCATTTCGTTTTCAAGCACCATCACCGACGGCGACGATACCACTCGCACCTTTGTAACCGCCGAAAGTGCGTCGAGCACAACGCGTGTGTCGCTGATGTTGCCGAAGAAGTTGAACCCCGGGAAGCTTGGCTTGATTGCAATCCCGGTGCCGCTGAACACCCCTGCGGCAACGCCGTCATCCCTGAAATAGGCCTGCACGCCGTAGCGCAGATTGTCGGTGAGTGAAACCTCGGCGATGGTCACGTTGATCAGCACCTGCACCGAGGGAGAATCGATCTGGCGCAGTGTCGCCAGGATTTTTTGATACTGCCGCTCGGTGGCGCGGATGACGATGGTATTGTTGGCGGGATTGGGTGTGATCCGGGTGCCCGAAGAAAGATCCGATGGCTTTGCCGTGGTGGCCGTGGCTGACTCCGATGGCAGGGTAGGGGCGTCGCCACCCTGGCGGTCGGACTTGCCGGCCTGCTCGCCCTGATTTTGAGTGTCTTCGCCTGGCTGTTGTCCCTGGCCGCTGGCCGGCGGCTGGCCGGTGGAAAGCTGCACGGTGGGCTGATCTGGCGCCACCTCGCCGCTGAGGCCTGCCGCATCGCTCTTGTCGATGAAGGTCGATGTCAGGATTTTCGCTAGATTTTCCGCGTTGCCGTTCTGCACGGCGTAAACATAATAGTTGGTTTCCGTCACGCTGCGCTTGTCGAGGCGGCCAACCCAGGTCAGCGCCCGCCTGACCTTCGCCTGGCTGTTGCCGACGATGATGACGCCGTTGAGACGCTCCAGCGGGATGACTTTCAGCGCGTTGTTGCCGGAAGTCCCGGTATCCTGGGCAAACACCGCTTCGAGCTTGGTCACGATTTCGGCCGGCGTGCTGTTGGCGAGTATGGCGATGCTGGCGGTCTGGCTCTTCATCCAGTCGACGTCGAAGGACATCACCACTTCGACCAGCGACTTGCGTTCCGACGCGGTGCCGCGCACCAGGACCAGATTGCCGATATTGGAAGCCCTGACACTTCCGCCCCGCGCGATGAAGCTGTCCATCAGCTCGATCATGTTGGCCGGGCTGATGAAGCGCAGCGGAATGGCGCTGACGCCATAGCCCGACGATGTGTCGCCGTTGAAATCGGGCGCGCCCATCTCGCCGTCGAGAACCTCTTGCAACGCCACCACCTTGGCAACGCCATCGGTTTGGATCAGGGCGGCGCCGTTCAGCCTAAGTGCTGCTTCGAAGGCATCGAGAACCTCGCGCGATGACAGCGGCCGGCTGCTGGATAATGTGATGGTGCCCTGCACCCTGGGATCGACGACATAGTTGAAGCCCAGCGTCTCGCCCAGAATGAGTTTGGAGACTTCGTTGATTTCGGCCCGGTCCACATTGACGGTGAACTTGCCGTCCGCCTCGGTGATTCCCGGTGGCGCATCGAGCGGGGCCTCGGAGATATCCTGGGCTTGTCCGGGAAACAGCTGATAGCTGCCCTTGCCGGCTGAACCCGTGGACGAACTCTCGCGCCTGGTCTTGAGCTTGCCCGGCTTCTTGGCGCTCAGGTCAAACCCGTTTGGATTTTCCAGATTTGTCGAACCGATATTGGCCCCGCACCCGGCAACGATCAGGCACAGCGAAAAAACCAGCACGCGCCACGCGATTGCAATAGTCCTGGCGCGCGAATTAGTCACCAAAATCCTCCCCGCCGCCCCTCGCAGGGCGGGATTTTCCGCAATACTCACCATTTACGCTATAAAATTCCCGGTCCCCAATCGTAACAGACTGCTTCCTACAGTTCTGCGGCCTCTACTCCTTTCCCGCCACCCCCGCCAACTGTCAATTCCGCACTGCAATTGTAGCAGCATTATGTTGCCGCGGCTGTTCCGAAATTGCCGCGCTGCGCAAAAAATTTCCGGACCCGCAACATCCAAACGGCGCTCAAGTTGTGAAAACCCTGAAAAGCCACATGATTACAATCGCCGGAGCGATGAAACTTCCAAATGGAATGGCTGCCGTCAAACTCACACTGCCGGGCTCCGACACCAGTCTTCGGATCAGCACCGCGGAAAGAGCGGCGAGTGTTGCAAAAAGGCAAGTCATTGCCAAAAAATCGAGTCCGACCCACGCACCGGCCGCCGCCGCCAGCTTTACATCTCCCATTCCCAACCCTTCAACGCCGCGCAGCCGCCGATAGATATAGCGGACGGCATAGGAAACACCGCCGGCCACAGCCGCCGCCAGTAAGTGATCGCTAATGATATCCGCCCAGGGTATAGGAAAAGTGAAGAGCGCGGCCGCCAACCCCAGGGGGATGGCAGGCAGGGACAGCACATTCGGAATGATCAGGTGCCGGTAGTCGATCAGAATGACGAGCAGCATCGAAAACAGCAGATAGCCTCCGGCCAGCGCCGTGATCGCGCCAGTCATGGCGGCAAGAACGCCTGCCAGTATCAAGCCAAGCAGTGCGCATGCCGCGACTTCGCTTCGTCTCAGCTCATAGTGCGCGGCAAGATTGAGAGATTGCAAACCCGGCATCACCGGTGGGCGGCCAGCCATTCGGAAGAGAGCCGTTGGGCTTCCAGCAAGTCTCCGGAATTGAGCCGCCAGGCGGCCACGATGTCGCGCTTTGCCCGCGCATCCCGGTGGCCCGCACCCGCCGCGAGATTGAACCACATATAGGCCGCCACCGGATCCTGCGGCACCGCAACACCATAGAGATACATGAATCCGAGATTGCACTGGGCGTTGGCATTGCCGCGCTCGGCCGCCTTCCGCCACCACTCCACCGCCGCCGCGAAATCCTGCGGCACGCCATAGCCCATGCGGTACATGATGCCGAGTTTCATTTGCGCAAACGGGCTACCCCCCGCGGCCTGCGATTTGAACTGCCGGAAAGCTGAACCATAATTGCCGTGATAGAGCGCATGGGTCGCCGAATTGCGCACTTTCGATTGCCCTTCGATGCAAAGATTGGGAGCCGCCACAGCGGGCTGAGCCAGCATCAGGCTGAGAATTCCGAGTGTTGCAACTATGCGAGAACATCTTGCCATGCCGCTACCCTACCACGACTTGTGGAAAATTTCACTAACTCGTATTCTGGTTCATGGTGCGGAATCAAGTGCGAACCATCGTCCTAATAGACCGGTGTCGGAATTCCCTCCATCCGCGCCTTGAGTTGCAGCGCCACGTAGAGGGAGTAGTGGCGCGACAGGTGAAGATTGCCGCCGTGGAACCACAGGGCCTCCTGCTTCAGCGGTTTCCACATATTGCGCAGCTCGCCCTCCCACGGGCCCGGATCGCCCCTGGTGCCGGAACCATAGCCCCAATTGGGGCCAATGAGGTCGGCAACCTCGCGCGAGATGATACTGGCAACCCATTCATTCATCGGTAGATAGCCCGTGGCCGTGACAATGAGATCGGCGGGAAGCTCAGACCCATCGGAGAGTATGGCGGCATTCTCCGTGAGCCGGGCGATTTCAACCCCGCTTCGCACCTTGACCTGGCCGCTGGCAACAAGCTCCGATGCGCCGACGTCGATGTAATAGCCTGAACCGGTGCGCAGCGCCTTCACCAGCAAGCCGGAATGATCGGCGCCATAGTCGGTGCGAAAACCGGCTTTGTTCAACCGTTTGATGAGGTCCGCATCGCGCCTGGCCATCTCCGCATAGAGTGGTTTCTGTGCATCGGCCATGAGCCGAAAAGGGGTGGACGCGAAAATCATGTCGGCCTTGTCGACATCGATCCCCGCCCGCATCGCCGCTTCCGAATAGAGGCCGGCGAATGCCACTTCCATCAGTGTCTCGGATCTGACCACCGTCGTCGGCGTGCGCTGGATCATCGTCACCTCGGCGTCGTGCTCCCACAGATCGGCGCAGATATCATGGGCGGAACTGTTGGCCCCGAGAACCAGGCAACGTTTGCCCCGATAAGCAGTCCCGCTCACATGGCGGCTGGAATGATAATATTCGCCCCTGAAGTTCTCCCGGCCGGCAATGTCAACCTCCCGTGGCGGACCATAGGAGCCCGTCGCGAATACCAGCTGCTTGGGTCTCAGCACCACTTCCTTTCCATTGCGGTCGACAGAAACTGTCCACTCCTTCGCCACCGGATCGTAGACTGCCTTCCGGCATTCCGACGAGCCCCAGTAGTTGAGCTCCATGACCTTGGCATACATCTCCAGCCAGTCGCCCATCTTGTCCTTTGGCGTGAACACCGGCCAATGCTCTGGAAACGGAAGATAGGGCAGGTGGTCGTACCAAACCGGATCGTGCAGAACCAGCGACTTGTAGCGGTTCCTCCACGAATCTCCCGCTTTGGCGTTCTTCTCCACGATGATGGTGGGAATGCCAAGGCGGCGCAGCCTGGCGCCCAGCATGATGCCACCCTGGCCGCCGCCGATGATCACGCAATAGGGCTGGCGTGTCGTGCCGAGTGCGGCCTCTTCGTCGGTTCTACGCTCAAGCCAGGTCTTGCGGTGCTTGAAGGCGCCGTGAGTAACACCCGTCTCGCGCGTCGGCCCCTTGCGTTCCTCATGGCCCTTGAGCTCCGCCATTGATGTAAGAACGGTGAAGCCCAATCCCTTGCGCAGCCGCAAATGCCCCTTGCCGCGGGCAACCGCCGTTTCAAATGTGAACCACGCCTCGACTGCCCCGTTGACCCTTTGGGCTGGCCCGTCGATCCGGAAGCCATGGGGCCCGGCGGCCGCAAGCGTCGCCTCAAGCATTTTGGCGATATCATCGCGGCCCTCGGCGGTCCTAATGTTCCAGGTGAGCGAAACCAGGTCGCGCCAGTAGCAGTCTTTGGCGAATAGCTGTGCCGCGCCCCGCGCATTGCTCTGCTGCAGCGCATCCTCCAGCCGCGCCAACCATAACGTGGCTTCCTTTGTTTCTCTGCTATGGCTTGCCCTCATAAGATGAAAGTCGCATCCTTTCCCAAACGGCGTAACCGCCGCCGACCCTATTGCGCGGTTGCATGATTTGGAACATCATTTCGCTTCTGTGCCCCTAAAGCCGAGTTGCCTAAGTGGTTGGAGATGCTTTGACGATGGCCAAGAACAAAACAAGCGGCTCTCCTGCCGGTAAGGCAAGGGCCGTGAAAATGGCCATCGCCAACGCCACCAAATATTACCAGACCGCAACCGGCGCGGTGCATGCCCTCGACAATGTTTCTCTCGACGTGCGCGAGGGCGAATTCCTCTGCATCCTCGGTCCATCCGGCTGCGGCAAGACTACCCTGCTATGGTCGATGGCCGGGCTCCACCCCTTGAACAGCGGCGAAATCCGCCTTGGCGATGTGTTGATCACCGAGCCCCATCCCGAAATCGCCATGATCTTCCAGGACGCCAACCTTCTGCCCTGGCGCAACCTCGTCAAGAACATCGAACTGCCATTCGAGCTGAAGCGCAAGCCGCCCGACCGCGCCCAGATCGCCAAGCTCCTTGACCGCGTGGCGCTGACCGGATTTGAAAACAAGTTCCCGCGCGAGCTGTCAGGCGGCATGCAGCAGCGCGCCTCCATCGTCAGAAGCCTCGCGGTCAATCCGTCGGTGCTCCTGATGGATGAGCCTTTCGGCGCCCTCGATGCCTTCACCCGCGATGAAATGAACTTGCTCATTCAGGAAATCTGGATGGAAACCGGCAAGACCATCGCCTTCGTCACCCACTCGATTTCCGAGGCGATATTCCTCGCCGACCGGGTGGCGGTCATGTCGGCGCGTCCAGGCCGCATTGCCGAAATCTACGACATCGACATTCCGCGGCCCCGGCCGGTTGAAATCCAGACCCGCCCGGATTTCATTGAGCGGATTCTGCGGATCAAGTCGCGCATTGAACACGGCCGCGGGCCCGCCGCCGGTTTGGCGATCATCTAGGGAGGGATGGTCATGGACAAGGCGCTCGCTGACAAAATCCCAGAATTCAACAAGAAGCAGACGGCCGGCGGCGGCGTGGGGATTACCAGCGCCTCATTGGGATTGGGCGAGCACCGGACGAAATTCGAAATCCTGATCATTGCTCTGGTCGCCGTGGTGATTGTCGGCGGTTCCGAGATTCTGCTGTGGGCCTTCAACGTGCCGCAATATGTCTTGCCCAAGCCCAGCCTGATCATTACGGCGCTGTTCACCGAGTGGACCTTTATCTGGCCCCACGTTCTCATAACGCTGTTTGAGCTGTTGGTGGGCTTCGCCATCGGCGGCTCCATCGGCTTCGTTCTTGCCGCCGTCATCACCCAGTTCCCCTTCGTCGAAAAGATCGTAACACCCTATATTCTCCTGCTGGTCACCACCCCCATGCTGGCGCTGGTGCCGCTTCTCATCTTGCGCTTTGGCTTCGGCAGCGAACCGCGCATCATTGCTGTCGCCTTGGCCAGCGGGCCCATGGTGATGATCAATTCCGCCACCGGATTCCGCCGCGTCGACCTCGCCAAGATAGCGCTCGCCCGCTCGTTCGGCGCCAGCACGCTGCAGATCTTCACCAAAATCCGCATTCCCATGGCCATGCCGATGATCATTGTCGGCCTGATGGTCGGATCGATCTTTGGTCTGCTCACCACCATCGGGGCGGAAATGGTTGGCGGCGCCGAAGGGCTCGGCAACCGCCTGACCTACTATTCCGCCTTGATCCGCATGCCCCAGTTTTTCGCGATAATTCTGATACTCGCCATTATGGGTATCTCGATCTACGTATTCTTTTTCTGGCTCGGAAAGAAGTGGGCCAGTTGGGAAGCCTGAACCGGTGACAAGAAGGGGAAAATCCCCCGGCAAGAATCCGGAAATTCGTCGTTCAAACAGAGGAGAACACCGGAATGATTGGCAATATGATGATCGGCCGCCGCCGCCTGCTGACTCTCACGGCAGCCGGGGTTTCAACCATGACGCTGGGCAGCCTGGCCGGATCGCGCCAGGCTCTTGCAGCCGACATGATCCGTTGGGTCAGCCCCCGCGGCACCGTCGAAGTGCTTGATGACTACCCTTACTGGGTCGGAAAGAAATTCGGCTATTTCGGCGATATCGAAACCACCCTCGAACCTGGCCCGTCGGATGCTACGGCAACAGTGAAGCTGGTCGACCAGAACCAGGCCGATGTCGGATTTCCGTCGCCTGGCGTGTTTTCACTGGCGCTTGCCCAGGGCATGCCCCTGGTCTCCGCCTTCCACATGGGCGGCTCCGACGTGTTCGACTTCGCCTTCCGCAAAGGCGAAAAGCCCGACAGCCTCAAGGCGCTTGAAGGCAAGACCGTAGTGCTCGGCAGCGCCGGCTGGCAGTCGATCTGCGATCCCATGCTGAAGGCGGCCGGCGTCGACATCACCAAGATCAAGTATGTGGAAGGTGGCTGGCCGGCCTGGGGCACGGTTCTTAAGGAAGGCAAGGGCGACTCCGCCTTGGCGTGGGAAGGTTTGCGGGCCCAGTGGAAGGGCCAGGGTCTCGACTTCGATTATATTCTTGGCCGCGACTTCTCCAAGCTTCCCGCCAACAGCTTCGTCATCCGCAAGGCCGATTTCGAAGACGCCGCGAAGAAGGAAGTCTATGGCCGCTATTTCCAGGGCTGGGCCGCCGGTCTCGAATACGGCAAGCTCAATCCCCGCGCCGCCACCCAGATCGTCATGGAGCAGTTCCCCGGTCTGGGTTCGCAGATGACGCCCGATGTCGCGGTGGAATCGATGATGCAGCTCGCCAATGTCTTCGCCGGCCGCATGGACGAGCGCAAGAAGTGGGGCTTCCACCTCATGGACAGCTGGCAGATGTTCTTCGATGTGGGCCGCGAGATCGGCCAGATCACCACCGATTTCAAGACCGAGGATGTGGTGAAGAACGATCTCATCGACGTCGCCAACAGCTTCGATGCCGCCAAGGTCAAGGCCGACGCCGATGGCTTCGCGCTGTCCGACGCCTATAAGGCCGTCAACGTCGACGAGATCATGAAACGCATTTGATGCGAGGGCGGCGGCATGCCAGGTGCCGCCGCCCAATTTTTTCCGGAGGAGGGGCCGGCGATGTATGTGTTCGATCACGTTGGCATCACCACCACGATCAAGCAGCCGGACGAGGACTGGGTTGAACAGAGCCGCGTCTGGGTAACCAATCCGCGCAATCATATCGAGCACATCGAATTCCTGCGCTATGAGCCCGACAGCACGGTGCCGGAAATCATCAAGGCCAATCCCCACATCGCCTACCGGGTCGAGGCCCTCGGCCCCCACATCGAAGGCCAGGAAATCATCATACCGCCCTTCGTCGTCGGCGATTTCCTCGAAGTGGTCTTCATCCGCAAATACAACACCATCTTCGAATACATGCACTATCTCAAGGATGGCTGGTTCGGCAGCGGAACCGGCCAATGAACTACCGCGCAATCTACGCCTACGCCTGGGATATCGCCGAAACCGGAGTGGCTGCTGCCGTCGGAGAATTTCGCGCGCTGGGCCTGGATACCGTGACGATTGCCGGCAGCTATCATGCCGGAAAGTTCCTCAGGCCCCACGGCAAGACCGGAAAAGTCTATTTTCCCGAGGATGGCACCGTCTATTTCAAACCGGATCCCGCCCGTTATGGCGCCATAAAGCCAGTGGCCAATTCCAGTCTGGCGGAGCGCGATATCGTACGTGAACTGACGAAACAGAAAAACATCGCCACCAATGTCTGGCTGGTGCTGTTGCACAACACTCTGCTTGGCGCCCGCCACCCTGAGTCTACCGTCGCCAATGCCTTTGGCGACCGCTACGTCTACAGTCTCTGCCCGTCGGCGCCCGGGCCCCGCGCCTATGCCCTGGGGCTTGCCCGCGATGTCACTGAAAACTATCCGGTTTCCGGCATTTCCCTGGAGTCGCCCGGCTTTGCGCCCTATGCCCATGGCTTCCACCACGAATTCGCGCTGAACATGCCGAACCGCTGGCTCGATAGTCAGTTGGGCCTGTGTTTCTGCGAACATTGCCTGGCAGGTGCGAAATCCGCTGGCATTGCGGCTGGGTCTCTCAAGACGCAAGTCGCCAGGGATATTTCGGACTTTCTCGCCAGCGACATCGATTTCCCCCCCGATATGGCCGAGGCCTTCTGGCTCGCCGACACCAGGCTCGATGGCGAGTTGAAGGCCTTTCTCGATTGGCGCTGCACCGTAGTTACCTCGCTCGCCGCCGAAATTCGTGCAAGCGTGCGCAAGGATGCCACTGTCGCGGTGATCCCCTCGGTTGCCCGCCCGACCGGTGGCGCCTGGTATGAAGGCAGCGACCTCGCCGCCCTGGCGGATGCCGCGGGCATCATCGAAGCCTGTTTCTACGAACCGGGTTCCGCCCGCGTCAAAGCCGACCTGTTTGACGTGAAGCGCAGGCTGGCGGGCAAGGGCAAACTGCGCGGCATTCTGCGCCCCGCCTTCCCCGATCTCGCCAGCAAGGCGGAGTTCCTCGCCGCAGTGAGCGCTCTGAACGAGGGTGGCGTTACCGGGCTAGCCTTCTACAATTGGGGCCATCTCCGCGCCTCCAATGTTGCGTGGATTGCCGATGCCATGAAATTGATCGGAGCCGCCCCATGATTTTCAAAGGCAAGACCGTCGCCATCACCGGTGCGGCCGGCGGCATCGGCCAGAGCCTGTGCCGATATTTCGCGGGCGAGGGGGCCGCCATCGTGGCCATCGACAAGAGTGCAGCACTTGCCGAGTTTGCGGCCGAACTCGTCAAGGAGAAAATCGCCATCCGCCACGCCATCGCCGATGTCGGCGATCCCGCCGCGGTGGCGCAAGCTTTTGCGCTATTTGGCCCCATCGACATTCTTGTCAACAATGCCGGTTTTTCCGAACACCCGACCTTCGCGAAAACCGATCCCGCCGCCTGGGCCCATGACATGAACGGCAATCTCAATGGCGCCTATTACTGCGCCCACGCCGTCATTCCAGGAATGAAGGAGAAGGGCGGCGGCTCGATCATCGCCATCGGCTCGGTCAACGGTTTGAGCGGTTTCGGCGATCCGGCCTACAGCGCCGCCAAGGCCGGCATGATTTCGCTCACCCGCTCGCTCGCCATGGAATATGGCCGCTTCGCCATCCGCGCCAACATCGTGCTGCCGGGAACAGTGCGCACGCCATTGTGGGAGCGCAAGGCGGGAAAGGACTCAACCGTGCTCGAACTCCTTGCGCAAATGGTATCCGCTCGGCCGCATCGTCGAACCCATCGATGTGGCGCGCGCCGTGGGCTTTCTTGCCTCCGATGCCGCCGCCGCCATCACCGGCGCATCGCTGGTCGTCGACTGCGGGCTCACCGCCGGCAACATCGTGATGACGCGTGAGCTGACGCTCCAGGATTTCTGAAGGAGGACGCTGTGGATAGATTGCGCATCGGAGTGATCGGCCTGGGCTGGTTCGGCGAGATTCACTGCGAGACGATTGTGGGCGTGCCCAATCTGGAACTCGCGGCGCTCTGCACCCGCAGGCCCGGCCGCCTCGCCGAGCAAGCCAGGAAATTTGGCGTGAAAAAAACTTACGCCGATTACCGCGACATGCTGGCCGACAAGGATATCGACGCCGTCTCGATCGTCACCATGTGGGACCAGCACACCGATCCCGCGGTTGCAGCCCTTGAAGCCGGCAAGCATGTCTTTCTCGAAAAGCCGATGGCCTCCACCGTCGCCGACTGCAACACGATCATCGCCGCCGCGAAAAAGGCCAAGGGCATCCTGCAGATCGGCCACATCTGCCGCTTCAATCCGCGCTACCGCATGGCCAAGCAGGCCATCGACGCAGGCAAGATCGGCAAGATCGTGGCCCTCAGTTCCCGCCGCAATATTCCCGCCGCCTGGACCCCGGAAATTCTGAACAAGATCGGCCCCATCGTCGGCGATGCCATTCACGATACCGACCTCATGCTGTGGTTCACCGGCGATGCCATTGTCAGCGCCTATGCCCAGACCGTCAGCGTGCGCGGGCTCAAATATCCCGACATCGGCCAGACCATGTACCGCTTCAAGAGCGGCGCCACCGCCACTCTCGAGACCGTCTGGTGCATGCCCGAGAAAACTCCCTTCGATATCGATGAGCGCATGTCGATCATCGGCAGCGAAGGGATCATCCACGTTCAGGATACCTTCCCCAATCTCGGCATCGTTTCCTCCGATAAGCTGCACAGCCCCGACACCACCTATTGGCCGATGTTCGACGGCGTCCGCGGCGGCGCATTGCGCGATGAATTCGCCTACTTCGCCAATTGCGCCTTGCAGGGAAAAGCTCCCGCGATCGGCAGACCGGAAGACGCCGCCGCCGCCCTTGCCGCAACACTTGCCGCCGAGGAATCGGCGCGCACTGGAAAAGCCGTTCACATCGGCGCTTGAGGGAGGAACATCATGCCAAAAAAACGCGTTCTGGTCGTGGGCCTCGGCAACATGGGGCTGAGTCACGCGCTGGCTTACACCCGCATAACAGGATTTGAAGTGGTGGGAGTCTGCGAGCGCCGCATCGCCAAGCGCGAGTTGCCCGAAGCCCTGAAGTCCGCCCAGAAATTCGATAATTTCGACAAGGCCCTTGCCGAACTGAAGCCCGATGTGGTCTCGATCAACACGCTCCCCGACAGCCATGCGGACTTCGCCATCAAGGCGATGGAAGCAGGCGCCCATGTCTTCGTCGAAAAACCCCTGGCCGACAGTGCCGAGAATGCCGAGAAGGTTGTCGCCACCGCCAAGCGCACCGGCAGAAAGCTGGTGATCGGCTATATCCTCCGTCAGCATCCGTCGTGGATCAAGTTCATCGAAATTGCGAGGCAGCTTGGCTCGCCCCTGGTGTTCCGCATGAATCTCAACCAGCAGTCAAATGGCGAAACCTGGGCTTGGCACAAGCGGCTGATGGATTCGTTCCCGCCCATCGTCGACTGCGGCGTGCACTATGTCGATGTGATGTGCCAGATGACCAGAGCCAAGCCCATCAAGGTCCATGCCATCGGCGCCAGGCTCAGCGATGAGGTGAAGCAGCAGAACTACGGCATGTTGCAGGTGATCTTCGACGATGGCTCGGTCGGCTGGTACGAGGCCGGTTGGGGGCCGATGATGAGCGAGACCGCGTTCTTCGTCAAAGACGTGATCGGCCCCAAGGGCTCCGTCTCCATCGTCATGGCCGAAACCGCGGGCCAGTGAAATCCGACGACATCAATGCCCACACCAAGACCAACCAGATCCTCTGGCACCACGCCGACATGTCGAAGCCCGACGAACGTATCGACATGAGCGACGAGCCCAGCCATGACGATCTCTGCGAGCGCGAGCAGCGTTACCTGCTCAAGGCGATCGACGAGAACCTCGATCTGACCGATCACATGAACGACGGCGTCAAGAGCCTGAAAATTGTTCTGGCCGCCGACCGCTCGATCCACGAAGGCCAGGTCGTCAGCCTCTAGAGTCGATCTTCCTTTCAGCTTCGGGCAAGCCACATGTTGCATGGTCGATACGTCGCCCCCATTGCAACAGGAGAACGCCCGCGTGACCAAACAATTCCGCACACTGACATTGCTGGCCGCGTGTCTCTTGCCGCTGACCCCGGCCCATGCCGAGATATGCTACCGCCTGGAGCCCTACCTGGATGTGGTCAAGCTTGCCGCTCCTCCGGAAACCGAAGGGCATCAGCTGCTCTACGGTAAGTGGCAGATGCCCGGCGCCTACGCCATCCCCGTTACCGGTTCGCGCGAGGGAACGCGGGTTTCGATCGTCGGGGCGAATTACACGAAGAAATATTTTACCGCCAACGTGGTGTGCGCGTTGACCGGCACCGAAAACAGTTCGTGGCGGGTGCAATGCTCGGGCGCCGCCAAGAACTTCCTGATCGACGACACCACCACCGGTTCCTATCCGGAATTTCCAACCCGTCTCAGCGTCGTCAGTTGTTTGGCGCCACTGGCCCCGCGCTTCGCCAACGGGCGCCGGCTCGGCGCCGCCGGCAGCCGCGGACTGTAAGACCAGCAAGAAATTGGTGGGCGATACTGGACTCGAACCAGTGACCCCTGCGATGTGAACACAGTGCTCTACCAACTGAGCTAATCGCCCTCTGAAGGGTGGGCTCCTATAGGCGCGGAGGCCTTGCCAAGTCAAGAATGGCGGCCCGCCAGCAATTCCTCGATTGCCTCCCACGCCTCGTCGAAATGGGAGATCATCCGGTCGGGGCCGAACTCCGCCACCGGCCGGGGCGTATAGCCGAACGGCACCGCGATCACCGGAACCCCGGCGGCGCGGGCAGTGAGAATATCGGTTTCGCTGTCGCCCACCAGCAGGCTCCGCGCATTGGGGGCGCCGAGGCGGCGCAGCGTCTCAAAATAGGGCCGGGCATCGGGCTTGGCGATGCCGATGGTGTCGGGTCCCACGATGGCGCCGAAATAGCTGTTGAGTCCAAGTGCGGTGAGCAGCCGGATCGAAAGACTCTCCAGCTTGTTGGTGCATACGCCCAAGTGAATGCCTGAGGCTTTGCATTGCTCGAGAAGGCCGATCAGCCCGGGATAAGGTTTGCTCTCGGCGGCGATATTGGCGGCGTAATAGATCACGAACTCCTGGTAGAGCGTTTCAACCGCCCTGGGCTGCACCGGTTCTCCGGTGGCCTCGCAACCCATGGCAATCAGCGCCCGCGCCCCATGGCCGACAAAGCTTCGAACCTCCGCCATGGTGATCGGCCTCCGCCCTAGCGTCGCCAGCACATGGTTAGTGGCCCGCATCAAGTCGGGAGCGGTGTCGACCAGGGTCCCGTCAAGATCGAATATGACGGCGCGATCTGTCATGCATTCCCCGCAATTCTAGCCGGTTTGTCCCGCATACTGCCCTGTGCTAAGAGCCCGCCAACTCTAAACGGGAGAACCCAACATGGATATCCGCAAAGGTCAGGCACTGCGCGACATACTCAAGGACAAGTCGCTGCTCAAGGACAAATGTTATATCGGCGGCAAATGGCTGGGCGGCAAATCCACCATCGACGTGACCAATCCGGTCAATGAGGATGTGATCGGCACCATTCCGAAACTCGGTGCGGCTGAAACCAGAGAGGCCATCGAAGCCGCCCAGCGCGCCCAGAAGGATTGGGCGAAGAAATCCGCCAAAGAGCGCGCCGGAATCCTGCGCAAGTGGTTCAATCTGATGATGGATAATCAGGAAGACCTGGCCCAGATCATGACCGCCGAACAGGGCAAGCCCCTGGCTGAATCGCGCGGTGAAGTGGCCTATGGCGCTTCCTTCATCGAATTCTTCGCCGAAGAGGGAAAGCGCATTTACGGCGAAACCATCCCGTCGCCCTGGCCCAACGCCCGGATGGTGGTAATCAAGCAACCGGTCGGCGTCGTCGCCGCGATCACTCCTTGGAACTTTCCCAACGCCATGATCACCCGCAAGGCGGGCCCCGCGCTCGCCGCCGGCTGCACCTTCGTTTGCAAGCCCGCGACCGAAACCCCGCTCTCGGCACTGGCCTTGGCCGAACTCGCCGAACGCGCCGGCATGCCGGCCGGCGTCTTTTCGGTGATAACTGGCTCCTCCCGCGAAATCGGCGCCGAAATGACCTCGAATCCGATCGTCCGTGCCCTGACTTTCACCGGCTCCACTGAAGTGGGCCGCGTCCTCATGGCCCAGTGCGCCCCCACTATCAAGAAGATCGGCCTCGAACTTGGCGGCAATGCGCCGTTTATCGTGTTCGACGATGCCGATCTCGATGCGGCGGTGCAGGGCGCCATGCTGTCGAAATACAGAAATGCCGGGCAGACCTGCGTCTGTGCCAACCGTCTGCTGGTCCAGGAAGGAGTCTACGATAAATTCGCCGATAAGCTGGCCGAAGCCGTGAAGAAACTCAAAGTGGGTGATGGCGCCGAGGCCGGCGTCACCACCGGCCCGCTCATCAACAAGGCCGCCGTCGCCAAGGTGCAGGAGCATATCGCCGACGCAGTGAAAAAGGGCGCCAAGGTCATGATCGGCGGCAAGCCCCTGGGCGGCAACTTCTTCGAGCCCACCTTGATCCGCGACGTCACCGCCGATATGGCCGTTGCCCGCGAGGAAACCTTCGGACCGGTGGCGCCCCTGTTCAAATTCAAGACCGAGGAAGAAGCGATCGAAATGGCCAATGCCACTGAATTCGGCCTTGCCTGTTATTTCTACACCCGCGACATCGGCCGCGTCTGGCGCGTCGCCGAAGGCCTCGAATATGGCATGGTCGGCATCAACGAAGGCATCATCTCCACAGCCGAGGCGCCCTTCGGCGGTATGAAGGAATCCGGCCTCGGCCGCGAAGGCTCCCACCACGGCGTCGAGGAATATGTCGAGATGAAATACATTCTGATGGGCGGCCTCGGGAAGTGAGAGTCATTTCCCTAATATCCGTCACCCCAGCGCTGGCATGACGGTGAAAAGGAACAGTGGATCAATTTAAGCAAGCAATCCTCAAGAGTAGCATCGCGCCATGCTCACCGCGCTCCTGAATGGCCAAAGGGTCCGCGCCGCCGGGATTGAACGCTCAGGCGACTACCGTTGTCCCGACGCGGGTTGCGGGGCGCGGCTTATCCTCAAGAGCGGAACCCGGCGGATTGCCCATTTCGCCCATTTCGCCGATTCCTCCTGCCAATTCGCCGGCGAAACCATCGGCCATATGACCGCCAAATTCGACATTGCCGAGGAATACCGCAGCAGAGGCTATGACGCAGACGTCGAAGTGCCGGTTTCCTCGCCGCTGGAAAACCGCCGCGCCGATGTCCTCATTGCCAGCCCACGCAATCGGGAAGTCCGTTATGCCATTGAAGTGCAGGACGCGATAATCGGCGAAAGCGAACTCTGGCAACGGACCAGATCCTATCAGGCCGCCAACATCCGCCCCATTTGGATCAGCTTGCTGCGCCAGGACAAATGGGAAACCAGGGAGGGCGAGGGCGGCCGCACCATCATCGACAAATACTCTCCCCGCCTTCACGAGCGCTGGATCGAGTTGGTCGCCGGAAGCCTGTGGCTCTACGATCACCAAGCCAAGCAGTTTTGGAATGCCACCTTTGAAGATCATTTGTTGTGGCGCGGCGGGGTGGACTATATAGACGTGGGGCTCGGCGAACACATTCAGATCGATCCCTATCAGGTGCCTTCCGAGCGCTGGGTCGATGCGGTGGTCACTGGTCCTTGGCCATTGAACCAGATAAGGATTTCCGCAAACGTCAAACGGCCGGTTGGAACATTGATAGGATTTGAAGGTGTCGGATCAGGACAGTGAGAAGAAGGCAGCCGCAAGGGCTGCCCTTGAATATGTAAAGCCGCAAATGAAAGTGGGCCTCGGCACCGGGTCCACCGCCCGCCGTGGCGTCGAGGAATTTGTCAATGCGAAGTACATGCTGATGGGCTGCCTCGGGAAGTGAGCTATTGAATGGGGGAATTTGACTTCGTTGTCATTGGCGAGCCGCGATCAGCGCAAAGCAGAAGCGACAAGGCAAAGAACGACTGGAAGCGCCGCGTCGGCGAAGCTGCTCGCGCGCGGTGGCCTACTGATCAGCCGCCTATTGAGGTGGAAGTCAGTGTCGTTATTGTCTACTTCTTCCTTGAGCGCACGAACTTGGACATAGACAACATCGCGAAGCTCATCATTGACGGCATTGAAAAGATTGCCTTTACGAACAATTTCAATGTCAGCCAAGTAACATTGCGGAAAACGGATCAGGCCTTGCACAAACTCGATAATCCGCCGGAACTAGTAGCAGGCACATTTGGCCGGGCGGAAAACTTCGTCTACGTCACTGTGCGAGGCGCTCCAAATCACAAGGTACTTCCATCATGAACGCGAATCAGCAGCAAGCCTTTGACGTGGTCCTCGAGAAAGCAAAGTCCGAATTAGAGCGCGAGGGGTACCATGTCTTCGTAAAGCCTAGTGGCTCTGATGTTCCATCATTTCTTGAAGGATATGAGCCGGATATTGTCGCGCGTAGGGGAGAAAAGGAAGGTATCGTCGTCGGCATAAAGTCGGTGCCGCCGACGCAGCGCGACAATAAAAGGGCGGCTTATTTCGCTCGCGAAGTCAGGAAGCACCCTGGTTGGCACTTTCACTTGTATCTTGCCCGGCCGCGGCAAGAAGATCTCGATGTAGCTTTGCAGCCCGGAAAAGCGCAGCTGCTTTCAGACTGGAAGACGGCGAATCGACTGGCAGAGGATGGTGATCTAAAGGCGGCGATCGCTTACGCGTGGGGCATGCTTGAAGCAGTTGCGCGCCATCTCACTCTCGATGAAAAGCGCGGCGCGGCGCGCCGGTATTTGCCCGCCTCTGTCGTTGGGGCGTTGGTTTCGGACGGCTTCGTTGACGACGCTGTAGGAATCAAGCTTCACGACGTTGCCGCCATCCGGAATCGGGTAGTCCATGGATTTACCAAGACAAAAGTTTCGAAGGCGCAAGTGGATTTCCTTCTTGAAACTATTAGAGCGCTCATAGATGAGATTCCAAAAAAATGAAACCGGACGATCAAAAGAAGGCAGCCGCCATGGCGGCCCTTGAATACGTGAAGCCGCAAATGAAAGTGGGCCTCGGCACCGGCTCCACCGCCCGCCATTTCGTCGATTTTCTCGGCGCCAAGGTGAAGGAAGGGCTTTCCGTCCAGTGCGTGCCGACCTCGGAGGAAACCCGCAAGCAGGCCGAAAGCCTCGGTATCCCGCTCACCACGCTGGAGGCCCATCCATTCATCGATCTCGCCGTCGATGGCGCCGATGAGTTCGATGCCGAATTCAATGTCATGAAGGGCGGCGGTGGCGCGCTGCTGTGCGAGAAAATCGTGGCGTCCTCGGCGCGCCATGTGGTGATCATCGCCGACCAGTCGAAGAAGGTGAAGCAGTTGGGCGCCTTTCCGCTGCCCATTGAAGTGGTCCCCTTCGGCGTCAAGGCAACCGCCTGGAAGATCGAGCGCGCGCTCCATCTTTTCAAACTCAAAGCCAAGATGAACATCCGCGTGCGCGACGGCAAACCCTTCCGCAGCGATGGCGGCAACGTCATCATCGACTGCGCCATAGGCCAAATTCCCGATCCCGGCCGCCTCGCCAATCTGCTCTCGACCATCCCCGGCATCGTCGATCACGGGTTGTTCATCGGCATCTGCGGCATCATCCTCATGGGAACGCCGGAAGGTGTGACCACCTTCAGGAAGACCTGAAGCCCGATGGCCGAATTCGACTTCGACCTCTTCGTCATCGGCGCGGGTTCCGGCGGCGTCCGCGCCGCGCGCATCGCCGCCAAGCATGGCGCCCGGGTGGCGGTGGCCGAGGAATACCGCGTCGGCGGCACCTGCGTGATCCGCGGCTGCGTGCCGAAGAAACTTTTCGTCTATGCGTCGAAATTCGCCGAGGAGTTCGAGGACGCCTTGGGCTTCGGCTGGACCTCCGAGAAGGTAAGTTTCGATTGGGCCACCTTGATTGAGAACAAGGACAAGGAAATCGACCGGCTCAACAAGGCCTATATCCGCAATCTCGAAACTGCCGGCGCCGAACTGATCCTCGAGCGCGCCGAACTCGAAGATCGCAACACCATCCGCCTCGCTTCGGGACGCAAGCTCACAGCGAAACACATTCTCATAGCAACCGGCGCATCCCCCTTCGTGCCCCGCCATCTCCCTGGCCACGAACTGGCGATCACGTCGAACGAGGCTTTCCACCTTGAGAAACTGCCGGCCCGCATCGTCATCGTGGGCGGCGGCTATATCGCCGTCGAGTTCGCCGGGATATTCTCCGGACTGGGCGTCGAAACCATTCTGGTCTATCGCGGCGAGCAAATCCTCCGCGGCTTCGACGGCGACATCCGCAACCATCTCGCCGCCGAGATGAAGAAGAAGGGCATCGAGATCCGCACCCACACCGATGTGGCCAAGATCGAAAAGTCCGGCACCGGCGTTCGCGTCGTCCTCAATGACGGCACCGGCTACGGCGCCGGCCACATCATGTTCGCCACCGGCCGTGTTCCCAATGTCGTGGGACTTGGCCTTGAGAGGGCAGGGGTCGAACTTACTCCGCACTACGCCGTGAAAGTCGATGACTATTCGCGCACCACTGCCGATAACATCCATGCCGTAGGCGACGTCACCAACCGGGTGAACCTCACCCCGGTCGCCATCCGCGAGGGCCACGCCTTCGCCGATACGGTGTTTGGCGGCAAGGACGTCAAAGTCGATCACACATTGATTCCCACCGCCGTGTTCTCCCAGCCGGAAGTGGGCACCGTCGGACTCACCGAGACCGAAGCCCGCAAGCGCCACCAGGCCCTCGACATCTACAAGACCTCCTTCCGCCCGATGAAACACACCCTTTCAGGGCGCGACGAGCGCATGCTGATGAAGCTGGTCGTCGATGCCGATAGCGACCGGGTTCTCGGCTGCCACATCTGCGGTCCCGATGCCGGCGAGATGGCCCAGCTTCTGGGAATCGCCGTAAGGCTGGGCGCTAAAAAGTCAGATTTCGATGCCACCATGGCGGTTCACCCGACGGCGGCCGAAGAGCTGGTCACCATGCGGGACAAGTGGCAGGCGCCCAAGTAACGGAATAAACTGGCTTTCTCCGGCGTAACTCGGCCAAAAGGGCTGCTCATGGATTTCCGCACGCAATTGGCTGGTGAACTCCCCCACCTGCGCCGCTTCGCGCGGGCGCTGGCTGGAGATGCCTCGCTGGCCGATGATCTGGTGCAGGATTGTATCGAGCGGGCGCTCAACAAGAGCCACCTTTACGATCCGGCACGGCCGCTGCGAGCCTGGCTCTACGCGGTGCTGCGGAACCTGTTCATCAGCGGCATTCGCCGCGACAGCCGCTCGACGGTGGTCAAATCGGTCGAACACCTGGCGGGCAGCGAAGGCGCCGTCCGCCCCGTCCAGGAAGACCGCCTGTCGGTGGCTTTGATCAACGATGCCCTGGACCAGCTGCCGCAGCAGCACCGTGAGGTGATCGTGCTCGTGGCGCTTGAGGAAATGAGTTACCGGGACGTGGCCGAAATTACCGGCGTTCCGATCGGCACCGTGATGTCGCGCCTGTCACGGGCGCGGTCGTCGCTGCAAGCAATTCTTGAGGACCGTGGACAGACGGTGTTGAGGCGGGTGAAATGAGCAATTTGAAGACGGTCGAAAGCTGGGCGCTGCATGCCTATGTCGATGGCGAACTGGACGCCACCGAAAGCGCCGCCGTGGAGAAAATGCTGGCCGATGACATGGCCGCCCGCCAGCTTGTCGATGCCTACCGCCGCCAGAAGGAAGCAATGAAGCAGGCCTATGACGGCGTATTGTCGGAACCCGTGCCGCCCAGCTTGCGGGCATCCCTGGCTTCCCGCGGCACCTGGAAAGACCGGCCCTATTTCCACATGGCCGCCGCCATTGCATTGCTTCTGTTAGGCGGCGTGGCAGGCTGGTTCGCCGCCCACGACTCCGCCGGCATCGAGGCCCGTTCGATCGCCGCCAACGCGCTGACGGCCCACGCCATCTATGCCGCCGAAGTGAAGCATCCGGTTGAAGTGCTGGCCGCCGACCGGAACCATCTCCAGGCCTGGCTGTCGAAACGTGTCGGCGTCGCCTTCGCCATCCCCGATCTCACCGAAGAGGGCTACACCCTCCTGGGCGGCCGCCTGCTGACCTCCACCGATCGCCCCGCCGCCCAGCTCATGTACGAGGATGCCAACAAGCGGCGCATCACCATCTTTCTCGCCGCCACCAGCGGCAAATCCGAATCCGCACTCCGCGTCGAAACCCGGGGCCCGCTCATTGCCTGCTATTGGCTGGACGGCAAGCTGGCCTTCGCCATGGCCGGCGATATGGCCCAGGAACCGATGATGGCGCTGGCCCGCATCGTCTACGACAAGTTCGAGAGCTGATCAGCCCAGCACCTCGAAATGCGCCTCCGTGGTGATCCCGTTGTTGATCGGCAGCAGATCCTGCGGGCAGGCTGAGAACACCACGATGGCCGCCATCTCGGCGCGGAACACCACATAGTCGCCCTTCTTGCACAGGCAGTTGCCCCATTCCAGCGCCCCGTCCTGGCGCCATGGGATGTTCATGAAGGTGTTGAGCGATGGCGGGCAGTAGGGCACGAAAATGCCAAGCTCCATCAGACCGCCATGCATGTTGTCGCGGCAATTGTCGTGGTAGGCGGTGCAGCCGAGAAGCCCGTAGCGCTCGTTGTCGCAAGGCGCGATCAAGCGTGTCATGGCGGCCTGGTGAGGTATCTTCGGTCAGCGTCAGAATGGGCCGCCGGCGGTTGGTCACCATCTTGTCGCCCACGACGGGATAAAGCCTGGTCCAGAACGCCCGGCAATGTTCCATCCCCATGTATTCGCGAAGATCGCCCGCATTGAACGCCCAGGTATCCACCACCTGATTGCCATGGGTGTTGATGATCTTCACCGATTGCCCCTGATTCAAGCGAACCGCCTTGCCACGGCGGGCCGGAATGGTCTGTAATTTACCCATGAAGCGCTCCTGTTTCACAGCAACTCTAGCTCCGGTGACACAAATGAAGAAAGACCCGCGTTCCAGCCCGTCGATGCCGCCGTGACACCGCGCTTTGCCGGCATCGCCACCTTCATGCGCACCCAGCGCCACGACATCTCGCCGGAACTCGATATCGCCCTGGCCGGCGTGCCCTTCGATATCGGCGTCAACTACCGCACCGGCTCGAGGCAGGGGCCCGCCGCCGTGCGCGAGGCTTCGCGCCTCATTCGCCGCGTTCATCCCACCTCCGGCATCGCCCCCTACGATATCTGCAATGTCGCCGACGTGGGAGACTCGCCCGTCAACCCCATCGACCTGGCGAAGTCGATCGGCCTGATCGAAACCTTCTTCAAACGCATCCATGCCGCAGGCGCCGTGCCGATCTCCATCGGCGGCGACCACACCGTGCCGCTGCCCATCCTCCGCGCGATTGCAAGGAAGCAGCCCGTCGGCATCGTCCAGATCGACAGCCACGCCGACACCCTCGACACCCTGGCCGACACCAAAATCAATCACGCCACCACTTTCCGCCGGGCCGTGGAGGAGGGGCTCATCGATCCCAAGCGCGTCATCCAGATCGGCCTCCGCGGTTCGCGCTTCTCGCCCGATGACATCAAGTGGGGCCAGGACCAGGGCTTCACCTGCATAACCTTCGACCACTACGAGGCCATGGGCCGCGACAAGGTGGTGAAGGAGATCGACCGGGTCACCGGGCAAGGCCCCACCTATATCACCATCGACATCGACGGCATCGATCCCGCCTGGGCGCCAGGCACCGGAGTGCCCGAGATCGGCGGCCTCACCCCCCGCGATGCCCAGGTCATCCTCCGCTCGCTCCAGGGCAAGCATCTGGTGGGCGGCGACATCTGCGAGGTCGCCCCCTGCTTCGATCCCACCGGCATCACCGCCGTCGTCGCCGCCAACCTCATGTGGGAAATGCTCTGTGTCATTGCCGATTCGAAGGCCAGGCGAGGGGCTTGAAATCCGGCACCAATTGAGCTACATTGTAGCCCAAGGAGAATTCATATGGCCGAGAATTCCGTCGTACGTGCCCGCATTGATGAAAAACTCAAGAACGAGGCCTCCGCCGTGCTGGCAGCCATGGGCCTCACGGTGTCCGATGCGTTCCGCATGATGCTCGTACGGGTAGCCCGGGAGAAAGCCCTGCCGTTTGAACCGTTGGTTCCCAACGCCGAGACGATTGCCGCGATGAAGGCGGCGCGGCGGGGAGAAACCAAGGAAACCGGCAGCCTGGACGATCTTCTGAACAACCTTCATGCGGACGATTAGGCGTACTTCGAGATTCAAGAAGGACTACAAACGCGAAGCCAGGGGCCGTCATCGGGCAACACTGGATGCGGATTTGCGCGAGGTCCTAAGCCTACTGCTTCACGACGCACTGTTGCCTCCGCACTTTCGTGATCACCGCTGACCGGCGAGTGGAAAGACTTTCGCGACTGCCACGTGAAGCCCGACCTGCTGCTCATCTATCGCAAGCCCGATGACTGGCAGCTCGAACTGGTCCGGCTCGGTTCGCACAGCGAATTGGGATTCTAGGATGTCATCTCCACTCGACGCTGGCACCCCGCGCTGCTAGAAGCCTCCGGATGATTGGACGATTTGAGGCCATGGACGACAAGACCAAGAAAACCGACCGCTACCGCGAGACCGTGTTCCTGCCGAAAACCGCTTTCGGCATGAAGGCGGGGCTGCCGCAGAAGGAGCCGGAGCTGCTCAAGCGCTGGGAGGCGATGGGGCTCTACAAGCGCTTGCGCGAGGAGAGCAAGGGCCGCCCCAAATACGTGCTCCACGATGGGCCCCCTTACGCCAACGGCCACATCCACTTGGGCACCGCGCTCAACAAGATCCTCAAGGACATCGTCACCCGCTCGCGCCAGATGGCGGGCTTCGATTCCAACTACGTGCCGGGCTGGGATTGCCACGGCCTTCCCATCGAATGGAAGATCGAGGAGGAATACCGCGCCAAGGGCAAGAACAAGGACGCCATCCCGATCAACGAATTCCGCAAGGAATGCCGCGCCTTCGCCGAGCACTGGATCGACGTCCAGCGCGAGGAATTCAAGCGCCTGGGCGTGATCGGCGACTGGGAGAACCCCTACCTCACCATGAACTTCCGCGCCGAGGCCCTGATCGCCAAGGAGCTCTTGAAATTCGCTGAATCAGGCCAGCTCTATCGCGGCTCGAAGCCGGTGATGTGGAGTGTGGTCGAGAAGACCGCGCTGGCCGAAGCCGAGGTCGAGTATCAGGATTATACGAGCGATACGATCTGGGTGAAGTTTCCGGTTATGAAGCGATTTGATGGCTGCGACTTGCTCAAGATCGAGGACGATGATGTCGAGCAAATCTACAAACTGAGGAATGCTTGAACGGCGAGCTTCAGTTGTCATTTGGACAACAACCCCGTGGACCATTCCTGGAAACCGAGCGATCAGTTTTTCGCAGCAAGATCAGTTATCGGTCTCTACGAAGTGACTGTCTGCGCCCGAAGGCAATTGGCGCAAAGGTCGGCGACAAATTAGTCCTTGCCGACAAGCTTGCGGAAGAAGTCATGAAGGCGCGCGAAGGTTGATGAGTTCAGAACGACTCGCTCGGACTATCGAATCCGGACTCATGGCAGTTGACTGTGCAGCCATCCTCTTGCAGAGCATGGGTTACGACTTCTGATGTCCCGCTTCTCGAAGGCGATCACGTCACCGATGACACCGGCACCGGCTTCGTGCACACCGCACCCGGCCATGGCGCCGACGACTACAATATCTGGATGGAGAAGGTGAACGGTCCCATCCCCTTCACCGTCGATGCCGATGGCTTCTTCACCAAGGATGCGCCGGGCTTCGAAGGCAAGCGCGTCATCACCGACGAGGGCGAGAAGGGCGATGCCAACGAGGCGGTGATCAGTGCACTGAAGGATGCCGGGATGCTCATCGCCCGGGGCCGCCTCAAGCACCAGTATCCCCATTCCTGGCGCTCCAAGAAGCCGATCATCTTCCGCAACACGCCGCAATGGTTCATCTCCATGTCGTCGCACGGCCTCCGCGATGTGGCGCTCAAAGCCATCGACGACACCAAATTCTTTCCCGCCCGCCGGCCAGAACCGGCTGCGCGCCATGATCGCCGACAGGCCCGACTGGGTGATCTCCCGGCAGCGCGCCTGGGGCGTTCCCATCTGCGTTTTCGTCAACAAGTCCGATGGCAAAATTCTCAACGATAACAAGGTTAACCAGCGGATTGAGAATTCATTTTGTGAAGAAGGCGCCGACGCCTGGTTCGCCGATGGTGCGGCCAAGCGCTTCCTCGGCGATGACTACAACCCGGAAGAATGGGAGCAGGTCCGCGACATTCTCGATGTCTGGTTCGACTCGGGCTCGACCCACGCCTTCTGCCTGGAACAGCGCCCCGATCTCAAATGGCCGGCCGATCTCTATCTCGAAGGCTCCGACCAGCATCGCGGCTGGTTCCATTCCTCCCTGCTTGAAGCCTGTGGAACTCGCGGACGCGCCCCCTACGACGCCGTCCTCACCCATGGCTTCGTGGTGGCCGAAGACGGCCGCAAGATGTCGAAGTCCCTCGGCAACCAGGTCTTCCCCCAGGATGTCATCAAGCAATCGGGCGCCGACATCCTGAGGCTGTGGGTCGCCTCCTGCGACTACACCGAAGACCCGCACATCGGCCCGGAAATCCTCAAGACCAATGTCGAGGCCTACCGCAAGCTTCGCAACACCATGCGCTATATCCTCGGCTCCCTCGAAGGCCTCAAGGATTGGGAGCAGGTCTATTGCAAGGACATGCCGGAGCTCGAGCGCTACATCCTCCACCGCCTGCATGAACTGGACGCCCAGGTGCGCGCCGCCTACGAGGTCTTCGACTACAAGCGCCTGGTGGCGCTCCTCAGCAATTTCATGACCATCGATCTCTCGGCCTTCTATTTCGATATCCGCAAGGACTCGCTCTATTGCGATCCCTGGTCGGGGAACCGCCGCAAATCCTGCCGCTCCGTGCTCGACCAGCTGTTCCACTGCCTCACCACCTGGTGGGCGCCGATCCTCGCCTTCACCATGGAAGAGGTCTGGCTGTCGCGTTTTGGCGGCGAAGGTTCCTCCGTACACGTCATGGCCTTCGCCATGACGCCGGAGGAATGGCACGACCCGCAACTCGCCGCCAGCTGGGACAAGATCCGCGATGTCCGTTCGGTGGTCACCGGCGCACTCGAGATCGAACGCCAGGTGAAGAAAACCATTGGCTCCGCCCTCGAAGCCGCCCCCGAGGTCTATGTTTCCAATCCCGAACTGCTGGCGGCACTCGACGGTGTCGAGCTTGCCGAAATCTCGATCACCTCGGGCGCCGTCCTGATCGATGGCGAAGGCCCCGCCGATGCTTTCCGCCTCGACAATGTCAAGGGTGTCGCCGTCGTCTTCAAACCCGCCCAGGGCCAAAAATGCGCCAGGTCATGGAAAATCACCCCCGATGTCGGCCTCGACATGGAATTCCCCGATATCACCCCCCGCGACGCCGAAGCGGTGCGCGAATGGCAAAAGCGCTTCGGGAAGACCGTGTGAGGCGGGTGCTGGCGGCCGCGTCGTTCCAATGACCACTCAACTGAAGCGATTCCCCCTGTGGAGCCCGCACGCCCCGCTGGCCATTGCCCTTGCCGCGCTGGTCTTCGGCTTCGACCAGAGCCACAAATGGTGGATGCTCAGCGTCTATGACATTGCCAACCGCCAGCCGGTCCCGCTCAGCTCATTCTTCGAACTGGTGCTGGTCTGGAACAGGGGCATCTCCTACGGGTTGCTGCCCACCCATTTGCAGGGCCTGGCCTATTGCCGCAAGCCTGATCGTCTCCCTCATCCTGTGGAGCTGGGCCTGCCGCTCGCCATCACGTCCCACCATTGCCGCCCTTGCCATCATCATCGGCGGAGCCTTGTCCAACGCGCTTGACCGCGCGGTGCACGGCGCGGTTGCCGATTTCCTGCACTTCCATTTGGGAAGCTTCAGCTGGTACGTCTTTAACTTCGCCGATGTCGCCGTCGTTGCCGGTGTGGCGATTCTGCTATATGAATCCGTCTTCGAGCGCGGTGCCGGCGAGAGCCACGGAAATGCCTGATTTTTCGGGCATCCGCTCTAGCCAGGATGGGAAAGGTGAGATCCATGAAATTGTTCGCGTCGATTGCCGGCTTGCTTGCCAGCGGAGTATTCCTTAGCGGCTGCGCCGATAACAGCTTGACCAGCCTGCTGGATGACCGTGGCTCGCAACCGCAAGCCCAGACCCAGACCAATCAGGATTTGTCGATGCCGCCCGATCTGCAGCTCCGCCCGCCGGGCACTGGAGCGGCGCCGCAAACCACCGCCACGGCCCAGCCGCTTCCCACCACCCAGACTGCCGCGCTGTCGCAGCCCGCGGCTCCGGTTGCCGCCGAACCCCAGGGCGACATTTACGAGCGCAACGGCATTTCCAAGGTCAAACCCGACGGAACCCCCAAGACCACCGCCGAACTTCAGGCCGAACTCAAGCAAATCTATCTCGCCAAGAAACAGCAGGAAAATCCCAATTACGGCACCATCTTCAATATCGGCAACATATTCGACGACGGCTGACCCGCAAAGCATCCACGGCGATTTCGCTGGATTGCCGCGCGTCCATGGTGCACAGCTTCGCGTCTGCCTCGCTTAACGTCCCCAAAGGCCCCATGATTCTTCCAAAGCTCGCACCGGCGTTCCTTTGTCTCATAGCCTTCCTGATGGCCGCTCCGGCCAGTGCTCTCGATATCGCCGTGAGCGAATTCAAGCTTGCCAACGGGCTCGATGTCGTGGTCATTCCCGATCGCGGATCCTCGGTCATAACCCACATGGTGTGGTACAAGGTCGGCGCCGCCGACGAGCCCAAGGGCAAGTCGGGCATCGCCCATTTCCTCGAACACCTGATGTTCAAGGGAACGCCCAAGCATCCCGCCGGCGAATTCAGCCGCCTGGTCCGCCTCAATGGCGGCGAGGAGAACGCCTTCACCACCCAGGATTACACCGGCTATTTCCAGCATATCGCCAAGGAACAGCTTGAACTGGTGATGGAGCTTGAGGCCGACCGCATGCAGAACCTGGTTCTCACCGACGAGAATGTCCTGCCGGAACTGCAAGTGGTGCAGGAGGAGCGCCGCCAGCGCACCGACAACAATCCATCGTCGCTGCTGGGCGAACAGATCGACGCTGCCATGTATCTCGCCCATCCCTACGGCAAGCCGGTGATCGGCTGGATGTCGGAAGTGATGCAGCTGTCCCGCCAGGACGCCGTCGATTTCTACCGCGCCCATTATGAGCCGGCCAACGCGGTGCTGATCGTGGCCGGCGATGTGGCGCCAGGAGAAGTAAAGCGCCTCGCTGAAAAATATTATGGCGGACTGAAAAACCCGTTTCCGCCGGAAGAGCGCATGCGCACAGCTGAGCCGGAGCCCATCGCGGCGCGCCGCATCGTCATGAAGGATGCCCGCGCCGCCTCTCCCAGCTGGCAAAGGAGCTACCTGGCGCCAGCCTCCGCCAAGGCCAAGGGCCGAGAGAGCATGGCTCTCGAAGTTCTCGCCGACATTCTTGGGGGCGGCGCCCGCAGCAGGCTCTACCAGAGCCTGGTGGTGGAAAAGAAACTCGCCGCCTACGCCGGCGCCTGGTATTCCGGCGACAATCTCGATTATGGAAATTTCGGCATTTATGCGGCACCCAACACCGGTGTCGATGTGTCCCGGCTCGAGGAGGCCATCGACGCGATCATCGCCGATCTGCTCAAGAACGGCGTCACCGCCGATGAGCTCACCACCACCCGTAACCGTACCATAGCCGATGCCATCTATCTCCTCGACGAACAGCAAACCTTGGCCCGCATCTTCGGCACGGCTTTGGTCACTGGCCAGCCGGTGGCGGATGTGTTGAATTGGGACCGCGAGGTGGAAAAAATAACGCCAGAGGACATCCGCGCCGCTGCCGCCGCCGTTCTTGACAGCCGCCGCTCGGTCACCGGCATCTTGCTTCCCGAAGGCGGCGGTCAGTCCAACGGCGCGCCGCCAGAGCCTGCAATTCCCGTCGAAATTCAGAACTGAGGTACCGTGACCATCTTGCGCTCCGCACTGCTTCACTTCTTTTCCATGTTGATTGTCATTGCCGCCGCCGCATCGCCGGCCTTCGCCTTCAAGATCGCCGAAGTGACGAGCCCCGGAGGCATCAAGGCCTGGCTCGTCGAGGACCGGGCCATTCCCCTCATAGCCATGAAATTCTCCTTCCGCACCGGCAGCACCACCGATCCCGCCGGCAAGGAGGGTGCGGCCAATTTCCTGACCGGCATGATGGACGAGGGCGCGGCCGATCTCTCCTCCGCCGCCTTCCAGAAATTGCGCGACGATCTTTCGTTCAAGATGTCCTTCGATGCCGGCCTCGATGACTTCCAGGGCTCGTTCCAGTCCCTGTCGCGCAACCGCGATGCCTCCTTTGAACTGCTGCGCAAGGTGGTGACTTCGCCGCGCTTCGAAGCCGGGCCCCTTGAACGTGTCCGCCAGCAGTTTCTGCTGGCCGTCAGGGAGCAGACCGAGGATCCCGAGCAAATCGCCTCCGCCGCCTGGATGGAATTGGCATTGCCTGGCGATCCCTACGCGCGCCGGAGCATCGGCACCGAGAAATCCATTGCAGCGATTGGCGCGGACGATCTCCACCGCGCCCACTCCCGCATCTTCAACCGCAAGACCCTGCAGATCGCCGTCGTCGGCGACATCGATGCGGCCGGGCTGGGCCACCTCCTCGACAGCGTGTTTGGCGGCCTGCCGGAAGGCGGAGAAATGCCGCCGCTTGCCGCCCCGAAGCTGACCGCGGGTCCCGCTCTTAAAGTCATCCCCCGCGACATTCCGCAAAGCATCATCGTTTTCGGCCATGGCGGCATCGCGCGCAACGACCCCGATTTCATTCCCGCCTTCATCATGATGGAAATCCTGGCGGGCGATGGTTTCGGCTCGCGCCTCACCGATGAGATCCGCGAAAAGCGCGGCCTCACCTACGGAGTGGGAGCCAGTCTCGCGCCCCTGCGGCGGATCGGACTCGTCATTGGTTCGATGTCGACCCGCAACGAGAAAGCCGCCGAAGCGCTCGAACTGATCCGCCAGGAACTCATCCGGATGGCCGGGCAGGGGCCCACCGCCGATGAACTTGCCGAGGCCAAGACCTATCTCACCGGTTCTTATGCGCTGCGCTTTGACAGCAACGCCGCAATCGCCAGCCAGCTTCTCGGCATTCAGCAGGAAAATCTTGGTCTCGATTATGTCGACAACCGCAACGCCCGCGTCGCCGCCGTCACCCTCGACCAAGTCAAGGCCCAGGCCAAACGTCTCCTGCACGGCGGCAATTTGATCGTCACGGTCGTCGGCAAGCCCGAGGGGCTGACCAACTAGCAACCCTCGCGGGCTGCCCCTTGTATCCGTCACTGCCGGAGCGCTACGGCTGGCATCCCGTCTGAACCGCTTGAACACAATCGCAAGACCACAGACGGCGACCCCTAGCACTTCGCTAAGGGGAGACGGAGATGATGGTAGAGCGATTGCCAATCTTCACTGGATACAAGCCTGCTATCATGCCGCTCATGCGAATCCGTAGGCTTTCCGAAGGCACCGTCAACCGCATCGCCGCCGGCGAAGTGATCGAGCGTCCCGCGAGCGTGGTGAAGGAGTTGGTCGAGAACGCCATCGACGCCGGCGCCTCGCAGATCGACGTGGCATTCCGCGGCGGTGGCAAGCATCTCATCAAGGTGAGCGACGATGGCTGCGGCATGGGCGTCGATGATCTCGCCCTGGCGGTCGAGCGCCACGCCACCTCGAAACTCGCCGATGACGATCTCATCGAAATCGCATCGCTCGGATTCCGGGGCGAAGCCCTGCCGTCGATCGGCGCCGTGGCCCGGATTTCGATTGCGTCGCGGCCCAGGGATGCCGCCGGCGCATTTGCGCTCCAGGTCGAAGGCGGGAGATTGCAGGCGGCCAGGCCAGCCGCGCTTGCGCGCGGCACCGAAATCGAAGTCCGCGATCTCTTCTTTGCGACGCCCGCCCGCCTCAAATTTCTGAAGACCGATCGCAGCGAAACCGCCGAGGCGGCCGACGTGGTGCGCCGCCTGGCCATCGCCCATCCCTCCATCGGTTTCAGCTTCGTCACCGAAGAGCGCCGCCTGATCGATGCGCCACGAGGCGAGAGCGGGGAAGACCGCATCCGCCGCATCATGGGCCGGGATTTCATGGAAAATGCCGTGGCCTTCGCCATGGAGCGCGACGGCATCGCGGTCCGTGGTTTCGCAGGCCTCCCCACCTGGTCCAGGGCCCAGAGCGGCATGCAATATGTGTTCGTCAATTCAAGGCCGGTGCGCGACAAACTCCTCTCCGGCGCCATTCGCGGCGCCTATGCCGATCTCATGGCCCGGAGCCGCTTTCCCGCGGTGGCTGCTGTTCGTCACCTGTCCCAGTGACCGCGTCGATGTGAATGTCCACCCCGCCAAGGCCGAAGTGCGCTTCCGCGATGGCGGACTGGTGCGGAGCCTGGTCGTCAATGGAATTCGCGCCGCACTTGCGGGCAGGACCCAGCAGCCCGACACCGGCCTCTCGCGGCAGACCGCCCAAAGTTTCCGCCCGATGATGCCGCAGGCGGACTTTGCCGGAGGATTTTCCGAGCGCCAGGCCGCCTTCGATGTGGGCTTGCCGCTCGCCGCCCCCGCCGATCACAATGATCCGCCTACTGACTATCCCCTCGGCGCCGCCCGCGCCCAAATTCACCAGAACTACATCGTGGCGCAAACCGCCAGCGGCATCGTGCTGGTCGATCAGCACGCCGCCCACGAGCGCCTGGTCTATGAACGCTTGAAGCACGAGCGCCGGGGCCAAGGCATCGCCACCCAGCCACTGTTGGTGCCCGAAGTGGTCGACCTCGATCCCGTCGCCGTTGAACGAATTGCCGGAGCCTCGGAATTACTCGCGCGCTCCGGCCTTGCCGTCGAAGCCTTTGGCGACAGCGCCGTCATCGTCCGCGAGGTGCCGGCGGCACTCGGCGGTGGCAACATCGCCGGGCTGATCCGCGACATCGCCGATGAGCTGGACGAGCTCGGAAACGTCACCACCGTCGAGGACCGCAGCAACCATATCCTCGCCACCATGGCCTGCCACCACTCGGTGCGCTCCGGCCGCGCACTTCGTCCCGAAGAGATGAACGCGCTGCTGCGCGAGATGGAAGCCACCCCCAATTCCGGCCAATGCAACCACGGCCGCCCGACTTTCATCGAGTTGAAGCTCGCTGATATCGAGCGGCTGTTCGGGAGAAAGTGAGAGTCATCCTTCCCCGCCCTGCGGGCGAGGAAGGATGATTTGCTACGGCGTCAGCGGCTCCAGCGCCTGGGCGGTCTTGGCCATGCGCACCAGGTTGATGAATTCGGCGCGGTAGCCGAACTCGTCCTTGCCTTTAGAACTTTGGGCAAGTGCGATCACATCGTCGTAGCTGTAGCTCCTGGTGTACTGCCCGCCCGCCAGCAACTGCCCGAAGCCCGCCACAGCGACGGCAAAGCTAGCCTCGCTTGAAGATTTCTCATTGGCCGCCGTCACCGGTTCGCTGATCAGCTTGCTGGTCTTCTCGCCCGGCAGCTTGTAGCGGATCTTGACGAAGGCAAGCTCGCCGCTGCCCTGCGACCGCTCGCCCGTGTCATAGCGCAGCGGATCGACCAAGGCGCCGGCCGAGCCTCTTGGCGTCACCTCATAGATGGCGGTGACCGTGTGCCCGGCGCCGATCTCGCCCGCATCCACCTTGTCGTTGTTAAAGTCCTCGCGGTTGAGCAGCCGCGTCTCGTAACCGATGAGCCGGTATTCGGAGACTGTTTGCGGATTGAACTCCACCTGGATCTTCACATCCTGGGCAATCGGAAACAGCGTGGTCGACGCCTCGTCGACCAGCACCTTGCGCGCCTCGTTCAGCGTGTCGATATAGGCCGCGTTGCCGTTGCCGTTCTGCGCCAGCGTCTGCATCAGTTCGTCGTTGTAGTTGCCGCGCCCGAAGCCCAGCACCGAGAGATAGACGCCGGTTTCGCGCTTTCTCTCGACGAAGCTCTTGAGCTCCTCCGGATCGCTGATGCCCACATTGAAGTCGCCGTCGGTCGCCAGGATCACCCGGTTAATGCCTGATTTGTCGAAGCTCGACTCGGCGAGATTGTAAGCCTGGCGGATGCCTTCCGCCCCCGCCGTCGAGCCGCCGGCGCTGAGATTGTCGAGGGCTGCAAGAATCTTCGCCTTGTCCTTGATCCTTGTAGGTTCCAGCACGGTCCCGGCACTTCCGGCATAGGTGACGATCGACACCGTATCTTCCGGCGACAGCGTATCGACCAGCATCTTCAAGGAACTGCGGAGCAGGGGGAGCTTGTTGGGCTCATCCATCGAGCCTGAGGTATCGAGCAGGAACACCAGATTGGAATGGGGCCGCTCCTGGCCGTTGAGCGAGAAGCCCTTGATGGCGATGTGCATGAGCTTGGTATCGGAGTTCCATGGGCTGGGCATCAGCGTCACCGCCGTCTTGAATGGCTCGGCGCGGTCCGGAGGCCCCGCATAGTCATAGGGGAAATAATTGATCATCTCCTCGACCCTGACCGCATCCTTCTGCGGCAGCACATTCTGGGCGAGCGATCCGCGGATGAAGCTGTAGGAGGCGCTGTCGGCATCGATCGAGAAAGTGGAAACCGGTTCTTCCGCCGCAAGCTTCACCGGATTGGCCTTGATGTCGGTGAACTTGTCGCGGCCCTGGTCATGATAGCCGGGGCTCACGATGTCCGGTTCGTTCATGAAAATGCCGTCGGCCCGGCCAAGTTCGGCCTGCAGCGATGAACTGTCGAGTGGCTGTGACGCGACGGTTGCAGGAGGTGCAACCAAGTATGCCGATTTGTGTTTTTGACGCCGCTCGCCGGCCTTGCCGCCTAAGGCTAATTCCCGCGGCAGAACTCTTGCAGGGTCCGGCTTCGCCGCATCGATGCGCAAGTCTTCCGAAGATGTGTTTTCCTTGGTTGAGGCGATGGGCCCAGGCGGAGGCGGCGGAGCAAGGGTTTCCTGTCCGGAAATCCTGGCCGTTTCGAACCGCGTGAACTGGCTGGTCCCAACAACCGCGATGGTGAGAACCGCAAGGCTGCTGCCAGCCATGAGAATGTGATTGAACCTGAGTGAATGCATGAATTGTCTCCTGCCGATGAAGCCCCTCATCCCTCGCATCAGACGGTTGCCGCGCGCCGTTCCTTGGGTCCCCCGCGAAATTTCCTGAAAGCGCTGCATCGCCTCGGCGATGGCGATGTCGCGCGCCGCCTCCCGGGGGATGATCGCCGTTTCATCGCGGAACAACTGCCGCAGGTTTTCCAAATCGTCAGTCATGTTGCGCCATCGCCTTCAATTTCTTCTTCACCTCATGCATCCGCCAGGAGACCGTGCTTTCCTTGATGCCGAGAACCTCGCCCGCTTCCCGATGGCTCAGCTCCTCGGCGAGGATGAGCAGGGCGGTTTCCTTGAGCCCGCGGTCGAGCCGGTCGAGCGCCAGATAAAGCCAGCGCAGCTTCGAATTGGTATCGGCCCAATCGGCGGCCTGGTGTTCGGCGAGGCCCATGTAGGTGCCCTGCAGCGCCGAAATCGTCCGTCTGCCGCCGCCCATGGTCGCGCGCCGCATTGAGCGTCACCGTGTAGAGCCATGTCGTAAACCGGCTGCGCCCGCGGAAACCGCCGATCTTGGCGGCCAGCCCCGAGCAAACCTCCTGGGCCACATCCTCGGCATCGGCAGCGCTGCCCAGCAGCCGGTAGGCCACCCGGTAAATCAGCCCGTAATGGCGCTCCAGCAGCAAGCCGAAACGCCACCGCCTCGCCTTTCTGGGCCCGAACCGCCAGTTCCTCGTCGCTATCCGTCATGGTTTGGCAGTTAGACGAAGCCCGAGGGCGAAAGCTTGGAGGAATAATGGAGAAGGCGTGGTGAGATTAATCCGCCCGGTAAATCCGCACCTGGGTGTCGCCATAGACCCGCTGGTCCAACAGCGTGAGCCCCGCCACATCCTTCACCGCCGCCTTCTCCGCCTCCTCCAGCACAACAACCGCACCGGGCGCAAGCCAGCCGCCCTCCACCAGCGAAGCCAGTGTCTTTTCGCCCAATCCCTTGCCATAGGGCGGGTCGGCGAACACCAGATCATAGGGCGTCTGGGGCGCGCAGGGGCCGAGCCTGGTGGCGTCACGCCGCCAGATCTTGGCTAGCCCCACAACCCCCAGGCTGTCGGCATTCCTGCGGATCAGTCCGCGCGCCTCGGCACTTTCATCGACGAACTGGCAGAACCGGCCGCCGCGTGAGATGGCCTCAAGCCCCAGCGCACCGGTGCCGGCAAACAGGTCCATCACCCGCGCCCCTTCCAGCGTGAAGCCCGCAATGCCGTGCGCCAGAATGTTGAAGATCGCCTCACGCACCCTGTCCGAAGTGGGTCTGGTGCCCTGGTCCGCCGGCGAGGCAAGGCCGCGGCCCTTAAACTTTCCGCCGACGATGCGCATGCGCGTCCTTGAATTTGGCGCCCAACTGCTCGCGCAGGAATTTCGCCGGCACCTCCTCGATGCCGCCGCGGGCGAGCTCGCCCAGGGCGAAGGGCCCGAAGCCGATGCGGATCAGCCGGTTCACCTTGAGGCCCAGGAACTCGCACAGCTTCTTCACCTCGCGGTTCCGGCCCTCCTTGATGGCGAGCGTCAGCCAGGCATTGTCGCCCTGGCTCTTGTCGATCTTGGCCTCGACCGGCCCATAGCGCACGCCCTCGATTTCCGAGCCCGCGGCGATCTTGGCAAGCATCGCGTCATCCACCTTGCCATAGGCCCTGACCCGGTAGCGCCGGATCCACCCCGCCGAAGGAAGCTCAAGCGAACGCGCCAACTCGCCGTCATTGGTCAGCAGCAAGAGGCCCTCGGTATTGATGTCGAGCCGGCCGATCGACAACACCCGCGGCAACTGCTCGCGCAGTTTCTCGAATACCGTTTCGCGGCCCTCCGGATCCCTGTGGCTGACGACGAGACCTGCCGGCTTGTGATAGCGCCACAGCCGCGCCTCCTCCTTGCGAGGAAGCAATTTGCCGTCGACCCGCACCTCATCCCCGGCCGTGATGTTGACGGCGGCACTGCGCAGCGTCTTGTGGTTGAGCGTGACCCGCCCATCTTCGATCAGCCGCTCGGCATCGCGCCTGGAGCATAGTCCCGCCCGGGCAATCACCTTGGCGATGCGTTCGCCCGCGAATTCACTCATCTTGACCGGCACTCCCTTGAGGCCCCATGTGGCACGATGAAGCTGAAACTGCCAGAGCCCATGTTGCAGGCCTTTGCCGAGGCCGAGGCGGCGGGGCTTCGCGGCGAAGTGCCGGTGGGCGCGGTACTGACAGATGCCGCGGGCAAGGTGCTGGCCCGTGCCGGCAACCGCACGCTGGAACTGAAGGACCCCACCGCCCATGCCGAACTGCTGGCGATCCGCGCGGCGGCGCACGCTCTGGGGACCGAACGGCTCGCCACCTGCGATCTCTATGTCACCCTCGAACCCTGCGCCATGTGCGCCGCGGCGATCTCCTTCGCCCGCATCCGGCGGCTCTACTTCGCGGCCAGCGACCCCAAAATGGGTGCCGTCGAAAACGGCCCGAGATTTTTCACCCAACCCACCTGCCACCATGCCCCCGAAGTCTATAGCGGCATCGGTGAATCGCAGGCAGCAGAGCTGCTCAAGGAGTTTTTCAAGAGCCGGCGCGTTAGCGGTCCTTCAGCCCCCTAATACCAACGGCTGGAACAGTTGACCTGTCTCATCCCCAATCCCGTCATTCCAGCGAAAGTGGTTCGCCGGAATGACGGAAATAGGGAAATTTGCAACTCATCTCCAACGGCCATTGCTATCAGTCAACGCATCCGGATTGCGATGTCGTGGTTCACTCGTCAATCAAACGCCTGACTGACTTGCAGCAGCGGCATCGGCTTTCTTGTGGCGGCGGTAGGAGCGGATGCTGAGGGGGAGCATGGCGAGGTAGGCGAAGGCGAGAATGGAGAGGAACTCCCACGGGTAGGCGGTGAGGATGATCACCGAGAGGACGCCCGAGCCCAGTATGGGAAGCACCAGGTCGCGCGGCACCCAGCGGCCGAGGTTCTTGCCGGAATAGGTGGGAACGCGGCTGATCATCAGAAGCGCCACGGCGACGACATAGGGTCCGAACAGCATGGCAAATCCGCGGCTATCATCGACGATGCCGAGAAAGCCCAGATACATGGGCAGCATGGCAAGCCCGGCGCCGGCGGGAGCCGGAGCGCCGGTGAAAAACCCCGATGCCCAGGCCGGCTTGTCGGGATCGTCGAGCGCCACGTTGAAGCGCGCCAGGCGGAGCGCGCAGCAGATCGCCAGCACCAGCGCGATGACCCAGCCCGCGGTGTGCAGCTGATTGAGCGACCAGAAATACATGAGCATGGCCGGCGCCACGCCGAAATTGACGAAGTCGGCGAGCGAATCGAGTTCGGCGCCGAAGCGCGAGGTGCCTTTCAGGAATCTCGCCAGCCTTCCGTCGACGGCGTCGAGCAGGATGGCGATGATAACCGCCCCCACGGCGAGCTCGAAGCGGCCCTGGACGCCGAGCCTGATGGCGGTGATGCCGCTGCACAGGGCCAGCAAGGTGATCAGATTGGGGAGCAGATAGCGGACCGGCACTTTTTGAAAACGGCGATTGCGGCGGGGATCGTCGCGGACGGTCGTTTCCGATCGTCAAACCCGGTTCGTGATCCACCATCAACTCCTGCGCGATGGCCGGTCGCCCTCGCCCAAGGTGAGATCGGCGAGCACGGTCTCGCCCGCGATGGCGCGCTGGCCGATGCTGGCGAGCGAGTGACAACCCGCGGGCAGATAGATGTCAACCCGGCTGCCGAAGCGGATCAGGCCAAAGCGCTGGCCGGCCATCAGCTGCTCGCCCTCGCCCACGAATTTCACGATGCGGCGGGCGATGAGTCCGGCGATCTGCACGACACCGATGTGGCGGCCGTCGCTCATCTCAAGGGTGAGGGCCTGGCGCTCGTTGTCGAGGCTTGCCTTGTCGAGTTCGGCATTGATGAAGGCGCCGGGCACATAGGCGATGCGGGCGATGCGGCCATCCACCGGCGACCGGTTCACATGCACGTCGAAGACATTCATGAAGACCGAGATGCGGGTGACCGGCTCGCGCGGGAGATCGAGTTCGCTTGGCGGCACCACTTGCTCGATGGCACTGATGCGGCCATCGGCGGGCGAGATCACCAGCCCTGCCCGAAGTGGCGTGACGCGCTCGGGATCGCGGAAGAAATAGGCGCACCAGAGGGTGGCCACCACCGCGATCCACGCCAACGGATTAAGATTGAGCCAGAACAACACCAGGGTAACGGCGGCGAAGATGGCGACAAAGCGCCAGCCCTCGCGGTGAACCGGCACGAGAGCGGATTGAATGCTATTTACAATGGACATGATTCGTCATGTAGCGCGCCGGCGCTGTTTTGCAAAGAAAATCGGGCGCACCGGCGACCCCCCGCCGCCGATGCGCCTCCCGCTTTTGCCACCTGTGCTGTTCAGTGGCGGAGTGTAGACCCGATATAGGATGGCCGCGCGGCCAGGAAACCGAAGTCGAAATCGGCATCGGTATCCGTGCCTGGGCTGTTGCCGAAAACCGGAACCGACTGGGGCAGTTTCACTGTCTTCACCGCGGTTCCGGTTGCATTGACGCAAAAGACGCCATTGTTCATTTCGATGACATCGAGGCGGAGGCCAACGATGGCATCGGCGCCCAACAGGCGGGCCTGTTCGGCCATGGTGTTGCTGGCGCTTTCCTTGGCTTGGTTGAGGCCCTCGTCGAGGTCCTTCAAGCCTGTCACCTGGAATTGGCGGATGCCGCCCAGGCTGTTCTTGGTCACCCGCCTGGTCCACAGGGCGGTTCCGCGAACGACGCCGAGGGTTTCCTCGGTGATACGGCCGGCAACGCCGTCCATTGTGGTCACTATCATTTGACTCTCCCAAATTCATCTGCCCGGCCTGCTGTTCCACCGCAAGCTCGGGCATGTCCCTGAAACGGCCGTCCCCCTCGTGGGGTTTTCCGGCTGCACGGATTTCCGCCGTGGCATGGGTGCAATTTGCGCCGCAGAAGTAAATGAAGGGAGATCAGCGTGGCAATTGAATCGAATTTTCGAGGAATAAGGTTCAAATTCAAGGCATAGGCTTAATGCCAGGTCGGCGATCAGGGTGTGTAACTGGTTACCCGCTTGACGATATCCAGCTCTCTTTCGATGGCAAGCTCGATGAGCTCTTCCGACTCCACCTGCTCCAGCCGGCCTCGGGCTTCGTCGGCTTCGCGCTGGCGGTTCCACAGGCTGGCATAGAGGCCTTTGTGGCGGAGCAGCTGGGCGTGGGTGCCGCGCTCGGCGATGTGGCCCTTGTCGAGGACGATGATCTCATCGGCATCGACGACGGTGGAAAGCCGATGGGCGATCACCAGGGTGGTGCGGTTCTTCGCGACCTTGCGAAGCGCCGCCTGGATTTCCTGTTCGGTGTGGCTGTCGAGCGCCGAGGTGGCCTCGTCGAGAATGAGGATCGGCGGACCTTTAAGAATGGTGCGGGCGATGGAGACGCGCTGCTTTTCGCCGCCCGACAGCTTGAGGCCGCGCTCGCCCACCATGGCGTCGTAGCCCTTGGGAAGGCTCATCACGAATTTGTGGATCTGGGCGAGCCTGGCCGCGTCCTCGACTTCGGCGTCGGTTGCATCGGGGCGGCCGTAGCGGATGTTGTAGCGGATGGTGTCGTTGAACAGCACCGTATCCTGCGGCACCATGCCGATCGCCGAACGCAGCGACTTCTGGGTGACGGCGGCGATATCCTGGCCGTCGATCAGGATGCGGCCCTTGCTGACATCGTAGAAGCGGTAGAGCAGCCGGGAGATCGTCGACTTGCCGGCGCCCGAGGGCCCGACGATGGCGATGGTGTGGCCGGGCTTCACGCGGAACGTCAGATCACGGATGATCGGGCGCTCCTTGTCGTAGGCGAAACTCACCCCCTCGAAGGCCACTTCCGCCTTGCCGACTTCGAGCCGGCGGGCGCCGGGGCGGTCGGCGATTTCGGCGTTCACCTTCAGCAGATTGAACATCTGCTCGACGTCGATCAGTCCCTGCTTGATCTCGCGGTAGGACGAGCCGATGAAATTGAGCGGCATATAGAGCTGCACCATCAGGGCGTTGATCAGCACGAAGTCGCCCACGCGTCGCCTGGCCGCGGGCGATGGCCAAGGCCGACATGGCCATGACGATGGTGAGGCCGATGGCGAAGACGAAGGCCTGGCCGGAGTTGAGTACGGCAAGCGACACCCAGGTCTTGACGGCGGCCTTCTCGTACTTCGCCATCGAGACGTCATAGCGGGCGGTTTCGTGATCCTCGTTGCCGAAATATTTCACCGTTTCGAAATTGAGCAGGCTGTCGATGGCCTTGGTGTTGGCGTCGGTGTCGGCCTCGTTCATGGCGCGGCGGATGGCGATGCGCCATTCGGTGGCGGCGTAGGTGAACCAGATGTAGAAGACCACGGTGGCCAGCACCACGGCGGCATAGGGCCAGCCGAAGGACCAGGTGAGCACGCCGGCCACCAGGGCGATTTCGAGCACGGTCGGAAATGTGTTGAACAGCGAAAAGCGCAGCACCGTGTCGATGCCGGCGGTGCCGCGCGAGACGATGCGCGACAATCCGCCGGTGCGGCGTTCGAGATGGAACTTGAGCGACAGGGCGTGCAGGTGGCGGAAGGTGCGGATCGACAGTTCGCGCACCGCGCGCTGGCCCACCTTGGCGAAAATCGCATCGCGAAACTGGGCGAGCACCACCATCATGATGCGGCCCACGCCATAGGCGAGCACCAGGAACAGCGGCACCGAGACGGCGATGGCGGCGGCACTGCCGCCCGATGTCAGAGCGTCGGTTGCGTATTTGAAGGAATAGGGAGTGGCAACGGTGATGACCTTGGAGACGACCAGCGCCACCATGGCAATGACGACGCGGGCCTTGAGATCGGTCCTGCCTTCCGGCCACAGGAACGGCAGCAGGTCCTTCAGGATGGCCCACTGATTGCCGTCAATGCCTGGAGTTCCGGCAGGGCTTGGCGGGGTTTTACGGCTCATCCCGCCCGGCTCGCGATCAGGTTCTTACTGAGCACTCGCGCCCAATTCCTCCGGCTTCATGGGGTCGCGGCGGCTTGGATCGATGTTTTCCGGCGGAACCACCGACGGGGTCATGAACACCTGGCCGGGATAGATCAGCCTGGGATCGCGGATCAAATCCTTGTTGGCTTCATAGAGCACGGTGTATTTGGTTCCGCTGCCGTAAATGACCCTGGAAATGCGCCACAGGCTGTTGCCGGGCTGAATGACGATGCGGCCATCCTTGGGCTGGGTCTCAACGGTGGTTGTGGCGGTCGCCGTTGCGGTTTCGGTAGTCGTAGCGGTTTGGCTTTGCACCGTGGTGTTTTCAGGCTCGGCCGGGGTGGCGCTGGCGACCTTGCTGGTTTCCTCGCGGAAGAACGGCACCTCGACGCGGTTCATCACCTTGCCATCGGCGTCAAGACCATCGACGCGGAGCGCATGCACGCCGGTCGAGATCGGCGCCTGGCCGGCAAAGTTCCACCGGCCATCACTGCCCACTCCGGCATCGCCTGCGAGCGCATTGTCGACGTAGAGACGGGCCACATGACCAGGCTTGCCCCGGCCGGAGAAGACGATGTTGCCGGTCTCGTCATAGTCGACGGCATCGAGGCTGACCGGCGGCGCCTTGGCGGTGACGGCGGGCTTGGCTTCGGGAACGGCGGCAGGCTCGGCTTGCGGTTCGGCGGCGGGCGCTACTTCCGGCTTCTGCAGGATCTTGGTCGGCTCATTGGGGCTTACCATTGCCACCAGGGCATTCTGCTTGGCCTCGCCGGGGACGATCACGGCGACGGTCTGTTCGGATTTGACCGCCACCGATTGACCCTGCTGCTTGGCTTCGACGGTGAGGGCGCCGCTTCCAGCCGGGAGTGGCGCATCGGGAATGACGACAAAAGCGCCGTCGCTGTTGGCGGTGGTGGTTCCGATGGCCTTGCCGTTGAGCATGACGGTCACTTCGGTGCCGGCGGCGGCGTGGCCGGCGACGACGGCTTCGCCGGTCTTCTCGATGCGCACGGTGTCGAAACTCGGAGCCACATCGGCCAAGGCGGCGGCCGCTACGGGTTGCTCGCCGGTTGTTACCGGCGGCGCTTCGGTTTCGGTTGCTGTAACCGCGGCCTGCTGCTGCAGGCGTTGTAGCGGCCTGTTGCTCGCCAGAGCCCGCCTCAGGTGCTGCCGCGGTGGCGGCAACGGTTTGCTGTCCGGTCGTTTCGGCCGCGGGTGCGGCTACCTCGGCCGTAGCCGCCGGCAGCGTTGTCTTCTGTTCGGTGCTTGCGGCGGGGGCCGTTGCGCCGGTAGCCGACGCTTGCTCGGCGGCAACCGTGGCCTTGGGCATCCAGCGGTCGGCGGTGACGCCAGCGACGCCGGCGGCGGCGGCCAAGGCCAGCCCGGAAAGAATCAGAATGGGGTTCTTGTTGTTCATCGCTGTGCCGTCCGTCTCCATGTTTCGCCACTGTGGCGAATGGCCCCTTCGCTAGGCGCCAGTCCCGGCCTTAATAAGGCCCCTGTCGCAATACTGCAAAGATTCCCTGCGGCATTTTCGGCTATGCCAGCGGGATGAATCGTCGCGATTCGCCTGCACTTTGAGGTTGATACCATGTCTCCAGCTCGAAAGCTCTGTGTCTATTGCGGCTCGGGAGCCGGCCGTAACGCTTCCTATGTGGGGGCTGCCCGCGCACTCGGCAAGCCGATGGCGGAGGCTGGAATAGGCCTGGTTTACGGCGGCGGCGGCCTGGGACTGATGGGCGAACTGGCCAAGGCGGTGCTGGCCGAAGGCGGCCATGTCACCGGCATCATTCCGCAATTCCTGGCCAACAAGGAACGCATGCTGACCGAGGTCAACGAACTCGTCGTCACCGCCGACATGCATGAGCGCAAGATGGCGATGTTTGCCCGGGCATCCGGGTTCGTGGCGCTGCCGGGCGGCCTGGGCACGCTGGAGGAACTGGCGGAAATCTCCACCTGGGCCCAGCTCGACCAGCACGCCAAGCCGATTATTCTGTGCAATATAGAGGGTTACTGGGATCCACTGGTGACGCTGTTCGACCACATGCGGGCCGAGAACTTCATCCGCGAAGGTCTCGAATTCAAAATGGATGTGGTCAAGACGGCGGCCGAAGTGATCCCCGCCTTCGAGTACCGGCTGCAAACGGCACGCAAGAAAGTGCCCGTCGAGGCGCTGCTCGGTAAGCTTTAAACCGGCTCGGCCTCAAGCCGGCGATTGCGTTCGCCGCGGATCGTCGAGAAGGAGAAGATTGCCAGCGCCAGCCAGATGATGGCGAAGGAGGCCAGTTTCCATTTGTCGAGCGGTTCGCCGAAGATGAAGACGGCGGTGAGGAAGACCAGCGACGGCGACAGATATTGCAGGAGGCCCGCCGTCGAATAGCGCAGGCGCCGGATCGAGGCGGCGAACAGCATCAGGGCCGAGGCGGTCAGCACGCCGCAGCCCATGAGCATGAGGGTGTCGAAACCGTTGGTTGCGAAGTGGGCCATGCCGTGGCGGATCAGCCAGAGCTGGGTGAGGGCCAGCGGAATGGCGGTAATTCCCACCTCGATCAGAAAACCCTCGGTCGGGCCCACCGCAATGGTCTTGCGGAGGAAGCCGTAGAGGCAAAATGTCGATGCCAGCATGAGGCCCAGCCAGGGGAAGACCCCGGCGGAAATGGTCTGGATCAGGACTGCTACGACGGCGAGGCCAAGGGCCACCATCTGCGGCCTGGTGAAGCGCTCGTGGAGAAAGAGATAGCCCATGACGACATTGAGCAGCGGGTTGATGAAATAGCCGAGGCTCGATTCCAGTGTTCTGCCCGCCTGGATCGACCAGACATAGAAGCCCCAATTGAAAACGATGAGCCCGCTGGTGAGCGCCAGGGTGGCGAGAATGCGGGGGTTGGCCAAGGCTTTGCGGACTTCGGAATACTGGCCGAGATACCAGACGATGGCGGCGGCGATGGGCAGCGCCCAGAGGCCGCGGTTCACCGCGATTTCGGCCGGCGAAATGTGACGGATAAGGCCGAAATAGACGGCCATGCCGCCCCAGACCATATGGGCGAGGACGGCGAGAATGACGCCTTTTTCGGCCTCGCTCAAACTGCGGGACATGACTTGCTGTTCAATCGCTGACATGGGCCATGCGGTTAGGCCCATTGGCAGTTGGTGACAAACGGCGGCTCGGCATGGCGCTCATGCCGGACCCGCATGTCAGGTGGTGGGGGCGCTGTCGCGCACCAGCTTGTAGGTGATCGAGTCGGAGAGCGCCTGGAACGAGGCATCGACGATATTGGGCGAGACCCCAACGGTGAACCAGCGATTGCCGTGGCCGTCGCGGCTTTCGATCAGCACGCGGGTGGTGGCGCTGGTGCCGCCATTGAGGATGCGGACCTTGTAGTCGGCCAGTTCGAGATCGTCGATATAGCGCTGATATTTGCCGAGGTCCTTGCGCAGCGCCACGTCGAGGGCGTTCACCGGGCCATTGCCCTCGCCGGCATTGAGAAAGATTTCATCGTCGATCTTCACCTTGACCACGGCCTCGGAAAACATCTCGCTGCCACGCTCCTCGACGATCACCCGGAAGGAGATCACATCGAAATAATGCGGCACGGTGCCAAGCGCCCGGCGGGCGAGAAGCTCGAAGGAGGCATCGGCGCCGTCATAGGCATAGCCCTGGGCCTCGCGCTCCTTCACATCGCGCAGAGGGCATCGAGGCGCGAGTCGTCCTTGGCGACATCGAGGCCGATGCGCTGCAGTTCGGCCAGCAGGTTGGACTTGCCGGCCTGATCGGAGACCAGCATGCGGCGGCGGTTGCCGACGGTTTCGGGCGGCACATGCTCGTAGGTCTCGGGCTCCTTGACGATCGCCGAGGCGTGAATGCCCGCCTTGGTGGCAAAGGCGCTCTTGCCGGCATAGGGGGCCTGGGCGTTGGGGGCGCGGTTGAGAAGCTCGTCGAAGCTCCGCGAGACATGGGTCAGCAGTTTCAGGCGCTCTTCGTCCACGCCGGTTTCGAAGCGCTCGCTGTAAGCTTTCTTCAGAACCAGGGTGGGGATGAGCGACACCAGATTGGCATTGCCGCAGCGTTCGCCGATGCCGTTGAGGGTGCCCTGGATGTGGCGCACCCCGGCATCGACGGCGGCCAGCGAATTGGCGACGGCCTGTTCGGTATCGTTGTGGGCATGAATCCCCAAATGGCTGCCGGGCACGGATTTCGTCACGGTACGGACGATTTCGGAAACTTCCGCCGGAAGCGTGCCGCCATTGGTGTCGCAGAGGACAACCCAGCGGGCGCCTGCATCGTGTGCGGTCTTGGCACATGCCAGCGCATAAACCGGATTGGCCTTGTAGCCATCGAAGAAATGTTCGCAATCCACCAGCACTTCCTTGCCGAGGGCCTTGGCTGCCTCGACCGACTGGCGGAGCGCTTCGAGGTTTTCCTCATTGCTGCAGCCCAAAGCCACGCGCACGTGATAGTCCCAGGACTTGGCGACGAAGCAGATGGCTTTCGCCTTGGCGGCGAGCAGCTGCTGCAGGCCAGGATCATTGGAAACCGAGCGCCCGGGGCGCTTGGTCATGCCGAAGGCGGTGAAGGTGGCCCGCGTCGCTCGCTCCTCGCCAAACAGCGCCGTATCGGTGGGATTGCCGCCGGGATAGCCGCCCTCGATATAATCGAGGCCCAGCTCATCGAGCAGTCCCATGACGATCAACTTGTCCTCAAGCGAAAAATCCACCCCCGGCGTCTGCTGCCCGTCGCGGAGCGTGGTGTCGAAGAGGAAGAGGCGTTCACGGGACATTGATCAGCTCTTGCAATTTTCCCCTTCTCCCCTCGCGGGAGAAGGTGGCAGGCGCGAAGCGCCTGACGGATGAGGGGGCGCATTCAGCATGGCAAGTATCGACAGCAACGCGCCATCGAATTTCCTTCCCCGCAGCGCCGCCCAAGGCCTCCGCTCGGCGTCGGTCATGTTTTTTCTGAGATGCCGTGCGAAGCTGAGAGAGGCCCCCTCATCCGTCGTCGCGCTGCGCGCGCGCCACCTTCCCCCGCGAGGGGAAGGGGAAGTTTGAGAAAGTCTGTCATTTTGCCCTTCCCCCCTCGCGGAGCCTGCGACGCGCGCAGCGGCCGGAACAGGTGCCGAGCGCATGCGAGGCGGATGAGGGGGCCTTCGCGTCATAACAACCCGTTCCACCTGAGCACCACGTAGATTGCCAGAGCCAGCACGATGATCTTCAGCGTGATGTAGCCCAGCCAGTGCTTGGGAAATGGCAGATTGTCGTGCCAGGATTTCTTGCCGTCATTGCCGTCCGTCATTGTTTATCCTCACTCGATGCGCGCCGCTCTCCGGCAGTATAAGCCGCTAACTCGTCCACGGATCGCCGTAGTGTTCGCCCTCTCCCGTGCGCAGCTGGGAGAGGGTGCCGACAGGGCGGGTGAGGGCGCGCTATCCGCTTGGCAGTACTCCAGGCCCGTTGCAAGAAAGAGCCCTGCATCCCCCTTCGGGACCTTCTCCCATCCCGGAAGCCCGGGACGGGATAGGCGCCCCAGCAAGCCGGAAGGAGGGAGATGTGCAGCGTGCATGTCATCGCTTCACCTCCCATGATGTGGTGCCGTCCTTGTTGTCCTTGATGGCGATGCCCATCTTCGCCAGTTCGTCGCGGATGCGGTCGCTCTCGCTCCAGTTTTTCGCCTTGCGGGCGGCGAGGCGGGATGAGATCAAGACATCGATAGTGGAAGCATCGACAGCCTTTGCGCTCTTGGGCGAAGCGAGATTGCCTGAGAAACCAAGCGCCTTGAGCGCGCGGCCGAGCTCGCCCTGGGCGCTGGGGCGATCAAGGGCGTGGAGCGCCGCGATGGCTTTCGGCGTGTTGAGATCGTCGAGCAGCGCTTCGAGAACTGCGCCCGGCAAGATTTCGCCATCGGACAGCGATGCTCCGGCATTGTTGTAAAATCCTTCAAGAATTTTCCAACTCTCCTGCAACCCCTTGATGGTGAAGTCGATGGGCTGGCGGTAGTGGGTGCGCAGCATGTTGAAGCGCAGCACTTCGCCCGGCCAGTCTGCCAGGAGTTCATCGATGGTGAAGAAGTTCCCCAGACTCTTCGACATCTTCTCGCTTTCGACCTGCAGGAATCCATTGTGCATCCAGACGCTGGCCATGATGTTGTGGCCGAAGGCGCAGAGGTTTTGCGCCACTTCGTTTTCATGGTGGGGGAAGACGAGATCGATGCCGCCGCCGTGGATGTCGAAGGTTTCGCCCAGATGCTTCCAGCTCATGGCGGAGCATTCGATGTGCCAGCCGGGGCGGCCGCGCCCCCACGGACTGTCCCAGCCGGGCGTATCCGCGTCAGACGGTTTCCACAGCACGAAATCCATGTCGCCGCGCTTGTAGGGCGCCACATCGACGCGGGCGCCGGCGATCAGCTCGTCGAGCGAGCGGCGCGACAGCTGGCCGTAGTTTTTCATCGAAGGCACATCGAACAGTACATGGCCGGAGGCCTCATAGGCATGACCCTTGGCGATCAGCATGTCGATGATCTTGACCATCTCGGCGATGTGCTCGGTGGCGCGTGGCTCGACGGTGGGTGCTAGAACGCCCAGCGCCGCGATATCGGCATGGAACTGCATGGCCGTGCGATCGGTCAGTTCACGGATTGATACGCCCTCCTCCCTTGCCCTGGCGTTGATCTTGTCGTCGACGTCGGTGATGTTGCGCACATAGGTCACGTGCTCCGCGCCATAAAGGTGGCGGAGCAGGCGGAATAGCACGTCGAAGACGATAATGGGCCTGGCATTGCCGATATGGGCGTGGTCATAGACCGTGGGGCCGCAGACATACATGCGCACGTTCGCCGGATCGAGGGGTTTGAAATCCTCCTTCTTCCGGGTCATCGTGTTGTAGAGGCGCAAGGTCATGGGTCTTCCTCAGGCTTGCCGGCCCGGGAATCGCTTCAACTGATTTTAGGTCAAGCGGCGCCCTGCCAGCGGTTTTCGGCTAGCTGCAAATAATAATGCCGCAAGCGGCATATGGGCGGGCGGTGGTCATTGCGGGCCGCACCATGCTTGAAGAGGACGGGTCCGTCAAGTGCGGCGCGCCGGACAGGGTTGATATGCCGTTTCCGCGCTAGCGGGCTTTGCCGCCCCGCGGCTAGAGTGCGCCATGACCGCAGCCGAGTTCCAGCATCACCGCAACGGCCTTCTGCTGGTGGCGATGGCGGCGGCGGCATGGTCGACCGCCGGGCTGTTCGTGCGCTGGGTCGAGGCCGACCTGATGACCATGCTGTTCTGGCGCGGCATTTTTTCGGGGAGCGCCGTGATGGCGCTGTTCGCGGTGATCGAGCGCCAGAGAGCGATGAAAATTCTTCTTGGCCTGCGCTGGCCCGCCTTTGCGGTTGCCGGCCTGTGCGCCACGGGGATGGTCACCGGCATCGGCGCCATGCGCTTCACCAGCGTGGCCGACGCCATGGTCATCTATGCCACGGTGCCGTTCATGACGGCGGGGCTTGCCTATCTGTTGATCGGCGAGAGGCCCAGCCGGTCAACCATGGCCGCCAGCGTCGTGGCGCTGGTGGGCGTCGGCATCATGCTGTGGGGAGCGCCATGGGGCGGCAGCCTGTTCGGCAAGGGGCTTGCTGTCTTGATGACCCTGTCGATGGCAAGCTTCACCGTCATCATGCGGCGCCACCGCGAAGTGGCAATGCTTCCGGCCATGGGCTTGGCGGCGTGGCTGTGCTCGTCGTTCTGCTGGTTCTTCGCCAAGCCCATGGGCATATCGGCCGGCGACTTCGGGCTCACGGCGATGTTCGGCGTCGTGCAGAATGCCGCGGGGCTTGCCTTTTACACCTTCGGCTCCAGGCGCGTTCCGGCGGCCGAGGCAACCTTGATCGCCGCCCTCGAAGTGCCGCTGACGCCGTTCTGGGTGTGGCTGCTGATCGGCGAAACCCCGGGCCCTCAGACCCTGGCCGGCGGCGCCGTCGTCTTAGCCGCGCTCTTCGGCCACATCCTGATGGAGTTCCGCCGCAACCCCGCGGACGATCCAGAACCGTTCCAGGCGGGGGCGTAACTTCGGCGCTCAGGCGGGCATCGAATGCTACTCCGCGAGTTCTAACAGCTTCTGATAGCGCGGATGTGCGCGGATGGGATCGAGATCGGAATCATTCTTGAACCATAGTTTGAAGTCGCGTCCCACCTGCTGCAAGCACATCTCCAGCAGATCGATGGCCCGATCGCTCTCGCCCAGTTGCGAATAGGTGCAGGCGGCGTTGTAGCGGATGAGGTTGTCGTCCGGAGCTATCGCCAGAGCGCGCGCCAGCCAGTCCTTCGCCCGGCCGCTATCTCCGAGTCCCGCTAGCGCGATTGCACCCAACACTGCCGGCTGGCCATTTTCCGGATGCTGCCTGAGCACCTCTTCGGCCCGCTTTACTCCAAGTCGGGCGTATTTTTCCGCTTCCTCGGAGCGCCCGAGAGACCGAAAGATCATTGGGAGCATCAGCGGTGATTTGTAGTCGTCGGGCTGGATTTCGAGCGCGCGAAGGTAATGCTCTGCGGCTCGCGCGAAATCACTCTCGATGACTAAAAGCTCGGCAAAATACTGATGTGCTTCGTAACAATTGGGATTAAGCGCCAGCGCCTGCTCGAAAGCCGTTGCTGCTTCGGTGCGACGGTCACTGGCCATCAAGGCCGTGCCGCGGGCCGCATGGGCTTCCGCCAAATTGGGATCAATTGCCAGTGCCTTGCCAGCGGTGGCCAGAACATCGTCGATTGAAAAATCAACACCGAAATTGGATTTGAGCCGCGAATCACAAAGCGCCATACCGGCATGGGCCCGCGCAAATCGAGGATCCAACTCTACCGCCCTGGCAAACATGAGCTGGCCCAATGTCAGCGACGATTTGGTCCCCGTGTGGAAGAATTGGAGACCCCTCAGATAATGCGTGTAGGCTTCGACATTGTTGGTCGGGGCCTGCTCGATGGCTTTTTTCTCCTCCGGCAGGAGCTTCACCTTGAGCTGCTCGACGATAGTCTTGGTGATCTCGTCTTGAACCGCGAAAATGTCAGAGAGGTCGCGGTCGTAGCGGTCGGCCCACAAGTGACCGCCAGCCGCCCCTTCGATCAATTGGGCGTTGATCCTCACCCGGTTCCCGGACTTGCGAACGCTGCCTTCGACAACATAGGAAACCCCCAATTGCTTGGCGACTTGCTCCAGGTTCAAGGCTTTGCCCTTGTAGGTGAACACGGTATTGCGGTTGAGAACAAACAGGCCAGAGACCTTCGACAGGTCAGTGATGATGTCCTCGGTGATACCGTCGCTGAAGAACTCCTGCTCGGGGTCGTTGCTCATATTCGCAAAGGGCAGCACCGCCACTGACGGCTTGTCGGTCCGCGCCGAGGGCTGCGCGGCAGCCCCGGCCTGGGGGACACCGCGTGAGATGATCTCCGCCATGTTGATAAAATAGACGTGCACCGGCTGGGCGATGTTCTTCACCGTCTTCTCGCCCTGATCGAGAAACTCCATTTCGAGCTTGTTGCCGATCTGGTCGCGCACCGCTGCGGAACAGGAAATCCCACCAGCGGCGGCCAGCGCCTCAAGCCGCGCCGCCATGTTGACGCCATCACCATAGAAGTCATCGCCATCGACGATCAGATCGCCCACGTTGATGCCGATGCGGAACTTGATATGGCGGTCCTCGGGCACGCCCACATTGCGCTCCGGCATGCCACGCTGGATTTCCACGGCACAGCGCGCGGCATTCAGAACCGAGCCGAATTCCACCAGAAACCCGTCGCCCATCACCTTGAAGATGCGGCCGCCATGCTTGGCCATGGTGGGATCGAAGAACTCGCGGCGGTGCTGCTTCAGCGCGCCCATGGTGCGCTCTTCATTGGCCTCCATGAGCCGGCTGTAGCCGACAACGTCAGCCGCCAATATGGCCGCCAACCGGCGCTCGACCTGCTCCTCGCCCATGCCCGTCCTCTGAATGTGATTAATGAAAACTTCTACTCGCCTTAGCGACCAATAGCCAACGCCATGACGGAGGCCGGCCGGATGGCGGCTTCGGGTCATGGCGCGAATGAGCAAGTCCCCCAATTGTGCCGGTTGTGTTTTGAATGGCGGACCAATATCCCGGCGCAGTGCCTTGCCTACAGCAGGCTGACGTCAATGGGTGTCTGGCCGGCGTTTGCGAGTCCACGTCCCAGTACATACTTGCATTGAGCCGCAGCAAGACGTTTCATACTAGCGGCCGGAAATCTTGACCTGCCTCATCCCCCAGAACGTCATTCCGGCTTTCGAGGCTGTGAAGATATCGGCCGGTGATCGGCAACTGCGAGCTTGCAGGAAAAAGCGGGTTCCCAGCTTTCGCTGGGATGACGGAAAAGGGGAGACAAATCAACGATATCCCTTCAATCCGTCCTGCCAGCGAAAGCTGGCATCCCGCTTCTCTTTGATCAAATCGGCGGCGACTTCAATTTCTTCACAATCTCTTTCGCCGGCATGACGGATTTGAGTAGGTGGGAAGATCGCAAACAGCCACGGGCCGTCAGGCCACAACCTTCGCCGTCTGCCCGAACAGCACCTTGCGCTCTTCGTCGGTCATTTCTCGGGCGTAGGAGACTGGCGCGTGGGCGTAGGCGCGGATTACGGCGGGTCTTGCCTTGATCGCTTCGAACCAGCGCTTCAAGTTGGGGAAATCGGCGATGGTCTGCTTGTGGCGTTCGTGGGGGACGATCCACGGGTAGCTCGCCATGTCGGCGATCGAGTACGCGCCGGCGGCAAAGGGGCGATCGGCGAGGCGCTTGTTGAGGACGCCGTAGAGGCGGTTGGTTTCTTGGGTATAGCGGTCCATGGCATAGGGAATTTTCTCGGGCGCATAGATATTGAAATGGCCGTTCTGGCCGGCCATGGGGCCGAGGCCCGCCATCTGCCAGAACAGCCACTGCAGCACTTCCGCCCTGCCGCGCGGATCGGCGGGAATGAATTTGCCGGTCTTCTCGGCGAGATAGAGCAGAATGGCGCCGGACTCGAACAGTGAGATAGGAGCGCCGCCGCCAGCGGGATCATTGTCGACAATGGCGGGGATGCGGTTGTTGGGCGATATCTTCAGGAACTCGGGCTTGAACTGATCGCCCTTGCCGATATCGATGGGGATGATCTTGTAGGGCAGACCCGACTCTTCGAGGAAGATGGTGATCTTGTGGCCATTGGGCGTGGCCCAATAATAGAGATCGATCATGATTTGCTATTCCGCCGCCTCGGCCGCGTCCTCGTCGTCAACCCTGGGGCGCGAGGCCATTTCCTTCTTGATTTCCTCGGCCACCAGGAACGACAGTTCAAGCGCCTGGGCGGCGTTGAGGCGGGGGTCGCAGAAGGTGTGGTAGCGGTCGTTGAGGTCCGCGTCGCGGAGCGCCCTGACGCCGCCGGTGCATTCGGTGACGTCCTTGCCGGTCATCTCGACGTGAATGCCGCCGGCGTGGGTTCCCTCCGCCTGGTGCACGCCCATGAAGCGGCGGACTTCGCTGAGAATGGCATCGAAGGGCCGTGTCTTGTAGCCGCTGGTGGCAATGATGGTGTTGCCATGCATGGGATCGCAGGACCACACGACGGCGCGGCCCTCGCGCTTCACGGTGCGGATCAGTTCGGGCAGATGCTTTTCAACCTTGTCGGCGCCGAAGCGGGCGATGAGCGTCAGGCGGCCCGGCATCGTTCGCGGGGTTCAGCTTGTCGATCAGGCGGATCAACTCATCGGCCTTGAGGGTCGGACCGCATTTCAAGCCGATGGGGTTGCGAACGCCGCGGCAAAACTCGACATGGGCGTGATCGAGCTGGCGGGTGCGGTCGCCGATCCACAGCATGTGGCCGGAGGTTGCATACCAATCGCCGCTGGTTGAATCGACGCGGGTGAGCGCCTGCTCGAAGCCAAGAAGCAGGGCCTCGTGACTGGTGAAGAAATCGGTCTGGCGGAGCTGCGGCGCGGTATCGGCATTGACGCCGCAGGCGCGCATGAAGCCCAAAGCCTCGGTAATGCGGTCGGACAGTTCCTGATAGCGCTCGAAGGCGGGGGAATCCTTGAGGTAGCCGAGGGTCCATTTATGGACATGCTCAAGATTGGCATAGCCGCCCTGGGCGAAGGCGCGCAGCAGGTTGAGGGTTGCAGCCGACTGCCGGTAGGCCATGATCTGGCGCTCCGGATCGGGCTTGCGGCCCTCGACGGTAGGCTCTGGATCGTTGACGATATCGCCGCGGTAGATCGGATAGGTGACGCCACCCACGGTTTCGGTGGGCGACGAGCGCGGCTTGGCGAACTGGCCGGCGATGCGCCCGACCTTGACCACCGGCTGGCCGCCGGCAAAGGTGAGCACCACCGCCATTTGCAGGAAGACGCGGAAGAAATCGCGAATATTGTCGGCGGAATGCTCGGCAAAGCTTTCGGCGCAATCGCCGCCCTGGAGCAGGAAGCCCTTGCCTTCCGAGACGCGCGCCAGCTTGCGCTTCAGCTTGCGGGCTTCACCGGCAAAGACCAGCGGCGGGTAACCCGAGAGTTGCTTTTCAACGTTTGCAAGTTTTGCCTTGTCGTCATATTCCGGCACCTGGACAATGGGGAAACCGCGCCAGCTGTCAGGCGTCCAATTGGTTAACATCTTCATACTCCAAACGCCTCACGCGTTCTCAACCGTTAATCACATTAGCATGGGGCGGCGGCTTATACACGGACCTTGTCGATGGTTCCAGTCCAGGCACAACTTTCAACTGAAAGTTAACCGCTGTAAGGGACAATCGGCGCGGACACAGCCAGGGCAGCGCGAAGACCCGATTCACCATGATAGACCTGATTGCCAGGACTCACTGGAACCAGCTTTACAATACGCTGGCGGCCGGCGATCCGCCCTTGATGTTCCGCATCATGGCGCTCAATACGCTGTTCTTCATCCTGTTCCTGGTCCGCCGGGCAAGGGGCGTTCACTCCATGCGGCGCGAGACGGCATCGCGGGTGCAGGGCCTGTTGATCGCGGCCAATGCGCTGATCCTGTTTCAGGACCAAATCATCGATTTCATGAGCCGCTTTATTTGAAGCGTTTGAGCAGCTCGGAGAAGGCGGCCTCGGCGGACGCGAAGGCAACCTGGCGCTCGACATTCCAGTAGCGCAGATTGTCGAGGCGGATGGGATCGCCGGTTACCGCACAGCGCACGAACTCGCCTTGCTGCACCACCTGGAAATCGGCGTCGAGATAGCGCAGCCTGGCCTCGCGGGAGGCGGGATGAAGCTGATCGAGAAAGTTCATGACGCCTAGATAGCGCGCCTTGAGCGCTGAATTTGAAGGGTTCCCGTCAGTTCGGCTATAGACGCCCACATGACACATGATCAATTGCTTGACCGCTACGCCGAACTCACCGTCCGTTCGGGCCTCAATGTCACCCCCGGCCAACAGGTGCTGATCAGCGCGCCGATCGAGGCGGTGGCGCTGGTGCGGCGCATCACGGTCCATGCCTACAAGGCCGGCGCCACGCTGGTCACCACGCTTTACAATGACGAACAGAACACCCTGGCGCGGTTCGCCCATGGCGCCGACGGCAGTTTCGACGCAGCACCGGACTGGCTGTTCGACGGCATGGCGGCGGCCTTCAAGGGCGGTGCGGCGCGGCTTGCCATCATCGGCGAAGACCCGGCATTGCTGGCCGGGCAGGATGCGGAAAAAGTATCCCGCGTCAACCGGGCGCGCTCCAAGGCCTACCGGCCGGCGCTTGAACTCATCGCCAGCATGACCATCAACTGGTGCGTGATTGCCTGCGCAACGCCGGCCTGGGCCAAATCGGTTTTCCCGGATATTGCCGAGGCGGAGGCGCTCGACCGCCTGTGGCGCGCCATCTTCAAATGCACCAGGGCCGATCTTGCCGATCCGGTCAAGGCGTGGGTGGAGCATTCAAAGGCACTCCAGAAGCGCACCGAGTTCCTCAACCAGCGGGCCTATACGGCGCTCAAATATCGCGGACCCGGCACCGATCTCACCATCGGTCTGGTCGAGGGCCATGTGTGGAAGGGCGGCGCCTCGCGGGCCAAGAACGGGGTCGTCTGCAATCCCAACATCCCATCGGAGGAAGTCTACACCATGCCGCACCGCGAGCGCGTTGACGGCGTGGTGCGGGCTTCGAAGCCGCTATCCTATCAGGGCACGTTCATCGACGGCATCAAGGTGCGCTTCGAGAAGGGCCGCATCGTCGAGTTGAGTGCCGGCAAGGGGGCCGAGACCTTCGCCAAGATGATCGCCACCGATGACGGCGCCGCCCGCCTCGGCGAAGTGGCGCTGGTTCCGCATTCCTCGCCGATTTCCGCCTCGGGCACGGTGTTCAATGAAACCCTGTTCGACGAGAATGCGGCGAGCCACATCGCCGTGGGCCAGGCCTATTCCGACAACATCCGCGATGGCCAAACGCTTTCGCCCGAACAGAAGGCAGCACTCGGCGTCAACACCAGCCTGATCCACGTCGACTGGATGATCGGCTCCGGCGAACTCGATGTCGATGGCGTGCTGGCGGATGGTTCAGTCGAGCCGCTGATGCGCAAGGGGGAGTGGGCGGTCGCTTCCGGTGAGGTAATGCGGCAAGTTCGTATTCCATGAAATGATGCCGGCAGCGCTAACTTATACCGACGGCAATATGCGAGTTGAGCATTTATTGCCCTTCCCCCCTCGCGGGGAAAGGGCATTGATGGGCATGTTTGCCGGTATGGAAGAGTCACATTCAACGGCCGTTAGTATTATCCTTCCTCACGGCGCAGCCGCGGGGAAGGAGAAGAGCGTAATTGTTGTCAGAACAGCGAGCCCTGCTTGCTGCCGCTGTCTTCGCGGACCTTCACGCCGCCGTCGGAGAATTCGACCGTGAGCTGTTGGGCGGGCTTTATGGCGGCGGCGGAATGGATGGGGCGGCCTGCGCCATCGCGAACCAGGGCAAAGCCGCGCTGCAAGACAGATTTGTAAGACAGCGACGCCATCAGCTTTGTGGCGCCGGTCAATCGTTGCACCCTGATCTCGAGCGTGCGGCGCACCGCGCGGGTGGAGCGTTCCTGCAGTGTTGTCAAAGTCTTGCGGTCATTTGCTATGGCAACACTTAAAGGCCGGAGCGACAGGCGCGGGGCTGTTTCCGCCAGCCTTCGGCGGTGGCTTTGGGTGTTGGCGCGAAGCCCCTGCCCCAGCCGGTTGGCGGCGGAATCAAAACGCTGGCGGGCAAGGGCCAGAATCTCATCGGGGCGGGGAAGTGCGCGGGCCGCCGCGCGCAATCTTGTTACACGTTCCTGCATGCCGCGGCTGAGGCCGCGCCCGTGGCGCGCGGCAAGGGCTGCGACCTGGGCCAGGAGCTCGGCGCGCACGGGGACGGCGCGCTCGGCCGCCGCCGTGGGCGTGGGCGCGCGCCAATCGGAGGCGAAATCGATGAGGGTGGAATCGGTTTCGTGGCCCACGGCGGAGATCAACGGAATGGCGCTGGCGGCGGCGGCGCGCACCACGATTTCCTCGTTGAAGCTCCACAGATCCTCAAGCGAACCGCCGCCCCTTGCCACGATGATGAGATCGGGCCGCGGGCTCATGCGGTTGAGGCCCTCGATGGCGGCGGCCACTTCGGCGGCACTGGTTTCGCCCTGGACCCTCACCGGCCAGACGATGACATGGCGGGGAAAGCGGTCGTTCAGGCGGTGCAGAATATCGCGGATGACGGCGCCGGTGGGCGAGGTGACGACGCCGATCAGCCCGGGCAGGAAAGGAATGGGCTTCTTGCGGGCGGCGTCGAACAGGCCCTCGGCGGCAAGCTTCTTCTTGCGCTCCTCGAGCAGCGCCATGAGGGCGCCCACACCGGCGGGCTCCACATTCTCGATGATGATCTGATAGGCCGACTTGCCGGGATAGGAGGTGATCTTGCCGGTGGCGACGACCTCGAGGCCTTCCTGCAGTTTGGAGCGCAAACGCGAGAAAGTGCCGCGCCAGATCACCGCGTCGAGCTTGGCGCCCTCGTCCTTGATCGAGAAATAGCAGTGGCCGGAGGAATGGGGGCCGCGGAAGCCCGAAATTTCGCCGCGCACCCGGACATGGCCGAAGGTATCCTCCAGGGTGCGCTTGAGGGCATGGGAAATCTCGCTCACCGAATATTCGGCGATATTCGCTTTGGCGGTGTCGCGGATTTCTCCGGTTTGGGGATCGTAGTCGATGGCCGACTGCGCCGGTTTCCCTTTGATTCCTGCTGATCAAATGCAAGAAGATGGTGGAAGGCAAGCTATCCAATTTCTTGGTAATGTAGCATTCCGATGATTGATTCCAACAAAATCACCGCCCTGACAAACTGGCTGATCGCCGGCGCCCCACCCAAGCAAAGCTTTTCCGATCTTGTCGGAGAGATCGGCAGGCGGCTCGTTGCGTCGGGCCTGCATATCGATCATTTTGCGCTGTACCAAGTCATGATTCATCCGGAAATGCCCGGACAATATTACTACTGGACCAAAACCAAAGGGGCCCGTCACATCGTCTATTCCACCGACTTTATGCAGAGCAAGGAGTTGTGGATCGGCAGCCCGGCCGAGACCTGCATGAGTTCAGGGCGCCTTGTCGTGCATACAATCGGCACCGCGCCGGCTTTTGACAGCTGGTCTGTCGCCATTCAATCCGCGGAACGGGGTTACAAGCAGTTTGTCTATACGCCGCTTCATTCCCACTATTCGCTTGCAGCCAGCGTTGCAAGCTATGGAACCAAGACAGAAGGTGGCTTCAGCGCGGAAGAGCAATACACCTTGCGCCAAATTCAGGCGCCACTAGCCCGGGTCATAGAAGCGTTTGTCCTGCATGAAGGAACAGTCCAGGTCTTATCGACCTATGTCGGCCGGGGTGCCGGACGGCGCGTTCTTCAGGGCAACATCCTGCGGGGCGACGCCGAAGTCATCCCCTCGATCGTGCTGTTCACCGATCTGAGAAATTTCACGGCGCTGTCCAATTCGCGGCCCGCGTCGGAGGTTATGGAGACGCTGAATGTATTTTACGATGTGGCGGAGAATGCCATCGTCGCGAACAGCGGCGAGGTTCTCAAATTCATGGGCGATGGACTTCTGGCAATCTTTCCGACGCCCGACGACCTCTCGGCGCAGCTGGCCGCGGCCAACGGCGCCATCACGGCGCTGGAGGAAACTCGTATGGCGCTCGCCAAAGCCGGCCGCGCAGACATTCAATTCCGGGCTTCGTTGCATCTCGGCGATATTCATTATGGTAATATTGGCAGCAAATCCCGGCTCGACTTCACCGCCATCGGTCCAGCAATCAATCTGGCAGCGCGGCTGATGTCGGTTGCCGACGAGTTGGGGGCTGAGACGGTTTGCTCGGAAGAGTTTCACCAGCTGGTTCCAGATCGCACAGCGCCACTTGGCGAGCAGATGTTCAAGGGATTTGAAATGCCGCAGCGTATTCACCGGGTGAACGCGTGATGGCAAAGGTGAATTGACAGCATGAACATTCTTCTCATCGGCTCCGGCGGGCGCGAGCATGCGCTGGCTTGGGCTATTGGGGCCAGTTCGCTGTGCGACAGGCTTTATTGCGCGCCGGGCAATCCGGGGATCGAGCAAGTGGCGCATGTCATCGATCTCAAGGTCAGCGATCACGCGGCGGTTATCGGCGTTCTGCAAAGCGGAGACGATCGGTTTGGTCGTCGTAGGGCCGGAGGCGCCGCTGGTGGCGGGACTTACCGACGATCTCAAGGCGGCGGGCATCAAGGTGTTCGGGCCATCGCGGTTCGCGGCCCAGCTGGAAGGCTCCAAGGGCTTCACCAAGGACATCTGCGCCAAATACAACATTCCAACCGCTGCATACGGGCGTTTCAAGGAAAAGCAGGCGGCGTTGGCCTATCTCGGCGGTCATGGCGCGCCCATTGTCGTCAAGGCCGACGGGCTGGCGGCCGGCAAGGGCGTGACTGTCGCCATGACCCTGGATGAGGCGCGGAGTGCGGTTGAAGATATTTTCTCCGGCAAATTCGGCGGGGCTGAATGCGTCATCGAGGAATTTCTGGAAGGCGAGGAAGCGAGCTTCTTCGTGCTGACCGACGGCGTTCACGCCCTGCCGCTTGCCACGGCGCAGGACCACAAGCGGGTGGGCGACGGCGATACGGGACCCAACACCGGCGGCATGGGGGCCTATTCGCCGGCTCCCTGCATGACGGAGATGCTGTGCGCCGAGGCGCTGGAACGGATCGTCAAACCAACGATCCGTGCACTGAGCGATATGGGGCACCCTTATGTGGGCGTGCTTTACGCCGGGCTCATCCTCACCACGGAAGGGCCCAAGCTCATCGAATACAATGCCCGCTTCGGCGATCCCGAATGCCAGGTTCTGATGATGCGGCTGAAGGACGATCTGGTGCCGCTGCTCTTGGCTTGCGTGGACGGCACTCTCGGCACGATGTCGGTGCGCTGGTTCGACGAGGTCGCACTCACGGTTGTGATGTGCGCCAGGGGCTATCCCGGCGAGCCGGTCAAGGGCACCGGGATCAGGGGGCTGGAGGCCGCGGCCGCCGAGGAAGGCGTCGAGATCTTCCATGCCGGAACGGCCATGAAGGATGGCAAGCTGGTGGCCGCTGGCGGGCGGGTGCTGAATGTGACCGCTCTTGGCAAGACCGTGCGGGAAGCGCGGACCCGCGCCTATGCGGCGGTCGACCGGATCGACTGGCCGGAGGGTTTCTGCCGCCAGGATATCGGCTGGCGGGCGATGAAGTAATGGCGGTTCAAGCGCCCTTGTATAGGCAGCCAACGGCCAGGATGGCATAGCCGATGGCCACGATCCAGACCGAGGCGATCGGAATCACAGATAGCGTGCCCAGTGCCGCGAGCACGCCGAGAATGGCGACGACCAGGGATATGACGAAGAACAGGGTTGTCGGTGCACTGAGTTTCATCGGGTTTTCCTCTTATCGAGACAGGTGATTCCCGCCCGATCCGAATCATAGCGGAAAACCGGACTATCGAGGAGTGGCGAACGCCAACACCAAGGTTGAGATCAAACCGGCGCCGTGAGACACTGAGCCGCTGGCAGAGGAGCCCGCCATGAACAACCTGTTCCCCGGCACGCACGAGCATCGTGCCGATCTGGACGGCGTCGAGATTTTCGCCCGTGTTGGCGGCGCAGGTCCGCCGCTGTTGCTAATCCACGGCTTTCCCCAGACCCATGCGATGTGGCACCGGGTGGCACCGCAACTGATGGAGCGATTCACCTGTATCATGCCCGATTTGCGTGGCTACGGGTTTTCGGCCTGCCCGGAGAACGACGCGCAAAATCTTGCCTATTCAAAGCGGGCGATGGCCGATGATCTCGCCCAGCTGATGGGCGGGTTGGGGCACCGGCGGTTTGCCGTGGTGGGGCATGATCGGGGCGCCAGGGTTGGCTACCGCATGGCGTTGGATCACCCCGAAGCCGTTTGCTGCCTCACGGTGCTCGATATCGTGCCCACTCATGCGATGTGGCACGGCTTCACCGTCAAGCTGGCGATGAAAACCTATCACTGGCTGTTCCTGGCGCAGCCCAACCCGCTGCCGGAAATGCTGATCGAGCGGGCGCCCATCGCCTATCTCGATTACACGCTGGCGAGCTGGACCAGGGCCAAGGACCTTTCGGCCTTTGACGGCCGGGCTCTGGCCGAATACCGGTTGCACTATGCCATTCCGGAGCACATCCATGCGACTTGCAACGACTACCGCGCTGGCGCCACCTGCGATCTCAAGGCCGACGAAGCCGACCGGACGGCGGGGCGCAAGATCGCCTGCCCAACCCTTGCCCTATGGGGAACGGCGGGCATTCCGAGCGAAACCGGCAGCCCACTGGAGACCTGGCGGCAGTGGTGCGACCAGGTCGAGGGCCACGGCATCGACAGCGGCCACTTTGTCGCCGAGGAAAATCCGGACGCAACACTTGCCCATCTCGTGCCCTTCCTCGCGCGCCATGCGCATTGACCGGCAGGACGCGTTTTCGGGCACCACGGCGGCGGATCTTCCACCGCTGGCGCTGAAGCGCTATCTCGCTACGCAACTCGAAGGTTTCACCGGGCCGCTGACCATAGCCCGCTTCCGGGGCGGCCAGTCCAATCCGACCTATAGGCTGTCGACGCCGGCAGGGGACTATGTGCTGCGGCGCAAGCCCTTCGGCAAGCTGCTGCCGTCGGCCCATGCCATCGAGCGCGAGTGCCGGATTACCGGGGCGCTGCATGGGGCCGGGTTTCCGGTGGCGCGGCCCTTTCATCTGTGTACGGATGACAGCGTCATCGGATCGGCGTTCTACGTGATGGAGTTCGTCGAGGGCCGGATTTTCTGGACCCCGCACGCGCCCGGGCTTGCGGCGGACGAGAGGGCGGCGCTGTTCGATCAAATGAACGCGGCCATCGCCCGGCTCCATACCATCGATTATGCCGGAGCCGGGCTTTCCGGGTTCGGCCGGCCAGAGGGCTATGTGGCGCGCCAGATCAGGCGGTGGAGCGAACAGTATCGCGCTTCCGAGACAGAGAGGATCGAAGCCATGGACCGGCTGATGCAGTGGCTGCCTTCGGCTTGTCCGCGGGATACGGGTGGCGCGATCGTGCATGGCGATTTCCGCCTGGACAATTGCATCATTCACCCGCGGGAGCCGCGCATCATTGCGGTGCTTGACTGGGAACTTGCCACCATCGGCGATCCCCTGGCCGACTTCACCTATCATTTGATGCAGTGGTTCATGCCGGTTTCCGAGGATGGCGCGGGCGTTGGCTCCCTGAAGGGCCATGAGAACGGCCCCGGCATACCGCGGCTTGACGATTATATCGCCAGCTACTGCCAGCGCACGGGGCGGGATTCGATTGCCGATTTCAACACCTACATGGCCTATAATTTCTTCCGGCTGGCCGCCATTCTGCAGGGCATCCTCGGCCGGGTGCGCGAGGGCACGGCCGCCAACGCCGATGCAGGCCAGATGGCGCGACAAGTGGCGCCACTGGCGGAGACGGCGTGGAGCTTTGCCCGCAAGGCCGGCGCATGAGCGAACCCCGCATCGGTCTCGCATTGGGTGGCGGCAGCGCCCGGGGGCTTGCCCATATTCCCATGCTGGAAGTTTTCGACGAGCTGGGGATCAAGCCGGTCATGATCGCCGGATGCAGCATCGGCGCCTTGATGGGTGCGGGCTATGCGGGCGGCATGAGTGCCGCTGAAATCCGCGAGCGGGCGGAAATGTTGCTGAGCAACCGCCTCACCGCCATGCGCTATGTCTTCGGGGCCAAGGGCACCAGGCTCCGCGATATTCTGGCGCTCAAGGGCATCGGTTCACTGCACATCAAGGGCCAGAAGCTGGCTGAACTGGCGCTGCCCGATCATCTCCCGGCAAACATCGAAGACCTGGCCATTCCGTTCAAGGTCGTCACTACCGACTACGACGCCCGCGAGGAACGGGTGATCACCTCGGGCAATCTTGCAATGGCGGTTGCCGCTTCGATTGCCATTCCCGGCGTCATCGCCGGACCGGTGGTCGACGGGCGCATCTATGTGGATGGCGGCGTTACCAATCCAGTGCCGTTCGATCACGTGCGCAAGCACTGCGACATCGTGGTGGCCATCGATGTGACGGGGAGGCCGCAGCCGCCGGCACGCACCCATCACAGCAACATGGAGCTCGCCATCGGCTCGCTGCTCATCATGTTTCATCAGGTGGCGGAACTGCGCCGCGCCGCCAACCCGCCCGACATCTATATCGAGCCCGATCTCGCAACAATCCGCGGCGGCGATTTCTTCAAGCTGAAAGAGATGCTGGAAGCCGCCAGGCCGGCCAAGGACCAGCTCAAGAGAGAGTTGGAACGGCGAATCAGTAGAGCCGGTTAGGGAGGCCGGAGAAAGATATTACCAACGGTAATAAGAAATACCTCGCAAACTTCCCCACTTCCGTCATTCCGGCGAAAGCCGGACCCATGGCTCAATGGTGCAAGTCGCCAATGTTTTCAGCAGCAGAAAGATGGGCCTCTTTCGCTGGCATGATGGATTGGGGAAAAGGCAGGTCAAGAATTCCGGCCGTTGGTATGATACCATTGCCCGCTGGCATCCGGCAGTATGCGTCGAGTCATCCAATGGGTACAGATCGTTAGGCTTAGAACTTCGGGCGGTCCAAGCCGCATCCGCTACGCACCCACCCTGATTCTCCGGGATTGCCGCACTGCTCGACCGGCGCAAGCCGGGCTGATACTGTCCGCCGGGGACTTTCATCCACCGTAGCAGCGAGTCGACCATGGAACCGACGACAGACAATCAGAGCATCACGCCCGAAACGCTGCCCGTCATCGAAGCGTTGAACCGGTTCGCGGCGCGCCCCGATGTCATGCTCGCGCTCAACCAAGCCCGGCACGAGGCGGAGCAAAAATTACAGCGCAATCCGGAGCTTGCCACGGCCTGGGTTGCACTCGACCCGTTGCTGCTTGGGTGGGCGGAAATTTATGCGGTCGGCAGCATGCGGGTCGTCGTGACCCGGGATGCGGACAGCCAACGGATCGAGCGGCATGCCAACAGCATGCAGTACCTGTTGGTCCTCGACGGCCCGGTGGAAACCCATGTCGAGACGATGGACGGCTGGCGGGTGGATCGCTATGGGCAGGGCAATTCAGCTGGATTGGAAGATCGCTGGCATGTCGTGCCGCGTGGCGCCTGGCACAGAACCGTGGCACCCGGAGCCCGGAACTGGGGCATCGTCGCCTTCCATTCGGCGCGCGAGGTAAGCGATGAGTATCGGTAAGTGTTCCGGCGCTCAGCTCAATTCTTGCCGCTCTGACGCGCCAGCCGGGCCAGACTGGCACAGGCCCGCAGTTCCAGCGGCTTGGCGCTTTGGGTTCTGGCGATGTCGCGGGCGCGTTCGAAGCAGACCCGCGCTTCATCTGCGTTTTTCCCTTCGAGGGCCAGCAGCAGTTCGCCCCTGACGCGAAACAGTTCGGCCTCCCACCAATAGGTTCCCATATCGCTTGCGAGGCGGAGCGCCGTGGTGACCGCTTGCAGGGCCTCGACGGTCTTGCCGGCCAGCGCCAGCGCTTGCGCCTGCACCAGCAGGAACAGCGGCTGCCAGACCTTGGCGCCGGTCGCCTTGTATGCCCGCAGCGCCTGCTCGATGTGCGCGAGGCCGCTTTCAATCTTGCCAAGCTCGGCCTCGGCCCATCCCCGCACGACCAGGCCGTGCACCAGCCAGGCCGGAAATCCCTGCTCGGTGGCGAACGCCATTGCCGCTTCGGCCTCCTGCAAGGCGAGCGGCGCTTCGCCGCGAAATTGATGCAGCCACGCCGAGGACAGCATCGCATAGGCGAGGCTGAAGGGGTGCTGCGGCGTAGCGCCATGCGCCGTGCGCAACGCCTGCGCCGCCCCGGCGGCGGCCTGATCGTGATAACCGAGCAGCCACAATGCCAGTGCTCCGAAGCCTAAACAGGAGACGGCCGGATCGCGGCCCAGGATGTCGCGCAGCGCGCCATCGCGCGAGGCGTCGTAGCGCTGAAGCGCCAGATCCATATGCGATCTGCAAGCAATGAGATCGCCGGCCCGCAGCAACGCAAGACCGAGCAATTCGTGGCCGCTGACGAAGAGCATGGGTTCCTGGTTGCGTTCGGCCAGGCGCAGCAGCTCATCGCCAATGTCGCGGGCCGATCGCAGGTCACCCCGATTGATGTACAGAATGCCCAAGCCGGAAAGAACGCGAACAAGATCGGCACTGTCGGTTGTGTCACGGCATAGCTCGCGGGCCCGCTCATAGGCTTGGGCAGCCTCCGGCACCGCGAAGCCGCGCGTCGCCATAAAGGCGGAGCCGAGCATTGCTTGCAGCTGCAACTCGCGCCCATCGCGGGTCTCCGCGTCTTCGAGCCCGGGCAGCATGGACAACGCCAAGGTCAGATGATCGATTGCGGCGACGTAGGCCGAGCGCCGCATCGCCTGCGCCCCGGCGCGCTGCAGGTAGTCGACCGCCTTCGGCGCGTTGTTGCTGCAGGCATAGTGGTGGGCCAGTTCGCCGCAGTGATCGTCGAGGCGATCGCTGAAGTGAGCCTCCGTCGCTTGCGCGGCGCGCGCGTGCAGGCCGCGCTTGGCGTCGGCCAGTAGCTGGCCGTAGGCCACCTCCCGCGTCAAGGCGTGCTTGAACATATATTCGACGTCGGGAAAGGCCGGACGCTCATAGATGAATTCGGCCGCTTGCAGGCGAACCAGCGTCTCTTGCAGCTGCGGCTCCGTCAGCGGCGCCAAGCGCTCGATCAGGCGCAAGGGCGACACCATGCCGAGCACCGAGAGCATCTGGAGGAACTCCTTGTGTTCGGGCTGCAGCCGGTCGATGCGCGCCGCCAGCATGCCCTGCACCGTCGCCGGCATCTCGATCGCCGCCAAATTTTGCGCCAGCACGATCCCTCCGCCGCGCGCCACGATGCCCTGGTCGAACAGCGTCTGGACGTACTCTTCCATGAAGAACGGATTGCCCTGGGTCTTGTCGATGATGAGCTGCTTCAGCCGGTCCAGGGTGGGGTCGGCGGCGAGCAAGGCGTTCAGCAAAGACTCGGAGTCGCCGCGGCCCAAGGCGTTCAAGCGCAACTGGCTGTGCGACGTGGCGCCATCCCACTGCGGTTGATACTCGGGACGATAGTTGGCGAGCAGCAGCACGCAGGCTCCTTCAACGGCGCGGCCGAAGGCGGTCAGGAAACTCTGGCTTTCGCCGTCGAGCCAATGCAGGTCTTCCATCGCCATGACGACCGGCCGGTCGAGCGCTTCGCGCAGCACCAGCCGCTGGATCGCATCGAAAGTGCGGCGGCGCCGGATGCCCGGATCCATGTGGCTGATCGGCATCGCAGGATCGGTGACACCCAGCAGAGACAGCAGGAAGGGGACCCCGTCATCGAGGCCGCGGTCGAGCGCCAGCACCCGTGCCGTCACCTTCTCCTGTTTTTGCCGGTCGCCGTCGGCGGCGGAAATCTGGAAGTAGGTCTTCAGCATCTCGATCAACGGCAGAAACGGAAACGCCTTGCCATAGGCATCCGCCCGGCACTCGAGGATCAGGCAGTCGCTCTTGGCAAGCAGCTTGAATTCGTGGCACAGGCGCGACTTGCCGGCGCCGGCTTCGCCGATAATGCCGACGATCTGCCCGTGGCCGGCCCTGACAAGCTCGAGCATCGCCTGCATGCGTCCGATCTCGTTCTTGCGGCCGACGAAGCGCGACAAGCCGTGGCTGGCGGAGACTTCGAGGCGGGTGTGTAAGGGACCGATGCCGGTGACCTCGTAGAGGTTGATGTTGGCGCTGACACCCTTCATGGGCACGGCGCCGAGATCGCGGAACTCGAAGTAGCCTTCGGTCAGACGGTGGGTGGTCTCGCTGACGACGACGGAGCCTGGAATGGCGACGTTCTCGATACGGGCGGCGAGGCCCACCGAGTGCCCGATCGGGGCGTAGTCGGCGCGATGGTCATCGGTCGGGATCGAGCGCACCACGACTTCGCCGGTGTTGATGCCAACCCTGATCTGCAATGCGGGCAAGCCTTGTTCGCGCAGCAGCCGCTCGCCGTAGGCCTTTATCTGCTCCTGCATGGTGAGGGCCGCGTAAACCGCCTGACGGGCATGATCCTCGCTGGCGATCGGAGCGCCGAACAACGCGACGATGCCGTCGCCCAGCGCATGGGCGACATAGCCCTCATACCGGTAGACGGCATTCATCATCAAGCGCACCGCCGGATCGATCACCTGCCCGGCGGCGTCGGGATCCATGCCGTCGAGCAGCGACATCGAACCCTTGATATCGGCGAACAAGGCGCTGATGACCTTGCGCTCGCCGACATGGCGCGCCAGGTGCACGGCATGGCCGAGGCGGAAGCGCTCGGCCAAATGGGGCGGGACATAAGGTTCCGCTGAGGCGGCCATGGGCGCTAGTGCTGGTTCACCCGGCGCCGCCGGCCGAGCCACCAATCGCTGACCACACTTGCGGCAGAACTTGCTGGCCGCCGCATTCGCCGTGCGGCAGCCAGCGCAGATCAGCTCAAGTTTTTGGCCGCAATTCTGGCAGAAGCTGGCATCGGCCAGATTTTCGCTTCGGCAGGCGGGGCAGTCCATGTAGCTCAGGCTTCTTGGTAAGGCGGCAGTCCAAAACAGTCCTGTAGCACGGTTTCGGTGGAGCGCAGCGCGCCGTCGACCCAGGCTTGCTCGTCGGAATAGGCCTCGCCGCAAATGTAGAGTTTGCCAGGGACCGGGTTGCGCAGGCGTTGGGCGATCGCCTTGTCGTCGGCACCGACGATCCACGAATGATCGCCGTCGCCGAATTGCGGCGTGCCCCAAGCCACGTAAGTGGACAGCAACGGTTGCGGCAGTGCCGGGTCACCGAAGAATTCGCCGAGTTGGCGCATCGCCTGCTCGACCACGAAGATGCTGGCGGGTGTCGAATGGGGCGGCTGGGCCAAGCCCCCTACTGGCGCGAACGGCTTGCCAATGGCCTGCAACTCCTGCCAGTAGGTGGTGCGATCGAAGTCGCAGTAAATGGTCATCGACGCCGGCCCTTGTTCGTCGCCCGGCACAATCGGCACATAGCAATAGAACTGCGCCATCGGCATGTCGGTGAACGAGCCGCCGGCCGAGACGTTATATTTATTGAACCACCAGCGCTCGTTGAAATAGAGATTGATCTTGGTGAGCGGCATGGTGGTGACGCTTCTGATGTCGGCCATCAGGCGGGCATTGTCGCGCAGCGGTGGCGACTGTGGCGAAAGCAGCTCGAGCGGACGCGACGGCAGTGCAAGCACGAGTTGCGGGCAAACGAAGCTCGTGGTCAAGCCGATGGCGATGTGGGCCCTGCACTTCGAACAGGGCCTTGTTGCCGGCGTCGGCATCGAAACCGTCGACATGATGTCCCAGCAGGATCCTGCCCCCCATGTCCTTGATCTGGCGCGCCAGGGCGTCCGACAGCGTCTCGTAGCCCGCCCGCAATGTCCGGTATTTGGGCAACTTGTCGAAGTCGCCCATGGTCTGGAAGCCGACGCCGGCGTTGACCGCCTGGTCGTAGAAAGCGAGGAAGCCCATGGAGTCCTCGATCATCTGCAGGCACTCCTGCGAGAGCCCGTAATCGACCAGCAATGCCCAGAACCCCCATTGATAGAGCGGGATGCCGCGATAGGTGAATTGGAGCCGCACCTTCTGCCAGTCGGCGGGAGTCTGCGGATACCACTGCTTCGGATCGACGCCGTTTTGGGTGAGAACGGTGTCGAAAACCTCTTGCAGGATTTTGTTCGGCTGGCGCCCTTTCTCGCCCTCGCGCAGGTTGTAAATGCTACTCCACAGATTGGCATCGGCTGTCATCTCGCCGAATGTGAAGCGGCGGCCGCGGAGATAGAAGATGTTGTGCACGTCGCCCATGCTGAACTTCATAATGTCCTTGTCGCGCCCCAGGGCCTTGAGCAGCCACATCAGATTGGTCATGCCTTCGACGAAACGCATTCCGCCTTCTTCGTTCTTGACCAGCTTGCCATCGATGACGACGAGGTCGGTGTCCAATCGCCCCCCGGGGCGATCAAGCATTTCGAGGATGACGATGCGGGTGGCGGGCTTGTACCTGAGCATGCGCCAGGTGAAGTAAAGACCGGTCATGCCACCACCGACAACGACAATGTCGGCCTGATTTGCGTCTGCCATGGGTTCCTCCCTCGCCTTCACTCGCGGTCACATCACTTCGTTCATTGGGGACTTAATTCGCGCAATCGCGGATCTCAGTTGGCAACCGTACACCGTGCCTTGGTGAACAAGGCATGCAGTACTTCACAGTTCAGAACAGCGCACGTCAACACCTTTCTCCGCCGCCGAAAGGCCAGGCTCGTGACCGAATGATCGACCGGCTTTCGCTGGGGTGACGGTAGAAGTGAGGTAAATCAATTATTTCTTCTCACCCCGTCATGCCAGCCCCCGGATCGAGTCCGGGGGTAAACTCCAGCTGGCATCCCGCGTCTCCTTGATCAAACCGCCGGCGACTTCAATTTCCTCACAAACTCTTTCGCTTCCCGAGCGGGCAAGCCCGCCGGTGGAATGACGGACGTGGGGAAGTCCGCGAGTCATTTTTTATGAGCGTTGGTAGAAAGGGTTCGCTCCAAGTTCGTGGCCATGCCGTGAAAGCAATGAGTCAAACTCCGGCCACCGGCACACGTCCGTACACGGAATGAATCATGGGGCGCGGAGCGCGGCCGGTAGCGGCCGCGGACAGACTGAAAGTGCTGAATTCCGGCTGCGTCACCGCATGACGCCGAATGCTACTCGACAATGATTCCGTCGGTCTGGCAGATATCGGTATCGGTCCGGCTGACGGTCTTGCCGGAAACGAAAGTGAAGGTGAGGTCGAAAAGGCAGATGCCTTCCGCGGCCTCGATGGTGGCGCTTCCATAACCGCCGGTGTCGATGGGTTGGGCCATGACACTCTGGGTCTGATCGCCGGGGGCATCCCTGGGCGTGGCGGATACGGCGGTGAGCTGTTCGCCTGACTTGTTGGTAAGCGTCAACTCGATTGGCGCGGCAATGGCGGGGAGCGCTGACCAAAGCAGCGGGAGAAAGAACAGGAATGCCGGTTTCATGGCAGATGCCTCCTTTGGGGTTGGGTCATGTTAAGCCGGAGAGTGTGGCGGTTGCAACGTCACTCAACTTCCTGTGGATAACATGATCCAAGGTCAGTTCGCTCTCTTGCCCTTGACGTAACTACACGCTCTCCTTGGGTCATATGATTCCTTGGGCGGGGGACACGATGATCCGGCATCTAGCGCGAGTTGCAACCACCTTCATTGCGGCGGCATTTCTGGCGATTTCCGCCAGCGCCCAGGAAGTGGGCCCGCCGCCCGCCCCCGACTCCAAGGGCCCGCAGCCGCCTTTCACTGCCTGGAACGGCAGCTTCACCCAGCAGATCCCCATCGAGATTCCAGCCTTCCGCGGCCTCGAACCAAGATTGTCGCTTTCCTACGATTCGGCCCGGGGCTCGCGCAGCGGCTCAGGCCCCGGTGGCATCGTGGGAGTCGGCTGGTCGGTCAACGGCCTTTCGGTGATCGAGCGGGTGTCGGGGAGTGACACACGTCCGCCTGAAACCCCTTCCGGCCCTGTCTACCCTGACAAGAAAACGGGAGGCCGCGGCGTTCCCGCCTATGGCTCATCCGGCATGCCGGACGATTCCTTCACCCTCGACGGCGATGAATTGATTGCCTGCGCCGAAGTCCATAACGCCAGCACCGTCACGCCCTCCTGCATGGTTCCGGCCCTTGCCGGCGAGACCAAGCTACACGGCGCGCGTCGAAAACTTCCAGCGCATCCGCCAGAACTCCGGCCGCCAACACCTGGGAGGTTACGGCCCGTGACGGCACCAAATATCTCTATACCTCGCTGGAAGGAACCACCGCCGCCCAGACCTTCCGCTGGCATCTCGCTTCGATCACCGATCTTCACAGCAACCATGTCGATTACACCTGGAGCTGCGATGCAGCTCTCGAATGCACCATCGACACCATCACCTACCAGAACCGCGGCACATCAGCTCCCGATCCTCGCCGAAATCAAGTTCTACACCACCAACCGCCCCGACCCGGTGACCTATGCCACCGGCAAGGACATCCGCAAGGTCTACGCGCCTGCTCAAGACCATCGCGATCAAGAGCCACGACGGCACGGCCCTGAAGCTGCTGCGCGCCTACAGTTTTGTCTATGAGACCGGCGCCTCCACCGGCGCATCGCGGCTGGTTTCGGTGCAGGAGACGGGGCTCAAGGTCACGCTGCCTGCAACATCAAGTGTTAGCGCCGGGGGCGTCGTGTCCGGCGGAACACAGCTTCCGCCTTATGTGATGTCTTACTCCAACAACGGTACAAGATTGGACGGAACGCCAATAGATTAGGGTGAGCCGTGGGGACTATTGGGTGCAAATATCAGCGGTCTGACTTCCAGTGACGGGTTGCAGCGGGTGACTATTGACGAGTGACGGTGGCAGCCGAATACTACACCTATCGATTACCGCGACTAACGTGCCCACATCCGGGACTCCCATATCATCACTTTCAGTGCACGGAAGCTACAGCGCGCCAAGGAATTCGGATATTACACTTCAGATGCCACCGAGCCCCATTCACAGTCTTTGACACACAACAGTGTATAATGCCCGACATCACGGTGCAATTGCGCTCGGCACTACCCGACAGCCGACTATGACGGTGATGGGGCCTGATGAGCTCTTTTCGTCAGCGTGCAGGTTCTCCAAATTGGCAATGACAGTTTGGTAGCCCGATAATCCAACTTACACCTTCGTCTCGGGATGGAAACTACACCATGAAGATATGGAACGGTACCACATTCGAGACCATCCTTAGCTCACTGGGCCGGCAGCTGACCGCAAATGCGACGGTTACGGGATTTGCTGGCGGATTGCAATGGCCGCGGATTTCACCGGCGATGGTCTTGCCGATCTTGCCGCTCGCGACGGCGACGTTGGGTCAAGAGCGGCAACACCATTGTGCCGCAGAACTGGGCAACCCCCTGCATTTCCGCCCGGCCGATTCGAACCATGGCTACGCCATAGACTATGATGCGCACCGATCAAGGAGATTTCAACGGCGACGGCAAGATGGATCTATTGCGCCATTGGTTCGACTGCGCGGGTGGCACGATTGGCACGCAAGACTTTATATCTCGACTGGAGCCGACTTTCAAGTTCGACAACCAAGACGCTTACATTGGTATTCCGCTTCGACACTTCAACACCTCCGCCTGGCTGGTCACCGACGCCAATGGCGACGGCATGACCGATATGTCGCTGCGATAACGCGCCAGTGCGAACCGCACGTACGAGATCTATACTCTGCTTTCATCCGGCAAACAGTTCGCAATCAGCGGTCACAAAACCCAGACCGTTGGCGGCTTCGATGGCATTCCGTCGTCGGGCTTCTACGGAAGGATGCAGCATCGTGGGCCAATGCCAGCCGACGCTACATCCCACCCTTGATCCAGGTCATCAACATCAACGGCGACGGCCGCGCCGATCTGCTGATGTATGGCAAGGATGTCAACGGCGAACACGGCTATGGCATCGTGTCGCTCGAAGGGCGACAGCTTCGAACTCGGCAACGCCATAAGGCCTTATTCGACCAACGATCCCTACAAGCTCTTCACCCCCGGCTGGGTGATGGACTTCACCGGCGATGGGCTCACCGATTTCTATGACGGCTCGCCCGATCTCAACGATGCACATCACCAGAGGCCCCATCCCCGATCTCCTGACGTCGATCAAGCAGCCCCTGGGCGGCACGCAGATTGTGGAATATGAATCCTCCTCGGGCAAGCCCGATACCAGGCTGCCGTTCGTCATGCAGGTGGTGAAGTCGATCACCGTCAATGACGGCAGAACCAATTCACCGAGCCATCACCGATTTCGACTATGAAGGCGGGCGCTGGAATGGCGAGGAGCGGCAGTTCATGGGTTTTGCCAAGGTGACGGCGACGCTGCCCGCCATTGACGGCAACGGCAGACCGCCGAAGGTGGTCTCCACCTATCACCAGGACAAGGCCTGCCTCGGCAAGACCTCGCTGGTGGAGAGCCTGGAGTAAGAGTGGCGGCGGCGCGCTGATGCGCAGCGAGGAGGATGCCTTCACCCTCAGCTCCGCCGTGCCCTACACCTGCAACACCACCAAGAACGAGCGCACCGAGTACGAGAGCCCAACCAACACCAAGACGGTGATCGCCCGCCATATCTTCGACGATTACGGCAATGTGGTGCAGACCAAGACCTATGGCGAAGGCGATACCACGGCTGTCGTCAACAACGATGAATTCCACCACCTGGCACACCTTCATCAACAATCCCGATCTCTTCATCACCGCCTGCAAGATGCGCGAGGTGACCCGCCCGGGCATCGCCAACGCCACCTTGGATCCCCTCGCCGAAACCCGCTACTACTACATCAATGCCCTCGATCAGGTCGCCTACGGCGAGCCACCGAAAATCTGCGAGCCGGTCCGCCAGCGCGCCTATGACACGCTCACGACCTATGTCGAGTGGAACTGGACCTACGACAATTACGGCAATCGCGACAGCGAAACCGATCCGGAAGGATACATAACCGAACACATTTATGGGGCCACGGCCAACAACCTCTTCGAGACCGTGACCAAGCTGCCGAAGGCCACGCGGACAACGCCGGCGCCCGATGCGCGCTTCAGGATCATCACCACCTGGGACACGGTGTGCGGCAAGCCCATATCGGTTCAGGACATCAACGACCAGGTCACCGGCTTTATCTATGACGACCTCTGCCGCGAGACCAAACAGACCCGTCCGGGCAACGACTTTACCGACACCGCCTACGAGAACATCGGCAACCCCGACATCCAGAATATTCTGAGCCAAAGAAAGGCGCCCTCCGCCGCCGCCGCCGACAAGGTGTGGTCGCGCGACTATCTCGATGGTTTCGGGCGCAGCTGGAAGCGCTATGCCGAAGGCAATGACAGCACTCACCATGTGCTGAGCGAAACCCAGTTCAATGCCAGGGGCGAGGTCTATCGCCAGTCGGCGCCCTATTTCGATAACGGCACCGATACGCCCAAATGGACCACCTACTCCTATGACGGCCTCGACCGCCTGACCGAAATCGCCAACCCGGGCGGAACCTCGTCCAGCCTCGCCTATGGCAACGCCCCGGACCCCACCCATGTCACGCGGGTGACGGTCACCAACGAGGAACTCCAAGCGCAGCAATACACCCTCGATGCCTCGGCCAAGCTCGCCAGGCGCACCAAGCTGAAGAACGGCGCAACCGCGCTCGACACCACCTACCACCGCGACCCCCTGGGCCGCATCGACTGGCTGACCGATCCCGTGGGCAACAAGTGGACCTACCGTACGACATGCTGAGCCGCCGCAAGGCCGTCCACGACCCGGACCTCGGCAATTGGAGCTATACCTACTACATGAACGGTTGGCTCAAGACCCAGACCGACGCCCGCGCCATCATCACCGCGCTCGAATACAATGAACTGGGCCAGGTCACCCAGAAATGCGTGAAGGGCGGCTCGCCCGCCATTGCCACCGAAATCACCCGCGACACCTATGACCAGGGCAACGCCGGCTACTTCAACGTGGGCCGCCTGACCACCGCCTGGCGAGGGCTTACAACGGCGAATGGCGTCTGCACCGGCACCCCCACCGCCAAGATCGAGCGCCGCTTCGACTATGACGCGGTGGGCCGCCCGGCCCGCCAGGTTTACATCAACCCCACCGAGGCCCCGTACTCCGGCGTCAACAAGACGCTCGCCTTCGAATACTGGCCCGACGGCTCGGTGAAGCGCAGGCAGCTGGCCGATGGCGACGTGGACCGGCGACTACAGCTATGACGCGGCGGGGAGGCTCTTCGCCATCGACAATGCCTCGACGGCGACCGGCCAGCCCGGCTTCTTCATCGACTCCGTCACCTATACGGCCCGTGGCCAGACCGATCTCATCACCTATGGCAATGGCGCCACCGCCAACTTCACTTACGATCTCCAGCGCGGCTGGCTCGACCGGGTGCTGACCAAGAAGGGCACCCCCGAGCTGATCGACCTCGCTTACGCCCGCAATGACGCGGGGCGCATCGATGCCGTCACCTCGGCGACCGGGGTTGCCGGAACCGACAACCAGCGGAGCTGGATCTACACCTATGATAGCCTCAACCGGCTGATCCTCGCCGACCGCGTCACCAACGGCTCCCCGACCGAGGACCGGACCTACCGCTACGATGACGCCGATAACACGATCTACAACTCGGGCCTCAATTGCGGCACGGCCGACAATCTGACCTACCCCACGGCGGGCCCCACTGCCGTCCGGCCCCATGCGCCCCACCATATCTGCGGCACGGCGGCGGCCCAGGCCGTCACCTACGACGCCAACGGCAATACGCTCGACCTATGACGGCGACGGCCCGGGCACCTCGGTGCTGCCCAAGACCCTGGTCTATGACGGCGAAAACCGTCCGGTGTCGGTCACCTCCAACGCCAACACCATCGCCTACGCCTATGGCCCCGACGGCGAGCGCGCCAAGAAGACCTTCCTCGCCACCAAGGCCTTCTATCTGGGCAATGACACGGAAATCGACGCCGCCGGCATCGTCACCTCCTATATCCACCCCGACGTGAAGCTCGCGGGCGCCAATGCCTCATGGCTGCACAAGGACCACCTCGCCTCCAACCGGGCGGTGTCGTTCATGGGGGCGGCGGCAAGCCAGTTCCACGACTACGGCCCCACCGGCAAGCCCATCGGCACCGCCATCACCGGAAGAGCCTACATCAACGAGCGCTACGACGGCGAGGCCAATATCGGCCTCCAATACCTCCACGCCCGATACTACGACCCCAACCTCCCCCGCTTCCTCTCCCCCGACACCTGGGACCCGATATTGGCAGGGGTGGACTTCAACAGGTATGCCTATGCCGGGAACGATCCCATCAATGGGAGTGATCCCAATGGGCATCAGTCAATTGATGTGATGATGCGGCCGGACCAAGACATTCGCGACGACTTCCATGAGGCGGAGGCGGATAGACTTGAATCAATGGCCCAAGATCTTGAGGATCAAGGTAATCTGCAAGGTGCTGACGGCCTATTCAATGAGGCGGAAGATCACCGCGATAACGTAGGATTTGGCAACACATCGCTGAACGCCATGGCGGCAGGCGGAATTGCGCTGGAAATCGCAACCGCTGGAAAAGGCAAAACAGTCCTTAAGGCGTTTGGCACCGCGCAGAAGACGTTCATCAAGGGTCTTCCAACAGGCCATGCAATGGCCAGTGCTCGCGCTGCGAAGTCATTTCTGAAAACAGCAGCGGGAAAAACGGCGTCAGCACTGCATTTCAATCAAACCCTTGGCACGATTACAGGCGGGTTGGTCAAATCCAGAATGCGCCCAGATGTCTCGATCACTCTAAAGAATGGCAAGATATTCATGATTGAAATAAGGTCGGGAAAGCAGAAGGTAAGAGACTTGTTAGAGAAACTAAAGAAAATGCAGGACATGTTGCCAAAGGAAATGCGGGGAGGTTTTCAAGTGCGTGAAAAAGATGATCCCCTAACAAGATAATAGCGCAACATGTCACATGACAAATTAGCCTATCGCAAACTGTCTTCATTCAGCTTGTCGCTGTTTGGCTGGAATGAGCGGTTCCCTGCTGAGCAATTGGAACCGTTGATTGATCGCTATTTTTCCCGGGCCGGCGTTGAGCCGCACGAAGGGAGCGTCAAAGGAATTGTACCCGTTAGTTCCAAGAGCTACTCGATGCGCACCATTCGCAAGCGGATTGCCGATGGAAGAATTCATGGGTTAGATTCATTTGATGCCTACCATTTCGTCGAACGTGAGTACAAGCCGTCACACGATTTTTTCATTTCCTATGAAACTACTTATGGCGACGAAACGTGTCAGTTTGTCAACGCGGTGAAGTCCTGAAGCTGAACGCTATAACCTGGCGCTCGATTTTTTGCGCGATATGCTTGCATTCGTCACGCCATGCTACGGTTACTCATTAGAAATGCCGCTTGGTCATGATCCGGCGCTGTTTGCAATTGGTGCATTTGCCTATAGTGATGAAATTCAAGACGAAATCCACGTTTGGCAGCAATCTTCTCATGCCATGTACGGAGGCTCTGCCCACAAGCAAGGCCGCATGCGTCATGTTTTTGCCATCAATGTTCTGTCCAGGCCGCATATGGAAGCGCGTATTGACGGAAGATCCTTTGGTGAGTGGGTGCGCGGCCCCAACCGGGGCTCCTTAGAGGAATGGAAGGATGGCGTATGGGTTTGGCAAGTTCCCAAGGATCACCGGGTCAGGATTGCATCACTTTTGCATTTTAACGGCATGCTGACCGTGCCGGACGGATTTCAAAACCGGTTAATCGGATAATGTGAATTTCGTCTCGATATTCCGGTGAAGCGGTGGACGGAGGCCGTTCAATCTTACTGTGGCAAGTGCCGCAGTCGCCTATGCCTATGCTGGCAAGCTTACCCGGCGCACCAAGCTGAAGAACGGCGCAACCGCGCTCGACACCACCTACCACCGCGACCCGCTGGGCCGCATCGACTGGCTCACCGATCCCGTGGGCAACAAGTGGACTTACCAGTACGACATGCTGAGCCGCCGCAAGGCCGTCCACGACCCGGACCTCGGCAATTGGAGCTATACCTACTACATGAACGGTTGGCTCAAGACCCAGACCGACGCCCGCGCCATCATCACCGCGCTCGAATACAATGAACTGGGCCAGGTCACCCAGAAATGCGTGAAGGGCGGCTCGCCCGCCATTGCCACCGAAATCACCCGCGACACCTATGACCAGGGCAACGCCGGCTACTTCAACGTGGGCCGCCTGACCACCGCCTGGCGAGGGCTTACAACGGCGAATGGCGTCTGCACCGGCACCCCCACCGCCAAGATCGAGCGCCGCTTCGACTATGACGCGGTGGGCCGCCCGGCCCGCCAGGTTTACATCAACCCCACCGAGGCCCCGTCTCCGGGCGTCAACAAGACGCTCGCTTTCGAATACTGGCCCGACGGCTCGGTGAAGCGCAGGCAGCTTGCCGATGGCGAGTGGACCGGCGACTACAGCTACGACGCGGCGGGCAGGCTCTTCGCCATCGACAATGCCTCGACGGCGAACGGCCAGCCCGGCTTCTTCATCGACTCCGTCACCTATACGGCCCGTGGCCAGACCGATCTCATCACCTATGGCAATGGCGCCACCGCCAACTTCACTTACGATCTCCAGCGCGGCTGGCTCGACCGGGTGCTGACCAAGAAGGGCACCCCCGAGCTGATCGACCTCGCTTATGCGCGCAATGATGCGGGGCGCATCGATGCCGTCACCTCGGCGACCGGGGTTGCCGGAACCGACAACCAGCGGAGTTGGATCTACACTTATGATAGCCTCAACCGGCTGATCCTCGCCGACCGCGTCACCAACGGCTCCCCGACCGAGGACCGGACCTACCGCTACGATGACGCCGATAACACGATCTACAACTCGGGCCTCAATTGCGGCACGGCCGACAATCTGACCTACCCCACGGCGGGCCCCAGCGCCGTCCGGCCCCATGCGCCCCACCATATCTGCGGCACGGCGGCGGCCCAGGCCGTCACCTACGACGCCAACGGCAACACGCTGAGCTACGACGGCGACGGCCCGGGCACCTCGGTGCTGCCCAAGACCCTGGTCTATGACGGCGAAAACCGCCCGGTGTCGGTCACCTCCAACGCCAACACCATCTCCTACGCCTATGGCCCCGACGGCGAGCGCGCCAAGAAGACCTTCCTCGCCACCAAGGCCTTCTATCTCGGCAACGACACGGAAATCGATGCCGCCGGCATCGTCACCTCCTATATCCACCCCGACGTGAAGCTCGTGGGCGCCGCCACCTCCTGGCTCCACAAGGACCACCTCGCCTCCAACCGGGCGGTGTCGTTCATGGGGAGCACGGCGAGCCAGTTCCACGACTACGGCCCCTCGGGCAAGCCCATCGGCACGGCCATCACCGGAAGAGCCTACATCAACGAGCGCTACGACGGCGAAGCCAACATCAACCTCCAATACCTCCACGCCCGCTACTACGACCCCTTGACCGGGCGCTTCCTCTCCCCCGACACCTGGGACCCGATATTGGCCGGGGTCGACTTCAACAGGTATGCCTATGCGGGGAACGATCCGATTAATGGAAGTGATCCGAATGGGCATGCTGCTGGCGCTCCTCCTGACAAAGCAGAACAAGAGAGACGCCAGAAGGAAGCAAAGGAGGCGGAGTTAAGACGGCGCACAAGTGTCGCGGATGCTCTGGAGCGCCTGAAGAACTATGAACCAGACGCGCTCGCCGGCGTGGAGAAATCAGTAGTTGCACGCGCAAGAAGCATGTTCAGGGAGTTCCTCAAAACTGGCACAACCTATGACGCGACTATGACGGTAACCAATACAGCATTGGGACTGCTGACTGCCGGAGAGTACACTGCTATCAGGACGGCCATTGGAAGAGCTTTGGCGGCGAAAGCGGAGATGAAGGCCGCCGAAACTGTTACTGCGGGCGAACTGCGAAAGGCGGGGCTTGCTGACTTTCGAGCTGCGCGGTCAAAAGCGTTGGGCACCGAGAAAGCAACGTGCACATACTGTGGAGATCCAGCAACTGCACTTGACCATATCAAATCCCTCAAATCCTATGCTGATGACGTCAATGCGGGGAAGATTGGAAAAGTAGATGCAGCAAAACAGGCGAATGCACCTTCAAATCTCACTCCCACGTGTGATCCCTGCAATCTGTCAAAAGGTGCAAAGACTCTCAGTCCGACCGAAGGCCCTGGACAATGGGTTGCCCCCAATGGATATTACCCATTTTAGCATAAGAAATGTCGGGCGAGACATATGAAACTCGACAAGTACCAAGCCTCAATTTTGGCGTTTCTCTTTGAGAAGTTGCCCATCCAAACTAGTGTGTCATATGCAGATTTCTCACTTAAAGGAGAAAACACAGATAGACATTGTGTTGCGCATGCAAGGATTCTTTCTGAAGAAAACTCCGTTCATGTTGTGTTTACACTTCCAACGCTATCGAGACATGTGTTCCTGGCGCTAACTGAACGAAAAGCAAAAGAAGTAGCACGTCTTTTGGCAAACCTAGAAGAATATGAGCAGGAAAATGGCCTAGTTCTGCAGACGGGCGAGGTCGTCATTGTTCCAGATCCCAACGAGCCAACTGCGGACCTTCCGTTTGCTGTAATTATGTTGCCAATTGGAACATCCGTCGATTGTGCAGGACTACCGCCATCCAATGAAATAGCTGGACAACCTACGACATTTCAATTGGTCGTTCCCCTTACAATGGCAGAGTGGGCTATTAGGAAGCAGGGCGGGCACGACGCACTGATTGACCATTTCGAAGAAACGGGAAAGGCACTTCTATTCTAAACGCTGGATTGCGGCGACAGGATTACGGCGACAGTGAAATTAATTATTGATCCGTATACAGATCAAAGCCGTCTAGCAATTCATTTCGAGAGTCACTCCGGTTGTGAAACCCGGAATGGCCCTGCCCCACGATTGGCCTCTGGACCGGAGTCGGTTTGACGGTGGGGCCGTTGCCCGCCGCCTCGGCAGGCGCAATGACAGGTTGCATCGATGCGGTCTCATCTCCCGCAAGTTACTTGACGAAGTCAACTATCGGGGTGCGAAAAACGGCGCGAAATGGTGCGCGAATGCCACCATTTTAGCGCCGCAAGGACGCGCATGGCGGCCCGAAGGCGGCAATAATGCGCTGTTTTCGCAGGCGGTCTCCGGAGCTAGGAATTGTTTCACGTGAAACATCCGCCCCAATCCGGGCAAGCTCCACCAGCCCTGACCTAAGCCCCGCAAACTGATCTAAATATGAATATAATCCAACAACCAACGCAGGATCGAGTCACCTACTGCGCGCCCCGGACACCCACGATCATGCGCGGCCAGGTTCTGGTGTCGCCGTCTTCGAAACTGGCCACCAGCTCGACCGCCGCCGGCAGGATGTCGGTGCGCCGCCATTCCTCCACCGCGCCAGCAGCCTGGTCCACGCCTGGCTGCGGCAGATAGCGGAAGGCGATTTCGCTCACCCCCCGCAGCAGAACCGTCTTCTCGGCGGCGAGCACCGCATTCTCCCGGAACAGCCTGCGCTCCACCGCCAGCGCCCCGTCATCGTCGCGGAAATAGCGCACCAGATAGAGGCCGCCGGTTTCGCGCTCGCCGTTGGAGGCGCTGACGAATTCGAGGCTGTCATGGGTTCCGCGAAACTTGAGCAGCGCCGCGCCGTTTTCGTCAGTGACGAAGGCCGGGCGCATATCGGCGATGGCTTCGCGCATATGGCGGGCCACGGCTTCCACTTCCATCTGGGCAGCGGCGCGGGCGCTGGCGCGGTTCATGGTGCCGAGATAGTAGAACGCATTGACGGCATAAACCATCATCAGCGCCAGCAGGGCGAGAGAGACGAGAAGTTCCACCAGGGTGAAACCGGAGTCGTCTCTGGCTGGTGGCGCGGTCACGGCTTGACCGGCAGGAGTTCGATGGTGTCGACGACGATCGCCTCCGCCGCACCGCCGCTTGCGGCACTTACCACGATGCGGTAGGGCCGGAGGCTGGAATTTCCGGGTGCCGCCATGTCTTCGATTGCCTGCACGCTGATGGTCCAGGCCACACCATCGGTGGCGCCGGCGCGGCTTCCTTCAGCCAAAGTGCCTGACGCCCGCGCCGTGGCAAATTCCAGTCTTGCTATTTCGGCATCCTTCCGGCGCGCTTCCGCCGCCGACAGGGTGCGCAGTCCTTCGGCGAAGATCTGGAAGCTGACGATCACGGCGCCCGCCAGAATGGCGAAGGCAACCAGCACCTCCACCAATGTGAAGCCGTCTTCATTATTGCTCCGGCGATGCGTCACTGCGGACCATCGGCGGTGACCGCCACCGCGCCGGTCAGCCAGTTGATGGCGATTTCCTGCCTGTGTGCGTTACGGGTGAGAATAATCCGGCCGCCGGTGGCGCCGCCATCGGGAAAGAAGCGGAACGAGGCGGTATCTTGAGCCACTTCATTGGCGGCGGTGATGATCTTGAGGTCGATGTCTTCCGGCAATTCAAAGTCTTTGGACGCGCCGCCGGCAACCACCAGCCGCTTGCCGATATCGATGGTGAGTCTGCGTTCGCGATTGCTTGCGAGAGCCGCCGTCCGCGCTTCCTGCAACCTTGCTGCGACGATCTGGGCCGCCGCGGCAAGCTTGCGGGCATCGCCGGATTTTGCCGAATAGGGCAAGGAAACTGCCAGAAGTGCCGCCACCAGGGTGAGGACCACCAGCATCTCCACCAGTGTGAACCCCGTTTCTCCGGCCGAACGCTTCATTGGCCCACCAACTCATTGACCGACAATATGGCGCGCATGATCGACATGACGATGCCGCCGACGAAAAGTCCGATGGCGACGGTGAGCGCCGGCGTCAGCAGCGCCATCAGGCGGTCGATGTAGCTGGCGAGCGCCTTCTCCTCGCTGTCGGCGACATAGAGCAGCATCACGTCGAGCTTGTTGGTTTCCTCGCCGATGGCGATCATCTGCAACGCCTGGGAGTCGAGACAGGATACGGATTTGAGCGCCACCGCCAGCTTGGCGCCGCCCGACACCTCCAGCTGAGCGCCGCGCAGCGCTTGCTGTACCGCCTCGCCGGCCGCCACTTCGGCAACCGAGGCAAGCGCCTGCTGCAAGGGCGCGCCGCTGCGCAGAAGCGATCCCAAGGTCCGGCAGATGCGCGAGGCCCGGGCGCGCCGGCGGATGACGCCGGCGAGGGGCAGGTGGCCGACAAGTTGGCTGGCCCGGCCTCGAACGTGGCTGCTTCTGGATGCAAGCCAGGCGGCAATGATCGCAAGCAGGAGCAGAGCGAGCCATAGCGTGCCATGACTTTCGAACTCCGCTGTTGCCCAGATCATGGCGCTGAGCACCAGAGGCATGGCGGCATTCGAATGTTCAAACAGCGGCGCGATGTTCGGCACCAGGATCGTTGCGATAATGATCAGCGAAATCGGCGCAAGCGCCAGCAGGAATGCCGGATAGATCAGGGCGGATGCCAGTTTTCCCTTCAGTTGCAGGCGCCGTTCGAGGAGCGCCGCAAGCTCATCGAGAACCGGTGCCAGCGATCCTCTCTGCTCGCCGGCCCGGATCAATCCAATCTCATCGGCCTTGAACCCCCCTGCCGCGACTGCAAGCGCCGCGGCAAGCGGCTTTCCCGACGAAACCTCACTCAACAGTTTCTCGATGATGCCGCCTTCCCTCCGGCGGGCCGCTTGCGAAACAAGGATACGTAGAGCGCGGTCGAGCGTGATGCCGGCGGTAAGCAGCGTGGCAAGTTGCCGGATGGTGCGCGCCCGCCACTCAAGGCCAGGGCCGTTCGCCGCCAGCATTGCTCCGAAGCCTGAGCGTTGCTGTTGCGGCGATGCCGGCTCGGCGCGATAGGGGCTCACGCCTTTCTGGCGGAGCAGAGACAGGGCGGAAGGAAGCGAATCGGCCTCGATCGTGCCATCGATGGCCCGGCCGGCGTGCGAATAGGCTTCATACCGGTAGAGCGTCATGGAGCGGGCGCGGTCACGATCCGCAATATCTCTTCAATTGATGTTTCTCCCGACCGGACTTTGGCCACGCCGCAGTCGAATAGCGTCAGCATGCCGTTTCGCCGCGCCAAGGTTTCGATTTCGCTATCTGGAAGATCGTCGAGGATGGCCTTCTTCATGTCCTCGCCGATTTCGAGGATTTCGTAGATGACCGAGCGGCCCGAATATCCGGTGCCATGGCATTTCGCACAACCAACGCTTTCAAAGCAGCCGGCGTCTTCGATTGCACTGGAAACCTTTGACGTCAGCGCCGCTGGAACTGTGCCCGGCCGCTTGCAGCAGATGCACAGCTTGCGGACCAGCCTTTGGGCAATGATGGCGCGCAAGGTGGAGACAATCAGGAAATCGTCAACGCCGATATCGCGCAACCTGGTAATCGAGGATGCAGCCGAATTGGTATGAAGCGTTGACAGCACAAGATGTCCGGTGAGTGAAGCTTGAACGGCGATCTTGGCCGTCTCGGAATCGCGGATTTCACCGACCATGATGATGTCGGGATCCTGGCGCAGGATCGATCGCAGGATCGACGCAAAATCCAGCCCGATCTGGGGCCGCACCAATATCTGGTTCACGCCCTTGAGGTGGTACTCAATGGGATCCTCCACAGTGAATATCTTGCAGTCCGGGCGGTTGAGCAGTGTGAGGCCCGCATAAAGCGTCGTGGTCTTGCCGCTACCTGTGGGGCCGGTCACCAAGATGATCCCGTTGGGCGCCGAGATAAGCTGCCGCAATCGAACGACGGCGTCTTCGCCGAAACCAAGTGCATGGAAATCAAGCGCGATATCGCGGCGGTCGAGGATGCGAAGCACCACACCTTCGCCGTGCAACATCGGCGATGTCGATACCCGGAGATCGATGTCGCGTCCGCGCACCGCCAGTCGAATGCGCCCATCCTGGGGAAGCCGCTGTTCGGCAATATTCAGCCTAGCCAGGATCTTGACCCGCGAGACCAGGCCCAGTTGCAGGCCGCGGTCGAGGAGCTCGTGCACCTGCAATGTGCCATCGATCCGCAAGCGGATGCGAACGTGGTCTTCGAGGGGTTCGATGTGAATGTCCGATGCGCTCCGTTCGACGGCCGAAGCAACCAGGCGATTGAGCAACCGGATGATTGGAGCCTCGCTGGCCACGTCGCGCAGCCTGTCAATGTCACCGCTTGCGAGATCGTGGGATTGATCGTCATCATCGGCGCCGCGAGGAGTGCCTTGCTCCGCCGTCAAGATGTTCGAGAGATGCCGTGTAAGTTCGCTGCCGACCGCCACTTTAAGGACCGGTTGCCGGTCCAGCAGATATCCCACGGCGCGGGCCGATGCATCGTCCAGCGGTCTCGCGACTGCTAGGGCTATGGAATTTTCCGTCATCTCCAGGGGAAAGATGTTGGCGCGCCGCAGGAAATCCTGAGGTACTTCGCAACCCACTGGCAGTTCTTGCGGAAACTCGGAAGCTGCAATTCGGTCAAGGTTCAGATAGGCCGAAAGGGAGTCCGCCAATCTGTGTTCCTCCAAGAGGCCCAGCTCAAGCAGGACGATGTCAACTGGCTGGCCTGATCCGCGCATGGCCTGGCCTACCCTCTGCAGGGCGATCTGGTCGATCACACCCTTGTCCGCCAGGAACTGAAGGAATCCTCCTTCGCCAATGTCTATTGCGTGATTGCTCATCGGTTATCGGCCTTTTGGCGGAGCACGGAGATCCACTATGGATAGGCTGTTGACAAGGCCAAGATTGGCCTTGCCGCTAAGGAAATCATAGCTCAAACTTCGCCGGAGAAAAGTACCAAGCAGCTGAGTTATGCCAGTCATCAACATCCAAGATTCGTGGCAATGGTGGGTGTTGGCGGCGGCAAGGCTATTACCTAGGCATGACTCATTCCTGGAGCTGGCAAGCCGCCGATGCACCCAGGTCGTGCAGACCGGCGCGTTCTACAAGCTGGCTCGAAATGCTGGCGCCGGCCAACCGGTTAGTCAACTCACCTTTGCCCACGAGGCGGCCGATCCTGTGGCCATCTGCGGGCACCTTCAATCAGGAGAAGACGTTGTCGTCTCGATCGATATCAAATCCTGCTTCTCCCGCCTGGTGATACTGCCGCGCGCCGCGGCGGCCAGAATCGAGGCGATACTCGATCTCGATCTCGCACGCCTGACACCATTTGCGCGCGATAGCGTATTTTCAGGCTGGATTGAACGTGGAACCAGCGGCGATGGCCGGACTCTGGAAATCGAGCACTTGGTCGTTCGAAGGGACATTGTCGCGCGGATTTTCGATGCCATAGGACAGAGTGGTGCAACGCCTATCGGCTTGATCGTTCGCGATGATACTGGACAAACTTTGCCGCTCGCGCTTTCGCCCGGTGGGCGGCCCTTTGGCGGCGATGCCTTGAAGCGATGGGCGAGGATTACCTCATTCGGCGTGGCGCTACTGCTGCTCGGACTGTTTGTTTTGGCAGGCGCAATTGATGCGCGGCAGTCGCGGGTGGAGACCGCCATTGCCGGGCGAATCGCGAGCGTTCAAGCGGATGCCGCCGAAGTGCGGGAGCGGGTGGATGCAATCGGAGTTCAATCGGCGGAAATTTCGGCGTTGCTGGCGCGCCGGGCGGAAATGAGCGGACGAATTTTGATGATTGAGGAGTTGAGCCGGATACTACCCGATGGCGCCTCCCTTGACGGGCTCTCGGTTGAGGCCGGCCGGCTAGTCGTCGATGGCGCCGCCATTGCGCCGGAAGGGCTGATCGCCGCTCTTGAAGCTTCTCCGTTGTTCAAGAGCGTTTCATTGAACTCACCGGTCTATCGCAATCCGGGCGAGCAAGTGTCGCGATTTTCCGTCAAGTTGGAACTTGAGCGCCCCTCCGCCGCGGTGCGGGAATGAACGTGCTGCGGCAGCCGCATAGGATGCCGGCATTCGTGCTTGGCCTGCTGCCGATCGGCTTGGTCCTTCTCGCGGCCGCAGTCTTGTTCAATGGATGGTGGCATGACTACGAGCAGGCAACCTCACAACAACTCGCAGGAACTCGATCGGCTTCAGTCGGTTGCGTCCTACAAGAAAGTGTTGGATGGATTGAACGCCAATTCAGAACCGGAAATTTACCGGGGCCTCTTCCTCGCCGATGGAACGGCCGCAGTTGTTTCCGCCGATCTGCTTGCCAGGCTGAAGGAAATGGCATCGGCGATGGGCATTGAAGTGCTGCGCGCCGACAGCCTTCCAGCCGAAAACAGAAGGACCGCTTACCCTCGTCGGCGGCGGGCTGGAAATGTCAGGGGCTATCCCGTCCATATATGACATGATCCAGCAAATCGAGGCCGCAAACCCTGTATTGTTCATTGATCGCCTTGCCATCCGCAATGGTGGTTCAACCAGTGAGGAGGAACGCATTGACACGCCCCTCGTGGTCGAGATGCAAGTCTATGGGGCTGTCCAGTCATCCAAACTCAAGCCGGCCGGCGGCGCCAACTGATGCAAGTTCGGGACCTAAAAATCCTGACGGCCGCGACATTGGCGGCATCGGCAACGATCCTGATGGCCGCCTACTTCATATGGAGTTTTCCTATTCCCGATCCTTCATCGCGCCAGATCGCGAAGTGGCAACCGTCGCAAGGCCTGGCGCCAGACGTGCCAGCCGGCCTGGCGGAGCAAACGCAGCTTTCCGAAGCCCTCAGCCGCCCACTGTTCCGGCGCTCGCGCCGCCCGTTTGATCCCACTCGGGCCGCCATTGCCGAAGCAGTGCCCGAGCCTCCCCAAATTGCCGGGCCCGAGCCCCCGGAAGCGCCTCGGCCTGAATTGCAACTGACCGTCAAGGGCATTCTGCTCGACGGCAAGACAAGGAAAGTCCTGATTGCATCACCGGAAATCCCGGACGGCATTTGGCTGAGCCAAGGCGCTGAAATCTCAGGCTGGAGAATTGTCCGGCTTGGCTCAAATGGGGCAATGCTCACCACCGGCCAGCAGGATCTAGAGCTCAAGCTTTATGTGGACAACGCAGCGAACACGGTAGGCAGCCCCAAGGTCAACCCCTAGGGTAATTCCCGTAGGGAATTCGGAGGTGTGTGGCTACCTTGCTTTCTGGTTTTATCACTAGATTACAAATGCTTATGGTTGCGGCACTAGTGCTGCAGGCCTGCGCCGCGGCGACGACTGGCGAAGACCTCTTGGAAAACCGGCTGCAGCCCGCCGAGCGCACAGCCGCGACTTCAAAAGTCAAACAGGCCAATTTGACCAAATTTCTCTCGTCTAACTCCGGCAACTCCCAGACCCAATCCTATGACGGTTTCTACCAGCAGGGTAACGACCAGCTTTTGGAGCAGCGCGTCCCTCTCGACACCGCGAATTACGACAAGCATAGCGAAGACGTGATGCTCAACCTCGCCGGAGTTTCCATTCCGCAGGCTGCGAAATCGATTCTCGGCGACGTTCTTGAGGTGGACTACAGCGTCGACAATCGTGTCCAGGGTTCGGTAACGCTGCAAACGCCCAAGGCCATATCGCGGACGCGGCTGCTTGAACTCTTCGAAGCGATACTGCGTGACAACGGCGCCGTGATTGTATCGGACCAGTCCAGCTACCGCATTGTTCCACTCTCGGAGGCCGCCAAGACGACGGCGTCGCTGCAAGTTGGGCAAAGCAGCTCAAGTAGCCCGGGAGTTAGGCCACAGATAGTTTCCTTGCGGTTTGTTTCCGCCGGCAACATGCGGGAGGTGCTTGAACCGATGATTCCGCAGGGCATGCTGCTCAAGGTTGACGATCAGCGCAACGCCTTGATTCTCTCGGGAACGCCACGGGAAATCGCCGCGATCAGGGAAACCATCGCGGTCTTCGATGTCGACTGGATGCGCGGCATGTCATTCGCCATGGTGCCGGTCAAGTCGGCATCTCCCGCCTCGATCGTGCAGGATCTCGAGCAGGTCTTTGAAACCCGTAAAGGTCCGCTCAAGGGGGTGCTGCGCTTTGTGCCCAACAGCCGGCTGAAATCGGTGTTGGTGATCACATCGCGGGCTAAGTATCTGAGGGATGCCACGCGCTGGATCAAGAAGATCGACGTGCTGGCGCAATCGGGCGAGGACAGCCTGCACGTCTACCATGTGCAAAATCGAAACGCGTCGGACCTGGCGGCAATCCTCACCTCGGTCCTCGATACGGGGGCTGCTGGAAGTTCTGTCCCTGAAGGCAATGTCGCGCCCAAGTTCGCGCCGGCAGTTGCTGGCACCGTTGCCGACGGCAGTGCGGGCGCTGTCACCGGTGGACCTGAGACGCCGGCCAGTGGAATTGATGCCATCGCGGGAGATCAGCAAGCGGACCCCTTGATGGACCAGCCAACGCAGAACCGCACCCGCATTGTTGCCGACAACTCGAACAATGCCCTCTTGATCTACTGTTCGGATAGCGAGTTCGAACGGATGCAGGCCGTCCTCCAGGAGATCGATTCGGTTCCCAATCAAGTGCTGCTGGAAGCCATCATCGCCGAAGTCTCGCTCGACGACGATCTCAAATTCGGCGTCCGCTGGTTTCTCGGCGAGGAAAACAATGGCGGGACATTCACCAACGCGGCGAGCGGCGCCGTCTCATCGGTGTTTCCCGGCTTCTCCTATTTCTTGAAGGCCAATGATATCGCGTTTTCCCTCAATGCGATTTCCAGCGTGACCAATGTCCGGGTTCTCTCGGCGCCCTCTCTCGTTGTCCTCGACAACAAGACGGCCACCTTGCAGGTGGGCGACCAGGTGCCGATCGTCACCCAATCGGCCAAGGGAGTGGGAGCCGCCGATGCCCCCATCGTCACCAATGTCGAGCTCAAGGACACCGGCGTCATTCTCAACGTCACGCCGCGGGTGAACGACAGCGGCCTCGTCACCCTCGACATCGAGCAAGAGGTGAGCACCGTGGTTCAGACCACCACATCGGGCATCGATTCTCCCACCATCCGCCAGCGCAAGATGAAGACATCGGTAGTGGTGAATGACTCCGAGGCCCTGGCTCTCGGCGGCCTCATCCAGGAGCGCGATACCACCAGCAAGGCCAAAGTGCCTGTCCTCGGCGATATACCAATTCTGGGAACCGCCTTTCGCCAGAAGAACAACGCCGTCTCCCGCACCGAGCTCATTATCTTCATCCGCCCGCGCGTCATCAGGGATTTGGATGAAGCCCGGCAGGTGACGGAAGAGTTTCGCAAGCAGCTGAGCATTCAGGCGCCGCGGGTGAGGACCAGCGAGCCCACGCCAGGCGAGGAGCTGGTCCGCATTTTCAATTGAAACAGGGTAGCCTGCCGGTGGGAGCGGGCACTGCCTCCCCGGCATCGCCGCCACGGCGCCAAGCGAGGATGGCAAACGGACTGTCCGGCTGCCGCAGCAGTGAAACCAGCGCCTGCCGGCGGTAGCGCGAGCCGTTGCTCAGCTCCGCCATCACATCGATGCTGAAGACATTCGCTGGCGACGGCGATGAAAACCGTTGAGCCGCGGCGCCATTGACATCGTTGATTCCAAGAATATCGAGCAATTGCCGGGGTGCCCGCGCCAGGTCAATTCCCGGCTGTTGCGAGGAAACGGTTACCAGCGGCATGAGCTTGTCGAACAGAGCCTCGTGCAATTCCGGCAACTGGCCGATCTCCTCCGGGACAGCCAGTGGCCTGTTCTTGGGTCCATAGGGCTTGCCCGGAAATGCTGCTGGCTCGTCACCTCCTAAGGCGGATATTGAGTCGGCGTCGCGGAAGTCGTGCAGCGCGCCCATGATCTCCGCGGACTTGGACTTATCGACAGCAAAACCTTGCAGAAGAGCGCCGATCAGATCGGGCGAGGCCGTATTGAGATCGACCAGACCACCCTGGTCCTGCACCGTGATGGAAACAGAAATGCCGTCCGGCCACCCGCAGTGAGTAGGCTCGCCGTTAAGCTTGGGACGTTGACTTGCGTCCACGGCATTCGCCAGTTTGTAAGCCGCCACCATGGCCATTCCATCGGCCACCGACTCGGCGCGGGTGTTGTAAAAAGCATTGCCGGCGGCGAGCGAGTGGCTACGGACCGAGATGGTAAACGCTGTTGTTATGACAGCCAGCAAGCCGGCGATCCAAATCACTGAAACGAGAACGAAGCCGCGATCCCATTCATTCCTGGCCAAACAGAAACCACCCCCCTGAAGTTGATTCGGATCGCCTATCATTGACGATCGAGGATACCGAATTTGACGGCAAATTTCACCAAGAAGCTGAACATTGGCCGGGTATGCGTGACGGCCCAGCCAGTCAAATGTATCTGCCGAACTGCTCCAGGGAGCTGACTAATGCCAAGTTTCACAAGAAATAACTCGCGGACTTCCTCACTTCCGTCATTCCGGCGAAAGCCTATGGCTCAACAGCGCACAACACCAATGTTTTCAGCAGCTGAACGATGGTTTCCGGCTGGCCATCAACCGATTTCTTCACAAACTATTTCACCTCCCGAGCGGGCAAGCCCGCCGGTGGAATGACGGACATGGGGACGTCCGCGAGTCATTTCTTACGGCCGTTGTTACAAGTTGGCGCAACTTTTCTTAGCCTTCTCCGGCTCGAACACCGCGCCGGGAGAAAGCGCAATGGAGAGTACCAATAATCTTTGAATGTAACTATTTTTTTTGTCATCTTGCTCGCTGCAATCTCCCTCCCCCTTGTGAGACTAGGGCATATACACATCTTGGTGCGGTGGATTGATTAGGTTGTGCTGGGTCGGCTTCCCCCGATGGAGGGAGTATAATTTCTTCGGTGATGTTCTGATTTGCGGGGAGCATCACCGATGCAGACATGCCAGGAATGGTCATTGGGTTGGTTTGGGGACCGGCGCCTTGATAAAGGGGGGCGACGCTGCTCCAACGCGTGGTGCTGTACGAAACGGTTTGTTTGCGCCAGCTTGCCGGCGGAGACCATTCCGAGGAGATCCGGTTCGGGCGCTTTCTTGCCATTGACGCGGTGACGGTCGACCGGGTGATTGCGGGCTGGAGCGACCAGACCCGGTTTGCGGTGGATGGCCGGCACGTCTTGGCGCTGCAGGACACCAGCGAGATCAGGTTCGCGACGACGCCGGACAATCGGCGCGACCTGGGCAAGGTCAAGAAGGGCACCTGCTGGGGCCTGCTGCTGCACCCCATGCTCGGCTCGATGCCGAGCACGGTTCTTACCTTGGCCTGGTGAGCGGGCAGGTGTGGACGCGTGGGGACGAAGAGCTGCCCCCGCACGCCAATCGGCCGTTGAGCGAGAAGGATCGCGCCGCTGGCTCGAAACGGCCGAAGCGGCCAAGCCGTGCTGGCGCGGCCAGCATGTCACCTTCATCGCCGACCGTGAGAGCGACTTGTACATGATGTGGCGCGCTGCCGGATGGCGGTTTCCACCTGCTGTCGCGTCATGACTGACCGTGCACTCACCACCGGCGGCACGCTGCGCCGCGCCGTGCAGGATGTGGCGTTCCGCGATACGCAAGTGATCGAGCTGCGCGAACGGCCGCCGCCCGCGCGCCAAGCCAAGCTTTGCCTGCGCTTCGCGAAGCCACGATCAAGCGCCAAAAAACCTGCGCGAGACGCCTGCCCGAAGGCGTAACGCTGCGCTGGTCGAAGCCGTTCAGGCTGCGCCCGAAGGCGTCGAGCCGCTCCATTGCTGCTCCTACCACCCATGAGGTGAGCAGTCTCGCCCAAGCCTGCAGATCGTCGCCTGTACAAACAGCGCTGGTCATCGAGCAGTTCTTCCGTGATGAAAACCCAGGCCTGAAGATCGAAGACAGCCAGTTGCATCGCTCAGCGCCTGGAGAAGCTCATCGCCATCGCCGCCAAGCCGCCATCATCGTCATCCAACTCGTCGGCCCGCAACGCCAGACGCTCAACCGGCAAGCCTCGTCTTCACGCCAGACGAGATCGGCACGCTGGCCGCCTGAAAAGCGCTTCAAGCAAGACCCGCTGCACCACCCCCACCCCAAGAACTCGCTCGCCTGGCCGCCTGATCATCGCCAAGCTCGCGCTGAACGTTATGCTTCCTCCAGCCGCCGGCCCGATCACCTTCTACAACGCCTCGCCTACTTCAGAGCTTCGCAGATATGCCTTGCAGATTTATATCCCTACTTGTGGGGAGGGAGAAATAAGGGTCATCGACTACACCGTTGTATAAATCAATTGTTTCCCCTCACCCCGTCATGCCAGCGAAAGCTGGCATCCCGCGTCGCCTTGATCAAACCGGCGGCGACTTCGATTTCTTCACAAACTCTTTCACCTCCCGCGCGCACTACTTCGGCCTTGCCTCGTGCAGATTTGCATCGGGCTGGCGCAGTTCGCCTTGCGCATTTGTTTCACGGCGTTCACCAAGGCATGGGCGGCGGTTCTCACGTCCTGCTGAACGCCGTCGTCCTTGTCGAAATCGAGGTGGTTTTCGGCGTAGGTTCCGAGATAGCCGATGAAGGCATCGATCTGGGCTCTACGGCCCGCAGGAATCATGCCGATGTCGGTCAGCCAGTCGGTGAGGATGCGGCGCAGGTTTTCGACGCCCGCGGCGTCGCCGTGGGCTATCACCGAGAACACCCGGCCAGCGAGGTGGCGGGGATAATCCCAGCCCTTCATTTCGAGTTCCTTGGCAAGCTCCGGGTTCTTGCCGCCGGTGGTGGTGGGATCGGGATTGCCGCCGTCGGCGCAGACCAGGCGGTCGATCATCGCCTTGAGTCCCGCTGGCGCCTGATACCAATTCACCGGGGTCACGATCATCACGCCGTGGGCCGCAACCCACATGGGATAGATGTCGTTCATCCAGTCGCTCACCTGGCCCATGGCGAAATTGGGATAGCACGAGCAGGGCCAGTGACAGAGCGGCTGGGCGGTGGAGACGCAGCCCTTACACGGGTGAATATTGCGGCCATATTCGGAGGTGAGGCGGCTCAGGTCGAGGACCTCGATTTCAAAAGTCTTCTCGGCTTCGATGACTTCCTTCGCAAGTGTCAGCAGCCGCCAGGATTTCGACATTTCACCGGGACAGCTCTGGTCCGAGCGCATGGAGCCGTTGATCAGCAGGATGCGGTTGGGGGAGGCTGGATCCTTCTGGCGCGCCTCGGCTTCAATAATGCGGCGGCGGGTATCGAGCCATTCAACCGGCAGCATGGCATCGGGATTGGAAAATCCATCACCGGCGCGCGCCTTGCGCGGGTTCTTGCGGTAGATGTCGTAGCCGTCCCAGGCGGTTTCGATGATGGCGGCGAGTTCCTTCTCATGGGACTCGAAGGCCGGGTCGAAGAAGCGGTCGCGGAAGCGGCGGTTGAATTCGTCCTTGGTCAGCTGCACGCTGGGCATGCCCTTGCGGGCTTCGATCTTGGTCATCCGTGTCCTCACACCATCGTCATCACTTTGTCCGGCGACAGCCAGAAGGGCGGCAGCCAGGCGGGGATGTTGCTGAAGGGCAGCACTTCCGGCTTCAGCCTTATGCCGAGTTTTTCCATCATGAAAGTGCTGCGGGCCTCGATGCGGGACCAGGCTTCGGGGTATTTCGATTTGAATTCGGCGCGCATGGCGGCATCGGCCAGGGCGATGCCGTCTTCGATGTTGCTGGTGAAATAATCGGTTCCGGTGGCCGGGATGATGTCGCATTGCAGCGCCATGCCGGAGAAGAATTTCATCGCGCTATGCTTCCTGATCGGCGAATGCAGCCATTCGTCGAGGTGAATGAGATGGCCGGGATTGAGGCCGATGCCGAAGAAGGGATCGCCCACCCGGCTCATCACAGCGTCATAGACCGCACCGCCTGCAACGCCGATGCCGATGGTCTCATACCAGGCGACCGCCGCTTCAAAGTAAGGGGCCACGAGTTTTTCGACATAGTTGGAAATGCCGGGCGGCAATTCGCTCGCGTCCCTGACCATAAAGCCCGCCCGGCAGTTGAGCGCGCCCCAGAGACCGTGACCGGCAACGATTGGATCGCCATGGTGGATCACCCGCATTGACGGGCTGGGCAGACCGAATTTGGCGCGGGGGCCGGCACACATGTTGATATGGACCGATTGCGGGAAGCCATTCTGTGCGTACAGGCCTACCGACTGGTATTCGGTCATGCCGGGCGCGGTTCCGCGGATGAGCCGGCCAATGGCGGAGGAGGTGAGGGTTGCCGCATATTCGAAGCAGGCGAGTTGATCCACTTCATTGATGGCGCGCAAACCATCGACCGGGCTCATGAAGAGGAGTGCGGCGTTCTCCACGGGACCGAAGCGGCGCAAGCGCATCGACGAGATAGGCGGGGGTTTCGAACCAGTTGGGATCGAAGATGCCATCTTCGCTTTCGAAACCCTTCCATCCCGCGAGGCCGATACGCATCCCGGCTTTCAGTCCCGCCTCGCGCAGGATGTCATGCGAGATCGCGGTACTTGTCGCGCGGCTGGCCCATCAGGCTGAGGGGCTGCCACAGCACGGGCTCGAATTCGCCATTGGCGGTCTCGGCATAGGGATAGCCTTCGTTGCCGGCGAGCAGCGTGGGCGCGCGGCCGGGAGCGACGATGCAAATCGCTTCCTCGAAGCGGGGATCGAAGCCGGTTGTCCACGAGATGTTGGCGAAGTGTTCGCGGTCGCCATAGATCACCAGCGCGTCGAGCTTTTGCGCCGCCAGGCGCTGGCGCAACCGCAGCAGACGCGCGGCATAGAGTTCGCGGCTCAAGGTGGGTTCGACGGTTGGCGACGCCGAAATCGGGAAGGTCGATTTTCTTCAGTGTGGCGTGCCGCATGGAATGATTCTCATTCTCCCTCCCCCTTGTGGGGAGGGATTAAGGGTGGGGGTCGCGCTGAACGATCAGAATGTGCAAGGGCGCGCGCAATTGCAAGCACCACCAGACCCCCACCCCTAGCCCCTCCCCACTTTTGACCGAGACATCGCGAACACTTGTGCGGAGACATCGCGAACAGTTTTGGATGTTAGATGTTTGTGTCATTGAGGTCGATGGTTTTGATTTTCTGGTGCCGGAAGTAGGCGTCGAAGACGCCATCAGTCTGAGTTGGACGGAAGGCGACGGATTTGCCGGCGAAGGCCTTGGGCAGTTTGGCGCCGCGGCCGAGCAGGCTGACGAGGCCCTTCTGCTGGACTTTGCGCAGCAGGTCTCCTGGCGCGTAGTCGTAAGGCTCGGGAACCTCGCGGTAAGCTCGCCGCGATGGCTGGTAGCGGCTGCCGGGCGTCTCCAGATCGAGATCGTCATGGGGACGCTCATGATTGTAGACATGGCGCCAGTCGTCGATGGACTTCTGGGCGCCGTCCAAGCTGGCAAAGGGCCCTCCCGATAGGGCTTCGGCCTTGAGGCTGCGGTGAAAGCTTTCCTCCTTGCCCAGTGTCTGCGGATGGCGCGGCCTGGAATGGGTGATGGCGATGCCGGTCTCGATCAGCCACACCGTCAGCCTGGTGAAGGGCTGTCCGCCGCTGTCGCCCCAGGGCGCGCCATTGTCCATGGCCATGCGCCACGGCAGGCCGTAGCGCCGGAAGGCGGCGATCAGATGGCCTTGCACCGTTTCCGACGTCTCGTTGGCACAGGCCGCCACCAGAATGGAATAGCGCGAATGTTCATCCAGAACCGTCAGCGGATGCAGGCGTCCCTGGCGCATTTCCACATGGCCCTTGAAGTCCATCTGCCACAAGTCGTTGGGGCGTTCATGCTCGAAGCGGACAAAGGCCTTGGCGCCGCCGCCAAACCGGCCCAGTTCAAACCCGTTGCGGCGCAGGATGCCGGTCACTGTCGAAGCGGCAACAGCGCAGACAGCCTCCAGCCGCTTGGCGATCTTGCGTCCGCCCCAGGCCCGATGGCGCGCGCGCAAGTCCATGACCGCAACCTCGGTCTCCGCGGGACTGCGGCGCGGCGACAGCTTGGGCCGCCGTCGAGTGTTCCGCCAAGCCCGCCGCGCCTTGCTCCTTGAACCGGCCGATCAGCTTGTAGGCGCTGGTCCGGCCAATCCCGAAGCGGGCGCACAGGGCGCTCACATTGGCGCCCTCCGCCAGGGCCAGCATCACAAACTCACGCTTCTCGTCCATCACGCTTCTCCCCTGGAACGGCATCGCAAACCTCCCTGCAAAAAATGCAGAAAACTGTTCTCGATGTCTCCGCACAAGTGTTCGCGATGTCTCCGGTCCAAACATCCCCACAGGGGGGAGGGGAACTTCCTGTCATCACGAATTGGCGTCCAGCCCTCGCGTGGGCGTGAACGGGGATTGATTTGCTTCGGGGGGCCTGCGGTCCTAGATTCGGCCAGGTTCAGCAGGAGACACCAGGAATGCACATCATCGCCCGCAAGGGCTGGGAAATACCGGAATCCCACGTCACGCCGGAACAGCTGTTCTTCAACCGCCGGCAGGTGATGGGATTGGCGGCGGGTGCGGCGACGCTGCTGGCGGCGGGGCCGGCGCGGGCCGAGGGCGATCCATCGGCGGGGCTTTATCCAGCGAAGCTCAATCCAAGCTTCGCCGATGCCGGGCGGGCGATCACGTCGGAGGAATACAACACCACATTCAACAACTATTACGAGTTCGGCACTTCAAAGCGCATCTCGAGCGCCGCCGAGGCACTGCAGACCCGGCCGTGGACCATCGCCATCGACGGTGAAGTCGAAAAGCCGATGACGCTGGGGATCGACGATCTGCTCAAGCAAGTGACGCTGGAAGAGCGGATCTACCGCCACCGCTGCGTGGAAGCCTGGGCCATGGTGGTGCCGTGGACCGGATTTCCGCTGGCCAAGCTGGTGGCGCTGGCCAAGCCCACGGCCAATGCCAAATACGTGCGCTTCGAGACCTTCAACAATCCGGAAGTTGCCTCGGGCCAGAAGCCCGGCCTGTTCGGCGCCTATCCCTGGCCCTATGTGGAGGGGCTCACCATGGCGGAGGCTACGAACGACCTCGCCTTCATGGTGACCGGGGCCTATGGCAAGCCGGTGGCCAAGAGCATGGGGGCGCCGCTCCGGTTGCATCTCCCGTGGAAATACGGCTTCAAATCGATCAAGGCCATCGTCAGGGTGAGTTTTGTAGCCGAGCGCCCGAAGAGTTTCTGGGAGGAACTGGGGCCATCGGAATATGGCTTCTGGGCCAATGTGAACCCGGAGGTGGCGCATCCGAGGTGGAGCCAGGCGCAGGAGCAGGTGCTTGGCACGGGCGAGATGGCGCCCACCAAATTGTTCAATGGTTACGGTGAGTTCGTCGCTTCTCTTTACACGGGACTGGAAGACGAGAAACTCTACATGTGAGGACCAAAAAAAGGCCGGACGAATCCGGCCTTTGAGTTACCCCGTGCCCATAAGGGCTGACAGCTGCACATCCACAGCCGCCTTTGCGGAGAGATACAAGGGGAGGCAGTAACTTCCGCATCAAGCGCGTCGAGAAACGCGACACCGGGAGAATGATTGCTTCGCCGAATTCCGGCAAGCGGGCGTCCTTCATGGGTGCCATGTTGGCGCGGCATGACGCGTTGGTGATATCCGTGCCGCGTTCTGATAGGATAGGTCATGAGTATTGACCTGATCATTGGCCTGGCCGGTTTTGCGTTTGTCACGTCGGTTACGCCGGGGCCCAACAATTTGCTGCTACTGGCGTCGGGCGTCAATTTCGGGTTCCGCCGCAGCTTGCCGCACATGCTGGGGATCAATGTGGGATTCCCGCTGATGATCCTGCTGATCGGGCTGGGGCTGTGGCAGGTCTTTGAGGCCTATCCCGCCGTCTACGGCGCCTTGCGCTGGGTGGGCGCGGCGTACATGGTTTATCTCGCATACAAGATTGCCGTTTCGGCGCCGCCAGAGGGAGGTGGCGCAGCCGGGACGCCGATGAGCTTCGTGCAGGCGGCGCTGTTTCAGTGGGTCAACCCCAAGGGCTGGATCATGGCGGTCACGTCGATCGCCACCTACACGACTGCCTCGGCCTATGGCTGGTCGGTTGCCACGGTGGCCCTGGTATTCGCCGCCGTCGGGGGGCCAAGTTCGATGACCTGGATCGTTTTCGGCAGCGGACTGCGGCGCCTGCTTGGCGATCCACGGCTGCGGCGGGCATTCAACATCGCCATGGCGGTGCTGCTCATCGCCTCGCTGGCGCCGCTGCTGATGCAGTGATCCCGTCACCTCGCCAGCCTTATGGACTTGCGGCCGGGCTTCCAATACGATCCTTGCTTCAGGATTTTCTAGCGGTGTTGACGCCCCATGACTGAGAAGCGTACCCAACGCCGCCTTGCCGCGATCCTGGCTGCCGATGTCGTTGGTTATTCACGCCTGATGGAGCAGGACGAGACTGGCACACTGGCCACCCTCAAGGCACGGCGCAATGAAGTTCTGGTTCCCACGGTTGCCCAACACAATGGCCGCATCGTCAAGGTCATGGGTGACGGCGTTCTGGTGGAATTTGCCAGCGCGGTCGACGCCGTGCAGTGCGCGGTTGAATTGCAGAAGGGCTTCGCCGGGGCCAATCAGGGTGTGCCAGAGGCTCAACGTATTGTCCTGCGCATCGGCATCAACCTGGGCGATGTCATTGTCGAAGGCAGCGATCTTTATGGCGACGGCGTCAATGTGGCGGCGCGGCTGGAAGGGCTGGCGGAGCCAGGCGGCATCTATGTTTCAGGCAGCGTTTACGAGCAGGTCACCGGCAAGCTGATGCTGGCGTTCGATGATCTAAGCGAACATACTCTCAAGAACATCATGAAACCGGTGCGGGTCTATCGCGCCGCGGCGAGTGGAATTGACAGAAGTGCTGCACGCGTGGCGCTTGCATTGCCGGACAAGCCGTCAATCGCCGTTCTGCCCTTCACCAACATGAGCAGCGACGCCGACCAGGAGTATTTTGCCGACGGAATGGTCGAAGACTTGATCACCGCCTTGTCGCGCATGCGCTGGCTGTTCGTCATCGCCCGCAATTCGAGTTTCACCTACAAGGGCAAGGCCGTGGACGTGAAGCAAGTCGGCCGTGAGCTGGGTGTGCGTTATGTGCTTGAAGGAAGCGTGCGCAAGGCCGGAAACCGGGTGCGCATCACCGGCCAGCTCATCGATGCCGCGACCGGCGGACATCTCTGGGCAAACCAATTCGATGGCGAACTGGAGAATATCTTCGATCTTCAGGATAAGGTGACCGCAAGCGTCGTTGGAGCCATGGCGCCAAAGCTGGAAGAGGCCGAGATCGAACGCTCCAGGCGCAAGCCGACCGAGAGCCACGACGCTTATGACTATTATCTTCGCGGTTTGGTGAGCCTCCACGCTGTACTTGGAGGAACAAAGCAGGCGGTTGGCGATGCATTGCGCATGTTTTATGGGGCGATCGAACGCGATTCCGGTTTCGCGGCTGCCTATGGCATGGCAGCGTGGTGCCATGTTCTGCGCAAGAACTATGGCTGGTCGACGGATGAACCGCAGGAGATTGCCGAAGTCGAGCGCCTCGCCCAGCACGCCACGCGACTAGGCAAGGACGATGCCGTTGCACTCTATACCGGCGGGTTCGCTTATGCCCGAATAGTCGGATACCTCGATACAGGCGCTGCCTTGATCGATCGGGCTCTGGAGCTGGATCCGAACCTGGCGGCGGCGTGGAATCTCAGTGGCTGGGTAAGGATATATCGCAACGAGCCGGATGCGGCCATCGAGCACATGGCGCGCGCCATGCGCCTGAACCCGCTTGATCCATTTATCTACGGAATGCAGAATGGGACCGCGGCCGCTCATTTCCTCGCCGCCCGCTACGATGAGGCAACGAAATGGGCGGAAAAAGCGCTTGCAGGACAAACGAACTATCTGCCTGCTCTGCGCATGTTGGCCGCAAGCCACGCCTGTGCTGGACGGCCAACGCAAGCGCGCGATGTCATGGCGCGCATACGCCAGATCGATCCGGAACTGCGCGTTTCGAACCTCACAAACATTGTTCCATTTCGCGGGCCTCAAGATGCCGCCAGATACATAGAGGGATTACGTGCCGCGGGACTTCCCGCAGTGATACCAGATCCGGCACTTCTTCATCAACCGTCACCCCACCGGCGGGCTTGCCCGCTCGCGAGGCGAAAGAGGTTGTGAAGAAATTGAAGCCGCCGCCGATTTATTCGAAAAGAAGCGGGATGCCAGCATTCGCTGGCATGACGGGGTGAGGGGAAACAATTGATTTATCTCACTCTTTCCGTCACCCCAGCGAAGGCTGGGGTCCAGCTTTTCCCTGCAAACTCGTAGTTGCCGATCGCCGGGCGCGGGCGACGTCGGCCTCGGACGGGCTCATCACCTCGTTGGAGAGGGCAATCTGCGAGGGGTGGATCGCCCATTTGCCCTCGCAGCCCAAGACGGCGGCTAGCGCATTGTCGTACATATGGCATGGAGTTACGCTTCGAGACCCTTAGCGATGGATGCTATACTGAGCGACAAGATGTCGAAGAAGCCAAAAAAGCTGGTCGCGGACGGATATATGATGCCATTGCGCAAGAATATCTTTTGTGGACTTCCGGTTCGGAAGCGCGCTCTCATTTTCTGAGCAAGTTGCTGCAGCTCCTTCCCCCCAATGCCCACGTTCTTGAACTCGGATGTGGAGCAGGAATTCCGGTCGCTGCGGCAATTTCGCGCCAAGCTGCTCTGACCGGGGTAGACATTTCGGCCGAGCAGATATCGCTTGCCAGAAGCAATGTTGCGAATGCTGAATTCATTCATTGCGACATGACGCGACTTGAATTCCCGTCGAACACGTTCGATGCGGTTGCTGCTTTCTATTCAATCATCCACCTGCCTCGAGCGGAGCACGCATCGCTTTTCAAAAGCGTGCTCGGCTGGCTTCGGCCCGGCGGCATATTTCTCGCTAGCCTGGGAGCAAATGACGTGGCCGAGAACCTTGAAGAATGGCTTGGCACGACAATGTTCTTCAGTCACCATGACGCCAAAACGAACCGCGAAATGATTTGGAACGCCGGGTTCGAGTTGGAATACGATGAAGTGATTGCGGAAGATGAACACGGCGAGCCGGTGCCTTTCCTTTGGGTGATCGGCAGAAAGCCCAAGAAAGGCGGCTTGTTGTCAACACAGCCGGCTGGGACAAAAGCGGAAATCCGGTAGTTGGCGTCGCGCGGGGGAGCCTAAGCTCGAGTTTGTCCGGTTTGAATTGACCAAATTCATTTCATCATGGCCGTGCTTGACACGGCCATTTTCTTTAGTGGCCATTGAGAAGATGCCCGGATCAAGTCCGGGCATGATGAGAGTTGAGAAGTCGAGTTTATCCAACTTGATTTGCAATGACTGTGGCGGTTGCGGCTTGGCTTCAGTTCGCTGCAATCTGCGCTGCCTTCTGCACCAGCACTTCGGCCTGGCGGATGGAGGCGTAGTCGATCAGGCGGCCGTCGAGGGAGACCGCACCCTTGCCGGCCTTGGCCGCCTCCTCCATGGCGACGATGATGCGCCGGGCGCGGTCGACCTCGGCTTCGGACGGGCTCATCACCTCGTTGGCGAGGGCCACCTGCGAGGGGTGGATCGCCCATTTGCCCTCGCAGCCCAGCACGGCGGCGCGGCGGCCCGCGGCGCGGAAGCCATCGGGATCGGAGAAATCGCCGAAGGGGCCATCGACCGGGCGCAGGCCATTGGCGCGCGCGGCCACCACCATGCGGGCGATGGCATAGTGCCACATGTCGCCCCAATGGGTCTGGCGCGGCGCCGTCGGCTCAGGCTCGGTCAGCACGGCATAATCCGGATTGGCGCCGCCGATGGTGGTGGTGCGGGCCCGGGTCGAGGCGGCATAGTCGGCGACGCCGAAATGCAGCGATTCGTTGCGCCTGCGGGCGGCGGCGATCTCATGGACGTTCTGCATGCCGAGCGCGGTCTCGATGATCATCTCGAAGCCGATGCGCTTCTTGCGGCCCTTGGCGGCTTCGATCTGGGTACAGAGCATGTCGACGGCATAGACATCGGCGGCGGTGCCGACCTTGGGGATCATGATCAGGTCGAGGCGCTCGCTAGCCTGCTCGAGCACATCGACCACGTCGCGGTACATGTAATGGGTGTCGAGGCCGTTGATGCGCACCGAGAGCGTCTTGCTGCCCCAGTCGATATCGCCGATGGCCGCGATCACGTTCTTGCGCGCCTGCGCCTTGTCGTCGGGGGCGACGGCGTCCTCGAGGTCGAGGAACATCACGTCGGCGGCGGATTTGGCGGCCTTTTCGAATAGCTGCGGCTGGCTGCCGGGGACCGCCAATTCGCTGCGGTTGAGCCGCGCCGGCGCTTGTTCGACGGTGAAAAAGCTCATGAACGGATTTCCTTTGTGGGCGATTGCGGGGCGCAACTTGCAGCGTGATGACTTCATGTCGAACCGCCATCTGGCGCTCCCTCCCCCTTGTGGGGAGGGACTAGGTGGGGGTCGCTCCGGCCCATCAATGAGCAGCCCAAGGCACTCACTTGCAAGACCACCAGACCCCCACCCCTAGCCCCTCCCCACAAGGGGGAGGGGGACTTTACCGGTTCAACTCGATGACTTCGCACTCTAGTCGCAAGCGCTACCCCCGCGCAATCGGGGTGCGACAATTGCGGCCCGACGATGTATTCAGTACACGGATGAATTGTCGCCAGCCGGACCGTTTGTGGGAGCGCTGGAGTAGTAGAACGCGATGGCCTGGGAACGATTGCGGAGCCCAAGTTTTTCGTAAAGGTTGCGCAGATGAAATTTCACCGTGTTGATGGAAATGCCAAGTTCGCGGGCGAGTTCAATGTTGGTGCGGCCGCGGGCGAGAGCCGCCAGCATGGTCTTCTCGCGTCCGGTCATCCGGCCAGAGGTCTCCTACTGAACTCGAATTTGAAGCCGCCTCCCAAGCCCCTACAAAATCGCGGTTGATTTTTCTCCACTATCTTGCTTCGTCCCTCCCACTTGAGCTATTTACTGACCTGGAGCATGGAGCCCACCAGTTGCAGTTTCGCAAAAAATTGAGCGATGCAGGAGTGATGTGCAAGCCATTTAGCGATGTCCGCGAACTTGAAATGCTCATATACCAGGCGCTGAAAGAAGACGCTGAGGAAGCGAGAGAACCAAGCACGCGGCCAGTACGCATCGATTGGCCGGATGGCAAGTCTCCCTATCCTGGCCTGCTGTGGTTCACCGAGGACTATGCCCCGCTGTTCTTCGGGCGCGACCATGAGGTCGAGGCCGTCCTTGCGAAGATGTGTGAGCCCCAAGGGCGCTTCCTCATCATAAGCGGGGACTCGGGGTCCGGCAAATCCTCCCTTGTGTCCGCGGGCCCTTGGCGAGCCCTGGTCAAGGACGGGCGGCTTCCAGGTAGCCGGCACTGGAGATGGCTGCGTATGACGCCCAGTGCGGGTAGTTGGGGACCGTTTGCGTCACTCGCCTCTGGCTTGAAACAGGCCTTTCCTCAAATGACCGTTCCGATGGATGAGTTGGCTGTCGCATTGGAGAAAGATCACACAGCATTTAAGAGCTACATGCCTACTCACCTGGTCGATGGGCAGGAGTCGGCACCGTTTATCGATCAACTGGAGGAACTGTTTACTCAAGAAGTATCCACCGGATGTGATTCAATCATTCCTGTCATGGCTCGTCACGATCAGCGGCGATCTCCGGAACCGGCTGCGCGTGGTGACGACGATCCGGAGTGACTTTTGGGGACGGTTAGCTGAATCGGAGCCGATTCGGCAGAGGATTAATGAAGGATTCCATTATCTTGTTGGGCCGATTGCTCCGACGGCGTTGCTGGATATGATTCAAAAGCCTGGCTGCTGCGACGGTTAGTCATTCGAGCCGGGCCTAGTCGATGAGATGCTGAAGGAGGCGGGAAAGGAACCTGGGAACTGGCCCCTCGTGGCTTATGCGTTGAAACAGCTGTTTCAACAACGACAGGACAGAACCTTCACCTATGCCGCGTATCAGGCGATGGGCGGCGTGGCAGGCGCCATTGGTTCCAAAGCTGATCAGATCGTAGAGACGCTCAGTGATGAGGCCAGAGACTCGTTTGACCGGGTCTTTGCGGAACTGGTGCATCTGGAACGGGATCTCGGACCCCGACCCGCAAGCGTGTGCCGGTAGCGGGCTTTCAGAATGATGCACGTGCGACGCAACTCATCCGGACGTTGGCCAGGTGGGATTGCCGCATCTTGGTCACGGGCGAGCAAGCCCAGGAGCCCACGGTGGAAGTGGCCCATGAGAAACTGTTTACTGCCTGGCCAAAGCTCAAAGAGTGGATCGATGGCAGCGGGGAGGCCTTGCGTCTCATCGATTATACTGAGGGAGGCAGCAAAGCGATGGGATGAGTCGGGCAGCCATCTCCAAGAACTGTGGCGCAGCGAGCGCGCCAGGGAGGTCGAACAGGCCCTTAGCCGATTCAACAAGAGCGCCTCTCCCATGCTTGAGCGTATGCTCAAACCACAGCAGATGCTCATTGAGAGGCTCAATCGCGAGACGCTCTCTCACCAAGATCGCTTACTGATCGGCCAAAAGCTCGCGGAGTTCGACGATACGCGGCCTGGTGTCCGTCTGCCTGACGGCCTACCGGATATTGCCTGGATCGACATCCCCGGGGGACGAATCAAATTGAAGGGTGTCGACCATGTCTTCGAGGTTAAGCCGTTTCGTATGGCCAAGTACCTGGTCACCAATGCGCAGTTCGAGGCGTTTATCAAAGC
>CAVWHD010000019.1:0-11264 GCA_963754675.1 uncultured Alphaproteobacteria bacterium | reverse complement strand
CGACCGGCTCGGCGATGTTCTTGACTTTCTGCTCGCCCATCGGCTCGAAGCCGAAGGCGAGCTTCTTCTCGACTTCCCTGGCCACCTTGGCCGACACCCAGATGCCGCCGGGCTCGGCCAGCTGTTCGAGACGGGCGGCGATATTGACGCCCTCGCCGTAGCGATCCTCGCCCTCGACGATCACTTCGCCGAGATTGACGCCGATCCGACCTGGATGCGCTTGTCTTCCGGCCACCGCGACATTGCGCTCGGCCAGGCCGCGCTGGAGCGACGACCGCGCATTCGACCGCGTCGACCACCGAGCCGAATTCGGCCAGCATCCCGTCGCCCATCAGCTTGAAGACGCGGCCATGATGGCGGGCGATCTCGGGCTCGAACAGCTCCTTGCGCCCCGCCTTCAGCCGTTCATGGGTCCCCGCCTCGTCGCGCTCCATGAGGGCCGAATAGCCGACCACATCGGCGGCAAGAATGGCTGAGAGTTTGCGATCCATGGGAGCCCCACGAGTGACTACAAGAGGACAACTACCACACGCGGTCCGGCGAATTCCATTCCGGCGGGCCGGAAATCACGTTCCTTTAGGAATCGCGGCACGGCGATGGCCCTTAGGCGCGAGGTGTGTTATTTGAATTTCATGGACGATCTTCTGGCGCGCATCACTTCTGAACCGGGCAAGCTGGGCGGGCGGCCCTGCCTGCGCGGGTTGCGCATTCGGGTGTCCGATGTGCTCGATCTGCTCGCGGCGGGTCTTGGCCATGCGGAAATCCTCAAGGAACTGCCGGACCTCGAGCCAGACGACATCAAGGCGGCACTCGCCTTCGCCGCGAAGCGGGTCGACCATCCTCTGATCGCCGCCGAGTGACCGTCTGGCTCGACAATCATCTCTCGCCGTCTCTCGCGCGGTGGATCGAAACGACGTTCGGCGTTCCATGCCGGCAAGTCCGCGAATTGGGCATGGCCCGCGCCTCGGATCGCGCGATCTTCGAGGCCGCGCGAGGTGCCGCGCATGTCTTCATCACGAAAGATCGGGACTTCGCGGAACTTGCCGGAAGACTTGGGCCGCCGCCGGGCATCATCGTGCTCGCCTTGGGCAATACGTCGACGAGGCACCTGATTGAAGTTCTCGAGACCGCCCTGCCGACGGCGTTCCGGCTGATCGCGGCGGGTGAGCCATTTGTCGAGATCGGCGGGGACTGAGTTGCCTCGCGACGCGAGCCCCGGCTCGTCGTGCTCCATTAGCGCGGAGTAGCCGACCACATCGGTGGCGAGGATGGCTGAGAGTTTGCGATCTAGGATTGCTTTACCTTACGGAATACATGTCAAAATTACTTGACTTTGTCAACTATTTTTGGCCGAAAACGGTCATCAAATAGCGTGCATTTGGTGCGCAAATTGCAGCTTTCCGGCGCGCAATACCGCGGAAAAGCGCCAAAAAGTGCAGCGAATTCGAACCTAGGAATTGTTTCACGTGAAACATCGCTGGGGAAAACCGCAGCCCGCCCCGGACATGGGCTTTGCGCCCGGCGGCAATGGTGTATGTGCTCGGCAGCGGCTCCGGCGGGTCATCCAGCGGGGCCGTTTGCGTGTCTTGAGGGGGGTCGTCAATGGCGAATGTGGCGGTGGTCGGGGCCCAGTGGGGCGACGAGGGCAAGGGCAAGCTAGTGGACTGGCTGTCGGAGCGCGCCGATGTGGTGGTGCGCTTTCAAGGCGGCCACAATGCCGGGCACACGCTGGTGATCGACGGGGTTACCTACAAGCTGTCGCTGCTGCCATCGGGCATTGTGCGGCCGGGAAAGCTGTCGGTCATCGGCAATGGGGTGGTGATCGATCCGTGGGCGCTGATTGGCGAAATCGGCAAGCTCACGGGCCAAGGTATTGCAGTGTCTCGGGAAAACCTGAGGATCGCAGGCAATGCGACGCTAATTTTGCCGCTGCACCGCGAACTGGACAATATGCGCGAGGCGGCGGCGGGCGCGGGAAAAATCGGCACGACGGGGCGGGGCATTGGCCCGGCTTACGAAGACAAAGTCGGGCGGCGCGCCATACGGGTCAACGATCTCTCGGATCTCTCAACGCTCGGACCCAAGATCGACCGGTTGCTGGCCCATCACAATGCGTTGCGGCGGGGTCTTGGCCAGCGGCAAGTATTGGCAAGGGATTTGCTGGCCCAGCTTTCGGAAGTGGCGCCGGCCATTCTGAAATACTCTGACGCGGTGTGGTCGCTGCTCGATGACGCCAGGCGCGAAGGCAAGCGCATCCTGTTCGAAGGAGCGCAGGGTATTCTGCTCGACATCGATCATGGAACGTATCCCTATGTGACGTCGTCCAATACGGTGGCCGGGCAAGCGGCGGCCGGTTCGGGACTTGGGCCTTCCGCCATCGGCTATGTGCTGGGGATCGCCAAGGCCTATACGACGCGGGTCGGCTCCGGGCCGTTTCCCACCGAGCAGGACAATGACATTGGCGAACAGATCGGCGCGCGCGGCCGCGAATTCGGCACGGTGACGGGGCGCAAACGGCGCTGTGGGTGGTTCGATGCCATTCTGGTGCGCCAGGCGATCAAGACCGGCGGCATTCACGGTATCGCGCTCACCAAGCTCGATGTGCTCGACGGTCTCAAGGAGATCAAGGTCTGCGTGGGCTATATGCTCGATGGCAAGCGCCATGACCGCTTTCCGGCGGCCGAGGAAGCGCAGAAACGGGTTGAGCCGGTTTACGAAAGTTTCGAGGGATGGGAGGGCACCACGGCGGGGGCGCGCAGCTGGGCGCGGCTGCCGGCCCAGGCAATCAAGTATGTGAAATACCTCGAAGAGCTGATCGAATGCCCGGTGGCGCTGCTATCGACATCGCCGGAGCGTGACGACACGATTTTGGTGAAGGACCCGTTTGAGGATTGAGGGAGACCGGATTTACGCCGCGCCGGCAATCTTGCCGACGACTTTCAGTTCGCCGCTTTCGCCGCCGCGGCGCGACAGGCCTTGGGCGAAGTTGCGCAGGATGATGCTGGCGAGATCGGCGATGCGGGCCGGACGGTCGAGCAGATAGCCTTGCGCCAGGTCGCAGCCGAGATCGCGCAGGGTGTTGTACTGCTTGATGTTCTCGATCCCCTCGGCGGTGACGGTGAGGCCCAGGCCGTGGCCGAGCTTGATGATCGAGCGCAGAATGCCGCGGGCGCTCTGGCTTTCATCGAGGGCGGCAACGAAGCTGCGGTCGATCTTGAGTTTGGAGAACGGGAATTTCCACAGATAGCTCAAGCTGGAATAGCCGGTGCCGAAATCGTCGAGGGCGACGGCGAGGCCCATTTCGCGGAGGGCCCGGAGCTGCTGCATGACCAGTTCGGAATCCTTGAGAAGAGTGCCTTCGGTAATTTCCACCTCGAGGCGGTAGGTCGGCAGCTGATTGCTCTCCAACGCGTGGCGCACATCGGTGATCAGCGCGCCGGAATTGAACTGAGCGGGCGACAGATTGACGGCGACCATCAAGTGCGGCGGCCACTGGGCGGCAACGCGGCAGGCCTCCTGGAGGCACCAGGCGCCGATGCGGTTGATCAGGCCGGAATGCTCGGCAATGGGGATGAATTCAGCAGGCGAGATGGCGCCGATCTCGGGATCGTGAAGTCTGATCAATGCCTCAAAGCCGTTCAGCTCGCCGGTTCGGAAGTTGTAGACGGGTTGAAAATCGAGGCGGAAGGACTGGGCGGCGACGGCATCGACCACGGCGCGCTGAACGGCGACGCGACGGCGGACATCCTGGGCGATTTCCGGGTTGAAGAAACCGTAGCCGGGGGTTCCCTGTTCCTGGGCCGAGCGCAGCGCCAGCTCGGAATTGCGCAGAAGCGTTTCAGGATCGGTTCCATCGGAGGAGGACAGGCCGATGCCGGCATGGGCCTGGACCGGAATGCGCTCGGTGCGCCATTCCAGCGGTTCGCTCAGTCTCGCGGTGAGATCCTTGGCAAAGCTCAGAACAGTCATCGGATCGGTGACGCCATGGATGAAGACGGCGAAGCGGTTGCTATCGAGGAAAGCGATCTTGCTGTTGTCGGGCTTGCATTCGGTGAGACGATTGGCGGCGGTGATGAGGGCATATTCGACGGCTAGCCTGCCGAAATTCTCATCGATCAAATTGAGCTCGGCTATTTCGCTGACGACCAGCGCGCATTGGGAATTGTCAACGGGCCTGGCGGCAAGTTGCCTGGCGATTTGCTGGATGAAGTGCGCCTTGCTTGGCAGGCCGGTGAGCTGATCGTGCTGGGCGATGTTTTCGAGCTTCTGGGCCACAATTCCGCGCTGGCGCGAGCGATACCAAAGCCCGAGGATCGGGACAAATGCCAGCAAGCGTGCCGACAGTCACGGATACCCTGGTCGCCATTGCGATGATCATCTGCTGGCGTTCGCTCTGGTCGACGCGGGTAACGAGCCAGCCAATGGGTTTGCCCTTGAGGCTGATCGGCAAGAGCGAGGCGGCGAAATAGCGGGGCTCGCCAATGGCGCGGCCGCGGTGGGCAATGGTGAGGCTCGCGCCTTTCTCGAAGGCCGCGACGAATTCTCCGTCAATTCTGGACATCGGCTGATCGCGGCTCAGCGTCTTGGAAAGGTCGTCGGTGCGGAGCTTGAGGAGGCCGTTCACATCGTAAACGCGGAATGAATAGACACCTCCGAGCCCCTGGGACTTGGCGAGAAAGGACAGGGTGGCGGCGGAGGGGCGCTGGCCCATGGCGATCTGGGGCAGATCGGATATATGCTTGGACAAATGGGTGGCCCAGACCTGCGATTCGCGGGTGGCTTCGGCTTCAAGAAGGCCGGTGGCGGCACGTTGCACGAGGATATAGCCCGACCACGCGACCAGGACAGCCAGCAGCGATGCCAATGCCAGGGGCATAAAGCGCCAATTTCTGACCCGATCCACCCAGGCTGCCATTACCTTGGCCCCAATCCTCATAAGAAATCCCACATGGCTAGTTTGACCGTTGGTTATCAAATTAGAGTAAAATTAGCTGGCCCCAGGCTGTCGTTACACGGTCGTGGTTGACAAATCCTAAGTGGAGGCTGCCCAATATGGCTGGATCGTTCATTCTCCGTCTCACTTTCGCCCATGCCATCCTCGCGGTGGCGGCGATTGGCATAATCCCGGCGGCCGGGGCCGAGACCTACAAGAGCTATGCTTCGCGTCTGGTTCGGGCGCTGCCGGCGGGTGCCAAATTCCGGCCGGATCTGGAGGCGGTCCTGGCCGGCCTGGCCAATAGCTACCGGCAGCAGCAGGGCAAGGCGCCCCTGCAGTCAAGCGAGCAGTTCCGGATGGCCGCCAGGGCCCACGCAGCCGACATGATGGTTAACAATTTCATCGGGCACCGGGCCAGTACGGGACACAATTTCGACAGCCGCATCAGGGCATTTACCGAGGACATAACGGTGTTTCCCGCGATGGCGGAGAACGCGGCACGGGAATCGCAAAAGACCGCTGCAACCGTAGCCAAGGCGCGGCGGCTGTTTCAGCAGTGGGTCAAAAGCTCCGGACACCGCAGAGCTCTGGTGAGCCGCGATTATGCGTTTGTTTCAACGGGTGTGGTGCAGCGGGGCAACACGATCTGGGCGGTGCAGATTTTTTGGGCAAACCCACGCGAGAAGGGAATGTTTCAGTAACCGGAAGCCCTTGCTTCAGACCGGTGGGCGGGCCTGGACCATTTTCGGCGCGAGAGCCTTCTGGGCCGCGTTTCTCACGGCCTTCTGCACCTTCTCGAAAGCGCGCACCTCGATCTGGCGGATGCGCTCGCGCGAGACACCAAACTCCTTGGACAGTTCTTCCAGCGTGGCAGGATCATCCTGCAGGCGGCGGGCTTCGAACACCCGGCGCTCGCGGCCGGTGAGCTTTTCGAGCGCATCCTTGAGGAGGCCGGTGCGCATCATGGCTTCTTCGGATTCGACGAGGGTATCTTCCTGGTTGTCGGATTCATCGACAAGCCAATCCTGCCACTCGCCCTCGCTGTCGGCGCGGATTTGCGAATTGAGCGAGGCATCGCCGGAGAGGCGGCGGTTCATCGAAACCACGTCTGCCTCGGTGACGCCGAGGCGCTTGGCGATGGTCTTCACTTGTTCGGGCTTCAGATCGCCCTCTTCAAGGGCCTGAATCTGGCCCTTCACCTTGCGCAGGTTGAAGAACAGTTTTTTCTGGTTGGCGGTGGTACCGATCTTGACCAGCGACCAGGAGCGCAGGACGAATTCCTGGATCGAAGCCTTGATCCACCACATGGCGTAGGTCGCCAGGCGGAATCCCTTGTCGGGTTCGAATTTCTTCACGGCCTGCATCAGGCCGACATTGCCTTCGGAAATGACTTCGCCAATCGGCAAGCCATAGCCGCGGTAACCCATGGCGATCTTGGCCACGAGGCGGAGGTGGCTGGTGATCAGGCGGTGGGCGGCGGCGGTGTCGCCATGTTCCTTCCAGCGCTTGGCCAGCATGAATTCCTCCTCCGGCTGGAGCATGGGGAACTGGCGGATTTGCTGGAGATAACGATTGAGCCCGCCTTCACCTGCGGCGAGTGCGGGGAGCGATGCTGTCTGGGCCATTTGGTGCTTCTGCCTTTCCTCGGCGCTCTATTTAGGGCGACAATACGCTAAAAATAAGACACTGTGTTTGTTACAGTTAATCACTTGGACGCGACCCTTCCGTTAAGGGCAGAAATCAGTTTGGCGAAATCGGCTGGTGCCGGGCTTTCGAAACGTAGTGCAACACCGGTCCGGGGGTGTTCAATGCCCAGGGTTTCCGCATGAAGGGCCTGTCTATTCAATGATTTAAGTGCCTCTCTTGCGGTCGGCGTGAGTTTTTGGATGGAAGCTTTGAAGCCTGTGCCATAAGTTTGATCTCCGAGCAGGGGATGGCCGATATGCGCCATATGCACGCGGATCTGGTGGGTACGGCCAGTTTCGAGCGTGCAGCGCAGCAGACTTGCAACGGTTGGGGAGCCAAAGCGTTCCAGCACCTTGTAGTGGGTTACGGCTTTCCGTGCGGCCGCGGATCGCGAAACCGCCATTTTCTGGCGGTTGGCGGTGCTGCGGCCGAGAGCGGCGGAGACGGTGCCGGCGTTCTTCTCGGGCGAACCCCACACCATGGCCAGATAGGCCCTCTCCAGCCTACCATCGCGGCCGTGGGCGGCGAATTGCTCGGACAAGCCCCGGTGGGCTATGTCGTTCTTGGCGGCCACCAGGAGGCCGCTGGTATCCTTGTCGAGGCGGTGAACAATGCCCGGGCGCCTCACCCCGCCCACACCGGAAAGGCTCTCGCCGCAATGGGCGATGAGGGCGTTGACCAGGGTGCCAGTCTCGTGGCCGGCGCTGGGGTGAACCACCAGACCCGCCGGCTTGTCGATGACGATGAGGTCGCTGTCTTCATAAATAATGGCAAGCGGAATGGTTTCGGCCTTGGGCTCGGGGGTGCTGGCGGGCGGAACGATAACTTGCACTTTCTCGCCGCCCTTAAGTTTGTAACGGGCGGAGGTTGCGACGGCACCCTCGACAGTCACCTGGCCTTCGGCGATAAGGCTCTGGAAGCGCGACCGGCTCAGCGCCGGGAAGGCCTGGGCAAGGAATTGATCCAGGCGCTCGCCGGGAGCACCAAGGGCTTCAAGCGGCGAAGAGGAAGCGGACGGCATGATGGACAAGGCAGATCTCCCGCAGGACAGTCAGGCCACGGAGATTCAGCAACCCGGCCTCAAGTTCCTGGAGACCGCCGTATACATCATGGGGGGCCTTCTCGTCCTGATGCTCGTGGGGCTGATCGGCGGCATCATCTGGAAGATCAGTCACCGAAGCGAACCCACTCCGCCGGAGACCAAGCTGCTCGATCTCGGGCTTGCGGCGGGTGTGGCGGTTCAATCCATGGAGCTTGACGGCGACCGGCTGGCGCTCAACACCGGGGCTGAGATCATCATCATCGATTTCCGCAAGAACGCGGTGATTTCCCGGGTCACGATCACGCCGAAGTAGCGTGCTTGCACAGGCCCCGGTCCACCGATATAGGAGGGCCATCGGCGCTGGCTCCCTTCGTCTATCGGTCAGGACGGCAGCCTCTCACGTTGCAAAGGCGGGTTCGATTCCCGCAGGGAGCGCCAACTACCCCTGAAGTAGTTGTTCGGTAGGGCAATTCACTCTTTTCAAATGCTTAGCACTGCCACGGTAGTACACTTTGGTGGTACACTTGGCACTGATGAGATACATCGTTCGTGACCGGCACGGCACATACAAGTTCCGCCGCCCTATCCCCGAGGCGCTGCGAAGCCTCATGGCGGGCGAATGGGGGAGCAAGGCCAATTGGGTTTGTTCCCTTGGCACAAAAGACCCCGCCGAAGCGAAGCGCCGATACCCCGCCGTCCTGACCAAATGCAATCGTGACTTTCAACTGGCGGAGATGCGCAAGGCAGAAACTCATCGCAAGGAGCTGTCCGCAGACGAGATTGCCGCCCTGGCCTCGTGGTTTCGGGATGTTGCGATATTCGAGGATCAAGAGTTCCGGGTCTCTGATTACAGGGAAGACGAGCAGCTCTATTTGCAGAACCGGGCACGCCTTCTGGAAATGGAAGTCCCCGTTGATCCGCCATGGCCACTTCAGTTGCACTTGGATAGCCTGTCGCCCCGCCAAATTGTCAAGCGTACGGAAGGCATAGTGATTGTCCGGGTGGGATTGCGCAAAGCCTTGGCCACATCGGACACGTCATGGATAGCGCCCGAGGTTGACCTTGCTCTGGAGGCTTTCGGGGTGTCAATTCGCTTTGAATCGTGACCCCAGTTTCGCGGCCAATAGTGACCCCGTTGTTATGGCGTGAGAGAGCGCCCGGAGGCGATGCGTGAAGCCGTCAGGCGTAGCGCAGCGCATCGCCGGAGGGCGCCTTATGGAATGTGGATCAGCTGCGGTTCTTGAAGCGCCAGCTGGTGTTGCCGGTCTCGATGATATCGCAGTGGTGGGTGAGCCGGTCGAGCATGGCGGTGGTCATCTTGGCATCACCGAAGACCTGGGGCCAGTCGGCGAAGGCGAGGTTGGTGGTGATCAGCAGCGATGTGTTCTCGTAGAGCTTGCTGATCAGATGGAACAGCAGCTGACCACCGGACTGGCTGAACGGCAGGTAGCCAAGTTCATCGATGACAATGAGATCATAGCGCAGCAGCTTCTCGGCCAGACGTCCGCTGCGGCCGGCGGCTTTTTCTTGTTCGAGCTGATTGACCAGGTCGACAAGGTTGAAGAAGCGCCCGCGGGCTCGGGCGCGAATGACTGCCGCGGCCACGCCAATGCAGAGGTGGGTTTTGCCGGTGCCAGTTCCACCGATGAAGATGGCATTGCGCTTGCAGTCCAGGAAAGCACCAGTGGCGAGTTCGCGCACCTCGCCCTCATCGACCGGTGTATCGGCGAAGACGAAGCTGTCGAGGTCTTTCAATACCGGGAACTTGGCGCCGCCAATGCGATAGCTGATGGACCGGGCCTGCCGGTGGGTGCGCTCGGCGCGGATCAGGCTGGCGACGAGGGGATAGAACTCATCGCGGCGGGACAGGCCCTTACCGGCGATCTCGTCGAAGCTGGCGCGCATGCCGTAGAGTTTGAGCTCGCTCATGGCTTCAAGAATGTCATGGCGTTCCATCAGGCGACCCTCCTTATGCTATCGTAACGGCCACAATCGGCCACCGGTTCGATGTTCAGACGCAATGCGTCAGGCGTGGTGATGCTGGGTGGTGGTGCCGGCTGGTGCTGTCTTGCCAGGACGGTCAGGATGACATCGGCGGCGGCGAGACCTGCCTCCACAGCCTCGGCACAGGCGGCCTCGACGGCGGCCAGCCCATGATCGAGCACGGCCCCCAGGACCTTGACGAACTGGCGATCGCCATCGGCATGCTGGGCGAGCAGGCCACGGACCCGAGCCAGGCTGGGCGGCAAGTCCCAGTTCTTGAACGGCGCACCATTGCGCAAAGCGCCGGGCTTCTTCAGCAGAACCGGCAGATAATGCCACGGGTCATAGATGGTCTGGTCACGCCGGAAGTGGCGGGGATGATCGGCGACAATCTCGTCGTTGAAGAGCACGACAATGCGTTCTGCATGGGAGCGCACCAAGACCATGCGGCCCGCTGCCCGGGCATCGACGCTGTAGCGGTTGTGATCGGCCATGATGAGACAAGTGGTGCTGGCTCTAACCGCCTTTTCGACGAACCCGTCGAAGGGTCCCCGCAGCTGCAGCAGACTTGCCCGCTCGGCCTCGAACACCTCCCAGATCGTTCGGTCCTTGAACTCCGGATGTCTGGTCCGCTTGGCATAGGCAACACACTGGTCTTCCAGCCAGGCATTGAGCTCGGCCAGACTCTTCACCCGCGGCTTGGGCCGGAACAGCTGGTCGCGCAGATTGCCGACCTGGTTCTCGACCCCGGATCAAGTCCGGGGCAGGCTCTGACCTTTCTCCCAGCCTGCCGCAGGCGTGCAGGCCACTGGCTCGATCAGGTGGTGCGAACACATCTGCAGAAAGCGGCGGTTATATTGGCGGGCCTTGCCGACGAAGATCGCCTCCACCGCCGTCTTCATGTTGTCGTAGATGCCACGCCGGCAGACCCCGCCGTAAAACTGGAATGCCTTGTCGTGGGCATCGAAAACCAGCTCCTGGGTCTCCCGGAAGTAGGCCCGCACAAACGGCATGCGGCTGTGCGACAGCTTCATGTGGGCCGCCTTGATGGTCAGCGGCAGGCCCTGCAGGGTGATCGTCTCGTGGCTCCAGTCGAACTGGTAAGCCTCGCCAGGTGCAAAGCTCATCGGCACAAACGCCTGGGCCGGAACCCGGGCCCGTTCATCCCGCCACGCCTTCACGAAGCGATGCACGCTGTCGTGGGCGCCGTCATAGCCTCGTCCGCGAAGTTCCTCGAACAACCGCTGAGTGGAGCGGCGCTCGCGCCGAGGCAGCTTGGCCTCCGCTTCCAGTATCTTGCTCAGAACCTCGATCCATTCGCCCAGCTTCGGCACAGGCTGCACCGAGCGCTCATACTTGAACTCAGTCTCCTGACCGCGGATCACCTTGCGCACCGTCGCCCGCGACACCGACAGTAACCGCACGATCTCCTTGATCGGTCGCCGCTGTTCGAAATAGGCGCGTCGTATATGGCCGATCATATCCACGCCAATCATTCCCCCACGCCCTTCCCGGCCAGCCAAGGCCAAAGGAAAGGGACACTGCCACACCATCAATGAAGGGGTCAGTATTGGACGCGAAAGACACCCCTCAGGGGGTCACTATTGCAGGCGAATT
>CAVWHD010000018.1:0-341355 GCA_963754675.1 uncultured Alphaproteobacteria bacterium | reverse complement strand
GGCCCCCTCACCACGGGCTTCCACAGACCTTCTCCCGCGCGGGGCGGACTACTGTTCTGGGGAGAGTTTTTCCTTAAATTTGGAGATGAAATGGCTCACCAGCCGTTCTAGACCATTATTTACCGCAGCCAAGTTCCGGCTCCGTCGATCAATTCTGTCAGCTGGATTGAAAGCCAGTTCACCAAACACAGCTGCTGCAATATCGTATTCATAACCCTTCGCTTGCTGTTTGAATCCCTCGACTGAAGCGGCAAGTGAGTATTTGTAGGCATAATGTTCGCGCAATCTAAACAATGCTCGATGTCGAACAAGCGCGGAAGAAATAATGAACACAGCTGGAGCAGAAATCGCGATCCGCGCTAGCGCTTGGATTGCATAGTGAGAGGCATCCAAAGAAGTATTGGCTCCAAATCGAGCGGCAATGTCACCCCAGGACGGCTGCACCGCTGCTATCAGAGGAAGTACCATCCATGTGACCTGCCACTGAAGATTTCCTCCAAAGTGATTTAGAGTCCGGCCCATTGAGGGAGACGGACGATGAAGAGGAAGCGGTTCACGGAAGAGCAGATCATCGCTGTTCTGAGGGAACAGGAAGCTGGGATGAAGACCGGTGATCTGGCCCGCAAGCACGGGATTTCGGAAGCGACGCTGTATAACTGGAAGGCCAAGTTCGGCGGCATGGATGTGTCTGAAGCAAAGCGGCTGCGGGCTCTGGAAGATGAGAACGGCAAGTTGAAGCGGCTGCTGGCAGACAGCATGCTGGACAACGCGGCGCTGAAGGATCTGCTGTCAAAAAAATGGTAGGGCCCGCCGCCAAGCGAGAAGCTGTCGCTCATTTGAAAGTCGAACACCAAATGAGCGAGCGCCGGGCCTGCAAACTGATCAAGGCAGATCGTCAGATGGTGCGCTACCAGTCTACCCGTCCGCCTGAGACGCAACTGCGCGAGCGCTTGCGATCACTTGCCAATGAGCGCCGTAGGTTTGGCTACAGAAGATTGTTCATCATGCTCAGGCGTGAAGGTGAGCCATCTGGCATCAATCGCATCTACCGGCTGTACCGCGAGGAAGGCTTGGGCGTGCGCAGGCGAAAGGGCCGCAAACGGGCCATTGGCGTACGTGCACCTCTTCTTGTGGAAGCCAGGCCCAATGCCCGCTGGTCGCTCGACTTCGTGCATGACCAGATGGCCAATGGCCGGCGGTTCCGTGTTCTGAACATCACAGATGATGTGACCCATGAGTGCCTGGGTGCCATCCCCGACACCTCGATCTCAGGCCGCAGGGTGGTGCGCGAACTCACCGCCATCATCGGACGCCGGGGCAAGCCTGGCATGATTGTCAGTGACAATGGAACAGAGCTGACGTCCAACGCCATTTTCGCATGGTGCAAGGACCACAAGATTGACTGGCATTACATCGCACCGGGCAAGCCCATGCAGAATGGCTACGTCGAGAGCTTCAATGGCAAGATGCGCGACGAACTCCTGAACGAGACACTGTTCTTCAGCCTCGATCAGGCAAGATCAATCATTGCGGCGTGGAAAGAGGACTACAACACCATACGACCGCACTCGACACTGGCCTATCAGACGCCTGTGGCCTACGCCGCAAAATTCGCCGCAACAGGCTATCACGCCACGCCCCTCCGGGGCTCCGCATGCCAGCCTGTTGCACAACCCGCCCAGCCGGGCATACAAACGCCGGAGACTCTAAAGGCTGCTGGATGAAACTTCAGTGGCAGGTCACATGCTGCCAATGGTGAGAGGAGTACGAGCAAGAGAATTATACCAAAGTAGAACTCAACTCGCGCCCACCGCATCTGAGCCTTCAACTGATCCACGATTTCATTGTAATTTGCCGCCAGCCCAGCGACAGTTGAAGAAGCAAGCATGGCCTCAGCTTGGCTAACAACATCGTCAATGTGCAATTCGCGTTGAATGAGACGAGTTAGGCGTTGCCCTTCGTTGTCAGTCAATTCTCTGTTCTTGCGCTCCCGCTCTTCGAGAGCTTTGTCAAAGCTTGTAAATGCGCCACTATAGCTGGCAACTGTTGCTTCAGGGGATGTCCCGCTTGATGTTGAAAAGTGCGAAGCGGGCGTCACCGATGATCAACCTATGCGGCTTTCGTGGTTTGGACAAGATGCCGGTTCAATGAAGCGGTTCTTGCCTTTCGTGCAGCCAGTGCCTTCTGCAGGATCGGAAGCTGCTTGTGGGCTTTAAGCCTTCTGAAGCCCTTGGCGGCTTCCTGCATGGCAGCACCGGCCCAGCGCAGAGCCATGGAAGGCGAGCGCCAGTATTTCACGTTCCGGCAGACGCGCCGCAGGGTGCCCATGACGTTCTCGATGATGTTGGTGCAGGCGAGCGAGCGGCGCAATTCAGCCGGCAGTCCGAGCCTTGTGATGGTGAGCATCTCGTCGAGGCCTTCGAGGATCGAAACGGAAACACCCTGCCAGTCACGTTCGAGGCGCCGGGCGAGATTGCGCAGGAGTTTTTCAGCCTTACCGGCATCTTGCATCTCCCAGGCCTGGCGCAGGACGCGCCGCACCGGGGCATGCATCGATTTTGGCAAGCGATCCATGATGTTACGCGCCTTGTGAATCTGGCAGCGTTGAATGGCCACGTCGCGCCCAAAGGCCGCCCGGATCGCCTTGGAGAGGGCTTTCGAGCCGTCGATGATGAAGAGCCGCGGAAAGCCGGGATCGAGGCCGCGTTCGACGAGATTGCCAATCAGCGCCTGCACGGTCGCCGCGTTTTCCGTCGCGCCCTCGACCAACCCGAGCGGATGCTTGTCGCCGTTCACGTCGACGCCGAGCGCCGCAACCAGGGTCATGTCATCGTCCATGTGAATGCCGTCGATCTGGATTACCAGCAGCCCGAGGCCGGAAAGATCCTGTGCCATCCAGTCCTTCAGCCGTACCGCCGAGAGTGCCACAAAGCGCCGGGAGGCCGCCGACTTCGACAGGCCAGAACCCTTGGGCGCCGGCACGTCGCCTTCCGGCAAGCGCATCGAGCGTTTGAACTTGCGCGTCGAGACATTGATCAGCATCTGGTTCATCGCCCACTTGCCGAGCCAGTCTTCCATCACCGTTGCCTCCCAGCTGGGAAGCGCCTGCTCCTTGCCATCAAAGCCACGAAGCCGTGGACGCTCGATCTCGACCCTGCCGCCATGGAACCCGATCTTGCCTTTCGTCCTGCCCCAGCGATGGGCCGTTCGGTGCTTGCCCCGCGCGTGGCGTGGGCCGCAGGCGGCTCGCGCATCAGCCTCCATCATCTCAGCAAGCGTCTCAACCCCTGCCGCCAGGCAGAGCCTCTCGAAGCTCGCCAGCAGGCTCGCCAGAGCCTCAGCCTTCAGCGCTCTCGCAGGCATCGCGGTGGATGTGGTAAGTTTGTTCATGGCGTTGCTCTCCTCTCGTGGAATCAGCACCCCGAGCCTACAGGCTCAAGGCGGGCAACGCCGCTCCTCCTATTTCAACATTGATCGGGACATCCCCGTTGCTTCAAGCTCATTGGCCTTGTCATTTACAGTTCGAATCTCGGTTATCTTGCCGGTTGCTTCTGCCAAGTACTCAGTCAATGACTTGCGGTCTGAGACTGCTTCGTCCTTGTTTCTTTCCAGTTCTGCGAGAGTTTCGGATGCGTTTTTAGCCAGGCCTCGGAGCCCTTCAACGATGCTATCGGACTCAGTGCTATTGCGGGCAAGCTTGTTGGAGTCCGTTGTTAGTGACTTCACAAGGCTGCGCAGAAGGTCTCGAGTGGGCCTCGCGCTGCCAATTCGAGTTCCCTTTGTTTGGCGAAAAACTTGCAATGGCAGTAGTCGTTCCAAGACGATCTGCAAAGCTGCTTCCAGAGTTGTAAAAAAACTGGATGCGTCAAATTGGTTACCATTATCCAGTGTACCAGTGAACGTACTATAGTCAAATCGTAAGATTTGCCCGACACCAAGTTGTGTTTCAAAAGCTTCGGCTAATTTGGATGATGCATTTCCAATTTCATCAATCCATGGCGTAAGATTTGTTATGGACGTTTTGGGAATGAGATGTCCTGCGCTACCGTTTGCGACTTCATTGGAAGCGTTGAGGCATAGTATCATATTTGCAAGTAGATCCGCGGTACTCGTTTCTGTTCCAGGAAGCTTTTGTTCAATGTCGAATGGGCTACCGCCAATGCTCAGGGACTTTTGCAAGAGCTTCGACATCAAGCCAAGTTGGTCTGTTGCCTTGGTGATCGAAGTCTTCAGTGTTTCCAGTAGCGTTGAGTTGGTCATCAACCACTCCACATTTGCTTTCATATCTTGGCGGTGAGCCAATATGTAGGTGTTCGATTATACGCCAGTTAGACGCAGCGGCAGAGTACGAAATGCAACTCTCCATTGGAATCAATGAGTGGCCATAAGCGGGGCCTGCTCTGTCCTCTAAGAATTTTCATAGGACCTCCCCCACCTTGACATCCTCCCCCATCCGCCTATCGTCCTCTCCGTTCTCGTGTACGCCCACGCGGGAGAGACCGGTTTAGCCCGGCGCCGAAGGAGCAACCGCCCCGGAAACTCTCAGGCAAAAGGACCGCAGGCGTGGTAAAATCTGGAGAGTAGCGGCTCGAGGTTCGGGCAGCTCACCGAAGGAGCAAAGCGGCGGGTTAAGGCCCGTTCGTGAAATCTCTCAGGTCTCTGACAGAGGGGGCGGGCGCGGCCGAGGCCGGGCTTCGCCTAATTCTGTCGGGAGATTTTGAATGAGTGAAGCAGGCCCGCTCCGCACCCCACTTTATGACGCCCATGTCGCCCTTGGCGGCAAGATGGTGCCCTTCGCCGGCTATGAAATGCCGGTGCAATATCTAACCGGCATCCTGACCGAACACAACTGGACGCGCCAGAACGCCGGCCTCTTCGACGTCTCCCACATGGGCCAGTGCTTCATTGAGGCGGCCGATTATGAAACCGCAGCAGCCGCCTTGGAAAAACTGGTGCCCGCCGATCTCCTGGGCCTCGCGCCCGGCCAGCAGCGCTACTCCCAGCTTCTGAGCGAAGAGGGCGGCACCCTCGACGATCTGATGATCACCCGCCCCGGCTACCAGGGCCATGACGGGCTCCTCTATGTGGTGGTCAACGCCTCGCGCAAATCCCATGACTTCGCCCGCATCGCCAGCCATATGCCGCCAGGCGTGAAGTTCACCGAGGGAGCCAATCTGGCGCTGGTGGCGCTGCAGGGACCGAAGGCCGAGGAGGTGATCGCCCGCCTGGTTCCGGCCCTGCGCGATCTCAAATTCATGTTTCATGTGAAGACCGAAATCCGCGGGCTCGCAGCCCATGTCTCGCGCTCCGGCTATACCGGCGAGGATGGCTTCGAAATCTCCGTCCATGACCGCGATGCGGTGGCCCTGTGGAACCTGCTGCTCGAAGACCCGCTGGTAAAGCCCGTAGGCCTCGGCGCCCGCGATTCCCTCCGCCTCGAAGCGGGTCTCTGCCTCTATGGCCATGAGTTGGATGAAACCGTGAGCCCGGTGGAAGCGGGCCTCGTCTGGTCCATCGGCAAGAGGCGGCGCGCCGAGGGCGGCTTCATCGGGGCAGGGCGGGTGCAGCGCGAGTTGGCCGAAGGCGTGAAGCGCAAGCGTGTCGGCATCAGGCCCGAGGGCAGGGCCCCCGCCCGCGACGGCACCGTGATCACCGATCAAGGAGGCCGCCCCATCGGCATCGTCACCTCCGGCGGCTTCGGCCCCACCATCGGCGGCCCCATCGCCATGGGCTATGTCGAGACAGCTTCCGCCGCCGTGGGAACCCCCGTCAATCTCATCGTGCGCGACAAGCCGTTGCCCGCCGCCGTCGTAGCCCTTCCCTTTGTCCCCAACAACTTCAAACGCTGAGGAGCCAACATGACTGTCAAATACAGCAAGGACCATGAATGGGTGAAAGTCGAAGGCGACACCGCCACCATCGGCATCACCGAACACGCCCAGGAGCAGCTGGGCGATGTGGTGTTCGTCGAACTCCCCAAGGTGGGCAAGAAGGTTGTAAAGGGCGGCGAGGCCGCCGTGGTCGAAAGCGTCAAGGCGGCAAGCGAGGTCTATGCGCCCGTCAGCGGCGAGGTGGTGGCGGTCAATTCCGATCTCGAAGGCGATCCCGCCCTGGTCAACCGCGGCGCCGAAGGCGACGGCTGGTTCATGAAGGTGAAGCTCACCGACAAGAGCGAACTCGAAGGCCTGATGGACAAAGCCGCCTATGACAAGTTCGTTGAAAGCAATTAAATCTCATCTTGTCATTGCCGGGCTAGTCCCGGCAACCCATGGTTCCACCAATTCAGGCCACGGGCTAGCGGCATAATAGGTCCCCGGAACAAGTCCGGGGATGACAAAGTACTGACTGTGGAGATCAACGATGACCGCCCGCCCCACCCTCGCCGAACTTGAACCCGGCGCCAATTTCATCCGCCGCCATATCGGTCCCAACGAGGCCGAGACCAATGAGATGTTGAAGGCGGTGGGCGCCAAGACCCTGGAGGGGTTCATTGAGAAAGTGGTGCCGGAGAAAATCCGCTCCAAGCGCCCGCTCGAACTCAAGAAGGCCATGGCCGAGCGCACCGTGCTCTCCTATCTCCGCAAGATCGCCGATCGCAACGAAGTGTTCATTTCGATGATCGGCATGGGCTATTACGGCACCGTCACACCCAAGGTGATCCTCCGCAATGTCCTGGAGAACCCCGGCTGGTACACCGCCTACACGCCCTATCAGGCCGAGGTGAGCCAGGGCCGCCTGGAGGCGCTGCTCAATTTCCAGCAGGTGATCGTCGATCTGACCGGCCTTGAACTGGCCTCGGCCTCGCTGCTCGACGAGGCAACCGCCGCCGCCGAGGCCATGGCCATGGCCAAGCGCCTGGTGAAGACCGATGCGAATGTCTTTTTCGTCGATGTCGACACCCATCCACAAACCATCAGCGTCATCGAAACCCGCGCCAGGGCCTTCGGCTTCGAGGTGATGGTGGGCGATCCCGCCCGCGATTTGAAACCCAAGGGCGTGTTCGCCGCATTGCTCTCCTATCCCGGCTCCTCCGGCGAAGTGCGCGATTATCGCGGCCTGATCGCCAAGCTGCATGAAGCAGGTGCGCTCGCCATCATGGCGACCGACCTCCTGGCCCTCGCCCTGCTCACGCCCCCGGGTGAACTGGGCGCCGATATCGCTATTGGCTCCGCCCAGCGCTTCGGCGTGCCCATGGGCTATGGCGGGCCGCACGCCGCCTTCTTTGCCACCAGGGATGAATTCAAGCGCGCCATGCCGGGCCGCATCATCGGCGTCTCCGTCGATGCCCATGGCCACCGGGCGCTGCGCATGGCGATGCAGACCCGCGAACAGCACATTAGGCGCGAAAAAGCCACCAGCAACATCTGCACCGCCCAGGTGCTGCTCGCCGTCATCGCCTCGATGTTCGCGGTCTATAACGGCCCCAAGGGCATCTTCAAAATGGCCGAGCGCACCCACCGCTTCGCCGAGATCTTCGCCGCCGCCGTCAAGAGCTTCGGCTTTGAGGTGAAGACCAAATCCTTCATCGACACCGTGACCATCCATGCGCCGGGCCGCGCCCATGCCCTGTGGGCGAGAGCCAAGGAAAAACGCATCAACCTCCGCTTCGTCGATGCCGATCATCTCGGTATTTCCTTCGACCAGTCGACCAGGCGCCAGGAACTTGAGCTGCTGCTCACCGTCTTCAAGACCGATGCCCTCGAGCGCGTCAAGATCGATGAGATCGACAAGAAGCTGCCGGAAGTCATTCCACCCGCGCTGCGCCGCGCCTCAAGCTATCTCACCCATCCGGTGTTCTCGATGTATCATTCGGAAACCGAGATGCTGCGCTATCTCCGCCATCTCCAGGCCAAGGACATTGCCCTCGACCAGTCGATGATCCCCCTCGGCTCCTGCACCATGAAGCTCAATGCAACGACCGAGATGATCCCGGTGACCTGGCGCAACTTCGCCATGCTGCATCCCTTCGCACCCCTCGAACAGGCGCAAGGGTACAGCCAGCTTTTCGAGGAGCTGGAGGCCATGCTGGCCGAGATCACCGGCTTTGATTCGGTTTCGCTGCAGCCCAATGCCGGAAGCCAGGGCGAATATGCGGGCCTTCTCGCCATCTCCGGCTATCACCGCGCCCGCGGTCAAAGCCACCGCAATGTCTGCCTCATTCCGATTTCCGCCCACGGCACCAATCCCGCTTCCGCCGTCATGGCCGGAATGAGGGTCGTGGTGGTGGCCTGCGATGTGAATGGCAATGTCGATGTGAACGATCTTCGTGCCAAGGCCCGGGAGAATGCCGCCACTCTTGCGGCCCTCATGATCACCTATCCCTCCACCCATGGCGTCTTCGAGGAGGCGATCATCGACATCTGCTCAATCGTTCATGAGCATGGCGGCCAAGTCTATCTCGATGGCGCCAATCTCAATGCGCAGGTGGGCGTGGTGCGCCCGGCTGAACTCGGCGCCGACGTCTGCCACATGAATTTGCACAAGACCTTCTGCATCCCCCATGGCGGCGGCGGGCCCGGCATGGGGCCCATCGGCGTCAAGGCCCATCTCGCCCCCTATCTGCCGGGCCACGCCGTCGTGCACGGCGTCAATCCGGCGGCGGGCCGGGACCAGTCCAAAGGTGCGGTCTCCGCCGCCCCCTGGGGCTCGGCGTCGATCCTGCCGATCTCCTGGACCTATATCGCCATGATGGGCGCCAAGGGCCTGCGCAAGGCCACCATCATGGCCATTCTCAACGCCAATTACATGGCCAAGCGGTTGGCGCCGCATTTCCCCATCGTCTATACCGGTCACGGCGGCTACATCGCCCACGAATGCATCATCGATCTGCGCTGGCTCAAGGAGCGCACCGGCCTCACCGTCGAGGATGTCGCCAAGCGCCTCGTCGACTATGGTTTCCACGCCCCCACCATGTCGTTCCCCGTCGTCGACACCCTAATGATCGAGCCCACCGAGTCGGAAGGAAAGCGCGAACTCGACCGCTTCTGCGATGCCATGATCGAGATCGCGGGCGAGATCGCCGAGGTGGAGCAGGGCACAGCCTCCCGCGCCGACAACGTTCTCAAAAACGCCCCCCACACCCACCGCCTGCTGCTTGGCGACTGGAAGCACCCCTATTCAAAGGAGAAAGCCTTCTTCCCGTTGAAGGGTTATCCCAATGACAAATACTGGCCGCCCGTCGGCCGCGTCGACAACGTCTTCGGCGACCGCAATCTCGTCTGCACCTGCCCACCCATGGCGAACTACATGGAGGCGGCGGAGTAGCGAATGAAAAAGAAAATGATGCGGCGATCTCGCATTTGGTATTTACCGGAAGCACAGAGGCATCTCGGGCTTTTGGTCAAGCTCGCCAGGATCGAAGGTCCGCAGACCGTCCGAATCTGCGGCAAATTGGCGGTCACCATCGAATCCAATGGGAAAACTGCTGTTCGCGGTACTTCCCTCAGAAGTCAATCTTGGGGACGGCGTTGCTTGAGCATCGGGCGTTCAATTGAGTCTGCTTCCCCTTCTCTCCTTCGGCGGGCTTGACCCGCCGATCCAGACTTTCGGGTGTTGATGCGATTTCAACGCTGGGTGGCCGGATCAAGCCCGGCCATGGAGAGTTTGCGGAGCCGATTCCAATTGACGGCCTAACGCTCTAGGGTCAGGACCCATTAATCCGAGAGTTGCGAGCGGCAGCAATGCAGACCTTCCCGCCATACGCCTTGGAATGGCAAGCATGCGGACGTGAATAACCGCGAAGCGGGCATTGTGGGCGGGAATGTAGACGTCGCGAAGGAATGCATTGGCGGCTTGCGGCGTGGTGATCGCGCCAAGCGCCAGCTCCTTCGGCAGCCTGTCCTGGAGGGTCTGGAACAGCCGCTCCGAACGTCCGCGCGCTTGCGGTGAATAGGCCGCGATATGCTCGACACCGAGTTGCGCCAAGGCGCGGCCCACCTGGGTCAAGCGCACCCGGTCAACCTTGCCGCCGGCTTCGGGGGTGTAAAAATAATGGCTGCCGCGATCGCTGTAGAGGCTCATCGGCAGGCCGTGGGCGCCAAACACTTCGGCCAATGCCCGCAAACTCGATACCGTGCCTTCCTCCGCCACCAGAAAGGCCGAATAGATCGCACTCGTCGCATCGTCCATGGTCACGATCAGATCGAGCGGCGGGTGGCCTTCAAGCCAGGCATGGCGCGAGCCGTCCTGATGCAGCATCATGCCGGGCAAGGACCGCCTCGGCCGCTTGCGCCGGTGACTAAGCCGGAACAGCTGGGCGATACTCGTCATCTAAAGCGAAATGCGCACCTTGCACGTGGAATCCAGATCGGAAGTCATCACAGCGTCTGACCAGCATCGCGAAGGTGTCGTTAGCGTTATGACGCTCGGCTTTGCCGACGATCCGGTCTGCCGGCGGCTCTATCCCGATCCGGTTCAGTATATGACGTTCTTCCCGGAGTTCGTCAGGCTCTACGGCGGCGCGTCTTTCGATCATGAGGGCGCGCATTTGATACAGGGTATCGGTGCGGCTCTGTGGTTTCCACCCTGTGCACATCCCGATGGCGACGCGATCAACGATTTGATCGGACGCAGCGTGGCGGATTCGGCCAAGGCCGAGCTCTTCGATGTCTATGAGGAAATGAGCCGGGGTCACCCGAAGGAGCCGCACTGGTTTCTGCCCCTTATTGCGATTGACCCATTTCTCCGGGGCAAGGGTTTCGGCGCGGCGTTGATGGAATACGGCCTCGCCGCGTGCGACCGGGACGGCGCTCCCGCCTATCTCGATTCGACCCATCGGAGAAATATTCCCTTCTATGAGCGGTTTGGCTTCGAGCTGGTGCGCACGATCGAGATTGGAGGCCACCCTCCGGTCTACCCGATGATCCGCCTCCCGCGCTGAGGTGCCACTTGGTCGGCAGCCTCCGAATACAGCTCGAGGCGATTGGTCGGTCGCGCACAGCCAATGGCGGCGTCGGGCTCCAAGCAGCCATTGGAGTCTCTGTGTTTTGATAGGTCCTGACCTTAGAATCATTCCGGCTCGCAGTGACTTTACAAACTCGTCACGGACGTGCTTGACACGGCCATCTTCTTGGTCAGTCACGCAGAAGATGCCCGGATTAAATCCAGGCATGATGAGAATTGAGTAGCAATTGTCAGTGAGATTGAATGACTCTCGCTGAACTAGCTCAATTCAGCCTCGATCTTCACCGCTTCGATCGACTGCGCAATCAAACTCGCACCCTTCGGCCCCTTGGCCGCCTCGGCCACCAGGCTGGTTGCGGCAGCGACCGCGATGTCGGTGGCGACTGTGCGCACGTCCTTGATGGCGGCGGCTTGCGCCTGGGCGATTTTCTGCTCGGCTTGCTTGGAACGCCGTTCCAGCGTCTCGCCCAGCTTGCGCCGGGCGTCCTTGGCGAATTCCCCGGCATCGAGCTTGGCTTGCGCCACGATATTGGCGGCGTCCGCCTCGGCTTCCACCCGCTTCTTCTGATAGCTCGCCAGCAGCGCCTGCGCCTCTTCGCGGAGTTTGCGGGCCTCTTCCAGATCCTTGGCGATCTTGGCCGAACGCTCATCGAGCATCTTGGCCAGCATCGCCGGAACTTTCAGATAAACCAGGAGCCCGATGAACAGAATGAAGGCGACGAGAACCCAGCTTTCGGCATGTCCGAAGAATTCCATCTCCGCCCCCTTACTTCGCGGCCTTGGCGACCGCCGCGGCCGCCGCCGCCTTGGTCACCCTGGCGCCGATCAGTTCACTGACAATGCTGATGGCAAGATCGGCGGCGACACCTTTGACATCGGTCAATGCCTTGTTCTTGGCGGCAGTGATCGTCTTCTCCGCATCGGCGATCTTGGCGCCAAGTGCTGCATCCAGCTTGGCCCTCTCGGCATCGATCTCGGCCGTGAGCTTGTTGCGGTTATCCGTGGCAATGGCCTGGGCCTTGGCCCGGGCATCGGCGAGCGCCGCCTCATAGGAGGCGATCGCCGCGTCGGTCTCGCCCTTCAGCTTCTGGGCCGCGGCAAGATCGCCGTCGATCGTCGACTTGCGCTTTTCAATTGCTCCGCCGGTGCGCGGGATCACCATCCGCGAGATGATGAAGTAGAGCGCGAGAAACGTGACCGCCAGCCAGAACAGCTGTGACGGCCACGTCGTTACATCAAGTTGCGGCATTGCAAGCTGAAATCGCTGTTAGCCGAACAGGATGAGCATGGCGACGGCGAAGCCGATGAGGCCCGTGGCTTCGGCGAAGGCGAAGCCGAGGAACAGCGTGCCGCGCTGGCCCGCCGCAGCCGCCGGATTACGCAGCGCGCCCGCCAGGTAATTGCCGAAAATGTGGCCGATACCGATACCGGCGCCACCAAGGGCAACCGCTGCAATGCCGGCGCCGATCATCTTTGCTGCTTCAACGTCCATCTTGGTTCTCCTGTCGAATGGATGGGTTGGATTTCCGGATTAGTGATCAACATGCATGGCATCGCTCAGATACATGCAGGTGAGCAGGGCGAATACATAGGCTTGCAGGGCCGCCACCAGAAGCTCGAGGCCCATCAGGCCCACCATGGCGGCAAGCGGCAGCCAGCCGGCGGTCACCCCCAGCATGACGACGAAGCCCGCCATCACCTTGAGCATCATGTGGCCCGCCATCATGTTGGCGAACAACCGGATCGACAGCGACATCGGCCGGATGAAGTAGGAAACGATCTCGATCACCACCACCAGCGGCAACAGAATGACCGGAACGCCCGAGGGCACGAACAGCTTGAGATAGCGCGCGCCATGGCGGATGAAGCCGATGATGGTGGCGCCGGCGAACACCACCAGCGCCAGCGCCAGCGTGATGATGTAATGGCTGGTCACCGTGAAGGCATAGGGTATGAGGCCCAGCACATTGGCGAACAGGATGAAGCAGAACAGCGTCAACACGAAGGGGAAATAAGTGCGCGCGTTTTCGTGCAGCACCTCGTGCGTCATGTCATAAATGAATTCGTAGATGCTCTCGGCGGCCGATTGCAGCCTTGTCGGAATGAGGTTGGTGGGCGCCAGCAGGAACAGGGCGGCCGCGCACAGAACGGCGATCACCGCCCACAGGGCGGAATTGGTGAAGGTGAAATTGCCGAGCGGCCCCTCGCCGAATAACCGCGTGATCACAAACTGATGGATCGGGTCGATGATCTTTTCGCCTGCTTCAGCTGCCACGTTCAATCCTCATCATCGTCTTTGACCGAAGGCGCCACCGGGCGCCCGTCGCCGAACACATCCTTGGCCTGTTTGGAGTTTGACAAACGCATGACGTTCATCACCCCCGCCGCCAGTCCAAGCGGCATCAGCGCCAGCATGATCCACGGTGCCGTGCCGAGATATTTGTCGGCCACCCACCCCAGCGCCATGCAAACCAGAAGGCCAACGATAAGCTCGCTGACCGCCCGCATGGCGAGACCCGCGGCGGAACCTTCCTGAGTGTCCGGCCCCGCAACGCCCTTCTGCGCCTTTAGCGTCTTGTCCAGCCGTCGCTCGAATTCCTGCAGCCGATCCGATTGCGGCTTTTGGCCGGGGTCAGTCATGATCGCGCTCAAGAAAACAGGCCACGGGCAGCGCCTGACGCCCCCCTTGAAATCGCGCGCACCATAGTTGCCCGACTTTTTTGTGTCAAGAAATGGATGGTCACTATAACTATTTGAATTCAAAAGAGAATAATAAGAATGCTGGCAATGCGTCGAAAAGTCCGCCGGCCTCGTGGATCAAACCCATCGATTCTACAGAACGCCGCGCGCCGCGAGATCGGCCCGCAGCGTTTCCGGCGAGACAAAATGATGGCCCATCATGCCGACAGCCTCGGCGCCGGTCACATTGCGCGCGCTGTCATCGATGAACAGGCACTGGGCCGCGGCAATGCCATTGCGCTCCAGCAGCAGACGGTAGATCGCCGGATCGGGCTTGACCATTTTCTCATCGCCCGAAACCACGATATCGCGGAACCGCTCAAGCACGGGAAAGCGCGCCCTCGTCTCGCGGAATTTTTCGCTGTTCCAGTTGGTGATGGCATAGAGCGAGGCGCCGCGCGCCGCAAGTTCGTCAAGAATAGTTACCGTGCCTTCGATGGCATGGGGCAGGGTTTCGTGCCAGCGCAGGTCATAGGCGCCGATTTCCGCGGCATGGCCGGGATGAACTTTAGCCAATTCCTTCACCGCATCGGCAAAGCTCCGGCCGCGGTCCTGTTCCAGATTCCAGTCGGGACTGCAGACATGAGTGAGAAACCACTCCAATTTCGCATCGTCGGTGAAAATCTTGCGGTAGAGAAAGCGCGGGTCCCAGCGCAGCACAACATTGCCGAGGTCGAAGACGATGTTCATCGGGTCAGTCCGTTTGGCCAAGCAGCGGTTGATACATCATAATGGCATGATTTTCAGTCAATAATTCTTCGCCGAGCGCATCACCGCCGCGAAGATCGTATCTGCTTCGAAACAGCTTGTTGTGGCGGCTGTAGCCGCCCCACCACTCGCTGCGCATGGCGTGATCGCGCTCGACGATGGCAATTCGGCAAAGCGGTGGCCCGTCGGCCCGCCATTCGCCTTCGAGTTCATCGCCAGCAATCCGCACCCTGAGCTGATAGTCGAGCGCCGTGTTGTTGGTAATCTGCAGGTCGACATAATTGTAGGAGCAGGTAGCCCCGGAGCCGAAGGGTTGCGTGCGGCCCGCATCTGGAAATACGTCGAAGCCATGGCGCCAGCGCTCGGTCACCGTAAGCTCCGTGTGGATGGTGATCCAGTAGATGAGATTGGTCAACTGGCACAGTCCGCCGCCCATGCCCTGTTGCACCGTGCCGTTCCGCAGCACCATTCCCACCCTGAAACCGCGCCGCGCCGTGGGCTTGCCCACCAGCCGCCAGAACGAAAACGTCTCGCCAGGCTTGACGATCAGGCCGTCGATGCATGATGCCGCCACCCGCAGGCTCGCCACCTTATTGTGCTGCAGCCACATGTCGACATCCTTGAGCCGGCGCAGCATCGGTGTGCTGTGTGCCGCATGCAGGTGCGCAAGATCGGCGCTGCCGCGCAGCCGGGCATAGGTCTTGCCCGGAAGATACCATTCAATCCGCCGTCTGGTGATGAACCACGCCTTGCCGAGGGCCATCCGCAATGGCGAGCGGGCTTTCGGCCGCGGCAGGCCAGCTTGCATGGCTTCAGCTGGCCACGGCGATCGCCTCGGCTTCCTGCAGGTTGACCGACACCAGCTGCGACACGCCGCGCTCCATCATGGTGACGCCGAACAGACGGTGCATGCGCGCCATGGTAAGGGCATGGTGGGTGATGATCAGGAAGCGCGTATCGGTGCGCTCCAGCATGGCGTCGAGCAGGTTGCAGAAGCGCTCGACATTGTGATCGTCGAGGGGTGCATCGACTTCGTCGAGCACGCAGATGGGCGAGGGATTGGTGAGGAACACCGCAAAGATGAGTGACAAAGCAGTAAGCGTCTGCTCGCCGCCCGAAAGCAGCGAGATCGTCGTCGGCTTCTTGCCCGGCGGGTTGGCGACGATTTCAAGGCCCGCTTCCAGCGGATCGTCCGACTCGATGAGCTGCAATTCCGCCTTGCCGCCGCCGAACAGGGTGATGAACAATTCGCCGAACTTTTCGTTCACCGTGCCGAAGGCATCGAGCAGCCGTTGCCGGCCCTCGCGGTTAAGACTGGAAATCGCCCCGCGCAGCTTGTTGATCGCCTGCACCAGATCGTCGCGCTCGCGGATCAGCGTCTCAAGCTGCTTGGCCACTTCGGCGGCTTCCTCCTCGGCGCGCAGATTGACCCCGCCAAGGCGCTCGCGGTCCTCGCGCAGTGAAATGAGTTTGCGCTCGATCTCGTCCTGGGCCGGAATCTTGGCGGGATCGACGCCCGCCGTTGCAAGAATTTCCTCCGGCGCGCATTGCAAGATTTCGCTGATCCGGTGCCGGCATTGCTCGTGGCGCTGCCGGCTCGATTCGAGATGGGCCTCCAGCCGGGCATGATCTTCGCGTGTGGTGGCAAGCTGTTCCTGTGCAGCCCGCAACTCCTGGTCGGCGGCGCGGACTTCATTCTCGGCCGTGGCCAATGCGTCGGCGGCGGACTTGCGCAAGTCTTCCGCCTCGGCCAGCGCATCCAGCAGTTTGCGGCGTTTGCCGGCGAAAATCTCCGGCAATTGGACCAACTCGGCAATCGCAGCTTGGGTTTCCGCAGCGCGCGCGGTGAGCTGCTCGATCTGCGCCGTGGCCCGCCTTGCCCGCTCGCTCCATTGGCTGCGTTCGCTATCGATTGCCGCAAGCCGCTCGGCTCTTGCCCGCGCCTCGCGTTCCAACCCATCATGCTGGCTGCGTGCTTCCGCATAGGAAGCACGATCACGGTTCACTGCGTCACGCAGCAGCGCCAGCTCGGTCTGCAGTGTGTCGAGTACAGGCAGGCTATGAGCTTCGGCGAGCGCGGCCTCATGTTGGCCACGCGATTCCACCAGTGACTGATCGATGCGCCGCATCGCTTCATCGAGCGCCGCGGTCTGGGCCAGGCGTTCGGCAATCTGGCGCTCATGGTGAGCCAGCGCCCGGCGTGCGAATTCAACCGCCGAGGTCGCGGCCCTGACCTCTTCGCGCCGCTCGCGCTCGCTACGGAGTGCGCCTTCAACGCCGGCGCGCGCCGCCTCGAATAGCTGGCTGACGGCGCCGGCAGCCGTGACAGCTTCCGCCATCTCGACTTCCAGCAGGGAAAGCCGGTTGCGCTCGGCCAGCCGCTTGGCCGAGGCATTTGGCGCATCGGCGGCCGCGGTGAACCCGTCCCAGCGCCAGATGTCGCCTTCGCGCGAAACCAGTCGCTGCCCGGGCCGGAGTTGCGGTTGCAGCGCCGCTCCCAGCGCCTTCGATACCACGCCTATATGCGACAGCCGGCGTGCGAGCGCCGGAGGCGCCTGCACGAACTGGCCCAGCGCCTCGGCGCCCTCGGGCAACGCCGCCACTTCGCTGAGCGGCGGCAAACCGCGCCAGTGCACCGGAGCGGCCTCATCGGCGGACGCATCGATGTCCTCTCCCAGTGCGGCACCCAGCGCCGCCTCGTAGCCATGGCTAACATTCAGCGTATCGACCAGCGCCGGCCACAATTCACCGCCGCCGGTCTTCAGCAAATTCGTCAGTGTGCGGACTTCCGTCTCGAGCCTGTCGGCCAGCCGGCGGGCCTCGTCATGGCTGGTGCGGATTTCCGCCTCCGATTGCCGCGCCAGGCGGGCGGCCGCTTCGGCCTCCACTGCCGCTTTCTCGCTGGCCGCGGCGGTGGATTGGGCGGCCTCGACGGCCGCGGCAAGCAAAGCGCCATCGCCGGCGGCGCCAAATTGCGCCAGCAGCGCCTGGCGCTGCGCCGCTGTGGCTTCGGCCTCGCCCTCGAACTTGGCGATGCGGGCTTTCTGCTCGTCGATGGTGCGAAGAATGGCATTGCGCCGGGCGGTCAAGTCGGAGAGTTTGGCATTGGCCTGGTCAGCCGCCTCCTGCGCGCGCGCCAGGGCATCGGCCGCCTCCTGTAGAGCCACCGCCGCCTCGGCCCGCAAGTCACTGTCCTGGCCCTGGGCCATATTCAGCTTTTCGTCTTCGGCGGCAAGTCCCTCGAGCACCCCCCTTGTGTCGCTGAGAAGCTCCTGCTCGCGCGCCAGATCGGCGCTGATTTGCGCCATGCGCTGGGCCTGTTCCTTAGCGCGGGCTTCGGTGCGCCGCTCGTCTTCGTCAAGTGCGTTGCGTTCCAGCGAAATCCGCTGCAACGCCGCCGCCCGCATGGCTTCCTGTTCACGAAGCCCTGGCAGCCTCTCGCCCTGCTCGTCGCGGTGGCGCAATTTCTCCGATGCCGCCCGCGTATGTTCGGCGAGAATCCGTGTTGCCGCATCGAGTGCCGCCGCATCGCGCTTCGCCGCCTCCGCCGCGTCGAGCCACGCGGCATAGAGGCCGGTTGCCTCAAGCTTGCGGATTTCACCCGATATCTGCTTGTATTTGAGCGCCTGCCGCGCCTGCCGCTTCAGGCTGTTGAGCTGGGTTTCAAGTTGCGAGGTGACATCCTCGAGGCGTGTGAGATTTTGCGCGGCGGCATTGAGTTTCAGCTCCGCCTCGTGCCGCCGCGTGTGGAGCCCGGTGATGCCGGCGGCCTCTTCCAGGATCAGCCGCCTGGCCTGCGGCTTGGCATTGATGATCTCGCCGATTTGCCCCTGGCGCACCAGCGCCGGCGAGCGCGCCCCCGTCGAGACGTCGGCGAACAGCAACTGCACATCGCGGGCCCGCACATCCTTGCCGTTGATCCGGTAGGCCGAGCCCGCTTCGCGCTCGATCCGCCGCGAGATTTCGAGAACCTCGCTGTCATTGTGCTGTGCGGGCGCCGTCCGGTCGTCATTCGCCATGGTCACCATGACTTCCGCCATGTTGCGCGACGGGCGCTCAGTGGTGCCGGAGAAGATCACATCGTCCATGCCGGAGCCGCGCATGGATTTGTACGAGCTTTCGCCCATCACCCAGCGCAGCGCTTCCAGCAGATTGGACTTGCCGCAGCCATTGGGCCCGACGACGCCGGTGAGACCCGGCTCGATCAGCAAGTCTGTCGGCTCCACGAAGGATTTGAATCCCGAGAGCCGCAGCCGTGTAAACTTCATAATCCCCTGACCCCTATGCTTTAGTCCCGCTCACCCGAGCAGCGGGTCGATCTTTGCCCTGAACACTTCGATGGTGGTTTCGCCATCGAGCATTTCGCCGTTGATGAAGAAGGACGGCGTTCCCTTGACGCCAAACGCGGCCCCACCGTCGCGGATCGCCAGAATCTTCTTGGCCAGGGCCTCGTCCTTGAGAATGGCGTCGAACTTCTCGCGGGTGACGCCCGCCTGCTTGGCGATGTTGAACAGCCCTTCGCCCCAATTACCGGCGGCCCAGGTCTGTAGCGTGCTAAAATAAACCTCGATCAGCGCGAAATAGCTCTCCTTGGGCGCTGCGCGCGCGATCATGAACGCGGCAAGTGCTGCATCGTTGAGCGGGAATTCGCGGAATACGAAGCGGATCTTGTTGGTGTCGATGTATTCCGCCTTCAGCTTGCCGAAGACTTCCGTATGGAACTTGGCACAGTGCGGGCAGGTGGCCGAAGCATATTCGATCACCGTGACCTTGGCGTCTTCCGGACCCATGGCCATGTCGCCAAGCTCCGGAGCCTTGTTGAGTTTGGCCAGGTCGATGGCCCAAGCGGGACCAGCCAGCCCGGCGAGGGCAGCGGCTCCCACAATCAAATCACGGCGATTTAGTTTGTGCATGGCAATTACCTACTAGATGTTGGGGGTTGTAACCAATCGATTATTTGCCTTGTGGAGAACCTTGTGCGGCCTTGGCCACCCCGGCCCCCAGCCGTTCCAGTGCGGCCCTGAGATTTGCGTCCTCGATCCTTGCGACATCCGCCCGAGACGGAATTATCGGTGGAGAATCAGCCTGTCGCACCAGCGATTCGGCGGCCCAGGACCGGCTCTGCACGATCCTGACGGCGGCAATGGCGCCATGCCCGTAGAACCGGTTAACCCGCTCGATTATCTGGGGAATTCCATACTGCAGATCAAGCGCCCGGCCCGCCGCGGCGCGGATGATCAGGGTGCCGCCGGATTTTTGCGCGTTTGCCCCATCGCCCCGCGGCCATTTGATTCGCTCCGGCTCGCAGAACCGGCTCACTTCCACGCCCACGATTTCCGGCCAGTTGCCGGTGAGGTCGCCCTCGGCAAAACCATGCCGCGCGAAGGCGGCGCGGGTCAATTCACGGAAATGCTTGTCCAGGGTTTCCATCGGGGCTCTAGTGGCGGCGGAAGATGAATGCGAGTCGATATTTTGCTTAGTACCATGGCCAAACAAGGGCTTCATCAAGATTTGGCGGCCCTGCTTCTGGGCTGGTACGACCGCAACGCCCGCGATCTGCCATGGCGGGTGAGGGGCGGCGGCAGGCCCGATCCCTACCATGTCTGGCTCTCGGAAATAATGCTGCAGCAGACCACGGTTCAGGCCGTGAAGGCTTACTTCGAGAAATTCCTTGCTGCATGGCCGCGCGTTGACGATCTTGCCGCCACAAGTCTCGACGATGTGCTGCGCGCCTGGGCGGGGCTCGGCTATTATGCCCGGGCCCGCAACCTGCACGCCTGTGCCAGGATCGTGAGGGATGATATGGGTGGCCGGTTTCCGGCAAGCGAAAGCGAACTGCGGCAACTTCCCGGCATCGGCCCCTACACCGCCGCCGCCATCGCCGCCATCGCCTTCGACCGGCCCCACGCCGCTGTCGACGGCAATGTCGAGCGCGTGATCACCAGGCTTTACGCTATTGAAACGCCCCTGCCGGGTGCGAAACTGCAAATTCGCCGGCGTGCCCAGTCCCTCGTTCCACATTCCAGGGCCGGCGACTTTGCCCAGGCGATGATGGAACTGGGCGCCACCCTGTGCACGCCGCGCGCCCCCAATTGCCGTGATTGTCCTTGGGCGGATCATTGCGCCGGCCGCCGCGCCGGCATTGCCGCAACCCTGCCGCGCAAGAAACCCAAATCCCCGATCCCCACGCGCTACGGCACAGCCTTCTGGATCGAGCGGCCCGGCGGCGCGGTTCTGCTGCGCCGCAGGCCTGACAACGGCCTGCTCGGCGGCATGATGGAAGTGCCGTCAACCCCGTGGACCGCGGCAAAGCCAAGAAAGCCCGAGCGCCATGCCCCACTCACTGCGAGCTGGACCAAACTCCAGGGCAAGATCGGGCACACCTTCACCCACTTCCACCTTGAACTCTCGGTCATTTGCACCGTCACCGGTCAAGAGCCGGGAAGCGATGACCACTACCGCTGGGTGCCGCAGGAGCAAATCGCCGGCGAGGCGCTGCCCACCGTGATGCGCAAAGTGGTAGCCCACGCCACCAATCCCCTTCTCCCTGCACGTAGTGCGGGGAGAAGGGAAAACTCAGATCGCACTATTTGTTCCCTTCTCCCCGCCGAAGACGGCAGGGCGAAGGGAATAATTGGCGCGATATGAACTTCTACCGCCGCCCGCCCACTTCATCGATATGGGCGAGCAGGTCGGCGGGGTCGTCGTAAACCCGGTAGGCGCCGGAGCGCTCCAGCTCGTCGACACCGTAACCACCCGAGAGCAGCCCGATGCCGAGTGCGCGCGCCCGCCTGGCCGCCAGCATGTCCCAGATCGCGTCGCCCACCACGCAAGCCGTGCCGATGTCAACGCCGAGCTTTTCCGCCGCCGCCAGGAAAAGGTCGGGATCGGGCTTGGCATAGCGCACCTGGTCGCGGGTGATCACCACCGTCTTCTCCAGGTCGATGCCGAGCTTGCGCAGCACCGGCCCCGCCGTCTCCATGCGGCCCGAGGTAGCGATGGCCCAGGGAATCTCGTTGTCGCTGAGATATTTCAGCAGCTCGCGCGCCCCCGGGAGAATCGCGGTGTGGGCCGAACGCCCGCCATAATGCTTGGCATGCAGTTTGCGCAGCCTGGTCAGCAGCTCTTCGCTGAACTCCTTCCCCGTCTCGCGCGCCAGCGCCCTGGTGAACAGCCCGCCCGACATGCCGATCTTGCGGTGCAGCCGCCACACCGAGACTTCGATGCCTTCCTCTTGCAAGGCATCATGCCAGGCCAGCACATGGTCGTAGACGGTATCGACCAGCGTGCCGTCGAGGTCGAACAGGAAAGAAGTCTGTTGGCGGGCTTTCATCGGGCGGATCTCCTTTGGCCGGGAGACCTAGACTGGCTGCCGCGCCGCCGCAACCGGCAAAGGCGTGGGGTCAGCTCAGCAGCTTTTCGACGATGATGACATCGCGCCAATGCCCGTCGAGCCGGCCATGCTTTTCATAGGTGCCGACCTCGCGGAAACCAAGGCTCGCGCACAGCCCGCGGCTTGCCTGATTGTCGGGGAAAATCCGCGACAGAAGCTTCCACCAGCCGCGCCGCTGCGCCTCTTCGATAAGGGCGCGAAGCGCTTGCTTGCCAAACCCGCGTCCGCGTCCCGCCCGCGCCACATAGACCGAAAACTCGCGCACGCCGTCATAGCAGGCCCGCGAGCGGTAGGGGAATGCCACCGCATAGGCCATGACATAGCTGTCTTCGCCCGCCACCCTGATCGGATAGCCTTGTTCGAACCACAGGAGAATCTGGTCGGCGGTGCGCGGTTCGGTCTCGAATGTCGCCACCCGGTCTTCCATGCCCTCATTGTAGATTTGGGCGATGCGCTTGGCATCTCCTGGACTGGCCGGCCGGACGAAGCGCGAACTCATGTGGCGGGCGCCATCTCCGACCTGATCTGCTGGCGCAGCACATCGATGGGGATGAGTGCTGCGCCCTTGCGCACATGCCAGAAGGTCCAGCCGTTGCAGGCCTCGGCGCCCTGCACATGGGCGCCGATCTTGTGGATTGACCCGCTGGCGTTCTGGCAGGCAATCGAGCCGTCGGCCCGGATGCGCGCCGCCACCCGCTGGGCCGGGTCGTAGAGAATTTCGCCCGCCTTCACCAAACCGCGCTCCAGCAGCGAACCGAACGGAATGCGGGGTTCCGCGCGCTTCGCCACCGTGACTTTCAAGGCCTCATCCGAGAGCCGCTCGGTGGCGTCGATCCGCGCCTGCGCCGCCTCCGCATAGTCCTCCTCGCGCTCGATGCCGATGAACACCCGGCCAAGCTGCTTGGCGGCCGCCCCCGTGGTGCCGGTGCCGAAGAACGGATCGAGCACCACATCGCCCGGATTGCTCGTCGACAGTAGAATGCGGTGCAACAGTGCCTCCGGTTTCTGGGTTGGATGCAGCTTGGCGCCGGCGCCGTTCTTCAGCCGCTCGGCCCCGGTGCACAAGGGCAGCGTCCAGTCCGAGCGCATCTGCAGATCGTCGTTGAAGATCTTCATCGCCTCGTAGTGGAAGGTGTATTTGGCGCTGGCCTCGCGCGCCGCCCAGATCAGCGTTTCATGCGCATTGGTGAAGCGGCGGCCGCGGAAATTCGGCATCGGATTTGCTCTTGCGCCACACCACGTCATTGAGAATCCAGAAGCCCAGATCCTGCAACAGGCTGCCGACCCGGAAGATGTTGTGATAGGAGCCGATCACCCACAGCGCGCCATTTGGTTTCAGCACCCGGCGGCATTCCGCCAGCCACGCCTTGCTGAACCGGTCATAGTGCGCGAAGCTCGCGAACTTGTCCCAGTGATCGTCAACCGCGTCGACCTTGCTCTGGTCGGGCCGGGTGAGGTCGCCCGCCAGCTGCAAATTATAGGGCGGATCGGCAAACACCAGATCGACCGATGCCGTCGGAATTTTCTTCAATTCCGCCAGGCAATCGCCAACTAAAATCTTGTTATGCAGCGGCCTTATGTCTGGCCGTGTCTGGAAACCCATCGAACGCAACTCACCTGGACTCTGAGCAGCCATGATGAGTCCTCGGCGACTCGCCGTGAATCGAATTCGCGGGAAGTGGTTAACGCGCGGCCAGGAGCGCCACCGGCTTGAAGCTCTGGCGATGCTGCGGGCAGGGGCCGAGCCGCGCCAGTGCCGCCCGATGCGCCGCCGTGCCGTAGCCCTTGTGCCGTGCGAATCCATAGCCGGGATATTGCCGCTCAAGCTCGCGCATCATGCGGTCGCGGGTGACCTTGGCGATGATCGAGGCGGCGGCGATCGACAAGCACCTCGCATCGCCCGCCACGATGGTCTGCACCGGACAGCAAAGTCTTGGCGCCCGGTTGCCGTCGACCAGCGCCAGCTCTGGCGGGGTCCTCAGGCCACGGACGGCCTCGCCCATGGCCCACAGCGTGGCGGCAAGAATGTTGTCGCGGTCGATGCGGTCGACATCGGCGATGCCAATGCCGACATGGGCCTGCCTCAGGATCGGCTCGAACAACGTCTCGCGCGCCGCCTCAGTAAGCCTCTTTGAATCATTGAGGCCCGCGGGGATATGGTCCGCATCGAGAATGACCGCGGCCGCCACCACCGGTCCGGCCCATGGCCCGCGCCCAGCTTCGTCGATGCCGCAAATACCGCTGTATCCCTGCGCTTGCGCCGCCAATTCGAAACTGAAGTCGGGAACGTCCATTGCGCTCCATGCAATGGAGCCCCGCGGCCGTCAACGATTCGCTGTGGCGAAGATGGCGTTGAGATCGCCGAAAGGAACGGCGTCCTCGGAAAAGCTGAATGTGCCCTTGTCCGCGATTTCCCGGGCGCCGCGGAGCATTGCGCCATAGGCCGCCCGCGCCAGCGCCGAGCCGACGCTGATCCGCCTGACGCCAAGGGATGAAAGATCGCTGACCGAAAGCCGCACCCCTTGCAGCCCCATGATCACATTGACCGGCCGGTCCACCGATGAGGTAACCGCCCGGATATCCTCCCGCGTCCTTAGCCCCGGCGCGAAAAGCACATCGGCTCCCGCCTCCTGGAATTTTTGCAGTCGCTTGATGGTGTCCTTGAGATCGGCGCGCCCGTGCAGAAAATTCTCCGCCCGCGCCGTCAGCATGAAGGGAAAGCTCAGCTTCCGCGCGGCGGCGGCGGCGGCCGCGATCGCGCTCGGCCGCAAGCCCGATATCGAAGATCGGCGATTGGCCATCGCCCGTGGCGTCCTCGATGGAACCGCCAACCAGACCCGCGGCGCCAGCACCCGTAATCGTCAGCGCGCAGTCCTCCGGCGATGGCCCGTAACCATTCTCCAGATCGGCGGCAACCGGCAGTGATGTGGCGGCAGCGATCGCCGCCCCGTTGGCCAGCGCTTCCTCCCGCGATACCGCGCCATCGGGCCTGGCAAGAGAGAAGGCAAATCCGGCGCTGGTCGTCGCCAATGCCTTGAAACCGAGCGTCTCAAGCAGCCGCGCACTACCGGCATCCCACGGATTGGCAATGACGAAGGCGCCCGGGCCCTCATGCAGCTGTTTGAATGCCTGAGCCTTCTCCATGAGTGTCATCGGCCGTTCCCCATGCTCAAATCAGCGTCAACTGTTCGCCGGGCTGCGGCGGACGGTTGAACTGATCGGTTGCCAGTTTCACCCGCCTGACATTAAGCCCAAGCCGCTGGCAGGCAAGCTCGAACCGCCGCCCGATCGTCCACGCATAGGGTCCGGTGCCGGTCATCCGCCGCCCGAAGGTGGCATCGTTGGCTTTTCCTTCCCGCACCGACTTGACCAGCGACATCACCTTGGCCGCCCGGTCCGGCATTTCGCTCGAAAGCCACTCCTGGAAAATATCCTTCACTTCCAGCGGCAGCCGCAGCATGACATAGCCTGCCTCGCGCGCCCCCGCCGCCCACGCCGATTTGAGAATGGCCTCGATCTCGCTGTCATTCACCGCCGGGATGATCGGCGCCACCATGGCGACCGTGGGAATGCCCGCCGCCGACAGCATCTCGATGGCGCCCAGCCGCTTGGCCGGTGTTGCAGCCCTGGGCTCCATCGAGCGCGCCAGTTTCGGATCGAGCGTGGTGAGCGAAATCGCCACCTTCACCAGCCCGCGCTCCGCCATCGCTTTCAGAATGTCGAGATCGCGCACCACCAGTGCCGATTTGGTGACGATGCCGACCGGATGGCCGAACTCCGCCAGCACCTCGAGAATGCGCCGGGTGAGCCGGTGGCCGCGCTCGATCGGCTGATAGGGATCCGTATTGGCCCCAAGCGCCAGGGTGCGAGGCTTATAGCCGGGAGCCAGCAATTCCTGCCGCAGCAATTCCACCGCATTGGTCTTGACGAACAGCTTGCTTTCGAAATCGAGCCCCGGCGACAGCCCCATGAAAGCATGCGTCGGCCTCGCGTAACAATAAGAACAGCCATGCTCGCAGCCGCGGTAAGGGTTGATCGAACGGTCGAATGAAATATCCGGCGATTGGTTGCGGGTGATGATGGTCTTCGCCGTTTCCGCGAAGACCGTCGTTTTCAGCCCCGGCAAATCCTCCAGCCCATCCCAGCCATCGTCGAACAGCACCCGCCGGTTCTTTTCGAACCGTCCCGACTCATTATTGCGCGCTCCCCGCCCGCGCACCTGCGGCGCCAGCGCCGCTATAGCGCCCCGCACCCAGGACGCCGGGATCAAGCCCGGCCGATTGCCGCATGTCGATAAGCGTTGGCATGCCCGGGATATAATCATGAACACTAGAACAAATCAAGAACAAGATTGCATGAGTTGTGTCTCAGCTTGAATTTCCATCCCGGATCAATCACGCCGGGAGCTGGCTGCCTGCATTCAGGGTTAAGCGGTCAAAATGATTGGAGGCAATGACGTGATGGGCCAACAACAGTCCATTCATGGTTTTGCAGCGAACGCCTGCTCCTATCCCCAAGCGGAACTCAGCGTTGATCGGCTTCCTGCCTCTGTTTCCGTGGTTTGTTTTAGTGTCGCGTGAAGGGCCATCTGAGCCACTAAGGGAATTGAACAGCTTGATAATACCGTCCTCGATAAGCGGAATATCCTCTTGTCGAGCTGCCACTCACTTGCCGATGCCGCATTATTGGAAAGGATATGAATATTGTAGAAGAAGTTTCCATCTGAAAACAAATAGTCGCATGCAAGATATTTGGGCGTGCTCGTGCACATTCCATAGAGATCCTGTTTCGTCTCGGGCCCATTCCTGTAAAAATATGATACACTCTTGTCAGCCTCGTGAACCCAAGCCTTCTGAATGTCTCTGACGTTCATTATTGGCTCTAGATGCTCTTTGACTGCACCTGTCAACTGCTGGCTGACTGGCAGCTTCGAGCGAGGTACTCCGGGGACTGCGAGGCAACCGATAAATCCAAAGCAGAGCAAATCAGGGCTGGTTTGACGAGACGCTAGTAGTTGAAATCCGTTGTGGTTATTTCTCCACTTTGCGGCCACGGTTGCGAGAAGCCCGGATAGGTTGTGTTTATGCGAAGATAGGAACCCCGGTTGTTGGTACTTGCGCCTGCATAGAGGGCCCACGGAACTTCGTAACGCTCATCTTTCAAATAGAAAGAAAAGGGAATATCGACCGAATATGCGGACCCAAGCACGAAAACCGGTAAGGTGAGCAAAGATGCTCCGAACAGCAAGAAAAATGGAACGAGACTTTTTCGGGATCCCCACGAAAATGCGGCGTAGGCCAAGCAGATGAATTCAACAACAGCGAGAAAGTAATTGAAACCCCAGAGAATCTGTACACCGGTGTTTGGAAAGCCTGCTTGAAATAGTAGCCCGACTTCAAGTATGCGGAAACGGTTATGAAGGAGCTGCACAAGGCAACCGACACCGTGACAGCAATGACTGCCAAGACGATATTTTTCTTCCGTCGATCCATGATCGGATACAATAGCCTTCACGATTCGGCGGCACAAGGAACAGCCGCGACCTGCAGGCAGTGTCTCAGTTTGAATTTCCAGCCGGGTCGATCACACTTCGCACCACCGTCTGCTCTTCAGGGTTGAGCGGTCAAGCTGACCGGAGCCGATGTCGCTCCGGGTCAATCACGTCGCGGACTGACTGTCAGCTTCCAGGGTTCATCGGTCATTTCATCGCGGGCAACGTGCCGATGGGTCGATCGATCGACCGCCATTGCATGTAGCAGGTTTATCCGTCAGATTCCCCCCGATGACTCCCCGCCAGATTCTCTTCGCTCTCCTTCCCCCCATATTCTTCGGCACCGGCTTTACCATCGCCAAGCCGGTGGTGCAGCATTTCCCGCCTCTCTTCATGATGCTGATGGTCTATGGCGGCATTGCCATTGTCCTGCTCTTCACCCGGCGCCAACCGCTGAAGACCCCATGGCGGCATATCATGCTGATGTCCGCCTTCGCCGTGACCATTCAGGGCGCGTTTCTGTTCTGGGGCCTCAGGGGGCTCTCCGCCACGACGGCCAATCTGGTGCTGCAGACCCAGGTGCCGATGGCGGTGCTGCTTGGCTGGCTCATCAATGGTGAAGACCTCAATATCCGCAAGTCGCTGGGAACCGCACTGGCGCTGCTGGGTGTTGCCATGGTGATCGGCTTGCCGGAGGATACGCCACCCCTCCTGCCGGTTATGCTGACGATCGCCGGCGCCTTCACCTGGGCGCTCGGCCAAGTCTTCGCGCAGAAATATGGCAGGGATGAAGGCATCGGCCTTCTCAAGGCCAATGCCTATGGCAGCCTGCCTCAATTGCTGGTGGCGACGGTTCTGCTCGAGCATGGGCAATTCGCGGCGCTGCAGCAGGCCACAGCATTGCAATGGACCATGCTCGCCTTCCTCGGCGGTGTTGGTTTCTATCTCGCCTATGTCTGCTGGTATACCCTGCTCCGCCAATGCCGAATGGATGAGGTGGCGCCCTTCATCCTGTTGATGCCGGTGGTCGGCATTCTCACCGCCTTCGTGCTGTTGGGCGAGACGATTTCGCCAGCACAGCTCGCCGGTGGCGCGGTCATCTTGTTCGGTCTTGCCATTGTGTCGGGCTTGGACCGTGTTGCTATGAAAAAGGCCGGGCAGTCGGCCCAGCCTTGATCCAATATCGGCTGATCGCTGGCCTAGTTGTTCAGGCCACCGCCGCCCGACGTGTCATTCTTCTGCTTGATGCGCAACCTCTGGAAGTTGGTCAGAGATCCGCTATCGAGGACCGCCAGCGGCGAGGTCTTGGTGACCACCTTCGGGTAAACCTTCGTGCCGCTTGAATCGGGTCCCAGCCGTTCAAGTCAATTGTCGATCACACCATTGCAGACATGCTCACAAGGCCGTGACTGCCGGCAGCTGCATCAGCTCTTGCGGCGTTTGAGATGTTCTTCCAGCCGCGGCATGATTTCGACGAAATTGCACGGCTTGTGGGTACTATCGAGCTGCTGCTTTAATATTTCATCCCAGCCGTCGCGGCAGGCGCCGGGCGAGCCGGGCAGGCAGAAAATATACTTGCCCTTCATGATGCCGGCCACCGCGCGCGATTGGATGGTCGAGGTTCCGATCTTGGCGAACGACACGATATGAAACAGCGTGCCGAAACCGTCGATCTCCTTGTCGAACAGCGGCCGCACCGCTTCCACCGTCACGTCATGCCCGGTGAGGCCGGTTCCTCCGGTCGTAATAATCGCTTCAATATCGTTGCGATTGGTCCAGTCACGGATGATATGGCGGATGGCGCGGATGTCATCCTTCACAATCTTCCGTGCAGAGAGCAAATGCCCCGCTGCGGCAACCCGCTCGGACAGCACTTGTCCCGAGCTATCGTCCGCGAGCGTGTGGGTGTCGGAAACCGTCAGAATCGCAATTCTGACGGGTATGAAGGAACGTGTATCGGTTTTTGTCATCGCATCTTTTCCCGCAACGCAATTCACCATGGCCCCGGCGCGCCGGGAATTTATATGAGCCTCTTGCGCGCAAATAAAGTGGCTGGGCGGCATTTCCCAAAATAAACTTTACGGCTCAGCGCCGCTCGAAGGCCATGCGCGCCGCAAGCAGCACGAACAGCGACGCTGAAACCCGTTGAAACCACTTCGCTTTCCTCGCGTCAGCCATGATTGTCGACGCAATCTTTCCCGAAAATACCGAAACCGCGATGTTAATAAGTGTGCCGCCGATGTTGAAGATCATCCCCAATATGAAGAGCTGCAGCAACGGCAACCCATTCTCCGGCCGGATGAAGGGCGGCAGGAATGCAAACATGAAGACGATGATTTTCGGATTGAGCAAATTAACCAGGGCGCCATCGCGCCAAGCCTGCATGACGCTACGCCGCTTCGCATTAACGTCAAATTCCGCCGCCGGTTGGCTAAGCGTGGAGTAGGCGACCCACAGCAGATATGTAGCACCAGCATAACGGATGAAGCTGAACACCGCTGGATGCCGGCTGAGAATGGCCGCAACACCGAGCGCCACCAGGCCCAGGTGAATGGCCGATCCGGTGGCAATGCCGAGACTCGCGGCGATGCCGGTCTTAGTTCCGCCCTTCATCGATTGCCCGAGCACGAACATCATGTCGTTACCGGGAGTGAGATTGAGCGTCAGTGCCGCCGTCAGGAAGATCAGAAGATCGCTGGTGCTAATGGGCATCGAGAGCTTGCCTCAGGGACAGGAGATCGCGCCACGCCAGCCGCTTTTGCGCCGGTTGCCGCAACAGATAGGCGGGATGCAATGTCGGCAGCAGCGGAATGCTGCGGCTTCCCGATGTGCACAAGAGCCACTTGCCGCGCAGTTTCAGGATGCCGTCGCGAAGGCCCGTCAGCCGGTGCGCCGGCGTGGCGCCGAGGCAGACGATGAACTGCGGCTGCTGCAATTCGATCGTCCGCAGCAGGAACGGCAGGCACATCGCCGTCTCGGCCTCCGTCGGCGTACGGTTGCCGGGCGGGCGCCAGAAGATCGTGTTGGTGATGAACACTGACTTCTCCGGATCGCTCTCATGACGCGTGAGGCCGATGGCCGCCAGCATCTTGTCGAGCAGCTGGCCCGAGCGCCCGACAAAGGGCTTGCCTTCGATGTCCTCATCGCGCCCCGGCGCCTCGCCCACCAGCATGACGCGCGCCTGGCGGTTGCCGTCGGCAAAGCACAAATTGGTGGCCGTCTTCTTCAATGGGCAGGCATCGAACGCGGAAAGTGCAGCATAAATTTGGTCGAGAGAGTTGCACGCCGCCGCCGCCCCATTTCCGTCATCCCACCGGTGGGCTTGCCCGCTCGGGAGGCGAAAGCCGGGACCCATTTCACCGCGCACTGCGATCGATGGCTCTTGCGTGGTTCCAACGATGGGTCCTGGCATTCGCCGGGATGACGGCAGAACGGGCGCCGGTGTGGCGAACCGGTCAACGGCCGCCTCGCCGATGATCTCATCGGCGCCCATATCGGCAAGCCAGGCCAAGGCTGCCGCCGCCTGCTCGGGAGTGATGTCGTTTTGTCCGCGTCCCATGTCCGAAATGGCTGCTTGTCAGTGGAGAAGGCCACACTATAAAGGCCCCGGCCCGGAACGCATAGATAGGAGTAGTGGCTGTGGAACAGGTGCGGCGCGAAGCGATGGAATATGATGTCGTGATCGTCGGCGCCGGTCCAGCAGGCCTTGCCGCCGCCATAAGGCTGAAGCAGCTGTCTCCCGATCTCTCCGTCTGCCTTCTCGAAAAGGGCTCCGAAGTAGGCGCCCACATTCTGTCCGGCGCCGTCATCGACCCCGTTGCCCTCAATGAATTGATCCCAGACTGGAAGGACAAGGGCGCACCCCTCAATACCCCTGTCATTGAAGACCGCTTCTATGTGCTGGGACCCAAGGGGGCACTCCGTCTTCCCAACATCCTCATGCCGCCCTTGATGAACAATCACGGCAACTATGCCGTCTCGCTCGGCAATGTCTGCCGCTGGCTGGCCACCCAGGCGGAAGGCCTCGGCGTCGAGATCTACCCGGGCTTTGCCTGTTCCGAGGTGCTCTACCGCGAAGATGGCTCGGTCAAGGGCGTGGTGGCCGGCGTCGCCGGCATCGCCAAGGATGGCAGCCATAAGCCCGATTATCAGCCCGGCATGGAACTCCTTGGCAAATATGTCTTCATCGCCGAAGGCGTACGCGGTTCCCTCGCCAAGGAGATCATTGCCAGGTTCAACCTCTCCGAGGGCCGCGAACCCCAGAAGTTTGGCCTCGGCATGAAGGAACTATGGGAGGTCCTGCCGGAGAACCACAAACAGGGCCAGGTCACCCACACCATGGGCTGGCCATTGGGCGTCAAGACTGGCGGCGGCAGCTTCATGTACCATCTCGAGGACAATCTCGTGTCGGTGGGCTTCGTCGTGCACCTGAATTACACCAACCCCCACCTCTACCCCTATATGGAATTCCAGCGTTTCAAGCACCATCCCCTGATCGAGCCGGTACTGCGGGGCGGCCGCCGCATCGCTTATGGTGCCCGCGCCATTACCGAAGGTGGTTACCAATCGGTTCCCAAACTGTATTTCCCCGGCGGCGCCCTCATTGGTTGCGCCGCCGGCTTCGTCAATGTGCCGCGCATCAAGGGCACTCACAATGCCATGAAGACCGGCATGATGGCGGCCGAGGCTGCGTTCGTGGCCCTGCGGCAAGGCCGCTCCGGTGACGAACTCGCAGCCTACGAGGATGCCTACAAGAAGTCATTCGTTTTTCAGGATCTGAAGCGGGTGCGCAATGTGAAGCCCATGTGGTCGAAGCTGGGCCTCATAGGTGGCCTGGCCTTGGGCGGCCTCGATATGTGGCTCAACCAGCTCTTCGGCATCGGCCTCGGCACCTGGAAACACGGCAAGCCCGACAGCGCCACGCTCATGACCGCGGCTGAGTCGAAGCCTATCGATTATCCCAAGCCCGACGGTGTCATCTCCTTCGACCGTCTCACCAATGTGGCCTTCTCCGCCACCAATCACGAGGAAGACGAGCCGCCGCATCTGAAACTCGCCAACCCCGATATACCGGTTGCCGTCAACCTGCCCACCTGGGCCGAACCCGCCCAGCGCTATTGCCCGGCCGGCGTCTATGAAATCATCGAGGAAGAGGGCAAAGGCCCGCGCTTCCAGATCAACCACCAGAACTGCGTCCACTGCAAAACCTGCGACATCAAGGATCCCTCGCGCAACATCACCTGGGTGGTGCCCCAAGGCGGCGAAGGGCCGAATTATCCCAACATGTGATGGCGTGGCAATTTGCTCAAGTTTGACTCAAGTTTTGCCCAATACAACCACCGGTAATTTCTTCTTCCGTTCATTCCACGACCGGGAGTGGCCGCAACCGGGAAAAAACTATTGGCGCGCGAGTTTTTCAGGAATTGCCGGGGCTCCCTCACCACCACGATCGCCATATCGGCGCTGCCGATCGTATTAGCCATCGGCGTGGCCATCGACATGGGCCGCATTTCCATGGAGCAGGCCGCATTCACCGGCGCGGTCGATAGCGCGGCACTGGCGCTTGCCGCCTCCCCGCAAGGCGATCTGGCCGGCCTGAGCGGAACCGAAAAGGCAACCCGCATCGGTCAACTCAAGGAAATTGGCGGCGAACTTACATTGAACGGAATTATTCGGCCACGTCGGAGGGCGGCCAGCAAATCGCCATCAACCTCGACGTTACCGGTACCACGATAACGCTGTCCGCCAGCCACGATTATCCCACCACCATCATGGCCATCACCGGCGTCACCAAGACGACGCTCAGGGCCGCTGCCGAGGTCACCAAATCGGGCAGCAGCATCGAAGTGGCGCTCATTCTCGACAACACGGCTTCGATGGCGGGATCCCGGATTACCAGCCTGAAGGCAGCCGCCAAGAAATTCGTCGGCATTGCGATCTGGCCCAATCAGACGCCCTACTACTCGAAGGTGGCGATCGTTCCCTATACCATGGGGGTGAACGTCGGCGGAACCTATGCCACGCTGGCGCGCGGCAGCGTCACCAGTGGAACCAGCACCACCCCCGGCTCCGCCAACTACAGGTTCAAGAACCCGTCCAACCAGAACACCACCTTTGCCATTTCCGACTGCGTGAGCGAGCGCACTGGTAGCCGAAGCCTATACCGATGCAAGTGTGGCGGCGCATAACGTGGGGCGCAACTACCCCAGCCCCAGCAATCCCTGTACGACCGGCACAATACTGCCGCTCACCAGCGACAAATCGGCCCTCAACGCCGCCATTGACGCGATGGCTGCTGCCGGCTCGACGGCCGGGCAGGTGGGTGTCGCCTGGGGCTGGTACACGCTTTCGCCCACCTTCGGCCTGTGGTCGGGCGCCAGCGTACCGGCGGCATATGGCGCCCCCCACGTGAAGAAGTTCGCCATTCTGATGACCGACGGCGAATACAACAGCCCCTATTGCAACGGCGTGATCGCCAAGGATGCAACGTCCGGCAGCGGCAGTTCCTCCGACCATATTAATTGCAATGCCACTAACGGCGATGCCTACACCCAGGCGCAAAACCTTTGCACGGCCATGAAGCAGAAAGGAATAATCGTATACACAATCGCCTTTCAGCTCATCAACACCACGGCGGCCCAAAACCTCATGACCAACTGCGCCACCGACGCGTCGCACCGCTACGATGCCGCCAACGAAACGCAACTGCAGACGGTGTTTCAAACCATCGCCACCAACCTGCTGGCGCTCCGGCTGTCCAAATAGATCCGCCGCATCCGGCAACCCGGCTAAACTTTTAGTTGGGCCGTAACCATGTACATACTTGCTGAAGTTTTTCTTGCTGGCACTGGCTGTCCGGTAAAATCCTAACGAATCCGTAAAGCGGCCAGCAACACGGCCATGGCAAGTTCTCCCGAACGGAATTCTATTTCTGAGCAAGGGAACGGCAACCATGAACCGCAACTCCACCAAGTCGACTTTCACCGGCGTCTTCACGAAATATCTGAAGAGCAGCCGTGGCAACGCCACCATGCTGACCACGCTGGCGGCGATCCCCATGGTTGCCACCGCCGGCATGGCCATCGACTACATGCGCGCCGTGCGCTCGAAAACCGACCTGCAGCAGGCGGTGGACGCCGCCGCCCTTGCCGCCGCCTCGGCCAAGAACGTGACCGGCACAACGACCCAGCAGCTCGCTCAGCGCAAGGCCATCGCTACCAGCTACATCACCAAATCGGTAGCCAATGTCTCCGACATTGAGCTGATCGGAACGCCAACCGTCACCACCGGTCCCAACACCATCGACGTCAGCGTTGCGGCCAAGGTCAAAGGCTCGCTCATCAATGTGCTGAACGCGCTTCCCACGGATGCCCTCACCGGCGAAGGCGGCGGCGGCAGCGTCGCCGGCTCCAACAAATATGACACCACGCTCAACGTCAATTCCAAAGTCGGCTTCAGCGAGGATTCATATCGCTGCCTCCTGTCCATGCATCCCACCCAAACTCAAGCTGTCAGCTTCGAAGGGAATTCGGAATTCATGGCGAATTGCGCGGTTCATGCCAACTCGAACGCGACCATCGCCATCCGCACCTGGGGCAGCGCCGAAGCCTATGCCACGTCGTTCTGTGCCCGCGGCGGCTGGGCCGGCTCGGGCTTTGAGCCGACACCGACCGGCGGCTGCAGTTGGGTTGACCGATCCTTATGCTTCCATGGCCCTGCCGGCCGTCGGCACCTGCCTCACGGCGGCAGGCATGAGCTTGCCGTCATCCGGATCGGGTTCGAAGGGTTCGACGACCACGGGCGCATTCGTCAAGAATGAAAGCACGGCACCTTGCCCCCCGGCACCTATTGCGGCGGCATCGAAGGCAAGACCCATGGCGTCATCACCTTGCAGAAGGGCATCTATGTCCTCAAGGACGGCGATCTGAAACTCGACGCTGGATCTGAAATCCATGCGACGGCTGGCACAATCATTTACCTGACCGGCACCAGCAGCAATATCGACATCACTTCGGGCGCCGTCGTGGAGATCATCGGTCCCAACAAGTCGAACAATGTCTCTGGCGACTCGACCTATGCTTACCGTGGCTGGGCCATCTTGCAGGATCGCGCCACGACGCCTACCACTTCAAACACGCATATCGTCAGGCGGCGATGTCAACATTGTCGGTGGATATTATGCACCGACGCAGAAGTTGGTTGTCTGGGCAAACGGTGACATGAACGCCGACTCCAGCTACTTCCCGATGATCACCAACACGCTGAACATGAGCGGCAACGCGACACTTTACGTCAACCTCGACTGGAATTCCGCCAACATCGACGAACCGACGAAGCTCAAGCAAGGCGGCAAGGTCTTCGTCAGCCAGTAAGACCCCCACGATCCGAAAGTTCGGCGCGCAATTCCCAAGGGAGTTGCGCGCCCTTTCTTTTGCGGTTGCGGCAATCGCGAAAAAACCTCATTTTGTGGCAATGAATCGCCCAAGGGCGGCATCGGGCCGCCCGTTCCATGAAATGGACCACTATGCCGGCTAAAATTCTACGCGCCACCGCTTTACTTGCCTTCGTCTCCACCTCCGCCATGGCGGCTACCGGCCTTCCCGGCGAGACCTCGCTCTCCGGCAGCTATCTCGCCGGCCGCTCCGCCACCAAGCTGCGCGACAATGATCTGGCCTCCGACTATTTCACCAGGGCGCTGGAAGCCGATACCAGCAATCCGGTGCTGATCGAGCGGCTTTTCCTCCTCGAGCTGTCCGAGGGCAATCTCGAAGCCGCCGAGGATTTCGCCGTGCGCGTGCTGGGCTTCAACAGCCAGCAGCGCATGGCCCGCATCGTCCTCGGCCTGCGTGACTTCCGCAACCGCCACTATGCCGACGCCCGCAAGAATTTTACCATCTCCGCCTACACTCCGGTGGGCGAACTGACCTCGACCCTGCTCGCCGCCTGGTCCCATGCCGGTGAAGGCGAACTGGCGGCGGCCCTCAAGGAGCTCGAAAAGCTCGACAAGAACGAAAGCTTCGCCAACTTCAAGTCTTTCCATTCCGGCCTGATCGCCGACTTCCTCGGCAATGCCATTCGCGCCGAGGCTTTTTTCAAGAAGGCCTATGACCAGGCCGGAACTTCGCTGCGCGTCATCCAGTCCTATGGCGGCTTCCTCGCCCGCAGCGGCCGCGCCGCCGAAGCCGAAAAAATCTACAAAGCCTATCTCTCAGCGGGCGATGAGAACCCGCTGATTGTCGAAGCCTTGGCCGATCTCAAGGCTGGCAAGAAGCCCGCGGCCTTCATCGCCACGCCGGGCGCCGGCGCCGCCGAAGCCCTGTTCTCGCTCGCCACCGCCATGACCGACGACCAGAGCATTGACGTGGGGCTCCTCTATACCCGCCTCGCCTTGTCCTTCAACGCCGACCGCCCGGTGGCCCTCACTTTGCTGGGCGACATCTATGAAAACCTCAAACGCCCCACCCAGGCCATTGATGCCTATGAGCAGGTGCCTGAAGGCTCTCCGCTCCATGCCAACGCCGAAATGGAAATCGCCGTCAACCTGCAGCGCCTCGAACGCAAGGACGAGGCCCTGGCAAGACTGGGTGCCATCGTGGCGCGCGATTCCAGGAATTATGATGCCCTCGTCACCATGGGCAACCTCCACCGCAACAACGAAGACTATGCCAAGGCGGCCGTGGCCTATGACCGCGCCATCGCTTTGGTGACCGCACCCGAGACCGATAACTGGCGGGTGTACTACTACGCCGGCATTTCCTACGAACGCCTGAAGCAGTGGGACAAGGCCGAAAAGCTGTTCCGCCGCGCCCTCGAGCTTTCCCCCGATGAGCCCATGGTGCTCAATTATCTCGGCTACTCCATGGTCGAGAAGAAGATCAATCTCACCGAGGCCCTGGCGATGATCAAGAAGGCCGTCGATCTCAAGCCCAATGACGGCTACATCGTCGATAGCCTCGGCTGGGCCTATTTCCAGCTCACCGACTACGAACAGGCCCTCATCCACTGCGAGCGCTCTGTCGATCTCCTCCCCGCCGACCCGATAATCGGCGAGCACCTGGGCGATGTCTACTGGCGCATCGGCCGCAGGCTGGAAGCCAATTTCCAGTGGCGCCACGCCAAGGACAACAAGCCCGAACCCGAAGACCTCAAGCGCATCGAGGACAAGCTGCAAAACGGCCTCCCCGACGAGGTGCCGGTAACCCCGGCGCAGAATGGGACAAGTGGAAGCAACGGGTGACGGTGATTGCATCGTACCCTCACCGAATTCGCTCCCGCCAAGATCAACCTCGCTCTGCATGTTCTCGGCCGCAGGCCCGACGGCTACCATGAAATCGATTCGATCGTGGCCTTCGCCGACGTGGGCGACGAACTGCGATTTACGCCGTCAACCGCGTTTTCCATCGCCGCCTCCGGCCCCTTCGCCCACAAATTGCCGGCGCCAGAAAACAACATCATCCATGCCGCCTGGAAGTCGCTTGCCGCCATTGCGCAAGCCCGCGGCAAGACCCTGCCGCCCGTCCATGTCGCGCTCTCAAAAAATCTCCCCGTGGCCTCCGGCATCGGAGGCGGCTCCGCCAACGCCGCCGCGAGCCTCCGCGCCTTCGTCAAGCTGGCTGACCTCGGCGCCATCGATGCCGAAATCGCCGCGGCCGCCCTTGCCCTCGGCGCCGACGTGCCGGTCTGCCTCTTCGGCAAGCCCTGCCGCATGCAAGGCATAGGCGAACGCATGACGCCGCTCGACAATTTCACTCCGCTCGCCGCCGTACTCATCAATCCGTTGATCGCAGTCTCCACCGCGGCGGTATTTCGCCAACTTGGAATTCCCATATCTTCATTCCAGCGATCGCCGGATGTGGGTTACCCCGCTGATACTCGCCACCTGGCGCAACGATCTCACCGCTCCAGCCATCGCCGTGGCCCCGGTGATCGCCGAAGTGATTGCCGCACTTGCGGCACAACCCGGCCTCCGCTTCGCCAGCATGTCCGGCTCCGGTGCAACCTGCTTCGGAATTTTCGAAAGTCCCACCGCCGCAAGGCATGCCGGACGCGACCTTTCTGCGACATTCCCGCAATACTGGACCAAGGCAACGGTATTGGCCTGAAAGTTAGACGGTCATTGATCAAAGTCGGCCCGCAATCGCGCCGATTCCCCAACCCCGTCATTCCGGCGAAAGAGGTTGTGAAGAAATTGGGGCGATCGCCGGGTGGTCGAAGAGAAGCTGGATGCCAGCTTTCGCTGGCAAGACGGCGTGAGGGGATATTATTGATTTTCCTCACTCTTTCCGTCTCCCCAGCGAAGGCTGGGGTCCCGCTTTTCCCACCAAATCGCGAAGAATGGCCATTAGCCGATTTCTTCACAGCCTCTTTCGCCGGAGTAACGGATTCTACGTGGCGGACAAGCACCGCTCCCTAATCAATAGGCCCGCGCCACGCAGAAATCGACGGCCTCGAGCAGCGCTGCTTTCCACTCCGTATCGGGGAATATCGCCAGCGCGTCCCTGGCGATGTCGCCGTAATGGGTGGCCCTCTCGATGGTGTCGGCCAGCGCCCCGTGGCGGTCCATCAGCTTTCGCGCATAGACGAGATCGTCAGCCGTCTGATTACCCGCCTCGAGCGTGCGCTTCCAGAAGCTGCGCTCGGCTTTCGAGCCGCGCCGGTACGACAATACCACCGGCAGGGTGATCTTGCGCTCGCGGAAATCGTCGCCCACCCCCTTGCCCAGCGTTTCCGTCGATCCCGAATAATCGAGCGCATCGTCGATCAGCTGGAAGGCGATGCCGAGATTGCGGCCATAGGATTCAAGTGCCCTCTGTTCCTCCCGCGGCCGCCCGGCGATGACGCTGCCCACCTCGGCCGCGGCCGAAAACAGCGCCGCCGTCTTGGCCCCGATCACCTGCAGATAGGCGTCCTCGGTGGTGGACGTATCCTGCGAAACCGAAAGCTGCAGGACCTCGCCCTCGGCGATGACCGCCGCCGCATTGGCGAGAATGCGCAAAGCCTCAAGCGAGCCTGTCTCCACCATCATCCTGAAGGCCTGGCCCAGCAGATAGTCGCCCACCAGCACGCTTGCCTGATTGCCCCAGATGACCCGCGCCGCCTCCTTGCCGCGCCGGAGATCGCTCTCGTCCACCACATCGTCGTGGAGCAGGGTGGCGGTGTGCATGAATTCGACCGCCGTGGCGAGCTTGAGGTGATGGTCTCCGCCATAGCCGCACATCCGCGCCGCCGCCAGCGTCAGCATCGGCCGGATGCGCTTTCCTCCCGAATTGATCAGATGGCCGGCAAGCTCCGGAATAAGCTCCACATGGCTGTGGGCCCGCGCCAGAATCGCTTCGTTGACCCGGTCCATATCGGCTTGAACCAGCCGGACAAGCGGGTCAAGGCTGGCGCGTTTGCCGCCTTCAGCGCCTTCGAAGGGAATGACGACTCCCATGGACCCCACCTTTCTGCATTTATTCTGTCCAGTCATAGGGCCACCGGAGAAGCAGTACAGCGTGACCGGTTGCCGCGAGCCAATCACTTGTCAAGCATGCCCGCTTTCCGTCATGGACTCCGCCGCCCATTCCCTGCACTCTGCCATTTCGAATGAAAGAACTGTTGCGCAGCAATGACTTGGTGTTTCTCTCCTATGTCAGCCATGTTTTGGATGCAGAGGGGGTGGATTATCTGCTGCTCGACACCTATACCAGCGCCGTCGAGGGCTCGATCGGCGCCATTCCACGCCGGCTTATGGTCGGAGAGGATGAATATGACCGGGCCCGCCGCATTCTTGGTAACGCCTCGCTAACCATCCCCGATTAATATTTGACCCGATGCAGATGAGTGCACAAGCCTACCAGGCCACGCCGCCCCCACCGCAACCACCGGGCGGTGGCGTTCCCGCGTCCCTGACAGAGGATGGCTTCCTCGATGGACGCCTGCGCATTCTGCAGCCGGAAAAGGGCTACCGCGCCGGCATCGATGCGGTGTTTCTTGCCGCCACCATCCCCTGTGCATCGGGCGAATCGGTCTACGAGGCAGGAATCGGCACCGGCGTTGCCGCCCTCTGCACCCTGGCCCGCGTGCCCGGCATTCATATCACCGGCATTGAAGTTGCCACCCGCTACGCCGTGCTCTGCGAGGAAAACGCCAAGCGCAACGGTTTTGGCGCAAGTCTGCGGGTCATCCTGTCCGACATCAAGGAAGCGCTGCGTAAGGACCTGGCTTCAATGCCGGCCCACGGCTCGTTCAATCACGCCTATGCCAACCCTCCCTATTTCGAGGAAGCGAAATCAACGCCGTCTCCAAGCCTGCTGAAGGCCCAGGCCCATACCTTTGGACCAGGCGACCTCGAGCTCTGGATCAAGGTTCTCCACACCATGGTGACGCTGCGCGGCACCGTCACCATCGTCCACCGCGCTGAAACGCTGGGCAAGCTCCTGCAGGTGATGGAAGACCGCTTCGGCGATATCCGTATCGCCCCCCTCTATGCCCGCGAAGGCACCGCCGCTTCCCGCGTCATCGTTCAGGGCATCAAAGGTTCCAAAGCCCCCATGCAGCTGCTCCCCGGCCTCGTGCTGCACGACCAGAGTTCCCAGTTCACCCCCGAAGCCGACGCCATCCTCAGGGACGGCATGGCCTGGCGCCTGCGCTGAGCTTGCCGTAAGCCGCGCCCGCGCCTATCTGAGGGCCATGGCCCGACAGTCTTTTCTCGCCCGCCTTATCCCCCTGCGCTTTCGCAAATCCATTCCAGTGATCCATCACGTGCGCCTGCAGGGTGCAATTGGCATGGGTTCGCCCCTCAAGCCCCCGATCACCGCCAAGGACACTGACGATGTACTGGAGCGCGCCTTCTCCAAGAAGGGCATCGCCGGTGTCGCGATCTCGATCAATTCGCCCGGTGGCTCCGCCGTTCAATCGGCGATGATCCACACCCGCATCCGCGCCTTGGCCGAAAAGCACAAGCTCACCGTCTATGTCTTCTGCGAGGATGTGGCGGCCTCCGGCGGTTATTGGCTGGCCTGTTCGGGAGATGAAATCTATGCTGACGACAGTTCCGTAATAGGCTCGATCGGCGTCATCGCCGCGGGCTTCGGCTTTGTCGAAGCCATAGGCAAACTGGGTATCGAGCGCCGGGTTCATACCGCGGGCGAAAACAAATCGATCCTCGACCCCTTTCAGCCCGAGAAACAGGAGGATGTCGACCGGCTGCTGGCGCTCCAGGCTGACGTCCACGAGGCCTTCAAATCGCTGGTGCGGGCGAGGCGCAAGGGCTTGCTCAAGGGCGATGAGACCGAACTCTTCTCCGGCGCCTTCTGGTCCGGCCGCCAGGCCCTGGAAAAAGGCCTGATCGACGGGATCGGCCATCTTCATGACGTATTGCAGCGTAAATTCGGTGAAAAGGTAGTTGTCAAGACAATCGCTCCGGCGCAAGGCTGGGGACTGAAAAGATTGGGTTTAGGTGCCGAAGTTTCCGAAGCATTCATCGATTCGCTGGAAACCCGTGCACTTTGGTCGCGTTATGGTCTATGACGCTGTTTCTGGAGAACCATAGGAGGTTCGCATGGTACTGTTGAGAGCCGTCACCGTTATCCTGGCCGGGGTGCTGACCCTGATAGCGGTGCGCCGCGTCATGGGCGAACTGAGCGCCGCCAAGGCACGCGTCAACACCAAGCCTTCCAGCGCCCCGCGCGCCACCACCAGACTCCGCCAGGATCCGCGCACCGGAATCTACTATCCCGAACAATAGCCGTAACTGGGCCTTGTTTTTGTCAAGGCTTGCATGTTTGTATGGCGCCGCACTTTAACAGGGGGCTCTGTAAAAGGACGGTACATGACACGCAAATTCGCACTTTCAATCTGCACGGCGCTGACTGTCGCTAGCTTCGCCATTTCGGCGCAATCGGCTGAAATTTTCACCCGCAAGGGCGCCGTGCCCGAGGTGGGCTCCGGCGAAGTCGCGAAATCCGCCGATATGATCACGCCCGGCCCGGGTGCATCGGCCGATGCGTTCAGAACTCCGCAAGGCGCGCCCGCAGCCGGTCCCGAATCGCTGATTGATGGCCTGGCCGGCATCAAGCACGGCCGTGATGGCAGCGACACCGTCATCAAGATGTCGCCCAAGCTCCAGATGATGCTCAAGTCCCGCGGCACGGTGAAGCCGGTCAAGCCCGGCAAGGGCAAGCTGGTACAGATCAAGAACACCAAGGTTTCGCCCTACGCCTCGATCGGCATGATCATGTCGGGCTGCACTGGCACCCTGGTGATGAAGCGCTATGTGCTGACAGCACCCTGGTGCGTCTATGACACCAAGGCCGGGAAATTCTACGATACCCTCGATTTCGTTCCAGCCCTCAATGGCGAGGATGCCCCGGTGGGCACGGTAAAATGGAAAAACGTGTGGATTCCCAAGGGTTTCCAGGAAAAGGGGGATCTTGCCTATGCTTTCGCCATGATCGAGCTTGAGAAGGATGTGGGCGATGAAGTGGGCTGGTTCGGCTTTGGCCCTGTACAGGGCTCCGCCGGTCTGAAACAGCTGACGGTGAGCGGCTATCCCTTTGCCGGCGTGCCCCAGAACACCATGTGGGAATCGACCTGCCCCATCGATGCCAGTGAGGAGAATGGCTATTTCTATCACTGCCCCGGCGACGGCAAAACCCTTGTCAGCATGCTGGGCGCACCCTTCTTCGCCAAGGGCGCCAAGGAGGGCGAAGCCGGCCAGCTTCTCGGCATCCACATTTCGTCCCAGGACGACAAGCAGAATTCCTGGTGGGCCATGAAGCTCAACGAGGCCCATACTCAAACGATTCTGTCCTGGGCCAACGAGGGCACAACGCCTCCTCCTGAAGAGCCCGATGTAACCGACGAGGGAACCGACGAAGGCACCGGCGACAACCCGCCATGCACCTGCGACGACCAGGCCGCCGAAGAGTAAGCCGTAACTGCGTCGATTACTTATTGCTTGACCCTTGAGGTTGAGGGCAATACTGTGCACCGCAATCGAAATGCGGTCGCGGCAATGGCTCTCAATCCCACCGGCTCCTTTCAGGATCTGATTCTCACCCTCCACCACTATTGGAGCGGCAAGGGCTGCGTCATTCTCCAGCCCTATGACATGGAAGTGGGCGCCGGCACCTTCCACCCCGCCACCACGCTCCGCTCGCTCGGCCCCAAGCCCTGGGCCGCGGCCTATGTGCAGCCGTCGCGCCGTCCCAAGGATGGCCGCTATGGCGAAAACCCCAACCGCCTGCAGCACTATTACCAGTATCAGGTGATCATCAAGCCGTCGCCGCCCGATCTGCAGGACCTCTATCTCGGTTCGCTGAAAGCAATCGGCATCGACTCATCGCTCCACGACATCCGCTTCGTCGAGGACGACTGGGAAAGCCCCACGCTCGGCGCCTGGGGGCTGGGCTGGGAGGTCTGGTGCGACGGCATGGAAGTCTCGCAGTTCACTTACTTTCAGCAGGTGGGCGGCATCGACTGCCAGCCGGTCTCCGGTGAATTGACCTACGGCCTCGAGCGCCTCGCCATGTATGTCCAGGGCGTCGATAACGTCTACGACCTCAACTTCAACGGCCGCGACGGCAAGGACCGCATTTCCTACGGCGATGTCTTCCTCCAGGCCGAACAGGAATATTCCCACTACAATTTCGAGCACGCCGATACCGAAATGCTGCTCCAGCATTTCAAGGACGCCGAGAAGGAATGCCGGTCGCTGCTTGAAAAAAGCCTCACCGGCAATCACACCCTGGCGCTGCCCGCCTACGATCAGTGCATCAAAGCCTCCCACACCTTCAACATGCTCGATGCCCGCGGCGTCATCTCGGTGACCGAGCGCCAAGCCTACATCCTCCGCGTCCGCGACCTAGCGAAAGGCTGTTGTGAAGCATGGAGCAATCGGCGGGAGGCCGCGCCTGATGACCAACTGGACAAATCCTCAAAAATCTCCCATCGCCGTCAAAGTCGAAGCCGGCAAGGACTACTGGTGGTGCGCCTGCGGGCAGTCGAAGAGCCAGCCCTTCTGCGACGGCAGCCACAAGAAGGAAGCGATCTTCACCCCGGTCAAGTGGACCGCCGATGCTTCCGAGAAGAAATTCTTCTGCGCCTGCAAGCAGACCAAGACCCCACCCTTCTGCGACGGCACCCATAAGACGTTGTGACGCCCACTCACCCTTCCGGGTGACAGCAAGGCTTCCGGGCTGCTAAGTGCGCTCCACCCGGAGATGCCTGAATGCCCGAACTGCTGCTCGAACTGTTCTCCGAAGAAATCCCCGCCCGCATGCAGGCGAAGGCGGCGGAAGATCTGCGCGCACTGATCACCAATGGCGCTGGTGGAAGCGGGCCTCACCTATGAAGGAGCCCAAGCCCATGCCGGCCCCCGCCGCCTGGTACTCTCCGTCGAGGGCCTGAACGCCAAGGCCGCCGACATGGCCGAGGAGCGCAAAGGCCCCCGCGTCGATGCGCCCAAGCCCGCCATCGACGGCTTCCTGAAATCCACCGGCCTCAAGCTCGAAGACCTCAAGGCGCAGGACGACAAGAAGGGCAAATTCTATATCGCCGTCGATGCGCAAGCCCGGCCGCGCCGCAACCGATATCATCGCCGAGCTCGTGCCCGAGACCATCCGCAAATTCCCCTGGCCCAAATCCATGCGCTGGGGCGCGGGCACGCTTGCGCTGGGTCAGGCCCGCTGCAATCCATTCTCTGCACCTTCGATGGCGAGGTGGTGCCCTTCGCGATCGATGGCATCAAGAGCGGCAACACCACCCGCGGCCACCGCTTCATGGGCGCTGGCGAAAATCGAGGCGCGCCGCTTCGAGGATTATGCCCAGAAGCTCCACAAGGAATTCGTGATCGTCGATGCTGACAGCCCGCGCCGAGACGATCCGCGCCGAAGCCCGCAATCTCGCCTTCGCCCAAGGCCTGGAATTGATCGAGGACGAGGGCCTGCTGAAGGAAGCCGCGGGCCTGGTCGAATGGCCCGTCGTGCTGATGGGCGAGTTCGACGAGAAATTCCTCGAAGTGCCGCCCGAAGTGATCGCCACCTCGCATCAAGAACCACCAGAAATGTTTTGCGCTGCGCGACGCGAAGACCGGCAAGCTCGCCAACAAATATCTCCTCGTCGCCAACATGGTCGCCACGACGGCGGCAAGCAAATCGTCGCCGGCAACAACAAGGTGATCGCCGCCAGGCTGAGCGATGCCAAGTTCTTCTGGGACCAGGACCGCAAGACGCCGCTGCGCGATCTCTGCCGAAGCTCGACCATCACCTTCCATGCCAAGCTCGGCTCCCAGGGCGAGCGCGTCGCCCGCATCGAGGCCCTGGCCGGTGAAATCGCCAAGGCGATCGGCGCCGATGTCGAGAAAGCCAAGCTCGCCGCCAAACTGGCGAAGGCCGATTGGTCACCGGCATGGTCGGCGAATTCCCCGAACTGCAAGGCCTGATGGGCCGCTACTACGCGCTCGATCAAGGCATCGACCCCGAAGTCGCCGACGCCATCCGCGACCACTACAAGCCGCAAGGCCGAGCGATTCGATTCCGGTCTCGAAAGTCGGTCAGGCAGTGGCGCTGGCCGACAAGCTCGATACGCTGGTTGGTTTCTGGGCGATCGACGAGAAGCCGACAGGATCGAAAGACCCTTACGCGCTGCGCCGGGCAGCACTGGGCGTCATCAGAATTGATTCTTGAAAATGCAATTCGACTTCACATGCGATTGTGTTGAGCGATCATGCATCACGACATCGGGTGCACTCGACAGATTCTAGCAACAGCGAAATCGTGCGAAGCACTCGAAAAAAGCTGGCGATCGCAGCTCATGATTCGCGCTTGACAGATAAAGCAAACGAAGCACTAGGTGCATAACGCATGTATTGCGCCAGTCAATGACCTCCTCGCCTTCTTCGCCGACCGCCTGAAAGTCTATCTCCGCGACCAGGGCGCCCGGCACGACCTCATCGACGCTGTCTTCGCCTCGGCAATCAGGACGATCTGCTGATGATCGTCCGCCGCGTCGAGGCGCTGTCGAAATTCCTCGAAACCGACGACGGCAAGAACCTCCTCGCCGGCGTCAAGCGCGCCTCCAACATCCTCAAGATCGAGGAGAAGAAGGACGGCCGCAGTTACGATGGCGATGTGCGCATCGACCAGCTGATCAAGGGCGAGGAGAAGGCGCTGCACTCCGCCATCACCATCGCCACCGGCCAGGCCCGCAAGGCCGTGAACGAGGAAGATTTCGAAGCCGCCATGCGGGCCATCGCCAAGCTCCGCGGCCCCGTCGATTCCTTCTTCGACCATGTGACCGTCAACGACAAGGACGCCACCTTCCGCGAGAACCGCCTCAAGCTCCTCAACCGCATCCGCGCCGCCACCCAGGAAGTGGCGGATTTTTCGAGGATCGAGGGGTAGGGCCCTCATCCGCCCTGTCGTGCACCTTCTCCCATTCGCTTCGCGAACGGGCGAAGGCACATAAAAATCATGCGCCCTCGCCCGTGCCGCAAGGCATGGGAGAGGGTGGCCGAAGGCCGGGTGAGGGCCTCTTTCCGCATGGCAGGTCTGTCCGAGTGGATTTTGACGAAGCCCGCCACGGCGCGTAGGGGAAAGTCATGACCGCCGCCCTCCACACCCCCGACTCGCGCTATGCCTGGCTCCGTCTTCTGATCTCGCTGGCGCTCGCGACCATCGGCGGCATCGGGCTGTGGTCGTCGGTCGTCGTGCTGCCCACCATCCAGGCCGAATTCGGCATCGACCGGGCAGGGGCCTCGCTGCCCTATACGGTGACCTTCGTGGGCTTTGCCGTGGGCGGCATTCTCATGGGCCGCGTGGCCGACCGGCTTCGGCATCACCGTGCCGCTCTTCGCCGGCGCCCTGGCCCTGGGCGTGGGCTTCGTTCTCGCCGCGCTGTCGCAGAACTATTCCAGTTCCTCATCGTGCAGGCCTGTTCATCGGCCTGCTCGGCAGCTCCGCCACCTTCGGGCCGCTGGTGGCCGATGTCTCGCAGTGGTTCCTCAAGCGCCGCGGCATCGCCGTCGCCATTGTGGCCAGCGGCAATTATCTCGCCGGCACCGTCTGGCCGCCGTTCCTGCAGCGCGCCATCGCCACCTATGGCTGGCGCCCCGTCTACATGGTGCTCGGCGTGATCTGCGTCGTCACCATGATGCCGCTGGCGCTGCTGCTGCGCCGCAGGCCCAGCTATGACGACACGGCGAGCCCCGCCAGCCGCGGCAGGGCGCAAGCGGCCTGCTGCCCGGCTCGCCAGCTCTCTTCCCGCTGCTGATTGTGGCCGGCCTCTGCCTGCTGCGTCGCCATGTCGATGCCCCAGGTCCATCTCGTCGCCTATTGCGGCGATCTGGGCTATGGCCCGGCGCGCGGCGCCGAAATGCTGTCGCTCATGCTGGGCTTCGGCGTGCTGAGCAGGCTGGCCTCCGGCTTCATCGCCGACCACATCGGCGGCGCTCGGCACCCTGATCGTGGGCTCGGTCCTGCAATGCCTGGCGCTGCTGTTCTACATTCCCTTCGACGGCCTGGCCTCGCTCTATATCGTCTCGGCCCTCTTCGGCCTGGCCCAGGGCGGCATCGTGCCGAGCTATGCCCTCATCATCCGCGATCATTTCCCGGCCCGCGAGGCAGGCTCGCGCATCAGCCTGGTGCTGACCGCCACCGTCTTCGGCATGGCGCTCGGCGGCTGGATGTCGGGCAAGATCTTCGACGTGACCGGCTCCTATCAGGCGGCCTTCCTCAATGGCATCGCCTGGAACGTGGTCAACATCGCCATCGCCGCCTGGCTGCTGCCTGCTGCGCAATCCGGCCGCAACCGCCGCTGCGCATGCCGCAGTGCGAATTGCTTGCCACTCTTGACCGCGGTCACCGCCGAGCCGCTGTTGTTTGCATTGCACGCATCAAGCTGGGGGAAGGCACATGGCGGCAATCGAAGTTCGTCTACCGGTTCGGCGGCGGCAGTGCCGAAGGCAATGCCGGCATGAAAGCCCTGCTCGGCGGCAAGGGCGCCAATCTCGCCGAGATGGCCAATCTGGGCCTGCCGGTGCCGCCGGGCTTCACCATCACCACCGAAGTCTGCACCGCCTTTTACCGCAACGACGGCAGTATCCCGCTGGCCTCGCGCGCAGCTGTTGAGGCAGCCCTCGCCGAAGTCGGCCGCATTGCCGGCGGCCAGCTTTGGCGATCGCGCACAAGCCGCTTCTGGTCTCGGTGCGCTCCGGCGCCCGCGCCTCCATGCCCGGCATGATGGATACCGTGCTCAATCTCGGCCTCAACGACGAGACCGTCGAGGGCCTGGCCGCCCGCGCCGGCGACCGGCGCTTTGCCTATGACAGCTACCGCCGCTTCATCCAGATGTATTCCGATGTGGTGCTGGGCGTCGATCACGCCGAGTTCGAGGATATTCTCGGCGACTACAAGGACGAGAAGGGCTACGCCCTCGATACCGAGATCTACCGCCGATGAATGGCTGCGCCTCATCGCCCGCTACAAGGCGCTGGTCGAGGAGCATACCGGCAAGCCCTTCCCGCAGGATGTCAACGAGCAGCTCTGGGGCGCCATCGGCGCGGTGTTCCAGTCCTGGATGTCGGCGCGCGCCATCACCTATCGCAAGCCTCAACAACATCCCGGAGGACTGGGGCACGGCCGTCAATGTCCAGGCCATGGTGTTCGGCAACATGGGCGACAGCTCGGCAACCGGCGTTGCCTTCACCCGCAATCCCTCGACCGGCGAGAAGGCACTCTATGGCGAGTTCCTGGTCAATGCCCAGGGCGAGGATGTGGTGGCCGGCATCCGCACGCCGCAGAACATCACCGAGAAGGCGCGCATCGAGGCGGGCTCCAACGCGCCGTCGCTCGAAGCAGCTGATGCCCGAGACCTTCAGCGAGCTGCAGGCCACCTTCGACCGGCTCGAGAGCCATTACCGCGACATGCAGGATCTCGAATTCACCATCCAGGACGGCAAGCTGTGGATGCTGCAGACCCGCACCGGCAAGCGCACCGCCAAGGCGGCGCTGAAAATCGCCGTCGATATGGCCAACGAAGGCCTGATCACCCGCGAGGAGGCAGTCCGGCGCATCGATCCCGCCTCGCTCGACCAGCTGCTGCACCCGACGCTCGATCCCAAGGCCAAGCGCGAGGTCATCGCCACCGGCCTTCCGGCCTCGCCGGGTGCCGCCTCGGGCGAAATCGTGTTCGATGCCGACGAGGCCGAGCGGCTGAAGGCGCTGAACCACCGGGTCATCCTGGTGCGCGTCGAAACCAGCCCGGAAGACATTCACGGCATGCATGCCGCCGAAGGCATCCTCACCACGCCGCGGCGGCATGACCTCCCACGCCGCCGTGGTGGCGCGCGGCATGGGCAAGCCCTGCGTCTCCGGCGCCGGCGCGCATCCGCGTCGACTACCAGGCGGGCACCCTGACTGCGCCACGGCGTCAGCCTGAAGAAGGGCGACATCATCACCATCGATGGCTCCACCGGCCAGGTGATGAAGGGCGAGGTGCCGACCATCAAGCCGGAACTCTCCGGCGATTTCGCCACCCTCATGGTGCTGGGCCGACGAGCTCCGCCGCATGAAGGTGCGCGCCAATGCCGAGACCCCGCTCGATGCCCGCGCCGCGCGCGATTTCGGCGCCGAGGGCATCGGCCTCTGCCGCACCGAGCACATGTTCTTCGACGCCGACCGCATCGTCGCCGTGCGCGAGATGATCCTCGCCGACAAGGAGGACGGCCGCCGCGCCGCGCTGGCCAAGCTGCTGCCCATGCAGCGCAAGGATTTCGTCGAGCTGTTCGAGATCATGGCGGGCCTGCCGGTCACCATCCGCCTGCTCGATCCGCCGCTGCATGAATTCCTGCCCCAGACCGATCACGAGATCGAGGAGGTGGCCGACGAGCTGGACGCCGATCCGGAAGCGCTGCGCGCCCGCGTCGCCGAACTGCACGAGTTCAACCCGATGCTCGGCCATCGCGGCGTGCGCCTGGCCATCACCTATCCGGAAATCGCCGAAATGCAGGCCCGCGCCATCTTCGAGGCGGCGGCCGAAGTGGCCAGGCGCACCGGCAAGGCGCCGATTCCCGAAGTCATGGTGCCGCTGGTGGCGCCGAGGCCGAACTCGACTATGTCAAGGACCGCATCGTTGCGGTGGCCGAGGCCGTGGCCAGCGGAAACCGGCATCGACATCGACTATCTCGTCGGCACCATGATCGAGCTGCCGCGCGCCGCCCTGCGTGGCCGGCGACATCGCCAAGACGGCCGAGTTCTTCTCCTTCGGCACCAACGACCTGACCCAGACCACCTTCGGCATCAGCCGCGACGACGCCGCCCGCTTCATCGGCGAATACACCGCCAAGGGCATCTTCAAGGCCGACCCGTTCGTCTCCCTCGACATCGAAGGCGTCGGCGAACTGGTGAACATCGCCGCCGAACGCGGCCGGGCGCACGCCCCGGCCTCAAACTCGGCATCTGCGGCGAACATGGCGGCGATCCCGCCTCGATCGCCTTCTGCGAGGAGGCAGGCCTCGACTATGTCTCCTGCTCGCCCTCCGGGTGCCGATCGCCAGGCTGGCGGCGGCCCAGGCAAGTCTCTCAAAAAGTTGAGTTTAATCAAGTTAACCAAGGTTAAGCATTGTTAAGCCTGCACTGAGTCGGAAAACGGTAAAAAATGGCCGCTTTGGGTTGCCCGCATGGTTAACCTATGCTAAACGGCCAGGGTTAGACTACCGCGAGTTAACACAGCCGCAACCATACACGGCCCACGGTAAGTGAGGGGAAGTGAAGAAAGCAGGGCGAGTTCATAGGCCGAAGCGGCCGACGGGGTATGAGACCTACGAATTGCCGCGAGCGGCGCAGCGCCGTTCGCGAGTTCGGTCCCATGCCTTTGGCGGCGTCATGCTGGTCGTGGCCTTCGCTTTTGCCGGCCACTACATGGGCCAGAATGCCGTCGCCCATAACGCCTTGCCCGACCAGACAGCTCGATGCCGTTGTAGCGCCCGTCTCCACCATCGTCGCCAAGGGCTCGCTTCTGCCGGAAGGCAGCAGCTTCGACATCGTCAACATGAACGTCCTGCGCAAGCAGACGGTTATCCAGTCGGCAAGGGCGATCTCGTCACCAACGATCCAGGCGAAGCCCCGGCTGCCGCGCCAAGCCGGTGAAGACCGCGATCAAGATCATCCCGGCCTCGGTCAATCTCCAGGAAGATCAGCGAAGAGCCGGTCAAGACGCAAGCTCGCCCTGACGCCCGACCAAGTGCCAAGCTCGAGCAGACGCTTCAAGCTCAAGCGCGGCGAAAAGCAGAAGGTCGTGGCCGAGCGCCGCGTGCGCCTTGCCGAGGAAAACTGCCTGGCCCGTGCCGTCTATTTCGAGGCCCGCTCCGAATCGGAATTGGGCCAGCTGGCGGTCGCCAAGGTGATTCTCAACCGCACCCGCGATCCGGACTATCCCAAGACCATCTGCGGCGTTGTCTATCAGGGCTCCGGCTCGCGCAACTCCTGCCAGTTCTCCTTCGCCTGCGACGGCCTGCCCGATGACGTGAAGCAGCCCGGCGCCTGGGCCAATTCCAAGCGCATCGCCCAGAAGGCCATTGCCGGCGATCATTCGGTCGGCGCCATCGGCACCGCCACCAACTACCACGCCGACTATGTCAAACCGAAATGGGCGCGCAGCATGAAGCGCCTGATCAAGATCGGCCGCCACATCTTCTATTCCGACACCTGAGCCAAACCCAGGCCGGACAATCCCCAGGCGCCGCACGGCGCCTTTTCTATTTGACGCGGCTCGCGCTACACTATCCCTAGCAAACGGGAGCAGCACATGGCCTGGAAAGAAAACGAAGGAACCGCCTGGACCTGGTATCGCGGCAAATGGCACGAAGGCAATCCGATGATCATGGGTCCCATGACCCACGCGCCATGGCTCGGCTCCTGCGTTTTCGACGGCGGCCGCGCCTTTGAGGGAGTAGCACCCGATCTCGACCTCCATTGCCAGCGCATCGTCCGCTCGGCCGAAAGCTTCGGCCTCAAGGTGGTAAAGAGCGCAGGCGAGATCGAGGAGATCACCCGCGAAGGAATCGCCAGGCACCCCAAGGGCGCCGAGCTCTATCTCCGCCCCATGTTCTGGGCCGCCGACGGTTTCGTCGATGTCGATCCCGAGACCACCGAATTCTCCGTCTCGGTCTATGACTCCGCCCTGCCGAAGCTCAAGGGCTTCTCGATCACCCTCTCGCCCTTCCGCCGGCCGTCATTCGAATATGCCCCGACCGACGCCAAGGCCGCCTGCCACTACCCCAACGCCGCCCGCGCCATGCGCGATGCAAGAGCCCGCGGCTTTGACAACGCCGTGATGCTTGACCCGCTTTCCAATGTGGCGGAATTGGCCACCGCCAATATCTGGCTGGTCAAGGATGGCGAGGCCCATACGCCGGCCCCCAACGGCACCTTCCTCAATGGCATCACCCGCCAGCGCATCATCAAGCTGCTCCGCAAGGCCGGCGTCACCGTGCATGAGCGCAGCCTCCGCTGGCAGGAGTTCCTCGATGCCGATGAAGTGTTCTCGACCGGCAACTACGCCAAGGTCATGCCCGTCACCCGCATCGAATCCCGCAGCCTGCAGCCCGGCCCGGTGATGACCAAGGCCCGCGAACTCTACTGGGAGTTTGCCCATTCGGCGCGAAGTAGTCGTTCGCTCCTTCCCGACGCTCTTATTTTATCACACTCCACTTTACAGATGGGTCCTTTTTACTCCGCTCCACCCCTCATTGCCATCGGCAGGGAGTCTGTTTCCCCCGCTTAACGCTGAAATCACATTGTCCACTCTCAGAGTTGAGCGCGCGCGTTCATCGCATGCAATGTCACGATTGGCCAAAAGCGGAATTCGCTGCCGAGAATTGGTGTCTATCGATTGGCTCTGATTTAAGGATCTCGGATCTGACATGCTTCGCCTACACGCGGACCATGAATTACAACATGACGAAGTCAGAGAAGAAGTCGATCACGCCGACCGGCTGCATTGTCGGAAGCCGAAAGAGCCTCATGCGGTTGAAGTCTGGGCGGCATAGCGCTTCATGCTCTGCACTCCCCCTGTAGATGAAAAGGTCGGCCGGGAGATGCCTCGGTCGCTCCGGTCGGCTGGAGGCGACCACCTTTGTATGGCCACCTCGTACGCTTGATAGTTAGCCGGAGCTACCCCCACCCTTAATGTGAAGCACCTCCCCGCAAGCCATGAGCAGAAGATAATGTAGGAGTCATGGTTTTGCATCTCCCTCTGAGGGGTGGGTTGTGGCCCGGCTCCTCCCGGCAGTCACGAGAACCGCGCGATCATTCGCCGAGATTTTCCGAAAAATTGCGAACGTTCCTTTGTATATCAACCTGAGGCAATTGGTCATGGTTCTGCGGAAACCCCCGTTAATACCCCGACGGCGCTAACGCTCACCATCAACGGTGTCATCGCGGATTTCGGTAGCAAATCTCTCCGCGACGAGTTCTGTTCTTCAATCGAACTCAGGCCGCAGGCCTTCGCCGTGCTTCGTTATATGTCAGAAAATGCGAACCGCCTTGTCACCAAGGATGAACTCATGCAGGTGGTGTGGCCGGGCGTGGCCGTCACTGACGACAGCCTGGTGCAATGCATCCACGAAATTCGCTGTGCACTCGGTGATGAAAAGCATGCAGTGCTGAAGACCGTGCCGAAGCGCGGTTACCGGCTGAACCTGGCTACGAAAGCCGCTCTCGGCGCCTCTACCTCGCACTCCCCAGGCAGAGTTACCCATATTGCCATCACGCCTGCGTTCATTGCCGGCATAGCCGCGCTCGCGCTGATTGCGAGTGAGCAATCTATGGTTCATGCAGTGGAAGACCAGACATGTTCAATGCCGCTTCCCGAGAAACCATCGATCGCCGAGCGGGTTCCTTCGAGCGACATGCCCAGGATTGCGATCCTTCCCTTCGACGACTACAGTACCGGCGCGGATAAGGGATATCTCAGCGACGCCATCGCCGAGGGGATCATCACCGAGCTGTCGCGGAGCAAGACTTATGCCGTCATCGCCCGAACTCAAGCTTCAGGTACCGCGGCCAGCCTACCGACGCCAGGAAGATCGTAGATGAGCTCGGCGTCGACTACCTGCTCGAAGGTAGCCAGCAGAAGATCGGAGACCGGCTGAAAGTGACCGCCCAGTTGCTGAATGCGCATGACGGATCGCATTTCTGGGCCAACACCTACAACCGGGAGATTGGCGATCTTTTTGTCGTCCAGGAGGAAATCATCCGCACGCTTGCGGATCGGGTCGGGCGCAGGATCGAGCGGCCCTTGCCAATCAGCAATGCCACGCAGGTCAGCGCGCTTCACTATCACCTGATGGGGGTTGCCGAGATCGGACAAAGACTTCTCTGCCGCGGAGGAACAAGCGGCTTCGGCAGCTTGAACTCAAGGCGATCGAAGCGATCCGAATTCCCAGTTCGGCTATATCGGGCTGGCCTGGTCCTATCGCAATGACGCGAATTGGGGTGGCACGAGCAGGAACATAATCATGACGAGGCGTTGAAGCTCGCCGCCGAGAACGCCGACAAGGCCATCTTGCTCGCTCCGGACGATGCCGGCGCGCACTATATCCGCGCCATGATCCATAACGATGCCGGCGAAATCGAGCAGGCCCTTGCACAGTTCGATCAGGCGATTGCCCTATATCCCGTAATTCGGAGTTCCTCGTCGGCAGTGCGCAGCCGCTGCTCTTTGTCGGCCGCACCGGCGAAGCGATCGATCGAATTGAGCGGCAAAGGGCATCGATCCTTTCTACCCTGACTCGTTCAACTGGCACGATGGGCTGGGCGCTCTGGGAAAAGAACGATTGCAAGGCGGCGCTGACGGCGATGCAGAAAATGTCCAGAGTCCCGAGCGGCGCACAGCTAATGCTTGCGGCTATCCACGCTTGTCTGGGAAACGAACGGGCAGCGAAAGAAGCGCTTACGGTTTTCCTCCAGGACTTCTCCCGGCTAATTCATCAGTAAAGAACGCAGGAAATGGGCGAAGATGTGGACCGCCCAGGGAAGCCTCGACCGCTGGATCGAACACATGCGGATCGCGGGGTTGCCGGAGTGACTGCTGTCCGTGCGCGACGGGTCCGGGAAAGCCGGCAATGGAGCCGAGGTGCACCATAGTGCGCTCGAACCCGACTTCCGTACCGGGTCAATCCCGTCGAGTTCCTGATTGTCTGCTTGCAAGTTGGAGAAGTCAGTTCTTCGCACGTGACTTCGCAAAGGATTGACTGCGAGTTTCGCGCCCGCTCGCTACGGCAGAATGTTGCAGTGGACAGCTCTTACCCCTTCGGATCAAGAAAAAACGGCGTCCCCTCGAATGCCTCTTCGCCGCGGCCGATCTTTTCGATGGCCCGCACCATGCGGCCCTGGCGGCCGAGCAGCGTGTCGGTGAAGGAAACGATCAGCCGGTTTGGCGTGGCCGATGGCGAGGCCTCGCGCAAGTGCCAGGCGAGTTCCTCCTCGCCGGCCGTGGGCCTGAACAGGCACATGGCCGTATAGGCCGCCGCCGTCGAGCGGCTGATCCCCGCCCAGCAGTGAATGAGCATCGGTGCCCGCCGGTCCCAGCCGCCGAGAAATGCCACCAGCTTCTCCGCATCCACCGCCCGAGGCGCGGAAAAACCATCCGTAGGCTGAACGATATCGTGGAAACTGAGCTTGAGATGGCGCTCCGCCGCCACCCCATCGAAACTCCGGTGCGGCGTCTCCGGTCCAAGCAGGCTCACCACGTGGCTGACGCTGTGTTGATCCACCAGTGGCTGAACCCTGTTGAGCGGGCAAACGATGATCATTGGTCACAAAAGCTTTCCAAATATCTTGAGATAGATGGCCGCTGCCTCGGGCGGTGCCAAGGGCTTCAGCCGGTAAAATTTCTGCGATCCCTCGCCGTCGAGCCCGCGCGGCCGGCCGAAGAACTTCTCGGCCTCCGGAACCTTGAAACCGGCAAGCTGCGTCGCCTCAAGATAGGCGGCCATGCGGTCGGCTTTCTTGATCTCGACTTCCAATGCCTCGCTGCATTTGGGCGGCAGCCCGAAGCGCATGTGAATGGCCGCCATCAGCCGGTGCTCGAAGGCCTTGTAGTCGTAACCCAAGGCCGCCTTGAACGGCGAGATCATGTCGCCGATCACATATTCCGGCGCATCGTGGAGCAGGGTGGCAAGCCTTGCCTGCCGCTCGCGCCGCGGATTCAAATGGAGCGCCACCTGTTCCACCAGCACGCAGTGCTGCGCCACCGAAAAGGCGTGATCGCCCTTGGTCTGGCCGTTCCACCGCGCCACCCGGGCGAGCCCATGGGCGATATCCTCGATTTCGATATCGAGCGGCGAAGGATCGAGCAGATCGAGCCTCCGCCCCGAAAGCATGCGCTGCCAGGCGCGTGGGGCCTCGCTATTGGCGCGCGCCATGTTTCACCGCCTCATGCCGGTGACAGTCGACCAGATGGTCGTTCACCAACCCGCAGGCCTGCATGAAGGCATAGACGATGGTGGGCCCGACAAAGCGGAAGCCGCGCTTCTTGAGGTCCTTGGAAATCTGTCTCGGCAATCGCTGGCGCCGCCGGCACCTGGCCCATGGCGCGGAAACGGTTCTGAATGGGCCGCCCATCGAGAAAATTCCACAGATAGCCGGAGAAATCGGCAATGGCGAGATAGGCCTGGGCGTTTGAAACGCTGGCCTCGATCTTCAACCGGTTGCGCACGATGCCTTCATCCTGCATCAGGCGGGCTAGCTTGCGCGCGTTGTATTTTGCCATCACCTCCGGATCGAAACCGTCGAAGGCGGCGCGGAAATTGTCGCGCTTCTTGAGAATGGTGATCCACGACAGCCCCGCCTGAAAGCCGTCGAGCATCAGCTTCTCGAACAGGGCGCGCGAATCATATTCCGGCACCCCCCATTCCTCGTCATGGTAGGCCACGTAGATGGGCTCCTTGCCGCACCAGCCACAGCGGCGGACGCCGTCTTCATGTTTGACCGAGCTCATAGGGTGTCCTTTGCTCCCGGCACATCATAGCGCACCCAGCCGGGCTTCATAACCTCCACGCTGACAGCCCCTGTCAGCAGTGGAGCATTGGCTTCCGCCAACCGGTCCAACCGCAGCAGCGCCAGCGCCATATCGCCGGAGGAACTCAGGAGCGAGCCGATCGAGTTTCTCGCCCGAGCGGATGTCGCTTCCCCTTGGCGGTGCCGCCCCTCCAAGCCTCACCGGCAGCATGCGGCTCCGCGCCAGCCCGCGATGCTCCATCCGCGACACCACTTCCTGGCCGACATAGCAGCCCTTGCGTGAAACTTACAGCCCCCAGCTGATCGAGATTGGCCTCATGCGGAAAGAATTCGCCCGAGCCGAGATCGGCGTCCGTATCGGCAAGGCCCTGGAAAATCCGCGCAGAGTCATAGCCGGCCGCATTGCCTGTGGATGCTTGGCCGCGAAGAACCGCCAACCCAGCGCCGCCACCCGCGGATCGCGGAAGCCCATCGCCTCCGCCGGCTCCTCCGGCGAAACACCGATAGCCAAACTGTCTTCAGCGCTGATCTCCACCTTGGCCCGCAGCTTGTAGAAGGTCAGCCGCTTGACAAGTTCCGCCATCTGCGAGCGGGCGCAATCGACCAGAAATGATGAGCCCGCATCATAGACGAACAGATCGAACAGGATCTTGCCCTGTGGCGTGAGCAGGGCCCCATAGCTCGCCTCGCCTGCTTTCAAGGCCTCGATGTCGGCCGTCAGCAGAGTGTGCAGAAAATGCCGCGCCTCCGCTCCCTCGATCCGCACCACGGCGCGTCCAGGCAATATTCCCGCAGTGAAAGACTGTCCATTCATCTCTGTTGCTTCGTTCCCCAACCACATTTACGTAGGACCCGTCGCACAATCAAGGAAAGCCCGGGAACCCATGCCGTTTCGCGCCGAATTGCTCCTCAGAGGCGGCACCGTCGTCAACCATGACGGCGTGGGCGAGCGCGATGTGGCGATTTCGGCGGGCAGAATCAGCCGGAATCGGCCATTTCGCCGTGAATCAGGCGGCCGAAGTGATCGATTGCCGGGGGCTGCACATTCTCCCCGGCGTCATCGACAGCCAGGTGCATCTGCGCGAGCCAGGCGCCGAACACAAGGAAGACTTGGGCACGGGCGGCCGCGCCGCCGTCATGGGCGGCGTCACCGGCGTCTTCGAAATGCCCAATACCAACCCCTTGACGGTAACCGCCGAGGCCCTGGCCGACAAGGTGAGGCGTGCCAGCAACCGCATGTATTGCGATTTCGCCTTCTATATGGGCGGCACCCGCGACAACGCCCATGAGCTGGGCGAACTCGAACGGCTTCCCGGCTGTGCCGGCATCAAGGTTTTCATGGGCTCTTCGACCGGAGAACTCCTTGTCGAGGATGACGCAGGCGTTGCCGCCATCCTCAAACGCATCCGCCGCCGTGCCGCCTTCCACAGCGAGGACGAATACCGCCTCCGCGCCCGCAAGGCAGAGCAGCGCGAGGGCGATCCTGCCAGCCATCCCGTCTGGCGCGATGCCGAAGCAGCGCGCTGCTGCACCGAACGCCTGCTCCGCCTGGCGCGAGAAGCCGGCAAGCGCATCCATGTTCTCCATATCTCCACCGCCGAGGAAATGCCGCTGCTTGCCGCCAACAAGGACGTGGCCACCGTCGAGGTAACGCCCCATCATCTCACCTTCTCCTCCGCCGATTACGCCCGGCTTGGAAGCCTCATCCAGATGAACCCTCCGGTCCGCGATGCCGAGCACCGCGAGCGCATCTGGCAGGGCCTCGCCTCCGGCATTGTCGATGTGCTGGGCTCCGACCACGCGCCCCATACTCTGGAGGAAAAACACAAGCCCTATCCCCATTCACCCTCGGGCATGCCGGGCGTCCAGACCCTGGTTCCCGTCATGCTCGACTGGGTGAACAAAGGCAGGCTCACCATCGAGCGCTTTGTCGATCTCACCTCCCACGGTCCCGCGCGCATTTTTGGTCTCGCCGCCAAGGGCCGCATCGCCGAGGGCTATGACGCCGATCTCACCATCGTCGATCTGAAGCGCCGCCGCGAGATCACCAATGGCTGGATCGAAAGCCGCTGCAAGTGGACGCCCTATGATGGCCTGACCGTCACCGGCTGGCCGGCAGGCACCATCGTGCGTGGCCGCCGCGTCATGTGGGAAGATGAGATCATTGGCCAGCCCCACGGCCAGCCTATCCGGTTCATTGAAAGCCTATGAGGTCACCCATGTCATTCCGCGCCATCCAGATCAGCAAGACCGAGACCGGCCAGAAAGTCGATTTCGTCACTTTGACCGAAGCCGATTTGATGGAAGGCGATGTCACTATCGATGTCAGCCATTCCTCGGTCAACTACAAGGACGGCCTCGCCATCACCGGCAAGGCCCCGATCATCCGCAAGTTTCCGCTAATCCCCGGCGTCGATTTGGCCGGAACCGTGCGCAGTTCAACCAACCCGCGCTGGAAACCCGGTGACAAGGTGGTGCTCAATGGCTGGGGCGTGGGCGAACAGCACCATGGCGGCTTTTCCGAAGTGGCCCGTGTTAGTGGCGATTGGCTGGTGCCGGTGCCCAAGGGCTGGACCTGTGCTGACGCCATGGCGGTGGGTGTCGCGGGCTACACCGCCATGCTCTGCGTCCTCGCATTGGAAGAGCAGGGGGTGAAGCCGGGGGATGGCGATATTCTCGTCACCGGCGCGGCAGGCGGCGTCGGCACCACGGCAATCGTCATTCTCGCAAAGCTCGGCTACCGCGTCATTGCCTCCACCGGCCGCCTCTCCGAGGAAGCCTTCCTCAAGCAATTGGGCGCCGCCGGTGTCATCGATCGCAATGAATTCAACACACCCGTGAAGCCGCTCGCCAAGCCGCGCTGGGCCGGCTGCATCGACTCGGTCGGCTCGCTCACCCTGGCTAACGTGCTCTCGCAAACCAACCCGGAAGGAACCGTTGTGGCCTGTGGGCTAGCCCAGGGCATGGATCTGCCGACGACCGTGGCCCCGTTCATCCTGCGCGGCGTGCGGCTGATCGGCATCAATTCGGTGACCACGCCCATCCCCCGCCGCCTGCTCGCCTGGGAGCGCATCAGCCGCGATCTCGACTTGGCCAAACTCAAGGCCCTCACCACCCACGTGAAACTCGAAGACGTGCCCCGCATCGCCGCCCAAATCGTCGAAGGCAAAGTGCGCGGCCGCGTGGTTGTCGATATCCGCTAGGAATGGATCCGGCGCTTCTCGTTGCCGGCCTTGCCATGGGTCTGGCCATGGCGGCACCGCTCGGTCCGGTGAATGTCATCGTCATCCGCTCGGCACTCCGTCGCGGCATGGCGGGCGGACTTGTGGCAGGTGCGGGATCGCTGCTGGCCGACACGATGTTCGCAAGCCTGGCGGCCCTCGGCCTCCGCTCGGTCGAACATGTCTTTGCAACTTACGCTCATGCCGCTGCAGATCGCCGGTGGCCTTCTCCTCGTGGTGATCGGCATCCGCACCGCCAGGTCCCATGTCGAGGCCAGCGAGCTTGGCAATGAAAATGAAGCGCCTGCAAGCCGAAAGCCTGTGGCGCAAGGCGCTCACCACGTTCACCGCAACCGTTTCCAATCCCGGTTCCGTCTTTGGCGTCTTCGCCATCTTCGGCTCCATGGCCGTGCTCCTGAAACTCGAGCAATCCCCCTACCGGCCGGTCATGGTCCTGGCGGGTTTCGCCGCCGGCAGCGCGCTCTGGTGGCTGTTTCTGAGTTTCATCGTCACCCGCCTGAAGGCCAGGCTGTCAACCCGCGTCCTCGACCGCATCAACCGCTGGGCCGGCATCTTCATAGCCGCCTTCGGCTTCGCCCTGCTGATGCAGGTGGCCCGATGAACTATTGCTTCGTCTTCGACACCGTGAATTCACCCGCCCTGATGCGCTCCGGCAGGCGGCTGCACATCATCGCGACCGGGTCCTCGCCATAGCTCGCAATCATGTCGGAAAGTGCAGCGAAAATCGCCGCCGTGGCAATGCAGTCAGGGTCCAGACCGTCATAGACGGCCTCTTCCCAGGCATCGAGAATGTATCGCAATGCCAGATGTTTGGCTTCTGACGTCATCGAGTTGGCAGCCGGTTTGACGGACGATTTGAGCATATGAACCAAACTTTTCGCACCCCACCGCAGGCCTTTTCTGCAAAGTTGCGGCATCCCGGAGATACCTTAGCGATTGCCGGCCCCCGTGCGACTCGATCCTTAAACGAAGGTTAATGGCGGGCGCCAAATTTGACTTAAAGGCCGAGGAGAACCCTTGCCTGGCCGATCGCCTCGCGCACATTTGGCGCAAATGTCAGGCCGCCCATTTCCTCCGGCAAGACCCAGCGCACCGACAGCGCATCGCTGGCCGCAACAGCCTCGCCCGCCAGCCACTGCCCGGCATAACAGGCGATTGCAAAATGCACGCTCACCTGGCCGTCAAGATCGTGCCGGATCACCTCATAAAGGCCGGCCAGCTGCGTGAGATCCGCCGTGACACCGGTTTCCTCCAGCAGCTCCCGCCGCGCCGCATCGAGTGCTGTTTCGCCGGCTTCCACATGGCCCCCCGGCAGGCTCCACACCCCCACCAGTGGCGGCTTGGCCCGCTGGATGAGGAGCACACGTGGCCCCCGCCAGACGCACGCCGACGCCCCCAGCCGGGGGAATTGTTGCGGGCCCGCCATTCGCGCTAAGCTTTTCCCATGTGTGGCCTTTATAGCTTCAGATCGAGCGCCGAGGAAACCCGCTCCCTGCTCAATTACCTTGAGCGCCCGGAATTTCCCCCGCGCCGCTATGTAACGCCCGGCAGCCCCATTGCCATCGTGCGCATCGAACAGGGCCAGCGCCATTTCGCCCTGGTGCGCTGGGGCTTCATTCCCTCCTGGGTGAAGGAGATCAAGCCCGGCAAGCCGCTGATCAACGCCAGGGGAGAGACGGTGGCCGCAAAGCCATCGTTCCGCAATGCCATGAAGCGCCGCCGCTGCCTCATTCCCGCCGATGGGTTTTATGAATGGCAGGGCGATATCCCCGGCAAGAAGCAGCCCTATTTCATCCACCGCCCCGATAATCGCCTCTTCGCTTTCGCCGGCCTGTGGGAACACTGGATGGGTGCCGATGGTTCCGAAATTGAAACCGGCGTCATCATCACCACCGAACCCAACCGCGAGGTGGCCACGATCCACACCCGCATGCCGGTGGTGATCAACCCCGAGGATTACGAAACCTGGCTCACCGGCGAGCCCGCCGAAGCGGCAATTCTCCTCCGCCCCGCCGCCGACGGCTATTTCACCCTCGAACCCACAAAAATCGAGCGCAACCCCCCGCCGCCGAAGCCAAAGGAGCAGATGAATTTGCTTTAAACTCCCTCCCCGCTTTCGCTCAGGCGGGAAAAGAACTTCAATTTATGCCAGCGGCCGGAACTGTTGACCTGCCTCATCCCCCAGTACGTCATTCCGGCGAAAGCCGGAACCCATCGTTCAGCCGGTGAAAACATCGACGTTTTGCGCTGCCCCGCCATGGGTTCCGGCTTTCGCCGGAATGACGGAAAATGGGGAAGTCTGACGCGTCGAATTCTTAGAGCCGTTAGAACAACAGCATCTTCCGCATCTGAAAAATGGTCAGCAACTGGCCGTCGCTAGCGACGCTCTGCTCGGCGATGAGCCGGAACCCCCGCCGCGCGAAGAACGGCCGCGCCGTGATGCTGGCCTCGGTGAAAATCTCCGTCAAACCCTGCGCGCGCGCCGCATCTTCAACCCGCCGCAACAGCGCGCTCGCCACACCTCGGCCCTGAAATTCCGGATGCACGAACATCATGTCGAGATGCCCGTCGGCTTCAAGATCGGTGAACCCCGCCGGACTCCCGCCGATTTCGGCGATCCACGCGGGCCTGCTCAGCCGGTGCGGCGCCCACTCCTCGCGCTCCACGAGTGACCACGCCGCGATCTGCGCCGCGTCATAATCCTTGCACGCCACTTCGCGAATCGCCCGTTGAAAAATCTCGATCACCGCGTCGAGATCGGATGCAAGGTAGTCTCGTATGACCAGCGTCATTCTCCAATCCATTTTCCCATGCAGATGACATCATTCGCCTGATACCCCAGCTTCTCGTAAAACCCGCGCACCGCTTGGTTTTCCGTCCGCGCCAGCAGGTTGATCTTCCACACGCCGCGCCGCGCCAGCCAGTCCTCGGCCGCCCGCACCGTGAGCCTGCCATAACCCTTACCCTGCAGCGCCGGCTCGACCGCTACGTAATAGAGCGCGCCGCGATGGCCGTCATGGCCTACCATGGCGGCGGCGGCGATGCGGCCCTCCACCACGCCCACCAGCACTGTCGAGCAACCGCCGCTCCTCGCGAATGAAATGTCCTTGTACGGATCATTCCACTCCCGCGTCAGCCCGCAGGCCCGCCACAGGGCAACCACGGCCTCCGCGTCTTCATCGGCAATATCGCGGAAGGAGATCAATCGGGCAGCACCTTTCCGGGATTGAGAATACCGTGCGGATCGAGCATGCGCTTGAGATCGCGCATCATCTGCAGTTCCACCGGCGGTTTGATCCGGGTCATGTAGGCCCGCCTGAGCCGCCCGATGCCATGCTCGGCGCTGATCGAGCCGCCGAGCTTGAGCACCACGTCGAAGACAATGGCGTTCATCTCCTCCGAGCGGTCGAGGAAGTCCTGCTTGTCCATATCGGGGGGCTGCATGATGTTGTAGTGGATGTTGCCGTCGCCCAGATGCCCGTAGGAAAATATCCGCGCTCCCGGCAAGAATCCCACGACCGCCGCGCCGGCCTCGGCGATGAACTGTGCTGCCTTCGAAACCGGCACCGCTATGTCATGCTTGACCGAGCCCCCTTCGCGCTTCTGCGCTTCCGGCATGTGCTCGCGCATGGCCCACAGCTCGTGTCCGCTGGGCGGCGGACTGCGCCATTGTTGCATCGCCGGCCAATCCCCGCGCCATAGCCTCCTCCAGAATGCCCATCAGGCTGCCCTCCACCGGATCGGCAAGTTCCGCCAGGACGTACCATGGCGAGGAGGCCATAAGCGGATCGCGTGCGCCCATATGCTTGATCGCTAGATCGAGCGCCAGCCGCGGCATGATTTCAAAAGCCACCACCCGGTTGCCGCTCATCTCGCGTGTCAGTGTCAGCAGCGCGACCGCCGCGGCGGGCGAGGCAACGGCAACGAAACCCGTCTCATGGCGCTTGGGCCGGGGAACGAGCTTGAGCACAGCGCCCGTGATGATACCGAGCGTTCCTTCCGCGCCGATGAACAGGTCGCGAAGATCGTAGCCCGTGTTATCCTTGCGCAGGCGCTTCAGCCCGTTCCATATCCGGCCATCGGCCAGAACCACCTCGAGCCCAAGGCATAGATCGCGCGCATTGCCATAGGCGATGACATTGAGCCCGCCCGCATTGGTCGAAAGATTGCCGCCGATCCGGCACGATCCCTCGGAAGCGAGGCTCAAGGGAAACAGCCGGTCCACCGCCTCCGCCGCGTCCTGCACCGCTTTGAGCGTGGCGCCCGCTTCAACCGTCAGCGTATTGTCGGCGGCGTCGGTCTCGACGATCCGCGTCATCCGGTCAAGCGACACCACGACTTCCAGCCCCGACTCATGGGGGATCTGCCCGCCCACCAGCCCGGTATTGCCCGATTGCGGCACGATGGCCGTGCGGGTTTCGTGAGCGATCGCCAGAATGCGCGAGACTTCTTCTGTTGAGGCAGGCCGCAACACCATCGGCGACTTGCCATACCAGATGTCGCGCCATTCCCGCATGTAGCCGTCCATCTCCGCTGGCGAACGGATGGCGTGGCTCTCGCCCACCACCGCGGCCAGCCGGTTTAGCGTGTTCTCACTGGGCCTGAGTGTCATGGCGCGCGTCCCCGCGGCGCTGCGGCGCGCATTAGCCGGTCATTGATCGCCTCGCCCAACCCATGATGCGGAATGGGCGCCACCGCAATGGCCTTGACGCCGGTCGCATCTATGTCGTGCAGCAGCCGGAACAGGCTGGCCGCCGCTTCCACAAGATCGCCGGAAGCTGAAAGCGTGTAAGGTCCGTGGGCGTGCAGCGGCCCAAAACCAAGATAGGACTCGCCCGCCCGCGGCGCCTCGGCATGGAGCCTGATTTCGGCCCGCGGCGCATAGTGGCTTTGCAGCTGTCCCGGCGCGTGCGGCCGCGCGGCATGGCTTTCAACCGTAAGCGCCGTGCCGATCGCCTGTTCGATATCGGCGCGCGAAATCCCGCCGGGGCGCAGCAGCTTCGGCTTCCCCTCGAGGAAACTCACCACCGATGATTCAACCCCAACCCTGCAGCGCCCGCCGTCGAGAATATGCGCCACCTTGGCTCCCATATGCCGGCGCACATGTTCGGCCGTCGTCGGGCTCACCTTGCCCGATGGGTTGGCGCTCGGCCCAACGACAGGCCCGCCGAACCGGCGCAAGAGCTCAAGCGCCGCCGGATGATTGGGCACCCGGATGGCAATTGACGAAAGCCCGGCCGAAGCGAGAAGCGAAACCGGGCACGAGGCCGCGCGCGCCACCACGATGGTGAGTGGCCCCGGCCAGAACCGCCGCGCCAAAATCCTTGCCATCTCGGAAAAATCGCCGAGCTTGAAGGCCGCTTCCGCATCCGCCACATGCACGATCAGCGGATTGAAGGCGGGCCGCCCCTTGGCCGCGTAAACCAGCGCCACCGCCCGGTCGTTGCTGGCATCCGCCCCCAGGCCATAAACGGTCTCGGTGGGAAAGGCGGCAAGTTCGCCACGCTCGCAGGGCGGCCGCGGCAGCGGCGATATCGGATTCGACAGGGCATCTGCAGGCGTCTATAGCAGTCCGCCGCACCTCCAGCTACAAGCCGCTCATGACCACTGTCTTCATCACCCATCGGGCAGCCCTCGCCCATGAGACGCCCGAGGGCCACCCCGAGCGGCCCGACCGGCTGCGCGCCATCAACCGCATCATCGACACCCCCCACTTCGACGATCTCCTCCGCCTTGAAGCGCCCATCGGCCGCGATGCCGACATTCTGCTGGCCCACGGCGCCGATCACCTTGAACGCCTGCGCGCCATAGCACCCGACACCGGCTTCGAATTCATCGACCAGGACACGTCCATGTCGCCGGGAACCCTGGAGGCCGCGCTCCGCGGCGTGGGCGCTGCCACTTTGGCCGTCGATCTGGTTTTCCAGGCCGAGGCCGCCAACGCCTTCTGCGCCATGCGCCCGCCCGGCCATCATGCCGAAAGCCGTCGCGCCATGGGCTTCTGCTTTTTCAACAATGCCGCGATCGCCGCCCGCTATGCCAGGGAGCACCATGGTGTCGAACGCGTCGCCATCGCCGATTTCGACGTCCACCACGGCAATGGCACCCAGGAGATTTTCTGGTCCGACCCAAATGTATTCTATGGTTCGACCCACCAGATGCCGCTCTATCCCGGCAGCGGGTCGCGCCAGGAAACCGGCGTCGGCAACATCTTCAATGCGCCCCTTCGCGCCGGCGACGGCGGCGGGGAATTCCGCGAGGCCTGGAGTTCGGTCATTCTTCCCGCCCTCGATGTCTTCGCCCCCGAACTCGTGATCGTCTCGGCCGGTTTCGACGCCCATCACCGCGATCCCCTCGGCAGTCTCGAACTGACCGAAGAGGACTTCGCCTGGATCACTTTGCAGCTGATGGAACTGGCCGAGATTCACAGCGCGGGCCGCGTTGTATCGGTGCTCGAAGGCGGCTATGATTTGCAGGGATTGGCCTCATCTGTCGGCATCCACGTCAAGGCGCTGATGCACGGCAATGCCGATGAAGTGGCCCAACCCGATGAAGAACCCGAGGACGAATACTGATGGCCGCCGAGACCGATGACATTGCCGCTCTCGCCTTCGAGAAGGCGCTGGCCCAGCTCGAGGAGATCGTGACCAAACTCGAATCCGGCAAGGTCGACCTCGAACAGTCGATCACCATCTATGAGCGCGGCGAAGCGCTGAAAAAGCATTGCGAAAAACTTCTCAAGGCCGCCGAAGCCCGCATCGAGAAAATCACCCTGAGGCCCGATGGCAGCGCCGCCGGCGCCGAACCCCTGGATGTCGAGTAGGCGCCGTCTCGACGAACTGCTGGTGGCGCGCGGGTTCTATCCCTCCCGTTCACGCGCCCGCGATGCTGTAATGCGCGGAACTATCAAAGTGGCTGGCGCCGTCGCCTTGAAGCCTGCGCAATTGGTTTCAGACGATGCCGGGATCGAAACGATTGACGCAGGACGCGCCTACGTCTCCCGCGCCGCCCTCAAACTTATCCATGGGCTTGATCGTTTCGCCATCGAATCGAAAACCCGGTACTGCCTCGACATCGGCGCCTCGACCGGCGGCTTCACCCAGGTGCTGCTTGAGCGCGGTGCCGCCCACGTCACCGCCATCGACGTAGGCCACGGCCAGATGATGCTGAAAGACCCCCGGCTGACAGCCATGGAGGGCCTTAATGCCCGCGATCTCACCGCCGGGCACCTCGCCCATCCCGTCGATCTCATCACCTGCGACGTCAGTTTCATTTCGCTGAAACTGGCGCTTCCCCCAGCCCTGTCGCTGGCGCGGGTGGGTACGGAATTGATTGCGCTGATCAAGCCGCAATTCGAAGCGGGCCGCGGTGCCCTCGGCAAGACCGGCATCGTTACGGATGCGAAAGAACATGCGCGTGTTTGCACCGGGATTGCGGAGTTTCTGAGCAACCTCGGCTGGCAGGTCCTGGGCATCGAACCATCGCCCATCGCGGGAGGCCACGGCAACCGCGAGTTCCTCATAGCGGCGCGCCGGCAATCGCCATCCGCCGCGCACTTCGCTAGCCCACCTGGCCCCGGTGCCTGAGGAAATGATCGGCCAGCACCAGCGCCAGCATCGCCTCGCCCACCGGCACGGCGCGAATGCCCACGCACGGGTCGTGCCGGCCTGTAGTGGAAATGTCGGCGTCTTCGCCCGACTTCGTCACCGTCTTCCGTGTACTGAGGATCGACGAGGTGGGCTTCACCGCGAAGCGCGCCACGATGTCCTGCCCCGTCGAAATCCCGCCGAGAATGCCGCCCGCATGATTTGACATGAATTCCGGCTTGCCGTGGCGCATGCGGATTTCGTCGGCGTTTTCCTCGCCCGCAAGCGTCGCCGCCGCGAAGCCCGCCCCGATCTCCACGCCCTTCACCGCATTGATGCTCATCATCGCGGCGGCGATGTCCTGATCGAGCTTGCCATAGACCGGCGCTCCCCAGCCCGCCGGCGCCCCCGACGCCGTGACCTCGATCACCGCGCCGATCGACGAGCCCTTCTTGCGGATTCCGTCGAGATAGTCTTCCCACAGCAATGCCGCCTTGGCATCGGGGCAGAAGAACGGATTCTTGTCGACCTGCGACCAGTCCCAGTGGGTAGGGTCGATCTTGTGCGGCCCCATCTGCACCAGGCAGCCGCGGATGCTCACCCCTGGAATGACCTTGCGGGCAACCGCTCCTGCCGCCACCCGCGCCGCCGTCTCCCGCGCCGAAGAACGCCCGCCGCCGCGATAATCGCGCACACCATATTTTGCCTGATAGGTCCAGTCGGCATGGCCGGGGCGGAACTTGTCGCGGATCTCGGCATAGTCCTTGGAGCGCTGGTCGACATTCTCGATCATCAGCATGATCGGCGTGCCCGTCGTCACCGGCCCGCCCGTGTGCTCGTCCTCGAACACACCCGAAAGAATCTTGACCGTATCGGGCTCCTGCCGCTGGGTGGTGAAGCGCGATTGTCCCGGCCTCCGCTTGTCGAGAAAAGCCTGGATATCCTCTGGCCTCAAGGAAATCCCCGGCGGGCAGCCGTCGACGATACAGCCGATGGCCGGCCCATGGCTCTCGCCGAAGCTGGTCATGCGGAACAGATGACCGAATGTGTTGTGCGACATTACCTCTGATTAAGCCTGGCCGCCGTTCACGTCAAACCAATCGGCTTGCCCGTCCTGCACACGGGCATAGCTGCCCTGTGGCGTGCGCAGCGAGACCAGCGCCGAGGGCCCCAGTCCACCCGCATAACCGATCAGGCAGCGTCCGATGGCGCCGTGCGCCACCACCACTGTGGGCCCGTCGATCGCCCCGATCCAATCGCGGATGCGGGCATGGCCGTCTTCATAGCTTTCCCCGCCCTCCGGCCGCCAGAAATAGCGTGACTCCGCATCCGCTGGAAAAGTAGGCGATGCCTTTAGCTCCCAGAACGCCTTGCCCTCCCAGATGCCGAAGCCCAACTCCTTGACGGCCGGATCGATATTGACCCGCCTCTCCGCGATCATCAGGGCCGCGGCGATATGGGCCATGGTCTGCCTGGTGCGCGTCAGCGGGCTCACAATGAATTTGAAGCCGCTGGCAATCCCCGGAATGGCCGCCAGCGCGCAGCCCACGGCGCGCGCCTGTGTGTGGCCCTTCTCGTTGAGCGGCGTGTCGATCCAGCCCTGGATCAGACCCTTCTTGTTCCAGTCGGTTTCGCCATGGCGGATGAAATAGAGCGGCGGCAAAGGCTCACCCGCCGCTTTGCGCAACCGTCATGTCGGGCGCATCGGGGTTTTTCATGCCGACGATGTGATAGCCCGAATCCACATGATGGATTTCACCGGTGACGCCACGGCTAAGCTCCGACAGCAGATAGAACCCGGCATCGCCAACCTCATCGGTGGTCACCGTGCGCCGGAGCGGCGAATTGTATTCGTTCCATTTGAGAATATAGCGGAAGTCGCCGATGCCGGAAGCAGCCAGCGTTTTGATCGGCCCCGCCGAAATTGCGTTGACCCGGATGTTCTTGGGCCCAAGGTCGGCCGCCATGTAGCGCACCGACGCTTCCAGCGCCGCCTTGGCGACGCCCATCACATTGTAGTGCGGCATCCATTTCTCGGCGCCGTAATAGGTGAGCGTGAGCAGCGAGCCGCCGTCCGTCATCAGCTTCTCGGCGCGCTGGGCAATCGCCGTGAAGCTGTAGCAGCTGATGAACATCGTCTTGCTGAAATTATCCGCCGTGGTGTCGACATAGCGGCCGGTGAGCTCGTCCTTGTCGGAAAACGCAATGGCATGGACGAGGAAGTCGAGCTTGCCCCAGGCCTTCTCGATCGCCGCGAACGTGGCGTCGATCGAAGCCATGTCGGTTACATCGCACGGAACCACGACCTTGGAACCCACCTCGGCGGCGAGCGGCTCAACCCGCTTTTTCAGCGCATCGCCCTGGTAGGTGAAGGCGAGTTCCGCCCCATGCTTGGCGCAGGCCTTGGCGATCCCCCAGGCAATCGAGCGGTTATTCGCAACCCCCATGACGAGGCCACGCTTCCCCGTCATCAAACCTTTGATTTCGCTCATAATAATTCTGCCAGCCTGGATTGTCGCCGGTTCCCCCGGCATCTCGCGGCTTTCTGGCACAGTTGACCGCCGAAAGGAAGGGGCGGGAGCTTACCGCGTTGTCAGATCGTCGGTGATCTCGACTTCCAGATCGTCGAAGCGCCGGTCAACCGCCGCCCGCATCCGCGCCACCGGTTCGTCCATCCGCGTGCCCCGCGCAAACCACTGATCGCGCATTTCCTTGCTCGGCCACCGCGCCACCGCCACCCAACTCCCATCCTGCGCCCGTCCAAGCGCGGAACCAAAGGAGTGTCCTTCTTCAAGCCCCAGCCGCGTGACCTCCGACCAGTCCTTCCGGTACTGCTCCTCCGAGCCGGGCTTGAGCGTGAAGCGGTAGACGGCGATGAACATGGAGCAAGATGCTAGCGCAATCCCAGCGCCGCCCAATATCAATTCTGATTGATGAGCTTAGTTGACCAAAGCTGACACTTGGTGCCCGTTAGGTAGGGCAATCACACAGCCACTGACACCACCCACCCAAGTCAGGGATGATGATACCAGTCACCCCGGGATCGGATGCTCCTTGATTGTGCTCAGGTGAATATGCGCGATCTTCCATTCGCCAATTCGCCAGCACCAGACGTCGGTCTCGTAATACTCAGTGTCGGTCTCGTGGCCGTCAGCGTAACGAAATCTTTCGCGCCAAGAATAGCTGACGACGGCCGCATCGCCGCTCTCGCTGAATTGTATGCGGTCGTGATCACCGATTTGGAATTCTAGCGACTTGCCGCCATCCTCGAAAAGCGAAGCGATAAACTTGCACACTTCGCCGTAATTCATCACCGATCCCTCGAAATAGACCGAAATGTCAGGTGCATAGTGTGCAAGATAGCCCGGTATGTCGCCAGCTCTGTAAATCTCGCGGAGATGGCTGATAATGCTGAGAAGTTCTGCTGAATTGTCCAAGCGAAAGCCCTCACACTGGCAGCATTTGCGCGACATCGCGCAATAGGGTTGTTAGCCCGTGTTTGGACCGTTCGTCCATCTCACTACTGTTGGTTTGCCGGAGCGAATACTGACGGAGGACAGCGGTATCAGCAACGCATTGCCTTGGCGGATCAGTTGCCTGGGGCCACACTCAGTCTGTCGGCCGCGGCGAACGCCCTATCGCATTGCCGGCGCCAAGTGTCAGATTTGATCCACTAGCTGACCACTTCCCAGCTGCCGTCCGCCGTCTCGCAGGCTGTCCCTTCCACCGGCTCCGGCTCGCCGTCCACCCAGATGGTGTGGGTGAAATCGCGGCACGTCTCGCCGTCGCGCTCATAGGTCCGCAGCGGGCGGAACTGGCCGCGGTGGCCGTTCTGCGGGTTCTTCCAGTATTCCACCCGGTTGCCGCGCAGGCTCCGGTCGGCGGCGAAATAGGCGTATTCGCGGTCGCGCTCGTCGAGATCGCGCCCGACCGAGGCGCCGATGATTGCCCCGAGAGCGGCGCCGAATATCGTCGCCGCCGCGCGCCCGTCGCCGTGGCCGATGGTGTTGCCCAGCAATCCGCCGGCAACCCCGCCGATCAATGCCCCCGAAGTCTCCTTGGGCCCGCTGTCGGCGCTGCAGCCCGCCAGCACGAGGCCGGCCGTTACGATGATGATGATTGACTTGAGCCGCATGTGAACCCCTTCGACATCGTTAATCCGATGGACTATCCCTTGCATTGATCCCTAAGCCGCTCGCGGTGGCGGGATCGCGGATGAAATATGGAGAGACTGGGGCATACCGCCCCTTGGGTTAACGGATTATGACTCTGAGCGATCTATCGAAACTGACGGCCTCGCGCGGCTTCACCGAGCGCGGCGATCCTTTCGCCGCTCTTTGCCGAATGGATGAAGGATGCCGAAGCATCCGAGCCCAACGATCCCACCGGCATGGCGCTGGCCACCGTCGATGCAGATGGCCTCCCCAATGTCCGCATGGTGCTGCTGAAAGGTTTCGATGAGGCGGGCTTCGTCTTCTACACCAATTATGAAAGCCAGAAGGGCCGGGAAATTCTCGGCGCCATGAAGGCCGCCCTGTGTTTCCACTGGAAAAGCCTGCGCCGCCAGGTGCGCGTGCGAGGACTCGTCGAGAAAGTGAGCGACGCCGAGGCAGACGCCTATTTCGCCTCAAGGGCCAGGGACAGCCGCATCGGCGCCTGGGCCTCGCAACAATCGCGCCCCCTCGAAAGCCGCTTTGCCCTCGAGGCGGCGGTCGCCAAATACGCCGCCAAATATGCGATCGGCGAAGTGCCCCGCCCGCCCTATTGGTCCGGCTTCCGGGTGAAGCCCCTCTCCATCGAATTCTGGCACGACCGCCCCTTCAGGCTGCATGACCGGGTGATTTTCCGGCGGGAGACACCGGAGCGCCATGGCAGAAGGCCCGGCTGTACCCCTGAACTGGTCGCGGGCTATTGTATTTACGATCAATGCACGCTATACTTACGTTAGATGCAAACCGGCATGGACATCAGTTGGAGTGAAGAGAAGAACCAACGGCTCAAGGCCGAACGGGGCCTCGCCTTCGAGGATGTTGTGGCGGCAGTCGAAAACGGCCGGGTGTTGGCCGACATCGACCATCCTCAAGAAGGCCGGAAGGGCCATCAACGGATCCTTGTTGTCGAAATTAATGGTTATGCCTGCGCGGTTCCCTATGTAGTGCAAGAAGCGAAAGTTTTCTTGAAAACGATTTATCACAGCCGCTCGATGCGGAAAAAATATCAGGTGACCAAATGAAAAAACCTAAAGCAGCATAGCATTCGACGATCAGGTTCTCGACGCGGAAGAACTGGAGATCGAGGCAGCCTTGCAACGCGGCGAATTTGTCGAGCGTGTCCCCCGCGCCCAGGCCATCAAGGAATGGCAGCAAATGGTGCGCAACACGCTGCGCAAGAAGCCGATCACCGTGCGCGTGCAGGAGCGCGACATCGCCCGCATCAAGGCCAAGGCGCTGGAGCAGGGCATTCCCTACCAGACCCTGGTGGCCTCCATCCTCCACCGCTATGCCACCGGGCTGTTGAAAGAGGAGGCATAGGCCGGTCAAGATGACCCAACTCCTCGACAGCGAACGCAAGACCTTGATCCTCACCGGCGCCTCGCGCGGCATCGGCCATGCCACCGTCAAGCGCTTTTCCACCGCCGGCTGGCGCGTCATCACCTGTTCCAGGCATCCCTTCCCCGAGGATTGCCCGTGGGATGCGGGGCCGGAGGACCACATCACCGTCGATCTCGCGTCCTCCACCGATACCCACGCCGCCATCGCCGTGATGAAGGAAAAACTGAAGGCGCAAGGTTCGAGGCTCCATGCCCTCGTCAACAACGCCGCCATCAGCCCGAAAAAGCCGGACGGCGGCCGTCTCAACACCCTGGAAACCGCAGAGGAGGACTGGAAGACCGTCTTCCAGATCAACTTCTTCGCCCCCGTCATGCTGGCCCGCGGATTGATGAACGAACTCACCGCCGCCAAGGGCGCCGTCGTCAACGTGACGTCGATTGCCGGCTCCCGCGTCCACCCCTTTGCCGGCGCCGCCTACTCCACCTCGAAGGCGGCCTTGGCCGCTCTCACCCGCGAAATGGCCGCCGACTTCGGCCCCCACGATGTCCGCGTCAATGCCATCTCGCCCGGCGAAATCGAAACCTCGATCCTCTCGCCCGGCACCGATAAGATCGTCGCCCAAATTCCCCAGCGCCGCCTCGGCCAGCCGGAGGAAGTGGCCCGCGCCATCTATTTTCTGTGTACGGACGGTTCCAGCTATGTGAACGGCGCCGAGCTTCACATCAACGGCGGCCAGCATGTCTAACCAGGCCCTGCGCCCCGAGACCGTCGCCGCCCATGCCCTGAAATCGGCCGACCCGGTAACTGGCGCCGTCGTGCCGCCGATTTATACCGCCACCACCTATGCCCGTGACGAAACCTATACGCCGAAGCTCAAGGAGAACTACGTCCGCGCCGGCAACCCCACCCTGTGGCACGCCGAAGAAACCATAGCGGCACTTGAGCAAGGGGCAGCCGCACTCCTCTTTGCGTCCGGCATGGCGGCCATCGCCACGCTGACCGAAACCATTCCGCCGGGCGCCCATGTCGTGGCCCCCGATGTCATGTATTATGGCACCCGCGATTGGTTGCAACGCCTCGAAACCCTCGGCCGCATATCCCTCACGCTTTTCGATCCGCGCGACCCTTCCTCGCTTGCCAGGTCGTTGCGCAAAGGCAAGACCGATCTTGTGTGGATCGAGACCCCACTCAACCCCACCTGGGACGTGATCGACATCGAAGCCGCGGCAAAATCCGCCCACGCCGCCGGCGCCATTCTTGCGGTCGACGCCACCGCCACCGCCGCTGTCACCACCAGGCCCCTGATGCTCGGCGCCGATATTGTCTTTCATTCCGCCACCAAATACCTGAACGGCCATTCCGATGTTCTCGCCGGTGTCTTGGTGACGCGCGCGGAGAACGCCCGCTGGAAGGATGTGGCTTCGCTCCGCGCCAAGATGGGCTCGCCCCTGCCGCCGCTTGAATGCTGGCTGCTTATGCGCGGCATGCGCACGCTGTTTGTGCGTTATCGTCAGTCCTCAACCAATGCGCTTGCCATAGCTCGCCATTTTGAACGCCACCCGAAAGTCGAGAGCGTTCTCTATCCCGGCCTCGCGTCTCATCCCGGCCATGACATCGCGGCGCGGCAAATGACCGATGGCTTCGGCGGCATGCTGTCGCTTCTTGTGAATGGCGGTTTCGATGCGGCCAAACGCCTGTGCACCAGCCTCAGGGTGGTGATCCCCGCCACCTCCCTGGGCGGCGTCGAAAGCCTCGCCGAACACCGCAAATCCGTCGAAGGCCCGGCAAGTCCGGTGCCTGATAATCTGGTGCGTTTCTCCATCGGCATCGAGCATGTGGACGACCTCATCGCCGATATCGAGCAGGCCTTGGCACGCGTTTAGATCGCTCACACCGCCTTGGCGTGCCGGTTGGGAACGGCGGCGAAATGGGCATCGAACGCCGCCGCCACATTGCGCAGGAACAGCCGGTGTTCGCTGGGCACGCTGACCCGCGTGCCCTCCAGCTTTGCAATTCCGGCAGCGATCGCCCCCTGCAAGCGCTCGGGAATATCGTCAAACAATTCGCCACCACGGCCATAGTCGACGGTGAAATCGCACATCAGCCGCTCGATGATCATAGCCCGCATGCGGTCTTCATCCCTCACCGCAAGTCCGCGCATCACCGGATTTCTGCCGGCCTCGATCGCCTGCGACCATTGCAGCGTGTCGCGCGCCGCCTGCACGAAGCCTTGCGGCAATTCACCGATTGCCGAAGCGCCGAACGACAGAAGCGCATCGGCGACATCCGTCGTATAGCCCTGGAAGTTGCGCCTGAGCGCGCCACTGCCGGCAGCCACTGCCAGCCCATCGCCGGGCAGCGCGAAATGATCGAGCCCCACTGCCACATAGCCCGCCCCGGTGAGCGCCGCCTCGATCGTCTTCGCCTGAGAATAGCGCTCGTTCACCCCGGGAAGGTCGGCATCGGCGATCATCCGCTGATGTTTCTTGAACCACGGCACATGGGCATAGCCGAACACCGCCAGCCTCTCCGGTCCAAGCTCCGCCGCCTGCATCGCCGTCTTCGCAACGCTCGCCTCCGTCTGCCCCGGCAAGCCATACATGAGATCGAAATTAATCGACGTGAATCCCGCCGCCCGCAGGAATTCCGTGGCAGCGGCCACCAGCCCATAGGTCTGCAGCCGGTTGATCTTCATCTGCACCGGCGTGGCGAAATCCTGCACCCCGAAGCTGATGCGGGTGAAGCCCATGCCGGCCAGTACCAAAGCGCGCTCGCGCGTCAGGGTGCGGGGATCCGACTCAAGCGCTATTTCGGCATCGCTCGCGAGGCCAAATCCCATGTCGACGGCTTCGAGTATTTCCCCGATATGGAAGTCGTCGAGATAAGTGGGCGTGCCGCCGCCGAAATGCAGATGCTTGACCAGGCCCCGGCCGCCGCCCGCGATTTTCGCCGTCCGCCGGATATCCCGCACCAGCAGCTCCACATAGCGCGCCGCCCGGTCGTAGGAGTTAGGCACCGACGTATGGCAGCCGCAATACCAGCACAGCTGCCGGCAGAACGGGATATGAACATAAACCGAGAGCGAGGCCTCCGGAGCCAGCGCGGCTATCCATTCGTCCGCAAGCACTGGCGGGAAATCCGGTTGAAACTGCACCGCCGTCGGATAGCTGGTGTAGCGCGGCACATCCTGCAGGGCGAACGGAAGAAGCTTCGGGTCCATAGGGCTATTTATCGCCTCAATGGGCCAGTGGCTCCTTGATCGAAATCAATACAGCTCCGTCCGGTAATTCTCTTCCACGCTGATATCCGCCTTGGCCGCCACGGTTTCGTCCACCTTGGCGTCGCTCACCTGTTCGAGAATGATGCGGGCAATGCTCGGCATCTGGCTGCGCTCCTGCTTGTAGTCGTCCTGCCACAGCTTCGAGCGTTTCAGCGCCTTGGCGCAATGCAGAAACACTTCATCGACCTTCACCACCACGCCCACTTTCGGCGCCTTGCCGTTAACCGTGCAATGGCGCAGCAGCTCGCCGTCCCCGGTAATCGAAGCGCGCCCCGCCACCCGCAGCGTATCCTCGAAACCCGGAATGAAAAACAGACAAGCGACGTTCGGATTCTCCACGATGTTGGTCATCGTATCGAGCCGGTTGTTGCCCGGCCGGTCGGGGATGAGAAAGCTCTGGTCGTCGATCACATGCACAAACCCCGGCGGATCGCCGCGTGGGCTGACGTCCGCCTTGCCCCTGGCATTGGCCGTTGACAGCACCAGGAATGGCGACATCGCGATGAACCGCCGCGAATGCTTGTCGAGTCCGGGCCGCGATTTCTGCACCGCAAGACCCTCGGCACTGCCGAGCCGCGCACGCAGTTCATTTTCGCTCTCGATCATAAGTTGTTCTTCCCTACCTTGCTCGCTACAGGCCAAGTTTCTGTTTGATGATCCGTGCACATGCTTTCGGAGAATGTACATCGGTGTTGACGACAACATCATAGTCTATGCCGAAGTGAACGCGATCAAACTGCCAACGCGCCAATCCTATCATGCGGTCTGCCCGCTGCTTTTCGCGCATCTCGAGTGTTACAAGGTCGGCCATCACTGCGACCCACGAGACATCGAGGCCTGCAAGTGCCTCGCGGTACTCCTGGCTGCCGCTGCCAAGCAACACATCATCCACAACAACATCATTATCTTCTCTTGCCATAACGGCGATGGATTTTTTCATCGCTCGAAGTGTCTTTTGCACAATGGGGCCGGCCGAAATTGAAATTGACGGTTCGAATGTGGACCCGACATTTCTGAACTGCAACCCATCGGCATGATCAAGGTAGGCCGGCGGCAGCATATCGAGGAAAGTATCCATCTGAACGTGAAGCATTGGCCGGCGAGCAATTCGCTGAAGTTCGCGTGCAATAGAGCTCTTGCCCGAGCTTCCTACCCCGTTGAGTATCACAACACGGCCAATGTGGGCTTTGTTGCTCAAGGAAATTCCTTTGAAATCCTCTCTGGCACCTCGCCTGCCGCGAAAGGCAGCGCCTCTCAGTTCCGCAATCCTTCCTTCCTTACCCACGCCTCGGTCATATCAAGCGCGGTTTCCACCATGTCGAACATTTCCTGGATTTCATCCTCGGAGATGATCAGCGGCGGACAGAAGGCTACCGCATCGCCCATCGCCCGGTTGATCAGGCCAAGCTCCTGCAGATAATTGACGCAGGTAGCTCCCACGCCCTTCTTGGGATCGAAGGCCCGCTTGCTCGACTTGTCGGCGACGAGTTCAAGGGCGCCAATCAAGCCAACCCCGCGCGCCTCGCCCACCAGCGGATGCTCGCCGAGCCTTCTCAGCCGGTTGAGGAACACCGCCGAGACTTTCCGCACATGCTCGACGATCTTGTCGCGCTGATAGATTTCGATCGCCTTCAGCGCCACCGCACAGCCCACCGGATGCGCCGTATAGGTATAGCCGTGGCCGAAGATGCCGATCTTTTTGCTTTCCTCCACCATCGCCTGATAGAGGTCTTCCTCGATCGTGATGGCGCTCATCGGGAAATAGGCCGAGGTGATGGCCTTCGCCATCGAGATCGACGTGGCCTTCATGCCGAAGGTCTGGGTGCCGAACCAATTGCCGGTCCGCCCGAACCCGCAGATCACCTCATCGGCGATGAAGCGCACATCGTATTTCGCCAGCACCGCGTTGATCTTCGGGAAATAGCTTGAAGGCGGCACCACCACGCCGCCTGCCCCCATCACCGGCTCGGCGATGAAAGCCGCCACCGTATCGGGTCCCTCGCGCTGGATCATCTCGTCGAGGTCCTGCGCCATGCGGGTCCGTGAACTCATCTTCCGTCTCGCCGTCCCGGCCGCCGCGATAATAATGCGGGCACGAGGTATGCAGGATATTCTTGATCGGCAGATCGAAATCCGTATGCACCATCGGGAAGCCCGGTGAGCGAGCCCGAGGCCACCGTCACCCCGTGATAGCCGCGCAGCCTGGCGATGATCTTCTTCTTGTCGGGCCGCCCCCTCGCGTTGTTGTAATACCAGGTGAGCTTCACCTGCATGTCGTTGGCCTCCGAACCCGAGGCGCCGAACAGCACCTTGGAAGCCGGAACCGGCGACAGCTCCTTCAGCTTCTCGGAGAGCTCGATCACCCCGTCATGCGACTTGCCGCCGAAAACCGACGTGAACGATAGCTTGCGCATGGACGTAGCCGCCGCTTCCACCAATCTCCTCGTTGCCATAGCCGAGTGCGGTGCACCACAATCCCGCCAGCGCCTCGATGTAGCGGCGTGCCCTTGTCGTCATAGACATAGATGCCGCGCCCTTCGTTGAGGATAAGCGGCCCCGTCTCGCGATGCCGCGCCAGATTGGTATAGGGATGCACCACCGTCTCGATATCGCGGTGGGCCATGTTGGAAAGTTTGGACAAGGTAATCTCCGCTTATTTCTTCAGGTAACGCACCTGTGGCATGTTCGCGAAATGGGCATCACACGTCACCAGCGTAGCACCGGCCAGCAGTGGCCGTTGCATAAATAATTGCGTCGGCGGAATGCAAACTGTGCGTTTGTGCCAAGGCTGCGGCTTCGATCGCGATGGCGGTATCAAGCGGGATCACGGTGCAGGTCGTGGTCAGCGCCAGAAGCCGTGCGGTTTCGGTTTCGCCAAGCTCGCGCGCCCCCCACTTCTGCAGTTCAAACTGCACCAGCGTTGGCACGATTGATGTTTCGATACGTCAGAAATTCCGCTTTGAGGGACGTGCCGATCCGGCTTTTCAGAAGCCACTCCACCCAGATGCAGCTGTCGTACAGCCACATCAATAGCGGTCCCGGCGGTCCCGGATTCCTTCAGGATTGGCGCCTTTGGCAATGCCGAAAAGCTCGTTTGGTTCAGGCACGGGCACCAGCACAAATCCACCGCTTCTGGGCAGAAACACAAACCGCTGGCCGGGCTTCCAGCCTTCCTGCTCCCGCACTTCCTTCGGGATCGAAATCTGAAACTTGCTGGACAGTTTGGTGATGGCGGTCATTGTCTTACGCTTCCTGATCGATAGAGCTTTCGTAAGAATACCGCGTCACCGCGGCGCTGGCAATACCTCAATTCCCCAAAATCGCGCTCTCCAGAATATCGAGCCCTTCCTTCAGGATCATCTCCGAGGCGGTGAGCGGCGTCAGCAGCCGGATCGTATCGGCATAGATGCCGCAGGTGAGGATCAACAGTCCGCGCTCCAGGCATTTGGCCGCCAGCGCCTTGGCGCCTGCGGCATCCGGCTTGTTGCCGCCATGCTCGGTCACCAGCTCGAAGGCGCACATGGCGCCGAGCCCGCGGATATCGCCGATCGGCATGCCGCGGCCCTTGGCCTTGACCGCCTTCATCCGCGCCATGATCGTCTTGCCCTGTGCTTCCGCCTTCTCAAGCAAGCCTTCCGTCTCGAACGCCTCGAACACCCCGAGTGCCGCCGCACAGGCCACCGGATTGCCGGCATAGGTGCCGCCGATGCCGCCCGGATCCGGCGCATCCATGATCTTGGCCCGGCCAACGACGCCCGCCAGCGGGAAGCCGCCCGCCAGCGATTTCGCGCAGGTCATCAGATCGGGCTCGACGCCGAAATGCTCCATGGCGAAGAATTTGCCCGTCCGCCCGAAGCCCGTCTGGATTTCATCGGCGATCAGCACGATGCCATGCTCGTCGCACAGCTTGCGGAGCCGCACCATCAATTCCTTCGGCGCCACATAGAACCCGCCTTCGCCCTGCACCGGCTCGATGATGATGGCGGCCACCCGCGACGGTTCCACATCGCACTTGAACAACAGTTCGATGGCGTGAATCGAATCGTCGACCGAAATCCCGTGATGCGCCACCGGGAACGGCACATGCCACATGCCGCCTGCGAACGGTCCGAACTTCGCCTTGTAGGGAACCACCTTGCCGGTCAGCGCCATGGTGAGATTGGTGCGGCCATGGAAGCCGCCGTGAAATGCGATCACATCCGAGCGCCCGGTGTAGGAGCGCGCGAACTTGACGGCATTCTCCACCGCCTCCGCCCCCGTCGTCACCAGCGCCGATTTCTTCTCGCCCGAAATCGGAGCAACCGCATTGAGCTTCTCGCACACCTCGATGAACGGCTCATAGGGCATCACCATGGCGCAGGTGTGGGTGAATTTCTCAAGCTGCTCATAGACCCGCTTCATCACCAGGGGATGGCGATGACCGGTATTGACCACCGCGATGCCGCCGCCGAAATCGATATAGCGGTTGTCCTCGATATCCCAGATTTCCGAATTCTCCGCCCTCGCCGCCATCACCGGCGCACCCATGCCGATGCCGCGCGAAACCGCCTTGGCGCGGCGCTCCACCCACTGCTTGTTGAGACCTGGGCCGGTGACCGGTGCGTTCATGATATTCTCCTGCTCGAATTTCGTTGGCCTTTTACGCCTGTTGACGGGCGTGCCGCAAACGGATTCAATCCGGCTCTGCAGCAAGGGAATGGGCGATGTCCGATCTGATCCACAAGACCGCATGTGAAATCGTCGATCTGTTGAAAAGACAGGAAATTTCACCCCTCGACTGCCTTGATGCACTGGAACAGCGGATCGCCGAGGTCGACTCCAAGGTCAATGCTTTGCCGACACGATGTTTTGACCGTGCGCGAGGTCACGCCAAGCTGCTGATGCAAAAGCCCGTTGCCGAACGCGGGCAGCTGGCGGGACTTCCCATACCGATCAAGGACCTGGCCGATGTGGCCGGCGTGCGCTCGACCCAGGGCTCGCCCATCTTCGCCAACAACATCCCCGCCGTCTCGGACCTGATGGTCACCCATCTCGAAGCCGGTGGCGCCATCGTTTACGCCATGTCCAACACCCCGGAGTTCGGCGCCGGCGCCAACACCTTCAATGAAGTCTTCGGCCGCACCCTCAATCCGTGGAATACCTCAGCGCTCCGCGGCGGGCTCTTCCGGCGGTGCGGCCGTGGCGCTGGCCACGGGCCAGGCCTGGGTGGCCCATGGCTCGGACATGGGAGGCTCGCTCCGCAATCCCGCCAGCTTCTGCGCGGTCACCGGCATGCGGCCTTCGCCCGGCCGTGTGGCCGCCACCGTCGGCAACAAGATCGACTCCACCCTCGGCGTCGAAGGCCCCATGGCCCGCAATGTCGAGGACTTGGCATTGCTCTTCGATGCCATGGTGGGCGAGGAGCCTGCCGATCCCATTTCGCTTCCCTCCGATGGCACCAGCTTTCTCAAGGCCGCCCGCTCCGGCTGGATGCCCAAACGCGTTGCCATCAGCCGCGATATAGGCCTGCCGCCGGTCGATCCGGAAGTCGCGGATATCGTCATGAGGGCCGGCCGCCGCTTCGCCGAGGCCGGAGCAATCGTCGAAGAGGCCCACCCGGATTTCTCCGAAGCCCGGGAATGTAACCAGGTGCTGCGGGCCCTCTCCTTTGCCACCAGCATGCGTCCGCTGCTGGAAAGCCACCGCGGCCAATTGAAACCGGAAGTAGTCTGGAACATCGAGAAGGGCCTCAATTTGACCGGCGCCGAAATCTCCCGCGCCGAGGCCCAGCGCGCTACCTTGTTCAAGCGTGCGTTGAAATTTTTCGAGACCTACGATCTGCTGCTTTGCCCCACCACCATCGTGGCGCCCTATCCGGTGGAGCAGCGCTATGTCACCGAATGCAACGGCCACAAATTCGAAACCTATGTCGACTGGCTCACCATCGTCTCCGCGATTACCCTCGCTGCCTGCCCAGCCATTTCCATTCCCGCGGGCTTCACCCGCGAAAACCTCCCCGTCGGAATCCAGCTCGTCGGCCCCCCGCGCGGCGAGGCGAAACTGCTCGCCGGTGCGAAGGCCCTCGAAACCATCCTCGGCCTCGGCGCCATCACCCCCATTGACCCACGCGTGACCTAGCCCCGCAACCCGAATGGCGCTAGGCTGTGTGTCAATGAGAACGCCAAGTGGCGCAATCGGAGGAACCCATGCTTGGCCTGATGCAGGATTTTCCTTTGCTGGTGCACCGCGTGCTCGATCACGCGGCGCGCTGGCATGGCGAAACCGAAATCGTCTCGCGCTCGGTCGAAGGTCCGATCCACCGCACCACCTATGCGGCACTCGACCGCCGCTCGCGCGCCCTTGCTTCCGCAGTCGAGAAGCGCCTCGGCATCGGGCTCGGCTCCATCGCCGGTACCATGGCGTGGAACACCTGGCGCCACATGGAAATCTGGTATGGCGTCATGGGATTGGGCGGCATCGTCCACACGCTGAACCCGCGCCTCTTCGCCGATCAACTCGACTACATCGTCAACCACGCAGGCGATCAATGGATATTCACCGATCTGAGCTTCGTGCCGCTGTTTGAAAAGATCCAGGAGCGCCTGCCCGAGGTCAAGGGCTTCATCGTGATGACGGAGCCTGCCCACATGCCGGCCGCCACCACGCTTCGCAATCCCATCTGCTACGAGGAACTCATCGCCGAAGGCGACAGTGCATTCCCATGGGCCCCGCTCGATGAAAACACCGCCTGCGGCCTGTGCTATACCTCCGGCACCACCGGCCACCCCAAGGGCGTGCTCTACTCGCACCGCTCCAACTTCTTGCATGCCCTATCGTGCAGCCTGGCCGACGCCAAGGACATTTCCAGCCGCGACAGTCTGATGCCGGTCGTTCCGATGTTCCACGCCAATGCCTGGTCGCTCGCTTTTTCGGCCCCCATGGCGGGTTCGAAACTGGTGATGCCGGGGCCGAAACTCGATGGCGCGTCGATCTATGAACTCTTGAACAAGGAAATGGTGACCTACACCGCCGCGGTGCCGACCGTATGGCTGATGCTGCTCCAGTATCTCGAGCAAAATCCGCAGGCGAAGCTACCCTACTTGAAGCGGGTTTTCATCGGAGGCTCCGCCTGCCCCGAAGCGATCATGAAAGCCTTCATCGGCAGATACGGCGTCGACGTCGTCCACGGCTGGGGCATGACCGAAATGAGCCCGGTCGGCACGGCGGGCACCCGGTCGGCGAGCACGGTTGCACTGTCAGACGAGGAATGGTGGCCCGTCAAATTGAAGCAGGGTCGGGTGCTATTCATGGTCGACATGAAAATCACCGATGATGAAAACCGCACCCTTCCTCATGATGGCAAAACCTTCGGCCGCCTGAAGGTGAAGGGCCCGGCGGTCGCCAGGGCCTACTTCAAGGGCGAGGGCGCTTCTTCGTTCGATGCCGATGGCTGGTTCGACACCGGCGACGTCGCCACCATCGACGAATATGGCTACATGCAGATCACCGACCGCTCCAAGGATGTGATCAAGTCCGGCGGTGAATGGATTTCCTCGATCGAACTGGAAAACCTCGCCATGGGCTGCGCCGGCGTGCAGGAGGCCGCCGCCATTGGCCTTCCCCATCCCAAATGGGATGAGCGCCCCTTGCTGGTGGTGGTCAGGAAGCCAGGCAGCGATGTGAGCAGTGAACAGGTCCTCGCCCACATGCAGGGCAAGATCGCCAAATGGTGGATGCCCGACGACGTGGCCTTCGTCGACGAAATTCCCCACACCGCCACCGGCAAGATTTCCAAACTCACCCTGCGCGAGCGCTTCAAGGATTACCGGTTTCCGGTCGTGGCCTGACGTGGAATCGAGTATCGGCATCAAAAGCTCTGGGGCTAAGCTGCACGCCGAAGTGAAGGGGCAGGGGCCCGCCGTCATCCTGCTCCATGCCGGTGTCGCCGACCGCCGCATGTGGCAGTCCACCCAATCTTCATTGGCCCGAAGCCTATCAAACCATCGCCTATGATCGCCGCGGCTTCGGTGAAACCCTGACACCCGATGAACCCTTCAGCCACGTGGGCGACCTCGACCGGGTGATCACCCATTTCGATTGCCGGCGGCCGATCCTCATCGGCTGCTCCCAAGGCGGCCGCATCGCCATCGACTACACGCTCGCCCATCCGGGCAAGGTGGCGGCGTTGGTGCTGATCGCAACCGCCGTTTCAGGTGCCCCACAACCCCCGGCCCATCCACCTGCCATCGCCGCGTTGATAGCCGAACTCGAGAGCGCCGAAGAAACGGGTGAACTCGAACGTGTCAATGCCATCGAAGCCAGACTCTGGCTTGACGGTCCTCAGGCCAAGGAAAATCGCATCACCGGTGCAACCCGCCAATTGTTTCTCGACATGAACGCCAAGGCCCTGCGCCATCCGCCCCTCACCATGGAGCAGCCGTCTCCCACTGCCATCGATCGGCTCAAGGGAATCGATGTCCCCACGCTGGCCATCTGGGGCGATCTCGATTTCCCCCACATCCAGCAGCGCTCGCACTGGCTCGCCACCGCCATCACTGGAGCGAAGAGCTTGATCATGCGGGGTTGCGCTCATCTGCCAAGTCTCGAACAACCCGAACGCCTTAACTCCGCAGTCTCGGATTTCCTTGCATCCACCCAATTCCGTAGTTCCAGCGAAAGCCGCGATCCAGTTTGAGTTTAGGTCCCGGCTTTCGAGTTTGTGAAGAAATTGAAGTCGCCGCCGATTGGATCAAAGAGAAGCGGGATGCCAGCTTTCGCTGGCAGGACGGATTGCTGGGATATTTTTGCTACGTCTCCCTTTTTCCGTCATCCCAGCGAAAGCTGGGAACCCGCTTTCTGCTGCAAGCTCATAGTTGCCGATCGCCAGTCGATTTCTTCACAGCCTCTTTTGCCTCCCGAGCGGGCAAGCCCGCCGGTGGACTGACGGCTTGAGGATTATGGCAACGCCGGCTTCACCTTGCAGCTTGCCGCCGACCCGCGATGGCTGCCGCGGCCGCAGCGTCCGCCCACGATATCGGGCTTGGGGACCGGCCCGGGCTTGCTCACGCGTTTTGCCAGACCGGGCAGCGGCGGCACCGCATCTTCATAGAGCCAGGCGTGAAGCAGCGGCCGCACTGACCCATCGCCGCTGAAGCGCACGGCGGTGCGGATGAAATCCTCCGAGGTGACGTTGCCGCCGCGATTATCCTGCACGAAATGCCGCAGGATATTGAAGAAGCTGCTGTCGCCCACCTTCAGCCGCAGCGCATAGAGCGCCGCCGCTCCCCGGTAATAGGTGCGGTCCGAGAACAGCTCCTCCGGCGCTTCCACCACCGCCGGTCCAAGCTCTTGGTCCACGACATAGTCATAGATCGCCAGCATGGCGTCATCGAACCCCGCAGGGCTATCGCGGTTGGGCCACAGCACTTCGAAATAGGTGGCCGAGCCCTCGGCGATCCACAGATCCTCCCACTTCGCCACCGAAATCGAATTGCCGAACCATTGGTGCGCCAGTTCATGCGCCACAAGTCCTTCGTCGGGCGGACCCGCTTCCGCCGGAAATGTCGACATCGCCTGGGTCTCCAGCGCGTAGTACAGAATCGGATCCTGCACGATCACCGAGCCGTAGCCGGCGAACGGATAGCGCCCGATCAGCGTCTCGAAGTAACCGATCATCTCGCCGGCTTTCGCATATTCATCGACATGCGATTGCGGAACGCCGGAAGGCGCATAGACGCGAATGGGCGTTCCCCCCGCCGTCCGCGAGAGGTCGAGTTTGAATTTGTTGACATGCACCGTCGCCAGCCACGCCGTCATCGGCTTAAGCATCGCCCACTGAAAGCGCCGCTTGCTGCCCACCGGTTTCGATCCCACCAACATGCCATTGGCAACGCCGGTGTATCCCTCCGGCACCGTGATGCCGAAGGTGAAGCTCGCCTTGTCGGTCGGCTCGTCATTGGCCGGAAAGAAGCTTGAAGCGCCGACCGGCTCGCTCACCACATAGGTTGCGTTCTGATATTTGAACCAGCCGAGGAACAAGGCATCATCGGGCGCCGTCGGATCGGGCAGCGGATCGGGAATCCCGCCATAGCCGATACCGAGCCAGAACACCGCACCCGCCGGGATCGTCCGCTTCGGCGTGATCGTGAGTTTGTCCTCGGCCTGGCTGAAACCGGCCGAAAATCCGTTAACCGTTACCTTGGAAACCTTCAGCCCATGCAGATCGAGCGTGAAACCGGTGAGACGCTGCTGCGCCAGAATGACGAGTGCCGCCTTGCCGTCCACCCGCCCTGAAGCGGGATTGACATCAAGATCGATGTTGTAGTGGATGACATCGATGCCGTTGTTGCCGAAGGTTGGAAAAAACGGATCGATGGCCAGCGCTGGAGCGGCATCGATGGCCAGTGTCACCCAGCAGCCCAAAAGCAGCCGGAGTGCATACAAACGGGTCTTGGCCAACAAGCCAGTCATCTTAACCACGAACTTCCAAACCTCGGCTATGCGCCGGAGGAGGACAATATCAAGTCCACGCGCCCGTGCAAGAGCGAGGGCATTAACCATGGCCCTTGGCGCGGTGAATGCCGCCTAGCTCCGCGCATAGAAGATGTGGCGTCCGATCTTGGTCAGCCGGCGCAGCGACTTGGACCAGCCCGGCGTGACGTAGTCGGCGTGATAGTTGGTGGCGCTGGCAAAAAACTGCGTCTCCTCGCCCAACATCTGATTGTCGCCCGCCATCGCCAGGGCGGTAACCACCAGTGCTGCATCCCAGGCGCGCCGCTCCGTCGGCAAATCCGGCTCGCCATCGCAGGCGAAGGAAAACTGGCAGCGGTTGAGGCGGCTGGCACCCTGATAAACCACGCCGCAGATGGTTGACGGATAGCGCAGCGTCTTGACCCGGTTAAGCACAACCACCGCCACCGCCAGCTGACCTTGCAGCGGCTCCGACCGGGCCTCGAAATAGACCGCGCTGGCCAGGCAGCTTCTCTCGGCCATGTGCGGGCTGAACACGGTTAAGATTTTATTCGCCAACGAGGCGGCGGCCAAGACGGCGAGCTTTATGGCCGAGCCGCTGCTCTCGTTTACCATTGCCGGCGCGTTGAATGTATTCCCGCTGCGCGCTTGCGCGGTCTCTGCCGCGCCCCCCAGCGCGGCAGTAATAAGCAACAAAGCAAGGATCTTCCCGTTCATGCCAGGCCCCCATTCCGCTATTGTTATTGCCATCAAGACTCGGGCCACCGGCTTGCCATCCCGTTAAGCCGTTTGCTTAGAATTTGATAAAAGTCCTGCAAAATTCGTTAGTAATAAGAATTGGTTACAAGCCATCCGCACACGGATAATTCCGCCACCGGCGCAGCCCACCGCAGTTTGTCACCGCCGGACTTGTTGCAGCGGCTCAAGCTTCAAGATACTCAAATATCTGGAGAGGGATGTTTTCCCTGCATCGGAGCAGGGGTGACAGGGTGGATAAATGATACATCGCTTGCCTGGCGAAGAGCGGGTTTACGCCGTTTATATGCTCGCCAGCAAACTCAACGGGACGCTCTACATTGGTGTGACCGGCGACCTGGTGTCCCGCATCAGCCAACACAAATCGGGCGATGTTCCCGGCTTTACCCGGAAATACAAGGTCCACACTCTCGTGTGGTTTGAATACTTTGGCGAGATCGGCGCAGCCATCCAACGTGAGAAGACCATGAAGAAATGGCCCCGCCGCTGGAAGACCAATCTTATCGAAGTGAGCAATCCGCACTGGCAGGATCTCTACCCGCAACTGCTCTGAACTCCTGAGTTTGTCATCCCCGCACTTGTTGCGGGGACCCATCTATCGACCGGCCCCGGTGCCCGTTTGACCATGGGTCGCCGCAATGAATGCGGCGATGACAGAATGGAGGAAGGGGCAACAAATGCATGATAGCAAGGCGAGGACTTAATTCCGCCGCGATCGAGGAATATAAATTCCTACCATAAGAATCAGGGAGGCAACCATGCCGGCGTCATCTCAACACAGCGGGTCCCGCGCCTTCCTAGACCGCCTCCACCGCATCCTCGCGCATTTTTACCAGGCCCTTCTCGGCCAGATGCTCCACATGCGCCCTCGCCGACAGGGCCGCGGCGCCATGGAGGCGCGGGTCCACGTCGGCGTAGATTGCCCGCACGATGTCTCCGATCGTCCGGTCGCCCTTGCGGATGCGGTCGAGAATTGCCGCCTCGCGCATCTTCCGGTGGGCGAGAATGCCCCGCACCAGCGCCTTGGGGTCAAGCCGGGCCGGCCCATGCGACGGCAGATAGATCTCGTCGTCGCGCTCGAGCAGCAGCCGCAGCGACGCCATGTAGTGCGCCATGTTGCCTTCGGGCGGAGCGATCACGCTGGTGGCCCACGCCATCACATGATCGCCGGAAAACAGCGCATGTTCCTCGCGAAGGCTGAAGCACAGATGATTGGACATGTGCCCCGGCGTATGAACCGCCTCCAGCGTCCAGCCAGCCCCGCCCAGCGCCTCGCCATGGCCCATGCGGAGATCGGGATCGAAACCATGATCGACGCTGGCATCGAGCCGCAACCCACCGTCATCGCGCGGCGCAACCGGTCCATAACCCACCGTGACGGCCCCTGTGATGGTCTTCAACCCCGCCGCCAGCGGCGAATGATCGGCATGGCTGTGAGTGACCAGAATATGGCTGACCGTTTCACCCTCCACCGCCTTGAGCAGGGCCGCCAGATGCGCCTCGTCGGCGGGCCCCGGATCGATGATCGCAACCGTTCCCCGCCCGACGATGAAACTTGCCGTGCCCTTGAACGTGTAGGGGCTGGCATTGCCGCAAAGCACCCGCCGCACCAGCGGCGATATCCGCGCAACCTCTCCCGGCGCCGCATCGAATTCGCGGTCGAAAACCAGCTCCGTCATGCCCGGTTGCCTCGGAGTGGGGGAGAATCTATAAATGGCGTCATAGTCTTTAATAGAACAGAGCAGGGGTGATATGAACATGAATACCAGCCTACTTGCCGACCGGCTGTGGCCGGCCACCGGATCGTCGCTCGTCCGCAATGCCATTCTCGCCCTGCTGGGCACGGTTCTTGTGGCGGTTGCAGCCCACGTCAGCGTGGTAATGCTGCCGGTTCCGATCACCCTGCAGACCCTTGCGGTGCTGGCCATAGGTGCTGCCTACGGCTCGAGATTGGGCGCGGCCACCCTGGCGCTTTACGCCGCCGAAGGGGCTGCCGGCCTGCCGGTGTTCGCGCCGACGCCCGATGGCTATCCGGGGATCACCGGTCCGACTGGCGGCTATATCATCGGCTTCATTCTGGCAGCAGGCTTGCTTGGCTGGCTGGTCGAACGCGGCTGGGACCGCGGCATTCCCAAGATGATTGCGGCAACACTGCTCGCCGCCGCCGTGCTCTACATACCGGGCCTCATCTGGCTCCAGGGCTTCGTCGGCGGTTTCGACAAGGCGGTCGAGTATGGCTTGGCGCCGTTCTGGTTGTGGGACACGCTCAAGGCGCTGGTGGTGGCCTTCGCCGTGCCAGCCGCGCACTCACTGATCGGCCGAAGAGCCTGACTGAAATTGGTCGGAGTGAGAGGATTCGAACCTCCGACCCCCTGCTCCCGAAGCAGGTGCGCTACCAGGCTGCGCTACACTCCGTTACGATTTCGGAGGCGCTTATACGTGCGCTTTTCGCACTATGCAAGCCGCCAGCCCGGGGCTATAGCAGCCACGCTCTGCTGGGGCGTAGCCAAGCGGTAAGGCAGCGGATTTTGATTCCGCCATACGGAGGTTCGATCCCTCCCGCCCCAGCCAGTCTTTCAGTGAGTTAGATATTTTTGGATTTTCTTAGGCTCGGGATGGGCTCGGGTTTCTCAGAAGAAGATGGCTGCCGAATTTCCCATGAACGCTGCGTTAGGTATTTGCCGCCGAATTGGATATTCGTTCGTTCTGAAAGTAGGAGCGAAGAGTAGACAATGGCAGACAAGTTTCAGAAGGGCGATGTTGTCGTCCTGAAATCAGGTGGCCCGCCTATGACCGTGGACGTAGTCCCTAGTGACTTGGACTATAATGGACGCCCGCAAGGTTATTATGAGACTAACTGGTTCAAGGGAGCCTCAATGGAGAAGGGTAAATTTAAAGAACACCTTCTCGACAAGTACGTCCGCCCGCCAAAAAATGAACCCGCAACAGACCGCGGAATGGATGCTTGAGCAGTTTGAGGCAAAGCGGTTCCTGTACCAAGAAGAAGCCGCAACACATCTACTGCATTTGCATGACGAGGAACTCGCCTACTTCGACGGCAACGGCAACGTGTGTGTCGGCAAGAAAGTGCTTGCGGCATTTAATAAGCTGACGCCCGATGCCGTGTACGAACGCGCCGCTAAGTTCTGGCGTGACCGCTTACTGACCGACCAACCAGGTCGCCAACAATAGGCATAAACAGGTTTGCGCGAAACCTAGATTGGTTTCGACGACGTGCTAGTTACCTCGTTCCCATGTGGCACCTCTGAGGGGTTGTTGAGAATCACCTAACAATTGCGCTTGGAGCTTTGGGCGCAGAAAATTCTAATTCCCGCGGAGGGTACGAGAATTCCACTGCCTTTCTCGATGGTTTTTGGGCTCGCTATAGGCTTGTGGAAAGCGGGGGGATTACCACAGCACCGCGTTTCAGAGTATAGAAATGCACGCTAATGTAGCGGATTTGGGAAAGGGCGCCATGCAATGCAGTGGCTTTATGATGGCTGGGGGCGTCTCGATTGGCCAAATCTCATCGGAGGTTTGGTCCTGGGTGGAATAGGATACCTTTTCACATGGAAGGTACTGCTTCCTTTGTGGAATAAATCACACGAGACTTCGAAACTACTTCTCCACAAACGTCAGAAGGAGGCAGTCCTTCGAGACATACGACTGATTAAGAAGTTCAAGAGTGGGCAGCTAGACATTTATCTCTGGTGCGCAGTGAGATTGGCAGGTGTAATCTTGGGTTGTATGGCATTTCTTGGGATGCTGATTTTAGGGATTTCTCTAGTAGTATTTGCAAAAATGCGAGCGGCAATTGGTGTTCCTAGTTTTGACATATGGGATTATCCATTTCCGCTTGGTGCAGAAGAATGGGTGGCCCGAGTTTTGGCATTTGCTATGGGAATTGATACAGCCATTTTGATGAAGCATGTATTGGATATTAGAAGAATTGTGCGCTATTATTCCTACATGGACGAATTCAAAGAGCAGGCAAAGAAAATCCTTAGTTTCGAGGACTTGAAGTTATTGGACTAAGTGATGTTTGGGCAGATAGCTCACCGTACGGAGGTTCGATCCCTCCCGCCCCAGCCAGTATCATACCAACGGCCATTGGAGTTGACCTTAATTGCCCTTCCCCCCTCGCGGGAAGCAACCATAATGTTTTTGCTTGGGTCAAGGCATGACCCGTTTGTCCTGCCAGGGTGTGCCGCGGGCGAGGATGGCGTTGGCGAGGATGACCAGTTTGCGGGCGCAGGCGACGACGGCAGCGGTGTGGGTTTTGCCGTGGGCGAGGAGGCGGCGGTAGAAGACTTGCAGGTCTTCGTTCCACTGCATGGCGGCGGCGAAGGCGGCCATGAAGGCGGTGTGGCGGAAGCGCTCGCGCCCGCCATAGATGTGGCGCTCGCCCCTGAACTGGCCGGTGTCGCAGAGGTGGGGAGCAAGGCCTGCGAGGCTTGCCGCCTGTTCGCGGCCGAGCTGCCCAGTTCCGGCATGCGGATGAGGAAGCCCATGGCGGTACGCTCGGCCACGCCCGGAATGGAGAGCAGCAGATCGAGGCGGCGGGCCAGTGTTTCATTCTTCCTCAGCCGGATTTCGAGCTTCTTCAGTTCGCGCGCGCGCCGCGCCTTGAGGCGCTTGATGTCGGCCTCGATGTCCTTGCCGATGCGCGCGTCGGCGAAGCGTTCGCGCGACGTCTTGAGCCAGGCGATGCGGGCTTCGAGCTGCTCGATGTAGGTCAGCGGCTCGCTCAAGGCCTCGATCTCCGCCGTCTGGCCTTCCCGCACCGTTTCGGCGATCTGGGCGAAGCGGGCGATCACCCTGGCATCGAGCGGATCGCTCTTCGACCATTGCAGCACCGCGCTTGGCGAAGGCCTTGATCTGGCGCGGCTGCGGCTCGACCACCGCAAAACCCGCCGGCGCAGCGCCCTGGCCGCCTTGCGGTGATAGATCGAGGTCGATTCGATGCCGCAGCGGACAACCCCCGCCGCCAGGCAGGCCTCGACCAGGGCGGCGATGCCCGCAGCATCGTTTGTCACCGTGAAGCGGCGCTCGCTCGGGCAGCAGACACACATGCAGTTCCAACTTGCCGGTATCGATCCCGGCCACGATCATGCTATGCTCAATCATCTTCTTCGACCCTTCCTTGCGAATACGAACCTAAAGTTCAAGCAACCATACGGGTCCGACGAAGAGACCGGCTGCGATCAAGCTTCCCGTCAGCCCCAAAAGGCTTAGGTGGCATCGCGATCCGTCAACCGGCCGCCGGCCTTGCGGTAGCGAGCCGCAAGGCCGGCTCCGTTCCTCGCGGAACAGAACCAAGCTTCGCACAATTCCACCAAAGCACAAATCGATGATACAAGGTGGCGCGAACGCGCCGGATGAGGGGGCGTTTCCGCTTGTACGGTATGGGCCGCGATTCGCTGAACCACCCCCTCATCCGTCTCGCGCCTGATGGCGCGATCCACCTTCTCCCGCGAGGGGGAGAAGGGCAAAACAGGCCAGACACTTATGGCCGTTGGTCCAAGTTACAGCACCTGCTTGGCATTGACGACCAGTTGCGGGTCGAGCTTGCCGTTGAAGAAATCAATGATGTTCTGCGCCGATGAGATCGCCATGCGCTTGGCGCACTCCTGGGTGAGGCCGGCCGTGTGGGGGCTGAATGTCACCTTTGGATTGGCGAGCAGGGGATGGTCCGCTGGCGGCGGTTCGTCGGCGAGAACGTCGAGGCCGGCGCCGGCAAGCTTTCCCTCGCGCAGTGCGTGATCGAGTGCGGCCTCGTCGATCAGCCCGCCGCGCGCCGCGTTGATGATGATCGCCGACGGTTTCATTTTGGCAATCTGCGGCCCGGCGATCACAGCGCCCGCGGGCGACAGCGGCACATGCAGCGACACGAAATCGGCCTTGCCGAGAGCCCCGTCCACGGTTCCCGCCGGCTCCACGCCAAGCTTGCGCATCTCGGCATCGTCGACAAAGGGATCATGGGCCAGCACCTCCATGCCGAAGGCCTGCGCCAGCTGGGCGACCCGCCTGCCAATCCGGCCGAAGCCGAGAACCAGCAAGGTCTTGCCGTCAAGCTCCACCGACTCGAAGCTGTTGCGGTAGTTCCACGGCCCCCGCCGCGTGGCTGAGTCATAGGCGATGGTCTTGCGGGCCACCGCCAGCATCAGCATGAGCGTGTGCTCCGCCACTGCCCGCGAATTAACGTCTCCGACCACGCAAAGCGGAATGCCCCTGTGATTGAGGGCGCCCACATCCACCGCATCGAAGCCCACCCCATGGCGCGAAACGATTTTGAGCCGGGGAGCATCGGCAATCACCTCTGCCGGCAGGCGCTGGGTGCGGATCAGGATGGCGTCGGCCTCGCCGGCGAACGGCGCATAGGACTCCATGGTGATTTCATTGATCAGCCGGAACGTGATCCCCGGCGACGAGCGCAGCAGCTCGAGCCCCGCCTCATGGATGTGACCCGCAACCAAGATATGCGGCATGTCAGTATCCGCTCGAAACGGCGGGCTTTACCTCGCCCGTGGTCTCGCCCAAGAGTTTGCGTGTACTCGCGATGCTTGCCTGCGCTGCGCTGGCCAGAAGCCGGACATCGTTCAAGAGAGTCACCATATCGAAGCCCCATTCCACCGCCTTTGCGGCATAGGCGGGCGAGCCGCAGTGAAGTGCGGCCCGGATGCCCGCCCCATGGGCCTTGGCCAGCACGGACTTGATGGCCGCGATCATCTCCGGCTCCTCCCGGTCGAAGCCCGTGGGATATTTGCGGCCGGTCAATCCAAGCGTCAGATCGGCGGGGCCGATATAAACCCCGTCGAGGCCCGGGGTCGAAACGATCTCGTCCAGGTTTTTCATCGCCTCCGCCGTTTCGATCATGGCGAAGGCCAGCACCTCGCCATCGGCCTTCTGGCCGTAATCGGCGCCCGCCGAGAACACCGCCCGGGTGGGCCCGAAACTGCGAAGTCCATGGGGCGGGTAGCGCATGCACGAGACCAGCTTTTCAGCCTCCGCGCGGTTGTTGATCATCGGACAAATGATCCCATAGGCCCCGGCATCGAGAGACTTCATGATCGCCGCCGGATCGAGCCACGGCACCCGCACCATGGGGGTAACGCCGCTGGCCCGCATGGCCTGCAGCATGGTGGTCGCCATTTCATAGCCCACCAGGCCATGCTGCAGGTCGACCGTGAGCGAGTCGTAGCCCTGCGCCGCCATGATCTCGGCGGAAAACGGGCTGGCGATCGACAGCCAGCCGTTGATGACCGGCTTTTTCTCGGCCCAGCGCTGGCGAATGCCATTGGGTGTCATGACGGTGCTCCCATGAAGCGGGCTAAAAATTGTTGCTGCGGGCAGATTGCCGGTGCAACATTGGGACAATGGAATTTGCCCGTCAAGCGCGAGCCCCGGAATTGCTTCTCACGCCGAAACCCGCGAGCTAGGGAGATCTTCGAAATGACCACCATTCGCTGCACCATGGCCCAGGCTCTGGTCCGCTATCTTTGCAATCAGTTCACCGTGGTCGATGGCAAGAAAGTTCAGCTGTTTCCCGGCGTATTCGCGATCTTCGGCCACGGCAACGTGACCTGCCTGTCCGAGGCACTTGAAGCGGTCAAGGATACGCTGCCGACCTGGCGCGGCCAGAACGAACAATCCATGGCCCTTGCCGCCATCGGCTTCGCCAAGGCCAAGAAGCGGCGCCAGATCATGGTGGCAACCTCGTCGATCGGGCCGGGCGCCCTCAACATGGTGACCGCGGCCGGCCTGGCCCATGCCAATCGCCTCCCCATTCTGATCCTGTCGGGCGACACCTTCGTAAACCGCAGGCCCGATCCGGTGATGCAGCAGGTCGAACATTACGGCGATCCCACCGTGAATGTGAACGATGCATTCAAGGCCGTCACCCGCTACTGGGACCGCATCACGCACCCGGAACAGATCATTTCCTCGCTGCCCCAGGCGGTGGCGACCATGCTCGATCCCGCTGACTGCGGCCCGGCTTTCATTGCGCTGCCCCAGGATATCCAGGAAATTGCCTGCGACTATCCCGCCGCCTTTTTCGAGCCAACGGTCCACGAAATTCCGCGGCCGCGGCCGGATCGCGGAAGGCTCGCCAAGGCCGTTGAACTTCTGAAAAAAGCCAAGCGCCCATTGATTATTTCCGGCGGCGGCACGCGCTACTCCGGCGCCGAGCAGGTGCTCGCCGATTTCGCCAAGGACCATGGCATTCCGATTACCGAGACCATCGCCGGCAAGGGCGTGGTGGCGCATGATCACCCAGCCTACGCCGGCCCCGTCGGCATCGTTGGCTCCACCTCCGCCAATGCGCTGGCCGCCGATGCCGATGTGATCCTCGCCATCGGCACCAGGCTGATGGATTTCACCACCGGGTCGTGGACCTGTTTCAAGCCCGATGCGAAGTTCATTGCGATCAACGCCGCCCGCTGGGATGCAACCAAGCACCGGGCGCTCGCCGTGGTGGGCGATGCCAGGGAAACCCTCGAGGAACTCAGCGCCGCCGCCAAGGGCTGGAAGGCCGATGCGGCCTGGACCGCCAAGGCGCGCGAGGAATTCGCCAAGTGGAACAAAGCCCTCGACGGCTACCAGAAGCCGACCAACGCACCCGTGCCGACCTATGCCCAGGTTGTCGGCGTGGTCAATCGCAAGGCCGGCGAGCGCGACTATGTGATCACCGCGGCGGGCGGGCTTCCCGGCGAACTCATGAAGAACTGGCGGGTCAAGACGCCCAACACTTTCGATGTGGAGTTCGGCTTCTCCTGCATGGGCTATGAGATCGCCGGCGGCTGGGGCGCCGCCATGGCCGACCCCACCCGCCAAACCATCGTCATGGTGGGCGACGGCACCTACATGATGATGAACTCCGACATCTACTCAAGCGTATTGACCGGCCACAAGATGATCGTCGTTCTGTGCGACAATGGCGGCTATGCCGTGATCAACCGGCTGCAAAACTTCAAGGGCGGCGCTTCCTTCAACAATCTGATCAAGGACTGCAAGGTGAAGGAAGCCTTCGGCGTCGATTTCGCCAAGCATGCCGAATCGATGGGAGCACTTGCCCGCAAGGTCGAGAGCCTCAGCGAACTGGAACAGGCGCTCGATTGGGCCAAGACCACCGACCGCACCACGGTGATCACCATCGTCTCCGACGCATTCACCTGGACACCGGGCGATGCCCTGTGGGATGTGGGCGTGCCGCAAGTGAGCGAGCGCAAGGCCGTGCGTGAAGCAGCCAAGTATCAGGCCGATGTGCGCTCCAAGCAGCGCGTCGGCGTATAGGGAGGTGTCTCGATGAAGGCAAAATTGGGCATGTCGCCGATCGCCTGGTGGAACGACGATCTGGTGGAGCTGAGCGACGACGTCTCGCTTGAGGAGTGCTTGCGGCAATCGCGGAGCGCCGGCTTCACCGGCATGGAAATGGGCCGCCGCTTTCCCAGCGATCCGGCCGTCATGCTGCCGATCCTCAAGGCGGCGGGTGTAACCCTGTGCGGCGGCTGGTTTTCCGGCAGGCTTGTCGATGACGATCTCGCATCCGACAAGGATCGCATCAAGCCGATGATCGAATTGTTCAAGGCGGTTGATGCTCCATGTATAGTCTACGGCGAGGTTGCCCGCAGCATTCAGGGCGACCGTTCCAAGCCTCTCGCCACCAAGCCCAGGCTTTCCGACGACGAGATGAAAGCCTACGCCCGCAAGGTAACGGCCTTCGGCGAATGGTGCGCCGGCAAGGGCATGCCGCTTGCCTATCACCATCACATGGCGGCGGTCGTGGAAACCGAGCAGGAGCTCGACCTCTTCATGAACAATTCGGGCGAGGGCATTCCGCTGCTCTTCGATGCGGGCCATCTCGCCTTCGCCGGTGGCGACGTGCTGCGCGCCATCGACAAGCACCACAAGCGCATCACCCACGTGCATGTGAAGGACGTGCGCATGGATGTGATCGACAAGCTTGATCGCAGCAGGCAATCCTTCCTCGATGCAGTAGCCCTTGGCGCCTTCACGGTTCCCGGCGACGGCTCGCTCGATTTCGAAGCGATCGTGAAGAAGTTTGCCAATTACGGCTATGAAGGCTGGTTCGTCGTCGAAGCCGAGCAGGACCCAGTGAAGGCGCCGCCGCTCAAGATGGCGCAGATTGGCTACAAGGAGCTGATGCGGGTCATGACCGCCGCCGGTTACACGGTGGTGGCCTGAATGAAATCGCTCGGCATCGGCCTGATCGGCACCGGCTTCATGGGCAAGGCCCATGCCTTCGCCTATCGCGCCGCACTTGCGGCCTTCCCGGATATTCCCGAGCCAAGCCTTGAAGTCGTGGCCGACGTGAGCGGCCCCGCCGCCCAGCGCGCCGCCCACCAGTATGGCTTCAAGCGCTCGCACACCGACTGGAAGGCTGTGATCGCCGATCCCGCCGTGCATGTCGTCTCGATCACCACGCCAAACACGCTGCACAAGGAAATGGCGCTCGCCGCCATCGCCGCGGGCAAGCATGTCCATTGCGAGAAGCCGCTCGCCCCAAGCTTGGCCGACGCGGAAGAGATGATGCTGGCGGCCGAAGCCAAGGGAATTGTCACCCAGGTCGGCTACAACTACATAAAGAACCCGGTCCTCAAGCTTGCTCGGCAGATGGTTTCATCCGGTGAGCTCGGCGAGATTACCGGCTTTCGCGGCATCCACGCCGAAGATTACATGTCCGATCCCGACGCCCCCTATACCTGGCGGCTCGACCCCAGCGGCGGCCCCGGTGTGATCGCCGATCTCGGCAGCCACATCATTGGCATGGCGCGATTTCTACTTGGCCCCATCGCCGAAGTGAGCGCCGATGTCGAGACCGTGGTGAAATCGCGGCCCGTGTCGGCGGGAGCCTCCGAGCGGCGCGCCGTGCTGGTCGACGATGTTGCAAGGCTGGTCGTCCGCTTTGCCCGCGGTTGCGGCGGAACCATCGAAGCCAACTGGATCGCCACCGGCAGAAAAATGCAGCTGGGGTTTGAATTGTCGGGGTCCAAAGGAAGCCTGGTGTTCACCCAGGAGCGCTTCAACGAAATTCACTACTACAAGGCGGGCGCCGATCCCCGCCATGGCGGGTTTACCCGTATCGAAGCGGGTCCCCAGCATCCCCCCTATGTGAACTTCTGCGTGGCGGCGGGCCATCAACTGGGCTTCAATGATCTCAAGACCATCGAGATGGCCGAATTTCTTGCAGCAGTAGCAGGCGGCCCTCGCTGCGGCCCGGACTTTCGTGAGGCCTGGGAAATTCAGAAAGTTGTGGACGCCGCCGTGCGCTCGTCCAAGAGCCGCGGCTGGGTCAAGGTCACCTGAGCGCCTCGACCGCCTTCGCAAAGAAATCCGCGCCGCCAAAGTTGCCGGATTTGAGGGCGAGCGCGATCCGCGGATTGCCATAGGACAGCGTTGCGGGAATACCGGGATCGATTTGTGGACCGATTTCCAATGCATCAATTCCGAGCGCCGAAACCACCGCTCCCGAAGTCTCTCCCCCCGCCACCACCAGCCGACGGACGCCGGATTGCACCAGTGCCTTGGCGATGTTTGCGATAGCCTCTTCGATCATCAGACCCGACCTCTCCCGGCCAAACCGTGCCTGAACATCGGCCACTTCATTGGGCGCAGCGCTTGCAAAGATCAGAACCGGACCACTCGGGAGTTGGCTGGTTGCCCACGCCACAATGTCATTCACGAAAGACTCAGGATTGTCCGCAAGCCGGACCGGATCGATCGACTGAGAAGGAAAGCGCTGCTTCGCCACCTCGACCTGCTGCAGCGTGGCGGTCGAGCAACTTCCCGACAGCACCGCGGCTGGCCCACCAACTGCGGGCAGAATTGCCGCACTTTCGGCGTTGCCCAACAGGCCGGCGCGGCGAAAATTCTGCGGCAGGCCGATTGCAGCTCCCGAGCCGCCGGTGACGAGCGCCAGATCGGCGCAAGCCTCTGCAAGGTGAACAAGGTCATCGTCTGCCAATGCATCGACGATGGCATACCGCACTTTGTCGCGGCGGAGATCCGCGAAGGCGGCGGCGATGGCGGCCGCCCCGTTCCTTACAACGGCATATGGAACCAGGCCGACCTTGTGCGGTGTCTGCCGCCCAGCACGCGCACCAGATTGGCGTCGCGCATCGGCGTCAACGGATGGTTGCGCATTCCAGAGTCCGAAAGCAGCTCACGGCCAACAAATAGGTGGCCCTGATAGATTGTCCGGCCATTCTCCGGGAAGGCCGGGCAGGCGATCGTGAATCCGGCGCCCAACTCATCCAGCAAGGCATCGGCAACCGGACCGATGTTGCCTGCGTCGGTCGAGTTGAAAGTGGAGCAATATTTCTGGTAAATCTGCCGGGCGCCATATTGTTTCAACCACCGGCAAGCCGCCAGCGATTGCCGCACCGCCTCGGCGGCGGGAATGGTGCGCGATTTGAGGGCGACGACAACCGCGTCGGCCGTGGGAGCGGCACCTCTGGGAACACCGATTGTCTGCACCGTTTGCATGCCCTGCCGGGTGAGCGTGTTGGCAAGATCGGTTGCTCCGGTAAAATCATCGGCGATGCAGCCGAGCAGCATCGCTCAGACCGCGGCTATGCGGACGACGGCATAAGCCCCGAGTTCAATGCTCGAAATCTTTTTCACCCGTGTTCCGCCCGTGGCCAGGAAGCTGCTGTCGTGCGCGGCCCGCTCAAACGTCGCTTCATTCAGGGAGTGGAGCACCGCGGCGCCGGCAAATCCCTTGACCTTCACAGCCTGTCTCTCGCCCGAGAGATTGGCGAGCCAGAGAATGCGCCCCCCCTTGGATTGATGGGCCAGCGCCGTGACAGAGTAGGGCGCCGTCGACACCGCTTCGATACGCCTTGCGCCGCTGACCGGCGCCAAACCGGCGAGAACATGATAGGCGGGATAGACTTTGGCACCACTGCCATCGAACCATGGCTGGGCGTAGTCCGCTTTCCGGTAAATGGCGCCCTGTGGCCCTGTGATGGAACCCAGGGCAATTGCATCGAGGCCGCCTTGCGCCGCGGCTGCGACAAGCCCGACATTCCAGGCGGCGGCGAAGAGACCACGTTGCCGGGGATCCATGTCCGAAAGGCAGACCCGGCCATTGCCCGGATTTGCAGCGACCGCTGCGCCGTAAGGATTATCCCGGCAGGGAATGCTGCTGGGACCGAGATGATAGGGCGATTTGCCGATGATGGCGCGGGTTGAAGCGATGATCCACGGCATGGACTCAAGCGTCTCCATGACCGAGGTATCGTCGGCCGCGTGAACGATGGGGCAAACGCTGTGAGTGATGAAATCGAATAGGCCGCGCGGCGGGCGCTTGCGGTTGAGCTCGGTAAAATACGACAGCATGCCGCCGCCGATGCGGGCTATCCGGGAAGGCCTTGCGCGCGGCGCTGGCCATCTCTTCATAACTCGGCCCCCACGGGCGCGGCGTACCGGGCTGGAAAGATTTGAGATCATGCGCCTGGGTGATCACAACCGCATCTGGCTTAAGTCCGCCATCGCGAACTGCATCGGCAATCTTTGCAACTTCGCGCTTGGCCGGTTCCTTGCAAGGCAGAACGATTTCCAGGGTGACGGGGGTGCCGGTGCGGCGCTTCAGCTCGCTGAAGGCTCTCGCCGCATTCTCTTGCCCGTTCTCGCGCCCGTCGATCTGGCAGACCAGCGCGGCGGGACCGGCGGCGGCGATCAGGTCGGCCCTGCCCAGCGCCGCCCCCGCCTCTTTCATGGCAACCCCGGTGCCAATGGCCGGCAGCCTGTTCCTTGGCCCGCCCAGCTCCACGGTAATCGCATTCCCCGCCCGCTTCGCCGGTGCTTTTGCAGGCTTGCCGGCGACAGTGAGCGTGACCGACTGGGTGAACGCCTTGCCCTTCTCGAGCGTATAGGGCCACGGATCGAGCAGCGAGCAGACATAGGTCTTGTAGGAGGCATCCATCCAGTTGCGATGATCCTCCATTTCGAACTTGTTTCCTTCCATCACCACCTCGGCGGTAACGCCGGGAACCACAGTGTGCTTCAGCGAGCGGATCTCGAAGATCGGCTGGCCGGGGCTTATGAGCTTCGGAAATTTCCCACTTTTTCGTTTGCCATCGGTGTGGACAATCTCGACCGGCTTGCCCGCAACACCCGCCAGCGGATGCAGTATGACAAAGCCCGTGCGATTGGTCAGAAAATCCGTAAGCGGCGTGCCGGTCGAGGAGAATGACAACGTGCCATTGGGGCTGCCTTCAATCGCAACCTCATAGCGAATGGCCTGATCGCTGTCGCGGCAGGTGGCGCCATAGGCCACGGTGAACCTGCCCTTCCGCCGGCTGACCTTCAAATTCTCGATTTGTGCGGCATAGGTGCCCCAGTTCTTGTCACGCACCAGAAACGCGATTCCACGCAGAACCTCGCTGCCATGGAAACGGATGTAGCGCAGCGCGCCACTGTCGAAGACCGCCGTTAGCGGCCCGGCCTGCAAAGCCAGCTTTTTTCCATCCGCGACTTCCGTGCCAAAGAGTTTAATGGCGCGGATTGCCTTCGTCTTTGCCAATATCGCCTCCCAACGGTTCAAATGACTTTTTCGGTTTGCGGGTCGATGAGCACGGCACGTGTCATATCGATATCGATTGCCGCTTTCTCGCCTGGTGCGCTGACGTCATGCGCCGCAAGTTCTGCCACGATACTACCGCCGCCCAGTGGCATCGTCACATGAACGCGCGAGCCCGTGGGTTGCACCAGCTCGATGACAACTGGCACCCTCACATGGCCAGCCGCAACCGTCCTGCCGGCGAGACTGATATGTTGGGGCCTGATGCCAAGCATGATCTTCTGGTCTTTAATTTTAGCCGCCTTGCCCGCGAGCGGTAGCTTTGTACCATCGGAAAGTACGGCCACATTGCCCTTCAATTCCGCCGAAAGAAAATTCATCTTGGGGCTGCCGAGAAACCCCGCGACGAATTTCGTGGCAGGACGCTCGTAGAGATCGAGCGGGCCGCCGACCTGCTCGATATGACCGTCGCGCAGCAGCACGATGCGGTCCGCCAGCGTCATCGCCTCGATCTGGTCGTGGGTTACATAGATCATCGTGCGGCCAAGTTCCTGATGCAACCGCTTGATTTCGGCGCGCATGTCGTCGCGCAATTGCGCATCGAGGTTGGACAGGGGTTCATCGAACAGGAAAAGCCGCGCGTCGCGCACCATGGCGCGGCCGATGGCAACCCGCTGCCGCTGGCCGCCGGAGAGCTGGCGCGGATAGCGGTCAAGCAGACTTTGGATTCCCAGCATCCGCACGGTGGCGTCCACTCGCGCCGATATTTCGCTTTCGGGGAGTTTTCTCGCCCGCAGCGCGAAACCGATGTTTCTTTCCACCGTCATATGCGGATAGAGCGCGTAGTCCTGAAACACCATGGCCACATTGCGGTCGCGCGGGCGCATATCGTTGACGACTTCGCCGTCGATGGCGATGGTGCCGCCGGAAATGTCTTCCAGCCCGGCGATCATTCGCAAGAGCGTGCTCTTGCCGCATCCGGACGGCCCAACCAGCACGACGAATTCGCCGTCGCCGACTTCAAGGTCGATGCCACGCAGCGCCTGCACTCCGCCATAGGTTTTCTCGAGCTTGCTGATTTGCACCGTCGTCATGATTGAACCATGGCCATGCCTCTATCCGCGCACCGCGCCGAGGGTGAGGCCGCGGACGAGATGCTTTTGAACCAATGTGCCGAGAACGATTGAGGGCACGAGTGAAACGATGGCAAGCGCGCTTGCTTCGCCATATTGGGCGCCCTGGAATCCGAGGAACGCGCGGAATACCGTGGGCAGGGTGAAGGTGTAGCGGCTGGTCAGGATCAGTGCGAAGAAGAACTCCGTCCAGCATGCGATGAATGCAAAGATGGCCGCCGCGACGATGCCGGGAACGGCGAGCGGCAAGGCGATTTTCCGGAAAATCAGCCACCGGCTGCAACCGTCCACCAGGGCTGCTTCTTCCATCGATTTCGGTATGCCGCGGAAATAGGCGAACATCATCCATACCGACACCGGGAGGGTAAATACCGTGTATGCGATGATCATGCCTGATATATGTGTCGTGAAGTCCGACCAGGCGGTAGATCAGAAAGATCGGCAAGACCACGGCAACCGGCGGCAGAAAGCGCTGCGACAGCACCCAGAACGCGAGATGCTTGCCGCCAGTGTTGAAACGGGCCAAGCTGTAGGCCATCAAGGTCCCGAAGAACGCCGAGAGAACCGTCGCCGCAAGCGAGATGATGAGACTGTTGATCAGTCCTTGCAGTCCGCGATAGGCGAAGAGAGCGGCGGTATAGTGCACGAGTGTCGGCGCCGTTGGAAACCAGACGGGCGGAACCGCGAGATAGTCGTCGCTCGGTTTGATCGAAGTGATGAACATCCAATAGAGCGGCACCAGGACAAACAGCAGATAGATGCCGATAAACGCCGTTCGAGCGATCGGCGGATGGCGCCAACGGCGCCCATGGTGCGGCAATGCCATCAGCTGGACTCCACTTTGAGAAGCCGCCGCACCAGGAGGCTTACGACCACTACGGTGATGATCAGGAATATCCAGCTCCCGGCGGTCGCTTGCGAAAGGTGGAACTGCGCAAAGCCCACCGTATAGAGGTAGAAGGACGCCGTATAGCTCTTGGTGCCCGGACCGCCGCCCGTCATGATGAAAATGGTGTCGAAGAGTTTGACGGCGTCGAGCAGCCGGAAGGTGATGGCAAGCATGATCATCGGCCCGAGATAGGGCAGGGTGATCCACCGGAATACCGGCCAGCCGCCGGCGCCGTCGAGTTCCGCTGCCTCATAGAGGTTGGACGGAATGGATGTCAGGCCCGCCAGCAGGATCACGAACATGAAGGGCGTCCACTGCCAGACATCGGCGATGACCAGGGCGATATAAAGCCACGGCGCCTCGGTCAGCCAGCCGATGGTCACCTCACGGCCCGCCACCAGGCTCAGCAGATAGTTGGTCGGGCCGAACGGCCGCTGCAGCAACAGCGTCCACGCCTGGCCGACGATCACCGGACTGATGAACAGCGGCACGATGATGATCGACATGACCAGCCCGCGGCCGCGAAAACTCTTGACCATGGTCAGCGCCAGGGCAAGGCCGAGCAGGAACTCGATGGCCACATTGGCGGTGGACAGCGCGACCGTCAGCAGCAGCGACCAGCGGGCCACCGGATCGACAACAACCTGCTGAAAATTCTTCAGTCCGACGAAGGCATGGCCGGGAATTTGGAAATCGTAGTTGACGAAAGCGACCCAGACGGAAAACAGCAACGGATAGACCGACAGAGCCAGTATCAGGAGAACGGCTGGCGCCACCAGCAGCCATTTGAAATGGCGGTCGCTCCAATCCGAAAGGGCAACCATGCGAGGCATCGCGCCGCCACTGCTCATGCTGCCACTCCGTGTCATCCCGTCCCTATCGTCTATACCCTATTGGACCGGCGCTTCCGCCGGGCGCCGGTGGATGCCCAGGCGAACCTATTTGTTGCAGAAAATGTGCCGGCGCCACAGCGCCGGCACTCTCAATTGCGCTGTCGTAGGTTAGTCGAGCTTCACGGCCATGCCGAGCTTCTCGACCGTATGGTCGGCGGAAGAACCGGGCAGCTTCTTGTATTCCTCGAAGAATGCCTTCTGCGAATCGACGCCGAGACGGTCGGTGGTGACATCCCACTCCGCGGCGGCGGTTTCCAGCGCAGCCTTGGGATCAGTTCCCGCCCACACCGACGTGCACATGCGGTCGATCGAGAGAGCATAATCCTGCCAGCCCGGCATGATCATGTCGAGCAGCCCGACATTGGCGGAGTTGTTGAGATTGCGCAGGTAATCCTTGGCGGTCGGGAACAGCTGGGCGTAGAGGTCCGACTTGAAGTGCGAAAGCCGGTAGGGATCGCGCAGCGCATAGGGCAGCATCACGCTGGCAAGCGAGACCGGCGGCGACACCGCCCACTGCATGAACAGGTAGGCGGCATCGAGATTGGCCGAGTCGGCGGCCAGCGCCTTGTTGTAACCCGTCGCATGTTCGGGATTTCCCGGCACCACGGCGTAGCCGACTTTATCGGCAATGGTCGATTGCGGAATGAAGTTGATTGCCTTGTCGCTTTGCGAGTAGCCGGCCGTCATGCGCCCTGTCGGCGGCCACGAGTAGATCATCGCCACCTTGCCCTGCAGCCAGGCGGCCCACAGAGACACGGCGTCGAGCTCGTTGTTGCCCGGAATCGAGGCCGTGTTGGCCGCGATCATGTTCTCCAGGGTCTTGATGCCTTGTGGCGAAGCCAGCTGGGCCTTCATGTTGGCGTCGAAGAATTGGCCGTTGTTGGCGCGGAACTGCTGCAGGAAGTCGTACTGGTTGCCCGGGCTGCCGGCCTTGCGGAAGTGTCCGGCGCCATAGACGTTCGGCGCCATCTGGTCGGTGATGTACTGGGCGACCTGCGCATAGTCCTCCCATGTCTTGGGCACCTCCAGCGCCTTGCCGAACTTGGCCTGATAGCCCTCCTTCATCTTCGGATCTTCGAAGATGTCCTTTCGATAATAGAGAGCGAACATGTCGCCGTCATCGAAGAAGCCCCAGACCTTGCCCTTGTAGGTGGGCAGCGCCTTGTAGAGCGGATGATAATCTTCCAGATCGGCCATATTCAGGTATTTGGCGAAGTAATCGTCGAGCGGAGCGATGACCCCGCCGTCGGCGAGCGATGGCGTCCACGCCGGTTCGATATCGAGAATGTCGTAGGCGCCCGAGGTTGCGATATGCTCCGCCACCGGCTTCGAATACTGGTCGGGGTGCGAGAGCTCGACGACATTCGACTTGATGCCGGTGAGTTGTTCCCACAACGGGCCGGAGAAATTTCGCGGGTCAAGCGCCTGCAGACCGGCTTCATAGGTCATGTTGAGGGTGACGCCCGCGTACTGCTTGGCAGCGGCCACGGCGCGATAGGCCGACCCGTCCGAAGGTCCTTCGGTTGAAGCCTTGAGGGCGGCGGCCTGTGCCTTTCCCAGCGGCGTGGATCGGGTCCGCCAGATCGACGGCGGCCTGTGCCAGCGCATGTCTCGCGGTGGCTGGAATGATTGAACCGGCGACGGCAATCATCCCCGTCAGTCTCGCCAAACCTCTTGATGAATGTTCGGCGAGTCTGATCGCCTCTCAGCCAAGCATCGACTTCCGCTGCCAGGCCTGCTTCAAAGTCACGCCTTTCTCGGTCGTTCATGGGGTAGTCCTCCCGTTATTGCCTTGTTTCCACTCGAGTTACATTCAGTCGCTCTAATGCCGCCTATTTCGTAGTGGCAAGGGCAGCATACCTCGCCAACCGCTCCCTGAAGCGCGGTGTCTCAAGAACTTCCCGGTTCACAACTCCCCGTGGCACTCGCCCATCTTTGACATCGAGCACCGCGCGCACATCCGCGGCGCCGTTGCCGGCGAAGCACTGGTCGGTCCAGCACAAGCGCATGCGGCGCCACGATGATGTTGTCGAGCTTGAGCAAAGGATCATCCGGGTCAGTGGGCTCCACTTCAAACACGTCGAGTCCGGCTCCGGCGATGCGCCGTTCCCGCAGGGCCGCGGTCAGCGCCTTCTGATCGACGATCGGGCCGCGTGCGGTGTTTATGAAATAGGCGGTCTTCTTCATCAGCGCCAGGCGCTTGGCATTCACCAGGTGATGCGTATCGGCGCGTCAGCGGACAGTTGATGCAGACGATGTCGCCACGGGCGAAAACATCGTCGAGGCCTACAAGTTCGATGCCCAGTTCCGCTGCCACCTTGGGGTCGGCATAGGGATCGTGGGCAATGAACTTCATGTCGAACGGCTTCGCCAGCCGGAACAGTTCCGCGCCGATGTTGCCGATGCCGACCGAACCGAGAGTCTTACCGACCAACCCCACGCCCATGTGATCGCCGCGCACGGCAAAGCCGGCCGGCCCCTGGCGGGCAAGCCTGTCCTTTGCCATCAGCTTGCCCGTCAGCGCCAGAATGAAAGTGATGATCGACACTGCAACCGGACGGCGCACGCCATCGGGAGTGATGGCGAGCGCAATATCCGCTGCCGTACAGGCTGGAACATCGACCGTGTCGTATCCGACGCCGAAGCGGGCGACAATCGCAAGCCTACCGCTCTTCGGCACGCTCTCCGCCGCAAAGCGGTGAGCGAGCAGGATCAGCGCGTCGAAATCTTCAAGCTGATCAGCACGCAGCGGGTTGGCCGATTCAAGAAACGTCATCTCGACATCCGGAGTGGTGCGCAATGGCGCAAGATCGAAATCCGGAAACACCGGCGAACCATCGTCCTTGCGGAAATCGCCCGACAATGCGACGCGGAATTTTCCACTCATGGTTTACACCCCGCCCGGAGCCTGCCGATGGCGTCGGTCAGCGCATCGCGCAGCACCCACACATCGCCCGAATAGCAGCAGAAATCGAACCCCTGTTTGTAGAGGGCGATGCCGAGATCGGTGGTCGGCACCAGCCTGCCTACCGATTTCTTGTGTTTTTTCGCGCCGGCGATCGTCCGCTCGATCGCCTTGAGGAATTTGGGATTGTCGAATTCGCCGGGAATGCCGAGCGAAACCGAAAGATCGAAATGGCCAACCCACAGGCAGTCGACGCCGTCGACCGCGGCGATTGCCTCGGCGTTCTCGGCTCCTTCGGCGGTTTCGATCTGGCAGAACAGCGTCGTCCGGGCATTCGCCGCCGCCAGCTTTTCCGGCACACTGCCGCCCCGGTAGTTGTCATGGGCAACGCTCAGCGCCACGCCGCGCTTGCCTTGCGGATAATATTTCATGCAGTCGACGATCGCCCGCGCTTCCGCCGCATTGCCGACCATCGGGATCATGATTCCTTCAGCACCCATGTCGCAGGCGCGGGCGATGTGGTGATATTCTTTCGAAGGCACCCGCACGATGGGGGCAACCCCGGCTGCCTCGAAGTAGCGGATGGCGCTCTTGACCGTTTCGAAGCCGAAGCCCGAATGCTCGAGATCGAAAAGCGCGAACTCGCAGCCCGCGGCCTTGAGAATGTGGCCGATGCCCGGAGTGGCGAATTCGACAATAAAGTGCCCGAGTTTTGCGTCTTTTGTTTTGGTCATTGCCTTGAGGCCGGAAGCGGGCATTTAAGTCTCCTTGTTATTCAAGCGGCGCCGAGCCTTCGCAGGCCAGATCCAGTGATGGTGACTGACTTCTCAAGAACGAATGGAGCGCTGGCCCGGTCGAAGTAATGGAAGTGTTCCATCTTCAAGTGCCGATCGAATGCCGCGCGGTCGTCATAGATCTCGTAGAGAACGATGCGGTCATTCGACTCGCGTGGCAGCAGAACGTCGAAGCGCCGGCACCCGGGTTCAAGCTTGCAGGAATCGCGGGCATTGCTGTCGATAAGCTTCCGGAACGCCGTCATGACTCCCGGCTTCAACTTGAAATCCACCATGACGACATAGCCCATCATGTGCTGGCGCCCCGGACTTTCCAATAAAGTTCGCTCACCTGCTCAAGATGCGATCTCATCAGGTCTGCCGCGCGATTGCCGTCCTTGGCTGCGATGGCGTCGAAAATGGCGGCATGGGCTTCATAGGCAATCCGGTTCTGTCCCGGATAGCTCAAGGTGACATGGCGCTGGTCGTAGAGCCACTCGATGATCGCCGAATGCATGGCCTTGTAGATCGGGTTCTTCGGGATCGTCGCGATCATGAAGTGGAAGTCCATGTCCGTCTGCTCGAAGCGCTTGATATTGCCGATCGAGTCGCTATTGGCCTCCAGGGCGGCCTTCAGCCGCGCGATGTCTGCGGCCGTTGCCAACCGCGCGGCATCGCGGGCCAGCCCGCTTTCAAAGAACTGTCTTGCCTCCTGAAAGTGGCGCATTCCATCGGGGGCTGACAGCATGTAGCGCGCACTGCCCGAAAGGGAATGCACCAGTGCTGCGGGCGAGGGTTCGGCCACGCGCGCCCGGGCGCCCGCCCGGAGCTCCACCAAACCCATCTTCTGCAAATGAAACAGGGCCTCGCGGATGGCCGGCCGCCCGACCCCGTATTCGAGCATCAGCTCGCGCTCGGACGGAAGCTCGCCCTCCGGCGCAAACTCAGACCCGCGGATGCGCGCCTCAAGCCGTTCCGAGACTTGCTCGTAAAGTTTGCTGCGGCGGAGTGAGGTCACCATTTGGTATACCTGTCATACCAGATGATACCTAAGACGCTCCAGTTCGCGAGTCAACTTCCTTCCGTGCGCTTGAAGAATCCCGCTGCTTGTCGGATGCTGGCAATCGAAATTGGAGCGAGGCAATGCTGGGACCGACTGCCCACCTGGACACCTTTGCGCGGGACAACCTGCCACCGCCCGGCGAATGGCCGGACTTCCTTCTCGGCGATTTTCAATACCCGGACTACCTCAACGCGGCCGTGGAACTGACCGACAGGATGGTCGAGCGGGGCTTTGGCGATCATACCGCGCTGATCGGCAATGGCAGGCAGCGCACCTACAAGGAACTCTCGGACTGGACCAACCGGCTGGCCCACGCATTGGCCGCCGACTACGGCGTAAAACCCGGAAACCGCCTGCTCATCCGTTCGGCCAACAATCCGGCTTTGGTTGCCTGCTGGTTGGCGGCAACGAAGGCGGGCGCCGTTGTCGTCAATACCATGCCGATGCTGCGCGCCGGAGAATTGACGCAGATTGTCGACAAGGCCGAAGTATCCCTGGCGCTCTGCGATACGCGTTTGATGGACGAGTTGGTGGCCTGCGCCAAGGACAGCCGGTTCCTCAAGCAGGTCATCGGCTTCGACGGCACCGCCAATCACGATGCCGAACTGGACCGGGCGGCCCTCAGCAAACCGGTGCGCTTCGAATCGGTCAGGACTGGGCGCGACGATGTGGCGCTGCTGGGCTTTACATCGGGTACGACCGGTTCGCCCAAGGCCACCATGCACTTCCACCGCGACCTCCTCATCATCGCCGATGGCTATGCCAAGGAGATTCTCGGCGTTACTCCCGATGACGTGTTTGTCGGATCGCCGCCGCTTGCCTTCACCTTCGGCCTTGGCGGTCTGGCGATATTCCCGCTCCGATTTGGCGCAGCGGCAACGCTGCTGGAAAATGCCTCGCCGCCGAACATGATCGACATCATCCAGACCTATAAAGCCACCATAAGCTTCACCGCACCGACCGCCTATCGCGCCATGTTGCAGGCAATGGACCAGGGCGCCGACCTCTCGTCGCTTCGAATTGCGGTCTCGGCGGGCGAGACGCTGCCGGCCCCGGTCTATGAAGAATGGACCCGCAAGACGGGAAAGCCGATACTTGATGGTATCGGCGCAACCGAACTTCTGCACATTTTTATTTCCAATCGCCTCGATGACCGTGCGCCCGCAACGACGGGCAGGCCCGTGGTCGGGCTATGAGGCAAAGATCGTTGACGACGGCATGAATGAATTGCCACGCGGCGCTCGATCGGCCGTCTCGCCGTGCGCGGACCCACCGGCTGCCGCTATCTCGCCGACGACCGCCAGCGCAAATATGTCCGGAATGGCTGGAATCTGACGGGAGACTCCTTCATCCAGGACCAGGATGGCTACTTCCATTTCGCCGCCCGCTCCGATGACATGATCATATCCTCGGGATACAACATTGCAGGGCCGGAAGTCGAAGCGGCACTCCTATCACATGCCGATGTCAAGGAATGCGCCGTCATCGGCGTAGCCGACATTGACCGCGGCCAGATCGTCGAGGCCCATGTGGTGTTGTCCGAGGGCGTCGCACCCGGCGAAGCCTGCCGCAAGCGCTTGCAGGACCACGTCAAGGCAACGATTGCCCCCTACAAATACCCCCGCTCGATCAAATTCGTCGACGCCCTGCCCAAGACCCAGACCGGCAAGATCCAGCGCTTCCGCCTGCGCGCGAAGGACTAGGACATGAGCAGCAGCACCTATGATCCGGCCAAGGAAGGCGCCCAAATGTCGTATCAGGGGCGTATGTCCTATGGCGACTATCTGCGCCTCGATCGTGTTCTCGATGCCCAGCATCCCTTGTCCACGGCCCACGACGAACTGCTGTTCATCATTCAACATCAGACATCCGAACTGTGGATGAAACTGGCCATTCATGAAATCCGCTCGGCGATGGCGGCCATCCGGCAGGATGAACTGCAGCCCGCGTTCAAGATGCTGTCACGGGTCGCCCGCATCTTTGAACAGCTGAACAGCGCCTGGGACGTGCTCCGCACCATGACGCCCAGCGAATACACCGAGTTCCGCGATGCGCTTGGCCAGTCCTCCGGCTTTCAGTCCTATCAGTACCGGGCGGTGGAGTATCTCGCCGGCAATCGCAACGCCGCAATGCTGCGCATTCATGAGCATCGCCCGGAAATCGTGGGCATGCTCGATCAAATTCTTGCCGAACCCAGCCTTTACGACGAGGCGCTGTTGCTGCTGAAGCGCAATGGCTTTGACATCGGCGCCGATGCCGCGAGAACCGACTGGCGCGAAACCAGGAGCGAGAGCGAGGACGTGCTCCAGGTCTGGAAGACCGTCTATCAATCGCCGGAGAAATATTGGACGTTCTATGAACTTGCCGAGAAACTGGTCGACTTCGAAGATTACTTTCGCCGCTGGCGTTTCAACCATGTCACCACCGTCGAGCGCATTATCGGCATGAAGCGCGGCACCGGCGGAACGTCGGGCGTCGGTTACCTCCGCAAGATGCTCGAGGTCGAACTGTTTCCGGAACTCTGGAAAGTTAGAACCCTGCTATGAAGCGGTCTTGCGTTCCAGCCGGATGCTCTTTTTCAGGGTGTCGAGTTCTCGTGTCATGCTGCCGATCTCTTCGGGTGTCATGCCGCAAAAAAGCTCCTTCAGCCATTTTTCGTGGGCTAGCGCCATTTTTGCAAATGCCTTCTCTCCGGATTTCGACAGCCGAACCATGACCGATCGCCGGTCGCTCGGAAGTTGTTCGCGCCGGATGTATCCATCGGCGGCCAGCGCCTCGACGATTCCGGTGAGGTTGCCCCCTGTCACCATCATCCGCTGCGAAAGCTCGCCCAGCCGGAGTCCCTCGGGGCTTCTTTGCAGCTGCGCCAAAACGTCGAACCGCGGCAGCGTGAATTTGAACTCCTCGCGCAGCCGCTTTCTGATGTGGGCGGATATGATGTTGTTGCAGCTCAGCAGCCTCAGCCACAGGCGAAGCTCCAGCCTCTTGCCCTCCGGTTCCTGGGAGACGATGGCTTCAATGTCCTGCATTTCCAGCGCTCTAACCGCCTTTCGCCCGGCTTGACAATAGGCTTCGGCAAGTAGATACTTTAAATATAAACTAATGTCGAGTGCGTTTTGACGTGGACGGCGGAGGGTGTCGATGCGCATTGTTTGCATTGGTGGTGGGCCTGGCGGGCTATATGCCGCGCTGCTGCTGAAGAAGGCCAATCCCGGCCATGAGATCAGTGTGATCGAACGCAATCGCCCCTATGACACGTTCGGCTGGGGCGTGGTGTTTTCCGATGCCACCCTCGATGGCATGCGTGCCTGCGATCGCCAGTCCGCCGATGCGATCGAAACTGCATTCAACCACTGGGACGATATCGAGGTTCTCATCAAGGGCCGCCGCATGCGGACAACCGGCCATGGATTTGTCGGCATAGGCCGCAAGAAATTGCTCAATATCCTGCAGGCGCGCTGCGAGGAAGTCGGCGTCGAACTGGTCTTTGACCATGAAGCCGATGGCGACCTGGATTTTCCCGATGCCGATTTGATCATCGCGGCCGACGGCTTCAGTTCAAAGGTGCGAAACCGTCATGAGGCTCAATTCCAGCCGGACATCTCGGTCAGGCCCAATCGCTACATCTGGCTTGGCACCGGCAAATCCTATGATGCCTTCACCTTTGATTTCCGCCGCAGCGAGCACGGTTGGTTTCAGGCCCACATCTACAAGTTTGACGCCGGCACATCGACATTCATCGTTGAAACGACCGAGGACGTTTTCAATGCCCACGGACTGGGTGCATATGACCAGCAGCAGTCGATAGACTTTTGTGAAAGCATGTTTGCCGAGATATTGGACGGCGCCCGGCTGATGACCAACGCCAAGCACCTTCGTGGTTCGGCCTGGCTCAATTTCAATCGGTTGATCTGCGGCCGCTGGCATCATTTCAATGGCAATTCCCACGTTGTGCTCCTGGGCGATGCCGCTCACACCGCCCATTTTGCCATAGGTTCCGGCACCAAGCTGGCGCTCGAAGACGCCATCGAGTTGATCAGGCAATTTGACCGGTTTGGCCACGAACCATCCAGGATTCCGCAAGTCCTCGCTGCCTATGAGGAAGTTCGGCGCGTCGATGTCGCCCGCATTCAGAATGCCGCGCGAAATGCCATGGAGTGGTTTGAAGTGGTCGGCGCGCGTTATGCCGATACGCTTGAGCCCGAGCAGTTCATGTACTCGCTATTGACCCGTTCGCAGCGCATCAGTCATGAAAATCTCCGGCTGCGCGACCGCGCCTGGCTGGAGGGCTATGAGCAGTGGTTTGCGAGCCGCGCCGGTTCAAAACCGCTAGCCACAGGCCGCGCCAGTCCGCCGATGTTCACGCCTTACAAGTTACGCGGCGTGACGCTTGCCAACCGCATCGTTGTTTCGCCAATGGCCATGTACTCGGCGGTGAACGGTGTCGCCAACGATTTTCACATGGTTCATCTCGGCAGCCGGGCCCTGGGCGGCGCTGGTCTGGTTTTTGGAGAAATGACCTGTGTTGCACCGGACGCGCGCATAACCCCCGGCTGCCTCGGCCTGTGGAGCGAGGAACAATCGGCGGCCTGGCGGCGGATCGCCGATTTCATCCATCAGAATTCATCAGCCAAGGTTGGAATCCAACTGGGCCATGCCGGCCGCAAGGGCGCCACCAAATGCCCATGGGATGGAACCGATCAGCCGTTGGAAGAAGGTGGCTGGCCGATCTTCGCCCCATCGCCGATTCCATATCTGCAAGATGGCGTGGTCCCCAATCAAATGAATGTGCGGCGACATGCTGCGGATCAAGCAGCAGTTCGTGCGCGCGACCGAACTGGCGGCTTCGACGGGAAGCGATGTGCTCGAACTCCATTGCGCCCATGGCTATCTGCTGTCGAGCTTCTTGTCGCCCCTGACCAACAAACGGCAAGATGATTTTGGTGGCTCTCACCAGAACAGGGCGCGCTATCCTCTCGAAATCTTCACCGCGATACGCAGTGTCTGGCCGAAGGACCGGCCGATCTTCGTGCGCCTGTCGTGCACCGATTGGAAAATTGGCGGCAACACGCCCGACGATGCCGCGATATTCGCCCGCATTTTCAAGGAAGCGGGTGCCGATCTCATCGACTGTTCCGCCGGGCAGGTAACGGCCGGCGAAAAACCGGTCTATGGCCGCCTCTTCCAGACGCCTTTTGCCGACAAGATTCGCAACGAGGTCGGCATTCCAACGATTGCCGTGGGCGCCATATCGGAAGCCGACCATGCCAATTCGATTATCGGTGCCGGGCGAGCCGACCTTTGTGCCATCGCGCGGCCCCACCTCGCCGATGCAGCCTGGCCCTTGCATGAAGCAGCCAAGATCGGCTTGACCGGTATCGCCTGGCCCAAGCAGTATCTGTCGGCCAAGACCCAGTATGAAACCAATCTTGCGCGCGCGGCGCTGGGAACGAGAGCATGAACCCTTCCCGAGAGCCCATGAAAGACTACCGGGCCCGGACATTCCTGTGGCAGGCCCCCGGCGATGGCCGTGTGGCGTCAATTACCCTCAACCGCCCCGAACGAAAAAATCCACTTGACCTTTGAGTCCTATGCGGAACTGCGCGATCTCTTCCGTCGACCTTTGTCATGCATCGGACGTCCGGGCCATCGTGCTGTCCGGCGCGGGCGGCAACTTTTCGTCTGGAGGCGATGTCTTTGAAATCATCGAGCCACTGACCAGGATGGCGATGCCAGAACTTCTCACATTTACCAGAATGACCGGCGATCTGGTGAAAGCCATGCGGAACTGCCCCCAAATTATTGTGGCGGCTGTTGACGGTATCTGCGCCGGCGCGGGCGCCATACTCGCCATGGCGTCGGATCTGCGCATGGCGGCGCCCGATGCAAAGACGGCATTTTTGTTTACCCGCGTGGGCCTCGCCGGCGCCGATATGGGTGCCTGCGGAATTCTGCCGCGTATCATCGGTTTTGGCCGGGCATCGGAGCTCCTTTACACTGGCCGTGTCATGAGCGCCGAGGAGGGCCTGTCCTGGGGGTTCTTTAACTCCGTTGTGCCCGCCACGGAATTATCCGGCAAGGCCGGCGAACTGGCGCGCCGGTTAGCCGACGGACCCATGTTTGCCCATCGTATGACCAAAACCATGCTCAACCACGAATGGGACATGGGACTCGATGAATTGATAGAGGCCGAAGCTCAGGCCCAGGCCGTTTGCATGGCGACCAACGACTTCCGCCGCGCCTTCGAAGCTTTCGCCAAGAAGCAGAAACCTGCATTCGAGGGAGATTGACCGTGGTGCCGGCAGCAGATCCACCCCGGCAAATGTCGCGTGGCCATCTCGAATGGCCGTTCTTCGGCGAAACGCAGATCGAATGCTGCCGACACATTGATGGCTTCATTGCGGGAGGGGCGCTGGCGGATATCGATCACCGGGACCCGGACCAGACCTGCCGCAATCTCGCCCGTCGCATGGGACAGGCCGGCCTATTTGAGTATTGTGTAAGCTCCGCCGCTGGCGACGCGAGTGGAATTCAATCGCGCAATATCTGCCTGGCGCGCGAGACGCTTGCTTGGCACGACGGGTTGGCCGACTTCGTGTTTGCCATGCAGGGGCTGGGAACCGGAGCGATTGCCCTGGCGGGCCAGCCAGAGATACGCGGCCATGTCTTGCCGAAAGTGCGCAGCGGAGATTGGCTGGCGGCCTTTGCCCTCTCGGAACCCGATGCCGGCTCCGACGTGGCGGCCATGCAATGTTCGGCCAGTGTCGATGGTTCGGGCGCCACATTGAACGGCGAAAAAACCTGGATATCCAATGGTGGCATCGCCGATGTCTATACCGTCTTCGTCCGCACGGGCGAAGCCCCGGGAACCCGGGGTATTTCCGCGTTTGTCATTTACGCCACCGACCCGGGATTTTCCATTGCGCGCCGGATGAATACTATGGCGCCGCACCCCATGGCGGCAATCAGGTTTGACAGTTGCAGGATACCTCTGGATCGCCGCATTGGAGCACCCGGCGAAGGCTTCAAGATCGCCATGCGGACTCTCGACATCTTCCGCGCTTCGGTCGCTGCGGCCGCCACCGGTTTCGCCAGAAGGGCCCTGGACGAGGCGCTTGCTCACGCCAAGACCCGGCGCATGTTCGGCGGCGTGCTGGCCGATTTGCAATTGACCCAGGCCGCACTGGGGGACATGGCTGCCGAAATAGACGCCGCAGCACTTCTCACCTACCGGGCAGCTTGGCGGCGCGACGTTCAAAAGCTCTCCACCACCGGCGAGGCCGCAATGGCCAAGATGCAGGCAACCGAAGGGGCCCAGCGCGTGATTGACCGGGCCGTGCAATTGTTTGGCGGACGTGGCGTTGAGGTGGGAGAAGTCGTGGAGCGCCTCTATCGCGAGATTAGAGCCCTGCGCATCTATGAGGGTGCCACCGAAGTGCAGAAACTCATCATTGCCCGCGAACTGCTCAAGGACAAATAATGCATACACTTCTCAACCCCGAGGGCTGGGCTCGCCCGCGCGGCTACGCCAATGGAGTGGCGGCGGCCGGGCGGCATATCTTCGTCGGCGGACAAATTGGCTGGAACAGCCGGCAGCAGTTCGAAACCGACGATTTGGCCGGGCAAGTCCGTCAGACCCTGCAAAACATAATCGAAGTATTGGCAACCGCCGGAGCAGGCCCTGCTCACATTACCTCGCTCACCTGGTACGTCACCGACATCGAGGCCTACCGCAATGAATTGAAGGCCATTGGAGCGGCCTATCGCGATATCATTGGAAAGCATTTTCCGGCCATGGCCGTGGTGCAAGTCCTGGCGCTGGTTGAACGGCGCGCCAAAGTCGAAATCCAGGCCCACGCGGTAATTCCGGAATAGCCCGATGCCCCGCGACACTGGCTCATTATTCTCAAGAACCGTAACCGGCAAGATCGATGACGGTGTATTGCTGGTTGAGATCAATAATCCGCCAGTCAATGCCGCATCAACCGACGTTCGCAAGGGCCTGCTTGTGGCGCTCGACTATGCTGCCAGGACGAGGGATGTTAAGGCGATTGTCCTTACCGGCAGGGGCAGCAACTTTGTGGCGGGCGCCGACATCCGGGAAATGGATGGCCCGCTGATTGAACCGGTGCTGCCGGTTATCATTGAGGGAATCGAGGCCTCCTCGAAACCTGTCGTAGCCGCCATCAACGGAACGGCGCTGGGCGGCGGCCTGGAGATCGCTCTTGCCTGTCACAAACGCATGGCCGCCCGTTCAGCCCGCCTCGGCCTTCCCGAAGTAAAGCTCGGCATCGTTCCTGGCGCCGGCGGCACGCAGCGGCTTCCACGGCTGACCGGAATTGATACCGCCGCCGAGATGATCTGCGGTGGACGGATTTGCAGTGCGATTGAAGCAGAAGAGTTGGGGCTCGTCGATCACATCGCCGAAGGCGATCTCATCTCGCAGGCCATAGGCCTGGCACGTGAACTGTCCGGGTTGGGCGCCTGGCGGCGCACCGGCGATCTCGCCGCTCCGGTTCTGCACCGCGATGTAGTGGATGCGGCGGCCCGCCCAGTTCTGGCGAAGGCACGCGGCATTCCCGCCGTGGCCGAAGCCCTCCGGCTGGTAAAACTTTCCGCAACCATGCCTTTTGCCCAAGCGCTGGCCGAGGAACGCCGCACCTTTCTCGCCTTGCGCGATTCGCCCGAGGCGGCGGCCCTGCGCCATATCTTCTTTGCCGAGCGCAATGTGACGCGAATTCCGGAAATCGAGGGTGTCGAGCCTGCAATGTTCGATTGTGTCGGAGTTGCGGGCCTCGGGCTGATGGGCGCGGGAATTTCCGTTGCACTGCTGAACGCCGGCATTGAAGTCGTTGCCATCGAAAATTCAACGGAAGCGGCCAACGCCGGCCGTGTCCGCATCGAGAATATCTTGCAGAACTTGGTGAAATCCGGGCGTCTCGACGAATTCAACCGGTTGCGCCGGTTGGCCAGGCTCACTGTTGGAACCGATCCAAAGTCACTGGCGAATGCCGGACTGGTGATCGAGGCCGTGCCCGACGATCTCCATCTGAAGAGAAATCTGTTTCAGCGGATATCGGAAGCGGTCCCCCGCCAGATAATTCTTGCAACCAATACCAGCTATCTCGATCCGCTGGCGATATTCCAGGATCTTGCCGGTGCGGATCGGTGCCTGGGCATGCATTTCTTTTCGCCCGCCCACATCATGCGCCTGGTGGAAGTGGTGAAATGCCCAAAGACTTCGGCAAAGACGTTGTCATCCGCCGTTTCGCTGGCGCGCCGGATTGGCAAGCTGGCTGTCGTTTGCAACTCCTGCGAAGGCTTTGTCGGAAATCGCCTGTTCTCCGCCTATCGCCGCCAGGCCGAGTTTCTGCTCGAGGAGGGGGCCACTCCCAAACAGATCGATGTGGCCATGGAGTCCTTCGGCATGGCGATGGGACCGTTCGCCGTCTTCGATATGACCGGACTCGAGATTGCATGGGCCCGCCGCAAGCGCCAAGCGGCCACCCGCGACCGGCGCACGCGCTATGTGCCCATCGCCGATTGGCTGTGCGAAGCAGGCCGCCTCGGCCGCAAGTCGGGCCGTGGCTGGTATGACTATGAGGGCGGTGCGCCAAAGGAAAACCCCGTCGTCTTGAACATGATCGAACAGGCTTCGAGAGAACGCGGCATCGCCCGCCGGAATATCGACAACGGTGAAATCGTCGAAAGGCTGCTATCGGCGATGGCCGTTGAGGGTGCCCGCATCCTGGGTGAGAAAGTGGTTCCGCGCGCCAGCGACATCGACCTCGTGCTGGTCAATGGCTATGGGTTTCCGGCCCATCGCGGCGGCCCAATGTTCTGGGCCGACCGCCACGGTCTGTCCCGGTTGTTGAAATTCAACGAAAGGCGCCATGCGCTTGATGGTCCTGGCTTGGAAGTCGTCCCGCTTCTGGTGCAACTGGCCGGGCAGGGATCGACCTTTGCAAAATGGCAATCGGAGAGGAAATCCGGGTGACGCCGCAAGCCTATATCGTCGATTACGTCCGAACCCCGATTGGACGCTATGGTGGCGCCCTGGCGGGAATTCGAGCCGACGATCTCGCAAGTCTGCCATTGAAGGCTCTCCTGGCTCGCAATCCGCTGATTGCCCCGGAACTGATCGGCGAAGTCATCCTCGGCTGCGCCAATCAGGCCGGAGAAGATAACCGCAATGTGGCCCGCATGGCGGCACTTCTGGCTGGCCTGCCGCAGGATGTTCCGGCTTTGACGGTCAACCGCCTCTGTGGCTCCGGCCTCGATGCTGTCGCCGCCGCCGCCCGCATGGTGAACCTTGGCGAGGCCGATCTGGTGATCGCCGGTGGCGTTGAGTTGATGTCGCGCGCGCCGTTCGTCATGCCGAAGGCGGAGAACGCCTTCTCGCGCAATGCCGAAGTCTACGACACCACGATCGGCTGGCGGTTTGTCAACCCGCTGCTCCGCCAGCAGTATGGCGTCGATTCCATGCCGGAGACGGCCGAGAACGTCGCCGAAGAGTTCAGGATTTCTCGCGCCGATCAGGATGCCTTCGCCTGTCGCAGCCAATCGCGCACAGCTGCTGCGCAGGAAAACGGCAGGCTTGCCGCTGAGATTGTCCCTGTTGTCGCGGCAACGAAGAAATCGGATGGCGCCCATATTGAACAGGACGAGCATCCCCGCGCCGGGACAACTCTGGACCAACTCGCCAAATTGCCGGCGCCGTTCAGGCCTGGCGGAACAGTCACGGCGGGCAATGCATCGGGAGTGAACGATGGCGCGGCGGCCCTGCTGGTGGCATCCGGGCAAGCTCTCAAGACATTGTCCCTGACGCCCTTGGCTCGCATTGTGGCTTCCCAGTCGGCCGGAGTTGCTCCGCGCACCATGGGGATTGGACCTGTCCCCGCCGTGCAACGGCTCATGGCGCGCACCGGGCACAAGATCTCAGGCTATGACGTGATCGAATTGAATGAAGCATTCGCGGCGCAAGTCCTCGCCGTGCTTCGTGCCTTGGGCGTTGCCGATGATGACGAGCGCGTCAATCCCAATGGTGGCGCAATAGCACTTGGACATCCATTGGGCGCTTCCGGCGCCAGGCTGGCGGGAACGGCCGCTCTGGAGATGAAACGCAGGGGCTTGCAGACCGGACTCGTGACCATGTGTGTCGGCGTGGGCCAGGGCGTGGCGCTGGAGTTGGCGCGTGCTTGAGTTTGACGCCGTGGTCATCGGGGCGGGCCACAATGGTCTGGCCGCCGCTATTCACCTCGCCAAGAAGGGCTGGAAGGTCGGCGTGTTCGAAGCCAATGCCGAAGCCGGCGGCGCCGTAAAGACCCGCGAACTCACCCTGCCGGGATTCAGGCACGATCTCTGCGCCATGAACCTCAGCCTCTTCGCCGGCTCGCCATTCCTGCGCGAACATGGTGCCGCACTCGAGCGCCACGGCCTCGCCTTTTCTCCGGCGGAACATTGCTTCGCCACCCCATTTGCCGATAGCAGCTGGTTTGGCGTGAGCAAGTCGCTCGATGCGACCCTGGAACGCGCCCGCCGCCTGAGCCCCGCTGATGCCGAGGCTTGGCAGCAAATGGTTGCGCGCTTCGGCAGCGATGCGCCCCATATCTTTGCTCTCCTTGGCAGCCCAATGCCGTCCGTCGAGATGGCAAGAGTGTTGTGGAAGGCCTGGCGCGCCAAGGGTACTGGCTGGCTCCGCGAAATGTTGCGCCTGATCGTGTCGTCTCCGCGCGACTGGCTTGATGCCAATTTCGAGAATGACAAGATCAAGACAACTTTGGCCGCCTGGGGAATGCATCTGGATTTCGCCCCCGATATCGCCGGCGGAGCGCTGTTTCCCTATCTCGAGTTCGATGGCCAATCAAGCCTTCGGCATGGTCATCGGCAAGGGCGGCGCCGATACCATGATCAAGGCCATGGCTGCCTATCTGGGTGAGCTTGGCGGTGCGATCAGCCTGGGCACCGGCGGTGCGGGAGATAGATGTGGTGGGCGGAAAGGCTGCCGGCGTGACCCTTGCCGATGGCCGCAGGATCGCCGCAAGCCGCGCGGTGATTGCCAATGTCATCCCGCAGATCGTCTTCGGGCGGCTTCTGCCCAATGGCAGCGGCAATGCCGTGGCTGACGGCAAGTTCCGCAACTTCCGGCCGGGGCCAGGCACCATGATGATTCACCTGGCGCTTGACTCGGCACTCGATTGGAAAGCGGGCGCTGAACTCAAGAAATTTGCCTATGTGCACCTGGCGCCGTCGCTGCAACAGATGGCCCGCACCTATGCCGAAGCGATGGCCGGCCTCTTGCCGTCGGAGCCAGTATTGGTTGTGGGTCAGCCCACCGCCATCGATCCCAGCCGCGCCCCACCGGGAAAACATGTTCTGTGGGTGCAGGTGAGGCTCTTGCCAGCGGTGATCAAGGGAGACGCTCTCGGCAAGATCACCGAAAAAAACTGGGAGACTGCGAAGGAAGTCTACGCCGAGCGCGTCCTGTCCATCATTGAAACCTACGCGCCGGGCGCCCGTGCCAAGATCCTGGCGCGCGCGGTCTACTCACCCATCGATCTCGAAACGGAAAACCCCTGCCTTGTGGGCGGCGATAATCTTTCCGGAAGCCACCACCTCGATCAGAACTTCATATTCCGGCCCGTGGCCGGTTGGAGCAGATATCGCACTCCCGTGGCCGGTCTCTATTTGTGTGGAGCGGCAACTTGGCCAGGGGCGGGAACGGGTGCTGGCTCGGGTCACTTGCTCGGGCGGATGCTGGCGCCCTGATTCCCGGCGCGATGCGTGCATCTGCATCAAAGTACGTAGTGAAAATGCGAGAACGGCAGCAAATCAGCCAACTCGAACCTTGCAAATTCATGTGAATCGAATAGGTTGCGTTGCCAACGCCAACCGAGGATCGCTCACATGAAAGCCAGAAAATCCGCAGCTAAGAAACCAGCCAGGAAGTCTGCTCGGAAGACGGCCCTCACCGATGTGGCGGCGGCCCTGCTGTCCGGCCGCATCAAGGTGATCGATCTCACGGCAACGCTTGGCCCCGAAACACCGCTGATCAAGCTCCCCCCGCAGATCGGTCTCAACACGCCGAAGATCGAAATGCATGAAATCTCCCATTACGACCAAAATGGCCCCTTCTGGGCGTGGAACTGGTTGAAACTCGGCGAGCACTCCGGAACCCATTTCGATGCGCCGATTCATTGGATTACCGGCAAGGACTATTCCAATGCTTCGACCGATACGATTCCGGCGAAGAACTTTGTAGCGCCCGTTTGTGTCATCGACTGCAGCAGAGACGTGAAGAAGAATCCCGACTTTCTTCTGACCGTCGATCGGGTGAAGGCCTGGGAGGCGGAGCATGGCGCCATCGAGCGCGGCTCATGGGTCGTCATGCGCACCGACTGGTACAAGCGCAACGGCAGCGAGGCCACCTTCCTCAATGCCGATGAAAATGGCCCGCATTCCCCGGGCCCCACGGCGGAAACGATTCAGTACTTGCTGCGCCGGGGCATCACCGGTTGGGGTTCGGAAACGGTTGGCACCGATGCCGGATCGGCCGGCGGAATGACTCCGCCTTTCCCCGCCCACAATCTCATGCACAAGGCCAATCGCTATGGGCTTGCCAGCCTCTGCAATCTCGACAAGCTGCCGCCCAAGGGCGCCGTCATCATCGCCGCCCCGCTGAAGATCAAGAACGGGACCGGAAGCCCGCTGCGTGTGTTAGCCCTCGTTTCCCGCTAGCTGGGGCGATGTACGACTATGTAATCGCCGGCAGTGGCATCAATGCGCTGGTGGCTGCGAGCATGCTGGGTTTGCGCGGCAAGAAGGTGCTCGTACTTGAACGCAATGACCGCATCGGCGGCTGCATCCGCACCGAAGAGATAACGGCGCCAGGTTTCAAGCATGATGTCATGGCGACGACATTCGTGCTCTTCCTGCTTTCGCCTGCCTATGCGGTGCTGGGCCCCGAACTGGAAAAACGCGGGCTGGCATTCGCTCATCCGGAAATTCCAACCGGCGTTCTGCTCCCAAGTGGCGAAAGCCTTGTTCTTGGGCGCGACCGTGCGCTCAATGTCGCGGCCTTCGACCGGCTCTCCGCAGGCGATGGCCAGCGTTTTGCCGGGGACATGGAAAGGCTGGGAAAGGACGCTCCCTTCCTGTTTGCGCTGCTTGGCGGCACATTGTGGTCGCGGCCGATGGCCAAGCTCTTCATCAAGGAAGCTTGGCATCGCGGCCCCCGCGGGCTTGCAGCCTTTTTCGGCGAAGCGCTGACGACAGCGCGCGGCTGGCTCGAGCCGAACTATCAAGTCTCCTCTCTTTCACGCCCTGCTGGCGCCGTGGGTGCTGCATACCGGTCTTGGCCCAGAGTCGGCCTATTCGGGTCAGATGGCCAAGGTGATTGCCTTCGCGCTGGAAGCGGCAGGCGCGCCGATCGTCAAAGGTGGCGCTGAAAACATCCTGAGGGCGTTTGAACGGCTCATCGGCGACCACGGCGGCGCCATTCGCACCGGCGCCGACGTGGCTGAGATCATTGTCGATGAAGCCAATCGCGCAACCGGTGTCATGCTTGCGTCCGGTGAAAAGATTGCGGCAGGCGAGGGGGTCATCTGCTCCACCACGCCGTCGCAACTCTATGGCCGGCTGCTGGCCAGCCATGCGGCCTCGGATCCCGACCGGGAGCGCTCGCGTGCCTTTCGCCATGGCAAGGCAAATATGCAGATCCACTATGCCTTGAAAACTCCTCCACGATGGAAAAACCCGGAACTCGGCAAAGTGGCGCTTCTTCATTTGTCGCCTGGTCTCGACGGCGTTTCAAAGGCCGCAAATGAAGCCGAGCGCGGCATGCTTCCAGCCGGGCCGACCGTCTGTGTCGGCCAGCCCACGGGCTTCGATCCATCAAGAGCGCCGGAAGGAATGGCCATCCTCTGGCTGCAACTCCCCGAAATGCCGCGGGTAATCAAGGGCGATGCCGCCGGCATCATTGCCGCGCCCCCTGGCGGAAGATGGAACCAAGCAACACGCGAAATCTATGCCGATCGCGTCGAGCTGGTTTTAGCGCACCACATCGCGGGCTTTCGAAAATCAGTGATTGCCCGGCGTTGCTATTCCCCGGCCGATCTCGAGGCCATGAATGTCAACCTCGTGGGCGGTGACCCCTATGGCGGCTACTGCGGAATCGACCAGTTTTTCCTCTGGAGGCCGTTCAAATCGTCAATCAACCACCGGACGTCGATAAATCGCCTTTATCACATCGGAGCATCTACTCATCCGGGACCCGGTCTAGGCGGCGGCTCGGGTTATCTTCTTGCCAAGTCACTCAGCTAGGCACTTGCCGATGGTCAACGACGAAAACAAATTTCTGACCGGGGTTCTCCACCGTGAGGCAAGCTCCGATGATTCTACCCCGTCGCTGGCCGAGATCGGCCTCAATCATTTTGTGCCCTATTTGTTGAATCGCATCGCCGCCAGCTGGAACGCCGATCTCGCCGGTGAATTGCGGGGCTTCGATTTGACCACGCCGCAGATGCGGGTTCTCGCCGTGCTCAGCATCAATTCCGGGCTGACAATCAATGAGCTGTCCACCCTCACCGTCACCGAGCAGTCGACCATGAGCCGGACACTCGACATCCTTGAGCAGCGGAATTTCGTCCGCCGCCGCCAGCGTCCGCTCGATATGAGGGTGAGGGAAGTTGAAATCACGTCTTTGGGCCGAGGCGCCTTCGCCGAATTCTGGCCGGTGATGTTCGCCCGTTATCAGGCCATGTTCAAAGACATCGGCGAAAAGGAATTCTCCGAACTCGTCAGCACGTTGCACAAGGTTCTGCGCAACATTCGCCTTGGCAACGGCGATTAGAGAGTGCCGATTGTTTCCAGCACGCCGTCCAGGGCCTTGCCGTCTTCGTCCTGCAGGGCGGCCTTGATGAGCCGTGACATCCATTCCCCCGCGTCCGTTCGCGGCGCAAGGAGCAGTGCCGCCGAAAGCACGCGGTGGAATTTGGAGGTGCCCCGGTTGTGTGTGTCTGAATACCCTTTGACAAGCCGTCGCGCCGCGATGAGGCCGACCGCCAGCCCATAGTTCGTCGCAAGCGCATCGACCGCCTGTGCCAGCCAGTCTTCCACCTGTTTCATTTCACTGCTGTGCCGAAACAGCCTGCGCCGATAGGGCCGCAGGCCCGCCAGGAAATAGAGATGCAGGAAGCCGCGAAGCTTTGTGGTTTCAATCCGCCGCCCGCGATTGAACAGCCTATCGATAAGTCTAACCAGGCGGGGACGGCGCGCCACGAAGCGTCCCAGCCATGCAGGTAGAAGGCCGATCAACTCCTCGGCGCGCGGATGCATGAACTCGGTGAGATAAATCGGCGTAGCGGTGTTTGCCGCCATTTCGCTTCTTATGCGCTTGAACCGGGAAAGCCGTGTCTTGGCATCGGCTACTCCGATGACATCGTCATAGGCCATGGCGGTTGCCAGGTATTTCGCAACCGAACGGGTGAATTCATAGCCCTTGGTTTCGCCACCGGCTTCCCGGTCCGCCGTTAGGAGCCGCTCGAGCCGCGCCAAATATTCCTGGCCATACTTTACGTCCTGAAAGTCGACGACCCGCTTTGTGCCCGCGAAGATCATGACATGAAGCGGTGCTGGAAACTTTTGGATACGGTCAAGAAGCTCGTTGAGCTCGGGATATGCCGCATCGATCGGCAGGCTTTGAAACACTTTTGGCGGTTGCTTGAGGACATCGCCAAGTTCGTTCTTGCCGGCGCGCGCCAATCCCTCGCTAAAACCTTTCAGCGAATTTGCACTATCCCGGCTGCCGGCCGTGATCGCCCACTCGAATGCGCCGCGTCCAAAGGGCAGAGCCCGGGAGCCGGCCAGCGCTCCAAGCAACGGCGCCGATATGTTGGTGCCGCTGGCCTTTGCCAGACTTTCCATGTCGAAGGCGATCACCTTCCGGGCGGTAATTCCGCTGGCTACGTCCACCGAGCGCGGATCGCCGATGCCAAAACCCGGCTTCTCCTTTTCCGACACCGCGTAGGCGCGGTGGGTCGAGGTGATCAGCAGGGTTCTCTTGGGCGAAACGAGCCCCCGCAGGATTGCACGGCCTGCTTCCATCAATTCCGCCGCAATGACGATATCGACGTCTCCCGGCGTTGGCATCAGTGCAAAGACTGGCACTTTGCCGTTCTTCTCGGGCATCATCTCGATGTAGTAGAGGGTGGCGCCGGTGCGTTGCGCCACTCCTGGAACCGACGTCGATTGTGCCTGCCAGCCGCTCGCTTCGGCGGCAACGACGATCCAGTCCGCCAATACGCCTCCGCCTTGCCCGCCCATTGCAAGAATGGCGATGCTCAGCGGCTTGTTCGCGATCGTCCGGACCATCAGTGCGGCATTGTGGCAAACGACACCCGGCGCCGCTCGCGCCGTTGCTGCAGCCAGGTAATGATGGAGGTTCGAAACCTGGTCCGGAACCTATCCCACCAGGTGGGATTGTGAATGACATCGGCGCGGTAGAAGGAAGGGCACAGAATTGCAGCGTCGGCAACCTCTCCGCAGTTCCCGCACCCCACGCAAGACTGATCGATGCTGGCCACCGGATCGTCCTTGAGTGGATCGCTGGTTTCCTTGACCGATAGCGATGGGCACCCCGACAGCCTGATGCAGGCATGATCGCCGGTGCAAATGTCCTCGTCGATACCGAAGCGCTCCTTGACGACGCGCTTGCCCTGTTGCAGCGCAAGCTCGACTTGCGGCTTGGTGCGTCTTTGCTTGTTGAGCATGCACTCGGAAGAAGCGACAATGATCTTCGGCCCCGCCTCCGGCGTCGTCAGCGCCTCGCGCAGCGTGTCGCGCATTTTCGCGACATCGTATGTGCGGTCGATTTGGCGCACCCATTTCGCGCCAATTCCCTTGACCGCGGCGACGATCGTGTTGTTGGTGAGGCGTTTGGGGTTTGCCGCCCGCGACGACATGATGTCCTGGCCGCCGGTGGCCGCCGAATAGAAATTGTCGACAACCAGGATGACCCCGTCCTGCTTGTTGAACACCGCATTGCCCACCGATGTCGCCAAACCATTATGCCAGAAGCCGCCATCGCCGATGACCGACACCACCCGCTTGTCGGCCTTGACGTTGAAAGCCGAGGCGGCGGCCGGACCAAGCCCGTATCCCATCGTCGAGGCGCCAATGTTGAATGGCGGAAGGATCGAGAACAAATGGCAGCCAATGTCGGCCGACACATGATGGACGCCAAGCTCCTTCTCGACCATCTTGAAGGCGGCAAAAATCGGCCGCTCCGGACAGCCGATGCAGAATCCTGGCGGCCGCATCGGAACGGCTCCGGCCAAGTCCTTGATCTTTGGGTTCTGCAGCAGCTCGGAAGGATCCGGAACCGGCGGTCGATTGCCCAGCAGGCGCGGTGCCGCCATCTCAAGAAAGTCAACCAGTCCTTTCTGCATGACCTGCGCCACATATTCCCCGGCCTTGTGGAAACACGCCCTTGCCATGAATTTTGGCCTGGATGTCATGCCGCCGCAGAACTGTGTTGACCGCCTGCTCGATGAATTCCGGCTGGCCTTCCTCGACGATCAGGACAGCGGACTTGCCCGCGCAGAAGCCAATCAGCTCATCGTCGACAAGCGGATAAGTGAAATTCAGCACATAGAGCGGAATCTTGCTCGCCCCGTAGGCATCCGCCAATCCTAATTGCTGCAGTCCGCGGATGACGCCATTATACATCCCGCCCTGCAAGATGATGCCGGCATCGCCGCTCTTTGGCCCAAAGAACTCGTTCAGCTTGTGAGTCTTGATAAAGTCAACCGCCGCCGGCCAGCGCTTTTCGATCTTGTGCATTTCGTGCAGGAAGGATGCCGGTGGCAGCACGATGCGGTTGACGTCGCGGACCGGATTCTCCAGCGCATCTTTCAAAGTGTATGAAGGCCGCCGGTTATCCTTGGCCATGAACCGGCCGTGGACATGGCATGAGCGGATGCGGACTTCGACCATCACCGGCGTATTGGAAGCCTCCGACAGCTCGAAGCTGCGCTCCACGATGTTCACCATGGTCGGTAGATCGGGACGCGGATCGGCAAGCCAGATCTGCGATTTCATCGCGAACGCATGGCTGCGCTCCTGCATGATCGACGAGCCTTCACCATAGTCTTCGCCGATGATGATGACGGCCCCGCCGTTCACTCCGGAAGATGCAAGGTTGGAGAGCGCATCGCTGGCGACATTGGTGCCCGCCGTCGATTTCCAGGTAACCGCGCCGCGGACGGGATACATGACCGAGGCCGACAGCATGGCCGCCGCCGCCGCTTCCGAGGCCGATGTCTCGAAGTGCACGCCCAACTCTTCCATGTAGCCGGATGCATCGGCCAGCACATCCATCAGGTGAGATATCGGCGCGCCCTGATAGCCCCCTACATAACTCACACCCGACTGCAGCAGGGCTTTGGTGATCGCCAGGATTCCTTCCCCGCGGAATTCCTCGCCATCCCCAAGTTTGAGATCTCTCGACTTCGCGAGCAAAAGAACGTTCGGCCATAAGCTTCGTCGTCCCCGACAAATTAGTTAATTATATTTGCAAAATCATATGAATGCCGTGACACCGTGTCAATGGTTCCGGCTTGTATGACCCTGGCTAACGGTCTCGTGAAGCCAATTTCCCGCCAAAAAGCACATTCCGATGGGCCGCCAGGTGCTGTGCGCGCCGCCATTCATGCAACCGCCCCGCCGCACAAAAAATGCACTTGAATATTTTAGGATTTAAGCTTTTGATGACGGCGGAAAAACCGATGACTGCCGGTCGTCAACAAGGGGAGAAATTCATGTTCAATTGGTCGAGACGGCAAGTGTTGAAGGCGGGTGCCGCCGGTGTCTTGCTGGCGGGAATTTCGGAGACAGGAACAGCATGGGCCGACGGCGGCACATTGACGATCGCGTATAATGTGAACTTGCCGTCCTGGGACCCGACGACGGGCCTCTCGGCCGTCAATCCGACAATTCAGTCAATCTACCGCTCGGTGTTCGATCAGTTTGTCGGCCAAAAGCCAACCCTCGAATTCCAGCCTGGCCTGCTCACCGAATGGGGCTGGTCCGACGACAAGAAGCAGGTCTGGATGAGCGTCCGTGAGGGTGTGATCTGGCATGACGGTTCGGCATTTACGCCTCAAGACGTCGTCTGGTCTCTGGAACGGGCCGGCAAGGCCGAGAGCGGCAATCCCATTCAGTTCATCTGGTCCAAGATCGGCAACTTCAAGGTTGATGGCAACAAGATTACCGCCGACGTTCTCGCCTTTGAACCAACCCTGTTCAAATGGATGGCCTTCCTCACCGGCTATGTCATGCCCAAGGCCTATTATGAGAAAGTGGGCGCCGAGGGCTTCGAGGCGAAACCCATCGGTACCGGGCCCTACATGGTGGATCAATTCGAGCGCAACGCCTTCGTCCGCCTCAAGGCCAATCCGAATTATTGGGGCGGCAAGCCGGCATTCGATACGGTTGTCTACAAGTTTGTGACCGACGCCACCAGCCGCGTGGCGGAAATCGAGTCGGGCTCTTCCGATGTGACCATGGATGTCCCGTTTGAGGAGTTCGATCGCCTGAAATCCAAGGACGGCCTGGCCGGCGTGGCAACTCCGATATCCGACATCGGCATGATTTTTTTGAACAACGTCGACGTCATGAACGACAAGAACGTTCGTCTTGCTGCTCACCACGCCATCGACAAGAAGGCGATTGTCGACAAGCTGCTGCACGGCTACGCGACCCCGATAGACACGCTCGAGGCCCCGCAATACGCTGCCTACGATGCGTCGATTATGGTGGGCTATGACCCGGAAAAGGCCACCGAGCTGCTGAAGGCCTCGGGGTTCAGCACTGACAATCCCGCCAAATTCAAGATTCAAACAACCCGCGGCCTGAAGCCCAAGGACTACGAAATGGTCCAGGCCATTGTTGGCATGTGGCGCAAGGTCGGCATCGAAGCCGAAATCGAAGTCTACGAGATTGCCAAGCACTACGAGCTTCGCGCTGCCGACACTCTGGCGCCGGCAGCCTTCTACAATTGGGGCAATGCGATCGGCGATCCGACCACCTCGACCGGCTTCGCTATGTTCGGCCCCTCGCCGCACTCGGTGTGGAACACCGATGACCTCGATGGAATGATCGGTCCGCTATGGGGCGAAGCCGATGAAGCCAAGCGCATCGCCGGCTGGAAAGCTGTCGACAAACACATTGCCGAGCAAGGCTACGTCATTCCCCTCATTCAGTACCAGCAGCCCATCCTCTATAAGTCTTCGATAAAGGTTGTTCCCAATGTGGCCGGCTCGCCCGAGCCTTTCCAGATGACCAAGGCCTGACTATAGTCTCCCCGGCGGGTGCCGGGGAGATGTCGATCAAATGTTGCTGCGATCTTTGCTAGCCCGGATCGGCTCGGCGGCAGTAACGCTCCTTGGTGTCACTGTCATCGTCTTCGTCCTGGTCCGGGTTGTACCCGGCGACCCCATTGCCATGATGATCGCACCGGGCGCGTCCGAATCCGATGTGCTTGCCTTGCGTGCCCGCTACGGGCTTGACCTTCCAATCTGGCAGCAATTCGGCGTGTGGTTCGGCCAAGTCGCCCACGGCGATTTTGGCACGTCAATCTCGCTGAAGCAGAATGTCATGACGGTTGTTCTCGAGCGTCTCCCGGCGACACTCGAATTGGCCTGCCTCTCTCTCCTGATCGCGGTGGCTCTGGGCACGTCCATTGCCCTTGTCTCCACCGCCTGGCGCGGCACCTGGTTGGAGCGCCTGATCGACAACGGCAATGGCCTTCTGCTGGCCGTGCCGGACTTCATCTGGGGACTGACCTTCGTTCTCGTTCTTGGCGTGATCCTGCCGATACTCCCGGTTTCCGGCCGCAGCGATCCGTCACAGAGCGCGGAACTCGCAACCCAGTTCTATCTCATTGAAGGCTTGCTCCGCGGCCGTTTCACCTTTGTTGCCGAAGTGCTCCGCCATATGATCATGCCGGCTCTGACCATGGGCATACCACTCGCCGCCGTCATCGGGCGCGTCCTGAAAAACACCCTTCTTGATGTGATGGTTCAGGACTATATCGTCCTCGCGCGCATCAAGGGACTGAGCAATATTCGCATTTTGCTGCAGGAAGCCCTTCGCAATGCGGCGGTTCCGGCCCTCGCTCTCACCGGTGTCCAATTCACCTTTCTTATCGGCGGTACGGTGATTACCGAGAAGATTTTCTCCTATCCCGGTGTGGGAAATCTCGCCATTGATGCCGTCATCAATCGCGACCTGCCGCTTATCCAGGGGCTGGTCATCGTCTTCGGCATCATCTTCATTCTGGTGAACCTGACCGTTGACGGACTATCCACCTGGCTGAACCCCCGGCTTCGCCATGCCTAGGGACCTCCGCATTATCTTGGGCGGTGGTTTCATCCTGCTGCTCTTGCTGTTGGCCATCCTGGCCCGGTTCATAGCGCCAGAGGACCCCTTGGCGCAGGATCTTTTGCTGACGACGGTCCCGCCGCTCCAAGAGCCGGGTTACCTGCTTGGCACCGACAGCCTCGGTCGCGATATCCTATCACGTCTGATCTATGCCAGCCGCATCGCCATGACCGTGGCCTTCGCCGCCAGCATTCTTGCCGGCATCTTGGGAACCATCATGGGCCTGGCGGCTGGTTATCTCGGCGGCTGGTGGGACACTGCCGTATCGCGCCTGATCGATATCTGGATGGCGTTTCCGCCGGTGCTGCTGTCCATCCTTCTCGTGGCTGTCCTCGGCTCCGGACTTCACTCCGTTATTGCCGCCATCGTGGTCATCGATTGGACGCGCTTTGCCAGAGTTGTCCGTGCCGAAACCCAGCAGCAGTCCCGGTTGGAATATGTCGAAGCCGCCACCGCTCTTGGCATGAGCCGCTTTGCCATCCTCTGCCGGGAAATTCTGCCAAACGTTGCACCGGTAATCTTGGTGCTGTTGTCCCTCGAAATGGGCATTGCCGTGATTGTCGAAGCAATCCTGTCTTTCGTCGGCCTGTCGGTGTCCTCCGATACGCCGACCTGGGGCGGCATGATCGCCGAAGGGCGGCAGATTATCTATCAGGCCTGGTGGGTGCTGGTATTTCCGCTCGTCACGCTGTTTCTCACCGTGCTGGCCTTCAATCAGCTGGGTGACGGTTTGCGCCAATGGCTCGATCCGATGTTGAAGAGATGAGCGCCTTGCTCGAAATCCGAAGGCTTTCCGCCGTTGCGGGCACGGTGCCCATTCTGCGAAACGTCTCGTTGACCGTCGAGCAGGGCGAAGTCATGGCCCTGGTGGGCGAAAGCGGCGCCGGCAAGACTTCGGTTGCCAAAGCCATTCTCGACATATTACCGCCTGCCATCAGGGTCACATCGGGCGAGATCATCTTTGACGGGGTCAGCTTGCTGAACCTCGACAGGCGTGCGCGGAACAATTTGCTTGGTGTGCGGATTGCGCTCATTCCACAAGACCCCCAGACTTCGCTAAACCCCTCGCGGCGCATCGGTGACCAACTCACCGACGGCCTCCGGCTTCGCGCCGGCCTTGGGCGATCGGCGGCGCTTGCCAGGGCGGCCGAGCTATTAGGCGACGTCCACATTCGCGATCCGCAGTTGGTGCTCCGGCGATACCCCCATGAACTCTCGGGTGGCATGCGCCAAAGGGTGCTCATTGCCCAGGCATTCTCACTCAATCCCCAACTCATCATCGCCGACGAGCCGACCACCGCCCTTGACGTGACAGTTCAAAAGCAGGTGCTTCGCCTCATCAGGCAACTGCAGATGGAACATCAGACGACGCTGATATTCGTGACTCACGACCTCGGTGTCGTGGCGCAGATTTGCGACAAGATGACCGTGCTTTATGGTGGCAAAGTTCTTGAACAAGGTCCAACCGCCAGCGTGCTTGCGACTCCCAGTCACCCCTATACCCGAGCGCTGCTCGCAGCCAGTCCGCGCTATGATCGGCCCGATCAAAGTCTTCGTCCGGTTCCCGAGGATGTCATTGCAGCCCTTCGTCGGGAGTTGGCGGGATGACGCTGGTCGAAACCCGCAACCTCTGCCTTGATGTGCCCGACATGGGGCATCGTGTCCTGTTAGGAAGGCGCAGGACACTGTCCATCCTCCGCAATATCAATCTTGCCATCGATCGTGGCGAAACGCTGGGTATCGTGGGCGAGTCCGGTTCAGGCAAGACATCGCTAGGCCGCACGCTGCTGCGACTCTATCAGCCAAGTACTGGCGAACTTCGCTTTGATGGTGCCGACATCACCCGGGCGAACCAAGTCCAAATGAAACCGCTTCGCCGCCGCATGCAGATTATTTTCCAGGACCCGCAATCCTCGCTTAATCCCCGCCGGACCATCGCTGCAATTCTCGCAACGCCATTGCGCCTCCATGGCTTGGACAGCGGTAGTGCCGCGATTGCCGGGCTTCTTGACCGCGTCGGCCTGCCGTCATCGGTGATGCACCGCTATCCCCATCAAATCTCCGGTGGCCAGCGCCAGCGAGTGGGAATTGCCCGCGCCATTTCCGTCAATCCGGAGTTCATTGTCGCGGATGAAATAGTCTCCGGGCTTGATGCCTCCACCCAGGCGCAGGTGCTCGACCTCTTGCGAGGGTTGAAGGATCAATTCAAATTGACCCTCGCGTTCATAAGTCACGATCTCTCGGTAATCCGCCACCTGTGCGAGCGCGTCGTCATCATGCGCGGCGGCGAGATTATCGAGGAGGGCGCAACCGCCGATGTCTTCCGGGCGCCCAAATCGGAATTCACCCGGGCTCTGATCTCCGCAATCCCCCTCCCGTCACCCGACCCGCAATGGCTCTGGCGCGATTAGATCTGCTCTAAGCGCCAATCCCGCAGCGCATCGGCAAGCCGGGTTGCCCAGGCCTTTGCTCCGCTATCCTCAGCAATCAGATCCTGCCTTATCTCCACCAAGACCGCGTCCAGCCCACGCGCTTCTCCGTGAACGGGAACCGTGTAATCGCCGTCGTCTTCAATCCGGTACGGCTCATTCTCGGCGATGTTTGCGGCACTGCCGCCGAGCCTGGCTGCCAACCAACTGCCGAATGCCTTTGACCGGCGAAACAGAACTCCCGGCATGCCACGGCCGCGATACGCCTTTGAACGAGGGAGTAAAACTGTGCACGCCGACGATCACTGAAGGCCTTTTCTGCCGCCTCGCGAGCATCAAGCAGCTGCGTGAGCCGCTGGTGAAATGGCGTGAAATATTCCGAGGCCCGATGCCTCCGCTCGTCCAGGCTTATTCCGCTATTCCCCGGAATCCGGGTCGTTTCGCTGACTTCAGGGATTGATGTGGCGCTATCGAGTGGCCGGTTGAGGTCGATGATCAGTCGTGAATAGTTCGCGAGAATGAGCTGGGCATCGAGCAGCCTGCTCAACTCCACGGCGACACGCTCAGCACCGATATCCCAAGCAATATGCCGCTCGAGATCGGCGGATGACAGGCCAAGGCCAACGTAATGTTCAGGAATGAAGCGCGATGCATGTTCGCAAACCAGAACGAAAGCCGACTTGCCTCCCTCATTCACAACCCGATAAGCAGGCGGCGCAAGGTCGCGGCCGGAATTCATTCAATATATTTCCGCATAGCGGCGGCACAGCGCATCATCCAGCTTGTCGCCGGCGAGCTCGATTTCCTTGCGCTTCATACCCAACATAGGTCTCGATCGCCCGGGGATCGAACCATGATGTCACCACGCTGTCCGCGAGCATCGCCGTCAAGGCGTCATCAAGCGACATGCCGGCAGCCGCTGGAGACCCTTGGCGATCCGCTCATCGTTGCTAAGGCTGGCCGGGTCTCCTGAAAACAGCGGAGGCGGCGGCAGTTTCGCCCGCAATCCCTCAAGTCCGGCCCGCACCATGACGCCCAGGACAAGGTGGGGGCAAGCCGTAGCATCCGCCGGTCTGTATTCGATGTTGAACCCTTGTGCAGGGTCGCTGCCGCCTATCCGGCTGATCGGACATATCCGCACGCTCGCTTCGCGGTCCTGGTCGCCGAACCAAGTATAGCTGGAACTCCAGTGATGGGGTTGGAGCCTGAGATAGGAGATTGGGCTCGGAGCCGAAAACGCAATCAGGGCCGGCAAGTGACGCATGATGCCAGCGACGAAGGAACCCGCCAGCGCCGACACCCGCCCGGGAGATTGCTCGTCATAGGAAACGGGCTTTCCGTTCCGGTCGCGAAATGAGAAGTGGATATGCACGCCGTTGCCAACCCCGTCGGTCGCCGTTTTGGGAGCGAATGAACATTTCCAACCCCTGTTGCGGACAAGTTCGCGGACGGCCTCGCGCACCACCACCGCGCGATCGGCCGCAACCAGGCCGCCGCTCGGCGCCACGGTAACTTCGAATTGATCCTTGCCATATTCCGCGACAAACACTTCCGGCTCGACACCGGCCGCAGCGAGCCCGGCCATGAGAGCTGCTCCAAACGGATCCGCCCGGCGCTGCGCCTGAAGCGAAAATGCCGGAGCGGCCGGCCAGCCCGCATCGAGAATTTGGAATTCATGTTCGAACGCCGCCTGCAGTGTAACCCCTGCCTCTCGCTCAAGATCGCCGAGTGCCGCCTTCAAGAAACTTCGGGGACAACAGACCCACGGCGTCCCATCAAGTTCGGCAATGTCGCACATCACCATGTCGAGATCGCTGGCCGAGCCTTCCGGCCGCAGCCGGTAGCGTGCCGCCTTGTCTGGGAGAAGCCGCAAGTCGCCACGTGAACCCCATGGGTTTGGATCGGCGATCAGATCGAACGGTGTGAGCGACATGTTCGCCGGAACCCAGCCCAAGTGTCCGGTCTGGCCCTTTTTCATAGCGCGAAGCGGCAATTGAGCGGCCACGGGTGATGCCGGCATAGTCGGTGATGACGTAGGTAATCAGCGGTTCGAGCGTTGCTTGCTGCGGCGTCATGCGGCGCGAGACCCCGCCGCGTCAAGCCGTGCCACCACCGTATCGCAATCCGTTACCCAGCAATACCCGCCAAAGGCGCGAAGTGCCGCGTCATGGCGCTCCTGGCTGTAGGTGGCGCAGGCATCCTTGACCATCGTAACCAGATAGCCGCGATCGGCCGCGTCGCGCACCGCCATGTCGACGCATTGGTCGGTCACCACGCCCGCGACGATGAGCTGCCGGATTCCCAGATTGCGCAGCACATAATCGATATTGGTCGAATTGAACACGCCTGAAGACGTTTTGGGCAGAATGATCTCGTTGGCGATCGGCCGGAGTTCATCGATCGGCTGCGCCAGCGGATGCCCCTTGGGGATCATGATGTCCGAGAGCTTGTGATCCAGCGAAACGTCCCGGCAATCCTCGGTAAGCGCTTCGATGATCGTGTGCATCACCTGAATTCCGCTCGCCCGTGCCGAGTGCAGCAGCCGCATCTGGTTGGGAATGACGACAGTACTCAGCTGCCGGTGGAAATAGTGATTGGCGTCAAGCTCCGGGTGTCCGGGATCGATCCCCGGAATGCAGTACAGCTTTTGCACATCGACAAACAGCAGCGCCGCTTCGCCCGGCCTGTAATGTGTTTCCCTCTTATCGGTCATCGCCCGGCAAATCTCCAAGAGCAGCCGTCAAAACCTTGCATCGACAAGGTGCGCGGCCTGTGCCCCGATCTCATAATACATTTCCTTGAGCGTGCGGAAACTGGCATCCGCGGGCGCCGTGACCGGCAACGGCAATTCGCTGACCGCCGTTCGCCCGAGTATGTGTTCCGCCAACGACCCGGCCAAACACCGTTCCGGGCGAAATCCCCCGGCCATTGTAGCCGCTGACGCCGATGACGTTTGGCGCAAACACATGAAGCTTCGGCAGGTGGTTGTCGGTCATGCCGATCATGCCATACCATTCCGCCTCGAACTCTACCTCGCCAATGTGCGGGAACAGCTTGTGGAGCGCCCGCAACGACCAGGCCCGGTGAATCGAGTATCCGGTATTGCGCAATGCCCCCACGCTGCCAAATATCAGCCGGCCCCCCCGGTCGAACCTGAAGGAGCTGAGAACTTCCCTGGTGTCCCAACACCCCTCGCGGCCGGGAAGAATGGATTTCCTCAGATTGTCGCCCAGCGGCCGGGTGGCGAAGTTGAAATAGGGGAGAAGCACCTGCTCGCGGCGGATTTCCGGCCAGGGTCCGTTGGTGTAGGCATCGGTCGCCACCACCACCCATTCGGATTCGATCATGCCGCGTGGGGTCCGCACCAGCCACTTGCTGGCGCTGCCCTCAACTCCGGTCACGGCACTGCCAGTGAAGATGGCAGCACCCGCCGAAAGCGCAGCCCGGGCAAGTCCGCGAACATAGCTGAGCGGCTGTATCGTGCCGGCCCGCATATCGAGCAAGGAGCCGGCATAGGCCGATGTGCCGGTCCGCGCCGCCGTTTCATTCGCATCGAGCAGTCGCACCGGCGCACCGCGCGCCGACCATTGCCGCGCCCGCTCTTCGATCTCAGCCAGTCCTTGGCGCCCCACGCCGCAGTGCAGCGTACCATTCCTGACCGGTTCACAATCAATCCGGTGTTTTTCAATCAGTTCCCAGACCGAAGCCGGTCCATTGCCGAGCAGATTGAGCAGCCGCTCGCCGTAATCGCCGTCAAGACTGCTCTTGAGATCTTCGGGCATCACCCACATACCGGCATTCACCAGACCGACATTCCGTCCCGACGCCCCGAAGCCGATCTCGGCCGCTTCGACAACCGCAACCTGAGCTCCCGCCTCCGCAAGGTGCAGCGCCGTTGATAGTCCCGTAAACCCGCCTCCCACCACCGTCACATTGGCCTTGATGCGGGCCTCCAGAGGCTGGGTCGCCGGGGCCGGGGCAGCGGTCAGCTCCCATAATCCGTGCGACCGGGGATTGTTCAGCATGTGTCCGTCGTCAAACTCGTGTTTGCGGCTCGCCAAGCTCTATTGCGATGGCCGTTGCGAGGCAAGTCGCCGTCTCCAGCCGTTCGAAGGGTCTTTACACCGCATGAGCGTAATCCTATCGTCTCAAGCGGATTTTCTAGCAACGCTCCGGCTTTCGCCGTCCTGATGCCAAGAGGTACCAATGAAGTCCCGCGCCGCCGTTGCCTTTGAGAAGGCAAAGCCCCTCGAAATCGTTGAAGTCGACCTGGAGGGCCCGAAGGAGGGTGAGGTTCTGGTCGAAATCAAGGCGACCGGCATCTGCCACACCGATGAATTCACCATTTCGGGCGCCGATCCGGAAGGCCTGTTTCCGGCAATAATGGGTCACGAGGGTGCCGGCATCGTTCGCGAGGTGGGGAACGGCGTCAACTCGCTCAAGCCGGGTGATCACGTAATCCCACTTTACACGCCGGAGTGCCGGGAGTGCGAGTACTGCCTCAATCCCAAGACCAACCTCTGCCAGAGGATCCGTGTGACCCAGGGCAAAGGCCTGATGCCCGATGGCACCAGCCGGTTCTCCTACAAAGGCAAAATGGTCCACCACTACATGGGCTGTTCCACATTTTCGAACTACACGATCATGCCGGAAATCGCCCTCGCCAAAGTCCGTGCCGATGCGCCGTTCGACAAGATTTGCTACATCGGCTGCGGCGTCACCACCGGCGTAGGCGCCGTCATCAACACCGCCAAGGTGGAAACCGGCACGAATTGCATCGTTTTTGGCCTGGGCGGCATCGGCCTCAATGTGATCCAGGGCTTGCGTCTCGCCAGCGCCAAAATGATCGTCGGCGTCGACCTGAATCCCGAGCGCGAGGCCTGGGGCCGCCGCTTTGGCATGACTCACTTCGTCAATCCCAGCGGTGTGAAGGACGATCTTGTCGCCCATCTGGTCGAGCTGACCGGCGGCGGCGCCGACTACACCTTTGAGTGCATTGGCAATGTCAAGGTCATGCGCATAGCCCTGGAAGCCTGTCACAAGGGCTGGGGCCAGTCGATTATCATCGGCGTGGCGGGGGCCGGGCAGGAAATTGCCACACGGCCCTTCCAGCTGGTGACCGGCCGCTCATGGCGGGGCACCGCCTTTGGCGGCGCCAGGGGCCGCACCGATGTCCCCAAAATTGTCGACTGGTATATGAACGGCAAGATTGAAATTGATCCGATGATCACCCACACCATGCCGCTTGAGAAGATCAACGATGCCTTCGACCTCATGCACGCGGGCAAGTCGATTCGCAGCGTTGTTGTTTACTAAAAACTGAACCAACAGGAGGACGGCCGAATGGCAAAGAAAGCGAAGAAGACCGCAAGACCCAAGGCAAAAGCAAAGGCAAAACCTATTGCGCTGCATCCCCTCATCGACAAAGGCAAGCTTGGCAGTGCCAAGAAGAATTTTGCCGGTGGCACCCTCAATTGCAAATGCGCCACCGATCCCGTGACCATTACGATCAAGGGCCAGACCGCCCACAATCACGCCTGCGGCTGCAGCAAGTGCTGGAAACCCAAGGGCGCCATTTTCTCGATCGTTGCCGTGACCGGCCGCGACAACCTGAGTGTCACCGGCAACGGTCACAAGTTGCAGATCGTCGATCCCAAGGCCACCATTCAGCGTTATGCCTGCACCGCCTGCGGCACCCACATGTATGGCCGCATCGAGAACACCAAGCACCCACTTTACGGCCTCGATTTCGTTCACACCGAGTTGTCGAAGGAAAAGGGCTGGTCACCGCCCGAATTCGCGGCCTTCGTGTCGTCGGTTATTGAAACCGGCACCGACACAGCCCAGATGCCTGCGATTCGCGCGCGGTTGAAAAAAGTGGGACTGCAACCCTATGATTGCCTCTCGCCGCCGCTGATGGATTACATCGCCAGCCACGCCGCCAAGCAATCCGGCGTCATCAAGTCCTAGCACGGGGCTGCTTCCAATCCGATGTGCCGGCGGCCAACCAGTCGCCGGCATATCTATGGCAGGCTCTTGGATGCCTCCGATTGGCGGCATTCGACCCGCACTCATCACATTCCGTCAACTCGGCTGTGCGGGAATCCAACTCGAGCCTTGACCCCCGCCAGTGACAAGGCGGTTGAAGTATTTCTGATTCTATGTGGACTTAAGCTATTCTAGTGTTTATGCCGCGCGGGTTCGGATGGGTTGGTGACGGCGATGAATCAGATACTGGAAATCAAGGACCTACAGGCGTTGGCCAAGCGCCGCGTGCCCAGGATGTTTTACGAATATGCCGATTCCGGCGCCTACACCGAAGGAACCTACCGCGCCAATGAGGCGGACTTCGGGAAGATCGGTCTGCGCCAGCGCGTCGCCGTCGACATTTCAAACCGGTCTCTGGCAACCAAAATGGTCGGCCTGCCGGTCGCCTTGCCCGTGGCGCTGGCGCCAACCGGCCTCACCGGCATGCAGCATGCCGATGGCGAAATCCTTAGCGCCAAGGCGGCGCTGAAAGCCGGCGTTCCCTTCACGCTTTCGACCATGAGCATCTGTTCCATCGAGGACGTTGCCGAGGCAACCGGCAAGCCCTTCTGGTTTCAACTCTATGTCATGCGCGATCGCGGCTTTGCCGAAAATCTGATCGACCGCGCCAAGGCGGCCAACTGTTCGGCCCTCGTGCTCACTCTCGATCTGCAGATTCTCGGCCAGCGCCACAAGGATATCCGCAATGGTTTGTCGGCGCCGCCCAAAATCACCCTGGCAAATCTCATCGACATGGCCACGCGGCCGCGTTGGTGCCTGGGAATGCTCGCCACCAAGCGCCGAACCTTCCGCAACATTGTCGGCCACGTCAAGGGCGTCGAGAATCTTGCATCGCTATCGTCGTGGACAAACGAGCAATTCGATCCCAAACTCAGTTGGGCCGATGTCGAGTGGATCCGCAAGCGCTGGGGCGGCAAGCTGATCCTCAAGGGCATACTTGATCCTGAAGATGCGCGCAGTGCCGCAGCCACGGGGGCCGATGCCATCATTGTCTCCAATCATGGCGGGCGCCAACTCGATGGCGCCTCGTCTTCGATCGCCATGTTGCCCCGCATTGTTGACGCGGTGGGCAACAAGATTGAAGTGCATTTCGATGGCGGCATCCGCTCCGGCCAGGATGTGCTTAAGGCCCTCTGCCTCGGCGCCAGGGCAACATACATCGGCCGCGCCTTCCTCTACGGTCTCGCCGCCATGGGCGAGGCGGGTGTTACCAAAGCGCTGGAAATCATCGCCAAGGAACTCGATATCACCATGGCGCTATGCGGCGAAAACGACGTGAAGAAGCTGGGCCGCCATAATCTTCTTAAGTAATCGGGTTCGATCGATCAGACTTTCGTCCACCTGGAGTTCTTCGCCGACGATTTCACGCAGGCCTCGACGAAGGCCATGCCGGCAACTCCGTCGGCAATTCCGGGGAACTCCACGGCCTTGTCCGGTTTCTTGCCCTCCAGCTTCGCCTTGATTGCGCGCGCGGCCTCCGAATAGATGTTGGCAAAGCCTTCGAGATAACCCTCGGGATGGCCGGGGGGAACTCGCGTCACCCGCGCCGCGGCAGAGTTGGAACCCGCCCCGCCGCGCGTGATCAGCCGCCTTTGTTCCCCATAGGGTGTGTACCACAGGTAGTTGGGATCGGCCTGCACCCATTCGAGTCCGCCTTTGGTGCCATAAACCCGAATCTTGAGCCCGTTCTCATGGCCGGGCGCCACTTGGCTGGCCCAGATCATGCCCTTGGCTCCACCCTTGAAGCGCAGCATGATATGCGCGTTGTCGTCGAGCAGCCGGCCTTTCACGAAACTGCTCAAATCGGCGGAAAGCTCGTCGCAGGCGAGCCCCGACACGAAACAGGCGAGCTGATAGGTATGCGTGCCGATATCGCCGATACAGCCGCCGGCGCCCGATCGCTTGGGATCGGTGCGCCACACTGCCTGCTTCTGCCCCTGTTTCTCGATCGGATTGGTCAGCCAGTCCTGCGGGTATTCGCCGTGCACCAGCCGGATAGGGCCAAGTTCTCCGGCCGCAACCATCGCCTTTGCCTGGCGGATCATCGGATAGCCCGAGTAATTGTGGGTAAGGGCGAAAACCACGTCTTTGTGTTTGGCCAGCAGCTTCTCCAGCGCCAGCGCTTCTTTGAGATTGAGCGCCAGAGGCTTGTCGCATATCACATGAATGCCCGCCTCGATGAAGGCCTTCGCCGCCGGGAAATGCATGTGATTGGGCGTCACGATCGAAACTGCCTGGATGCCGTCCTCGCGTTTGGATTCGGCCTTGGCCATTTCGCGGAAATCTGCGTAGACGCGGTCGGCCGCCAGACCCAGTTCCTTACCGGAAGCTCTGGCTCGTGCCGGGTCGGAAGAAAGCGCCCCCGCAACGAATACATAATGATCGTCCATCCGCGCCGCCAGCCGGTGCACTGCGCCGATGAAGGCGCCTTGCCCGCCACCCACCATGCCGAGACGGATGCGGCCGCCCGCGGCATCACTGCGCCCTTCGATTGACATGTGCTTCTCCTTAAATTCCCAGAATGCGTTTGATCTTCGCCTTGTCGGCAGATCCGGCGACGAAGTCGTCAAACGACTTCTCAGTCACTTTGATGATGTGGTTGGAGATGAACGGGGCGCCTTCCGCCGCACCCTGTACGGAATCCTTCAAACAGCATTCCCATTCGAGAACCGCCCATGATTTGTAGTTGTTGGCCGCCATCTTGGAGAAGATCGCGCCGAAATCCACCTGCCCATCGCCCAGCGAGCGGAAGCGCCCGGCCCGGTCCACCCAGTTCTGAAATCCGGAATAGACACCCTGCTTGCCCGTCGGATTGAATTCGGCGTCCTTCACATGAAATGCGCAGATACGATCCTTGTAGATGTCGATGAAGTCGAGGTAATCGAGTTGCTGCAGGACGAAATGCGAGGGATCGTAATTGATCATGCAGCGTTTGTGGTTCTTGAGCCGGCCAAGAAACATCTCGAAAGTCACGCCATCCATAATGTCTTCGCCGGGATGGAGTTCGAAGCCAACATCGACACCTTGCTCTTCATAAGCGTCGAGCAGCGGCTTCCAGCGCCGCGCCAGCTCATCGAATCCCTCGTCGATCAATCCGGGCGGACGTGGCGGCCAGCCGTAAAGAAAGGGCCAGCACAGCGCCCCCGGAAACGACACACTTGCGTCAAGACCGAGATTGCGCGAGGCTTTGGCGGCATACGTGACTTGCTGCTCGGCCCAGGTGCGGCGTTCCTTCGGCTTGCCATGGAGCGCCGCCGGCGCAAAGGCATCGAAGGCCTCGTCGTAAACCGGATGTACCGCTACCAACTGCCCCTGCAAATGGGTTGAAAGTTCGGTGATCTCGACGCCGTTCTTGCGGGCGGTCCCCTTGATCTCGTCGCAATAGGCCTTCGACTCCGCCGCCTTCTTGAGATCGATCATGCGGCCGTCCCAGCTCGGTATCTGCACTCCCGTGTAACCGAGCGATGCCGCCCACTTGGTGATCGCATCGAAGCTGTTGAACGGTGCCGCATCGCCTGCAAACTGCGCCAGGAAGATTGCCGGACCCTTGATGTTGGTTGCCATTTGCGAGACTCCTAGAAGTATGAATTGACGATATTTTCGAGATATTCCTGGCGGCCTGACCGCGGCTGCGGCTCAAGCCCGGATTTCACAACCCGTGCGGCGATCGCATCGAGGCTCTCCTTGCCGGCCAGCATCGCCTGATTGCCCGGCTCGTTCCATTTCGCATAACGCTCATCGACGGCCTTCGCGAGTTTGCCGTCCTCGATCATCGCCGCCGCGATCAGCAGTCCGCGCGCGCAGGCATCCATCGACGCTACATGAGCATGAAGAAGATCGTCGGGATCGATCGATTGCCGCCTGATCTTGGCATCGAAATTCATCCCCCCCGTGTTAAATCCGCCGGCCTTCAGGATCTCGTATTGGGCGAGCGCCATTTCGGGAATGTTCATGGCGAATTGATCGGTGTCCCAGCCCGATTGATAGTCGCCGCGATTGATGTCGATCGACCCGAAAATGCCAAGCGCCGAGGCGAGCGCGATCTCATGTTCGAACGTGTGGCCGGCAAGGATCGCGTGGTTCTGTTCGATGTTGACTTTCACGTCTTTCTGCAGGCCAAGCGAAGCAATGGTGGCATAGACCGTCGCCACGTCATAATCGTATTGATGCTTGGTCGGCTCCTGCGGCTTCGGCTCGATCAGGATCGGTCCCTTGAAGCCGATCTTGTGCTTATACTCGACGACCAGCGCCAGAAAGCGCTTGGCCTGCTCCAACTCGCGGCCGATATTGGTATTGAGCAGCGTCTCGTAACCCTCGCGTCCGCCCCACATGACATAATTCTCGCCGCCCAGATCCCTTGGTGACATCCATGCAGTGCTTCACCTGCGCGGCGCAGTAGGCGAATACGTCCGGGTCCGGATTGGTTGCCGCTCCCGCCATGAAACGCCGGTTGGAAAACATGTTGGCGGTGCCCCACAGCAGCCTCTTGCCGGTCTTGGCCATCTTGCTTTCGAAGATATTGGCGATCGCCGTCACGTTCGCGTTGAACTCCTTCAGCGAGTTGCCTTCCGGCGCGATGTCCAGATCGTGGAAGGTGAAGAAGTCGGCGCCCAGCAGCCGCAATGTTTCGAACATCACATCGGCCTTGCTCCGCGCCGCCGCCATTGCATCGGGGTTGTGATGCCACGGTCGCATGAACGTATCGCCACCAAACGGGTCAAGGCCGGGCCAGCACAGCGTATGCCAGTAGCACACGGCAAAGCGCAGATGTTCGGCCATCGTCTTGCCCAGCACCATCTGTTTCGGATTGTACCAGCGGAACGCCAGCGCGCTGCCGCCGCCGCTCCCCTCGAATTTGATTGGATCCCTGATCGAATAGAACGTTGTCATCAGCGGTAAATCTCCTTGATGGCGGGGTAGACCTGCGCATATCGCCGGTAGTGATCGTCATAGGCCGTAACCGCCTTGCCTTCCGGCTTGATCGTCTTGGCGATCTTGGGTGGCGTGCAGACTGTCCCTGAATGATGCGCCGCTCGCCGCGATGAGCCCGAGCCGTGCCGCGCCGAATGCGCCGCCCACATCGCCCGCCGCCGGAACGTCGACCGGAACGCCAAGCACCGTCGCGATAATTTTCAGCCATAGCTCCGATTTGGAACCACCCCCCACGGCCTTCACCCGTTCGATTTTGGTGCCCGCTCCCTTGAGCGCCTCCAGACTGTCGCGGAATGCAAAGGCGATGGAATCGAGAACCGCATGGGTGATCGCCTTGCGGTCCGATTCATGGCCAATGCCCATCAGCACGCCGCGCACCTGCGCGTCTCCCACCGGGGTGCGCTCGCCCGAGAGATAAGGCAGAAACAGTGAGGCCGATGGTCCGTTGAGCTTGCTGCCAAGTGCTCCCGTCAGCTTTGGCGCTGGCGTCCCAAGCACGCCCGAAAGCCATTCGAGGCTTGCCGCCGCCGATAGGATAACCCCCATCTGATGCCAGGTGCCCGGCACCGCATGACAAAAGGCATGAACGGCGCGGGCCGCATTAGGCCGGAATGTAGCGTTGGAGACGAACATCACGCCCGAGGTGCCAATCGATATGAACGCCTCGTTGTCGGTAACGGCGCCGATGCCGCAGGCCGACGCCGCGTTATCGCCGCCGCCGCCGGCGACAACCGGCCGCTTCGGCATGCCCCAGGACTTGGCCACGGCGCCCGTCAGCCTGCCCGTGGCGTCGGTTCCTTCATAAAGTTTCGGCATTTGCTCCCGGCGCATGCAGGAAGCTTCGAGCAGGATATCCGACCACTCCCGCTTGGCCACATCGAGCCAGAACGTGCCGGAGGAATCCGACATGTCGGATGCGAACTCACCCGTCATTCGAAAGCGGATATAGTCCTTGGGCAGCAGAACCATTGCGACCTTGTCAAAAATCCGCGGCTCGTTTTTCTTGACCCATAGGAGCTTTGGCGCCGTGTAGCCCGCCAGTGGAATGTTGCCGGCGATCGCCCGCGCCCTTGGATCGCGAGCCTCGATATCCGCGCACTCCTGAAACGACCGCGCGTCATTCCACAAAATACATGGCCGCAGCACATTGCCGGACGAGTCGAGCAATGTGGCGCCATGTTGCTGCCCCGAAAGGCCGATGCCTTCCACCGCCGCCACCGCCTTCGGCTTCTTCTTGCCGAGGACCCTGACCACTGCGCTGCAGGCTTTCCACCAGTCCTCCGGCGCTTGCTCGGACCAGCCGGGCCGTGGCCGCGATACTTTCAATCCGGCGGTTGCGGTTGCAACGATATCCTGTTTTGCGTTGATCAGCACGCCTTTGACCGATGAGGTTCCGATGTCGAGCCCAAGATACATGGATCAGTCCTATGGCAGGTTGTCGCGAACGAATATGTCGATGCGTATGCGCTCCATCGCCTCGACGATGGGAGCATTGTCGGCCTTGGCCATCAGTACGCGGATAGCACTCCTGACCTCATGCCCCGGATCCTGATTGATGATCGCATCGATGCTGCCATCCACCAGCGCGCGGCGCGATTGCTCCGTCAGTTCATGGGCAATGTAGACAACGGTCTTCTGGCGGCCGGCGGCATCGAGTGCGGACACGATGCCGCGCGTGCCGGCGCCCACATTGTAAATGCCAATCAGGTCCGGGTGCTCCGTCAACAGTTGAGCGGCAACCGCCTCGACCTTTTGCCAGTCGTCGCGGGCCTCGCGCACTGGCAGAACAGTGAGGTTTGGGTGTTCATGCATCATCACCTGCTCGAACCCGAACTGCCGTTCAATGTGGTCGCGCAGGCTGAGTGATCCCGCGATCAGTCCAACCTTGCCGTGCCGCTTGCCAAGATATCGCCCCATCAGCGTTGCCGCCGTTCGCCCGGCTGCCGAATTGTCGATGCCCACATAGTGCGCCCGCTTTGAGCCTGGAACGTCGGACACCAGTGTAACGACTGTGACGCCCCGTTCGCTCAGGCCATTGATCGCCTCCTTGACCCTCGGGTGATCGAGCGCCACGACGGCCACCCCGTCATAGATGTCGCCGATCTGATCAAGAGCCCGCGCCAAGGTCTCGGCTTCGAATACGTCGGTAAGCCGCATGTCGATCGTCACCTTTTCGGGATTCATCCGCAGTGCGGCGGCGCGCACTTCCTCGCCCAGATTGATCATGAAGCTGTTGTTGCCTTCCGGCAGCACGAAACAGAACCGGTACTCCTTGCCGCGCGCCAGCCGCGCCGCCAGCCGGTCCGGCTGGTAGTTGAGCATGCGGATGGCGCCTTCCACGCGCTCAACGGTTTGCACTCGGACTGCCGCCCGGCCATTGAGCACCCGGTCGACGGTCGCCACGCTCACGCCCGCCTGCCGCGCCACATCCTCGATTGTTGCCCTCGCCATGACCCATGACAGCCCCGCGCGAGCGAATTGTCAATTCCTGATAGGCGTCTATCAACCGGCTACTGGGTCCGCCCTTTGCCATAGACGCGCAACCGGAATTGATCTTCCAGCCTCGCAATCACCGGGCCGAGACGTCTGCCGGACGTGGGGAAGCCAATGATCTGAGCGATTTCCTGCGCAAGTGCCGAAAGGGCTGGCGGAATCGGGCGTTCCGTAATCGTAAGTGCACGATGGGCAATCGGCGCCAGGCTGGCAAGTGCCGCCTCCAGCAGGGAACCGGCCTTTTCCTGCTTCGACCAGGCAAGAAACACCGGGGAGGCCACATCGTTCTGGCCGAATCCACCGGACTCGGAACCGGGCAGCAACGTTGCCCCACTCAAGTTCCGGGCTTCCTCCTCGTAACCGGTAATAGCCATCGGTAGGCAGCCGAGATAATTTGCCGTGCCGCCCAATCCCAACTGATCCGGCAGCAGCGAGACTGCACCATCCAATAGCTTGGCTGAAATCCGCTCGGCGATTGTGATGAGATTGATATAGCCTGCGGTCACCGCATCCATCGCCGCTACGGCATGGGGATTGTGATATCCCCCGGTACTGATCATGCGGCCAAGCGCGTGGGCGTCATCGGCCGCCAGCATGACCGGATTGTCCGTCACCGCCGCCAGCGACTGTTCTGCGACTTCTGCCGCGGCCAAGCCGGCCCGCCGTGCCTGGCCAATCATTCTGGGCAGAATGCGAAAACTCACGGGCGCCTGAAAGGGCCGCCGGTCGCCACCATTCCCGGTCCCGATTGCGGCCCGCAACTGCCTCAGCGCCCAGGCATCATGAGGATTGTTCCACAGCCCTTCCAGTTTTTCGTCGAAATGGCTCAGCGGAACGTTGAAACCCTCCGCTGCCAGCGCAAAAACGTCAACGGCGAGCTGCAGCCGGCTGTCGACCGCAAGTGCGGCATCGCCCACCAGCGCGCTGGCTGCCGGCGATCCATTGATCAGCGAAAGAACATCCTTTTCTCCCACTGCATCTTGTTCGGCAAGATCGCCGAACAGATGTGAAAGTGAAAGGATCTCGCCGGCCCCGCCTTGCCCACGCGCCGGAACAACCGGAAGCGGCCTGCCGTCGAGCATGGCGGCAACCGCCAGCGCAATATCGGGCGAAATGGCGGCATGGCCATCGATGAAATTTGCCAGCCGCGCCAGAATAATGCCGCGCACCACCCGGCCGGGCAAAGGATCGCCCCACGATGCGGCCGCAGCCGTGGGCGGTTTTCTCGCATGTGCAATGCGCTCATCGGCTGAAAGCCGCTTCTTCGCATGCTGTCCATAGCCGCTGGTGACGCCATAGACTATAATCGCCGGATCTTCGATCAGCGCCAGAAATCGCCGCCGCTCCGCCGCCATGTGCGAAACCGCGGCCGGATCGATTGCCACCGGCTCGCCCTCCCAGGCAACTCGCCGCAGGGCATTGAGGCCGATATCGCGGCGGCACTTGAGCGTTACAGTCATGGCTGACCCCCTCCATTTTGACAGGCCTCCACAATTGCGGCACTAACGCCTGAAGTCCATTCCAATTCCAGGAGTCCTGCGTGACGGCCACCATTCTCAGCATTGGCGAATGCATGGGCGAGTTCTCCCAGGCCGGTGAGCGGCTTTACCGCTTCGGCTATGCCGGCGACACGCTGAACACCGCCTGGTACTTGCGGGCTCTCACCGATGCCTCGCAATTCAACGTGGACTATCTCACCGCCGTCGGTACCGACCGGATTTCCGGCGAACTCGTCGAGTTCCTCGCTCACAACGGTATCGGAACAACCCGGATCAGGCTCATTTCCGGCCGCACAATCGGCCTCTACATCATTTCGCTGAATGCCGGAGAGCGATCCTTCACCTATTGGCGCGATGCAAGTGCGGCGCGGCTTCTGGCCCAGGATTTGCAACATCTCCGGTCCTGCGTTGCGGATGCCGATTGCATTTACTTCTCCGGCGTGACACTCGCTATTCTGAGTGCCGAGGACCGTGGCAATCTCCTTGAGCAACTGCGCAATCATCGCGGCGCTGGAAAGACGATTGCTTTCGACAGTAACATCCGCCGGCAACTCTGGCGGACAGAGGCGGAAATGCGTTCGGCACTGACCGCGGCCTATGGCGTTTCCACTGTGGCGTTGCCGAGTTTCGACGATGAGTTCAAGGCATTTGGCGATGCCACTCCGGAAGCCATCGCGGCGCGCATTGCCGATTACGGTGTAGCAGAGGTCGTTGTCAAACGCGGCGGCGGGCCTTGCATGGTGCTGTCGGAAGGTGCGCTTGTATCGGTACCGCCCGAGCCGGTCAGTGACATTGTCGATACCACCGGTGCTGGCGATAGCTTCAACGGCGGTTATCTCGCTGCCAGGCTGACGGGACAAAGCCCGGAGTCTTCGGCAAAGCTGGCGCACCGTGTTGCCGCGCGAGTCATTGCCCATCCTGGCGCGCTCGTCGAAATGCGTGAATTCGTTGACTTGCGGCCGTGAGGTGCTGGCGGTCTAAACCGAACTCCCCGCGCCGCTGAACGACAGGCTGAGGAATTCGTGGAATGTCTTGGTCGCGGCTCCTTGCGGCCGCTCACGATACCAAGCAACGCCGACATCCATCGTCGGAATATCCGAGGCAACCGTTCGAAGTTCGATGCGCTGGCCCTCAAGCGACCATGGGCGGTACACCATATCGGATAGGATGGTGATACCTATCCCATCGGCCACCATGCTGCGTACCGCCTCGACCGACGACGTTCTGAACACGATTTTGGGTGAAAGGCCGGTTGGCTTCCAGTAGCGTGCGGCGGTCTGGTTTGCTTCATCCACTGTCAGCATCACATAGGGCGCACCGGCGACGTCATCGAGCGTGATTGTTTCTGCTGAAAGCAATGGATGCTCAACTGGCAGCCACAGTCTGCGCCGCGACCTGAGCAATGTCTCACATGCCAGCCGCTTCTTGTCCTGCAGATTGGAGACCAGCATCACGGCAAGGTCGATGGAGCCTTCGACAAGTCCGCTCTCGACCGCATTCCTCGGCATTTCGAAGAGCTCGGCATGGATGCGCGGATAGATGCGCGAAAACCTGGCATAGTGGCGTGGCAGAAAATACCCCGCGACGGTGTAGCTGACGCCAATCCGCACCTTGCCGGCCAGCGCCGTATCCTCCGTCAGTGGCGCTCTCGAAGCGGCATTGACGGCTGCCATAATGTTCCGCGCATGCTGCAGGAAGCGCGCACCCTCGGCCGTGAGCGACACCCCGGCCGGCGACCGCCTGAACAGGCTGACGCCTAGTTCCTGCTCCAGCTGTTTGATCGCCGCGGTGACCGCCGACTGCGAGACATTGATTTCGATTGCCGCCTGGCTGACCTGGCCGGTGTCCGCCGCGGCGATAAAATAGCGGACCTGCTTGATCGACATCGGCATTATCTGTTTTTCCGATAGCAAGAACAAACTTTTCTGATTTTACAATATCCCCTGGCTATCGCAAGAATTCTCTCCGGGCAACAGGAGCAACGGCCGGTGACAGTCATCAACTGTGACATGGGAGAAGCGTTCGGCCTCTATAAGATGGGCGACGATGCGGGCCTCATGCCGCTCATCGGCGTGGCCAACGTGGCGTGCGGATTTCACGCCTCCGACTTCAATCACATGCGCGCCACTGTCAGGCTGGCCAAGAAATATGGCATCAAGGTTGGCGCCCACCCGTCCCTGCCGGATTTGCAAGGCTTCGGCCGCCGCGAAATGAAGATTGGCCGCGAGGAACTCGCCAACTGCATCATCTATCAGGTGGGTGCCCTGACTGGATTCCTCAAAGCCGAGGGCATGACGCTGAACCATATCAAGCCCCATGGCTCGCTCTATGGCATGGCGGCTCGCATCGAAGAGATTGCCCATGCCGTGTGCGATGCCGCTGATATATTCAAAGTTCCGCTTATGGGTATGATCAATACCTTTCACGAGAAGGTCTACCAGGCCCGCGGCCACCATTTCATCGCCGAATTCTACGCCGATCTTGACTATAACGACGATGGTAGCCTCATCATCACTCGCGAACACGACGCTAAGGACGCGGCGGAAGCAGCCGCCAAATGCCTTCGCGCCATTCGCGAAGGCAAGGTCAAGAGCGTGGGCGGCAAGGACGTGGCAGTTCGCGCCGATGCAATCTGCGTCCATTCCGACACCCCGAACGCCGTTGCCATCGCAACGGCGGTGCGCGATGCTGTCAAGCCCTATCTCGACGCCACCTGATTTGACGAGGACCAACATGGCCAAACAGCTGCTTTCGCCGCTTCCCGGAACCTTCTACCGCAGGCCCGCTCCCGATAAACCCGCCTACAAGAATGAAGGCGACACCGTGGCCGTAGGCGACGTGATCGGTCTCATTGAAGTTATGAAGTCGTTCAACGAGGTGAAAGCCGAAGTGGCGGGCAAGATCGTCAAGTTCATCGCCGACAACGAGGATCCGGTGATGGCCGGCCAGCCGCTCGCCGAGATTGCCTGATCGATGGCCATTTCCAAGCTGCTTGTCGCCAACCGTGGCGAAATCGCCGTGCGCATCATCCGCGCCGCCAGGGAGCTTGGCATCGCCACCGTGCAAGTTCACAGCTCGGCCGATGCTGAATCGCTTGCGGTGAAGATGGCCGATGAAGCCGTCGACATCGGGCCGCCCCACGCCGCGAAATCCTATCTGAATATTCCGGCAATTCTTGATGCCGCCCGCCGCACCGCGGCGGATGCGGTTCACCCCGGCTACGGCTTTCTCGCTGAGAACGCGGGCTTTGCTGACGCCGTCGAAGCGCAAGGCCTTGTCTTTGTCGGCCCCAGCGGCAATTCAATTCGCGTCATGGGCGACAAGGTCGCAGCCCGCATCGCGGCGGAGCAGGCCGGCGTTCCGGTGGTGCCTGGCTCCAACGGCCGCATCGATGACCCAACGCAGGCTCGCGCCATTGCAACTGCCATCGGCTTTCCGCTGATGATCAAGGCGGCCGCGGGTGGCGGCGGCCGCGGCATTCGCATTGCCCACGACGTGAACGAATTCGAAATCTCTCATGCCGCAAGCCAGCGCCGAGGCACAGGCGGCCTTTGGCGACGGTGGCCTCTATCTCGAGAAGGTCATCGAACGCGCCCGCCATATTGAAGTTCAAATTCTCGGCGACGGTCAGCGCGCAATTCATTGTTTCGAGCGTGAATGCTCTTTGCAGCGCCGCCGGCAGAAAGTATGGGAGGAGGCGCCCTCGGCAGTATTGCCCCAGGCTATTCGCGAGAAACTCTGTTCCTCCGCCGTGGCCCTCGCCGAGGCGGTGAACTATCGCGGCGCCGGGACGGTCGAATATCTCTACGATGACGACACCCACCACTTCTATTTCATTGAAATGAACACCCGCATCCAGGTGGAGCACCCGGTTACTGAGATGATCACCGGCATCGATCTCGTCCGCGAAATGATCCGCATCTCTGGTGGAGAACCATTGCGCTATATGCAGGACGATGTGCGCATGAACGGACATTCCATTGAAGTGCGCATCAATGCTGAGGACCCAGCCAGGAATTTCGCGCCGTTTCCGGGAACTGTCGCTTCGCTCCATGCGCCTGGCGGTCCCGGCACCCGCTTCGACACCATGCTCTACCAGGGCTATCAGGTGCCGCCATTCTACGATTCGTTGCTCGGTAAACTCATCGTCTGGGACGAGACCCGTGGCGCTGCCATTGCCCGCATGCAGCGCGCGTTGGGCGAACTCGACGTCGGCGGCCTCAAGACGACCAAGCCGTTGCATCAATTGCTGGCCGCCGATGCGTCCGTGCGCAAGGCCGAATTTCACACCCGCTGGCTTGAGCCATGGCTTGAGCGGAACGCCCACAGACTGAGTTCATGATGGAGGTGGCCCAACCATGAAGACCCGCTATTCATTTGGAGGCGACGAACATATCTTCGTCGAGTGCGACGAGGCGATGTCGCTCGAGGCCTTCTTCAAGAGTCTGTCGATCACCTCGGCCGTGAAAAAAGCCAGGATCAAGGGCGTAACCGAAATATGCCCGGCCAATGCCTCCTTCCAGATCAAGTTCGATCCAGACAGGATCAAGCCCGCCGACATGCTGAAGGAGCTGAAGGCCATTGAAAAGGCGTCGGCCAAGTCAAAACACACCATCAAGACCCGCATCATCGAAATCCCGGTGCTGTATAACGATCCGTGGACCCACGAAACGCTGATGCGCTTCCGTGAGCGCCACCAGGATCCAAATTCAACCGACATCGAATACACCGCCCGCATCAATAATCTCGATGGCATCGACGGTTTCATAAGGGCCCACTCGGGCGCCCCCTGGTTTGTTTCCATGGTAGGCTTTGTGGCCGGCTTGCCGTTCCTCTATCAGATGGTGGAACGCCAACGGCAGATTCAGTCGCCCAAATATCTCCGGCCCCGTACCGACACGCCGAAACTCACCGTTGGTCACGGCGGCTGCTTCGGCTGCATTTACTCGGTCCGCGGCGCCGGCGGCTATCAGATGTTCGGCATCACCCCGATGCCGATCTATGATCCCAACCAGAAGGTCAAATATCTGCGCGACTTCATGTGCCTGTTCAAGCCGGGCGACATTGTGAAATGGAAACCTATCGACCGCGCCGAGTATGACGAAACCGTTGCCGCGGTCGGCAAAGGCAAGTTCACGCCGCGCATGAAGGATGTCACCTTCTCGCTCGATGAGTTCAGGATGGACATCGATGGTTACAACGCCAAGCTGACGGGGGTGCTCCATGGCCATTAAAGTCGTCAAGCCGGGTTTGTCCACCACCGTGCAGGATCTTGGCCGCCCCGGTTATTACCACATCGGCATTCCAATATCCGGCGGCATGGACCGTCTGGCCCTCAAAGCCGCCAATCTGCTGGTGGGCAACAAGGATGCAGCCGCGGTCCTTGAGGCGGTCTTCATGGGTCCGGAACTGCAGTTCACCGAGGATGCTACAGTTGCGGTCACCGGCGCCGAGCTGCCGCCAAAGGTCGACGGCGACCCTCGGCCGACTTGGACGTCGTTCAAGATCAACAAAGGCCAGACGCTGTCCTTCGAATACCTTAAGAAGGGTGCCCGCGCTTATATTGCCATTTCCGGCGGCATCGATGTGCCAGTGATATTGGGCTCGCGTTCGACCTACACGCTGGGTGCGCTCGGCGGCTTCAAGGGCCGCAAGCTTGAGGCTGGCGATAAATTGCCGGTCGGCAAGGGGCGCAGCGCCAAGGAAGGCCGCGCCATCCCCGAGAAACTTCGCCGCGCAATGACTTCTCCGGCCGAGCTTCGCATGCTGCCGGGCCTCTACTGGCATCGCATTACCGAAGCCGCCGGCAGACAGTTCTTTGAGGATACGTGGAAAGTCGCACCCGAGGCGGATCGCATCGGCTATCGCTTCAAGGGCGGCAAGCCACTGGACTTCGTGCCGCGCGAGCCGCCTTTTGGCGCCGGTTCCGACCCTTCCAACATAGTCGATGCCTGCTATCCCTATGGCTCGGTGCAGGTGCCGGGCGGCACCGAGCCCATTGTGTTGCATCGCGATGCCGTGTCGGGTGGCGGCTACTTCATGGTCGGTACGGTGATTTCCGCCGACATGGATCTCATCGGCCAGTTGCAGCCCCACACGTCGGCGCGTTTCGTCAGCGTGACGATGGCGCAGGCGCTCAAGGCTCGGAAGGACCGGCAGAAGTTCTTGGATAAAATCCGCTCGTCAATTGGCTGAGGTGACGATTTGTTTCCGCGACTGCTCCCTATATTCCTTGGGCGGAAGGCCGAAATGGGTCTTGAACGCCCGCGAAAATTGGGCTTGGTCGCCAAAACCCCAGCGGTAAGCGATTTCCGCCACCGTCTGCCGGATGGAAGGATCGCGCAGCGCCTCGCGGCAGGCCTCCAGGCGCTGGTCGCGTATCCAGCTTCCCAGTGTTTGGTTGGTGTCGCGAAACAGCTCGTGCAGATAGCGCGTGGAGATTCCGCACCCCCTCGCGATCGTCTCGGGATCAAGCTCGCTGTTGTTCAGATGCTTGCGAACGAAGCTTTCGATGCGCGTGAGATGGGCGGCGCGGACCGTGGAGTTGCCGGTCGTCAGTGTGCGTTCATCGGCCTTCAACGCCAATACCAGCAAATCGACAAGCTGCTGGCCGACGGTAGCGCGCACTTCCGTGCTCATGGCATCGAACCGTCGCGGAATCAAATGCAGCATGTCGGTGAACAGCCCGCCCGCTCCTTCGGCCGCGTTAAACTGCATCGAGCAGAAACGATCGGGCTGCCGGATGCGCCCGCCCAGCGCCTTCGCCTCGACCTTCATGACCCACAAATCCGCCGCTTCCGAGTGGCTGAATTCATAGGGCTCGTGGCTGCGTTCAAGAATGAAGCCGCCCGGATTGCAGCGCACATCCTTACCGCACTGGGAGAAGAACACTTCCGAGCGCGCCGGAACGGTGACCAGGAAGTGCTCGTCGCGCTCGCCCTTCAAGTGCCGCGGCGCGCGCCGGTATTGCAGTGCCTCGGAGTTGAGCCGAGACAGGGAAACCTCGCCCAGTTGCCAGATCGCCAAGTCGCCGGAGAAGCTGTCAGGATTGCGAAACTGCAGGTCGAGTGGAAAATAGGCCGTGGCAATCGCATCATGCCAATGGCGGCTGCGGTCATGCACGGCGGAGTTGGCTGTCGTTATCGTGGTCTTCATGAGACACTCCCGGCGGACCGGATAAGTCTAGGGCGTGCGGAACCTGCGCGCAATGCCATCCGGCGCAATTGCGCCAGAAGTCAAATGAGCCTTCGCAGATTGCAAAGACAGCTAGTGGCGGGTGCGCCTAGGGTCCACGCTCGAACAGGTGCGAAAGACGCCGCGGAAAAGGGGAGGATTTGGCTCGTGAGGAGCCCGATGCTCGATGCCTTGGCCACGCGCACCGCGAAAGCGAGGACAGCATGAAGCCCAGGCGCAGTTCCAACGTCGACCCCATTACTCTCTCCGTCGTGCGCGGTGTGCTGGAGACCACGCAGCGCGAAATGACGCTGTCGCTGGAAAAGACGGCGCGCTCCTCCGTATTCAATCTGGCCCACGATTACTCAACGGCGCTGTTCAATGCCAAGCCGGAGATGATTCTTCAGGGCCAGGATATCCCCATCCATCTGGGCTCGCTTATTCCCGCCATGAAATCGGTCGCCAAGTTCTTCGAAGGCGATATTCACGATGGGGATCTCATTCTCCACAATGACCCGGCTTTCGGCGGCAGCCATGCTATCGACACCTGCATGTACAAGCCGGTCTTCTACAAGGGCAAGCTGGTCTATTGGACCGTGTGCAAGGGCCATTTGACCGACATCGGTGGCCCCGTGCCGGCCGGCTATAATCCGAACGCAAAGGAAATCTATGCCGAATGCCTGCGCATTCCTCCCATCAAGATATGGGACAGGGGAAAGCCGCGTAACGATATACTCAATATGATTTTCACCAACCTGCGTGCCCGTCGCGATCAGGAAGGCGACTTCAACGCCCTTATAGGCGCCTGCCAGGTGGGCGAGCGCAATCTGATTGCCATGCTCGACAAATACGGCCAGAAGACCGTCGATGCCTGCATCAAGGAGCTGCTCGACATGGCCGATCGTCACATGCGTGGCCTCATCGCCACGGTGCCCGACGGCACGTATGAGGGCGTGGCAATTCTGGAAGATGCTGGCCACGGCTTCGGCGATTTCGAGATCAAGGCGAAGGTGACCATCAAACGCGATACCTGCCACATCGCAATCACCAGCCCGCCACAGATTCCCTATTTCATCAATTCCTACGAGGGCAACTCCCACTCGGGCGTTTACCTCGGCCTGATGATGTTCGCCGCCCTGCCGCCGCCCTATAATGAAGGCCTTTACCGCTGCGTGAGTGTCGACTTCGGTCCCAAGGGCACCATCTGCAATGCGGCCGAACCCGCGCCCCACATGAACTGCACCACAACGCCGATGGAAACCCTGACCGACGCCGTGCGCCTCGCCTTCGAGAAAGCCATGCCCTCGAAAGTTGCCGCCTCCTGGGGTCATGCCAACGGTCTCAACGTCGCCGGATGGGATTCGCGCACCAACGAGGAATTCGTCACCATGGTGCTCGCCACCATCATCTCGGGTGGCGGCGCCACTCCCCAGCAAGACGGCTGGCATGCTGTTGGTCCCGAGTGCTGCTTCGGCGCGCTGACGTCCGGCGATGTCGAACTTCTCGAGTATTCCTACCCAATAATCATTCATCGCTACTCCCTGATGACCGATAGTGGCGGGGCCGGCAAGTTCCGCGGTGGTTCTGGCACGGCCTGGGAAGTGGAGCCCCTCGACAGGGAGATGACATGCATCGGTTTCGGCGAAGGCCGCCGCATTCCGGCGGTCGGAGCCGCCGGCGCCAAATCGAAGGACGTCGACTCGAAGGTTGGCCGCGTCGAACTGAAGAAGGGCGGCAAAGTCGAAACCGTCCGCACCAACATTATGGAAACCATACAGCCGGGTGATACCGTCACCAACAAGAATCCCGGCGGCGGCGGATACGGCAACCCGCACGAGCGTCCCATCGAAAAGGTCGTATGGGACGTGAAGAACGGCCTCGTCTCGATCAAGGGCGCCGAGTTGGATTACGGTGTCGTCATTATCGATCCCGAAACTCTCGATGTCGATCTCGCCGCCACCCAGCGGCTGAGAGTGGCGGCTTGAGGAGGATCGAATGATGCGCACCCAATATCGCCTTGGTATCGATGCGGGCGGCACCTTCACCGATTTCGTCATTGCCGACCGGGACAGCGGCGAAGTCAAGCTGTTCAAAGCTCTCTCCACTCACTCCGACCCCACCAAGGCCATCGAGAACGGCCTGAAGCTCATTGCCGATGACTTCGGTGTTTCCGCCTCGGACATCGTTTCGAATTGTGACCTCTGCATCAATGGTACGACCGTTGGGCTTAACGCGCTGATCACCCACTGCGGCGGCAAAGCCGGTCTCATTTGCACGGCTGGCCACGAAGATTCGATCGAAATTCGCAATGGCCACAAGGAAGATGGCTTCCGTTATGACCCGGAATATCCCGCGGCAAAAATGCTCGTGCCGCGTTACCTGCGCAGAGGCGTACGCGAACGCGTAATTTCCGACGGTACAATCCGCACCCCGATGAATGAGGATGATGTCCGCTCGGCCTGCGAACTCTTCAGGAAGGAAGGAGTTGAAACGGTTGCGATTTCGTTCGTTTGGTCAGTGCTCAACACCGCCCATGAGAAGCGCACCGCCGAGATTGTCCGGGAGATGATGCCGGGCATCATTCTCACCGTGGGATGCGAGCTGTATCCTCAAATTCGTGAATACACCCGTACTTCTACCGCCGTGGTCAACGCCTATCTGGCGCCCGTCATGCGCAAGTATGTGAGCGCGGTGGACTCCTATTTCCGCTCCCTCGGCGCCCAGCAGCCGGTGCGCTACTTCCAGTCGAATGGCGGCCTTGCTATCGGCCAGGCCATGAGCGATCGCTCGGTCTATGCTATCAATTCAGGTCCCGCGTCAGCACCTCAAGCCGGACTCTACGTCTGCGCGCCGTTTAAGAAGAACAATGTGATTACCGTAGACATGGGTGGCACCTCTTTCGACATCACCCTGACCAAGGACGGCCAGACCAACCTAAACAAGAACATCGATTTTCTCCGCTATCGTATCGGCGTGCCGATGATTCAGGTAGAAACCTTGGGGGCGGGCGGCGGCTCCATCGGCTGGATCGATTCCCTTGGCATCATCCAGGTCGGCCCCCAATCGGCGGGATCCGAGCCTGGCCCCGCCTGTTATGGCCAGGGCGGAACCGAGCCAACGACTTCCGATGCCAACCTCGTCCTCGGCTATCTCAACCCCGATGGCTTGTTGGGTGGGAAGCTGCCGCTCGATCTGGGCAAGGCGCGCACCGCGCTGAAGAAAGTTGCCGGGCCCATGGGCATATCCATCGAGCGTGCTGCCTATGGCATGTATACCATCGTCAACAACAACATGGTGAATGGCATCCGCCGCGTGTCGGTGGAACGCGGTTATGACCCTCGCGACTTCGTGCTCGTGGGAGCCGGCGGCGCCACGGCCGCCCATATCACTGCACTTGCCCGCGAAATGGGCATCGATACCATCATCCTGCCTAAGCTTGCTTCCGGCCTCTGCGCCTTTGGCCAAATCATCTCGGACGTGAAATACAACTATATGGCCACAGCCCCCGTCCGCCTCGACAATGATGCTGCCTACAAGCGCATTAACCGGCTTTACAAACAGATCGAAACGCAGGGAGTGAAGCATCTCAAGAGTGATGGATTCAAGAGTGCCCAGATTGTTGTGAAGCGCAGTCTCGACATGCGTTATGTCGGCCAGGTACATGAATGCACCGTTGATATTGAAACTTTCGAGATCAATGCAAAGTCCATCGACAAGGTGAAGGAGGCCTTCCACCAGCGCCACGAAGAACTTTACACCTATTCCGAGCGTCACAACGCAGTCGAAGTTGTTAACATCGAGTCGACCCTGTTCGGACGAATAGACAAACCCAAGGCGCCGAAACTAGGCAGGGGTGGAACACCGGCCAAGGCCTTCAAAGGCTATCGCAAGGCCATTTTCCAAGCCTCCGGCAAGGCGGCGAAAACTTCCATCTATGATGGTTCCAAGCTTGGTGCGGGCGCAAGTCTCGCCGGTCCCGCCATCATCGAGGAGGTGACCACCACCATAGTGATTGAGCCGGGATGGATCGCCAAACTCGACCCCAGCGGATCCTACGTCATCACCCGCAAAAAGCGGTAAGCGGAGGTCCATGCAGAAGTCACTTTCAGCGGATCGCGTATCGGTTTCCTTCGATGGCCTGAAAGCCCTGTCGCATGTGAGCCTGGACGTGCCGCGCGAGAAAGTGACCGGCCTGATCGGTCCAAATGGGGCCGGCAAGACCACACTGGTGAATGTCCTAACCGGTTTTCAGCTGCCGACTGAAGGGCGGATAAGCTTCGACGGAAGCGATATCGGTGGCACCGCGCCCCACAGGATACGCCACCTAGGCATTGCCCGCACCTTCCAGTCCGGCCGCCTCTTTGCCGAACTCAGTGTCGTCGACAATCTTGAAGTAACCGGCGTAGGCCTTGGCTTGTCGCGGCGGGATGCGGCGGCAAAGGCCGGCGCCATGCTTGACTGGATGGGCATAGCCGCTCTAGCCGATCGGACGGCGGGCGGTCTTCCCTATACGGACGAACGCCGCGTCGCCATTGGCCGCGCCCTGATGCTCGAGCCGAAATACCTTCTGCTCGACGAACCGGCCGCCGGTATGTCGGCCGATGAGGCCGAGGATCTTTCGAAACTCATCCGCAAGATCGTCGTTGAAGTGAAATGTGGTGTACTGCTGATCGAGCACAACATCGGACTCGTCCTCAACATCTGTGACCACATCCATGTTCTCGACTCCGGCGAGATCATTGAGGTGGGAGCGCCTGCGGCGATAAAGGCCAGTGAGAAAGTGCGCCACGCCTACATGGGCACTCAGGTAGACGCGGAAGGAGCGGCGCTTTGACACTGCTTGCCGTCGATAACGTCACCGTGCGCTATGGTCAGCTTACCGCTCTGCGCAAGGCAAGCATCGAATTGTCCGAAGGTGAAACGCTGTTCGTCACCGGCCCAAATGGCGCAGGAAAGTCGACACTGCTCAAAGCCATTGCCGGCGTAGTTACACCGCGTGAGGGCTTCATTCGTTTTGGCGGCGCTCACATCGCAGGCCATGCCCCGGAGGACATAGCCCGCAGGGGGGTCTCCCTGGTGCCTGAGGGCCGTCATGTCTTCGGCTCTCTCACCATCGACGAAAATCTTCGGCTTGGCGCCGGAATGCGCGCTGACAAGGACAAGGCAGCCCGCGATCTTGAACTGGTCTACTCGATCTTTCCGATGCTCCGCGAGCGAAGCGGCAAGCCCGCGGGCGTTCTATCGGGCGGTCAGCAGCAAATGCTTGTGATCGGCCGGGCGCTCATGGCGGGCCCGCGCCTCATTGCCATCGACGAGCCATCGCTCGGCCTCGCGCCCAAGGTCATTGACGATGTTTATGCAATTCTGCTCAAACTCCGTGATACCCAGGGTCTGACCCTCTTAATCGTCGAACAAAGTTCTACCCGCGCCATGCTGACCGGAGGCCGCATGGTGCTCATGCGGTCGGGCGAGGTGGTCCTCGAAGGCGATGCCCGCGAGTTGGTCAAGGGTGACGCACTTAAGAAGGCTTATTTCGGCTATGGGGAACACTGACCATGACGGCAGCGCTCCAAATCCTCTTTGATGCCCTCAGCCTCGGCAGCCTCTATGCGCTCGGGGCGCTCGGCATCGCCCTTATTTTTGGCGTCATGCGGCTGGTCAATTTTGCCCACGGCGACTACATCGCCTTTAGCGTATTCGCCATGCTGTGGCCATCAATTGATGCGGCGGCAATCGTCTTTGCCGGCAATTTGCCGACCATCATCCTCATTCCGCTGATCTTGAGCATTGGAGCGGGCCTGTCTGTACTTTCCGAAATCCTGGTGTTCCGCCGCTTCCGCAATGCCAACCCCGCAACCATGATGATTGCTTCGTTCGCACTGGGATTTGTCATCAAGTATATTCTCCTGATGCTTTACTCGAGCCGGCCAAAATCCATCGACCTCTGGTCCAATCTCAGCCTCCCCATTGAGATCGCCGGCGCGCGCATTCCCCTGCTGCAGGTTATCACCATTTGCATTACCATTGCGATTCTGCTTGCCCTAACGGCATTTCTTCAGCGCACCCGCTTCGGTCTTGAAATGCGCGCCGCTGCGGAAAATTTCACCATGGCACGCATGCTGGGCGTGCGGGCCAACCGGGTGATCATGCTAGCCTTCGCGCTCAGCGGCATGCTGGCCGCCGCGGTCGGTCTGATTCTCGCCACCCAGACCGGCACTGCCGACATCCAGATGGGCGTTTCCGTCATGCTGGTTGCTTTCATTGCAACAGTGATCGGCGGTCTTGGCAGCCTGCCCGGCGCCGTACTCGCGGGTTTTCTGATCGGCGGGGCGAGTGTGCTGATGCAAGTCATCCTCCCGCTCGATGCACGGCCGTTCCGCGATGCCTTTGTCTACGGCGCGGTGATCGTTACCCTGGTATTCCGGCCGAACGGGCTGTTTGCGCCGAAATCGGCAAATCAGAGGGTGTGAACATGCAATCGCGCCCTTCGATAGTTTCGCGAACCATCTCGACGCCAATCATTCTGGTCGTGATTCTGCTCGCCGTGGCTTTAATTGCGATGTTCGCGGGCTCCGGACCATTTACCCGCACGATTGTCGAAATGTTCATCCGCGTGATGATTGTGGTCGGCCTCTACACTTTTATCGGAAATTCCGGCGTAATCAGCTTCGGGCATATCGGATTCATGTGCCTCGGCGCCTATGCGACTGCGTGGTTCACCATTCCCCCCGCAATGAAGAAGATTTCCCTGCGCGGCCTGCCAGATATCATCGCTCAGCATCAGCTTCCGCTCTTAGTGTCGATTGTCCTTGCAACGCTTTTTGCCGGAGTATTCGCCTATATTTTTGGCCGCATCCTCATGCGGCTTTCCGGCATTGCCGCCTCAATCGCGACCTTTGCCATGCTGGCAGTGATCAACACCGTATATTCGAATTGGGAATCGGTTACGGGTGCCACCAGTTCAATCGTCGGCATTCCGATGAAAACCGGTCTGTGGACCAGTTTCATCGGTGCCGTCGTTGCTGTCGTCGTGGCGTATTCCTATGCTATCTCTAGGTCCGGTCTTGCACTGAGGGCGGCGCGCGATGAGGCGACGGCCGCCAGCGCATCGGGTGTCGACATCACCCGCGAAAGGTTGCGGGCATTTGTCATCAGCGGTCTCATCATCGGTCTTGCAGGCGCGCTTTATGCCCATTTCCTCGGCGTGGTGAATCCCGATGCATTCTATCTCGGCCTCACTTTTGTTACCCTCTCAATGCTGGTTGTGGGCGGCATGAACAGCCTCTCTGGAGCAGTCGTCGGGGTCGTCGTGCTCTCCCTTATTATCCAGCTGCTTCGCTGGCTTGAGAAGGGAATAAACCTCGGCAGCGCGACGCTTTCGATACCCAATGGCGTTCAGGAAATTGCCATCGGCGCCGTGATGATTCTCATTCTGATGTTCCGCCCCGCGGGTCTTACGCGCAACAAGGAGCTGGTCTGGAGGGGCAGGCCCTATTCACGAGTTTCTGGGAACGCTTGACCGATGCGATCAGGCCGAATTCCAGGATTGACGAGCACTTAAACAATAGAGGAGGAAGACATGAGTAAATGGACGAGAATTGCACTGGGCACCGCTGTGTGCTCTTTGCTACTGGGAACCGCGGCGGCCCAAGCTGACGACATCATCGTCGGATTTGCAACGGCCGAGTTGGGCTTCATGCAGGCTTATGACAAGCCCGCGCAGGATGCCGCGATGATCCGCATCGACGAAATAAACAAGGCCGGTGGCCTGCTTGGGCAACAGATCCAGGTGGTAACGGCGGACACCAAGACCGACCGCGCCGAAGGCGCCAAGGCGGGCCTTGAGGTCATCGACAAGGGTGCCGATCTGGTGATCGTCTCCTGTGACTATGACTTCGGTTCGCCCGCCGCACTTGCCGCCGAAGCAGCGGGTAAAGTCTCGTTCTTCCTGTGCGCCGAATCGATCAAGGCTGGAATCCAGGGCGTTGGACCGCACTCGTTCTCGGCATCCGTTCTTGCCGCGGTCCAGGGCGCGACCATGGCCGAATGGTCGTTTAACAAGAAGAACGCCCGCAATTATTACCGCCTGCTTGACACTTGGACGGAATACAACAAAGGCATTTGCGATGGCTTCGACTGGATGTTGCCACGGCTGAAAGACGCCCAACTTGTTGGCAGCGACACGTTCAAGAATGAGGACGCATCCATTGCCGCGCAGATCACCCGGATCAAGAGCCTGCCGAAAGAGCCGGATGCCATCATGCTCTGCACCATGATGCCGGGCGCGGTCAGCGCCATTAAGCAGATTCGAGCGGCCGGTATCAACTCGATGATCCTCAATGGTTCGGGTGTAGACGGCAGCTATTGGCTCAATGCCACGCCGGATCTCTCCAATTTCTTCGTGCCCGACCAGGGTTCGATCTATGGCGATGACCCGAACCCCGCCGTCAACGAGTTCAATGCTAAGTATAAGGCGGTGACCGGTGGCGATCCCTCAAGTCAGTATGTCTACCCTGGTTACGTGTTAATTGATGTTTGGGCAAAGGCTGTTGAACGCGCCAAGACGACCGATGCCGACGCCGTGGTTGCCGAGCTCGAGAAGATGAAGGATGAGTCCACTCTCTTTGGGCCGCGTACCTTCACCAACGAGATTCACCATCAGAACCGCGGCCGTTATCTGATTGTCGAAACCAAGAACGGAAAGCCGGGCGTCGTCGATGAGTGGACAATTTCCGAAGCAATTCCCGTCGCCGATCTCTTGAAGTAAAGTAGATCGATTTCGCGAGAACGCGGCCGCTGGTTGGCGGCCGCGGCCATTCTCGCTCACACGTGTTGTGCGAGAGCCTCGAAGACAATAGCCACCGCTTCGGCGCCTGGATCGGTTATCCCATCGAGATTGACCTCGGAGACATAGCTTGCCCGCCCGGCCCGCGCCCGTTGCATCTTTGCTGTGGACCCAGCGCCCGACCGCGCCACGGCCGCCGCTTCGGCCAAAGAACGGCCCTGTGCCAACGCAGCAAGCGCCGGCTCCAGTGCATCGATCATCGTCCGGTCGCCGGGCTTGGCGCCGCCATACTCCATCATCTTCCGCAAACCCAGCCGCAGGGCCTCGATCCAAGTCTTACCTTCGCCCGCCGCCGCCCCGGCGGCTGCGAAGAAAATGGCAAGCAGCACGCCGCTCGATCCGCCCATGGTCTTGCTCAAAGCGTCGCTCACTGCCGAAAAATACTCATTCGGTCTTGCCATCGGCAACTGCGGCAACAAGTTCTTGAGACTGCGCGCGGCACCTGCGATGGTCGAGCCCGTATCTCCATCGCCGATTTTGCTATCAAGACCGTTGAGCCTGTCTTCGCTGGCAATGAGCGCATCGCATGCCACCACCATTGCGTGTTGCAGCAGCGGGTTGCCGCTCGCCCTGTAACGCCTTGTTTTGATGTCTTTTGAAAGACTCCTTGTAGCAGGCTTCAAGTGCGGCCGCACTCCCGGCCAAGCATGGGGACCAACAGAGGCCTTGAGCGCCGTTTCAAATTCCGCCGTTAGTGGCAGCAATGATGCCGACAAGCCGTGCATGTCGAGAGAAGTCATCAGCGGCGCAGGTCCGGCAACCAATTTGATCTTCTTGCCGTGCGGGCTGGAAAGCATTTCATGGGCAATGACACCAAGCTCAAGTGGCGTGGCGGATCCTAAATTGTTGAGCAGCAAGGCATAGCTGCGTGCCGGCTTCACCCGCTCAAACAATTTCTCGCAAAGTATCGCCGCGGTCTGCCGCGCCCCCTGGAAGTCGATCAGGTCGACCCCAGGTTCGCCGTGAATGCCCAGGCCCAATTCTGCTTTTCCCTTAGGCACTCGCTCCTCGCGCGGCGAGCCCGGAATTGTGCAGGAACTTAGCGATATCCCAAGCGAGACCACCTCAATTGCGACCCGCCGTGCAATCTCGGCAACTTGCGCGAGATTCAGGCCCTTTGCGGCGTAGTAGCCCGCAATTTTGTGAACAAACAATGTGCCGGCAACACCGCGCGGCTGCACCAGGTCGGGCAGGGCGATGTCGTCGGCGACGATCACCATCTCCACGCGTCTGCCGAGTGCTCTTGCTTTCTCTGCGGCAAGACCGAAGTTTAGCCGGTCGCCCGTGTAGTTCTTGACGATAAGTAGACAGCCGCCCCTCCCTGTCACTGCCATGATGCCGGCCAGGACCGCATCGACACTGGGCGAAGCGAACACCTCGCCACAAATGGCGGCTGTCAGCATTCCTTTCCCGACGAAACCGGCATGGGCCGGCTCGTGCCCGGAACCGCCACCCGACACGATGGCAACGCGCGACGGTTTGTTTTCGGTCCAAATCACGACTTTTATGTTCGGATATCCGTCGAGCCGCGCAAGCGAGGCATCACCCGATGCCCGCAAGAAACCATCGATCGATTCGGTGACGAGGTTTTCCTTGGCGTTGATGAATTGCGTCATTCTGCTGCTCCGCTCCTGCCGATCATGTACCTTTGCTACTGCGACCTCTAAATCGTAAGCGCAAGTCTGAATTTAGTACATCGATCTATCGCAGTGCCAGCTGGCAATGCCGTTCCCGGTTGACGTCCGCCTTAACAGGCAGCAATGTCATCTGCACGGATGAAAATTGCTTTTTACGCCCCCCTCAAGCCGCCCGATCATCCTGTCCCATCAGGCGACAGGCAGATGGCGCGGCAGCTGATCGAAGCCCTGCGATTGTCCGGCCACGATGTGCAAGTTGCGTCACGGCTGCGGGTGTTTCTGCCTGACCCTAATCCCGCCTCGTTCGCTACGACAAACGTTCGGGCGGAAGCGGAAGTTGAAAGGCTGCAGAGTGAGTGGCGGCTATCCGGCGCTCCGCAGCTGTGGTTCTGCTATCACCCTTACTACAAGGCGCCGGACCTGCTTGGTCCAGCACTTTGCCGCACCGCGCGCATTCCCTATGTGACAGCAGAGGCGTCCTGGTCCGAACGCCGCGGCGGGGGCGCATGGTCGGTGACGCAGGAACTCGTCGCCGACGCAGTCGGCCTCGCGCATGTCAATATCTGTTTCACCGCGCGCGACCGGATCGGATTGCTTCAGGCATTGCCCTCGGCCCGCGTGGGAATGCTTCCGCCATTCATCGATACGTCCCACTACGAGGCGCTGGTGCCTATCGACAATTCAATGAGATTAGTCACGGTCGCCATGATGCGCTCGGGCGACAAGTTCGACAGTTACCGGATGCTGTCCGCAGCACTTGCTCTGATCCTCGACTTGCCCTGGACCCTGACCGTGTTGGGTGGCGGCAAGCAGCAACCGGACGTCGAAGCGTTATTTGCCGAGTTCCCGCCACAGCGCATCGACTGGCTTGGCGAAGTCGATCCCGAACGCGTTGCAGAAATACTTTGCCGCGGCGGAATCTTTGTCTGGCCGGGCTGCGGTGAAGCCTATGGTCTGTCTTACCTCGAAGCTCAAGCTGCGGGCTTGCCGGTCGTGGCCCAAAACACGGCGGGCGTGCCCGAGGTTGTGCGCCATGGAATGACGGGACTGCTGACACCGGCAAGCGATGTGCATTCCTTTGCCAAGGCGGTAAGGCGGCTCTTGATTGCCAAAGGGGAGCGTGCCGCAATGGCGGCTGCGGCGCGGCGCTTTGTTCTTGAGGACAGGTCACTGGGTGGGGCCGCTCGGCACCTGGACAAGCTGCTGCCGGAAGCGATGGGTGCAGTGTGAGAACACCGCGTGAATTTAGCACGCTCGATGATGCGCTGTGCCGCCTCGCTGACCGGGGTGAGGTCGCGCAATTCTGGCTCCGCGACGATGATGCAATAGCACCCACTCCGGCCCTCGACCGTCTGCTCGGCCTGACCCAGCGCTTTGCCGTTCCGGTCGCCATAGCCGTGATCCCCGCCGGGGCGATCCCGGCCCTGTCACGGCGCCTCGCGGACGCGCCTCTGGCCACACCTCTGGTGCACGGATGGGCTCACGTCAACCATGCGCCGGCCGGCGAGAAGAAACAGGAGCTCGGCTGCCATCGGCCGACCGAAGTGGCGATAGCCGAACTGTCGCACGCGTTGCAGCGCATGACGTCGCTGTTCGGCGATCGATTGGCGCCTGTACTGGTCCCGCCCTGGAATCGCATCGATTTTGGGCTGCTGCGGCACCTGCCCGATATTGGCTACAAAGCGATTTCCGTGTTCGGCAAATCCCATCCGAAAGCTCCATTGCCGATGATCAACACACATGTGGATCCGATGGATTGGCGTGGCACCGGAGGTAGTCGCGATCACCTGGTGCTGGCACAAGAAATTGCGAGCCTCCTGATGGCAACGGCGAAGGACCGGGCCATCGGCATTCTCACTCACCATCTGGTTCATGACGCAGGCGCCTGGCGTTTTCTACAAAAGCTGTTCGAACTCACCGCCTGTTCGGGCGCCTGCCGCTGGCTATCGATCGGCGAATTGCTCCACCAACACGACAACGTCTCCGAGTGATGTGCTGATCAGTCTGAGGTCAGGCGCGGCCGAATAGCCCTGCTGGACGGCCCCCTTCGCGCAGCGCGGAAGCAATCGCCCCAACTATTGTCATTGCGCCCTCGGGATGGACTGGCTGATCGCGTTGCAAGCGGCGCCATCGACCCTTATAATGCGACAATGACAAAAAATCTCTCGCGGCTGGAGAAGCTTTACTATCGCGTCGAGGCCCAACACAAATGTTTTGCTTGGGCATTCGAACAGATTGCGGACCACGCAGGACTCGTTTTCGAGCTCGGACTTGGTTCTGGCCGCACATTCCATCATCTCCGGAAGAATCTCCCGGACAGAGACATTTACGTGTTCGATCGCGTCATGAACAGTTACCCAGACTGCACGCCCAATTCCGAGCGGATGATCATCGGCGATCTGTCGGAAACACTGCCGGCGGCCGCTGCGAGATTCGCGGGCCAAGTCATCCTGGCCCATTCCGATGTGGGCAGTTTCTCTGCCGAAAACAATGCCGAAATGGGAAAAGTTGTTTCCTCCCACCTGCCGCGCGCCTTGGCCGCAGGCGCGCTGATACTCTCTGACCTGCCGCTTTCGATTGCTGAAACTGAACTCCTGCCGCTGCCGCCGGGTGCGCGCAGAGATAGTTACTATGTCTATCGCTTTACACCGGCATAGTCACTTGGCGAGCTGCTTCAGCCTGCTGCGTGCCTCCGTGAGGTCGGCCGTGGTGTGACTGAGGCGGCTGGCCAGCATGCGCATGATCTCGATCGCAATCTCCGGGAATTCGGCGAGAAGCTTGAGGAAGTGATCCTTCCAGATGCGCAGTGCCGCCACCGGTGTTGTCACCTTGATTGTCGACGTTCTGGCCACGTCGCAGAGTATGGCGATTTCGCCGACAATATCGTTGGGCCCGACGCTTCCCACTTTGATTTCACCGCTCGGTGAACTGATCAGGATGTCGGCGGAACCCGAGAGCAGCACATAGGCAGCATCGCCCTGATCGCCCTGATAGAACAGAACCTGCCCCGCATCATAGTTCACCCTATCGGAGGTGAACGCCAAGAGTTTCAGTCTTGCTGGCGAAACGTCTGCGAAGAGCGGCACTCGCCGCAGCATCTCGATTTCATCCTTCAGCGACATGGACGCTCACTCCTCACAATCATGTCAGCAAGTCCTTCATGACAACAGCCTTTGGAACACTGCGTTACCCGAACTGAGTTGAGCAAATGTCCCATCACCCACAATCGTGCCCCGGTCAAAGACAATAACCCTGTCGAACATAGTTGCAAATGTAGCGGTCGACAGTACCCAAATGATGCCTGGTTTCCATCCGTCCTGACTGGTGATGGCAAGAACGTTGGCGACGATCTTCCGCTGGATCTGCAGATCAAGGGCAGATAGTGGACGATTTAGTATGATGAAATCAGCGCGCTTCAATAGCGCACGGGCAAGACCGAGTTTTTGCCGCTGTCCCGCCGTCAGCCGTTTGCCGCCAACGCCGCCATTGTATTGGAGCCCGATTTCGACCACCCCGCGAAACAGGTCCAATTCATGCAAGATGTCGTGAACGATCGCGCGAATCCGTTCTGGTCCACTGGCGTGTTGATGCCCCACTCGGCCCAGCAGAATATTGTCAATCAGGCTGGCTGCGCTATTGTACTTTTTGGCATCATATTGCTCGATGCTGCCCATCAGCTCCGCCGGCAGGCGCTCGTGAAATTGCCGCCTGGCTTCAACGATGCCGGCCATGAGCGCATCGTCGAGTATTCCGAAGCGGTGCCGCGGCTCGATGTAGGCGAAACTCAACGTAATAATCCGAGAGCGTTCTTCGTCCGAGGCCTGCTCGATGCCGCGGCCCTGGAGTTTCGACAACAGAATTTGGTAGTCTGGAATTTCATCTGCCGTCATGAATGTGAGTTGCTGGAAGAAGGGATGATCGGGCGGCAGATCGCGGAACAGTTCAACAACGTTGGCCGCGATCTCAAGCCCTGCATTGTAGAGGGCTTCCTCCATGCCGGTGTTCCGCAGCACGGACCGGAAGTACGGATTCGCTGCTAGCAGATTGTCGCCGAGCGATGCGTCTGTCGCGGTCCCGAAGAGGAGATTTTCGCTGATCTTGGCTTCTTGATTGTAGCTTCCCATCTGGAACGGCACCACCAGTCCACTGAGATTGTCCGCCTCGAGTCGTTTTCGGAATGCCTCGCGCGCTTCTACGATCCGCGATGCGATTGAACCTTCGTGTTCAAACTGTGGGCTCGCCCGCAGGCCGAGGTCAAAAAGCTCATCGGTCAGCAGGACGGCATCAAGTACGGGAAGTACGGCGCCGAATAGGTCGTCAGGACCAGTGGCGCCGGCGGCCTTGTAGTCGATCCAGTCGCAGTTCAAATCGAACGTGGGGTTGCCAGATCCCTTTGCCTCTGCGAGTTCCCAATTGCGATAAGCCGCGGCCGCACCGGCATAGACCCGTTCCGCCAGCGGCGCGTGCTTGAGCGAATAGAGCAAGTTATCGTGCAGCGTACCCTGGAAAAGATAGGCATCGGACGCGGCGTAGGAAATCCGCCGCCCGGTCACTGATTCCGGGAGTTCGAAAAGATCGCGAGTACCGACTGAGATCTTGCCGCTATCCGGCCACATCAGCCGCGCCAAGGCCTCGGCAAAAAACTCGCCGCCGCCTCCAGTCGTGCCGAGGATGGCGATGGTTTCGCCAGGTCTTACATCCAGGGATACCCGCTCCAGAAGCCCAGCACCACTGTCGTCGGTGAGCGAAAGACTTGCCGCGGAAATGGTCTCGGTGATTGGTTTTACTTCTGCAGTGTCAATCGCCTGTATGCGTGATCCGATCATGTTCTCGACATGGAATTGCTCATAGACCTGGGCGTACTTCACCGCCACGTCCTGGCGGGTCTGGTCCCAGTCAATAAGTTCCTTGAGCGGGCCCGGCAGATCCTTGTAGGCGGCGATCACCGCCACAAGCTGGCCGACATCGAGATCGCCACGGATGGCTTGGTAGCCACCGATCGCGTAAAACAGGAAGGGCGTGACCTGTGCTAGGAAATTGTTGATGAATTTCACCAGGAACTTCCACTGGTAAAGATCGTAACGGATCTTGAATATGCGGAAGAGCCGGGCCGACATATCGGCGCGCTCGAAATTCGACGTATCGTGCGTGTGAACGGCGGCGATTCCTTCCGATATCTCGCCGATCCGGCCTGAAAGTTCACGCGCGGTAAGTTGCCGTTCGCGGCCGAGGAGGAGGAGCCGCTTGCGCATCTTGGGAATGATCACCAGTTGAACTGCGACGATCGCCATCGAAATCATCCCGAGCCAGAGATTCTGGATAAGGATAAAGATCAATGCGGTGAGTGCCTGTCCGCCAAGCAAGGCAGGTTGCACGAACGCATCGCCGATGAAGCCGCCCAGAGGCTCAACCTCGTCCTTCACCATAGTGGCGATTTCCGACGGCTTCACCCGCTTGAACTGGCTCGGTGGAAAACGCAGCACGCGGTCGATCAGTTCGAAGCGGATGCGGCGCAGCATGCGCTCGCCCAGCCTGCCTTTGTATGTATTGATGTAGTATTTGAACCCGCCGTTGACGACCACGAGCGCGAGGAAGACCCCGCACAGAAACCACAGCGACGTGAGGCGATCGAGCTGGAATCCTCCGAATAGTTCCACCTTCCCCAGGACTGGGAGATCGAATGCAAGGCGCAGATAGTTTTGCGTCGCGTCCGGGCTGTCGAAATTCTTACCTTGGATTGGGCCATTGACGATGAGTTTTGGCAGGTCGAAAGATAAGTAGAAAGTATACATCGAGACCGCGACCACGAACAAAATCCAGATCTGCTGGGCGCGCGTGTGGGTCCAGATATAGTGGGCAAGACTTTTGTCCATGCTGTTAAGCCATTCCGGCGCAGCGTTTCAGCAAATGCCGCACCTGACGGATGGCGGCAGCGGGCCGCCCAAAATGAGGCAGATCCTGACCGGTCCCGCTCACCCGCGAAGACGTTTCGAAACCCATGGATTGCATTGCCGTTCTTGACCGTTGCACCGCAGCTTCCGCCAACCTACAACATCCCGATGTCCCATGCCACCCCACCAGACAGCAGCCAGTCACTTTCAGCCGACTGGCATGGCCGGGCCTTCGACCTGACGAGAGGAATTGCGGCGTACTCGGGCAGCCGGCTGGTTGCGGGATTGGCGAAGGTAATCTCGCGCCACCCGGATGCCGATATTGGAACTGCTTTCAATCGCAAGCAGGTTGCCTGCAAGCAATGGGCGCGCGACAATCTGCTGGAAAGCACTGGTGGCCGGTTCAAATCGGTCTGGATCGTAGGCGGTTGGTACGGCATTTTCGCCGCCATGCTGCTCGACGATCCCCGCTTTGAAATAGGTTCGATCGAAAGCTTTGACATCGATCCCGATGTCGCTCCTGTTGCCCGCACGCTGACAGCGGGCATGACGGGCAGGTTCAAGGCCTCAACCCAGGATATGTACGCGCTCGACTATTCCGGAGGCCATCCTGACCTTGTCGTAAACACGAGTTGCGAGCACATTCCCGACCTGCGCCGCTGGCTTGCGTTGTTGTTGCCCGGCACCCTCGTTCTCCTGCAATCCAACGACTATTTCACCGAGCCCACCCACGTAAACTGTATGCCGACACTGGCTGCCTTTGCCGAGACTGCCGGGCTGGCGGAACTGAGGTTCTCCGGCGAACTACCGATGAAGAACTACACCCGCTTCATGCTCATCGGTCGCGTCTAGAAAGCTGTTCCTTGATCAGCCTCGCGGTCTGCGCCGCCCCACAGAGATTAAGCCCATGGGGTGCGGGCTTTGGCCGGCGAAATAGCGATGCGGCGGCATGGGAAAGCCGCTCGGGTTCCACCTCGTGCTCCGGCAGGACATCGGCAAGTCCTAATATTTTCAGCTTCATCGCGCGTTGCGTCTGTTCGGTCTCGCCGCCCTTGGCGAAGGGAACGAGCAGCGACCGGCAGCCTGCCTGCAGGACATCGCACACCGTGTTGTATCCCGCCTGGGATATCGATAGGTCCGCGCTTCGGAACAGATCGGGAAGATCGGCGCGGAAAGCGAAGACATCCATGCCTGGCGGGGCGCTGTTTTTCAGCGCTTCGAATGTGGTGCCCGTATGTTGCGGCCCTACAACGAGACAGCAGCGTTTTGAATTCGCCAATGGCTGCAGTGCCGCCATGGCCGCTCGGACCAGCCCGGCGCCGGCCGCGCCGCCCCCGGCGGAAACAATGATGGCGTAAGGCTGCAAGGCGGGACGTGGCGCCGGGCCGGCGACAAAACCAGTGTAGACGATTTTGTCGCGGAATGCTCTGGCCAGGGGGAATGTCTCTTCAATCCTGGCGAAGGCTGGATCGCCATGTACCAGCACGAGATCAAAGTACTTTGCAATGGTTGCCGCGGTTTCCTCCGCCCGTCCAGGCTTGACGATTTCCTGCAAGATGTCGCGCACCGAGCAGGCCACCAGCGGCGGATTGGGCAAGGCGCGCGCGAGATCGAGCATCGGCAACAACTCGAACTTCATCATGCGTCGTCCAAACGGAAAGGCCTCAACAACAAGAGCGTCGGGGCGCTCGGCAGCGAGCGCGGAAAGCAGGAGTTGGACCCGCGCAGCCTTGAAGTCACTGCCCACAGGTTTGCCGTGACAATCCTCCAGCGTGGAAAAGCCAGCGCTTCCCGCTCGCACCGGCGGAAGCGCGATCGAGCGGACACGCCTCCCCGGAAATCCATCGACGGGGCAACCGCCCGTGGCGACAGCAACATCGAATCCCTGCTCAACCATCGCGTCGGCAACTCGACTGGCGCGCACCAGATGACCGATGCCAAGCAGATGCTGAACATACATGAACACGCGTGGGGCGCTCACGGCAGCAGCCCCCATTCGGCTTCAAAGAGCGACACCAGCTGCCCGATGCTGGTGCGGTAGTCGAAATGTTCGCGAACCCGCTGTTCTGCCGCCGTGCCCAGTTTCCGGCGGAGCTGTGGATCGCGAATAAGCCGTGTCAAAGCTGCGGCGAACGCTTCCGCATCATCTGGTGGAACCACGAGCCCGTTCGTTCCATCGATAAGCAGTTCGGGCACGCCGGAAATGCCAGTAGACACGCAGACCAGCTGCTGGCTGCAGGCCTCCACAAGCACATTGGGCAGCCCGTCGCGGTCGCCGTCTTCGGCCATCCGGCAGGCTAGGGCGAAAATGTCGGCCGTCCGGTAAAGCGCCAGGACGTCTTTCTGCGCCAAGGCTCCCCGCCATTCGACGCGGTCGCCAAGCCCCAGCCGCAGGGAAAGCGCCTTGAGTGCCTCCAGCTGCTCGCCACCGCCCACATGGACAAAGCGTATCGATAGGGTTCGGTCGATCAATGCCAAGACATTCAGCAGAACCTCATAACCCTTCTTTGCGACCGCCCTGCCGACACTCAGAATGATGATGGGATCGGCCGGAGAGTTGCCGTTGCGTGCTGGTCTTTCACCGGTGAAGTGGGCGAAGCGATCGAGATCGAGCCCGTGATAGCTCAGATGAACATGCCCCTCACTACCGGCGAGCTGCGACAGATGCTCGTACCCCGCCCGCGTGCAGGTTACGACCCAGCGCGCCATGCTAAGTTTGCTGACTAGCTCGTGCTCTGGCGTTGTCCAGATGTCCTTGGCATGCGCGGAGCAGGTCCAGGGAACGCCGGTAATCATGCTAGCATAGGCAGTGACCGAGGCTGGAGTGTGGATGAAGTGCGCGTGCAACCAGCTTGCGTCCGCGGGCCACTCGGCGGCCAGCACCAGCGCCTGCCCCAGCCGGCGGACCCGGTTGCGGCTCGGCTCGCGCCAGAAGTCCGAGAGGAATGCGCCGATGGTTGACAGCAGCCCGGGCCGCTTCACCGCCTTCAACAGCGCCAGAATCACGCGGCGTGGTTCTTCATGCAGGTACTCGGGCAAATAGAGAACCGGAGCCTTGATTTCGTCATGCACCGGATGGCGCAAAGCCTCGCTTGGCCGCCGCAGCGCCACGAGCACAAGCTCCAATCCTTGCCTCTCAAGGCCGAGTAGCTCTTGCGCAATAAAGGTCTCTGACAGGCGTGGATAGCCTTTCAGGACTACAATGAGCTTCTTCCGGCGTGCCAATCGCTCTAGCTCGACCCGTCGACGACAGCTAGATGAGGGTGTTCACGCTTATCAAGCCAGTCGCCGACAATGCGGGAAATGTTGACCGGTCCTTCAAGCCTCATCCGGGGCGAAGCTTGCGAGGGCCGCGCGCGATCCGGCAGGGCCCTGAGTGCGGTTGCAAGCCGCAAGGCGTTCGCGGCTTCCTCGGGCAGGAGCATGTCGACCAGCCCCAGCTCAGCCGCCCGGCGCGCCCGGATGAGCTGTTCTTGGCGCGGCACGACGCGCGGCACGATCAGGGCCGGCTTATCGAAGGAGAGAATCTCGCAAAATGTGTTGTAGCCCCCCATCGCCACCACGGCGCGGGCGCCGGCCACCAGCTCTTCCATGCGGTTGTCGAACTCGATCATTTCGACGAAACTGATCTTCTTTCCCTTCTTGAGGAGTTTGCGCCTCTGCCGGGCGGGCATGTATGGCCCCAAAACGATCAAAGCCCTATGGGTGAGTCCAGAATCTTGCTGATAGGCGTGCAGCACATTGTGTATAAGTTCGGCGCCGTCACCGCCGCCGCCGGGCGTTACCAGAATGTAATCGCGCTCGGGCCGCCTTTCCTGCTCGTCGCCGATTGACAAGTGGCGTTGGATAAATCCCACGAACTCGATCTTGGAATTGACCTCCTCGGGAACCTCGAGACCGGTCAGGGGGTGATAGAAGTCGGGCGGACCGTAGACCCAGATCGCATCGTAAAGCATGCCGATCTTGCGCATCACGTCGCGCTTTCTCCACTCCGCGTCGAGCAGATGCGGCGCATCCATCACATCGCGAAGGCCAAGCACCAGGATTGTGCCTTTGGTCTTGAGATAGGCAAGTGTGCTCTCCACCTCGCCACGTAGCCCCAGCGGCTCCTTGTCGACCACGAAGATGTCCGGCTGAAAGCTTTCGGCCGTATGCCGGATGATGGATTGACGCATCATCAGCGTTTCATCAAGGTCGATGTGCCTTTGCAGCGACGTGTATTCGCCATTGCGCAGCTTGATGACGCTCGGAATTTTCAGAAAGTCGACCCGGGCCCGGTAGTCGAAAGCGCCCGCGATCGTCGAACCCGACATGATGAGAATGCTGAGGCCCCGGTAATCCTCGACCAGCGAATGCGCGATGGCGCGGCATCGTCTGAGGTGTCCCAGCCCGAACGTGTCGTGGCTATACATGAGGATGCGCGCATGTTCGAAACGGCGTATCATGTTGGAGTCTCCTTGCGGCCTGCGCCGCGGTCACGGATTCCTTGCACGGCTGTAGTCATGATGAGCCGCGCGTCAGTTGTACGGGTCGGCCGCGTCGCGCAGGCCGTCGCCCAGGAAATTGAAAGCCAATATCACCAGTATGACTGGAACCATCGGAAACAGCAGCCAGGGATAAAGTGCGACGGCGCTGACATTCTTTGCTTCCGTAAGTAGAATACCCCAGCTGGTGATCGGCTGCCGCAGACCCAGCCCCAGGAAGCTCAGAGCTGTTTCGCCCAGAATCATGCTGGGAACTGAAATTGTCGCCGTCGCGATCAGGTGCGATATGAAACCAGGAACGAGATGGCGGCCGATGATCCGGCCGCTCTTCGCTCCCATCAACTGTGCGGCAAGCACATAATCTTCCTCCCGCAGCGACAGAAGCTTCGAACGTACCGCCCTGGCCAGGCCTGTCCAGTCGAGCAGCCCGAGGATGATCGTAATTCCAAAATAAATCAGGATCGGACTCCACGTAACCGGCATGATCGCCGCCAGCGCCAGCCACAACGGTATGCTTGGCAGCGACTGCAGCACCTCGATTACCCGTTGGACGATAAGATCCAGGACGCCGCCGTGATAGCCGGCGAGCCCTCCGATGACGATGCCAAGAATGAAGCTCATGGTAATGCCGATCAGGCCGATTGTAAGCGATACACGGGCGCCATAGATGATTCGCGACAGTAGGTCGCGGCCGAGACGGTCGGTGCCGAGCAGGAAGAGTTGTCCGCCTTCCGCCGGGCAGACGAAGTGACGGTTGCCTTCCCACAGGCCCCAGAAACGGTATCCATCGCCCCGGCAGAAAAACCGGATCGGATAAACCTTGTCATGATTGTCGCTGTACTCGCGCTTCAACGTGTCCATGTTGAGGTTCAAGTCCCGGCCGTAGACGAAAGGTCCAATGAAGTTTCCTTCATTAAAGAGATGGATTCGCTGTGGTGGCGTGTGAATGAAGTCAACATTGCGCGAATGAAGATTGTAGGGTGCGAGAAACTCGCAGACCGCTATAATCAGGTAGAAGCATGTCAGAAAAATGCCGGAGTAGAGGGCGATCCGGTGCCGCTTGAACTTCCACCACATTAGCCGCCACTGGGAAGCAAGAAAGATGCGCGACTGATCGGCCGTCATCGCCTCGATCGACACGGGATCGAAGGGAGCTGCGGAGACGTAGTGCGGGAGAGGGGCGCCAGGCGGCGGAAGTGGCGATGTCATTTCGCGGCTCCTCCCTGCAGCCGGATGCGCGGATCGAGTATGGCCAATGCCAGATCGGAAATGAGCACGCCAATCACGGTCAGGAATGCAAGGAACATCAGAAACGAGCCGGCCAGATACATGTCCTGGCTCTGCAGCGCCTTGATCAGCATCGGCCCTGATGTCTCGAGTGACAACACGATGGCTGTGATTTCAGCGCCGGAGATGATGGCGGGGAGGATCGAGCCGATATCCGAGATGAAGAAGTTAAGGGCCATGCGGAGGGGATACTTGACGAGTGCACGCAAGGGATGAAGACCTTTCGACCGTGCGGTGGTCACGTACTGCTTACGCAGTTCATCGAGCAGATTGGCTCGCAGCCGCCGGATCATTCCCGCCGTTCCGGCGGTCCCCACGATGATGACCGGGATCCACAAATGCTCGAGAATGGATACTGCTTTGGCCCAGCTCATCGGCTCATTGAGGTATTGCTGATCCATGAGGTGTCCGACTGAAGTACCAAACCAGATATTGGCGAAGTACATCAGGATGAGGGCAAGCATGAAATTCGGAATTGCCAATCCAAGTAGGCCCAGGAAAGTCAGGCCATAATCCCCCCAGGAGTATTGGTGGGTTGCCGAGTAAATGCCAATCGGAAAGGCGATAATCCAGGTAAATACGATGGTGACGAACGATACCAGGATGGTTAGCCAAAGACGGTCGCCGACAACCTCGCTGACCGGCAGTTGAAACTCGAAGGAATAGCCGAAATCGCCTTGCAGCATGCCCACAACCCACCAAAAATAGCGCAGCACGAGCGGTTGATCGAAGCCATACTCGGCCCGCAATGCGTCGATCTGCTCTTGATTGACGCCTTCGCCCGCCGCCTTGAGTTCGGCGATGTAACTCTCGAAATAATCGCCCGGCGGCAATTCGATGATTGTGAAGATCAGTGCCGAAATGATGATCAGGGTGGGAATCATCACGGCAATCCGCCAGAGGATGTACCGCAGCATGACTAGGCCGTCCCCTCAAGCCAGAACGTGTCCGGCATGTAAACTCCGAAATAGCAGGTTGGGTCGAAACTATAGAGTCCATTGAACGGAATGTTGCGCAGCCGCGACGACTGCACGACGGGTTGCAGCGTTGCGTTCACGATGCCGATCGAGAATACCTGGTCGCAATAGAGCGACAATATCCGCTGCCACACTTCGGTGCGTTCCGCCGTGCTCTTCGAAATCCGCCACATCTCATAGAGACGCATGAGTTCGGCCGCCTCCGCAAGGTCGGGCGCCGAGCCTTTCTCCCCGTGCGTTTCATAGTGCATTCCCCACACTGGCCATTGTAACTGATCGTTGGCCGTGGGCGCGAGTTGACCCGGGTTCATTTCCGCCGTGGCAAGGCCATTGTCGATGCCCGACCAGATCGCCATCATGATTTCGCCGGCAGTGGCTCGGCTCCGGAATACATCGCGTTGCGAAGTTCGGATGAACAGGCTGATCCCAATTTTGGACCAGTAGTCCGCCACCAGTTCCAGGACGTCGGTTTCCAATGTGCTTTCGCCTGCCGTCTCGACTATGATCTGAACTTGGCGCCCATCGGGCAGCAGCCGTTGGCCCTGGCCGTCTCGCCCTGCGAGGCCCGCCTCGTCGAGTAGCGCATTCGCAAGGTCGGGATCATGGCTGATCCAGGCATTTGCAAATTCCGGCCGGTAGAGCGGACTTTCGGGCAGCATCGTGTCGGCGCTCTCTTTGGCAAGACCAAAGAACACTGCCATATTGATTTCCCGCCGGTCAATGGCCAGCGATAGCGCCCGTCTAAACCGGACGTCGCGCAGGAATTCGCGCCACGCCGGGTCCGCGTAGTTGAGGTTGGGTAAGAGGGCCAGCCGCGAACCCTGCGTTTTCTTCCATAAGCTCACCTTGAACTGATGCCGCTTTTCCGCGTCTTTCAGGAAGGTGTAGTCGGAAAAGTCGAGTCCAGTGCTCTGGAGGTCGCTTTCGCCCGCCCCCGTTTTCGCCGGGATAAGTGACGAAGTACTGCTGTTGAGAATGAACCGGTCGATATAGGGTAGCTGCAACCCGTTCTCGTCCACACGATGGAAGAACGGATTGCGTTCGAACACGAATTGTTCAGACGGTGGCTCGATGGTATTTCGCCACGGATCCAGCGTCGGCAGGCCGGGATTCTCAGGCCGGTATTGCCGCGACATGCGTATGTGCAGCGCCGCCCACTTTTTGACTTTATACTTCTTCACCAGTTCGGCAAGTTTTTCTTCGGTCTGGTATTTTTCGTGGAACTGCTTCAAATAGGCCGCCGGCATTACCATGCTAAGAGCCTGTGCGGCGGCCAGCTTTGGCAGGAAATCCGGATTGGGCAGTTCCCAGCCGTATCGAACTGTAAGGTCGTCAACGATCTCGAACACCGGCGGTTTGCCGCCAGACATGAGATAGGGTGCAATGCCGCCAGGGCTCAAATCCTCGTTGTTCTGCACATCCTCCCAGCAATAACGAAAATCCTCGGGCGTCAAGGTCGACCCGTCCGACCACTTGTGGCCCTCCCGGATGCGGAAGGTAAAGATGCGGTCCTCTATCGATTCGAAACTCTCCAGTATGTCGGCCTGAAGGTTAAGTTTCTCGTCGAAGCCCACCAGCCTCGCATAGCCGTAGATCGTCATCAGCCGGATGTCTTTCTGCCCGCCGATGAGCGTGCGAATATCGCCACCGTGCCGGCCCGGAATGCGCCCCATCGCCGCGAGGTTGATGACACGCGGAGTTTTCGGCAGGCGTTCATTGGCCGGCGGCAGCGTGCCGGCCTCGACGAGTGCCTTGAGGAACTCCGGCTCCGCCGCCGTGGCCTGTGCCGTCACCGGCATTGCAGCGGCCGCCAAAAGGCCGAGCGTCGTGCGTCGTGTCACCATGATCTGAGTGCTCCCACATCGGCCGATCCGTTTGCCAGTACGAAATGGTCGTCACCGAGGAAGGCCGGAGAGAGGCCAACCCCTTCACCGTCACCCTTGAACAGCGGCGGCCAGCCGCTCGTGTCGGACGCGCCACCGAGTTGCAGCGTCTTGTAGTCGAGCGGACGGTCAAGATCGGGAAAAGGCACGGCCGCCAACAGCGCGCGGGTGTAGGGATGGACTGGCGCCTTGAACAGGACCTGTCGCGGCGCAAGCTCGACAATAAGGCCCCGGCACATCACTGCAATGCGGTCAGCCATGTAATCTACGACCGCGAGATTGTGCGAGACGAACAGATAGGTCAGCCCAAGCTGCGACTGCAGATCCTTGAGCAGGTTGAGTATTTGAGCCTGCACGGAGACATCCAGCGCCGACACCGGCTCGTCGCAGATGAGTAGATCCGGATGCAGCGCCAGTGCCCGGGCGATCCCAATGCGCTGCCTCTGACCGCCCGAAAAACTATGTGGATAGCGGCTGAGAAACCGCGGATCGAGACCTACAGCGAGCATCAACGCTTTGACCGTTTCCTGCCGCGACTCCGCACTGCCTCTACTGTGAATCTCAAGCGGCTCGCTGAGAATGTTCTGCACCGTCATGCGCGGTGACAGCGACGAGAAGGGATCCTGAAACACCATCTGGATGCGAGCGCGCAATGATTGAAGCGCGCTGCCCTCAGCCGTCAACACATCGACCGGACCGGATCCATCATCGAACACGATCGAACCCGTATCAGGCTTGAACGCCCGCATGATGATCTTGCTGATCGTCGTCTTGCCGCAGCCGCTTTCGCCGACCAGCCCAAGACACTCGCCACGGCGGATATCAAGGCTGACTCCATCGACGGCGCGTACCGCCTTGGCTTGTGACGAGCCAAACCATCCCGAACTGCGCGTCGTGAATGACTTGCTGAGGTTGCGCATCGAGAGCAGGGGGGCTGCATCCTTCTTTGGCGCCGGTTTCGGTTGCCCCAGCATGTTGCTCGCATTGACAGCGACTTCACGCAAGGCCTTCAGTCGTTCTCCCGGCTTCATGTCGAAATGCGGCACTGCCGCCATCAGTCCCTTCAGATAGGCGTGGCCCGGCTTGCGGAATATGTCGCCGACCTGTCCCGCCTCCATGATCTCGCCGTGATAGATGACCACGACTTCGTCGGCTGCATTGGCCACGATGCCAAGATCATGCGTGATCAGCAGCATGGCCATGTTGAGTTTGCTTTGCAGTTCACGCAGAAGCTGGAGGATCTGTGCCTGGATGGTAACATCAAGTGCCGTAGTCGGCTCATCCGCGATGAGTAGGGCCGGGCGGCAGATCAGCGCCATGGCGATGACGGCGCGCTGGCGAAGTCCGCCGGAAAGTTCGAACGGATACATGCGGTAGGCGCGGGCCGGATCCGGAAAGCCTACCAGCTTCAGCATATCCTCCGTCCGTTCACGCACTTCGGCGCGCGTGAGGTTCTCGTGGATATGCAGCGTCTCGCCGATCTGGTTGCCGATCGTGTGCAGCGGGGAGAGTGCCGTCATCGGTTCCTGAAAGATCATCGCCATGCGGCGCGCCTGCAGCGCGCGCATCTCGGCGCTGTCGCGCTCAACTTTAGCGATGTCGATGGTGGTCCCGGGTGTTTCCGGGTCGGAAAACAGGATGCGTCCTCTTGTGATCTGAGCAACCGGTGGCAATATACCCATTATGGCTTGGGCGATCACTGATTTGCCGGAGCCGGATTCGCCAACCAGGGCTGTCACTTTCCCGCCAAGAATACGCAGGCTGGCGTTCTTTACCGCCTCGATCTTTCCGACGTGCAGCGAAATGCCGATGGCAAGGTCTTCAATACGCAGCAGATCCGTGCCGGACGTCATATGCAACCCTTCCCTCCCAAGCTGCCCGGCGCTACCCAGCGTGCCCGCAGCCCCGATTATAGTACCGGTTGAACTGCAGCAAGCACGTGACATAGCCCCGCCCTCGGCGAGCTTGAACTTGGACACTACCCGATTTTACAAACCCTGCAACCGCCTGGACCAACCAGTACATCTTCGCGTCGGAATGAACGCCTGAAATCGTCGAAATAGAGCGTCCACCCTTTATCATGCGGCGCGCGGTAAGGACCGAACTTGAAGTATTGCCGGGGACCCAGGAATGGCTCGCCATGGCCGATGTGGCCCTCGACCGTCACCACCCACTTGCCGTTGGCGAAGAGTTCTATCCGCCCGGACCCATCCGGCCCCGGCTGGCTGTAGACGACGAAGTCGATCCAGCCTGAATTCGGGCTTGGGAGCTTGCCGCCGCGGTCGATGACGCGAATCTTGTCGGTTGTGGCATGGAACAGACCGGCCATGCCGGAATGCCAATTTTCATCGGTGGCAACCAGGGCTCGCATCTGGCCCAGTTCGGGCCTCAGCCACACCGGCGTCTCAACCTTTCCGGCTTTGGCCGGCACACCTCGGCCGAAATCATGAACGGGTGCATGATAGTTGGTCTCAACCGTGGCAAATAAGCTGCCGCGGCGAAGCCGCAGGGCAAGGAATGGACTGAAGTCGCCTGACGTGTTTGGAAGGATTTCGCGCTTCCACTGGGCGATCATGTAGCGGCGGTTGTCCTGGGGCGGATCAACGAACTTGACGGCGAAACCGTACCAGACTCCCCGGAAATAGGGCACCCACAGGCGCGGCCTCTCCCAGACTTCGGCGCGCTCGCTGGCATCGTCCGGCAAGGGCCTGCCGAGGGGCCTGACCGTCAGCTTCAACGCCCCGCCGCCACTGTAAGTTACCTCCTTCTGGAACTCCACAATGCCGGCGGATTGTTCATTGTTCAGCTTGTAGTAAAGGCCGCCCTCCTCGGCAAATCCTTCGCCATCGAAGCTGTCGAAGAGTGGCCGCTCGAAATCGGGGGTATGCGTCATCGCCGCGGCGGCTTTCGCATCCCTTCCACGCCTCATTGGGCCGGCACCTGCTCTCGGGCCTTCTGCGCTTCCCGGTGCAGCAAATACAGGAGTTCGGCATCCGATAGAACGCTGTCCGCCGCGCTTGCGGCGTCCGGCTTGCTGATCGCCGCATGGTGCTCTGCACCGGGCGCATACACCAGCATCTCCTCTTCCTTGCCCCTAAGTTTCTCCTTGCCGAGTTCAATCCAGTTACCCCCGCAATAGTTCGCAAAAGCGCTGCTGGCCACGATTCCGCCGCTGTATTTCTTGGTCAAGCCCTCGAGCCGTTGCACTTCGTTGACCGCAACTCCGAACGTCGAGAAGGTAAGCCTGTCGGCGAGTCCCACATTGCCGAACATGACATTGCCAACGTGGAGGCCGATCCCGAAGCGGATATCCCAAAGGGCTTCGCCTTTGCGCTTCTGATTGAGTTGGGCCATCCGCTTGGAGGCGATAACTGCGGCAGCGAGCGCCGTCTTGCATGCGATCTGCGACTGGGCCTTATGTCGGTCACAAGGGTAGATGGCAAGAAACCCGTCTCCCACAAAACTTAGAATCTGGCCTCCAGCGCTATTGAATGGCGCAGCCACCGTGTCGAAGAACTGATTCAACGTGTCGATGAAGACCTGGCGGCCGTGTTCTTCGGCAAGCCGCGTTGAGTCCCGCATATCGGCCATGACAAGTGCAGCCCTTATCGTCTCGCCATCGCCGCGTTTGATCTGGCCGCTCAGCACGCGCTGCCCCGCATCGCCGCCGAGGTACGTTGCCAGCATGTTGCCGGCAAGTTTGCCGAGCACCGCCATCTTGGTTGCAACCGCAAGTTGGTTCTGCATGCGCAGCAGAGCCGAGATCGTCGAGTCATCGAATCCTCCGTCGAGATCGGTCGCCCACGAACCCATCATGCCCTGAGAAGTTCCAGAGTCAAAGGAATGCACGAAGGCCAGGTAATCCGTGATCCCATGCGGTTTGAGATCATCGAAAATGGGGAACTCTGAAGGCACACTGGCATAGATGCGCCGCCGCAGGTGGTCGAGCTTGTGCTCAAGAAGATAATAGTAAGGACTCTTTGTAAAACGGTCCATCTGGTTGGCCGCCATATGGCGATAGCTTTCGGATTTGACGCCTTCGCCCCGCCGCCAAGTGAAGCCGGTGGCGCGGTATAGCGGATGCAAGACCGAGAACGTCAGGTGAATGCGCGCAAGTGGCACGCCAGCCGCGGCAAGTCTTTCACAGAAACCTCCGACGATCTCTTCCAGGCTGGCGCCGGCCAGCGCCCGCTCAATCAACCAGTCGGCGACCTTGTCGAGTAGCACGTCCGATGGACCGGAACTCATTGCGAATGCCTGGATGGTGTGGGAAGTCTGCGTTCGAACACGAAGTCTGTACCTTTCGGCGTTCGGCGGAGGATGATGCCTTTGGCGATGTAGTTCATGACGCTGCTATACTTGGCCATCGACGGCGGCGGAAACAAGCCTTTCAGCACCCGGCTCAGGCGCCAGGTCATCCAGGCAACTCTAAGTCGTTTCAAGAAACGATTACCTCTAAGGCTTTTTTCCAGGAGTTGGGGGTGAATGGCAAGCTGCACCCCCCGCAGGGGGTATTTTTCGAGCGCCGCAATCTCATCAATTGCGAAATACTCGTATCCCTCTATATCGATCTTTACGAAGCTGGGCGCGCCTCCAGTTAAGGCCATGACCCGGTCTGTAGTCAGTCCTTCGGCGAGGATGCTCTCACCGTCGCCAATCGCCAGGGCGCTTGTCTCCGAACTGCCGAACCCCTCAACCGCGTTGATAGTCACCGCGACTTCGCCAGAAAGCGCGGCGTTGAGTGCCGTCACATTGCTATGCCGTGGCGCAAGCTCCCGCAATATTTCGTAGCAGCGGGGATCGGGCTCGATTGCGATAACCGCCTTGGCCGACTGCGCGGCCCAGAATGGAGTGACGCCGATCCAGGCGCCGATGTCGACATAGACGGTCTGCCGATCGATGTTGCGCCCCAATACCGCGAACGTATGCGGTTCCCATGTGCCGCTGGCCAATTTGCGATAAAACTTCGCGTAATTCGGCAGATCAGGAAGGCAAACCTTGCGGCCGGCATAGGTAATTTCAAGGGTCTTGAGCACCTCCACGCGGTCACGCTCGCTTATCTGGAATCTCTGACGCCCTCTTCGCAGTGAGAATTTCGAAAGGCTCGCTGAGCCCGCGAATTTCCACAACGCGCGGCATTAACTCACCCAGCTCCGGAAGCCCCGCTGCCTCAATCGTCCGCTTTGATATGATGGCCTGAACGCCGAGCTCCTTTGTCATCCCTTCGAGCCTGCTTGCCGTGTTCACGGTGTCTCCCAGTGCGGTGATCCGGCGTGCCGCCTCCATATTGCTGGCGGCTCCGATGCGGCCCAGGATCGCCAGTCCGGTATGAATCCCGATGCCGATTTCCAGTTTCTGCGGAAGCTCTTCCCGCAAGGTGAGGTTAAGCGACTCTAGCACGCCGCCCATTGCTCGCGCGGCGGCCAGAGCCTTTGTGGCTCCCACTTGCACCGCTTCGTCCATTCCGAATATGGCCATGATTCCGTCACCCATGAACTTGTCGACATAGCCGCCACTGTCTTCGATCGCTTCTCCCATCCGGCCAAGAAATTGGTTGAGCAGGAAAACGACGTCATACGACAATCTGCCTTCCGACAACCGGGTGAAGCCTCGCAGGTCGCTGAAAACAATAGTCACGTCCTGCTCAACGCCCCACAGATATTTGTCGGGGTGAGAGCCATCCATCGCATCGACATTTGCGGGCAGGAGTGTTGTGATTTTCAGCGCCGCCGACGGGCGCAGTTGGCATGCAAGCCTGACATTGGCCGGTGCGCCGACCCGCCGCAGAACCTTGAGTTCGTTTTCAAGCGCCGCCGGCTGCTTGTCGAGCCCGTCGACCACCCGCACCCGGCAGGTCGAGCAGCGCGCCCGGCCGCCACAAACCGAAGCATGCGCAATCCGGTTCAGCCGGCTGATCTCGAGCAGTGTCAATCCGGCGGGCGCTAATACGGTTGGACCGTTGGTGTAGCTGACCGACACTTTGCGGCGGTAGTGGCTCGCGACAAACAGTGCGGCCCATGACAGCAGTGCGCCGGCAAGGACGATGGAATAGCCCTTTGCAGTCAGCGAGAATGCCTCGGCAAGTTGGTCATACTGACCTGCCTGAAACGGGTTCTCGAACGACTGCACCAGAGCGGCGTTGCGCCCCGCGGCCACGAATCCGGCGAAGGCGAGCGCCGGAATAAGGAGGGCCAGCCCATACCACAGCCACAGCAAGCGCCTGTACCAATCGCGCAACATGAGCCATCGGTGAATGCCGATGCAACCATGGACCCAGACAAGCATGACGAGCAGCGCCTGGTTGAGCGCTTCCGCCGGCCACATGGCCCACAGCGCATAGGCATAGCTGTCCTCGATGCCGAACATCTCGCGCACCCCGCGGGTTCCAAGAATATGGCGGAATAAGAGGAGCGGGATGAGGAGCCCAAAGCCGAGCTGCACCGCGTCCATCGGCTTGATTCTCCAGTTTCGTATCGCCAGCGACTTCATCAATCCGAGCGCGAGATGGATCGCCGCCGAGCCCGCCAGCACGATCGTGCCCAGCAAGCTGCGGGTGATGGCTTCGCGCAGACTCTGGCCCGCATGCAGAGCATCGATCGAAATCAGTCCTAATGAGTGATTGATGAAATGTGTGGCGGCAAAGGCGAATAACACAAGCCCCGTGGCAATGCGCAGTCCCGGCAATCGTCCAAGGACAGCCTTGCGAATGTCTTGCAAATTCGGTGCGTTTGCGCTCATGCCATAACTCTATCGGAAGAACAGGAAATCCCCCGAATCTCTCAAGGGGTCCATGCGGTCGACCGGTGCGGGCTCGGCTTGTTCCGCGTCGATCCGGCAATACTGCGTATAGTGTTTGGACAAAAACTTGTACAGGGCGAGTGCCGTCTCGGCGGAAATGAGGCCTGGCAGGTGCTCGATGACGATGGGCACGCCGCCAGACAGCATGTCGCCCATGCCTTGGAGTACTTGCAGCTCTGTTCCATTAACGTCAATCCACACAAGCCCGGCATCGTTTTCCCGCAACCCAGCTGAGGCGAGAATCGCCGGCAGCGTCGCAACGTCGACAGTAATTGTGTCGACACTGCTTTCTGAGTACGCATCGTTGCCGATTGTGTGCCCCCCCCGATTCCAAGCCATCATCTTTAGGGGTAGCCTACTGGCGGTAGCTCCTGCGGCACAGCAGATGGCGGTTACGCGTGATTCGAGGCCGTTGACTGCGAGATTCTCCTTGAGCAGCACGAAATTCCGCGGTTCCGGCTCTATTGCGACGCCACCTGAGAAAAATCCTGTGAGCATGGCGTAAACCGTTTCCGTGCCGATATTAGCGCCGACATCGACGAATTGCTTGCCGCGCGCCGACGGCACATGGCTCTCAAGCAGTCTTACAACACCCACCAGATCCTGCCTCTGCCAGTTGCCACGCAGGAGCACCCGGGGTGTGACCACATCGTCGCCCGGATCGAGAAACAGCGTGTGATCGCCCATTCGGTACCGTAGCACCAGCTCGCCTTTAGCGTAGTGACTGCTGAGTATGGCAAGGGCCCGGCGCCGCATGAACGGTGCCGAGAACAGGAAGGAGAGCGTGAGACGTGCGAATCGTCGCTTCAAGGCCTTGAAATCGGCGGCCATCATGGCGATGTTCCCGAATTGTGTGGCCACGTGGCCGTCACGGATTTCTGAACCGCTGTTGATCGCATATTGTTGCCCGCCATGCTAGACCACCGCCCATGAGCGAGCACTTCTATGCCGAGGTACCGGCGTTCACCCACTTCGAGGGCGTCATGGACCAGGCCAACTACCGGCCCCTGCCGGACGACTGGATCCTGGCGGCATCCGACATCGTGAGTTCCACCAAGGCAATCCAGAGCGGCCGTTACAAAGCCGTCAACATGGCGGGCGCCAGTGTCATCTCGGCGCTCCTGAACGCTCTTGGTCATCGTAATCTGCCCTTCGTCTTCGGCGGTGACGGCGCTCTGGTCGCCATTCCAGCCTCCGCCCGCGCCGCCGCAGCAGCGGCGCTGGCAGCCGTGCAGGCCTGGGTTGCCGACGAACTGGATCTCGCGCTGCGCGCAGCACTCGTACCCATAAGTGTCATTAGGGCCAACGGCCACGATGTCCGGGTTGCCCGCTTTCAGGTGAACGACGAGGTGTCCTACGCCATGTTTTCCGGCGGTGGCGCTGCCTGGGCCGAAAGCGAGATGAAAGCCGGCCGCTACGTCGTTGCACCTGCTCCGCCGGGCACAAGACCGGATCTCACCGGCCTGTCTTGCCGCTGGAACCCTATAGCCGCCCGCCACGGCGAGATTCTCTCGGTAATAGCGTTGCCGGTAGATGAGCGCGCCGTTGAATTCCGCGAACTCGTTTTGGGAATCATTGAGCTGGCTAGTGAAGAGGAACGAGATGGCCACCCGATTGTTGCAGAAGGGCCGCATTTCGCTCTGATGCCCCATGGCCTCAACTTTGAAGTCCGTGCTTTTTCGTCGGGGCGGCTGGACCAGGCAACCCGGAGGATCGCGCTGTGGCTGCTGCAGTGGCTTGGTGTCGCCCTCGACAGGCTTGGGCTGACGCTCGGCCGTTTCGATCCGAAAGTCTACCGCCGTGACCTGGCGCAGAATTCAGATTTTCGCAAGTTCGACGACGGCCTCAAGATGACCATCGACATCGACGCCGCGCGCAGCCTGGCAATCGAGCGCCGCCTCGCGGAAGCAAGCCGCGGCGGCATTTGCCGCTATGGATTGCACCGGCAGAATTCCGCCCTGATGACCTGCATTGTACCGTCCCCTCTCACCCGCGATCACATGCACTTCATTGATGGCGGCTCGGGCGGATATGCAATGGCGGCCAGCAGGCTAAAGTCCGCCGCGGCCTGACCCTGCCTCAGCGAGAATTGCGGTAACGCTCAAACCAGCTGGCGAACCGGGCCATTCCTTCCGCCACCGGTGTATCGGGCGTGTACCCGGTCAAGGAGCTGAGCAGCTGAGTATCGGCCCAGGTCTCGATCATGTCGCCTGGCTGGTGCGGCCTGAAAATCATTTCCGCCTTGCGGCCCAGAGCCGCTTCAAGGGCGGCGATGAACTCAAGCAGCGCCACACGCCTGCCAGACGCGATGTTCACCACCCGGTGCGGTGGCCCGGAATCCCCAGGCAGCGCCTTCTCGCACAACCGGACGACCGCTTCCGCCGCATCCCCGCCATAGGTGAAATCACGCCGCATCTGACCGTTGTTGAAAACTTCGATCGGCCGCCCGGCGAGGATCGCCTCGGCGAAACTGAAGAACGCCATGTCGGGCCGGCCCCAATCGCCATAAACGGTGAAGAAGCGCAAACCTGTCGCAGCCAGGCCGAAGAGATGACTGTAACTGTATGCCATGCTTTCGTTGGCCCGTTTTGTCGCGGCATAGAGCGACAGAGGCCGGTCAGTTGGGTCGGTCTCGCTGAATGGCAGCTTGGTGTTGCCGCCATAGACCGAACTCGACGAGGCGTACAGAAAATGCCGCGGCGGATACCTGCGGCAAGCCTCAATGACGTTGACGAATCCCGCTAGGTTGCTGGCGACATAGGATTGCGGATGCGTTAGGCTGTAGCGCACGCCGGCCTGCGCCGCGAGGTGGATGACGATATCGGCACCGGCATCGGCAAAGCAGCGGTCGAGCCGCTCCGCGTCGGCGATATCGCACGTCCAGGCGTCGAACCCGAAGCGCCCTTTCAAGTCAGCGAGGCGGGCTTCCTTAAGGCGGACATCATAATAAGGCGACATGTTGTCAAGCCCGGCAACGGCGATGCCGGATGCCAGCAACCGCGCCACGACCTGATGACCGATGAACCCCGCAACTCCGGTAACAAGAACCTTCAAGACAACATGACCTCCGCAATATGACCGGCTGCAAGTACCTACAGAAGCAGCGGCGCGGTTGCAACGAACCTTGCTGTGGGCTAGTTTTCCTGCTCGGCGGATGAGGAACGATTGAAAGAACAATCCACAATGAATCCCTTGGCGAGCGGCGGCATCGAGGACCGGACACTCGATTTGTTGAAGAGCATCCACGATCGCTCCGCAACCGTTGGCGTAATCGGATTGGGATACGTTGGGTTGCCGCTTGCCGTAACAGCGGCGCAAGCCGGGTTCGCCGTCATCGGCTTCGATATCAATTCGGAAAAAGTCAAACACATCGCCAACGGCCGGTCTTACATAGATGCTGTTCCGGATGCGGCGCTACACGAACTGGTTCGGCAAAGGAAATTCATCGGGACTGATGATTTCCACCAACTTGCGGCCTGTGACGTGGTCGTCATCTGTGTGCCAACCCCACTGACACCGCAGCGCGAACCCGACATGCGCTTCGTCGCTTCGACTTCGGAATCGATCGCCGCCCACTTGCGGATGGGCCAATTGATCGTGCTCGAATTCGACCTCTTACCCGGGCACCACGACCGAATTCATGAAACCGATCCTTGAGCGCAGTGGCCTCAAATGCGGAAGGGATTTTTTTGTTGGCTTCTCTCCCGAGCGCGAGGACCCCGGCAACACCGAGTTTCGCACTGCCACAATCCCCAAGATAGTGTCGGGCGATGGTCCCGAAGCCCAGCGTCTGATCGCCGCCTTCTATGGCGCGGTGGTTGAGCATGTGGTGCCGGTCAGTTCGCCGGCCACCGCGGAGGCCGTCAAGCTCACCGAGAACATCTTCCGGGCAGTGAACATCGCCCTCGTCAACGAGCTCAAAATTGTCTACGGCGCAATGGGCATCGACATTTGGGAGGTGATCGAGGCGGCGAAAACCAAGCCATTCGGCTACATGCCCTTCTACCCGGGTCCAGGCCTTGGTGGCCACTGCATCCCCATCGATCCCTTCTATCTCTCTTGGCGCGCCCGTGAATTTGAAGTGCCTGCGCGCTTCATCGAGCTCGCCGGCGAAATCAACATCGCAATGCCGCGCTTCGTCGTGGAGAAAGCGGCCGAGGCGCTTTCACGGCAAGCAAAACTGGCTGTCAGTTGTGCGCGCGTTCTGATATTGGGGCTGGCCTATAAGAAAAACGTGAGCGACATCCGCGAGAGTCCGTCCTTCCGTCTGATTGAGTTGCTGGAGGCCCGGGGCGCCGCTGTCGATTACCATGATCCGCATGTTCCATCGATTCCGCTGACCCGCGAGCATGCCGGACTAGCCGGGCGCGCCTCTGTGCCGGTCACGGCGGAAAACCTCGCTCGCTACGATCTGGTGCTGCTTTCCACCGACCACGACGCCGTGGACTACGCCAATGTCGCCAGGCACGCACGGCTCATTGTCGACACCCGCAACGCCTTCGCCCGCGCCGGCATTACCGGCCCTCACATCGTTAAGGCATGATGCGAATGCCGCTGGTATCAGTCTCTTTTGCTACAGGTTTTCAGGCGTGTAGATATCAAACGGCAAGCTGATCGACTGCGGCGGAAATTCCGCTCCCCCGTCGAATGCGCGGATCATCGCGGCAACGGCTTCATGGGCGAGGGTCTGCAAGGGATGCGCGATGAGAAAGTTGATCGTGCCGTCGAGTAGTGCCGCGCGGGTAACGTCCGTGAGATCATAGCTGACCATGAATATCTCATTGCCGCGCCCACTGTCGCGCAGTGCCGCGACGGCTCCAGTGATGCCGCCCCCCGAGACATAGAGCCCGGCAATGTCGGGATGCTCCTCGAGTAGCTGCTCGGTAACCTCGCGCGCGATGCTTGCGGTCTCGAAAGTCGAACGTGCTTCCAGAAGTTCGAAACCCCTGGGGTGTTCGCGGAAGTAGGAGCGGAACCCGCTCTCGTTGGTCTCCTGGCAGCGGTAGCGATGATTGCCAACCAGAATGCCGATCTTTCCGGGCATCTTGCAGAAGTTGTCGAAGGCCCATCCGGAAGTGCGGCCAACCTTCCACGCATCAAGCCCGACATAACCGACGTTGCAGCGTGCCGTGAGCTGCGAGATGAGCGCAAAAGTCTTGATTCCGCGCTCGGCCAATTGTTCGATGGTTCCGGCGACGATCGGATGTTCCGGCGCCACGACGCCGAGCACATCCGATGTCTCCGCCAGCCGCACCAATCCGCTTGAAACATTTTGCGGTGTCAGTTCGTCAAGATACTCAATTTGTATCATGACATCGTGATCCCTCACCGACTTGGCGGCAAACTCCAGCGCCTGGCTGAGGTTCTTGTAAAGCGCGCGGTTGCGTTGCAACAACAGGATGCCCAAACGGATTTTCGGGTGCGACGCCCGGAGATTCCCCTTGATCGATGCGATTCCATAAAACCCCGCGATTTCAGCAGCTTCAAGAACAGCTTTGATTGTATCATCACGCACCTTGTCGGGTTCATGCAGAACCCGGTTCACCGTCGACACGGATAGTCCCGCCTGCCGCGCAACATCACGGATTGTAGCCTTTGGCATCTAGTTTCTCCAATCTCACTTCGTCTCATAAGTTCAACTCAAAGTTTGGATCAAAATGAGACGAAATGCACGATTTTGTCTCTTCCACCATTGCATCGAACTGAATCATATTGCAACAAACATTCCAACAAGAGTGCGATACGCACCAAATATTCTACGCGACCGTTTCACGCTGCTTGGAGGAGCGCATGGACGATCTGAAATTCGGAACCCGCAACAAGCGCGGCGATTGGGCCCCGAGTGCCCATCCGCAAATTGCTTTTTTCTGGACCAAGCCATTTGATCTCAGCGCCTGGGTGAGGTTCCTCATTGGCTACATCTGGCCGTGGAACGCCTTCCACATGGCGGTGACGCTGCTTTACTGGCGCTACGTGCTTCCCGACTGGGAGACGATGAAGACGCTGAGCTGGGACTGGGCGCTGTGGCTCTACGCCGTGAACGGCGCCGGCATCTTCCTGATGTATGGCGCAATCGAATTCTTCTATTACTTCAAGCGCCGCCAAGGCACGCGCTTCAAATTCAACGGCAAGTTCCCCTCCGAGCAGCCCTCTGATGTCTTCTGGTTCAAGAGCCAGAACATCGACAATTTCGTGAAGAGCTATGTATTCGGCATCGCCATGTGGACGCTGGTGGAAGTGTTGATGCTGTGGTGCTTCGCCAACAATTATGTCTATTGGCTGAACTGGTCGGAACATCCCTATTGGCTGGCCTTCCTGCTGCTGATGACGCCGGCCATTCACGAGCTGAACTTCTTCGTCATTCACCGCACCATTCACATTCCCATTTTCTACAAGTGGATCCACTACCTGCACCACAACTCGGTCAATCCGTCGCCATGGTCGTCGCTGTCCATGCATCCGGTGGAAACATTCCTCTATCATGGCGTCGTCTGGTGGCACCTGGTGCTGCCGTCCAATCCGCTCATCGCGCTGTTTCAGCTGCACATGGCGGGCTATGGCGCCATCAATGGCCACATCGGTTTCGACAAGTTGGAACTCACCGAAGACACCACGCTCGATAGCCACGCTTTCCTGCACTACCTGCACCATAAATATTTCGAAGTGAATTACGGCGGCGACGGCCTGATCCCGCTCGATAAATGGCTGGGCACCTGGCACGATGGTTCAAAAGAGGCCGAGGCCATGATGCAGGCCCGCTACGAAAAGAAAATTGCGCGTGTAAACGCCAAACAACAGAATTCTTGATGACAAGAATCCGTCAATGGGACGGCAACTTAGGGAGGACTAACGCTATGAAGAAATTTTTGACAGTATTGGCGACGTCGGCGGCAATTGTGCTCAGCGCATCAGCGGCCTTCAGCGCCAACATTGCCGTCATTGGGGGCTCGAACGACGACGCCTTCTGGAACAAGATCAAGAAAGGTCTTGATGACGCAACTCCAGCAATCGTCGCAAATGGCGGCTCTGTGAATTACCTGCGCCTTGTCAACTACGACAACTTCGCACCGGACGTCGTGCAGTTGATCCGCACCGCAATCTCCATGAAGGTTGACGGGCTTGTGATTCCGGACTGGGTGCCAGAAGCCGAAGATCCGGCCATCAAGGACGCCATGGCCGCTGGTATCAAGGTCATCCTGATGAATGCTGGTGGCGCTGACAAGGCGAAAGAACTGGGCGCAATCAACTATGTCGGCAATGAAGAATATCCTGCCGGCCTTGCAGGCGGCGAATATTATGCAAAGCATGGCCAGAAAAACGTGATGTGCGTGAATACACTTCCTGGCACGGCAAACATTGAAGCCCGTTGCAAAGGCATCAAGGACAGCATGGAAAAGGCTGGGGTGAAGTCCTTCCAGCTGCCATTGCCTTCCTCAAGCTTTGGAAACCCGACCGCAGTGGCCGAGGCTATCAAGGCGGAACTGCTGAAGGACGAATCCATTGATGGCGTGATCACCATTTCGGCCGGCGACGGGGATTCCGCCGCAATCGGCATCGATCAGGCAGGCAAGACGGGCAAGGTTGTACTGGCATCGTTCGACATGAATGAATCTGGCCTTGCGCGCATAAAGGACGGCAAGCAGTCCTTTGCCATTGACCAGCAGCCTTACCTGCAAGGTTATCTTGCGACCAGCCTGCTGGCATCGGCTATTGACTTTGGCACATCACTGCCGACCTTCCCCGTGCTCACGGGACCTGGCATCGTCGATGCATCGAACATTGATGCGACACTTGTTGGCGTCCAGAAGGGCGCCCGCTAAGACGCTGACTTGTCTTGCGGTCCGCAGCGTCTTGATGCGGACCGCATCACACTTCACAACCTTCTTTCCCGTACTCGCGGGGATGACGGCTTGAGACGTATGATGTAATCTTCTTGTAGTCCGCAAACTCAGTGCTCCAGGGGACAAGAATCCGATGAACAGCAGTTTCTCGCTCGGCGGCGTTTTACGCCGTCCGGAAGCCGGGGCCTTTCTAGGCCTGCTGGCAGTCCTCATCTTTTTCGGAATCTTCGGCGGCCTGAGATTCCTCGAAATTGCCGGCATGTCGAGTTGGCTCAATGTCGCCGCGAGCCTTGGGATCATTGCCATCCCCGTCGGCCTGTTGATGATTGCCGGTGAGCTGGACATTTCAGTCGGTGCGATGGTGCCTGCGGGCGCCATGATGACAGCCGTGATCGGCGGGCACTATGGTTTACCCATCTGGCTGGGAATTGCAGCCACCCTTGCCTTCGGAGTCGTGGTCGGGCTGGTCAACGGCCTCATGGTGGTACGCACAGCCGTGCCCTCGCTCATCGTTACCCTTGGCACGCTTTTCGCCGTTCAAGGCATTCTGCTCGGACTGACCGTGCTTGTCACGAAATCAACCAGTGTCGCGCTTACGACAGACGGCGCTGCCAAATCGATGTTTGGGGATTTTATCTCATTTGGCGGCATTTTTCCACCCGGCCAGCTGCAAGTTGTCGTCCTGTGGTGGCTGCTGTTCACCGCGTGTTACGTCTTCTTTGTTCACTACTCACGCTACGGCAACTGGCTCTTCGCGATGGGGGGCGACAAGGTCAGCGCCCGCAATGCCGGCATTCCAACAGACCGGATGACGATTGCACTCTTTGTTCTATCAGCAGTCTCGGCTGCCTTTATCGGCATGTGCCAGGCCATTCTCTTCAATTCTGCCCAGGTCTCAGGTGGCCAGTCCTTCATATTCAATGCCATCATCGCGGTAGTCGTGGGCGGCGTTCTGCTCACCGGCGGCTTTGGCTCGGTGATCGGCATTTTCTTCGGCACCATTACCTTCGCCATCGTCAACCAGGGCATTTACTACACCAACTTCGACCGCAACTGGTCGAGCCTGATCATTGGCATGCTGCTGCTGGCCGCAGTGTTGATGAACAACACATTCCGCAACATGGCGCTGACTTATGCGCCGAAGAAAAAGTGAGAACAGGATCATGACCACCCCCATTCTCGAACTCAGGAACGTCAACAAGTCCTTCGGCCCGATCGATGTCCTGGCCGACATCTCGTTGCAGGTGCGGGCTGGCGAGGTACTTTGCCTGTTGGGCGACAATGGCGCCGGCAAGTCGACGCTGATCAAGATCATGTCCGGCGTCTATGTGCCAAGCTCCGGAACGGTGTTGATGGACGGTGAGCCCATCGCCTTCAATACGCCGCGCGATGCCAGCGAAAAGGGCATCGCGACGGTGCATCAGTTCGGCGGCACCTTCCCGCTGATGAGCATTGGCCGCAGCTTCTTTGTGGGCGTCGAACCGGTCAAGGGCTGGGGGCCGTTCAAGGTCTTTGACCGCAAGAAGGCGAATGCGATCGCGGTCAAGTCGGTGCAGGATTTCGGCATTACCCGCATTGACGATGGCGACCGGCTGGTGGGGGGCTTGTCAGGTGGTGAACGCCAGTCGCTGGCCATTGCCCGCGCGGTCTATTTCGGCGCCCGCGTCCTCATCCTTGATGAACCGACCGCCGCACTTGGCGTCAAACAGGCGTCGCACGTGCTGCGCATCGTCAACCAGGCCAAGAAGCGCGGGTTGGCGGTGATCTTCATCACCCACCAGGTCATGCATGCCATGGCGGTCGGCGATCACTTCGCCGTGCTGATCCGCGGCGCCATCGCGGCCGATTTCAAGAAGGGCGAACGCACCCGCGAAGAGATCACCGACCTCATGGCCGGCGGCGAAATGATGGCTGAACTCGAAGCCGAAGTCGAAGCCCACGCCACCCACTGATTTTCCTGGAGCGGGGCCGCCGTGGGTTCCTGGTAGTCCCACCCATTCTTTTACGGAGTTTGTCTTTCATGCCTGCATCGTTTCCCCTCGCGGCCTGCGCCGAAATGCTGTGGCGCGACAAACCCATCGAATGGCGGGTCAGCCGCCTGAAAGACATGGGTTTCGGTGTCGGCCTGTGGAACTGGCCCGATCACGATCTCGCCAAACTCGCAAAGACCGGCGCCACCTTCACCATCATGAACGGCTATTTGCAGGGCCGGCTGGCCGATGATGAAGGCGCCGAAATGCTGTTGAAATCGGCGCGCGAGACCGCGCAAGTGGGCAAGCGCCTCGGCGTCGCCCGGTTGAACCTGCATGGCACGGGTCTCGGCGATGGCGGAATCCCGATTGCCCAGACCGATGTGGTAAGCGGCGCCATGTGGCTCAAGGCCCGTGATACGTTGAACCGCATTTGCGACATGGCCGAGGAGGAGAGGGTAACCTATACGCTTGAAAACCTCAACCTGCTCGACCATCCCGGCTGCCCATTCGGCTCCACCGCCGATGTGCTGACGCTGGTGTCGTCTGTCAACCGCCCGCAGCTGCGCATCAATCTTGATCTCTATCACACCCAGATTGGCGAGGGAGATTTGGTTCGCTGGTGCAAGAAATGCCTGCCCTGGATCGGCGAAGTTCAGGTCGCTGACAATCCCGGGCGCTGCGAGCCAGGCAGCGGCGAAATCAACTACAAGGGCGTGGCCCTGGCGCTCAAAAACATGGGATATCGCGGCCCTGTCGGCATGGAAGCTTTCGCTTCCGGCGATGCCGACAAGGCGGTTGAAGCCTTCCAGGCTGCCTTCACGGTTTGACCGGGGGAAACTCACTCAAGGGGAAAGAAACATGGCCCGCAAGAAACCGACCGTTGCCGATGTTCGCGCCAACAAGGGCAAGTATCAGTACACGATGATGCGCACAGAAACATGGGACGAGATTGCGGCCGCCGAAGCCGCCGGCATCGACATGGTGTCGGTGCCGCCCGAACTGATGGTCGATCCGCGCTTCCGCGATGTCGCACCCACTCTCTTTGCGGTGCCGGGCATGAACTATTACGAAGGCGGCAACACTGACTTCTTTATCGACTGGTCCTTCAGGATGCTGAAGGCGGGCGCCGACGCGGTGTATTGCTCTGCCTCATTGCAAACCGTGAAGCGGCTGGCGGAAGAAGCCGTGCCGGTAATCGGCCATGTGGGTCTGATCCCCTCCAAGAGCACATGGACCGGCGGCTTCAAGGCCGTGGGCAAGACCGCGGCCAGCGCCATGAAAGTCTGGGAACTTTGCCAACGCTACGAAGAAGCAGGCGCATTCGGTGTCGAAATCGAAGTGGTACCGCCGGAAGTGACCGCTGAAATCTCCAAGCGCACCTCGCTGTTCCTGGTCTCCATGGGCGGCGGCAAGGGTGGCGATTGCCAATATCTGTTTGCCTGCGATGTGCTTGGCTACAATACCGGACACGTGCCGCGCCACGCCAAGAAATACGCCAATCTCGCGGTCGAATATGCCCGCATCCAGGACATCCGCGTCAACGCCTTCAAGAACTTTGTCGGCGAAGTGCGGTCCGGCGCATGGCCGGATACCCCTTATATTGTGAGCGCACCGAATGCCGAAATGGATGCTTTCAAGAAATTGCTAAGGGAGTAAGTCAGACCCCTCGCCGGAATATGCAGCATGATCGGACTTGGCGTCATCGGCGAGGGTGCCGATGGCGGTATTGAAATCGTCACAGTGACCTCGCCCGATCTAATCCGGCCGCCCGCCTGATATGTGAAGGGATCGGCCGGTTTGTTCCGCGGCATGACGCCCCGCGACTTCGACATAGCCCGCTTCCCGATGGGTTTTGCCTGTGAGCCGCACCTGGGCGAGCCAATTTCCGGAAGATAGCTTGACGACCGCGGGCATTCGTGTGCACTCCCCTCAAAATTCGTGTGCGTTATGTGTGCGGCAACGGAACGAACCGGGCATAAATGCCCAGAAATTGACGGCAATAAACTCCACACACGCGCATTTGTTCATGTTGCAATAATAGGATAATATATTGAATTACAAGGATAAAATCTTCGCTATTGCACCGATGATGGACTGGACCGACCGGCACTGCCGGTATTTCCATCGTCAGCTCACCCGTCATGCCCTGCTGTACACCGAGATGGTGACGGCCCAGGCCGTGCGCTTTGGTGACCGCGGCCGTCTTTTGAATTTCGATCGGCGCGAACTCCCGGTAGCGCTCCAATTGGGTGGCAGCGATCCCATGCGGTTGGCTGAGGCGGCGCGCATTGGCGAAGACTTCGGCTATTGCGAAATCAATCTCAACGTGGGCTGTCCCTCGGATAGGGTGCAGGAGGGCCGCTTTGGCGCTTGCCTCATGGCCGAGCCCGGACTGGTGCGCGATTGCATCGGCGCCATGCGGCACGCCGTCAATCTGCCGGTAACGGTCAAATGCCGTATTGGCATCGACACTCAGGACGCGGACAGCGACCTCCAGCGCTTTGTCCACACTGTGTCCCAGTCGGGGTGCTCGACTTTCATCATCCATGCCCGCAAGGCCTGGTTGAAAGGCCTGTCGCCGAAGGAGAACCGCGAGATTCCGCCACTCGATTACGCCAGGGTCTATCGCCTCAAACAAACCAACCCGCAGCTGACAATCCTCATCAACGGCGGCATCGCAACGCTAGCCGATGCAGAGCTGCATTTGCGCCATGTCGACGGAGTCATGCTGGGCCGCGCCGCCTACAAGACGCCATGGATATTGCACGAGGTTGACCAGCGGATTTTTGGCGCCCCGGCTCCATGCGCAACACCCTTTGAAGTGGTTGAAAGAATGTTGCCCTATATCGAGCGGCAACTGGCGGAGGACGTCTGGCTGCAACACATCACCAGGCACATGTTGGGGCTGTTTCACGGGCTTCCGGGAGGCCGCCACTGGCGTCGTATCCTCTCCGAAGAAGCCCACCGCCCGGGAGCCGGAGTGAAGCTGGTAGAGACAGCCTTGGATGCCGTCTCGAAGGCGGCGTGCGCCCGCGAGGCGGCATGATTTTCGAGCTTGCAAGGCCGGCCGATATGGGTGTTAATCCATAAGCGGGGATCCTTGTCTGGGGATATGTGCCATGGTCGGGATGCGGAATGTCACTTTCACTGGTTTAATCGTGGGGCTGCTGGCAGCCTTCACTCTCTTGAGCCCGCAGCCGGCAAGGGCTCAGCAGGCTGGAAACGACGGCGATTGCGATGATTTTGTCCCCGGCTCCGACGGTGGCGCCGATCTTCTTCTGCAGCTCGGCTGCATTCGCAACCAGACCAACAATTTGACGGTCATTCATCAAGCTGAAGTGATTAGCCGAGTGGTAGGCGCCAGGCTCGCCACGCCGGCAGCTCTTTGCCGCGAAGACGAATGCACCGAGGAGAACGGCCTTCGTGTCACCGCCACTGCCGACGCGCCCGCTGCCGTACAGACTCCTTGGAATCTGTGGGCCGATGGAAAATACACCTGGATTGACCCCGGCCACCGGGATTTTTCGCCCACCAAAGGCGACTTGTTCAATGGCACCGCGGGCATCGACTACCGGTTCAATGACAGAATGGTGCTGGGTCTCGTCTCCGCATTTGAGTCGAGCGACCTGGATACCGGCGGACTTTTCCCCGGCAATACCAATGCCCAAGGCTTCAGTGGCGGCGCCTATGCCGGCGTCACTCTGGCCGACAACCTGATTCTCAACGCCATGGCGACCGGAACCTGGATCGACACCGATAACAATTTTGCCGGCGTCTCGGCGAACATCGACTCAAGCCGCGTTCAGCTTTCCAGTGGGTTGACCAAATACTGGTACATCGGCCAAACCCGCATAACGCCGTCGGTCCAGATTTCCTGGTCAAAGGAATTTCAGGATTCCTTTGTCGATTCAAATGCCGCTTTCAATCCAAAGCAGAGGATAGAATCGGCGGTTGCCACCTCTAGCACCACAATCGGCCACACCTTTGCATTGTCCAACGGCCAGTCCATCGAGCCATGGCTTGCCGGCAATCTCGACTGGACCATCTATTCGCAAATCCAGACGGATGGCCTGGGCAAGACCAAATTGGGCGAGTTTCTCGACGCCAGAATTCAGACCGGCTTCAATTGGAACATTGCGCAGAACATGCAATTGACCGCCAGCGGTGAAGTGGGCGGCCTCATTCACCGCGATCAGGATACTTATGCCGGCGAGCTCAATCTGGCGATCCAGTTCTAGCTATTGCCTTCCAGCCGCCCCCGCCGTCCGCCACGGCGGCGCTTGCGCTGGGTAAGCGTTGCCACCCGCTCCGTAAGTCCAGCCATGATTTCCTTGCGTTCCTCTACGCCGAAACCAAGCCAGCCACCGATCTCATCGCGTGTGCGGCCGCAGCCGATGCAGAATCCGGTCTCGGGATCCACCACGCACACCTTGATGCACGGCGTCTCGATTGCGGGCAGGGGATTGGCGTTCATGCGCTTGCGAGTTTAGTCCGCTGAGCATGGGCCGCAAGTTCGGAAATCGCCGTTCAATCGGGCAAAAACGTCCTAATCGCGAAGATATAGCACGCCGTCTTCAACCTTGAAGCTGCTGAGCCGTCCCAAGAAGCTCATGCCGAGTAGCGTCCCGCGCAGCGCGCCCTCCGGCAAAACCAATCCGTCCACGTCCTCCACCTTGACGCCATCGACCTCGATCCGGTCGATTTTCACCCGTGCCGCCCGGGCCATCCCATTGGCGGTGGAAACCGGCACGTCGAAATCGAGGCTGCCCGGCCGCAGGCCCGCCGAACCCGCGTCTTCATAGCTGAGAGCTACCGCCGTGGCGCCCGTGTCAACCAGAACAACGATGTCGCTGCCGTTGATGGCGGCCCTGGTCACGAAATGCCCGCCGCTGTTGGCCTTGAGCTCCGTCACTGTCATTAGCCGCAAGGCCGGAACCTCATCGGCCTGGGCGGGCAGACTCAGGATTGCCACGAAGAGAAGGCTGGCCAGTAGCGGCAGAAGAAGAGGCGTACGCATGAACTTGAACCCTATCCGCGAAGATTATCCCGGATGTTGCGTCACGCCCGTCAATGGCGCGTAAAGGGATCGTTCATGATGATAATCAGGGTAAAGAAAGTGTTGCCGCGTAGACCGCAAGCATGGCGATTTCGGCAACCACCTGGCCAGCTCCGATCACATCGCCGGTCTGCCCGCCGATTTTTCGCATCGCCAGCGCCCGGAGAATTGCAATTGCCACTCCACCGGCAATCAGCGCAATCACGGCCGCTGCCGGGGCCAGAACATAGCTGGCCCCGGCTCCCGCGCCGATGCCGCCGATGGAGAGCGCCAGCAGCGTAGTGTTGCGGCTGGGCCGGCCCGCCGACACCGACAGGCCGTCGGGGCGTGCCGGACGGGTCGCCCACATCAGATCGACCATCAGAGCGCGCGAAAAAGCCGCGGCCGAAGCCAGTAGTATGATGGTGGCGGCAGGTGGAAGGTCAACCAGCGCAACATAAAGCGAAGCCCTGCCGAGGGTCACAATGCACAGCGCCAGCGCCCCATAGGCGCCAATCCGGCTGTCGCGCATGATGTCGAGCCGGTGCTCGCGCGACTGGCCTCCGCCAAAGCCGTCCGCCACGTCGGAAAGACCGTCTTCGTGCAACGCACCGGTTATGAGCGCCGATGTTGCAAGCGCTACTGCGGCAGCGAAGAATTCCGGCAACCCGGCGATCTTGCACAATACCAGGCTCAATCCGGTAATGGCGCCGATCAGCGTTCCCGCCACCGGAAACATGCTCATTGCCGCATGTATCGGCGGCGGGTCGAGCCGCTTGACGAACGGGACGGGAAGCCGTGTCAGGAAGCGCAGCGACACCAGGAATCCGGCAAACGGCCGGAATTGCCGGGAAATTTCGCCGGGAGACTCAAAATCGTCGCTCATGTTGCGCGCCCAGCCCGAATCCTGTGATGAGTGCGCTGTGAATAGGAGTCTTCCCGCCAAATGACAATCGCCACGACCGCATTGCCGTTCGACGACATACGCAACCTTGTGAAGGACCTTCCCGGTCCAGACCGGGATGCTGCGGGCAAGTGCCAGGCGCGCGACGCCAGGCTCACCAAGCCGCCGGGTTCTCTGGGCCGGCTTGAGGCAATCGCCGAGTGGGTGTCCAGCTGGCAGCACCATTATCCGCCTCGCATCGAGCACCCTTTGGTGGCGGTGTTTGCCGGCAATCACGGTGTTGTGGCCCAGGGGGTGAGCGCCTATCCCCAGGAGGTGACCCGCCAGATGGTGGCGAACTTCCAGTCCGGCGGCGCCGCGGTCAATCAGATTTGCAAGACTTACGATCTTGGACTGAAGGTGTTCGAACTCGCACTGGATCACCCGACGCGCGATATCACCCAGGATGCGGCGTTGGACGAGGCCGATTGCGCCGCAACCATGGCCTATGGCATGGAGGCCATTGCCAATGGCTGTGATCTTCTCTGCATCGGCGAAATGGGCATCGGCAACACCACGATTGCCGCGGCAATCGCCCACGCCCTGTTCGGCGGAGAAGCCGGGCAGTGGGTTGGCCCCGGCACCGGCGTTGATGAGGAGGGCATTCGCCGCAAGGCCGATGCCGTGCGCCGTGCGGTCGAGCTCCATCGTCCGTATCTCGCCGACCCGTTGGAGGTTCTGCGCCGCCTCGGCGGACGCGAAATAGCCGCGATGACCGGAGCCATACTCGCAGCCCGCCTCCAGAACGTTCCGGTGCTGATCGACGGCTACGTAGCGACAGCCGCAGCCGCCATTCTTCATGCCATGCGCGACGATGCACTCGACCATTGTCTTGCGGCCCATTGTTCAGCCGAACCTGCTCACCGCGGCCTGCTTGCCAAATTGGGCAAGCAGCCGCTATTGGACCTCGGCATGCGGTTGGGCGAAGCTTCTGGGGCGGCCCTTGCTGCCGGGATCGTAAAGGCCGCAGTTGCCATTCATAATGACATGGCCACATTTGAAAGCGCCGGCGTCAGCGGCAAGCAGACTTGATGCCTGACTAGACTGCGATAGCCATGACTTCTTGATCGAGAAACGCCGGAATATTCGCGGCTTCGACCGGCCTCGAGAACAGAAACCCCTGGAACTGGCTGCACCCGGCAAGCCGCAGAACCGAAACTTGGTTTTCGTCCTCGATGCCTTCCGCGGTAACGCGCAATCCAAGCGCGTCCGCCATGGCGATCGTCCCTTGCACCAGGCGGAGCGCCGAGGGTTGCCGCAGGATATCGCTTACCATCGACCGGTCAAGTTTGAGTTTGTCGAACTTGAAGCGCCGAAGGTGGCCGATGCTTGAGTAACCGGTGCCGAAATCGTCGAGCGCCACCGACACCCGCATATCATGGAGCCTGTTGATGATGGCGGTGGCACGATCGGAATTGTCGATGACAAAGCCTTCGGTTACTTCAACCTCAAGCCGCCTGGCATCGAGTCCGGTCGCAGCGAGGATTTTTTCCACGGTTTCGGCAAATCCGGGGTTCATGAACTGAATTGGCGACACATTGACGGCTACGAAAATCCCAGGCCAGCGCGCTGCCTGACGGCAGGCCTCCACGAGGACGAAATACCCAAGATCCTCGATCAGGCCGAACTCCTCGGCCACCGGCACGAACACATCGGGTGTTATCCGCCGCGGCGAGTCCTTGGGCCAGCGCACCAGCGCTTCAACGCCCATGATGCGCCTGCTTCTGGCATCGACGACCGGTTGATAGACAACTCCCAGCTTTTGTTCATCGATCGCGATGCGCAATTCGCGCGCAATGGCCCGGTTTTCGTTGCGTTTCGAATCGAGAGAGGCGTTGTAGATCTGCACCCGGTTGCGGCCCGCCGACTTCGCCGCATACATCGCAACGTCTGCCCGCCGCAGAATTTCTTCGACATCCGCCTCCTCGGTCCCGAGGTCGACGATGCCGGCGCTTACCGAAACCGACGCGACGCGCCCCCCGAACACCATCGGTTCGGTTAGAAAAGCGATCATGCTCTGCGCGATAACGCGGGAATTCTCGGAGCTGCCGGGTCCTGAGACGATGATCGCGAATTCGTCGCCACCAAGCCTTGCTACCAGGTCGCTGCCCTGCGCCAGATAGGCAAATCCGGCGGCCGCCGACTTGAGCAGCAGGTCGCCGATTTCATGACCATAGGCATCGTTCACTTCCTTGAAGCCGTCGAGGTCGGCATAGACGACCGACAGCCGGTCGTCATTCGTGCGTGCGGCCCTCAACCGTTCGCTCAGGACGTTCATCAGCTGACGGCGGTTCGACAGCCCAGTGAGATCGTCGCGAAGTGACGCTGCAATGGCGGCGGACTTGCTCTGATGTGCCTGCCGGAAACCGCGCCAGCTGATGTAGACGAGCACTCCGACGACCAGCAGAAACAAGGAAACCGCTGCGCCTACCACATCTTGATAACGGGTCCGCAGTTTTGTCCCTGGACTTCGGTCGGCCCACGCGAGGGTAGCAAGCACCCGTCCATCGGCTGCTACAATATCGATGCTCGTGGCGGACTTTTGACCACTGTCGACATAGTGCAGGTCTTCAAGGGTGAATTGCTTTGACAGCGTGTCAAGCACCTCATTATCTACCGTCCGCGCCAGAACGAGGCGTAAGTCCTGTGTTGAAGGTTGTTCTCTGTTGCCCGATAGCGGAACAATCACCCCCACCCCGACGACGCTTATGCCGTCGACCGACTTGAGCGTTGCGGCGGTGTTGCCGGAGGCATCTCCGGACTGCGGCAATCTTGCCAGCACATCGAGAATTTCGGGTCCAAGATAGTCTTCGACGAGGTGCCCGCCGGTATTCTTGGGATCGCTGCGCAGCGAAGCGAAGAGTGTCTTGCCATTGCCATCGACGACAAAGGCCGCATCGTACAGAGACTGCGCATCGCCAATCGCCCAATTCTGGCGCCACCACTTTGTGTTATCGGCGCCATAACTGTTTTCAGCGGCTTCATCGCGCGAAGCATTGTCCTGAACCAGCGACTCCATGCCTTCGCGAAGCGTCAGTATTGCCGATTGGATTGAGCGTCGCGCATAGGCGCGATCAAGCGCGTTGGATTCTTCGAAAATGCCGCCGAAAATATAGAGAAGCAATATCGAAATGCCGGCCGCCGCAGCGAAGGTTGGCAGCAAAACCTTCAGCGCGAATTCCAGTACGAATGATTTGTTTTCCGGCATTCCGGCAGTTCCATGACTAGGCACCGGCATTTAAGCTGGAAAAGCTTAACGTCTGCTGGATATGCGCATCGAAAAACCCAGCATTGAACTGCGTTGCAATGCTGGATTGTGGCGTCGTTACTTTGGAATTAAGATTACCCAGTGATGGCGATAAGCTTGCGCTGGCTCTCGGAGTTGACTGTCTTGGCCGCCAGTACTTCGCCCCGCGGCCCATCAAGGACCCGTGATGCGGGGAAGCTGACTGTCACTGTGGTTCCCTTGCCCGCTTCGCTTTCGATGGCGATATCACCGCCGTGGGCTTCCATCAGCCCTTTGACGATGGGAAGCCCAAGGCCCGCCCCGTCGATCGCCTTCTTGCTGGCAAAACTGCCGCGCGCGAAGGGCCGCATGGCCAGGCCGATCTCATGGGCGGGGATTCCCGGCCCATTGTCACGGATGCTGATCGTCATGCCGCCATCTTGCGTCCGTTCCGACTTGATTTCGACCCATCCGCCCCGCGGAGTGAACTTGATGGCGTTCGACAGCACGTTGATCATGACCTGATTGACTGCCCGCCGGTCGGCCATGAGTTTGGGCAGGGATTCGGACACCTCAACACGGACGTCGATGGCCTTCTCGGCTGCCTTCATCAGCAGCAAATGATTGGCCTCTTCGACCGCGACCAGAACGCTGAGGGGCTCTTCCTGCAGGTCCCGGCGGCCTGCCTCGATGCGTGAAAGGTCGAGAATATCGTTGATCAGGGCAAGTAGATAGTGCCCGGAGTGATTGATGTCGTCGGCATAGTTCTTGTACGCTTCGACATTGAGCGGGCCAAACATTTCGCGCTTGAGAATCTCGGAAAAGCCCATGATGGCGTTGAGTGGCGTGCGCAACTCATGGCTCATTGTGGCAAGGAACGCCGATTTTGCCCGATTTGCATCTTCTGCCCGTTTCTTTTCTTCCTCGGCCTTTTGCTTTTCGCGCTTTAGATCGGCGATTAGCGTATCCTTCTGTGCCTTGAAAATGAGCATGTCGCGGGCCGTATCCTGCAGGTTTCGTGCAACCAGCAGGAAAAAGGCTTCCAAGGCGATGATCGTGCCGCCCAGCGCCAGATAGATCGCATCCACCTCCCAGGCGCAGCGCAGAGCGACGCCGACGGTGAGAATGCCAGTGCCGGCGACCAGCACCGGCATGAAATTGTTAACCACCAACAGGCGAACCGCGATGACGGCCATAACCGATGCCACCAGGTAGATTTGCTGTATGCTGCCGGCCGTGTTCCAGAAAATGAACAGCGGCATCGACCAGCACATGCCCATCAACAGTTCGGAAGCCGACAGCATGCCGATCCAGTCTCGCTGCTCGTCATGGCTGCGTTCGCGGCGGAAATACAAATGGCACAGGAACCATTGCAGCCCCTGGCACGCCAACGCGCCGATAAACCAGCACAGGCTCACCCAGAACGGTGTCCACTGTAGGCTGGTCATCGCCAGGAGCATGGCCAGGATCGGCATGGCCGGAGCGACCCGAAGCTGGTTCCGCAAGAACAGTACGAGCAACTCTTTCTGCCACGGAATCGAAGCCTCGCTAGTCTCGTCGCTAGTCTCGGGCTTCGGCTGACTCTCGGACGCTCCGTCTTCCGCAAAGAAGTTATGGCGTTCCAAAAGCATTTGTGCGCTATTTTCCTGGATCATGTGATTTACCCACCCCTGGGAGTTGCAGCTTTCGATGGCCAACCGTAATTCACCCGGCCTAATATCGGCTTTGCAATTTCGTTCAATTTCAAGGCAAATTTAGATGCCTGAATCATCCGCCGGGCTTTCCGGCTTGGTAAATGAAATCCTTCGCTGCCGGATATGCCGGGATGCTCCAGCCCGCAAGCCTCTGCCGCACGAACCCCGTCCGGTGCTGCAGGCAAGCGCTACGGCCCGCATTCTCATTGCCGGTCAGGCCCCTGGCACAAGGGTTCACGCTTCCGGCCGGCCGTTTACCGATGCCTCTGGCGATCGTCTGCGCCAGTGGCTCGGCGTAAGTTCCGGCACATTCTACGATCCGCTCAAAATAGCCATCCTTCCGATGGGATTCTGCTTCCCCGGTCTCTCGACCAAAGGAGCCGACCTGCCGCCCCGGCCGGAATGCGCCAGGGCATGGCGTTCCCGCCTCCTGCTATTGATGCCGCAGATCGAACTCATAGTTTGCTTGGGCACATACGCGCTGAAATGGCACATCGGAGATCGCTACAAGGGGAGTCTGGAGCTAACAGTGCTTGCTTGGCGCGACGGACTTGCGTTGCGGCCCGCGATCGTGGCGCTGCCCCATCCTTCCTGGCGCAACAATGCCTGGCTCAACCGCAATCCATGGTTTGAATCCGAACTGCTTCCGCAGCTGAGGAAAGAGATTGCAGCGCGTCTCTGATAAGCCTTGCCGCAAAATGCAAGGCGGTTTATGCGAAGCCTCGACGGGAGTGAAAAGTTGAAATGCCGGCAGTGACCAACGATGAGATTCTGCAGGTCTTGAAGCGCATCGCCGCGCCCGATGGCCGTGGCAACGTGGTATCGGCTGGGCTTGTTTCCGATATCGCGATTGACAATGGCACGGTCATGTTTGCCCTCAACACCGACCCCGCGCAGGTCAAGACGATGGAGCTTCTCCGCGTCGCCGTGGAAAAAGCCGTCGCCGCTATGCCGGGCGTTAAAAAAGCCGTCGTTGCGCTCACTGCTGAACGCGCTCCAGGCCCGAAAGCCCAGGCAGCTACGCAGGGCAACAGCATCCCCGGTATAAAGCACATTGTTGCCGTAGCCTCGGGCAAGGGCGGCGTGGGCAAATCGACCACTGCAATCAACCTCGCCTTGGCTCTCAAGGCGCTCGGCTTGAAAGTGGCCGTCCTTGATGCCGACGTCTATGGCCCGTCGATGCCCAAGCTCTTCGGGCTCAGTGGCAAACCCCAGGCCGCCGATGCCGCCGGCAAGAAGATCAAGCCCATGTCGCGCTTCGGCGTCGAACTGATGTCGATCGGCTTTCTGGTCGCCGAAGATACTCCGATGATTTGGCGTGGCCCCATGGTCATGTCGGCCATCACCCAGCTGCTCCGCGAAGTTGCCTGGAGTGAAACCGATATTATGATTGTCGACATGCCGCCGGGAACCGGCGATGCTCAGTTGACGCTGGCTCAGCAGACGCCACTTTCGGGCGCCGTAATCGTCTCGACGCCCCAGGACTTGGCGCTCATCGACGCCCGCAAAGGCCTGGCAATGTTTCGCAAAGTGAGCGTGCCGGTCATCGGAATAATCGAGAATATGAGCTACTTCATCTGCACCAAATGCGGCGAACGCCATGAAATATTCGGCCATGGCGGCGCCCGCCAGGAGGCTGAACGGCTCGGCGTGCCGTTCCTTGGCGAAATCCCCCTCGACCGTGACCTGCGCGAACGCTCCGACCGCGGCGAACCGGTTGTGGCCACCGTGCCGGACGGCAACCATGCCTCGACTTACCTCGAAATTGCCCGCAAGGTCTGGGCCGCCGTCAATTCTGGTGGACTAAGCCGCCCAGCCCCGAAATTCACCTTCGAATCCTGATGAAAACGGCGCTAGAATGCTTGACAGGTTGTTAACTATAGGTGCGGTTCTTAGTGTTGTCTGAGTAGGTTGGGGCGAATCGAGGCAGCCCAAAGGGGAAAGCGTTATGTCGAAATTCATGATGATCATCGGAATCCTGTTCGCGGCGATCGGGCTTGCCTTGGGGTTGATGATCTTTTTCGCGACAAGCGGAATTGTCGGTTGGGGCATTACGCCCGAGGTAGCTGCAATACTCCTGGTCGGCGGCACGCTCGCGGCCGGGCTGGGCGGCGTCATCCAAAGTGTGGAACACGCCGCTGCTGCCCCACACGTGGTGGTCGCCGAACCGCAAGCGCCGGTCCATTCCGAAACCGTCATTCCGGAATTCGGGCGGAGGTCGACCGAAGCCGCGGTTGCGACCATGACTCCGGCGGTGCGGGAAACCATAATCGCCCTGGAGGAGGCCAAGACCAACATTCGCCAGGCGCTCGGCGAGGAAACTGCCGCTTCACCACCGCCTCCTGAGCCGCCCGCGGAGCCGGTCGCAACGGCTCCGGCTGAAACCGCAACCGTCGAAGAGCCAGCACCCGCGGAAGAGGTGCAGGAGCCGGTCGAACAGGAACCTCAACTCTATGTTGTCGAGGAACGTGTCATCCGCAATCGCGAGGCCCGTATCCTGTCGGATGGAACCGTTGAGGCTGAAACCGACGAAGGCTGGATGCGCTTCGAGAATCTCGAACACCTCGATGAATACCTCGATGCCATGGAAGAGGTGGCAAGGGCCTGATCAGCTGCGTGACCGCGGCATCAGATCGTAAGGGTGTTTCCATCCTGGAAGAGCCTTGATACGGTCGAGCCAATTGAGCACGTTGATGTAACTCTCAAGCGGTACGCTAAGTTCTTCGCCATAGTAGAGATAGCCGCACATCGATAAGTCGGCGATGGTGGCGCGCTTGCCGATCATGAACGGGTTTTGCGCCAGATGGCCGTCGACGATCTTGAGCGCGCCGATGCAGCGCCCGCGCAGAAATTCCGTAATCGGTGTTTCGCCGGACTTGGCGAAGTTGATCAGAAATCTCAAGGTCGCGAGATTTGCCGTGAACTTGTGGTTATCGAACAAAATCCATCGCCAGATTTCGCGCCGCTCGTCGTCACTCTTGGCTCCGAATTTGCGGGTCAGTTCAGCAAGATAGTCGAGAATAACCCCCGATTGGCTGAGCCGCTTGTCGCCATGTGCAAGTACTGGCGCTTCGCCCATTTCGTTGACGTCTTTGCGGTACTGGGGTGTGCGGGTCTCTCCCGCGAAGAAGTCCACCCAGATCGGCTGCCAATTCAGCCGGCACAACTCAAGCATCAAGGCAGCCTTATAGGCATTTCCTGACTCGGCGAAACAATAGAGCTTGAAATCGGCCATCGTCCTGCTTGTTCCCCCGGTCTCGCGCGGTCCCCACTGGGTGCCTTGTCAACATGGCAATTACGGGGCGAATCCGCAAGAACCGGCTATCTCACATCGAGCACGCTGGTGCGCGCCTTTCGCACCACGTCGGTGGCCGTCGACCCTTTCAGCAGCCGCTGCACCCGCGACCGCCCCTCATCCGTAACGACAATGACCTTATAGAGCGATCCCCGCTCGACGATTTCTTCGACTGGATCGCCAACCGCCACCTTGATTTCCTCCACACCTATTTTCATGGCCTTGAGCAAGGCCCTGGCGTTGGCCACCGCCTCCTCCGCCGCCGGAATTCCGGCTTGCGTAGGGGCCACCGAAAACAGCGTAATTGGATCATCGGTCACATGCGCAAGCACCGCCGCCCGCCGCACCGCCTGCATCGAGCGCGAAGTCCCGTCGGTGCAGATGAAGAAGCCCTTGCGATCGAAGCTCTGCCGCGCCACTAGCACCGAACACGGCGCCATGGTGGTCACCGTCTGAACAATGCCTGCGTCGAAGAAAGCCTTGAACTCGCCCCGCCAACGCGACGGCTCGCCAAGGATCATCAGATTGTAGGGGCCAAGCTCATACTGATCGAGAATCCCATTGGCGACATCCGGCGCGATTTTCAGCTTGAGCACCACGGCGCGCCCTTCCGGGCTTCGATATTCAACCTTTGTATCGCCAGCCGCATCGCCCCAGGCGTCTTGTGTCTCTGCCTGCTTTGGCCAGTTCGCGGCATCGATGCCTTCTTCCTTGAGGACTTCCAGCGCCCGTTTGAGGTAGCGCACGCCCGGCAATTCGAATCCGGCGTCCATCATGTTTTGCCTGGCCAGCCGCACTTGCAGCCCACCGGAATGCAGTCCCTGATCGATCGGGCGCACGTACAGCACAATGATGTCGCACTCGTCGCGCTGGGCAAGTCGCGCGGCAAATCGCACGGTCACCGATGACTCGTCGGAACCATCGATGCAAGCGAGGATTCGGAAACGGTTGCGCCGTTGCGCGCGCAGGTGCTTCAGCGTCTTCTGCACCGCCGCTTCCTGGCGGTCCGAGAGGGTTGTTCGCTTGAACAGTCCGATCATTGAACTTTGTCTTACTTTGCAATCAGCGGCCAATAGAACACTGCTGCAACCATGATCAGCAGGATCGATACGAATGTCATGCGGATGCCCGATTTCAGAAAGTCGGAGGCCTTGAGATAACCCGACGCGTAGATGATGGTAAACGCCGGGTGAGCCGCGGCCGTTATATAGGCAAATGCCGATGAAATCGCGGCGATGAAACCGATAGTCAGCGGATCATCGCCCGCCACTGCCGCCGTCTTCAGAACTACTGGGCCAAGAACGGCCACGGCGGCGCCCGCTGTCATGGTGTTTGTAACAAAGGTTGTAAGCACTGCGACCGCGGCATAGAGGCCGATTCCGTGCCCGGCGCCAAATGGACTAAGGGCATTGATGAAGGTCTGTGCAACCCACTCGGCGGCGCCGGACTCCTTCATTTCAACGCCCAGCGAAATCGCCGCAGCATAGAGCAATACCACGCCCCAATTGACCCCCGAATTGATGTCTTCCCACCGCACCAACCCTGCCACCAGGAAGGCCACCGCCCCTCCGATTGCTACAATTCCCAGACCAAGCTGTTCCGAAAAGACGATCCAACCGGCGATGGTCAGCATGAACAGTGCAATCGCCGACCAGCCGGCGGGCCCCAAAGGGCCATCCATCATTACCTGGGTTCTGAGTCTGGCAACCGCCCGCGACAGGTCGCGATACTCCGGCTTGAAAGTCCAGAACAGCAGTGCCGATACAATGGGCAGCTGCACCAGAAACATCGGATAAGCGTAGAGCATCCACGTCAGATAATCCATGAGATAGCGCCGCGTCTCGGGATTTGCCGGGTCGTAGAAAAACTCCTTCCAATAGCCGATCATGATGGCGTTGCGCGCGCCCCCCGAAGGCGTGCCGATGCCGGCAATGGCGCAACCATAGGAAATTGACAGCAGCAAGACGGCCGCCAGATTCTTGACTTTCTTTGCGTCGGTTGACGTGAGGCTGATGAGTGTCACGCCAACTGGCAGCATCATTGCCGCCACCGTGTGCTCGCCGATGAATGAGGCCAGCACCCCGCAAACCGCCGTGATCCCGAAGCTGATCCAGAACACGCTCGTGCCGGTGATCCGGACGATGGCCAGTGCAATCCGCTTGTCCAGCTTCTGCTTCACCACCGCCACCGCCAGCATGAGCGATCCCATGATGAACAGCACCGAATCCGTCATCAGGCTCCGGGCTACTTTGGTGGAATCGAGCCCCAAAAGCACGACTTGGCCGATCACGATCATCAGTGCGACGGAGGGTAGCGGCACCGGTTCGGTGATGAACAATACGGTGGCCATCAGCGACATGACCAGAACGATCTGGCCGTCATGGCTAAGTCCGGCAGGAGTTGGCGCCGCCATGAACAGGAAGCCGAAAATCATTGTGATGATGAACCAGCGCCGCTTCCATATGTAAGCAAGATCCACGTAGGAACGCAGCAGCCGGTAGCGCTGATAACCCCGGCGCCGGAACCGGTCCAGCCGCGCTGCCGGCTCATGGGCCTGCAGGCTGTCGCGAGCCAGCGAGAATTGCGCTACCGCTAGGTTCATTCAAACACCCTTGCTGGCCTGGGCCACGCCGTGACACAGTGCACCCGATTCCTCTTTGATTTTGTGCCGGTGATGCTTTGGCCCCTGTCGACAACGTCCTTGCAACAATCGATTCCGGGTTCCAGGCCAGCCTTAACCGTCTCTTCGAACTCTTGCGCTTTCCATCGGTCGCCACCGACCCTCAATACCATGGTGAATGCCTCGCGGCCGCGGCCTGGTTGAAGGATAACTTGGAATCGCTTGGCTTTGAGGCAAGCCTCCGCCAGACCACCGGGCAGCCGGTCGTTGTTGGGAAATATGCGCCCGAGGCCATGCCGTCCCATGTGCCTCATATCCTTTTCTATGGCCATTACGATGTTCAACCGGCGGACCCGATCGACCTGTGGGATAGCCCGCCATTTGAGCCACAAATCAGGAAAGGGAAAGACGGCAAGAACCGCATCTTTGCCCGCGGATCGAGCGACGACAAGGGCCAATTAATGACCTTCCTCGAAGCCAGCAGAGCCTGGCTCTCCATCCATGGCAGCCTGCCGTTCCGCCTGACGGTGCTGCTCGAGGGCGATGAGGAGGGCGACAACAGCCACCTCGATAGATTTCTGGCGGCAAATCGCGCCGAGCTTGCCGCCGATGCCGCCTTCGTCTGCGATACCGGGATGTGGGATCCACGCACTCCGGCAATCAACACCATGCTGCGCGGCTGCATTTGCGAAGAAGTAAAAATTACCGGCCCCCGTGTCGATCTGCATTCCGGCTACTATGGCGGGCCGGCCGCCAATCCCATCAAGATTATGAGCCGCATTCTCGGCACCATGCACGACAATAATGGCAGGGTGACGATCCCCGGCTTTTACAAGGGTGTAAGACCGATCCCCCAGGCGCTGCGCCGGCAATGGAGCAAACTCAAATTCTCGGCGCCAAGATTCCTCAAGGATGTGGGCCTTGCCATTTCCGCTGGCGAAAAGGGCTTCACACCGCTTGAGCAAATTTGGGCCAGGCCAACCGCCGAAATCAACGGCATCTGGGGCGGCTACCGGGGGGCAGGCACCAAGACCGTCTTGCCATCGGAAGCCTCTGCCAAGCTGTCATTCCGCCTGGTTGGTGGCCAGGAACCGAAACAAATCCGCCAGGCCTTTCGCGATTTTGTCAGGAAGCGCCTGCCCAAGGACTGCAGGGCAAGTTTTCTATCCCAGGGCGGCGATAACTCGGGCGTGGCAGTCTCCACTGACAGCCCGTGGATCGGCATCGCCAAGTCGGCTCTCAAGGCCGAATGGGGCAGGGCGCCGGTGGAGATCGGCTGCGGCGCATCGATCCCGGTGGTCGAATCTTTCCGCAAGCACCTCGGTATAGACAGCCTTTTGGTGGGCTTCTGCCATGACGATGACGGCCAACACAGCCCCAACGAGAAATACGATGTCGACAGCTTCCACAAGGGCATCCGCTCTTGGGCCCGCATCATCGCCGAAATCAACCAGGAAAATTCCACATGACCGATCTCAGTGCCGTTCTTGCCAGCGCCGACAAGGCTTTCGAACAGAGCCTCGCGCGCCTGTTCGCCCTCGTGCGGATACCGTCGATTTCCACCGATCCGGCCTATGCCACCCATTGTGAGAAAACCGCCGCCAGCCTCGCCGCCGATCTCAAGAGCCTCGGTTTTGATGCCAGTGTGCGCCCAACGCCTGGCCGCCCCATGGTAGTCGCCCACTACACGCCCAAGGCCGCCACTGCCAAAACGCCGCATCTGTTGTTCTATGGTCACTATGACGTGCAGCCGGCCGACCCCCTCGAATTGTGGAAAACTCCACCCTTCGAGCCTACCGTCAAAAAAGGTTCCGATGGCGTCGCGCGCATGTATGGCCGCGGCACTGCCGACGACAAAGGCCAGTTCATGACCTTTATCGAAGCTGCCCGCGCCTGGATTTCATCCACCGGATCGCTTCCCATCCGCGCCACTTTCCTGATCGAGGGCGAAGAGGAGTCAGGCTCGCCATCGCTCATTCCGTTCCTCAAGGCTAACAAGGCCGAACTCTCCTGCGATGCCGCCTTTGTTTGCGACACCAACATGTGGGATGCCAGAACCCCGGCGATCACCACCAGGCTTCGCGGCATGTTGCACGAGGAAATCACCATCACCGGTCCCCGCATCGATCTCCACTCCGGCATGTATGGCGGGCCCGCCATGAACCCGATCCGCGTGCTGACGAAACTCATCGCAGCCCTCCATGACAGAAACGGCAAGGTGACGATCCCCGGCTTTTATGACGGCGTCGCCGATCTCCCGAATGCGACCCGCAAGCAATGGCAGGCGCTGAAATTCTCGGACAAGAAATTCATGCGTGAAGTGGGGCTTTCCCAGCCCGCCGGTGAAAAGGGCAAGAGCGTGCTCGAGCAGATCTGGGCGCGGCCAACGGCCGAAGTGAATGGAATTTGGGGCGGCTATACTGGCGCCGGCACCAAAACCGTTCTCCCTTCCAAGGCCCATGCCAAGCTGACATTCCGCCTTGTCGGCAAGCAGAATCCGGTGAAAATCCTCAAGGCCTTCCAGAAATTCGCCAAATCCCATATCCCCAAGGATTGCTCCATCGCATTCTCCGGCCGCGGCGGCGGCAGCCCCGCCACCGAGATCCCCGAGAACAACCCATGGATCGCCAAATCGGCAAGAGCGCTGAAGGACGAATTCGGCCGCGATGCCGTTCTCATGGGCTCCGGCGGTTCAATTCCGATCTGCCGGTCGTTCAAGGATATTCTTGGCATGGATTCGATCCTCGTCGGCTTCGGCCTCAATGACGATGCCATCCACAGTCCCAATGAGAAGTATGATCTTGCAAGCTTCCAGCGCGGCATCCGTAGCTGGGTCCGCATCATTGGCGCCGTTGCGGAATAGCCCCATGGCGCGCGACCTGGTGAGCCTCGCCCACCGCTACTTCGATGCTCTCAATGCATTTGATCTGGCAACCGCCGAAGCGATGTATGCCGAAGACGCCACCTATCATTCCCGCTTCGTCGGCACCCTGGCCGGCAGGAAGGCGATCTTTAGAGCCTTCCGCCAGTATTTCGCCGAGTATTCCGATCAATCCGCGGCAACCGAATCCGTCGAACTGTTCGAACCCAACGCCGTGCGCACCCGCTGGCGGCTGACCGCGACCGCCAGGTCGACCGGCCTTCCCCTTGTCCGCCGCGGCAGCGAACGCATCACTTTCGATGCCAATGGCTTGATCGCCCGCGTCGAGGTCGAGGACCAATGATCACCCAACTGGTCATCGGCTCCCTCGTCATCGCCCTTACCGTCGCCATTCAGGCCGAAATGTTCAACCTCTTCTCAACCCATTTCGAGTCCGTTCTGTCCATCGCCCGCCGCCTGCTCCACCGCTTCGCCAATACGGGCGTCATCATCGTGGCCGTCCTCTACATTCTGCTGGTGCAAACCATCAACGTCTGGATATGGTCGACCGTCTTCCTCGCCGTGGGCGCATTCCATAGCCTGGAGCCGGCGCTCTATTTCAGCCTCATCGCCTTCACCACCGTGGGCTTCGGCGACATTACCCTGGGTGCCGACTGGCGCCTGCTCTCCGGCCTCACCGCCGCCAATGGCTTCCTCGGATTTGGCTGGTCGACGGCCTACATGGTGGAACTAGTGCGGCGCACCGCCTAACCGGCCGCGGCCTTCATGAACCCGCGATAAAGAGTTTGCGCATTGGCGATGAAATCGTCCATCAGCGGCGCGGCCTCCGCCGCAAGTACTGCCAGCGCGCCCGGCCCGCGGCTCGCTTCCAGAGCCTTCTCGTAGGCCGGAACGCAGCCCCAGTTGGGAATCGTGTCGGGCTCCAGTTCCACATGGTACTGCATCGAGTAGGCCCGCTGCCCAACGCGCATCGCCTGAACCGGGCAAATCTGCGACTTGGCGAGAATGACGGCATCCTCCGGCGCCTGCGCCACCCGCACCGAGTGCCATTGCAGCGCCTTGACGCGCGCGGGCAGCGCCCCGAACACTGGATCGGCCCTGCCGGCCTCCGTCAGCTCGACATCGAGAATCCCCACTTCCGGCGGCCGCTGCGGTCCGCATGTGCCGTTGAGCGCGTCGGCGAGCAACTGATGCCCGAGGCAGACACCGAGAAACGGCCGGTTAAGCCCGCGCACCCATTGGCGGATCGCCTGCTTCTCCGCAATGAGCCAGGGGCACTCCTCCAGATCCCACACATCCATCGGGCCGCCCATGACCCACAGCATGTCATAGTCATCGAGGCGGGGAATAGCGCCGCCTTCGTCAAGTTCGACCGTGTCATAGGAGATGCCATCGCCCCTGAGAAACCGCCGGAAAATGCCCGGATGCTCGCAAGCGATATGCTGGAATACCAAAAGTTTCACGCTGCCCCCAATCGCTCATCTATCCAATTTGAACTGTGTCACGTGGGCAGGCGGTGTCAATCCCGCCAGCAGGCGCGGATCATCCGTTGGCGGAAGAATTTGCGTTCTGATCGGAATGACGCCCGCCCACGCTGGATGTGCGTAGTCTTCCTCGTCGTCGCCCGGCGGTCCGTTGCGGACCTTTGCCGAAGCCTCGTCAAGGCAAAGTCCCAGCATCATCGTGGCCTTCAGCTCCTTTGCCGTGACTGGCCGCAGCATGTCCCACCGCCCGGGAAACAGCTTCTCGGTAAAATTCCTTAGTCGCGCCTCCTTTTCCGCCGTACCGGTCACCTTGAAAGCCTTGCCGAACACCATGACCGACCGGTAGTTGCACGAATGATTGAACGCCGAGCGCGCCATCACAAACCCGTCGATGATGCTGGCTGCGACACAAACATCCGCTTCTTCACACGCCTCCAGCATCCGGCTCGCCGATGACCCGTGCCAATAGATATGACCGCCCTCGCGCCACTGCAGCGTTGGCGTCACATAGGGCAAGCCCTTGAACACATAACCCACATTGCAGATCGGCATGGCATCGAGAATGCCATGCACCGTCTCTTCATCGTATTTAGCGCGCTTGTTCAGGCGCTTGACGCGGGTGCGTTCGCTGGGGGCATCCATTGTGTCGATCCTCGTGATTGCCAGCTCTCAATGGCCGCGATATGGTCTATATGAAAGCGCCAAACCACCCAGCAATGAACAGACCACTTTTAGGCACCTCAGCTAGCGAAATCGGCATCGACCGCGCTGATCGCGAGCCCATCCAATCGCAGATTGCCCGCCAGATCAGATCGCTGGTGCTCAACGGCCGCCTGAAGCCCCAGGCCAAATTGCCGTCCACCCGGGCCCTTGCCGAGGAATTGCAGGTCGCCCGCGCCACCGTCGTTGAAGCCTATGAGCAGCTGTTGAGCGAAGGTTATGTCGAAACCCGTTCCGGTTCCGGCACCCGCGTGGCGCCGGAGTTGCCCGAGACCCTGCTTACTCCGCACGTGAACTTGGCAAAAGCCACTACCAAAGCCCGCCCTGAAACCCGCCGCCAGCCGGCGCACCCGTTCCGTTCCGGCCTGGTTGATTGGGAGAATTTCCCCCATGACGATTGGGGCAGGCTCCTCGGCCGCTATTGGCGCAATCCGCCAATCGTGCTGCTTGAGCATAACGATGCATTCGGCTGGCTGGCGCTCCGCCAGGCGATAGCCCGCCACCTTTTCGAATGGCGCGGCATTTCCTGTGACCCGGAACAGGTGATTGTCACCGCCGGTGGCATGGATGCCTTCGACCTCATCAGCCGCTCGGTACTGGCGGATGGTGACAAAGTCTGGTTGGAAGAGCCAGGCTACCCCACTGCCCGCCGGGTCTTTTCCCTGGGTGGCGTCGAGGCTGTCACCGTGCCCGTGGATGCCGAAGGCATGGTCGTTGCCCGCGGGCGCGAGAAGGCCGGAGACGCTCGCGCGGCCTTCGTAACTCCAGCCAGGCAATATCCCACCGGGGTGACCATGCCGCTGGCCCGCCGCCTGGAGCTACTCGATTGGGCTGCGGAAGCTCGCGCCATCGTCATCGAGGATGACTATGATAGCGAATACCGCTATGTCGGCCGCCCGCTTCCGGCACTGATGAGTCTCGATAGCCACGCCCGTGTCATCTATTCCGGCACCTTCTCGAAGGTTTTCTCGCCAATTCTGCGCCTGGGTTTCATCGTTGTGCCCAGGGCAATGGCCGAACGCTTCCGCCAGGAACGCCTCGCCCACGGTGCGCCGCCATCGCTGATGGCCCAGCCGGCCCTGGCGGAATTCATGACCTCCGGTGCCTTCGCCATCCATATCCGCCGTATGCGCCGCATTTATGCCAATCGCCGCGCGGCCCTGATCGAGGCATTGAAACCCGGCAATGGCAGGCTGTTCACCATCGATGCCTCGCCCTCGGGCCTCATGTTGCTGCTCCGCCTCGGCTCCGGCACCAATGATGAAGCTGTGGTTGAGCGCCTCGCCGGCCAGGGAGTTGAAGTGCAAGCGCTCTCCGCCCACTATGCCGGCCGCAAACGCGAGCAGGGTCTTCTGCTGAGCTTTGCCGGTTTCGCCGAAAAGGATCTGCGGCGGTCCGCCGGTAAATTGATAGAGGTGTTGCAATCATGATGGATGCCAAGCGCACAGCCTTTGACTGGGTTGCGGCCCACCACTCCGATTGGTCGGCATGGAACGCCCACATCTGGGAACTCGCCGAAACCGCCTGGCGCGAATACCGCTCCTGCGCATGGTATCTGAAGCGCCTGCGCGCCGAAGGCTTCACCGTGGAAGAGGGCTCCGGCGGCATGCCCACCGCATTCTCCGCCACCTGGTCCAATGGCAAGGGCCCAACCATCATGGCCTATGCCGAGTACGATGCCGTTCCTGGCAATTGCCAAGTGGCGGACACCTACCGCGCCCCACGCAAGGGCTTGTCGCGCTTTGCCGGCGGCCATACCGACCCCCATTCGGCCCTGGGCATGGGCTCACTTGTCGGCGCGCTGGCGGCCAAGGCCGCCATGGAGAAACATGGTATCGCCGGCACCATTCGCTTCATGGGCGAGCCCGCTGAAAAGGTGCGAGGCTCCAAACCTATTCACGCCGCCAAGGGCTATTACGATGGCCTTGATGCCATCATCTCTTTTCATCCCCATTACATGATGCCCTATTGCAACACGGCGCGTTGGGACACCCATTGCGGGCCCTATTATGCCGCCATCTACGAATTCCTTTGCGACCAGCCCGAGACATGGCTCCAGGGCGCCGCCGCCGGAGCCGCTGGCATGCCGATCCCCGCCGCCCACACCGAGGCGAGAGCCCCCGGCGCCAATGATGCCGTCGTCGCCATGTACACGCTGTCGAAAATGCTGCGCGATCACATGTTGCCGCACACCGGCACCTGGACCCTTAACGAAACCATCCTCGCCAGCGGCCAGGCCACCGCTGATAACCTTGCTGCCCAGATGGCCATGCTGATGTATGCCGCCCGCGCCCCCAACATTGAGATGCTCAAGAAAATCTATGCGGTCCTCGATCGCAATGCCGAGGCCGCCGCCGCGGCCACCCATTGCACGGTGAAGCGCCACTGGGTGTCGAAATCGAAGCCGGGTCTTGCCAATCATGCCATGGCGGAGATCACTTTCCGCAATCTGCAATTGGCGGGCGCTCCCCACTATGGGCCGGAAGCTATCAAGGTCGCCCAGGCGCTACAAAAGGAATTGGGGATCGCACCCATGGATCGCCCCTATGCCGATGAATTGAGCGAACTCATCGCACCCCAGGAAGCAGAGCGCCGGGTGCGACATGACATTCCCGCCTGGCAGACCCACTACACCTCCGATGACTACACCGACATGACCTGGTTGGCTCCAACCGTCCGCTTCTATATCGGCCGCGCGGTTCTGAAAGGACCAGCCGGCTTCACCTATCCCGAATGGGCCCTCAATGCCCTGGGTGGCATCCCCGCCGCCATCGACCCCACTGTCGACACCGCCGCCAAGACGGTTGCCGGCACCATCCTCGATCTGATGATAGATAAAAATGAACTCGCCCGCGCCCGCGCCGAATTCGATGAGCGCAAGTCCGCCGCACTGGACCCAGACCCCTGGTGCGACTACCCCCCACCACTCGATTTCCCCTGGCCCGAATACATCGAAACCCCCCGCGGCCGCGAATGGTGGATCCCCGCAACCCCCGCCGACCGCGCCCTCGAACGCTAAGACTCCAGCGGCCGCAGCTCGCGCAACAGCTTTTCCTTGATGGCGCGGACATAGTCCTCGAAATCCCGCGCTGGTTCGATGAACGCGGTTGCCCCGGCGATGACGTGCTCCTGGTAGTAAACATCGAGTGTCGGGTCGTCGGCCATAATCGGAAGGCCGTTGATGGTGATGCCATCGGCTTTCGCCCGTTGCCGGGCGGCATCAAGATCGCCCCCGCCATTGTCGGGCCCATCTCCCGAGACATCGATGATCTTGCGATGGCCATCGAACGCATTTGAATTCATCAGCGTCCGTGAATCCTCGATACCGGAGGCGATAGAGGTGGAACTGGCGCGCATCCAGCGGCGGATCAGTCCGATGCGGAATCCGAATGCCTTGGCATCGCGGCGGGTTTCGATATGAATGAATGGCAGAACGATGCGCGTTTCGCCGGGTCCCCCCCACTGTACCACTGCAATCGCCGCTCCAAATGGCTTCAAGGCATCGACAGCCCGCAACACGTCTTCATCGCCGAATGCCGCCGCAAGCCCATCGAGTTGCAGTTGAAATTCCTTGCGGTCGACACTGGCCGAGCTGTCAAGCGCCAGCACCAGCTCGATTGCCACCGGCGTTACCTCTTGCCCCATCGCAGGCCTCGCGAACAAGGCGCCAATGAGCAAGACCCACCATCTCATCTTGGCGCCGCTGCGATATCGAAGTTGCCGCTGCCGTGAGCAATCCGCGGGTTGAGTTCCCGTCTGAAGCTTGCGATTGAAGGCCTCCGCAAAACTCTCGTAATCCACTGCCGCGATAACGAACGAATTGGCGCCGGCGATGACGGCGGCACGATAGTACGCGGCGAGAGCAGGTTCATTGTTGGTGATGGCCAGCCCATTGACGGTGATGTGGCGGCGGGTGGCGTCGAGCCGCACGATTTCCGGTGCAGGCCCGGTATTGTTCTTGCCATCGCCGGATACGTCGATGGTCCGTTCGTCGCCGGCAAGGCTGTTACTCTCGATCTGTTCGATCGCAAACGAGATGGCCTGGCCTAGCGCGGTAAAGTTCCCAAACTCGGGTCGCGCCAGTGAATTGACAGCTTCACTATAGGCCAGCACGCCGCTCTCATCCCTCAAGACCGTCCACGGTAGCGGAACCTTGGCCGCCCGAACCCCGCTCCACAGAGTAATCAGAACCGCCACGCCTTCGTCGTGGCCCGTAATCAGCCGGATGACGTCGGGATCGCGGAATGCCGCTGCGATCCCCTCCATTTGCAACCGGTACTCAATGTCGTTGACGCTGAGCGAGACATCGACTGCCATGACCAACTCAAGCGACACCCGTTGTTCCGCCAAAGCCGGAGCAGATGTGGCCGCCAGGGCAAACAGCAGGCGCGACGCCTTGCCACCTATATTTCGCGCTGCCTGGCCCAATATCTGGGCTAACAGGTGACCTATGCGGAATGGCAATCTAACAATCATCGCGGCGATCGCCCTGACTTGCGCAGCTACCCTAATATCGCTGCGGGCGGCTTTGGCCAATGACGTCATGGTGATCAGCTCTTTCGCCCGCGCCTCGGCAACACCCCAGGCAACATCCGCCACTGCCTACCTCACGATCGCAAACCATGGTGCCGGGGCAGACCGGCTCCTGTCAATTGCATCACCGTCCGCCGCAATGGCGCACCTTCACCGAACCAAGTCGAGCAATGGTGTCATGTCAATGCCCACGGTTGAAGGTCTCGATCTGCCGCCGGGCGCAACCGTCGAAATGGCTCCCGGTGACCTTCACATCATGCTCATGGGCCTCAAGAGCCCACTGAAAGAAGGCGGCCAGTTGGCATTGGAGCTGTCATTCGCAAAGGCCGGAAACTTGGCGGTTCAGGTTCCGATCAGAGGCGTGGCGGCGACCGTCCCATGATCAGGGTGTCGGAACTTCCGGCGGGATATCCGCCTCACGCAGTGGCTTCAGGGCATCGTCCTCCGACTTGATCCGCCAATAGAGCAGGGCGCCATTGATCGCGGCGAACAGGAGTGCATACCACCACAGCCCGAAGGCCATCGGCAGGATAAAGATTTCGCCCGCCACAACCATGTAATTGGGATGGCGGAAATATTTGTAGGGGCCTTCGTCAACCAGGGTTTCCCCGGGAACTACGATGATGCGGGTCGTCCAGCGGCTGCCCAGCGCGGCGATAATCCACCCCCGCGCCGCCTCCAGCACCAGATAGGCAAAAATCCACGGCCAGCTCACCTCCAATTTCAGTGCGAGATACCACAGGCCGGCCAGCCAGATCGTGTGGAGCGCGACAATCAGGGGGTATTGCCCCGACGCCACCTCAAAACCGCCCCGCGCGATCAACCGCTTGGTGTTGCGATGGGCGATGGAGAGCTCGACCAGCCGTTGCAGCGTGACGAGCGACAGGATGATAGTGTTGGTCCACATAGGCTCATTGTAGCATGGTTATGAAGCTCGCGGTAAACCCCGGCCCCAGCGCCGAAATGAAGCGCCGCCCGGAAGATCGCTTCGCCAGCGCCCGCTGCAGCACGAAAAGCACCGTCGGCGCCGACATGTTGCCATAGCCCGCCAGCACGGCGCGCTCGTCCGCCAGCCTGCCCGTTTGCAGCTCGAACGCCGCCTCAAGCGCCGTGATCACTTTGGCGCCGCCGGGATGGAATGAATAGCTATCGATATCGGAGAATGTTTTGCCCTGCCGTGCCAAAAAGCTGTCGGCTGCGGGACGAAGGTCGGTCGCAGCCAGGTCCGGAATGCTGCGCGAGAATATCGCCCCAAAACCTTGCGGGTCCGTGCGCCAGCCCATGACATCGGTTGTTTCAGGCCAGGTGTGCTCGCCCGCATGTTCGATTTCACCATGGCCTTTGCCAGCAGTCGAGACTACGCAAGCGGCCGCGCCATCGCCGAACAACGCCGTGGCCACGATGTTCGATTTGGTCATCTCGTCTGGGCGGAACGCCAGTGTGCAGAGCTCGATCACCATCACAAGCACATGCGAGTTGGGCTCCGCTTCAGCCAGCCTCGCGCCCAGCGACAGGCCCGAGACTCCGCCCGCGCAGCCGAGCCCGAACACCGGGACTCGCTTGACGTCATCGCGAAACCCAAGCTCGTGCAAAACACGCGCTTCGATCGAAGGCGTAGCGACCCCGGTCGACGAGACCATAACGATGGTAGCGATGTCCTTGGCCACGATGCCGGCTTCTTGCAGCGCGGCCGCAGCCGCCTTGCGGAAGAGCGAACTGGAGCCTTCGATGTACGCCTCGGTCCGTTCCGGCCAGCCTTTCTCGGCTCTGAACCAGGCGTATGGCTTCACCGAATAGCGGCGCTCGATCCCGGTATTGGCGAATACCGGCATCAAGCGTTGAAAATCACCGTGGCGGCCGGCGAAAATATCTGTCGCCTCGCGGATCACGTCTTCGGTCGTGAGAGTGAAATCCGGCACGGCCGTCGCAAGGCTGAGCAGTTGGGCGGTCACGCAGGTCTCCTCTTTAACCATAACGCTTGTAGTCGGTCTTCTCTTCCGTGCATAAGAAAATCAATGGGCGGGGAATCGTGGGAATAACCGAAATCCTTCTGCTTTTTGCGGGCGGTCTGGTCGCAGGCTTCATCAACGTAATGGCCGGCGGGGCGGGTTTCATGACATTTCCGCTCCTGGTTGCCGCCGGCATGTCGGAAATAGAGGCCAACGCGTCCAATTTTGTTGCCGTCATCCCAGCCAATATTGTTGGCACCGTCGTCTACCGCCACGAACTCTCCAGCGTGCGAAAACACTTGCCACTGCGTCTCATCCTCGCCGCCGTGGGTGGCGTCGCCGGATCGAGTATCCTGATCTACACGGGCCAGGCGGCGTTCCAGAGAATAATTCCCTGGCTGTTGCTCTTCGCCACCCTGTCGTTCTCGCTGGGGCCATGGCTCAAGGCCAAGCTCGAACGCGACTTTGCCTTCGATGGCAGCAAATGGCTGTGGCTGTCCTTCCTTCTCGAATTCGCTGTCTATGTCTATGGCGGCTATTTCGGTCTTGGCATGGGGATTGTGATGTTTGCGATCTATTCGATCTTCTCCCACATGAGCATCCATCAGGCCAACGCCATCCGCAACATAACCATCACCCTGATGACGCTGATCTCGATTGTGATCTTTGCCAGAGCAGGGGTCATCCGCTGGCTTCCCTCCCTGGTGATGATGGCGGGCGCCATGCTGGGCGGCTATGGAACCGCAACAATCGCCAAACGGGTGCCGGCCCCGCTGGTGCGCCGCGGCATCCTCGTGTGGGCTTTCTGCCTCACGGCGATTGCTTTCTGGAAATATCTTTGAGCCGCGCCTCCCGGTGCGCGGCGTAAATGCCGGTGGCGACGATGAGCCCCATGCCGCAGATCGATAGCCAGTCCGGATACTCATCGAAGACCAGGATTCCGGAAATGATGGCGAACAGCATGATCGTGTAGCGGAATGGCGCCGTGGCCGAAAGCTCACCCAGCCGCAGCGTCGCCACCATGAACAGGTAGCCGGATGCGAGAAACACCGCGGCAACCGAGAGCAGGCCGATCTGCCAGAATTGTGGAGCTTTGAAGCCCTCATAGAGGCCAAGCGCCAGACCGCCAAGTGTGACGAATCCCGCATTGGCCAATGCAACGATGAATGTTGGAATATTGGCGGGGATGCTCCGCGTGATTAAGTCGCGCACTGCAACCGCGAAGACAATGGCAAGGGCAAATCCCTCGAAGATCGAAAAGGCGCGCGATGTCGGGCTTGACGATGAGAAGCACGCCGATGAAACCGAAAATGATAGCCAGGGCCCGCCGCCAGCCGATCCGCTCACCGAGAAACGCCACTGAAAGCAATGCAACCGCCAGCGGAACCGCCTGCATGATGGCTGTCAGATTGGCGATATGCATATGCATCAGTGCGGTGATGAACAGGAGTGTGGCGATCAGATCGAGCATGGCGCGGCTGAAGACATTGCTGGTCAAAATCTGCGGGATTGCCGGCAGCACCCCCCGCTGCGCGCAGATGAGGGCGATCAGACTGGCCGAAATCGCCCCTCGAATTGCGACGATTTCACCGACTGGCAGGCTCTTGCCGACGATTTTCACGCACGTGTCGTTGACCACGAACGATAACCATCGCCATGACCATGAACAGTCCGGAACGCAAAGTGGTGTGCTGGGGAAGCCAGGAGGGCGACATTCGCCCTGCTTATTCAGCGGCCCGCAACGATTGTCCAGCCTCGAAGCCGAATGCCTGATATGCGCCCGCTCAGCCTCCGGTGACACTCATGTGGCGGCTGACCGCGGGCTTGTTGTGCCGCCGGTCGATGACAAAGTCATGTCCCTTGGGCTTTCGCCCGATGGCCTCATCGATTGCGTCATTGAGCAGCTCATTGCCTTCCGATGCCCGCAACGGGGTTCTGAGGTCGGCGGCGTCTTCCTGGCCCAGACACATGTAAAGCGTGCCCGTACAAGTGAGTCTCACCCGGTTGCAGCTCTCGCAGAAATTATGGGTGAGCGGTGTGATGAAACCGAGGCGGCCACCGGTCTCCTTCACCCTGACATAGCGTGCGGGTCCCCCCGTCTTGTAGGGAATGTCTTCAAGCGTGAATTGCTCGGCCAGACTGGCGCGCACGACCGACAGCGGCAGATACTGATCGGTGCGGTCGCCATCGATATCGCCGAGCGGCATGGTCTCGATCAGCGTCAGATCCATCCCCTCGCCATGGGCCCACCTGATCATCTCGGGGATCTCTGCGTCATTCACGCCCTTCAGCGCAACCGCATTGATCTTGATGGCAAGGCCCGCAGCCTGGGCCGCGGCAATGCCGGCCTTCACCTTGGCAAGATCGCCCCACCGGGTAATCGTCTTGAACTTTGCATGATCGAGCGTATCGACCGAAACATTGATGCGGCGGACGCCATGACCATAAAGTTCGCAAGCATATTTTGCCAATTGGCTGCCGTTTGTGGTCAATGTCAGTTCGTCCATGGCGCCCGCGCGCAAATGGCGGCTGAGGCTTTCGACCAGCGTCATGATGCCCTTGCGCACCAATGGCTCGCCCCCCGTCAGCCTGATCTTGCGCACGCCCTTGTCGATGAACGCCGAGCACACCCGGTCAAGTTCTTCCAGCGACAGCAGATCCCTCTTCGGCAGAAACGTCATGTCCTCCGCCATGCAATAGACACAGCGGAAATCGCAACGATCGGTCACCGATACCCGGAGGTAAGTGACATGGCGGCCGAATGGATCGACAAGCTGGGAGGATGTCATGCGATATATCTGGTCGTACATAACGCCCGGGTCAAGAGGTTCCTGCGCCGCCGGCCGCCTGCGCGATCAGCCAGTCCTTGAATGTGGCAATTGCTGCCGCATGCCGGTGTTGGCTATCGGCCGGCTCGATCATGTAATAGGCGTGGTCTTCGTTAATCGTCACATCGGAAAGCTGAACCAAGCGGCCTGAGGCAAGATCGTCGACAACCAGGGATTTCGGGCAAAGTGCTATGCCCTGTCCGGCAAGAGCGGCCGCGCGCAGAAGATTGAAGTCCTCGAAAATAGGGCCGGGGGCGGGCCCCGCATGTTTGATGCCCGCCCTCCGCATCCAGGTTTGCCAGCCAAGCCGGTCGGTGTCATGCAGCAAGGGTTTTCCAGCCAGCGCTTCGGAAGTGGCGAACGGACCTTCCTTTTCAGCGAAACCCGCATTGCAAACGGCAATTGTAGCCCCCTCCAGAAACCGCGTGAGGCGGCCCCCCTGCCATTCGCCCGTACCCCATAGAACGGCGATGTCGACATCCTCGAAATCAAAACGCTGACCATGAAATGCATAGACCACCTTCACCGATATTTCCGCATGCGCGCGAAAAAAGTGGGAAAGCTTAGGTATGAGCCAGATTGTCGCGATCGACGGCAACACCCCAATGGTGAGTGCCGGCCCCGCATCGCTCAAAGTAATGCGCTTACAGGCCTTGGCGATGATATCGAACGATTCGGCCAGGGCCAATGCCAATTCCTCGCCCTTTGGTGTCGGCACCGTCTGACGCCCCTGACGGTCGAACAGACTGATCCCAAACCATTGCTCCAACTGCCTGATTTGATGGCTAACAGCCGACTGAGTGACATGCAGTTCCTCCGCCGCCTTGGAAAAGCTGGCCGACCGGGCGGCTGCTTCAAAGCATTTGAGCGCGTTCAGAGGGGGCAGGCGTGCCACCGTCATCTCCATGAGAATTACTCATGCATTATGTGAGCGATCATCTTTTGACACAAGGGCCTGTCCGGGAAACAAATCGCCGCCACTCATTGCCGGAGAATTCGTCCATGTCACGCCCGAGCCTCGTCGACTATCGCAACAACGGAAAGAAGCCGAAGCCCACCTTCTCGGCGGCTGAAATGCAGCGCCGCCAGGACAATATCCGCGGCTGGATGGCGAAGAGCAACGTCGATGCCTGCCTTTTCACCTCCTATCACAACATCTGCTACCTCTCGGACTTCCTCTATTGCTACTTTGGCCGCAGATACGGTCTCGTCATCACCCAGAAGCAGGCGACGTCGGTAACCGCCGCCATTGATGGCGGCCAGCCCGCCAGGCGCACGTTCGGCGATAATGTCACCTACACCGACTGGTCGAGAGACAACTATTTCCATGCCGTGAAAGGCCTCACCTCAGGCATCAAACGCCTGGGCATTGAGTTCGACCACGTGAACCTGGATTTTCGCAAGCAATTGCAGGACGCCATGCCCGGCGTTGAATTCGTCGATGTGGCGGCCCCCTCGATGCGCATGCGCATGATCAAATCCGCCGAGGAGATCAAGCACATCACCAAAATGACCCGGATCGCCGATCTGGGCGGTGCCGCGTGCGTCGAAGCGATCGCCGAGGGCGTTCCCGAGCACGAAGTAGCACTCCATTCCACCCAGACCATGGTGCGCGAGATCGCCCGGACCTGGCCCCATGCCGAACTCATGGACACCTGGACCTGGTTCCAATCCGGCGTCAACACCGATGGCGCCCACAATCCAGTCACCAGCCGCAAGATCAGGCGCGGCGATATTCTCAGCCTCAACTGCTTTCCGATGGTGGCGGGATACTATGTGGCGCTCGAGCGCACCCTGTTCGCCGGAACCGCAACCAAGGAGCATATCCGCCTCTGGCAGGTGAATTGCCTCGTTCACGATGAAGGCAAGAAAATGCTGGTTCCCGGCGCCAGGTGTTCCGATGTCGCCAAGGCCCTGAACGCAATTTACGCCGAGCACGATCTGCTGAAGTATCGCACCTTTGGTTACGGCCACTCTTTCGGGGTGCTGTGCCATTACTATGGCCGCGAGGGTGGGCTGGAGCTTCGTGAAGACTGCGACACCGTTCTGGAACCGGGCATGGTGGTTTCCATGGAGCCGATGATCATGATCCCCGAGGGCCACAAAGGCGCCGGTGGCTACCGCGAACATGACATTCTGGTGATCACCGAAAAAGCCAATCGCAACATCACCGGCTTCCCCTATGGCCCCGATCATCTGATCGTAAAGTCCGGCGGAAAGGCGCGCAAAACGGCCAAAGGGAAGCCCTGACAAGGCGCTTCCCTCGGGCCCAGATGCACAATAAGATATCCGGCGACACCAGTTTGCCGGTCCAAAGAGGCGTAAGGGGAATGACCAAGGAAGGTTCCACGGGCGATGCCATCGTCCGCTTTGCAAATGTTCAGAAGAGTTATGACGGCGAAACCCTCGTCGTCAAAAACCTCAATCTCGACATTCCCAAGGGCGAATTTCTGACCATGCTGGGCCCTTCCGGCTCGGGAAAAACCACAACTCTGATGATGCTTGCCGGTTTCGAGCCCGCCACCCATGGCGAGATATTTCTCAAAGGCCAGCCGATCAATAACACGCCGCCCCACAAGCGCGGCATCGGCTTGGTGTTCCAGAACTATGCTCTGTTTCCGCACATGACGATCAACGAGAACCTGGCGTTTCCACTTCAGGTTCGCAACATGGGCAAGGCCGAGGTCGAGGATCGGGTCAAGAAGATACTCAAGATGGTGGAGTTGCCCAATATGGGCAATCGCCGGCCCGGCCAGCTCTCCGGTGGCCAGCAACAGCGCATCGCCGTGGCCCGTGCGCTGGTGTTCGAACCCGATCTCGTGCTGATGGATGAGCCCCTTGGCGCCCTCGACAAGCAGCTGCGCGAGCAAATGCAGTACGAGATCAAGCACATTCACGACCGCCTCGGCGTAACCGTGGTCTATGTGACGCACGACCAGTCGGAAGCCCTCACCATGTCGAACCGCATCGCGGTCTTCAATGACGGCGTGGTGCAGCAGCTTTCCACTCCCAACGAGCTTTACGAACGCCCGCAGAATTCCTTCGTTGCCCAGTTCATTGGCGAGAACAACAAGCTCAAGGGCACGATCGCCGAAATCGGCAAGGACAATGTGGCAACCGTCAAGCTCGACACCGGCGATATCGTCAAGGCGCTAGCGGTCAATGTTGCGGCGAAGGGAGATCGCACGCTTCTGTCGATCCGGCCCGAGCGTGTCGAGATCAACCCCGCCAAGTCCGCGTCCGATGTCAACCTCAAGGGATCGATCGAGGAGCTGATCTATCTCGGCGATCATATTCGCGCCCGTCTCACGGTCGCTGGCCACGACGATTTTGTCGTCAAACTGCCAAACAAATCCGGCAACGAGCATCTGATTGAAGGCAGCGCCGTCAGCGTCGGCTGGAAAGCCGCCGATTGCCGCGCTCTGGATTATCTCGAGTTCAGCCACTAGGGAGATACTGCCGATGACCGGACAGCGTGGAACGGATTGGTTCTCGCGCTGTTGTGCGGCCGTTGCTGTGATCCTGGCATTGCTGCTGCCCTATCCCGCCAGCCGCGCGCAAAATGCCGATGTCGATCTTGCCCTTGTGCTCGCTATCGATTGTTCGTTCAGCGTCGACTCGTCGGAATTCCGCCTGCAGATGGAAGGGCTCGGCCAGGCGCTGATGCGGCCCGAGGTCAAGAAAGCCATTCTTGCCGGAAATCGGCAACGCATAGCCGTTGCCGCAATGCAGTGGTCGGACGAAGGAAACCAAAAAGTAATTCTGCCCTGGACCATCATCGCCGGCGATGCCGATGCCGACGAAGTGGGCAATGTGTTGCGCCAGATGCCGCGGCGTCTAGCCGAGGGCGGAACCTCGATCTCAGCCGCCTTGCTCTTTGCCGAAGCCCTGCTCACCCAGGCGCCTGCCGCCGAACGCCGGGTCATCGATGTCTCCTCCGACGGCCGCAATAATATCGGTCCGCCGGTCAACCGTGTGCGTGACCGCCTCGTTGCCAAGGGCATCACCATCAACGCATTGGCAATTCTCAATGAATGGCCGACCCTCGATATCTATTTCGACAGCCAGGTCGCCGGCGGCACCGGCTACTTCGTCATCCCCGCCAACGACTACCAGGCCTACGGCGAGGCAATTTTCCGCAAGCTGCTCAAGGAAATCACCGGGCCGGGGATTTCCTAGCGGAAGAGCAATGCCTTGCTTCCGGGTGAAAAAGCCTCACGCTTGACCACGTGAAAGGCGAGCCATATTCGAGTGGCCAACTCAATCCGGAACTCTACATATGAAGCCATTCGTTCTGAGCTGTGTTCCCGAAATCATGTTCGGCCCGGGCCGCCTTGCCGATCTGGGAGTAAAGTTGACGTCCCTTGCGGGAAGCAACGTTACGGCACTTGTAATTGCCGATCCGGCTCTGGGCCCCCTTGGCATCACCGCGAGAGCACTTTCCAAACTCGCAGCCTCCGGCATTGAGGCGAAGGTTTTCGATGGCCTGAAAGGCGAGCCCAAGGTGGCCGATATTGACGCGGCCACGGCAATTGCTCGCAGCATGAATGCCAAAGCCATCGTTGGGTTGGGTGGCGGATCGGCGCTGGATACGGCAAAGCTCGCGGCCTGTTGCGCCGTATCCGGCAAGAGCGCTGCCGCCTATCAGCTCTGTGAAACTCCGCTGCCTGCCAATCGTCTGCCCCTCGTCGCGATTCCAACGACGGCGGGCACCGGCTCCGAAGTCACCCGCGTGTCTGTCTTCGCCAATGCCGATGGGGTCAAAGTTTGGGCCTGGGGCGAGGAGCTGAAACCTGACCTCGCGATCCTCGACCCCGATCTGACCACCGCCGTCCCGCCTCATGTTACCGCGGCGACCGGGCTCGATGCCCTGGTCCATGCCATGGAAGCCTGCACCAATAAGAATGCCACCCCGGGCAACGACCTCTATTGCCATCAGGCCATCCGGCTGATCTCCGCCAACCTTGTGCAAGCGGTAAAAGCCCCAAGCGACATTGAAGCTCGCGGCGCCATGCTGCTTGGCTCTTGCTATGCCGGCATCGGCATTGATAATTGCGGCACCGCCCTTGCCCATAACATTTCCCATGCCCTGGCCGATTTGGCGCCGATCCCCCATGGCCGGGCCACTGGCCTTGCCATGCTGGCCACGATCGATTGGGTGAATGCAGGCAATCCTTCGGCCTTTGCCGCGGTGGCCAAAGCTATGGCGGTCGACAATGCTGTTGAAGGCTATGAAAAACTTGTGCGGGCCAGCGGAATCAAGATTTCATTGACGGGTGACGGCCTCGATCTGGACCGCCCGGAATTGCTGGCCGAACACATGGCGTCTCCCGCCAACGCGCCCATGCGCAAGTCGACGGCGCGCTATCCCTCCGACAGCGATCTGCTGACGCTCGCCCAGCGTGTTTATGCCCTTGCCTGAAGGCAACTGTTAACGTTGCCACAAAACTTCTTACCCACGTCAATCCGCGATGCTAGGAAGGCTCGGTGAAACAGTCTGTTTTTGATATGTCGCGCTGGCTCATTAGTGCGATTGCCCGTGGTCTCCGCAAGCGCGGTGATGAAGGCGTCGAAGAGGTGCTCGCCAGGCTCGCCCAACAGTCATTGGGCGAGCAACATTTCAACCCGTTGCAGCCACATCGTTTACCGGTCATGCGCTTTCTCCCTGAGTGCACCGCCCAGTCGATACTGGTCGACGCCGATGTCGCAGCCGCGTTGGCGGCAATCGAAGAACATCTGAACTGGCGTCAGTCGGCATCCTATAATGATGCCGTGCTCGGCGAAGGCTTCATGGACAACTATGGCTGGTGCGAACTGATCGGGTCCGAGGGTTTCTTTCCCGGCGACGATTTCCGCCTCGGCTTCCTGATGCTCGGCCCTCATCGCCATTACAGCGATCACTACCATCCCGCTCCCGAACTCTATTGGCCGCTCACCGGCCCATCCGACTGGAAGAAGGGAGCGGGTGGATTTGAGACCAGGCAGGCGGGTGAAGTCATTTGGCACCCACCTCTACGCGTCCATGCCACCAAGACTGGGAACACGCCGCTTCTCGCCCTCTGGAGTTGGACAAGGGAAGCGGGAACTCCAGCAAGTCTCGTCACGTCATGACCATCTTGCGTAACCTCGCCCTGATTTCCCTGTGTTTTTATGCGGCCATCATGCTCATGATGTTCGTTGTGCAACGAAGTTTGCAGTATCATCCTGAGAACAAGGGTCTTCGCCCCGAAGCCGTTGGCCTGATCGGTGTCGAAACCAACCTACTGGAAACGCCAGACGGCGAACGGATCGTTACATGGTATTTGCCAGCCGCCAAAGACCTGCCCACAATCCTCTACTTTCACGGCAATGCGGGTGAAATCGGCGACAGACCGGGGCGCTTTGCCTACTATGCGGCGCAAGGTTTTGGAGTGCTCTACGTCTCCTACCGCGGCTATGGCGGAAGCACCGGCAGCATTTCCGAAGCGGGCCTGATTACCGATGCCACCACCGCCTATGACTGGCTGATCAAGCGTGGAATCACCCCCGCAAAAATAGCCCTCGTCGGAGAATCGCTCGGTACGGGAGTGGCTGTCCAGCTGGCCGCGCAGAGGGAAGTTGGAGCGGTAGCACTCGATGCCCCCTACACGTCCACCGCCGACATCGCGGCAAGAGTTTATTGGTGGCTGCCCGTACGCCTGCTGATGAAAGACCAATTCCGATCCGCCGATCATATTGGCGCGGTCAAGGCGCCACTGTTGATCACCCACGGCGGCGCCGACGATTTGATTCCGGTGGAATTCGGCAAGGCGCTCTTTGCGGCGGCCAACCGGCCGAAGGAAATGGTGGTGGTCCCGGGATTTGGCCATGAAGTGATGTTCGAGGAAGCGACCTGGGCCAGGGAAATTGGTTTCTTCAGGCGCATGATAAAGTAGCTCGTTATCAACAGCCCGGCGGCGGAACGAAGCCCGCGTATTCGCGTTCCAGCAATTCGGCAAATCGGATCGAAATGTGGTCGCCATATTGCCGGGTGATGATCTGCACACCCGATGGCAGACCCTGCGGAGTGAGGCCGAGCGGCGCCACCGTCGATGGCAAGTAAAAGCACCCGGAATAGCCAGCCCAGAAAAGCTGATCCGTCGTCGCCACCTTCTTTCCATTCACCGCAATGGTGCGGTCATGACGCTCGCCAACATGGTCGTGTGGAAATGCCGCCGACGCCGCCGCGGGGCACAGCAGCACATCCCAATCCTCAAAAAACTTCTCCCACAACAGGCGCATCTGGTGGCGCCGCTCGTTTGCCATCAGCCAGGATCGGTGCGAAATCGTGAAGGCGCGAAGCATCTTGGCGTAGTAGCTATCGTCATCGCCGCTGAAACCGGTCACTCTCAATCCATTCACCTTGAATTCGTCCTCCGTCTGGCGCCGGCTGGTCGCCGAACGCAGCATCGTAATGTAGACATCCATGGCCTCGCGCGTGGAAAACTCCGGCCGCGCCGTCATTGACAGTTTGCGGGTCCGCTTGCCCAGGAACGCCGCAAGCTCGGCAATCATGTCCTGCACCGGCTGATCCACTTCGCTCACCGTGTCTGTCAACATCACGGCGACTCGGAATTCCTTGAGCGATTTCTGCCGCGCCGGTGGTAGTGAAATCCTCATGCCGCGTGCATCGGCGCCATCGCTGCCGGCCAGCAACCGCATCATCGGTGCTAGGTCGCGCGCCGAGCGGGCCAACGGTCCAGCCACTGAGATATCAGTCGGATGCACCACGCCTGGTAGGAAATGCCCGCGGTAGGGCACAACACCCCAGGTCGGTTTGTGACCGTACACACCGCAGTAATGCGCGGGATTGCGGATCGATGCGCCGATATCGGATCCGATTTCCAGCGCGCTCATGCCGGTTGCCAGCGCCACCGCCGAGCCACCCGACGAGCCGCCGGGCGACCGCGTCACGTCCCACGGATTGTTGGTCGTGCCATGGATGTCATTGTAGCACTGCCAGTCGGCCAGCATCAGCGGCACATTTGTCTTGCCATAGATCACCGCCCCGGCCCCCGTTAGCCTCGTCAGGGCAACCGCGTCCGACTTGGCGATATTATCCCGGAAGCGTGGGTCGCCCCAGGTGGAAGGTGTGCCGGCCCAATCGAAGGATTCCTTGGCGGTCATCGGCACGCCGTCAAAACCGCCGATCGGCCTGCCCGCTTTCAGGCGGCGGTCGGCCGCCGCTGCGGCCTTGCGGGCCCGGTCGATGTCGGTAACCACGACGGCATTGAGCCTGTCATTGTGCCTGGCATACTGATCGAGGCAGAGATCAAGCAGTTCTCGGGCGGATACCTTCCGCGCCCTGAGCAGTCGGGCAAGTTCCGTGGCCGAGCGAAAAACCGGAGGCAGCGGTGGCATGTTAAACTCCCTTATCCGGCAGAGCCTACCAGAGCCCAATGCGGCGGGGAAACCCATGCATTCCAGCCTTGCCGCCGGAATCCGGGACGAAACGCATTCCACGGTGTAGAAAACGCTAATGGACAGCTCACGGGTTTTTTCCGGTTATGTGTTGGTCTTGGCCGGAGCCGCCCTGTTTTCCGCCAAGGCGATATTCATTAAGCTTGCCTATATGGAGCAGGCCGATCCGCTGCTGATGCTGACCTGGCGCATGATATTTTCATTGCCATTTTTCATAGGCATCGGACTCTATGTCCATTCAAGCCGCATCCGGCGTGGCTTGCTCCCGCCAAGCCTGCCGTTGATTGTTCGCGCTGTCCTTGCCGGATTGCTCGGATACTACCTCGCGATGGTTCTCGACTTCGAAGCCCTGGTCTATGTCACCGCGCAACTCGAACGCCTTGCGCTTTTCACCTATCCGATCTTCTTGCTTTTCATCGGGTCGCTGTTCTTTGGCGCGAGATTGACTCACGGTCATCTTGTGTCCGCCGGCATAACCTACGCGGGTCTTGCGTGCGTGTTTCTAGCAGACTTTAAAGATGGCGGTTCCAACGTGCCGCTTGGCACTGCCCTGGTTCTCGCTTCGGCGATTGCCTTCGCGGTCTACCAATTGCTGGCCACGAACTTGATTGCAGCGCTAGGCAGCATTCTGTTTACCAGCTTCGCCCTGTCTGGCGCCGCCTTTGCCAGTATTATTCAATTCTTGGCGGTGCGCGGCGCGGGCGAGCTCGCCGCCTCGCCGCGCTTTATCTGGCTGGCCGCCGCAACAGGTATTCTCTCCACGGTCATTCCATCGTTCTTCGTTAACGCAGGCATGTCGCGCATCGGTCCGCAATCGACGGCGATGATTTCCACCGTCTCGCCGCTGATCACCATTTATCTCGCGGTGCTGCTCCTGGGTGAGCGGTTTACCTTAATCGACGGTGTAGGCACTGCGTTGGTTTTTCTTGGTGTCGGTTACCATACCTGGCTCGATCTGCGGAAATCCCATTCCTAAATCATTGAATTGAATGCGTTGTATTTCGAAGTGATTCAAATCGGCGCGAGTCCTTATGGCGTGTTTAACAACGTTTGTGCACGTCAACTTAAAGCATAGTGAAGTAGCAAGGGCGTAGGGAACGGCGATGGGGCTCGTGGGAAATCCAATCCTGTTGTGCGCCTGTTGTTTCCGGCAACATGAAAAAAGGAAGTGTCATGCGTAAATACTTATTGCCACTCGCCGCCTCGGCGGCGCTCTTGAGTGCTTCTTCTGCCTATGCCGCGCAGACGAGTGCCAACTTTCAGGCCCGCGTCACCATCACGACCAGCTGCGTCGTGACTGCCGGCAATCTCGACTTCGGCAACGTCGGCGTCATCGCCGGCGGTGAAACCGCCTCGGCGGCAGTCAGCGTCAACTGCTCGAACGGCACGCCCTATACGCTGTCGTTTGCCGGCGTCGGCACGCTACTCGCCTACAACGGAACGATGGTGAACGGCCTTGAGGACGTGGCTTACAGCGCCGCTCTCTCCGGCGCTGGCGCCACTGGCAACGGCGCGGCCCAGCCCTACACCATCGACGGACTCCTGCCGGCGCAGACGACGCCGACACCGGCGATCTACACCGACAACCAGACCGTCTACGTCAACTACTAATCGTCGGGTGAACAAGATGCGCTCCTGGATTTTTGGATTACTTTCGGCAACCGCGGTCGTCGCAGCACCTTTGGCTGCTTCAGCTTCATCGCTGCAGGTCACCCCGGTAAATGTCGAAGTGCCGGCTCCAGGAGCCGCATCCACCGTCACGGTGGAGAACTCGGGCACTGAGTTCGATGAACGCTCAGATTCGCGTTTTCAAATGGGTGCAGAAAAACGGCAAGGACGAGATGGTGCCGACCAAGGAAGTCGTCGCCAGCCCGCCGGCCGTCAAGCTGCAGCCCGGCAAGAAGGTTGTGGTCCGCATCGTCCGCATGAGCAAGACGCCGGCCGCAACCGAAGAGCCGTTCCGCCTCATTGTCGACGAGGTGCCGAAACCGCCAAAGACCGGCCATGCCGGCGTCGGATTTGCGGTGCGGTATTCGATTCCGGTGTTCTTCTCAAAGCCGGGTGACGACACCAGCCTTTCGTGGAAGGCATCGTTCGTCAAAGGCCAGCTCGTCCTGCAAGCCAGCAACGGCGGCGGACGACGCGTCCGCCTTGCCGATCTCAAGGTTGTCAGCGCCGGCGGCAAGACCGTCAGGATTGGAGAAGGTCTGGCCGGCTACGTGCTCGGTCAATCGTCGAAACGTTGGATTGTCAAGGGCGGCGCCAAGGCCGCTGCGGCTGGGGGTACCATCAAGATTATAGCCAAGAGTGACAATGGCCCAATCGAAGCGACAGCAAAGGTGGTGGCGGCGAACTAGCGCCGGGCTGGCCGTACTGCTCGCTTTGATTCTGACCTTGCCGTTTGCGAGGGCGGATACGGCTGACCCCAGCGAAGTTCAACTCCAACTCGATGTCCGTGTGAACGGATATCCGCTCAATCTCATTGCCGCGTTCGTCCAGAAGCCGGACGGTAAAATGGCGTCACCGCGCTCCGAACTGGCCGAGTTGGGCATTGCTGTTCCGGGCGAAGGCCCGCCGGAAGAACTCATTGTCCTCGATACGCTTGCCGGCGTGACCTACGTCTACGACGAAACCAATCAGGCCATCGAACTCCAGCTGCCAAATTCTTCGCGGGTGGCGAAATCCATCGGAGCATCGGGTGAAGGCGAATTGTTGGAGGCCACCAGCGGCAACGGCCTGGTGCTCAACTATCTCGCTTATGCGTCCGCCAACTACGAACTCCCCGACTCGCAAGCGGCGGTGGATGGCGGTTCACTGTCCCTAGATGCCCGGGCTTTCTCCAACTTCGGAACCCTGCGGCAGACCGGCATCCTCGGCACCACGACGTTCTCGGACCTCACGGCCTTGCGCCTCGACACCACCTGGTCCTATTCCGACCAGGCTTCGATGCGCTCCTACCGGCTTGGCGATATCGTCAGCGGCGGCCTGAGTTGGACACGGCCGATCCGCCTTGGCGGCGCGCAGATGCAACGCAATTTCCGTCTGCGCCCGGATCTCATCACCATGCCGCTGCCGCTGATCGAAGGCAGCGCCGAAGTGCCGTCGACCTTGAAAGTCTTCATCGGCGAGACCCAGGCCTATTCCGGTGACCTGCAGCCCGGCCCCTTCCTGATCGATGGCCTGCCCGTCTACACCTCGTCCGGCACCGCCCGCGTGGTGCTCACCGATTCAACCGGCCGTGAAGTCGAATCCGAACAGGAATTCTATACCTCGCCCGACCTTCTGAAACACGATCTCTACGACTTTTCGCTCGAAGCCGGCGTTGTCCGCCGCGATTTCGGCACCGACCCGCTTGGCTACGATGACGCGCCCGTGGCGCTCGCCAGTTTGCGCTATGGCATCAACGATATTGTCACTGGCGAAGCCCACGCAGAAGGCAACGCCGAACTCATCGACGTGGGGCTTGGCGCGTTGTTTTCAGCCGGCCGCTTCGGAATGTTCAACGGCGCCGTGGCAGGGAGCCTCCATGACAGCGACATGGGAGTATTGTTGCACGCCGGTTGGGAAGGCCACTTCGGCGATTTTGGCGTTAGTCTTTCCACCAGCCGCACCTTCGGCGATTACTACGATCTCGCCGCCGTCACCGCCAAGCCATTGGATGGCGATATCGCCGCGGCCGGTGTGCCGCGCGAGCTTGACCAGATTTCTTTCAACTACACCTTCCGTGAAATGCATTCCGGATTAGGCCTCAGTTTCATCAACCAGTTGGACGCGACCGGAGAGCGGTCGCTCATTCTCGCCGGCAGCTACTCACAGACCTTCAAGAAAGACATCACCGCATTCGTCAGTGGTTTTGCCGATTTTGGCGATACCCATGAACTCGGCGCCTTTGTCGGATTTTCCATGCCCTTGGGCGGCAGCCTCTCGACCTCGGCGGGAGGCTCAGTGTCGAAGGAAGGCTGGACCGCCCAGGCGGAGGTCTCGCGTGTTGGCGATGGCAAAGTGGGCTCCTACGACTGGCGTGTTTCCCATGGTGAAGGTGCCCAGAGTTACACCGCGGCCGGCGGCGACTATCTCGGAAGCAAGGCGAGGGTTGAGGGTCACATTGTCCAGCAGGATGATTCGGTGAACGGCAATGTTGCCATTGATGGATCCGCCGTGATGGCAGGAGGCGGCCTGTTCCTCGGTAATCGCATCTACGATAGCTTCGCCATTGTCGATGCCGGCGCTCCCGGCGTGACCGTTGAATTCGAGAACCGCGATGTCGGCAAGACCGACGGCAGCGGCAAGATGCTGTTGCCCGACTTGCGTTCCTACCAGAAGAACAAGATCGCCATCGATGTCTCCAGCCTGCCGCTCAATGCCGATATCCCCGAGAGCCAGGCCATAGTTGTGCCGCGCGACATGAGTGGCGTGGTCGTCGATTTCGGCGTCAAAACCGAATCCCAGGGCGCCGTCGTGGTGTTGACCGATTCAGTCGGCAGTTTCATTGCAGCGGGATCGGAAGTGTCGATTGCAGGCGCTGCCGAGCCCTTCATCATGGGTTACGACGGCCAGGTCTACTTGACCGGGCTGGCGGCGGAGAATTCAGTGACTGTTAAGGCTGATGGTAAAGAATGCCAGGCCAGCTTCAGCTTCAAGCCGGACGAGCAAACCCAGACCACCATTGGTCCCCTGCAATGCCTTTGACCCGCATCACCGCGTTCTTCCTCTTGCTGCTCTTGCAGGTCGGAGCCGTTGCCGCGCAGTCCTGCGTCTTCACCAATACCGGTATCGATTTTGGCAACGTCAATCTGAACTCCGGCGGCTTCCAGTCCGCCAACGGCGCGTTCACCGCGAACTGCACCGGAACTCCTGGTCAATCGATCCGCATCTGTCCCAATTTCAATGTGGGTTCGGGCGGCATGGCCTCCGGCGGCGATCCGCGCTACCTCGTCCAGGGCGCCAACCGGATGAACTACAACCTGTTCAGGAGCAACGGTGTCGGCCAGATTTGGGGATCCTACACCTGGAGCGCCTCGCCGCGCCCGCCGGCCATGACCGTATCCCTCAATGGCAGCGGCAGCGGCTCGGCCAGCCAGACGATTTTCGGCAGGCTGTACAATAGTCAGGGTGGGGTGACCACCGGCACCTTCCAATCGGTTTTCTCCGGCACCCACACCCAGATCGATTACGGCTACGCCCCCGCATTCACGTGTGGACCCACGCTTTCACCGCGCGTCCAGAGCGTTCCATTCATCGTCCGCACAACCAACAACAGCAGTTGCACAGTCGCCACCACGGCTATGAATTTCGGAAATCAGGCCAATCTCAGCACCGTCAAAACCGCCACCAACACCGTATCGGTCGCTTGCACCGGTGGGACGCTTTTCAATGTGGGGCTCGACAATGGCACCTCCGGCGCAACCAGCCCCACCGCCCGCCGCATGACCAACACGGCGGCGGCGGAGCAGGTGACTTATGGCATCTACCGCAACAACGCCTATTCCCTTCCTTGGGGCAATACGCCCGGCATCGACACGGTGTCAGGCACTGGAACAGGTGCCGCGCAAAGCTTTACCGGCTTTGGCCGCATTCCCGTGCAAACCACCCCGCCATCCCTGACCTATACCGACACGGTCGTGGTCACCGTAACCTATTAGCTGACCCCATCCGGCAGCACTTCCTTGCGCTTGGCCATGAAGGCCTGCAAGCGCTCGTCGAGACCAGGATCGAGTGCCGGTGCTTCATACTCATTGAGCATCTTCTTCCACAAGGCGTTGGCCCGCTGGCTGGCATCCTTGCCGCCCCCGTCGCGCCACTGCTCGTAGGAATTATTGTCGGTGATTTGCGAACGCCAGAAGGCGTTCTCGAAATTGGCCTGGGTATGGGCGCAGCCAAGGAAATGCGATCCCGGCCCTACTTCGCGAATGGCATCGAGCGCCTGGCCGTTTTCCGAAAAGTCGACGCCTTCGGCAAAGCGCTGGAACATGGTGAGCTGGTCGGCATCGATGATCAGCTTCTCGTAAGATGAGACCAGCCCGCCTTCGAGCCAGCCCGCCGCATGCAAACAGAAATTCACCCCCCCCAGCAGTGTCGGCCACAACGTGTTGGCGCTTTCATGGGCGGCTTGCGCATCGGGAAGCTTGGACCCGCACAAACCCCCGCCCGAGCGGAATGGAACGCCCAGACGCCGCGCCAGCTGTGCCGCGCCGAACAAGCACATGCGCGGGCTCCGGCGTGCCGAAAGTGGGCGCTCCCGATTGCATGGAAATTGAAGACGCAAACGTGCCGAACACCACCGGCGCGCCGGGGCGGCACAATTGCGCGAATGCCATGCCGACAGAGGCTTCCGCCAGAATCTGCGTGAGCGTACCCACCGCCGTCACCGCCGACATGGCGCCCGACAGAATGAAGGGCGAGATCACCGTGGCCTGATTGGCCCGCGCATAGACCTTGAGCGCCCCCACCATGGTGCCGTCAAACACCATCGGCGAATTGGCGTTGATCAGATTGATCAGCACGCAGTTGTTGTCGACGAAATCGGCGCCGAACACCATCTTCGCCATGGCGACCGAATCTTCGGCGCGCTCCGGCGCCGTCACCGATCCCATGAACGGCTTGTCGGAATATTTGATGTGGGTGTAGACCATGTCGAGATGGCGCTTGGCCACCGGAATATCCACCGGCTCGCACACCGTGCCGCCCGAATGGTGCAGGCTCGGCGACATGTAGGCGAGCTTCACGAAATTGCGGAAATCCTCGATGGTGGCATAGCGCCGCCCGCCATCGAGATCGCGCACGAAGGGCGGGCCATAGACCGGTGCGAAAATCGTGTTGCCGCCGCCCACCGTCACATTGTTGGCGGGGTTGCGGGCGTACTGGACGAATTCGCGCGGCGCCGTCTTGATCAGGCCGCGCACCAGCCCCTTGGGAAAGCGCACCCGGTCGCCCTTCACCTCGGCGCCTGCTTCCTTCCACATCGCAAGCGCTTCCGCATCGTCGCGAAAATCGATGCCGATCTCCTGCAGGATCAGTTCGGCATTGTGCTCGATCAGCTCCAGCTGATCGTCGGAAAACGGCTCATAAAGCTTGATCTTGCGGCGGATGTAGCCCGCTTGATGAACCGTCGTGGAGGTGCGCGAAGCCCGCCGCGCATCCGCCCCCCCGCGTCCGCGGCGGCCGGTGGTTGCTGGCTGAACATCGGTCATGGGCGGGCCTGTTGAGAAAGTTTCACCTGACGGTGTCTTTACGCTCAACACCGCCCCCCGGCAGGAGAGGAAACGTCAGCCGATAGCCCGGAAACGACGTCACCCCGTCTCCCTCTTCAGCCGAAGGCTGGGCAGGGTGGACGCGAAGCGGACGGGTGGGGTGGTTCAGCATGCCACCTTCCCTCCGGTCTTTGCGGGCGGAGAAAAATTAGAACGTCACCATAAGCCGTTCCAATCCATGAAAATGATAGGCATCGCGATATCGCGGGGCTTCCGCCAATTCCAGCTTCGGCAAACGCCCGAATAACATCGGCAGCGCCACCTCCATTTCCAGCCGTGCCAGCGGCGCGCCGATGCAGAAATGAATGCCAGCGCCGAAGCTCACATGCGGATTGGGATCGCGGGCGGGATCGAATCTGTCAGGATCGGCAAAACGTCGCCGGATCGCGATTGGCCGCACCCAGCATCAGACCCACTTCCTCGCCCTTGCGAAACTTGATCCCGCCATACTCGATATCCTCAAGCGCATAGCGCGTGAACAGATGCAGCGGCGCATCGAACCGCAAAATCTCCTCGACATGCCCTTCGCCGATCTCTTGCCTGCACCCCACGCTCAAGCAGCGTCTTCACGCCATTGCCGATGGCATGCACTGTCGCCTCATGCCCCGCATTGAGCAGCAGGATCGCCGTCGTCACCAATTCGTCTTCCGTAAGCTTCTGCCCCTGTTCCTCGGCGCGGATCAGTTCCGACAGAAGATCCTCGCGCGGCTCCTTGCGGCGCTTGCCGATGTATTCACGCATGAAGCTGCTGAACTCCACTGTGGCCTTGGCCGCCGCATCTTCGATGCTCCTGTTTCGCCGCGCCTGGTACATCGCCACCATGTCATGCGACCAGGCGAGCAGCTGCTGCGCCATCTCCGAGGGCACACCCAGCAGATCGCAAATCACGATGACGGGAATGGGAGTGGCAAATTCGCTCAGCAGATCAGCTTCACCCTTTGCTTCAAACCGATCGATCAAGCCATTGGAAAGACTCACGATTGCCGGCCGCAGCCGCTCCACCTGGCGCGCCAGGAACGAGCGCGTCACGAGACCGCGCAGCCGCGTATGCACCGGCGGTTCCAGCTCCAGCAGCGAGTGCTGTTCGAAAGCGTAGAAGGGCTTCAAATGGGCGGGCGTCTCCGGCCAGCCCAACTCCTCGCGGCTCGCCACATGCAGGATCTGCCGCCCGAACCGCCGGTCGCGCAGCAGCGCGTTGACATCCTCATGCCTGGCGAAACACCAATAGCCATATTGCTCCCACTTGAAGATCGGCGTAGCAGACCGTATCGCATGGTAGGCGGGATAGGGGTTCTGAAAGAATTCGGGATCGCAAGGATCGAGCGAGACGCAGCGTGTGGCGGAATTGATATGCATGCCAGGCACGATGATGCGCGCAGCGGAGAGAAAGCATGAAAGTCTATATCAGCGTCGACATCGAAGGTTGCGCCGGCATCACCCATTGGGACGAGACCGGCAAGTCCCATGCCGACTATGCGGAATTCCGCGAGCAGATGACCAAGGAGACCATCGCGGCAATCGAAGGCGCCGAGGCGGCAGGGGCCACCGACATCCTGATCAAGGATGCCCATGAAACCGGGCGCAACCTGATCCTTTCCATGCTGCCGGGTAATGTCCGCATCATTCGCGATTGGGCCGGCCACCCGCTCTGCATGGTCCAGGAACTCGACGAGAGCTTCAATGCCGTGATGATGGTGGGCTATCACGCCGCTGCGGGCTCCGAAGCCAACAACCTCGCCCATACGCTGTCGAGCGATGCCGTCGACCTCCGCCTCAATGGCGTGCGCGCCTCCGAATTCATGGTTCACGCCCTGGCATCTTCCATGCTCAAAGTGCCAACTATCATGGTCAGTGGCGACCGCGGCCTCATGGACGAGGTCGAAGCCGCCAACCCCGCCATCATCCGCTGTGCGGTGAAAGAGGGCAGGGGGAAATCAACGATCTCCATGACACCAGTTGCCGCCTGCAAGGCCATCCGTCAGTCGGCCGAACTGGCCCTCAAGAGCGACCTCAAGCGCTGCCTGCTCAAAGTGCCTGAGCGCACAATTGTCGAAGTGACCTACGGCAATGCCGCCCTCGCCTATCGCCATTCCTGGTATCCCGGCTGCCGCCACGCCGGCAACCGCACCATCCGCTTCGAAACCAACGACTATTTCGAGGCGCTCCGCATGCTGAACTACGTCACCTGAGGCCCGCTCACGCGAATTTGCCGCACCTTGCCGCAGGCCCGCCAGTTCTGATAGCTACATCCCCGTGTCAAACCGCTATTCAGCCCTAGCCCTCGCCCGCCACGCGCTCCAGCCGGATCTCCCCTGGCCGAGGGCATGGCGGTCGCCTGAGCCCAAGAAATCCTACGATGTCGTCATCGTGGGCGGCGGCGGCCATGGCCTCGCCACCGCCTACTATCTCGCCAAGAACCACGGCATCGCCAATGTCGCGGTGATCGAGCGCAACTACATCGGCTCCGGCAATGTCGGCCGCAACACCACGATCATCCGCTCCAATTACATGATCGACGGCAACACCCAGTTCTTCGAGCATTCGCTCAAACTGTGGGAAGGCCTCTCCCACGATCTCAATTTCAACTGCATGGTCTCCCAGCGCGGCCAGATCACTCTGGCCGTAAGCCCCGTGCAGCTCGATACCTTCGCCAGGCGGGGCAACATCATGCGCCTAAATGGCATCGACGCGGAGTTGCTTGATCGCGGCGAAGTCATGAAACTTCTGCCCTATCTTGACTATTCCAAGGACGCGCGCTTTCCCATTTGGGGCGGCATCCTGCAAAAACGCGCCGGCACCGTGCGCCATGATGCCGTCGCCTGGGGCTATGCGCGCGCAGCCGATATGCGGGGCGTCGATATTCTTGAGAACTGCGAGGTCACGGGTTTCATCATGGAAGATGGCAAGGCCACGGGCGTCGAAACTTCGCGCGGCCGCATCAATGCGGGCAGGGTCGGCATCGCGGTAGCCGGCCACACCTCACACGTGGCGCGCCTTGCCGGTCTGAAGCTGCCGGTGGAAAGCCACATTCTGCAAGCCTTCGTCACCGAGCCCATCAAGCCCATGGTCGATCATGTAATTTCCTGGGGTGCCGAACTGTTCTATCTCTCTCAGTCCGATAAGGGCGGCCTGGTTTTCGGCGGCCACATAGATGGCTTCAACACCTATACCCAGCGCGGCCAGTTCCCCAAGGTGCAGACCGTGGCCGAATGCGCCGTTTCGCTGATGCCTTTCATCTCAAGGCTTCGCTTGCTTCGCCACTGGGGCGGCATCATGGACATGACGCCCGATGGCAGCCCCTTCATTTGCAAGACGCCGGTGCGAAATCTCTATTTGAATGGCGGCTGGTGCTATCAGGGCTTCAAGGCAACGCCCGCCAGCGGCTGGACCTTCGCCCACACCATCGCCAACGATGACGAACATGAGCTGAACCGCTGCTATTCCCTCGACCGCTTCGAAAAAGGCGGCGAGCTCGACGATTATGGCATCGGCAACTGGACCTACAAGCAATGAGAATTCCCTGTCCCCATTGCGGCGAGCGCGACTATTCCGAATTCCGCTATGGCGGCGATGCCACCAACCAGCGCCCCGCCCACGGCAGCGGCGATCTCAAGGCCTGGCACGACTACTATTTCCTCTTCGATAACCCCAAAGGTCCGCATACAGAATATTGGCAGCATGTCATGGGCTGCCGCCGCTGGTTCAAACTCGCCCGCAACACCGCCACCAACGAAGTGGGAGAGGCGTCATGACCTCCTTCCGCCGCTTGCCCTCGGGAGGCCGCATCGACCGCGCTAAGCCAGTCGTGGCCAGTTTCGACGGCAAGCCATTGCGCGGCTTCGCCGGCGATACGCTCGCCTCCACCCTGCTCGCCAACGACAGGATCCTCATCGGCCGCAGCTTCAAGTATCACCGTCCGCGTGGCCTTCTCTCAGCCGGCATCGAAGAACCCAACGGCCTCTTCACCTTGGGCGAAGGAGGCCGCACCGAGCCGAACATTCCGTCCACCATGACCGAACTCATCGACGGCCTGGTGGCGCGCTCGCAAAATGCCTGGCCGTCGCCGGAGTTTGACCTGATGGCGGTGAACTCGCTCGCCGCTCCGTTGTTCCAATCGGGCTTCTACTACAAGACCTTCATGGGCCCCTTCAAAGGCTCGTGGATGTTCTACGAGCCCTTCATCCGCAAGGCCGCCGGCCTGGGCAAGGGCACTTACGACAGCGATCCCGACCGCTACGAGATGCGCCACGAATTTTGCGACGTTCTGGTCGTGGGTTCGGGCCCCGCAGGGCTCGCCGCCGCCTTAACCGCTGGCCGTGGCGGCGCCCGAACTGTGCTTGCCGAGCAGGACACTGAGTTGGGCGGCAGTTTTCTGTCGGACTCGCAAGAGGCCAACGAAACCTGGCGAGCCGCCCTCGTGGCTGAACTCCAAACTTTGAAAAATGTCACAATCCGGACCCGCACCACTGTCCAGGGGCTCTATGACAGCAACCTCGCGGTCCTCATTGAACGCCGCGATCACCTGAAGCCCAACCCCGCCAAGGGTGAAGCGCGGCAACTGTCTGATCTCCCTCACCGCCAAGACCATTGTACTGGCAACCGGTGCCCACGAGCGGCCGCTGGTGTTCTCCAACAACGATCGCCCCGGCGTGTTGCTGGCGTCAGCCGCGCGCACCTATCTCAATCGCTTTGCCGTGTCGCCGGAACGGCGCGCCGTTGTTGTCACTAACAATGACACGGCATATGACACTGCCTTCGATTTGGCCCGCGCAGGCGTTGCCGTTACCGTCGCCGATCATCGCAGTTCGATCAGCGCCGAACTCACCACAAAAGCAGCCAGCCTCGGCATGGCTATCTTCCCCGCCACCGGTGTGGGCGACGTTGAAGGCAGCAGACAAATCACTCGCGTGAAGCTCTCTGGAGCCCACGCTGCCACCGTCGACTGCGATGTGCTGGCCATGTCCGGCGGATGGACGCCCGCCGTCCATCTCTCGTCCCACGGCGGCATCAAGCCCCGCTATGAGGAGTCCATCGCCGCCTTCGTGCCCGGCGGTTTCGCGCCCGGCCATTTCGGAGCCGGCGCCATGATGGGCACATTCGGCTTGGCCTCCGCCATCGCCGAAGGCTCGAATGCCGGTGTCAAAGCGGCCTCTGCTGCAGGCTTCGCCAAGACCAAGCCTGTCTCGGCGCCGGAAGCCATCTCCGACCGCAACTATTCCATCCTTCCCGTCTGGGCACCCCCAACGAGCGGCAAAGGCAAAGCCTTCGTCGATTTCCAGACCGATGTGACGGCCAGGGACATCGCCAACGCCCATGACGAAGGCTACCTCTCGGTCGAACACCTGAAGCGCTATACCACGCTCGGCATGGGCACCGACCAGGGCAAAACCTCCAACATCAACGCCCTTGCCATCATGGCGGGCCACCGCGCTTTGTCGATTGCCGAAGCCGGCACCACCACCTTCCGTCCGCCCTATTCGGCCATCACCATGGGCGCCCTGGCCGGTCGCGGCATCGGCCATCATTTCCGCCCTACCCGCCTATCGCCGCTCCACGACTGGCACGTGGCCAATGGCTGTACCTTCATCGAAGCGGGCCCCTGGCTTCGCGCCTGGTATTATGCCTGGGCCGGCAATACGCCGGAGGTGGCCTATGTCCAGGAAATGCGACTGGTGCGCAAGGGCGTGGGCATCGCCGATGTCTCGACCCTCGGCAAGATCGACATTCAGGGCCCCGATGCCGCCGAATTCCTCAATCGTGTCTACGTCAATGGCTTCGCAAAATTGCCGATGGGCCGCACCCGCTATGGCGTGATGCTAAGTGACGATGGCGTGGTGCTCGACGACGGCACCACCACGCGCCTTGCCGACGCCCATTTCTACATGACAACGACCACCGCCCAGGCCGGCGAGGTCATGTCGTGGCTCGAATATCTCCTGCAGGTCCATTGGACCGATCTCAATGTGCAAGTGACCTCGCTTACCGACGAGTGGGGTGGCATGGCGGTCTCCGGCCCGAAGTCCCGTGAAGCGCTGCAACTCGCCTTCCCCGAGGCGAATGTTTCCAACGCCAATCTTCCCTACATGGGTTGCCTCGACATATTGCATGAAGGCGTGCGCGTCCGCCTGCTGCGCCTCTCGTTCTCCGGCGAACTGGCCTACGAAGTCCATGTCGCCGCCGACTATGCCATTCCCCTGTGGGAGCACATTTTGAAATCCGCCGAACCGCTCGGCATCAAACCCTACGGTCTCGAAGCGCTGGCCAGCTTGCGCATCGAGAAGGGCCATGTCGCCGGCCTCGAACTCGATCACCGCAACACCCTCGACGATCTAGGCCTCGGCAAGATGGCTGGCAAGGACAAGGCCTATATCGGCAAGGAGCTGCGCTTCCGCGAGAAATTGCAGGCACCCGATCGTTGGAGCCTCGTCGGCATCGAACTTATGGAATCGGGCAAGAAACTCCGTGGCGGCTCCATCCTGTTTTCCGTGAACGATGAGATCAAGGGCCATGGCCGCGGCTACATCACCTCGGTCACCTGGTCCACCGAACTCGGCAAGTACATCGCCCTTGGCCTTTACCAAGGCGGCCTGAAACATGAAGGCGAAGACATCATCTGCGCCTTTCCCCTGAAGAACGAGCAGACCCTCGCCCGCATCGTCTCGCCCCATTTCATCGACCGCGAAGGAGCCCGTCTCAATGCTTGAGCGCCGGTCCGCCTTGGCCAATGCCAAACCTTACACCAGCCCCGTCCTGCAAATGGCCGAACTGCGCGGCTTCACCCTCACCCAGGCCGCCGCCCTCACCAAGGATTTCGAAAAGAAAATTGCAAGCGTCGCCGGCAAACTTCCGCCCAGGATCGGTGTGGCTGTGGAGCACGGCCACCGCACCATCCTGCGCACCGGCCCACGGCAATTCTGGTTCGTCGGGCCCGAACACGACGACCTCGCCCTGAAGCTGCAAAGCCTCAGTGCCATAACACCCCTGTCCCACAGCCGCACCCGCATTCTCCTCGAAGGCCACCCCGCCCGCGATGTGCTGGCAAAAGGCATCCCGCTAGACTTCCACGAAACCGTCTTCAAGCCAGGCATGTTCGCCATGACCGGCCTGCACCACACCCCGGTCCTGATCCACTGCGCCGGCAAACACCGCTTCGAACTCTACGCCATGCGCACATTTGCGATGAGCGTATGGGAGTGGCTGCAAGACGCGGCGCTGGAGTTTGCAAACGCAAGTAAAGATTGACATCCATACGGCATTGCCGTATAGATCGGCATGCAAACCGTCCTCCTTACGCCGACTTTCTTGCGGCAGGCAGATATGGTTGGCCTGGATGACGACGACATTGGGGACATTGTGAACACCATTGCCGCCAAGCCTCTAAGTGGTGATTTGTTGGCTGGAGCTGGTGGCGCCCGAAAGCTGCGTCATGCCAGCCTCGGTAAGGGGAAGAGCGGCGGCATTCGCACCATCCATTTCTATGGTGGCGACGACATCCCGATTTTCCTGCTGTCGGTATATGGCAAAAGCCGGAAGTCGAATCTGACGAAAGCCGAAAGGAATGAATTGGCAAAGCTTTTGCCACAAATCGGGCAAAACTATCGGAAGCCCAAGAGGAGTTGACAATGGGAGAGTTTGGCAAGGAACTTCTTCGGAGCGCCAAGGAAGCAGTGGCAATTGCCAAAGGCACCGCGAAGCCTGCGCGCCGCTATGATGTGAGCCCTATCGATGTTGGTTCAATCCGCAAACGGCTAAAACTTTCCCAGTCGGAATTTGCCGAGAGATTCGGCCTCTCCGTAGCAACAATTCGCGATTGGGAGCAGGGACGTAGAAACCCCGATTGCACCGCCAGAACGCTCTTGAAGGTAATTGATCGCAGGCCAGAAGCCGTCATCGCCGCATTGAAGAAGGCGCGGCTGATCAACAGCCCGGATAGCAGCATGCACTGCAATTCAATCTCTCGAACTGTCAGATTCACCCCCGCATCCGCTTCCCTTCCGGGTCGAACAGCGGCTCGGTAATAATCGTGGCCTTCCTGTTCTTGCCGATGATCTCGATCTCGAAAGCGCCCTTGGAGGTGTCCCCTGCGATCTCCTTCGGCACATAACCCTGGGCCATCGACTTGTTGACGAAATGCGCAAATCCGCCTGACGTCACCCAGCCTACAACCTTGCCCTTGTGCCAGATCGGTTCATCGCCCAGCACATCGGCGTCCCTGGCATCGACGACCATCGACACCCGCCGCAGCTTGCCGCCGCTGCGCTTTTCCTCCATTGCCGCCTCGCGGCCGATGAAATCATTCTTGGCAAGGTCGATGAATCGGTCCATGCCGGCCTCGAAGCCGCCATAGATCGGGCGAAGCTCCCGGTACCAGGTCGGGAAATTCTTCTCGAGGCGCATCGAGAGCAGCGCCCGCATGCCGAAATTGGCAATCCCGTGCGCCGCGCCCGCCTTCATGATCTCCTGATAGAGGCGGCGCTGATATTCCGGCGCCACCCAGATTTCGTAGCCAAGATCGCCCGTGTAAGTGACTCGGTTGATCAGCGCCGGGCAATGGCCCACATCCATGCTGCGGTGATCCATGAATCTGAACGCCGCATTCGAAACATCTTCATCGGTGAGCGCCTGCAGCACATCGCGCGACTTAGGCCCGGCGATTGACAGCCCTACGAGCCCCATGTCGAGACGTTGAATTTGCACCGTGCCGTCGTCCGGCAGATGGGCCTCGAACCACCGCATATGATATTTCTGCGCCTGGCTCGAACCCCACATGTAGAAACAATCATCCTTCGCCTTGGCGATGGTAAAGTCGCCAATCAGCTTTCCTTGCGGGTTGAGCATCGGCGTCAATACGATGCGCCCCATCTTCGGCATCTTGTTGGTCATCATCCGTGATAAAAATGCTTCCGCACCCGTGCCGGTGAAGCGATATTTGGCGAAATTGGCGATCTCGGTGACGCCAACACGCTTGCGGGTTGCCAGCACCTCGGCCTTCACATGTTTGAAATCGTTCGAACGATGGAACGACACGATATCCCTCGGCTTGACCCCCTTGGGCGCGAACCACAGCGGCGTTTCTAGCCCCCAGCTGTCGCCCATGACAGCGCCCTGCTTGATGAATGTGTCATAGAGCGCCGTCGTCTGTTGTGGCCGCGCCGCCGGCAGTTCTTCGTTGGGAAAGCGGATTGAGAACCGCCGCGAATAATTCTCCCGCACCTTCGCGTTCGTGTAAGTGCGCGTCGCCCATTCGCCGAAGCGCGCCACATCCATCGCCCACACATCGAAGCCCGGATCGCCATTCACCATCCATTGTGACAGCGCCAGCCCCACGCCGCCGCCCTGGCTGAAGCCCGCCATCACGCCGCAGGCCACCCAATAGTTGCGCAAGCCCTGCACCGGTCCCACCAGCGGATTGCCATCCGGCGTAAAGGTGAAGGGCCCGTTGATGACCCGCTTGATGCCGGCCTTTGCCAGGGCCGGAAAATGCCTGTAGCCCATTTCAAGCGAAGGCCCAATGCGTTCAAGATCGGGCTGCAGCAATTCCATCCCAAATTCCCACGGCGTTTCGCGCGGCTGCCACGGCCGGCAGTCCTTTTCATATGTGCCGAGCACCATCCCGGAACGCTCCTGCCGCATGTAGATTTCCGACTTGAAATCGATGATGTGCGGCAGCTCGTGGCCGCGTTCCTTGTTATAGGCAACGACCTCCGGCATCTCGTCGGTGACCAGATACATGTGTTCCATCGCAAGCACCGGCAGCTCAAGGCCCACCATGCGCCCCACCTCGCGCGCCCACAGGCCGCCGCAATTCACCACATGCTCGGCGTGGATCGTGCCATTGACCGTCACAACATCCCAGCCGCCGTCCTTGCGCGCCTTGAGTTCGGTGACCCGGCAATTCTGGTATATCTCGGCGCCCGCGATGCGCGCCGACTTGGCATAGGCGTGAGTGGTGCCTTCCGGATCGAGATTGCCATCGGCCGCATCCAGCATGGCGCCCACGAAATATTTGGCCTCAAGAAGCGGGTGCATCGCCTTCGCTTCCTTTATCGTCAACAATTTGGTTTCAAGGCCGAGATAGCGCGCCCGCGCATGGGCCATTTTCAGCCATTCCATGCGCTCCTCTGAATCAGCGAGGATAAGCCCGCCCGAGCGGTGCAACCCGCAAGCCTGGCCGGAAATCTTTTCGAGCTCGTCGTAGAGCCCGATCGTATAGCCCTGCAGCTTCGCCACGTTGGGATCGCCGTTCAGCGTATGAAACCCCCCGGCCGCATGCCAAGTCGAGCCCGACGTCAATCGGTCGCGCTCCACCAGCACCACGTCATTCCAGCCCCCCTTGGTGAGATGATAAAGCACCGAACAGCCGACGACACCGCCGCCGACGACCACGACTCGAGCCTGGGTTTTCATGGGAACATCCTGTTGCAATGAACGCTTCCCGCCATCAATAGACGATTGCCGCAGCGCGCTGCAATCGCCATGACTGGTGAAAACTTCTCATCGCAAACGAAAATGGCCCCGCGCGAGGGCGGGGCCATTGGAATTCGATAGGAGCCGGAAGCTTAAATCGCTTCCTTGACTTCCTTGGCGGCGCGGAAGGCGAGCTTCTTCGAAGCCTTGATCTTGATGGCCTCGCCGGTGGCCGGATTGCGGCCCATGCGCGCTGGGCGCTTGCGGACCTGGAAGATGCCGAGCCCGGTCATGCGGACCTTGTGGCCCTTCTTGAGGTTCTTGACGGTCAGATCGACGAACGAACCCAGAAGTTCACCCACCGCCTTCTTGGACATCTCATGTTGCTCGGCCAATTCGCCGGCAAGCTTGGACAACGGGATCGTAACAATTTTTTCGTCAGCCATTTTTCTCTCCTATGACGATGTGGCTAGAATCAGCGTTAGCTCAAAGTCTGATTCGTGAAAACCCTTATTTTCCGGCCTTTTTTTGCTGCGTAGTCGAAAAAACCTCGAAAAATCGCGCGTTAATCATTCGTTAACTTTTTGCACAAGAATATAATAAACAATATCAATATGTTGCTTCACCACCATCCACTTGCTCCGCAATGCTTCGATGATTCTTGAGAGTAAGTGGCGCTAAGCCGTGTTTGCGCGCCAGCGCTTCCAGATTGGCGCGGCGCGCCACTTCCATGCCAGCACCGGACATGTTCGATGCATGAACCCGGATGGCCACAACCGATTGGGCATGATGATGCAGCCTGGCTTCCGAGCGCGCCACCCGGAGGTACCAATCCCAATCCCAATAATAGGGCAGCGTCTCGTCGAATGTGCCAAGCCTGTCGTGCAGTCCCCGCCGATAGCTCACTGCCGAAATCAGAATCGTATTGTCGCGCTCAAGAGACTTGCCATCGGCCGGAAACGCAAAACGAAGATTAGGCCGGCCGTCATCGTAGACAAGTGTGCCGTCGCCGAAACAAAAATCGGCACCCGCCTCGAAATGCTGCGCGACACTTCCGAAATAGGACCGGTCGGTCAGCCAGTCATCGTCGTCAAGAAATGCGATGCAGTCGCATGTTGAAGCCGCAACACCGAGATTACGGGCTGCAACGGGTCCGCGCTCTTCATTGTCGAGTACGCGCACTCGAACTCGAAACGCCGCCTGCCGCCACCTCACCACATCCGTCGTCCACCACAATGATTTCGTCCGGCGCTACCACTTGGCCGAGCAGACTAGCAACCGCATCGCGCAGATAGTCTGGCCGGTTGCGCGTGGGAATGATGACCGAGAATGTTGTCATGCCGCCAATTGCCATAGCCCATAGGCGGGGTCAAATCACGGCTTCTTCAGCCACTCCATGTGGGGATAGGGTATGGGTTCCTTGGCCTTGAGGAAATAGCGCCCGAAGATTTCACCGTAGCCGCGCATGGTGTAACCGTTGTTCTTGCCAACCAGCTGCGCGCGTTCGGCCCGGCAATAGGCAGGCAGCTTGTACCATGCGAGCCCCGGCCGCGAGTGATGCGCCAAATGCAGATTGTTGTTGAGGAACAGCAGCGACCAGAATGGCGAGGCATCGACAATGATCGTGCGGTGATCGGCGTTCTCCGCCGCCTGGTGCTCGCAATAGGATCGCACCAGCGCCAGCGACACCCCCGGATAGGCGATGAGTAGAATATACTGCCACAAACCCATGCCCGCCACGCCGGAAATCAGATAGATCGAAGCGGCGCATGCCACTGCGTGATAGGCCCAGGCCTTTGCCGTCTCGCCATTGCCGCGCAGCACGTCGAGAAGATCACTGGACCAGAAGCGTATGACGCTGATCGCCGGCCCCATGATCATCCGGCCCGCCAGCGTGTGGTTCATCCTGTAGAGAGTCCGCTTGATGCCGGGAAGCGCCGCCCAATCTTCCGGTAACATGTAATAGGATTCCGGGTCGAGCTGCGGATCGGTCAGATTGGCATCGTTGTGATGGCTAAGGTGGGTAGCCCGGTAGCGCGGGTAGGGCAGCCAGAAATGCGGTGTCAGAAAGATCAGGGCCTCGTTGAGCAAGCGGTTTCCCGTCGGATGCCCGTGCAGCACTTCATGCTGCAGCGAACTGTGCAGAGCCGAGCAATAGGCGCCGATCGGCAATATCACCCACCACGGTAGAATCCGGTGAAACCAAACAAGAGCGCCGATCACCACATAAACTATGATGATCAGCAGTACCGTGGGCCACTCCACTTTCCGCCCTGACGCCGTCATGCGATACGAACTTCATTCCTTCTGAACGTGCTGAATTTCATAACCCGGCAAGAGTTTAGAATCTGTTGATAGTGATACACAAACGTATATATTGGTGACAGTTGTCACCAGAGGTCCCATGGAAAAGCGGGAAACAGTTGCGCTCTTTCAGCGCCGCCTGTCCGAACTGATCGAGCGCTCCGGCCAGTCCCGCGCCCGCTTTGCCGCCAAAGCCGGGCTCGACCGCTCAACCCTCTCCCAGCTCCTGTCGGAAGAAAATGTGCGCCTGCCACGCGCCGAAACCATTGCCCGCATCGCCACCCGCCACGGCGCCTCCATAGACTGGCTGCTCGGCCTCTCCGAGCAGCAGCTGGTTGCCGCCGATGTCGTTTCGCAGCCGCTCGTGGCGTCCGGCGCCGATGATCCAGCCAACGAGCACCTCAGACGTTGGCACGAGGAGGCCCGCGGCGCCAAAATTCGCTATGTGCCATCATCCTTGCCGGACCAGGTCAAAACCGAAGCCGCCATAGTCTACGAGAACGGCAAGCTCTCCCTAGCCGAGGCCGGCGCCATGTCGGCGGCGTCGCGTGAGCGGATCGAGCATGTTCGCCAGTCCGCCAGTGAAGTGGAAGTCTGTTCCGCCCGCCAATCGCTTGAGAGTTTTGCCCGCGGTGGCGGCTTGTGGCGGCAGTTTCCCTTGCGCGAAAGGCGCCGCCAGATGGAGCACATGGCGGCCCTGGTGGACGATCTCTATCCCTCCTACCGCTGGTTCCTGTTCGATGGACGCGAGCGGTTTTCCGCCCCCTACACGGTCTTTGGCCAGAAGCGCGCCGCCATCTATCTGGGTTCGATGTATTTCGTCTTCACGTCGACCGAACACATCCGCCAGCTCACCCAGCACTTCGACGACCTGATCCGCCAGGCGCGGGTGCAGGCCAATGAGACGGCGGAGTTCATCCGCAAACTGATGAAGGACATGACATGATCGCCTCGCTGCCCATGTATGACTGGCCCGAAGTGCGCGACGCAACTGACCGCTGGTGGCAAGGCATCTCTCGCCACTTTGGTGTTGCCTGCGAACTGCAGCGCGGCGGTGACCATACAGCAGTCTGGAAAAGGCCCGATCTCGCATTCAGCCAGACCTGCGGTTATCCCTTCACCCACGAGTTTCGCGGCCGCCTGAAACTCGTCGCAACGCCACATTACGCCGTAGACGGTTGTGACGGCCCCAACTACCAAAGCATGATCTTTGCCCGCGAGTCCAAGCCTCTGGAAGCCTGGCGGGGCAGCACTGCCGGCGTCAACAACCCTGACTCGATGTCGGGCATGCTGGCGCTGAAATTGGTCTTCGCCCCCTACGCCCGGCACGGCCAATTCTTCGCCGCCGCCATCAAGACCGGCGGCCACATCAATTCACTGACGGCCGTCAGGAATGGCTTGGCCGATGTCTGTGCCGTTGACGCCGTCTGCGTGGCCCTCGCCCGCGCCTATCGCCCGGATTGCCTCGAAGGCCTCGTGGAGATCGCCCGCTCTCCCATGGTGCCGTCGCTGCCCTATGTGACTGTCGGCGGCGATGTCCCGGCCCTCCGCCATGCACTGGCCCTAGCTTTCGCCGACCCAGCATTGCAACAGGCGCGCGATCAACTCTTCTTGACTGGCCATTCGCTCCTCGATGCCCGAGCCTACGGCCGCATCACCGATCTCGAAACAGCCATGCAGCAGGCGGGGGGCCTGGAACTCCTATGATCGACCTCTATACCTGGAGCACGCCCAACGGCCGCAAGATATCGATCGCCCTTGAGGAAATGGGCTTACCCTACTCAGTCCATCCCGTGAACATCGGCAAGGACGAACAGTTCAAGCCGGAGTTCCTGGCAATCTCCCCCAACAACAAGATCCCCGCCATCGTCGATCGCGGCAACGGCAAGAGCGTGTTCGAGTCAGGCGCCATCCTCATGTATCTCGGTGACAAGACCGGCAAGCTCTATCCCGCCGACCCCGCCAGCCGCATCCGGGTTCATGAATGGCTGATGTGGCAGATGTCCGCCGTAGGCCCCATGCTGGGCCGCGCCCACTATTTCCTCCAGTATAATCCGGGCAAGGCGCCCTTCGCCGAAACCTGGTTCGCCGCCGAAGCCAGGCGCATCTATGGCGTGCTCGATGCCTTGCTGGCCAAACACCCGTTCATGTGCGGCGAGTATGGGATCGCCGACATCGCGACGTTCCCATGGATTGCCCGTCACCAATGGCAGCGCATTGACCTCAACGACTACACCCACGTGAAGCGCTGGTACCTCGCCCTTGCCGCCAGACCGGCGGTCCAAAGAGGTTACAAAGTCCCCGACCCCACCGCCGAAATCCCGCTGCCGGAGTAGTTATTTCTTCTTCTGCCCCGGGATGGTTTCACTCGGGCTGGCTCGCGACTTCACGAACTCGTCCATCATCTCGCAGTGCAGCGACAGCCCGTGCAGCTTCGGATATTTGCCGGCGGGAAACGCCTCCGGCACCCGGAGCTTGAGATAGCCCATCAGGCATCCGGTCATGACGTCGGCGTGGCTCATGCGCATGTCGATAAACCAAGGCGCGCCGCACCTGCTTTCGAGCTGCTGAAGTGCGGCCGTCAATTGCGACAGGCACCGCTTCTCCCACTCCTTGCTGATGGTCTTGGGCGTGTGAAAAATGCGCTCGTATCCGATCTGGACGGCTTTCTCGGCCGCTCCATGGGCCAGCGCCGTGGCCTGCAGGATCTTGCGCCGCTCAGGTCCATGCGGCGGCACCAGCGCCCGCGCCGGCCCCGCCATTTCATCGAGCGTATCGATGATCGCCACGCTGTCGATCAACGCCTCGCCGCTTTGCAGAATGAGTGCTGGAACCCGCGTCAGCGGATTGATCTTCTGCACCTTCGCCGCATCCTTGAACACCGAACTGGTGTTGCGGTCGAACGGCATATGATAGTGATGCAGCGTCACCGCCACGCGGCGGACGAAGGGAGAATCGTACTGGCCAACTAGGATCATGGCTGATCATCGCCCATTCAGGCGAGCCGCTCAAGCGCCTTCTGGCGCCCGATCAGCGGCAGGAGTTGCGCCAGCTCCGGCCCGTGATCGAGGCCGGTCAACGCCAGGCGCAGCGGCATGAACAGTGCCTTGCCTTTCCTGCCCGTTGCCTCCTTCACCGCATCCGTCCAGGTCTTCCAGCTTGTTGCATCCCACGGTTCGGGAGGAAGCTGCTTGGCCGCCGCGGCAATAAATTCACGGTCCTCGGCGCCGATGACCGGGTTGATTCTGTTTCTCACGATATCGACCCAGGTCTTTGAATCGGCTAAGGTTTCCACGTTTCCCCTGATCGCCAGCCAAAACCCTTCCGAGCCATCGCCCAGCCGCCCGCTAACTTTCTCCCATCGGCGTCATGTGCAGCAATTTGGCATTGAGATGTCTGAGCTCCGCTTCATCGAACCGCGCCGGCGCCCGCGACAGCTTGCCGAGGTCGAAGCCGTCGATCAGTTCGTCATAATCCGCACACGGATGAATATTGTCGGACGTGCCTAGCAGCGCCGCATGACTCACCACCGCCATGGCTTCGAGCCCGCCCTCCCGCATTGAGGCAATCGACAGCGAGCCCAGCCGCTTCGACAGCCCCTTGCCGTCGGCCCCGGTCAGCAGGCTGTGGTGGGCATAGGCCGGCACATTTCCGCCCAGAGCCTGTGTGATCTCGATTTGCACCGCGGCATTGGTTACGTGATCCTCGCCGCGGATCACATGGGTGATTCCGAAGTCGATATCGTCGATCACCGAAGGCAAAGTATAGAGGTAGCTGCCGTCTTCACGCACCAGAACCGGGTCGGACTGGCTGGCAAGATCGGTGTGCTGCGGACCGCGGATCAGATCGGTCCAGTCGATCACCCGATGATCGAGTTTGAAGCGCCAGTGCGGCCTTCGTCCTTGGGTTTCGAGCGCGGCACGATCCGCTGCCGTGAGTTTCAGCGCCGCCCGGTCATAGACGCGAGGGCCGCCGCGGGCTTCTTGCCGCTTGCGCCGCCGCTCAAGTTCATCTGCCGTTTCATAACAGGGATAAAGCCGCCCCTCGGCTTTGAGTTCTTCGACGACGCTGTCATAGCGCCCAAACCGCTTCGACTGATATTCGACCCGGTCGGGCTTGATCCCCAGCCAGTCGAGGTCGGCGGCAATCCCGCGCGCAAACTCCTCGGTCGACCGCGCCGTGTCGGTGTCATCGTAACGCAGCACAAACTGCCCGCCGGTCTTCCTGGCGAACAACCAATTGAGAATGGCCGTGCGCGCATTCCCGATATGAATGCGGCCGGTGGGCGACGGCGCGAAGCGGACGATGGTCATGTCTAGCGCCCATCCCTGAAACCGTTAGTAATCGGATAGCGCCGATCGCGTCCAAAATTGCGCCGTGTGATCTTGACCCCCGGCGCTGCCTGCCGCCGCTTGTACTCCGCCACATAGAGCATGTGCTGCACCCGCTTCACCAGCGCCTCGTCATGACCGCGCTTCACGATCTCCGCCACCGGCTGCTCATTCTCCACCAGGCCCGCGAGAATATCGTCGAGCACATCATAGGGCGGCAGTGAATCCTGGTCTTTCTGATTCTCGCGCAGTTCCGCCGACGGTGCCTTGCTGATGATGCGCTCCGGAATGACGAACCCTTGCGCGTTCCGCCACGCCGCCAGCCGGTAGACCTGAGTCTTGTAGACATCCTTGATCGGATTGTAGCCGCCGTTCATGTCGCCATAGAGCGTCGCATAGCCCACCGACATCTCCGACTTGTTGCCGGTGGTCAGCACCATCGAGCCGAACTTGTTGGAGATCGCCATCAGGATAACGCCGCGGCTGCGCGACTGGATGTTTTCCTCGGTGATGCCGCTTTGCGTCTCGCGGAACATGGGGCCCAGCGCCGACAGGAATCCTTCCACCGGCTCCTTGATCGGCACCACGTCGTAGCGCACGCCGAGAAGCCGGGCGCATTCCTCCGCATCAACCAGGCTGTCCCTGCTGGTATAGGCATAGGGCAGCATCACGCAGTGCACTTGCCCGGCGCCCAGCGCGTCAACCGCCATCGCCGCCACCACCGCCGAATCGATGCCGCCCGAAAGCCCCAGCACCACGCCGGGAAACCGGTTCTTCTGCACATAATCCTTGAGGCCGAGGACGCAGGCCTTCCACGTCTCTTCTTCTTTCTCCGGTAGCTTGCTGATGATGCCAGGCGACACCCGCCAGCCTTTTTCACCCCGCTCCCATTCGCTGAGTACAACGCATTCTTCGAACATCGGCATCTGCAGCGCCAGCGACCGGTCGCCGTTGAGTGCGAACGAAGCGCCGTCGAACACCAGCTCGTCCTGCCCGCCCACCTGGTTGAGATAGACCATCGGCAACCCCGTCTCGGTAACGCGCGCCACCACCAGATTGAGCCGTTGGTCGTCCTTGTTCTGTTCGAAGGGAGATCCGTTGGGCACCAGAAGCAGCTCGGCTCCTGTCTCGGCCAGCGTCTCGCACGTCTCCTCGGTCCAGATATCCTCGCAGATGGGAACGCCGATCCGCACGCCCTTGAAGGATATCGGCCCCGGTGCCGGCCCCGCATCGAACACCCGCTTCTCGTCGAACACCCCATAGTTCGGCAGATCGTGCTTGAAGCGCAACGTCTCGATTCTGCCATTAGCAAGAAGCGCCACCGCATTGTGCAGCTTGCCGCCCTCGCGCCAAGGGAGCCCGATGAGCACCGCCGGACCCGTCGCCGTATCGCGCGCCAGCTCTTCAACCGCCGTCTTGCACGCCGCCACGAATGTCGGCCGCAGCACCAGATCTTCCGGCGGATAGCCGCAAATATACAATTCGGGATAGAGAATGAGATCGGACCCCATGGCCTCGGCCCGCGCCGCGCGCGCCTTGGCCAGATTGGCGTGAACGGCGCCCACCGTCGGATTGAGCTGCGCCAGTGCAATGATGAGTCTGTCGGTCATGGCCGGGGGTCATAGCGGAAGCGCCATCGCGCTTCAATTGCGCGGGCGTTGACGGAGTTCCGAATCTTCCCCATGACTGCCCCGATGATCCTCAAGAACCTTCTTTCCAGCCAGCCACCGGATGCCGTGGCCATTGCCGCACCCGGCCGCGCACCGATGACTTATGGCGTCTTCGCTTTGCTGTGTGATTCCACGGCGGAACGCCTCAATGCCTTGGGCCTCGGCCGCGGTGACCGGCTGGCAATCGTCCTGCCCAACGGTCAGGAAATGGCTGCGGCCTTTGTCGCTTGTTCCACAGCGGTCACCGCCGCACCCCTCAACCCCTCCTACCGCGAAGACGAATTCCATTTCTACATGGATGACCTCAAGGCCCGCGCCCTTCTGGTCGAAGAAGGCAGCAATTCACCGGCCATTGCCGCCGCAACGAGGCTTGGCATCCCGGTCCTGACCCTTTGCCCCATGAACGAAGCCGGCAGTTTCTCCATCACAGGCGATCCGGTTGCGAACGCCTCGGCAAAGGGCGAGGCTGAAGCCCATGACGTTGCGCTTGTCCTTCATACCTCCGGCACCACCTCCAGGCCCAAGATCGTGCCCCTCAGCCATGCCAATCTGTTGGCTTCCGCTGCCAACATCCGCCGCACCCTGCAGCTCACCGGCAAGGACCGCTGCCTCAACATCATGCCGCTATTTCACATTCATGGCCTGGTGGCCGCCATCCTGGCGAGCCTCGCCGCTGGCGGCTCGGTCTTCTGCACGCCGGGTTTCAACGCTCTCAAGTTCTTCGCCTGGATGGAGGAAGCCCGCCCCACCTGGTACACCGCCGTTCCCACCATGCACCAGACCATCCTCGCGCGCGCCGAACGCAACGCTGATGTAATCGGTGCCAATCCGCTGCGATTCATCCGCTCGAGTTCGGCGTCCCTGCCGGTCCCCGTGTTCCATGCACTTGAGCGCATTTTCGGCTGCCCCGTCATTGAAGCCTATGCCATGACCGAGAATGCTCACCAGATGACATCGAACCAGCTGCCGCCTGGCAAGCGCAAACCTGGTCTCGTCGGGTGCGCGGCAGGCCCGGAAGTTGCCATCATGGCGCCAGATGGAAAATTGCTTGGTGCCGGTGAAGAGGGCGAAGTGGTCACCCGCGGGCCAAATGTCACGAAGGGATATGACAACAACCCCAAGGCCAATGCCGAAGGCTTCGCCCATGGCTGGTTCCACACCGGCGACCAGGCGATGATGGATGAGGACGGCTACCTCAAAATCACCGGCCGCCTCAAGGAGATCATCAACCGGGGAGGCGAGAAGGTGGCGCCGGTTGAAGTCGATGCAGTGCTGATGGATCATCCGGCCGTTCACCAGGCAATCACCTTCGCAATGCCCCATGACAAGTTAGGCGAAGACGTAGGCGCCGCCGTGGTCTTGCGCGAAGGCGCTACCGTATCCGAACGCGAGCTGCGGGAATTTGCCGATCAACGCCTCGCCGCCTTCAAGGTGCCGCGCAAAATTGTCATCGTTGCGGAAATCCCCAAGGGCGCCACCGGCAAGCTGCAGCGCATTGGCCTGGCCCAGAAGCTTGGCCTCGCATGACCAGCATATGCATATTCGGTGCCGGCGCCATCGGTGGATACATCGGCGCGCGCCTGGCCCACAAAGGCGAAGCGGATGTATCTCTGGTGGCCCGCGGACCCCATCTCGCCGCCATGCGGGCCAATGGCCTCACTCTCAAGCAGGGCGGCGAAACCATCACCGTGCGGCCCCGCTTCACTGACAATCCCGACCGAACTGGGCAACCAGGACTTCATCATCCTCACCCTCAAGGCCCATGCCAGTCACCGGCATCCTCGATTCAATCCAGCCATTGATCGGGCCGCAGACCGCCATTCTCTTCGCTCAGAATGGCGTGCCGTGGTGGTATTTCTACAAGCACGGCGGCCCCTTCGATGGCCGCCGCATTGAAAGCGTTGATCCCGGCGGCGCCATTTGGAGTAGCTTGGGCCCCGAGCGCGCGCTTGGCTCGCGTCGTCTGGCAGGCCGCCGAGATCGAAGCGCCGGGCATCATTGCCCATCACTATGGCGACCGCATGCCGATTGGCGAACCGTCGGGCGAGAAAACTCCACGCGCCGTTGAACTCTCGCAAGTTGCTCACCGCGGCCGGCATCAAGAGCCCGGTGCGCGACAATCTGCGCAACGAGATATGGCTCAAGCTCTGGCAAAATCTCAGCTTCAATCCCGTCAGCATGCTTACCAATGGCACGCTGATTGATCTCGCCAATGATCCCGGTACGCGCCATGTCATCCGGGTCATGATGGAAGAGGCCCGCACCGTAGGAGAAGCGCTCGGCGTAAGTTTCGCCGTCGATGTCGAGGAGCGCATCGCCATGGCCGCCAAAGTCGGCGCTCACCGCACCTCGATGCTGCAGGATGTCGAAGCCGGCGCGCCAGACCGAACTCGACGCACTGCTCGGCGCCGTCATTGAATTGGCCGGATTTGCCGGAATAGCAACTCCGAGCTTGAAATTGGTCTACGATCTCGCCAAATTCCGCAGCCGGGCCGCCTTGGTCCGGGGGTCACCATAGTTCAGGAGATACGGCCATGCGACTCGACAATGAAAAACCCAGCGACAACGTTGAAGACCGCCGCGGACAAGGTGGCGCCGGTGGCGGTTTCGGCTTCCCGCGTGGCGGCGGCGGTGGCGGCTTCAACATCCCGATGGGCGGCCGCGGCGGCGGCTTCAGCATTCGCACCATCATTCTGCTGGTGGCCGTCTATTTCGCGCTCAAGCTGATCTTCGGCATCGATCTCATTCAGATGATCAATGGTGGCGGCGGCGTTCCAACGCCCGGCGGCACCGACTCGCAGATAACTCTGCCCGGTGGCACCACCGATGTAACCGATGCCGGCGATACCGGCGCGGGTGCCGGCACCACCGACGTGACGGCCGATGCCGGCAAGCAGTTCGTTTCGCGAGTTCTAGGCTCGACCGAGCGCATTTGGGGCGGCATCTTCAAGAGCATGGGCCAACAGTATGAGCAGCCGAAACTGGTGTTGTTCTCTGGCTTCGTGCAGTCGGCCTGCGGCATGGCCCAGTCCGCCATGGGTCCCTTCTATTGCCCCGGTGACCACAAGGTCTATATCGACCTGTCGTTTTATCAGGACATGAAGAACAAGCTCGGAGCCCCCGGCGACTTCGCCCAGGCCTATGTAGTGGCCCACGAGATCGGCCACCACGTGCAGACGCTTTTCGGCATTGCCGATAAAGTCACCCAGGAGCGTTCCAGGGTCAGCGAAGAAGAAGGCAACGCATTGTCGGTGCGCATGGAATTGCAGGCCGATTGCCTGGCCGGCATCTGGGCCAAGGAGGCCGACGCGACTGCTCAAATCCTCGAGGCCGGCGACGTGGAAGAGGCCCTTAATGCCGCGGCGCAGATTGGCGATGACCGTCTGCAGAAGCGCTCCCAGGGCTATGTCGTGCCGGAATCATTCACCCACGGCACATCCGAGCAGCGCGTTCGCTGGTTCAAGACCGGTATGCAGGCCACCGACTTGAAATCCTGCGATACCTTCAGCGCCGATCCGTTGTAACCGGCGCTCCGGGTCCAAATGATACGGGCGCCACGCGGCGCCCGTTTGTTTTTTGGATGCCGGTTTCCCGTCAGGCCTTGTTCATGTTCTTGATGAAACCCACGATGATCATCAGAACCGCGCCGCCGATGCCGCCACCTGCGACTTGCTGAATGATGGCGCCAATATCCATGCCGCTGGCAGCCGCCGCGGCATCGCCAACGGCAGGTGCGGCACCGCCCATGACGGCATTGAGAATTTGCCCGCCAATTCCGCCGCCGATGACACCGGCAATCGTATTGCCGAGCGTGCCGAGGCTCTTGTCCTTCATCACGGCGCCTGCGGCATTGCCGCCGATTGCCCCGATAACCAGTTGGATAATGAGCTGCGTCAAGTCCATAGTTGTATCCCCCGTTTGGTTTATCTCTCCGGCCGGTTTGGCCGGGTGCCGTCACGATACCAGAAACAACTGCTCCCTCAAAGCTGCAACTCCGCTATTGATCGATGTCAAGGAAATCCCGGTTTGAAGGTAGCAATAAGACAGCGTTGTGGAAACGAGCGGCGCTGCTTGCCGCAATGGAGAACCCGATGACCAAGAAAATCCTCTGTGCAACCGATGGAGCCAACCACTCCGCCCATGCCATCGAACTCGCCGCCGAAATGTCTGCCAAGCTTGGCGCCAATCTGTCGATCTGCACCGTAAACGTGGCCCACGGCGGCGCCCGGGGTCCACTTATTTATTCCATGGATGATGCGGAAGTGAAAAAGGTACTCGACGATGCCGCCGCCACCGCTCGCAAGGCCGGCGCCAAGAATGTCGACGAAATCGCCCTTCGCAGCCGTGAGGCCGCCGCCGCCATTGTTCAGTATGCCGAGGAAAACGGTTACGATCACATCGTTACCGGCACCGGCGACAAGCACGGCGTCTCGCGCCTGATGCTCGGCTCCGTCGCCGCCGATGTCACCAGCCGGGCCCACTGCACCGTGACTGTGGCGCGGTGAAGTAGCAGGCCTGCCTCAATTTCGTCAATCCGGCTTGATGTCATTTCGGTTCAGGCTGACTCCGATATTCTCATCATGCCCGGACTTGATCCGGGCATCTTCTAAGCGGACATCAACGAGGATGGCCGTGTCGAGCACGGCCATGATGAGATTAAGTAGGTAAATCGAAACAAAGAGTTTCTAGTACGCGTTCTCGTTCTTCAGTAGTGAGAATGGCGTCTTGACAATGATCAGCAGATCGAAAAGCAGCGACCACCTGTCGATATATTCGAGATCGTGCCTCACCCGTTGCTCGAGTTTTTCCCGCGTGTCGGTTTCGCCGCGCCAGCCGTTGATCTGCGCCCAGCCGGTGATGCCTGGCTTCACCCGGTGCCGGGCGAAATAGCCGTCGACGACCTTTTCATAAAGGGCTTCGGCGGCCTTCGCTTGGGTCGCATGAGGCCGCGGCCCCACCAGCGATAATTGACCAGTGATCACATTGAACAGCTGCGGCAGCTCGTCCAGCGATGTCTTGCGGATAATGCGGCCGACTTTAGTCACCCGCGGATCGTCGCGGGTGACGAGGTTTGCGGCGTCTGCGTCGGCCCGGTCCGTGTACATCGATCGGAATTTGAAGACCTCGATCAGTTCATTGTTGAAGCCATAGCGCTTCTGCTTGAAGATCGCCGGTCCCTTGCTCTCGATCTTCACCGCCATCGCGATCGCCAGCATGATCGGCGAAAAAACAATGATGGCAGCCAGCGCCAGAACCCGGTCGATAGCGTCCTTGACGAACAGGCTCCAACCCTTGAGCGGCCGGTCGAATACCGAGAGTAAAGGCAGTCTGCCGAGATAGGTATAGGCGCGCGGCCCCAGCTTGAGCGCGCTGGTCTGGCCGCAAATGCGAATGTCGACAGGCAGTTCCCACAGCCGCTTCAAGATATGCAGCAGCCTGGCCTCGGCCGAAAGCGGTATGGCGACAATGATCAAATCGACGCGGTTCATCCGCGCATAGTCGGCGAGAATCTCGATCTTGCCGATTTTGCGGTGTTCGCGCACCGAACGAGGGCTTCGCGAGTCGAAGCGGTCGTCGAAAAGGCCGATCACTTCGATCGGCAGGCCGGGCGAGGATTCGAGCAAGTTGAGAGCTTCTTCGGCGGCCTTGCCGCCGCCGACGATCGCCACCCGTTTGAGGAACCGCCCCTGCGCCTTGATCGGTTTGGCCCACAGCGCCACCGCCCCTCGGGTCACGCCGAAGTAGCCGGCCAGAGTGATCATCCAATACAGTAGCCAGTCATGGTCGAGATGCACCAGAAACCGCCGCGTGAAGAAAAAAATGAATGAACCGACCAGCAGGCAGGCCGCGGTGGCGCGCAGCGCCGTCCACCATGCTGATGTCATGGCGCGGACATCATAGAGCTTGATTGCCCGCAATACGAAAACGCAAGCCAGCGACAGTTCCGCCGCCACAAACCCGATTGTCTGCAATTCTCCGGGCAGATATGCCCGCCGCGCCGCCACGATCGCAATGATGACTGCCGCGGCAAACAGTGTTGCCACATCGATTACTTTGACGACCCTCTGAACGACTTCACGGTCGACATAGCGGCCCGCCGCTGTCCCGTTCACACCCATCTGAAACTCCACCAAGACGCAGGTCAGCGCCTTTGCGGCCAGTCATAGGCCGGACAGGTGAATGCATGGTCAAAATCCCCGGAAATCCCCAGGGCTGGGAGAACAGGGTTGAAAATTGGTTGCCGGTCTCAGCCGCAATAGCTCGAAGCGATGCTCGTGCCGAACTCCCGCGCCGGCTGCGCTGCGGCTTTGTGGGCGTTGGTTTCAATCGTCGCGCACAGATCGTTGAACCGCGCATTGGTGGAAAACGCATAGGCGCTGATGCAAGCCAACAATATCGCGAGAACAATGCTGATCCGCGCCATGAGCTGCGCCGATTGCTGGTTCTCATCCGCCAGCTTTTTCCAGACCAGGGCTGAATTGGTTGTTGCATGCATGAGAATGCCTCCCTCTGGCATCAATGACGCAAAGTATCGATGGAGCTTCATGTTTAGCCCTCCGCGCGGCAACGGATGAGGTTAATCCTTCGTTACGGTTGTCCAGGAATTAACTGTTATCCCCAAGTTTTCCGCAAATTCGAGATGACTTTCGCCTCGACACTTACGGCCCTATGCTGGCGCCGGGAGGGGCAACGGCATGGCGCAACCCATCAGGCAGAAGCTCAAGTCATCCAGGACCGCCGGCGGCGATCTCACCGGCTCCTCGGCGAAATCGCTGAACAAGGCCATCGATATTCTGGTGCATCTGGGCCAGGTCCCGGAAGGCATGAGCCTGCCTGATATCTCCCTCATGGTGGGGCAGCCCAAGTCGACCATGCATCGGCTGTTGACCGCCCTGGAAGGCCGCCGCTTCGTGCGCTACGAACCCGACACCCGCCTGTGGAAAATCGGCGTCGAAGCCTTCGTTGTCGGCAGCGCCTTCCTGCGCAACCGCGATATCACCGGCTTTGCCAGGCCGGTCATGCAGGCCCTCGTCAACGACAGCGGAGAAACCGCCAGCCTCTATATCGAAGACGATGGCGAAATCGTCTGCCTTGCCCAGGTCGAGTGCCGCCAGACCATGCGGGTCATCGCCCGGCCAGGCGGCCGTGCCAAGATGCACATGTCGGGCTCCGGCAAAGCCATCCTCGCCTTCTTTCCCGAGCAGCGCATTGAACAGGTGGTCGAGCGGCACGGACTTCCCGCCGCCACCGAGAAGACCATCAACACGCCCCACGGTCTCCGCCTAAATCTTGATCTGGTCCGCCAGCAGGGTTTTGCCATTGATGACGAAGAAAACTCCCTGGGTATCCGCTGTGTCGCCGCTCCGGTTTTCGATCACACCGGCGAAGCGATCGCGGCAGTGTCCATCTCCGGCCCATCTTCGCGAATTGTTGACAGCCGCATGGCAGCCCTGGGCGAAAGGGTCCGCGCCGCCGCCCGCGCCTTGACCAAGTCGATTGGCGGCATACCATAGTACGAAGATAGCAATGCATTGAATATGAACAGTAAAAAGACGTCATCCCATAATTCGAGATACTGTCCCACAATATAGACCGGCACCGTCTCCCTCTGCTACTTCTATCCCACGCAATTCCGCCGGGAGACACCCCATGCCACGCATGACAGCCGCCGCCGCCGCCGTAGCAGTGCTTGAACTGGAGGGCATCCACACCGTCTTTGGCGTGCCGGGTGCTGCCATCAACCCGGTCTATGCCGGCATGCGTCCCAGAAATTCCATCCGCCACATCCTCGCCCGTCACGTCGAGGCTGCTTCCCACATGGCCGAAGGCTTCACGAGGGCTGCTCCCGGCAACATCGGCGTCTGTATCGGAACCTCCGGCCCCGCCGGCACCGACATGATCACCGGCCTCTATTCCGCCTCCGCCGACTCGATCCCCATCCTTTGCATCACCGGCCAGGCGCCGCGCGCGCGCCTCTACAAGGAGGATTTTCAGGCCGTCGATATCGAGTCGATTGCCAGACCCGTCTGCAAATGGGCCGTCACCGTGAGAGAACCGGCCCAGATTCCCTATGTGTTCCAGCAGGCTTTCCATGTCATGCGCTCGGGCAGGCCGGGCCCCGTGCTCATCGATCTGCCCTTCGATGTCCAGATGGCCGAAATCAATTTCGATCCCGACACCTATCAGCCGCTCAGCCCCCACAAGCCCGGAGCAACTCTAGCCCAGATCGAAAAGGCCTTCGCCATGCTCAACGAGGCCGAACGCCCGTTGATCGTGGCGGGCGGCGGCATCATCAATGCCGATGCCTCGGCGCGCCTTGTCGAATTCGCCGAGACAGTGGGCGTACCGGTCATCCCGACCCTGATGGGCTGGGGCATCATCCCCGACGATCATCCGCTGATGGTCGGCATGGCCGGCCTGCAGACCAGCCACCGTTACGGTAATGCCACACTGCTGGCTTCCGATTTTGTCATGGGCGTCGGCAACCGCTGGGCCAATCGCCACACCGGCTCCGCCGATAAATACATGGAAGGCCGCAAATTTGTTCACATCGACATCGAGCCCACCCAGATCGGCCGCGTCTTCATGCCCGACTACGGAATTGTCTCCGATGCCGGAGCGGCGCTGGATCTCCTGATCGATGTGGCAAAGGACTGGAAGGCCAAGGGCAAACTGAAGGATCGCAGCGCCTGGGTCGCCGAATGCCGCGAGCGCAAGCGCACCATGCTCCGCCGCACCCATTTCACCGAAACGCCGATCAAGCCCCAGCGCGTCTACGAGGAAATGAACAAGGCCTTCGGCCGCGACACCTGCTACATCTCCACCATTGGTCTGTCGCAGATCGCCGCCGCCCAGTTCCTCCATGTCTATAAACCACGCCACTGGATCAATTGCGGCCAGGCCGGCCCCTTGGGCTGGACCATTCCTGCCGCCCTCGGTGTCGTAGCCTCCGAGCCTGAGAAAGATGTCGTGGCGATCTCCGGCGACTATGATTTCCAGTTCCTCATCGAGGAGTTGGCCGTCGGCGCCCAGTTCAACCTGCCCTACATCCACGTGCTGGTGAACAACTCCTACCTCGGCCTGATCCGCCAGTCCCAGCGTGGCTTCCAGATGGACTATTGCGTGCAGCTCGCCTTCGACAACATCAACGCGCCGGAACTCAAAGGCTACGGCGTCGATCACGTGAAGGTGGTCGAGGGCCTGGGCTGCAAGGCGATCCGCGTCACCGATCCCGAGCAGATCCTTCCTGCCCTGCAGCAAGCTCAGCTATGGAAGAAGGAGTTCCGCGTCCCCATCGTGGTCGAAATCATTCTCGAACGCGTCACCAACATTTCCATGGGCACCGAGCTTGCCAATGTCACCGAATTCGAGGACCTTGCCAAGGACGCCGCCGACGCGCCAACTGCCATCGCCATGCTCGATTGATCGGGAGACCGGGACCCATGCCGAAATTCGCCGCCAACCTCTCCATGCTCTTCACCGAGCTTCCCTTCCTCGATCGCTTCGGCGCCGCCGCCAAAGCCGGCTTCAAGGGTGTCGAATATATAGGCCCCTATGATTTCCCCGCCGCCCAGATCGCCGAACTGCTGCACAAGAACAAGCTCACCCAGGTTCTCTTCAATTTGCCCGCCGGCAATTGGGCCGCCGGCGAGCGCGGCATCGGTTGCCACCCCAACCGCGTTGGTGAATTCCAGGAGGGAGTTGGCAAGGCCATCGAATACGCCAAAGCTCTAGGCAACACCCAGATCAACTGCCTCGCCGGCATCTTGCCCAAGGATGTTACACCCGAGAAGGCCGAGCAGGCCTTTATCGCCAATCTCCGTTTCGCCGCCGCAATGCTGAAGGAAGCAGGCATCCTGCTCATCGCCGAACCGATCAACACCTACGACATTCCGGGTTTCTTCCTCAATCGCTCCGCCCAGGCGATCTCCATCTTCGACAAGGTCGCTTCCGATAATCTGAAGCTGCAGTATGACATCTATCACATGCAGCGCATGGAGGGTGAACTCGCCAAGACAATCGAACGCCTCATGCCGCGCATCGCCCACATCCAGATCGCCGGCAATCCCAACCGCACCGAGCCCGACCACGGCGAAATCAACTACCCCTACCTTTTCTCCCTCATCGACCGCCTCGGCTACCAGGGCTGGATCGGCGCCGAATACAAACCCGCCAAGACCACAGTAGAAGGTCTGGGCTGGCTGAAACAATTCCAATAAATTTCTCCCTCTCCCTTTCGAAGGAGGGGTGGGGAGTCATCGGTGGTCTCTCAGAATATCAGGAGTTAATCATGAACGTCGGTTTCATCGGCCTAGGCATCATGGGAAGCCCCATGGCGGGCCATCTCATCAAGGGCGGTCACAAACTCTTTCTCAATTCGCGTTCCAAAGTCCCGGCCGAACTCACCGCGGCAGGCGGCACTGCCTGCGCCACCGCCGCCGATGTTGCCCGCCAGTCCGATGTGATCATCACCATGCTTCCCGACACGCCCGATGTTGAAAAAGTTCTATTCGGCAAGGGCGGCATTGCCGAAGGTTTGAGCAAGGGCAAGACCGTTGTCGACATGAGTTCTATCGCACCGATCGCCACCAAGAATTTCGCTTCGGAAATCGAAAAACTCGGCTGCGACTATGTCGATGCGCCGGTGTCCGGTGGCGAGGTCGGCGCCAAGGCGGCCACCCTCACCATCATGTGCGGCGGCAAGGAGCAAGCCTTTAACCGCGTCAAGCCGCTCCTCGATCTGATGGGCAAGAACATCACTCTGGTGGGGGGCGTCGGCGATGGTCAGACCACCAAGGTCGCCAACCAGATCATCGTGGCCCTCACCATCCAGGCCGTGGGCGAGGCGCTGCTTTTTGCCTCCAAGGCGGGAGCCGATCCCGCCAAGGTGCGCCAGGCCCTGATGGGCGGCTTCGCTTCATCCAAGATTCTCGAAGTCCATGGCGACCGGATGGTCAAGCGCACTTTCAACCCCGGCTTCCGCATCGCCCTCCACCAGAAGGATTTGAACCTCGCCCTCGATGGCGCGAAGTCCCTCGGCCTTTCGCTGCCAAACACCGCGGTGGCCCAGCAGATGTTCAGCGCCTGCGTCGCCAATGGCGGCGCCGCCTGGGACCATTCCGCACTGGTCAAGGCCCTCGAGCTCATGGCAAATCACAAGATCGGCGGAGCGGCGGAATAATTTTATGGCGGCAGTGACCAGCGATCCACGCGCCATTTTGCGCGCTTTGTTCGATGCGGCCGTCGATGCAGCCAATCCCGCGCGCGCCGTCGCTGCCACTCTGCCCAAGCCGCCAAAGGGCCGAACCGTTGTCATCGGCGCAGGCAAGGGTGCTCTTCCCATGGCCGCTGCCGTCGAAGCCAATTGGCCCGGCCCCCTCGAAGGCTTTGTCGTGGCCCCCCACGGCTATGCCTCGCCGCTGAAGCGCATTGATGTCTCCCACGCCAGTCATCCGGTTCCCGATGCCGGAAGTCTTGCTGCCGCCGAGAGGGCCCTGGCGCTGGCCGCGACACTTGGCAAGGACGATTTGCTGATAGCGCTCATCTCCGGCGGCGGTTCCTCGTTGATGTCCATGCCCGTGCCCGGCATCGCGGCGCCGGGGAAAATCGGCCTCCTGCGCACGCTCCTCAAATGCGGTGCCAATATTTCCGAACTTAACTGCGTCCGGAAGCATCTCTCCGGAGTGAAAGGCGGCAGGCTGGCGCGTGCCGCGGGCCAGGCCCGCATTCATACCCTGATCATTTCCGATGTGCCTGGCGATGATCCCGCTATCGTCGCCTCCGGCCCAACCGTTGCCGATCCCACCCGCAAGAAGGATGCATTGGAAATCCTCCGCCGCTACCGCCTGGAAGTTCCACCGGCGGTCCTCGCCTGGCTGCAATCGCCCGACGTCGAGCGCGGGCCCCTGCGCACTGACAACCAGACCCACATCATCGTCTCCCCCCATGAATCATTCCGCGCTGCAAGCAACACGGCAAGATCGCTAAGTCTCAACGTTCTCTATCTCGGCGATCGCCTCGAAGGTGAATCCCGCGATGTGGCCAAGGTCCATGCGGCCATCGCCCAGCAAATCAAGCAGTATGACGAACCCGCCGCCAAACCCTGCATCCTTTTGTCGGGCGGCGAAACCGGCGTCACCGTGCGGGGCCAGGGCAGGGGCGGCCGCAATGTGGAGTTTTCCCTGTCGCTTGCAATAACGCTGGCCGGCGAAAACAATATCCACGCCCTCGCCGCCGACACCGATGGCATCGATGGCATGGAACCGGTCGCCGGTGCAATTGTGACACCCGATACATTGGACCGTGCACGGAACATCGGCCTCGATCCCATCGCTCATCTCGAGAACAACGATGCCCACTCCTTCTTCGAGAAGCTCGGCGACCAGGTGATCACCGGTCCCACCCAGACCAACGTCAACGACTTCCGCGCCATCCTCATCGCCTGAAGGAGCAATGAGAATGAAGGCCGAAACTTCATTCATTGCCATCGGATACCGCTACTTCATGGCGGTTGCCGAAGCAGGCTCGGTGCGCGCCGCCTCGCGCAGCCTTAATGTCGCGGCCTCCGCCATCAGCCGCCAGCTCATCCTGCTGGAGCATCAGCTCGGCGTCGCCTTGTTCGACCGCAGCGGCCGCAATCTTGAACTGTCGCCCGCCGGTGATGTGCTGCTGCGGGGCCTCCGCGCCGCTTCCCAGGGCCATGAGGAAACCCTCGACCATCTGAGCGCCCTCCGCGGCCTCAAGCGCGGCCGCATCCGGGTTGCCACCGTCGAGAGCATTTCGGTTTCCGTGCTTCCCAACGTGTTGCTGGAATTTGCCCGCAAGTATCCCGGCCTCCAGGTCACCATCACGGTGGCGGGCTCCGATGCGGTCACCGAACTGGTGCGCGATCACCACGCCGATGTGGGTTTTACTTTCAATCCGACGACTCTCGAAGGCCTTGACGTTGTTACCACCCGCGACATGCAGTTGGGCGCCGTCATGGCTCCCGGTCATCCCCTGGCGAAGGCCAAACGTCTCACCCTGGCCGAGTGCCTCGGCCATCCCGTCGCCTGGCCCTCGCGCGGCCTGAGCCTCAGGGCCGTGCTTGACCGCGCCCTCGGGGCGGCCAATTTTGAGCCTGCCTTTGAATGCAATTCATTGCGGCTCATGGCATCGCTCGCCCGGCGTGGCAGTTGCATCGCCTTTCAGACGCCGATCGGAATTGAGCACGAGCTGGCGGGCGGCAGCCTGGTCCTGGTGCCGTTGACCGGCAAACGTCTGGGCCCCGACCGCCTGATGATCGTCCGCCGTCAGGGCCAAAAAGGCAGGCTTGCCTCCGATGCCCTTTTGGCCGTAGCCCTCGACCACTTGCCGGCCGCGCGGTCTGTACGAAAATAGCGCACGGTCTGTGATAATTACTCTTCTTTTGCGAACAATCCGCTCGTGCTAGGAAAATACCAACAGCGGCGACCAACAAGACCGCATCGGAAGCAAGGGAACAGGAAGCGACATGGGGCGGTTGACGACGCATGTGCTGGATACCGCCAGCGGAAATCCGGCCGCTGGATTGAAGATCGAGCTCTTCCGGCTCGATGGCGGCACTGTCCATCTCAAAACCATCGTTACCAACGCCGATGGCCGCGCCGATGGTCCCATCCTCGAAGGACCAGCCTTCGTCCAGGGCCACTATGAATTGCGCTTCCACGCCGGTGACTATCTCCGCAAGTCTGATGCCGCTCTCCCCGAGCCGGCCTTCCTCGACGTGATCCCCATCCGTTTCGGCATCGCCAACGCCGCCCAGCACTATCACGTGCCGTTGCTTCTTTCGCCTTACGGCTATTCCACCTATCGCGGGAGCTGATCTTGGCACAGCGTACAACATTGCGTTTCCTCCGGAGAGGGCAGGTAGTCGAGCTAGGGCCGGTTCCTCCCATGCAGACCGTACTCGACTACCTGCGCCTTGAGGAGAAATCGCGCGGCACCAAGGAAGGCTGCAACGAGGGCGATTGCGGCGCCTGCACCGTGGCGCTGGGTTCCCTGCGGAATGGTGAAGTCGTCTACGAACCGGTCAATGCCTGCATTCTCCTGATGGGCCAGCTCGACGGCAAGGAACTGGTCACCGTCGACGATCTGGCCGAAGGCAATACGCTGCATCCCGTGCAGCAGGCCATGGTCGACATGCACGGCGCCCAGTGCGGCTTCTGCACCCCGGGCTTCATCATGTCGCTGTTCACTCTCTATCACGCCGGCCACCGCCCAACCCGCCAGCAGATCGTCGATCAGATCGCCGGCAATCTCTGCCGCTGCACCGGCTATCGCCCCATTGTCGACGCGGGGCTTGCCTCCTGCACCGGCAAGGCCATCGACAAGTGGGCCAGGGGCGCCAAATCCGCCGCCGAAACGCTCAGCCGGCTGAACGATGGCTCCGATCTCATGATCGCCGATGGCCAGGGCTTTCTCGCCGTGCCGTCAAACCCCGATACCCTTGCCTCCCTCGCCGCCGCCAATCCCGATGCAACCATTGTCGCCGGCTCCACCGATGTGAGCCTGTGGATCACCAAGCAGCTGCGCACTCTTCCCAAGATCATCCATGTCAGCGCCGTGCAATCGCTGCACGAAATCGACGATACGCCCCAGCGTCTCTCCCTCGGCGCCGCCGTCACCTATGCCGAGGCCGAGCCTTACCTCGCCGCAATCGATCACGACGTCGGCGAAGTTCTCCGCCGTCTCGGTTCAAAGCAGGTCCGCGCCTCCGGCACTGTCGGCGGCAACATCGCCAACGGTTCGCCCATCGGCGACATGCCGCCGATGCTGATCGCCCTCGGCGCCACCCTGCATCTCCGCCATGGCGGCGCCACGCGCCAACTGCCGCTCGAAGATTTCTTCCTCGCCTATGGCAAACAGGACCGCCAGCCCGGCGAACTCGTCTGGCGCATCGACATTCCGAAGCTGAAGGCCGGCGAGCATTTCCGCGCCTACAAAATCTCCAAGCGTTTCGATCAGGACATCTCCGCCGTCATGGCGGCCTTCAAGTTTACCGTCACCGGCCACCGCATTGACAACGTGCGCATAGCATTCGGCGGCATGGCGGCCACCCCGAAGCGCGCGCCCCACACCGAAAAAGCCCTCGCCGATGCCTCGCTTGACGATGCCTCCACCTGGTCGGCGGCAGTATCCGCGCTGGCCGAAGACTATCAGCCGATTTCCGACATGCGCGCCTCCGCCGCCTACCGCCGCGACGTCGCCCAGTCATTGCTGCGCAAGGCGTTGATCGAGATTTCCGGCGCCACCAAAGATACCCGCGTTGTCGGCATCCGTGGCGAGGCCGCCTGACATGGTCACCGCCCGCCGCAAACCCATCGCAACCGATAGCGTCGGCCTGGCGCTTGCCCATGACAGTGCGGCGCTTCATGTCAGTGGTGCCGCCACCTATATCGACGACATGCGCGAGCCCGAAGGCCTCCTCCATGTGGTGCCGGGCTTCGCCAGGGAAGGCGCCCGCGGCAAGATCAAATCCGTCGATCTCGATGCCGTGCGCAGCTATCCCGGCGTGGTCGCCGTCTTCACCGCAAGCGACATTCCCGGCAACAACGATTGCAGCCCGCTCGATCGGCGGCGATCCCATCCTCGCCGAAGATGCGAAATCGAATTTCACAGCCAGGTGATCTTCGCCGTGGCGGCTGTTACCCGCGATGCCGCCCGCCGCGCCGCCCGCCTTGCGAAAATTGAAATCGCCGCCGAAAAGCCCGCCGTCACCGTGGACGATGCCGTGGCGATGAAGACCAGGGACGTGCTGCCGCCCTACGAATTCCGCCGCCGCGATGTGAAATCAGCACTCAAAGGCGCGCCCAACCGCTTCGGCGAAACCTTCCTGATCGGCGGCCAGGAGCATTTCTATCTCGAAGGCCAGGTCAGCATGGCGATCCCCGAGGAAGGCGGCGCCATGACCGTCTACACCTCGACCCAGCATCCAACCGAAGTGCAGCACTCTGATGGCCAGGATGCTCGGGCATTCCCGATGCCCTGGTCACCTGCGAATGCCGCCGCATGGGCGGCGCCTTCGGTGGCAAGGAAAGCCAGGCGGCCCAATGGGCGGCCCTCGCCGTCCTCACCGCCCATCACACCGGCCGCCCCGCCAAGTGCCGGCTCGACCGCGACGAAGACATGATGATGACCGGCAAGCGCCATGACTTCCGCGCCACCTACGAGGCGGGCTTCGACAAGACCGGCCGCCTCGCCGCCGTCGATGTCGAATTCCTCTCGCGCTGCGGCTATTCCGCCGATTTGAGCGGCCCGATCAACGACCGCACCATGTTCCACGCCGACAACACCTATTTCTATCCCGCCACCCGCATCGCCACCCGTAGACTCAAGACCCACACGGTATCCAACACCGCCTTCCGCGGCTTCGGCGGCCCCCAGGGCATGATCTTCAGCGAGCGCATGATGGATGCCATCGCCATCAAGCTCGGCCTTGATCCGCTCGATGTTCAGGAAGCGCAATCTCTACGCCAAGGGCCGCGACGTGACGCCCTACGGCATGAAGGTCGAAGACAACATCGCCCTCGATGTGATCGAACAGCTCGAAGCCTCATCCGATTACCGCGCCCGCCGCGAGGCCGTGAATGCCTTCAATGCCAAGTCCGCGATCCTCCGCAAGGGCCTTGCCCTCACCCCCGTCAAATTCGGCATCTCCTTCACCCTTACCCACCTCAACCAGGCCGGCGCCCTCGTGCACGTTTATACCGATGGCTCGGTTCACCTCAATCACGGCGGCACCGAAATGGGGCAGGGCCTCTACACCAAAGTGGCCCAGGTCGTGGCCGAGGAATTCGGCATAACCGCCGATCGCGTCCGCATCACCGCGACCACCACCGGAAAGGTGCCCAACACTTCGGCCACCGCTGCCTCATCGGGCTCCGACCTCAACGGCATGGCGGCCAAGGCCGCCGCCTCCACCATCAAGTCGCGCCTCGTAGCCTTCGCCGCCAAGAATTGGAAAGTCGCCAAGTCGCGCATCCGCTTCGAAAAAGGCCAGGTCATCATCGGCAACCAGTGCGATCAGCTTCGGCGATCTCGCCAAGAAGGCCCACCAGGCCCGCATCTCACTCTCATCGACCGGCTACTATGCAACGCCCAAGGTCGCTTGGGACCGCGACAAGGCCAAGGGCCGCCCCTTCTATTACTTCGCCTATGGCGCGGCCTGCGCCGAAGTCACCATCGATACATTGACCGGCGAAATGCGCACCGACCGCGTCGACATTCTTCACGATGTCGGCCGCTCGCTCAACCCGGCCCTCGACATCGGCCAGATCGAAGGCGGCTTCGTCCAGGGCATGGGCTGGCTCACCACCGAGGAACTGGTCTTCGACGCAGAAGGCAGGCTCCGCACCCACGCGCCTTCGACCTACAAGATCCCCTGCGCCTCCGATGTGCCGGCCGATTTCCGCGTCAAACTCTACGAATCCAAAGGCAACCGCGAGAACACCATCCACCGCTCCAAGGCCGTGGGCGAACCGCCGCTGATGCTTGGCATCGCTGTCTGGTCTGCCATCTTCAATGCCATCGCCGGGCTGAACCCCGGCAAAGTGCCGCCACTCGATGCGCCCGCCACGGCCGAAGCCATCCTGCGCGCCGTCAAGGCTATGCAAGCATGAAGACCTGGGCCACCATCCTTCGCTGCGTCGAAGCCCAAGGTGCGGCCGCCCTGGTGTCGGTTGCATCGACGCAAGGCTCGGCGCCGCGCGATGCCGGCGCCCACATGGTTGTGACACCCCAGGGCTATCACGGCACCATCGGCGGCGGCGCGCTTGAGTGGCATGCGATCGCCAATGCCCAGTCAATGCTCACCCGTGGCGCCGCAACCAAACTCACCTCCCACGCCCTCGGCCCCGAGCTCGGCCAGTGCTGCGGCGGCCGCGTCAGTCTTGCAACCGAGATATTCAACCAATCGAACCTTGCCGAGCTTCGCGACCTCGTGGCCCGGGAAGCTCACGGCCCCTTCACCTTGGTGCGCGGCGGCATCGAATTGAGCTTCGGCGAAAGCCGCCGCAAACTCTATCTCTTCGGCGCTGGCCATGTCGGCCGCGCTCTCGTACTTGCGCTCGCACCATTGCCATTTGAGGTAATCTGGATCGACCCCCGGCCCGAAGCTTTCCCCCGCGCCGTGCCGGAGAATGTGACGCTCGCCGTCGAAACCGATCTTGCAAATGCCCCGCCAGGCAGCTTCGCCTACATCATGAGCCACAGCCACGCGCTCGATCTCGCCATCGCCGATGCCGCCCTGCGCAATCCCAGAATTGCCCATGTCGGCCTCATCGGCAGCGCCACCAAGCGCGCCCGCTTTGTGAAGCGCCTGCGCCAGGCCGCTGTCCCGTCGGAACGGCTGGACGGCCTCATCTGCCCCATCGGCGTCCCCGGCATCCGCTCCAAACATCCCTCCATGATTGCCGCGGCCACCGCCGCTCAGATTCTTGTGCTTGATGAAGCACTACACCTTGCATTGGCGGCTGATCAGCCGCAGGCTGCTCGGCATAGGGCGGGGGGAAGAGGCTAATGGCGGAAGCCGAATATCTGCTCGAAGCGCTTCACGTGGTGAAGATCTTCGGCGTCCTCAGGGCAAACGACGATGTCACCCTGAAGATCAAGCCAGGCGAAATTCATGCCTTTCTCGGTGAAAACGGGGCCGGCAAGTCGACCCTCGTCAAAATGATCTATGGCGCGCTCCAGCCCACCTCCGGCGAATTCCGCTGGAAGGGTGAGAAGGTCCACATCGCCAATCCCGCCGCCGCCCGCAAGCTCGGCATCGGCATGGTGTTCCAGCATTTCTCCCTGTTCGAGGCCTTGACCGTCGCCGAGAATATCGCCCTCGCCATGCCTGGCGATTTCAACCTCGCCAGCCTCTCCGAAAAGATCGCCCGCGTTTCCAAGGAATATGGCCTGCCGCTCGAGCCCACCGCCATCGTCGCCGATCTTTCGGTCGGCGAGCGCCAGCGCATCGAGATCGTCCGTTGCCTGCTGCAGGAGCCCCGCCTGCTGATCATGGACGAGCCGACCGCGGTGCTGACGCCGCAAGAAGCCGACCAGCTTTTTGTGGTTCTGGCCCGCCTCGCCAAGGAAAGCTGCGCCGTTCTTTACATCAGCCACCGTCTCGAAGAGGTGAAGCGCCTCTGCCACAACGCCACCATTTTGCGCCACGGCAAGATCGTCGCCAACGTCGATCCCACCAAGGAAACCGCCGGCAGCCTCGCCAAGCTGATGGTCGGCGGCGACATTCATGTGATCCGCCCGCAAAGCAAGCAAAAGGCCGGCCAGGTGCGGCTGCAGATGAAAAATCTGGACCTCGCGGCGGATGGTCCCTTTGCCGTGGAACTCAAGAGAGTCACACTCGAGGTTAAGGCCGGCGAAGTCATCGCCATTGCCGGTGTCGCTGGCAACGGCCAATCCGAACTTTTCGACGCCATTTCCGGCGAACGGGAACTGGCCGATGCCGCAATGATCGTCATCGACGGCAAGCCCTGCGGCCATATCGGCGTCAACGCAAGGCGCAACATGGGAGCGGCTTTCGTACCGGAAGAGCGTCTCGGCCACGGCGCCGTTCCCGCCTTCAAGCTCTCCGAGAACATCATTCTCACCCGCCATTCCTCCGATACCGCCCTGGTCAAGTCCGGCCTCCTGCAGAAAAACGGCGCCGCTGGCGTCAGCGAGCGCGTCATCAAGGGTTTCGACGTGCGCAAAGGCAAGCCAGATCCCGAGGCGCGCGCTCTCTCCGGAGGTAACCTGCAGAAATTCGTGGTGGGCCGCGAGCTTGACCGCAACCCCGGCATCCTTGTCATCAACCAGCCGACCTGGGGTGTCGATGCCGGAGCTTCCGCCACCATCCGGCAGGCGATCATTGATCTGTCTCGAGAAGGCTCTGCCGTGCTGGTGATTAGCCAGGACCTCGACGAAATCTTCGAAATCGCCGACCGCATTGCGGTGATCTCGCGCGGCCAGCTGTCCGAGGCCTATCCCGCCGGCGAAATCAACCGCGAAAAGATCGGCCTGCTCATGGCCGGAGCCCACGAAGCCAAGGAGCCCGCCCATGCGCATCATGCTTGAAAAGCGCGGCGAACAGTCGGCCGCCATGGCGATCTTGTCGCCCTTCATCGCATTTGGGCTAACGCTCATTGCCGGTGCCATCATCTTTGCCTTGCTCGGATTCAATCCGCTTGCCGCCCTCTACGTCTATTTCGTCGAGCCCCTGACCGCCGTCTGGTCGATCGAACAGTTGATTGTGAAGGCAACACCGCTGGTGCTGATTGGGGCTGGACTGGCCGTCTGCTACATGGCCAATGTCTGGAACATTGGCGCCGAGGGACAGCTCACCGCCGGCGCAATCCTTGGCGGCATGGTGCCGATCCTGTTCCCGGCCTGGCAGTCGCCGCTCACCCTTGTTGCCATGCTGGTCATGGGAGCGGTGGGCGGCATGCTCTATGGTGCCATTCCGGGCCTGCTGAAGAACCGTTTCAACGCCAACGAGATTTTGACCTCGCTCATGCTTGTCTACGTGGCGCAGTTGCTGCTCGACTGGCTGGTGCGTGGACCCTGGCGCGACCCCCAGGGTTTCAACTTCCCCAAGTCGATCACCTTCGAGGGCTGGCAACTTCTGCCCAGTATTCCGGGAACGTCCATTCATATCGGTGCATTGTTCGCGCTGGCAGCGGTCGCCGCTCTGGCCTTCCTGATGGGCAAGACGCTGAAAGGTTTTGAAATAAGGGTCGCCGGCAGCGCGCCGCGCGCCGGCAGGTTTGCCGGCTTCTCGCGCGAGCGCATGGTGATGTTCAGCTTTCTTCTGTCGGGCGGCCTTGCGGGGCTTGCCGGAATAGTCGAAGTAGCCAGCACCGTCGCGCAGTTGCAGCCGCAGATATCTCCCGGTTACGGTTTTGCGGCGATCATCGTGGCGTTTCTCGGCCGCCTCAATCCCCTTGGCGTCTTGTTTGCCGGACTACTTCTGGCGCTGAGTTACATCGGCGGCGAGGCGGCGCAAATTACTCTTGGCATTTCCGACAAGATCGCCAAGGTGTTCCAGGGCATCCTGTTGTTCTTCATCCTCGCCTGCGACACGCTGATCCTCTATCGCATCAAGCTTGAATCAAGCCGCATCCCGGCGGCCCGGCCGGCGGAGTAGCGGACATGGAACAGCTTTTCATTATCATGACGGCCGCCACTCCGCTGCTTCTTGCCGCCATGGGCGAGGTCGTCGTCGAACGCTCCGGCGTCCTCAACCTCGGTGTCGAAGGCATGATGGTCATGGGCGCCGTATGCGGATTTGCCGCCGGCTATCTCACCGGGTCGCCATGGATTGGCCTGCTCGCGGCGATCGCGGCCGGGATGGTAATGTCGGCCCTGTTCGGCCTGTTGACGCTCACCCTGGTGTCGAACCAGGTTGCCACCGGCCTGGCCCTCACCCTCCTTGGCCTCGGCCTCTCGGGGCTGATCGGCGAAGCATTCGTTGGCGAGCCTGGGGTCAAGCTGCCGAAATTTGCCGGTGTCGACCCATTGATTCCGGGAGCCATTGCCCTGACAGCTCTGGTGTCTCATGTCTTGTTCCGCACCAAGATCGGCCTGATCGTGCGTGCCGTCGGCAACAGCCATGCCTCCGCCCATGCGCTTGGCTACAACGTCATCGCCGTGCGCTTTCTCTGTGTCTTGTTCGGCGGCGGCTGTGCCGGCCTGGCTGGCGGCTATCTGTCGCTTGCCTATACGCCCCAGTGGGTCGAGAACATGACGGCGGGCCGCGGTTGGATCGCGCTGGCGCTGGTGGTTTTTGCGTCCTGGCGGCCGTGGCGCACCGTGGCCGGGGCCTATCTGTTCGGGGCGATCTCGATTCTCGCCTACACCGTGCAGACATTCGCCTGGGGCATCCCGTCGCAGTTCCTGTCGTCGCTGCCCTATCTTGTCACCATACTGGCGCTGGTGGTCATCTCTGGTAACAAGATGCTCACCAGGGCCAACACGCCGGCCTGTCTCGGCCAGCCTTTCGTGCCTGATCGTTGAAACTTGTGAAAACAAAGGGAGAAGTTGAATGAAGAAGATTATGTATTCGGTTGCCGCTGCCGCGCTCGCCTTGGCTGTGAGTTCGGCTTCGGCTTCTGCGGCGGTCAAGGCCTGCTGGGTCTATGTCGGCGCCATCGGTGACTTCGGCTGGACCTATCAGCACAACCAGGGCGTTGAAATGGTCAAGAAGGAGCTTGGCGACAAGGTCGAGGCGGTCATCGTCGAGAACGTGGCCGAAGCCGATTCCGAGCGCGCCATCGAGCGCCTTGCCCGTGACGGCTGCAACATTATTTTCACCACGTCCTTCGGCTTCATGGAGCCGACCCTCAAGGTCGCTAAGAAGTTTCCGGACGTGAAGTTCGAGCACGCCACCGGCTACAAGCTCGCCGACAACGTCACGACCTACAATGCCAAGTTCCACGAAGGCCGCTACGTGATCGGCCAGATCGCCGCCAAGATGTCGAAGACCGGCGTTGCCGGCTACATTGTGTCGTTCCCGATTCCGGAAGTGGTATCCGGCATCAACGCCTTCATGCTGGGCGCCCAGTCGGTCAACCCGGATTTCAAGGTCAAGATCGTCTGGGCCAACACCTGGTATGATCCCGGCAAGGAAGCCGACGCCGCCAAGGTTCTGTTCAGCCAGGGCGCCGACATCATCACCCAGCACACCGATTCGACAGCACCCCTGCAGGTCGCTCAGGAACAGGGCAAACTCGGTTTCGGCCAGGCCTCCGACATGATCAAATTCGCCGATAAGTCGCAGATGACGGCGATCGTCGACAACTGGGGGCCATATTACGTCCGCCGCGTCAACGACGTAATCAACGGCACCTGGAAGAGTCAGGCCTCGTGGGACGGCATGGCCGAAGGCACGGTGAATATAGCGCCCTTCACCAATATGCCGGAAGACGTTGCCAAGGCAGCGGCGGCGACCGCCGAGGCGATCAAGACCGGCACGCTTCATCCCTTCACCGGCCCGATCACCAAGCAGGACGGAACCGTTGTCGGCGAAGCCGGCAAGGGCCTTCCCGATGGCGATATCCTCGGCATGAACTGGTACGTCAAAGGAATCGACGACCAGCTGCCACAGTAACAGTGAACGAATGCAAGGTGCCGGGTGTCGAAATGATACCCGGCATTACTCTGAAATTACCCCCATGTTCTCCCTCCCCCTTGCGGGGAGGGGTAGGGGTGGGGGTCGCTCCGGCGGCTGCCGCTCGCGTGTCGACACGCTGATCTAGATGGTTCGGAGCGACCCCCACCCTTAATCCCTCCCCGCAAGGGGGAGGGAGAAATGGCTTCACAGAAGCAAGCTATGCTTCGAACCTGGACCACCGCCATGGACCCTTTCCTCGCCGACTGGCTGAATCTCATGCTCCGCTGGGGTCACATGATCGCCGGCATCGCCTGGATCGGCACGTCGTTCTATTTTGTGGCGCTGGATTTCTCCCTGAAGAAGCGCGAAGGGCTCCCCGCCGGTGTCGCCGGCGAAGCCTGGGAGGTCCATGGCGGCGGCTTCTACAACGTGCAGAAATATCTCTCCGCGCCTTCGAAACTTCCCGAGGATTTGATCTGGTTCAAATGGGAGGCCTACCTCACCTGGGTCACCGGCTTCCTGCTGCTTGGCGGTCCAGTACTATGTCCAGGCCTCCGCCTATCTCATCGATCCCGCCGTTCTGCAGCTCGCACCCTGGCAGGCCATCGCCATCTCGCTCGCCGCCATCATCGCCGGCTGGCTCGTCTATGATCTCCTCTGCCGGTCGCCGCTTGGACAAAATACCAGCCTTCTTGCCGGCCTCGTCCTCCTGCTGATCCTCATCGCCGCCTATGGCTTCACCCACGTCTTCTCCGGCCGTGGCGCCTTCATCCATGTCGGCGTCTTCGTCGGCACCCTGATGGCCGCCAATGTCTTCATGATCATCATCCCCAACCAGCGCAAAATCACCGAAGCGCTGATCCGTGGCGAAACGCCGGATGCGAGCTTCGGCGTCATCGGCAAGCAGCGCTCCCTGCACAACACCTATCTCACCCTTCCCGTACTGCTGACGATGATCAGCAATCACTATGCAATCGTCACCGACGGCCCCAATGCCTGGTTGCTGGTGGGCTTGATCGTCGTCGGCGGCGTGGCGCTCCGCCACTTCCTGGTGCGCCACGAAGTGGGCGACCCTTTCAATAAGATCGCCTGGACCTTGCCCGTCATCTTCGCGGCCTTTGCCTTGGCCTATGTGATCACCGGCGCTGGCGCCCTCAATCTCGACTGGCCCAATCTGTTCGTGCGCTGGGGCCACATGATCGCCGGCATCGCCTGGATCGGCACCTCATTCTATTTCGTCGCCCTTGATTTCTCGCTGAAGAAGCATGACGGCCTCCCCGCCGGCGTTTCCGGTGAAGCCTGGGAAGTCCACGGCGGCGGCTTCTACAATGTCCGCAAATACCTGACCGCCCCCTCCAAGCTTCCCGATGATCTCATCTGGTTCAAATGGGAAGCCTATCTCACCTGGGTCACCGGCTTTCTGCTTCTCGTCATCCAGTATTATGTGGGCGCCGAAACCTATTTGATCGACGCCAATGTCATGGCACTCACCCAGTGGCAGGCCATCGGCATCTCGGTGGCAAGCCTGGTGGCCGGCTGGCTGGTTTACGACGTCCTGTGCCGTTCGCCCTTGGGCCAGCAAACTGGTTGGCTGGCCCTTGCGGTCCTCGTGCTCATTCTCGCCGCCACCTACGGATTCGCCCACATCTTCTCCGGCCGCGGCGCCTTCATCCATGTCGGCGCCGTGATCGGCACCGTCATGGCCGCCAATGTTTTCATGATCATCATCCCCAATCAGCGCAAGATCACCGCGGCACTGCTGCGCGGCGAAGCCCCCGATCCCCGCTTCGGCGTGATCGGCAAACAGCGCTCCCTGCACAATACCTATCTGACGCTCCCCGTGTTGCTGATGATGATCAGCAACCACTATCCGATGATCACCGATCATCCCCATGCCTGGATGCTCGTCGGCCTCATCGTGTTGGCCGGCGTCTCTCTCCGCCACTTCCTGGTGCGCACCGAAGTGGGTGACGCCCACGGCGAAATCGCCTGGACCTTGCCGGTGATAGCAGGAGCACTTGCCTTCGCCGTTCTGCTCACAGCACCTTCCCAGCTTGTGCTTTATGAGGGCGAGGTCAGCGATGCCGAAGCCGTGGCCATCCTTCAAACCCGCTGTGCCACCTGCCATGGCGCCAATCCCACCGATGCCACCATCAAGGCGGCGCCCAAGGGCGTCATGCTGGAATCCCTTGACCAGCTCAAGCGTTATGCCGCCCAGATCGAAACCCAGTCGGTCAAGAACAAGGCCATGCCCCTCGGCAATCGCACCGGCATGACGGCGGAGGAGCGCGCTAAACTCGGCGCCTGGATCGCGAGGCAGCAATGAATCTGCCGGGCGTCAATGCTCTGAGCGCCGAAGCCTTCGAACAGCAATTCGGCGACATTGCCGAACATTCGCCATGGGTGGCGCGCAAGGCGGCGGCCAGCCGCCCCTTCGCCACGCGCGATGCCATGATCGAAGCTTTCGCCACCACCGTCGCCGCTGCACCCAAATCCGATCAGCTTGCCCTCATCCGCGCCCATCCCGATCTCGCCACCAAGGCAATGCTCACCGATGATTCCACCAAGGAGCAGGCGGGCGCCGGTCTCAACACGCTGACCCCGGAAGAATTTGCCCGCTTCACCCGTCTCAACGATCACTACAAATTGAAATTCGGCTTCCCCTTCATTTTCGCGGTGAAGGGCGCCACCAAGCACCAAATTCTGGCGAGCTTCGAGACCCGCGTAACCAGCAGTCCGGAAGAAGAATTCGCCATGGCCATCTCCCAGGTCTGCCGCATCTTCCGCTTCCGCATCGAAGACAGGGTGCGGCCGTGACGCGCGTCCTCAAGGGCCAAACCATTACCTTCGGGGCGGAGCCCGCCGTGGTCACCCATCACGAAAAGGGCGCCATCGTCATCGGCGATGACGGATCGATCCTGTGGGCGGGCCCGCAAGGCTTGCTGCCGCAATCCTTCCGCCAGTCGCCCACCGACGACTATGGCGGCTTGCTCATCATGCCGGGCCTCATCGATGCCCACATCCATTTCCCCCAATACCGCATGTTGGCCGCACCCGGAAAAGACCTGCTCGACTGGCTGAGCCGCTTCACCTTTCCGGAAGAAAGTCTCTATGCGGATGAAGCCTATGCGGCCAACGCCGCCGAAATCTTCCTTGATCGCCTCGCCCAGCACGGAACCACCGCCGCCATGGCCTTCTGCTCCGTCCACAAGGCCTGTGCCGATGCGCTTTTCGCCGCCGCCCACCACCGCGGCATGGCCCTCATCACCGGCAAGACCATGATGGATCGCAACGCCATTCCCGCCGTCCAGGACGATCCGGAAACCGGCGCCCGCGAGTCCCAGGAACTCCATGCCAGATGGCACGGCAAGGCCCGCCTGCGCTATGCCGTAACCCCGCGCTTTGCCGTCACCTCCAGCGAAGCCCAGCTCCGCCTGTCCGGTGAATTGCTGGCCTCTCTGCCGGGCGCCCTCATGCAGACCCACCTCTCGGAAAGCCCAGGTGAAATCGCCTTCGTCAAAAAGCTCTTCCCCAATTCAAAAGATTATACCGATGTCTATGACGGCTTTGGCCTGCTGGGTCCCCGCAGCTTCTTCGCCCACGGCATTCACCTGTCGGAACGCGAGTGCGCCAGACTGTCGGAAACCGGCTCGACAATTCTCCATTGCCCCACATCGAACACCTTCCTCGGCTCCGGCCTCATGTCGATGAACCATCTGCGCAAGAAGGAACGCCCCGTGCACATCGGCGTCGCCACCGATGTAGGCGGCGGCACCAGCTATTCCATGCTGACCACTTTGGGCGAAACCTACAAGGTGCAAATGCTGGCGGGCTATAAGCCCACCGCCTTCGAACTCTTTCACTTGGCGACCCGCGTCAACGCCGAACGCCTCGGCATCGGCCATGAAACCGGATCGATTGAAGCGGGCAAGATGGCCGACCTCGTCGTCCTCGACCCCCGCGCCACGCCCGTCCTCGCCAGCCGCCAGGAAGTCTCGAAGTCCTTGGAAGACGTGCTCTTCTCCCTCGCCATCCTCGGCGACGACCGCGCCATCCGCGCCACTTATATCGCCGGAAAGTTGGTGCACGAGCGTCAGCCACTCACGCTGTGAGCGCCAATTCCCTCCCCGCCCCAAGCCAGATTTCCTCGAGATTGTTACCCGGCCCCTTGCGGTCGACCACCATGAACCGGCTCCCGGCATCGAACACCAGCAACGGATGATGCCAGGTATTGCGCGCATAGTTGATGCCTTGCCGGCCCGCCGCTGAAAACGCCCGGTAGCTCTTTGCATCATGCGGATCCCCGCAAACCACCACCAGCCACGGCCGGTCCTGCAGCGGAAAGAAAATCTGACTGCCCAGCGGATGCCGCTCCATCAGCTTGATGGCAATCGGAACCGGCCGCGGCTCGGCGGTGACAATGCTGATATTGACGCTTCCGCCCTCCGCCGCCACATCCACCTTGGCAAGGTCGGTGAAGCGCTCGGCAAAACCCTGGTTGATGGTGAAATGCGCCGCGCCTTCCATCTCGACCACATCCCCAAACGGAGCAAACGCAGCCTTGGTGAGGGGAGCGGGCCTCATGCCGTCTCCAGTATCCCCAAGGCCAATACGCGGCCATCCGGGAATGTTTTGAGTTTCACTGAGTTTGTCATGATCGGCTTTCTAATACCAATTACCTTTATCAACAACCAGTCTTCCTGGACCGGCGTCTACACACCTTACAAACCACCGTACTCTCCGCTAAAAACGCAACCCTGCCGCTATCCGTATATGGAGGAAACGTCGATGCCCAACCGCCACTATTATGCCCCCCGGGGTGGCTTGCCGGCCCAAACGGATTTGCTGACCGATCGCGCCGTTTTCACCCAAGCCTACGCCGTAATCCCCAAGGGTGTCATGCGCGACATCGTCACCAGTTTTCTGCCATTCTGGGATGGAACCCGGGCCTGGGTGCTCTCCCGCCCCCTGTCGGGGTTTGCCGAAACCTTTTCACAATACATCATGGAAATCCTGCCCGGCGGCGGCAGTGACGCGCCGGAGCCCGATGCCGGTGTCGAAGCGGTGCTCTTCGTCGTTGAAGGTGAATTGACCCTGGAACTGGGCGGCAGGCGCCACGTCTTGCAGCCCGGTGGCTATGCCTATGTGCCACCAGCCATGAAATGGAGTGCAAGGAACCGCGGCGATGCACCGGTGCGCTTTCATTGGATCCGCAAGGCCTACGAATTTGTCGATGGCATCGATGTGCCCGAAAGCTTCGTCACCAGTGACGCGGAGGTGACGCCATCTCCGATGCCGGGGACCGACGGCAAATGGGCGACCTCACGCTTTGTCGATCCCGCCGACATGCGCCACGACATGCATGTCACCATCGTGACCTTCGAACCGGGCGCCGTCATTCCCTTTGCCGAAACCCACGTGATGGAGCACGGCCTCTACGTGCTGGAAGGCAAGGCCGTCTACCGCCTCAATCAGGACTGGGTCGAAGTGGAGGCCGGTGACTACATGTGGTTGCGCGCCTTCTGCCCGCAGGCCTGCTACGCCGGCGGACCAGGCAAGTTCCGTTACTTGCTCTACAAGGATGTGAACCGCCATATGAAGCTGCTTTCCCCGGCGAGGCAGGGGCGGTAGCGCGGGCCTTGGCCCGTATACGCCGTCAGACGATTGCGGCTTCGATGGTGCCGAGCCCGCCAAAGTCCATCAGCAGCCGGTCTCCCGCAGCGATCGCGATCGGCACGATGCAGGTGCCCGTCGTCACGAATTGCCCGGCCGCGATCCCCCCGCAGTGATTTGCCACTTCATTCACCAGCCAGGTCAGCGCAATGCGTGGATCGCCCAGCACCGCTTCTCCCGTGCCGCGCACCACGGCTTTTCCATTGAGCATTCCGCTCACCGGCTGCTTGGCAAGATCGACTGCCCGCCAATCCGCCGTAACCGCGGGCCCCAGCACCAGCCAGGAGGCGCATGCCGTATCGGCAATGAGTTGTGCCGCTCCCACCTTGGTGAAATCCGTGTAGCGGCTGTCGGGCACCTCGATGGAAAGATGCAGTGATGTAACCGCCGCCATGGTTTCAGCATTATCATAAGGAGCATCGCGCGGCGGCAAGCCTTTGCCGAAGCGAAACGCGAACTCGGCCTCCGCCACCCGCATGATGTTATCTCCCAGCGGCACCTTGGCGCCCGCCTCGCACAGCCGGTCGGCGAAAATGCGCCCCGCCAGCGGACCGTCCACATTGATATGGCGCTGGCCAGCCTTGCTGGTTGCCGCGATCTTCCAGCCGGAAACCGCCTGGCCGCAAAGCTCAGCGATGGCCGCGGCAATGCCATACCCCTCGGCGCGGCTCTGCGGTCTGATCGCATCTGGCAGTCCCGCAATGCGTGTCGTCGCGCGCCAGTTGTCGAGGAGCAGTCGCGCTGCTGCATCATCACTCATTTCTGCCATCTCCCTGTTCGGCAAGCCTGGCCGTCAGCGCCAGATAGCGCGGATGATCGCGCAGAATGTCGAGATCGCTGTCGTTCACCATGAATTCCCTGAGCGAGCGCAGCGAATTTGGCCACAGCGCATGTTCCAGCCGGTCGAGCGCCAGTTCCTTCTTGCCCAGAGTGGCATAGGCGCAAGCGAGATTGTAGTGCATCAAACGATCATCGGGCTCCATGATGGCAGCGCGCTCGGCCCAGTCCTGGGTGCGTTCCGCTTCCCCCATCATCGCCAGAAGGCCGGCCCCGAAAGACAAGGCGTCGGTGTCGTCTGGCCGCTCCGCCACCGCCCGCTCGGCCCGCGCCAGGGCCTTGCGCGCTGCCACCATTGCCTCGTCATGGCGGCCCAAGGAATTATAACACATGGACTGCAGGCCCAATGAGCGGAAATCGTCATGCTTGCATTCGGCAGCCCTGGCGAACAGCTCGGCCGCCTGTTCATGCCGTCCCCGATTGAAGCAATTGCGGCCAAAGAAAAGATAGGCCTCGAAATGGTCCGGCTTGAGTTCAATCGCCCGCAGGAAACTTGCGTCCGCGTCGTCATAGCGCCCGGCGGTGTAAAGCGCCAAACCCTTTGAAGCATGGGCCTCGGCCAGACTGGGATCAAGCGATAGCGCCCGCTCGCTCTGCTGCAGAATGTCGGCCACGGTGATTGACTGGTCGCCCGCATCGAGCAGATGCGAATTGCAATCGGCGATGCCCGCGTGCGCCCGCGCGTAAGAGGGATCAATCTCCAGCGCCTTGGCGAAAATCTGCCGCGCCAGCCGCAGCAGCCGTTTGGTTTGCCCGCGCAGGAAAAACCCGCGGCCCATCAGATAGTAGCGGTAGGCCTCCGGATTGCCGGACGGCCGCTGAAACAGCGTTTGCATTTCCTCCGGCATGATCTTGAGCCGCAGTGCTTCCACGATGCTGCGCGAGATATCGTCCTGCAGTTCGAATATGTCATGAAAATTGCGGTCGAAGCGTTCGGCCCACACATGGCCATTGGTCCGGCCGTCGATCAGCTGGGCGGTAATGCGCACCCGGTTGTTGGATTTGCGCACGCTGCCTTCCAGCACATATTGCACCCCCAGCCGCCCCGCCAACTGTTCGATCTCGACATTCTGGCCCTTGAACGCGAATGCCGTATTGCGCGAGACGACGAACAGCGCCGAAATCTTGGAAAGATCGGTGATGATATCTTCGGTAATGCCGTCGCTGAAGTAATCCTGTTCCGGATCGCCACTCATGTTGCTGAACGGCAAAACCACAACCGAGGCCTGGTGTCCTGCCTGTGGCCGCCGCCTGGCGATTTGCGGCGCTTGAATTCCTGCGGTGACTTTGTACACCTGAACCGGATCCGAAATATTCCGCAGCTGCCGCCGCCCGATATCCTCGAAACTGCAGCTCAGATGGCGGTGCACATGGTGATAGACCGTCTCCGAGATGCAGATGCCGCCGGGCTCCGCCAGCCCTTCGAGCCGCGAGGCCACGTTGACGCCGTCGCCATAGATATCGTTGGCGTCGGCTATGATGTCGGAAAGATTGATCCCGATGCGGTAGCGCATGCGCCGGTCGTCGGATATCTTCGGAATTGCGGCTTTCCGAAGCGGTTTGCAGGTCGATGGCGAAATGCACGGCGTTAACGACGCTGGGGAACTCGGCCAGAAAGCCGTCTCCCATCAGCTTCACCAGACGCGCCCCCGCCTTGTTGAGCATCGGCTGCACCAGAAGCGACTGCCGCGCCTTGAGTTCGTCAAGGGTCCCCGCTTCATCGTCTTCCATCAGCCGCGTATAGCCTGCGATGTCGGCAGAAAGTATCGTTGTTAACCGCCGCTCCACCGCTCACGCCTCCTGAAACCCGAGGATAGGGTGAGTTCCTTCCCTTAGCAATTTGAATCGCAAGGAAAAATTGCATGAGGACCGCCGCCCCTCGGCTTGACACGCTGTGGCACGCGCGCAAGACTCACCGTAGTCTAGGCGGGAAGGGGACATGAACGGGTGTATGCGCGGCCAACATTGCTGAGCGAGGCCATTGAAGCGCTGTCGGGCCAGGATGTGCTGGTGCTGTGTGGTGGCACCGATGTCTATCCCGCCCATGTCGGCAGACCTCTCCCCGATAATCTTCTTGATTTGTCGAGGGTCGGCGAACTTTGCGGCATAAAGGAGGAGGAGCGGCACTTTCGCATCGGCGCAACGACCAGTTGGAGCGATATTCTGCGCCGCCCGCTGCCGCCCGCCTTCGACGCGTTGAAACAGGCCGCCCGCGAGGTTGGCTCCGTGCAAATTCAGAACCGGGCAACCATCGGCGGCAATCTCTGCAACGCTTCGCCCGCCGCCGACGGCGTGCCGCCGCTCCTGGCCCTCGATGCCGAAGTGGAGCTGGCCTCGGCAGCGGGTGTCCGCCGCATGCCGCTGGCAAGCTTCATCACCGGCAATCGCCGCACCGCCCTCGGCGCGGTCGGAAATCCTCTCGGCCATTCTGGTCCCCAAGCCTGCGGCCGCGGCCCACTCGGCCTTCATCAAGCTGGGGGCCAGGCGCTATCTCGTCATTTCAATCGTCATGGCGGCGGCTGTCGTGGAGCGGAAAGCGGGTGGCGGCATTGTGGCGGCAAGTATCGCGGTCGGCGCTGCCTCCGCCGTAGCCCAGCGCCTTCCCGAACTCGAGCGCGAACTGATGGGTCTGGCGCCTGGTATTCGCCCATCTTCCATGTTGAAGCCGCGCCATGTCGCGGCGCTCTCGCCGATCGACGATGTCCGCGCCACCGCGAGTTACCGCAGCGATGCCGCCCTGCATCTGATTGGAGACGTGCTGGACCGGGCGGCGGGAGTGGCTGGGAGTGACTGAAGCAATCTCCTTTGTTCTCAATGGTGCGGCCGTGCGCTCATCCTCGAACGGCGCGCTAGCGCCTGTCGCAGGTCCTGCGCGACGAATTTGCCCTCACTGGAACCAAGATCGGATGCGATGCCGGCGACTGCGGCGCCTGCACCGTGCTGATTGACGGCGATCCCGCCTGCGCCTGCCTTGTGCCGCTGGCCCAGGCCGATGGCGCCAAGGTCGTCACCATCGAGGGCCTTGCCACGGAAACCACATCGGGCAGGGCCCTGCAGCGCGCCTTTCTCAAACATGGCGCCGCCCAATGCGGCATCTGCACCCCCGGCATGCTGATGGCGGCGGCAGCCTTGCTCGAACTCGGCGGGCAACCTGGCGAACTGGAAATTGCCGATGCCTTGAGCGGCGTGCTCTGCCGCTGCACCGGCTACCGCAAGATCATCGCGGCGGTTGCCGCCGCCGCATCCGAAGTTGACGGCAATCCACAAGACTTACCCGCGGCCGGACATGCCGTCGGCGCGCCAATCGAGCGGCTGGATGGCGAGCCGAAGGTGACTGGCAGCGAAACCTATGGCGCCGATGCCGTTCCCGGCGATGCCCTGTGGCTGAAGGTGATTCGCTCGCCCTTTCATTCCGCCAGCTTCACCTTCGGTGATCTCGACCGTTATCGCAAGGACAACCCCGGTATCGTCCGCATACTGACGGCATCGGACATCCCGGGACGCAATGTCTTCGGCGTCATCGCTCCCTTTGCCGATCAGCCGGTCTTTGCCGATTCTCATACCCGCTTCAAGGGCGAAGCGGTTGCCGCTATCCTCGGCGAAAAACCCGCCATCGAGTCTCTCGACCCGTCTTCGTTCCCGGTGAAGTGGCACGAGCGCCCGCCGCTGATGACAATTGACCAAGCCACCTCATGCCAGGCGCCGCTCCTGCATCCACACCGTCCCGGAAACATCCTGGTGCGCGGCCGCGTTTCCCGCGGCGATGCCGTCACAGCACTTGCCGCCGCGCCCCACGCGGTTGAAGGTGAATTTGAAACCGGATTTGTCGAACACGCCTACATCGAGCCCGAAGCCGGCTGGGCCCGCCGGGTGGGCGATCGCATCGAAGTGACGGTATCGACCCAATCGCCCTATCTCGACCGCGACGACACCGCGGCCATTCTCGGCATTGCGCCCGAAAATGTTCGCATCATACCCTCGTCCTGCGGCGGCGGCTTCGGCTCGAAGCTCGATCTCTCGGTGCAGCCCCATGTGGCCCTCGCCGCCTGGCTCACCGGAAGGCCCGCTGCCATGGTCTATACCCGCCCCGAGTCGATCATCTCGACCACCAAGCGCCATCCCGCCCGCATGCGATCGCGCATGGCGGCCGACGCCCACGGCCGCATCACCGCCATGGATTTTGACGGCGATTTCAATACCGGCGCCTATTCCTCCTGGGGCCCCACTGTCGCCAACCGTGTGCCGGTCCATGCCTCGGGCCCCTATGTGGTGCCCAACTACCGGGCCCTGAGCAGGGCCGTTCACACCAACTGCGTGCCCTCCGGCGCCTTTCGCGGCTTCGGCGTGCCCCAGACCGTGATCGCCCAGGAACAACTGCTCGACATGCTGGCGGAAAAAACCGGTCTCGATCCCCTCGAGTTCCGCATCCTCAACGCGCTTACCAATGAAACACCGACAGTGACCGGCCAGGTGCTCGGCAACGGCGTAGGCTTCCGCCAGTGCCTCGAAGCCTTGCGTCCCCACTGGCGGAGAGCCCGCGCCGATGCCTCCCGGCACAACATTTCGGCCAACGCGCGACGCCGCGGTGTGGGTGTCGCCGGCATGTTCTATGGCTGCGGCAACACCTCCCTGCCCAATCCCTCGACCATCCGCTTCGGCCTCAAGCCTGATGGCCGCCTGTCCCTCCATCAGGGCGCCGTCGATATCGGCCAGGGTTCGAACACCGTTATCGCCCAGATCGCCGCCGATGCCGTGGGCCTGCCGCTTTCGCTCATCGACCTCGTCTCCGCCGACACCGATCTCACCCCCGATTGCGGCAAAACCTCCGCCTCGCGCCAGACGTTCGTGACCGGCAAAGCGGCCGAACTTGCGGGCACTGCCCTCCGCCACCAGATCCTGCGCCTCGCCAACGCCGGCGAAAAAGCCGTGATCGAGATCGCCAGCGGCAAGATCATGGTGAAAGAGCCATCGATCATCCGCGCCATCAGCCTCGCCGCCCTGCCGGTCGACCGGTTTGGCTATGTCCTGTGCGCCGAAGAAACCTTCGATCCGCCGACCAGCCCCCTTGATGCCGATGGCCAGGGCTCGCCCTATGCCCTCTATGGTTTCGGCGCCCATATGGCGGAAGTTGAGGTCGACACTCGTCTCGGCACCGTGAAAGTGCTCAAGATCACCGCCGCCCATGATGTCGGCCGCGCCATCAATCCCGTCCTCGTCGAGGGTCAGATCGAGGGCGGCGTGGCCCAGGGCATCGGCATGGCGCTGATGGAGGAGTTCACGCCGGGCAAGGGCGAGAACCTGCACGATTATCTGATCCCCACCATCGGCGATGTGCCGCCGATTGAATCGATCCTGATCGAATGCGCCTCTTCCGCCGGCCCCTTCGGCGCCAAGGGCATCGGCGAACAGGCCCTGATCCCCACCGCCCCCGCCATTCTCAATGCCATCGCCAACGCAACGGGCGTGCGCATGACCCGCACCCCCGCCACCCCCGACCGCCTTCGCGCCGCAATTCTGGCGAAAGCTGCAGCGCCATGAACGCCCCCGCCGACAAGATCCGCTGCGATGCCTGCCCCGTCCTCTGCTACATCCGCGACGGGCGCTTTGGGCGCCTGCGACCGCTATGCCAATCGCGGCGGCGAACTGGTGCGCGTCGATCCCCATGTGCTGCTTGAACGCACCGTGGGTAGCGGCGGCAAACTGGTGTCCTTTCTCGATCGTGGCAAACCTTGGGATGGCGATGTCATCGCCCCCGGCAACACCTTCGTCACCGCCATCGGCGCCGGCACCACCTATCCCGATTACAAGCCCGCCCCCTTCATCGTTTCTTCCGAAGTGGACGGCGTCGACATGGTCACCGTCGTCACCGAAGGCATCTTCAGCTATTGCGGCGTCAAGGTGAAGATCGATACCGACCGCCATCTCGGCCCCGAATGCGCCGCCGTGCGCGTCGATGGCGAGCAGGTGGGTCACGTCACCACCGCCGAATATGGCTCCCAGATGCTGTCGCTCGGCGGCGTGCGGCATTTGACCGGCGGTTCCAAGAAGGAAGGCCGCGTCACCTGCCAAACCCTTCTCGATTTGTGCAATTGCAAACCCGTTGAAGTCAGCGTCGATGGCGGCGCCCGCGTTGTGATCGAGGCGGGGAGCGCACCCACCATCAACGGCGAGCCCGAGCAGCGCATGCGCGTGGGCTGCGGCTCCGCCACCATCGGCATGTTCGCCAGGCAGTGGGTGGACCATGTCGATGAAGTCGTCGTCGTCGACGATCACATCACCGGGGTTCTCTCCGAACACCAGGCCGGCAAGTTCCTCGGCGTGCCCGAAACCGGCATCAAGATGAAAGGCCACCGCTCGACGCCCGGCCGCTACTTCAAAGTCGCCCAGCCCGGCACCGGCTGGGGCGGCACCGATCTCAGCGACCCGCTCACCATCCTCGAAACCCTTCGATCCCAAGGAATCCTGGCCGGGCCTGAGAATGCTCATGGTCTCGACCACCGGCGAGCACTTCGCCTATTTCGAACTCGATGAAGCTTTGACGCCCGTGGAAAAAGAACTGCCGACGGCTCTCAAGCAGTCGGTCGAGCGCATCGCCGAGAACTGCGAGCCGGCACTTTCGACCGTGCTGTTCATGGGCGGCGCCGGCGGATCCCTGCGCGCCGGCGTCACCGAAAATCCCGTGCGCCTTACCAAGTCGGTGAAGGATGCGCTCACCCGCGTCACCTGCGGTGGCGCTCCCGTCTATGTCTGGCCCGGCGGCGGCATCACCTTCATGGCCGACGTCACCAGGCTTCCAGCCAACGCCTTCGGCTATGTGCCCACCCCGGCACTTGTCGCCCCCATCGAATTCACCATGCGCCGCCAGGACTATGCCGCCCTCGGCGGCCACATGGATGAAGTGCGCCAGCTCTCCGGGATCACCGCCACCCAGGGCCAGAAGCGCCTGGCTTGGCCGCCGGACGCCAAACCATGACCCGCATGCAGGCCGCTATGCTGCCCGATGGCAAGTAGGCTCCATCTCAACGATGGTCCCATCGATCTCATCATCGGCGCCGACGGCCCCGAGCGCGAAGTGAAACTGGCCTACGATGTCGCCACAGCCCGCTTCTCCACCATCCTCGACGAGCTTTGCGGCGAATTGCACTTGCTTCGTCAGCCTACGGAGCGCCTGCCGCAAGGAGTCGGTCGCCCGCCGCATGTGGCGCGCCACGGTGGATTTCGCCCGCCACACCTTCATCACACCCATGGCCGCCGTCGCCGGATCGGTGGCCGAGGAAGTGCTCTATGCCATGGTGACCGCCGCCGAAGTCGAGCGCGCCCATGTCAACAATGGCGGCGACATCGCCATTCACCTCACCCCCTGGAAGGACTACCGCGTAGGCCTCGTCGACCGCCCCGATGATCCCTCATTCTTCACCCACTCGCTGATTCACTGGACCGACGCCACCCGTGGCATCGCCACCAGCGGCTGGCGCGGCCGCAGCTTTTCGCTTGGCATCGCCGACGCCGTCACCGTGCTCGCCCACAATGCCAGCACCGCCGATGCCGCGGCCACCCTCATTGCCAATGCCGTCGATCTTCCCGGCCATCCCCTCATCACCCGCATTCCCGCCAATGATCTGCAGCCCGACAGCGATCTGGGCCAGCGCCCCGTCACCCGCGCCGTGGGTCCGCTCTCACCCGAGGAAATTGCCGCGGCACTCGATGGCGGAGTAATGGCCGCGCAAGCCATGGTGTCGTCGGGAATCATCATCGCCTGTGCGCTCCACCTCGCCGGAGAAACCCGCACCACCGGCACAATCCCACTTGCAGCCGACAGGAGACTGAGCGCCAATGCCTGACGTGAAAGTGCGGAAGTTCCTGACCATCCTCGAGGATATCCTCCATGAAGGAGGTCCCATCACATCGATGCCCCAGCGCCGTGCCGCGGTGCTCGCCGTCATCGAAAATCCCTTCGCCGGAAAATACCACCAGGATATCCAGTTCTTCATGGATGATCTGAAGCCCCTCGGCCTCGAAATGGCCCGCCGCCTGATCGATGCCCTGGGCGGTGATCGATCGCAGGTCGAAGGCTACGGCAAGGGCGCCATCATCGGCGAGGCGGGCGAGCTTGAACACGGCGCCCTCTGGCATGCGCCGGGCGGTTATGCCATGCGCGAACTCCTCGACGGCGCCAAGGCCATCGTGCCATCGACCAAAAAAGTGGGTGGGCTGGGTAGCCGCCTCGATATTCCCGTCACCCACATCAACGCCTCCTATGTCAGAAGCCATTTCGATGCGATGGAAGTGGGAGTGCCCGATGCCCCGCGAGCCGGTGAAATCGTCCTGGTCCTAGTCATGACCACCGGCGCCCGCGTTCACGCCCGCGCCGGCGGCCTTGCCGCCAAGGACATCAAGGGAGAGGACGGCCTCAGATGAAAGCAATGATCCGCAAGCTCGTGACGTTCGTCGACGAGACCTTGAGCGAGCAGGGCAAGCCCATCATTCCTCCGCTCCGCCGCTCCGCCGCCGTGGCGGTGATCGAAAATCCCTTCGCCGGAAAATATCAGGACGATCTCTCGCTGCTCATCGACATTGGTGAAGAGCTGGGCGGCCTCCTGGCCGAACGCGCCGTGGCGGCCCTCGGCATCGCCGGCTCGCAAGTGCAAAGCTATGGCAAGGCCGCCGCAGTGGGCGAGAACGGCGAACTCGAACACGCCGCCGCCATTTTGCATCCCAAGCTCGGCGCCCCGTTTCGCAAGGTGCTGGGCAAGGGCGCCGCCCTCATCCCGTCGTCCAAGAAGCGCGGCGGCATGGGCGTGGCCCTCGATGTGCCCCTCGGCCACAAGGATGCGGCCTTCGTGCGAAGCCATTTCGACGCCATGGAAGTCCGCATCAACGACGCCCCCCGCGCCAACGAAATCATGGTCGCCGTGGCCGTCACCTCCGGCGGCCGCCCGCTGCCGCGCATCGGCGGCCTCAGGTGAGCGAGATCAAGGGTGAGGACGGGCTGCGGTAACTCAGTTTATTCCCAACCCGCAAGGGGGAGGGAGATAACGGCAAGCAATGCGGCCATTATCGGTTCTAGTAAAAAAATCCTTGACAAACATTCCTATGCATGACATACTCCTGTGATGACTCCTTTCCGCATCGCCCTCACCGCACTGCTGCCCTTCGCTTCCGGCTACTTCATGTCCTATCTGCTCCGCGCCGTGAATGCCGTGGTGGCTCCCGATCTGGTGCGCGAGGCGGGCCTTTCGCCGGCCCAACTTGGCCTGCTCACCGCCGCCTATCTCGGCGCCTTCGCGCTGTTTCAACTGCCGCTCGGCGTGTTGCTCGACCGCTACGGTCCACGCAAGGTCCAAACCGGGCTTCTTTGCGTGGCCTCCCTGGGCTGCGCAGCCTTTGCCGCAAGCCCTGGCTTTGCCGGTCTTTTCGCCGCACGCGCCGTGATCGGCCTCGGCTTTTCGGCGGGGCTTATGGCCAGCTACAAATCCTCCGCCACCTGGGTTCCCATCGAGCGCCGCTCTCTCGCCAACACCGCTATCATGTCATTGGGCGCCCTCGGCGTCGTCGTCGCCACCCAACCCACCGAATATCTGGTAAGCCTCATCGGCTGGCGTAGCGTCTTCGTGGTCTTTGCCGGTGTTATCCTTTGCGCCGCGTTCTTCATCTTCGCGGTTGCCCCCCGCGCCGATACCCAATCCGCGCCAGCACCGCTCCGCCGCCAATTCGCCAGCATGCTCGCCATCATGCGCCTTCCCCTGTTCTGGCGCGTGGCCCCGCTTCTTGCGCTTACCTCGGGTGTGCAGATCGGCATTCAAACGCTCTGGGCAGGCCCGTGGTTTCGCGACTGCATGGGACTCGCCCGCGAAGATGTTGCCCGCCATCTCCTGTGGATGGCGCTCTCCTTCATGGCGGGCATTTTCCTTGTGGGTGTCATCGCCGACCGGCTGGGCCGCCGCGGCATCGGCCCCATGCGGGTCATGGTGGGATTCAACATCGTCTATTTCACCGCCCAGGCCGTCATCGTTTTCCGCGTCGAGGCACTGTTGGTTCCCGCCTGGCTGGCGGTGGCGGCCTTCGGCCAGGTGGCCATCCTCGCCTTCCCGTGGTTTGCCGCAAATACCGGCAAGGAACTCGCTGGCCGTTCCAACGCCACCATAAACTTCGCCATGTTTGTCGCGGCCTTTACCGCTCAATATCTCGTGGGAGCGATCATCGGCTTGTTTCCGTCAACCGCCACGGGCTATGATCCCCGAGGTTACAGTTGGGCCATCGGCATCTTTCTGCTGGCCCAGCTCCTGGCCTTCGCCTGGTATCTTCTCAAGCCATCGGAACCATCCCATGCCTAACCCCGTCATCGCTGAAGTCACCCGCGGCGGCATTGTCGAAAGCCGCCACACCGGATGCTTCGCCGTGGTTGACCGGGAGGGCCACACCATCGCCTCGGCCGGTGATACTTCGCAAGCCGTTTTCCCGCGTTCGGCCATCAAAGCCTTCCAATGCATTCCTGTCATTGAAAGCGGTGCCGCTGACCGCTTCGGTTTCAGCGATGAAGAGATAGCGCTTGCCTGTTCCTCCCATAATGGCGAGGCCGAACATATCCGCGTCGCCCGCTCCATGCTGACAAAGGCAGGCATTAGCGAAGCCCATTACGAATGCGGCGCCCACTGGCCAACCGAAGGCGAAGCCCATACGGCGGCAATCCGCCAGTTCTCCGAAGCTCAGCCCATACACAACAATTGCTCCGGCAAACACGCCGGCATGCTGGCCCTATCGCGTCAACTCGGCGCCGATCCAACGGGCTATGTAAAGCGCGATCATCCCGTGCAGCGCGCCATCGCCAAATCCATGGGTGAAATCTGCGACTGCGATCTCGATCACCAGCCCTGCGGCATCGACGGTTGTTCGGTTCCCACCTGGGCAATACCTATCCGCAACATGGCCCTGGGCTTTGCCAGGCTGACCGCATCGGATCACCAGGCCGGCCGGCGCATTATTGATTCAGTCAGGGCCAACCCCTTCATGGTGGCGGGAACTCACCGATTCGATACCGAACTCATGCGGGCCGTGCCGCGCGTATTTCTCAAAGGCGGCGCCGAAGGCGTCCACTGTGGCTGCATTCCCCACGCAGGGCTAGGCATCGCCGTCAAATGCGACGATGGCGCAGGCCGCGCCGCCGAAGCCGCAACCGCCGCGATCCTTGGCAGTCTCGACGTCTGGACCTCCAAAGAACAAGCCCACTTCAGCCGCTTCAAGAGCCGGGAACTCACCAACTGGCGCAAAATCCACGTAGGCGATGTCCGCGCTGTAGCCTAGCTCACGAAATTCCCGGCAATCAAACCCTGCGCCGGCGCCGCGGCTCCGGCAGCGCCCAGGTCCCCTGTCACCGGCTCCTTGTGATCCATGCCCTGAATGGCGGCGATCGTCGATCCGGCGATGCGGTTTCCGCTGATCATCACCGGCTCCGCCCCTTCGGCGAGCGAGAACGTGAAAGACCGCCCGCAATTGCGCACGGTGTTGCCGCTGGCTGACAGATTGCGGCAATAGCGCCCCCAGCCCATTCCAATTCCAATATCCTTTGCCGAGTTCGACCACATTGCCGCTCACCTGGGCATCGGCCTCCACATAGATTCCGAAACCCGTCGTATCGGCAAGACTGCCGCCGCCCTTCACATTGCGCACGACATTGTTGGCCACGACCGCCAGCCGCCCGCCCTTGTCGAAATTGGTGATTGAAATCCCCGCCGCCACGTCTTCGATAAGATTGCCGCTCACCACCGCGCCCTCGAATGCGAATTCGCTGTAGATCGCCACTTCGCCACAGCGCGAAATCGAGTTGCCCATGATCTGGCAATTCGAGCCCGAATTGTTGCGGATGCCCGAGAAGGCGCAATCGCTCACCCGGTTTCCCGAGACTAGCACGCTGCCCGCCCGGTAGACATTGATGCCGTTGCCGTTCTCCCCGCTGCCGCCCTCTTTGGCGCCAACCCGCTCCACCCGGTTGTTGACCACAATGCTACCGTCTTCCCCCGGAGCCGAGGTCCACACCAGAATGCCGTTGTTGCCGATGTCCCGCACATGATTGCCGGAAATCTCAAGCCCCTTCGAGTTCGAGCGCAAACAGCGCCGTCTGCCCGAGATCGGAAAACCGGTTGCCGACGATGCGGCCAGAGCAATTCTCCATCCGCAACCCGGTTGCAACCGTTCCCGTGAACCGGCATCCCTCGATGACCAACTCCTCCACCCGCTCCGCCATCACCAGCGCCACGCCGCGATTATCGTCCGTAGGCGGAACAGTGCCGCCCTCGAAGCTGATGCCGGAAATCGTCACCGCCTTGGCATCGGCAATTGTCAGCACCGGGCCGCCACCCGCTGCGGCAAGTGTGGTCAGCCCGGCGATACCCTCCAACCGAACTGCGCCGTCAATCCTGAGTCCAGCTGTGTCGAACCGCCCAGCTGGCAGCCGCAACACCCCATCGCCTTGAATTGCTTTCTCAAGAGCGCCCTGCAAATCTTTGAATTGATTAGCCTTTGCCGATGCCTTCAGAGGCCCCGCCGTCGCCGCAAGCAGGGTCATTCCGGACAGCACGGATCGCCGCGCAAAATTCATTTTGACACACTCCGCTATGGCCGATGCAAGTCCGCTGCCGCTCAGCCCTTGGGGACGATCTTCGCCGTCTGTGGCCCTGGATCGGCGGCGAACGCCTTGAACAGTGCCGTCGTATTGGCGCCGTCCTTCACCACGCAGTCGTCATCCTTGAATGCGACGAAGGCGTCGAATGTGCCGGCATCCCTCAGCGGCTTGCACGCCAGCGGATATAGAAACAGTTCCGCCTTCTGCGCATCCACCAGCAAATATGTTGCCTGCTTTCCCGGCTCCTGCGCCTGCATCACCCACCAGCTGCCATCGAGTTTCGCGAACGCGATATCCATCGTGTCGCCGCCGCTCGATACCTCATAGTGATGCCCCTTTGGCACGAACTGGAAGGTTTCATTGTCCTTCTTCCACTCGCCGTCCTTGAGCCCATAGCTGACAAACGTCAGCCCATAACCATCAAGCAAGGCCTCGCCCGCATCGCTGGCAATGATCGGAATCTTCGATTCCAGCACGCAACCGCCGAGAACGGCGCCACAAATTAACAGAATAACGAATCGCATGAACATATTGGGGTCTCCTGTCGCAGCCCCCATCACTCCGCCGCCTTCTGGGCATAACCAAGGCGTTCGCTCAGCCGGTCGAGCAGCGCTTGTGCCGCCTCGGGGATCACGGTCCCCGGCGGAAACACCGCCGCCGCCCCCATCGCTTTCAGGGTCTCAACATCCTCAGGCGGGATAACGCCGCCCACCACGATCATGATGTCGGGCCGCCCCGCTTGTTCGAGTGCCGCTTTCAGGGGCGGAATATGGACAAGATGCCCGGCGGTCAGCGTGGACACGCCGATCGCATGGACGTTTTCCTTGACCGCCAGATCAGCCGCCTCCTCGGGCGTGGCGAACAGCGCGCCGATCTTTACATCGAAGCCCATGTCGGCAAAGGCCGAGGCAATCACTTTCTGCCCGCGGTCATGTCCATCCTGTCCGATCTTGGCCACCAGAATGGCGGGCGCCCGCCCGTCGGCTTCCTTGAAGGCCGCAACCGAACGTTTGACTTTCTCGATCTTGTGCTGGTCCCTGGGCGTTGCTGAATAGACCCCCTTGATCACCCGCGTCACCGCCTGATGCCGGTTCCAGATTTTCTCCAGTGCCAGCGAGATTTCGCCGACCGTAGCCTTGGCCCGTGCTGCATCGATGGCAGCCGCCAATAGATTGCCTTGGCCCGTTTTCGCTACCCGGGAGAGCTGGTCAAGCATCGCCTGGCATTGCACCGGGTCGCGTTCACTGCGAAGCCGCCGCAACTTCTCGATCTGCTTGGCCCGCACCGCCGAATTGTCGACCTTCAGGATGTCGATCTCCGTATCATCGGCCACTTGATACTTGTTGACCCCCACCACCGTCTGCTCGCCCGTGTCGATGCGTGCCTGGGTGCGGGCGGCGGCTTCCTCGATGCGGAGCTTCGGCACGCCCGCCTCGATGGCCTTTGCCATGCCGCCCATCCTCTCGATTTCATCGATATGGCCCCACGCCTTCTCCATCAGCTCGCTGGTGAGCTTCTCCACGAAAGTGCTGCCGCCCCACGGATCGATGACCCGGCATGTGCCCGCTTCCTGCTGCAGGAAAAGTTGCGTATTGCGCGCGATGCGGGCGGAAAAATCCGTGGGCAGCGCCAGTGCCTCGTCAAGCGAATTGGTGTGCAGCGATTGGGTGCCGCCTTGCGTCGCCGCCATCGCCTCGATGCAGGTGCGTGTCACATTGTTGAAGATATCCTGTGCCGCAAGGCTCCACCCCGATGTCTGGCAATGGGTGCGGAGCGAAAGCGACCGTTCGTCCTTGGGATCGAATTGCTTCATCAATTTCGCCCAGATCACCCGGGCCGCCCGCATCTTCGCCACTTCCATGAAGAAGTTCATGCCAATCGCCCAGAAGAACGAGAGCCGCGGCGCGAACTGATCGATGTCGAGCCCCGCGGCCACTCCGGCCCTGGCGTACTCAAGGCCATCTGCCAGCGTATAGGCCAGTTCCAGATCCGCCGTCGCTCCCGCCTCCTGCATGTGATAGCCCGAGATCGAGATCGAATTGAACTTCGGCATCCGCTCGGAGGTGTATGAGAAAATGTCGGAGACGATCCGCATCGATTGGCGCGGCGGATAGATATAGGTGTTGCGCACCATGAACTCTTTGAGGATGTCGTTCTGGATGGTGCCGGCAAGTTTCTCCGGCGGCACCCCCTGTTCCTCGCCCGCCACGATGTAAAGCGCCAAGATCGGCAGCACCGCGCCGTTCATCGTCATCGACACCGTCATCTTGTCGAGCGGAATGCCGTCGAACAGGGTACGCATGTCGTAGATCGAATCGATGGCGACTCCCGCCATGCCGACATCGCCCGCCACCCGGGGATGATCGGAATCATAGCCGCGATGGGTGGCCAGATCGAACGCGATTGAAAGCCCCATCTGCCCCGCCGCCAGATTGCGCCGGTAGAATGCATTGGAATCCTCCGCCGTCGAGAACCCCGCATATTGCCGGATGGTCCAGGCTTGCGTCGCGTACATGGTAGGGTAGGGCCCGCGCAGATAGGGCGCGATGCCCGGATAGCTTTCCACGAAGTTCGGAGTGTCGGCTGCGCTATAGGCGGGCTTCAACGCAATTCCTTCTGCTGTTTCCCAACTTCTTTCGTCATCCCGGCGAAAGCCGGGACCCATTTTTCCGCGCGACGGCTTTGCAGAATTTGTACCCCGATCATCGATGGGTCCCGGCTTTCGCCGGGATGACGGATGCAGGGGGATCGCCGAAAAATCCGGAACGCTCTTCATGACAGTAGCCTCCACCTGGGCGGCGTATTCCTTCGCCAGCTTGTAGGCGCTCGTGCCGATCACCGGCCGCGAACGCATGTTGCCGGGATCGGGCACAGGCCACGCGCCATGTTCCGCCTTCTGAAAAATAGCCCACGCCTTCTCGCAGAGTTCTTGGGTCAGCGTCTCGACATAGCCTGCGCCCGCTGCCGGATCGGCCATCCGCCAAAGATTCGCTTCCTCCAGCAGCACCGTTTGCACATTGCGCGCCACCCGCCGCGCGAAGCTGTTGGGCAGGCCCTGTGCCAATGAGAAAGGCAGGACACTGATGGAATCGGCCCCGCCCAGCCCCGCGCCGAACACTGCAGCACAGCTCCGCAGGATATTGGTATGTGGATCGAGCGTCGCCATCATCCGCCAGCTCGTCTCGCCATGAATCAGCACAGGCAAGGGAGAAAGCCCGCTCGCCTCCAGCACCCGCCCCCACAGCAGCCGCATGGCGCGGAACTTGGCGAGCGTCAGAAACATGTCCTGATCGGCCGCAAGCGTGATCCCGATGTGCGATGCTTCGGTCTTCCGCAGGAACCCGGTCGCCATTGCCAGCGTAGCACCCAGCTCCTGCGCCTCCGTCGCCCCTTGCTCATGCAGTGCCCGGCCATCGGCCTCGACAAACGGCCCCTTGAATCCCTGCGCCGTCAACGCCTTCACCAGTGCCGTGTCGCCGAGCCCAAACGAAATATCGAGCCGCTCCGGATCGATCGGTTGCCGCGCCACAAGTTTCGCCAATGCCGAAGCCATTTCGGCAGTGCCTTCGAGACGAAGTGCGATGGCATGAAGCTGCACACCGTCGAGGACACGCCCCAGATCTTCAACCCCGATGCCAAAACCCCGTGCCGCCGCTTGGCCCCGCATCACCAGCGTCAGCCCAGTGGCGCCATTGCCAAGATCGTCAAGCGCCAGGGCATTGGCCCTCGCGGCATTAGGATGATCGGCGCGGGCGTGAACGATCCAGGGCGCCACCACCCAGCGCTCGGCCCGTGGACCCTCGGCACGCCCGTAAAGCGGCTCAATCCGGATGCCGTCCCCGGTCTTGCTCACCAGCTTGTCGTCGAATTCCGCTCCTTTCAATATCGCGGCAACGCGCTTCAGCCAGTCCGCCCGCGAGGCAGCAGGGAATTCGGCATCGAGCGGATGATCGGTCATCGGCACCAGTCTCATATTGCGTTGCACAAACTCTAGCGCGCAACCGCACGATCCGCAAACCGCCCTTGGTCTAATCAGGCGCTGCTGTCGATCCAGCCCCCGTCCTTAACCTGGTCGCTGGGGTGGAGAATCACCACGTCTCCAGGTTCGAGTCCCGACTTCACTTCGGCAAAGTCCGTGTTGCGCTGGCCCAGCTCGACCTTGCGCAGATGTGCAATGCCATTGCGAACTGTGAAAACCGCCCAGTCCGCCTCCTGCCGGAACAGCGCGCCCATTGGCGCCGCGGTCAGGTTGTCGCCCCGCCACAACTCGATACTGACCACCACCCGGAAGCCATGGCCGAGGCGCTGCCGTTCCGCCGGCGGATCGAGCAGCTTCAGCACCACGCTCACCCGTTGCTCTTCAATGCCCAGCGCCGAAATCTTGGTGACCGCGGCGGGGTCGATGCGGGCCACTTCGGCCTTGAGCGCCGGCCCGCCCCAGCCCTCGATCGTTGCGGCGGCACCCGGCTTGAGCAGCACGGCATCGCGCGACAAGAGATCGGCCACCACTTCAAGATCGGCCGGATCGCCAATTTCAATGAGCAGGGTTCCCGCCTGCACAACCTGCTCGCTCTCCGTCGCCACCCGCAACACCCTGCCGGAAACCGGCGCGCGCACATCCACGCAGCACACATTCGTCTCTGATGTAGCCGAACCCTCGATGAGCGCGGCCCGTGCGCTCTCAAGTTCCCGCTGCCGCACCTGCAGATTGGCCCGGGCGCTTTCGACCGAGGCTTTCCCCACTGCCACATCGAGTGTCGCCTTTTCAAAGGCCCGCTGCGAAATCGTGCCCCGCCTCACCAGCGCGGTGGCGCGCACCAGTTCGCTGTCGAGAAACGAAAGCTGCGCTTCGGCTTGCGCCAGCTGCGCCGCCGCCAGATCGACACCCGCTTTTGCCGCCTCGATCCCGGCCTCGGCGATTTTCCGCGCTCGCGCATCGAGAAGCCCCGGCTCGACCGGCTTGATCGAGGCAACGATGGTCTGGTCCGCCACCACGTCATCGCCGGCATGCAGATTGAGCCGCAAGAGTTTGCCTGCGATTGGCGCCGACACCGTATAGACCTCGCGGATCCGGCTCTTGCCCTCGTCCTCGATCTTGACTTCGATGCTGCGCCGTTCGATAGCCGCGACTTCAACCACCAGGGGCTTCGGCCATAGGGCCCAGGCAAGGGCCGCGATGACAGCAACGCTGACCAGCAACAGGATAATGCGGCGCATCATCGTCATTCCCTCGTCTTGAGCACGGCAATCATGTCGAGCCGGTCGATCCGCCGTCTTACCACCAGGCCCGAGGCAAGCGCGGCGGCGATCACGATAAGGCTGGCATAGGCATAAACCTCGCGCCCGACAACCAGCGGCACCCGGTAAAGCTCCGTCGAGAACCCTTTGAACACAACATAGGCGAGTCCATAGCCGATGAGCCAGCCCACCGGCTGCGCCACGATCACAATCGCCGCCAGCTCCGACAGCAGCAGTCCGGAGACTTCACCGCGTGTAAACCCGAGAACCCTCAGACTCGCCATTTCGCGGCCCTGTTCCGACAGCGAGATGCGGGCGAAGTTGTAAACCACGCCGAACGCGATGATCATCGCCAGTGACGCATAGGTCACGACTTGATAGAGCACATTCTGCGCCAGCGTTTCGCGAAATTTCTTGAGCGACACCCGCTGCAGCGCAATGAAATTCGCCGTCGGCGTTTCCTTGAGCGCGCCATAGAGTTGTCCCAGCTTGTGGTCGTCGATCGCCAGGTGAACGCCGGAGATCACCGGCCCTTCGCGCAACATGCGGTTCATCGCGTCCAAATTCATGTAGGCCGAAAGACCCAGGAACCCTTCGACAATAGCGGTCACCGGCGCTTGCAGAGTGCGGCGGTCGCCTTCCAGCAGTTCGATCTCAACCTGCTCGCCCAATTTCACTTGCAGTATGCCGGCCAGGGCGGTCGACACCATGATGCCTGTGTCCGGCAATTCGACCGGCTTGAAATCGCCATCGAGTACCCGCGACAGGTCCGCGCCCGGCGGCTTGCCGATCAGCGGCAGGCGCCGCTCGATGTGGCCTTTGCGCAGCTTGATGCCAACCGCCCGGTAGGGTTCTGCTTGCAATACGCCGGGCAGGCGCTCCGCCTCAAACAACGCCGCGTAGGGGCGTTTCTCGGTGAAATTGATTGTCGCATCCTGACGGTCGGCGCGGTTGAACGTCACATCGATCATCAGCTCGACCGAACCGAATGCGCACAGCGATCCCACCAGAATCGAAACGGCGAAGCCAATGCCGAGAATGCTGCTTGCCGTCCGCCAGCGCCAGTGCAGCAGATGGCGCGACACCATCACGCCCGACTGCTTCACATAGCGTCCAACTTCGAGAAACCCGCCGAATGCCTTGCGGTATGCCGGTGGAGCAGGCGGCTGCATGGCGACGGCCGGCGGCAACCAGGCGGCCCCTCCGACCGCCTGCACCGCACCTAGCACCGCCGCCACTACTGTCACCGCCGCCGCAATTGCATAAACCGCCGGTTCCCGGCTGAACACAAGAAACGGGAAGTTGAAAAACTGCATATAGAGCTTGGTCAATCCGAAACCCAGCCACCAACCGGCCGCGAACCCGATGATGATGCCGATCAAAGCGATCAGCGCCACGAATTCGATGTAGTGCCGTGCAATCGCCCACGACGAATAGCCCAGCGCCTTCAACAGCCCGATCTGCTCGCGCTCCAGCGCAATCAGCCGCGCCAATGTCATGTTCACCAGAAACGCCGCCACCACCAGAAAGATCGGCGGCAGAACCCGGCTCATCGCCTTGAGCTGCTGCAACTCCGCGTCAAGAAAGGCATGCGACGTTTGGTCCTTGCGGCCATAGGCGCCTTGCCCGCCATAGCGCGCCAGCAGCCCGTCAAGCTTCTCCACCACGTGGGACTGCGAAGCCCCCGGCAAGAGCTTGACCAGCAGGTTGGAGAACGCGCCATCGAGGTCATAGGCCGCGGCGAGGGTCTTTTCCGGCATCCACACGATGCCGAACCGCCGCTCATCCGGCATCATGTCGCCCGGCCCCAGCGCATAGATGAACTCCGGCGAAAGCGCCACCCCGGTCACCCGGATCGTCCGTTGCGTTCCATTGATCAGCACACGGAATGTGGCGCCTCCCCGCAGTCCATGCGCCTTGGCAAAACCTCCGCTGATGACCGCCTCGCCGGCCGAACCCGCCTCCGGCAATCTTCCGCTCCGCAGGTAAAGCCGGTTGAGGCCGGGCTCGCGCAGATCGGGAAGCGACACCAGCAGCGTTGAAGCGGGCTCCGCCATGCCTGCCACGTCGGTAAGCGCGATTTTCACGATGCGCGGTTCCACCGTGGCCACGCCTTCAATTGCCTCGATTTCCGGCACCAGCGATTTCGGCGCCCGGGTCACGCTGGCAAAGACATCGGCAAAGCCATAGTTCTCGTAATAGTCCGCCCGGGTCTTCAACAGAGAGTCCTGCGTTCCAACACCCAGAACCAGTGTGGCCACACCCGCCGCCATGACCAGTGCTATCGCCAGTGCTTGCGCCCTGAGGCGCACCAGGTCGCGAACGAGTTTGATGTGGAGAGCCCGCATCGCCTCACCAGCTAACGGCGGAAGCGGGCTTGCGTATCGCATTGCTGTGGATTGACGCAATGCCGCCGTTGGCGAAGTGAACCACCCGGTGGGCGATCTCCTGGATGGCCGCATTGTGGGTGATTACCAGCGTGGTCGCCCCCATCTCCTCGTTCACCTTGGTAAGCGCTTCCAGCACGCGAATGCCGGTCTTCGAGTCAAGTGCTCCCGTCGGCTCGTCGCACAGCAGAACTTCCGGCTGCTTGGCGATTGCCCGGGCGATGGCGACGCGCTGCTGCTCGCCGCCCGAGAGTTGCGCCGGAAAATGATCCATCCGGTCTTCCAGTCCCACCAGCGCTAGCGCCTTTTCAGGGTCCATCGGCCGCCGCGCGATCTCGGTCACCAGCGCCACGTTCTCGCGCGCCGTAAGGCTCGGCACCAGATTGTAGAATTGGAAAATGAAACCCACATGGTCGCGGCGGTAGCGCGTCAGCTGCGCCTCGTCGGACTGCGTCAAATTGTGGTCCTCGAACCATGCTTCGCCCGAACTCGCCCTATCGAGCCCGCCGATAATGTTGAGAAACGTCGATTTACCCGATCCGGAAGGACCCAAGATGACGATGAACTCGCCTCGCGCCGCCTCGAAGTCGACGCCGCGCAGCGCGTGCACGTCCACCTCGCCGGAGCGGTAGACCTTGGAAAGCCCCGCAGTCCGCAACACGATTTCACCGGGCGATGGCCGCAAGCCTGGCTGCTGCATCTTCTCCCTCTCGGAATGACCGGCTATCGATAGCCCGTCACTGGCAAGGCCGGTTTGACCCCGGTCAACCGCTCAGACGTATCCGCTGAGTCCCGGAATCGATCCCGCCACCTCTCGCACCAGCTGGGCTCCAGCCTTTTCCTTGGCATGATCGAGTGTCAGGGTTCCAACCTGCTTGATCTGATCCATGTTGAGACCGGCGGCCGAAAGCTTCGAGATCGCCACCAGCGGACCACCCATCAACCCGCCACCCATCGCCGCCAGAAGCCCGCCTCCGCCGCTGTACTTTTCCGCCAAATCGGCCGCACCCGGAAGCTTTGCCAGAAGCTCGCCCACCTTCGCCTGGTTCCCTTGCGTTTTCACCAGCCCCAACATGATGCCAAGCGCCTGCTCGGCCTTGTCCGCGCTAAGTCCCGTTGCCGCCACAATTCGATCAATCAACTCTTGCATTCGCCTGTGCCTACCCTATTTGCTTGGCCCTGCCACCTATAGCGACCTTTCCGGAGAATCGAAAACATGTCCGATCCTGCAATCTTCCTGGGCCAGAGCGAAAAGCGCGAGGAATTGCTGCTAGCTCTCGCCAACCGCCACGGCCTTGTTACCGGCGCCACCGGAACCGGCAAGACCGTGACCTTGCAGATCATGGCCGAGGGGTTCACCAACGCCGGTGTCCCGGTCTTCGCCGCCGATGTGAAGGGCGATCTCTCCGGCATCAGCCAGAAGGGCGAGCCCAAGGACTTTCTGATCGAACGTGCCAAGAAGATCGGCTTCGATGATTATGGCTTCGAAGCCACCCCCACCATCTTCTGGGACCTCTTCGGCGAGCAGGGCCATCCCATTCGCACCACCATCACCGAAATGGGCCCGCTCATGCTGTCGCGCCTCATGGGTTTGACCGAGGCCCAGGAAGGCGCCATGAACATCGCCTTCAAGTTAGCCGACGAGGAGGGCCTCGCTCTCCTCGATCTCAAGGACCTTCGCGCCCTTCTCAAGGATTTGGCCGATCGCGGCAAGGAGATCACCACCGACTATGGCAACATCAACGACCAGACCATCGGCGCCATCCAGCGCCGCCTTGTCGTCATCGAAGAACAGGGCGGCGACAAGTTCTTCGGCGAGCCCGCTCTCGATATCAAGGATTTGATGCGCACCACCCGCGATGGCAAGGGCTACATGAATGTGCTGGCCGCCGACAAGCTGGTCAACTCGCCGCAGCTCTACGCCACGTTCCTGCTTTGGCTGATGTCGGAAATGTTCGAGAGCCTCCCCGAAGTGGGCGATCCGGAAAAACCCAAGCTCGTCTTCTTCTTCGACGAAGCCCACCTTCTTTTTGCCGATGCGCCCCAGGGCCTTCTTCAGAAAATCGAGCAGACCGTAAAGCTCATCCGCTCCAAGGGCGTCGGCATCTATTTCGTCACCCAGAACCCGCTCGATATCCCCGAGTCCGTCCTGGCCCAGATGGGTAACCGCGTTCAGCACGCCCTCCGCGCCTATACCCCGCGCGAACAGAAGGCCGTGCAGGTCGCCGCTTCCACCTTCCGTCCCAACCCCAAATTCAAGACGGAAGAGGCCATCACCCAGCTCGCCAAGGGCGAGGCCCTCGTTTCGGTCCTCGACCAGAAAGGCGTGCCCACCATGGTCGAGCGCACCCTCATCCGTCCGCCCTCAAGCAGGCTCGGCCCCATCACCGCCGGTGAGCGGGCCAGCGCCATCAAGAATTCCCCCGTATACGGACAATATGACCAGGCCGTCGACCGCGACTCGGCCTACGAAAAGCTCCACGCAAAGGCAACCAAGCGCGCCGCCGAACAGCAGCGGCAAACCGAGGAAAAAACCCAAGCCAAAGCCGCCCGCGCCGCCCCCAGGGAACGCGAAAGCGCCACCGATCGCTTCGTCAAGAACGCCGCCTCCAGCGTCGGCCGAACCCTCGGCACCTCCGTCGCCCGCTCCATCGGCAACGCCCTGGTGCGCGGCATCCTGGGCGGCCTCACCAGACGGTGACCGATTTCCAGTCTCATCCCCCAATGTGTCATTCCGCCGGAATCCATCGTACCAGCGGCCATAAGTGTTGACATGTTTTGCCCTTCTCCCCTCGCGGGAGAAGGATGCTTATGGTTCGCCATTTGCCCCCGCTATGGGACCATAGCGGCGGGCGATTGGCTTTGGCCGGGGCTTTCGGCCATAAGGGCGCATGACCGGAAAATATACGCTTATCAACGCCCTGCCCAGGGCCGGCGAGGCCGCTCGGGCGATTGCCTTGCGCTACGGCAACAAACCCGATGCGCTTCTCGAAATTCTCCATGACCTGCAGCACGAGGCGGGCTCGGTGCCGGAGGCCGCTCTCCCCGCGCTCGCCAAGGCGCTGAACCTGTCGCGGGCGGAAGTCCACGGCGTCGTCACCTTCTATCACGACTTCCGCCGCAGCCCTGCCGGGCGCCATGTGGTGAAGGTCTGCCGGGCCGAAGCCTGCCAGTCGATGCAGGGCAATGAATTGGCCGCCACCGCCCAGAAAAGCCTGAAGGTGAAGTTCGGCGAAACCACCGCCGATGGGGCGATTACGCTGGAAGCGGTTTATTGCCTGGGCAATTGCGCCCTGGCTCCGGCCATCATGGTGGATGAGATGCTGATTGGCCGGGTCGACGCCAAGAAGTTCAAGAAGATCGCGGCGGAGCTCAGGGCATGATCAGGGTTTATGTGCCGCGCGATTCATCCGCCCGCTCGGTCGGCGCCGACGGGGTGGCCGAGGCGCTTGCTCCGTATGCGGATAAGCTGGGCCTGGAGATTGTCCGTAACGGTTCGCGCGGGCTGTTTTGGCTGGAGCCGATGGTCGAGGTGGAAACAGCCTCGGGGCGCATTGCCTATGGACCGGTGCAGGCCTCCGATGTGGCCTCTTTGATCAAGGCCAAATTCCATCGGGGCGGCGCTCACAAGCTTTCTCTCGGCAATATCGAAGACCATCCCTATCTCAAAAACCAGGAGCGGCTCACTTTCGCCCGCTGCGGCATCACCGATCCCGTGTCGATCTCTGACTATATCGCCCATGGCGGTTTTGAAGGTTTGCTGAAAGCTCTGGCGATGGCAGGCAGCGCCATCGTCGCGGAAGTAAGCGAGTCGGGCCTGCGCGGGCGCGGCGGGGCGGGCTTTCCCACCGGCATCAAGTGGAAGACCGTTCTCGACGCCAAGGCCACGCAGAAATTCATCTGCTGCAATGCCGACGAGGGCGACAGCGGCACCTTCGCCGACCGCATGGTGATGGAGGGCGATCCCCTCATGCTGATCGAGGGCATGACCATCGCCGGCATCGCCTGCGGGGCCACAAAGGGCTTCGTCTACATCCGTTCGGAATATCCCGATGCGATCGCCGTCATGAAGGAGGCGATCGCCAACGCGGTTGCCACCCAGTGGCTGGGCGATCATATTCAGGGTACGGACAAATCGTTTTCCCTGGAAATCCGCCGGGGTGCGGGCGCCTATATCTGCGGCGAAGAGACCGCCATGCTCGAAAGCCTCGAGGGCCGCCGCGGCATCATCCGCCCCAAGCCGCCGATCCCGGCGCTGGAGGGGCTGTTCGGCAAGCCCACCGTCATCAACAATGTGCTGAGTTTCGCCGCCGTCCCCTTCATCATCGCCAAGGGTGGTGCGGCTTACAAGAATTACGGCATGGGCCGGTCGCGCGGCACGCTGCCGTTCCAGCTCGCCGGCAATATCAAGCAGGGTGGCCTGGTCGAGAAAGCCTTCGGCATCACGCTCCGCCAGCTGGTCGAAGATTTCGGCGGCGGCACGTTCACCGGCAAGAAGGTGCGCGCCATCCAGGTGGGCGGCCCCTTGGGCGCCTATCTCCCCGCCTCGATGATGGACCTGCCGATGGACTACGAGGCTTTCGCCGCCGAAGGGGCGATGGTCGGCCATGGCGGCATCGTGGTGTTCGATGTGAGCGTCGACATGGCGGCCCAGGCCCGTTTCGCCATGGAGTTCTGCGCCATTGAATCCTGCGGCAAGTGCACCCCCTGCCGCATCGGCTCCACCCGCGGCGTCGAGGTGATCGACAGGATCGTGGCCGGCATCGAGCGCGACCGCAATCTCGAAGTGCTCGACGATCTGTGCCAGACGATGACCGACGGCTCGCTGTGCGCCATGGGCGGGCTGACGCCGATGCCGGTGCAGAGCGCGGTTAAGTATTTCCCCGAGGATTTCGACAAGCCGATCAAGATCGCGGCGGAGTAGATGATGATGAATGGCCGCAAAAGATTAGATGAGGTAACCCCATGAAACCGATGACGCTGATCAAGGAAACCGATTTCGGCACGCCTGCCGTTGCATCGGAAAAACTGGTGACGCTGGAGATCGACGGGCTTTCCGTCACGGTGCCGGAAGGCACATCGATCATGCGGGCGGCGATGGAGCTGGGCACCAAGATCCCCAAGCTGTGCGCCACCGACTCGCTCCACAGCTTCGGCTCGTGCCGGCTGTGCCTGGTCGAGATCGAGGGCCGCAAAGGCACGCCGTCCTCATGCACCACGCCGGTTGCCGCGGGTCTCAAAGTCCGTACACAGACGGACCGGCTGGCCAAATTGCGTAAAGGCGTGATGGAGCTCTATATCTCCGATCATCCCCTCGATTGCCTCACCTGTGCCGCCAACGGCGATTGCGAATTGCAGGACATGGCGGGTGCGGTGGGCCTGCGCGAAGTGCGCTATGGCTATGGCGGCGACAATCACAATTCCGCCAAGCGCTCCGACGGCACGGAGAATTTCCGCTACCAGGCCAAGGACGAAAGCAATCCCTATTTCACCTTCGAACCGGCGAAGTGCATCGTGTGTTCGCGCTGCGTCAGGGCTTGCGAGGAAGTGCAGGGTACATTCGCTCTCACCATCGACGGGCGCGGCTTTGCGTCCCATGTCTCGGCCGGCATGGACGAAGGCTTTCTCAATTCCGAATGCGTCTCGTGCGGGGCCTGCGTGCAGGCTTGTCCCACGGCGACGCTTACCGAGAAATCGGTCATCAAGCTCGGCCAGGCGGAGCACTCGGTGATCACAACCTGCGCCTATTGCGGCGTCGGCTGCTCGTTCAAGGCGGAAATGAAGGGCGATGAAGTCGTTCGCATGGTTCCTTTCAAGGATGGCGGCGCCAATGAGGGGCATTCCTGCGTCAAGGGCCGCTTTGCCTGGGGCTACGCCACCCACAGGGACCGGGTGACCAAGCCGATGGTCCGTGAACGGATTACCGATCCGTGGCGCGAGACGACGTGGGAGGAAGCCATCGCCTTCACCGCCCGGCGTTTCAGCGAGATACAGAAGAAGCACGGCCGCGGATCAATCGGCGGCATCACCTCATCGCGCTGCACCAATGAAGAAGTCTATGTGGTGCAGAAGATGATCCGCGCCGCCTTCAAGAACAACAATGTCGACACCTGCGCCCGGGTTTGCCATTCGCCCACGGGCTACGGGTTGTCGAAGACCTTTGGCACTTCGGCCGGCACCCAGGATTTCAAGTCGGTGGATGAGTCCGACGTGATCGTGGTGATCGGCGCCAATCCGACCGACGGCCATCCGGTGTTTGCCTCGCGGATGAAGCGGCGGTTGCGCCAGGGCGCCAAGCTCATCATCGTCGATCCACGGCGCATCGACATGGTGCGCTCGCCCCACGTGGTGGCCGATCATCACTTGCAGTTGCAGCCCGGCAGCAACGTCGCCGTGGTCAATGCGCTGTCGCATGTGATTGTGACGGAGGGCCTGGAGAACCGCAAGTACATTGATGAACTCTGCGATCCGGTCGAGTTCGCCCGCTGGGAGGCTTTCATCCGTGACCTGCGGAATTCGCCCGAGGCGCTGGAGAGTGTCACCGGCGTTCCGGCTTCGGAGATTCGCGCCGCGGCCCGGCTCTATGCCAGTGGTGGCAATGGCGCCATCTATTACGGCCTCGGCGTCACCGAGCACAGCCAAGGCTCGACCATGGTGATGGCAATGGCCAATCTCGCCATGGCCACCGGAAATGTCGGGAGGAACGGGGTTGGCGTCAATCCACTCCGTGGGCAGAACAATGTGCAGGGCTCCTGCGACATGGGCTCGTTCCCCCATGAGTTCACCGGTTACCGGCATGTCAGCGACGACTCGGTTCGCCAGATGTTCGAGGAGGTGTGGCAGACCGCACTCGAACTCGGAGCCTGGCCTACGCATTCCCAATATGTTCGACGCGGCGGCCGAGGGAACTTTCAAGGGGCTCTACGTGCAGGGCGAAGACATCGCCCAGTCCGATCCCAACACCAACCACGTCACCCATGCGCTTGAATCGATGGAGTGCCTGGTGGTGCAGGATCTGTTTCTCAACGAGACCGCGGCCTTCGCCCATGTGTTTCTGCCGGGCACCTCCTTCCTCGAGAAGGACGGCACCTTCACCAATGCGGAACGCCGCATCAACCGGGTGCGCCAGGTAAAGGCGCCGATGCAGGGCAAGCATGAGTGGCAGGTGGTGTGCGAAATCGCCACGGCCATGGGCTATCCGATGGATTATGAAAACTCGGCCGCCATCATGGACGAGATTGCGCGGGTGACGCCGACTTTCGCCGGGGTTTCCTTCGCGACGCTCGACCGGCTCGGCTCGGTGCAGTGGCCGTGCAACGACAAGGCGCCAGAGGGAACCCCGCTCATGCATGTGGGAGGCTTCGTGCGTGGGCTCGGCCGCTTCATGATCACCGAGTTCGTGCCGACGCCGGAGCGCACCAACCGCTCCTTCCCGCTGATCCTGACAACGGGGCGCATCCTGTCGCAGTATAATGTGGGGGCGCAAACGCGGCGGACGGAGAATGTCACCTGGCACAAGGAAGACGTGCTCGACATTCATCCCCACGATGCCGAACTTCGCGGCATCGAGGATGGCCAGATGGTGTCGCTCTCCAGCCGCATGGGGGCCACGACGCTCAGGGCGGTGATTTCCGACCGCATGCCGCAGGGCGTGGTCTATACGACCTTCCATCATCCGGTGACCGGCGCCAATGTGATCACCACGGAGTTCTCCGACTGGGCGACCAATTGCCCGGAATACAAGGTGACGGCCGTCCAGGTGACGCTCTCCAACCGGCAATCGGATTGGCAGAAGGAATGGGAGAGCCGCGAAGAAGAGAACAAGCGGATTGCGGTGAAGCCATTGGTGGCGGCGGAGTGACGGCAAGCGCTCAAACCAAAGCCGTTGTGCCGGATGGGACAGGAACTTCGCGTCCTATCGCAGGCACGCTTCACACGCGCTCCGGTTCCGAGCGCGTCGTCTGGCAGGTGCCGGAGGAAGTGCCGGTCGCCATTCTATTCAACTCCGCACCCTATGCGGTGATGATGGCGACGCCCGCCGACCTCGAAGACTTCGCCACCGGGTTTGCGCTGGCCGAGGGCATTGTCGGGGCGGCCACCGATATTCGTGGCATTCTGACACTTCCCTCCGAACAGGGCCTCGCCGCCGATATTTCGGTTGAAGCCGGCAGGCTCAACCTGGACCGCATGGTGAAACGCGGCATGGAGGGCCGGGCCGGCTGTGGGCTGTGCGGAATCGAAGACATCAAGGATGCGATCCGCATGCCGGAGGTCAAATTGCGGCCCGTGGAGCTTTCGCCCCGGGCGGTTGCGCGCGCCTATGAGGCGCTGCCGAAGCATCAACCGATGAATGCCACGAACCGCACGGTGCACGCGGCGGCATGGTGTTCCGTGGGCGGAACAATTCTTGCCGCGCGCGAGGATGTCGGCCGCCACAATGCGCTTGACAAGCTGATCGGGGCATTGGCCCGCGCCCAGACCGATCTGGCTTCCGGCTTTGTACTGATGTCGAGCCGCTGCAGTTTCGAGCTGGTGCAGAAATGCGCCATCGCCGGCATCGGCGCGCTGGCCACGATATCGGCGCCCACGGCGCTGGCGCTATCGCTGGCCAAGCAGGGCCATCTCAAACTGGCGGCGCTCTCACAGCGCGGCGTCATGATCTTCGACGAGGACTAGCACATGGAAATTCGCGACATGGTCCGCATGGCCAACCAGATCGCCGCCTTCTACAAGGGTTATCCCCATGATTACGCGGTGAAGGAAACCGCCGATCACATCAATCGTTTCTGGGAACCGCGCATGCGCAGGGCGTTCTTCGATCACATGGCGCAAGGGCGGCGAAGGGTTCGACGCGTTGGTGAAGGAAGCGGCAGGTGCCGTGAGGCGGCCGAAGGCGGCGTGAGGCGGCTGGATACGTAGCAATTCGCCTCTATCATTTCTCCCTCCCCCTTGTGGGGAGGGGCGAGTTCTTACGAGCGCCGCGAAGCGGCGGGGGGTGGGGGTCGCTCCGAACTTTGCAGTGAAGTTTTTGGCCATATATTGAAGCACCACCGACCCCCACCCCTACCCCTCCCCGCAAGGGGGAGGGAGGAATTTATTTGCCATCACTTGAACAGCGCCAGCGCGTCGACGGCGTTTTTGCGCATGGCGCCGAGCATCATTTGGCTCATGACGTCGCCTTGGCTCTTGTAGACGGCGAGAGCGGAATCGAAGCTGGCGATCGATTGTTCGACATCGGCCTTGTTGCCGCGTTTGGTTCCCAGCATGAACTGGATGACGGCCACATCCTTCATGGCGGTTGCCCACTCGGCGGGAGATTTTTCGCGGGAAATCGATTGCAGGATGTTCTGAAAGATGGCGCTGGCTTCGAGCAGCGATTTCTCGCCCTTCTCGCGGATGCCCGTGCCCTGCAGCGTGGTGGCAAGGCTTGCCATGGTGGAGTTCCACTCCTGGGGAAATTTCCGGCGGTCATAGACGGCGAGTGCCTGGCGGAACGCGGCGATCGCCTGACCGGCAAGTGCATCGTCGAGTTTCATCGATGAAAGCGCCGACAGGCTTTGGCCGAGGAGCCTCTGGGTCTCGGCCCAGCCGGCCGGATCGGCGGCGCGGGTGCGCACTTCGAGAACCTGACGAAACACCGCGGCGGATTCCTGCAGCACCGCCTCGTCCTCGCGCATGTGGCCGGTTGCCTGAAGGGCGATGCCGAGCGTCGTTTGAATGTTGGCCCAAAACGCCGGGGCCCGTTCGCGTTTCAGTTCCTCCAGGGCAAGGCGGTCGTATTTCACCAATTCTTCGATCAGTTTGAAATCGCCGGTCATGGCTCCCTTGTTGGCAAGGGCAATGCCAAGATTGCCGTTGGCGGTGGCCCAATCCACCGGAGTCTTGTCGCGGGTGAAAACAGTCAGCGAATCGCGGTAGGCCTGTTCGGCGCGGTCGATGAATTCGACCTTGTGTTGTTTGACCGCCAACAAGCGATAGGCGGCGCCGAGATTGTTCATGGCCTGGGCCCATTCCAAGGGATGGCTGTCGCGGCCAAAAACTTCCATTGCCTGGTTGAGACTGGCGATGGCGCGCGTGAGCCTCGTCTCTTCATCGCCGGTGTCCGCGAGACTCCGCAACACGGTGCCAATGTTGACCTTTGCGGTGGCCCAGGCGACGGGATCCTCCTCCCGGCTCCTCGCGGCAAGGGCTGCTTCATAGGCGGCCTCGGCTTCCTTCAACAGTTTGCCGCCGCCGCTTCGTTCACCCAGAGCCTGGAGGACGACGCCGAGATTGCTCTGGGTGATCGCCCAGCCCTTGAGATCGCCGCTTTGTGGATTGGCGGCGAGAACATCGCGGAAGATGGCGGCGGCCATGTGAAGTTCGACGGTTCCAACCTCGCGGGTGCCGATAATGAGGAACGTGTTGGCGAGATTGTTGGAGGTCTTGATCCACTGCTTGAGGTCGCCGCTGCGATCGTTGAGCGACAGGGCCTGGCGGTAACCCTTGACGGCGCGGCGGAGCGAGGCGGGATCGCCTTTCCAATTGCCGTGGGTTTGGATGGCGTCGGATTCGAAGGTCTTGTATTTCGCCGCCAGCACGCGGTCCGATTCCCTTACCCAATCGAAAGCCTTGGCGTAGTCACCGGCGGCGGCGAGGAAATCGAAATCAAGCTCCGCCGTCTCGCCGCTCTTGACCAATATTTCGGCGTTGGCGGCGCGCTTGGCCTTGGCTTTCGCCTCGACGTTTTCGATGGTTCCGCGCGAGCCTTCGACGGCATCCTTGGCGCGGTCGAGAAACTGCCGGGCGGTTTTGATGGCGCCCTCGGCCAAGGCGGTATCGGCGGCGGAAGCCAGGCGCATGATTTCCGGATCGTCGGTAGCCAGGGCACGACTCTCGGCCATGATCGATTTCAGTTTTTCGGCCTGGGCTTTCAGAGCGCGGTCGAGAGCTCCGGGGTCCTGGGAGATTTCGGTTTCGCCCAGCGCCCGCAATACGCCGTAGAGCGTATCGAGGGGAACGCCATCGGCCTGGGCAATAGACTCGACCTGTTTACGCTGGGGTGCGGGCAGATCGGCAATGGTCAGCAGCAGCTTGCGGCGCTCTCCGGTGATCAGCGCATCGTCGCCCTTGGTCTCAATTTGCGGGGCGCCGAAGAATAGCTGCTTGCGCAGGCTTTCATTGATCCAGGGGCGCTGTTTGGTTTTGGTCTTGAGATAGACTTCCTCGGTCACCATGCGCATGACGAGGCCGAATTCCTCGCCCTGGAGGGCCGCGAGGTGACGCAGGATGGCGGCGGCATAGGGACTGTTTCCACCCACTTCGCCATCGAGTGCGGGTTGGCCCGGTTCGGCGGCAAAGCCGATGACGGTGCCGAGGCTTTCGTTGGTTTCGGACTCAATGGGCGTGAAACCGCGCGGCGTTGCCAGCCCGCCCTCACCCATGGCGACGGTTACTCCTTCTTTCTTGGCCAGGGTTCCGGGCGGAAAGGGGTTGGAGCGGCAGGCATCGACCAGAAAAATGGTCACGGCGACTTTGGATTTCAGCTCATCGAGTATGAATGTCAGCGGCACCAGGGACTCGCCGATATCTGGCATGGACGCCGGATCGGCATCGACCGGAACCAGCCAGTTTTCGCCGCCGGCCTCGATGCCGTGGCCGGAATAGTAAACAATCGCCACGTCGGCGCCATCGGCATCCTCGCTGAAGCGTTCGAGGTCGCGCCGCAGCTTCTTGGCATCGCGATCGGCCACACCGGTCACATCGAATCCCAGATCCTCGAGCAGCGATTCGATATCGCGGGCGTCATTGGCGGGGTTGGGAAGGGCATTGATATGCTGGTATTTCGACTGGCCGATGACCAGGGCCACGCCCTTCAACGCCCTGGCATCCTCGGCCAGTGCCGGAGTGAGGGCAGCCAGCAGGAAGAGGAAGGCCAAGGCGAGGCGTCTCATGCGGGGGCCTTGCGGCGGGCCTTGGGCAGGCGCCAAATGTGATCGACGAGATCTTCGACCGTGAGGCCCTCTTCGGAATAGGCCTCGCCGCTGACGGCAATTCCCGCCTGCTCACCGTTTCGGGCGTTCCCGACTCCAAGGGGTGCCACCAGGGCAAGGGCTTTCCCTCATCGAGCAGGCGGTAGGCGCAAGTTGCCGGCAACCAGCCAAGCGAGCCCACGTTTTCCGCCGTTAAGGTTACGCAATCGGGCACGCGGGCGGCGCGGTTGGGGTAATCGGTGCACTGGCAGGTCTTCAGATCGAGGAGTTTGCAGGCGGCGCGGGTATAAAGGAAGCGGCCGGTATCCTCATCCTCGAGTTTGTTGAGGCAACAGCGGCCGCAGCCATCGCAAAGCGCTTCCCACTCAGTACGGGACATTTCAGCGAGGGATTTGGTTTTCCAGAACGGGTCGCTGCCGGTCATGGCGGACTAAGGAGGGGAACAGCCGGGCAATGTCAATCGGCCCCTTGCGGGGAGGGAGATTGCAGTGGTGAGGCGGAGGGCGCCGGTTCCGGCTTTGGGCAGGCAATTTACCGGTCCTGCAACCTTGGCTGGCGCATACTTTGAAATGGCTTTATCGTGGACAGGATGGGATGGACCGCCAGCCCGCGCCAATGGCGCGATTTGGACATATTCATTGCATAGCTAACCGTTGACACGATTTTCTGGTTTCCAAATGACTTTTCGCAACTCGTTCACGCAATTCTTCTGGAAGCTGGATGGCGCCATCAGCTCCGGCGTGTTCGAGACGTGGGATTGGCTGAAGCGGGTGGGCTCGGCCTACTCGTCGTTTCTTTACCGGTTCCGCATCAATGGCGTGAAGCGGGTGGCGGTCGATATCATCGACGACGTCGCGACATTCGGGGTGTTCTTCGCGTTTGCCCTGCTGGCCTACGCGCTGCCGCCGTTTTCCGGCACCGGCGATGTGTGGAACCGCGGGCGCGAATATGCCGTCACCTTTACCGATGTGAATGGCGAGATCATCGGCCGCAGGGGCATCCGCCAGGACGATGCGATTCCGCTGGAGGACATTCCACCCCATATGATCAGGGCGGTGCTGGCCACCGAGGATGCGCGTTTCTTCGAACACTTCGGCGTGGACATGATCGGAACATTCCGTGCGATCATGCACAATGCAAAATCCGATGGCAGCTTGCAGGGCGGTTCTTCGCTCACCCAGCAGGTCGCCAAGAACCTGTTTCTGTCGCCGGAGCGCACCATCCGGCGGAAGGTGCATGAAGCGTTCCTGGCGCTGTGGATCGAGGCGCGGCTGCCGAAACAGGAAATCCTCAAGCTCTATCTCGACCGGTCATATCTCGGCGGCGGCAATTACGGCATCGAGGCCGCTTCGCAGTATTATTTCGGCAAGTCGGTGCGCGACGTGACACTGGAGGAAGCGGCGATGCTGGCCGGCCTGTTCAAGGCGCCATCGAAATACGCGCCCCACACCGACATCGCCGCCGCGCGGGCCAGGGCCAATGTGGTTCTCTACCGCATGCTGGATACGGGTTTCATCACCCAGGGCGAATTGCTGCAGGCCAGGCGCGAACCGGCAACCATCATCAACCAGAGCATCACCGACAGCCCCAACTGGTTTCTTGACAAGGCCTACAAGGACACCATCGCGCTGCTCGACGAGCAGAAACTCTACGGCGATTTCGTCCTCGAGGTGAAGACGACGATCGACCTCAAACTGCAAGCCGAGTCGCAGAAGATCGTCAATGAGGTGCTGGCGGCCGAGGGCGAGAAGTATCACATCACCCAGGGCGCGGCGATCACCATGACGCCGGAGGGCGCCATCAAATCGGTGGTCGGCGGGCGCGACTACGAAGAAAGCCAGTTCAACCGGGCGACCGACGCGCTGCGGCAAACCGGCTCGGCCTTCAAGCCCTTCGTCTATCTGGCGGCGCTACTGAACGGATATACGCCCAGAACCATGGTGGTCGACGGGCCGGTGTCGGTGGGCAACTGGTCGCCGAGGAACTACACGCCAAGATATGCCGGGCGCACGACACTGAGCAATGCACTGGCGCATTCCTATAATTCGGTGCCGGTCCGCCTGATGATTGACATTGGCAGGCCGGCGATCATCGAAACCGCCCATCTCGTCGGCATCCGCGGAGAACTGGAGACCTGGGCGCCGATGGTGCTTGGAACTAGCGCTCTGTCGCTGCTCGATCTGACCACCGGCTATGCGACGTTTGCCGCCGGCGGCAAGCTGACTACTCCTTACACCGTTCTGGAGATCAGGCGGACCAATGGCGATCTGATTTACAGCCGTCCAAATAGCGAGCAGAACCCAGCGCCGCAAGTCGTGCCGGAAGAGAAGATCGCCGAGCTCAACTCGATGCTCAAGGAAGTGGTGAAGTCGGGCACGGCGCGCCGGGCGGATCTGGGGTTTGCGCCCCAGGGCGGCAAGACCGGCACCAACCAAAGCTACCGCGATGCCTGGTATGTCGGCTTTACCGCGCATAACGTAACCGGGGTGTGGTATGGCAACGACGATTTCACCATGATGGAAAAGGTCACCGGCGGCCTCATTCCGGCGCCCACGTGGAAGAGCATCATGCTGGTGGCGGAAGCCGGGCAGACGCCGGAATCCCTCGCCGGCATTCCACTCGATGACAGCTATACGCCGGTGACGGTGGCAGCGGTGGCAGATGCAACGGCCACTTCGGATGAAACCGATCAACCGGTCAGCGATGGGGAACTTCCGGCCAGCCAGTCCGGCGATGTTTCGGTTGTTCTCAACGACATGTTCAATCTCTTCGAGCAGCCGAGCGCCAAGCCGAAGATCAAGACGCAAACCCAGGCGCAGGCCCAGCAAAAGCCCAAGCAGCAGGCGCTCATCCTGCCGCAGGCTAATGCAAAAACAGACGCGGTGAAGAAACGCAATTTCCTCGACAAGCTGTTCGGCTCATCGGGTGAGAAGAGCAAGCCGCGAAAGAAAAAGAAGAAGCCGATATTCGGCATTTTTTAGGTGTGGGCCATGCGGCGGATAATCGGAGGCGGCCTGTTTCTCACGGCTGGCGCAGTTGCCGGATTGGCCAGTGCTGTATCGGCCATCGAGATTTATGGCGCGGGGTCGATCGAACCCGGCAGCGTGTGGCAGAGCTGGGATGTTTCCGCGGTCGACGAGGCTCACCCCTATTCGCTGGCGCATTTCCTCATGGCCGGGCGGTTTCCGCCGGCGACGGGACAAGTGCGGGAGTATTCGACCAGATACGCCTCGGACGGCAGCTCGCTTGCGGCGGGATGCGATTATGTGCTGACCGCCAAATCGGCACCGGCCGAATGGTGGAGCATTGCCGCCTATGCCAGCGGAGTTGCGGCGGGATCGGCCAACGCAACGATCACGTCCGACAGCGCCATCGCCGAGCATGACGGCAGACTTGAAACTGACGGTGTCGCGGTTTCCGGCAAGCGGCAATTGGCTGCGGCCGCCGGTGGCGGGAGGATTCACCTTGCTCTATACGGTGGCGGTGCCATCGCCCAGCCAATCGAAGGGCAAGTTTCCGGTTTTCACCATCGAACGGGGCAAGTGTTAATCGATGAACCGGTTGTTCTGGTCAGCGGCGGCGGTCTTACTGGCGATTGCGGTGCACGCGGCGTTCATGCTGATCGTGCCTTCCTATGCGCTGCAGCGTTCGGTGGCGCGGATCAGCGGTTACTCGGACGCCAATGCATTTTTCGTTCTGCCGCTGGAAGAGCAAAGCAGGCTGTTTCCGTCCTATCCGAAATTCAGTGTGGTGGGCCTCTGCGCGTTCGACGTGTCAAAATCGCAGCTCGACCTTTCGGCCAGCCTGCCGCCGGGCTATTGGACGCTGACAATCTATTCGAGCGCCGGGGACGTCATCTATGCGCTCAATGACCGGCAATCCGGTACCAGCACTTTCACGGTGAATGTCAGCCGGGCGCCAGGGCTTATCGAAATGCTCACCCAGCCAGCTCAGGACGATTTGGCAAGCACCACCGGCTGGTCGGTCAAGGCTTCCGATCCCAAGGGCTTCGCAGTTCTGTGGCAGCCGGTTTCCGATCCTGGCTTGCGCGCCAAGGTGGTGCAGGCATTCGAGAAGTCTTCGTGCAAGGTTTCGAGCTGAGGCGCTCCAAGAGTTCATTTGCTTGAAGTTAGACGCGCGCTTCCACTATTTCGTCATTCCGGCGAAAGAGGCGGTGAAGAAATTGAAATCGTCGCCGATATGGCCAAAGAGAAGCGGGATGCCAGCTTTCGCTGGCAAGACGGGGTAGGGGGATATAATTGATTTACCTCACTTTTCCCGTCACCCCAGCGAAAGCTGGGGTCCAGCTTTTCCCGCCAGATCGCAGGTGTGGCAATTATCCGATTTCTTCACAGCCTCTTTCGCCGGAGTGACGGATGATGGGGTATTACCAGCCAACTGGAACCGGAAAGACTCTAAGCGCCTTCGAGTTCCTTGGCGCGGGCGGAGGCTGATGTGCGCTTGGGCGCAACGGCAATCCGCTCGGCAAGGCTGAAAGCCGTCCGCTCTATTCTCACTCCCGGGAATATCACGACTTCGGCCGGTGCGGTTGATTCGTTCCTCGGGCCGCCGCCGAGCCGGTTCCGCGGAAACTCAATGACCGTATTCATGGCATTTTCTCTTGCTCGCACTGTTCCGGCGCTGGCCGTTGCTTCTCATCGAGGCCGATTAAGAGAGCTTATGGTTAATAATTGGCTAAGCGGCGGCGGAGCCATTATTCCCTTGCTGATTGCAGACCCGCCGTGCCGGTACGGTCCTCGATTTCGACGATCCAGATATCGGGATCGGAAGCGCGGCGGCGGGTCAGCAGGAGGTCGATCTGCTCCTGGCTGGCGGGAAAGGGCAGCTCTTCGATCCACCGGCGCTCGCCCTCTTCATCATAGGCGGGGCCCGGGGCTGCACCGAAGAGATGGAAGGTTCCATCGAGGTGATTGACAATAACAAAAACGGCGCCCGCTTCCGGCGCGCCCTTGGCAATCACCGCGCCATACTGGCCAACGGACTGCCAGCGGCGGAGGAATGCGCCGACCCAGATCTCGGTCTTGAGCCGCATGGGGTTCAGTTCGACATCATATCCGACTGCCCGCTGAGCTTGGTCAATTCGGACAGCAGGTCCTCCGAGATTTCACCGGTGACCGTCATGCCGCGGTCGCGCTCGAATTGCATGATTGCGTCATGGGTCTGGTCGTTCATCTCGCCATTGATTTCTCCCGGACCATAGGCCAGTTCGGCCAGGCCAGTCTGAACACGGCGAATCTGGGCGCGCCGCTCGGCGTCAGGGTCGGCTTCGATCGTGCCGGTAAACAGGGCCGCCTCGGCAACTTCGCGGGTATAGCGGATGTGTTCGGCCAGGCCGGGAGACGGCTGGCCCGTCACCTGCAGCCCCTGGGCCTGCTGATAGGCCTCGATCGCCTGGCGGGTGCGCTTGCCGGCGACACCATCGACCATGCCCCGGTAATAGCCGGTGGCCATGAGCTGGCGCTGGACTTCCTCAACCACGGGATCGTATTTCAGCTGAATGGTCCGGCCGCCCTTGGCTTCGACTTGCATGTGGGTGGTAGCGCCGCCGGGCACCTGACCCGCGGCCAGTTTCGAGCGGTTGCCGGGGGGTTGGGCGAGCAATGAATTGTACAAGATTGCGGCGGCGATCACCGCCAGGGCTGCCAGCGCAAAAACGGAAGCCGGCCTTATCTCCCGGCTATCGTCGTCAAGCACATCGCGCATTCAGCACTCTCAGACTCACACCACACTCACCCAGGGCCCGGAGGCGCGCCTGCTCCACCAAAATGCATCATGCCGGGTTAACGCCGCCTTTCCATTGCCTGGTCCGCGCGCTGGTTAATCCGGCGTTAATGCAAAGTATAAAACTTTAGGCAAATACTATTCAAATCCCCGTTTTATTGTATTCAATTTGCCGGTTGCGATTTTATCGGAGTGAAACGGGTGATCTGTAAGTATTCCCGTGATCTAACAAAGGTGCGGGGATGCGTATCTTTCGAACAATCATGGTTCTGACCGGGATCGCGACATTCATGCCGTCGCCACCGCCCAGTCTTGAGCAAAATGCGGAACTGTCCACGCCCAGCCTGATTGGCAGCGCGTCGGCCGCGGTTGCCGATGTCGCAATGTTTTGCAGCCGGCAGCCGGGGGTTTGCCAGGCCGCGGGCTATGTGGCGGGAAAGCTGGAAGCCAAGGCCAAATACAGCGTCCGTCTCATTTACCAGTGGGCCAATGAATCAAGCGGCGAGCCGATGGCTTCGCCGCTCAGCAACCAGGCCGACGCCAGCGATCCCATCACGACTGGTTCGACGGTGGTGGCCAAGCTGGAGGCTCAGAACCAGTCGACCCTGCGCATCGAGGACCTCATTCCGCCGTGGCGCGGACCTGCCACCCACAAGAAGAGTTGAGAACACCCGCTTCGACGCCGCCGCACCTACCCAACCCGATGCGAAATCACGAGCGCTCGGTATCCAGTGGAAAATCCGTCCAACCCCGCAGTCATACCATAAGCGCCGCGATGCTACCGGCGGGGGCGTTGGCTCCCTATAGCAACAATGCCAGAATTCTAGCTCTGCGATGGATAGAAGGGCTGGGCCGTGTTATGTCATCACCGCCAAAGAAGAGAAAGGTGAGTCCATGCAGTCCAGCCTATTCCGGACTATCTTGCTCGCTGCAGCCCTGCTGTCGCCAACTGTCCAGGCCGAGACCCTCCCACTCCCGCAGAACCTTGTAAGTGCTGCTACCGACGCGGGCGAAGCGCTATTCCTCGAAGCTGATGCGCGCGAAGCCTATTTCCCACTCGCCAGTAATTTTCTGACGCAAAAGAATCAGGCGTTTTGCGGTGTCGCCAGCATGGTGATGGTGTTCAACGCTCTGCAGCTGCCGGCGCCCTCCGTTCCTGAGTTCGACCCATACCGCACCTTCACGCAGGACAATGTCCTCGATGCCCGCACTGAAGCCATCATACCGGTCGAGACGATCAAGGAGCAGGGCATAACGCTGGACCAACTCGGTGGACTACTCGCCACTCAGCCGGTGACCGTTGAGGTCGTTCACGCCGCTGATAGCAGTCTCGATACCTTCCGCAACAAGGCGCGAGTTTATCTGTCGAAACCCGATCATTTTGTCATAATCAATTATCTGCGAAAGGCAATCGGCCAGGAGAAGGGCGGTCATATTTCACCGTTGGCGGCCTTTGATGCCGCAGTCCGACCGGTTTTTGATTTTGGACGTCGCTCGCTACAAATACCCTCCCATTTGGGTCAAGGCCGGCGAGCTGTTTGCCGCCATGAACACCCAGGACTCGGACAATCAGAACAAAACACGAGGATTCGTGCTCATCTCTAAGAAGCAATAGGATGTGAAACTACCTATGCACCAGGGTGGCCACCAAAGGCCTCGAACCCATGTGCGTATTCCACCAAGGCTAAGATGCGTATTGAGTTCAGCGGAAAAATGATATCTTTGACACCGTTAGCACAAAGCTTGGATTTCGGGGACCCACTGTGGTTGAAAAGTCAACCCGAGTGACATTTACGAGAGAACCGGCTTTGACCACACGACCCTGAGGGGATACTTCGATTGCCGAGGAGCCTTGAGCCATGAGAGGGTCAGTAGCAGGTGGCTGAAAATCGCGCCCAACGCCGCCTCGCCGCGATCCTCGCCGCCGATGTCGTAGGCTACAGCCGGCTCATCGAGCGCGACGAGGCGGCGACGCTGGCAGCACTGCGGGAACGGCGGAAGACGATCCTCGATCCCATGGTGACGCGCCACCAAGGCCGCATCGTCAAGGTGATGGGCGATGGCGTGCTGGTCGAGTTCGCCAGCGCCGTCAATGCGGTCGCCTGTGCGGTCGAACTTCAGAAACAATTTGCAGCGGCAAATGAGGGCGTGGCCGAGGACCGCCGCATCGTGCTCCGCATCGGCGTCAATTTGGGCGACGTGGTGGTCGAGGCGGGCGATCTCTATGGCGACGGCGTGATCATCGCGGTCAGGCTTGAGGCCATGGCGGAGCCGGGTGGAATCAATATCTCCGGTGGCGTCCATGACCAGGTCGCGGGCAAGCTCGAAGTTACTTTCGACGATCTGGGCCCGTGCGAGGTTAAGAACAGCTCGAAGCCGGTGCGGGTGTTCCGAGTGAAGGTCGACGGCGGGGCACAAGTGCACGCCGCAGCCAGATTACCGTCAAGGCCCTCGATCGCCGTTCTGCCGTTCCAGAACATGAGCGGCGATGCCGATCAGCAGTATTTCTGCGACGGCATTACCGAGGACATCATCACCGAGCTTTCGCGCTTCCGCCAGATGCATGTGGTGTCGCGCAATTCCTCCTCCCGCTTCGGCGGCACCGATCTCGACATGATCCGCGTGGGGCGCGAGCTTGGCGTGCACTACCTGGTCGAGGGCAGCGTGCGCCGGATGGGCGCGCGCACCCGCATCACCGCCCAGCTGATCGATGCAGCGACCGGCAATCACATCTGGGCCGAGCGCTATGACAACGCCCAGGACGAGATTTTCGACGTCCAGGACCGGGTGGTGCGAACCATCGTGGGAACACTTGCCGGGCGCATGAACATGGCGGGAGTGGAAATCGCGCTGCGCAAGCCGCCCGCCAGCCTGGCGGCCTACGAATACGTCCTGCGCGGCGATGCCTTGCCGTGGGGAACGCCGGAAGGCGAAACCGAGGCGCGGCTCCTGTTCAAGAAGGCCATCGAAATCGATCCCGGCTATGCGCGCGCCTACGCGCAGCTCTCCTTTTCCTTGAGCCGGGAATGGATTCGCGACATGAGCGATTCGAACCAGCTGAAGGACGAAGCGTTCGACATGGCGCTTAGGGCCGTCACACTCGACGAGAACGACACCCTGTGCCAATTGGCGATGGTATGGACGCAGGTCGATCGCGGCGCCTACGAGTTGGCCGAGCAGCATCTCGCCAAGGCACTCGCATTGAATCCCAACCACCCGTCCGTTCAGACCGATCTCGCGATGTTTCACAACTATCGCGGCGAACCCGAGAAAGCCATCGAGGGCTTGAAGGAAGCACGGCGCCTCGATCCGTTCTACACGCCTTCCTGGTACTGGGGCGAAGTGGGCGCCGCTTACTTCAACGCGCGCCGCTATGACGAAGCCATTGAGTCCATGCGCCGGTCGACCGCTTTGTCGCCCGCGAAGCAGGCATGGCTCGCCGCAAGCTACGCACTGGCGGGCAAGCCCGATCTTGCCAGCGAGTGCGCGGCGGATCTGTTGCGCCGCATGCCCAATTTCTCCGTGGCGCGATTCGTGGCCAAGGAGCCGCTGCGGCGCGCCGATGACAAGCAACATCTGGCCGACGGCCTGCGCAAGGCGGGGTTGCCCGAATGACTACCACCCGCCGCCTCGCCGCGATCCTCGCCGCCGATGTCGTTCGCCGAAAAGGATACGCTCCAGATTCAATGGCTTGAGCAAATCCTTATCGCAAAAGTGCGGTGCACTTTTGCGGGATTTGCTCTAATGTGCCTGCAGCGGCATGTGGCCCTGGACGGAATGCGGATCGATGACCTCAAGGCGGATTTCGACATCCTTGACGACTGGGAGGACCGGTATCGTCATGTGATCGAGCTCGGCAAGACTTTGCCGGCATTCGACGAGAGTGCGCGCACCAGCGCCAACAAGGTCAGAGGCTGCGCCAGCCAGGTGTGGCTGGTATCCACCGTTTCCGGACCGGCGGACGATCCGGTCTTGCATTTCTCAGGCGATAGCGATGCCCTTATCGTCAAGGGCCTGGTGGCCATTGCTCTGATGATGTTCTCCGGCCACAAGGCGCGCGAGATTTTGGCAACCGATGCGGCTGCGATCCTGCGGGAACTTGGCCTCGATGCGCATCTCACGCCGCAACGGTCGAACGGATTCGTCTCGATGATCGGACGCATCAAGTCGGATGCACGGGCCGCACTTCAGGTTTCATCGGCCGCCGGAAATTCCGGCCGGTAACCTTCAAGCGCCCAATGGCCCATGGGCCGCCGAGGTGGCTGCACGCGAGGCATCCGGGATGAACCCGTAGTGGCGGGCCAGCGCCGTCAGGGCCAGCCCCAGAACCGCCTTGCCGCTGCGCTGGGGCAGATCGAGGATGCGTTCGGCTTGTTCGATGCCGGCGGAGAGACAGCAGACCTGGACGAGAATGCTGGAAAGTTCCGGGCCAACGGTGTGCATGGCGTCCTGGAGATTTTGCCGGGCGGTGATTGCACTGTCGGAGAGATGGGCCGCGATGTTGCCCGCATTGCGGCCGCCGCGGGCGGCGAGATCCCATGAAGCGGTGACCCGGGCCTCGAGGCAGCTTCGCTCATAATCGCCGCGAAGGCGTTCACCGGCCATGAATTGCTCGCTGGAGATCAACGGCCGGCCGCGGCGGTCGCGGCGCGAACGGAGCCAGGTGAGCGGACTTTCGGCATCGTTGAACTGGGGGCCGCAGGCGGCCGGGTCTTCGGGCCGGTGCGGGCGGTGAGCGGAAAGTTTGCCGCTGAGGGCCTGCTGCCTGCGCCAAGGGCTCAAGGCCGCCCTTTGCCCGCTCAACCAGATGTCCCTTATCGCGAAGCGTTCGGACAGTGGCAGGCTCCACCCGGTCAAGCGGGCGGGCATAGTCGTTGCGCCTGCTGTAGAAGCACCATTCCCGGCCGCTCTGCAGCAGGTAACCTTCGCTGTCGATCAGCCTTTGCAGGACTGTTTGGCAATGGAGTTGGGAGCGTGTCTTGCGATTTATCGGGCATGGGCAGTCTCCTTATCGAGAGGACGGCTTAGCAAATATTCCTACAGGAATCAATACCTGCTTTTGTGTCTAAATTCCGTACTGGGGTGTGAACTTATAAGCGCGCGTAGCCAAATGCGGATTGACGCCAGATTGATAAACCGACATGTCTGGATTTTCCAATGACCCGACATAGAGCCGAAGCTGCCAAATCGACGCAACTAACCCAAACCGGAACAAGAGGTCAGCCTCGGTCCAGCTCAAACCAAGGGAGAGCTATACCGCAATGAAAGCGAAATCGACATTCTCGACCAGCAACGCGCAGGCATCACTGCTTTGGTGGATTACCAAAGCCATTTGCCGAGGTTAAGTGTTGCCAATGATGCCAGTTTGCATAAAACTCGGTCTTAATAGGCCGGTCATCCGGTGGATGTCGGATAAGACTACCTCCCAGGAATGCCTTGCTGTCTTGGGACGTAGGCAACTCATCCTAGCAAGGAGCAGGGAGACATCGAGATGCATGTAAAAAGAATCACGTCTCTGGCATCGCTGGCGCTGCTCGGCGCACTGTCGCTGCCGCCCTCCGGACTCGCGACCGACGCGCCAAAAGAGGGGACAGCCAGTTACACGACATATTGGGTCGCCAGCAGCTACAGCCCTATCAAGCTCGACTCGGACGGATTCGCAATCTTTGATTTCAGTGGCGTGACGAGCAGCGACAATCCGATGTTCGACCATCTGGCCTTCCATTGCCTTGGCAGTTCGACAATGGCGCAGGCCTCCCGCCTCAACCATGGCGCTTGTCTGGCGTTGGCCCCGGATGGCGCACAGCTCTTCTTGAACTTTGAACTCAACCAGGGCGACAAGGTAAGTACCGGAAAGAACGTCTTTATGAGCGGCACCGGAAGTTTCAAGGGCATCTCGGGCGGTGGCACCTACAGCGACACCTTCTTGCAAGGCCCGGACGGGAAGTCGATGTTTGTCTCGAAACACGAAGTCAAATGGAAGTTGCCATAGGCACACGCCTTGGGGGGCAATCGCAGCTAATGCTGATTTCACGCAAGGTCACATAAGTTGTCCTTGCCGCAGTTGAAATGCGCCGCACTGCGGTTTGTTTTGATCAGCCCCCATCGAGTGGTCCGGGTGGAATGTTAGTGCATGATCGGCCTTTGGTCCATTGGGATGATGCTTTCCGGTGCGGGTGGACGATAACCCAGGGCGCTGTGTGCCAATTCTCAAAACTTTCTGGCTTCTGTAGTTGTGCAGGTTTCTCGGACGCCTGCATGACGGAACCATCGAGGCGCTCCGGCGGCAGGCGTCGGAGAAGCGCCAAGGCACGAAATCGCGGGCAGGATGTGACTTGGTTTTGCCGCTGCGAGCTATGGGGATTTGAGGCGAGCGCGCGTCTGTTTTCGAGAGGCTGGAAAGGCGAACGTCCGGCAATTTGACAGGTTGACCGGTGGAGTGGCGCGTTCGCTGCCGGTGCTGGGAACGGGTTGGGCACGGCGGTGACGGTCACACAGGTATGGCGCAGTATGATCGAGCGAGCGCCGTCGGCGCTGTCGAACGATCAGCGACGGGAAGGAGCGGCGCTGGGTTGGGGGAGGTGCTGCAATCTCGCTCATGACGTATCGATCCGGATGATGGGAGGCGTGGTGGCTGGCCGGTACCCCGGCTCGCAGCCGCGTGCAAAGGTCTCGATGATGAGCATGCGGCCGCCACAGCATGGGCATGGGCGCGCCAGCATCGGTGTAAATTCGCCTGCAATAGTGACCCCCTGAGGGGTGTCTTTCGCGTCCAATACTGACCCCTTCATTGATGGTGTGGCAGTGTCCCTTTCCTTTGGCCTTGGCTGGCCGGGAAGGGCGTGGGGGAATGATTGGCGTGGATATGATCGGCCATATAAGACGCGCCTATTTCGAGCAGCGGCGACCGATCAAGGAGATCGTGCGGCTACTGTCGGTGTCGCGGGCGACGGTGCGCAAGGTGATCCGCGGTCAGGAGACTGAGTTCAAGTATGAGCGTTCGGTGCAACCTGCGCCGAAGCTGGGCGAATGGATCGAGGTTCTGAGCAAGATACTGGAAGCGGAGGCCAAGCTGCCTCGGCGCGAGCGCCGCTCCACTCAGCGGTTGTTCGAGGAACTTCGCGGACGAGGCTATGACGGCGCCCACGACAGCGTGCATCGCTTCGTGAAGGCGTGGCGGGATGAACGGGCCCGGGTTCCGGCCCAGGCGTTTGTGCCGATGAGCTTTGCACCTGGCGAGGCTTACCAGTTCGACTGGAGCCACGAGACGATCACCCTGCAGGGCCTGCCGCTGACCATCAAGGCGGCCCACATGAAGCTGTCGCACAGCCGCATGCCGTTTGTGCGGGCCTACTTCCGGGAGACCCAGGAGCTGGTTTTCGATGCCCACGACAAGGCATTCCAGTTTTACGGCGGGGTTTGCCGGCGTGGCATCTACGACAACATGAAGACGGCGGTGGAGGCGATCTTCGTCGGCAAGGCCCGCCAATATAACCGCCGCTTTCTGCAGATGTGTTCGCACCACCTGATCGAGCCAGTGGCCTGCACGCCTGCGGCAGGCTGGGAGAAAGGTCAGACCGCCCCCTGTCCCGTCGAGAACCAGGTCGGCAATCTGCGCGACCAGCTGTTCCGGCCCAAGCCGCGGGTGAAGAGTCTGGCCGAGCTCAATGCCTGGCTGGAAGACCAGTGTGTTGCCTATGCCAAGCGGACCAGACATCCGGAGTTCAAGGACCGAACGATCTGGGAGGTGTTCGAGGCCGAGCGGGCAAGTCTGCTGCAGCTGCGGGGACCCTTCGACGGGTTCGTCGAAAAGGCGGTTAGAGCCAGCACCACTTGTCTCATCATGGCCGATCACAACCGCTACAGCGTCGATGCCCGGGCAGCGGGCCGCATGGTCTTGGTGCGCTCCCATGCAGAACGCATTGTCGTGCTCTTCAACGACGAGATTGTCGCCGATCATCCCCGCCACTTCCGGCGTGACCAGACCATCTATGACCCGTGGCATTATCTGCCGGTTCTGCTGAAGAAGCCCGGCGCTTTGCGCAATGGTGCGCCGTTCAAGAACTGGGACTTGCCGCCCAGCCTGGCTCGGGTCCGTGGCCTGCTCGCCCAGCATGCCGATGGCGATCGCCAGTTCGTCAAGGTCCTGGGGGCCGTGCTCGATCATGGGCTGGCCGCCGTCGAGGCCGCCTGTGCCGAGGCTGTGGAGGCAGGTCTCGCCGCCGCCGATGTCATCCTGACCATCCTGGCAAGACAGCACCAGCCGGCACTACCACCCAGCATCACCACGCCTGACGCATTGCGTCTGAACATCGAGCCGGTGGCCGACTGTGGCCGTTACGACAGCATAAGGAGGGTCGCCTGATGGAACGCCATGAGATTCTCGACGCCATGAGCGAGCTCAAGCTCTACGGCATGCGCGCCAGCTTCGACGAGATCGCCGGCAAGGGCCTGTCCCGCCGTGATGAGTTCTATCCCCTCGTCGCCAGTCTGATCCGCGCCGAACGCACCCACCGGCAGGCCCGGTCCATCAGCTATCGCATTGGCGGCGCCAAGTTCCCGGTATTGAAGGACCTCGACAGCTTCGTCTTCGCCGATACCCCGGTCGATGAGGGCGAGGTGCGCGAACTCGCCACCGGCACTTTCCTGGACTGCAAGCGCAATGCCATCTTCATCGGTGGAACCGGCACCGGCAAAACCCATCTCTGCATTGGCGTGGCCGCGGCAGTTATCCGCTCCCGAGCCCGCGGGCGCTTCTTCAACCTTGTCGACCTGGTCAACCAGCTCGAACAGGAGAAGACCGCCGGACGCAGCGGACGTCTGGCCGAGAAACTGCTGCGCTATGATCTTATTGTCATCGATGAACTCGGCTACCTGCCGTTCAGCCAGTCCGGTGGTCAGCTGCTGTTCCATCTGATCAGCAAGCTCTACGAGAACACCTCGCTGCTGATCACCACCAACCTGGCATTCGCCGACTGGCCCCAGGTCTTCGGTGATGCCAAGATGACCACCGCCATGCTCGACCGGCTCACCCACCACTGCGATATCATCGAGACCGGCAACACCAGCTGGCGCTTCAAGAACCGCAGCTGATCCACATTCCCTAAGGCGCCCTCCGGCGATGCGCTGCGCTACGCCTGACGGCTTCACGCATCGCCTCCGGGCGCTCTCTCACCCCATAACAACGGGGTCACTATTGGCCGCGAAACTGGGGTCACGATTCAAAGCGAA
>CAVWHD010000017.1:0-11409 GCA_963754675.1 uncultured Alphaproteobacteria bacterium | reverse complement strand
GGGGATAGTGAAAAACGATATGTGGAACCTGGTTGATATCGCCATAAGCATTGCCGCTCATGATCATTTTGGCCTGCTGCCAGACGATGCCCTCGCCATAGTCGAGCTGGTAGGGAGCGGCGATGGCGCGGGCCATGTTCATCAACCACTCCACCAGGTTCTTGAGCAGAAAGACGATCATGACCAGCAGGCCCGAGACTGCCGCGGCAGATGGCAGTTGCTGGCCCAAGCGCGACCAGACCGACGGCGCGGTATCTGATCGCCGACATGCGATCAGACCTTCCGTGGCTTGGCGGTCACGAGCATTTGCTTGCCAAACGGCTTCACTGGCAAGGCAAGGTAGAGCCGGATCAGTGCCGGCCATACGGGCAGCCGCGATTTGATGGTCAGCGGCAGGAATTTTGGTTTGACGTCGAGAACTCATAGTCGTTGGATATCAAGAAAGTCCGGCAGGCTGACGTTGAATAAATCGAGACATGGGTATAGTCGTCGAAATACTCGCGATAGGCATAGCGGTAGTTGGGCTGCAGGATTGTCAGCGTGCCGTCTGGCGATAGCTTTGTCCGCAGTTGGCTCCAGCGTCTTGGCGAGACTGGTCGTGGGTGAGGTGCTCGAACAGATTGCTGGCAAAGGCAAAATCGACTGAGCCATCGGCAATTCCGGACAGATCGGTAACGTCGGCAACGATCGCTTCGACATCGGGATGCAAGTGCTGGCGGATGCCGTCCCAGCGATCGATGCCGATGCGGCGGCGGGCGGTCACGTTGTTGATGAACTCGCCATAGCCACAGCCCAAATCGAGGACGCAGGCATCGGCGGGAATGCGCTTTTGGAAATAGGCCCGCCACAGGGTTTTCCACAGGACATCGCGCCGGGGATCGGGCGTGAAGCGGGATCCGTGATAGCCATCGCTCATCAACCACGGCTCCAACCAAAGGTTATGCCCCACATCATTCGCAGGCCGACGCCGAAGGCTCGCCGATTGTTCACGTTGCCGCCCTTGCTCTGGCCGACCCTGGCATAAAAGGTGACTGGGCATTCGACGAAAGTCAGATTGCCGCCGAGGGCACTGTCGATGAAATGGGCGTTGAATTCCAAATTGATGGATTTGTCGAGCTTGGGGAGCAGTTCGACGAGCGCCGTGCGCCGGCAAAGCTTGTAAGTGGAGCCGAGATCAGTGACGGTGCCGGCGCCCAAATGCTTGGCTTCAAGCAATTTGGCGACGAAAAGGTTGCCATAGAACATGAAAGTGGTGAGTTGCGTGTGGCGTTCTCTCAGGGTCTCGACGATTCTTGTACCGTTGACGATGTCGGCATGGGGGGCGTAGCTGAGAAGCTTGTCGATGTCGATCGAGCGGAACGTCCGGTCGCCTTCGCATAGCACGACAATTTCGGTATCCTCATACTTGGCCGCTTCGGAAAGACAGCGGAACACGCAGTGGCCATAGCCCTGCTCCGTTTCATCGAGGGCGATTGCTCCGGCTCCCGCTGCCAGTTCGAGCGTCTTGTCGGTGCTATTGTTGCTAACAACGATCACCCTGCGGACCATGGGATGGGCCAGAAAGTCATCCACGGCGGCGGCAATGCTTTCCTCGTCATTATAGGCCGTCAGCGCCACTGTTACTTTGTCATCCGTTATGGCCCTGGTCGTCAGCCCCTGCGGAGAACGTTTGCTATCGAACAGAACAAGCAGATCGAACAGCGCGAACACCAACCCAAGAACAAGAGGAATGCCGCTGTACCAGACAAGCCACTCGCTGATCCCAGTCAACTGTTGGTAGTAGCCGAGAACATAGCGCGGCAGGACCATGAAGACCCCTGTGAGATACATGCTTATGCCGGCGCAGAAGAGGTAGATTCCATAAAGCAGGAAAGGCAGTTTCAATATTCCGGAAAGCGAGCGCACACTCACTGGTGAGGCACTGTTGGCGCTGTCCGGCTGGGGGGCAGGCAGGCTGTCGCTGGCAAATTTTCCGCGCCTGTCAATCATGACGGCAGTACATTTGGAGCGTCCGTGAACGCCCAGAACTTCGCCAGGGCAAAACTCAGCGGTGGTATCAGGATGGCGATCGCCAACAGGGAAATCGCGAATGGTTGTTGCAGCAGGGTGGTTACGGTGAATACGATGCCATTCGACAGCAGAAAGCACAGGGCGGATGTGATGAAGAAGCGCCGCAAATGCATGGCATGATCATTGCGCTTGCCGAAGGTCCAGTAGAAATTGCTGAGATAGGATATCCAGAAGGCGCAGGCGAAGCCGATCAGATTGGCGGCGAATGGGTTCATGCCTGGAAGCAGGCTCGCGAGGTAGGCCACGGACACATGGACGAGGGTGGCCAGCAGGCCCACGCCGGCAAAGCGGGAGGCTTGTAACGTCCAGTGGCTCATGGCTCGAATCCCACCTTCGATTCCACGATGTAGTTTGGCCGGCCGCGGACTTCGCGGGCGATGCGTCCGACATATTCACCGAGAATGCCGACCGAAATCAGGTTGATGCTGCCAAAGAACAACACGACCGCCATCAGAGAGGCGTAGCCCGGAACATCGGGGCCAACCATCAGCGTATGGATGACGATGTATAGCGCGTAGACGGCCGAAAGAAGCCCGAGCAGCAAGCCCAGCCAGGTTGCGATGCGGAGCGGAATGGTGGTCGAGGCGACGATGCCGTCGACGGCGAGGCCCCACAGGCGGCCATAGGGCCATTTGGTCGTGCCGGCGGCGCGGAGCGGCCGTTCGTACTCGACGGTGGCGGTCGTGAAGCCGACCCAGGAGAACAGGCCCTTGCTGAAGCGGCTGTGCTCGTTCAGGCCCTTCAGCACTTCAACGACCTCACGGTCGAGCAGGCGGAAATCTCCGACATTGGCGGAAATAGGCTGCTCCGCCAGGCTGTTGTAGACGCGGTAGAACCAGCCGGAGGTCTGGCGCTTGAGCCAGGAATCGGAGCTGCGGTCGACGCGCTTGGCGTTGACGATCTTGGCGCCTTCTTTCCACATGAGCGCCATCTTTTCGAGCAGTTCCGGTGGATCCTGCATATCGACATCGATCGGAACCACGGCCCGGCCGGAGGCATGGGCAAGGCCCGCCGCCAGTGCTGCCTCCTTGCCGAAATTGCGGGAAAGGTTGAGCAGCTTGATGTTCCGGTTGCCACGCGCGGCGGCGATGATTGCCGCCTCTGTGCCGTCGCGGCTACCGTCATTCACGAAGAGGATCTCGTAGCCTTGGTCAGTTCCAGGGAGACGCCCAATGCGCTCAAGATGGGGCGTCACCGCCTCGAGAAAGATTGGGATTGCGGCTTCTTCGTTAAAACGGGGGTCACAAGCGAAATTACCGCCGTTCGCGCTCCGGCTTTGGCCGGAATCCGGTCAATCGATGCCTGACGTTTCACAGATAGTGGCCGCTGTGCCAATTTCACGGTGTTCCCGGTTACTTTACCGAAAGTGTATAGCAAAAACAGTACCATCTGGCTCTCAGATCCGGATGGCGGTATTGAAAAATGGCAAATCAATAGGCGTAGGCTGCCCCGACTGGATACTGCGGTGTTAACATTAATATATGATTGAATGTTCCTGGAGTACGGGCCCAGTGCGCTGCCAGGCGAACCGGCAAATTGATGCCGGACCAACCACACCGGTGAGCAAGTTAATTCATGGGCCGACAGGATCACGGCTTGCCCAACCCATGGGCCCCAACTAATCTCTCGCGCTTGAACTCCTACTATGAGCGCTTAGTACTGGGGCCCCAACCCAAGCGAGCTGGCAGCAGAGAGCTGAACCCTATGAAGCCCATCTTGTTGTTGGCCGTCCTCGCTCTGCCTTACATTTTTTTCGAAACGTTCAGTGAAGTTCAAACATTCGACGATCAAGGTGCTCTGATGATCAGTTTTCGCGATCTCTTGCAGGGTCGCGCACTCTATCATGACGTGTTCGCACTATATGGACCATTTTACTACGAATGTATTTTGCCGTTGTTCAGTGTGATGCATGTTCCACTGACTCACGACGCGGGGCGAGCCATTTCCGCTGCATTTTGGCTGGCCATCAGCGTGGCTCTAGCCGCGCTTGGCTTTCGCATCACTCGTTCCTCACTTGCGGGCGTTTGCACATTTCTAGTAGCCCTATTTGTTCTCAAGCCGCTGACGCACTCTCCCTTGCACCCTCAAGAGCTAGCATTCTTCCTCGTCATCTTACTATTGCATGTTCTCTGCGGGATTGAGCAGCAAATCAAAACCTTTCATCTTCCGATAGTTGGATTTATTTGTGCCGGGCTGTTACTTACAAAAATCAATCTTGCGGCGTTCGTCGTTCTCCCCCTGCTAGTTGGAGCGCTTCGAGCGAGCAATAAAAATCCACTGCTGCAGGTTCTACAGGGATTACTCCTTGTGGCGGGGTTAGGCATGCCAATTGTGCTCATGCTGCCACTATTTGAGTTTTCTTGGGCCGCCGAATACTGTGCGTATTCGACCTCAATAATTGTTGCCTGCACGCTTGTTTGGCTCACATGTGATGTCCCGGAGATACTCAAGCTACGTCATTGGCTTTATGCGCTGATCAGCTTTCTGTTAACGGCGTTGGCTTCAATAGCAATCGTGTGGCTCAACGGAACGACGGCAAACGAGATACTCAACGCGGTCGCTCTTGAAAACCTCGGGCGGTTACAGGGTTGGTACATTCCAATGAAATTTGCATTTGCAGGGCCGGTTGTCGCCTGCGGCTCGGCAATAACAGCGACACTTTATGTCGCTGCGATTTGGTATGCCAAGGAGCAAAACCTCGTAGAACTCGCCGTAGGTATTGTAAAATTGACCATCGGATCCGCCGCGATGGCTTTGTTCATTTTATCCGCAATTGTTGGAGAGCCCTGGGAGCTAGTTCCGCAACTCTCGTTCGAAATATTGGCGCCATTCGTCTGGCTGCTCGCAGTTCCGCCCGCAGCAGTTTCAGAAAAACAGCCGCTCTTGCGGAGCATCGTGGCGTTAATGGCGGGCTACTTGTCATTGTATGCGTTTCCGGTGGCAGGTGGCCAAACAATACTCGCAAGCCTTTTGCCCATGACACTTGCGCCAGTGCTGCTTCACGATGGGCTAGCCTATGTGAATGGGCCGCGGGCTCGCTCGCAGGGGCGGGACGAGAGCAACAGCGGGATAATTGCCAATAGGCGTGGTTTGTCCATACCAATGGCACTCGCCGCGGTCATAGTTCTGGGGACGCAAACTTGGCATAGTTTCCGCCACTATCAGAACTTGATTCCTCTCAATTTGCCGGGCTCAATGCTGGTGCGAGCCGATAGAGTCGACGTGGAGACTTATCATTGGGCCACTGATGAACTATCAAACTGTTCGGCTTTCTATACTTTGCCAGGTTTTCTGAGTTTTTACTTCTGGACAAAACAAGCGGCTCCGACCGCGTTGAACAACAACAACATGCTGGCTTTGCTCAACGAGTCGCAGCAACACCGGGTAGTCGCTGACATCAATAAGTTCGAAGAGCTTTGTGTCTTAAAAATTCCTGGATTGTTGGAGCGATTCGATCGAGGTCAAATCGCGGCGCAAGTTCCTATTGCAAAATACATTGATGACAATTTCACAGTGGTCAAGTCGCATGGGCCAATCCAATTGCTCCGCCGACGCAGCCTCGGCTCGACATCAAGACCGGCTCAAACGGGTCGAATTTCACTATCAACTGCCGCGCGGACACTGGTCGTCGGGGCGGGAGCGCCGGGGGCTCACCGAGATCTGGCCATTGCGGCAGGTGATCAAGATCGAGCCGTTTGCCGTGCAAATCTTGGAAATGGTAATTTCATCGGATGCGACCATGATGTCGAGCAGGTCGGCTGGAAGAATTAACGTCGCCCAACATCGAGTAGCCCATATTGACGCACTCTTCCGAATCGCCGCTCAGCGCCAAGGGCTCGAAATTGCCGATTTCAAGTTTCCCGCTTGCCGGGTTCTTGCGCAGGATAGGAGCCGCCCGCAAACCCAGGGTTTCCTCAGTGGTAACCCGGTTTGAAAGCTGCACTGTTGAACTCAAACCCGAATCCGCACTGGCATCGACATCTTCCGGGAATGGCCCCACCGCCGCTGCTTCGGCAACCATTGTCACGCGGAGCGGTCCCTTCCCATCGTGGCGGGACTGGTCATCCGCCGCTTGAAAATGTTGCGATAGATTGAGCGAGGACTTCATGGGTTCACCGCTCAAGGCAGCCGGAAACTGGAAGCCCAGCAGTTCTGCCTGTTGGCGCAGCAGCATTCCGATGTCGTTGCTCTGGGCCGCCAGGAATACCGAAAGCAGCGCCAGATTCGACAGTCCGGACCACAACATGATGCGGCCTATTTCGGCGCCCCGGCTTGGCTTGCGTGCCACGATTACACCCGCTTGACGGCTTTCTTGCTCTCACCCAGCAATTTGATATTGTTGTTGATGTAGGGATTGTCCGGATCGAGCTCGTGAGCGCGCAGCAGCATGCGGCGGGCGCCGGCAATGTCGCCGCGCATCAATAACGAGTAGCCAGCATTGTTCAGAATAATCGCATTGTTCGAAGCCAACTGCAGAGTGCGCTCATAGGCCTTGTCGGCGAGATCGAAACGCCGCAATTGGTCATATGAAGCGGCAAGCCCGAGCCAGGCCTCGGCGTCCTTGGGGGTCACTTCAACGGCTTTCCTGAACTTCAGTTCAGCCTCGCCGTAGTCGCCATTCCTGAAATGGACCTTGCCCATCCGGATATAGTCGTCGGAAGGGTAATACTTCGGATCTTCCATGGTCAGGCCGGATTCACTCAGCAGACGGTTTTCGGCAGAGGGCTGGCATCCCGCCAACACCATGCAAACCGCCGCCAGCGCTATCGTTCCACCTAACGCCCTGCTTATCTTCGACATTTTACGCCCCCTTTTTTATATCCCCAGTGCTCTATAGAGTTTTAAGGCCACCGGCATCAGGGTTACACCCAGAATGACAGGAAATATGAACAAGCCAAGCGGAATCACCAATTTCGCCGGCAGTGACATTGCCTTTTCTTCCGCCTTGGCCAGACGTTTGGCCCGCATTTCGTCGCTGTAAACGCGCAGAGACTGCACCAGGCTCGATCCCAGCTCTTCGGATTGCTGGATAAGCCGCGCAAAAGCCCGGGCTTCGTCGATGCCAAGCCGGGCGCCAAGATTGTCCAGGGCCTCCCGGGTGGAGCGCCCGGCACGCATTTCAAGGGTCATGAAACCCAGATTCTTGCCGAGCGAGGGGTAGCTCTTGCCCAAGTCACGTCCGACCCGCTCCATGGCGCCATCGATGCCGATGCCGGCTTCGACACAGATCACCAGAAGGTCAAGGAAGTCGGGAAATCCCTGGCGGTGCTCGGTGCACAGGCGGTCGCGGCGGATGCTGACCAGCGACTGCGGCAACATATAACCAAGGAATGACACCACCAGACTGGCAATGACAATGATGTAGAATGGGTGGTTGGGAAACAGGCGGCTTTGAAAGAACGCCGTGGCAACGCCAAAGACCACGGCGAGGACAATGCGGAGGAGCTGATAGAAGACCGGCGTGGCCGCACCATAGTATCCGGCCATGTTGAGGAACCGCCGCAGCTCGGATTTATCGGCCTCGGACTTGGGCAAGAGGCCTTCCAGCGCGCCAAAACTGCCCGTGGCGCCGGTCAGCAAGTCCTTCGAACCGGCACTGCCCTGCATTGCGTTCAACTTGCCGCCGCCGGCCGCGCGTCTGCGGATATCGAGCCAGTTGCTTGTCAAGGTGCCGAGAGCCACCGAAAACAGGGCAACGCTGAGGAACACGAAGCAGTAGAAGAGGAGGCTTCCCTGCCCAGCCAGTCCGGAAATGAATCTGTCCATGTTTCCGGCCTCAGTATTTGAAGTTGATCATTTTGAACATGATGATATTTCCGATGACCGCCCAGCCCAGCAGGGCATACATGCTCGGCAAAAAGGACGGGTGATCCCAAACGTCCAGATAGTAGCCCGGATTCTGCACGAAGATCGCCCCGGCAATTATGACCGGCAAAATGGCCAAGCCCCAGGCCGAGAATCGTCCTTCGGAGGAAAGCGATCGCACTTTCCGTCTGAGCTGAAAGCGGTCGCGAAGCACCTTGGAGAGATTTGACAATACTTCGCTCAGATTGCCGCCCGACTTGTTCTGCAGGCCGACCGCGGTCACCAACAGAGACAGATCGGCCACGCCAACCCGGTCAGCCAGATTGTTGAGGGCTTGAGTCATGTCGTGGCCATAAGTCATCTCGTCGATGGTTATGCCGAATTCGCTGCCGATCGGATCCTGCATCTCGCGGCCCACCATCGAAAACGCGACTTGCACCGGATGGCCACTGCGCAAGCTGCGCACCACGACATCGAGAGCCTCCGGGAGTTGGGTCGTGAATGTGTATTGCCGGCGCGAGCGGATGAATTTGACGATCTGCAAGGGCAACAGGAGGCCTGCGACGGCAGCTGCGGCAAAGCAGATGGCCAGTGGGAAAGCGGTCAGCAATCTCATGCCGGAAAACACAATGGCAAACATGAGAAGCAGCATGAACACGAACCGCGTCAAGGTAATACGCAGACCCGACTGCACCAGCAGGCGCCGCAACGGGCCGAAGAACTCAAGGCTATCGCCAAAGATTCCACGCTCGGCCCGCATCGTAAGGAGTATCTGTTCGCCGGCAATACCGTCGCTTTAAGTCTTCAGCCGCCGATTGATGCTGTGCTTGCGGCGGATCGGCGCCGCAAGCGCAAGATAAATCGCTTCCACCAGAAAGATGGCGGCTACCGCCGAGCAGACATAGAAGGTAATGCGGATGAAGGTGGTTGTATCCATTTTCCTACAGCTGCTTTGATGGATCGAAATAACCCGCCGGAACCGTCAGGCCGCGCGAGGCAAGCTCGGTGAGAAACTTCGGCCTGAGCCCGGTTGCCTGATAGTGGCCGTGGACGGTTCCGTCTTCGCCGGTCGAGACCCGGTTGAAGCGGAATATTTCCTGCATCTGAATGACATCGCCTTCGATTCCGGTGATCTCGCTGATGGCGACGACCCGGCGGCGGCCGTCGCTCAGGCGTGAAAGCTGGACGACGACGCGGATGGCGGCGGCGATTTGCGACCTGATACTTTGGATAGTCATGGGATAGCCCGCCATGCCGATCATCTGTTCAAGCCGCGACAAGGAATCACGCGTGGTGTTGGCATGGATCGTCGTCATCGAGCCCTCATGGCCGGTATTCATGGCCTGCAGCATGTCGAAGGCTTCCTCGCCACGGCACTCGCCGACGATGATCCGGTCGGGGCGCATGCGGAGCGCGTTCTTGAGCAACTCGCGCTGGCGGATTTCGCCTTTGCCTTCGAGGTTTGGCGGGCGGGTTTCCATTCTGCCAACATGGGGCTGCTGCAACTGCAATTCGGCCGCGTCTTCGATGGTGATGAGGCGCTCCTCATCGGAAATGAAAGACGAAAGGGCGTTCAGCATCGTCGTCTTGCCGGAGCCGGTGCCGCCGGAGACCATCATGGTCACCCGCCCGGCCACGGCGATCGCCAGCAACGCCGCCATTTCCCGGCTGATGCTGGTGGACTCGACCAGGCGCTCCATCGACAGGGGCTTTTTCGAGAATTTGCGGATTGACACCAGCGGACCGTCGACCGCCACCGGCTTGATGGCCACGTTGACGCGCGAGCCGTCGAGCAGGCGGGCATCGCACATCGGCTGACTTTCGTCGACGCGGCGGCCGACGGTCGAGACGATCTTGTTGATGATGCGGAGAAGATGGGCTTCGTCCTTGAACCGGGCATTCGACAGCTCGAGGCGGCCAAACCGTTCGATATAGACCTGGGCGTGGGTGTTGATGAGAATGTCGTTGATCGTCTCATCCTTGAGCAGCGGCTCGATCGGGCCGAGGCCGGTCATCTCGTGGAGAATATCGTCGACGAATTTCGCCAGTTCCTGGGCATTGAGCGCGATCCGCTCATTGGCCACATGCTGGGCGACCAGGTCGTGGATCTGCGGGCGCAGCTCCTTCTCGGGAATCTTGTCGACGGAGGCGAGATTGATTTCATCGATCAGCCGGCGGTGAATGCTGAGCTTCGAATCCAGCAGGCGCTGATGAAGGTCGATCGTTTCCGCCGTCTGCGCCAGGCGGGCAGGGGCCGACTTGGCGGTGGCCGGCAGCGCAATCAGCGGTTCCGGCTTGCGCGGGGCGCTGGCCGCCGGGGTGTGGGGTCTGCGCATGGAGAACCGGCTAAACGCCATCTGATGAACCTATCACTGTCATTGTCCAAGAATCTTCCTGAGGTCGGTGATGACCGAATTGCGGGCTTTGATGGCGGTTGTCGGAATGCCGCGATTGATGGCTTCACTCACCAGCTTGCCGTTTGCGTTGACATACCCGGCCAAGTCGCCGCGCAGCAGATCCTTCACTTCGCTGGCCGAAAGGCCGGAGCCGAACAGCGATCTGACATATTTATTGACAATGGCTTTCGGCTTGACGTCTCCGCCGGACTGCTCGGTGATGTCGTTGATCAACCGGCGCGCCGACTTGAGCCCGGGCACCGAGAAGTCGGTCACCACGTAGACCTGGCTCGAACCGAGCAATACGCCTTCGCTCCAGCTCTCGGCGTGGCGCGGCAGATCGACGACCAGGTTCTGATATTTCTGCGAGGCGACATCGAGCGCCCGGGTGACAACGTCTTCATTGAAAGTGAAACGTTCACTGGCTTTGCGGTGGGTCGACAGAACAGCAATGCCGCTGGCATGGGGCACCGTCATCAAATCGAGCATGTGGCCGTCGAGGCGGGCTGGATCGGCGGTGAGTTCGTCTATCTGCCAATTGGCGCTGAGATCGAGATAGTCGGCGCAGGCGCCGGAAACCAGATCGAGATCGACCAGACAGGTGGTGATTGCCGGGGCTGCCTTGGCCGCGGCAATCAGCGCGGCGTGGAGCGCGATGGTCGTCGTTCCCACACCACCCCTGGCGCCGACGAAAGTGAGACACTTCACTTCCTGCTTGCCGGCACTCGCGATGCTGATCACCCGTCCGCAAGCCGCGATCAGCTCGCCGGGGCTCAGCGGTGTTTTGACCCAGTCGCTGACCTTGAGGCGGAGGAACCAGCGCACCATTTCATCATCGATGGCCGGCGACAGGACAATAACCGGAATCTCCGGGGGCCGCCTGAGCATGAATTGATTGAAATCCTTCAGCGAGGCTTCACTCGATGGATCGAGATCGTAGACGAACACGCTGATGCCGCTGATTGGAGACCCGGCGGTCACCGCCGAACTCTGAATGAGCCGCATGTCGACGCCGTCGCGCTCGGCCACGAAATTCTTGAGCTGGGCGCCGATCGAGGCATCCTTGGTGACGAAGCCGATCTGCAGGATGCGCCTGGCGTTCTTGGTGGAGCGGCTGAAGATCTGCAACATGTCAGCT
>CAVWHD010000016.1:0-10804 GCA_963754675.1 uncultured Alphaproteobacteria bacterium | reverse complement strand
CCAAACCCAGTCGCGCGAGGCGTCGGAGCAGATTGCGCAATCTATGCCGATGTGATGTAACTTTGATGGGGATGCGCCCGGGGCGGGGATTGGACGATGATGGGGCTGTGAGGCTGTGCGACGTGCTTCTCGCCAACGGTGTCGATGTCTGCTTTGCCAATCCCGGCACCTCCGAGATGCATTTTGTCGCCGCGCTGGATCGAAAGCCTGCGATGCGTTGCGTGCTCGGTCTGTTCGAGGGCGTGGTCACCGGCGCGGCCGACGGTTATGCGCGCATGGCGCGACGGCCGGCGGCGACCTTGCTGCATACCGGCCCCGGTCTCGCCAACGGTCTCGCGAACCTTCACAACGCACGGCGCGCCCATAGCCCGATCCTCAACATCGTCGGAGATCACGCCTCCTATCACCTGCAATACGATGCTCCGCTGACCACCGACATCGAGAGCATTGCCAGGCCGATGTCGGACTGGGTGGGTCGCGTGACGTCGGCCGATGCGGTCGGCGAGGCCGTCAGCGACGCCTATCTGGCGGCCTGCACGCTTCCGGGTGTCGCCACCCTTATCCTGCCCGCCGACTCGGCATGGAACGCGTTTCAGCCTGCACCCATAGCGCCCGTCGTCTTGCCTCCGAAGCCGATGCCGCCAATGGAAACCATCCGCTCCGTCGCCGAGGCCGTCCGGCGGCACAACGGCCGCTTCGGCCTCCTCGTTGGCGGCGATGCCGCCCTTGAGCGCGGGATCGAGCCGGCCGGGCGCATCGCCGCGGCGGGTGACGGACAGGTCTTCGCGGAAGTATTGCCGGCCCGCGTGGCAAGAGGCCGCGGGCGGACGACGGCGAAGCAGATCCCCTATGCCATCGATCTGGCGATCGAGACCCTCCGCGACATCGACCTCCTCGTCCTCATCGGGGCCCCGGAGCCGGTCGCTTTCTTCGCCTATCCGGGAAAGCCGGCCCGCCTCGTCAGGGAGGGCTGCGTCGTCCTCACCCTTGCGGGCCGCGCCGACGATCTTGTCGGCGCGCTGGAAGCACTCGCCGGCGAACTGGACGCGACCAAGGCGATCACGCTCGTCGCCGGGACCTTTCCCGATGCCTCTGCGCCGCGGGGCCAACTAACCGGCGACGCTGTTTCCGCGATCCTCGCCCGGCAGCTGCCGGAGGGCACGATCGTGTGCAACGAGAGCAGCATCACCGGGAGACGCTTCACCGGTTTCTCCGAACAAGCGCCGCCGCATGATCTCCTCTCCGTAACGGGCGGCTCGATCGGGATCGGCATCCCGCTGTCGGTCGGCGCGGCGATTGCATGCCCGGATCGCAAGGTGATCACCCTCCAGTCCGATGGCAGCGGCCTTTATACCCTGCAGGGACTGTGGACCGAGGCCCGCGAGAACCTGGACGTCCTGACGATCGTCCTGGCAAACCGGGCCTATGCGATTCTCCTCGCCGAGATGAGAAATCTCGGGGTCACCGATATCGGCCGCAATGCCACGCGGATGATGAGCCTCACCGATCCCGCGCCGGACTGGGTGCACCTTGCGCATGGCATGGGCGTCGATGCTGCCTCCGCCCGAAGCTGCGAGGAGTTTTCCGACATTCTTGGCTCGGCGCTCAAGCGCCGCGGGCCATTTCTAATCGAGTGCCTGATCTAGCCGAGGTCCAAAAGTCGACAGTCGAGCCATCAATTAGATGACGCCCGGAGCGGCGAGGAGGCGATGCGGCTCTTGGCATCGCGGTGAGGGTGTCGCGAACATCCGCTCAGGGTCAATCGCGTCGCAGACCGATTGTCTGCTTTGGGGGTCGAGCAGTCAGGCTCATCACAGGCATCGCGGCGGCGGGTCATATGTGGCATGTCACGCTAACCCGCCACCGGCTTATCCACAGGGCTTGAAAGCCGCGGCCAACCGCGCCAATGTCTCCGGCCCGGTTCTCTTTGCCGGGAAGATACGAGGGGAACATCCGGTTATGCGTGCGACGATTGAACGGTCGGCCTTTCTCAAGGCGCTCAACCATGTGCAGAGCGTGGTCGAGCGGCGCAACACCATTCCCATCCTGTCGAATGTCCTGGTCCAGGCGGCGGGCGGACAGCTGAAGCTCACCGCCACCGATCTCGATCTGGAGATCGTCGAAAGCGCGCCCGCCCTGGTGGCGCGTGACGGCGCCACCACGGTTCCCGCCCACATGCTCTACGACATCGTGCGCAAGCTTCCCGACGGCGCCCAGCTCGAACTCGAACAGGGTCCCGACCATGGCCGCGTCTCGATCTTCGCCGGGCGCTCGCGCTTTGCGCTGCAGGCGCTGCCGCCCGAGGATTTTCCCGACCTGACATCGGGCGAAATGGGCAATAGCTTCACCATTGCGGCCAGCGATCTCAAGGGTTTGATCGAGAAGACCCGCTTTGCCATTTCGACCGAGGAGACCCGCTATTATCTCAACGGCATCTATCTGCACGAGGCGGTGAACGGCACCCTGCTGCGCGCCGTCGCCACCGATGGCCACCGGCTGGCCCAGGCGCAGATCGCCAGGCCCGACGGCGCCAAGGGGATGCCCGGCGTCATCGTGCCGCGCAAGACCGTGCTGGAAGTGGTCAAGCTCATCGAGGGGATCGAGGACGATGTCGAGGTGGCGCTGTCCGCCACCAAAATCCGTTTCGCCGCCGGCAATCTGGTGCTCACCTCCAAACTCATCGACGGCACCTTCCCCGATTATGAGCGGGTGATCCCGCGCCACAATGACAAGGTGCTCGACGTCGACACCCGGATCTTCTCCGACGCGGTCGACCGGGTCTCCACCATTTCGATGGAAAAGGGCCGGGCGGTGAAACTCAACATCGCTCCGGGCAAGCTGATGCTGACGGTGAACAATCCGGATTCTGGCTCGGCCGAGGAGGAAATCGCCTGTTCCTATGATTCCGAGCCCATCGACATCGGCTTCAACTCGCGCTACCTGCTCGACGTGGCGGGGCAAATCAAATCGGCATCCATGCTGTTCAATCTGGCCGATGCCGGATCGCCCACCATCATCCGCGATCCAGGCGACGAGCAGGCGCTCTATGTCCTGATGCCGATGCGGGTGTAATTCTGGGTTGGTGACCATATCTCCAACGCTGGCTCTCACCCGCCTGACGCTCACGGACTTTCGCAACTATGCCGGGCTCCGGCTTGATGTCGCGGCCTCAGCTGTGGCGCTCAGCGGTCCCAATGGCGCCGGCAAGACCAATCTGCTGGAGGCTATTTCGCTGCTGGCCCCAGGCCGGGGCTTGCGGGGTGCCGGTTTCGATGAACTCGCCCGCCATGGCGGCGGCGGCGCCTGGGCCATTGCGGCGGAGCTGACAACCGCGCAGGGGCCGATCTCGCTTGGCACCGGATGGACTGCGAGGCCCGACGGCGAGGCCGGCACCCAGAGCCGGCTGGTGGTGATTGACGGCCATGTGCAGAAAAGTTCGGGCGCCCTCGGCCAGCATATGCGCGTCTTGTGGCTGACGCCCGCCATGGACCGGCTGTTCGCCGGACCCGCCTCGGACCGCCGCCGCTTTCTCGACCGCCTGGTCGCCGCCTTCGATCCCGAGCACGGCGCGCGGGTGCTGGTTTTCGAGAAAGTCATGCGCGAGCGCAACCTGTTGCTCGAAGAGCCGCGCGCCGACACGGCGTGGCTGGCTAGCCTCGAGGCCCACATGGCGGAGGCGGCGGTCGCCATTGCGGCGGCCCGCCTCATGGCAACCCAATCCTTGCAACGCCATATCGATGAAACTCGCGCCACCAGCCAATTCCCCTGGGGTGAAATTCGCGTCGAAGGAGACGTTGAAACCCTGCTTTCGGCAATGCCGGCGGTGCGCGCGGAGGATGAATATCGTAGACTGCTGGCCGATTCGCGAAGGCTCGACCGGGCAGCCGGGCGGACGCTTCGCGGTCCCCACAGGAGCGATCTTGCGGTGGTTCACGGACCCAAATCCATGGCGGCGGAACTGTGTTCGACGGGCGAGCAAAAAGCCCTGCTGATTGCCTTGATCCTGGCCCAGGCCCGTGCTGTGAAGGAGGGCGCCGGCATGGCGCCGGTACTGCTTCTCGACGAGGTGGCGGCCCATCTCGACCGGGCCAGGCGCGAGGCCCTGTTCGTGGCCCTGGGCGAGCTTGGTTGCCAGGCGTGGATGACCGGCACCGATGCCGGACTGTTCGACGGCCTGGGACATAGTGCGGCGGTCTTCCATGTGGAAGCCGGAGCGATTGCGGAAGTGGCGGGAAATTCATGAGCGAAGACGACAAGAAGAATGGCGCCGACGACTATGGCGCCGACGCGATCAAGGTTCTTAAAGGCCTCGATGCGGTCAGGAAGCGCCCCGGCATGTATATCGGCGATACCGACGATGGCTCGGGCCTGCATCACATGGTCTATGAAGTCGTCGACAACGCCATCGACGAAACGCTCGCCGGCTACGCCGACCGGGTGACGGTGACGCTCAATGCCGACGGCTCGTGCACCGTCACCGACAATGGCCGCGGCATTCCCACCGGCATGCACGATGAAGGCGTCTCGGCGGCCGAAGTCATCATGACCCAGCTCCATGCCGGGGGAAAATTCGACCAGAATTCCTACAAGGTTTCGGGTGGCCTGCACGGTGTCGGCGTCTCGGTTGTGAATGCGCTCTCGGCCAAGCTGAAGCTCACCATCTTCCGCGATGGCAAGGAGCATTTCATGAGCTTCAGCCATGGCGATGCCGACGCACCGCTAGGCGTTGTGGGCGATGCCCCGGACAAGCGCGGCACCGAGGTGACCTTCCTGCCCTCGACCGAAACCTTCACCAAGACCGAATTCGATTTCGCCACGCTGGAACACCGCCTACGCGAACTGGCCTTTCTCAATACCGGCGTGCGCATTCTGCTCGCCGACCGGCGCGGTGTGGAAGCCAAGGAAGCCGAACTTTTTTATGAAGGCGGCATTGCCGCGTTCGTCCGTTACCTCGACCGCACCAAGCAGGCGGTCCTCGCCCAGCCCATCATGATCCACGGCGAAAGAGATGGCATTACCGTCGACTGCGCCCTGTGGTGGAACGACAGCTATCACGAGAATGTCCTGTGCTTCACCAACAACATTCCCCAACGCGACGGCGGCACCCATCTCGCCGGTTTCCGCGGCGCGCTTACCCGCGTCGTCAACAATTATGCCAACAACAGCGGCATCGCCAAAAAGGAGAAAGTGGCCTTGACCGGCGATGACGCCCGCGAGGCACTCACCTGCGTGCTGTCGGTGAAAGTGCCGGACCCGAAATTTTCATCGCAGACCAAGGACAAGCTGGTCTCCTCGGAAGTCCGCCCGGTGGTGGAGAATCTGATCAATGAACAGCTGGGCGCCTGGTTTGAAGAGCATCCGAGCGAAGCCAGGAAGATTGTCGGCAAGGTCGTCGAAGCCGCCGCCGCCCGCGAGGCCGCCCGCAAGGCCCGCGATCTCACCAGGCGCAAGGGCGCCCTCGACATGGCGGGCCTTCCCGGCAAGCTCGCCGAATGCCAGAACCGCGATCCCGCCCAGACCGAAATCTTCATCGTCGAGGGCGATTCGGCCGGCGGCTCCGCCAAGCAGGCAAGGAACCGCGAGAACCAGGCGGTGCTGCCCTTGCGCGGCAAGATCCTCAATGTCGAGCGCGCCCGCTTCGACAAGATGCTGTCCTCAGCCGAGATCGGCACGCTGATCACCGCGCTCGGCACCGGCATCGGCCGCGAGGAATTCAATATCGAGAAACTGCGCTATCACAAGATCATCATCATGACCGACGCCGACGTGGACGGCGCCCATATCCGCACGCTGCTGCTCACCTTCTTCTACCGCCAGATGCCCCAGGTGATCGAGCGCGGCCACCTCTATATCGCCCAGCCACCGCTCTACAAGGTGAAGCGCGGCTCGTCCGAGCAATATCTCAAGGATGCGAAGGCGCTGGAGAACTATCTGATCGAAGCCGGCCTTGAAGGCTCGACGCTCGCACTCGCCAACGGCAGCGAGCGCGGTGGTGCTGACCTTCGCGCCATCGTCGAGGAGGCGCTGTCGATCAGGGCGGCACTCGATGCGCTGCATTCGCGCTATTCGCGCGCCGTGATCGAGCAGGCGGCGATCGCCGGCGCGCTCAATCCGGAAGTGCTCTCCAACAGCGCCAATGCCGCGGGTGCCGCCGCCTATATCGCCCGCAGGCTCGATGCGATTTCCGAAGAGACCGAGCGCGGCTGGCAAGGCGCTCCCACCTCCGATGGCGGCCTCGCCTTCAGCCGCGAGGTGCGCGGCGTCAAGGAAAGCTGGACGCTCGACGGCAAACTCATCGCCTCAGCGGACGCGCTCCGCCTTGACAAGAAGGCCGAACACCTCCAGGAAATCTACGCCAAGCCCGCCAAGCTCCGCCGCAAGGACGCCGATACCGCGATCTACGGACCGACCAACCTGCTCGAGGCCGTCTTCGCCGCCGGCCGCAAGGGCATCACCATGCAGCGCTACAAGGGCCTCGGCGAAATGAACCCCGATCAGCTGTGGGAAACCACCCTCGACGCCAATGTCCGCTCGCTGCTCCGCGTAAAAGTCTCCGAACTCGACGAGGCCGACGACCTGTTCACCAAACTAATGGGCGACGTCGTCGAACCCCGCCGCGACTTCATCCGCGAGAACGCGCTGAGCGTGGCGAATTTGGATGTTTAGGGCGGGAGAGCGCCCAACCATGTTCGTCATTCCGGCGGAAGCCAAGGAAGTAAACGCACAGTCGCCGTAATTCGCCACTGAAATCCGTGAAGACAAATATGAGCCAAGCCAAGCAATATCGAGGCGCAGAGCAGCTAATTCTCTACTTCACCATAGGTATCCTCCTAGGCGCGGCAGCGATGGCACTTGTTGTCATAGCACTCGGAGTCGAAACTGCCCGAGAAATTTTCAAGGACTATCAAACACTCTTGGGAGCCGTAATTGGCTCCATTGCTATCGGGTACCAGGTAAGCCGCGGCTTTCGGAATCAGATCGAAGCACAAAAACATGCAGCTGACGTTTCGCATGCCGCGCGGCTTCACGAGGCCGAGATTCAAAAATCCGAAAGGGTAGAAAGGAGAAATGAAGATGCAAAGATACTTGCCAGTTCCCTTAGAGGTGAATTGACCGCTGCACATCAACACCTAATCAACCGGCACAGCGCGCTCCAACTTAGTTTCACGTCACTTGCAATTGCTCAGGCGGCTGGCCAGACCAAATTTAATATTGCAGCGTTGGCCGGGTTTGACGCAAGACTCTACGTTGCGAGTATTGATAGGCTGGGCCTACTGAATGCTTCATTGGTGGGTGATGTTGCAAAGGTGTATCCGAGGATTATGGCGGACCTCGGCGCATTCAACGATCTTCCAGTGAAATTTGGAAAGCAGTTCTGTGAAACATTGATCTCTTCGAACAACTCGACAATGAATGACGTCCACCACGTTGCTATGCGCTTGCGTGATTTTGAATGGGGCGACCCCCTCAGGGATTCGCTTATAGACCGTGACGTGAAATTAGCCAAAAGCGCCACCAATCACGATCAAGAGTAACTCTGTAATTCCGAGCAGCTGTGGGAGACGACGCTGGACGCCAACGTCCGCTCGCTGCTGCGGGTGAAAGTCTCCGAGCTCGACGAAGCCGACGACCTGTTCACCAAACTGATGGGCGACGTCGTCGAACCCCGCCGCGACTTCATCCGCGAGAATGCGCTGAGCGTGGCGAATTTGGATGTGTAGAAAAAAAGATGGATTCAGAAGAAAGTGGAATTACCGTGACTGCTACTCGTGTCGCCTGATTAAAATAGTTTCTTATCAACCGTTTGCTCCGTCAATCGGCGCTTCTGCTGTGGACGGCGCCGATGCGGCCGGAGTGTGGAAACCGGGCCAGCTGTTCCGTTGATGCCTCGATCGCCGCGACCACGCTCTTGGCCGCCGCCGGATTGCGGAGCGCGATATGGCGATGGATGTCCGCGATGTCGGCCTGCGCCGCGCGGGAAAAGACGACCTTCATCCGGTGAGAGTGCGGAAGAAGGTCTTCATCTCCTCTGGCGGGACGGGCGCTGGCGGCGTCGCGAGGCTGCGGCGCACTTCGGCTTGCTGCTCGGGCGAAAGGCGAATGCGGGATTCATCCTGCTCGATGAGCGAGAGATCGCCCTGCCGCGAGGACGCGCAAGACACTTCGCCTTCTCCCGTCCCGGACTTGTTCCGGGATGGGAGGTGGCCGGCAAGCCGGATGCAGGGCTCCGAACTCCGGTTAACGCACTTTGCGGGTTGCGATTGGTGTGATTCCGTGGGGGCTTCTGATTCGGAGCCCGCCCATGACCGAGATTGCCCTTGAACCGTCATCCAAATCGCGCCTTGCCTGCCTTCTCGGGCATTTCGGCACGATCCCCGATCCGCGCGATCCCCGTTATGTCGCCCATCCGCTGCGCGAGATCATGTTCCTGGTGGTCTGCGGCTCGATCTGCGACTGCGACGACTTCGACCTGATTTCCGATTGGGGCGAGGCGCATCTGGATTTCCTGCGCCGCTTCCTGCCCTATCACCACGGCGTGCCCTGCGGGCGCTGGCTCAACATCATGATCAACCGCACTGGACCTGCCTTGTTCCAGGCCGCCTTCACCGCCTGGGTCAGAGAGACCTGGCCGGAGCGGCCCGGCCTCATCGCCATTGATGGAAAGACGTCGAGGCGCAGCCACGATCATGCCGAGGGCTGCAAAGCCTTGCACCTGGTCTCGGCCTTCGCCACCACCTCAAGGCTGGTGCTCGGCCAGGAAGCAACGCCGGAGAAGAGCGGCGAAACCACTGCCATTCCGGTGCTGCTCGAGCGGCTGGCCGCCGGTGACGGCCTCAAGGGCGCACTCGTCTCCATCGACGCCATCGCCACCAACCCTGCCATCGCCCAGGCCATCCGCGATAAAGGTGCTGACTATCTCCTCGCCGTCAAGGCCAACCAGCCCACCATAAGGCGCGAGATCGAAGGCTATTTCGCCGATGCACCGCTTGACCGGCTGGCCAGCCATTACCAGGCAGACAAGGGTCACGGCCGCATCGAGGAGCGCACCGTCACCATCTCGGTCGAGACCGATTGGCTCAATGGCGCACGCCATTTTCCCGGCGAATTCCACCTGCCGGACGCGGCCTGTGTGCTCAGCGTCAAGGCCCGCACTCACCTCAAGGACCATTGCCGCACCGATACCCGCTACTACATCTCCTCGCGCCGCTTCACCCCCGAAGATGCAGCCCATGCCGTGCGCGGCCACTGGGCCATCGAGAACAGCCTGCACTGGACCCTCGACACCGTCTTCCATGACGACCTGCGCCGCAACCGCAAGGGCCACGGCGCCGTCAACATGGCCATCATCCGCCACTTCGCCTTCAATCTCGTCAGGACGCTCGATGACAAACGATCCCTCAAAAACCGCCGAAAACGAGCCGGTTGGGACACCAAGCACCTCTCAGCCATTCTCGGAACCCTGCCGTGTTAACCGGGATTCGGAGCCCTGAAGCCGGATGAGGGCTGTTTCTTTCAACCGGCTCTGAGACCGCCAAGCGGATAGAGGGCCCTCACCCGCCCTGCCGGGCACCCTCTGCCATGCGTCCCGCACGGGAGAGGGTGATAAATGCCGAACCGCAAGTATTTGATGCGACAAACTCAATCGGTTCCAAACTTCACCAGTTCCACCCGTTCCTTGTCCACCAGGTGTTCAGACAGAGCCTGGCCGCCGACGCCGGGGCAGTAGGTTTTGTGTTCCTTCGAATCCGGGTCTAGCGGCGTCCATTCATAGACCTTGGTGCAGTCCTTGAATGTGCCCGCGGCGACTTTCACGGTGATGCCGGTCTCGATGACCTCGGCCATATCCTCGGCTATGCCCTTGTAAAACTCCATGCGATAGCTATCGCCGACGACCTGCTTGCCCTTGATCCAGATGCCCGGCAGCGCGCCATCTTCGCCGCCGATCCAGCCGCCGGCATGGTCCTTGAACTTGCCATCTTCATAGTTATCGACGGCTTCGCCGAAATACCACACGCTGCCATCCTTGTGCTGGGCCAGATAGTCGTTGGTTTCCTCGCGAAGCTGGTTGTTGAGAAAAACCCGGTCGTTGTAGATCAATGTTTCAACGCCCATGATTGTGCGGGTCTCCGCCCTGATGCGAATCTCGACGCGCTCGGGACCTTCTTCGGTCATCACTTCGTAAACCATCAACTTTCCCGCCGGCAGATTGAACAGTGGATTGTCAATCTTGATCGAGAAATCAGCGGGATTGATAGCCGGACTGTAGGCCTCTCCGGCGAAAGCGGATGGATAAGGCGATTAGGCATGTTGCAGCCAGCACCAGCGATGTGCATTTCATGGGACTCTCCTAATGCGATTGTCGAAACCTCACTCCGGGCTTCACAAGCTACTACGTGGGCGCCGGGAAATTTCTTTCACTGCAAGAGCTCAATTGGGGTTCGTTCTTTCAACTAGCTCTGAGACTGCCAGGCGGACAGAGCGCCCTCACCCGCTCTCTGTGAAGGGGCGCTTGCAACTCAAAAATGCCGCCATCCCGGGGAAAGCTGCCATGAAGAAATTGAAGCTGCCGCCGATTTGTTCAGACAGAAGCTGGATGCCAGCTTTCGCTGGGATGACGGTGTAAAGGGACACAGTTGGTTTTCCTCACTCTTTCCGTCTCCCCAAGCGAAAGCTGGGGTCCCGCTTATCGCGCCAAATCGCGGTGACTGGCTCTTACTTCTTCACAGCCTCTTTCGCCTCCCGAGCGGGCAAGCCCGCCGGTGGGATGACGAAAATTGGTTACCGGCCTCACCAGCCACGCCGT
>CAVWHD010000015.1:0-11972 GCA_963754675.1 uncultured Alphaproteobacteria bacterium | reverse complement strand
CCATAACCGGTCCATGCCCGAAATTGTGAACTTTCACTCCGGCAAACCGGCTTTCCGATATCCGTCGACGAAGAGCTAAGGCATATCCCGATCGCGGAGAGGTTGGATCGCCGCCCAGTGATCCAGAAAGTAATCACAATGGCAGTCCAGCCAGCTGCATTCCAACGGCGTAGACTTGGGCACCTTGGATGTAAGTCTTCCGCGATCGCCATGTCGAGATTCTGAATAGTGGATCCAGTCTAAGAACTTCGTTTGCCGCCGCCTGACCGTCGTGGACTAGACCCGCAAGCGCGAGAGAAGCAGCCAGCGTCCGCCAGCCAGGGATGTGATGCGCATTCTGTTGTGTGGCTGTGCGAGCCGCTGTGACGGCATCCTCGTATCTGCCTGTAAGCAAGTAGGCAAAAGCCAAGCCGTGCCACGTGTCGTAGTTCATCGTGTCACGCGGGCTCAGCCTGAGAGCGCGATTGAGCGAATCCTCACCCTCCCCGGCTTGCTCAGCATGTAAGTGGACCCATCCTCTTTGCGTATGTGCAAATGCGGAATTGGGATTGCTTTCGACCGCACGTCTCGCGAGATCTGTTGCTTCGTCATAGCGTCGGTGTAGATAAACGATCACTCGAGCCGCAATTGCCAATGCTTCGGCATTGTCGTTGTCGAGTTCGAGTGCCAAGCGCGCGTAACGCAGGACCTCTTCGCCGACCTCGTTCATCGCCGCCCACCCCTGCGGAACTCGCCAAACCAGACAATAAGCCAACGATGCCGCCGCGGTCGCATAAGCGGGGTCAAGAGTCAGGGCTCTGCGCAACAGCGCGATGGCTTCGTCGCTGCCGGCCCGTGTCATGGTGTAGAATGATGGCAGGGACCGAAGATAAAGATCATAGGTGTCGAGACTGTCAGGTCGTTTTTGTTTGGCTCGTTCAATCTCTGCGGTGCGCAAAGATGGCCCGAGCGCCCCTGCTATGTTTGCCGTGATCTCGTCCTGCACCTCAAATACATCCGTGAGTCGACGATCATAGCGCTCGGTCCAAAGGTTTGACCCAGTTGAAGCGTCGACCAATTGTGCGGTGGCGCGGAGCAGATCACCCGATCTCCGAATGCTCCCCTGCACCAGGTAGCGGACGCCGAGTTCCTTGCCGACCTGTTTTAGATGAACCGCTTTGTCCTTGTAGGTGAAGGACGAATTGCGGGCGATCACAAACAGCCACGGGATTCGTGAAAGTGCGGTGATAATATCTTCAACCACGCCATCACAGAAGTATTCTTGCTCCAAATCGACGCTCATACTTTGAAACGGTAGCACTGCTATTGACGGCTTGTCGGGCAGTGTTAACGTGGGAGGCGCAGCACGTTTGTGGGTTCCGTCTGTTCCAGCGCGATAGATGTGAACCGGCTTCGCGATGTTCTTAAGGTTGCGCTCGCCGAGATCGTCGAACGTCAATGCCAGTTTACCGGTGACCTGATCACGTACACTGGCCGAGATGCAGATACCGCCGGGTTCTGCCAGCCCTTCGAGCCGGGCTGCCACGTTGACGCCGTCGCCGTAGATATCGCTGCCCTCGATAATGACGTCACCGAGATTGATGCCGATGCGCAGGACGATTTGGCTCTCCGCCGGCACGCCTCGATTGGCTTCGGTGAAACCCTTCTGCAATTCGACCGCACACTGGACAGCATCAACCGCACTGGCAAATTCCACCAGCACGCCATCCCCCATCAGTTTGACGACGCGGCCGCCGTGGGCGCGCACCGTGGGTTCGAGAATTTCCGTGCGGCGCTGCTTCAGCACCGCAAGCGTGCCAGCCTCGTCCTGCTCCATCAGGTGCGAGTAACCCACGACATCGGCGGCCAGTATTGCGGCAAGGCGGCGTTGGACGCGTTTTTCAGTCATTGCTGTCGGTGCTTTCTGCTAACACAGCGGCAGGGATGGTATTGGAAACTTGGCTAGGTGTCTATTCGGCTGGATTTCTGTTGTGGGTCAATCGCGTCGCAGACCGATTGTCTGCTTTGGGGGTCGAGCAGTCAGGCTCATCACAGGCATCGCGGCGGCGGGTCATATGTGGCATGTCACGCTAACCCGCCACCGGCTTATCCACAGGGCTTGAAAGCCGCGGCCAACCGCGCCAATGTCTCCGGCCCGGTTCTCTTTGCCGGGAAGATACGAGGGGAACATCCGGTTATGCGTGCGACGATTGAACGGTCGGCCTTTCTCAAGGCGCTCAACCATGTGCAGAGCGTGGTCGAGCGGCGCAACACCATCCCCATTCTGTCGAATGTCCTGGTCCAGGCGGCGGGCGGACAGCTGAAGCTCACCGCCACCGATCTCGATCTGGAGATCGTCGAAAGCGCCCCCGCCCTGGTGGCGCGTGACGGCGCCACCACGGTTCCCGCCCACATGCTCTACGACATCGTGCGCAAGCTTCCCGACGGCGCCCAGCTCGAACTCGAACAGGGTCCCGACCATGGCCGCGTCTCGATCTTCGCCGGGCGCTCGCGCTTTGCGCTGCAGGCGCTGCCGCCCGAGGATTTTCCCGACCTGACATCGGGCGAAATGGGCAATAGCTTCACCATTGCGGCCAGCGATCTCAAGGGTTTGATCGAGAAGACCCGCTTTGCCATTTCGACCGAGGAGACCCGCTATTATCTCAACGGCATCTATCTGCACGAGGCGGTGAACGGCACCCTGCTGCGCGCCGTCGCCACCGATGGCCACCGGCTGGCCCAGGCGCAGATCGCCAGGCCCGACGGCGCCAAGGGGATGCCCGGCGTCATCGTGCCGCGCAAGACCGTGCTGGAAGTGGTCAAGCTCATCGAGGGGATCGAGGACGATGTCGAGGTGGCGCTGTCCGCCACAAAAATCCGTTTCGCCGCCGGCAATCTGGTGCTCACCTCCAAACTCATCGACGGCACCTTCCCCGATTATGAGCGGGTGATCCCGCGCCACAATGACAAGGTGCTCGACGTCGACACCCGGATCTTCTCCGACGCGGTCGACCGGGTCTCCACCATTTCGATGGAAAAGGGCCGGGCGGTGAAACTCAACATCGCTCCGGGCAAGCTGATGCTGACGGTGAACAATCCGGATTCTGGCTCGGCCGAGGAGGAAATCGCCTGTTCCTATGATTCCGAGCCCATCGACATCGGCTTCAACTCGCGCTACCTGCTCGACGTGGCGGGGCAAATCAAATCGGCATCCATGCTGTTCAATCTGGCCGATGCCGGATCGCCCACCATCATCCGCGATCCAGGCGACGAGCAGGCGCTCTATGTCCTGATGCCGATGCGGGTGTAATTCTGGGTTGGTGACCATATCTCCAACGCTGGCTCTCACCCGCCTGACGCTCACGGACTTTCGCAACTATGCCGGGCTCCGGCTTGATGTCGCGGCCTCAGCTGTGGCGCTCAGCGGTCCCAATGGCGCCGGCAAGACCAATCTGCTGGAGGCTATTTCGCTGCTGGCCCCAGGCCGGGGCTTGCGGGGTGCCGGTTTCGATGAACTCGCCCGCCATGGCGGCGGCGGCGCCTGGGCCATTGCGGCGGAGCTGACAACCGCGCAGGGGCCGATCTCGCTTGGCACCGGATGGACTGCGAGGCCCGACGGCGAGGCCGGCACCCAGAGCCGGCTGGTGGTGATTGACGGCCATGTGCAGAAAAGTTCGGGCGCCCTCGGCCAGCATATGCGCGTCTTGTGGCTGACGCCCGCCATGGACCGGCTGTTCGCCGGACCCGCCTCGGACCGCCGCCGCTTTCTCGACCGCCTGGTCGCCGCCTTCGATCCCGAGCACGGCGCGCGGGTGCTGGTTTTCGAGAAAGTCATGCGCGAGCGCAACCTGTTGCTCGAAGAGCCGCGCGCCGACACGGCGTGGCTGGCTAGCCTCGAGGCCCACATGGCGGAGGCGGCGGTCGCCATTGCGGCGGCCCGCCTCATGGCAACCCAATCCTTGCAACGCCATATCGATGAAACCCGCACCACCAGCGCCTTCCCGTGGGGCGAAATTCGCGTCGAAGGAGACGTTGAAACCCTGCTTTCGGCAATGCCGGCGGTGCGCGCGGAGGATGAATATCGTAGACTGCTGGCCGATTCGCGAAGGCTCGACCGGGCAGCCGGGCGGACGCTTCGCGGTCCCCACAGGAGCGATCTTGCGGTGGTTCACGGAGCCAAATCCATGGCGGCGGAACTGTGTTCGACGGGCGAGCAAAAAGCCCTGCTGATTGCCTTGATCCTGGCCCAGGCCCGTGCTGTGAAGGAGGGCGCCGGCATGGCGCCGGTACTGCTTCTCGACGAGGTGGCGGCCCATCTCGACCGGGCCAGGCGCGAGGCCCTGTTCGTGGCCCTGGGCGAGCTTGGTTGCCAGGCGTGGATGACCGGCACCGATGCCGGACTGTTCGACGGCCTGGGACATAGTGCGGCGGTCTTCCATGTGGAAGCCGGAGCGATTGCGGAAGTGGCGGGAAATTCATGAGCGAAGACGACAAGAAGAATGGCGCCGACGACTATGGCGCCGACGCGATCAAGGTTCTTAAAGGCCTCGATGCGGTCAGGAAGCGCCCCGGCATGTATATCGGCGATACCGACGATGGCTCGGGCCTGCATCACATGGTCTATGAAGTCGTCGACAACGCCATCGACGAAACGCTCGCCGGCTACGCCGACCGGGTGACGGTGACGCTCAATGCCGACGGCTCGTGCACCGTCACCGACAATGGCCGCGGCATTCCCACCGGCATGCACGATGAAGGCGTCTCGGCGGCCGAAGTCATCATGACCCAGCTCCATGCCGGGGGAAAATTCGACCAGAATTCCTACAAGGTTTCGGGTGGCCTGCACGGTGTCGGCGTCTCGGTTGTGAATGCGCTCTCGGCCAAGCTGAAGCTCACCATCTTCCGCGATGGCAAGGAGCATTTCATGAGCTTCAGCCATGGCGATGCCGACGCACCGCTAGGCGTTGTGGGCGATGCCCCGGACAAGCGCGGCACCGAGGTGACCTTCCTGCCCTCGACCGAAACCTTCACCAAGACCGAATTCGATTTCGCCACGCTGGAACACCGCCTACGCGAACTGGCCTTTCTCAATACCGGCGTGCGCATTCTGCTCGCCGACCGGCGCGGTGTGGAAGCCAAGGAAGCCGAACTTTTTTATGAAGGCGGCATTGCCGCGTTCGTCCGTTACCTCGACCGCACCAAGCAGGCGGTCCTCGCCCAGCCCATCATGATCCACGGCGAAAGGGATGGCATTACCGTCGACTGCGCCCTGTGGTGGAACGACAGCTATCACGAGAATGTCCTGTGCTTCACCAACAACATTCCCCAGCGCGACGGCGGCACCCATCTCGCCGGTTTCCGCGGCGCGCTTACCCGCGTCGTCAACAATTATGCCAACAACAGCGGCATCGCCAAAAAGGAGAAAGTGGCCTTGACCGGCGATGACGCCCGCGAGGCGCTCACCTGCGTGCTGTCGGTGAAAGTGCCGGACCCGAAATTTTCATCGCAGACCAAGGACAAGCTGGTCTCCTCGGAAGTCCGCCCGGTGGTGGAGAATCTGATCAATGAACAGCTGGGCGCCTGGTTTGAAGAGCATCCGAGCGAAGCCAGGAAGATTGTCGGCAAGGTCGTCGAAGCCGCCGCCGCCCGCGAGGCCGCCCGCAAGGCCCGCGATCTCACCAGGCGCAAGGGCGCCCTCGACATGGCGGGCCTTCCCGGCAAGCTCGCCGAATGTCAGAACCGCGATCCCGCCCAGACCGAAATCTTCATCGTCGAGGGCGATTCGGCCGGCGGCTCCGCCAAGCAGGCAAGGAACCGCGAGAACCAGGCGGTGCTGCCCTTGCGCGGCAAGATCCTCAATGTCGAGCGCGCCCGCTTCGACAAGATGCTGTCCTCAGCCGAGATCGGCACGCTGATCACCGCGCTCGGCACCGGCATCGGCCGCGAGGAATTCAATATCGAGAAGCTGCGCTATCACAAGATCATCATCATGACCGACGCCGACGTGGACGGCGCCCATATCCGCACGCTGCTGCTCACCTTCTTCTACCGCCAGATGCCCCAGGTGATCGAGCGCGGCCACCTCTATATCGCCCAGCCACCGCTCTACAAGGTGAAGCGCGGCTCGTCCGAGCAATATCTCAAGGATGCGAAGGCGCTGGAGAACTATCTGATCGAAACCGGCCTTGAAGGCTCGACGCTCGCACTCGCCAACGGCAGCGAGCGCGGTGGTGCTGACCTTCGCGCCATCGTCGAGGAGGCGCTGTCGATCAGGGCGGCACTCGATGCGCTGCATTCGCGCTATTCGCGTTCGGTGATCGAGCAGGCGGCGATCGCCGGCGCGCTCAATCCGGAAGTGCTCTCCAACAGCGCCAATGCCGCGGGTGCCGCCTCCTATATCGCCCGCAGGCTCGATGCGATTTCCGAGGAAACCGAGCGCGGCTGGCAAGGCGCTCCCACCTCCGATGGCGGCCTCGCCTTCAGCCGCGAGGTGCGCGGCGTCAAGGAAAGCTGGACGCTCGACGGCAAACTCATCGCCTCAGCGGACGCGCTCCGCCTCGACAAGAAGGCCGAACATCTCCAGGAAATCTACGCCAAACCGGCCAAGCTCCGCCGCAAGGACGCCGATACCGCGATCTACGGACCGACCAACCTGCTCGAAGCCGTCTTCGCCGCCGGCCGCAAGGGCATCACCATGCAGCGCTACAAGGGCCTCGGCGAAATGAACCCCGATCAGCTGTGGGAAACCACGCTCGACGCCAATGTCCGCTCGCTGCTGCGGGTGAAAGTCTCCGAGCTCGACGAAGCCGACGACCTGTTCACCAAACTAATGGGCGACGTCGTCGAACCCCGCCGCGACTTCATCCGCGAGAACGCGCTGAATGTGGCGAATTTGGATGTGTAGAAAAAAAGATGGATTCAGAAGAAAGTGGGATTACCGTGACTGCTACTCGTGTCACCTGATTAAAATAGTTTCTTATCAACCGTTTACTCCGTCAATCGGCGCATCTGCTGTGGACGGCGCCGATGCGGCCGGAGTGTGGAAACCGGGCCAGCTGTTCCGTTGATGCCTCGATCGCCGCGACCACGCTCTTGGCCGCCGCCGGATTGCGGAGCGCGATATGGCGATGGATGTCCGCGATGTCGGCCTGCGCCGCGCGGGAAAAGACGACCTTCATCCGGTGAGAGTGCGGAAGAAGGTCTTCATCTCCTCTGGCGGGACGGGCGCTGGCGGCGTCGCGAGGCGGCGGCGCACTTCGGCTTGCTGCTCGGGCGAAAGGCGAATGCGGGATTCATCCTGCTCGATGAGCGAGAGATCGCCCTGCCGCGAGGACGCGCAAGACACTTCGCCTTCTCCCGTCCCGGACTTGTTCCGGGATGGGAGGTGGCCGGCAGGCCGGATGAGGGCTCTTTCTTTCAACCGGCTCTGAGACCGCCAAGCGGATAGAGGGCCCTCACCCGCCCTGTCAGGCACCCTCTCCCATGCGTCCCGCACGGGAGAGGGCGATAAATGCCGAACCGCAAGTATTTGATGCGACAAACTCAATCGGTTCCAAACTTCACCAGTTCCACCCGTTCCTTGTCCACCAGGTGTTCAGACAGAGCCTGGCCGCCGACGCCGGGGCAGTAGGTTTTGTGTTCCTTCGAATCCGGGTCTAGCGGCGTCCATTCATAGACCTTGGTGCAGTCCTTGAATGTGCCGGCGGCGACTTTCACGGTGATGCCGGTCTCGATGACCTCGGCCATATCCTCGGCTATGCCCTTGTAAAACTCCATGCGATAGCTATCGCCGACGACCTGCTTGCCCTTGATCCAGATGCCCGGCAGCGCGCCATCTTCGCCGCCGATCCAGCCGCCGGCATGGTCCTTGAACTTGCCATCTTCATAGTTATCGACGGCTTCGCCGAAATACCACACGCTGCCATCCTTGTGCTGGGCCAGATAGTCGTTGGTTTCCTCGCGAAGCTGGTTGTTGAGAAAAACCCGGTCGTTGTAGATCAATGTTTCAACGCCCATGATTGTGCGGGTCTCCGCCCTGATGCGAATCTCGACGCGCTCGGGACCTTCTTCGGTCATCACTTCGTAAACCATCAACTTTCCCGCCGGCAGATTGAACAGAGGATTGTCAATCTTGATCGAGAAATCAGCGGGATTGATAGCCGGACTGTAGGCCTCTCCGGCGAAAGCGGATGGAATGGCGATTAGGCATGTTGCAGCCAGCACCAGCGATGTGCATTTCATGGGACTCTCCTAATGCGATTGTCGAAACCTCACTCCGGGCTTCACAAGCTACTACGTGGGCGCCGGGAGATTTCTTTCACTGCAAGAGCTCAATTAGGGTTCGTTCTTTCAACTAGCTCTGAGACTGCCAGGCGGACAGAGCGCCCTCACCCGCTCTCTGTGAGGGGCGCTTGCAACTCAAAAATGCCGCCATCCCGGGGAAAGCTGCCATGAAGAAATTGGAGCCGCCGCCGATTTGTTCAGACAGAAGCTGGATGCCAGCTTTCGCTGGCATGACGGTGTGAAGGGATACAGTTGGTTTTCCTCACTCTTTCCGTCTCCCCAGCGAAAGCTGGGGTCCCGCTTATCGCGCCAAATCGCGGTGACTGGCTCTTACTTCTTCACAGCCTCTTTCGCCTCCCGAGCGGGCAAGCCCGCCGGTGGGATGACGAAAATTGGTTACCGGCCTCACCAGCCACCCCGTTCAAGTTCTCCCGAAGGCGTGCGGCGGTAGCCGATGTCCTTCAGCTGCTCCCGGGACAGGCCTTCGATGATGCGGCGGTCGCGGCGGCGCTTCAGCCAGGCGCGGATGGGGTTACGATGGGTTTGGATGGTGTTCATGATCGTATTTCCTTCTCTCTGTTCCCGAGGCCGAATCTAGTCTGGCAATGCTGACAACTGTGTGTCAGGATTAAACCGGCTCCCAAGAAAGATTTTTCGATGCACACGATCGACCGCGCCCTGGCCCAGCGTGTATTCAAGGATCTTTATTCCCCGCCAAACATGCAAGCCTAGTTGGTCGCCAGGTCTTCGCTTGGCAATGTCGTTGAAAAATCGGGCAATGTCATGCCTGGATTGGTCGGAATACCGTTGCAGGCCGATGGCAATGCTGGAAAAGCCCAGCCCATGAGCGGTTCCAGGAAGAACAACTGGTGCTTCATGCATCTGAGGGAAACCGTAACTGTCATCGGCGAGCCTCCGGGACGTCCTACATATCCGAGGTCAATAGATTTGTAGGATACTACGACCTGACGCCTGTCGAGTGTTCGGGACAGATAGTAACTTTGCATCTTGTTGAGTATTGCGGTGAACGCTGCATTCGAAAAACTTCCGGCTCCGCCGGTGCAGGTTCCGGCGTTACCGCTACCAGTCGCCTTACATTCAACGTTCCACGTAGTACAGCTTGCTGCGCCGTTGGCCGCGCCAGTGTCCGGATCAAAACAACTGTTGCCATTTGTGCCGGACGAGGTGCTGGCAGTGGTATTGACAATATTGGGCGCAACGGGAGCGCTTATCGCGGCAAAGCGGGCGCCGGCATAGGTCGCCTTATACCCGCCGGCCCAGCTGAAAAACATCAGGCCGACGTCCACCGTGCCGAGGACAACCAGCATCAGCAGCGGAAACACCAATGTGAATTCCACGAAAACCGAACCGCTGGTGTCCCGATGAAATCTATTGGCCAATCCACCGCTCCTCATGCTGGACGGAAAGTGTCATCGATGATGGCAGGCCGAGCACTTGCCACATGATGGCCGTAAACGGGACATTGGCGCTGACGCGGATCACGCCAAGTGGCGGGGTTGCGCACGTCGTGGGTAGGGAAAGCGAAACATCACCTACCACCCACCCGTCCAGCAGTGCAGCGCCCGATCCGGCAATATTGCCTTTCACGGCTAAGTTCTGGGCATTGGTCAGGGCCCAAGATCTGCAGACTGAGTCGGCCGGCAAGAGTGTCAAATACCGCACCGCGTCACGCATTGATTTCTGGGCGGTGGCCTTGGTCATGTAGACGCGGCCAAAGTCCGCCACGCCAACCATCAGGACTATGGCAAACGGCACGACAACAGCGGCCTCAATCAACGCGGTGCCCGACGTGCATCGATTAAATCGATGCAACATATTGCTCAGCCGCCTCATCTGGCGAGTTGCACGATCTGATAGACCGCGCCGTTCGGATCATTCAGCTGATAGGTTGTTACCAGTTCCGCATAGATACGGCCTGCGTCGCTCGGTAATACCGGTTCCCTGGGATTTGTAGTAGACGTTGCCGGCTCTGTCATAAAAAATTCCGCAACCAGCGTGATGACCGGCAACGTATTTGAAGCGCCGTTGATGCTCCAGTAGTTGCAATCGACAATGGCGACTTCGATCAGGCGGCGGTCGGCGTTACCAACCGTGCTGCGGGTGCAAGCAGGCAAGTGGGGTTCGAGAGCCTCGGAGCCCGAGGTGAATGCAGCAGTTCCCAAAGTTTCAGCCATATAGATCTTGTATCTGGTATTCAATTCTGCTGGACGCGTCCCGGTGTGGTGGTTGGCCCAATAAGCGTTAAGATCATCGGGGTGGGGGCCGGCGCCAATCAATGAAGGCTGCCATCCCCCGGTACCGCCGTAATTGGTCAATACCCTGTCGCGCGGCAATGGGCAGCTGCCGATCGGCCCTGCTGCATTGCAATAATTGTCGTAAGCAGTGGCGTCCACGTTCGTCTGCTGAAATGTGTAGGAACCGCTGGGTGGCGTAGCAGAGACACTGTTTGTGCAACTGTAATTGGTACCCGTCGCGGTAAGTCCGTCGATCACCACGGGCGCAGCAAGAGATTCGTTGCCAGATCCGGTGGGATTGTCGAAGCGGACGTTCATTCCCGGCTCGGCAAATTGCGAATTGTTGCCCGTGTCGACTTCTGCAGCCTGCTTCCGCGGCCGATATGGCAGCGCAGCTATTGGGAGTGGTCTGAGCCCAGAAGGGTGCCTGGTTGTGCGGATTTCCATTGGCGCCAGGCGGCTGGATCAAGCCCCAGTTGCCTGCGGCACTGCCCGTACCCCCCGTGAGAAACAGCATGGTGCCTACCGGTACATTGCTGATCCAGTTGTTGGCATTGCCCGGGTTGGTTTCGGAGCTCTCAAAGGGATTGCACATGAAGGATTGCACTGGCTTGCAGACAGAATAGGAGGCCTTGGCCGTGGCGGTGGCGTGCGTGTAAACCGCCGAGGAGCTGGCCACGGCGCTGATGAACGAGGGGTTAAGTCCGCGATCAATCGTCGTCACCTTGATGAAGGCGGCGTTCTTTGGATTGATGGTCAGCGTGTCGATGCCCGGACCATAAAACGTGGGCGCGCCGGCGCCGGTGGCAACGATCTGCACGCCTGAGGCGGCAATATCGGACCAGGTCGGACTGTTGGCGAGGAAGTTCACCGCCGCATTGGTTGCGCGGGTGATCGAATCCGAAGCACCATCCAGTTCCTTCGCCCCGGCCAGCGCCGCGGCATCCGCCACTTCCTGCATGTTGCTGTGGAGATTGAGATATCTGGCGCCATCGACGGCAAGCCCGATCGCTCCAAAAAGCACCAGAAGGACGACCGAAAACCACAGTAATACCGCACCATCTTCATCTCTATGGAATTTGCGGAGCAGGCCAGGCCATTTGCTCATGGGATCGGGACCTCATGTTTGAGCGACTGTTCACCACTGCTGGCCTCGCAGTTAAGGGTTTTTATACCATGGGGCCCACGGCCTAACAATCCGATTCCATGCTAGAATGGCCTATAACCAAGGTTTGAGTTAACACTGGCGCAGCGGCAACACACATGTCCTGCAAGAACCTTGCCGTCTATAGGGCCTTTCCTGGTTTGTACCGCTGTCACTCAACTATAAGTAGAACAAATTCCCTGTCCGGCTCTCGGGCACCCTCTCCCATGCGTCCCGCACGGGAGAGGGTGATAAACCCCAAGCAGCCAGCATTTGTTGCTCCGATTCCCCAACCTCACCACCCGCCCCGC
>CAVWHD010000014.1:0-81132 GCA_963754675.1 uncultured Alphaproteobacteria bacterium | reverse complement strand
TGAAATAGTAGTGAACTTCAAAGCTGCCTCAAAATTGTATCCGCCCCCGAGACGTTGACGCCGGGCTTGTCTTCGACATTTAAGGTCTTCACCACACCGTTGTCGACGATCATGGAATAGCGCCGGGAGCGTTCGCCCATGCCTGCCTTGGCAAGGTCGACATTCAAGCCGATGGCCCTGGCGAAATCGCCATTGCCGTCGGCCAACATCATGATGCGGCCTTCGGCTCCGGAAGCGCTGGCCCAGGCCGCCATCACATGGACATCATTGACCGCGGTGCAGGCCACGGTGTCGGCGCCCTTGGCCTTGATGGCATCGATCTCCTTGAGAAATCCGGGGAGATGATTGTTGCTGCAGGTGGGGGTGAAGGCGCCGGGCACGGCGAAGAGCACGACTTTGCGGCCCGCGAAGATGACATCGGACGACAATTTCTGCTGGCCGTCGCCGGTCATTACGGAAAATTCGGCGTCGGGCAGACGCTCGCCAGGCTTGATGGTCATGTCACTATCCCCATTCGATTGCGGGCCCGGATTTATGGGAGCTTGACGGTCTGTTCAAGTCCCACGCCACCTATGGCAAAAGTCAGGCGGAGACCCTGCCCACGCAGTTTGTCGAAATTCTTGATGTTGGCGACGGGGAGGCGCGCGGTGGCGCCATCGGCGGAAAATTGCGGGGCGCGGAAATAGGCGCCGCCCTGGCCTTCAACCAGAATGTCGTCGACGCTTTGCCTGAGCGCGAGCATAAGCACGGGGCCGTGCTCGCCCGCGGCATAGTTTACGGCGCTGACGACGTCGCCCTGGCGCGGCACCTTCTGCTGCCACTCCATCAGCAGGCGGCGATCAGCGCCGGAGGATGCTCCGTCCAGCGGCAGATTTGCCTCGAAGCTGACCGGAATGCAGACTTCCTTGCAAACGCCCAAGAACATGTCGAGGCCGAGAACCCCCGGCTGGGCGGCATCGCGCAGGGTTGCCAGCAGGGGAAACACCACCACGCCGAAATAGCCGATGGCTTCGCCGCTGGCGTCGGTGTGGCGGGTTGGCAAGGGGAATTGCACTGCCACATCGGCTATATTCCGCGAGCGGCGCCAGTCGAAACTCGGTGGAATCCCGCCATCGCCTGGATTGCGCCAATAGGTTTTCCAGCCGTCATCCATGTCCACCACGATGCCGGCGCTCCACTGCGCACCCGCCGGCTCACCGCCGATCAGCGAAATGCGGTAGGGTTTCTGCGTCTGGGCCAGCGAGGTTCCGCCCAGCAGCGGCAAGCCGAGGAGGCCCGCGATCATTGTACGGCGCTTCATGGCTGCCTATATGCCCTGCCCGGGCCCTGCGGCCAATCACGTTCCCGTCAGGGAGCTATACGGCGCAGCGATTCCGCGATAGTTTGGGAGGATGCGAGGACAAGCGCCATGAAGGCAGGCAATAGCCTCGACGGCCAATTGCTGATCGCGATGCCCGGCATGAGCGATCCGCGCTTCGACCGGTCGGTGATCTATATGTGCGTGCATTCCGAAAGCGGCGCCATGGGCATCATCGTCAACAAGGCGGCGCCGATGATGAATTTTGGCGATCTGATCTCGCGGCTTGACATTCTCACCGATGGGAGTGCCTCCGAAGTGCCGGAAGACGTGATGGCGATGGCGGTGCAATTCGGCGGGCCGGTCGAGCCGGGGCGCGGGTTCGTGCTGCATACCTCGGATTATTTCTCCACCGAATCGAGCCTGCCGGTAAGCGAGAATATAGCACTCACCGCCACCATCGACATCCTGCGCGCCATGGCGCGGGGACAGGGGCCGCAGCGGGCGCTCCTGGCGCTGGGCTATTCCGGCTGGGCGCCGGGCCAGCTCGAAGACGAGATTCAGCGCAATGGCTGGCTCCATTGCGACGCCGACGAAGACCTGCTGTTCGGCACCGCCCAGGAAGAGAAATACACCCTGGCGCTGCGCAAACTCGGCGTCGACCCCGCCATGCTGTCAAGCGACGCGGGACACGGGTGAGGGTTGAGGCGGCTTGTAGTTGACTGCATTCGTTGGGTTTTGTCATTCCGACTCAGGTTGGATTACTTCGGCTCCTCAACTCTCATCATGCCCGGACTTGCTGTGGGCATCTTCTAAATGGCCACCAAAGAAGATGGCCGTGTCAAGCACGGCCATGATGAGTTGAATTAGGTCAATTCCCATCGGAAAGACCCTAACTCTGCCGGACCACGGGGGCTTTGCGCTTACGGCGCTTTCTGGGTCTCTTGGGTTTGACCTTGGGTTTTTCCGGAAGCGGTGCCGCAGCCTCTGGCTCGGGCTCTAGCTCGGGCTCGGGTTCGGGTTCGGAAACGGGGGGTGGGGCTTGGGTCTCGGCGGGTTTGGCAATGCGCGGCGCCATGGGCAGGGTTTCGCGTGGCGGCGGGGAGGGCGCGGGCGGTTCGACTTGGGGTATGATTGTGGACTCCGGCGCGGGCGCGATTTCGGGTTCGCGCTCCAACTCGGGCGGTGGGACCTTCTCGCGGATCATGGCTGCCGCCTCCATGGCTCTGCGGGCCCTGATCTTTTCATACTCTTCCGCCGCAACGGCCACGGCCATGCGGTCGCGTGACAGCTCGATTTCCTCGGCCGTCACGTTGTCAACGCGCGGAACGCTGGTTGGCTCTTTCACCGAGCGCTCCCACAGCCAGGTGATGGCGGTGCGGCCGCTGCCGGAGGCGTAGGGCAGCCCGGCCAGGGCGTCGGTCACCTGCCTGCCGGTCATCGGGCGGCCGATGAAGAAGCCTTGGCCCAGGTCGCAGCTCAGTGCTCCCAGGCGGTCGACCTGTTCCTGGTTTTCAATGCCCTCGGCCACAATGGTCAGACCGAGCGCGTGGGCCATGGCAACGATCATATCGAGGATCACCGTCGAACGCTTGTCCTGGGCATCGGCGGAAATGAAGCTGCGGTCGACCTTGAGAGTGTCAAACGGAAACTTGCGCAGGCTGGCGAGCGACGAATAGCCGGTGCCGAAATCGTCGCATGACAATCCCACGCCGAGATCGCGCAGGCGTTCGAGAATCTTCGCGGCGCGCTCGGGATATTGCATCACCAGGGATTCGGTGACCTCGATCTTCAAGCTGTCCTTGCGCACGCCTTCGCGGTGCAGGACCTGCTTGATGTCGTCGATGAGCTCGGTCTCGATGAGCTGCGAAGAGGAAATGTTGACGGCGATGAAAACCGGTTCGGCCGGGCGGAAGGAGCGCTGCCATATCCCCAGCTGGCGGGCCGCCTCGTTGAGCACGGTGCGGCCGATGTCCTTGATCATTCCGGTCTGTTCGGCCAGTCCTAAGAAACTTTCCGGCGCCAGCAGGCCAAGGCTCGGATGGCGCCAGCGGACCAGGGCCTCAAAGCCAGCGAGATTCATGTCGGCCAACCGGGCAATGGGCTGGTAGTGCACCTCGATTTCGCCCCGCTCGATGGCGCGGCGCAGTTCCTGCTCGAGCACGACAAGTTCGGCGCGTTCATCGTGCATGGAGGTGTGGAAGACTTCGATCGAACCGGCGCCGCGGCGCTTGGCCTCGTAGAGCGCAATCGCCGCGTCCTTGAGCAATTGTTCGGCGGTGAGACCGGCTTCGCGATTATGGGCGACACCGATGCTGGCAGTGAGGAATAATTCCTGGCTGTCGAGCTTGATGGGGCGCGCCACGGCGCGGTGCAACTCCTCGGTCAAAACGCTGACGTCACGCTCGGCTCCGCCTGCAAAGAGAACGGCAAACTGGTCGCCGGGGAGCCTTGCGACGCTGTCGCCGGAACCCACCGCCACCGAGAGCCTCCGGCCAATGATGGTGAGAAGGCTGTCGCCGGCTTCGTGTCCGAGAGCATCGTTCAGCGTTTTGAACCGGTCGATATCCATCAGGATGACATAGAGGCCGGAGGCGCTGACCGCTTCGTTGCCGCTCAACGCGCGTGCCACTCTGTCGATGAACAGGGCGCGATTGGGAAGGCCGGTGACGGCGTCATAGACCGCGTCGCTGAGCAAGCGCTCTTCAATCCGCTTGGCGTTGGTCACATCGGTCAGCGTTCCAATGCAGCGAATGGCGCGCTGACCCTGGCCCGGCATGGCGCGGCCACGCAACTGGAACCAGCGATAGGCGCCGTCGCCGTGACGGAGGCGGAATTCGCGTTCGATGGTGCCGTTGCCAGTCTGCTCGGCGGCCTCGACGCTGGCGAGATAGGAGGCACGGTCGGAGGGGTGCATGAGTTCGAGGAAGCCTTCAATGCCGGTTTCGCTCAGCAGTCCTGGCGGGTGGCCGAGGGCGCGCTCAAGCTCCTCGCCGATATGGAGGTCGTTGTCCTCGGGTTGCCAGTCCCAGACATAGGCACGGGCGCCGGCAAGGGCCAGGGCGCGGCGGCCGGCCTCGCGGAAGAAATGCCGTGACAGATAGCCCTGGCTGAAGGCGAAATGGGCCAAGGTGAAGCCGGTGATAACCAATACCGCACATAACCCGGCCAGAACCAATGGCGACAGCAGCGCGCCGCGGCCATCCGACAGCACGGCGACGATGGCAATGAACGTCCACAAGAGGATGGCCGACCAGGAGACAAGGGCGGTTTCGGCCTTACTGTCGCCGCGGCGCCAGAGATAAAGGATCAGCGCGAATCCGATGATGGCGGTTGCGGCGAAGAGCCAACGGGCAAGGCCGCTGGCAATCAGCGGTTCGACAAAGCCATAAAGCGGAACGGCAAAGGCAAGGCCGCCCGCGAGCAGCAGCAAATTGCCGATGACCGGCAGCAGCCGGCGCAACTCGGCGACGGTCACAAGATAGACGATCAGAAAGGCCGCCATGGCGCCTTCGATCAGGGCGCGCAACAAGACCGATGACGAGGGCGGAATGCGCAGTGCCGCAATGATGGGAAGCAGGTGACCTGCCTCAAGCGTCATGAAGGCAACGCTGGCGAGGCCAAATCCGCCGGCGGCCAGAAACACCGCGCGGGCGCGAAAACCATAGAGCGCGATCATCGCCGCGGTCAGAAGAACGGCCACACCCAGCAGCGCGCCGCGGAAGAAAGCATAATAGTCTTGCTGGGCGTCGTAAGCCTCGCGCTTCCACATAGTGGCACCGGCCAGGCTGCCACTGGTGACTTCAAAGGCTACCGCCGCATTGTTGCCCGGCTTCAGAGTGAAGGCGAAGGCCTTCTCGCCGGTTGCAGGCAATGTCGAGATCTCAAGGCCGTTGGTCGCCGCGACACTAATGACCCGCCCGCCGGGAGGCTTCGGCCAGAAGATTCCGGAGCCGACAAATCCCTGGTCGGGAATGAGGATGACGACGCCTTGGGGCTTCTGTCCGGAATTGGTGTAACTGGCGGCAACCCAGCGGAACTTCGGTCCCGGGCCCTTGGCATGGAGGGTCATGAACTCCTTGGTTCCGCCAGATAGACCGGGCCGCTCGACCGGCACATCGCGCTCTCCAGTTTCAAGGAACGCGAAATAGGGAGCGAGATCGGTGCTGGGCTTGAATGAAGCTACGTCAGCGAGATCGGCCGCGATGACAACGCGCACCGGCAAGATCAAGACAATTGCAATCCACGCCGCGAGCCGCAACAGGCCCGGCCAGCCCTTAGCCGCGACAAAATTTCGATTCATGCGCAATTGTACCAAAGGCCATAGGTGTTGACCTGCATTGCCCTTCTCCCCTCGCGGGAGAAGGTGGCGCGAAGCACCGGATGAGGGGGTGGTTCCGCCGGCACTATGCAAGCCGTGACTCGCTGAACCACCCCCTCATCCGTCTCGCGCCGCAGCAGGCAAGCTTGCGCAGGCTGCGCAAGCTTGCCTGCTTTGCGCGATCCACCTGTTCCGGCCGCTGCGCGGCGTTCGCAAGGGCTCACCCCCGCGAGGGGGGAAGGGCAGCTTGCAAGAGTGCCATTGGTATTGCACCAAAGGCTCTGCCCAAGAGAATTACATTCAACGGCCATTGCCATTAGGTAGCCCTCAGGGGCCAACCTGGCAAGAAATGTTGCGCCACTATCCCCGGAAGTCAGTGCCCGTTGGACAGCCTGCCGAACAGCAAGTGATCCTGCCACTCGCCGTTGATCTTGAGATAGCGCCTGGCCATTCCTTCATATTCGAAGCCGGCGCCGCGCAGCAGTGCTATCGATGCAAGATTGGATGGGAGGCAGGAGGCTTCGACGCGGTGAAGATTGAGATGCTCAAAGGCAAACGGCAGGATCAGCGCGACGGCTTCGCTCATGTGGCCCTGGCGGGCATAGGGAGCGCCGATCCAGTAACCGAGAGTTCCCATCTGCGCCACGCCGCGGCGGATGTTCGACAGGGTGACGGCGCCGAGCAGGGTTTTCGCGTCGGGTGTGAACATAAAGAACGGATAGGCAAGATCGTCTTCGATGTCCCTGACATAGCGCTTGATGCGCAGGCGAAATGCCGAGCGCGATACATCGTTGGACGGCCATTCGGGTTCCCAAGGTGCCAGGAACTCGCGGCTCGCCAGGCGCAGGCTGGCCCAGCCGGCATGATCGGACACATCGGGCGTGCGCATCATCAGGCGATCGTTCTTCAAGACCGGCGGCAGTTCGGGAGCAAAGGGCGAGCGCAGAAATGACAAGGCCGGCTCCCTAGGCGAATGAATTTACAATGGTGTCGTAGGTCGAAAGGCCGGCCAGGTGACCGACGGCGCTGAAGGCTGGAGCGCGCGACTTGAACAGGCGCCCGGCCAGATCGCGCACCTGGGCGGCGGACACCGCTTCAATCTTCGCCACCAATGTCGATATCGGGGGAACCCGGCCGAACGCCAGAAACTGGCGGGCAATCTGATCGGCTCGGGAAGACGCGCTTTCCAAATTCATCACGAGGCTGGCCTTGAGTTGTGCCTTGGCCCGGGCAATTTCCGCATCCGTCACGCCGCGCGCTAGAGATAACATGACAGCGGCGGTAATGTCCATCAACTCAAGGGAGTGTTCCGGCGATGTAGCTGCGTAAACGCCGAACTGTCCGGCGTCCTCATAGGCCGAACCAAAAGAAAAGACGCTGTAACAGAGGCCGCGCTTTTCGCGCACCTCCTGAAAGAGCCGCGATGACATGCCGCCGCCCAGAATGCTTGAGAGAACCTGCAGCACGTAGATTTCCGGATCGCGGTAGCCGGGTGCCGCAAAGGCAAGCACCACATGGGCCTGATCGAGCGGCTTGTCGGCTAGGTGCGAGGCCGGCAGAAATTCTGGAGGCTCGCGCTGGGGATCCTGGCCGGCCTCGATGCTGCCGAGAAGGCGCTGGGCTTCTTCGGCGAAATCGCGGTGATCGACATTGCCCGCGGCGGCGACCACGATGCGCGAGCCCCAATAGTTGCGGCCGCGCCAGGCCAGTATCTGCTCGCGGGTGACATTGCCGATCAACTCCGAGGTGCCGAGGATGGAGCGGCCGAGGGGATGATTGCCATAGCAGGCCCGCTGCGCCAGATCGAAGACCAGGTCATCGGGCTGGTCGTGGGCGGCGGCGATTTCCTGAAGGATGACATCGCGTTCGCGTTCGAGTTCACCTGGATCGAGCACTGACTTCGTCAATATGTCGGCCAGGATGTCGAGGGCGAGGGCCCAGTCGTTTTTGAGCACGCGAGCGTAGTAGGTGGTGGTTTCCATGCCGGTGGCGGCATTGATTTCACCGCCGGCCAATTCGATCTCCTCGGCAATCGCCTGGGCCGAGCGGCGCGTGGTGCCCTTGAACGCCATGTGCTCGAGAAAATGGGCGATGCCGTTTTCCTCTGGGCGCTCGTCGCGGGCGCCGGCCTTGACCCAGATGCCGAGCGCCACCGTCTCGAGATGGGGCATGGTGTGGGTCACGACGTTGATGCCGTTGGCAAGGCGGGTTATGTCGACGCTCATGACCTACTCATCTGTGGCCGAGAATGAAGGCTCGGACGGCTTCGCTGTTGTTGGGCAGCACTGTGAAGCGTTCCTCGGCGGTCAGCAAGTGGGCAAGTCTCGGCGGTAATGCCGGCCTGACGCCGCTTGCCTTCTCGACCGCATCGGGGAACTTGGCGGGGTGGGCGGTGGCAAGCGTCACCATGGGGCTGGGCGAGGGAGCCTGGCGCCGCGCCACGGCATAGCCCACGGCGGTGTGGGGATCGAGCAGCTCGCCGGTTTGGGCCAGGGTCTCGCGGATGGTTGCGGCCGTTTCGGCTTCGCTGGCGGCGCCTGAGTCGAATTCATTGCGGATTTGCTGCAATTCCCGGTCAGCAATGCGGAAAGCGCCGGACTGGGCGAGGCTTGCCATCATGCGGCGGACGGCATTTGGATCCCGGCCGTGGACCTCGAACAGCAGCCGCTCGAAATTACTCGAGACCTGAATATCCATCGATGGGCTCGAAGACGGTTTGACGCCGGTCACATCGTAGCGGCCAGTCTTGAGGGTGCGGTCAAGAATGTCGTTCTCATTGGTGGCGATGACCAGGCGGTCCACCGGAAGTCCCATGCGCTTGGCGACGAAGCCCGCAAGAACGTCGCCGAAATTGCCGGTGGGCACGCAGAAGCTGACCTGGCGATCGGGGCTGCCTAGCGACAGGGCGGCGGTCACGTAATAGACGATCTGGGCCATGATGCGGGCCCAGTTGATCGAGTTGACGCCGGCAAGGCCAACGCCATCGCGGAACTTGTGATCGTTGAACAGCTCCTTCACGATGGCCTGGCAATCGTCGAAGGTGCCTTCGACGGCGATGTTGTGAACCGATGCTGAGTCCACCGTGGTCATTTGGCGGCGCTGCACGTCGCTCACCCGGCCATGGGGGTGGAGAATAAAGATAGAGGCATGGCGGCTCGCCTTGAACGCCTCTATGGCAGCACCCCCGGTATCGCCGGAGGTAGCCCCCACAATGGTGGCGTGGGTCTTGCGCCTAGCGAGCGCCCAATCCATCAGGCGGGCGAGCAGCTGCATGGCCACATCCTTGAAAGCCAGGGTGGGCCCATGGAACAGCTCAAGCAGCCACTGGTTATCGTCGAGCTGCTTGAGGGGGGCAACCGCCGGATGGCCGAAGCCCGCATAGGCATCAACCAGCATCCGCTTCAGCTCGGCATCGGGCACGGCGCCGGCGATGAAAGGATGCAGCACGGCGAAGGCCACATCCTCGTAGGGTGCTCCCCGCAGCTTGCGAAAAGCTCCGGCCGGGAGCTGGGGCCAGACGGCTGGAACATAGAGGCCGCCATCGCGGGCAAGGCCTGCGAGCAGCACATCCTCGAAGCCCAGCTCAGGGGCCTCGCCGCGGGTCGATTGATAGCGCAAGCGCGTTGGTCCTTATGAAGTGGCCTTGCTTTAGCGGCGCGTCCTGCCGGCATCAAGCACCGGTTTGTTTCATCAGCCCACGGATATATAGGCCGGCCACCGCCAGGAGCACGAGGGCCAAAGCAAACCAGGTCATGGCGTATTGCAGGTGATTGTTGGTCAAACCGGCCACCGGCAGCACGGCCTGCGGCAGTCCCCGGTCCTGATGCATTGGCATGAGGTGCAGGATCAGCGGCACCGGCTTGAGACCGGCGGGCGGATTGCTTGCCCGCAGCATGGCGGGAACATCCCACCAGTACCATATGCCATTCGCCGCATCGTTGTCCGGGCTGAACATGCCGCGGCCCGCTTGATGGCCGCGCAATATGCCCAACAGTTCGACCGGCTCGGTGGGCCGGTTGATGTTTTCAAGACCGTCGTCGGGTGCGAGGCCGCGGTCAACGAGAATGTAGAGCCCGTCGCCGGTTGCAACAGGAGTGACAATCTCCCAGCCGGGCCCGCCATCAAAGACCGCCAACATCCGCGCCTCGGCCTGGTGGCGGAAGCTTCCGCGCACCGCGACTTTGAGGAACTCCACCGGCTGGCCGGCCGATAATCGGTCCATGGCAGCCTGCAAGGTTACGGGTTCGTCCGACAGTCTGGAGACGATTTCGGACAGCAGCTCCTGTTTCCACTGCAGCCGCTGCAGTTGCCAGAAGCCCAGCACCACCAGCACCGCAAAGGCGCAGGCGGCGGTCATGGCAACCGGCCAGATGCGCGGTTTTGCGTTCATTTATCCTGGCGGCCCTCGCTGGCTCCGGTTTTCCATTGCTGGCACAGCAGCAGGCCCTTGACGGGGCGCAGCAGCAGCATGGGAAGCAGGATGAGCACGGGCACGGCAATGAGCAGGTGCACCCAGTAGGGCGGCGCGTAGGCGGCCTCGACGCCCAAGATCGAGCCCACGCCAAAGATGCCGACAAAGAGGAGCACGAACCAGGCGGCGCCATCGCCGCCATCGGCGAAGTCATAGGACAGGCCGCAGCTCGCACAGGATTTGGCGACGGTGAGATAACCTTCAAACAGCCTGCCGCGGCCGCAGCGCGGGCACTTGCCGGCAAGCCCGGTCTTGAGCGGCGAAAGGGTGGGATAATAGTTCTCGGTCATCGCTCCTCCAACAGGCGCTGCATGGGTGATGCGTAGACCCTTTCAGTTTGCGACTGAAGCGCTACTCCTTATCACCGTCTTGCCAGCGAAAGCTGGCACCCCGCTAACTGCCGGAAGGGTAGAAAGAGCGGGACCCCAGCTTTCGCTGGGGTGACGGAGCTTAGGGTGTTGCGTAAATTTCTCTCAAGCGCCCGTTCAATGCTCGACGATGACGGCTCCGGACGAGGCCCAGATGTAGATGCAGGAGAACAGGAACAGCCAGACCACGTCGACGAAATGCCAGTACCAGGCGGCGGCCTCGAAGCCGAAGTGCTGTTTCGGCGTGAAGTGGCCGGCGAGCGCCCGGAACAGGCAGACGATGAGGAACAGGGTTCCGATCAGCACATGGAAGCCGTGGAAGCCGGTGGCCATGAAGAAGGTCGAGCCGTAGATGTTGCCGCCATTGTCGCGGTTAAAGGCGAAGGCGGCATGGGCATATTCATAGGCCTGAATGGTGGTGAACAGGACGCCCAGCGCGATGGTGGCGATGAGGCCCCATTTCAGTCCCTGGCGGTCGTTGTTGAGAAGCGCGTGATGGGCCCAGGTGACGGTGGTGCCCGAGGTGAGCAGGATCAGGGTGTTGACCAGCGGCAGATGCCAGGGGTCGAGCACGTCGATACCCTTAGGCGGCCAGACGCCGCCGGTTTCGAGCACGCGCGAGGCCTGGATGTTCTCGCCGGTGAACAGGCTGGCGTCGAAGAAGGCCCAGAACCAGGCCACGAAGAACATCACCTCGGAGGCGATGAACATGATCATGCCGTAGCGCAGATGGATCGACACGACCGGCGTGTGATCGCCCTTGTGGGCTTCCTTGATGACATCGCGCCACCACATGAACATGGTGTAGAGAATGCCGAGGAAGCCGATGATCAGGGCCCAGGGATTGGCGTGATTGTGCATGAAGACCACGCCGCCCACGGCGGTGACGAAGGCGAAAATGGCGCCGATGATCGGCCATGGGCTGGGATCGACGAGATGATAATCGTGATGTTTGGCGTGGGCGTCGGCCATTTCCCCTACTCCGTTAATTCGAAATCTTGTTCACAGGAGCTGTTGCCTGCGAAACGGTTTTTGGTTTGTCGACCGGATAGAACGTATAGGAGAGCGTGATCTCCCTGATCGATCTGGTGTCGGGATCGTCGAGAATTGCCGGGTCGACAAAGAAGACCACCGGAAGATCGGCGCTCTCGCCGGGCTTCAACGTCTGCTCGGTGAAGCAGAAGCACTGGATCTTGTTGAAGTATGCGCCCGCACTTTCGGGGGTCACGTTGAAGACCGCCGAGCCGGTGAGCTGGCGATCGGAAATGTTGGTGGCGCTGTAGTGAGCCATGTTCTGCTCGCCGATCCTGACCGGCATGGTGAGCTGGGCCGCCTGGAAATTCCAGCCGAGGCTTCCCGCCGTATTGGCGTCGAAGCGTATGGCGATCATCCGCGCTGCCGGTTGGGCCGGCGCCACGGCGGCGCGCTGGGGGGTGCCGCCAAAGCCGGTGGTCTGGCAGAACAAGGCATAGAGCGGCACCGAGGCATAGGCGAGGCCAAGCATGGCGGCGGCAACGCAGCCGCACGTGGCGGCAACGCGGAGATTTTTTTTCGCGCCAGCGGACGCCATGTCACAGGCTCCGTTCGGCAATGGAGCCGCCAAGGCGCACCAGCGTGGTCACGAAGAACAGCACCGCCAGTCCAGCGAGGATCAGGGCCATGGCGATCGCCCGCTTCCTACGGCGCGCCAGATCATCGGGGCTGAAGGGCTGGGGGGTCGCCACGTTGGTCATCCGGTCACCGGATAAAGCGGAGCAAGACCAATCGCGTGCTCGAGCAGAATGGATGCGAAAATCAGGAACAGCCAGAGGATCGAAAAGCCAAAGAGCTTCTTGCAGGCCAATTCTGCGGCGCCGCCCTCACGAAGGCGGTAGACCTGTACGGCCTGGTAGAGGAACAGCATGCCGAGCACGGCGGCAATGCCGGCGTAGAGACTGCCGGTGACGCCGAGCGCCACTGGCAAAAGCGTCAGCGGCACGAGGATCAGTGAATAGATCAGGATCTGGCGGCGGGTTTCATCGGCACCGGCCACCACCGGCAGCATGGGAACGCCGGCCTTGGCGTAGTCCGAATTGATGTTGCGCCACAAAGCCAGGGCCCAGAAGTGGGGCGGCGTCCACATGAAGATGATGAGGAAGAGCGAGATCGATCCGAGATCGACGGTTCCGGTGACGGCGGCCCAGCCGATCATCGGCGGAAAGGCGCCAGCCGCACCGCCGATCACGATGTTCTGCGGGGTCGAGCGCTTCAGCCACATGGTGTAGATCACGATGTAGAAGAAGATGGTGAAAGCCAGAAGTGCTGCCGCCACGGCATTGACCATAAGGCCGAGCGCCAGTACGGAACCCACCGCGAGGGTCAGGCCAAAGCCCAGCGCTTCGCCGGGCAAAATGGCGCCGCGGGGCACGGGCCGGGAAGCGGTGCGCTTCATTACCGCGTCGATATCGGCGTCATACCACATGTTGAGGGCGCCCGATGCGCCCGCACCCACGGCGATGGCAAGAAGCGCCATGGCGGCGAGCCAGGGATGGATGGCGCCGGGCGCGGCCACGAGACCGGCAAACGCGGTAAAGATGACGAGCGACATCACCCGCGGCTTGAGGAGGGCCGCGTAGTCGCCAACCGTGCCCTGTCCGCCGCTGGCGGCGGCAGACGTGGCAATGTTGGCGGGGGTGGCGCTCATGGCGTTACTTGATCACCGGCAGGGTGTTGAACTGATGGAACGGCGGCGGCGAGGACAGCGTCCACTCGAGAGTGGTGGCGCCAACGCCCCATGGATTGTCACCGGCCGGAACTTTCCGGGCATAGGCGGTGATGACGCCATAGAGGAAGATCAGCACGCCGGCGGCCGAGATATAGGAGCCATAGGACGAGACTTGGTTCCAGCCGGCGAACACATCGGGATAATCGATGTAGCGGCGCGGCATGCCGGCTAAGCCCAAGAAGTGCTGGGGGAAGAACAGGATGTTGACGCCGATGAAGGACACCCAGAAGTGCAGCTTGCCCACGGTTTCGCTGTACATATAACCGGTGAATTTGGGGAACCAGTAATACCAGGCGCCGAAGATCGCGAAGACGGCGCCGAGCGACAGCACGTAGTGGAAGTGGGCGACAACATAGTAGGTGTCGTGCAGCGAGCGGTCGACGCCGGCATTGGCGAGCACGACGCCGGTCACGCCGCCCACGGTGAACAGGAAGATGAAGCCCAGGGCCCACAGCATCGGCGTCTTGAACTCGATCGATCCGCCCCACATGGTGGCGATCCACGAGAAGATTTTGACGCCGGTCGGCACCGCGATGATCATGGTGGCGGCGACGAAATAGGCCTGGGTGTCGGCATCCATGCCGACGGTATACATGTGATGGGCCCAGACGATGAAGCCGACGACGCCGATCGCCACCATGGCATAGGCCATGCCGAGATAGCCGAACACCGGCTTCTTGGAGAAGGTGGAGACGATCTGCGAGACGATGCCGAAGCCCGGGAGAATGAGGATGTAGACTTCCGGATGGCCGAAGAACCAGAACAGATGCTGGAACAGGATCGGATCACCGCCCTTGGCCGCGACGAAGAATGAAGTGCCGAAATTGCGGTCGGTGAGCAGCATGGTGATGGCGCCGGCCAGAACCGGCAGCGACAACAGCAGCAGGAACACGGTGACCAGGATCGACCAGACGAACAGCGGCATCTTGTGCAGCGTCATGCCGGGGGCACGCATGTTGAAGATGGTGGTGATGAAGTTGATGGCGCCCAAAATCGACGACGCGCCGGCCAGATGGACCGCGAGGATGGCGTAATCCATGGCGGGGCCGGGCTGGCCGGTTGTCGAGAGCGGAGGATAGAGGGTCCAGCCGCCGCCTACGCCGTGGGCGCCGGCTGGTCCTTCGACGAACATCGAGATCAGCAGCAGCGCAAGGGCCGGCGGCAGCAGCCAGAAGGAAATGTTGTTCATGCGCGGGAAGGCCATGTCGGGGGCGCCGATCATCAGCGGCACGAACCAGTTGCCGAAGCCGCCGATCATCGCCGGCATGACCATGAAGAAGATCATCAGCAGGCCGTGGCCGGTGACGAACACGTTGTACATGTGCTTGCCCTGATCGATTGCGGCATCGGCTGGCGCGCCATAGACCATTTGGGCGAGGCCGGTGAAAATCTGAATGCCGGGCTGGGTCAGCTCCATGCGCATCATGATCGACAGGAAGCCGCCGATCAGACCGGAAATGATCGCAAGCCACAGATACATCGTTCCGATGTCCTTGTGGTTGGTGGAATAGACGTAGCGCTTCCAGCCGGTGGGATGGCCGTGATCGTCGTGTGCGGCTGCGTATGCCATTGTTTAAAGCCTCTTCCCCAAACTCTAGTTTTGCGCCAGCTGGCCCTTGGCCTTCAGCATGGCATAGAGATAGTCGCGTGCCTCTTCGGCGCTGGCGGTCTTGACCTTCTCGGCCCAGGCATTGAAGTCGGCCTCCGAGACCACGTGAACCTCGATCGGCATATAGGCGTGGTCCTTGCCACAGAGTTCCGAACACTGGCCGTAGTAGACGCCTTCCTTGGTGGCCCTGAACCAATCTTCGTTCAAGCGGCCGGGGATCGCGTCGATCTTGAGGCCGAAGGACTGCACGGTCCAGGCATGGATGATGCCTTCGGGATCGGAGGTGACGATGGTCTTGACGGTCTTGTTGACCGGAACCACGACGGGCACATCGGTTGCCAGGAGATAGGGAACATTGTCCTTGGCGGCATCTTCCTGGCTTTTGAGCACGGCGGTGAACGTCACCTTGGCCGAACCATCGTCATTCAATCCCAGATCGGGATATTCGTAGGTCCAGTTCCAACCGGGATTGCCGATGACCTTGAGGGTCATGTCAGCGGCGGGAATATCGCGCTGGAGATAGAGCAGACGGAAGGACGGAATGGCGATAATGACAAGTATGATGATCGGAATAACCGTCCACAGCACTTCGACCACTGAGTTGTGGGTGGTCTTGGAGGGAACCGGATTGGCCCTGGCGTTGAACTTCACCATCACATAGAGCATCAGCCCCAGAACAAAGAGAGTGATGACGGTGATGATCGGCATCAGCAAGACGTTGTGCATGAAGTGAATGCCCTCGGCAACCGGCGTCACCGCCTCCTGCAGGCTCATTTGCCAGTTTTCGGAATGGCCATTGGCGGCCCAGGCAGCGGAGCCCCAACCGGCGCTGGCCAGTGCTGCAAGCAACATTGTGAGTTTGTTTGCGATCGTCATCGTCGCCCCTCTTTCGTCAAGTCCACCCGCATTGGCCCGTGCCGGCAATGCCCATCGCGGCCCTCCTTGCGGAGTACCGCAGTTCCCGGCGGATTGTGAACCACATTCGGCGGGCGCCCGCAACGGAAGCGGGCGCGGCAAAACGTCGTTGCACGGGGCGCTCCCGCGGCAGCCGGAATTCCGCCCCATTTTTCCGGGAAACCACGCGCCACCTGGCGTATGGTCCGTCCCCTGGGGTGGTGGGCAATTGCTGTTGTCTAATCTTCAACCGGGCGCTATGAGCCGCCACAATCTGACGAAGAAGGTAATTTCCGTGCGAATCACTACAGTTCCCGGCCGGTTTGTTGCGGCCCTAGGTCTTGGTCTTTTGGCCGCCGCCGCCAGTTTCGAGCCGTCATTCAGTCAGACACAGGCCCAGCAATTCGGACCGCGGATCAAGCCCGGGCAGCCACAGCCTGGCGCTGGAAACCCGCCGGCGGCTGAAACCGTTGCCACCCATGGGGCCTGGAAAATCCAGTGCGAAGCTGCCCCGCCCGCCGCCGAAGGCCAGACCCCCGGCCCCCGCCAATGCGGCATGGTGCAGGGCGCCAAGAACGAAAAGAACCCCAAGGCGGTTCTGACGCTGGTCATCGTCAAGACCAAGGCGGGCGACAAGATCACCACGATGATGCGGGTGATGGCGCCGATCGGGGTGTTCCTGCCCACCGGGGTTGCCCTCGAGATCGACGGCGCCGCGGTCGGCCGCGTGCCGTTCACCCGCTGCATGCCGCAGATCTGCATGGCCTTCGCCGAGGCGTCGCCCGAGACGCTCACCAAAATGAAAAAGGGCGGCGAAGCCAATTTCATCATCTACGAAGCGCCCGGCCTCGGGCTTCCGATGAAGCTGTCGCTGGAAGGATTTTCGGCGGCGCTGGCGGAACTCGATAAGCTCTGATCCGTCAGCGGCACTGGCAGAAGCGGCCTCACTCGCCTATCTTGCGGGGGAATCCCTGATTGAGAGGTGACCCCCGGTGCCCCCATCATCCACTTCTTCCATCCTCGACGGCGCGGAGCTTGACAGCGGCCGCGCCATGGCGATTGCCGCCGAGACGCTGGGCAAGGCCGACGACGGCGAGCTTTTTCTGGAGAAGCGCCAGAGCGAGAGCCTGGTCTTCGACGACGGCAAGCTGAAGGCTGCGAGCTTCGATGAAAGCCAGGGGTTCGGCCTTCGCGCGGTTTGCGGTGAAACGGCGGCCTATGCCCATGGGACGGAGTTTTCCGAGGCGGCGCTGAAACGGGCGGCCGAGGTTTGCTGCGACGGTGACACGCGGTGGTGCGGGCGGGACGGCCGATGTGCCGCCGCCACGCAGCAACGCCAAGCTTTATGCCGACAGCAATCCGGCTCTGGCGCTCAGATTTCTCGCAGAAAGTCGAGTTGCTGCAGAAGGCCGATGCCTTCACCCGCGGGCTCGATTCGCGGGTGAGCCAGGTTTCGGTGTCGCTCGCCGCCGATTGGCAATCGATTGAAATCATCCGCGCCGACGGCAGCATCTACCGCGACATCCGCCCGCTGGTGCGCTTCAACATCGCGGTCGTCTCCTCCAACGGCAAGGACCAGGGCCAGGGCAGCCACGGACTGGGCGGCCGGGGCGAGCCGCTGTCCTACTTCACCGAAGAGATCTGGCAGGATGCGGCACGCGAGGCGCTGCGGCAAAGCCTGGTTTCGCTCGAGGCCAAGCCAGCACCGGCGGGCGAAATGGATGTGCTGCTGGGACCGGGCTGGCCGGGAATTCTTTTGCATGAAGCGATCGGCCATGGGCTTGAGGGCGATTTCAACCGCAAGAAGACCTCGGCCTTCGCAGGCCTCATGGGCCAGCGCATCGCCGCCAAGGGAGTGACCGTGGTCGATGATGGCACCATCCCCAACCGGCGCGGCTCGATCTCAATCGACGATGAGGGAACGCCATCGAACTGCACGACGCTGATCGAAGACGGCATTCTCGTGGGCCTCATGCAGGACCGCCTCAATGCCCGGCTGATGGGGGTCAAGCCCACCGGCAACGGACGGCGGCAATCCTTCGCCCATGCGCCGATGCCGCGGATGACCAATACCTACATGCTCTCGGGCGGCATGCATCCCGAAGAAATTCAGCGCTCGATCAAGCGCGGGCTCTTCGCCAAATCGTTCGGCGGCGGCCAGGTTGACATCACATCGGGCAAATTCGTGTTCTCGTGCACCGAGGCCTATTTGATCGAAGACGGAAAGATCACCACGCCGGTCAAGGGCGCAACGCTGATCGGGGCCGGGGCCGAGGCGCTCAAGCGGATTTCGATGGTGGGCAACGACCTGGCGCTCGATCCCGGCATCGGCACCTGCGGCAAGCAGGGACAGGGCGTGCCAGTCGGCGTCGGCCAGCCGACGCTCCGCATCGACCGCCTGACGGTAGGCGGAACCGCCGCCTGAGAAATGCCGCCGCGGCTGGTGATTTTCGACATGGACGATGTGCTGTGCCGCTATGATCTGGGCAGCAGGCTCCGGGCGCTGTCGCGGATTTCCGGCAAAACGCCGCGCGACATCCGGGCGGCCATCTGGGATTCGGGCTTCGAGGATGACAGCGATGCGGGAAGCTATCCCGATCCCGACATCTACCTCACGGAGTTCGGGCGGAGGCTCGGCCATCCGATTACCGCCACGGAGTGGATCGCGGCGCGGCGGGTGGCGATGTCGCCCTATCCAGAAGTGCTCGATCTTGCCCGGCGGATCGGCTTGCCAAAGCCCGGCTTGCGATCTATACGAACAACGGGCCGCTGCTGAAGCTCCACATCGGACGAGATTTTCCGGAACTGGCGGAGATTTTCGCCGAACGCTATTGTTCCTACGAATTCGCCACCAAGAAGCCCGATCCCAACAGTTTCCTCCGCCTGTTGAGGGCGCTCGGCGCCTCGCCGGAAGATTGCTGGTTCATCGATGACAAGCGCTCGAATGTTCAAGGTGCCCGCATGGCGGGGCTTATCGGTCATCACTTCCGGTCATTCCAGCCACTGGCGGAAGACGCCAAGAGCCTTGGGCTCATCTGATGGCGCAGGCGCGATCCGTCATCTTTGGTATTGCGCCGGTTTTCGCAGCCTATAGGATTGTCGGCGGCATTGAACGGGGGTCGCAATGGCATTGATGGACATTCTGGAGGCTGCACAAGGCGGGGCACTCTTTGACAATGCGGGCGCGGCGGTTGGCCTTTCGGCCGGCGATGCGGCCAAGGCCATGAAGGCTTTGTGTCCGGCAATCGCTACACAGCTCAAGGCTAAATCACAGGAAGACGCCGGGACGTTCGATGCTCTTCTGGACCTTCTCGAAGACGATGCCGATGGCAGCCTGATTGACGATCCTGGTTCCCTCAACGGCGGCGAAGCCACAGCCGACGGCAATGCCATTCTCGATCAAATCTATGGATCGCGCCAGGCCGCCATCAGCGAGATGCGCAAGCTTGCGCCACAGCTTGCGGAACTGGTGCTGGTCAAGATTGCACCGATCAGTGCCACAGCCGTGTTGGGAGCGCTGGGTAAGAGCCAGGCGGCGATGCCGCTTGTTGGCGCGGCACCCGCCGCGGCAAGCGAAGGCGGCGGATTGCTCGGCACCATCGTTTCGGAGTTGATCAAGGGGGCGGTGCAAGGCGCCGCGCGTTCCCTGGCGCCGCGGCGCAGGCGGCGGCGCAGCACCACCAGCTATTTTGGAACCAAGCGCAGGCGCAAAACGGCGCGCAAGCGCAAGAGTAGCCGCACGCCTACGCTCGAAGATGTTTTCGGCGAAATTCTGGGAACCAAACGCAGATAGGAGTTGTTGACATGGATCTTTCGGCAATCGGCCAGCAGTTCGGCCTCACTCCCGAGCAGACCGAAGCGGCCATCCAGGCTTTGGGGCCGGTCATTCTGGCCGGAATGCAGCGAAGTGCCGGCTCCGGCGGCGGGCTCAACGAAATCCTTGAAGGGCTGCAGGGCGGTGCCGCGCAACCGGATCAGATGACCGAGCAAGGCAATGACATCCTGGGCGAGATCTTCGGCTCGAAGGATGTGAGCCGCGGAGTGGCCCAGCAGGTGGCCGGGCAATCGGGCATCAGTGCGGCCATTCTGAAGAAGTTGCTGCCGATCCTTGCCGCCTTCGTCGTCAGCCAGATCGCCCGCAACATGGGGCAGCGTGGTGGCGGGGCCGCACCCCAGCCCCGGCAGCAACCGAGAAGCGGCGGGCTCGGCGATGTGCTTGGCGGCGACGCCATCGGAAGGCCGCAGTCCCAGGGTGGTGGTCTTGGCGATATTCTGGGTGACATTCTCGGTGGGGCCACCGCTGGCAAAGCTCAGCAACAGCCCCAGGGCGGGGGACTGGGCGACATTCTCGGCAGCATCCTTGGTGGAGCCGCAAAGGGTGGCGGTTTCAATGGCGCAGACATTCTCAGCTCGGTCGAAGAGGCGCTCCGCAAGCGCTAGCCCCGGGGCGGCAGCCGGGTGCGCGCCTTCGATCTTTCTTCGAGGGCGAGCGCTGCGTTGACGGTAAGCGGCCGGCCGGCGGCCCAGTCCACGTCGGCGCGGGTCACACCGATGTCGCTCAGCATATAGTCGTCGTAGCCGGCAAGGCGCGCCACGGCGCGGCGGGTGGTCCAGTTGCGCCACAGCCTGACTATCAGGGATCCGCCAGAAGCTTCGCCGGCGGCGAGGGCACGGTTGAGGGCATAGTCTCTCATGGCACAGTTCTCCTCTGACGCGAAAAGACCGATTTCTTTCGCGTGGCGCCGCCCGGGGGCGGCTCAAATCACTGTTGTGATGGTGCTGTTATGGCAGTTTTCTATTGATTTCTCCAACGAATGTATTTTATGATATCGATAAGCAACCATGATGGATTGATGCCATGATGATCCCCAATCTCGATATCGACCTGCTCAAGACATTCCTCGCCATCGCCGACACCGGCAGCTTCACCCGGGCGGCCGAGGAGGTTCACAAGACCCAGTCGGCGGTCTCCATGCAGATGAAGCGGCTGGAAGATGTGCTGGGCCGGCCGCTGTTTGCCCGCGACGGGCGGGCCAGCCGGTTCACCGCCGACGGCGAGCGGCTGATCGAATATGCCAGGCGCATGGTGGCGATGAACGACGAGGCGGTCTCGGCTTTCACGAAGCCCGAGCTTACCGGCACGGTGCGCTTCGGGACGCCGGATGATTACGCCGACCGCTTTCTCCCCGAGATTCTGGCGCGGTTCTCGCGCTCGCGCCCACTGGTGACGGTGGATGTGGAATGCATGAACAGCGGGCGCCTGTTCGATCGCACCAAGCGGGGCGAGCTCGATCTTTCGCTGGTCACCTTCGGCTGCGATGTCATCACCGACGAGCCGTTGCGGCGCGAGCCCCTGGTGTGGGTAACCTCGGCCAAGCACAATGTGCATCTGCTCGATGTGCTGCCGCTGGCCAGCCCCGACTGCGAATGGCGCAAGGCCGCGTTAGCAGCACTCGATGCGCAGAAGCGCAAGTACCGCATCGCCTATTCAAGCTCCAATTCGAACGCCATCAACGCCGCGGTGCAGACCGGACTGGCGGTGGGTGCGGTTCCTGAACTGTGCGTCAGGCCCGGCATGCGCATCCTCACCGAGCGCGACGGATTTCCGGTGATCGGCAGTTTCGACATCGGCCTGGTGAGGAAGCCCGGACGGCCAAGCTCGGCCATCGAGGCGCTGGCCCGGCATGTGACGGAAAGCCTGGGCAATCTGCAGCGGAGCGTGATGGCGGCGGAGTAAGGGCGTCCAGCGATTTTGCTTTGACCGCCAACGTGCAAGGTCCCGCAGGTTCCCGGCGGACCTTGCCGCGGTTAACCTTAAGGCTTTGAAAACCATCTAAAATCCGACAGTTAGACTTAGCTCAAGGTTAAAATGATAGTGCTTTGATCCCTCGCTCTAGAAATCCATGGAGGGGTTGAATGTCGACGGCGAAAAAGTCCTTTGGAGTCCTGTTGCTGGGTGCTGCGGGCCTGATGGCGATGACGGCGGGCCAGGCCCTCGCTGGGGAGATCCTCAAGGCCAGCAGCGCCAAGGAAAGCGCTACGGCGGAGCGGCTGCTCAAGGCGGACCGGACGATCAAACGGCGGCGGCTCGTCGATATCAACGCGGCCGAACTCGCCCTCCAGATCCTGCCCACGGGCGCCGACAAGGCGGCAAACCGGGTTTCGCTCTCCAATGGGCTCAGTGGAGATATCAGCCTGCAGCTGTTCGGCGATGTAAAGATCGCCCTCAAGCGCCAGGCGGTCGAGGCGGCCTTCGGCGGCGGCGTGGTGTGGAGCGGCCAGCTTGGCGCCGGCACGGCTACGGCATTCTGGTAGTCAATGGCGGCCATGTCACCGGCAGCATCGAAGTGGGCGGGCGCAGTTATCTGATCGAGCCGGTTGGCGGCGGCAGCCATCACCGGGTGCGCGAGGTCGATAGCGAGAAATATCGCCAACGACGTTCATCTCGAGATCGCCAATGCGCCAGGCGGCAACAAAGGCGGTCATGGCGGCGGAGGCGAGTGGCGGGGCGGCGGACCGTCATTCCGCCGCCGCCACCGCCGCCACCGCCACCGGGCACGGTTCTCGAAGTCAATCTGCTGGCGGCCTATACGGCGCGGGCCTTCACGCTGCTGGCAGGCGTTCCCGCCGATAAGATCGCGCTCGATGTGGCGATCGTCAATCAGGGCTATGTCAACAGCGCGGTGCCCCTGCACATGAACCTGGTGGGCGTCACGGCGGTGGCATCCACCTATAACGAGAAGGTTTCGGCCGATTACGCCCAGCCGCTCTACGATCTCACCTCGGGCAGCGGCTATAATTTCCCGGCGATCCGCACCATGCGCAACACTCTGGTGGCCGATCTCGTCACCATGTATGCGGACCGGCCGGAATATTGCGGCATCGCCTGGATCGGACCCAGCGCTATCTACGCTTTCTCGGCGATCAATCCCGCCTGCAACGGCACGGCGACGCTGGCCCACGAGCTTGGCCACAACATGGGCCTGCAGGCATGACCGCTATGTGGAAGCAGCGGCGGGTGCGGATGTCTACAATTACGGCTATGTGAGCGTGCGGGGCAAAGTGCCGGGACATCATGTCCTACAGCAACCAGTGCTCGGCGCAGGGCTTCTCGTGCCCGCGGGTGACGTATTATTCAAGCCCGGCGATCATCTACAACGGCTATCCCCTCGGCATTCCCAAAGGCACCGCCGGTGCGGCGGATGCGACACGCAAGCTGGGAGAGAATGCCACGGCGGTGTCGGCGTTTAGGTGACGGGGTGAAATGGCAGAGGGCGGGAGCGAGCCCCGCCTAACTCAGTGGGTATGACTGATCTTCTATTCTTTGCAAACTCCTGAACGTGCGATCGTCGAATGTTCATCGCTTGTGAGCTTATCGCTCACTTTCGCAATCAACGTGTGCGTTGCTTTTTGTTTCTAACACCTATAGCCATCATATCAAATCTCTCCCCTAAAGTATCTAGCCTTATTTTTCTTAGCCAAAGCTTTCTATTTTCTTTTCACTTCTTTTTTTTTAAACCCCTATCACCTTAGTTGCATACTTCTTAATTTATTTCTTTTCCAGATACAGTAGCCTTTAACGAGATCTGTTCATTGGCCTCGAGCAGTGTAGCGCTACTCACTTCACTATCTATCCTATTCCGCTTATGCTAAGTGATATGTTTCATATTATCCCCGGGCTTGAAATTCAGTTTTGTCGTCTACGCCTTCTGCTATGCCTATTTAGTTCATCAGTTCTTATTCGTCTTTTAGTCTACTTTATTCCAATCCCTTTTCCCACTTATTCTTTTATTTTCTTTTTATCTTGTGTAAGTAAGTCTCTACATTAGTCTTCACTTAATTATCTTCTACATCAAACTTCCTATCTTATATCTCTTTCTCTATCTTTTTCTTTTCTTTTTTTTTTTTCCTATTCATATTTTTATATAACTTTCTCTTATTTTTTTCTACTTCCTTTTTTTTCTTTTTTTTCACAATGTCTTATCGCCAGCATTGCTTCCCGATACAGTGATTTCATTTCCTTCTCTATCTTTCTATTTTAGCCCTTCGTAATCGGGGCTCTGAAATTCGGTTAACACACTTTGCTAGTCGCGGTGTTTTCTATTTCTCGTTATCTTTTTTTTCTTATCTCTTTCTTTATCTATTTTTTTTTTTTATCTTTTTTTTTTTCTCTTCTTTCTTTCTTTCTGGGCTTTTTGGCACTATCTTCGTTTCTCTCTATCCCGTTAGTCATCTATTCGCCTCTTATGATTAATTTTTTTTTGGTTTGCGGCTCGATTTGATATTGTGACGATTTCTACCTGATTGATTGGAGCGATGCGCATCTGGATTCTGCGCCGCTTTCCGCTTTATCACCACAGCGTTTCTTGCGGCGTTGGATCATCATCTTGATTTATCTCACTGACTGCCTTATTCCAATCACTTCAGCGCTTGCGTCAGAAATCTACCATAGCAGCTTTATCTCATCATCATTTTTTAAAGACATCTAAGCGTAATCACTATCAGCCTATAGCGCATAGCCTTACATCTGATCTAGCTTTCGCCACCAGTTCTGGCTGGCTCTATCAGGAGCAAATCTTAAAGAGCAGCGAAAACATTGTCATATCGTGCTTAGCGCTGACGCCAGTACGCCTCTATAGCTCAATCATCTCTATCGACATCATCATCATTAACTTTATTATCTCTCTATTATTCTCTATATTCTTTATCTTCTCATCTTCTATTTATTACTTATTTTAGCGCGACGGTAGCTATTTCGCAGAGCATCGTTTTACTATTTATATAATCATTATACAAAAATCATAATCTCATCTTATAGCGCTCTCTCATCATCTCTGTCTATATTTTTTTTTTTGCGACGCCATTTTCCCATCTAATACCGCTTACCTGTGGCTGTGCTCATCATCAAAACTCTCACTCATCTCTAAAACATTATCTCATCTATAATCATTATACATCTCATCTCATCTTATCAATCTCATAAATAAATCAAACCTTACTCTCCTGGACATCTAAATAACCTCATTAAACCTCTACATCATCTATCATAATAACTTCATCATAACCTAAACGCGAAAATAAAATCAACCATCAATTCATCTTCTATCTCATCAAACTCTCTATATAACTATCTCTCTAAAACCACCTAAAACTAAACTTTAACACCAATCACCTTCAATCATTCTCATAACCTTATCTTTTTAACCTTTATTTCCCGCTCGAATTTCATTAAACACTGATGTCACATCACCATCTTCACTTAAACTCTTAATATATCTTCTTGCTAAATCTTATCATATTAACTACAGCTTTTTACCACTATCCTAATACTTCCTTATCCTTCATATTCATATTTATTCCAAATCTTCAACTCATTCATCAACCAAACAATAACGCCGTGTTGTGAGATATTCGTGTTTACAATCTCCCATCATAACACATATTCATAAAAAACTCAATTATATCATCTTAACACCTACCAAATATCCTTATAATTTAATATCAATCTATCACTTAACTTACCTTATATAATCCCCCCCCCTCTAACTACATAAAACTTAAAACCCGCATCCAGTACCTATCTTTATACAATTTTACCAATATCTTATCTATATCATCACCCTATCAAACACTTCATAGTCTTAATCTTTGCATCTCCTTTACCATCTCCCTAACTCTTATTACATATTCATATCAATTTCTTTTATCTTCACCATCTTCAACTCATTTACATCATCTCTAAAACTCCATAACTAAAATCAAACAACCTTACAAATTTTTAATTTATCTATACTTTTCATCTACTTCCTTCCTCCTGTTTCCTCTCCTTTTCCCCGCTATTTTTGAAGATTACCGTTCCCCCTCCTCCCCACTCCCTATCTTACAACTTTTTTTCTATTCCTATTTTCAATTTTTCCCATTACCTAATCACAGCCCTGTTGCATCGTTCCGCCGTGTAGATATACATATCTGATGTGTATATCAATGCGGAGGAGGCGCTGTGCAGATATCGAAATGGGGCAACAGCCTGGCAGTCCGCCTACCTGCTGCCGTGGTCGAGGCCCTCAAGCTCCGGGAAGGCGACGAGATCGAAATTCATGTGGCGGGCGAGCGCGAGCTTGAAATCGGCAAGGCGCCCACGGTGGAGGAACTGCTGAAACGGCTGCGGGCCTATCGTGGCCGCCTACCCAAGGGCTTCCGCTTCGACCGGCTTGAAGCGAATGAACGCCGGTAAGGCATTCTTCGACACCAACATCGTGCTCTATCTGATCTCCGGCGACACGGAGAAAGCCGACATCGCCGAGCGCCTGATCGCCATTGGCGGCACGGTCAGCGTGCAGGTTCTCAATGAATTCGCCGCCGTCTGCATTCGCAAAGCGCTGCTGGACACCCACGAAATCCGCCACGTGCTCGGCACGCTCCGGCAGGGTGTCAAGGTCGTGCCCCTCGATGTTGCCACCCACGAACGGGCCTTCGAGATCGCTTCCTTCAACAACCATTCGTTTTACGACTGTCTCATCTTGGCAGCCGCAAGCCTTGCTTCGTGTGGCACGCTCTATTCCGAAGACCTGCAAGACGGCCACGTGGTGGATGGGTTGCGGATTGTGAACCCGTTCAAATCATGACGGCTCAATAGGCGAAATCCCTGAATACCCGCTCGATGTTGCGGTTCCAGCTTCCATTGTAGAGGTCGAGCAGGTTCTCGGCGGCGGTCTTGCCGGTGGCCACGGTTTCATCGAGGACATCGAGGAAGGCGGCTTCGGTCTTGCCTTTGCAGCCTTGCTGGTCGCGGGCCTGGAGGCCGGCGCGGGACAGGTTGAGGACGTCCCTGGCCACTTGCTGAACCGTCCGCCCACGGATCATTGCCTTGAGGCCTTGCGCCGGCACGGCGTCGCGGAGCGCCTGGCGATCCTCGGCGGTCCAATCCTTCACCAGGTCCCAGGCGGCATCGAGGGAGGACTGGTCGTAGAGCAGGCCCACGAAGAGGGCGGGCATGGCGCATAGCCTGCGCCAGGGGCCGGAATCGCAGCCCCGCATTTCGAGATATTGCTTGAGGCGGACTTCCGGGAAGATGGTGGTGAGGTGGTCGGACCAATCCTTCAGCACGGGCTTTTCGCCGGGGAGCTGGGGCAGCTTGCCCTGCGAGAAATGCGCGGAAGCTTTCGCCCGCCGCATTGATGAACCGGCCGTCGCGGATCACGAAATACATGGGCACGTCGAGGGCGTAGTCGACATAGCGCTCGAAGCCCATGCCATCCTCGAACACGAAGGGCAGCATGCCGGCCCGGGCATTGTCGGTGTCGCGCCAGACCTCGGAGCGGAAGGAGAGATAGCCGTTGGGCTTTCCCTCGAGGAATGGCGAATTGGCGAAGAGGGCGGTGGCTATGGGCTGCAGGGCAAGCGAGACGCGGAGCTTCTTGACCATATCCGTTTCGGAGCCGAAATCGAGGTTCACCTGAACGGTACAGGTGCGAAACATCATGTCGCGGCCATATTTGCCGACCTTGTCCATATAGGGCGCCATGATCTGGTAGCGGCCCTTGGGCATCACCGGGGTTTGCGCCCTGGTCCAGGTGGGCGAGGCGCCGAGGCCCAGAAAGCCTACCCCCAAGGCATCGCCCACTTCGCGGACCTGGTTCAAATGCTCGTGGACTTCCTCGCAGGTGTCGTGGACGGTTTTGAGGGGGGCGCCGGAGAGTTCGAACTGGCCGCCGGGCTCAAGCGAGACATTGCCAAGGCCGCGGGGGTCGGAGAGCGCGATGATCGATTGGCCCTCGTAGACGCCCTGCCAGCCGAAGCGGTCACGCAGGCCTTCGAGCAGGCTACGGATCGAGCGCGGGCCATCATAGGGAACCGGACCGAGGGTATCGGTGAGGAAGGCAAATTTTTCGTGCTCGGTGCCAATGCGCCAATCCTCGCGGGGTTTCGAACCGGAGGCGAGATAGTCGATGAGCTGGGCCTTGGTCTCGATGGGGGCACGCGCCTGGGGCGTGTCGGGGGTTGGTCCGCTCAAAGTCTTAGTCCTGGTTGCCGTTGAGCAGAGGATTTAGGCGAGTGGCCCGCTAACCGGCAAGCCAAGATTGACGGCAATCGATCAATTGAGCTGATACCCTAGTGGCCGGCCCGGCGCCTGGCGCGTGCCAGCGGAAACACATCAGCCCGGGGTTTTGCCAGGTTTATGCGCGCAAGGTCGATGCCTTCGACGAAATCGGCAACGAAGGCCGAGGCTGAGCGTTCAATAATGTCGGCGGGACTGCCAATCTGTTCGATCTTGCCCCCGTTCAGTATCACCACACGATCGGCCAGCTCGAAGGCCTCTTCCTGATCGTGGGTGACAAACAGCGTGTATGGCCGGTGCGGTCATGGAGTTCGCGGAGCCAACGGCGGAGTTCCTTTCTCACCTTGGCATCAAGGGCGCCGAATGGCTCATCGAGCAGCAATACACGGGGTTCGATGGCAAGGGCGCGCGCCAGGGCGACGCGCTGGCGCTGACCACCCGAGAGCTGGGCGGGAAAACGCTCCTCGAGGCCATCAAGCTGGACCAATGAAAGCAGCTCCTGCACCCGGGCCTTGATAACCGTTTTTGCGGGGCGCAACCCGCGAGGCCTTGCGCGAGTCCGAACGCAATATTGTTCATGACCGTCATGTGACGGAAGAGCGCGTAGTGCTGGAAGACGAAGCCGATGCGCCGCTCGCGCAGGCTCAGATTGCTGGCGTCGATATCGCCAAAGAGGACCTGGCCCTGCTCCGCTGCCTCAAGGCCTGCGATGGCGCGGAGCATGGTGGTCTTGCCGCAGCCCGAAGGTCCCAGGAGGGCGATCAGTTCGCCTGCTTCAACATCTAGCGATATGCCGGCGAGCGCCGTCTGCTGGCCGAAATTCTTCACAAGGTTTCTGACACTGAGGGCGACAGTCATGCGGTTCTCCTGAGGGGATCAATGACGGTGGTGGGAGGCCAGCGCCGAGGCGTAGCGCCATTCGAGCAGCGATTTGAGGACAAGCGTCACAAGGCCAAGGCTGGCCAGCAAGGTCGCGACAGCGAAGGCTGCAGCGAAGTTGTACTCGTTAAAGAGAATCTCGATGTGGAGCGGCATGGTGGTGGTCTTGCCCCTGATGTGACCGGAGACGACCGAGACGGCGCCGAATTCGCCCATGGCGCGGGCGTTACAGAGCAGCACACCATAGAGCAAAGCCCATTTGATGTTGGGAAGGGTCACGGTCAAAAACGTGTACCAGCCGGATGCGCCGAGGGTCAGGGCCGCTTCCTCTTCTGCTGTGCCCTGGGCCTGCATCAGCGGAATAAGCTCCCTTGCCACAAACGGAAAGGTGACGAAAATCGTTGCCAGTACGATCCCGGGAACGGCAAAGATGATTTCGATGTCATGCTGTTTGAGGAAAGGGCCGAGCCAGCCATGGGCTCCGAAGAGCAGAACATAGACAAGCCCCGAGATCACGGGCGAAACGGAGAAAGGCAAGTCGATCAGGGTGAGGAGCAGGTTCTTTCCCGTGAAATCGAACTTGGCGATGGCCCAGGCGCCAGCGATGCCAATCAAGGCATTGAAAGGAACCGCAAGGGCCGCCACGAGCAAGGTAAGCTTCATGCTGGCTATGGCATCAGGCTCTGCAAAGGAAGCGAAAAAAACGCCAAAGCCGCCTCGCATGGCCTCAACGAAAACAATGATGAGAGGGAGGAACAGAAACGAAGCAAGAAAGAGCAAGGCCAGGCCGATCAGCGCAAGCCTGGTAAAAGGCGACTCTTCCAACCCGCGCTGAATATAGCCTGAAGCGAATGCTGCGTCAGACATCGCCCAGCCTCCTCCGGCTCCAAGCCTGGGCCTGATTGATGATCAAGAGTAGCCCGAAGGAAATCGCCAGCATGGCGGTCGCAATCACGGTTGCGCCGGCGTAGTCGAATTCTTCCAATTTGATGACGATGAGGAGCGGAGCGATCTCCGAAACCTGCGGAATATTGCCGGCAATGAAAATGACGGAACCATATTCGCCAACGCCCCGTGCGAATGCCAATGCAAACCCGGTGAGCAAGGCGGGATAAACAGGAGGCAGAATGACCTGGAACACGGTGCGCAACCTACCCGCGCCAAGGAGGGCCGCGGCTTCTTCAATTTCGCGTTCCACTTCCGCCAGCACGGGCTCGACGGTTCGCACCACAAAGGGAAGGCTCACGAAAATCAGTGCAAGGACAATTCCTGCCGGGGTGAAGGCCAGTTTCAAGCCGAAGCGGGCGGCGACAGAACCGATCCAGCCATTGGGCGCATAGAGAGCTGCAAAGGCAATGCCCGCGACTGCGGTTGGCAGCGCAAAAGGCAGATCGACGGCGGCATCGACGATGCGGCGCCCGGGGAAGCGGTAGCGGACAAGCACCCAGGCTATCAGAAGGCCAAACACGGCGTTGACCAGAGCCGCCAGAAACGCAGCGCCGAAGGAAAGCCGCAGGGCCGCCAGGGTGCGCGGATCGCTAACGATACGCCAGAATTCCTGAGGTCCGATGCCTAGGGCCGTCAACACCAGAGCGGCCAGAGGCAGAATTACGATGAGCGTGAGAGCCGTCAACGCAAAACCAAGCGCCAGCCCGAAGCCGGGCAGGACGCTTGGCCGCGCAATCGGGGGAGGGTCGATTGCGCCATGGGGTTCAGTTGGTCGGCTTGTAGAGCTGGTCGAAGGTTCCGCCATCGGCAAAGTGAGTGGCTTGCGCCTTGGTCCATCCGCCGAAGGCATCATCGATGGTCACAAGTTCAATCTCTGGAAACTGCTTGAGATCGGCAGGATCCGCGGCCGAAGGATCGGAAGGCCGATAATGTTCATGGGCGGCAATCTTCTGGGCTTCAGGCGAGAAGAGGAATTCGAGATAGGCCTTGGCAACTTTCTCCGTGCCATTGGCTTTCACATTCTCATCGACGAGCGCCACAGGCGGCTCCGCCTTGATCGAGAGCGAGGGCACGACAATGTCAAAATTGTCTTGGCCGAATTCCCGCTGGATCAGGTGAGCCTCGTTTTCCCAGCTGATCAGGACATCGCCTATTCCGCGCTGGGCAAAGGTGGTGGTCGAGCCTCTGGCACCGGTATCAAGAACCGGCACATTGCGATAGAGGTCGGCGACAAACTGTTTCGTCTTGGCTTCGTCGCCGCCATTGTTCTTGCTGGCCCAGGCCCAGGCCGCCAGATAGTTCCAGCGGGCGCCGCCGGAGGTCTTGGGATTTGGGGTAATAACTGCAATGCCGGGCTTCACGAGATCGCCCCAGTCCTTGATGGCTTTCGGGTTTCCCTTGTGGACGACGAAGACGATGGTCGAGCTGTAAGGCGTCGAATTGTGGGGAAGGCGCTTTGCCCAATCCTCCGGCAGGAGTTTGCCCTTGGTGGCGATGGCATCGATGTCGGCGGCAAGGGCGAGCGTCACCACGTCGGCCTTGAGGCCATCGATCACGGCGCGGGCCTGCTTGCCCGATCCGCCATGGGATTGCTCAATCGTTACGGTCTCGCCGGTCTTGGCTCTTCCAGCCGGCGGCGAAGGCAGCATTCACCGCCTTGTAGAGTTCGCGGGTCGGATCATAGGAGACGTTGAGCAGCGTGACATCGGCAAAAGCCGGGACGGCTAAAGCGGTACTGCCCAAGACAATGGCAGCGGCTAGTGAAAGGCGCGTGATGTGCAACATGGGGCTCTCCTCTTAACTATGTCTATATACTATACAGAATTAGTAGTGATTCAAGCGAAAACCTCATTTTCTCCTCCGAAACCGTTCGATCCTTAGAATTTCAATGGCTTAGGACTCCGCAGTTTCAATGACTGCGGAACAACGCGTCACGCGGCGGGTAGTTCCGTGGCTAGACAGGTCCTGCGGGTTGGTTGCGCTGCCGAGTGTGCTCGCCTGGACAAGGACATCTGCCAAAGAGGTGGCTTCCAGCACCATCAGGTAGTCGGCATAGGCCCTGGAAAAGGCAATACGGAGCTCGCAATTCGCTTCGTCCTTGCAATCGTCACAGCGGCGATATGCCGTGCGCGAAAGGCACGGCAGCGGCGCAATCGGACCGTCGACGGCACGCAACATGGGGCCAATGAAAATCAGATCGGCTGGCTTCAAGAGCTCATAACCGCCATCCCGGCCGCGGCGGCTGGTGATGTAACCTGCTGCTTTGAGAGTGAGCAGAATCTGCTCGAGAAACTTGCGGGGCAGCTTCTCCTGCGCGGCCAGTTCGCGAATTCGCAGGCCGACACCGGGCTTGGCGCGTGCCAGTGCTACCACCGCCTTGAAGGCATATCGGGCGCGTTGTGAAATCATATCTATAGACTTAGTCGCATCAGGATTGCGCTTTCAAGCCCAGTCACCGATTGCCGCCTGGACCAGGGTGAGGGCGGCAACCGCCGCGGTGTCGGCGCGCATGATGCGGGGTCCTAAGGATATGGCGGTCACGAAGGGACAGGATTTGAGCAGGGCCTTCTCGGCATCGGTGAAGCCGCCTTCGGGGCCGATGAGGACGGCGGCCGGAGCTTTCAGTCGCGCTAGCGCCGCGATGGGGTTGGCGATGGCGGCGGTTTCATCACAATAGACCAGCGCCCTGCCCTGCTCCCAGCCGGCGATCACATTTTCAAGCTTTGCCGGTTCCAGCACTTCGGGCACGGCGACAAGATTGCATTGCTCGGCCGCCTCGATGACATTGGCCCGCATGCGTTCAAGATTGACGCGCCCGGCCACGGTGCGGGCGGTGATGACGGGCCGCAATCTCCGCACGCCAAGCTCGGTTGCCTTCTGGACGACGTAGTCCAATCTGGCATGCTTCAGGGGCGCGAAGAGGTAATCGATATCGGGCGGCAGGCTCGCTTTGGCCACGTGCCTCTCGCAGCGCAGAGCGACCTGCTTTTTCGACACGGTTGTGAGATAGGCCAGCCATTCGCCGTCGCGGCTGTTGAAAATGCGGACGGGATCGCCGCCGGCGAGGCGGAGCACGTGGGCGAGGTAGTGGGCCTGGTCGCGCGCCAGGGTGATGTCGCGGTTGGCCGCCAGGGGTTGATCGAGAAACAGACGGGGAGTGGTTTTCATGGGTGGCCTGATGTACACCGCCGCCATGAGCAATGTCAGCAAGCATGATGGGCCGGTGGCGGACGCGGTGCGCGGCCATTGGGCCGACCGGTATCTGCCGGCGGGCGTACGTCCCTATGCCAGGCTGGCGCGGCTGGAGCGGCCGATTGGCTGGTGGCTGCTGCTAGCCCCTTGCTGGTGGGGATTGCTGCTGGGCCAGATCTCCCACGGCGACAGCTGGCCCAATTTGTGGTTCGCGGCGCTGTTTTTGGTTGGAGCTATCGTGATGCGGGGGGCGGGCTGCACGCTCAACGACATCGCCGACCGGGATTTCGATGCGCAAGTGGCGCGCACGAGGTCGCGGCCCATTCCATCGGGCCAGGTCAGCGTCAAGCAGGCAGTGCTGTTTCTTGCAGCACTTTGCCTCCTCGGACTTGTCATCCTGCTGCAGTTCAATCGCTTCAGCGTCGTGTTGGGGATATTGTCGCTTGCCATCGTGGCGATCTATCCATTCATGAAGCGGGTCACCTACTGGCCGCAGGCGTTCCTCGGGCTCGCCTTCAACTGGGGCGCGCTGGTGGGGTGGAGCGCCACCAATGGCAGTCTCGCCTGGCCGCCTCTCATGTTGTACGGGGCCGGCATCTGCTGGACGCTCGCCTATGACACGATTTACGCCCATCAGGATATGGAAGACGATGTGCTGATCGGGGTCAAATCGACGGCGCTGAAATTCGGCGATTACAGCATCTACTGGATCTCCGGCTTCTTCGCCGCCTCGCTCGCCCTCCTCGAGCTTGCGCTATGGCTTGCAGGGGCGTCGCTCATTTCCCATATGGGTATCGCCGCCGCGGCCCTCCACGCGGCCTGGCAAGTCACGCGGTTCGATGCGAAGGATTCCCGCCGCTGTCTTGAACTCTTCCGCTCCAACCGCATTTTCGGACTGCTGATCGTCATCCCACTCTTGCTGGACCTCCTCATGCCATGATCGAAGATCTTCTCACCATCGCGAGCGATGCCGTTGCCCATGCGATGAAACTTGGCGCCGACGCGGCCGAGGCATTGGCCGTCGACGGGCGCAGCACCGACGTCGAACTGCGCGAAGGCAAGATCGAAAAACTCGAGCAGGCGGAAGCGCGCGAGATCGGGCTGCGGGTGTTCAGCGGCCAATCATCGGCGATCATTTCGGGCAGCGTCCTCACAGCCGCGGCGATCGCGCGCATGGCGGAAACGGCAATCCATGTGGCCAGGCTGGCGCCGCCCGATCCCCATGCTGGAATAGCCGAGCGCGAACTTCTGGCACTGTCGGTTCCCGATCTCGACCTCGTCTCGGAAAGCCTGCCTGATTCGGCGCTGCTCGAGGCGATGGCGCGGGAGGCGGAAGAAGCTTCTCTGTCGATCAAAGGTGTCAGCAAGTCCGGTGGTGCGGGCGCATCGGCGTCCGATCGCAGCATGGCGCTCGCCATTTCGAACGGGTTTGCCCGGGGCTACCGCCGCACGGGTGTGTCGGTCAGCGTTTCGGCGATCGCCGGCGAGGGAACGGCGATGGAGCGCGACTATGATTTCTCCTCGGCGGTGCATTTTGGCGATCTCAGAACATCGGCCGATGTGGGGCTTGAGGCGGGACGGCGGGCGGCCAAACGGCAAAATCCACGCAAGGTGAAATCGCAGGCGGTTCCGGTGGTGTTCGACCGGCGGGTCGCCTCCAGCCTCATCGGCCATGTGGTGGGCGCCATCAGCGGGGCTGCCATTGCGCGGGGCACGAGTTTCCTGAAAGACCGGCTGGAAAGCCAAGTCTTTGCCAAAGGTGTCACCATTGTCGAGGACCCCTTCCGGCGGCGCGGGCTGGCGTCACGGCCATTCGACGGCGAAGGCCTGCCGGGGGCCAAGCGCAACCTGATCGATGATGGCGAGCTCACCGGCTGGGTGCTGGATTTGCGTTCGGCCCGGCAACTGGGCCTCAAGCCCACGGGCCAAGGATCGCGCGGATTGGGATCGCCGCCGTCACCTGGAACATCGAACCTTTATCTGGAAGCCGGGCCGGTCACAGCGCGGGAACTCATGAGCGATATAGGCAACGGGCTCTATGTCACGGAGATGATGGGCTCGAGCATCAACATGGTGACCGGCGACTATAGCAGAGGCGCTTCCGGATTCTGGATCGAGAACGGCGAGCTCACCTATGCGGTGAGCGAAATCACCATCGCCGGCAATTTGAAAGACATGTTCCTGCATGTGACGCCGGCTTCCGACCTGGAGTTCCGCACCAGCGTCAATGCGCCCACCTGCCGCATCGAGGGGCTGACGATTGCCGGACTCTGATGGGCTTAAACGCGACGCGGAGCTGCTGTTCGACGCCGTGCGTGAGGCCGGCGCCCTAGCGCTCACCATGCAACGGCAGGAATTGCGGCGGTGGTCGAAGCCCGACGGCTCACCGGTCAGCGAAGCCGATGAACAGGTCGATCTCCTATTGCGCGGTAAGCTTCAGGCAGCCCGGCCGGGCTATGGCTGGCTATCGGAAGAAACCCCGGACGATCGGACACGCCTGGCAAGTGACACCATATGGATTGTCGACCCGATCGACGGAACGCGGGCGTTCATCCGTGGTGGCGCCCAATGGTGTATCGCCGCCGCTCTCATCAGCCATGGCAGGCCAATGGCGGCGGCGGTCTATCAGCCGGTCACGGAAGAATTCTTCAGCGCCGTTGCTGGCGAAGGTGCGTGCATGAATGGCGCTGTCCTGGCGGTGGATGATGGCGGCACACTGCGCGGGGCGCATGTTGTTGGTACTTCCAAATCTCTCGCGCCGTTGGCGGACCGCGGCATCAAGGCCGATGTCGCGGGCGAGCTGCCATTGCAATTGCGCCTGGTTTTCGTTGCGGCAGGGCGCTTTGCCGCCGCCCTTTCGATCGGCCACAAGAATGACTGGGACCTTGCGGCGGGCGACCTCATCGTCCATGAAGCGGGCGGGCGTGCCGGTGATCTCGCGGGCCAGCCCTTCATTTACAACCGCAGCCAGACATGGCAGCACGGACTGGTCGCGGCAGGCGTCAAGCGTCATGCCAAGATCATCGAGGTATTGAGGACCCCATGACGAAAGCACCCGCAAAGCCTGCCAAACAGCTCCTGCACATGGTGTTCGGCGGGGAATTGTCGGACATCAAGGGCGCCGATTTCAAGGACCTGTCGAAGCTCGACGTGGTGGGCTTCTATGCGAACTACGCCGAGGCTAACAAAGCCTGGCTCGGCAAGGCGCGCGAGACCATCGACAACGCCCAGATGCGCTATTTCATCGTCCACCTGCACCGCCTGCTGGATCCAGGCAGCGCGAGTAAGAAGGTCGTGAAGAAGAAGAGTTAGCGAACTACCGCCAGTCGTTTCCACGGCCAATGCTTCGAGGCTCGCGTCCCGCTCGCACCTCAGCATGAGGGCTGGGCTTAGTCTCCTCACCCTGAGGTGCAAGCGGGACGCGAGCCTCGAAGGGTTTCTTCGTTCCGTACGCGGAGTTTTCTAAAGCCAGCTAAATCATGCCATCTTCTTGACGGCGGCCGAGTGGAAAGCCTGCGAGCGGATTATCCCGCTCAAGCCTGGCCAGACGAACACTGGCGGCATCGCAATCCTGCTGCATCTGCTGCGTCAGTTCGGCAATCGATTTGAAATGGCGGCCTGGGCCTATTCGGGCAGGCCCGCCTTGCGCAAGCCGTCGAGCGCGTGGGCGGCATCGGCTGGATTGCGGTAGAGCAGCTTCACCGCCGAGATGCGGAAATCAGGCTTGCGGCGCAGCACTTCAGCGGTGAGTGCACGAGCCTCTTCGTGCCGTCCCAGTTGCGCCTGACAGGCTGCCATTCGAGCAAGGAACCAAAATTGCTTCGGGCCGGCGAGCTGCTGTTCGGCTAGCAAGGCGTCCTCATAGCGGCGTGCCGCATAGAGTGCCACGGCAAGTTGGTGCCAGTACCAGTCGGGATGAAACGGATTGAGTTGCATGGCCTGGCGGATCAGTTCCACACCTTCCTCCGGGCAGCCAGAGACACCGAGAACGCTGCCCATCAGTGCAAGCCCGTTGGCGTCATTGGGATTGAGCGCCGCGGCACGCCGGAAGCAAGTGAGCGCCAAATCAAATTCACCGCGAAAACGATAGGCCTGGGCCAGAAACTGGTGGCAGCGGGCTTCGCTCGGATCCAGTCGAAGCGCAGTCAGCGCGCATTCGAGGGCCCGATCCTTGATTGCTCCCGGCGCATTGTCGTAGCGGTGCTCGACCAGCAGCGACAGGGCGAAATAGGCATGGGCGAGCGCAAAGTGGGGGTCGACGGAGATTGCCTGCTCAAACAACTCACGGGCCTGCCGGTTGTCGCTGGCGGAATCGCCACGCATGAGCGGGATGCCGCGGAGCAGCAAATCATAAACCGACTGGTTTTCGGTTCGCCGGTGCGCCGCCTCCCTTATCTCGGCGTCCTCAAGCCTGCCGGTCAGGGTGGCGACGATGGTTCTGGTCAATTCATCCTGCACCTCGAACAGATCATTGATGTCCCGGTCATAGCGCTCGCTCCACAGGTGATTGCCGGGCAAGGCGTCGATGAGCTGGGCGGTGACGCGGATGCGATTGGCCATCTTGCGGACGCTGCCCTCAAGGATGTAGTGCACACCCAGTTCACGCGCCACACGCCGCACGTCGACTGTCCTGTCGCGATACTGGAATGACGAATTTCCGGCGATCACGAACAATGAACGGAACCGCGACAGTTCGGTGATAATGTCTTCGGTGATGCCGTCGGAGAAATACTGCTGATCGGCGTCGCCGCTCATATTGTCAAACGGCAATACGGCGATCGAAGGCTTGCTGGAGACGGTTGGCGCCAGAACGGCGGCGGCGGGAACGCCGTTGTGTCCGGTAACATAGGTCCTGACGGGAGTGGCGATGTTCTTGAGCTGCTTCTCGCCGGCGTCCTCAAAGGCAGCGTCGATCTTGCCGCGCGCCTCGTCGTAGACCTTGGCGGAAATGCAGATGCCACCCGGCTCGGCTAGGCTTTCCAACCGTGCCGCGATGTTGACGCCGTCGCCGTAGATGTCGGAACCCTCGCCGACCACATCGCCTAGGTTAATGCCTATACGCAGGATTATGCGGCGATTCTCCGGCAGGGATTGGTTGGCCTCCGCGTACTTGGCTTGCAGTTCGAGCGCGGCCTTGACCGCATTCACCGCGCTGGCGAATTCGAGCAATACGCCGTCACCCATCAGTTTGACGATGCGCCCGCCGAAGGCGCGTACCACGGGTTCGAGAATCGCCGTGCGCCGCTGCTTCAGCGCGGCCAGCGTGCCTGCCTCGTCGGCCTCCATCAATCGCGAGTAGCCGACCACGTCAGCGACGGCAATGGCCGTCAGACGGCGGGTGGCGGGTTTTTCAGTCATCTGCCGATGGTATTGAAACCTTGAGCGGGTGTCCATGCGGTCAGGTTCCCGAAGCGGTCAACTGGCGACATTGGCACTAAATCAATCCGGCGTCCTGCTTGTGGCCGAGGATGAAAGCTTTCAGCGGATTATCCCGATCAAGCCTGGCCAGGCGGGCGCTGGTGGCCTCGCAATCCTGCCGCATCTGCCCGGTCAGTTCGGCTACCGAATTGAAGCGGCGGTCGGGGCGGATCAAATCGACGAGTTCGACCAGCAGGGTGCGGCCATAGAGGTCGCCGGCGAAATCGATGAGGAAGGCCTCGAGGAAGGTGCGGCCGGAGTCGAAGGTGGGGCGGTCGCCGAAATAGCCGGCACCAGGCCAGGCGGCGCCGCCTTTGACCGCGGCATCGCGCACCCGCACCGCATAGATGCCGCGAAACGGATCGGCACCCGGCTCGAGCACGATATTGAGGGTCGGAAAGCCGATGGCCCTGCCCCGCTGATCGCCCTTCACAACTTCGCCCATGACCGTCCAGTGGTAGCCAAGTTCATGGGCGGCATCGGCGACATGGCCGTGGCGGAGCGCACGGCGGATCGAGCTTGACGAGAATGGCGAATGCAAATCGCCCTCGTCGGTCACCTGGTCGACGATCGTCACGCCAAAGCCGTGGGCCTTGCCGAATTCCACCATGGAGGCGGGGCTGCCCTTGCGGCCGCGGCCGAAGTGGAAATCATAGCCGCTCACCACGTGGGTGACCGCCAGCCGCTCGGCAAGATAGCGGGCGACGAACGCGGCCGGTTCCAGCGAGGAAAGTTCGCCATCGAAATCGAGCACGTCGGTGAAGGAGGCGCCAAGGGCTGCAATGAGGCGCGACTTCAGCGCCGCGGGGGTCAGGCGGAAGACGGGCTCGCTTGGCTTGAAGAAAGTCCGGGGGTGGGGCTCGAAGGTGACGACGCCCCAAGGGCGGCCACCGGCTTCCGCTCTGGCCCGGGTGATTTCGAGGAGCTTCTGGTGGCCGCGGTGAATGCCATCGAAATTGCCGATGGCGACAACGGCTCCCTTAAGCTCCTTTGGCACCCCTTGGCTGGCGGCCAGCACTTGCATGTCGTCATCCCCATCAGGTCCAGGCGAGCTGGTGCATCGTCCTTACGATATTGGCGTGCGGCACGGCTTCCCTCACTTCACGTTCAACCGCCGCCAGCCCGGCGCTGGCATCGGTTATGCCATCGGCCACCAGCACCACATCGACGCCGAAATCCGCAGCACCGCGAATATCGGTTTGAGGGCCATCGCCGATTGCCAGCACCCGGTCAAGTGCGATTGCGCGGCCACGGCAACGCGCCGCCTCGCGCATGGCCAGCTCATAGATCGGGCGGAAGGGTTTGCCCGCCATCAAGACCGTGCCGCCCACGGCCTGATAGGCCTCGGCCAGGCTTCCGGCGCAATAGAGCAGGCGGTCGCCAACGCGGACGATCTTGTCGGGGTTGGCGCAGATCATCACCAGGTTCGCGCGACTTGATGTCCGCCAGCAGCGATGCGTAATCGTCCGGCGTTTCGGTGGCATCATCGAAGAGGCCAGTGCACAGGACCGCATGCGCCTCCGGCAATCCGGTGCGGGCAATATCGAGGCCGTCGAAAATCGAGAGGTCGCGCTGGGGACCGAGGTGAAAAACCTTGCCGCCGCCATGTTCCATCACCAGCGTGCGGGTCACGTCGCCGGAGGTTACGATGGCATCGTGGCTCTCGGGGTCGACGCCCACGCCCTTGAGCTGGCGCTCGACGCCTTGCGATGTGCGTGGCGAGTTGGTGACCAGAATGACCGTGCCGCCATTGCGGCGGTGCCTGATCAGGGCTTCGATGGTTGAGGCAAAGGGTGTGACGCCATTGTGTACGACACCCCAAATGTCGCAGAACCACACGGGATAGCGGGCCGACAGATCATGCATGGAGCGTCTAAGCCGCTTCGATGCGGGTGGCGGTGGCGGGCTGGCCGGCGTCGGGGCGCACCCTGCGGGGTGGAGCGAAATAGGGGCCATGGCCGAAGCGGGCAACACGGGTTGCGGCGCTGGCCTGGGCGGCAGTGGCCACCGAACTGGCAATGATCTGGAACTGCATGACCTTGGCGAAGCGCGAGAACTCGGTCCAGGAATCGACGGTGCCGGCGCCTGCCTCGAAGACTGGCGCTTCGACCGTGAGAAAGCGGACGCCGAGCTGGCGGAGCGATGCGAGATCGAGGCCCGCTATCGCTATCCCCGTGAGCGCCATCACGGCGCCGAGCCTTCCGAACTTCGCCAGTCCGTCAATCCCCGCGGGCTCAAGCCCGGCGAGATCGCCCTGCGGCAGTTCAAACACGATGGCGCCCGCCGCATCGGTTTCCTTCTCAAGCAAGGCGGCGATGCGGGCGAGGCAATCTTTGTCGCGCAGGGTTGCCGCACCCAGCGGAACGAAAATGCGCATGGCGGGATGGCGGTTGCGGAGCCTCCGCAGAACCGGCAGCGCAAGCGCCAGAAGATGGTGATCGAGGGCGGGACGGATGCCGCCATCATCGGCCTTGCGTAACAGCGCATCATGGGGAACGGCGCCGCCCCGCTCGTCGACCAGATTGACCCTGGCGCGGTAATGGGTGGTGGCGCCGCTTGCCAGTTCGATCACCGGTTCGAGGAAGAGTTCCAACTGCTCGTTCGGGGCCGCCGGCGGCGCCTGGGTCTCGGCTTGCGGCGGCTCGGGCGTTTCGGCCCGGACAACAGGTTTTGCCAGATCGGCCACCAGCTCCTTGATGCTGTCGCGCAGGGTGCGAATTTCCTGCATCATGCCTTCGGCCGGATTGGGCACGGGCCTGGCAAGGCGCGCTTCGACGTCATACAGACGCGCCGACAGGATTTCGAGATCATGGGCGTGGGTGCGCAGCATGCGGCTGCTATCGGCGAGACTGTCGCCGGTGCCGCGGCCCCGCAGCCACTGGACAACAAGGGCCGCGATCTGGCCCGCCGCCAGGAGCAGCACAGATCCCGCCACCGCGTATGCGGGAGCCTGGCCGAAGGCGAACATGAAGGCGGCGCTGGCGATGGCCGCCAGTGCAAATATGACCAGTCCCAGTATGGCCGGTCCGTCCTGGCGCTGCATGTTTCGGGCCCCCAGATTCATTCCACGAATCACCAAGGCCGGAGAGTAACTCACTCTCCGGCCGGTTGCCATGTCAGGTTGTTGAAAAGGTCAGGCGACGGAGGCCAGAATCTTCGGCAGCTTATCGGTAAAGATTTCGTCGATCTGGTTCTTGCTGACGATCAGCGGCGGCGAGAGTGCTATAGTGTCGGCGCTGATGCGGATCATCAGGCCATGGTCGTGGAACGCATTCTCCATCGCCTTGTAAGCGCGAAGGCCGGGCTTTCCCTCGACCGGCTTCAAATCGATCCCCGCCACCAGGCCGATGGTGCGGATGTCCTCGACCATCGCATTGCCCTTCAGGGTGAAAGCGGCGTCGGCCCAGGTGTCCTCGATCTTGCGGGCTTTCTCGAACAGGTTTTCATCGCGGTAAAGGTCCATGGTGGCGACACCGGCGGCAGCCGCTATGGGATGGCCGGTATAGGTGTAGCCGTGGAACAGCTCGATCACGTGTTCGGGGCCGTTCATGAAGGCATCGTAGATGCCTTGGCGCACCATCACGCCGCCCATTGGCACGGTGCCAGAGGTCACACCCTTAGCGAAGGTGAGAATGTCGGGGATGACGCCGAAGCGCTCGGCGGCGAAGGCAGAGCCCAGCCTGCCGAAGCCGGTGATCACTTCATCGAAAATCAGCAGGATGCCATGCTTGTCGCAAATCTCGCGCAGGCGCTTGAGATAGCCCTTGGGCGGGGCCAGCACGCCGGTGGAGCCGGCCATCGGTTCAACGATGACGGCGGCGACGGTGGAGGCATCATGCAGCGCCACCAGGCGCTCAAGTTCGTCGGCGAGATGGACGCCCCAATCGGGCTCGCCGCGCGAGTAAGCCTGTTCCTTGCGGTTATAGGTGTGCGGCAAGTGGTCCACTCCGGCGATCATGGCGCCGAACATCTTGCGGTTGGCGACCATGCCGCCCACCGAAATTCCACCGAAATTCACCCCGTGATAGCCGCGCTCGCGGCCGATCAAGCGGGTGCGGCTGGCCTGGCCCTTGGTGCGCTGATAGGCGAGTGCTATCTTGAGCGCCGTATCGGCGGCTTCCGAGCCGGAATTGCAGAAGAAGGCATAGTTGAGATCGCCCGGCGCCATGGTGGCAAGTCTGGAGGCGAGTTCGAACACCTTGGGGTGGCCGAACTGGAAGGTCGGCGAAAAATCAAGCTCGGCGGCGGATTTCTGGATCGCCTCGACGATCGGCTGGCGGCAATGGCCGGCATTGCAGCACCACAGGCCGGCGCTGCCGTCGAGAACGGCTCTACCGCCCATGTCATAATAATGCATGTCCTTGGCTCTGGCGATCATGCGCGGGCGCTGCTTGAAGGCGCGGTTGGGGGTGAAGCCCATCCAGAACGGTTCAAGATTGTTGGGCGAGGCTTCCCACGTGGTGGCTCCGGCATGGACCTGCGGCTTGTTCATTGGCTGATGCTCCTTGGATGATGCGCACCCAATAGCAGAAAGGGGGCGCCAAAGGAAATGCACCAGAGCTGGCCAATGCCGGGAGCCAGATGGGCGGCGGGTCCACGGTATCGAAACTGTTCACAACTCGTTTATCCCATCGTCCAATAGCGCAATTGCTCTCGACGCGTGGGCCGCAAACGTATACCGTTCATTTCGCCCCCGGAGTAAAGCACATGACTACGGCACGTGTGTCTTCGCTGTCGGCAGCATTTGCCGCGGCATGTCTCGCATCAATCATCATCGGTTTTGTGGCAACCCTTGCTTTCGTTGGCGAGGCGCGCGCCGCAAGCTACGTGGTCACCAGTAGCGGCGATGCTCACGACGCCCGGCCGGGCGATAAGCGCTGCGCCACGTCCAGCGGACAGTGCACACTGCGCGCTGCGATCGAAGAGGCCAACGCCTCGCAAGATCCGGACATCATCGGCTTCCGGCTAGAGCGCGCTGCTACAATCACCCTGCATCGTGGACAATTGGAGATCGCCGGAGCGGCCACGGTGACAATCCAGGGACCAGGTGCCGGTCTTCTGAGCCTCGACGGGAATGCCGCCAGCCGGGTTATCCGGGTGGCCCCGGACGCTACCGCCTACATCTCGGGGATCACGCTTCGCAATGGCTCTGTCGATCGCAACAAATTCGGCGACCGGGCCTTCGGCGCGGGTCTCGAAAATGCCGGCGTGGCGACGCTTCGAAATGTCGTCATTCGCGGCAACCGCGCCCCCCAGGGGGGCGGCGGCATCGTCAATGGCGGACAGTTGAGCCTCATCGCATCGACGGTGAGCGGCAATAGCGCCCAAGGCTTCGCGGGCGGCATTCTCAACACCGGGTCGCTGTTGCTTGTCGATAGTTCGGTCAGCGGCAACGGCGCGGCGGACGGCGCCGGCGGAATTGATAACCGTGGCATGGCGAGCCTCATCAACTCGGCTGTCAACGGCAACACCTCAAAGACGCAACCGGGCGGCATCGTAAGCCGCGGCCCGTTGCGGCTGATCGGCAGCACGGTCAAAGGCAATAACGGCGGCGCCGGCGCCGGAGGCATCGAAAACTTCGCATCGCTCAGCATCTTTCTCTCCACGGTGACCGGCAATCGCTCAACCAGGGCAGGCGGCATCGCCGGAACGCTGGGTGAAATCTCGATCTCTCGCAGCCAGGTCACCGGCAATTCTAGCTTGGCGGATGTCAACGCCGATTGCCTGATCTCTCCCATCAGCAAATTCCATTCGGGAGGCAGAAATCGGTTCGGCAAGGGAACGGGCTGCACGGCCATTGCGCAAGACTCCGCCATTGCAGCGAAATCGCCCGCCGTTGCGGCGTCAACCGTAGCATTGAACATCCGCGTCGCGGCCTCAACCGACGATGCCGAGGAGAGTTCCTCCGGTAGTGTAAATTTGACGAGCGGCGATCTCGAGCTCGTTCACGAGGCAACCGACCAGAAAGTCGGGATGCGTTTCAGGAGTGTCACGGTGCCGAAGGGCGCCACCATCAGCAATGCCTGGATTCAGTTCACCGCCGACGAAGCCCAGTCGGAATCGACCTCTCTGCTTTTCCAGGGACAGGCAGCCGACAATGGGCCGAGTTTCACCACGACGAGCGGCAACGTCTCCAGCAGGCCCCGGACGACGGCCGGAGTGAGCTGGAATTCCGTAGCCTCCTGGACGACGATCGGCCAGGCAGGCAGCGCCCAGCAAACTCCCAACCTGGCCACGGTTGTACAGGAGATCGTCAACCGGGCGGGATGGGCATCGGGCAACGCGGTAGTGATCGTGGTCACCGGGTCCGGCCATCGGACCGCCCGCTCTTACAACGGTGGCAGCAGCACGGCACCACTGCTCCATATCGAATATACGTCAACCACCACAACCGTAAACCAGGCGCCCATCGTCAACGCGGGGCCTGACTTGACCATTACCCTGCCGGCAGGGGCAAGCCTCGCTGGCTCGAGGAGCGATGACGGCCTGCCGAACCCGCCCGCTACAGTTACTTGCGGCTGGACGACGGCAAGCGGCCCGGCCCAGGCGGTGTTTGCCAATCCGGCTTCGCCCTCGACAACCGCGACATTCACGGCAAGCGGGACCTACCGCGTGCGCCTGACGTGCAGCGACAGCTTGCTCTCGGCCTTCGACGAGGCTCAAATCACCGTCAACCCCACGGGCGGCGGCGGAGGCGCGAATGTCGCCGTCTATGCCGGCTACTATGATACCCACCATCCCGCTCATCTCATGCCCAAGCCCAATCCCTGGCAGGGCGCTTCCAACACGGTGTTCGTGGGAGCTCCCAACTCGGCGAGCGGCGGCTGGGACAGTTCCGCCGTGCGGGTCGACAACTTGACCTCGTCGACCTTGACCGGCGTCACCGTCACGGTGGACATCGGCTCTTCCAGGTTTGCCCTTTGGGGCCAGCAATCGATCCCCGCCGGGGGCAGTCTGGTCCTGGCCCAGACCGGTTCCGGGAAATTCGATGGGTCTGACCGCAATTCCGCCGGCTGTTGGGACTGCGCGGCTTCACTGTGCACGACGGCGATCTCCTCGACGATCCCGGTGGTGCACGTGACCGTCGGCGGAACCACCATCAACGTTCCCGACTCCGGCCAGCTCCTCAACACCCGCGGCGTCAACTCGGCCGGCTGCCCCTTCTACGGCCATGGCATCCGCAGCGACGAATCGGAAAGCTGGCTGCAGATTCATTAAAGTCCTTCCGATTGAAATTGAAGCGCGCTATTGCCCTTTTTCGTCGTTCCGGCGAAAGAGGTTGTGAAGAAATCGACTAACGGCCAGCTGTCGCGAATTTGCATGAAAAAGCGGGACTCCAGCTTTCGCTGGGGTGACGTAATGAGTGAGGAAAATCAATTATATCCCCTCACACCGTCATGCCAGCGAAAGCTGGCAACCCGCTCCTTTTCGAACCAATCGGCGATAGCCCCGATTTCTTCACAACCACTTTCGCCGGAACGACGTACTGGGGGATGAGGCAGTCAAATCTTGCGACGTTTGGTATGAGGCACCGCCGAATTCACACCGCATGAGTTTGATGTTGCAATGACGTACCGTTCGGCGTTCTATTTACCGGCCTGGGGGCATTCCAACGAGGAGGCGTCGCTATGAACATCCGTCCCGATCCCACCTTCCATCCCTCGGCCAAGCTGGCGATGGAAGCCCCGGTTGAAGACTTTGCCTATGTGCTCTTGCTCAGCCCCGACCATTCCAAGCCGGACGGGCTCGGCGTCGTCGATGTGAAGCCTGGTTCGAAGAATTACGGCAAGATCGTCCACACGGTGATGATGCCCAACACGGGCGACGAGTTTCATCATTTTGGCTGGAATGCCTGCTCTTCGGCGCTGTCGCCGCTATCGGGCCACGCCTTCCTCGAGCGGCGCTATCTGATCATCCCCGGCATCCGCTCGTCGCGCATCTACATAATCGACACCAAGCCCTCGCCCACCAAGGCGAAAATTCACAAGATCATCGAGCCCGAGGAAGTCTTCCGCAAGACCGGCTACTCGCGCCCACACACCATCCATTGCGGGCCGGACGGCGTCTATGTGAGCACCCTCGGCGGCGGTGGTCCCAATGGAACGGACGGCCCGCCCGGCGTCTTCATCATGGACTGCCAGACCTTCGAAATTCTCGGCAAATGGGAGATTGATCGCGGACCCCAGAAACTGCACTATGATTTCTGGTGGAACCTGCCGCGCGATTACATGGTGAGCAGCGAATGGGGCCTGCCGCCGCAATTCGAGAATGGCATCGTGGCCGAGGACCTGCTCGCCAACCGCTATGGCCACCGGGTGCATTTCTGGGATTTGCGGGCGCGCAAGAATGTCCAGACCATCGATCTCGGCGCCAATCACCAGATGGCGCTGGAAATCCGCCCGGCCCACGATCCGGTGAAGGAATATGGCTTCTTGGGCGTCGTCGTCGACACGACCAACCTCGAAGGCTCGATCTGGACCTGGTGGCGCGAGGGCGGAAAGTTCCACATCGAGAAGACCGCCACCATACCGCCAGAGCCCGCCGAGAAAGACCTGTTGCCGCCGCTGCTGCAAGGGCTTCGGCGCCGTGCCGCCGCTGATCTCCGATATTGATCTGTCGCTCGATGACAAATATCTTTATGTCTCCTGCTGGGGCACCGGCGAAGAGCGCCAGTACGATGTCAGCGATCCGCGCAAACCCAGGCTCAACAGCTCGGTCAGGATCGGCGGCATCGCAGGCCGCGCCAAGCACCCGAACGGCAAGGCCTTTCAAGGCGGCCCGCAGATGGTGGAGATCAGCCGCGACGGCAAGCGCGTCTATTTCACCAACTCGCTCTATTCGGCCTGGGACACCCAGTTCTATCCGGATGGCGTGGCGGGCGCCATGGTGATGGCCAATGTCGGCAAGGATGGCAAGATGGAGCTCGCCAAGGATTTCTGGGTCGAATTCCCCAAGGGTTACGGCTCGCACCAGGTGCGCCTCGAGGGCGGCGACTGTTCGACCGATAGCTTCTGCTATCCCTCCGCCTGACGCATAGCGATGGGTCGATGGCCCTGTGGCTGGCGGTCATCGCGAGCGGCCTCTATCACGGGCTAAGCCCCGGCATGGGCTGGCCGCTCGCCGTTTCGGCGGGTTTATGGGAAAAGCGCGCGGCAGCGCTGTTTGCCGCGGTTCTGTGGCTTGCCGCCGGTCATTTCGCCGCTATGGCGGTGGTGCTGTTGCCCTTTGCCTTTCTGACTTGGTTCGTCGAGCGCAGCGTCGAAATCCGAGTTGGCGCGGGCGCGCTCGTCACCAGCTTCGGGCTGTGGCGTCTCTTCGACCGGAGACACCCCCGCGTCTTGGCCCGCATCAAGCCGGCGCAGCTGGCGCTGTGGTCCTTTCTGGTGGCGATCGCCCATGGCGCAGGCTTCCTGCTGGTTCCCGTCTATCTCGGCATGGCGGCCGCGGGTGAGCATGCCGCCCACGCCATGGCAGGCAGTATCGTCACCGCCGCAATCGTCGCCGCCGTCCACAGCCTCGCCATGGTGGCCGGCGGCGGCGCCATCGCCTGGGCAGTCTACCGCTATCTGGGCCTGCGGTTCCTCAAGAAAAGCTGGTTCAACCTGGAAGCCCTGTGGGCTCTCAGCCTCATCGCCGCCGGTGCAATGGGGGTGTGGTCGGCACTTGCCTGAGCATTGGCGGCCGGGTGCTGTCCAACAGCCCCACGAATTCTACTCGGCGGCGATGTTGTTACCCATGTCCTGTTCGGCCTTGGCGCGCGCTTCGGTGACGATTTTCAGTTGCCGCTGTTTCTTTTCGATTTCGCCGGAGGTGCCACGGGTTTCCGAATAGAGGGCCAGCTGATTGTCATCCGCACCAGGCGGCGTGATTCCGATGTCGCGATACTGATAGCGGTTGGGGTCCTTCCAAATCCTGCTCATGATGCGCTTCAGGCGCAGGAAGGTTACAGCCATGGCGGCAAAGTTCCTGGCTTCCAGTCGCCAGTGCCTGGCGTAGAACACCAACGGATTTTCCATTGGCATGCCGTGGCGGCGGTCGCGGCGGCGTTTGACACGGACGAAACCGCCTTCCAGCGGATGACATCCATAAAGCCTATGAAACTCGCGGTACCAGAGCAAACGGTTGATGGTGGACAGCTTCTTGTTCGAGCCAAGGGCCGTCATCCGCCGCAAGATCGTTGCCATATGTTCGAACGTGTAGAAGCGGTCCCAAACTTCGCTATAGACCCGGTCCCAATCGGCATCCGGCATTTTGGCGTGGTGGGTGACCCGGTGGTTGAGGTCATATTTGTTGAGATCGGGATCCATCCAGGCGCCTTTCCGGGTGAGGGTCTGGTGGTCCTCGCTTCCCGGCAGCGGCGTCAGATTGGTGAAATAGATGAGATCGATCGGCAACTCGCGCTTGATCACTTCGATATCGTGCAGGATCGATTCGCGGGTGTCGTTGGGAAAACCGATGATGTAGCCCGCCGTCACGATGATGGGATGCTTCTTCCACTGCAGGAACATCTCGCGGTATTCGGTGATCTTGTTCTGGTTCTTCTTGGCGGCGATGAGATTGTCGGGATTGATGTTCTCCATGCCGACGAAGACCTGGTCGACGCCGGCCTTGACCGCCTTGGCGATGAAGTTGGGAATGCGGTGACAGAGGGTGTCGACCTGCACCTGCAGGCGCACCGCGATGGCTTCCTTCTCACGCAGTTCAATGAGGCGGTCGAAACAGGCTTCCCAGTTGCGGTTGCGCGCCAAGTTGTCGTCGGTGAGAAAGAACCGGTTGATGCCAATCGCCCGGTTGGCGCGCACGATGCGTTCAAGGTCATCGGCGGAACGGAAGCGGCTGACGCGGCCCTGAACATTGATGATCGTGCAGAATGAACATTGGAACGGGCAGCCCCTTCCAAGATCGAAGCTCGAATAGTTGCCGAAGGTGCGGCCAACCTGCTTGAGGCTGAGAAACGGCACCGGAGCCCCTTGGAGATCGGGCATTTTGTCGCGATAATCGTAAGACGGCTTCAGCTTGCCGGCATAGGCATCGCGCAGAACCTCATCAAAGCGGCCCTCCTCGGCCTCGCCGATGAAGAAGCTGATCCCCATGTCGCGGGCCACGGCTATTTCCGGCGGAGTTCCCTCCAGCATGGCAAGCGAGCCCGAGACGTGGAAACCGCCGATGCAAACCGGGATACCCGCCTTGAGGAACGGCCGGGCGAGATCGACGGCGCGGGGAAACTGGTTGGATTGAACGCCAATCAATCCCACCATGGCTTTGCCGCCCTCCTCGCGGATCATGGCGATGATCCCGCCGCGATCCACCACGGTGTTGGTTTCATCCATGGCGAGAATTTTGATCTCGGTATCGGGGCCAAGAATCCGGCGCTGGCGGGCATCCTCGGCCAGGCCGTTGACGCAGGCCAGGGCATTTGAGGGAATGGTGGAATAGCGCCACTGGAGGGGGTAGCCCTCGTCATCATAGTGGGTGGGCTTGATCAGGATGAGATGGAAGACGTCAGCGCTCTTGGCGTCAGGCATGGGTACCTCCGGCTGGGGCAAGCACGGGACTCAGATTACCGTCCGTCCGGTCCGGAGACCGGCGGGGACCTTATGGCAATGTCCGGCGCGGGACAAGCCCGAGCTGGCTATGCGGCCGGGAATTGTGATTTTCCAGGCGGGCGGGAGTATCGCCTTTTCTTACTTTCGGGCCGCCCTTCTTCTTCATCGTTTCAACTCTCATGCGGGGCAACGACTTCAACTTTGATGCGATCAGGGTCTTCCGCGTAAAGCGCGTAGTATCCTGGCCCGCTGGCGTATGGATATTTATCTTCATACAGGACGGTATAGCCCGCCTGCTTCACCCAGGCGGCGATGTCGTCCACATGGGCACGCGACTTTCCATGAAAAGCGAGATGGTTCAAACCCACGCGTTTGCGGTGATAGCCGGCTGCCAGATGCTCAGCGGGCGCCTGCAAAAAGCACAAGTATGTCTCGCCCTGCACATAGTTCATGCCCCCCGGCCAACGATCCGGCTCGTAGCCGAGCTTTTGCAGAAACGGCGTCCAAAACGCGATTGCGCGCTCCAGATCACTGACGTAGATTTCGATGTGGTGCATCATGGTCGTGCCTCCGCCATTGACAATCGGTGCAATTCGTTGGGAAAGCAAGTCGATGGTGCGAATTTATGGCCACCCCTTCGCCGCCTTCTATTGGAAGGCGCTCATTGCGCTCTATGAGCGGGGCGTGCCGTTCGAGTTTCTCATGGTCGACCCCGAGCACCGGGAAAACGCCGAAGCCGTCAGCCGCCTCGCGCCCACGGGCCAGTTTCCGGTCCTGGTGGACGGCGATCGCACGGTGATCGAATTGGCGGCGATCATCGAATATCTCGACCTTCATCATGGCAACGCGCCGCCCATGGTTCCGGCCGATCCACGCGCGGCAATCGAGGCGCGGCAGATGGACGGCATCTTCGACGATTACGTCATGGCGCCGCTGCAGCGGATGGTTGCCGCCGTGCTGCGCGATGCGGACAAACGCGATCCGCACGTGGAGGCTGAGGTGAAGGCGGCGCTGGACAAGAGCTATGCCTGGCTGAACCGCTGGATGACAGGGCGCGAGTGGGCGGCCAACAGCGTCTTCGGCATCGCCGATTGCGCCGCGGCGCCGGCGCTGTTCTACGCCCACTGGGGGTTCCCGATCCCGGAGTCTCACACCGCACTCCGGGCCTACCGCGCGCGGCTGCTGGCCCGCCCGTCAATCGCGCGGGTCGTCGACGAGGCGAGGCCGTGGAGGGAGTATTTTCCGCTCAAGGGGCGTAGTCCGGACTGAAAGTTGAGATTGCGAGGCCTCGCGCCAACGAAGGGTCCGAAATGAGCCAGGAACCGACACTTTCACGACAGTTTTGTACGTCTCGCCGGTGCAGATGATTCCGGCGTACGACCACGCCGGAACCCCGCGCTACTTCCGCTCCTCGACTACATCGGGGTTGGCCTGCCTGATGAGCATTCGGATCCAAGCAAGTGTCTCGCCCCGCCAAACGCTCAGCTGTTTGATTCGCGCATCCATCAGCTGAGAAGGGGAGGCTTTTCCATTTCCCTCCTTCGAACCGTTCTTCATCTTCTTCATGGGTGTTGTCGTTTATTCATGGTTGTTGCCGCCCGCTCCGACAGCTGAGTATCGCTGATCAGCACTTGGTACTATCGCTTTTCGATTCGAACGGGGTCTTCGCTTGTCGAAAAGCACATCTCAATCCAGGCCTGCACGTATTGAACCGGAGAATCATTGAACACCGAGGCTGAGGGGCCTATCTTTGAGAGATGCAGTTCCAATTCCCCCCGATCACACCTCTCATCGTTCCCTCGTGAGCGGCGTCTGTACATCTCTACAACCCTTCGTCTCCATCTGATCTCGGCAACCGCTCTTGCTCGCACTACGCTTCCCGCGCGCCGGAGGTCTTAGCGCGTTCATTCCTTTTCGTCGTCTCGGACCCAAGTCGCGCTTCCGGAGGGTGTTTCTTCGTGCGTTGCCATTCACAGTCGATGAGACACAGCGGTTCCGGCATCGATGCACTGGTACTCTGTGCGGCAATCATCGCATCGGCATACGAGCAGATGTTGGAGCTGGCGCTTCGAGCCAAATGGGAAAAAGATCAAGAAGGTGCAACGCGCTCGGGCCACCTCGATATTGCGCTGTTCCAGCACGCTTGGTCGATTGTCGATCAGCTCTATGCGCTGCACCGGCTTATCGGCAGCCTCGCGTTTATGGGCGAACGCGTCGATGCATTCAAGGCTGCTACTGAAAGCGTATTTGTCCTCCGCAACCGCATGGACCATTTGGACCAGCGCATCCCCAACATTGTGGCGTCAAAAGACAAGTCTCGCAGCCTTTTCGGGAGCCTTTCTTATTTCGTCTACGGCGCGGCTGTCGGCGAGCCTGAGGTAGACGTGTTCGCAGTCATGCAGCATGCCGAGCCTAATCGCCCCGACGAGCGGGTCGCCTCGTTTCGGATGCCCCCTGAAATACGAATGCCGATTGGCAACTTCGTCCTGAGTGCGGCCGGCGAAATGCTCGACCTCGATGCGGTTATTTTGACGCTCGGTCCTTTCATGGCACGCACCAATGAGGTCTTCGAAAAAAGCATCCGCGAGCAGGTTGCAGCGAAGGCCGCGGAACATGGAGTGCTAGAATGCGATTTGCTGGCTCACTTTGGCGGAGGGCTGAAGGTCATGTTTGCCATGCAAGCAGGTGCTCCAATTGAAGAGCCTGCGCAGCCCGAGAGCTGAGCCTTACGCTAGCAGCGGGGCCACGTTCGCGCCGCTCACGCACACACATTGTACTGGCCGCTCACATGCGCTCGCCGGGCAATCTGCTGGCTTGATTTACCCAGGCGGCGAGCTGGGCTTCGTCGAGCCAGGCGTCCTCATGGATGTCGAGGTAGCGCACTTCCTTTTGCTTGGAGTGGCCGGGGGGAACGGGGGTGAGCGATGTGCCGCGGAAGAAGGCTATTTTGATGTAGTTGGTGAAGCAGTGAAAGCTGAGGAACCAGGTTCCGTGCTCAATGCCATAGAACGGTGAGTTCCATTTGACCGCCTTGCGCAACCCCCGGGACGGTGGGCGCGGTGGTGACTGGACCGCGCCTCTGGCTGCTCGGTCAGACACGGCCGGATCGATCGCTCCTTGCGGTCAGCGTGCGCTTGGCGGTAAGTTGGCGCGATGATGCAGCCAGCGATATGCCGCGATCCCGAGGTGATGGGTGGCGCTCCGGTGTTTTGCGGGACGCGCGTGCCGGTGCAGACGCTGCTCGACTATCTCGAGGCCGGCGAGTCGATCGATCAGTTTCTCGAAGGCTTTCCCTCGGTGACGCGCGCGCAAGTCATCGCCTTCCTGGAGCAGGCGAAGGATCGTCTCGTCGAATCCGTCGCGTGAGAGTTCTGCTGGACGAGTGCATCGAGCAGATGGGATGGACGACGATCAAGAATGGTGAGTTGCTGGCGCTGGCATCGCGGGCATTCGATGTGTTCGTCACCGTCGATCGCAATCTTTCGTTGCAGCAAAACATTGGCGGGCTGCCGATCGCCGTTATCATCCTCGCGGCGCGGACAAACCGGCTTGCCGACTTGATCCCGCGTGTTCCGGAACTTCTGTCCACCATCGCCTCCGCGAGGCACGGAACGACGACGGTTGTCGCTGGTTCCTAGCAGTCTACGTCGAGGCGGCGGCCACCGGTGCGACCCCCACCCCTACCCCTCCACGCTGCTTGGGAGGGAGAAAAAGGGGCATCTGCAATTGCCGTTGGTATTACAACCCTCAAATGAGCGGTGCACGTCCAAACCGGTTTATCGGTTCCGGCCCCAGTTGCCCCTTGACCTTTTCGGACTCCGGGACTATCTCACCCCACAGCTGTTAGCACTCAGCAATCGCGAGTGCCAGCAGAGGCCGGTCCTCACCGAGGCACATCGGCCCAAAACTCGATAAATGACGTCAATACGAGGAGTTAACGCATGAAATTCCGTCCTCTACACGACCGCGTGGTGGTGAAACGGGTCGACGAAGACACCAAGACCAAGGGTGGCATCATCATCCCGGACACCGCCCAGGAGAAGCCCATGCAGGGCAAAATCATCGCCGCCGGTCCCGGCGCCCGCGACGAGAGCGGCAAAATCGTTCCGCTCGATGTTAAGGCGGGCGACACGGTGCTGTTCGGCAAGTGGTCGGGCACCGAAGTCAAGATCGACGGCGACGAGCTGTTGATCATGAAGGAATCCGACATCATGGGAATCGTCGGCTAAGCCGGTGCATTTCCTTAATCCCATCAATTCAGTAATCAGTTGAGGTATTCTCATGGCTGCTAAAGAAGTCCGCTTCGGCGGCGAAGCCCGCGAGCGCATGCTGCGCGGCGTCGACATTCTCGCCAACGCGGTGAAAGTCACCCTCGGCCCCAAGGGCCGCAACGTCGTCATCGACAAGAGCTTCGGGGCTCCGCGCACCACCAAGGACGGTGTGACGGTGGCCAAGGAAATCGAGCTCGAAGACAAGTTCGAGAACATGGGCGCCCAGATGGTGCGCGAAGTGGCGTCGAAGACCAACGACGTGGCCGGCGACGGCACCACCACGGCTTGCGTGCTGGCCCAGGCGATCGTGCGCGAAGGTGCGAAATCGGTTGCCGCCGGCATGAACCCGATGGATCTGCGCCGCGGCATCGACTTGGCCGTGGCCTGCGCCATCGAAGACGTCAAGAAGCGCTCCAAGAAGGTCAAGTCGTCGGAAGAAATCGGCCAGGTCGGCACGATTTCGGCCAATGGCGAAAAGGAAATCGGCGACATGATCGCCGAGGCCATGCAGAAGGTCGGCAATGAAGGCGTGATCACGGTCGAGGAAGCCAAGACCGCCGAGACCGAGCTGGAAGTGGTCGAAGGCATGCAGTTCGACCGCGGCTATCTGTCGCCCTACTTCATCACCAACGCCGACAAGATGCTGGCCGAGCTCGAGGACGTCTACATCCTCCTGCACGAGAAGAAGCTGGCCAACCTGCAGGCCATGCTGCCGATCCTCGAAGCCGTGGTGCAGGCGGCCAAGCCGCTGCTCATCATCGCCGAGGATATCGAAGGCGAAGCGCTTGCCACCCTCGTCGTCAACAAGCTGCGCGGCGGCCTCAAGGTTGCCGCCGTCAAGGCTCCGGGCTTCGGCGACCGCAGGAAGGCCATGCTGGAGGATATCGCCATCCTCTCGGGCGGCCAGGTGATCTCGGAAGACCTGGGGATCAAGCTTGAGAACGTGACCCTCGACATGCTGGGCCGCGCCAAGCGGGTCAGGATCGAGAAGGAAACCACCACGATCATCGACGGGGCCGGCAAGAAGGACGACATCAAGGGCCGTTGCGCCCAGATCAAGGCGCAGATCGAGGAGACCACCTCGGACTACGACAAGGAGAAGCTGCAGGAGCGTCTGGCCAAGCTGGCGGGCGGTGTTGCGGTGATCAAGGTCGGCGGTTCGACGGAAGTCGAGGTGAAGGAGCGCAAGGACCGCGTCGACGACGCGCTCAATGCGACGCGCGCCGCGGTCGAAGAAGGCGTGGTGGCGGGCGGCGGTGTTGCCCTGCTCCGGGCCAAGAAGGCGGTCGATGCGCTCACTTCGAGCAATCCCGACATCCAGGCCGGCATCAAGATCGTGTCGAAGGCTCTGGAAGCTCCGGTGCGCCAGATCGTCGAGAACTCCGGTGTCGAAGGCTCGATCGTCGTCGGCAAGCTCCTGGAGAAGTCGGGCAACTACGGCTTCAACGCCCAGACCGAGGAATACGTCGACATGGTGGCGGCCGGCATCATCGATCCCACCAAGGTGGTTCGCGTGGCGCTGCAGGACGCGGCCTCGGTCGCCTCGATCCTGATCACCACCGAAGCGATGATCGCCGAAAAGCCCAAGGACAAGCCCTCATGGGCATGCCCGGCGGCGGCGGCATGGGCGGCATGGGCGGGGGGATGGATTTCTAAGAAGTCCAATCACTTCGCTGAACCGACAGAACCCCGGCGGAAACGCCGGGGTTTTTGTTGACCGCCGGTTGACCTGCAAGCAAGCTCATTCAATTTCGATGACCGGGGAACCTATGTGATGAGCAAACGCCTGCAAGCCATGCGAAGAAATCCGCAAGGTGATTGGACGATGTCTGATGTCGCCGCATTGTACGGCGTATCAAGCCTGTATATATCAAGCAGCTTGTCGCATTTGTCGATGAGGTTAGGAAGCTCTCATGACCAAACTCGAATATTCCGTGGTCGTTGAACCACTGTCTGAGGAAGACGGAGGTGGCTTCATTGCCATTGTTCCCGATCTCCCCGGGTGCATGAGTGATGGCGAGACTCCCGAGGAAGCGCTGACCAACGTGGACGACGCCATCGCCGCCTGGATCGAAGCCGCGAAAGACGTTGGCCACGAGGTGCCGCTGCCGACCCGCCGGTTCGCGCTGACGGCTTGAACAGAGGAACCGGCCCCGGGGTGCAGCACTCCTCATCACCACCGAAGCGATGATCGCCGAGCGTCCCAAGGACAAGCCCGCCATGGGCATGCCCCCCGGCGGCGGCATGGGCGGCATGGGCGGCGGGATGGATTTTTAAGTCCAGGCGCCCGTTTACGAGAACGCGGAACCCCGGGAGCTATCCCGGGGTTTTTCCTTTTTGGGTCACATCCGCAACTTGATTTATGTAACACTCTGTGCTATATAGAGCGCCAAGAGGGTAGCAGTTGCGGGTTTTCAAGAACAGGTGGTTTGACCGCTTCGCCCGCATGGAGCGGATTTCCGATGGGGCGCTGTGCGAAGCCGTTGCGCGCGTCCGCCAAGGTTTGGCCGATGCCGACTTGGGGGGGCGGCGTGATCAAGCAGCGGATCGCGCGTGTCGGTGAAGGTAAGTCGGGAGGCTATCGCAGCATCATGCTCTTCCGCGCGGGAGGCCGCGCGTTCTTCGTCTACGGATTTGCGAAGAACGCGCAAGACAATATCAGCGCCGCGGAATTGGCCGCTTTCAGGGCCGCGGCCAGCGTCTATATGGCGATGAAGGAAGAAGCGATTGCTGAACTGATGGCGAAAAAACGGTTGAAGGAGATCACGTGCGATGGCCAAGGTTTATAGGAGCGAAGCGTTGGCGGCGATTCATGAGTCCATGGAGGACCTTCATGAAGTGGGCGCAATCGACAAGAAAACCATGCGGGAGTTCGATGACATGTGCCTCACGCCGGTGCGCGAACTGAGCCCTGCCGAGATCGCGGCGCTTCGCGAGCGCGAGAACATGAGCCAGCCCGTCTTCGCGCGTCATCTCAATGTCACCAAGAGCCTTGTGAGCCAGTGGGAGCGCGGCGAAAAGAAACCGCGCGGCGCATCGCTGAAGCTGCTGGCGCTGATCGAGAAGAAGGGGATGGCGGCGGTGGCGTGAATTTCCACTCCCGGCCCGCCGGTTTGCGTCGATGGCTTGACTTCACTGGCGTTTTCACGCCCTGACGATTTCGAGGCCACGCTTCGGGAAGCCATTCAGCGTGGCCTTCCTGGGCACGATGATGGCGGAGAGCGCCTTCACATCGCAGACGCCATGGGCCGAGGCGGCGCCGATTTTTTCGGCGGTGAGAAGCACCACGGTTTCGGCCGATCTTGCGATGATGGCGCGCTTGATGGCGGCTTCCTCGAAATCGCCGGTGGTGCCGCCCTCGCGGGGGTGAAGGCCAGTGAGGCCGACAAAGGCAAGGTCGGCGCGGATGCGGTTGATGGCATCAAGTGCCGCCGCTCCCACCGCCACCATGGAGTGGCGGAAAATGGTGCCTCCGATGAGGATGACGGCGGCGGCATGGGGCTCGAGAGCGGCGGCGACCGCCGGGCTGTGGGTGATGATGGTGCATTGGAGATCGAGCGGCAGGTTGCGCACCAGTTCCATGTGGGTGGTGCCGCCATCGATGAACACGCGCTGGCGCGACTCGATGCGTTTGGCGGCGGCGCGGCCGAGGCGCTGCTTTTCATCGGTGGCCATGGTGCGGCGGGCGGCAAGATTGGCGATGGTGGGCGAGGCCGGAAGGGCGCCGCCGTGCACGCGCTGGAGCAATCCGTCACGGGCCATTTCACGGAGGTCGCGGCGGATGGTGTCTTCCGACAAATTCAGTTCCGCACTCATGTCCTTGGCGACAATGCGGCCATCCTTGCCGAGGCGGGCCATGAGGAGTTGTTTTCGCTGTCCGGTAAGCATTGCATGATATTACACGTTCTTGCACGAAATGTCACGATATGCCATGATGGCCCCGGTGTAAAAAGGAGTGCCGCCGATGTCTGGGAAAGCGATGATGATTCTGATTGCCGGGCCCTACCGGTCGGGAACCGGCGACGATCCGGTTAAGATGGCCAGCAACCTCAAGCGCCTTGAGGAGGCATCGCTGCCGATCTTCGAGAAGGGCCATGTACCGATGATCGGCGAATGGGTGGCGCTGCCCATCTGGCACAATGCCGGAGGCAAGACGGTGGGAGACCCGCTCTATGAGCGCATTCTCCATCCCACGGCGGGGCGGCTGCTTGAACATTGCGATGCGGTGCTGCGCCTGCCCGGCGCGTCGAAGGGCGCCGACAACGATGTGGCGATCGCCAGGCAGCGGGGCATTCCGGTCTATTTCGACATTTCGGAGGTGCCGCGGGCGTCACACGGAAACGCGGGTTCACCCCCATGACACTCAAAGCGATCGGCGCCGGCTTTGGCCGGACCGGGACCGACTCGATGCGCGAGGCGCTCGATATACTGGGGTTCGGGCCGTGCCATCATATGCTGGAAGTCAACGGCAACGAGGAGCAGAAGCGGCTGTGGCGGGCATTGGTGCAAGGTGCTGCACCCGACTGGGACAAGTTGTTTGCGGGATATTCCTCCTGCGTCGACTGGCCATCGGCGCATTACTGGCGCGAGCTCATCGAGGTCTATCCGCGCGCCAAGATCGTTCTCACCTACCGTTCGCCCGAGAGCTGGTGGGCGAGTTTCGAGAAGACGATCGCCGCCGGAATTGCCGCGAGCACTGACCCGGCCTCGCTGGGGCTCGCGCTCATTAGGGACAAGGTGTTCGGCGGCAGGCCGGACGACCGCGCCCATGCAATCGCTGCCTATGAAGCCAATGTGCGGGCGGTCAAAGCCTTGGCGCCGCCGGCGCGGCTGCTCATTCACAATCTTGGCGACGGCTGGGAGCCCCTCTGCGCTCATCTTGGCGTGGCGGTACCGGAGCAGCCCTACCCCAGCCGCAATACGACGGAGCAATTTCGCGGCGCCATGCTCAAGGCCGAGCCGCCGCGCTGATGGAGGCTTGTCGCGGTCCGGTGCGGAAGTTGATTGCGATCACCTATGGCGTTGTCTGCCACGGCCTGTTCGTGGCCGGCGTCGCCATGATGATCTATCAGATGTATTCCGGCATGAGTGCCAGCTTCGGGCGGCTTGCCTCACCATGGAGCATCATTGCCAATTTCCTGCTCCTTGCGCAATTTCCGCTGGCGCATTCGTTTCTGCTGACACGCCCGGGGCAGGTGTTGCTGGCCAAGCTCGGCGCCGGCCGCGGTTGCGCGCGACATGGCGCCCACCACCTATGTGATCGCAGCGTCCGCGCAGACATTGCTGCTGTTCTCACTGTGGACGCCAAGCGGCGTCATCTGGTGGCAGGCCGGGGGCGTGACGCTCGCGGTGCTCAGCCTGCTCTATCTCGCCAGCTGGCTCCTCCTGGCCAAGGCCATTTGGGATGCGGGGTTCGGACTGCAGACCGGCGCCATCGGCTGGATCGCCGCCTATCTTGGGCGGCGGCCGAAATATCCGCCCATGCCGAAAACCGGCCTTTTCCGCTGGTGCCGCCAGCCGATCTATCTGGCCTTCACGGCAACGCTGTGGACGGTTCCCACCTGGACGCCGGATCAGCTGATGCTGGCTCTCGTCCTCACCGCCTATTGCCTGATCGGACCCCTGTTCAAGGAGGTGCGATTCAAACGGCTGTTCGCCGGCGAATTTGCCGCCTACCAGGCCAAGCACCGCTATTTCCTGCCGCTGCCGTTTCAGCCGGCGGTGCGCAACGATCTCGGCATTTACGACGCCTATGCCGCCCATTGGTGGGATGGATCGGTACGCTGGCTCCGCACCCTGCAAAATCTGGTTCCGGCACGGCTTGCGCATTTCGACAGGATCGCCGATTGGCGCGGCAAGTCGGTGCTCGATCTTGGCTGTGGCGGGGGCTTCATGGCGGAAGCCCTATGCGAGCGCGGTGCGGCCGTGACCGGGCTCGATCCGGCGGCAGGGGCGATTGTGATCGCGCAACGGCATGCGGCGGAGACCGGCAAAACCATCCGCTATCTCACCGGCGGCGGCGAGGCCATTCCGCTCGCCTCCGCCAGCATGGACCTGGTGGTGTGCGTCGACGTGCTGGAGCATGTGGCGGATCTTGACCGCGTGCTGGCGGAAGTCGACCGCGTCCTGAAGCCCGGCGGATTGTTCCTCTTCGATACGATCAACCGCAACTGGCTGGCGCGCCTGGTCATCGTCCATATCGCGGAGGACATTCTGGGCCTCCTGCCACGCGGCACCCACGACCCGGCGAAATTCATCCGGCCCAATGAACTTGCAGCAAAGCTTGAGGGTCTTGGCTTCAGCCTTGGACCAATCGCAGGACTGGGACCGCGCGGGCTGAATCGGCGACTGGATTTCACTTTCGGACCGGTGCCGACAACGCGCATCATGTATATCGGCCATGCCCGCAAGGGTTAGGGGCATGGGCAGCGTCTCAATTTGAAATTCGCAGGGCGAGCCGCTTTGACGGATGATTCCAGGTGTCCGGTCCTACTTCGCCCCCGGACATCCACGACACCTTTCCCGAAGGTCGAAAATGACCAAAGACGACACTTGGTGCTAAGCCCCAATTCTCTTCCTGAAGCCCAAATGAGCACTTTCAAACCCGCAATGCCGATAGAAACGTTGAGCGTCAACCCTGTCACTGTGCACCAGTAGTTGCAACACTGTGCATCCTCGAAGTTTAGCTCGATCTTCAGAATGACTTAACAAGATGGTGCCGATCCCACGCGCCCTAAATTTGGCCAAGACTCGCACGTCCTCATGAGGTCCACCTCAGAGTGCAGACACAACAACAGAATGTCGATGGTTGACCCTAAAATTTTTATCGAACATCCTGCGCTGCTTCCAGTTCTTGACAGCAAACTAGCGTTTCGTCCCGTCAGGCCGGATCGGCTTATTGCCCCAGAATACTTTGCTGTCATTGGTGCGCGGAAAATCACCTTGAGGAACCGCCACATTCAAGAAATTGCAAAGCGGGCCCCAACCATCTTTCACCTGATAGATAAGTAGCTGGCTCGCAGGAATTGCGACTTTCACTGCCTCGTTGTGGGCATTGAAAGCGCGGAGCAAACCTGCCTCGTCAAGATCGGACATGATTCCGGATTTTTTCTGAACGGCGGTGGTCATAGCTTGCCAAACTTGCATGTCAGCCGGCAACTGATCTTTGTGCGCCATGAGTTTGCGGATCGTTTCAGAATAACTTGCAACCCAGTTTTCCGGGCTGCGCAAAGTCAAAATGAATTTGGCATCCGGGTAAACTGCGTGGAGTTCCTGGTAGAACGAGGCCGTAGGCCAATCAACCGCGCTTGCAAAGCCTTGGAAGATTTTTGGCCATTCCGGTTCGCCCCGCGCCGCCGCTGCCCACAGGGGCACTTGCTGGGGCATATCCGCAAAAACTTTCCGCATGTGATGACATGGCCCGAAACCCAGCTGCTCCAAGGCTTCCATCAGCGACTTGGTTCCGGTGCGGCCCAAACCAGCACCAATTACGCTCAACACCATGAACATTTACTCCCAGATCACGCCCCCGCGTTTACATGCTGCATCTTGTAGAGGTGGATGTATAGGGATGCGATAGATCTGCTACTAAACCTTTGACAGATTAAGCTGGCAACAGACTCGAAATCGATATGTCAACCATCGAAATTGTAGGCCGACGTCATCACTTAATTTTAGGAAGAAACCTCACGAGCTGCAGCGGCAGCGGCACGCTTGTTGGCCCGGAGCGTCATTCAGAATGCCGACATCTCACGTCTGTTTTTCGCACCAATACTGACACAGATTCAAACTGAGACATTACCGTGCAACGGCGCTAGCTGTCTGCGTAAGCCTTCTCCAATGCCGCCACATCGAACTTGGTCATCTGCATCATGGCGGCGAAGACGCGGGTTCTTGCGGGCGGCATCCTTGTCGTTCATCAACTCGAAAAAGCGTTTGGGGACGATCTGCCAGGAGAAGCCCCAGCGGTCCTTCAGCCAGCCGCACATGGAGGTGGAGCCTCCTTCCGACATGTGGTTCCACAGGCGGTCGACTTCGGCCTGGTCCTCGCAACGTATGAGGAAGGAGACGGCTTCATTGGGCTTGAACTGGGGGCCGCCGTTCAGCCCAACGAAGCGCTGGCCGGCGAGGGCGAACTCGACCACCATGGCGCTGCCTTCGGGGCCTGGGCCCGCCTTGCCATAGCGCTCGATGTGGATGAGTTCGGCATCCTTGAAGGCCGCCATGTAATGCCTGGCGGCGGCTTCGGCTTCGCCATCGAACCACAGGACATTCTTGATTTTCGGATCGCTTGCCATCTCCGCCGCCTCAGCGTTTGGGCGCCAAGAGGCCGAACAATGCACCATGCGGGTCTTGAGCTTCGATCATCCAGGAATCACCGGGCACGGCAGTTGGTACAATTGTCACCTTTCCACCCGCCGCCTTGATCCGGCTTACCGCGGCATCGATGGCATCGACGTTGAACAGGAACAGCCAGCGGGCGGCAGGCGTCTGCGGCCGCTTGGTCATTATGCCACCCACCATCTCCTTGCCGGTGGCAAACATGCGGTAGGGGCCCTCTGCGCCCGCATCCATGGACCCTTCCTCGGTCCAGTTAAACATCCTGGAATAGAATTCCCAAGCAGCCTTGCCATCGGCGGCCTCGAGGTTGCGCCAGCCGACATGGCCTGGCGTGGCTGGCGGCACATCCTTTGGGCTCTCGCTGGAATTGGGTTTGAAGATGTTGAACATGGCGCCGCCTGGATCGGCTATCACCGCAAAGCGGCCCACACCTGGAATGTCATCGGGCTCCCTGCACACGCTGCCGCCCAGCTTCTTGGCGCGCTTGGCTATCGCCATCGACGTCGGCGGAATAGATATAGCCGGTCCACATGGGCGGCGGCCCGCCCGGCACCGTGCCCATCATGCCGCCTACGCCGGTGTCTCCGGCATTGAGGATGGAATAGGACATGCCGGGCATGCCGCTGTCGGCGATCTTCCAGCCGACGACCTTGCTGTAAAAGTCTTCGGCGGCTTTGACGTCGGGCGTCATGAGATCGTACCAGATGAAGGGCGATGGCTTGTTGGTCATGGGTTTTGCTCCTCTGTAGCGGTGACGTGAAACAGCAATTCGATATAGCGGCGGAGATGGCGCAAGCTGTCAGCAGCGACGTCCGGGCTGCCCTTGGCCTTGGCCAGGATGAAGGATCCCTGGATCACCGCCTGGGTATGGAGGCCGAGGCTCTCGGCACTCCAACGCGCTTCGGGGAAATAGAGTTCCTTGGCGGCGGCGATATCCTTGGCGACTTCGGCGGCGTGGGCCGAGATAAAGCGGCCGCAGGCGTCGCGGATGGCCGGGTGGGAACTCATAGGTTTCCTGCACCATGGTGCCGAGCAGGCAGGTGAACTGCGGCAGGCTTCCCTTCAGGATGGCGATGCGGAAGTCGATATAGCCCAGGAGCCTGAGCAACGGATCGGCAATGGCGCGGTAAGGGGCTTGCGAAAACAGCCCGTCGGCCATGGCGGCGAAATGTGCAGCCGCCGCCACGGCCATGTCTTCCTTGCCCTTGAAATGATGAAAGAAACCGCCCTTGGTGAGGCCAGCTGCGGCGCAGAGGTCGTCCACCGTGGTGGCGGCATAGCCCTTGGCGCGGATCACCTGGAGGGCGGCGTCGAGGATCTTGGTGCGCGAGGGGTGGGGGGTGGTGTGCATGGGCGGAAACATACCGACTGGTTGGTACTGTGTCAAATCAAATCATTTCAGGTTGCGCCTCGTCATATTCTCCGGCTGTCGTAAGCCCAGTGCAGCAGGGCTTGGCGCTGCCGTGGCCGGCAGAAGAAGTTGCCCGGTTCGCAGTTCCGCTGCACTTGAGAAATATGACGGCGCATGGCGCTCCAGCGGCCGATCTGCCGCCGATCCTCCTCGAGCAGTCTGCGGCCGAGATAATAGCGGCAATACCATTGGAACCAGCCGCGCGGGTCGTCGGGGTGAATCCACCCCTTGGCGCGCCACACCGACAAGGGCTGGCTGGCATTCACGCCGAAGTAATTGAGACGATCGTCGCGGCCTCCAGCAGAGAGCTTTGCCTCGACAAACCAGCTCTCGGGAAACTCGCCGCGTGTGTCGGTCATGTATTTGCCGCCGAAGACACCGAGGCGGAGCATGTCCATCGGGGTGAGTTCGGGCTCAAATCCAGGCGCAAAGTTGCACCCGGCCGGCTCGCTCAGGGAATATCGATAGCCCTGCTGCATCTTGTCGTTAACGGATATCATAAACAGATTTGTGTTCCGGGCCGGGAGTTGCGGTGACTATACGCGTGGGCTTCGCGTAGGCAGCAAAGAACGCGACGCCAAATCGAAGTGCCTTGCTTCATCAAAATAGGCTGTCATTGCCCTGTTCCAACAGGAACGGGCCGGCTGCGCAGTGATCATGCGAAGTCAATCCGCAGCGTAAATTCGGGCCGCCAGGTTTTGACGATTGGCGGCCCTGATGTTTGCTCGCTGCTGGAAGCTATGCGGCGGCCGGCAGAACCACACTGTCGATCACGTGAATGACGCCGTTCGAAGCAGCGATGTCGGTCGAGGTGACATTGGCGTCATTGATCATGACGTTGCCGCCGTTGATCTTGACCTTCAGCATTTTGCCGTTGACCGTCTTCGTCTCGGAAAGCTTGACGACATCGGCAGCCATGACCTTCCCCGGCACCACATGGTAGGTGAGGATCGCGGTCAGCTGATCCTTGTTCTCCGGCTTCAACAGATTCTCGACCGTGCCGGCCGGAAGCTTGGCGAAAGCGGCGTCAGTCGGAGCAAAGACCGTGAAAGGCCCAGGGCCACTCACGGTTTTGACCAGACCGGCCGCTCCAAGCGCCGCAGCCAATGTCTTGAAGTTGCCATTGGCAACAGCCGTATCGACAATGTTCTTTTCAGTTGTCATGTTATTTTCCATTCGATTGTTTGATGACCGGGTGAAGGCTTGCCGCCGGAACACACCGGCCATCAATTTGTTCTTGTTAGTTGGCGGGCGGCAGCAGGACGGTGTCGATGACGTGGATGACGCCGTTCGATGCCGCGATATCGGCGGAAGCGACGGTGGCGCCGTTAATCATCACGGATTCGCCGCTGACCTTGACCTTGACCATCATGCCGTTGAGCGTCTTGGCTTCGTTGAGCTTGACGACATCGGCAGCCATGACTTTCCCGTCCACCACGTGATAGGTCAGGATTGCCATCAGCTTGGCCTTGTTTTCGGGCTTCAGCAATTCCTCGACGGTGCCCGCCGGGAGTTTGGCAAAGGCGTCGTCAGTCGGGGCGAAGACCGTGAACGGGCCCGCGCCCTTCAGCGGTTCAACCAGGCCCGCCGCACCGAGAGCGGCAGCAAGTGTTTTGAACTGACCCGCCGCCACCGCGGTATCGACAATGTCCTTGCCGGCGGCGAACGCAGTTGAGCTTCCGAGCGCCAAGCCGATCACGGTTGCGGTGACGGCGGCGAATTTTCCAAGTTCGAGTTTCATGATTGCTCCATATGTTTAACAGCGGCCTCAGTTGGCCATTCTCGACACGACCTCTAGGTTTCATGCCGCGTTTGACTATAGTGATAAATATATTTCGTAACACGCACATTATCGTGATAAGAATTGATATTGTCATGTAGATAAAAAGTGTTTATCTCTGTTTGAACGACAGGAAAGAAAGGGTGACCGATGCTCTCTGAAACCTTGGTGGCCGGTCTTGAGGGCTATCAGATCGGCCCGAAGATCCGGACGCTTCGCCAGAAGAAGGACTTGGGTCTCGTGCAGCTCGGTGAACACACCGGCCTGTCATCGGGCATGCTGTCGAAAATTGAGCGGGGCCAGCTTTTTCCAACGCTGCCAACGCTGCTCAGAATTGCCCTGGTGTTCGGCGTCGGACTTGAGCATTTCTTCATCAACCAAAATGACGTCCCCTTCAAAGCCGTGGTGAGAAAGAAGGATCGATTGCGCCTTCCGGACCGCCCGGGTAGCAAATCGCCGTCCTATTTCTTCGAGAGCCTCGATTTTCCCGTGGTTGATCGAAAGATGGAGGCCTTTTACGCCGAATTCGAAGGGCAGCCGGAGCCGACGGAACCGCACAGGCACGAGGGCGCCGAATTGATTTACGTGATCAAGGGTGAGCTTGCCGTCAACATCGCTGGGGAGGACACGATCCTCGGCGAGGGCGACTCGATGTATTTCGACCCGGGATTTGCGCACAGCTACCGCCGGCAGGGTCGCGCGTCCTGTTCCGCCATGGTCGTGGTGTCGGCCTAGTCCTTATCTGGCGGTCACGGATTCGTCAGTGCACGCCGTTGCCCAGGTCACAAACGGCTCGCGCAGAGGTGAGGAAGTGTGTGGAGACAGGTGCGGTCCGCGGCATCATATTGGCCTGCATGACACCGATCACCGACCGCACCGGACGTTTCTCAATTCTCAAGACCGCAACACTTGCCGGGCTTTTGGCGCCCGCCGCCTACTTGCTCTGGCGCACCTGGAGCGGCGATCTCGGGCCGCTTGCGGCCAAGGAGGCGCTGCTGGTCAGCGGCCTGTGGGCGATCCGCTTTCTGGTGGCCACCCTGGCGCTGACGCCCTTGCAGCGCATGTTCAATTGGCCGAAGCTGGCGCTCATCCGGCGCATGGCTGGCATTGGCGCCTTTGCCTATGCAGCGCTGCATTTCGCGCTTTTTATCGTTACGTCCAATTACGATCTCGGGCTGGTGGCTTCCGAGATCGTCAGCCGCAGCTATCTCACCATCGGTTTCGCCGCACTCTTCGGTCTCAGCCTGCTGGCCGCCACGTCGACCGACCGGGCTGTGCGGGCGTTGGGCAAACGCTGGAAGTTGCTGCATAAGACCGTTTATGGGATTGCGGCACTTGCGGTTGTGCACTTCTTCATGCAGTCCAAGATCGATGCGAGCGAGGCCACGCTGATGGCCGGGCTGTTCCTCACCCTGATGATCTACCGCCTCGCGATTGCGAAGCGCATGGGGTTCACTCCGCCGGTGCTGGCCGCCTCCGCGGTGGCCGGGGCCTTGGCCACCGCAATTGCTGAATTCGCCTGGTACGGGCTTGCCACCGGTGCCGATCCGTGGCGGATCGCCGAAGCCAATCTTTCGCTGATCGCGGGCCCGCGGCCTGCAGTGATCGTCGGCCTTGCGGGCATGATTTTCGCGGCGCTGTGCCTGGCGCGCAGCAGCCTGAAGAAGCAGGCGCCACTCGAGGCCTTGCTTTGGCCGCGCCTGCGTACTACACAGCGCCCGTTGCGCGCCCGTAGCTCAGCTGGATAGAGCACCAGACTACGAATCTGGGGGTCATGGGTTCGAATCCTGTCGGGCGCGCCAGTTTCTTCCAAGTAAATCATATACATATAAAAACTAGCCAACTGGTCTGATGTTTGAGTTTTGGCCCGGGGAAGCACCGGGGAAGCACGGTGAACAAGGCTTTTGTACGCCTGCGGCAAGTTGATTCCCGTTCGCGCGCCGAAATTCCGCCGATTGACGCCTTCCCCTTGTCCGCCTTTGAACTTTTTCAAAAGTCGAATCCCGCGCGCCCGTACCCCTCGAGGGGGACCGATCGCGATTTCGGGGACACTCGCTCCCCTTTGATCGCTCAAGATCAAGGACTCCCCCGCCCCTCAGCAAGGCTGGTGTGTGTGAGAGGAGACCCCCATAGTGGGGAGCGCGGGCCAGAGTTTTGGAAATGCGTTTGTAGCGCGCGCCTCCCAATTCTGCTTCCCACCTGTGGCAGCTATCGGCCCCGGCCCCAAACCCGTATGAGATGAAACTCCGCCTGGCATGTCGCCAGTCGCAATCAGTCCTCGCGGGCTACCTGGTCCCTGACATCAACACCTGTCTCCCAACGGGATCACGAAACGCACATACCCCAGTATGCCAGCGCGAAGAGGGTAGGACTGTGTGCCTCTCCGGTTGCCAGGTGGACACATGATCCTCCACTTCGCTAGCGCCTTAGATGTAGCACCTATCCCCTGTACAGAAAACCCGCCCGGAACTGGGCACCGAAAACTCAACAAAACTCCAATTCGGCGGGTGTTCATTCGAGTGTACAATAATCACTTGTTTTTTGTACACTCTTGTGTTATGTTTAGGTCAACCGCGATCTTTCCAATGGAGGAACACCATGCGCCGCGTTGCCCTGTACATCCGAGTCTCGACCGATCATCAGACCACCGAGAACCAAGAGCGCGAGCTGCGCGATATTGCCAGCCGCTCCGGCTGGCGGATTGTCGAGGTCTACCGCGATCACGGCATTTCCGGTGCCAAGGGCCGCGAAGGCCGCCCCGCCTTCGATGCGCTGTGCAAGGATGCCACCCGCCGCAAGTTCGATATGGTGATGGCCTGGTCGGTTGATCGCCTTGGCCGGTCCCTGCAAGACCTTGTGGCCTTCCTCTCGGAACTTCACGCCTCGGGCATTGACCTGTTCCTGCACCAACAGGGCATCGACACCACCACGCCAGCGGGCAAGGCGATGTTTCAGATGATGGGCGTCTTTGCCGAGTTCGAGCGCGCCATGATCCGGGATCGCGTCAACTCAGGACTGGCAAGAGCCAAGGCCCAAGGCAAGACTCTTGGCCGCCCGAAGATCGATCCCGCCGCTGAAACGGCCATTGCCGAGGCCCTCAAGGCCGGTGGCGTCGGCATCCGCAAGCTTGCCGCGCTGCACAGTGTCGGCACCGGCACGGTGCAGCGGATCAAGGATGCGCTGCAACCGCAAACTTGATCGGAGCATCCATCGCAGCGCGTGACACGGGCACCGGCCCCGCCTATGTTGCTTTCGCCGGAAGACGACTGCGGAGCCCCGTTTGTCACCTGGACCGATGCAACACCCGGCGCGTCCCCAGGGACGGGGCTCCGGTCTTCCGAACCGGATGACCAAACACAAACACTTGCCAGCGGAAATTACTGACAATCGGTCACAACGACCGTGCACGGACCATCGCCCCGCCTTCGACAATTCTCATCTGCCGCCCACCACCGCAAATTTCCAGCGGCGCAGACCCTGCCCCCTCCAAAATCACATGCCGAATTTCACCAGCTCCGGCCCATCGCGGCGCGTGAGTAAGCCACCACTCCCCTTTGCGGACTAAAGCGGCCATTCTTTATTGATAAATAGGAAATACCGCCTATCCTGCGTTTGCCGGGAGTGGTGAGGCTTCCACCCCCCTCTATGGTTATATAACCATAGGGGGGGTGGAAGACCACCCACGGGCCTCGAACGGCATGGGAACAAACTCCAAGCCTCGCGGGGGGTGGAAGGGTGCCGCACGAAAGGGTGATTTCTTCGCTCAAGCCCCGCGCCTGTCGCATGGCCGATTGAATGCCGCTCAATCGCGTTTAGAGAGTCGCCCAGCGGCCTTGCCGCATCGCTTGGCTACCATCCTAGCCGCGCTGGTGCGTTTCCCGCGAGCGGACTCCCTATTGCGATCTAGGGCCTAAGAAACTCAGGGAAACTCAGGGTAAGAGTGCTGTTCAAAACTCGCCAAACTCCGGTTCAATAACGCGAAGATAGGAGCGCCGCCGTGACGGTGGGCCTTCTTCGACGCTCTCAAGCCGCTTCTTTCTGAACAGCCGGTTCATGGCTGCCTCAAGCTCATCATGCGAGAATCCCTCTGCCGCCGTGGCCTTCTCAAGAATCGCTTTCGGCGCATAGTTCGCCTGCCCCTTGTGGCCGTTGCAGCGGAAATTCTGGAGTGACAATTCTTCGATGCCGTCAAGGAGCGCGGCCTCGGCTTTGCGCTTGCGGTCGAGTGTCCAGGCATCATCCTCGAAGGCTTCGCCGCCCGTCGCGATGATTGCGCCATCCACATAGCGCATTGGTACCGAAGCACCGGCTTGCGCATAATTGGACTTCTGGCGCGAGAGAATGCGGGCATCCCTGTCTCCCTGTTCGCCCTTCTCCGGCGTTGGCCACATCAGGTAGAGGCGCGAGCGCACCGAATTGTTCCAAGCCGTCGATCCGCTCTCGCCAGTGCCCAGCGCCTTGCCCGACTGCGAAGGATGCGCCAGCAAGAGGACCGCCCCATCTATCGCGAGAGCAATGCCCATGAGTGCGTTGATGAACTGGCGCACCTGCGGGCGGATGTTCTCGTTGCCGCCGAAAAGATCGGCCGCCGTGTCGAGCACGATCAGTTGTGCGCCCATCTCGCGCGCCTTGGTCAAGACCTGTTCGAAGAATGGCGTCTTCTCGCCAGTGCCATCGCCGGGGAAATTCATCATCACGTTGTCGAGCCCGGCGCGCGACACCCAAAGCACGTCCATCAGGTCGGCCATGTCGATGCCCAATCCGGCATTGATGCGGGCTTGCCGACGCCATAACTCATCGAGTTCGTCTTCGCAGGCGATCACCAAAACTTTGCAGCGCATGACGGGCTGCCCGAGAAAACTCCGCCCCGTCGCGCATGCGGTGGCGAGTTGAAGGGCGAGAAGCGATTTCCCGGTGCCGCCATCGCCGGAAAGCACCGTGACGGCGCGAAGCGGCATCCAGTTTTCCCACAGCCACCGCCGCTCCGGAACTTCGACGCCCTGCAAGCTGACCGGATCGATGGTGACCAAAGGCTCAAATGGGAAATCATCGCCCCGCGCGCCGCGTCCGCTATGTGCCACCGCGCCGCGCCCTCAACTCATCGTTGAAGTCATTACCAATCGCCGGAAAGCGCACCGCCACCTTGCGGCCCAGCAAGCGGAATGCGGACTTCGCTTTTTCCGCCGCCGCCTCTCCGGCTTCGCCGCGATCGGCGAAGATCGCCACATTGCGCACCATCGCCGGGAGCGAAAGGCGCGAGAGATTGCTGCCCAGCGCGCACCACACCGGCACCGCGAACAATTCCATGGCGGAAAGACCCGTCTCGATCCCCTCGGCGATGCCAAGGGTGATCGCCGCTGGCCCGAGCTGCACAGCCCCCTCGGCCAAGCCGCCAAGGCTCCGCTTCGGGCTTTGGATCACCGCCTTGCCCGATCCGTCGCGGGCAAGAAACGTCCGCTGAATAGCGATCACTTGCCCCTCAAGATCGGTGACGCTTGCCACCATCGCCGGCCAGCTTTCGCCATCGATCCCGCCGATGGGCAAGCCCGGATGGAAGCGAAGGCACTCCGGCAAGCCAAGCCGGATGCGCCGCGCCGATCGCAAGTAGGTTTCCGCAATCGTGCCGCCGATGGGTTGCGAACTGCTCCAGATCGCCAGCGCCTGGTCCCTCTTGGCGCGAGCCTCTGCATCGTCCGCCTTGCTGGATCGCGCCTCCTCGCGCCATGGCCGCGCTTCGCCCGCTTCGTGCTTCAATCGCTCGATGGCATCGGCAGGCCCCATGCCTTCGGTCTTCTGCCACCAGTCGAGAACATCGCCATGGGCACGGCATCCGAAGCAGTGATAGAAGCCCTTGGCGTCATTGACCGAGAAGCTGCCCGTGTTCTCCTTGTGAAACGGGCAGCTGCCCCACCAGTCGCCACCGCGTAGCTTGAGTTTTATCTTCTTGCCGATAACTGTGGAGAGCTGGAGGCGGGCTTTCAGCAAACCAATTTCATCGCGAACGGCGGACATTGCGCCACTCCCAGGCACTCACCACGGTATCGGGGTCCAAACCTTCGCTTGCGGCGCTTCCGAAGGCTTCCCATAGCTGTTCCCAAGGACGCGCAGATAAATTCCGCGCTGGTCCATGACCCATTGCCTTTTCCACTTCGTGCAAGGCATCGAGTACCGATTGGATCGCTGCCCTCTTGCGTCCCCGTGATCGCGTAAGAGCGCCATAGTAGACTGCCTCCAAAGGCCACGAGCCAAGCCGCAGCGTGATTTCAAGCGCACTCAATCCATCGCCACCAAGAAGGAGCGTGGCAAGCCGCAAAAGTGGCGATTGCGCACCTGTAGCCGCGTCATTCATTGCCTGTCCCCATATCTGAAGTTGAAGACCGGCAATGGCGGTCAAGCCAAGCCTGCACTTCGCCAGGATCGTACAGAACGGCGCGGCCAATTTTTCGGAATGGCGGGCCAAGCCCCGAAACGCGAAGTTTGTTCAAATAGCTGGTCGAGAGAGAGGTGGCCGCAGCTACGTCTTCAACCCGAAGCATTCGGCCCGGTGTTTCAATTGGCATGATGGTGCCTCCATATGGCTATAACCACACAGAGCATTCCGCAAATACCAATAAACCTATCCCGAAAACCCCGAAAACTAGGTTTTCGGGGCGATGCCCAATGCGTCTCTATGCGCTTGGAGCACTGTCGCGACTATCTTCTCAATCGTACTTTTGGCGGGTTCGGCAATGTCCCTCTTTGCACACCAATCCTGACACCAAAGCACAAGTTCAGCAGGGGAATTGCTTTCGTTTTTGGGCAAGCCGCTTGCGGCCAAGTGAGCGCCTAGAGCGACCTTTAGGTCGGATACGATCTTGGTCTCATTGCGGCCACCTCTGGCACTTCGATCCGGCATGACACTGGTTGGCACACTAACTTTGGTGTCGACCACGGGTGAGCTATTGTCTGTGGGTTTGCTTGGCAACGTCAACGCGTAGCCATCTCGCCCAAATTCCCGATTGATGACCTTCACTATCGCCTCAAGGTCGAAAGTTCTTCCCTCCCGAGAGGCTATCCGATCAAATTCAGTAAACGTGCTGCCATCGCTTCCATTATCGTCATCATCATCAGAGAGATTGTTGCGGTACCTGTCAGGCACGAACTCCAAGGGCCGCCAGCCTTCTTCGATTAACGGTCCAGAAGTCCCAAAGCTGCGCCCGGCCAGATCGTGCCATGTTTTTCGCGCTGCCCCGTCGCGAATCGTCACCCCACCGCCGGTGACCGCGGCCCGGACAAGTTCGAATGCTTCATGCTCAACTATTGCAGCATCTTTGGCGACATAGGCAGCCGCTTCTTTGAAAGTACTGAACTTCCAGTCATCATCCATGGCATCCACCGCAAGGAGTGCCCGCAAGAAGTGACGCGGCAACCGGGTGCGGTGCCCGGCTTTCGGGGATCAGCCTAGCCGCGCCATCTCGATGTCAGTTTGGCTGCTGCAAGTGATTCGCGCTCCCTGAGATTTCCTCGTCGCCTTCGATACAAAGAAGCGCGAAATCAACCTGTGCCAGGGCTGCCTCATAGATGGCAAGCCCCGCCTTAAGCCGCGCTATCCGTACCCTAAGCTCGTCGCGGTAGGCTTCGGCCTCCGTAGGTTGAGAGCGAAGAAATTCAATGGCCGCGTGGCCGTCCATCGATGCGAGACCTAGTGAGTTCGCCTCGAATTCCCCTGGTTCGATGCTTGCGATGCACCCTGCTTGACTAAATTGTTTCGCCGTGAAATCCAACATTGAATCCTTTGTCATCGTCGTCATGGATCAATTCCTTTCCTGTTTGAGCTTCACCACATTCCCACCGCCCGAGTTGCCACTGAGGGCGGCGGCAATACCTGCCGCGATCTTGTCGGAAGCGCGCCGCAATGGATCCGTGTCGAGGTGTGCATAGCGCGCGGTTGTCGATGGCTGCGAATGCCCCAGCAGGCGCCCGATGATCGGAAGTCCAAGGCCGCCGCCAGCGCCAAAACTTGCGAAGTTATGGCGAAGATCGTGAAGGCGAAGCCCTTCGAGGCCCGCATGGCGGGTGACCGCCGCCCAAGGCCGCTTGAGGTCGGGCCTCGGCTCTTCGGCCTTTTCGCCCGCTTCGTGCTTCAGCCGCTCGATGGCATCGGCAAGCCCCATGCCTTCGGTTCTCTGCCACCAGTCGAGAACATCGCCATGGGCACGGCATCCGAAACAATGAAAGAAGCCCTTGGCGTCATTGACCGAGAAGCTTCCGGTCTTCTCCTGATGGAAAGGACATTGTCCCCACCAATCGCCGTCGCGCCGAGTAAGCTTGACGGTCTTACCAATCAACGCGGACAGCCGAAGGCGGGCCTTCAATGGGCCTATGTCATCACGCGGCGCGGCCATGGTGTCACCTGCGCGGCGATGATTTGGATGAGCGCATGGCCGCAGCTGTCAGCTTTGCAACACCGTTGACGATCAAGCCTATCAAGCCAAAGCTGACCGGCTTATAGGCCCTCAGCGCGGTGCTTACCTTTTGAAGCTGCTGCTGCAGTGTGGCGGGATCGCGGAATCCGCTATTGTACCAGTCCCCTTCGAGTCCATGAAGAGCTTCGAGCAGGTCATTACGCGCGGCGCTGGGCGGATAGAGTGTGATCGTAAGGTCGTAAGCAACCGTCGCAGAGGCTTTCACAAACACCTCTAGCTCACGATGATTGAACGGGCACTCAGGGCACCGGCTCATGCGTTGGCCTTTGCGATGGTGGGATTGGTGGGATTGGTGGCGATGGCGTTGATGGTGACGAGGCTTCCCGTGAGGCCGTCCGCCTCGGCGAGTTTTCCGACGAGCTCGGGGATGACATTGATCTCGCATGATTTCTCCGCCACCGCCTGGCTCGCGAGAACGAATTTGGCGACTGCGGCGAAGGCCGAGACGAGATGCAGGGGGCCTTGCCCCGCCGCCCTGTCATGGCTGCGGCGCGAGGTCTTGCCCCCGGCCTTCGCTGGGGCAGGCTTGATGGTGATGAGGTCCGGCCGCCGCGGCTAGGAGGCGCGTACGAAGGCTATGAAGGCGGCTTGGAAGAGGGCGGGGCTGATGCGGTTCATGAAAATGGTGAGCCAGCGCCCGCCCGCCGTGCTGTTCTCGAAAGGCCGATAGCGGCGCAGGAAACCGGGATGCGCCTTGCCCCATTCGGCAATCTCGCATAGCTGTCGCAGCCGCAAATGGTGCCACAGACCGCGAGCCGCAGCACCTCGCGCATCAGCTACATCACCCGGCGCGGATCGCGCTGATCGTCGATCACCGAGAGGTGGGCAAGAAGAGCCTTCAGGCTGGGCTTGCTGAAAAACCATCCGCTGCTGCGTCCATCGTTGGCCTCCGAATCAGGAAGACCAGAGAGAATCACAAGCTCGGCAAGACCAGAAGCGGCGTTAACTTGAATTCGGAGCCCTGCTTTGAATCGTGACCAGTTGACTTTCACCTCCCGCATTGCGCAAGTTAGAGGTTGATCGGGTGCGCTAGCAGCAGGGTTGATCGAAATGCTGCTTTTCGCGGAGCAGTTTCTTCGTCCTGCTAGTCAAAATGTGGAGTACGCGAGTATGCCCAACGCTGCCGATACCTGCACAAAAGCGGCTATCGTTGGATCAGGTTTGATCGGCAGGGCCTGGGCGATTTCCTTTGCGCGTGCGGGTACAGCGGTGCGGTTGTGGGATCAAGATGCGGGTGCTACGGAAAAAGCCATCGTCTATATATCCGGCGTATTGAACGAGCTTGCGAAACATGACCTGCTCGGTGGCCAGGCAACCGATGTCGTTCTTGAGCGCATCCGTCCCGCAGCTTCACTTGAAGGTGCGCTGGCCGGTGCAAATTATGTGCAGGAGAACACGCCCGAAAACCTGCAGACAAAAATCGAAGTGTTTGAGTTGCTGGATGCTAAGGCGCACCCCGAAACGGTGCTGGCGAGTTCGACGTCGGCGTTGTTGCCTTCACGGTTCACTGAAAGGTTAAAGGGCAGGGGGCGTTGTCTTGTCGTCCATCCGATCAATCCACCGTATCTTATACCGGCAGCAGAGATCGTTCCGGCACCGTGGACAACGCTTGAAACTGTGTCGCGTGCTCAGACGTTTTTAATCTCCGCCGGGCACCAACCAATCGTGATGAAAAAGGAAATTGATGGCTTCATCATGAACCGCATGCAAGGCGCCCTTCTTGAGGAGGCATTCCGGCTGGTGGCCGATGGCTATGCGAGTGTGGCAGACATCGATATCGGAATTCGTGAGGGGCTTGCGCTAAGATGGTCGTTTATGGGGCCTTTCGAGACCATCGATTTGAATGCCCCAGCGGGCATCCGGGACTACGCTGAACGCTATCAGAAAATCTATGAGAAGCTCTTTCCGCAAATGCAACGGCGCGTCGACTGGGCAGGCCCGGTGATGAATGACATTGAAGCGGAACGACGGAAACTGGTTCCGGTGGAAAAACTGCCGGAACGCCAGGTATGGCGTGACATGAGACTCATGGCTCTGGCCGCCCATAAGCGCCGCGCTGCCAAGGAAATCGGCGAGTGAAAGGCGAAAAAAACCTGTTGTGGGTGTCCTGTTGCCATCAGTCGCCTCGCCAATTGAATTGCGCTATTGGGGCGCGGAGCCGCGAGACCTACGACTCCGGCTCCAACGACAATGACATCTACGTCAGCTGACATTCTTTGATTTTTGTGTTTCAGCCAGCAGATTTACCAGCACGAAGAAGTCCTTGTCACCCAAGCCACTGTTGAATGCGGTCTCATAGCTTTGCCGGATTTGCGAGAGCAGGGGCAGCGGAATATGTTGTTCGCGTCCCACTGACAGGGCGATGTCAAAGTCTTTCATCATCCCCGACACCGGAAACGCCGCATCATAATTTGCATCGGTCATCATCTGGGTCTTGTAACGGATGAGCGGTGAAGCCACGGCGCTGTTGTTCACGACTTCAAGCATGGTGGCCATATCCATGCCACCGCTGCGACCTATAGCCAAGGCTTCGGCCACCAACGCCGATGTGGCACCGACCATCGCATTCAGCGCGAGCTTGAGATAGCGCGCCTCATCTGCACCGCCCACATAGTATTGCTTGGCAGAAAAGCATTGCAGAATTGGAAGTGATTTTTCGAAGCACTGCGCGGGCACCGGACGCGAGAACCGTGAGCTGCCGCGCCTCTGCTGTAGCCGTTGAGCCCGATACGGGAGACCGCAAATAGTCAACCCCAGCGGCAGACATCTGTTGCGCGACCAGCTCAGACGCCTTTGGCGATACCGTGCTGGTCTCAATGAAGATACTGCCGCTTTTCATGTGGGCCGCGAGGCCCGTTGCCACGTCCAACATGCGCCGCATCGTCTGTCACCGCGCTGACCACAACAATTGACCGGGACGCAAGTTCAGCCAGGCTATCGGCTGCGTTAACGTTGATAGAAGCCGCCTTTGTCGCGGCGCCGCATCATTGCGAACATAGGCCGTCACATTGTTCCCGGCGGCACGGATATGCTTGCACATGGGCGTGCCCATTTTGCCAAGGCCAACAAAACCCACGTTCATACTTGCAGTGTCACTCATTCTGATTATTCCCCCATGGTCTTGGCCTGCTGCGCCGCTTCACGTAGCAGGCGACCGCGCTCACGCGCTTCAAAGGTGTTTTTGCTCATTCGATCCAGCAGCTCGATGATTTCCTTGAGACGATCCCGGACGATCCCTTGCGTGATGAAGACCACACGGGTGCGGGTGTCCGCGTCCGGCCATTTGTCGAGCCAAGTCAGCGTGTGAAGCAGATGTTGAGCACCCTGAATGACCGCAGGCCTGCCGGGTTCTTCGCGCACGTGGACGAGGCCCTTCACGCGCAGGAGACTGCTGCCAAGATTTTGGGAGATGCCGTCGAGCAGGAATTGCAACTCACCGCGGGACAAGGGTGCAGAACGCACCAAAACAAAACTCTCCACCCCCTTGTTGGCGAGATGGGGGTTGAGTGAGACGTCAGTGACGCCTTCTTCTCCACGTTTCTTGCCGTAGGCCTCGTAGCTGTTGATGCTGAGCCACGGGCGGGGATCGGCAGCGCGATTGGCGGCATCAAATCCAGTTGAAGTCAGGAGGCCTGCAACAGCCGAGGGCGACCAATCCACCTCGCCAATATTTGCCGCTGGATTCATGCCGCGCAATTCGTCGATCAAGTTCCGAAGGGCAGATTCACGATCATCTGGCAGAAGGTCAGTCTTTGTGATGATGATTTCATCGGCCAAAGCGACCTGGCGGACAGCTTCATCATGCTTGGTCGAGGTGTCGGGCCAATTGATACTGTCCACCAAGGTTAACACGCGGCCAACGCGGAAAAGCCCATCAAGCGTGGGTTCAGACAGAAATGCCTGCAATACAGGGCCGGGCTCCGCCAAGCCCGAAGTCTCGATGACCACATTGTCAAACATTGGAATGCGCCCCGCCAGTCGGTCGTGGTATAGGCTGTTCAGTGTACTGACGAGATCGCTTCTCACCGTGCAGCACAAACAGCCGTTTTCCAGCACAATGACGGCGTCGTTGCTCTGGGCATAAAGCTTGTGATCAAGCCCCACTTCGCCAAACTCATTGACCACGACAACAGTGTGTTGCAACCCAGGCGACTTCAGCGCCTTGTTGATGAGTGTCGTCTTGCCACTGCCCAGAAATCCTGTGACGAGTGTGACGGGAAGTCGGCCATTCGGTGCAGCGTTCATAACGCTGTCCTATCAGAAAACCTCGCAGCCCGGCAGCCCACAAGAAATCAGGCGGTCAGACGGGAAGTTGGTGATGATTTCGCAGCCATCCTTGGTGACAACGACTTCTTCTTCGATGCGGGCAGCACCTGAGCCATCTTCAGCACCCTTCCAGGTTTCAAGTGCGAAGACCATGCCTTCCTTGAGCGGTTCATTCTGGCCCCGGAAGCGCTTGGAGAAGATGGGCCGCTCCCATAGCGACAAGCCAACACCATGGCCATACTGCAGCAGAAAGGCTTCTTCCTCGTCGCGATAGCCGAACTCATGGGCATCCGGCCAGACGGCGGCGACCTCATCAGGAGTCACGCCCGGTTTGATCATGTCGATGGAAGCACTGATCCACTTTGAGGCGGTTTCATAGGCATCGACCTGCGCCTTGTTCGGCTCACCGCAGATGAAGGTGCGATAGTAGCAGGTGCGGTAGCCGTTGAAGCTGTGCATGATGTCGAGGAAGATCATGTCGCCGGGCTGGATCATGCGGTCAGAGAAGGTGTGCGAGTGCGGGCGGCCTCGGCGGCCTGAAACCGAGTTCACGCATTCCACGCGTTCGGAGCCCATGCGGAACAAGCGGTCGTTGGCGATTGCGACGAGTTCATTTTCCTTGGTACCAGGGCGAATGGCGCGGGCGATATCGACATAGGTGGCGTCAACCATGGCAGCCGCCATTTTCAACAGCTCGATTTCATCCCCGGTCTTGATCTCTCGCGCATCGAGAAGTGCCTGCTGCCCGTCAACGACCATGATGCCTTCAGCTTCCAGTGCCCGCAGCATGCCAAGTTCCATGAGGTCAACGCCCAACGGCTGCTTGTCGATGCCGTAGTGGACCAGCGCTTTCTTGATCTGCTTGGCAAAGTCATGCTGTACGTTGAGTCCGGGCGGAATGGCACCCTGCATGGTGGTGATGGGAGCTGCCACATTGTCTTTGATCCAGGGTGAAGAGATTCGCTTGGCAGGCGGAGCAGGGTCCCAGAGGAAGGGTTTACCCTCGGCCGGGCAAAGAGCATAGCGGAAGAACTTGTCGCGCGCCCACTCGCCAATATGGGTCGAGGTGACATAGCGAATGTTGTCGAAGTTGAAACACAGCACGCCGCCAAGCCCAGCATAGCTGATGGCGGCTTGCGCGCGCTTCAGGCGTTCGGTGGAAAGGCGATGATAGTCGATGCCCTGTTCCCAATCCTTGGCCTGGGTGCCAAAGGCTGCCGTCGAATGAGGACTGTTGTACTTCATGCTTGCTCTCCCAGCTCTCCGGCCCAATTTTTGGATTCGATTATAACTTTGAGTTTTGCCAGGAACGCCGCCGCGTATGCACCATCAAAGGCGCGATGATCGAAGCTCTGTCCCACAGTCCCGATGAGGCGCGGCACGATGACATCACCTACTTCCGTGGTGATCACGGCGGGTCTCTTGCGAATTGCATCGGTTGAGAGGATGGCCACTTGCGGTGCATTGATGATGGGAGTGGTGAAGCTGGTGCCAAAGGCGCCGTTGTTGGTGATGGAGTAAGTGCCGCCACTCAGGTCCGCCGCTGCAAGCCTGCCGGACCGGGCCTTTTCAATTTGGCGGCCGATGGCCTTTGCCAGGCCTTGCGTCGTAAAGTCCTGGACCTCATGCACGACGGGCACAATAAGACCGTTGTGATTGAGATCGACAGCTATTCCGAGGTTGATGTCTTTCGACAATGTAAGGGCCTTGCCGTCAAAGCGGGCATTGATCAGCGGGAAGGCTTGCAGAGCAATGCAACATGCCCTTGCGATGAATGGCAAATAGGTGAGGGCCACTCCGGTTTCGGCTTTGAAGCGTTCTTTGTGGCGTGCCCGCACGGCCTCGACGTCAGTGAAGTCGATATCGATGGCTTGAAAAACGTGGGGGATGGTGCGCCAGTTTTCCGCGAGGCGTTCACCCGTTCTCGCTCGAATGGTGTTGAGGGTCACCACCTCTCCCGTTCCGAAGCTTTGTGGCTGGGACACGAGCTGAGCAGGGGCTACAGCAACGGGCGCTGCATTGAAGAATGCCCGCACGTCTTTCTCTTCGATCTTGCGCAGATTTTGAGATGCCGCAAAGTGGGCGAGTGCCGGCATGTCAGCATTGCCCTGTGACAGCAGCCGCCGTGCCAGCGGGGTTAGGCGTAGGCCGTCTGGGCCCTTTGCATCGCCGTAGTGGATTGTGGGCGTTTTCACTTCCTCAAATGCCGAGATAATCTTGGCTGCTGTCGGAGCAGAGGACTTGGGCGGCGGAGCGGCCTGTGCTTCTCCACCAATCACCGCTACCGTGGCCCCCACCTTCGCCGTGGCACCATTGCCGGTGCTGATGGCGGTCAGCTTGCCCGCCGCGATAGCCTCCACCTCAACAGTGACCTTGTCGGTCTCGACCTCAAACAGCCTGTCGCCAATCTTGACGTCATCACCAACGGCTTTGAACCATGTGAGGATTTTGCCCTCTGCGACGGTCTCGCCCAATTGCGGCATGATGATCGTGGTGGCCATGGCTTAACGGTTCATCACACGGCTGATCTTGTCGACGATGCGCGCGGCATTGGGCAAGGCAAGGTCTTCGAGGTGATCGGCGGCAGGCAGCGGAATGTGCGGTGTGGTGATGCGCACAATGGGACCGTTCAAATCCCAGAACGCCTCGTCCGCTACGATTGACGCGATTTCGGCACCCCATCCGAGAAGGCGCGGGTTTTCTTCGACGGTGAACAGGCGGCCGGTTTTGGCCACGGAGCCCAAAATAGTTTGTGTATCCAATGGCACGAGCGAGCGCACGTCAACCACTTCGGCATTGATGCCATGGTCGCGGGCAAGAATTTCGGCAGCCTC
>CAVWHD010000013.1:0-29516 GCA_963754675.1 uncultured Alphaproteobacteria bacterium | reverse complement strand
GCATGTCCGGCCCGTCGGGCCCCTGGCTGACATCGGGCCGCCCCATGTGGTCGATCACCAGCGGCACCGGGATGGCATCCATGAACGGGCGCAGTTCTTCGAGGATATCGGCCTCGAAATAGATCACCACATGCCAGCCTGCTGGCAGGCGGCTGGCGATATCGAGAAACCTGTCCTTGGGCGCATCGTCGACCAGTCGCTTGAGGAAGTTGAAGCGAATGCCGCGCATGCCGCCTGCGTGCAGCGCGGCGAGTTCGGCCTCGGAGATCGCCGGATCGACCACGGCGACGCCGCGCGCCTTTCCATCAGAGCGGGCAATAGCGTCCAGCGTCGCGGCATTATCAGTGCCGTGGCAGCTCGCCTGGACGATGACATTGCGGGCAAAGCCGAGGTGGTCGCGCAGGGCAAACAACTTGTCCGGCCCGGCGTCTTCGGGGAGGTATTTGGCCTTGGCGCTGAACGGGAATTGGGCTTGCGGGCCGAAGACATGGCAATGGGCGTCGATGGCACCTGCGGGCGGTGCGTAGTTTGGCTTTGCAGGGCTTGCGTGCCAGGAAACAATTCGGTCACTCATCTGCTATCTCCAAAATCTCTGCGTTCTCTGCGTCTCTGCGCGATATTTTTTGCGCGCAGAGACGCAGAGAACGCAGAGAATCTATGCGAAGACGATGCCGTCCATGAGCTTTCGCGCCGTACGCAGGAGCGCCGCTGTTGTTACCTCGCCTGCGGCGCTGACCTCCAGCACACAGCTCATTTCGCCGGTAGGATGCTCGACCGACAGCAGCTTGCGCACGCCATCCGGCACCACTGCGACCTCCGCCGCCGGTGATCCATCAACCAGGCACGCCGTCGCCACGCTCACTGCGCCAAGCACGCCGATGGTCGCATGGGCGCGGTGGGGGATGAAGCTGCGCACGCAGACCGCGCCGCCATCCCTGGGCGGGGCGACCAGCATCATCTTGGGCACCGATTTGTCGCGGACATCGCCAAGGTTCATCATCGGCCCGGCGATCAGGCGGATGGCTTCGATGCGGGCTTTGAGCATGGCATCGGCATCGAGGCTGTCGCGGTCCTCATAGCCGCTCGCGCCGACCGCCTCGGCCTTGAACACCACGCAGGGCATGCCGTTGTCGATCAGCGTGCAGGCGACGCCCTCGATCAGGTCCACGGCATTGCCGGTCGGCAGTAGTGCGCCGCAGGAGGAGCCGGCGGTGTCGCGGAATTCGAGCGGGATCGGGGCGTGGCTGCCGGGCACGCCGTCGATGGCAGCATCGCCCGCATAGGTCACCTGCCCGCCCGGCGTTTGCACCGTGGCGACGGCGGCCTGGCCGGTGTTTTCCATGTAAATCGCCACGCGGGTCTCATCGCCGCTCGCTGCGACCAGCCCGCGCTCGATGGCAAAGGGCCCGATGCCTGCGAGGATATTGCCGCAGTTCTGCGCATCGGTGACAATCGCCTGATCGACGAAGACTTGCAAGAACAGGTAATCGACATCGATCCCTTCGCGCGCCGATTTGCTGACCACTGCGACCTTGCTGGTCAGCGGATCGGCCCCGCCGATGCCGTCGATCTGGCGCGGATCGGGCGAGCCCATCACGGCGAGGAGGAAGGCATCGCGCGCGGCACTGTCGGCGGGCAGGTCGGACTTGAGAAAATAGCCGCCCTTGGAGGTCCCGCCGCGCATCCACATGCAGCGCGTGGGTTCAGACATATTTCAGCCCCATCTCGGCCAGCTTCTCGCGCATCTTGTACATGTCGAGGCCCAGTTCGCCCGAAGCCAACCGCGCGCGCTTGTCGGCCTCGTTGGCTTCGCGCGCCTTGGCGGCCTTGGCGACTTCAGCCGCCTTCGCGCGCGGGACGACGCAGACGCCGTCATCGTCGGCGACGATAACATCGCCCGCCTGAATCGCCGCGCCTGCGCAGACCACCGGCACATTCACCGAGCCGAGCGAGGCCTTGATCGTGCCCTGCGCGAACACCGCCTTCGACCAGACCGGGAACTGCATCTCGGTCAGATCGTGGACATCGCGGATGCCCGCGTTGATGATCAGCCCCTTGCAGCCGCGCGCCTGTGCCGAGGTGGCCAGCAGATCGCCGAAATAGCCGTCTTCGCAGGGGCTGGTCGGCGCGATGACGAGGATGTCGCCCGCTTGCAATTGCTCGATCGCGACATGCACCATCCAGTTGTCGCCGGGCGGGGCCGATATGGTCACCGCCGATCCGGCGATGCGCGCGCCCGCATAGATCGGGCGCATGGTGCTGGCGAGCAGGCCGGTCCGCCCCTGCGCCTCATGCACGGTCGAAACGCCGCAGCTTTCCAGATCGGCGATCACTACGGGGTCGGCCCGATCAATATTCTGCACGACAATTCCGGACATGGCGGCTTCTCCTCAGCGCGGCAAACTTGTATGTGACGCATACAGTCTCTAGAGGCAAAGCATGACTCGCGCCAGAGACCAAAGATGACCGTGGCAGCCCTGATCGGCTTTGGCGAGGCAGGTCAAGCCTTCGCCCCTGCTGGCGGCGGCTGGCGGGCCTTCGATATTGACCCGGCGCGGAGCAAAACCGCAAGCTTGGCCTTGGCCGTTGCCGGGGCCGAGATTGTCCTCAGCCTAGTGACGGCGGACCAGGCGCTGGCAGTTGCCCAGGCAGCGGCGCAGCATCTCGCGCCCGGCGCGCTGTTCTGCGACATGAATTCGGTCGCACCGGGGACCAAGCAGCAGGCCGCTGCGGCCATCGAGGCGGCGGGCGGGCGCTATGTCGATGTCGCGGTGATGTCGCCGGTCAATCCCGCGCGGCAGGGCACGCCCTTGCTGGTTTCCGGCCCGCATCTCGAAGTGGCTCTGGCATTGCTTGCCGGGCTGGGTTTCACCAATGCCAGGCCCGCAGGCGATGCCATCGGCCGCGCCTCGACGATCAAGATGCTGCGCTCGGTGATGTATAAAGGCATGGAAGCACTCACCGCCGAATGTTTGATCGCCTGCGAGAAGGCCGGGGTCACCGAGGAAGTGCTGGCCTCGTTCGGGAATGCCTCAGGCAGCGGGGATTGGGCGAGCGGCGCGGATTATCGGCTCGACCGGATGCTGGTGCATGGAGCAAGGCGCGCGGCGGAGATGCATGAGTCCAGCCAAGACCTTGCAAGCCCTTGGCGTCGCGCCCTTGATGACGCAAAACACCGTCAATTGGCAAAAGGCCATGGGCGAGCTTGCGCTCTCGCCAGTCCCCGCAGGTCTTGATGCCAAGCTTCTGGCAATATTGGATAAACTGCCATGATCATCGATTGCCACGGCCATTACACCACTGCGCCCGCCGCGCATGATGACTGGCGAGATTCGCAAAAGGCGGCGTTCAAGGCGGGCGAGGCCGCGCCTGCCTATCCGTCGATTTCCGACGATGAAATCCGCGACACGCTTGAGGCGAACCAGATCCGCCTGCTCAAAGAACGCGGCGCGGACATGACGATTTTCAGCCCGCGCGCCTCGGCCATGGCCCCGCATGTCGGCGATGAGGGCGTTGCGCTGGACTGGGCGCGGGCGAACAACGATCTGATCGCCCGCTGTGTCGCGCTCTATCCGGACATCTTCGCCGGCGTCTGCATGCTGCCGCAATCGCCCGCTGCCGACATGCAGGGCAGCATCGCCGAATTGCAACGCTGCGTGGGCATGGGTTTCATCGGCTGCAATCTCAACCCCGATCCGGGCGGCGGCCACTTCCAACATCCGCCGCTGACCGACCGCTTCTGGTATCCGTTCTACGAGGCGATGTGCGAACTCGACGTACCCGCGATGATCCACGTCTCGGGCAGCTGCAATCCGGCGATGCACGCCACCGGCGCCTATTATATCGCGGCGGATACCATCGCCTTCATGCAATTGCTCGAAGGCAACCTGTTTCGCGATTTCCCGGCGCTGCGCTTCATCATCCCGCATGGCGGCGGCGCAGTGCCCTATCATTGGGGGCGCTACCGAGGGCTGGCCGACATGCTCAAGCAGCCCGATCTTGCCAGCCATGTGATGAACAATGTGTGGTTCGACACCTGCGTCTATCACCAGCCCGGCATTAATTTGCTGGCCGATGTGATCGATAACAAAAACATCCTGTTCGGCAGCGAAATGGTCGGCGCGGTGCGCGGGATCGACCCCACGACCGGGCATTATTTCGATGATACCAAGCGCTATGTCGATGCGCTGGAAATTTCGGCGCAGGACAAACACATGATCTTCGAAGGCAACGCGCGGCTGGTGTTCCCCCGGCTCGATGCCCAATTGCGGGCGAGGGGGCTATGAACCGCGATATCCATGCCTACCTCGCCGAGTTCGAGGATATCCCCGGCACCCGCGTCTTCACTGCGGCGCGGGCGCGCAAGGGCTATCACCTCAACCAGTTTTCGATGAGCCTGATGAAGGTGCAAAACCGCGAGCGCTGGAAGGCGGACGAGCGCGCCTATCTCGACGAGTGGCCGCTCACCGAAGACCAGAAGCTGGCCGTGCTGGCGCGCGATTACAACCGGCTGCTCGATCTTGGCGGCAACATCTATTTCCTCTCCAAGATATTCTCGACCGACGGCATTCCCTTCGCCGAGGCCTGCTCGACGATGACCGACATGACCTTCCCGGAATACCGTCAGATGATGCTGGATGGCGGCCGCTCGCCCGAAGGCAACCGCAGCATCAAGGGAGGCTATTGAGATGGCCCGCATCACCGCCGGTGTTGGCTCAAGCCATGTGCCGCTGCTCGGCGTCGCGGTCGATCAGGGCAAATGGCAGGACGACTATTTCGGGCCGATCTTCAAAGGCTATGAATGGACGCGGCAATGGGAGAAGGCCGAGAAGCCCGACGTCGTCGTGCTGGTCTATAACGACCATGCCTCGGCCTTCGACGCCAACATCATCCCGACTTTCGCCATCGGCTGCGGTGAGCACTACAAGTCGGCCGACGAAGGCTGGGGGCCGCGCCCGGTGCCCGATGTCGAAGGCCATGCCGATCTCGCCTGGCACATCGCCCAGAGCCTGATCCTAGACGATTTCGACATGACCATCGTCAACGAGATGGACGTCGACCACGGCCTCACCGTTCCGCTGTCGATGATGTTCGGCCAGCCGGACAAATGGCCCTGCAAGGTCATTCCGCTGGCGGTCAACGTCGTCACCTATCCCGTCCCCTCGGGCAATCGCTGCTGGCTGCTCGGCGAAGCCATCGCCCGCGCCGTGGCGAGTTTCCCCGAAGATCTCAACGTGCAGATCTGGGGCACCGGCGGCATGAGCCACCAGTTGCAGGGTCCGCGCGCCGGGCTGCTCAACCGCGCCTGGGACAACAAGTTCATGGACTTGCTGGTCGGCGATACGCAGGAAGCACGGCACATCCCGCACATCGAATATCTGCGCGAGACCGGCAGCGAGGGCATCGAGATGGTGATGTGGCTGATCATGCGTGGCGCGCTGGGCGGGGAAACACGTCTGCTCCATCGCCATTATCACATCCCTTGCAGCAACACGGCCATCGGCCATATCGTATTGGAGCCAGTTACGCGCGGATAAATAGGGACTGTCCCTATTTATCCGCGCGCACGTTCGAATTCCACGGAGCGGCAGTCCCATAAATGGGGACTGTCCCTATTTATGAGGATTGACATGAGAATAGCCTTGGCCGGAGCCGGTGCCTTCGGAGAAAAGCACCTCGAAGGATTGAAGAATATCGACGGGGTCGAGATCACTTCGGTCATCAGTCGCACCGGTGAACAGGCGGCGCAGGTCGCCGCAAAATATGGCGCAAAACATTCGTCGACCGAGCTGGACGACGCGCTCGCCCGTGACGATGTCGATGCGGTGATCCTGTGCACGCCGACGCAGATGCATGCCGAGCAGGCGATTGCCTGCATGAATGCGGGCAAGCATGTCCAGGTCGAGATCCCGCTGGCCGACAACTGGGCGGACAGCCAGGCCGTGCTGGCCAAGGCGCAGGAAACCGGCCTGACCTGCATGGTCGGCCACACCCGCCGCTTCAATCCCTCGCACCAATATGTCCATAACCGGATCATGGCGGGTGAACTCAGCCTCCAGCAGATGGACGTGCAGACCTATTTCTTCCGCCGCAGGAACATCAACGCCAAGGGCGAACCGCGCAGCTGGACCGATCATCTGCTCTGGCACCACGCCGCGCATACCGTCGATCTCTTTGCCTATCAGGCGGGCAAGATCGTCCAGGCCAATGCCATCGAAGGCCCGCACCATCCCGAACTCGGCATCGCCATGGACATGTCGATCCAGCTCAAAAGCGAAAGCGGCGCGATCTGCACCCTGTCGCTGTCGTTCAACAACGACGGCCCGCTGGGCACCTTCTTCCGCTACATTGGCGACAAGGCCACTTACATCGCCCGCTACGACGATCTGGTGAACGGCAAGGAGGAGCCGATCGACGTCTCTAAGGTCGATGTCAGCATGAACGGCATCGAATTGCAGGACCGAGAATTCATTGCCGCGATCCGGGAAGGCCGCGAGCCCAATTCGTCGGTGGCGCAGGTGCTCGATTGCTACCGGGTGCTGAACGATCTGGAGAAGCAGCTCGAAGCCGCACCCTGAAACTCGCGGCTGCCCGCTTTCTTTCGCCAATTTGCCGGATTGCTCGCCAGTGTTACGGTGGCATAAGGGCCCATCGGCTGTGCGAAGCAAGCTGGGCTATTGGGTGAAGGAGCATTGGCGATGGCGGAGAAACTGACGGGCCGCCGGGTCATCCTGACCGGCGCGGCAGACGGCACGGGGCTGAGAATCGCCAATGAAACGACCCGCTACGTCTTGGAGAACCCCGGACACGCCGCGCTGTTTTTCTCCACCGAGGACTTCGGCTTCACCACGGGGACGGAGCTGCCCGTCGATGGCGGCATTTCCTGGCGGTAAGTCAGCCGGGACATATCCTCATTGCCGGTGCCAGCGGGGTCATCGGGGCGGGCGCGGTCGAGCACTTTTCCCGGATGGACGGGTGGCAGGTCACCGCCCTGTCGCGCCGACAGCCAATCGTGGCGGATGATAGCGCCTATTCCCATCTTGCAGCCGATCTGGGCGATGCGGCTGGCTGCCGCAGTGCCATCGCCAGCCTGCCGCCGGTCACCCATCTCGTCTATGCGGCCGCAAAGGAAGCCGCGGGCCTAGTCGGCGGCTGGTATGATCCGGCGCTGATCGCCGCCAATGGCGCGATGTTCGCCAATCTGCTCGATCCGCTGGCACAAAGCGGCAGCCTCCGCCATGTCAGCCTGCTTCAGGGCACCAAGGCCTATGGCGCGCATCATCATGCTGTCGAAGTGCCCTGCCGCGAGGATGCCCCGCGCGACGATCACCCCAACTTCTACTGGTTGCAGGAGGATCATCTGCGGCTCCGCGCGGCTGAAGCGGGCTTCGCCTTCACCATCTGGCGTCCGCAGGTACTGCTGGGCGGGGCACCGGGGGCGGCGATAAATCCGGTTGCGCCGATCGGGGCGTATGCGGCGCTCTGCCGCGAACTGGGCAGGCCGTTTGCCTTTCCCGGCGCGCCAACTGCGCTGTGGGAAGTGGTGGACACTGCCTTGCTCGCCGAAGCGCTGGCCTGGGCCGCAGCTGCGCCTGCCGCCGCCGGTCAGACCTTCAATCTCACCAACGGCGATGTCCTGGTTCCCGCCCATGCCTGGCGGCATATTGCGGACCGGCTAGGGCTTGCTACGGAAGGCGAACCGCCTGCCAGATTCGCCGCTTTCTTCGCCGAGGAGGAGGTGCAGGCGGCCTGGGCGCGGCTGGCGCAGCGCCATGGGCTTCGCCTCGGCACACTCCCCGAACTGCTCGGCGAATCGCATCACTATGTCGATCTGCTGCTGGGCGCACGCATTGCCGACAAGGCGGTGCCGGTGCTGGTATCGACGATCAAGATTCGCGCAGCCGGCTTTTCCGCCTGCCGCGACAGCACGGAAAGCCTGCTCCATTGGCTGCGCCGCATGGCCGAACTCAGGCTGCTGCCGCCTTTACCCTGATGTCCCCCGACTTGATTGCAACAGTGCTGTTGCATTGCTGCGCATGGCGGGTGTAGACTTGGGACAAGAACACAATTCGGGAAAAGGAATTCTGCCATGCATGATCTGCTGATCCGCGGTGGGACAGTTATCGACGGCACAGGCGCGGCTGGCTTCCTGGCCGATGTCGCCATCAAGGACGGTGTGATTGTCGAAGTCGGCCAGATATCCGGACCTGCGCGCGAGACGATTGATGCCGCTGGTGCCATCGTCACCCCCGGCTTCATCGACGTTCACACCCATTATGACGGCCAGTTCCTGTGGGACGATCGGCTCGATCCCAGCTTTTCGCACGGCGTGACCACGGCGATTGGCGGCAATTGCGGCGTCGGCTTCGCCCCGGTTCTGCCCGAACATCGCCAGGCGCTGATCGAACTGATGGAAGGCGTCGAGGAAATTCCCGGCGTGGTCCTCGACGAGGGGCTCGACTGGGAGTGGAAGAGCTTCCCCGACTATCTCGACCGGCTGGCAGCGCGTAAATATACGATGGATGTGGCCGCCCATATCACCCACGCCCCGCTGCGCGTTTTCGTCATGGGCGAGCGCGCCTTGAAGCATGAAGCGGCGACGGCCGAGGATGTCGCCGAGATGGCCGTGCTCGTGCGCGAGGCGATGGATGCCGGCGCGGTCGGCTTTTCCGGCGCGCGGCTGCTCGAGCATCTCTCCAGCAAGGGCGACCATGTTCCCGGCACCTTTGCCGACGATGACGAACTGATGGGCATGGCCAAGGCGCTGGGTGAATCGGGACACGGCGTATTCCAGATCATCCCGCTCGGCGGGGTCGGTGCGAGCCTGTTCAATGAGGCAGGCCGCGAAGCGCGCCGGGCCGAGCACGACCGGATCGTCAAAATAGCCGAAGTCTCGGGCCGCCCGCTGACCTATTCGCTCGTCCAGTTCAATTCGGATGAAGGCGACTGGCAGATGATGATCGAGGAATCCGAGCGCGCAGCCGCCGCCGGCCTGCCGATCACGCCGCAAGTGGGCGCGCGCGGGGTCGGCTCGATGACCATGCTCGAAGGCTATCATATCTTCAAGCTGCGGCCGAGCTATCATGAAGTTGCCCATCTGCCGCTGGCCGAGCGTGTGGTGGCGCTGCGCGATCCGGCGCGGCGGGCCGCAATCCTGCGCGAGGAGAGCGATCCTGCGCTGGTCGCGGCTGAACCGACTTTGGGTGCTTTCCTGGAAGTGCTGAGGAAGCGGACCGGCAGCGTTTTTCCGATGCAACTGCCGCTCGACTATGAGCCTGCCCCCGACCAGAATCTGGAAACGCTTGCTGCTGCTGCCGGTGTTGGCTTCGAGGAATACCTCTACGATCACTACACGGCGGGCGACGGCACCAATGTCTGCGCCAGCCATGTGCTGAATTTCGCCGGCGGCGGCCTCGATGGGTCATACGAAATGATCAAACGCGACATTACAGCCAGCGGCCTTGCCGATGGCGGCGCGCATATGAAAATGATCTGCGATGCTTCGATGCCGACCTTCATGCTTTCCTTCTGGGGCCGCGACCGCACGCGCGGGCCGAAATTGCCGGTCGAGCATCTGGTCCGCAAGCTCAGTCTGAAGAACGCCGAGCTCTATGGCCTCAATGACCGCGGCCAGATCGCGCCCGGCAAGCGCGCCGACATCAACGTCATCGATCTGGACCGGCTGGCGCTGCATATGCCGCGCATGGCGCATGACCTGCCCAAGGGCAGCCCGCGCCTGTTGCAAGGCTCGACGGGCTATCTCGCGACCATGGTCGGCGGGGTGGTGACCCGGCGCAACGATGAGGAGACCGGGGCAAGGCCCGGACGCCTGATCCGGTCGGGCGCTTCGGTTCATTGAGAGCCGCGTGGTTTCATGGCCCGGGCAAGCCGGTTTCCATCGAAGAGGTTGGTTCGCCGGAATTGGGCCCGGACGATGTGCTGGTGAAAGTCCATCGCTGCGGCATTTGCGGCAGCGATGTCTCGATGACCGGCGATGCCCCGTTCACTTTCCCGGTCGGCCCGATCGGCCATGAATTCGCCGGCGAGGTGGTCGAGGTGGGCCGCAATGTTGCTTCCAGCATGCTGGGGCAAAGCGTCGCCTGCCTGATCGGCACGCCCTGCGGCCAATGCGAGGGGTGCCGCACCGGCAATCCGATCTTCTGCCACGCTCCCCGGCGCGCGCTGAACAACAGCGGCGGGTTCGGCGAATATGCTGCGGTTCCGGCGGACGGCGCAATTGTCCTGCCCGGCTCGCTGAGCCTTGCCGACGGGGCGCTGGTCGAGCCGATGGCCTGCGGCCTGCATGCGCTGCGCATGGCACGGATGGCGGGCGGGGAGCGCATCCTGGTGCTGGGCGGCGGAACCATGGCGTTGTCCGTTATCTATTGGGCCCGTCGGTTGGGCGCGGGCAAGATCGTGGCGGTATCGCGCTCCGCACACCGCAGCGAGATGGCCCGGCTGATGGGGGCCGATGATTTCCTGTGCACGGCGCAAGCCGAGCCCGCACAACTCCTCGAGGCACTTGGCGGCGCGCCGGATATTGTCGCCGAATGCGTCGGCAAGGCGGGCATGCTGGGTGAGGCAATCGCGCAGGTGCGTCCGCAAGGGACGGTCATTTCGATGGGCATGTGCATGCACAACGAGCCGCTGCTGCCGGCCGCCTGCACCTTCAAGGAAGCCCGGCTGCTGTTCCCGCTGGGCTATAGTTATGACGAGTTCGTCGAGACAGCGCGGGCGTTCGACAGTGGTTCGGTTCATTCCGACCAGATGGTCAGCGATGTCATCGCCCTGGAGGAATTGCCTGCGATGCTCGACCAGCTTCGCTCCGGCTCTGGCCAGCGGCTGAAAGTCCATGTCGATCCACAAGGGGAAATAGGTCATGAACAATAGCGGTGCTTTTCCCCTGCCGATCCTCATCGAGGAAATCGATGCTGCATGGCTCACCGCCGCGCTGCGCACGCGCGCTCCGGGGGTTTCGGTCGAGAGCCTCGAGATTGTCGATATCAATCATGGAACCTGCACCAAGATCCGGCTGCGGCTGACGATGGATGAAGCCGGGCGCAAGGCAGGCATCCCCGAGACGGTGATCCTCAAAGGCGGCTTCGAAGAACACAGCCGGGCGATGAGCCATGTCCACCTCTCGGAGGTGCGCGGCTACCGCGATGTATTCCCGGTGGCGCCATTGCCCACGCCGATCTGCTATTTCGCCGATTTCGACGACGAGCGGCAGCAGGGCATAGTCATCATGGAAGATCTGGTCGCGCGCGGCGTCGAATTCTGTTCGGCGCTGCGGCCGCATAGCTTCGAGCAGGTGGCACGGCGGCTGAGTGTGCTTGCCCGGTTCCACGCCAAGACCTGGGACAGCCCCGGATTTCAACCCGGCGGCTGCTGGGACTTCATCCGCGAAGGCGAGCCCTATTTGCGCGATTACATGAACCTCTATCTCAATCCCGAGGAATGGCAGCGTTTCACCGCATCGCCGCGCGGTGCCGCGACTTCCGTGCGCTTTCATGACCTCGATCTGATGATCGAGCTGTTCGACAAGCTGGTCGTGTTGTCACAACAGGTGCCGCACGCCATCATCCACGGCGACACCCATTCCAATAATCTGTTCATCTATCCCGATGGCGAGCCTGGATTCTTCGACGGACTGCCAGGGCGCGGACCGGTGATGAAGGAAGTGACCTACCACATGACCTGCGTACTCGACGTGGCCGATCGCCGCCGCTGGGAAGGCGCGCTGGTTCAGCATTATCTGGACGAGCTTGGCCGCAACGGCGTTGCCGCGCCAGCGTTCGATGAGGCGATGCGCCAGTTCGCCGCATTCCTGCTCGATGGCCACATCATCTTCATGGTCAACGAGTCGTTCTACCAGCCCGAGGCGATCAACACCGCCTATACCGCCCGCTTCAGCGCGGCGATGCTCGATCACGATACGGTGGGTGTATTGCGGCGGGCAGTCTGATGCCTCGCTGTCCAACATCAACCCACTGATATGATGCGCGATGCCATGAACCCGCCATCGACGGGAAGGTCTATCCCGTTGATATAGGACGCCCGCGCACTGTTCAGCATCAGCAGCACCCAGGCCTGTTCCTCGGACGAGGAGCGGCGACCGATCGGCTGGGACACGACATCGATCCGCTCTGCAGGTGTGACTTTTTCAATCGCTTCGAGCATCGGCGTCTGCACCGATCCGGGGCTGGTGCAGTTCAGCCGCACACCGCGCGCGATGGTTTTGGCCGAATGCTGCATTGTCCAGACAACGATCGCTTCCTTGGAAAAGCCATAGGCGTTCGACTGGGGCGCTGGATGCGGCTCGCACCAGCGCACCGATGCGGCGAATGTCGCTGTGGCGGTAAAGTCGAGCAGTTCGGGCAGGCGCTGACGCCAGCCGGCACCGCCGTTCGATCCGACTGTAACGATGGCCCCGCCCGGTGCCATTTGCTTCAGAACGGCCTCGGTCAGATGGCGCATGCCGATGAAATTGACCTTCATCACATCGAGTGGCGGGTGCATCGGGGCAAGGCCCGCGCAGTTGAACAGCGCATCCACCGGGCTGGCGATCTGGTCACGGCGCTGTCGATCGAGGCCTGCTCGGGCAGATCGACCCTAGTATATTCCGCCAGCGGCAGATCGCACTCGCGCCAGTCCAGCCCATGCACCCTGGCTCCGGCTTCGATCAGCAGCCGGGCCGCAGCCTGGCCAATGCCCGAGTGACAGCCTGTGACGATGCAATTCCTGCCAGCATACCGAGGGGTCCGTCTGCACGTTCATCGGCTCCATTCAGGCTTTCGGCGTCCAGACCAGCGGCAGGCTGGGCATCATCGCGGCGGCACCGACTTTGACCTCGAGACTGGCCCCCTCGGCTATGGCGAAGTCGGGGATGCGCGCCAGCCATTCTTCGAGAAATATCCGGATTTCTGCCCGCGCCAGGCTGGAGCCCATGCAATAATGCGCGCCAGCGCCGAAGGTGGCATGGACGAATTCTCGGGCGGTCGAAATCGACCCGATGCCAGTCGCCGCCATCCTGCGGGAAATTGCCCAGCGCGGTTGGCGCGACGATCAGGTCGCCTTGCTTGAGCAGGACGTCGCCGAGCATCGTGTCGCTGGCGACTTCGCGGGTGAGATTGACCATCGCCATGCGCCGCAGGAATTCCTCGATAGCAACCGTCATGATCGCGGGCCGCGCGCGCAATTCGGCCCGATGACCGGGATTGAGCGCAAGGAAGCGCGTAATGAAAGTCAGCATCGAGGCGACGGTGTCGAGCCCGGCCAGCATCAGCACCGACATCAGGCCTTGCAACTCATCGTCGCGCAACGGCCGCTCGTCCATGCTGGCTCTGGCCAGATCACTGACCAGATCCTGCCCAGGTACGGCGCGGCGTTCGCGCACCTTGCCCATCGTGTAATCCGCCAGATCGGCAAAGCCCCGGTGCCGCGTCTCGGGCACATCGGGGCGGATGATCCGGTCGACAATTGCCATGATCAGGGGCCGGTCTGCTGCGGGCAGATCGAGCATGCTCATGAATATGGCAATCGGCATCTGCTGGGCGAAATCGGCGACGAATTCGCATTGCCCCTGCGGTTCCAGTTCCTCGATCAGGCCGATTGACAGGGTCCGGGCGGTTGCGGCCAGCAGCTTGACCGCGCCGGGGGTCATCGCCCGCGACAGCAGGCGGCGATAATGGGCATGGTCGGGCGGATCGATCATCAGCGGGATGATCGGCACCGCCGGATTGGCCTGCTTGGGCACCCGCATCGCCCGGCTGGAGAAGCTCTCCGCGTCCTCCAGAATTTGCCGGACATGCTCGGCCTGGGTCGCCACCCAATGGCCGCCGTTGCTCCGGGTCCAGAACAGTTCGGGCACGCCAGAATTGCGCAGGCGGACCATGGCGGCGGCAAAGTCCCCGTCCGGGGCATCGACATGGAATGTGTCGTAATCGACGATCAGTTCGGGCGGAACATGCTCGGGAATATCGGCCCGGTCAGGATAGAGCATGGCTGCTCGCTAGGCCGGCATGATCGGCGCGACAATCAACGAATCGAAATAATCGCGCATCTCGGCAACTTTACCGTCCTGCATCACGAACACGCCAGTGACCGGAAGCTCCAGCACGACAATACCGTCACTTGCCCGCGCGAAGGTTTCCAGTCTTTCGGACATCACAATATCGCCACCCACCACCTCGCGCAGAACTTCAATCTTTATGTCAAAAGTGGTCTGGAAATAGCGCAGGAAATCGAATGACTCGTTGGGGCCGGTGCAGACCTGATCTGGCCAGGGCATGTTGATGTAGCGGCAGCCGGGTGTCATCACTTCGGCGAACCCAGCGCGGGTCAGCTTGGGCCAGCTCGAACACAGGCGGCGGACAACGGCCAGGTTCTGTAGTTCAGCTTCATTCATACAAATGTCAGTTCGTGGGCATTGTCGCGCATGATCCGGCGGACATCGGCATCGGAGAAACTTTCGACCAGCCCGAAGAAATCGCGCGGGTGGGCGATGCCTTCGGCATGCGGCCAGTCCGAGCCGAACAGGATGCGCTCGACCGGTATATGCTGCGCCAGATCGGCTACGTTGTCCTCGACGAACGGCGCGACCCAGCAGTTGCGGTGAAACTGGTCGACCGGGTTGGTGGCGAACATGCCGGGGTTCTGCACATGCACGACCTGCAGATCATGCAGCAGCGGGCCGACCCATTGTGCGCCGTTCTCGATGAAGGCGAATTTCAGGCGCGGGAAGCGGGTGAACAGGCCGTGCGTCACCAGCATCGCGGCGAAATCGTGCACCAGGCGTTTCTTCTGCAGCATGGTGACCAGTGTGCTGGAGAAGTCCATGCCGTCGGCGCGGTGCATGGCATATTTGCGGTTTTCCAGGTCGATGCCCCAGGCCCGGGCGACGGCATTGTCAACGTCGCGATAGCCATCGTCGAACCCGGCGTGGGCGGTGACGACCAGCCCGGCTTCCTCGACGCGCGCCCAGAACGGATCGAACATCGGATCGGCAGGAGAGCGATTGCCATCGCGGGTGAACACCGGCCCGTTGCGGATCGAGATCACCCGCGCGCCGCATTGCATCGCCCAGTCCAGCTCGGCCAGCGCATTGGGCAGATCGGACAGCGCCATGAAGGGAACGCCGAAGATGCGGTTCTGATAGGCAAAGCCCCACTCGTCCTCGATCCAGCGGTTAAACGCGCCCAGGATGTGCAGCGAAGCTTCGATATCGGGCTGCATCGGGCCTTCCATGCAGACCCCGCCCGAAGGGAACAGCCACATCGCCTCGACGTCCTGCTCGTCCATCACCTTGAGCCGGGCATCGCGGTTGAACCAGTCCTCCTATGGCGGCAACCCTGAGAACCGCTGGCGGCTGGTGCGCGAATTGATCGAGGACACCCGCGAAGCGGTGGGCGATACCTGCGCCATAGCCATGCGCATCGAGACCGACGACGAACGGGGCGGCGGCCAGGATGAGCGCCGCGCCATGTTTGCCAGCCTCGCACCCCATCTTGATCTCTTCAACGTGACGATTTCCGACTACAGCCAGGAGATGGGCGTTTCCCGCTTTGTCCGGGAAGCCTCGCTTGAACCTTTCGTGGCGGAAGTGAAGCGCATCACCGGCAAGCCGGTGGTCAGCGTCGGCCGCTTCACCAGCCCGGAGACGATGCTCTCCCAGGTGCGCCGTGGCGTGCTGGATTTCATCGGCGCGGCAAGGCCCTCCATTGCCGATCCATTCCTCCCGCAAAAAATCCGCGAGGGCCATCTCGACGACATCCGCGAATGCATCGGCTGCAACATCTGCTACGCCGGCGATGCGCGGGGCGCTCCCATCCGCTGCACCCAGAACCCCACCATGGGCGAAGAATGGCGGCGCGGCTGGCATCCGGAAAATTTCGGCAAGCCGCAACCCGAGCGCGTGCTGGTGGTGGGCGCCGGGCCGGCAGGGCTTGAAGCCGCCCATGTCCTGGGCAAGCGCGGCCACCAGGTGATGCTGGCGGAGGCCCGCGACGTGGCCGGCGGCCGGGTCGTCCGCGAGGCGGCCTTGCCCGGGCTTTCCGAATGGAAGCGCGTTGCCGACTACCGCCTGCACCAGATCGGCAAGCTCGCCAATGTCGAGACTGTTCCGCGGCAGCCGCATGACCGCCGATGATGTCATTGCGGCTGGCGCGCGCGCATGTGATCCTGGCCACCGGCAGCCGCTGGCGGGCCGATGGCCGGGGCCGCCACTACCGCGCGCCCCAGCCCGGCTTTGCCGCAGGCCGGGTGTTGACCCCCGATGATGTGATGGCGGGCAAGAAGCTGGAAGGCCCCATCGTGGTCTTCGACGATGACGGCTACTACATGGGCTCGGTCATCGCCGAACTGCTGGTGAGCCAGGGCCATGCCGTCACCTATGTGACGACGGCAGGCATTGTGAGCGAATGGTCGGGAAATACCGCGGAACAGGCGCGGGTCCAGGCGCGCCTCATCGAACTGGGCGTTGAAATCATCGTCTCCCATGCCGTCGCGGCGGCAGACGGAAACGAGGCAGTTTTGACATGTGTTTATACCGGGCGCGAACGCCGTTTGCCCTGCGGCAGCCTCGTCAGCGTAACCTCGCGCGAACCCGATGATGCCCTTTGGCATGAACTCCAGGGGCGTGACCATGGCTTTGCAAGCCTCATCCGCATCGGCGACTGCAAGGCGCCGGGCATTATCGCCATGGCGGTGCATGATGGCCATCTTGCGGGCCGCATGCTGGGCGAAGATGCCGGATTTACCACGCCGAAGCGTGAACGGGTGGTTATCGCGGATTGAATTGGCTCCGGGCAAAGGCCCGCCTTGAGCCCCGGGCGCAAATCGGCTTAACAGGGGCCATGTCCGACAGCCTTCGATCTCCGCGCCTTCCGCTCAGCCCTTGGAACCTTCGCCACCGGCGTCACCGTGATGACCACGGTGACGGCTTCCGGCGAGATGGTGGGCAATACGGCAAGCTCCTTCAATTCCGTCTCGCTCGATCCGCCGCTGGTGCTGTGGAGCCTGGCGCGCAAGGCCTATAGTTTCGACACCTACATGGCCGCCAAATATTTCGCCGTGAATGTGCTGCGCGAAGGCCAGGATGATCTGTCGGCGCGCTTTTCCAAATCCTCCCCCGACAAGTGGCGCAGCATCGACTACGAGGTCTGGGAAACCGGCTGCCCCATCCTGCCCAGCGCGCTGGCCATCTTCGAATGCCGCAAGCTTTATACCTATGATGGCGGCGACCATGCTATCTTCGTGGGCGAAGTGCTGAAATTCGACCACGACCCCAAGGGCAAGCCGCTGGTATTCTGGCGCGGCGGCTATCACCGGACGGTGAGCTGAATGTTTCTCTCGGTCTTTGAACTCTTCAAGATTGGCATTGGGCCTTCAAGCTCCCACACGGTGGGGCCCATGGTGGCGGCGCGCCGCTTCCTGTCGAATGCCAAGGCGGAAAACGCCGCGCGCGTCAGCGTCTCGCTGCATGGCTCGCTCGCCTTCACCGGCAAGGGCCACGGCACCGACCGCGCCTGCGTGCTGGGCCTTGCCGGCGAAGCCCCCGACGCCATCGAGCCGGACCGTGTTGATGCGGTTATCCAGGAAATGGCCGAGCGCAAACATATACGCTGCCGAATGGCAAGCGCGTTTCCTTCGATCCCGCCAAGGATGTGATCTTCGATTATGGCCCGGCACTTCCCGGCCACGCCAACGGCATGATCTTCACCCTCTGGGACGCGAGCGGCGCGAAAGTCTTCAGCGAAACCTATTATTCCATCGGCGGCGGCTTCGTGCAGACCGAAGCCGAACGGCTGGAATCAAATGCCCAGGACCGCGCCGCCGCCAAGCCCAAACTCGCCGTGCCCTATCCCTTTTCAACCGCGAAGGAAATGCTGGAGATGGGCAAGGCCTCCGGCCTCACCATCGCGGCGATGAAACGCGCCAATGAAACCGTGCATATGTCCGGCGCCGAACTGGACGTGGGCCTCGACCGCATCTGGGCCGCCGATGAACGCCTGCATGAACCGCGGCCTCACCTTCGGCGGCACGCTGCCCGGCGGCCTGAAAGTGAAGCGCCGCGCCGCCGAAATTTTCGCCAAGCTGAAGGAAGAGCAGGGCGGCAATTCCATCCAGCCGCACCGCATCATGGATTTCCTCTCGGTCTATGCCATGGCGGTGAACGAGGAAAATGCGGCGGGCGGCAAGGTCGTCACCGCCCCCACCAATGGCGCGGCGGGCGTCATGCCGGCCATCGTCCGCTATTATCTCGACCATTGCCTCGACGCCAATGCAGAGGGCATCCGCACCCTGCTGCTCGTCTCCTCGGCCATCGGCGGCATCATCAAGCACAATGCCTCGATCTCCGGCGCCGAAGTGGGCTGCCAGGGCGAAGTGGGCTCGGCCTCCGCCATGGCCGCCGCCGGACTATGCGCGGCGCTTGGCGGCAGCAACGAGCAGGTGGAAAACGCCGCCGAAATCGCCCTTGAACATCACCTCGGCATGACCTGCGATCCCGTCGGCGGCCTGGTGCAGGTGCCCTGCATCGAGCGCAACGCCTTCGGCGCGGTGAAGGCGGTGACCGCCGCCTCGCTGGCGCTGCGCGGCGACGGCCAGCATTTCATGCCGCTCGACAACTGCGTCGAAACCATGCGCCAGACCGGCATCGACATGAGCGACCGCTACAAGGAAACCTCGACCGGCGGCCTGGCCGTGAATGTGGTGGAGTGCTAGTTCAGCAATCCTCTCCCCTGAGGGCGAGGAGGGAGCGCAGCGGAAGTGTGGGGTATGGTCACACCATACTCGGCTCTAGCCCGCACCGCCCCCTCATCCCCGGCTTCGCCGGACCTTCTCCCGGGCTCTTGCATGGGAGATTGGGCATAGCTTCAGCCTGATGAAGGTGATTAAATTAATCCGTATACGGATGATTTCCGCTTCAACTCGTGTCGGGCATCCCAGCGTAACGGGCCAGCCAATGGCACTCGCTGAGCAGTTCATCGACTTCGTGAACCGCCCTCCTCCGGTAGCCCGGCGGACGGCCCGGCCGGAGCGGGGATTTGAAGCTGGGGTTTGGCGACGTTTCCTGCCGCATCCGCCAGCGGGCGAGGCGCTTGGCCTGGCGCGGCAGATCAGCAAGGGCGGACTCGAGCGCCTGGAGCCTGCGGATAAGCCGCGCCGCGCTGACCATGCCATCAGCGGATGGGCGGGGGGAGCGGGTTTGGCTGCTGGCCGGGGCGGCGGCCACATGGTCACCATTCGTTGTCGGCGTTGAACATGTGGATGCGCGGGCAGGTCCGCGGGGTTCTCCGGCGCGGCAGCACGATGCGGGTTTGCGGATCGAAGAGCTGGAAGGAGGGACTTGAAGTTCCGCCCTTCCTTGCTTGATGCCTCCCGCCCGCATGGGACGGGACTTGCGGGCTTCAACCACAAGGCCCCGCGCCGCAACGACAATGAGCCGGCGCAGGGCGGATTCGGCGGGACGCAGCACCCGCAGCACGGCCCGGTAGGCGGGCCAGGGAATCCGCGAAACCGTTGCTTCGCCCACAAGCCCCAGCATGGCGAAAAGGGTCCCAACGATCTCCGGAGCACTTCGCTGTTGCGTTTGATGGCCACGTCCCAGTCCATGTGTTTCCTATCCTTCACAAAGAACAAAACAGGAACATAGTTGATAGGAATATATTGTCAAGGGACGCAGCTTATATTTCCTGGGAGTTGGCCATGCAAAACCACAATGGACGCTGAACTTAAAATATGGAAAAAGTGTTCGGTCGGCCACAAGTTTTACCGTGATATTGACATGATTTGGATTTTCTCAAGATCATGTTTGCCATAGATATTCTGGCCGCCTCCTCAGCTCTTGCCTTACTGCGCCCCAATCTGTTATTATTTTCAAAATAAGTTGTCAGCAGCGCGTGGTTTTCTAATTTTATAACGACATTTTCTGGTAATTGGAATGCGAACCTCCACTGCGTTGCGCGGAAAAAGGCCGCCAAGAAGGAGATTTTGCATCTCCACCCGGAAATCAAAAATTACATCACCCAACTTGGAAATCTTATGAAGTAGAATATCGGTTTCTGATTGCAATACCTTCCGTGCATTTGCAGGAGGCAAGGTCCATGGATATGTATCTTCAGCAGGACGGCCGATCAACAGGCATCATCTGATTCATTTTGATACATATGAACCATACGCTTCGCGCACGTCATGCAGCACTGCGCTTATAGCCATCCTAAAAACTTCGTTCTAGGATCAACAATTTCATAATTCTCGATCACCGTCATCATTTGAATGGCTTTGTGGCTATATTCATCGCTGAGCTTCATAAGCTGAAATCTTCCTCTGGGCAATGATGACGCCATTCCCCTCGCCTGCATTCAGCGTAAAGGGAGATGCTATTTTCAAACATGCGAATGAAAGTTGAGTCATTCCGATTGCGTTTTGCGCATCTTCGCTTACAGTCAAAATATGCTCAATAATCCCAAGTTTCAACTTAAGACCTTCATTATCGGCGTTCTGTTTATGGCATTGCGGGACTGAGAACCAATCTGCAACATAACAACAAATGCTGCCAAAAGAGCAGCTATGATAGTTCGGAACCGGTAATGATGGCCGCTTTAGTTCCAGGAAGTAACGCTGCCCACCACTCCATTATACTGCCAATCAAATTTCCTACTCACAAATCGTATCATGCTTAAATCGATCCTCGCCATAGATCAGGTAAAACAGTGAAGGGCATCGATATGAGCGACCGCTACAAGAAAACCTCGACTGGCGGCCTAACCGTCAACGTGGTCAAGTGCTGAACTCTTTCTCTCCCCTCTCCCGATTTGCTCACTTCGTTCGCAAATACGCCTCTCCACAAGGGGCGAGGATTAAGAAAAAGCTTTCCCTCTCCGCTCCGTGGGAGAGGGTCTCGAAGCCGGGGGAGAGGGAAGTCGCCGGAATATTTCCGCAGAACGGAAGTTGTGGTCTACTTGCCGATCTTCTTCAGGTAATTCACAAGCCCAGCCGTCGAACTGTCCTGCCCTTCGGTTGAAACCTTGCCTTCCATGACCGGCTGCAATCCCGTGGCCAGTTCCTTGCCGAGTTCCACGCCCCATTGGTCGAAGGCGTTGATGTCCCAGATCGCCGCTTCGACGAAGACGCGGTGCTCGTAAAGCGCAATGAGGCGGCCAAGCGTGTAGGGATCGAGCTTCTTGTAGGCCAGAGTTATCGAAGGCCGGTTGCCGGTGAACACCCGGTGCGGCGCCAGGCGCTTGGCTTCCGCCTTGCTCTTGCCCATCGCCAGCAATTGCGCCGTGGCCTCCGCCAGCGTGCGGCCCTTCATCAGGGCCTGCGACTGCGCCAGGCAATTGGCCATCAGCAGCGTGTGATGCTCCGCCATGCCCTTTTCATGGGGCACGCCCGCAATCAGGAATTCCACCGGAATGATGTCGGTGCCCTGGTGCAGCAGTTGGAAGAAGGCATGCTGGCCATTGGTGCCGGGCTCGCCCCACACCAGCGGCCCCGTCGCATTCCGCGAAGCCACGCCGGCTTTCGTCACCCGCTTGCCGTTGGATTCCATGTCGAGCTGCTGCAGATAGGCGGGAAAGCGCGACAGGCGCTGGTCATAGGGAATGATGGCGCGGGCCGGATATTTGCAGATATTGCGGTGCCAGATGCCGATGAGGCCCATGAGCAGGGGCAGGTTGCTGGCCGCATCCGCCGATTTGAAATGTTCATCCATCGCATAAGCGCCTTCGAGGAAGCGCTTGAAATGACTGGGCCCAATGGCAATCATCAGCGGCAGGCCGATGGCCGACCAGATGGAATAGCGCCCGCCAACCCAATCCCAGAATCCGAAAATCCGCTCAGGCGCGATGCCGAAGGCCGCCACCTTGTCGAGTGCCGTGGAAATCGCCGCGAAATGCGAAGGCACCGCCGCCTCGCCCAGCTTCTCCACGATCCAGCGCCGCGCCGTCTTGGCATTGGTCATGGTTTCGATGGTGGTGAAGGTCTTGGAGGCGATGAGGAACAGCGTTGTCGCCGGGTTCAGGGTTTTGAGCGTGTCGGCGATATGGGCGCCGTCCACATTGGAGACATAATGCAGCCGTGGCCCGTCATGGTAAGGCGCCAGCGCCAGCGTGGTCATGGCGGGGCCGAGGTCCGAGCCGCCGATGCCGATATTCACCACATCGGTGATCTCGCTGGCCCGCACGCCCTCGGCGAATTTCGCCATGGCCGCCAGCACGCCGCGCACATCCGGCATCACATCCCGGCCCGCCACCATCACAGGCGACTTTGACTGGTTGCGCAGCGCCGTATGCAGCACCGCGCGGCCCTCGGTGGTGTTGATGATCTCGCCCGCAAACATCGCATCGCGCTTCTTGGCAACATCCGCCGCCTTGGCCAGCGCCAGCAGCAGCTTCATGGTCTTGGACGTCACCGCGCATTTGGAAAAATCCAGCAGCAGATCATCCTGCGCCGCCGAAAATTCAGCAAACCGGTCACCCTGCCCGGCAAAAGCCTTGCGCATGTCAAACGGCGCCAGCGTCTTCTGGTGCTGGCTTAAATCCTTGAGAGCTTTGCTGACTTTATCGGCTTTTGCCATGAGTCCTCAAACTTCCTCATCGTCTGGCAGCAATTTTGCTCTGTCATTCCCGGCGAAAGTCGGGATCCGATTTGTACAGGCGTGATACCTGGAAGTCCAGGATCCCGCTTTCGCGGGATGACGGACGTTGAGAGCTTCGCGGAATGACGGATCGTGGGAATCACGCCGCCTGGCGCAGCGCCTTGCCTTCGATGAGATTGTTGAACAGCGTGCGGCTCATCCGCTCCAGTTGCGGCATGAGGGGCAGCGCCTTGGCGCGGACGCGGGGGTAGGCATCGGGGCCGAGCGCCTCGTTCAGCCAGTCGATATATTGCGGGATATGGGCCCAGCGCTCGATGAGGGCAGGGGTCAGCTCCGCATGGAACTGGGTGGCAAGCAGGTATCGGCCACCGACATGATCTGCACTTTCGTGACCGGCGACGTCGCCAGCACTTCGGCACCCTCCGGCAATTCCTGCACCTCGGCATGGTGCCACTGCATGACCTTCAAGGTGGGCTTCAGGCCGTTCGTCATGCCGTGCCGCCGGCCAAGGCCTGAAAGCTTCACCTCGCCGATGCCCACTTCCGGCTTGCTGGCCACGCCGATCTTGCCGCCCAGCGCCTCCGCCAGAAGCTGAAGCCCCAGGCAAATGCCCAGGAACGGCCGGTTGCGGTTGATGGCCCATTCCCTGATGGCGCGCTTTTCGTCCACCAGCCAGGGGTGCGCCTCGGTTTCCCACACGTCCATGGCCCCGCCCATGACCAGCAGAAAATCATAAGGGGCAAGAGATGGTATCTCCTCGCCCCGGTGCAGCATCACAACGTCCAGTTCGGCCCCGCGCTCGCGCAGGAAATCGCCGAACAGCCCGGGAGGCTCGTCATCCATATGCTGGAACACAAGGGCTCTGCTGATCATGTCTCGGTCCTCATGTCCAATTGAAGAGGGAGGGTAAATAAGGCTTAGATGGCGAATCGCAACAGTTTTCTTTGTCGCAGAATTTAATGAATCAAAAGCAAAGGACAATCCAGTGACAGTGCCGCGACGGACCATCTTTTTTGCCCTGTTCCCTTTTGCCTGCGGCTATTTCCTGTCCTACCTGCTGCGCGCCGTGAACGCCGTGGTGGCCCCCGACCTGGTGCGGGACTTTGGCGTTTCCCCCGCCGAGCTCGGCGTGCTCACCTCGGCCTATCTCCTGTCGTTTTCCCTGTTTCAACTGCCTTTGGGCGTCTTCCTCGACCGCTATGGCGCAAGGCGGGTGCAAACCGTGCTTCTCGGCATCGCGGCGGCGGGCTGTTTTCTCTTTGCCGCGGCCCCGGATTTTCTCTCGCTGGTGGCCTCGCGCGCCATCATCGGCCTTGGCTTTTCGGCCGGACTGATGGCGAGTTTCAAGGCGTCCTCCATCTGGGTGCCGATCGAACGCCGCTCGCTGGCCAACGCCAGCATCATGTCGGCGGGAGCCCTTGGCATTGTCATGGCAACGGAGCCCACGGCCTTTCTGGTGACGCTCGTGGGCTGGCGCACCACGTTTACGATTTTTGGCGGCATCATTCTGGCCGGCGCCGCCTTTGTCTTCCTTGCCGTGCCGGAAAAGGACGAGGCGAAAACCACCGCAGGCCTTGGCCGGCAGGTGGGCGAGCTCATGCAAATTCTCAAGCTGCCGCTGTTCTGGCGCATCGCCCCGCTGCTGGCGCTCGACCGCCGGCACCGACCATTGCGCTGCAAACCCTCTGGGCCGGGCCCTGGTTCCGCGATGTGCTGGGCCTGGCCCCGCCCGAGGTTGCCCGCAGCCTGTTCTGGATGGCGGCCGCCTTCATGGTCGGCATCTTCCTCATCGGCGTGGTGGCCGACCGCCTGCAGAAGCGGGGCATCAGCCCGATGACCGTGCTGCTCGGCTTCGTCATCGCCAACCTCGCGGCCCAGGGCGTCATTGTCCTGCAGGTGAAGGCGCTGGCCTTTCCCGCCTGGTGCGTGCTGTCGGCCGCGGGCCAGGCCGCCATTCTGGCCTACCCGTGGTTTGCCGCAGCGCGTCGGCGCAGGGCTTGCCGGCCGCTCCAACGCCACCATCAACTTTGCCATGTTCCTGGTGGCCTTTGCCGCCCAGGCCTTCGTCGGCGTGGTGATCGGCTGGTTTCCGCAAAGTGCCGCCGGCTATGATCCGCACTCCTACATCTGGGCCTTTGGCCTGCTTTTGGCTTTGGAGTTTTTGGCCTTGTTCTGGTATCTCTTCGCCCCCATTGCCAGTTTGAAAGACGAAACCCCGTGACCAATCCGATCATTGCCGAAGTCACCCGTGGTGGCATTGTTGAAAGCCGCCATACCGGGGCCTTCGCCGTGGTGGATGGCGAGGGAAAGCTGATCAAGTCGGCGGGCGACTTTGCCGTGCCCATCTTTCCGCGCTCGGCCATCAAGGCCTTCCAGTTCGTGCCCGTGATCGAATCCGGCGCGGTCGATCACTTCGGCTTCACCGACGAGGAAATTGCCCTGGCCTGCTCCTCCCACAATGGCGAGCCGGAGCATGTGCGCGTCGCCCGCTCCATGCTGCAGAAGGCCCAGAACAATGAGGAGCTTTATGAATGCGGCGCCCATTGGCCCATCAACATGGAGGCCCAGCACAATGAGGTGCGGGCCGGCGGCAAGGCGCTGCAGGTTCACAACAACTGCTCGGGAAAGCACGCCGGCATGCTGGCCCTGGCGCGCCAGCTTGGGCGCCGATCCCAAGGACTATGTGAAGGTGGACCATCCCGGTGCAGCTCGCCGTCGCCGAGGCCATCGCCCGCTATTGCGAGGTTGATGTGAAATCTCTCACCTGCGGCATCGATGGCTGCTCGGTGCCCACCTGGGCCTTTCCCCTGAGCAACATGGCCCTGGGCTTTGCCCGGCTGACCGAAACCGCGGCGGGCAAACGCATCATCGAGGCCGTGCGCAAGCATCCCTTCATGGTGGCGGGAACCAAGCGCTTTGATACCAGAGTCATGGAGGCCGTGCCCCGCGTCTTTGTGAAGACCGGAGCCGAAGGCGTCTATTGCGGCTGCATTCCCCACGCCCATATCGGCGTAGCCCTCAAATGCGACGATGGCGCCAGCCGCGCCGCCGAAACCGCCATGGCCTCAGTCCTGGCCTCGCTTGATGTCTGGACTCCCGAAGAGAAGGAAAAGCTCCAGGGCTTCGCCCACACCGATCTCAAGAACTGGCGGAAGATTCCCGTGGGAGATGTTCACGCGTGCACATCCTGCTTCTCCATTGTCGCACTTGATGCGACCAACCAGACTTCGGTTAACGAAGGACTGGGTGGTCGGGCGTGCCCGACCATGGCAGACGTGTTTGTCGGGTTTACGGATCTTTAAGGTTCGGAAACCAGTTTGGTTGTGGCCTCGCCCGGAGCTTCGCTGAGCTTCGTGAAAAGCGCCTTGTAATCCGCGCCAAACTTGATGAAGCAGTCGCTGCCCGCGAACTTGACCAGCTTTGTGAAGTTTCCCGAAGCCTCCAGGGCCTTGCAGGTGATGGGATAAATCAGAAGTTCGCTCGGCCTGGGCCTCGACCAGCACATATGAGGTGGGCTTGTCCGCCTCCACCGCCTGCATCACCCACCAGGTGCCCGTGATCGGCACAAAACGAAAGACCAGTTCGGTCTTGTCGACGGTCGCCGTATAGCGCGGTCCCTTCGCTGCAATGACAAACTGTTCCTTGCTTTTCGACCCAGTCCTGGCCTGATTCTTCGTAGGCCACCAGGTTGGGATAATCGGCCAAAAGCCGCTTGGCCTGCGCATCGCCAAACAACGGCAGCTTGGACTGAAGGATGCAGCCGGAAAGCGCCACCGCCAGAATGCCCACAAAAATTGCCCGGAACCAAATGGTCATGAAATCAGTCTCCTGTTGGACGTCTCAACTATGCACATTGGCCTGCGCAAAACCAAGGCGCTTGTTCAGGTGATCAAGCAGCGCCAGCGCCGCATCGGGAATGACAGTCCCCGGCAGAAACACCGCCGCAGCCCCCATGTCCTTCAGGGTCTGAACATCCTCCGGCGGAATGACGCCGCCCACCACGATCATGATGTCGGCCCGCCCCGCCTTTTCCAGCGCCGCCTTGAGCAGGGGAATATGGCTGAGGTGCCCGGCGGTGAGCGTCGAGATGCCGACCATGTGCACGTTTTCTTTCGCGGCAAATGCCGCCACTTCTTCCGGCGTGGAAAACAGCGCCCCGATCTTCACTTCAAAGCCCATGTCGGCGAAGGCCGAGGCGATCACCTTCTGCCCGCGGTCATGGCCATCCTGCCCCATCTTGGCAACCAGGATGCGGGGCGGGCGGCCATCGGCCTCCTTGAAAGCCATCACCGCCCGCTTGGCCATTTCGATTTTCTGCAGGTCGCGCGACGAGGCCACATAAATGCCCTTCGTCACCTGCGTCTTGGCCACATGCCGGTTCCAGACTTTTTCAAGGGCGAGCGATATTTCACCAACCGTCGCCTTGGCGCGGGCCGCATCAACCGCCGCCGCCAGCAAATTTCCGTCGCCGGTCTTTGCCACGGCGGACAGGCGATCCAGCATCTCCTGGCATTTCTGCGGATCGCGCTCCGCCTTCAGGCGCTTGAGCTTTTCAATCTGGCTTGCCCGCACCGCCGAATTATCCACCTTCAGAATATCGATCTTGGTTTCATCCGAATTGCGGTACTTGTTCACCCCGACAACGGTCTGCTCGCCCGCATCAATGCGCGCCTGGGTGCGGGCCGCCGCTTCCTCAATCCGCATCTTGGGAATGCCGGCCTCAATGGCCTTGGCCATGCCGCCAATCTTTTCAATCTCGCCGATATGCGCCCAGGCCTTTGCCGCGAGATCGGCGGTGAGCTTTTCCACGAAATAGCTTCCGCCCCATGGATCGATCACCCGGCAGGTGCCCGCCTCCTGCTGCAAAAACAATTGCGTGTTGCGGGCAATCCGCGCCGAAAAATCCGTGGGCAGGGCCAAGGCCTCATCAAGCGAATTGGTGTGCAGCGATTGCGTTCCGCCTTGCGTCGCCGCCATCGCCTCAATGCAGGTGCGCGTCACATTGTTGAACACGTCCTGCGCCGCAAGGCTCCAGCCCGATGTCTGGCAATGGGTGCGCAGCGATGAGCGAGCGCTCGTCCTTCGGCGAAAAGCGCTGCATCAGCGTGGCCCAGATCACCCGCGCGGCGCGCATCTTGGCCACTTCCATGAAGAAGTTCATGCCAATGGCCCAGAAGAAGGAAAGCCGCGGCGCAAACCTGTCGATATCCAATCCGGCATCAACGCCGGCCTTGGCATATTCAAAACCATCGGCCAGCGTATAGGCCAGTTCAAGATCGGCGGTGGCTCCCGCTTCCTGCATGTGATAGCCGGAAATCGAAATCGAATTGAACTTCGGCATATGCGCGGAGGTGTATTTGAAAATGTCGGAGACGATCCGCATGGAATGCTGCGGCGGATAGATATAGGTGTTGCGCACCATGAATTCTTTGAGGATGTCATTCTGGATGGTGCCGGAAAGTTTTTCCGGCGGCACGCCCTGTTCCTCGCCCGCCACGATGAACAGCGCGAGGATCGGCAGCACCGCGCCATTCATCGTCATCGACACGGTCATCTTGTCCAGCGGAATGCCGTCGAACAGCGTGCGCATGTCATAGATGGAATCAATCGCCACGCCCGCCATGCCCACATCGCCCGCCACGCGCGGATGATCCTAGTCATAGCCCCGGTGCGTGGCCAGATCGAAAGCGATGGAAAGCCCCATCTGCCCCGCCGCCAGATTGCGGCGGTAGAAGGCATTGGAATCCTCCGCCGTCGAAAACCCGGCATACTGCCGGATGGTCCACGGCTGGGTTGTGTACATGGTGGGGTAGGGCCCGCGCAGGAACGGCGCGATGCCGGGGTAGGAGTCAGTCGTTCAGCCCATAGCTCGGTCGTATCCATCCGGCACGTATAAAACGGCTTTGACCGATATGCCTTCCGGCGTCAGCCAGGAGGGTGCCTGAAAAATCTGGAATGCGGCTCATGGGACGGACTCCACCGCCGCTTCAAATTCCTTTGAAAGGCGATGGCTGTTCGTGCCGATGATCGGATCACTGCTTTTATTTGCGGAATCAAACTCCGGCAGCTTTCCTGTCTTCTCAATGCCCTGAAAAATTGCCCATGCCCGTTCGCACAAGTCATGGGTGAGCGACTCGACATAGCCCGAACCCGAAGCCGGATCAGCCACGCGCCAGAGCTGCGACTCTTCCAGAAGGATAAGCTGCGTATTGCGCGCCATGCGCCGCGCAAAGGCATTGGGCAGGCCCTGCGCAATGGAAAACGGCAGAACCGTGAATGTATCCGTGCCGCCAAGCCCGGCGCCAAACACCGCCGCCGTGGCGCGCAGGATATTTGTGTGGGGGTCAAGCCGCGCCATCATCCGCCGCGAAGTTTCGCCATGCAGGCGCAAAGGCTGATGCGCGATCCCGCTTGCCTCCAGCACCCGCGCCCAGAGCAATCGGATGGCGCGGAATTTTGCCAGCGTCAGGAACATGTCCTGATTGGCGGCAAGCGTGACACCAACAATGCTTTCCGGTGACAACTGATCAAATTTCCGCAAAGCGCCGACAATCTGCGCCAGAACGCAGGCCAGCTCCTGCGCTTCGCTTGCCCCTTGCTCATGAAACACGCGGCCATCGGCCTCAAGAAACGGCCCCTTGAATCCCTGCGCCACCAATTCTTCTACATCGCCCATCCCAAATGAGACATTCAACCGCGCCGGATCAATCGGCTGCTGTCCCACATAGGCGGCAAAAGCCTTGGCGAGCCCGCCGCCGCCTTCAAGCCGCGTGTGAATGGCATGCAGCGCCACGCCCTGCAGCACGCGCGCCACATCAGCATCCCTGTTGATGATGCAAAGCCCGCCCGCCCCGTTTTCCAGATCATCCAGCGCCTGGGCATTGGCCTTCACGCCATCGGGATGATCCACCCGCTG
>CAVWHD010000012.1:0-19668 GCA_963754675.1 uncultured Alphaproteobacteria bacterium | reverse complement strand
CGAAATCTCCTTGATAGCCCAATTTTTCCAGCATACGGATGACGACCTTCTGCGTGACGACATCGTCGTCGACGACTAGAACCTTCGCGGTGGCCTGTGTGTTCTTCTCTGCCAAGGTATGACGCGTGACCAACTCGGGTCGCGCGGTCCGGCCTGCGGATTGGCCCTCGTGGATAGTAGTCTGTGCGGATGATTGGAGGATGATGGTGAGACACTCGCACAGTTGCGGTGGATACACGGGTTTCGTGAGGTAACCGGCATACCCGACGGCCTGCGCCTCCTTCGCGTCGCCGCGGCGGCCCTGAGACGTCAAAAGAACGAGCCTGGTTACCGCCAGCACCGGATCGGCCTTGATGGCGCCGCCCAGTTCCAAGCCGTTCATGTCTGGCAACTGCATGTCAATGATCGCCACGTCGCACGGAAATGCCCCCTGTGCCGCCGCCTCGCGCATGAGCGCCAGGGCCCGTTGGCCATTTTCCGCTATAAGGCATCGGGCTTCCCAACGCTTGAAATAGACTTCTATATACGCCGATTGATGGGACTGTTATCCACAATGCAGATCTGCAGCCCATGAAAACCCTGGAATGCCATGACGCTCCCCGAGGCAGTTTTCTCCGCTGCTTGCCGAACGGAACGACGAACCAAAACCTGCTACCCTCACCGAGCCGGCTCTCTACACCGATGTGGCCACCCATAAGCTCCGTCAGTTGTTTGCAGATCGCAAGCCCCAATCCCGTCCCGCCGAATTTCCGTGTCGTCGAGCTATCGGCCTGATGGACGACTGAAACAGGCGATCTTGCGTGTCAGGGGACAGACCGATACCGGTATCGTGCACTTCAAACCGCACTGTGGCCTCAGTCTCAGTCTGGTGCGCCAGGGTAATGGAAACGACGATTTCGCCCTGCTCCGTAAACTTGATGGCGTTCCCCACAAGATTAATCAGGATTTGGCGGATTCGTCCTGGGTCACCGTGCAGGGCAGCCGGCACATCTGCGTGAAAGAGGCGGCAAGATTTAACCCTTTACTGGATGCACGATCGGCCAACAGGCCCACCGGATTCATCCACCGCCGTGCGAAGGTCGAAGTCGATGATTTCCAAGCTCAACTTGCCTGCTTCAATCTTCGAAAAGTCGAGAATGTCGTTAATGATAGTGAGCAGGTGATCACCGCTGTTGCGGACAGTTTCGGCGAACTCTCGCTGGATGGGCGTGAGGCCTGTGTCGAGGAGAAGGCCGGTCATGCCGATCACGCCATTCATGGGGGTCCGAATCTCGTGACTCATAGTGGCCAAAAACATGGCTTTCGCTTCCATGGCGGCGTTCGCCGTTCGACGGCGCCCGACTCCGCCGGGAGCCGGTTCCGATGGTCACCGTCGAGCAGGTCATCGATCAGCTCTCGGCTTCGGGGTCGACGTGGACCCGGGCTGACGTCCTGCGAGCGATCTGTGACCTCCAGCCGGCCGCTGTCCCAGATGTCGGGACATCGCTGGGCGGCCGCCCTCGAACGGGCCTGCGACCAGGTGATCGACCACTGCGTCGACCTCGACCCCGCCGCCGAGACAGTCCGCCGCCGGGCGTCGGATGGCCGTTCGATCTGGCTGGAGCCGATCGCCCCGCACTTCACCAGCGACACGATCCTCGCCGAGGAGGAACGAGTGCTGGCCTGGGCGATGGACGCCCAAGCCGACGAGCCGGAGCCGTCGACCACCATCGACCGGGCCGGGCTCGACGTGCTCGCAGGCCGACGCCGCCGCGGCGGTCGCCGGTGCCGACCGTCTGGTCCTCGTCGTCGGCCCGGCCGGCACCGGCAAGACCACCACGCTGCGAGCGCGCCGTCGACGACCTGGCCGCCTGGGACCGGCCGGTGTTCGGCGTCGCCCCGACCGCCAAGGCGGCCCGTGTCCTCGAACGTGAGACCGGCATGGACAGCCGACACCGTCGCCAAGCTGCTCCACGAATGGAGCCGCGCCGACCGGCCACCGCTCGACCGCTACCGGCTCCCCGCCGGCACGACGCTGATCGTCGATGAGGCCGGGATGCTCGGCACCGCCTCGCTCCACCAGCTCGTCGGCCTGGCCGACGCGCACGGCTGGCGGCTCGCGCTGGTCGGTGACCCCCGCCAGCTCCAGGCCGTCGGCCGGGGCGGGCTGTTCAACGAGCTGTGCGCCACCAGCCGGGTCCACGAGCTGTCCCGCATCCACCGCTTCCACCAGCGCTGGGAAGCCGCCGCCTCGCTGCAGCTGCGAGCCGGCGACCCCGGCGCGCTCGACGCCTACGAAGCCCACGACCGGATCGTCGCCGGCACGTTCGACGACCACGTCGAGCGGCATCGCCAACGACTGGATCGGGCTCACACGCTCGACGGCAAGACGGTCGCGATCACCGCCGCCACCAACGAGCACGTCGACGCCCTCAACGACGCCGTGCAACGGATCCGGCTCACCATCGGCCAGCTCCGACCCGACGCCGCGGTCACGATCGCCGGCGGCGAGCACGCCTATCCCGGCGACATCGTCGCCACCCGCCGCAACGACCGAGAGCTTGCGCACCATCGAGCGGGGAGCCGGTCCGCAACCGCGACCTGTGGGACGTCGTCGCCACCCACCGCGACGGTGCGCTCACCGTGTCCCATCGAGGCGGACACGGCACCCTCACCCTCCCCGCCGACTACGCGCGCCAGCACGTGCGTCTCGGCTACGCCGCCACCGAACACGGCCACCAAGGCGACACCGTCGACGTCGGCATCGCCCTCGTCTCCACCGCCACCACCCACCGAGGGCTGTACGTCGGCGACGACCCGCGGCCGCGACGACAACCGCGTCCACGTCATCACCGAGACCACCGACCTCGCCGAAGCCCGCGACGTCCTCGAGTGCGTCCTCGCCCACGACCGGGCCGACATCCCCGCCGTCACCCAACGCCGCGACCTCGCCCGCCAGATCCCGCCCCACGACCCGGCGCCGGCCCGGCGATACGAGCCGACGTCGATCCTCCCCGACTGGGTCGGCGCCGTGGAGAACCCAGCTCGAGCAACAACGCGACGACCTCACCGGCTACCTCGCCGACCGAGCCCACCGGCGCGCCGAGGCCGCCGCCGAGCTGGCCGATCTCCAACCGGCGCTCGCCGCCGCCCGCGCCGCCTGGCAGCCCTACGCCGACGCCATCGCCGAGAGAGTGTAATGGGTGTTGAGGCCGTTGATCCGGACCGAGAGAGTTTCTGCGGCCCCAGTCGATATCGCCCACGGCCGCGATCACATTCTTGCGGGCCTTCTCCTTGTCGTCGGGGGCGACGGCGTCCTCGAGGTCGAGGAAGATCACGTCGGCCGCGGATTTCGCAGCCTTTTCAAAAAGTTGCGGCTGGCTGCCGGGAACCGCCAATTCGCTGCGGTTAAGCCGCGCGGGGGCGGGTTCGACGGTGAAAAAGCTCATGAACGGATTTCCTTTGTGGGCGATTGCGGGGCGCAACTTGCAGCGTGATGACTTCATGTCGAACCGCCATCTGGTGTCTCCCTCCCCCTTGTGGGGAGGGACTAAGGGTGGGGGTCGCTCCGGCCCATCAATGAGCAGCCCAAGGCACTCACTTGCAAGACCACCAGACCCCCACCCCTAGCCCCTCCCCACAAGGGGGAGGGGGACTTTACCGGTTCAACTCGATGACATCGCACTCTAGTCGCAAGCGCTACCCCCGCGCAATCGGGGTGCGACAATTGCGGCCCGACGATGTATTCAGTACACGGATGAATTGTCGCCAGCCGGATCGTTTGTGGGAGCGCTGGAATAGTAGAACGCGATGGCCTGGGAACGATTGCGCAGCCCAAGTTTTTCGTAAAGGTTGCGCAGATGAAATTTCACCGTGTTGATGGAAATGCCAAGTTCGCGGGCGAGTTCAATGTTGGTGCGGCCGCGGGCGAGAGCCGCCAGCATGGTCTTCTCGCGTCCGGTCAATTCCTCGCGCGGGTCGCGCTGTAGGCTGCGCACGTCGAGGAAGGGAAATACCATGCGGCCGCTGGCCACGGTTGCCACGATGTCGAGAAGCTGTTCGGGCGAGGTTTCGCGGGTGCAGAAACCGGCGGCACCGGCGGCCATGGCGCGGCGGGGAATGGCGGGATCGGTCGAGGAGGCATAGATCACCACCCGCGGCGGGCAAGGCCTATCACGCAGGATGGCGAGCAACCGTTCGGCGCCGAGCAGGGGGAGCGACCAGTCGATGACGCCGAGAGGCACCGGTGCCCTGAGGCAGGCTTCGAGGAAGCCCTCGGCGGTTTTCACAGTGGCTACCAGGCTGAATCTCCTGTCGCGCTCGAATATCTCGGAAAGCGCTTGCAACATCAGCGGGTTGGGGTCGGCGAGAATGAGTTCCATGGGGGCGGCCATATTTCGGAAGCTACTCTATCGGGTGGGTATCGTCAAAGGAAAACTTGAATACCTGTAATAATGGGTAGTGGATATCCAACTCTTTCGGATGCCGATCGGCTAGTGTTCGGGGTGTTTCGGGTCGAAGCCTACCCGCCCATACTCCGGCCTCCAGTCCGGGATGAACCCGGACCCAGTGAGGAGGACGCGATGCCAGGTATCAAGGGGCTGTTCATTCCAGGGCCGACCAATGTTCCGCAGGCCGTCAGGCTTGCCATGGATATCGCCATGGAGGATCAGCGGGCGCCCGATTTTCCGTCCTTCACGCTGCCGCTGTTCGACGACCTCAAGACGATTTTCAAGACGCGCGACGGCCAGGTCTTCCTGTTTCCGGCTTCCGGCACTGGCGGCTGGGAAGCGGCGATGACCAACACGCTGAACCCTGGCGACCGGGTGCTGATCGCCCGCTTCGGCCAGTTCTCAGCTCTGTGGGCCGACATGTGCGTGCGCCACGGGCTTGATGCCGATATCGTCGATGTGCCGTGGGGCGAGGGCGTACCGGTTGAGATTTTCGCCGCGAAGCTCAAGGCGGACAAGGCGCACAGCTACAAGGCGGTGCTGGTCACCCACAACGAAACGGCAACCGGGGTTACTTCGGATGTCGCTGCCGTCCGCAAGGCGCTTGACGATGCGGGCCATCCGGCGCTGCTGTTCGCCGATGCGGTAAGCTCGCTCGCCTCGATCGATTTCCGCATGGACGAGTGGGGCGCCGATATTTGCGTGGCGGGCTCGCAGAAGGGTTTCATGATGCCGGCGGGGTTGGCAATCGTGGGGGTGTCTCAAAAGGCTCTGGCGGCGCGCCAGGCCGCCGGCATGAAGCGCTGCTATTTCGATTTCGACGACATGATCAAAACCAACAAGGACGGGTTCTTCCCCTATACGCCGGCCACCCATATGCTCCGTGCACTGAGGGCTTCCGCCGACTTGCTGCTGGCGGAAGGACTCGAGAACGTCTTCGCCCGCCACTTCCGGCTGGCCGAAGGCGTGCGCCGGGCGGTTGCGGCCTGGGGTCTCCAGCTTTGCGCCAAGGCGCCCAAGTGGCATTCGGATACGGTGAGCGCCATCGTCATTCCGGAGGGCTTCGATTCGGGCGCTTTGGTGAAACACGCCTATAACCGTTACGGCCTGTCGCTCGGCGTGGGCCTCAACAAGGTGGCAGGACGGGTCTTCCGCATCGGCCACCTCGGCGATCTCAACGAGCTGATGTGCCTCACGGCGCTGGCGGGTTCGGAAATGGCGATGCGCGATATGGGCATTCCGGTGAGCGCCGGTGCCGGTGTTGCCGCCGCCCAAGAATACTACCGCGAAACGGGCGCGGCGCAACTCAAGAAGGCGGCGTGAGGCAAGAACAATGGACATTCATGAGTACCAGGCCAAGGAAATTCTGGCGCGCTTCGGGGTGGCCATTCCCAAGGGCGCGCTTGCCTACAGCCCCGAACAGGCGGCCTACAGGGCGCGCGAGATCGGCGGCAAGCTGTGGGTGGTGAAGGCGCAGGTCCACACCGGCGGACGCGGCAAGGCGGGCGGCGTCAAGCTGTGCCGCAGCGAAGATGAAGTGCTGGATGCCGCCGACGATCTGCTCGGCAAGAGGCTGGTGACGAACCAGTCTGGGCCCGCCGGCAAGATTGTCTACCGTCTTTACGTCGAAGGCGGTGTTGCGATTGCCCGCGAGCTTTATCTGGGCTTCGTGCTCGACCGCAAATCGGAGCGCGTCATGGTGGTGGCCTCGGCCGCCGGCGGCATGGAGATCGAAGATATCGCCGTTGAAAAGCCGGAGACGATCATCCGCGTCAGCGTCGAGCCGGCGGTCGGCATGCAGGCCTTCCAGGCCCGCGAGATCGCCTTCGCGCTTGGCCTTGCACCGGCCCAAATCCAACAAGCGGTGAGCACCATGCTTGACTGCTACCGCGCCTTCGAGGAACTCGATGCAACGATGGTCGAGATCAATCCGTTGATTGTCACCGAAGACGGTTCGGTGATGGCGCTCGATGCCAAGATGACATTCGACGACAACGCCATTTTCCGCCACCCGGCAATCGCGGAACTGCGCGACAAGAGCCAGGAAGACGCGCGCGAGACCCGCGCTGCCGACCGCGGCCTTGCCTATGTGGGGCTCGGCGGCCAGATCGGCTGCATCGTCAATGGCGCCGGGCTTGCCATGGCAACCATGGACATGATCAAGCTGGCCGGCGGCGAGCCCGCCAATTTTCTCGACATCGGCGGAGGTGCGACGCCGGAGCGGGTGGCGAAGGCGTTCAAGCTGGTCACTTCCGACCGCAATGTCGAAGCGATCCTGGTAAATATCTTCGCCGGCATCAACCGCTGCGACTGGGTGGCCGAAGGGCGTGGTGCAGGCGCTGGAGAAAAACCCGGTGAAAGTGCCGGTGATCGTGCGGCTGGCTGGAACCCATGTGGAGGAGGGCCGCAAGATCCTGGCGCGCTCGGGCCTGCCGATCATCCGCGCCAATACGCTTGGCCGAAGCGGCAAGCCGCGCGGTTGCCGCCTGGAAGAACGACAAATCGGCCAATCTCAAAGTGGTGAACGCATGAGCATTCTTCTCGATCGCTCGACCGCCGTTCTTGTGCAGGGCATTACCGGCAAGATCGGCTCTTTTCATGCCAAGGAAATGATGGGCTATGGCACCAACATCGTTGGCGGTGTGACACCCGGCAAGGGCGGTGCCAGCGAACACGGGGTTCCGGTATTCGATACGATGAAAGAGGCGGTGGCGAAGACAGGTGCTGCCACGTCGATCGTTTTCGTGCCGCCGCCCTTTGCCGCCGACTCGATCATGGAAGCGGCGGACGCTGGAATTCGCACCTGCGTTGCCATCACCGACGGCATTCCGGCCCAGGACATGATCAAGGTTAAGCGCTACATGCGGCGCTACCGGGCGGAAAACCGCATGCGCTTGATCGGGCCCAATTGCGCCGGCATCATCTCGCCCGGCAAGGCGCTGCTCGGCATCATGCCCGGCAATATCTATCTCCCCGGCAATGTCGGCATTGTCGGGCGTTCGGGAACGCTGGGCTATGAGGCGGCCGCCCAGATGAAGGAGCTTGGCATCGGGGTTTCAACCAGCGTCGGCATCGGCGGCGATCCGATCAATGGTTCTTCGTTCCGCGACATTCTCGAACTCTTCGAGGCCGATCCCGAGACCCATGCGGTGGTGATGATCGGCGAGATCGGCGGACCGCAGGAAGCGGAGGCGGCCGAGTATATCCGCGATCGCATGAAGAAACCGGTCGTTGCCTATGTCGCCGGTCTCTCGGCGCCCAAGGGCCGCAAGATGGGCCATGCGGGAGCGATCATCCAGGCCTTCGGCGAGAGCGCTTCGGAAAAGGTGGAAATCCTGCGCGAGGTCGGCGCCGCAATTGCGCCGACGCCGGCCGAAATCGGCACCACCGTCCAGAAGGTTCTCAAGGCCGCGTGAGGGCGCCGGTTACTCTAGCGGAAATACTGCCAGAGCAAAGTAACCGCCGACGCGGCGATGACGAGCAAGGTGGCGGCGGTGCCGGCGAGGCGCTGCCATTTGTTCAAGTTCTTGGCGTCCAGTCCAAAGGGATGAACGAGGCGCGCCACGACGAGGGCGGTGCCCAGGGCGTGGAGCCAGGTTTTCGAACCGCCATTCAGTTCGACCAGGGCCAGCAAGATGAGCGCTATCGGCACGTATTCGATGAAATTGGCGTGGCGGCGGATCGCCACGATCATTTCCGCATCGCCATTGTCGCCCAGCGGGATCTGCTTCTTGCCGCGCATCAGGCCAACCGGTGCCGAGAGTGCTATACAGACAAAGGCCAGCAGGGCGGCGTAGAGACTTGTCACAAGTATCGGCATTTGGTTCCCCTCTCCGCTACCGGACTACATATCCATGGCCTGGGCAATCTCAATGGTGCCGCCGGCCTTGAGGATGGGGCAGCCCTTGGCCTTCTTGTGGGCATCTTCGAGGCTTGCGGCTTCGATCAGGCTGTAGCCGCTTATCGGATTGGCGCCGCCGCCTGACACCAGCGAGCCGTCGGACTTGATGGTGCTGGATTTTCCAACGGGATTGCCGCCATCGACGACCGCGGCACCCATGGAGCCAAACCAGGCCCGCCAGGCATCCATTACCTTCTTGCCCTCTTCGGGGGTCGAGGGATGGCTTCCGCCATGATAGGCTAATACGAACTTGGCCATTGGATAACTCCTTTGTTCAGTTGGTGAGCGAACGTCCCGCACTGTTCAATATTGACAGAAGCGCTAGTTGCACATGGCAAGAATTCCACTAAAATCGGCCCTATGACTGTGAAGACTTCACAATTCCTCGAACAGGCGGCGCTGGGCCAAGTTCTGGCGCTGCTCACGGAAACCGGCATCATTCCGCGCGCCGCGGCGGCGCTCGAGGCCTCCATGCAAAACACAGGTGCTGCACTTCGCGAGGCGGTGCTGGCGGAAGTTCCGGCGTTCCGGGCCTCCGGCAACCCGGACATTTTGCCGGAGCTCGGCCAACATGCCCTCGCCCACATCGCGGAAATCCGCCGCCTGTTTGAAGGGGGCGAGGCTGCTGATTTCGCTTTCGTCAAGGCCCACGCGCAGCACCGCGCCGAACAGCGCTTTCCGCTGGAAGCGACACTGCATGCCTATCGCTGCGGCCACCGCATCCTGTCGCACTGGCTCCGGGATGCCGCCATCGCGGCGGCGCCCGCCAGTCTGGAGAAGGCCGTCTCGGCGGTTGCCGATTTCGCCATCGAATACACCAACGCGATCAGCACGGTGATGACATCGGAATATGTCGCCCATACGCGCAGGCTCGCCGAAGCCGAGGGCGATCTCCGCACCGAGCTCCTCAACATCCTGCTCAGCGGCTACGATGAATCGGATGGGAGGGTGGCGCGGCTCCTTAAACGCGCGGGCTATCTCGAGCAGCGGCAATCCTACTGCGTGGCCGTCGCCCAGTCGGTCAACGCTTCGGAGATGGAAAATCCCGCCCGGGCCCAGCGCATCGCCAGCGCCATTGCCGATGCTGTCGCCGCCAGTTCGATCCGGGTGCTGGCGGGGGTGCGCAACAATCTGGTGACGGCGGTTCTCTCCGACCGGCGGCGGCTTTCAGGCTGGACGGCGCCGCAGGCCGATCTCGCGCTTCGCATCCGCCCCATGCTGCTGAGCGCTAGGTCCTGCCGTGCTGATCGGCATCAGCGGCGATCATCCGTCCACGTCGTTTCTCCCCAAGGCGCTGCACGAGGCGACGATCGCTCTCGATTTCGCCAGCGTCAGCAAGGGTGTCGTTCAATTTTCCGAGCTGCCCATTCGCGCGCTGCTGGTGCAGCGCGGCGCCGGCCATGTGCGCTCGGCGCCGCCCGCCTGGGCTCATGCTCTCGCCGAGGCAGACGCCAAGTCCAAAGGCAGTCTGGTGCAAACGCTCCGCGCCATGGCCGAGGCCGACATGAACGTGCAAAAAGCCGCACGGCTTCTCGGCAAGCATCCGAACACGGTTTACACGCGGATCGAGCGGATCAGGGACGCAACCGGGCTCGACGGGCAGAGGTATCACGATCTGACCGAGCTGCTGCTGGCGGCGGATTGCTGGGGGGCGTGAGGAGAACTCCATGCACAGCACCGCAAGCGTGGCGGTGCTCATGAGTTTCCGCCGTCATGCTCGGCCGTTTCACCGAGTTCCCTGCAAATCCAGTCGTAAAAGAGCCCGGTCCCTGGGAACTTTTCACTGTCGCGGTGGATCAGCGATGCCCAGACTGGGCCAGCTATCCTCTGTTCGGATAATGGTTGCAACAAGCCATCGCCAATCGCAGCACGGCTCAACAGTTGGCTCACCAGTGCAATGCCAAGCCCGGAGCAGGCCGCTTCGAGCAGCAAACCGGGGTCGGAGAAATTGGTGCCGTTGGTGTGGCGGCCGATTTCAGGCCCGCCTTCGGCTTCCCAATGACTCCAGTCCATGTTGCGCTCGCCATGGAGCGTTGCCCGCTGCGGCGGCGGCCGGAGCAAGAGAGAGGGGTGGCACGCCGGAAACAGTTGGTCACGATAGCATACCGCGAAGCCGCACTCGCTTTGGGCGGCAATGTCGTCGCGGATGGCGATGTCGATTTCCTCGATCGCCATATCGGGCGGGGTAAATGTGGTGATCAGCCAAATGTCGACTTCGGGGTGCAGCTGCTGAAAGGCGGCCAGGCGCGGCAGCAGCCAGTGGCGGGCAAAGGCCGGCGTGGTGTTTACAATCAGCTGGTTCGGCTTGGCGTACTGATCCAACCGGCGGATGCCGGCTGCCAGCTGCTGCATCACGGTTCTCGTGGTGCTGAGCAGATCGCGGCCGGCGTCCGAGAGGCTGATGCTGCGGCCGTTGCGGAAAAACAATGATTGCCCGAGGGACGTCTCCAGACCACGGATTTGCTGGCTGATCGCCGATTGGGTGAGGTTCAGTTCGGCGGCGGCCTTGTGGAAGCTGCCGAGCCGGGCGGCGGCTTCAAAACCGCGCAAACTATTTAGAGGTGGCAGGCGTTTCAACATGAGTGATTAGATTCTCTTATCATAATCCACCACAATACATCGTTTGTTTTCCTATTTCAACAATGATATTATACTGTTATGATAATTATGATTTACTAGTTCATAAGTAAAACTTACTAATGGATTAAAATTCTCCCGTTTCACCAAAGCTCTCGTTGAGCATCGAAAAAGTTGAAAGAGGCAAATCATGACGACCAGACGCCAGTTTCTCAGTCAAATCTCCGCCGCAACCGGTCTGGGGCTTATGACCGCAGCGGGACTTCGCGGACTCACCCGAACCGCCAGTGCGGCCGGCCCGTGGCACATGCCCGATGAAAACGCCGCCCATTCCCGCAGCTTCGTGGCGTTTGGCGCCAAGCCTGCGATCTGGTGGGACTGGACGGCCGCCGCCCAGAACGCCGTCGGACTCATTGCCAAGACAATTGCCGCACATGAACCGGTAACCGTACTGTGCCGCAGTGGCGAGCTGGGCCTGGCGAAACTCAAGTGCGGCACGGCCAACACCAGCTTCCTGGTGACGCCGCTCGACGATATCTGGGTGCGCGACACCGGCGCCAATTTTGTCGTCGACGGGTCGGGCAATCTTGGCGCCGTCGGGTTCAACTTCAACGGTTGGGGCAATAAACAAACCCATGCCAACGACGCCACCGTCGCAAGCAAGATGGCGTTGAACGCGAGCGCCACATTCATGCGCAGCAAGCTCACCGGTGAGGGCGGCGGCATTGAAGTTGACGGCAGCGGCACTGGAATCATGACCGAAAGCTGTTGGATCAACAGCAATCGCAACCCGGGCTGGACCAAGAGCCAGGTCGAGGCCGAATTGAAGGCCAATCTCGGTTTGCGCAAGATCATTTGGCTGCCGGGCATCAAGGGCATGGACATCACCGACGCCCATGTCGACTTCTATGCCCGCTTCGTCAGGCCCGGCGTGGTGATAGCCAACCTCGACAACGACCCCGCCTCCTACGACTACGCCGTAACCCGCCGGCACCTTGATATCCTGCGGAGCGCAACCGACGCCGATGGCAGAAAGTTGCAGGTTCATACTCTCCCGCCACCGCGCACATGGCGCAAGACCAAGTTCAGCCAGGGCAACAAGGACTGGGCGCCGGGCTACGTCAACTTCATCGCCGTGAAGGGCGCGGTCATCGCGCCGCAGTTCGGCGACAGTGCCGGAGACAGCTATTGCCGCAATCTGCTTGCCGGTCTCTATCCCCTCCGCAAAATCATCCAGCTGAACATCGATCCGATTGCCGGCGGCGGCGGCGGCATCCACTGCGTGACCGGAAATCAGCCCTTGCCGTGAAGCGGGGTTCGACGAGCAGCGAGGAAAATTAAATGCGCATTCTCCCATCCCGGAAGTCCGGGACGGGAGCAGGTACAGCTTGCGGCGAGGCCGGTAGCAGGGGACGCAATGAGTGGGGTGATCGGTGGTCCAGCTATTCGCGGCTTGCATAGCGCAGGCCGAAATGCCGCTCGGTTTCGCGAGGGGAGAACAGCAGATCGGGTCAAGAGGGATGGCCGTTTCCATGAGAGGTTGCAGTGATCCACGATCCGCTCGCAGAAATTACTTGACGGAGTCAACTAACGGCCCTGGAAAACGGGCAGCAAATGATGCGCAAACTGGGCGGTTTTGGCGGTGATTTGGAGCGCGGAATGGCGGCAAAGTGGGGGATTTGGTGTGCTTAAAGCGGCTCTAGGCTTACAATTCTAGGAATTGTTTCACGTGAAACATCCGGTCGTTAGAAGCTCCACTCCCTCGCCTTGGCGACGATGAAGTCGCGGAAGACGGTGACGCGTTTGGTTTCCTTCAGCTCCTCGGGATAGACGAAGTAGGTGTCGAATTCGGGGGTATCGACGGGGAGGTCGATCTGCACCAGGTTGCCGTCGGCGGCGACGATGTAGTCGGCCAGTGAGGCGATGCCCATGCCGGTTTGCACGGCGCGGCGCATGCCGTAGGCGCTGTTGATGCGGAGCGTCACGGGGCGGGGATCGCCGTCGGGCCGCCCCACGGTTTCCAGCCAATTGACGGTGCTGAGATAGGCTGGCGCCTGGCCGAAGACGAGGATCTTGTGCTTGTCGAGATCCTCGATGGATTTGGGAATGCCGAACCTTTTCACATAATCGGTCGAGGCATAGACATGGTGGTGCACGGTGAAGAGCTTGCGCTGGATGAGGTCGGGCTGGGTGGGCCTGCGCAATCTGATCGCCACATCGGCCTCGCGCATGGCGAGGTCGAGTTCGCGGTCATCGAGCAGCAGGGTCACGTTAATCTGCGGATAAAGCTCGGTAAATTCCTTGAGACGGGGGGTGAGCCAGACGGAGCCCAATCCCACCGTCGTGGTAATGCGCAATTCGCCCGAGGGCTTTTCGCGGGAATCCATCAGCCTGGTCTGGGCGGCGGTCAGTTTGGTGAAGACATCATGGGCGGTGCGGTAAAGCACCTCGCCCTGTTCGGTGAGGATGAGGCCGCGGGCATGGCGGTGGAACAGCGGCACATTGAGGCCAGCCTCAAGGGCGCTGATCTGGCGGCTGACGGCGGATTGCGACAGCCCCAGGTCATGACCCGCATGGGTGAAGCTGCCGGCATCGGCCACGGCATGGAAGATGCGGAGCTTGTCCCAGTCCAGCATGCTACTCGGCGGCATGGCGCACCTCGCCCTGGCTGTGCAGCCATTTCGCGGCTTCCAGGGCGGCCATGCAGCCGAGGCCGGCCGCGGTCACCGCCTGGCGGTAGACATCGTCGGTCACATCGCCGGCGGCGTAGACGCCTTCGATGGCGGTGGCGGTCGAGCGCTCCCCGGTGATGAGATAACCGCCCTGCTTGATAGGAAGCTGGCCTTCGAAGAGTTCGGTCGAGGGCCGGTGGCCGATGGCCACGAAGATGCCGTCGGCGGCCACTTCTTCAACAGCGCCAGTCTTGACGTTCTTCAGCCGGGCGCCGGTCACGCCCTTGGGATTTTCGGTGCCCAGCACATCGTCGAGCACGGTGTCCCATATGACCTTGATCTTGGGATGGGCAAACAGCCGGTTCTGCAGAATGCGCTCGGCCTTGAATTCATTGCGGCGGTGGACAACCACAACCTCCGAGGCGAAATTAGTGAGGAACAGGGCCTCTTCGACCGCCGTATTGCCGCCGCCCACCACCAGCACCTTCTTGCCGCGGTAAAAGAATCCGTCGCAGGTGGCGCAGGCGGAGACGCCGAAGCCCTTGAACTTTTCTTCCGACGGGAGGTTCAGCCATTTGGCCTGGGCGCCGGTGCAGATGATCAGGGCGTCGCAGGTATATTCCTCGCCGGAGTCGCCCTTGAGCCAGATGGGGCGGTTGTTGAGGCGCACCTCGGTAATCGTATCGGAAATGACTTCGCAGCCTACATGTTCGGCCTGGGCCTTCATTTCCTCCATCAGCCAGGGTCCTTGGATCACCTTGGCGAAGCCGGGATAATTCTCGACATCGGTGGTAATCGTCATCTGGCCACCGGGCTGGATGCCCTGAATGAGCAGCGGCTTCAACATGGCGCGGGCGGCATAGATGGCGGCGGTATATCCCGCGGGCCCCGATCCGAGGATCAGGACGCGGGCGTGGCGGGCGGTCATGGGAGGCTCCGGATTGCTATGTCAAAATAACATAGTTCATTTGCGGTGGCGGACAAGGCCGCTACAAGGGTTTGTGAACAGGCCAGTAAGCTCGATTACCCAGTCTGCACCAGTTCCTGCTTCGCGGCGCGGGGCAACAGGGAGACGGCGAGGTCGGCCACCGCTTCGGTTAAGGGCTTGGGTTTGCTGAACAGAAACCCCTGCAGGAGATCGCAACCCTCCGACCGCAAGCTCTTCGCCTGCTCGCGCGTTTCAACCCCTTCGGCGATGATATCGATGCCCAGGTCGCGGCCAATCCCGATAATTGCGCGGATAACCGCAAGATTGGCCTTCTGATTGGCCATTCCGCCAACAAAGGAACGGTCTATCTTCACGCAGTTTATCGGAAAGTGCTGGAGGTAACTGAGGGATGAGTATCCGGTTCCGAAGTCGTCGATGGCAATCTGTACGCCGAGTTTGCGCAATGCCGCCAAGAGTAGACGGCCAACTCGTTCATTTGATACCAAAACCGACTCGGTGATCTCCAGCATGAGGCGGCCAGGCGCCACGCCGCAGCGGGTGAGCTCGGACTTGAGATGCAGGTAGAACCCTGGCGCGCGGAATTGGTTGGCGGAGACGTTGACGCTGATTTTCAATGGGGGCGGCAGGGCTGCAAGTGCCGCGCAGGCTTGCGAGATCGCCCATGAGCCCAAACTTGTCATGAGGCCGGCCTGTTCGGCAACCGGGATGAAATCCGCCGGCGGCACGGAGCCGAGTTCGGGGTGGTTCCAGCGCATCAGTGCTTCAAATCCGACGGTCGCGCCGGAGGCCGCATCGACCACCGGTTGATAGTGCAGGTCGAGCTGGTTTCGTTCAATGGCGTCGCGCAGCGCCCCTTCCAGTTTCTTGCGATGTTCGAGCTGGTCACGCAATTCATGGTCGAACATGCGCCAACCGTTGCGGCCCTGGGATTTTACCCGGTAGAGCGCCGTATCGGCATTGCGCAGCAACTCTTCGCCGGTTGCGCCATGTTGCGGAAACATCGCTACTCCGACGCTGGCGCCGACATAGTGGTTGCGGCCCTCGACCGGCACCGGCAGACGCATGGCCTGGACGGCATCGCGGGCCAATGTCTCGGGGTCGGCAAGGTATTCGGGCGCCTTGGTGAGTATGGCGAACTCGTCGCCGCCCAATCTGCCGACGATACCGGCTTCGCCGACCAGATCGAACAATCTCGCGGCTACGGCCTTTAGCACAGCATCGCCCGCGGCGTGGCCGAAGATGTCATTCACGTCCTTGAACATGTCGAGGTCGACGCAGTAGAGCAGGAAGCCGCCAGGCGACTGCAAAGCAGCTTCATCGAGCCGCCGCATGAAGCTATAGCGCGATTTGGCGCCGGTGAGTGTGTCGATACTGGCGAGATTGGTCAGCGCCGCCTGAGCGGCGATGCGCTCGGTTGCGTCCTGAATGGTTCCCTCAATGAAAAGCGGATTGCCCTGGCGGTCGTAGACGTACCAGGCATTCTCGGTAATCCACACACGCTCGCCGGTGCGGTGACGATAGATTTCGGATACGAAGTCCGATACGCGGCCATGGCTTTCAAGGATGTGGCGGAACTCATCGGCGCGGCCCTGGGCTACATACCAGTTCACCGGCCGGGCCCGGACGGCCTCAATGTGTTCTCGCTCGCTGGCATAGCCATTGATCGCCGCCAGGGCCGGATTGACCCTGATGGGCCGACCGTCAAGCGTGTCGCGGTAAATTCCGTAGACGGAGTTTTCAAACAGGGTGCGGTAGCCGGCTTCGGACTGTCCGGGCGTTTCGGTCACGTCTTCAATCAGGACAACAGCATCGCCGGAGGGCATCTTGTGGATAGTTAGCGCCACCTCGCGGCCATTGCCATTGACGAAGCTTGCGGAGTTTGAGCCATCTGGCATGAAACTCTGGCCAGTGCGCCATTCCCCCGGCGCCAGGAGCTGGCGCGCCTTGTCGTTGTGATAGTGAACCGAGCCACGGCGATCGATGGCCATGACACCCAGCTCTCCGGTTTCCCAAGCCCTGACTTCGCAGGTGGCCGGGCCTACGCCAGTGCCAGGCCCGCCGGAAGCGGGATTGGGTGGCCAAACTTCTTTGTGGCGCTGGGTATTGTGGTCGGATTGCATGGGCAAACCAGAATTGCCGCAGACCGATTTAAATTGCTTTAAGAAAAAAATGCAATTTCCACGGGAAGTCGCATGCAATTCCCAGGGCGCAATTTTGTTGCTATGGATAAACATGAGTCAACCGGCCCAACTTGACGGCACCGACTGGAAAATCCTGCGCGAATTGCAGCGCGACGGCCGCATTACCAATGTGGCGCTGGCTTCGCGAGTTGGGTTGTCGCCACCGCCTTGCCTGCGGCGGGTGCAGGCGCTGGAAAGGGCGGGGTTGATCGCTGGGTACCGGGCGCAACTTGATTCTGCAGCACTTGGCTTCGAGGCGGCAGTTTTCGCCATGGTGGGGTTGAAGAGCCAGGCCGACACGGAGCTACGCGCCTTCGAGGCCCGGGTTGCCAGCTGGCCATTGGTGCGGGAGGCCTATGCCATTTCCGGGGATGCCGATTTCTTGCTCAAGCTGGTGGCGCGAGACCTCCCGGAACTGCAGAACTTCATTATCGAGGAGCTAACCGCCGGCCCCTTTGTCGACAGCGTGAAGACGACGCTCATCCTTCGCGTGGCCAAATACGATCCCGGAGTCCCAATCGCATGAGTGATGCGGCAAGGCGGGTTGAGGGCGGCTGGTTCGGTATCATATCATCGACGATCACCGCGGTGGTGGTGGGATTTGCTTCCACAATTCTGCTTATCATGGAGGCGGCGCGTGCGGTGGGCGCCACGCCAGCTCAACAGGCCTCATGGGCGGCGGCGCTGTGTCTGGGCATGGCGGTCACCTCCTTCATGCTGTCTTGGCGCTACAAGATGCCGATCATCACGGCGTGGTCGACGCCGGGAGCCGCTCTCATTGCCACGAGTGCAGCCGGAGTTACCTATGCCAATGCGCTTGGCGCCTTCGTCGTGGCGGGGCTCCTGATGGTCATCGCCGGCCTGATCAAGCCGCTCGAGCAGGCCATCGAAAAAATCCCGACGCCGATCGCCGCGGCCATGCTGGCTGGCGTCCTGCTGCGCTATTCGCTCGGCGTTCCCGCCGCCGCCATTGCCATGCCGGTCTTGGTGCTTCCGCTAATTGCCATCTTCTTCGGACTCAGGCTGAGCTTTCCATTGTTTGCCGTGCCGGTGATTGTCGCAGCCGGGGTCGCCATGGCGGGGTTCAGCGGCGCATTCCCCGGTGACTGCTGCACAATCGGCTTGACTACCCTCGTGTGGACGACACCCGGATTCGGCGGAACCACCATTCTGAGCCTCGGGGTGCCGCTCTTCCTGGTCACGATGGCGTCGCAGAATTTGCCGGGTTTCGCTGTGCTGCGCGCTAGCGGCTACCAGCCGCCGGTTTCGGCGTCGCTGCTGGTTACGGGAGCAGGTTCGGTGCTACTTGCGCCTTTCGGCAGCCATGCCATCAACCTGGCTGCCATCACCGCATCGATCGTCACGGGACCTGAAACCCATCCCGATCCGCAGAAGCGCTGGCTCATCGCCTGGCCCTATCTCGTTCTCTATGGTGCGGTGGGGCTTGCCGCGGCGAGCTTCGTGCAAATTCTCGGCGCACTCCCTGCGCCGCTGATCACGGCGATTGCCGGGCTTGCGCTGTTTTCGCCGCTAGTGGGCGGGATCACGGCGATGACGAAAAAGTCCCGTGATGTCGAAAGCGCGCTGGTCACATTTCTCGTCACCGCTTCGGGTGTGAGCATTGCGGGCGTGGGCTCGGCATTCTGGGGGCTGGTGGCGGGGCTTCTGTTGTTTGGTCTCCGCCATCTCAAGGACCGGAGCAGAGGGAATTGAAGGCTTGCGGGTTGACCGCGATGGCAGGATTCACCTAGGCTTGGGTGGGGTGGCGGACCTCGGAAAAAGAAAGATGTGAGTGATGGCCAAATTCAGATCGCCCCGTAACATCCTGTTCGCCGCTGCTTGTAGCATCGGCACCGCCGCGCCTGCATTTGCATTCCAGGCAGTTTCCATCGGCAACTTTGCCAGTCCGGTCGATGTCCGGGTGGCGCCGGACCAGAGCAACCGGCTCTATGTGGTGGAGCAATCGGGGAAGATCAGGGTGCTGCAGAATGAAGTGCCGGCGGCCGCCGCATTCCTCAATATCGAAGGCATCGTGGATTTCGGCGGCGAGCGCGGGCTACTGTCGCTGGCATTTGCGCCGGACTACGCCACCTCGCGCCGGTTCTATGTGTTGTTCGTCAATAGTCTCGGCAATGTCGAAGTGGATGAGTTTTTGCGCAACCCGGCCGATCCGCTGCGCGCCCAGGCAGGATCGCGGCGGGTGCTGTTGAAAATTCCCCATCCCAATGCGGGCAATCACAATGGCGGCCAGCTGCAATTTGGCGCCGATGGCTTTCTCTATATCTCAGTGGGCGATGGCGGCGGCACGGCCACGCCGGGCGAGCCGGCGCGCGATCTCGGTTCGCTGCTTGGCAAGATATTGCGGATCAATCCCTTGCCCGGCGGCGGCAAGGCCTATCAGATTCCGCCCGGTAATCCCTATGTTGGCGTCAGCGGCCGCGATGAAATCTATGCCTATGGGTTGCGCAACCCGTGGCGCATGTCGCTCACCGGACATCAGATCATGATCGGCGATGTGGGGCAAGGCGACGAAGAAGAAGTTAATATCCTGCGGATTCCGGCGGCCAAGGGCGTCAATTTCGGCTGGCCGCAATTCGAGGGCAATCTGGTTCACGACAACAGCAAGCCCGGCCCCGATCCCGCGGTGTTCCCGATCCACACCTACAGCCATGGCGGCGGCGGCTGCGCCATCATGGGCGGGCACATTGTCAACGATGTCCAGCTGCCGGCGCTCAAGGGCCGCTACATCTATGGCGACAATTGCACCGGCGAGATTCGCAGCTTCTTGCCGAATATCAGTGCACAGACGGTATCGGGCGACAGCGCCATCGGCATCAGCCTGCCCGGACTTTCGACCTTCGGGCGCGGCCGCGGGGGCCAGGTCTATATGGCCGATTTTGGGAAGGTTACCGGTTGGAACCGTAAGGGAAAGCCGGCAATGAACGCCCATGACTTCGAC
>CAVWHD010000011.1:0-46902 GCA_963754675.1 uncultured Alphaproteobacteria bacterium | reverse complement strand
AGGGTCGCGCCACCCTAATCTGCCCCTCGCGCGCCATGCGCTTGTCGAGATAGATGGAGCAAATCTTTGTCAACTCCTCGATCTTGTCCTGGAAGAAGTGGTTGGCGCGGGCGATCACCTTGTGCTCGATGGCGATGCCCTTCTGGGTCTTGAGCTTGGAGACCAGGCTGTGCACGGCTTCGGGCGGCGTCACCGTGTCCTTTTCGCCGTTGACGAACAGGCCGGAGCGGGCAGGGGGCGAGGAAGGAGAACGTAGTGCTGGCGAGAGGTGCGATCGAGATGAAGCCGGAGATTTCAGGGCGGCGCATCAGGAGCTGCATGGAAATCCAGGCGCCGAAGGAGACGCCGGCGATCCAGCAGACCTGGCCTCGCGGTTGAAGGATTGCAGCCAGTCGAGTGCCGGGCCGCATCGGACAGCTCGCCCGCGCCATTTTCGAACAGGCCCTGGCCGCGGCCGACACCGCGGAAATTGAAGCGGAGGACGGAGAAGCCGCGGCTCACGAACATCTGGTAGAGCGAGTGCACGATCGGGTTGTTCATCGTGCCGCCGAAGGTGGGGTGGGGATGCAGCAAAATGGCAATGGGGGATGCCGGAACCTTGGTTTGGTGGTAGCGGGCCTCAATGCGCCCGGCGGGGCCGTTAAAAATAACTTCAGGCATCGAAAAAACCGGTCCTCGTCAATCCCAGCGAAAAATCAACCGGCGATTTATGCCGAATAGTCGACTCCTGTAGTCGGGCTTTCTATATCCATGGATTAGAACAGTTCAAGAAAGCCAGCTTCCGCCGGCCCTCCAAAGGGACCTCGCCTTTAGCACGGGTGAGGGGTGCAAAAGCAAGCTTTTCGTAGGGCCTGGAGCGGGAAAGCACGCGATGAAACTGAGCACCAAGGGCCGTTATGCCGTGATGGCGATGATCGATATTGCCCAGCATTCGCAGGGAGAGCCCGTTTCCCTAGGGGAAATTGCCGGCCGCCAGGACATCAGCCAGGAATATCTCGAACAGCTGTTCGGCAAATTGCGCAAAGCCGGGCTGGTGGAGAGTTCGCGGGGTCCGGGCGGTGGTTACAGTTTGGCGCGGGGAGCCGACGGCATTGCCATGTCGGCCATTATCCAGGCGGTGGACGAGCCTCTGCGGGTCACCCGCTGCGAAGGTGACGCTGTGGAAGGATGCGTCAAGGGGGCGCGCTGCTGCGCCCATGATTTGTGGTCGTCGCTTGGCCGCCAGATGATGAATTTTCTCGACGCGGTCACCCTCGATGACGTGGTGTCGAAACGCAATCTGGCGCTGGCGGCCACCATCAAGCAGGCCAAGGAGCGCCATGTGAGGCCCCACGCGTGAGAAGCTATCTCGACCATAATGCCACCAGCCCGCTTCGGCCCGAGGCCAAGGCGGCGATGCTTGCGGCCATGGAAGCCGTGGGTAATGCGTCCTCGGTACATCTCGAAGGCCGGGCCGCCCGCAAGCTTGCCGACGATGGGCGCGACGCCGTGGCACAGGCCCTGGGTGTGACGGCGCCCATGGTCATTTTCACCAGCGGCGGCAGCGAGGCCAACAATCTGGCAATCATGGGTGTGGCCGCCGAGCGGGTGCTGGTTTCGGCAATCGAACATCCTTCGGTCATCGAGGCGGCCAAGGCCTCGGGCAAGAGCGTCGAGCTGATCCCGGTTTCCAGCGATGGCGTGGCCGACCTCGATGCGCTGCGCTTCATGCTGCCGGGGCCGAAGGCGCTGGTCAGCGTCATGCTGGCCAACAATGAGACCGGGGTGATCCAGCCGGTTCGCGAAATTGTGGCAATGGCGCAGGAGCACGGCGCATTCGTTCACACCGATGCAGTGCAGGCCCTTGGCAAAATTCCACTCAATTTCGGCCTGCTGGGCGCCGACCTGATGACCGTTTCGGCCCACAAGGCTGGCGGACCGGCCGGCTGTGGAGCCCTGGTCGTTCGCGACGGACTTCCGCTGCAACCATTGATTCATGGCGGTGGCCAGGAATTGCGGAGGAGGGCCGGCACCGAAAACCTCGCCGGCATCAGCGGATTTGCGGCAGTGGTCGCCAGCAGGCTGGATCATGTCAAAGCCTTCAGAGATGCCCTCGAAGCGCAGTTGGAAGGCGCTACGATCTTCGGCCAGGGCGCCGAAAGGCTGCCCAACACGACATGCTTTGCGATGCCCGGAATGAATGCCGAGACGCTGGTCATGGCGTTCGATCTGGCTGGCGTCGCGGTCTCCTCCGGCTCGGCGTGTTCATCGGGCAAAGTAGCGCGGTCGCATGTGCTGGGCGCCATGGGATTTGCGCCGGAGGTGTCGGGGGCCACCATCCGCGTCAGCCTCGGCTGGACGACGGCGTCCGAAGACATCGAACACTTCATCGCCACGTGGCAGCGCATCCTGGCGCGCCACCGGGCCCGCGTTGCCGCATAGGAATTGCAATGGCTGATCTCGACACCATCGAACTGGTCAAGGACATCGAAGTCGACAAGTATAAGTACGGCTTCACCACTGATATTGAATCGGATTTCGCGCCCAAGGGTCTTGACGAGACAACCGTGCGCTTCATCTCCGCCAAGAAGGGCGAGCCGCAATGGATGCTCGACTGGCGGCTCGAAGCCTATCGGCGCTGGCTCCAGATGGAGGAGCCGGCCTGGGCCAGGGTGCATTATCCCAAGATCGACTTCCAAGACCTCTATTACTATGCCGCGCCCAAGAGCATGGCGTCGCCCAAGAGCCTTGACGAGATCGATCCCAAGCTGCTGGAGACCTACGCCAAGCTCGGCATTCCGCTGAAGGAGCAGGAAATCCTCGCTGGCGTCAGGAAGCAGGGCGAGAAAAGCGAACTCGACAGCGAAGGCGGCGAATATGGCTCGGGCAATGTCGCCATCGATGCGGTGTTCGACTCGGTCTCGGTGGTGACGACGTTCAAAGAGGAACTGAAGAAGGCCGGCGTCATTTTCTGTTCGATCTCGGAAGCGGTGCGCGAGCATCCCGAGCTGGTGAAAAAGTATCTGTTCTCGGTGGTGCCCCAGGGCGACAATTTCTATGCGGCGCTGAACTCGGCGGTATTCTCCGACGGCTCTTTTGTTTATGTGCCGCCCAATACCCGCTGCCCGATGGAGCTTTCCACCTATTTCCGCATGAATGCCAAGAATACCGGGCAATTCGAGCGCACCCTGATCATTGCCGACAAGGGCGCCTATGTGTCCTATCTCGAGGGCTGTACCGCACCCACGCGCGATGAAAGCCAGCTCCATGCCGCGGTGGTCGAACTGATCGCGCTGGAGGATGCCGAGATCAAGTATTCGACGGTGCAGAACTGGTATCCCGGCGATGCCGAGGGCAAGGGCGGCATCTACAATTTCGTGACCAAGCGCGGCGATTGCCGGGGCGCACGGTCGAAGATTTCGTGGACGCAGGTGGAGACCGGCTCGGCCATCACCTGGAAATATCCGAGCTGCATCCTGCGGGGCGATCATTCGCGCGGCGAGTTCTATTCGATCGCGATTTCCAACGGCCGCCAGCAGGTGGACTGGGCACCAAGATGATCCATCTCGGCAAGAACACTTCAAGCCGCATCATCTCAAAGGGCATCGCGGCGGGGCGCAGCGACAACACCTATCGCGGCCTGGTTTCGGCTCACCGCAAGGCCACCGAATGCGCGCAATTTCACCCAATGCGACTCGCTGCTGATCGGCGACAAATGCGGGGCCCATACGGTGCCCTATATCGAGGCGAAAACCTCGACCGCCCAGTTCGAGCACGAGGCGACGACGTCGAAGATTTCCGACGACCAGATGTTCTACTGCATGTCGCGCGGCCTCAGCCAGGAAGAGGCGGTGGCCCTCATCGTCAACGGCTTCGTGCGCGACGTGCTGCAGCAGCTGCCGATGGAGTTCATGGCGGAGACGCAGAAGCTGATCGGGATCAGTTTGGAAGGGAGCGTGGGATGATACGGATCGAGCGCATCGACCATGTGCAATTGGCCATGCCACCCGGTGAAGAGGAGAGGGCGCGGGCGTTCTATTCCGACGTGCTCGGCATGCGCGAAGTGGCGAAGCCCGCAGTGCTGGCCAAGCGAGGCGGGGCGTGGTTCGAGACTGGACCGGTTCAGCTTCATCTCGGCGTCGAGGCGGATTTTCGGCCCGCCAGGAAGGCCCATGTGGCGCTGGCAATATCGGGAGCAAATGCGCTTCGGCGAAAACTGACGGACGCCGGATACCCGGTGCGCGAGGACGATGCGATCGAGGGCGTTGCGCGGTTCTTCACCGACGATGCTTTTGGAAATCGAATTGAGTTCATCGCGGTTACATGAACGAACCATACACCGTCATCCCGGCGAAAGCCGGGACCCATGGCGGACACGATGCGGAATTTGATCCATCGGTCGCGGTGACGGATGGGTTCCGGCTTTCGCCGGAATGACGAATTGAGGGGAACTATGCTCGAAATAAACAATCTTCACGTGAAGCTCGCAAACGAAGACCGGGCGATCATCAATGGGTTGACACTTTCGGTGAAGGCCGGCGAGGTGCACGCGATCATGGGGCCCAATGGCTCTGGCAAATCGACGCTCTCCTATGTGCTGGCGGGGCGCGAGGGCTATGAGGTGACGGAAGGCTCGGTCAGCTTCAAGGGCGAGGACCTGCTTGCCATGGCGCCGGACGCGCGCGCCGCCAAGGGGGTGTTCCTGGCTTTCCAGTATCCAATCGAAATCCCGGGTGTGGCAACCATGCAGTTTCTCAAGGTGGCGCTGAACTCCCAGAAGAAATCGCGCGGCGAGAAGGAGCTTTCGACCCCCGATTTCATGCGCCTCGTCAAGGAGCGGGCGGCGAGGCTCGGCATCGGCCAGGACATGCTGAAGCGGGCCGTCAATGTCGGCTTCTCGGGCGGCGAGAAAAAGCGCGCCGAAATCCTGCAGATGGCGGTGCTGGAGCCTTCGCTGTGCATCCTCGATGAAACCGATTCAGGGCTCGACATCGATGCGCTGCGGGTCGTGGCCGACGGCGTCAACGCGCTCCGCTCGCCCTCGCGCGCCATGATCGTCATCACCCACTATCAGCGGCTTCTCGACTACATCGTGCCGGACTTCGTGCATGTGCTGTCCCAGGGCCGCATCGTCAAGTCGGGCGGCAAGTCGCTGGCGCTGGAGCTCGAAGCCAAGGGCTACGCCGAATTCGCCAAGGATGCGGCATGAACATTGCGCTCACCAAAACGCCGGCTGAAACCGCCTTTGGTCTCTCCCTGCCGCACCGGCGGATGGAGGACTGGCGGTGGACGGATCTGCGCCAGCTGATCGACCGGCCCTATCCGCCGCGGGTGAGCGTCAAGGCCGCGCGGTCCGAAGTGGAGCGGCTGATCAAGTCGTCACCGTTCGGCAAGGTGGCGGCCACCCGCATGGTGTTCGTCAATGGGCACTACGATGCGGCTCATTCCAAGCTGGCCAATGGCGAGGCTGTGCCGGGGATCAAGGCGGATGAGCCAGTTCTGGCGCTCAATGATGCCTTTGCCACCGATGGCGCGAAACTGACGCTCTCTGGCAGTGCCGACACACCAATTGAACTGCTGTTCATCACGACCGACGCGGCGCCTCGAACGGTCGCCACCCGCAATGTGATCGCTGTTGCGGCGGGCGCTTCGGCCACCATCATCGAAACCCATATGGGCGAGGGCACCTATCTCGCCAACAGTGTCACCGAGATTTCACTGGGAGAAGGTTCACGCCTCGACCGCGTGAAGGTGGAGCATGAAGGAGCGGCAGCGCTCCACCTGGCACATGCCCATGTGACACTCGCCAAGGGGGCGGCGCTGCGCGATTTCACTTTGACGTCGGGCGCGCGGGTCAATCGCCAGAATGGCACCTATGTGTTTGCAGGACCCGGTGGCGATGCGAAGGTGTCGGGGGCCTATCTGCTGGCGGGCAAACAGCATGCGGATTCGCGTCTGGTGGTCGACCATCAGATGCCCCACTGCACCAGCCGGGAGCTGTTCAAGTGCGTGATGGACGATCAGGCGCGCGGCATTTTTCAGGGCAAGGTCATCGTCCGCAGGGATGCCCAGAAGACCGATGGCAAGCAGTCGAGCCATGCTCTGCTGCTGTCGGAAACGGCGGAGTTTGACGCCAAGCCGGAATTGGAGATCTTCGCCGACGACGTGGTGTGCGGCCATGGCGCCACGTCGGGCGATCTCGACCATGATCATCTTTTCTATCTCAAGTCGCGCGGCATTCCGGAGGCGGAAGCAAAGTCGCTGCTGATCGCGGCCTTCGTGGGCGAGGCCTTCGAGGCAATTGCCCATGACGGCATCCGCCTGGCGCTGACGGATTTTGCCGGGAGCTGGCTCACCGGGCGCGGGAGCAAGAGGTAAGCCATGGCATTCGACGTTGCCGCCATCCGCCGGGACTTTCCCATCCTTTCCCGCGAGGTCTATGGCAAGCCGCTGGTTTATCTGGACAATGCCGCCTCGGCGCAGAAGCCGAGGGCGGTGCTTGATGCCATGATGAAGAGCTACACGGAGGAATATGCCAATGTTCACCGGGGCCTGCATTTCCTCTCCAACGCGGCGACGCAAGCCTTCGAGGATGCCCGCGAAAGTGTGCGGCGGTTCATCAATGCTCCGTCCAAGGAGCAAATCATCTTCACCCGCAATGCCACCGAGGCGATCAATCTGGTGGCCCAGAGTTTCGGCGGGCTGGTGATTGGCGAGGGCGATGAAATTGTCCTGTCGATCCTCGAGCACCATTCCAACATCGTGCCGTGGCATTTCCACCGGGAGCGGCGGGGCGCCAAGATCAAGTGGGCGCCGATCGACGAGGATGGCAATTTCCGGCTCGACGAGTTCGAGAAACTGCTCAGCCCACGGACGAAGATCGTCGCCATCACCCACATGTCGAATGCGCTCGGCACCATCGTGCCGGTGGCGGAGGTGATCGCGATTGCGCACGCACGCGGAATTCCAGTGCTGATCGACGGCAGCCAGGCGGCAGTGCACATGCCAATCGACGTCACCGCCCTTGATGCGGATTTCTATGTATTTACCGGCCACAAGACCTATGGGCCCACCGGCATCGGCGTGCTCTATGGCAAGGCCGAGCATCTCAGCCGCATGCCGCCCTATCAGGGCGGCGGCGAGATGATCGCCGAGGTGACCACCGAGCAGGTCACCTACAATGATCCGCCGCACCGCTTCGAGGCGGGGACACCGGCCATCGTGCAGGCCATTGGGCTCGGAGCAGCACTCGATTACATGAGCGCCATCGGGCTGGAGAACATCACCCAGCACGAAGCCTGCCTTCGCGACTATGCCACCCAGCGGCTGTCGGAAATCAACAGCCTGCGGATCTATGGCCGGGCGCGCAACAAGGGCGCCATCGTCTCGTTCAACATGAATGGCGCCCATGCCCACGATGTGGCAACCGTCATCGACCGGGCCGGTGTGGCGGTCCGGGCCGGCACCCATTGCACCCAGCCGCTGCTCGCCCGCTTCGGCATCACCGCCACCTGCCGGGCGTCGTTTGCCATGTACAACACCCGCGAAGAGGTTGACGTGCTGGCGGAAGCCCTTATCTCTGCACAAAGGATATTCCTGTGAGCGAAGCCTTGAACCTTAGCGTGGCCGAGGCGCCACCCAATATGAACGCCATTCCCGCCGATGAGCTGGCGCGGATGACCGATGATATCGTGGCGGCGCTGAAGACAGTTTACGACCCGGAAATCCCGGTCGACATTTATGAGTTGGGGCTGATCTACAAAGTCGATATCGACGACGACCGCAATGCGGCAATCGAGATGACGCTCACAGCACCCGGCTGCCCGGTGGCTGGCGACATGCCGGGCTGGGTGGAGAATGCGGTGTCGACGGTGGCAGGCGTTGCCAGCTGCAAGGCCACCATCGTTTTCGATCCGCCATGGGACCACAGCCGGATGTCGGAAGAAGCGCGCGTTGCGCTCAACATGTGGTAAGGAGACGTTATGGCCACAGCTACCCCCCGCCCGCGCCCGCAGGCGATGAAACTGACCGATGCCGCCGCCGAGCGGGTGCGGCAGATCATGGCAAAGTCCGAACGGCCGGTCGTTGGCCTTCGCATCGGCGTCAAGAATGGCGGCTGCGCCGGCATGGAATACACCATGGAATGGGCCAGCGAGATGAAGCCCTTCGATGAGGTGGTCGAGGACAAGGGGGTCAAGGTTCTGATCGACCCCAAGGCGGTGCTGTTCCTGCTCGGCACCGAGATGGACTATCAGACGACGGCGCTCAAGTCGGGGTTCGTGTTCAACAATCCGAACCAGACTTCGGCCTGCGGCTGCGGCGAAAGCGTGCAGCTGAAGCCCGCCCAGCCCGTGGCCTGACCTCCTCCGCGCAATGGGCAATTTCGGCCTGGCACTGGTTATCATCCTCGGCGGATGGTGGCTGCTCCGTGCCCTCGCCGGCAGCCAGCCCGCCAAGGTGCGCGGCCTGGTGCGCAAGATCATGGGCTGGGCGATCATTGCCGGGGCGGGGTTTCTGATGCTGCGCGGGGCCACGAATGTGGCCATTCCGCTGTTCATTCTGGGAGCCGGGATGATCGGCGAATCGGCGCTGTTTCCCGATGGCCTGCAATGGCCAGGCAGCAAGCCGGGACCGGGTCCAGCCGCCAGCCCGCCGGCGCCACGGGAAGCCATGACCAGGCAAGAGGCGCTGGCGGTCCTCGGTCTGAAACCGGGCGCCAGCGCCGAGGACGTGCGCACTGCTCACCGGCGGCTGATGAAGGATTTTCACCCGGACAAGGGCGGCAGCGACTATCTCGCCACCAAGATCAATCAGGCCAAGGATCTGCTGGTGGAGTAGTAGATTGAGTCTCGCAGTTCGCCTTGCAATCGCCTGGGTCTGGCTTCGCAATGTTTGTTGAAGTAACATTCGAATTGGGCGACACAATTAAGTAAGGGGCAATTAGGTTTGGAACGCCGGCTAGCCGCCATCCTTGTCACCGATGTGGTTGGCTACAGCCGCCTATGGGCGAGGACGAAGCCGGCACCCTGGCGCTGCTCAAAAACTGCCGCCGGGATGTGATCGATCCGGCGATCGAAAAATTCCATGGCCGGATCATCAAGCTCATGGGCGATGGCGCGCTCATTGAGTTTGCCAGCGTGGTCGATGCCGTCGAGTGCGCCGCCACCATCCAGCGCGCCTTGGCCGCCCCTGATCCGGAAACTGCCGAAGCCCGCCGCATCCAGTTGCGCATCGGCATCAACCTCGGCGACATCATCGTCGAGGGCGATGATATCTACGGTGACGGCGTCAACATCGCGGCACGGCTTGAGGCGATGGCGGAAGCCGGCGGCATATGCGTCTCCGGCACAGCCTTCGATCACGCGGCACACAAGGCCGGTGTCGGATTCGAAAGCCTGGGAGAACTGCACCTCAAGAACATTGCCGACCCGGTGCGCGCTTACCGGGTCGTGCTCGACCCCGCCGCCGCCGGAAGGATCGTTGCCAAGCGGCGGCGGGTGCTCTTGCCGCTGGCAATGGCTGGGCTTGCTGGCCTGGTGCTGGTCGCGGCATTCCTGGCCGCCATGTTGTTTTGGCGCGGGCCGGTTACAGCGCAGCGGCCATCGGTCGCCGTCCTGCCATTCGCCAATTTGAGCGCCGGCGCCGCCGACACCTACTTCGCCGACGGCATCACCGAGGATATCATCACCGAACTCGCCAAGCTGTCGGCCGTCGATGTCATCTCCCGTAATTCGGTGTTCAAGTACAGGGACCAGCCGGCGGCGCCCAAGGATGTGGCGCGCGATCTCGGCGTCTCTTATATCGTCGAAGGCAGCGTCCGCCGCACCGGCGATCAGGTCCGCATCAATGCCCAGTTGATCGACGCCGCCAGCGGCGGTCTCCTGTGGGCAGAGAAATACGACCGCAAGGCCGCCGACGTATTTGCCATACAGGATGAAGCGGTGAGCGCCATTATCGCGGCCCTGGGCATCAAGCCCACGGCTGCTGAAGCCGAAGTCTTGGCGCGCCTGCCGACCAGCAACCTCGAGGCCTATGATTATTACTCTGCGCGGCGAGCAGGCGGCGCGCAGCGGGTTTCCGGCCACAACTCCGCAGGGCACTGGAGTTTTTTGTCAAGGCGGAAACTCTCGATCCGTCCTTCGCCGATGCCTTCGCGGCCGACGCGCGAACCTCGGTGTTCATTTGGCGCAACACCTATGATGACGTACTTCAGACTCCCGTCGCTAAAAAGCGCGCCTACGAGATGGCCAGCCGCGCCCTGAGCCTCAATCCGCGCGCCTCCGGACCCTACGCTGCCCTCGCGATGCTTCAGGCCGTCGACGGCCAGTTTGAGCAGGCGCTGGCCTCGGCGCGGCGCAGCGCGGTCTTGGGACCAAGCAGCGTCGACGCCCAAATCGCCCTCGGTTTTGCCCTGAGCACCGCCGGACAGCATGCGGAAGCCCAAGCGGCGATTGTCACGGCGCAGCGGCTCGATCCCAACTTGACGGCGGCCGACAGGCTAGTCGCAGGGCAGGTCTTTCTGCTGGGTGGTAACGCCGGCGAGGCAATAAAGACCCTCGAGCAGGCCCGCGCCGATGCGCCCCGGCTGGATGAAGTTCAGTTGCTGCTTGCCGCCGCCTATGCCGAAGCGGGCCGCATGGACGACGCCCGCCGGGCGGCCGACGCATTCCTCGGTTCCGACCGCTTCGTCTTCCATTGCCTTTCAACAATTGAATTTCTCGTATTTGCGCATCGACGCGGATCGGGAGAGGCTCCTCAGCCTGTTCTCCAAGGCCGGCTTCCCCGACTGGCCGTTTGACTTCCACGGCGACGAACGCAACCGTCTGAGTGGCCCGGAGATTTCGCGCCTGGTGCTGGGGCATGTCTTGCAGGGCAAGGTGCATTCGGGTTCCCCGGCCATCATGCAAATCGGCAAAGACGGCAAATGGGCCTTCCGTTCCGCGACCCTGTTGATTACCGGCACGATCTTTGTCAGCGACAACATGCTCTGCCAACAGAGCGAAAGCCTGGTGGCACTCGGGCGCTCCGACTGTGGACCGGTATTCAGGCTCAATCCCGGCGAAAATGCACCAGCATACGCCTATGTCAACGCCACCAACATCTTTTACTTCTCTCTGGCGGACTGATCCCGGCGTCAGTAAAACTTGCCCGTCTCCAAATTGGCCTCAAGCTTGGGCCAATAGGCTTCGGCCTTCGGCAGATCGACTTTCGCATAGGCCTCCCACTCTGCGTCGGTTGGCTTATTGTAACTCAGATAGAGCTTGCCATCGATGATCCGCCAAGCCGTGGGGTCGATGTTGACGGTGATCCCATCGCCAGCAACTTCGCCGGCGCAGTAGCCGCCGAATTGCGGTGCAAACTTGACCGGCTCGCTCTTGAAAAGCTCCCGGTGCTTTTGGCTGGCGAAATGCCATGGCGTTCCCAGCCAGTCGTAGCTGAACTCTTCGCTGCCCTGCACCGGCTTGCCTTCGGTGAAATAGGCAACGGGGTCATAGCCCAAGATGGCAACGCCACCGAAATATCCGGTGTTCACCGTGTTGTCGGCCAAGGCCGGCGCGCTACCAAGCAACAGCGAAGCCACACATACCGTTGTAGACAGGATGGCTATTTTCATTGTCGTCCTCCGGTTACTCTGTGATTGCAAGACATTGGGCATACCAGTCGGCTGTCAGCTTATCCTGCTGGCACGTCAGTCCATGGCGCTTGAGCAGCCGCATCATGTCCTTATGGCCCTTCCAGAAGGCGCGCGACATTGCCGAATAGCCATGGACCTCCGGCTGGGTCACATCGGCGCCCTGGGCGATCAGGAGCTCAAGCACTTCGGGGTGATTCATTTCAGCGGCGACGAACACCGGTGCCGTACCGGCCTTGTTCTTCGCTATCGTCGCGGGCAGCGCCACTATCGAGCAGCAAGGCGGCAATGGGCGCGCTGCCGGAATAGGCGGCGGCATGCAGCGCCGTGAAGCCGCCGGAATTGCGCGCCATCACGTCAGCGCCCTTGGAGAGCAACAGTTTGGCCACCGCCTCCTGGCCATTGAGCGCAGCGGTAATAAGCGGCGTGGCCTGATCGGGCCCGCGCTGATCGACGGTTGCGCCGCCTGCCAGAAGGCTCTCGATTTTGGCCATATCGCCGGACGCCACCGCGTTGAACAACGGCTCTCCCGCCATCGCCCATGCCGGAATGAAAATGGCAATAATAACGACGAGGACTTTAATCATCACCACGTCTCCGTACCAAGCAGGAAAGAATATGCCATCTGTCTGATTTGTCAAAACCAATAAGTGTCCGAAAAAGTCCCGCTTAAGTTGCAGTCCGGTGTAGGATGTTAGCCTTGCAAGGCGAGCCCCAACAGGCGTCGGACTTCGAGGGCGATGACCCGATCGTACGCCAGTTCACGAACTGGGCGCCACCACGTTGCAGGCCATGCTCTTGCGTTCGATCTGCTGGCAGGTTTCGCGGGCGGATTTTTCGCTGAATCCTGAAAACCGCGCTCGGTAGGTGGTTTCGCTGCCCTTCTGCACCGTCACCGTGAAGGCCGGCTTGTCGCGCAATTCCGTGGGGCCGCTTAACCGCAGTTTCTGCAGGCGAAGCTGGGCGTCCTTCTTGCCGGCAAAGGAGCCGATCTGGATATGCCAGCCCAATTCGGGGAGAGACGCAACAAGCGTGTTCAGCTGAGCGGACTGGGTTGCTTCCGGTTTGACCTCGAAGGGCAGATTGTCCGGCAATGCCGCGGAGCCGATCTTGCCTTCGATCACTTGTGGTGCGCTGGGGGCCGTGGCCGCCTCGTCAGCCACATCTTCGGCGCCGGCGCCTTCGCTGTTGGCGTCGCCGACACCATCCTGCGGGTCGCCTTCGGCGATATCGGCGATCGTGGGCTCTTCGGATTTGCTCTGTGCGGCGAGCAATGAGCGTTTCGGTTTGATCTTGGTTCCGGCGGCGGCTGTGCCCGCCAGCGGGTCGATGGCGCCGTTGGAGGTTCCCACCTGGGCGGCGATGGTCTTGCCGGCGGTGCACTTGGGGAAGGCCCGGTCGAGCATCTTCATCATGTAGGCGTTGCGCGCCGAGCCGGATTTGGCGCCAAGCACCACGCCCACTACGCGCTTGCCGCCGCGCAGCGCCGAGGTGGTGAGATTGAAGCCGGAGGCGGCGATGTAGCCGGTCTTGATGCCATCGGTCCCCTTGTAGCGTCCGAGCAGGCGGTTATGGGTGCGGATGGTCTTGCCCCGGTAGGTAAAGGCCATGGTTCGGAAATAGGGATAGTACTGGGGAAAATCGCGCTGGATGCGGAGGCTCAAAGTCGCCATGTCGCGAGCGGTGGTCACCTGGGCGGGGTTCGGCAGGCCCGAGGCATTGCGGAACAGGGTCCTGCTCATGCCGAGGGCATGGGCGGTCGTTGTCATGCGGGCGGCGAATGCCTGCTCTGTGCCGCCCAGGTTCTCGCCGACGGCGGTTGCCACATCATTGGCCGACTTGACGACGATGGCCTTGATGGCGGTTTCCACCGAGATGGCGGTTCCCGGCTTCACGCCAAGTTTCGACGGCGCCATGGCGGCGGCGCGGGCGGAAATGCGGATGGTGGAATTGAGTTTGATCTTGCCGGATTTGAGATCCTGAAACAGCAGATAGAGCGTCATCACCTTGGTCAGCGAGGCGGGATGGCGCAGCCCGTCGGCATCATTGGCGTAGAGGACCTTGCCGGTGCGGGCGTCGATGGAAATGGCGGAAAACCGGACTTTCGCGAGTGCTGGTGCCGCGGCTGAAGCCAGGCAGACCAGCACCACCAAAAGGGCCGATACCATCGTGCGGAAGTGAATCATTCTTGCTGCCGGGCCAGATTTTGGGGTTACGCCAGTTACAAACATCATTTCTCCACCGGGCCCAGCCTGCCTGGCTGCGCCCATACTCGTCCGGCCCCGGACCTTTAGCCTTGTACCAGCTGAACAACCGGCGTTGATACCCCGTCACTAAACAGGGTCCGCCGTTATGAAAGGGTAAACAGGGGCCGTCGCGATTCCTAATACTCCAAAACCGCTATGGTGCAATGCAAAAAGAATCTTGACAAAATGGTGCGCTGCACATAAATCTCGACTCAATGCTAGCCAACAGGAGATAGCGATGATCAAGTCCTTCGATGAATTCCAGACATTCGGCAAAGACGGTTTTGAGGCCTATGTCGCCTCGGCCGGCGCCCTCACCAAGGGCCTGCAGGCCATGGCGCAGGAAGCCGCCGAATTCTCGCGCAAGTCGTTCGAGAAGAGCACCGAAGCAGTCGAGCGCGCCACTTCCGCCAAGTCTTTCGACAAGGCCATTGAAGTGCAGCAGGGCTATGCCAAGGAAGCCTATGAGGCATTCGTTGGCCAGATGAGCAAGTTCGGCGAGCTTTATGTCGCCACCGCCAAGGAAGCCTACAAGCCGTTCGAAGCCAGCATGCAGGCTTTCGGCATCAAGCCGGTCAAGTAAGTCAGTCTGGCGTAACTGCGTTTGAGTTAGGCCCGCTGCCCCAGGCAGCGGGCCATTTCATTTCAGTTCGAGTAGAACCGGCACGTGATCGGACGGTTTCTCCCAGCCTCTGACATGCTTGTCGATGCGGGTGCCCACAAGCCGGTCCGCGGCCTGGGGCGACAGCAGCATGTGGTCGATGCGGATGCCATTGTCCTTCTGCCAGGCGCCGGCCTGATAGTCCCAGAACGTATAGATACCGGGCTGCTCGCGGGCACGATTGGCGCACCGCGTCGGTCAGGCCCAGGTTGATCAGTGTGCGGAATTTTGCCCGGGTCTGGGGCAGGAACAGGGCATCTCCCATCCAGTTCTCCGGGTTCTTGGCATCCCTGGAGGTTGGAATCACATTGTAGTCGCCGGCCAATACCAGCGGTTCCTCAAGCGCCAGCAGCTTGCCGGCGTGGCGATGGAGCCGGTCCATCCAGGCAAGCTTGTAGGTGATATTTCTCAGTCTCCGGCGGATTGCCGTTGGGAAGATAGATCGACGCCACCCGCACCATGCCGCCCTCGGCGGGAATCAGGGCTTCCAGGTAGCGGGCCTGCGCGTCGGTGTCGTCGCCGGGAAGCCCGCGGCGGACATCTTCCGGCTGTGATTTCGAAAGAATTGCCACGCCATTATAGGTCTTCTGGCCATGGACGATGACATTGTAGCCAAGTTCCTCGAAGGCCACTGCCGGGAACGCATCGGTCTCGCATTTGATTTCCTGGAGGCAGAGGACGTCCGGCTTTGCTTCCGTGACCCAGGCAAGTGCCGTTTCGATGCGGGCCTTGACCGAGTTGATGTTCCAGGTGGCGATGATCATGGCGGCCATGATGAGGCCATGGCCCCGGCCTTTCAAGCGCCGTGATCAGATCGAAAAACTGGTGCCGCAGCCGCAGGAGGAGGTGGCGTTGGGGTTCTTTATTTTGAACGACTGGCCGATCAGGTCGTCGACGAAATCGATCTCGGCTCCGGCGAGATAGACCTGGGAGACCTGGATCGACCAGCGCCGTGGCGCCGTCGCGTTCGAGCACCAGGTCATCTTTCGTCCGGCGCATCGGCGAGGGCGAATTCATACTGGAAGCCGGAACAGCCGCCGCCGTTCACCGCAACCCGCAAGGCATGCTTGCCGGGATCGGCGTTAACGATCTCGCGGATGCGGGCGGCGGCGCGGTCAGTGAGGGTTATTGAAGCCATAGTGATTGTGTATGTTGGGAGTTATGAAGGACTTGTCAATGGAAACTGGCGATGCACCGGCACACGGCGGCCTATAGTTCGCGGGCGGATGAGAGCCGGGGTCGGCTGGTGCAAGGAGGCCGAAAGCCCGCCGCGCAGCCCTTTCGCGCGCGACCGCGACCGCATCATCCATTCCACCGCCTTCCGGCGGCTCAAGCACAAGACCCAGGTGTTCGTCTATCATGACGGCGATCACTACCGGACCAGGCTTACCCATACGATCGAAGTGGCCCAGATCGCCCGCTCGATTGCCCGGGCCTTGGGTCTCGACGAGGATCTGGCGGAGGCCCTGGCGCTTGCCCATGATCTCGGCCACACGCCCTTCGGCCATGCGGGCGAGCGCGAGCTTGACGAGCTGATGAAGCCCTATGGCGGGTTCGATCACAATGCCCAGTCGCTGCGCATCGTGACCAGGCTGGAGCGCCGCTATGCGCTGTTCGATGGCCTCAATCTCACCTGGGAAACGCTGGAAGGGCTGGTCAAGCACAATGGACCGCTGATCGACGGCGAAGGCCATGCGCTCGGCCACTACCGCGAGCGGGGATTGCCGGACGCCATCATCGAATATGCCGAGGCCCATGATCTGGCGCTGGCGTCGTTTGCCAGTGCCGAAGCGCAGGTAGCGGCGCTGGCGGATGACATTGCCTACAACGCCCACGACATCGACGACGGATTGCGGGCAGGGCTGTTCGGGCTGATCGATCTGGGCGACGTGCCGCTGGCGGGGGAGGCGCTTTCGGCGGTTCTCAAGGCGCTATCCCGGAATCGAGATGCAGCGCATCGTGCACGAGACGGTGCGGCGGGTGATTTCGGCGATGGTTGCCGACGTGCTCGACGAAACCCAGAGGAGGGCCAGGCGGCATGCATCCAAAATCGGCCCAGGCGGTGCGCGAGCTTGGCCAACAGCTGGTGTCGTTTCGGCGGGCAGATGCGCGAGAAGAACCGGGTGCTGCAGTCGTTCCTGTCGCAAAGAATGTACCGGCACGAACGGGTTGACCGTATGATGGCGAGAGCCAGGCGGGTGGTGCGCGATCTGTTCGAGGCCTATCTTGGCGATCCCAAGCTTCTGCCAGCAAACTGGCGGGAGGATTCATTCACCGATGACAAGAGCCGCTTCGCCCGCCAGGTTTGCGATTTCATCGCGGGCATGACCGACCGTTATGCGCTCGATCAGCACAAACGCCTGTTTGACCTCGATCCGCTTTTCCGGTAGGGCCTGCAACAAGCCTGAAATCAACAGCTTAGCTTACCCAAATGAATCTCTTTTCTCATTTTCTTCACGTGATTCGTGAAGCAGTCACGCAGCTTGCCGTGGAGCAGGGACTGGGCACTCTGCCTGACCTGTCGCGGATTACAGCGGAGCCGCCCCGTGAAGCGGCCCATGGTGATGTGGCCAGCAACGCGGCGATGGTGCTGAACAAGAGTTTTGCCATGCAACCCCGCAAGCTGGCGGAACTGATTGCCGGAAAGCTTCAAGAGCCACGGCGATATCAATGCGGTTGAGATTGCCGGGCCGGGGTTTATCAATATTAGGCTCAAAGCCAGTTTCTGGCCGCGGGTACTTGTTGCGGCGCTTGAGTTGGGAGAGGCCTATGGCCACTCCGGCATGGGCGGCGGGCTCAAAGCCAATGTTGAGTATGTCTCCGCCAATCCGACCGGGCCCTTGCATGTCGGCCATGTGCGGGGAGCCGTGTTCGGCGATGCATTGGCCGAACTCCTGAAGGTCACTGGATTTCGACGTGACCAAGCGAGTACTACATCAATGATGCGGGCGCGCAGGTCGATGTCGTGGCGCGCTCGGCCTATCTGCGTTACCGCGAAGCGCTTGGCGAGGACATCGGAGAAATCCCGTCCGGACTTTATCCCGGCGACTATCTGAAGCCGGTGGGCGCGGCCCTGGCGGCGGAGCATGGCGAAAACTTTGCTGGCTATGGGCGAGCCGGAATGGCTGCCCATCGTGCGCGCCAAAGCCATCGCCATGATGCTGGATTTGATTCGCGATGATCTCGCATCGCTCAACATCCGCCAGGAAGTCTTCTTCTCCGAGAAGTCGCTGCATGACAACGGCGAAGTCAGCGACACGGTGAGCGATCTCAGGGCCGCGGGCCATGTCTATCAGGGCCGGCTGCCACCACCCAAGGGCGAATTGCCGGCGGACTGGGAAGATCGCGAGCAGACCCTGTTCCGGGCCACAGCCTTCGGTGATGACATCGATCGTCCGCTGCTCAAGTCGGATGGCAGCTTTACCTATTTCGCCTCCGACGTGGCCTACAGCCGCAACAAGATCAAGCGCGGATACAAGGAACTGATCTACGTGCTCGGCGCCGATCACGGCGGCTACGTCAAACGGCTCGAGGCCGTGGCGGCCGCCATTGCCGGCCCTGGCGCGGTCAAGGTCGTGGTGCGGCTGTGCCAGCTCGTCAAACTTTACCGGTCGGGCGAGCCGGTGCGGATGTCGAAACGGTCAGGTGACTTCATCACTCTACGCGAGGTTGTCGATGAAGTGGGCCCCGATGTGGTCCGCTTCATGATGCTCTACCGCAAGAACGAAGCGCCGCTCGATTTCGATTTCGCCAAGGTGACCGAACAATCGAAGGACAACCCGGTCTTTTATGTGCAATATGCCCATGCGCGGACCTGTTCGGTGCTCAACAACGCGGCCGCCGAGGGTATTTCAGGCGGCACGCCCGACTTCAACCTGTTGACGGATCCGGGCTGAATTGGCGCTGATCCGGCGAATCGCCGAGTATCCACGCCTCCTCGAAGCCGCGGCCCAGGCTCACGAACCCCACAGAATTGCATTCTATCTGTTTGAATTGGCGGGGGAGTTCCATGCTTTGTGGAACAAGGGCAAAGAGTCGCCGCATTTACGTTTTATTTGCAAGGATAACCTCATCACGACAATTACGCGTCTCGCCTTCTTGCGCGTGATTCGCTATGTTTTAGCAAATGGCCTTCGGATCCTTGGCGTCAGGCCCGCCGAAGAGATGTAAAGCGAAACGGCTGACGATGGATCAAAAATCGACGAACGGAAACGGCACCGACAAGCGCAACTGGCGGGAACGCCTGGGAATTGGCACGAAGGACATGCCGAAGATTTCCGACGAGTTCAAGGCGCAGCCGGCGTTAACCGTGCCGCCCAAGTCGCGGGCACCGCAAGCGGTTTCCCGCCCTGCGCCAATGGCGCCACGCGCGGCAGCGGCAAAGCCGGGCAATGCGGCACCGGCACCCGAAGCCCGGAAGGCTCCTCAGCCGCCGCCGTCGGATGGCCTGGCCGACAAGTTGCGCGCCCAGCGGGCAGCCGCGGAAAAGCTGGCGGAGCAAAGGGTTACCGCCGCTCGTGAGAGGGCGGAGTCACGCTCTGTTGCCGAACCGAGCCTGTCGATGCCGAGGCCGGCACCGGTTGAAGCCGCTCCAAAACCCGCCCAGCCGGCGGCAAACCGCCCAAAATTTAGCTTTGCCGATGACGAGACTTCGATTTCCCGCCGCGATCTTGGCAGCGATCTGGCCCGGTCGAGGTTGCAGCGCTCGGCGAGTTCCACTGCGGCAGCTGGGTCGTTGCTGCCGCCTCGTCCAGCACTTGGTGGGGAGCGTGCATCACTGCGGGCGCCATCATCGAGCTTCCGCGCCGAAGCGCTGCCGAGCTACCGGCCGATTGACCCTGCGACAGGTTATGTTCCGCCCTCCGCGCGGCCTACCTTGGGTGGTCAGCGTCCTTACACCTCGGAGCCCCCAGAGACTGGCTACGGCGACCGGCTTCCGGCCCGCCCGCCTGCCTATGACACCAGGCGCCGCTTGCCCCCGGCCAATCCTCCCTACGAAGCCGACGGCTATGACGAGGATTTGCGGGGCGAACCACGTCTTGGCCGGACGGCCGCTCCGCGCGGCCGGGCTCGCGCTTACGCCGAGGAGCCCGATGACGTCTTTGAAGATGAGGCAGCCGCGGAGGCGCCGCGCCGCCGGGCCAGCGCCAGTGACTACCACTCGGCCTACCGCGAGGCCGAGGAGGGATACGAAGTCGATCGCCGCCGGTCCAGCGGACCTTGGCTTTTGCTCCTGGCGCTGCTGGCCGCGGCCGTGGCGACGGGCGGCATCGTCTGGTACTACAACACCAAAATGAAGACCGCCTCGGTTGCCACGACCGCGCCTGCAACCGAAACCGTCCCGGTGGTGGCGGCGCCCGAGCTGCCGGCGAAAACGGTGCCGGAGACCGCCGCCGAGCCTGCCATCGAAGCCGCAAGTGTCAACAAGAAAGAGATTTACGACCGGATTGTCGGCGATCAGGAAGTTCTCGGCGGGCAGATGGTTCCCACGGAAGTAACGCCGGTTCAGCCGGACGTGCAGCCCGCGGCCGAGCAAGGCGCCAGCCAGGTCCCGCAGCCCACTGATGTCACCGGGCAGGGTAGCGACGAGCCGTTGCCGCTTCCGCTTCCACCACCGCCAGGAGACGACAACACCCAGGGGCAGCTTGAACCCGGTAGCGATCAAGCGGTTGCGGCGGCGGCCGAGCCCGTGGGCAGCGAATTGAAATCCAAAGCAACCACGGAAGCCGGCGAGAGCATCACGTCTCTGCTGCCCCCGCAAGACACAACTGCAGGTGCTGCGGATACCAGCGAGATGGTCACGGATTCCGAGCCGGAGGTGGCCAAGCCCGCCGCTGCCGCCAAGCCCACCAAAAAGAAAGCGGCTTCATCCACCAAGAGCAAGAAAGCCACAACCGAATCCGAGGCAGCAACGGAAAGCGGAGTGGAACCGCTTGTCCTGGTGCCGCCGGGCGAAGTTGCAGCGCCGTCGCAAGCGGCAACTGACAGTGCTGCGCCCTTGACCGGGGAGCCGGTGCAGCCGGCCCCGAAGAAGAAGAAGACGCTACTCGATTTGTTCAAGAAGAGCGACACGTCCGATCCGGCGGCCGATGTGGCCACCCAGGAAAAAATTGTTAACGTCGAACCGGTCCCGGAGGCAGCACCGGCCGAAACGAAAGTCGCCTCGTTGCCTGCCAGCAAGACTGAAGCCGCGGCGTCGGGCGGCGGCGGTTATGTCGTACAACTCGCATCATTCCGCAGCGAAGCCGAGGCGCAAGCCGAATACCAACGGCTCAAATTCAAGTATCCCTCGTTGATTGGGCCGCTTCCCTCGCGCATCGCGCAGGCCACGGTTGCCGGCAGCACGCGCTACCGGCTGGGCGTCGGCCCGCTGGCATCGAAGGACGAGGCCACGAAGGTGTGCGGCAATCTGTTCGCCGCCGGCGAACGCGATTGCCTCGTGCGCTCGCCTTAGCGCGAATTGCCAACTCATGATCAAAACAATCGGCGCCTTCATTTCCGGTTGTGCTGGAACCAGCCTGTCGGTGGAGGAGGCCAGTTTCTTTCAAACCCACCGGCCGTGGGGGCTCATCGTCTTCAAGCGCAATTGCGAGACACCCGAGCAGTTGAAAGCGCTGACGTCGGCGTTCCGCCTGGCGGTTGGGCGCAGGGATGCGCCGGTTTTTGTCGATCAGGAGGGTGGGCGGGTCCAGCGGCTGGGTCCGCCATCCAACGGCTGGCGGCGCTATCCACCGGCGCGAAAATATGGCGAGCTGTTTGAGCAGAATGCGCTGGCGGCGCTACGCTCGGCGCGCAATGTCGGCCGGCTGATGGCGGAGGATCTGATTGCGGCCGGGGTTACCGCGAATTGCCTGCCGGTGCTCGATGTGCCGCAGCCAGGCAGCCATGAGGTGATCGGCGCCCGCGCCTATAGCGACAAGCGGGACGCCATCATGGCGCTGGCGCGCGCCCATGTGGGCGGATTTGTTCTGGGCGGCGTCATGCCGGTCATCAAGCATATTCCCGGCCACGGCCGCGCCAGTGCCGACAGCCACCTGTCGCTGCCGGTTGTCGAAGCCAGTGCGGCTGAGCTGCGTTCCGTCGATTTCCCGCCGTTTGCCGCCTTTGCCGACGCGCCCATGGCAATGACGGCGCACGTGGTCTACCGGGCGTTCGACGGCGATAATCCGGCCACGCTGTCGGCCAAGGTCATCAAGAACATCATCCGCGGGGAGATTGGTTTCGAGGGCCTGCTGATGACCGACGATCTGTCGATGAAGGCGCTCGCCGGATCGTTCAGCGAGAAGACGCAGCGCGCACTTGCCGCTGGATGCGATATGGTCCTGCATTGCAATGGCAATCTCGCGGAAATGCAGGAAGTTGCCGCCGCCGCCGGTGAGCTCAAGGGCAAGCCGCTGCGGCGGGCGAGAGCCGCGCTCAAATCCGCCCGCAAACCGCAACCCTTCGATCGCCGATCCGCGCTCAATGACCTCAAGGCCCTCGTTTCCGAGTGATTCTGGGGATAACATTGGCCAAGGGCATCGAATCATCGCTCAGGCCTTGGTAACCCTGAGATGCAATTGCTGGAGGACTTGGCCCGTGAACGGCAGCGAGACGGAAGACAACGCAAGTGCGTGGCCGGACGGAGAAGGGCCGGTGCGGAGTGCTGCCGCTCAGCCCGAGGCGTTGATCGTCGATGTGGCTGGCTTCGAGGGTCCGCTCGATCTGCTGCTTGAGCTGGCGCGGCACCACAAGATCGATATTGCGCGAATTTCGATTCTGGCGCTGGCCGAGCAGTATCTCGCCTTCATCGAAAAGGCCCGCAAATTCCAGCTTGATCTGGCGGCGGACTATCTGGTGATGGCGGCATGGCTCGCCTATCTCAAGTCGCGCATGCTCATTCCGGCGCAGCCCGGATCGGAGGAGGCGCTGCCGGACGACATGGCCGCCCTGCTGGCCTTCCGGCTGCAGCGCCTGCAAGCCATGCGCGACGCCGCGGCGCGGCTGATGGCGCGAAATCTGCTGGGACGCGATGTCCATGTCCGCGGTGCGCCGGAGCCCTTAGTGCTCGATACCAAGCGCGAATACGGCGACAACCTCATCGATCTGCTGAAGGCCTATGCCGAACGGCGGCAGAGAAAGGCGCGGCATCAGATTTACACGGTGCATAAATTGCGGGCGTGGTCGGTCAAGGAAGCGCGCGCGGCGCTCGAACGGCTCATCGGCGGGCTGACCGGCTGGGGTTCATTCGACCGGTTGCTTGATGAATATCTGGCCGCGCCCGGCATGCGCCGGTCGGTGACCGCGTCGAGTTTCACCGCCAGCCTCGAACTGGTGCGCGAGGGTACCCTCGAAATCCGCCAGGAAGACGCTTTCAGACCGATCTATCTGCGCCGCCGCGCCAATGCCGCCTGACGAGCCAGTACGCCAAGGAGTAATCGACATGCAACCCAATGCCGCTGCGACCCAACCGGCCGAAGCAGATGTGAGCGAAGAGGCAGCGGTCGTGAGAATGCACCCGCGGGCCGACCGCAACCAGCATTTGCGCATCGTCGAGGCCATTCTTTTCGCGGCCTCCGAGCCGGTGCCGGTGGAGAAGATCGCGAAGTTCCTTCCCGAGGGCGCCGACGTCAACGGTCTGCTTGCCGACCTCAAGGATAATTATGCCAACCGCGGGGTGAACCTGATCGAGATCGCCGGGAAGTGGGCGCTGCGGACGGCGGAGGACTTGAGCTTCATCCTGCGCCGCGAGCAGGTGGAGCAGCGGCGCCTGTCGCGAGCCGCACTCGAGACGCTGGCCATTGTTGCCTATCACCAGCCGGTCACCCGCGCCGAGATCGAGGATATTCGCGGTGTTGCGATTTCCAAGGGAACGCTCGACATCTTGCTCGACGCCGGCTGGGTGCGCATGCGCGGCCGCAGGCGCACGCCGGGGCGGCCGGTCACCTATGGAACCACCGAGGCATTCCTCTCCCACTTCGGCCTCAACGAAGTGAACGATCTGCCAGGATTGCAGGAGCTCAAAGGGGCAGGGCTGCTCGACGCCAATCTGCCGCCGGGCTTTGACGTTCCCATTCCGCGCGGCGCCGATGAACTCGCCAACGACGAAGATCCGCTCGACGGCACCGAACTAACACCGCTCGAGATGCACCTGCCGGACCCCATGGGTGAGCCACCTACATCTGGTTGAGTTTACCTTAATCCTTCATCTTGAATAGGGATTGCCCAATGTTTACCATAACTTGGGCTGGATTAACGGCGCGCCGTCGTATAAAAATTTAATCGAATTCAAGACCGTCCCTTTACCTCTTCACAAGCAACAGGAACGGAACTCAAAACGAGGCGCGCGGCTCCACACTTCCAATCAAACGTCTCGTCAGCACCATTCGCGCAACACCCTGCGGTTCAGGTCCGCCGCATCTCCTGAAACGTGGGGTCGCCGGTCCGGGCCGAATTTGGGTGGCCTCCCCGAATTCGACAACCCGGACCGGCACCAATTCCCCTGCAACCGTGTCCAAAAACACGAAAGGCACCGCTTTTGGCGGTGCCTGGTGCGTCGCTCCAAAACCGAAGCTACTTGATCTTGGTTTCCTTGAACTCGACGTGCTTGCGCGCCACGGGGTCGTATTTCTTCAGCGACATCTTCTCGGTCTTGGTGCGCGAGTTCTTCTTAGTGACGTAGAAATATCCGGTGTCGGCGGTCGACGCCAACTTGATCTTGATCACATTGCCTTTAGCCATTTTGGTCTCCGAGCGGGTTTGGGGTGGATAGACCCCAAACCCCGGGTGCTGTCAAGTTTTAGCGGGCGGAGAAAGGCGAAAAGGCATGCTGCTCGCCGCAAGACCGGTTCGCTCCAACCCGCCGAGTTCGGCAAGAGGGCAACGCCAGGGAACACGGACAGAAATCCGGCGTTTGAGTACACCACCAGTTATTTTTCTCGCAGCGCCATGGTTGCCGCGATGGCCTGTTCCCTGGACCACAAGGCGCCTTGGTTGAATTGCAGTTGGAACTCCTTTGTCCCAAGTTGCGCGGTTGCCGCCGCAACACTTGAATCCAGTTCCGCCTGATCGGCGGGTTCAAGCTTTGCTCCCATCGATTTAAAAAACGAGCTCGAAGCGCCGAACAGTTGCGCGGCCTCCGCGAACTTGCTTCGAAATAGCGCGACGTGGCCCATCGCCATTGTATAGTAGATGACCGATAAAGGATTATCGGACGCGTTTCCGATATCCAATGCCTCTTTGAGCAATGCTATCGCACTTGGCCAATCGCGAAACTGCAATTTGACGTGGGCCAGATTCAGAAGCAGCGCCCAGATCCAATAGGTGTTGCCGACCTGCCGCATGGCCGCCAATGCCTCATCGAAATGAGTCTGTGCTAGTTCATAGTCACCCTTGAGCCGCGCCGCCTCTCCCAGGGCCGTGAGTGTCAAGCCTATTCCATAGGGATTTTGCAGTTCGCGAAATGTTTGCAGCGCTTCACCGACATTTTCCAGCGCCGACTGGTCCTCGGCCGAGACGGCCAAAGTAATGCTTTCCATCATGAGCGCCATGGCCGCCTCATTTGGCATTTGTAATTTATCATAGATCGGACGGCACCGTTGAAAGTATGGCAAGGCTTCGCTCCAGTCGCCCGCCATCGCTTTAAGCCAGCCGGCCGTTTCGAAGACGATTGCCCGCGCGGACGTATCAGAAATGCCTTCGGCGAGAAGCAGCGCACGCGAAATCCACGCATCGCCCTCGGTGAATTGGCCCCGTGGAATCCAAAACCAGATCAATGATCGTAGGAAATCGCTCACAACCTCGGCCGCGCTCTGACGAAGAGCATAATCCAGGGCCACCCGGATATTGTCGAGTTCATCGAGAATTGAGGCGACGCCGCGCTGATACTGAGGTCCGAGAAGAAATGGCGCTGATTCCCTTACGATTGCCCGCATATGTTCCATGTGAAGTCTGTGCAATTCGTCGAGCCGGCCAGATTTTACGAGTTTGTCGCGGCCAAATTCGCGGACCGTTTCAAGCATGCTCAGCCTCACCTCTCCCTGGCTCGTTTCGCGCTGCAGCAGGCTTTTTCGCACAAGCGAGGTCAAGAGCTCGTGAAGCTGGCTTTCGTTGCCCATGTCCCCAAACATCGAGACAACGGACTCGATGCTAAAGCCCCCGGCAAAGACCGATACCTGGCAGAACAGGCGCTGCTCGGCCGGATCGAGGAGGTCGTAACTCCAACCGATGGCATTATTCAAAGACTGGTGGCGGCCACCGGTGGCCGAAAGAGTTTTCCCCAATGTCTCCTCATGCTGCATCAACCGGCGCAACAAGGCCGGGGGCTCCAAGAGTTTAAGCCGCGATGCCGCAAGTTCGATAGCGAGCGGCAATCCGTCCAAGCGCCTGCAAATTTCCGCCACGGCCCGTCCAGTCGAGGGCGTGATCCGGAAATCGGCGCGAATGTCGCGTACTCTCTCAACAAACAGCCGGACCGCATCAAAGGAAAGCAGTTTGTCCACGTTGGAGCCAACCGATTCAGTTGGTAACTGCAAAGGCGCTAGAGGGTACTCCCGCTCCGGCGAGACGCCGAGGGCTTCGCGGCTTGTCACCAAGATGCGCAACTGCGGGCAGTTATCGAGTAAGTCGGTAACGATCGGTGCCGCCGAAATCAGGTGTTCGAAATTGTCCAGTATAAGCAACATCTGGCGGCTGCCGACAGCATACTTAATGGCTTCAACGATTGATCGTCCGGAGATTTCTTGGACACCAAGCGTTTGCGCGATCGTTGGGGCGACAAGTCCAGGTAGGGTAACAGCCGCAAGTTGAACCTGAAACACACCACCTACGAAGACGTCGAGCAAGCCGGCGGCAACTTCTATCGATAGCCGGGTTTTCCCGGTTCCTCCGGTTCCCGTCAAGGTCACAAGACGCACTCCCTCCTGCTGCAGCAGCTCCTGCAGAGCGGCCTTATCGGTCTCGCGATCGATGAATGGCCTGAGTGCGATTGGTAAATTGTTGGGGCGATTGTCGAGGGATCGGATTGGCGCAAAATCGCTTGGCAATCCTTCTATCGCCAAATCGGATATTGCTTCCGGAAATCTGATATCCTTCAGCCGATGGGTGCCAAGATCGCGCACCGCCACACCGGGCGGAATTGCAAACGCTGGATCGTTCCGGACGGTGCTCGACAGCAAGATCTGCCCACCACTCGCGACGCTACAGATGCGCGCCGCGCGATGCACGTCCAACCCTACATAACCGACCGGCGGCTTGACAACCGGTCGAGGATTTCCGGTGTGCAAACCCATTCGCACGCGGAGTTGCACATGCCTTGGCCAGATTTCCACAAACAGCGATCGTTGCGCAGCGATCGCGGCGGCGATTGCCTCGGATGGACTTCTGAAAAACCGCGAAAAATGAGTTGCCATGAACATCGACTTCATTGCCCCCACTTTCGACAATGGCCGATCGGAGCAGTGCGAAATGCCGGTCCAATACCACTTCGAACTGATCGCCCAGCAATTCCAGAAGTTCGGTCGACCTTTCAATATCGGTAAAGAGAATAGTTAGCCGCCGGTCCGACCGGCGTATTGAAGTGCCGTCCTTTGCCGGTTCCGTATTTGGTCTTGGATTTCTGACTAGATCATCGTCGCGTTCAAAGGAATTGGTTTGATGATTGGGCAACATCCAACAACACTACTTCCATAAACCGTCGAAAGAGCGAACATTCAGCAGTTACAACTTGTTAATACCCCTTGCAATCGATAAAGCGCTCCATTCCAGCGGTCCGAGGTCAAGGTCTGCTTTTATGCGTTTAAGCACGGCGACATCGCTGTCACTGAGGACAATTGCATTGATTAATGTTCGATCGTTATCCGTGAGATTCGAACCCTCCAGCACTCCGGCTGAAACAAGCCGATAGACATTGTCATTGGTATCCATGGCGTTCTCCCTCCGCTCTCTATTGTGGGATCATGATAGCTCTGAAAGCTGTAAGCGACAAGCATGCTCATTGCCCAAGGATAGACAGTGCCATTTGTCATGCATGGCGCCGGTTATCTTGAGTTTCTGAATCCGCCGGCCTAAGCTCAATAGCTTCGAATGTCCCAACGTCACTATTGTGGAAGGAAGTATCGTGTCCATGCCTCGAGGAGACGCTGCCCGCATTCTCGTCAGTTTGCTGTCGGCGCCATTGACCGCCGCCACCGACGCCTTGATCAAGCGCCCCGATGTGGCGCCCTTGATTATCGCCAATGCCGTTATGCAGCATCAGATTACGCGGGCCAGCGTGCCCTTAATGGAAACCGCTTGCCGTGAAGCCGAACGGCGCGATGATGAACCGCTGTGCAGGCAGTTGCTGCCCTATCTTAGGCATCATATCGAAGAAGAGAAGCAACATGCCGAGTGGGCACTGGAAGATTTTGAGTCAATCGGAATCGACCGTGCCATCGTGCTCGCGTCGATACCTGCAGGCAATGTGGCGGCACTTGTCGGCGCCCAATATTATTGGATTCTGCATCATCATCCCGTGGCCATTCTCGGCTATATGATCATGCTCGAAAGCAATGCACCGACAGACGGGCTGGTGAAGGATCTGCGGGTTAGGACTGGCCTGCCTGGGACCTTTTTCCGGTCAGATCACGTCCACGCGACGCTCGACCCTGGGCATAAGGCAGAGATGGTTCAGCTGCTGAACGATCTGCCGCTTGGGCCAGACCATGAAGCGCTTGTTAACATGAGCATTTGGCACACCGCAAAAATGCTTGCCGACACCTTGGCCAATCCGCAGTTGTGGGATAGTGCTGGGGCCGCCCAGAAATACAGTTATGAATAGCGGCCGCGCGAGCAACCGGCGAAATCAAATAACTTCCTCAATCCACCTCTTCCCACGGTAATGCTGAAAGCTCACCTCGCAATCGGGGCCGGGGAGCTGGCCCCGGTCGAGGAATGGCTTCAGGCGGGCGAGGATGTCCTTGGTGATGGTGGGCAGTTCAAGGGCGAGGGTTTCCTCCAGCGTCAACCAGGAGAGGGTGAGGAGTTCGCCGGAGCCATCATGGTGGGGATTGTCGAGATTGCCGACTTGGGCGGCGTCGGCGACAAAGAAGCGTGAATTGAAGCGCCGGGTGCGCCCCGGCGGGGTGATGGCGCGGGCAAAGAAAATGAGTCCCGAGAGGTCGGGCGCATCACCCTCGGTCTTGCGGCCCAAGAGCAGGCCCGCTTCTTCGAAAGTCTCGCGCAGTGCTGCCACGGCGAGGCCGCGGGCGCGGGTCTCGCTTGGCCTCGAACGCATGCGCTGCATCAGTTTGGCCAGCACCCCGGCATGGAGGTCGCGTGCCGGTTTGATGCGGCCATCGCCGGCATCGAGCCTGCCACCCGGGAAGACATACTTGTTGGGCATGAAGGCGTGGCCCTCGTGGCGCTGGCCCATGAGAATGCGCGGCACCGGGCCGTCGCGGCGCACCAGGATCAGCGTGGCGGCGTCGCGCGGGCGCTGCAGTTTGGGGTGCTGGCGCGAGCCTGCAAGTTCGGGATCGGTGTAGGTCATGGGTCCCCGGAGCTGTTAGCGCGGAGCCATATCCTTTTCGCGCGCCGCCGAATAGTCAAAACCATGCATGCGCAGCGCCCATTGCAGGCCAACGATGGCGCCCTTGACGGCCGGCATGAGGGCGAAAGCGAGGGCGAGCGTCAGCGCCGTCCACAGCGCGAAATGCGCCTCGAGCGGCGGATGCCATTGGCGCTCGACAATCAGCATGGCGGGGATGACGATGTGGGCGACGATGAAAATGGTGAAATAGGGAGGCGCATCGTCGGCGCGGTGGTGATGCAGTTCCTCGCCACAGTGCCCGCACGTGCCGGCCACCTTGAGAAAGGCGCCAAACATGGAGCCCCTGCCGCAACCGGGGCAGCGCCGTCTCGCCCCACGCCACATGGCCTGGCGCCAGGACCGGACTGGCGGATTGATCGTCTCGGCGCTGTCGATGACAATGGGCATGGAGCGAAGATGAAGGCCATGGGGCTGCGGCGTAAGCCCCCCACTCGCCGCGCGACGGTCTGCCGCAAGTTACCTTCTCCGTCCCTTCCTCGGTGTCTGGCGCGACAGCCTGGTGTTGCGGCGGGGCATTGGTTTGCCCTCGCGGCCTCCGGAGACCACTTCGAAGCGCATGCCGCCGGAGACCGGGGTTGCTTCGACCAGGCGGACCTCGAGGCGGTCGCCCAGCTGATAGGTTTCGCCGCTGCGCTCGCCCACCAGGGCGTGGCGGGTCTGGTCATAGACGAAGTAGCCGCTGCCCAGTGTGGCGACGGGGACAAAGCCATCGGCGCCCGACTTGTCGAGCTTGACGAACAGACCGGCTCCCACCACGCCTCCAATACGGCCGCGAAAGATGGCACCGGTCTGGCCGGCGAGATGGGAGGCAATCAAGCGGTCGACGGTTTCGCGCTCGGCCGCCATGGCGCGGCGCTCGGCGTCGGATATCATGTCGGCGGTATCCTTGAGGCGGGCAATATCCTCCGTCGACAGACCATCTACGCCAAAGCCCAGCGCCGACACCAAAGCGCGGTGGACGATCAGGTCGGCGTAGCGGCGGATGGGCGAGGTGAAATGGGCGTAGCGGTGCAGCGACAGGCCGAAATGGCCCTTGTTGGCGGCCGCGTAGACAGCCTGGGCCTGGGTCCTGAGCACCACCTCGTTGACCAGATGCTGGTAGTCCTTGCCTTTGACCTGATCGAGCAGGCGGTTGAAATGCTTGGGGCGCATCACCTGGCCGAGGGGCAGGGCGATGCCGACGGTCTTGAGGAATTCGGCCAGGGCGCGCACCTTTTCTTCGGACGGCGGCTCGTGCACGCGGTAGAGCAGCGGCGTCTTCTTCGCCTCGAGTTCCTCGGCGGCGGCGACATTGGCCTGGATCATGAACTCCTCGATCAGCCGGTGGGCATCGAGGCGGAGTGGTGTCACCACCCGCTCGATCAGCCCGTGGGCATCGAGGATGAGCTTGCGCTCGGGAAGATCGAGTTCGAGCGGCTCGCGGGCCTTGCGTCCCTTCATCAGGATGGCATAGGCCCGCCAGAGAGGTTCAAGCACCGGCTTCAGCAGCATTTCAGTCTTGGCATTGCTGCGGCCATCAATGGCGGCTTGGGCCTCTTCATAGGAAAGCTTGGCGGCGGAGCGCATGATAATGCGCTCGAAGCGGTGCCCGGTCTTGCGGCCCTGACTTGTCAAAGGCCATGAAGCAGGCGAGCGCCGGGCGTTCCTCATTTTCGCGCAGCGAGCAGAGATCGTTGGAAATGCGCTCGGGCAGCATGGGCACGACGCGGTCGGGGAAATAGACCGAATTGCCGCGAATGCGCGCCTCGCGGTCAAGTGCCGTGCCGGGGCGCACATAGGCCGCGACATCGGCGATCGCCACGATGACATTGATGCCGCCGGTTGCCGCGTCCGGTTCCGCCCACACGGCATCGTCATGGTCGCGGGCGTCGGGCGGATCGATGGTGATCAAGGGCACCTTGCGCAGGTCGGAACGGCCGCCGCGGGAGAAGGGCTTGAGAGCCTCCGCTTCGGCAATCACCTTGCCTGCGAACTCGTTGGGAATGCCGTGCTGGTGGATGGCGATCAGGGAGATGTTGCGCTGGTTCCCAAGGTCGCCCAGGCGCTCGCGGACGCGCGCCAGCGGCAGGCCACGGCCCCGGTCGTTGGAGAGTTCGACCTCGACGAGCTCGCCGTTTTGCGCGCCGTTTTCATCGCCGGCCAGCACCTGCAACTCGTTGCGGGCCTTCTTGTCGACCGGCACGATGCGGGCGCCGTGGCCCTTGACGACGCGATAGACGCCGAGAATGCGCTTGGAAGGATCGGAGAGCTTGCGGATGACCTTGGCGCGGAAGCGGTAGCGGCCGCCGTGAACCGGCTCGATCTTGGCCAGCACCCGGTCGCCCTTGCGCGGCGGCTCGCCCGCCTCGATCACCACGCGGGGCGGCTTGCCCGCCATGCGCTCATCCCATTCGATGGGCTCGCCGTAGGCTTCGCCATCGCCGTCGATGCCGGTCACTTCCAGCACGGTGACCGGGGGCAGGGTGGAGGTATCGACGAGTTTCCTGACGCGCTTGGCCAATTTACCGGCGTCGGCCATCTCCTTGAGCAGCGCCTTGAGGGCAATCTTGTCGGCACCCTTGACGGCGAAGGCGCGGGCGATCTCGCGCTTTCCCACGGTTCCGGGCGAGGACTGGATGAATTCAAGGATTGCCGCTTCGGTGGGAATCGCGGATTTCGGTTTCGGGACTTTGGCCATGCTACAGAGATAGCCGCTCCTCCGGCCGCCGCAAAGGCCGGGCTTTACAGGGCGGGGGCGACGGGCTAACCCCGGCGGAAATAGGCAGGGGTAGGGCGACATGTTTCAAGCATTCAAAAAGATGATGCCGAAGGAGGAGAAGTTCTTCGACCTCTTCGAGGCCCACGCGGCCAAGGCGCAGGAAGCGGCCAAGTCGCTGCGGGGCATTGTCGACGGCGGCAAGGACATTGCCGCCAAATGCGCCACTTTGATGAAGCAGGAAGAAGAGGCCGACGTGATTTCCACCGAGGTGATGCTGGCGATCCGCCGCAGCTTCATCACGCCCTTTGATCGCAGCGACATCAAGGCGCTGTCGGCGGCGCTTGACGATGCCATCGACCAGATGAACAAGACCGGCAAGGCGGTTCTGCTCTACGACGTCACCAGTTTCGAACCCAATATGCGGGCGATGGCGGAGAAGGTGATCGAGCTCGCCAATCTGACGGCGGAAGCCATGCCGCTGATGCGCAATGTCGGCGCCAATTCGTCGCGGCTGCACACGCTTGCCATCGAAATCACCAGGATCGAAGAGCTCTCCGACCAGATGAACGAGGAGGGCCTGCGCGCCCTGTTCAAGGGCACGGCGAAAAAGGATGCGATGGCCTTCATCGTCGGCTCCCAGATCTACGATCATCTCGAAAAGGTTTGCGACCGTTTCGAGGATGTGGCGCATGTGATGAACGACATCGTCATCGAACACTCATGAGCCATAGGGAAATCTGAAATGGACATGGGTGGTTTCACCTTGGTGCTGGTGCTGTTGATTCTCGTGGCGCTGGCCTTCGATTTCATGAACGGGCTCCATGACGCGGCGAACTCGATCGCCACGGTGGTCTCGACGCGGGCGATGAAGCCGCAACATGCCGTCGTGTGGGCGGCGGTTTTCAATTTTGCCGCGTTTTTCCTGTTTGGCGTCAATGTCGCCAACACGGTGGGCAAGGGAATTATCGATCCGAATTTGGTGACCGATGCGGTGGTGTTTGGCGCCCTGATGGGCGCCATTGTGTGGAACGCCATCACCTGGTGGGCGGGAATCCCGTCATCGAGTTCGCATGCGCTGATCGGCGGCATCGTCGGCGCTGGCGTCGCCAAGGCGGGGTTTTCGGCCATCGTGTGGTCGGGCCTCAGCAAAACGCTTTACGCCATCGTGCTGTCGCCGTTCACCGGATTTATTCTTGGAATGCTGCTGATGCTGCTGGTGAGCTGGCTCTTGGTGCGCTCAAACCCCGCATTCGCCGATGGCCTGTTCAAGAAGCTGCAGCTGGTGACGGCGGCGCTCTATTCCCTCGGCCATGGCAGCAATGATGCGCAGAAAACGGCGGGCATCATCGCCGTGCTGCTGTTCTCGCACGGGGTCTATGCCGGAATTCACCGTGCCGCTCTGGGTGGTGCTCTCGTGCTATGTGGTGATGGGCCTTGGCACGTTGATGGGCGGCTGGCGCATCGTTCGCACGGTGGGCTCGAAGATCACCAGGCTCAGCCGATGCAAGGCGGCTGCGCTTCGACATGGCCGGAGCGCCATTACCCTCTTCAGCGCCACTTCGCTTGGCATTCCGGTGTCGACCACCCACACCATCACCGCTTCGATCATGGGCGTGGGCTCGGCCCGGCGGGTGAGGGCGGTGCGCTGGAATGTGGCGACCGGCATCGTCTATGCCTGGATCGTCACCATGCCGGCCGCGGCTTTGATTGCCGCTGCTTTCTACTGGCTGGCGGTGGCCTTCGGGGGATGAAAGGCGAGGCGTTGGCGCTGCAATACGCAAGCCTGCCATGGCGGCGCGGCGGCGGCACCCAAATCCTGCTGATCACCTCGCGCGAGACCAGGCGCTGGGTCATCCCCAAGGGATGGCCGATCGAGGGACTGTCGCCGGAACAATCGGCGGCGCGTGAAGCCTTCGAGGAGGCCGGCATCGAAGGCGAGGTGGGTCCTGGCGCCATCGGGCGGTATCATTATCTCAAACGGCGCAAGGACGGCACGGCAAGCGTCGTCGACGTCGATGTCTTCGCACTTGAAGTCAAACGCCAGCATGACGACTGGCCGGAAAAAGCCGAACGCCAAACCCGCTGGTTTCCCGCGGCGGAAGCCGCCTCGCTGGTGCTTGAGACGGCGCTGGGCGAGTTGATCAGAAGGTTTGCCGAAGGAGAGCGTTGAGCCAGCGTCCAAGGAATTGGCTGACAAAAAAAGCTACTCGTCATCCCCTGATGCCAACAACTGGAACTCTTGACCTGCCCCATCCCCCAATACATCATTCCGGCGAAAGCGGCTGTGAAGAAATCGGTCAATGGCCAGCCACCGCGAACCGGCGGGAAAAGCGGGTGCCCCAGCTTTCGCTGGGGCGACGGAAAGAGTGAGGAAAATCAATTACATCCCCTAACACCGTCATGCCAACCCCCGGATCAAGTCCGCGGGTAAACTCCAGCTGGCATCCCGCTCTTCTTCGAATCCATCGGCGATAGCCCCAATTTCTTCACAACCTCGAACGCCGGAATGACGGAAATGGGGAAGTTTGCGGGTCATTTCTTATGACCACCGATATTACCTCACCCCGAAGTGCGATCGAAGCGAACTTCGAAGAGGCTTCTTGCTCCGTTGACCACGTTTTTTCTGCAGCCTACGCGCCTATTCCGCGGCCTTCTCGGCAAGCGGCTTGGGCTTTGCGGATTTCTTGGCCTTCTTGGCCGGAGCTTTCCTGGCGGATGTTTTTTTGCTGGAGGTTTTTTTCTTGGCCGCCGGTTTGCCGGCCTTTGCCGCGATCAATGCGATTGCTTCGTCGAGCGAAAGCGCCTGGGGATCGCCGCCGGGCGGCAGTGTCGCGTTCACCTTGCCGAATTTCACATAGGCGCCATAGCGGCCCGACATCACCTGGATATTGCCGCCACCCGCGGGGTGGGGCCCCAGGTCCTTCAGTGCGCCGGGCCGCACGCGGCTGAAACCCTTGGCCTTCTTCTCGGCCAGGATATCGACGGCGCGGTTGATGCCGACGGTGAAGACTTCATCGGCGGAATTGAGGCTGGCATAGGTGCCATCATGGAGCACGAAAGGCCCGAAGCGGCCGAAATTGGCGACGATGGGCTTGCCGGTCTCGGGGTGCACGCCCACTTCGCGCGGCAGCGACAGGAGCCGCAATGCGGTTTCCAGATCGATGATGGCGGGATCGGTGCCCTTGGGGATCGAGGCGCGGCGCGGTTTTTCGCCATCGACGGTTTCACCGAGCTGCAAGTAGGGGCCGAAGCGGCCCATGCGCCGGGTCACCTTCTCCCCGGTTTCGGGATCGGCGCCCAATTCGATGCCTTCCGGCGGAACCGTCGCCGCGCCCTCGTTGCCGGCGGTCATCGGCCGGGTGAATTTGCATTCGGGATAGTTCGAGCAGCCGACGAAAGAGCCAAAGCGGCCGAGTTTCAAGGACAGCTGGCCATTGGCGCAACTCGGACAGGCGCGGGGCTCGCCGCCGCCGGCGGGGGCAGGGAAGATGTGGGGTGCGAGGATGTCATTCAAGGCATCGAGCACATTGGTGATGCGCAGCTCCTTGATGTCGCCAACGGCTACGGTGAAATCCTTCCAGAAATCGCGGAGCACCTGTTTCCAGTCGATTTCGCCGTTGGAGACGCGGTCGAGCTGTTCTTCGAGATTGGCGGTGAAGTCATACTCGACATAGCGGCCGAAAAAGCTTTCGAGGAACGCGGTGACGACCCGGCCCTTGTCCTCTGGGATGAGGCGCTTCTTGTCGAGGCGGACATAGCCGCGGTCGCGCAGGGTGGAAAGGATCGAGACATAAGTGGAGGGGCGGCCGATGCCGAGCTCCTCCAGCTTCTTGATGATCGATGCTTCCGAATAGCGTGGCGGCGGTTCGGTGAAATGCTGGTTGGCGGAGACACTGTTGACGCCAACCTTGTCGCCGCGGGCCATGGGCGGCAGCCGGCGGGCATCCTCGTCTTCCTCGTCATCGAGGTCTTCGTGATAGACCTTGAGAAAGCCGTCGAACTTGACGACCGAACCGGTGGCGCGAAACGAATAGTGCTTGCCGTCGCGGCCATCGGCGCCGAGATCGGCGGTGGTGCGCTCGAACTCGGCGCTTTCCATTTGGCTGGCGATGGTGCGCTTCCAGATCAGATCGTAGAGCGCCAGCTGGTCGGCATCGAGCACCTTGCGCAGGCTGGCGGGCGCCCGCGACAATTCGGTGGGACGGATCGCCTCGTGGGCCTCCTGGGCATTCTTGGCCTTGGTGGTGTAGAGGCGGGGGCTTGACGGCAGATAGGGCTCTCCGAAATTCTTGAGAATGGCATTGCGGGTGGCGGCAATTGCTTCCGGCGCCATTTCGACGCCGTCGGTGCGCATGTAGGTAATGAGACCGAGAGTCTCGCCATCGATATCGACGCCTTCATAAAGGCGCTGGGCGAGCTGCATGGTGCGCGACGAGGAGTAGCCCAGCTTGCGCGAGGCTTCCTGCTGCAGGGTCGAGGTGCGGAAGGGGGCGTAGGGGTGGCGGCGGGCCGGCTTGCTTTCAATTGCGTCGACCGAAAAGCGCGCGCCCTTGAGGGCCTGCTCAATGGCGCGGGCGGAAGCCTCGTCCTTGATGTCGAGCTTTGCCAGTTTCTGGCCGCCCACGGAATTGAGTGCGGCGGAGAATTCGGCGCCACTGGGGGTTACGAACTTGCCGTCGATCGACCAGTATTCCTGGGAGCGAAACGCCTCGATCTCGAGTTCGCGGTCGCAAACGAGGCGGAGCGCCACGGACTGGACGCGGCCGGCCGAGCGCGAGCCCGGCAGCTTGCGCCACAGCACCGGGGAGAGGGTGAAGCCCACCAGATAATCGAGCGCGCGGCGGGCGAGATAGGCATCGACGAGGGCGGCATCGACCTCGCGGGGGTGGCGCATCGCCTCCAGCACCGATTGGCGGGTGATGGCGTTGAAGACGACGCGCTGCACCGCCTTGCCCTTGAGGGCGCCCTTCTTGCGCAGGACCTCCAGCACATGCCAGGAAATAGCCTCGCCTTCGCGGTCGGGGTCGGTTGCCAGAATCAGGCGGTCATCGTCCTTGAGGGCGGCCGCAATGTCCGACAGGCGCTTGGCCGACTTGCTGTCGACCTCCCAGGACATGGCGAAATCTTCGTCGGGCAGCACCGAGCCATCCTTGGCGGGCAGGTCGCGGACGTGGCCATAGGAAGCAAGGACAGTGAAGTCCTTGCCGAGGTATTTGTTGATTGTCTTGGCCTTGGCCGGCGATTCGACGACGACGACGGTCATTCCTGGTCCTGGGTTAAGAGCGGGTCCGCCTCATATAGGCATCGCCGCGCAACCGCAAGATCACCGAATTCCACCAATTTCACTCAAATGCAATCTAAGAGTGCTTCACACAAGGTTAAACACGTATAGAGTGTGCCGTTACGTTCAACTCAACGGCACGAGGTATCAATCATGGTTATGGCGGCGGAGAGACTGGCAGCCTTTGGCAAGCAAATCGAACAGACGGCATCGGCCCCGAGTGCGCCTGTTCTGACGCAACAACAGCGCGAAACGGCCCAATACGTGGCCGATATGATTTTGGAGCTGCGCAACATGGCAAAAGCGGCCCGCCTGTTCACCATCACGGTTCCGCTTGAATATTCCTATTACGAGGCATTTTCAATCGCCAATCGGGTTCAGGTTCCGGAGGGTGAGCTGGAGCGGCTGCGCGAGCTGGCGCGGAGCGCCAAGGAACAGGAACAGGCTACGAGCCTGCCTGCGGCCGAGTAGGTCCAATCCGGCAGACCGCCAGGCGCGGGGGCTCATCCGCCGGCGGGGGTTCCAGTTCCAGGCTGTCGTGCGAATCGAGCAGAATGCTTTCGCCTGCGGCCAGACGCTGGCCATTGGCGGCGAGCTCGCCGGAGATGAGATAGAGGAAGATCCGGCAGGGGGCTTCGCAATCGAGCCGCAAGGGAGCGGTGGGGCGCAGGCAGGCGAGGCTGGTGGAAACACCGGCGCGCCAGGCGATGAGATTGAAGTCGCGGACGGGGCCTGCCACCAGCCTTGAAACGATCGGCCAATCACCCGAGAAGCTTTGCGGTCTGTCCGGCGTGGTCAGGTCGATCGGGCCCATGGGGCCGCCAGCCAGAACCATGCCTGGTCCGGCGATGCACATGATGTGGCGGTCGCAGCCCGGGAATGGCGAGAATGGTCCGTCGCTGGCGACCTCGGCAATACTGGCACGCCACAGAAATTGAGCGCGCCGGCGAGGCCGGCCGGGGCAGGCTCGATATAAAGCTCGGTTGTCGTGCCGCCGCCGTTCTTCCAGGGCATGACGCGGTAGGCGGACGGCGCGAGCTTCAACACCCGGTGCGCCGCGGTTCAGAGATTCGCATAATATATATTATGGAATATTTCTTGATATCCTGGTTTTCGTGGAAATCGCCTTCGATCAATGGCTTGCGCCCCATTCCAAACCTCTTGCCTCACTTCAGCGGTGGTTGCTTCGGCCACACCTTGGCCTCGCAGATTTGCAATCGGGCGGTGCCGGTTTCATTCCATTCCTCCCGCCTGCAGTCGAACCAGTACGGCGTTTGGCGGGCCCACGGCGTGTCCTTGAACTTGGCCTGCAGCAGATCGTGCGCGGCGCGCGAATAGGATCCGTGGCGGCCGCTCCAGCGGCAACCGTAACGCGTCGCCCTGACTGCCAGCGCTAGCGCCTCGGGCGCGCCGTCGCCGCCACCGCTTGCCTTGCCCCAGCGGATCGCCGACTGGGTCAGCGTCTTGGGAGCGCTTCCCATCTGGCTGAGTGCTGCCAATTCCTTCCAGTCGACGGTCTTGATCATCGGATGGGATTTGAGGACCGCCTCGCGGTTGGCGTCGATCTTGCCGCGAACCTCCGGGTCATAGACCGGGCCCAGGTCGCTGTTGCCATACTGGTCGAAGTAATCGAGGCCGAGGGCCTCGTTGAACTGGGCGCGAAGCCCTGCGAGCTGGCGGTCGGGCTGGAACGGACACCACCAGTTCTTGTCATTGGCATCGTAGTTGTCGAGGCCATTGAAGTCGCTGCCGGTGTCTTCAAAGCCGTTCCACAGACCCTGTGCGCCCACCAGGATGCCGAAACGCGGGCTCCGCAATATGGTTAGCAGCCGGCGGCGTACATCGTTGGCCTTGGGATAGTCGGCGGCCACCTTGCCGGCGGTATCGCGCAAGGCGGGATTGAGCTCATAGAGCTTGGCAGTATTTTCCTCGCTCTGGGTGATGCCCCTGGCATAGCCGCGGGTCCAGGCGGTGCGCGCCAGCAATCCGCGCTCGGCGGCGGAAAACATCGCATCATCGGCCAAGGTCCACAGCGATTTGGCGGAAAGGAAGTTGAACACAAGATTGGAAGACTTGCGCGAATGGAGCGCCAACGCTGCCTTCCAATGGGCTTCATCCTCGGCAATCCAGCCCATGAAGGCGGCAAGGCGGTCGGTGGCCGCCGGTTTGGCGCCTTCGGGAAGGCTCGCAAGGAAATCCGGCGTGAGCAGGCGGTCGCGCAGCATCCGCGCTTCGGCAAGCTTCCCCTGCCCCAGCAGATATTCGGCGAGCTTCGAAAGCGTACGGTCGTAGTAAGCGGCCGAGGTTTTGAACGGCACCTTTTCGAGTTCGGCGATCGCCTCATCGAAATGACCGGACATGGCCGAGAGCCGGACCGCATGGGCGAGGAGATAGCCTGCCGCCGCGGTTTGCGGGTCATCGCCGCAGCTTTTTCCGGCGGCGGCGATGGCGGCGTGGGCCTTAACCCAAAGCTCGCTGCGGCTGCTGTCGTCGGGCAGCGCTTCGGCGGCTGCCAGCATGCCGGCGGCGATCGGCGGCAGTGCCGCCGCCGACGGTGTCACCGCCAGGGCCTTGTCGATCGTCGCTGCCGTGCGCGCCTGCCACTTCTGGCCGATCAGGCTCCACGGTCCCGCCCGGTAGGCCTTGTCCACCGATTGTCCCGCCATCATCCAGAGAACGATGGGCCTGGCCCGCGAGGCATCGAACAGCGCCTTGGAGATTGTCGCATCTTCCGGCAGCTTGCCATCGAGCCACCAGTCATCGTCCTTGCCGCGCACCCCGGCGAACTCAAGATCGTAAAGCGCATAGGAATATTCGCGCTTGGAAATCTCGCTGGCATTGATCGACGCCAATGGCTGCTCGATGGTGGCGATGGTGTCGTTGATCAGTGCCGACCAGCTTTCGGCGGTGTCTTCGAGATTGGCGATGTAGCCGAGCAGTTCCTTGGTGATGGCATGGACGCTGGCAAGCGATGGATCGGCGAGAATGGCCTTGGCTTCGGCGCGGGCTTCCGCCGGCTTCTTGCCGTTGGCCAGCAGATTGGCGATGTTGTAGCGCGCCGCCGCCTTGTGGGGCGAGCCGGATGCGCCGATGGCGTGGAACAGCTGCAGCGCCTTTTCCTTGTCGCGGTAATAGGCAATGGATGCCTCCTGGTAGGCGCGGTCGTCCTGCTGCATCTGTTTGAGCGCCGGGTGAATTTCCCCGGCCTCCGGCAGGCTGATGCTTGCCGCGGCATTCTGCGAGCAGGCTTCGAGCACCTTGTCCTGGTTGCCCAGCCATTCCTTCACATATTTGCTCTCCCGGCCGAGGCTCGCCACCCGTTGCTGAAGGACGTCAAGCGGGTAATCGATGCGGCATTCCCAGCCGAAGCCCACAAGGTATTTGGCGTCGGGAATGATGGCGCCGGCGAGTTTCTCCCAGCGATCGCGCGTGGCAAAGCTGTCGCTGCCGCGGTAGCCCTGGTCGATCATTGGATCGCCAAGCCCCTTCACCACCCGCCAGGTGCGGGCGCTGAATGGCTCCAATGCGTAACGCGTCGATTGCCGAAGCAAGGCGGGCCGGCTCGCAAGCCTGCTGCGAAAGCACCGGACCCGCCAAACATGCAAGAGCAGCGAGACTCGCTGCGAGACGTTTCAACATATGACTTGCTCCCGGATCAGATTGCTATTGCCGGCGCGCCGATATACCTGCGTCCCTTGGGCCGGACGCTCGCGCCGCATCGTGTCATCCCAAGATTAGTACAACCCGCCCCCTGCGTCCATCGCGCCGGAGCTACATTCATTGTGCGCCTTCTCCCATGCGTGCGCGCGGGAGAGGGCGATAACCTGCCGCAGCCATCACAACTCCATCTCCATCCCATCAAACGCCGGCTCCACATGGGGCGGGAGTTCGCGCTTCAAGGTTTCGTAATCGAGATCGACATGCATGTTGGTGATGATGGCCCGGGCGGGTTTCAGCTGCTCGATCCATTGCAGGGTTTCGGGAAGGCTGAGATGGCTGGGATGGGGGTCACGCCTGAGGGCGTCGACGATCCATAACTCGAGGCCCCCCATGGCGGCCAGACTATCATCGGGAATGCCGTTGAGGTCCGGGGTATAGGCGGTATTGCCAATGCGGAAACCCAGTGCCGTGATGTTGCCATGGTGGACGTTGAAGGGAAGGGCGGTAATGGCGCCCCCTGCCCCGTCGATGATCACTTCGCGGCCGGCAACGAGCCGGTTGAGATTGAGAATGGAGGGATAGTCGCTGCCGGGTGCCGTATAGAAGCAATAGGCGAAGCGGGTCATCAGCATCTGGCCGGTGGGTTCGTCGGCCCAGATTTCCACCCGCTTGCGGCGGCGCAGGTAATAGGCGCGAAGCTCGTCGATGCCGTGGGTATGGTCGGCGTGTTCGTGGGTGTAAAGGACGCCGTCGAGATCGCGGACATCGGCGGCGAGCATCTGGTCGCGCATGTCGGGCGAAGTATCGATGAGCACCCGCGTTGCGCCGCCACGGCCGGTGCGGGTGACGAGAATTGAGCACCGCCTGCGCAAGTTTTTCGGATTGGCGGGATCGCACTTGCCCCAGTCGCCGCCGACGCGGGGAACGCCGGCAGAAGAGCCGCAGCCCAGTATCGTGAGTTTCAGACTCATGCGGCGGCGGCAAAGCGGGCCGGGCGCGGCACTTTGGAAAACAGCCGGAAAAAATTATCGCTGGTGGCCTTGGCCATCGCCTCGACGGCAACGCCCTTGACGTGGGCCAGCTGTTCGAGAGTCTTGACCACAAAGGCCGGCTCGTTGTCCTTGCCGCGATAGGGAACGGGTGCGAGATAGGGCGCATCGGTTTCGACCAGCAGGCGGTCGAGCGGAACGTGGGCTGCGGCGATGCGAAGGTTTTCAGCACTCTTGTAAGTGAGAATGCCGGAGAACGAGACATAGGCGCCGAGCGCCAGGCCGTCGCGGGCAAGGTCCACGCTTGAGGTGAAACAATGGAGCAGGGGCTTGAAGGCGCCTTGCTGCATTTCCTCCTGGAGGATGCGGGCGGTGTCGGCTTCTGCCTCGCGGCTGTGAATGACGATTGGAAGGCCCGTCTCACGAGCCGCGGCAATGTGCAGGCGAAAGCCCTGCTCCTGGGCGGCGCGCGGGCTGAAGTCATAGTGGTAGTCGAGGCCGGCTTCGCCGATCCCCACCACTTTGGGGTGTGCCGCCAAATCCACCAGCTCCGCAACCGTCACATCCAGTTCCTCATGGGCGTGGTGAGGATGGGTGCCTATGGTGCAGTAGACATTGGCATTTTCCTCGGCGATGCGGAGCAGGCGGTCGAATTTCCGCACCCTGGTGGAGATCGACACAATGAGCCCGACACCGGCGGCCTCGGCCCGCTCCAGCACGGCGGGCAAGCGTTCGACAATGCCCTCATAATCAAGGTGGCAATGGCTATCGACGATCCACATTGTCAGGTCCTGGCAGGGGTCTCCCCCTCCTCCACAAAGCGCGGGAAAATCGCCGTGGGCTGTGGCAGCGGCGTTCCCGGCGCCAGGCTCTTGCCGATATCGGCGAAACTGCGGCTCCCGGTGGGAACAGCCAACAGATCCAGCAGCTTGGCCGCCGATCCTGGCATATAGGGTTGAATGAGAATGCCGATCACCCGCAAGCACTTCGGCGGTGACATGGAGAACCGTCTCCATCCGCGCGGGATCGGTTTTCTTCAGGGCCCAGGGTTCCTGGCCGGCGAAATAGCGGTTGGCATCGGCCACCACTTTCCAGATGGCATCGAGGGCCTTGCTGATGGCATGGACCTTGTGATGGCCGCGCACCTCGGCGAGGAGGGCACCGGCCGAAGCCAGAATTTCCGCATCGGCCGCAGCCACCGCGCCCTTCACCGGAACCTTGCCGCCGCAATTCTTGGCGATCATCGAGAGCGAGCGCTGGGCGAGGTTGCCGAGGTCATTGGCGAGATCGGCATTGATGCGGGCGACAATAGCTTCGTGGCTGTAATTGCCGTCCTGGCCGAAGGGCACCTCGCGCATGAAGAAATAGCGGGTCTGGTCGACGCCATAGAGCCGCACCAGGTCGGCGGGGGCCACCACATTGCCGAGTGACTTCGACATTTTCTCGCCGCGGCTGAACAGAAAACCATGGACCACGATCTGGCGCGGCAGCGGCAGTTTCGCCGACATCAGAAAGGCTGGCCAATAAATCGAATGAAAGCGGGTGATATCCTTGCCGATGACATGAGCATCGGCCGGCCAGAAATGGGCGCGCGCCGCCTTGGGATCGGGAAAGCCGGTGGCGGTGATGTAATTGGTCAGCGCGTCGACCCAGACATACATGACATGGCGGGGATCACCCGGCACGGGCACGCCCCAGTCGAAAGTGGTGCGGCTGATCGACAGGTCGTTGAGGCCGCGCTTGATGAAGGCCACGATCTCGTTGCGGTAGTGCTCGGGTGTGACGAACTCCGGATGCTGTTCGAGATGGGCGAGCAGCGGTCTTGGCATAGGCCGAGAGCTTGAAGAAATAGCTTTCCTCCTCCACCCATTCCACCGGGGTTCCGGTCTTCAGCGAGAATTTGCGGCCGTCGCGGTCTTCGATTTCGTCCTTGTCGTAATAGGCTTCGTCGCGCACCGAATACCAGCCGGCGTAATTCGACAAATAGATATCGCCATTGGCCGCCATGCGCCGCCAGATTTCCTGCACGCATTCGCGATGCCTGGCCGAGGTGGTGCGCACGATATCGTCGGTGGGCGCTACAAGCAGGTTTCCCATTTCCTCGAACTGCGCGGCGGTGCGGTCGGCAAGCTGCAATGGGGTAATCCCCTCGCGCGCCGCGGTCTGCTGCATCTTCTGGCCGTGCTCGTCCATGCCGGTCACAAACAACACGTCGTATCCGTCGAGCCGCTTGAAGCGGGCGATGACGTCGGTGGCGATGCGCTCATAGGCGTGGCCGATATGGGGCGGGCCATTGGAATAGGGAATCGCCGTGGTGATATAGTATTTTTCTCTCGGCATAGGTTTCTACGGGTTAACCTTCAGGGCCTCATCGAGTGCGAGGAGCGCATCGACAACCGTCTGACGGCGGTCGAGGTTTAGGGCATCTGTCTGGCGAAGGGAAGCGACGATGTCGTCATGGGCCTTGGCCAGGGCCGCGGCGCGGGCGCCGGCCAGCGCCACGCTGCGGGCCTTCGTTGCGATCCAACCCACGAGCAGATCGGTGAAGATGGCGAAGTCGGCGGCGTTGTCACGGGCGGCGAAGCCAGAGGCCAGATCGACGCAGCGCGCCGGTGTCAGCTGCGGACCCGCGCGAAAACTCGCGAAGATTTCAGCACCCTTGGAGCCCGCAAGTTCCAGCGCCCGGCCCGGGCTCCCCTCCGACAATTGGGCGGCCTGACGGAGCACCTCCTCGCTCAAATTGGCAACCGGCGGCAAGCCGCGCAGGACCGTCAGGGTGTCATCAAGCGAAAGACGGTGCAGCGGCAATTCGATCGTCCGTGAGCGGATGGTGCGCAACAGGGCGCCGGGCCTGTTGCTCACCAGCAGGAACACCGAGCGCGGCGGCGGCTCCTCGATCACCTTGAGCAGCGCATTGGCCGATTCCTGATTGAGGTCGTCGGCGCTGTCGACGATGGCGATGCGCCAGCCCCCTGCCCCGGCGGTCCGGGCAAAAAATCCGGAGGCCTCGCGGGCATCATCGACGGCGATTTCGCTCTTGAGCTTCTTGGTCTTGGCATCGAAGCGGCGCTCGATCACCAGCAGGTCCGGGTGGGCCCTCGCGGCAATCTGGCGGGCGGCCTTCGCCCCCAACAGGAAGCGGGCAAAGCGGTAGGCCAGCGTCGCCTTGCCGATGCCCGTGGGGCCGGAGATCAGCCAGGCATGATGCAGCCTGCCCGAGCGATGGGCGCCGAGCAGCCTCTCTTCCGCCGCGGCGTGGCCCACAAGCGTCTCGCTGCGGCGCGGATGCCAGGCCACTTCGCGGGGATCGGTTGCCTCTTCAGCCATGGCCGATGGCCGCGGTGACGTGGCTCCAAACCTCCCCGGCCACCGCATCGATTCCGGCGGAGGCATCGATCACCCGGCAGCGGCGGGCTCGGCCTGCGCGATCGCCAGAAACCCCTGCCGCAGCTTTTGGTGAAAGGCGGACCCTTTGCGTTCATAGCGGTCTTCGGCCAGCCCGTCGCCCCGCTCCCTCGCACGCTTCAGGCCGGCCTCCGGATCAAGATCGAATATCAGAGTGAGGTCCGGCCGTGTCGCGCCGACGATTTCATGTTCGAGCGCATCGATGAATGCCATGGCGCAGCCTCCGGCGTGGCCCTGATAGGCCCTGGTCGAATCCATGAAGCGGTCACACAGCACAACCGCACCCTCCGCTAGCGCCGGGCGGATGACCTGGACGAGATGCTGCTCGCGGGCGGCGTAGTTGAGCAGCGCCTCCGCCTTCGCAGTCCAGCGGCCCACATCGCCGGAGACCAGAAGTGCCCGCACCGCCTCGCCCTCCGGCGTGCCGCCCGGCTCGCGGGTGAGGCGCAGCTTGCGGCCCGATTGCTGCAAGCGTTCGCCCAGAATTCTTATCTGCGTGGATTTGCCAGAGCCCTCGCCGCCCTCGAAGGTGATGAACCGGCAGGCCACGTCAGCCGCCGAAGGCCATGATCATGATGCTGTCAAGCGCCCTGCTCCACATCGACTCAACAGCATCAACCGAGTCGGCGGTCACCACGGGCACTTCGGCAACGGTGTTGCCGTCGACGATGAAGCGCACCGTTCCTACTTTCTCGCCCGCCTTCACCGGCGCCATCAGCGGCCCCAGGTAAGAGAGCTTGACCTCGACTTCCCGCTGCTCCTGGGGCGAGAGCGAAATCTCGCACCAGATCGGTGGTGATCAAATCGACGGAGCGCGAGGCTCCGCCCCACACGGTGGCCTTGCTCACCCGGTCGCCCTTGTCATAGACGGCGATCGACCTGAACTGGCTGAAGCCCCAGTCCATCAGCTTCTGGGCTTCCTGCTTGCGCTCGCCCAGGCTCTTGAGGCCGGCGATCACCATGATCAGGCGGCGGTTGCCCCTGGTGGCCGAGCCCACTAAGCCGTAACCCGCCTCCTTGGTGTAGCCGGTCTTCATGCCGTCGGCGCCGGGATAATCGCGCAGCAGCGGATTGCGGTTCTGCTGGCTGATCTTGTTCCAGGTGAATTCCGGCTGGCTGTAATATTTGTAGTATTCGGGAAAATTGAGATTGATGTAGCGCGCCAGCATGGGCGAGCTCGCGCACGCTCATCAGATGTTCGGGGTCGGGAAGGCCGGTGGCATTGCGGAACTGCGCCTTCTCGAGGCCAAGCTCGCGGGCCCGCGCCGTCATCTTCTGGGCAAAGGCCGGCTCGCTGCCGGCCATGCCTTCGGCGATGGCGATGCAGGCGTCGTTGGCCGACTGCATGATGACGCCCTGGATGAGATCGGACAGCTTCACCCGCGAATTGAGTTCGGCATACATGGTCGAGCCGCCCGAGGCCGCTCCGCCACGGCGCCAGGCATCCTCGGTGATCAGGAATTCCTGATCCATGGTGAGCTTGCCCGCCTTGAGGCCCTCGAACACCATGATCATGGTCATCAGCTTGCTCATGCTGGCGGGAGGAATGGCGCTATCGGCGTCTTTCTCGAACAGCACCTTGCCGGTGCGCCCATCGATCAGAACGGCCTGGAGCGCCTTGGTCTCGAACGGCGGCGCGGTCTGGGCGTGGGCCGTGGCCGCAAGGCTGAGAAAAGCGGCAAGGGTCGCGATCAGGCCGAATGAAAAATGACGATACATTGAAGAATCCGCTCCGCAAGCCGGCGAAGCTAGAGGCGTTCGCGCGGGAAATGCAACGCGGGGGAC
>CAVWHD010000010.1:0-8288 GCA_963754675.1 uncultured Alphaproteobacteria bacterium | reverse complement strand
GGAAACGGCGGCGAGGCTACAGGGCATACGATGCCAGATCGATATTTTGTGGAACGGAACGCACTTCGATGAAATCCAAGCACCGAAACTTGAATTCCGCAGCCAAGCCGACAAAGGAACCAAAGCTCTCGCGCACCCATGCGCCCGCCGGTCTTTCGCCGGTGGACTGGCAACGGGCTTTGCGCCGCCAGTTCGGCCGCGAGCAGGCCTTCGGGCTGGAAAACCTGGGCGGCGAGCCGTTTTTCTCCGAGTTCCGGGTCAGCAATCCGGTTTCGAAATCCAGCTATCGCGTGGCGATCCGCGGCTTGGGGCCGGGCGGCAATTTCTGTTCATGCCCGGATTACGCCACCAGCGAACTGGGCACCTGCAAGCACATCGAATTCACGCTCGCCCGGCTGGAGAAAAAGCGCGGCGCCAAGACGGCGTTCGCGCGCGGCTACCAGCCGGCGTTTTCCGAACTGTATTTGCGCAATGACGGCAGGCGCAGCGTGCATTTTCGCGCCGGAACGGATTGCCCGCCGGCCGTTGCCGAGGCGGCTGGCTTGCTGTTCGACATGACACGCAACGGGATGCTGCCGGAAGAGCGCTTTGGCGAGCTGGAGCATTTCATGGCAATGGCGTCGAAGAGCGGCCATGAGTTGCGCGCCTATGACGATGCGCTCGATTTCATCGCGGGACGGCGCGATGCGGAGCGGCGGGCCGTCGATGCTCGAGCAGCTGTTCCCGCGCGGCGCGGCCGATCCCAAGCTGACGAACCTTCTCAAGGTGCCGCTCTATCCCTATCAGGCCGAGGGCGCGCTGTTCGCGGTGCAGGCCGGGCGGGCGCTGATCGGCGACGATATGGGGCTGGGCAAGACCATTCAGGCGATTGCCGCGGCGGAAATTCTGGCACGGCATTTTGGCGTCTCGAAAGTGCTGGTGATCTGCCCGACCTCGCTCAAATACCAGTGGCAGAGCGAGATTGCGCGGTTCTCCGGGCGACAGGGTGAAACGCGGCACGCGTTATCGCCGGCGGCCGGGCGCAGCGGCAGAAGGATTACGCCCTGGACGACTTCTGCAAGATCACCAACTACGAGAAACTCAAGCCCGATCTCGACCTGATCGCCGCCTGGGCGCCCGAGCTGGTGATCGTCGATGAAGCGCAACGGGTGAAAAACTGGAACACCATCGCGGCGCGCGCCTTGAAGCGCATCGACAGCCCCTATGCGATCGTGCTGACCGGGCACGCCGCTGGAAAACAAGCTGGAGGAGCTGATTTCCATTGTCCAGTTTGTCGATCAGCACCGGCTGGGGCCGACCTGGAAGCTGCTGCACGAGCATCAGGTCAAGGACGAAGCCGGGCGCGTCACCGGCTATACCGGGCTGGAGAAGATCGGCCAGACGCTGGCGCCGGTCATGATCCGCCGCCGCAAATCCGAGGTGCTGCGGCAATTGCCGAGCCGGACCGACCAGAACCTGCTGGTGCCGATGACCGAGATGCAGATGCTCTATCACCAGGAAAACGCCGACGTGGTGGCGAAGATCGTCCAGCGCTGGCGCAGGACCAGGTTCCTGTCCGACAAGGATCAGCGGCGGCTGACCTGCGCCCTGCAGAACATGCGCATGTCGTGCAACAGCACCTATCTGCTCGACCAGGAAACCGACCACGGCGTCAAGGCCGACGAATTGGCGGCGCTGTTCGACGATCTGTTCGCCGAGCCGGAGGCCAAGGCGGTGGTGTTTTCGCAATGGACGCGGACCCACGACATCGTCATCCGCCGGCTCGAGGCGCGCGAGTTGGGCTATGTCAGCTTCCATGGCGGCGTGCCGTCGGAAAAGCGGCCGGCGCTGGTTGAGCGGTTTCGCGACGATCCCGCCTGCCGCGTGTTCCTGTCCACCGATGCCGGCAGCACGGGCCTCAATCTGCAGCATGCCTCGACGCTCGTGAACATGGACTTGCCGTGGAACCCGGCGATCCTCGAACAGCGCATCGCGCGCATCCATCGCATGGGCCAGAAGCGGCCGGTGCAGGTCATCAATTTCGTGGCCAAGGGCACGATCGAAGAGGGCATGCTGTCGGTGCTGGCGTTCAAGCGCTCGCTGTCGGCGGGAATTCTTGACGGCGGCAGCGGCGAGATATCGCTCGGCGGTTCGCGCCTCAACCGCTTCATGAAGGATGTGGAAAACGTCACTGGGCATATGGGCGAGGGCGAGGCCATGACGCCGGCCGAGGAAGTGCGGAACATCGTCGCTGCTGATGACGCCGGATCCGTGGAAGATGGATGCGGTAACATGGCGCTGGCGAGATGGCGTCGCGCGGATGGGGCTGGAGCCGCCACGCGAGGCAGCCCCCGATCCGTGGCAAGCATTGGTGCAGGTCGGCGCGCAGTTTGTTGCCGCTCTGGCGGCGGCCAGCAATCCCAGCGCTCCGGCGCATCCTTGGATCGAGCGCGATCCCAGCCACCGGCGCGCAAAGCCTCAAAATGCCGCTGCCGCCACCGGAAACCGCAAATCAACTCGCCGATGCGCTCTCAATGCTCGCGGACAGCCTGAGGGGCAGGAGCGTGTGACGGAGTATGGCGAACTCAAGTGAGATTGCTGCTGGACTGAATTTCCTTGCGGCTCTTCGAATCTTTGTGTAATGTTATGTGTGGATACTGACACATGGCAACCAATCTCTCTCTCGATCCCAAATTGCTCGATCGCGCTCTGGAACTCAGCGGCGAACGCACCAAGAAGGCGGCGGTGACGCGCGCGCTTGAGGAATTCATCGCTCGGCGCGGGCAGAAACGTTTACTCGAACTGATGGGCAAGCTCGATTGGGATGACGGGTTCGACTACAAGGCCGAACGGTCGCGGGCGTGACGCTGTTCGTCGACACCAGCGTCTGGTCTCTCGCCTTCCGGCGCGATGCGCCGCCTTATATGCCTGAAGTTTCAGCCTTGACGCGGGCGCTCGCCGATGGCGGCGAAGTCGTCGCCACCGGGCTCGTATTGCAGGAACTGCTGCAAGGGTTTTCCGGCCCGCGTTCGCGTGATGAAATCGTTGAGCGCTTCGGCTCCATCCCGCTGATCGTCCCCGATCGCAATGACCATATCGAAGCGGCGAACTTGCGTAATCTCTGCCGCCGCTCCGGCGTTCAAATCGGCACCATCGACGCGCTGATCGCCGGGCTTTGCATCGGCAACGATCTGACGCTCCTGACCGCGGATAAGGATTTTACCCGCGCCGCGGAGCTTTCAAGGCTCCGTATTTGGAACGGCTGATCGGCGCCCGGCCCGGCGGCAGCTCCCACCGCAAGAGCGCGGCCGGAAAACGGAAAGGGAAGTGGAGTGGCGGTAAGCGAATTTCTACGCGGTATGAACACCAAACCGGGAAATTAAGCGGGTAAGGGCCAAGGAGAGCGAACAATTGTTGCGACTGTCCACATGAAAACGGGGGATCCGCCACGTTTCGACGCCGCTGCCTTGCGCGACCTGGCGGGCGAGAAAGCGTTCGCGCGTGGCGAGGCATATTTTCGCGGCGGTCAAGTTGAGATTCTCACACTGGAGCCGGCGCGGGTGGTGGCGCAGGTATCCGGCACGGAAGACTACCGGACGGTGCTTAGCGGGCGGGGCAAAAAGATTGGCGGGGAGTGCTCGTGCCCGGCCTTCGAGGATTGGGGCTTCTGCAAGCACATGGTGGCCGTGGGGCTGGCGGCAAACGCGGCAGGCGGCGATGGGGAGGCGCAGGGCGCGGGCACTTTGGAGCGCATTCGCGGTCATTTGAAGTCCAAGGGCGCCGGCGCGCTGGTGGCAATGATCGTGGATCTGGCCGAGCGCGATACCGCACTCTACCGCAAGCTGGAACTGGCCTCGGCGGTGGACCAGACGGACGACAAGGCTCTTGAGGCCAGTCTTCGCAAGGCTGTCGATGCGGCTGCCCGGACCCGCGATTATATCGACTATGGCAAAGCGCGTGAATGGGCGGCGGGCGTCGATGGCGTCCTCGATGCAATTGCCGCGCTCGCCGATGGCGGGCGTGGTGCACTGGCGTTGAAGCTCGCGGATCACGCATTCTCGAAAATCGAAACGGCGATCCAAAGCATGGACGATTCCGATGGCCATGGGGGCGGATTGCTGCACCGGCTGGGCAAAATCCACCTCGCCGCCGCCAGCACGGCGAAGCCCGATCCGGTGAAATTTGCCCGCGAGCTTTTCAGCCGCGAAATGGAGGGGGACTACGATACATTCCACGGAGCCGCGGCAACTTATGCCGATGTGCTGGGGACGGCGGGGCTTGCCGAATATCGCGGTCTTGCCACAGCGGCGTGGGAGAAGCTGCCGCCGCGCGGCCAGGCGCGCGGCGGAGGCGCTGGATACGATGCAGGCTATGACCGCTTGAAGGGAATGCTCGACTACTTTGCCGAATGCGACGGCGATACCGATGCGCGGATTGCGCTGCGCGGCAAGGATCTGTCTTCGCCGTGGAATTACCTGGAGCTTGCGGAGTTCTGCCTCGCCCAGGGCCGCGAACAGGAAGCGCTCGCCCATGCGGAGGAAGGCTTGTGGATCTTCGAAGATGGCCGGCCTGACGAAAGACTGGTCGGTTTCACGGTCAAGCTGCTGGTGAAGCGGAAGCACAAGGGCGATGCGGAGGCGCTGTTGTGGCGGGCCTTCGAAAAGACTCCGAGCCTGGAATTCTACCGCAAGCTGCGGCTGATAGGCGGCGCGGCGGCCAGGGATCGCGCCATTGCGTATCTGGAAGCTCAGCTTGGCAAGGCCATGCCAAGGCAATGGTATTTCCCGTCCACACTGCTCATCGAGGTCTTGATGGAAGAGAAGCGGTTTGACAGGGCTTGGCAAATTGCGCGGCAGCATGGCGCATCGCCCGGACTTGCCGAGGCTCTGGCGCGGGCGAGCGAAGCTCGTCATCCCGCCGAAGCCCTTGAGGTCTATACAAAGCGCGTCGCGGAGTTGGCCAACAACGGCAGCGGCTACGCGGAAGCTTCGCGCCTCATTGCCCATATGGCCGGGTTACGCGGCGCGGCGGAACAGGCCGCCTTTGTCGCCAGTTTGAAAGAGCAGCATCGGCGCAAGCGAAACTTCATGAAACTTCTGGGGTGAGACCCAATCTCGCGATGTGGCCCGGTTCGCGCGGGTACCTCAAACCCCTTCAGCGAGAACGACGACGCGGCTGCCGATGGGGGCGCGGCGGAAGAGTTCGACGACGTCCTGGTTGAGCATGCGGATGCAGCCGGAAGAGGCCTTGGTGCCGATCGACATGGGCTCGGTGGTGCCGTGGATGCGGTAGAGCGTGTCGTTGCCGTTCTGATAGAGGTAGAGGGCGCGGGCGCCCAGCGGGTTGTCGGGGCCGCCCGGCATGCCCTTGGCCCATTTTGCCTTTTCGGGGCTGCGTTCGATCATTTCCTTGGGCGGGGTCCATTTCGGCCACATCACCTTGCGCCCGACATCGGCCATTCCCGCCCAACGGAAGCCGTCGCGGCCAACCGCGCAGCCGTATCTCAGCGCCTGATTGCCCTGCAGAACGAGATAGAGCTGGCGGGCGGCAGTGTCGACAATGATGGTGCCGGGAAACTTGCTGCCCTTGTAGGGCACCACGGTGCGGCGGAAGGCAGCCGGCAGCTTCTTGTAATCATAGGGCGGCAGCGGATATGGATCGTCGCCGGAACCGACATCGGCAATGGCCGGACCGGCTGCAAGACACGCCGCTGTTGCAGTCAAGCCGGAGATCAATTCGCGCCGGTTCAGTAACGGCATTTGCAACTCCTCACTAATCGTTTGGCAAAGCCCGCCGCGACTTTACGCGGCTAGAAGCCGACGATCGACAGCCCGGCCTCGATGTTGAAGTCATAGGGCCGATCTTCGCCGATGCCAACTCCTGGCCTGAGATAGCCGTTCACCGCAGCTCCATTTTCGAGCACCGCCAGATTGCGGCCCAGTGACACTTCAAAGGACAGCGGCGTATTCTTCGACTCGAAATCATAACTGGCGGTGAAGTCGCCAGTCACCCACCAACGCTCGCCCTTCGGCTTGTAAACCATGTAGAGGTCGAAATCACCGCGGTTGATTTCGGCCCGGTCACCATCGCCGGCGAATGAGATGGTGTGGACATAGGCGGGGGCGATGATGATTTCAGGGGTGAGGAAATTTGCCCAGGTGACGCCCGGCGCAAAGGTCCATTTGCCGGAGCCCAGCACGTCCTCGGACGCGGTGGGCGCACCAATCTCGCCGGATACGATCAGGCCCATTTGACGGTCGACATAGAGGATGTAAGTGAGTTTGGCGGCGATATCGCCGAGGCCAAATTCGCCGCCGGGTCCGACATCGGTAGCATTGACGGGAGCATTCAGCCTGATGCTGGCGCGGCCGTCCATGAAGGGTTCGGTGTATTTGAAAGAGGCTACATCGTAATAGTGGTCATCTTGCAGGAAGCGGTATTCGTTGGAGAAGCTGAACGATCGATTGAGCACGGCCGGATTGGTTCCGGAATTATCCTTGGCTTCCTGCGCTTGAGTCTCCACAACGGCGAAAACTGAAATACAAGCTGCGAACGCCAAGCGCCCAGTAGTTACTACGCATTTCATTGTTACTCTCCCCCGTCAGGACTTTGTCCTTGCTGAAAAACTAACAAACGATGTTCTCACTAGCAAGCCAAAGGACATTTGAATTTGATGAGTATTGCATACAAGAGTTTTCATCACACTCGAGTGTTGGTTGCCAGAGGCACCACGGTGCTCGAGCAAATTCGTTGGCGAGCAATGCAATTTGTGCTGATAGTGGAACCGATTTCCAACGGGGGAAGTAAGCATGCCAATGCCGGATTCAGAAGCGACAAAGAGTCATCAACTGATTGCACGCCCGGGCTGCGTATGCCCTGCCTGCGATCCCGGTTCCTCATTCATGCGGGCCACGGCGGATATGTCGCGCAGAGGATTCCTTACCGGCATGGTTGCGGCCGCCGCAAGCAGCAGCATGCTTGGCCTGGCAGCTACTGGATCATCGCCTGCCCGGGCGCAAGAAGCGGCGCCGACACTATTCACCAATGTCAATATTTTCGATGGACTTCACCCCGAATTGAAGAGGGGCATGAGCGTGCTGGTCAGGGATGGCAAGATTGCTGCCATCGAATCCGGCGCCATGAATGCACCCGATGGGGCCAAGGTTATCGATGGCGGCGGGCGCACGCTGATGCCCGGGTTGATCGACAATCACACCCATCTGTTCATGATGGGAAGCTCGGAAAGGGACTTGCTGGAGAAAGCCCCGGAGGAGCTTGAAAAGACCACCCTGTTTGAGGCGCAGAACATGCTGATGCGCGGCTTTACCGCCGAGCGCGATATGGGAGGGCCGGTGTTCAAGGCCAAACGGGCCATCGATTTCGGCAAGGCCATCGGCCCCCGCATTTATCCGAGCGGCGGCATGATTTCGCAAACGTCCGGTCATGGCGACTTTCGTCTGCCTACGGAGCGCGCCCACCGTTTCGGCGGTGAAATCACCAAGGGCGAGCTTCTGGGCATCGGCTTCATCGCCGATGGCCGCGATGAAGTGCTGACGGCAACCCGGGAAAATCTGCGGGCCGGGGCGTCGCAGATCAAGATGATGGCGGGTGGAGGCGCTGCTTCCGCCTACGATCCGCTCGATGTGGCGCAATATACCCTGGATGAGTTAAGGGCGGGCGTGGAGGCGGCCGACGACTGGAACACCTATGTGACCGTGCATGCCTATACGGTGAAGGCGGTGCGGCGGGCGGTAGAGGCCGGCGTCAAATGCATTGAGCATGGGCAGTTGCTGGATGACGCGACCATCAGACTGCTGGCAAGGAGGGGCATATGGCTCAGTCTGCAGGCCCTGGACCCAGCGCCGCCCACTGCTACACCCAATGTGCAAGCCAAGAAGAAGATGGTTGTCGATGGCACCGATCTAGCCTTCACATTGGCCAGGAAACATAAAGTCAAACTGGCTTTTGGCACGGACTACCTGTTCAATCCGGCCCAGAACAAAAACCAGAACTCGGACGTACTGAAGTTGAAGCAGTGGTTCAAGCCGGCCGAGGTGTTGAAGCTGGTGACACATGATAACGCCGAGCTGCTGGCGCTTTCGGGTCCGCGCAATCCCTATCCGGGAAAGCTTGGCGTGGTGGAAGTCGATGCGCTCGCCGATTTACTGCTGGTTGACGGCGACCCGATTGCGAATCTCGATTTGATTGCGGACCCGGAAAAGAACTTCAATGTCATCATGAAGGGCGGGCAGGTTTACAAGAACAGCCTGTGAGGCGGCGCGGCGACTGGCTACAGCAAATAAACCCGC